>NZ_JASGBP010000001.1 GCF_030053345.1 Flavobacterium sedimenticola
ACTCGTCTCCGATGTAATCGCATTGGCATCGTTTTGAGCATCCGCTAAAGTCGTGTGGAACGTAACATCGGTAAGCGTCGGGTCGATACCTCCCAATATCTCCGGTTCTACACTGCTTAAATCAAATGTCTCATACCCCACAGCACCCGTGTAATCACACAATTGGTAATCGGCTGGTGTAGTGGCCTCAGGGGTTGGGTCTACAATCAATTGTAATTGTACATAGTTGGCACAACCGGTTAAGGTATAGAACACACGTACATAAATCGTTTGTGTACACGGATCGATATTGTAATACGGACTCGCTATAGGATTGGCGCCGGTCTCGGCATCGGTTTGGGTTTCGTGGTAGGTAATGGAAACTCCCGGTACCGGCCATACTCCTCCGGCAATCTCTACCGAGGCATCTTCTAAATTAAATTCTCCGAAACAATCGTTGTTCGGATCACAATAGTGTAACGGTTGCGGCGTTAAGGCCACCGGTCCTTGAGTTACCTCTAACAACTGTGTTGTAGTGGCATAACAGCCCGTATCATTATCCTCAACGCGGATGTACACAATTTCGTTATCCGTACCGGTATAATCTAATGGGGCTGTAATTGGAGTGGTTTCGTTCTGTGCATCGAGTAAGGTGTTGTAATAGGTAACTGTTACATTGCCTACTCCTCCGGTTACTTGCGCTTCACTAACCGTCAAATCAAACTGCGCCTGATTGCTCAAACCATTACTACATTGGAATATCGGGTCGGGTTGGGTAACACTCGGTAGCGGATTCACATTGATAAAGAATGAACTTACCGTGTTACAACCCGTAGTAGTGTTGCGAATGTTAATCCATATCTCTTGCGGAGCCCCGATAACCGTATTGGTGTACAAGTTCGGTAACGAGTTGGTTTGGTTAGCCGCATCAGTCGGGTTATCATAGTAACCGATAGCCACGTTGGTCTGACCGTTGGCAATCTCCAAATCTTTACTGTTTAAGGTAAAGACTTCCACACCATCACCCGGATTGTTGTAATCACACAACTCGTAATCCGAAATCACCGGATTGGCCAATGGCAATGGGTTTATAATTAAATTAAAAGTTGTATTGGAGTAACAAGCCGGAGAACCGTTGTTGTACGCTCTTACATAAATCGTTTGGAAGCCCGGGTCGATATTACAATACGGACTCGCCAGAGGGTTAGCACCCGTTTGCGAATTGGTTAACGTCTCATGGAACGTAACCACTATATTAGGGTCACCTCCGGTAATCTCGTTGATCTTAGTGTTGAAATCAAAATTACAGTAAAAACCATCGTTATTGTTGCTGTCATCACATACCACATAATCCGTAGGTGTACTGATGACAGGTGCCGTGTTAACAGTCACGGTAGCGGAACCCGTTTGAGCTTGGCCGCAGGCAGGCGTGTTACCGCTACCATCCTGAACGCTTACCAGAGTGTAAGTGGTTGTAACAGTCAACGGACCCGTTAAAAGTCCAGCGCTACCTGAAGCATCCGTGGTAATGGTCTGATTTGGTCCGTTATTCACAGTGTACGTTACAGTTGTAAACGGAGAACCATTAAAAGAAATTGTGGTCGAATCCCCCGAGCATATCGTGGCAGTTCCCGAAATCGCTACAAAAGGCAGCGGAACAACGGTAACAATTGCGGAGCCAGTTTGTGTTTGTGAACAAGTTGTGGCTGGATTTACAACATTAACCAAGTTATACGTTACAGAAGAAGTTAAAACCGGAGTTGTAATGGTTGCTATTCCGGTTCCGCTCAGCGTTACAGTCTGATTCGGATTTGAATTAATATTGTAGGTCACCACTGCATTAGGGGTTCCGGTAAATGTAATCACAGCTGTATTCCCGGAGCATATAGATGTAGTTCCCGAGATAGTAACCGTAGGCAAAGGATTCACTGTAACAACTGCTGAACCGGTAATTGCTCTGGTACAGTTGGTGGTGTTGTTTAAAACACTCACTAAGGTATACGTTGAATTCGCAGTTAAATTAGGAGTGGTTACTGTATTGGTTCCGGTACCATCTAACACTACAGTTTGATTAGGACTACCATCTACCGTATAGGTAACGGTGGCATTCGGCGTACCGTTAAAGGTAATCACCGTATTGTTTCCGGAACAAATTGATGTTGTTCCCGAGATTGTTGCGGTTGGCAAAGGATTTACAACCAACTGAAAACTGGTGGTCCCAAAGCTGGTAGGATCGGAATTATCTTCTAATCTAACGTATATCGTTTGTCCGTTTGTCCCTGAAAAAGAAATAATAGGATTGATTGCATTTATGTCATTATTGGCATCATTTTGAGAGAGATGATACGATACCGTATAATCTGCTGCGGGATAGGTTCCCAAAACTATGGCTGTTTGCGGTGTAAAATCAAAGTTTGCTGTACCGCTGCCAAAACTGTTTTCGCATAGCGTTAACGTCGGTGGCGGATTAGGAATAGGGTCTGACGTACACAAAAGCGGATTGATATGTAGCGTAAATTGCGTTATGGCAATACAACCGGTCATATCGTCTTCAACTGCCGCATAAATAATTTCTCCATCAAAACCAATGTAGTTAGAAGGGTTCGAGATAGGTGCAATTAATTCTTGAGCTTCGAATAACGTATGATGAAAAGTCAACGTATTACTTAATCCATTCAAAATAACCGGCGTGTTTTGAGTTAAGTCAAACGGGTTAGCGCAAACGGTCAAATCATTAGGCGTCCCTAAGTCCAAACCGGGAATGTATTCCACTATCACACAATCGGTTTGTTGACAACCGCTCGGATAGGTAATGGTAACACAATATTCCCCTTCTTGAGTAACATCGAGCGTATGTCCGGTAGCCCCGGGAATCGTTCCGGTATTAAACGTCCAAGAATAGGTTGCTCCGACTATAGGTGTCGTACTAGCCTGAATTGTCAATGCTTCCGAGGCACAAATAGCATTAGTCCCCGAAAAATCTCCCAAACCATCATATTGTCCTGTTCCAGTAATATTAGCCGAACCGATATCAAAACTTCCGGCTCCTAAAAACACGGCCGAATCCAAGGCATTGTCATTTCGGTCAGCAATAACTAATTTTATGTGGTACACATTATTAGGAATAACCGCCGAAGTAGCCGTCATCAGAACGGTTTCCCCGTTAAAATTAGTAGCAGAAGTCACATCGTTTGGAGGTCCGTTGAAACCACCAAAATACCCCGGATTTACCGACGGACATCCTCCGTTAAACGCATTATCTCTAATGGTAATTACAGAAATAGGTGTTGTAGTACTCGGCACCAAAGCCAAGTTAGTCGTTGGTGTTCCGGCCGTAACGTTTGTTAAAAAAAAAGCAAAGGCATCCGAGAATGTACACTGGAAAGTCCCATACTCTTCCGAAACAAACAAGAAATCAAAACTCATTTGATTGGTCAACGGAGTAAAATCAAATTCTAAAATCGTGGCATTGTTGTAATCTGTCAAACCGGGATCAATACCCAATCCTTGTATGTAGGTAAACAAATCATTATCTCCCGGCCATCCGAAACCGCCATCACTCAGGGTAGAATCGTTGGGACCCGGCGCATTCATGACATTACCCGAAGACAAGATTACACCCGAAGTCAGTGGAAAGTTCGGATTGGTGTTTTGAAAATAGCCTATCCCGTTGGTAGACCCAAAGTTGGTTCCTGTACTCCACGTAATGTTACTTATCGTACCCACACAAGAATTAGTTCCCCCTGTCGGATTCGAAAAAAGGACATCCTGTACTAACTGAGGAACAGTATAAGTGGTGGTGTTTACTGTAATAGCTTGGGAATAAGAATTTAAAACTCCGGCTATTAACAAAAGTAAAAGTAAAATCCTTTTCATGCTTAGTAGTTTAGTTGTGTTGGTTGGTTGTTTTTTTTCATTAAATGTTAATTTAATGTTTAATTGTCCAAATATAAGTATTCACAGAAAATAACTTTGTTAAATTTGCAGAAAAATATTCCAAATCCATGAAAATCATCATAAAAGAAACCCAAAATCCAACGATAATTAAATTTGAATTCCCCGATTTTATTACGCAAAACGAAAGTTTCGAATTCAAAAACATCGATGAAGCTAAAAATTCGCCTTTAGCCCAACAGTTATTCTACTTGCCTTTCGTAAAAACGGTATACATTTCGGGCAACTTTATCGCGGTTGAGCGTTTCAGTATCGTAGATTGGGCTGATGTCAAAGAAGAAGTGGCCGAGCAAATCGAAAATTATGTCAACAATGGTGGTGTTATTGTACTTCCTCCCGAAAACCAAACCAGAAAAATGCCGGTTTCCGTATACGGAGAAACAACGCCTAACCCATCAGCTCTCAAGTTTGTAGTTAACAAAGCGTTGACCAAAACCACGGTTGAGTTTAAAAACATCGATGAAGCTCAAGCATCCCCATTGGCGCAGGAATTATTTAAGTTTCACTACGTAAAAGAAATTTTTATCTCTGAGAATTACGTATCCGTAACCAAATATGACAGTATTTCGTGGGACGAAATCACACTCGAATTACGCACATTTATCAAACAATTTATCGAAAACGGCGGTACGGTCATCGACGATAGCCTCATTCAAAATGACATCAAACAAGAGAAACAGCAAATCAAAAACTTCGACAACCTGGATGTAACCTCACAACAAATTGTGAACATCCTCGAAGAATATGTGAAACCCGCGGTAGCAGCCGACGGCGGCAACATACTCTTCGACTCTTACGACGAAAAAGACAAAAAGGTAAAAGTGGTGCTTCAAGGTTCTTGCAACGGCTGTCCGTCATCGACCTTCACCCTCAAAAACGGCATCGAAAACATGCTTAAAAGCATGCTCAACGACAACCAAATTGTAGTCGAAGCACTTAACGGATAACCCTGTTTCAAAAAAAAGAAGTACCTTTAAGCGTCCGAAATTGGACGCTTTTTTTATAATTTTTTTGAAGCTTTTTCCCGCTATCCGTTACAATCTTTTTGTTTTGTGCTCCAACTTCCCGATACTTCGGACACCGGCACAAAACAAAAAGGATTTTCACTGCTATCGGGGCTAAACAATCCAATATGAACGAACTCCACCTCGAAACCAGTCCATACCTGCTCCAACACGCCAACAATCCTGTGCATTGGAAAGCTTGGAACGAGTCGGCTTTAGCGCAAGCTCAAAACCAAAACAAACTTATCATTATCAGTATCGGTTATTCGGCTTGTCATTGGTGCCATGTTATGGAACACGAGAGTTTCGAAGATACAGAAGTCGCAGCGGTAATGAATGCACACTTCATCAACATCAAAGTCGACCGCGAAGAACGGCCCGATATCGATGCGGTGTACATGAAAGCGGTACAAGTCATGACCGGTCATGGCGGCTGGCCTATGAATGTGGTTACCTTGCCGGACGGCAGACCCATTTGGGGCGGCACCTATTTCCGAAAAAACGAATGGATCAATGCCCTCGAAAAACTGCAGGAAATCTACCGGGAAAATCCCGAAACCATCTACGACTATGCCCAGCAACTTCACGAAGGGTTACAAACCATCAGCATCATCCCTAAAACCGCTTCGGAAACGGTATTCGACCCCAAAACACTGACCCAACATCTCGAAAAATGGCAACGCAGTTTTGATTGGGAGTTTGGCGGCATGGCGCGCGCACCCAAGTTTATGATGCCGACCAACTACGAGTTTTTATTGCGTTACGGCTATCAAACCCAAAACACCGAGTTGCTCAATTTTGTCTATCTCACCCTAACCAAAATGGCTTATGGTGGTTTATTCGATACGGTTGACGGCGGTTTTTCTCGCTATTCGGTGGACTTGAAATGGCATGTACCCCATTTCGAAAAAATGTTGTACGACAACGGGCAACTGGTATCGCTCTATGCCAACGCCTACAAACTTTCCGGCAATGACTTGTACAAGGAAATCATCGAAAAAACATTGCAGTTTGTGGAAAAAGAATGGCTTACCTCAGAAGGTAGTTTTTATGCCGCACTCGACGCCGACAGCCTAAACTCGGAGAATCATTTGGAAGAAGGCGCTTTTTATGTGTGGACCAAGACCGAGCTGCAAGCACTCTTAGGAACCGATTACGAGTTGTTCTCCGAAGTTTTCAACGTAAACGATTTTGGCCATTGGGAACAGGGTAACTATGTGTTAATTCAAAATCAGTCAACGGAAACCATTGCGGCCCAACATCACCTAGACACAGCCGTTTTAGCCGCAAAGAAGAAAAAATGGGAAAACCTCCTTTATAGTGCCCGGTCCAAACGAAGTAAACCCCGATTGGACGACAAATGCATCACCTCTTGGAACGCCATAATGCTCAAAGGCTTTGTAGATGCCTATAAGGCATTGGGCAATGTAAAATACTTGAACATTGCCCTGCAAAACGCGCGTTTTATTACGCAAAAACTTTGGTCACCTGAAGGTCATTTGTACCGAACCTACAAAAACGGAAAAGCCACTATTAATGCCTATCTGGAGGATTATGCTCAGGTTATCAACGCTTTGATAGCCTTGTATGAGGCAACTTTGGACGCGTCTTGGTTGGACACCGCCAAGCAACTCACCGATTATTGTTTTGATTTTTTTTATGATAAAAAAGAAGCTTTTTTTGCATACACCTCGCAAAAAGACCAACCTTTGATTACTCCTCATTTTGAAACGGAAGATAATGTGATTCCGGCCGCCAATTCGGTGATGGCACACAATTTATTTCAATTGGGTATTTATTATCACAACACCTATTATGAATCGGTAGCCGAAAAAATGGTGCGCTATATGATGCCCAATATCGATTATCCTTCTGCTTATTCCAATTGGTTACACCTTTCTTTGAAGTATTCGGAACAGAATCGGGAATTGGCCATTTGCGGCCCGGAAGCGTTGGACTATGTTTTCAAAATAAATCAAAAATACACCCCTAACATTGTGGTGGCGGGTACTCTCGACCAAAGCCATCTTCCTTTCTTAACCGGTCGTTCTTCTCAAAATCAGACACTGCTGTATTTGTGTCAAAACAAGACTTGTCAACTACCAAGCACTGATTTTGAGCAAATTATACAGGAAATCACTTCGTTTTCTTAGAAAAAATTCGTACTATTGTTAGTAGTAACCAAATAAAAACAACAGGTATGGGATTGGGTAATTTTTTTAAGAATTTATTCGGCGGCTCCAAAGGAAACGTCGGAGGACAAACACAACAAATGGCGGAAGAAACCATTGAAAAAGTTAAAGACATGGCCGAACCGGTTGTGGATAAATTAGAAACGTTTGTGGAAACAGCTCAGGAAAAAATCAGCGAGTTGGTGCCGCAAGCAGCCGACACGATTGAAAACGTAGTTGAAAATGCCAAAGAAAAAATCAGCACGTTTACGGAAAACGCCACCGACACCGTGAAAGAAAAAATCAGTGCCTTTACCGGTGACAGCTCCGAAAACACTGAAGAAGCTATTAAAGAAACGGTAAATCGTGTAGAAGAAGACGCGGACTAATTTTAAAAATCAGTATTTTTGCTTTCATTATTATCCCGAATCCCGAGACTTCGGGAAGGGATTTTTTTATCAAAGCATGGAAAAAAAAGAACTGGAATACATCCACTCATTCGCCGAATATGTTGACCGATTTATTCGGTTGCTGATTGATTATTCTCCTAAGCTCGTTTCAGCATTAATCATACTCTTCGTTGGGCTGTACGTCATTCGTTTCATCAACCGATTGGTTCGAAAAATAATGGTGAAACGAGAACTCGACCCCACCTTATCTAAGTTTTTAGCCGACAGTTTGCTTTGGGCGTTGCGGGTTTTACTTTTTGTGACTTTTATTTCAAAACTAGGTATCGAAACCTCGTCTTTTGTGGCTATCTTGGGAGCGGCCGGTTTAGCCATTGGCTTATCGTTGCAAGGCTCGCTTTCTAATTTTGCCGGCGGGATGTTGATTATCTTGTTCAAACCTTTTCGCGTAGGCGATACGATTGAAGCACAAGGCGTTGTCGGAACGGTGTTAGAGATTCAGATTTTTGTCACTAAGTTAATCACCGGCAACAACCAAACCATCTTTGTGCCAAACGGTATTCTTTCAAACGGTGTGATTATCAATTACTCCATGCAAGGTAACCGCCGAGCTGATTTGGTTTTTTCGCTTTCGTATGATACCAATATCAAAACTGCTAAAGATATTGTGATGCAGGTAATGTTAAACCACCCTAAGGTATTGAAGAATCCGGCACCAACGGTAACGGTACGCGACTTAACCGATTCGGCGATTCACTTATCCATTAAGCCGTGGGCTAAAAATGTCGATTTTGGTGATATGAGCTCGGATATTCTTGAAAACTGCAAAGAAGCTTTTGATGCTGCAGGCATCGTTACTCAACCTTTTGTCCGAGAAGCATCGAAAGGATAATACTTACTTGGTCAGCATAAAATCTTTCAGATAGAACGGCTCAAAATACGCCACATCTTCAAAAAGTTGCTGTTGGTATTTACCATAACTCATAGCGCTCATGTGTTGGGCCGAAGGGAAAACAATTTCGGGCAGAAACACAAAATTCTCTCGAGTCAAAACCGTTTTGCATTTCTCCTGACAATCGCCCACTAAATATACGGTATCGGTAACCGAAGCATAACTTTCTGAGGTGAGAATTTCAGCTTGTACTTCCTGAATCTTTTTTTTATTACTATCAAAAACGGCACTGTACACCTCCATTCTGCGTGCGTCAATCATGGGAATTACCCAACCGTCATTTTGAGAAACTGCGGCAGCCAAAACCGCTAACGTGTCTACCGCAATTAACGGAATTTGCAAGGCGTAACACAACCCTTTGGCCGCCGAAACACCAATGCGCAATCCGGTATATGACCCCGGACCTTTACTGACCGCTATAGCGTTCAGGTCTTTTAAATGAATCCCGCTCTCTTGTAAAATGTTCTCGATAAAAACATGCAATTTTTCGGCATGTGAATACCCCTGCTCGGCAATTTCTTGACACAAAATTGTAGTTCCGTTATGCGCCAGAGACACCGAACAATTTTTAGTAGCCGTTTCTATGTTTAAAATATAGGCCAAGGAATTATTTTTTAGCTTTTTCTGTCTCTTTTTTCGATCTCACTTTGTCGCCCGATTTCAAGTCTTTAGTCACCGTGGTGTAGGGTCCTACGATTACTACATCGCCTTTCTTTAAGCCCGAAACTACTTCGATGTTCGTGTCGTCTTGAATTCCGGTTTTGATGACTCTGATTTTGGCTTTGTCACCTTCTTTTACAAAAACACATTCAAATTTTTTGTCGCTTTTGCCCAGGACTTTTTTGGCTTCGCCTTCCATCTTAGGTTCGTCTTTAGACGTTGCTGCTGTATCGTTTTTCACTACCACTGAACTGATAGGCACTCCGATTACTTTTTCTTTTCGCTTGGTAATGATATCAACCGTAGCGGTCATTCCGGGTCTGAACGGGGAATAGCTGGCCGGTTTGCCTTCCAATAAGTCTTGATACGATTCTTTTAGAATGCGAACTTTCACTTTAAAATTAGTTACCTGATCTGCCGTGGTAGTCGTACTGGCCGAATTGGAAATACTGGTTACGATTCCTTTAAACTCTTTTTTCAAATAGGCATCCACTTGTATTTTAGTGCTGTCGCCGATACTCACTTTCACAATATCATTTTCGTTGACATCTACTTCCACTTCCATATTATCCAAATTGGCCACTCTTAGCAATTCGGTTCCGGTCATTTGTTGCGTTCCCAAAACGCGTTCTCCTAATTCAACCCCTAAGGAAGAAATGGTACCGTCGGCCGGAGAATAAATGGTGGTTCGGCCTAAGTTGTCTTTGGCTTCTCTCACCGTAGCATTAGCACTTTGTACGTTGTAGTACGCCGACTCTTTGTTGGCTTTGGCCACTTCAAAAGATGCCACGGCTTTATCCCATTCGGATTTGGAGATAATACCTTTATCGTAAAGTGTTTTACTGCGATCGTAACTGGCTTTGGCTTCTTTGAAAGAGGCATCGGCCTGACTTAAACCGGCTTTGGTTCCCGACAAATTAGAAACGGTTCGGTTGTAACCCGAAGTATATAAATCGGGATTTATCTTCACCAGAAGTTGTCCTTTTTTTACCACTTGTCCTTCTTTGACCGGCAAATCAATAATCTCTCCGGATACTTCAGATGAAATTTTCACTTCAATTTCGGGTTGAATTTTTCCGGTGGCAGAGACTGTTTCTACTATCGTAATTTCATCGGCCTGAGCGGTTTCAATTTCGACACCTTCCTCTTTATTACCAATAGCTCCCGATTTAGAAAGCAACAATAGTACTATTAAAATAAAAACTAAGATTCCTGTTATCCAGTATATTTTTTTCTTTGACATGATTTATGGTTTTTGAATGATTGGGATTCCAAAATAAAGTTCTACCACTTTGGTTTTAAATATGTAATCGTATTTGGCACGAATAGCATCGGATTGAGAATTCACATACAGTGTTTGGGCTTGGTTGTAATCGAAGGTATTCATCATTCCTACTGCAAACTTTTCTTTGGCATAATTAAACGCTTCCAGACGGGCTTCTAAAGCCGCGATAGATGCCTCGTAGGTATTGAGCGCTCCTTTGGTATCGGTAATCGCTTTGTACACATTCGTTTCTAAATCGAGTTTGGCCTGCTCGAAAGCATTTTTGGATCTCTCGTAAGCGACTTTGTTTCGCTCGACATTATTTTTAGCGGAAAAACCATTAAAAATGGGAACACTGACTTGAACCCCGAAATTATGTCCTTTGTTATCGCTAAACTGATCGAAGACCGGTAGCGGGCCGGCAATGATTGGCACACCGTTACTATCTATACCGATAATTCGGTCCGAGTAACTGGCGTTAGTACCGAAATTATACCCAAAAGAAACGCTCGGCTGAAGCGCGCCTCTGGCGATTTTGACATCTCTTTCGGCGATGTCTAAATTGGCTTTTGCTATTTTAATTTCCACGCGTACTTCATTGGCTTTGGATACAATAGCTTCGGGGGTTTCGGACATGACCGGACTTGCTTTAGCCTCAATATCCACATCGGCAATATCAAAAGCGGCAAAATCTTCCAAACGAAGCAATTGCGCCAAACTCAATCGGGAAATCAGCAAACTGTTTTCGGCAGCCACCACTTTTTGTTTATCGGAAGCTACCGTTGCTCTCATATCCAATAAATCGCCTCTCGGAACCATTCCGGCGTCGACCAATTCTTGCGTGCGAACTAGTTGCTTTTCATCGTTAGCTAACTGAGCCTGTTGCACTTTTAGATTTTCTCTGTTAAAAAGAATATCCAAATAAGCATTGGCCACATACAACGAAATGTCGTCCTGCATTTTGGTTAATTGGTATTGAGCGGCCAGTTGGCTGAGTTTTGCTCTTCTCAATCGGTTTTGATTTTGCAATCCGTTGTAAATATCAACACTCGAACTCAAACTCATTTGGGTAAATTGCGTGGTCTGATTTTCTCGCGCATTAGTCACAGGATTGATGTTAGCTCCTATACTCCAAGAGTGAGATCCACTAGCATTTAAATTGGGCAAAAAGTTGCCGACAGCCGCTTTTTTTTCAATGTCGGCTAAGCGGACGTCTAATTCGGATTGCTTGATGGAAATATTGTTCTTGAGGGCATACTCAACACATTCCATGATGGTCCATTTTTTGGTTTGCGCCGAAGAAACTACTCCGAAAAGTAG
Source organism: Flavobacterium sedimenticola (assembly GCF_030053345.1). GTDB lineage: Bacteria > Bacteroidota > Bacteroidia > Flavobacteriales > Flavobacteriaceae > Flavobacterium > Flavobacterium sedimenticola. Next base: position 11,712 of record NZ_JASGBP010000001.1, read on the forward strand.
CGCAAAACCAAACAAAAAGTAGGTGTTTATTATTTTCATATAGGATAGCGTAACGCTCGTTTTTCTTCCGTAAACAAAGATATCGCTTTTGTAATTTCTATCTTCATTTATATTTCTTTGATTTAGACATTTTTTTTTGAATAATGTTACAATAGTATTTCAGATTTAGATTTATTTTTACCGAAAATAATTTTTCATGTCCACGTTTAAAACGATTTTTCAGGTTGCAATCCTTTCATTTCTTATTAATGCATGCTCGACGGCAAAAAGAATTGAAGCCCTAAAACCAATGCCTTCCAACGATGCGCCTATGGTTTATAAAACCAAGACTTCTTTTGTAAACATGCCTTTGGAAATTACGCTGAAAGAGATCGAAAGTCAATTAAACAAGACATTAACCGGTCAGATTTATGACGATTCCAATTTGGAAGATGATAAAACGGAAATGAAAATTTGGAAAACCGCTCCCATAAAAATTATCGAGAAAAATGGCAAGATAGAAACGGTTATGCCTTTGAAAATTTGGTCTCGTTTTAAATACGGCACTGATTTTATGGGTTTAAACGATACCCGCGAAATTAATTTAAACGGCACCATTACCATGATTAGCAGTGTTAGATTATCCAACTGGAAAATGACAACCATTTCTCAGATTGAAGATTTTGAGTGGTCTGAAAGTCCGACTATTTTGGTCGCCGGGAAAAATGTTCCGATTACGTATATTATCAATCCGACGCTTTCTATTTTCAAATCTAAAGTGGCTAAAAAAATTGATGCCGCCATAGAGAAATCGTGTGATTTTAAGCCTTATGTTTTGGATGTTTTAGACAAAATCAGCACTCCGTTCCTCACCAGCGAACACTACCAAACCTGGTTTAAACTCATTCCGATTGAAGTTTATGTGACGGATGCCATACTGGAAAAAACTCAAATTAAAATGGATTTGGGATTGAAGTGCAACATGCAAACCATGGTAGGCATGCAACCGAAAGAGGGTTTCAACCGGGATGCCATTCAATTTAAAGCGGTAACCAAAATGCCCAACTCGATTACTGCCAACATAGTGGGTATTTCGACCTATGAAAGTGCTTCCAAAATAATCACCGGAAATTTTAAAGGACAGGAATTTGCCTCGGGTAACCGAAAAATTACGGTGGAAGAGGTCTCTCTTTGGCAAAAAGACGGTAAAATTATCATTGCTTTAACCATGAGCGGCAGCATTAACGGGACGATTTATTTGTCGGGTATCCCGAATTACAACAGCATTACCAAGGAAATTTATTTTGATCAAATGGATTATGTATTGGACAGCAAAGGAATTCTAACGCGAACTGCCAATTGGTTGTTGCAAGGTATGATTTTGAGAAAAATTCAGGAAAATTGCCGTTATTCTATTAAAGAGAATTTGGAAGAAGGGAAAAAGAATATGTTGCCGTATTTGAATAATTATTCCCCTATGAAAGGGGTTTTTGTAAACGGCACAATGAATGATTTTGAATTTGAAAAAGTAGAAATCACCGACAAAGCCATGATTGCATTTATTACCGCTACCGGAAAAATGAGTGTACGAATCGACGGAATGGATTAAGATTGATTGGCTTTCTTTTTACCGTAATACATTTTGTAAACCACAAAACCTATCCCGGCGACCAACAAATAAGGTATCGCCATCAAGAAAACGATGCCGTCATTTACAGCTTCTACTTTGGCATTATCTCCTGAACTCTCTAAAGAAGCACGACACATCGCGCATTGGGAAAAAGAGAGCACAGGCAACAAACAATACGCAAAAATCAGTAATGCTAATTTTTGGCTTATCCCATTTCTCTTATCTTTCATCGCTTTAATTGGCATAATACGGAGAAATCATCAAGTACACCAAAACCCCTGTCACGGCAACATACAACCAAATCGGGAATGTAATTTTGGCTAATTTCTTATGTCGGTCAAAATGCGCTGCCAAAGCTCTGACGTAAGTAACCAGTACCAAAGGAATAATCGCTACCGATAACACGATATGTGAAATAAGGATAAAGAAGTACACCAAACGCATCGAACCGGCATTGGCTAACTCGGTGGCATCCAAAAGACCATCGTGATTAATATCGCCGTATTTGGTAGAATCGGCAGTCATATGATACGCCACATACATAACCAAAAAAATGACCGAACAAGCGATAGACAAAGTCATCATTCTTTCGTGCACTTTTCGGTTTCCGTTTTTAATGGCCAAAACGCCCATCACTAAAAACAAAGCCGTCATGGCATTGATGGAGGCATAAATTGGCGGCAAAAAAGATAATGGTTCCACATCGAATCCGAAATCTTTGAGCTTCACCGTGAACAAAACGGCAACCGCAACGGGAATGATAATAGATACGGCAATGATGGAACCTTTGAATTTTCCTTCCAGTGTTTTGGGTTCTTTACTCATTTAACAGGGTTTTTATATCTTCTATAATGGCTTTTACGCCTTCTTTTTCTAATCCGTCGTAATACAGTATAGGGTTACCGAATTTATCTTTACGACATCTGATGTTTCCTTCTTTATCAATCAAGGCAAATAATCCCGAATGTTCAAATCCACCTGAGGCATTTTTATTTTCGCCGGCATAGATATTAAATCCTTTGTTTGAAATGTCATAAATGTATTTTTTATCTCCGGTAAGCAAATGCCAATTGGTCGATTTCACTCCGATTAATTCGGCATGTTCCTTCAATACTTTGGCGGTATCGTATTCCGGATTGATGGATATAGAAGCAATTCCGAAATTAGGATTTCCGAAAAATTCATTCTGAATGCTCACCATATTTTTATTCATAATAGGGCAAATAGACGGACAGGTAGAAAAGAAAAATTCTAAAACGTAGACTTTCCCTTTATATGTTTCATTACTAATCTTTACGTTGTTCTGATCGGTAAGTTCAAACTTTGGTGCCGGTCCGACAGTTATTAGGCCGGTTTCGGCACCTTTATTTTTATGATTGGAAACGGCGTCAATTCGGTCGCCTTGAACCACTGTATTGTTTTTAATCCGTTGCACTATTTTAGGGATAAATAAAATCCCGAAGACTAATATAACCAGCGATAATCCTATATACGATTTATTTTTCATGACAGTGATTAGATTTTTCGATCGGCATTATTTCTTTTCAACGCCAAACGATACTCGGCTAATATGATTTTTACATCATCCATCATATCATTGTGTAACTCGGAGGCAGAAGTAGTATTGTATCCTTCTTTGTATTCGGCTTCGCCCTGAACACTTTTCCCTTTGCGACCGCGTAGGTTTCTTTTTTTATCTACAATATAAACGTAAGACGTTCCGGAACGGTTATCGAGTTTTCCCAGCAACTTTAATTCATTAAAATAATTTTGAATTTCCTCGGGTTTGGCAAACACAAAATGATACCCGGACACTTTGGTAATTTTTCCGAGCTCTTTTAAGAGTTTTTGCGCTTGCTCTTGCGTACCGTCGGGCGCCACAAATACCATTTGAAAATCTTTAAACTCATGGTACTTGTTATAAATTTTTTGGTTTAGGGTAAAAAAATTGCCGCTATTGGTCATAATGTCTTGACCCGGAAAACCTAAAATAGTGATTTTTTTATCTAAGGTTACCTCTTTGCCATCTAAAGATTGCCACTGCTGATTTACATCGGGGATATTTGGCGTTATCGTGGGCAAGGTAATAAAACTGTTGACCCCGGAAGCAAAGAAAAGATAGGCTACTATAGGCAGGATAAACAGTACAAAAAGGACAATATTTTTTTTCATGAAATGGCCAAAAACTATAGTACAAAAATAAAAAAATCCCGATGGAATCGGGACTTTTTTTGAATTAATATAGTGTTAAAAATTCCATTTAATAGTAGAATTTTTAAAAACCTCATATACATAATCGGCTTCAACAAGTAAGATGAATACGAGATACAAAACAAGGAAAATAACGGTGGCTACTACAGCCCAACGCAAACTACTTTTTTCACCTTCCATGTGCATGAAAGCCCAAACGATGTAGTATGCTTTGTATAACGTTAAAATAATAAACACCCAGTTAAGCAAATTCATGCTTAGAAAGTTATTCATAAAAAGAAATTCCGGTCTTACAATACCTAAGGCAACCTCAATAATGGTTACAATAGATAATAAGATGAAAACTTTCCAGATTCTTGATGTATTGGATACATGTTCGTGTGCGTGTGACATAATAATCTATGTTTTTCTGTAATTAAACTAAGTAGAAGAAAGTAAATACAAATACCCAAACTAAGTCAACGAAGTGCCAGTAAAGTCCAACTTTCTCCACCATTTCGTAACTTTTTCTCTTTTCGTAAGTTCCTAAAAGAACGTTGAAGTAAATGATAATATTGATAACTACACCTGAAAATACGTGGAAACCGTGAAATCCGGTGATGAAGAAAAAGAAATCGGCAAACAATTTACTACCGTATTCGTTTCGCTCCAAGTTAGCACCTTCTACGACCAAATGAGCATTGGCCACCATGGTTTCAGAAGCTTCTCTGTTCAAAACCTCACGGTGCTTGTTTTTGTTCAAGCCCGGTTGCAACGATTTATTTTCTCGGTCTTCTTTCGTATCTCGGTAAATTTTTTCAGTTCTAACCAATAGTTCCGGATGCGCTTTGAAACCTGCCTGCACTTCAGCTACTGAATAAGACGGTAATGATGGCTCACCTACAAACCATAAACCATTGCTCTTTTTGTGCTGCTCTCTCGCTTCAGGCAAAACCACGGCAACATCCTCTAATTTTACTCTTTTTCCGTTTTTATCCACAAACTGGATAATACTTCCGCCTTTGGTTTCGATAGCTCCGTATTCTCCTTTAATGAAGTTTTTCCACTCCCAAGCTTGCGAACCCACGAAGATTAAACCACCGACAATGGTTAACAACATATAAAACGCTACTTTCTTTTGTTTCATCTGATGTCCGGCATCAACAGCCAAAACCATAGTTACTGATGAGAAAATCAAAATAAAAGTCATTAAGGCCACATAATACATTGGCGCATCTACTCCATGCATAAACGGAAAGTGTGTAAACACTTCGTCAGCAATAGGCCAATTATCGATAAATTTAAATCTTGAAAAACCGTATGCCGCAAGGAAACCGGAGAAGGTCAAAGCATCGGATACGATGAAAAACCACATCATCAATTTACCATAGCTGGCACCCATTGGTTCATTTCCGCCACCCCAAGTATTTTCGTTTGTATTTGCAGTAGTAACTGTAGCTCCCATAAAAGTTATTCGTTAAAAAGTTCCCAAATTTAGATTTTTTTTCTTATTTAAAGAAATATAAAAAGAAAAACAAACAAATCCACAAGAAATCAAGAAAGTGCCAGTACATTGCACCTAGCTCAATTCCAAGTAATTGACTTGAATTGTATTTTTGTTTAAAATGATTATAAATTATGATTAAAAGTGAAATAATCCCTCCGGCCAAGTGTGCTAAGTGAACCACGGCTATTACATACAGGAAAGTAGTGGCAATATTGCTTTGCGGTCCGGTAAAATAATACCCTTGATTCATCAACTGACCAAAGCCTTCAAACTGTAAAAAAACAAAAGCAGCACCCAGAATTAAAGTGACCCACAAAAAACCGGTGGTGGCACTTCTGTTATCCTTTGAAATTGCTTTTTTAGCCAAATGAAACGTCACGCTGCACAAAATAATGGCAAGAGTACTGAAATAAAAAGCTGTCGGAAACTGGAAGTCTTTCATCCAATCTTCTCTCGACTTACTTACGATAAAAGCACTGGTAATCCCGGCAAACATCATAAACATGCTGGCCATGGCGAACCACAACAGCAACTTATACGAGCGTGCGGTTCTTTCTTTATGCTCTGCGGCAGTCATAGGGGTTGTTGCCATAACTATCTTAAAAATTTATCTGTTATATAAACTATTTGTAACAAGGTAATGTATAACACACTCACCAACATTAACGTTCGGGCGGCTTTGGGAGTTCGTAATCGGTATAATCGCACGGCGTAAAAAATCATCCACAATCCCAACAAGAATACAATCCCGGCTGCTATTGGCGATATAAACAATTTCCCGGTATACCCTAAACACGGCAACATGGAAGCGACCAGCAACCATATAGAATACAATATCGTTTGCAAAGCGGTCGAATTATCTCTTTTCCCGGTAGGCAACATAAAAAACCCGGCTTTTTCATAATCATCATACAAGAACCAGCCAATAGCCCAAAAATGAGGGAACTGCCAAAAAAATTGAATCAGGAACAGCGTTCCCGCTTCAATTCCGAAATTATCAGTAGCTGCCACCCAACCCAACATAAAAGGGATAGCACCCGGAAAGGCTCCCACAAAAACCGAGAGCGGAGTTACCGTCTTTAGCGGCGTATAAACACTGGTATATAAAAAAATAGAAATCGCACCAAACATGGCCGATTTCGGATTGATTAAATACAATAAAATTAAACCGATTATAGTAAGTAAGCTGGCCACAAACAAAGCATGGTTCGGCGCCATCCGTCCCGATGCTACCGGTCGGTTTTTGGTACGATCCATTAAGGCATCCAAATCTTTTTCAATAACTTGATTGAACGCATTGGAAGCACCAACCATGCAATACCCTCCAACAGCCAACATCAAAAGTGTTGCGGATTGGAGACTTTCAAAATCAGGAACGCCCAAGAGATATCCGGCTATCGACGAAAACACCACACTGATGGCTAATCCTGCCTTCGTGATTTCTTTAAAATCTATTGCAATTTGTTTAAAAGAAAAAGTATTTGCCGTCGCGTTCATCGGTAATTGTAAGCTGCCGCAAAGGTACTTTATAGAAAACGATTTGACAAAAACAATTGACAAAAAATATTGAAAAATTCCGTTTACACCCAATCGCCTTTAGTTCTTCTGAACCGGGAAGTCTATCGGTTGGAATGCAACTTTGTACATCACCTTTACCAACTAAAAAAAAGAGACCGATACAACCGGTCTCTTTAATGGTAAAGAATTGTTGAAATTTAGTTGATTGGCAACAAAACGGTATCAATCACGTGGATAATTCCGTTGGATGCCGAAATATTAGCCGCTGTAATCGTGGCAGTATTCCCTATCGCATTGATAGAACCTGACGGAGTTACCGAAAACTGACTTCCTAAAAGTGTTGTTATTTCACGTGTTCCGCGCTTAGGAACTACACTGTTAGCCGCACGTCTTCCCTCAGTCACATGATACAACAAAACATCTCTTACTAAGGGAGCCGGAAGCTCTGTTATGCTGCTCACATTTAATGCGGCATATAAATTTTGAAACGCTTGGTCGGTTGGAGCAAAAACGGTATACTGATCCGTACCGTTGGCAAACAAGTCTACCAAACCGGTATTCAATTCGCTGTCAACATACACCAATGCGTTTACCAATTCGTTAAACCCACCGTTAACTGCTATTCCGGCAATAGAAGAATTTCCGGGAGCCGGAGCACGATTGTACGCATCAAAGGTTTCTTTGATGGAAAGTTTAGACGATGCAGTGTCATTAGACCCATTGTCGTCGGTAGAACATGATGTGAATCCGAATGCTGTCACAAATAAAACCAACACGGTTTTAGCTACTGTTAGCGTGATGTTTTTGTTTTTCATAGGTAATGATTTTGACGTTATTATTGATACTTAATTAAAAATTCAAGCAAAATAAAAAGTAGGAAGTAGAGTGGGCGAATTAAAAATGTTTAACATTTTCACTTCAAAGTTAAACAAAAATTAATTTGCTCCTGAACTTTAGCAATACTTTAACTATCGTTTCAAGTTACTGAAAACGAGCACAAATCACCAAAAAGAGCTGTGAAAAGAATAAGAATTCCCCAAGGCCAAGGAATTGCCTCCTAAATTAAGAGGCAGCAGCCACAAGAGAATTTGTATAGGAAGAAGATACCGCCTAATCAAAAACGAGATTTTTAATTGCGAAAGTTTGAATCAAAAAAAGATTAATAATCGAAATACCAATTAAAAATGTCACAACGTAAGCCAATAGAAAACCAAGTGGTACTCTCTTTGACCGCCAAAGCAGTTTCGGTAGCCGGAGTAAAGTTTCGGTATATCAAACTTCCGAACACTTTCATATTCGTAACGGGATTCACCAAATAGCCGGCTTGCAAATCGGCAATAAAAACATTCGTACTGTTCCCTTGACCTACAGTTACGCCTACATCATAAGGACGCCCTTCTTCATAATCACGGTAAATATCACTTCCGTAATTGAAGGTATCATTATCATTATTGAAGTCGAGCCCTCGCGTCCCAACCGTAATTTTAGCATCGGCAAAATAACGTCCGTTATGGTAGCGGGCAATGGCAATAAATTCTCTGAAATTACCGCCCCATTGGTGACCTAAGCTTTGGTTGTTGTGTCCATAATTGGTAATGACTTCGCTATGCGCATACACATAAGGACGCACTACATTATATTCGGTTTGCAACAATAAGTTTTTAATGTTGAAGGCATTGAAGTATTTCGCTCCGAGTTGAAAACCAAACTTATTTTTCCAACTTTTTTCACCCGATTTAATGTCATTTAACGAAAACTCATCCACTAAAAATTGGCCGTAAAACTGAATTTGATTATTCCACTTGTATTTGGAAGTTAACCCAAGCATCGCATTTCCGCTACGTGCCGAAGAAGCAAATTCAACCGAACGATAGAATATAATCGGGTTGACAAAACTCATATCAAAACCGCGGTTGTTTTTGTTGGTCCAAACCACCGATTCAAACAAACCGATATTCCATTTAGAGCTGATATTTAAACTTAAATAATGTGCCGCCGCAAACTTAGTCGCATAGGTTCGGTCTTGGGTCACATCAGGACGTACGTCTTTTAACCAAGTGTACAAATTAGTGTATTTAATTTTCCAAAAAGTAGTGTTGAGTTTGAAATACGGATACGGACTCGCGCCATCACTCCACAACAGCGAACGATACCCATCGCCAATAAAGTTTCGCCCGTAACCCAAATTCATGTTGATAAACTTACTGGGCGTATAGGCTAAATTAGCTTCGGCCAACGGGAAATCGTAGGCGTCCGACTTGAATCTTTTGGCAATTCCCATACCCGGAATAATGGCCGGGTTTCCGCCTGCCGGCGCCAGCGACTCGGCGTAGCGGTTAAAATAATCCGCAAAGCGGCCCTGACTTTCAAAAACGGTAGTGGTGAAGTTGATTTCTTTACCTAAGCCGCCGTTAAACTGAATTCCGCGGGTATTTACGTAGGTATACTGAGCCACACTTGGGTCACTTTTTCCGAATTGCAAGTCCACTATCGGATTGAGCGTAAACCAGTAATCTTCCCCTTGCATTTGAACCAAATTCTCATTCCAAAATTTCTTTCCCCACCAACCTTGTTTGTTTTTTAGCAGTGATTGATTGACTTGAGAAAAATTATAATATTTGGCTACATCAGCATAGGCATACGGCTTGGAACCGGTATGATTGTTGGCGCCCACCTGATTCATGTCGTCATCAAACTGCGCATAATAACTATGCGAAAAAGGAATGTTTAAATGACTTTGATATTGCGGATTATCAAACTTTCGATACTTGATACTGTCTACTTCGGAAAGAAATTTATCATTGGGTTTGTATACATAACTCGCTTTCTCCGCAGCCGCTGCGGCTTCTTTTTCTGCGATTTTTGCCGCTGCAATTTCGGCCGAGCTTTGTAACGGTATGGCAATTCTGATGGTGTATTTCGCGTAAACAGGGCGGCCATTGTAGGTAGGCGGACTTATTTTCGGCATTTGTTCAAAAACTCTTTTGCTCTCTGCGATTAAAGCCTCATCTGAAGCGTCTACATAGATAACTTTGAAAGCCCCTTTATCGTTTACTTCAAAAATGACAATGACAGTCCCTTTGAAATTATTTGCTTTTAACGACTCCGGAACTTTAAAATTTTGATAGACATTATCTTGCACCTGATTGTAAAAACACAGCTCTAAATCGGATTTGTCCAAACCTTCACAAGCAGGGAAAACCGGAAACTTCTCGGCGTTGGTTCGATTTACTTGTGCATTGGAAATTAAGGAAAATAAAAACAATACAGAAAATAGGTTTCTCATCTTAAAGCAATATGTTTTAATAATTACCGGTAGCTGTTTTACCATCAGCGATGGTTTTGGCGGCCGAAGTTCCAATCCTTTTTACTCCTAAACGAATCATCTCTTCTGCTTCTTCATATGTGCGAACTCCGCCTGCTGCTTTTACCGGTAAAGGCGAAGCATTTTCCAACATCAGTATGATTGTTGGTACTGTGGCTCCGTTAGGCTTGTTATTTTCGGTTTTATAAAACCCGGTGGAGGATTTAACAAAAACATTCGGAAAGCAATCTTCTTTGAAATGGGTAATGACTACATTTTTAATCAAGGCCGAAATTTGAATTATCTGATCATCCGTGAGAGCCGCCACTTCAATAATCCATTTGGCTACTTTGTGATGGGCAAAGGCCAGTTGCGTTCCTTTTAATACTTCGGTCTTAACCGTTTCTGTGTCGCCTTTTTTGAAAGCCTCGTAGTTGCAAACATAATCGAGCTCGTCGACGCCGTCTTCAATGGCTTGTGTGGCTTCTTTCAATTTATCTTCAAGTGAATTCGTTCCTTCCGGAAAAGAAATAACAGTTCCGATGAGCAACTTTGAATTCGCCTTGGCAATCATCTCCTTGGCCATTTTTACATGGTTGGGACGAATCATAATCAGCTTGAAATTTTCATCGATGGCTTCCTGGATAAAGCTTTTCACAACGTTGCGGTTTTCAGTTTCAGACAAGCCCGCTTGCGCTGCTGTTTTTAAATAGGTGGAATCGAGATACGGTTTTATATTCATGCGATAAAAGTAAAAAAAAATCCGTCTCATTTCTTAAAAAAACAAGACGGTAATTCTATGGAAAACGAAATCTGATCTTTTAGTCTTTTTTAAGTCTTTGCATTCCAACCACCACAAAAAAAGCGGTGAATGCTCCGGCCAAATTGGCCAACACATCAAAGACATCGGCATGTCGGGTTACGGTAAAGGCTTCTTGTAAAAATTCAATCACAATACCATACAACAAAGAACACAAAACAATCTTCATAACATCCCGTACGCTAATCTGTCGTTGTTGTACATACTTGCTGTAACTCCACAGTAATGTAAACATGAAATGGAACGTAAAATGTCCGTACTTATCGGCGCCTTCTACCTTAACCTCGGGTAAATCCCCAAATCGCACCAGACAAAGAATCAGAATTAAAAAAGTCCAGCCAATGGCCAGACTTCGTATTGTTTTCTTAAGCACCAATGAGTTCTTTGTAAGCATCACTGGACAATAATTCATCGATTTCCGACGGGTTGGCGATTTTCACTTTTATCATCCAACCTTTGCCGTACGGATCGGTATTAACCTGTTCCGGATTGGACTCTAAATCATCATTAAACTCGATGATTTCACCACTTAAAGGCAAGAATAAATCGGATACGGTTTTCACCGCTTCCACAGTACCGAAAACTTCGTCTTTGTCGAGTGTTTGGTCTAAGGTTTCCACTTCTACATACACAATATCACCTAATTCTTTTTGAGCGAAATCGGTAATTCCTACAGTAGCGGTATCACCATCAACTAAAACCCATTCGTGGTCTTTTGTGTACTTTAAATTGCTTGGTATGTTCATTCGTTTGTTTGTTTTATTCCGCGGCACTCCAACTAATTATTATTTCTTAATACCGGATGCCTCGGGTTATGTTGTGTTTTAAAATTTCTTCAAAAGTATGATTTCTGTACAAATTAATACAATCTTTAACTCAAAACTTTATTAATTTCCGAAATTATAACGCATGGTAAATCCGGTTCTGATATTGGTTAACGGGAACGAAGTGGATATAACCGGTTTAGAGAACGAATGATCATAGAAGAAAATAGCCGTCAGGTTTTTACTGAAGGAATAATCAGCCGTTAATTTTGCCGACCAAATGTTTTGTCCGCCGCCCAACTGATTGTTATCGTAATCCAAATAACGAACAATGGTTTTGTTGTTTCGGTAGGAGAAATCTACTTTCACATTCAAATCACTCTTGATGATTCCGGTAGGATTGTCGGCTAATTTCGAAGAGAAAATAACATCTTTGAAACGATAACCCAACCCAAGAATATACTCGTGTCCTTGTACTTCGGTTAAGAGATTGTTGTCAAAACTCATCGATAAGCTTCGGTCCTTTTTCATCTCGGCTAAAATTTTGAATGAATTTTTCATTTCAAAATCCAAACGAACTAACGGATTGAATTGCTCCACTAAGTTGATATTTCCGATGATGGTTTTGTTGTAGAAGTTACCGATACCGCCGTTATCCTGATTACTGCCGGAAGGATTGTAATCAAAATTAGAACGGAAAGAATTGATGGTATACGAAGCACGATACGCATGCTGAATCGAGAAACGCTTGAATCGATCTTTAAAGAACTTGTAACGCATCAAACCGCTGTATTTGACATTCCAGTTCGGAATAGGCAAGTTGCGGAAAGCGCTCAGTGAAACACCGTCTGCTGATGTTCCTGTATAAGCTGCCATGAAAGCCGGAATTAGTACGGCTTGGTTGTTTTTACCAAAACCTATCGGGTAATCTTTGTTGGCTACATAAAAAGCATAATTCGGATCTGACGGTAGCGGAATCGGGTTTGCCGGGTCTCCGTATCTCGGAATAGTACCACCATAGTATTCCGCTGCTAACCTATCCGCAATTTTGATACGGTTTGCTCTAAATTCGTCAAAAGTAACCGACCCGTTTTCGTCGCTTTTGCTAAAGGAAGTCCCGATTAAAACGGTAGAAATCGAGAAGTTTCCGAAACTGTAAGGCGAGCGCGGATTGTACATCCCGGTAGCTTCATCCACATCGTACTGCTCGGAATAATTTTCGGAATACGTTCGATTAGCCGTCAGATCGATTTTAAAATCAGGAAATAAATCCACGTTAGCCGTCATTTCCAAAGTCTTGGTAATGGTTTGGGTGTAGTTTTGATTAAAATCCGGATAGGTCGTTAACCAACCTCTTTTGGCTGCTTCATAGCGAATATCGTCTTGTGCACCGAATACGAACCCAAACGATGGTTTGGCCGAACCAAAGAAGCCTAAGCTTGGCAAGAATCCCGGAAGCATCGTTCCCTCGTTACGGGTATAATTAATCTGAACATTTTTAACGCTGGTTAATACCCCTTTCAATCCGTTTAAGAATTCATTAGAATTAGTGGCCGGTTGGTTTCGGGTATTGGTGATTTTTTCACCCGGTTTTGGAGCGGCAGTTGGCTTTGGTGCCGTTGCCGGTTTTTTTCCTAAGCCCAAATACTTGTATAACAATTCCATGTTAAAGGCCGTATTCAAACGATGGGAACCGGCATTTTGAATGGTGTTTCCAAGGTTGTATACTGTTCCGTCTACATCTTCTACGGAGGCCATCGCCAAGGAGGCCCGTTGCCAGCTGTAATCTCCGGTATAGGAATACGTCGATTTCACAAACGCTAAGAACGGTAATTTGTTGAGCGGCAATTCGTAGTTGACTACTATTTGTTGGTTGTGTTGGTTTGGCGTACCAATATTCCAGAAGTCGGTCCACAAGGTATAGCTGTTGTCCGGCACGTTATCTTCATTCAAATACGAACGCACAATATTATGGGTAGCCGCGGTGAAATTCACCTTCAAAGATTTGGTGATGTTATAGTTAAAACCATATTGGTAATTAAACATATAATTTCTGCGGAACAACGGATCAAGAGCAATACCATCGACATCCACTTGTCGGAATTGCTGTCTGTTGTATTGTCGGTTAATATTAGAACTGAAGGAGATGCTCGCCGGCAGGTAATTGAAATTAAAGTCGCTCAGCATTTTCCAATAACTGCTCTTTTTAAAATACTTGCTTTTTTTGAACGGTTCCACCGTCTTCGGTTTGAAAGAATACGTATAATCGACAGAGGTGATTACTTGTTGATCCAAATAGTTTTCAATTTCATAATTGTGCTTTTCCGTTTCATTATACGAATACGAAAGGGTTAAATTCTCAGGATCATAGATGCGCTGTTTCTGTTCGGGCGCTCTTTCCTTTTTAACCCCGATAAAGTTAATGCTCTTTCTTTTGGTATAATCAATAGCTCGGTTTCGGATATTATCTCTTTCAGCAGCATCGGTGGTATTGTCTAATAACTGCTCCAATCGAATATCCTGTTGGTACGGATCGTATTCCGGTGTAATGGTTTCTTCTCCCACCGCATAATTAAACGGCAAATTGATACCCCATTTTTTCGGCAATAGTTTGCCTAAACTAAAATTGGTTACAATGTTGTATTGTTGCATGTCTTCCCGACTTCTTTCATTCGGACCGGCTTCCAAGGCTCCGAAACCAATCGTGCTCATTCTACCGGTAGCCGACATGTTGGCAAAATCGGCCATATTGGTATCCACATTGACTACGGCTGCCATCCCGCCTTTGTTATCCATATCGGCAATGCGCAACTCGTTGAACCAAACTTCCCCTCTGACCCTGTCGGTATGGTTGTTTTTGATTCCCACCATTAGCGTTCGAACCAAACCGAAATTCGGGTTTCCTTTAATTCCCAATCGCAATAACGGATCTCCGTCACCATCCGGTAAAGTCCCATCGTCATCCGGATAATATATCCCTTCTCCCGGTAAACTGGCGGTATTGATTTGCAGGGCTCTGATTTTCATTTTGGTCAACAAATTCATAGCCAAATTCAACTCGTTTTCTTCCGGCCAAATCACATCAGCCAGGGTAGCGCCAAACGGAGTAACCTTTAACGGAATCTCCACTTGATAATAGTTGTTGGTAAAGTCATTTCCAAAACGGATAAAGGCTACCATTTGATTGTCTAACAAAGGAGAGGTATCTGTTGGTAAAGCCTCGGCATGCAAGAACATTTTCAGCTTGTTAAACTGACGCATGTCGACACTCACATTTTTGAATACCGCTCTCGAATCACCAACTTCCAACCCTTGTCCTCCGGCTCGTAATGACAGGGATTGTTCATTTTGATTGATGATTTGATTGTTCATATTTTGCTGCTCTCGGATAACTCCCGGTGGTGTTACATACCGTATCGGCACTCTGGCTGCATTTTCTTGGATATTCACCGCCAACACATCAAAATTAGTATTGTCATCATCAGGGTCGTTATCGGTAGGTTGGAACGAATTCTCATAACGTCTCCATTCCCCGCGCACCAAATCTAAGGCTCCGAAACGAAGCGTGATGGGTTGTGTAAATCCGGTCATAAAAACTCTCATGAAACGAATGGAACGGAAATCGCTGATACTTCCCACAACGTTTTCGGGCTGTGTTACCGGAATTTTAAACTGATACCAACGGGCGCTGCCGGTATTCCCGTTGGGTAATTCGATACCATTGGTAGTTCGGATATCGGTGATAAAGTTTTGACCTACCTGCATATTCGGCGAAGAACCCGGTTCCATTTTTACCCTATACTCGTAATAGGCATTCACGGTATTCATGGTATTGTCGCGGTTGATATCTTCCACATCGGGAATCGTTGTCGACCCTCGGTTGTTATTGGAAACCGCTACCGGAGAGTTGCCCTCTAATCCGTTGTAGTTTTTATATCTTTCAAAGATACTGGTTCCTGTGGCACTCAAGAAATATTGGTAATTATCGGCAGCCGGGTCATCATAGGTGGCATAGCCTCCGATTCCCGATAAATTGCGTTCCGCATCGTCATTCACACCGTCTAAACCAACATCTTGTGCATCCCGGTTAGCACCGTCAACATCAAAAGCATAAATTAAAGATTGGGAAGAAGGCACTTTTCCCCATACTGTAGTATTGGTCAGTGACTGCGAACTGCTGTTGGAAGGCAAACCGTTCTCATATTGTTTGCGCTCGTCTTTTAGGATGTCTTCAGATATCTCACCTAAGTTGAAATAAATATCTCCGGTGTTGGTGCTGCTGGCTTCCGCAGTAGGGTTGGCCGGATCGAAATACGGATCCATTACCCAAAACTGAATGTATTCAACGTTACTTTGCTCAAAGTTAGTCGAGTTAATGGCCCGCATAATACCCCCAAAATTCTCAGCCGGATTGACAAACCCCGACGGATTCAGCGCTTCCGGATTGTAATTATATGGCCCTCTTTCGTTGGGATAGTACGTCAAGTCTAAGGTATTAATTACTTGAGTTTGACCCACGGCGATTTCCAAATTCGGGAACAATTCCCGGCTGAATATTCGTCGGGTACTGTTGAGCGAGATTCCGTCCTGACCGATGTCTCCCGGTGTTTCCACATACAACGTTGGATCAATAGTATACCAATTTAACTTGGCTCTTTTGAATCCATAGGACAAGTCGACCGCTGTGGATCCGAAATCATTATAATCTACTCCGGCTTGCCATCTTGGTGTGGAAGACAAACTCCACGACAGCGCCGAACGCATATCAATAGTGGTTTGCGAGCCCTCGAAGTCATCTACATAAACGGTTGATTCCCCTTGAAACTGATCGGCTTTTGGGGTATCGGGTTTCAAAAATGCCACTTCACCGCGCAAGGAGAAATTCGAAGGAACATCGGTATCAACATTTGGTAATTTATTCGCTAATCGTGTTAAGAATGGTACTTCGGTCGAATAATTCACATTGAATCCGAAAATGGAATTGTTAACCGACTCCTGACCATAGTTCGATTTGTTGGTAAACGGTCTTTCTGTCATTTTGATGAAGGTACCCCCCACCAATAATTTATCGGAGAATTTATGCTCCACATTGATTCCCATAAACCTTCTGGTTTGTTGCCCGAAGGTGGAGTTGTTTTCTACCGAAACCTGAATAGGTGTATTGGAAGCTTGCAACGAAGGATCTAAAATTTGAACCCGACCTGCTTGGTAATTAACACTGTAGTCTACGCCTTCCTGCAATACTCTTCCGCCGGCCGTCACTACTACCGAACCTCTCGGAACATTGTAGGCGCCGATTGGAATACCGTCTCCGCCGGTCGATTTAAATCTTCCTTTTAATTGAAATTTATTTTTGGCCGCATCCTGTAAAGCCGCTGCTTGCGTTCTGCGATACATTTCACGGAACACATATTTCTCCTGATTATCATTAAATGATGAAATTGAAGGAATATCGGCAAAATAATCCTGGTAATAATCTTCAGCCGGATCTGTGGTTTTTAACTTGTCGAAAAGATGTTTACCAAAAGGCTCAACGGTAGTAAAAATGATGCGTCCGTTTTGTTGGTCTACGGTTAATCCCGGCATAAAATCAAAAAAACCGTCTCCGCCTTCCTGAGGGTCATTGTTGTAATTTAATCGGTCTACATTGAATACTTTTAACAAGGGTGTTTCCGCCACATTGGTAGGTAACGGCGAAGTACTGTTTGCCGGTGTAATATAGTTTAGCGGTGAAGGATCGGTGTACATAATATTCATCCTGAAATCTTCCTGCTCTAATTGAAACGCGCCCGGAATTTGATAAATGTTTTTCATCATCAAGTTCCAAACCGGTTTTTGGACATTCGTTAAATTACTTTTGAGCATTTTCAAAATCAAACTCTGGGAAGAAACGGTTTGATTGGAGGTGTCTGTGTTGTCTACGACTGTAGCATCAACGCCATCGGTCCCAAACTCTCCAACTTGATAGACATCATCACCAATAGTATACTGATACGCTACGGCCAAGACTTCGTCGTTGGCCAAACGCTGTTGTAGTGAAACATACCCTAACTGCGGATGATAGGTAAATTCATTCGGGGCTAATTTTCGCGCATTCTCTAATTTGGAATAATCGGTTCCTTCATCTACTACGTTGTTGAATCCGGCACTGGATGTTACAATATCTCTGATGTTGGAATTCAACAAACCGCCACCGGTTATAATAAGTTCGGGGTCGTATAGGTTATTGTTGTTGTCGGCCGGAACATTGCCTTCATTATCGGGTGGTGTTTGCGTGGAGTTGTAGACGAAGAAGTTCGCAGGTTGCGGTGTGATGGCCACTAAGCGGTTGTCCGGAATTCCGTTGTATTGCGACTCTCCCAAATCTTGAATCGCTACAATATTTCTAAGGTTATTGTTGGTCGTGCTAACACGATTTTGACGGTTGGTAACCCACACTTCTATTCGGGTAATTTGTACACGACTGTTGATATACGGATAATTGCGCAGGGCAAAATCATACTTGTTTCTAAAATATTGTGATAAGAAGAAGTGTCGGTCAGCATCATAATCCAATCCGAAGATTTCAAAATCCTGAATGGTTCCGCCACCTTGAGCAGTTACCGATTTGGTTTGTGATTTTTGTTCTGAGAAAACGCCGGTTACCGTAGTCTTTCCGAATTGCAACTGTGCTTTTACCCCAAACAAACTCTGAGCACCTCGAATCAGCGAATTGGTAAGCGGCATACTTACGTTACCGACTTCAATTTTCTGAATAATATCGTCTTCTGTTGGTGTATATTCGAGTTTGATTAAGTTTTGAAAAGCAAAAGTTGATTCGGTATCATAATTCGCATTCACATTTAATCGTGTCCCCACTTTACCCATCAAACTCATGCTGATTCGCTGGTCAAAATCGAAAGTAGTTTGTGCTCTGTTTCGGGGAGAAAAAGCCGGATTATCCTGTTTGGTATACCGAACACCTAAATCCATTTCAACCGATCCCGTCGGTTTTACGTCGATAGTATTGCCGCCGAAAATGGTTTCAAAAAAACCGGAATTTACATAGTATCTCGGCAATAAGTCTTTTTTGTTGGCTTCACTACCGTCTTTCTTACCGTCAATAGCATCTGATTTTGTTTTAAAATAATCGCGCATCGACTCTCTCAGCACCAGCTCCTCATATTCTTTCGGTGTTAAAATGATGGGATAATTAATATTGAACCCTTCAAATGTACTGGTGTAAATATAACGATTGGTTGCCGGATCATAGGTATAGGCATTCACAATACTGTTCGGGTTATTAATTTCAACTCTTCCGGTGGCGTATCCGGTTGAATCTTGAGCCGTCGGATTTATCTGAGAAAAAACAGTAACACTCAACAACATCATAATCCCAAAAAGGATTTTTTTTAAGTTGTCAAATGATTTTGTCGCGTATAGTGTTTCCAAAAATTACAAATTTTTTAATGCTTGTTTAATTATTATTTCTGTCGTAGCCTGTGGATTTTCTTTGATGATTTTATCCACTACTTTTTCCGCATTCTTTCTGACATAACCCAAAACTTCCAAAGCAGATAACGATTCTTCTCTGTTTATATTGTGTTGAGATGCTGAAATTTCATCTAAGTCATAGAT
This sequence comes from Flavobacterium sedimenticola, assembly GCF_030053345.1. GTDB lineage: Bacteria > Bacteroidota > Bacteroidia > Flavobacteriales > Flavobacteriaceae > Flavobacterium > Flavobacterium sedimenticola. Next base: position 31,041 of record NZ_JASGBP010000001.1, read on the forward strand.
TTTTAACACTTTTTCTTTTAAATCCAAAATCACTCTCTGGGCCGTTTTCCCACCGATTCCTTTAATGGATTGTATCGTACCCACATCACCACTTCCAATCGCTTGTATGATTTGCTTCGGATCTAGCGAGGAAAGCATGGTGCGGGCAATACCGGCACCTATCCCCGATACCGACAACAGCAATCTAAAAAGTTCTCTTTCTGACTTTTCCATAAAACCAAAAAGAGCATGGGCATCTTCTTTAATTTGAAGATGCGTATACAGTTTGACAAAATCGGAATTGGGGAGTAATGAAAATGTATGTAAAGATATATTAACATGATAACCCACACCATTACAGTCGATTACCACCTCTGTTGGTGTTTTTTCGACTAATTTTCCCTGAATATGTGCAATCATTTTAATTAAAATCTTATTTCAAATATAACAAAATTCTTAAACAGACGTTATCGAAGCGTTAATATCTGAACAATATACCAAATCTATTTTGTTGTGGCTTTTTTACGTTTCTCTTTTTCTTGTGCATCCACCACGGCCACGGCCACCATATTGACCATTTCTTCCACACTCGCCCCCAATTGGAAAATATGCACTGCTTTTTCCATTCCCAACATAATCGGACCTACCGAATCTACCTTGTACAATTCTTTTAAAAGTTTGTAGTTGATGTTCGCGGCTTCTAAATTAGGGAACACTAATGTGTTCACTTTCTTTCCTGCCAATTTAGAGAACGGAAACTTCTTTTCCAACATTTCCTGATTCAATGCAAAATCGGTTTGGATTTCCCCATCCACAATCAAATCCGGATAATATTTATGCAAATAAGCCACTGCTTCTCTGACTTTTGTAGCACTTTCATAGGAAGAAGACCCAAAATTAGAAAAGGAAACCATCGCAATTACGGGTTCCATCCCAAACATACGAACCGTTTTGGCCGTCATCAAAGCAATTTTGGCCAACTCATCGGCCGTCGGATTCGGGTTGATGGCGGTATCCGATAAAAACATAGGACCGCGGTTGGTCATCATCATATTAGTCGTGGCAATCAGGGTAATTCCCGGTGCTTTTCCTATTAATTGCATCAACGGTTTTACGGTCGACGGGTAACTTCTGGAATAACCCGACACCATGGCATCAGCATCCCCTTCATTGACCATCATCGCGGCAAAATAATTGCGTTCGCGCATCCATTTTTGAGCGTCCAAGAGTGAAATTCCGCGACGTTGTCTCGATTTCCAATACGTGTCGGCGTATTGCATGCGACGTTGGTCTTCTTCTTTGGTTTTGGGATCAAAAATAGGCACATCGGCTTCAAAACCAAGTTCTTCTTTGAGTTCCAAAATCAGTTCTTTGTTACCCAATAAAATTGGTTTAGCAATACCTTCTTCGTAAGCAATTTGAGCCGCTTTCAAAACATCTAAGTGATCGGCTTCGGCAAAAACAACTCGTTTCGGATCGGTTTTTGCCCTATTCGACAAGAGTCTAACCATTTTGTTATCAGAACCGAGACGCTCTAATAATTCTTCTTCATACTTGCTCCAATCGGTAATCGGATGTAAGGCAACACCCGAATTCATGGCGGCTTTGGCCACTGCCGGTGCCACCACGGCTATCAATCGAGGGTCAAAAGGTTTGGGAATGATGTAATCTTTACCAAAATTCAATCGGGTTTCGCCATAGGCTATGTTTACTTGTTCAGGCACCGGTTCCTTAGCTAATTCGGCCAAAGCATGTACGGCCGCCATTTTCATTTCTTCATTAATTTTAGTGGCTCGTACATCGAGTGCCCCACGGAAAATATACGGAAATCCGAGTACATTGTTCACTTGGTTCGGATGATCGGAACGACCGGTAGCCATGATAATATCTTTGCGTGTCGCCACAGCTAAGTCGTAATCTATCTCGGGTATCGGATTGGCCATAGCAAATACGATAGGGTTTTTGGCCATGGAAAGTAACATTTCGGGCGTTAAAATATTTCCGGCTGAGAGTCCTAAGAACACATCGGCTCCTACCATGGCATCGGCCAACGTAGTACCTTGTTTCCCGTGGGTATATCTTCGTTGCAAATCGGACAAGTCGGTTCGCTCGGGAGACAACACGCCATCTTTATCAAACATCACAATGTTTTCGGGTTTTACCCCCAACAAGATGTACAAATTGGCACATGCCAAGGCAGCTGATCCGGCTCCTGAAACCACAATTTTAACCTCGGTGGTTTTCTTTTTGGCTAACTCCAACGCATTCAATAACGCAGCCGAGGAAATAATAGCCGTACCGTGTTGGTCATCGTGCATCACCGGAATGTTGAGCTCTTCCACTAAACGGCGCTCAATTTCAAACGACTCCGGTGCTTTGATATCTTCCAGGTTGATTCCGCCGAAAGTAGGCGCAATGTTTTTAACGGTTTCGATAAACTTATCGACGTCTTTGGTATCGACTTCAATGTCAAACACATCGATGTCGGCGAAGATTTTAAACAACAACGCTTTTCCTTCCATTACTGGTTTGGACGCTTCGGGACCAATATCGCCCAAGCCCAAAACCGCAGTACCATTGCTGATTACAGCTACCAAATTTCCTTTGGCGGTATATTTATAGACATTATTGACATCTTTGGCAATCTCCAAGCAAGGTTCGGCAACACCCGGTGAATAGGCTAAGGATAAGTCTCTTTGTGTGGCGTATTTTTTGGTAGGCACAATTTTAATCTTACCCGGGGTAGGCTTGGCATGATATAAAAGCGCTTCTCTTCGCTTGCTGTATTTATTCATTTCGGTTTGTTTTGTTCTGACTTACAAAGGTAGAAGACTAACGGAAATATCGAAACATTTGGCTACTCTTTTAGCACGGTTTACTTTAAAAAAGCAATATTTCGTTGTAATCCTCGGTATTGGGTTCGTTTTACGGCTGAATTCTTAAACACTTTTCGAAAGGTATCTTCGGTAATTTCGTCCCAGTCCTTTTTGGTCATGGAAAGTAAATCGGGATGCGGTTGCCATAAAGGTTCACGATGTGGCTTAGAAAAACGGTTCCACGGACACACATCCTGGCAAACATCGCAGCCGAACATCCAATCGTCGAATTTCCCTTTCATATCATTGGGGATGTTTTCTTTGAGTTCGATGGTAAAATACGAAATACATTTGCTGCCATCAACTACATAAGGGGCTACTATGGCTTGTGTGGGACAAGCGTCGAGGCAAGCCGTGCAAGTGCCGCAGTGGTCGGTTGTGGGATTGTCATATTCCAATTCTAAATCGACTATCAGCTCAGCGATGAAATAAAAAGAGCCGACTTGTTGGGTTAACAGATTGCTGTTTTTTCCAATCCAACCCAGACCGCTTTTGGCTGCCCAGGCTTTGTCTAATACCGGAGCCGAATCGACAAAAGCGCGACCGCCTACTTCACCGATTTCGGTTTGGATGTAATGCAACAAGGCTCTGAGTTTTTCTTTGATGACAAAATGGTAATCCTGACCGTAGGCGTATTTGGAAATTTTATAGCTCTCGGGGTTTTGCTGTTCCTCGGGATAATAATTGAGTAGTAATGAAATCACACTTTTGGCGTCGTCTACCAATAAGGTTGGGTTTAAACGCTTGTCAAAATGATTTTCCATGTACTGCATTTGACCGTGGTATCCGTTTTGGAGCCAGCGTTCCAAGCGCGGCGCTTCTTCTTCGAGAAAACCGGCTTGGGAAATCCCGCAAGAGAGAAAACCGAGGCGTTGGGCTTCGGCTTTTATTAATTGCGCGTATTTTGATGTATTGGCATTCATTGGCATTAGGGATTGGAGCATTTGTTTTAAGCTCTTTTGGGCGGAGCCCAAAAAGCGAGTGCGGAAAGCCCGGCCTGAGCTTGTGTAGGGCACAAGCGAAGGAAATGCCCTAGAACAATCCGCCTTGTATGTTGGTGTTGATTTTACCTAAATGCTTGTAGGCTTTCTCGGTGACTTCACGGCCTCGTGGCGTTCTGACGATGAACCCCTCTTGGATGAGGAACGGTTCGTAGACCTCCTCGATGGTTTCACCGCTTTCGGAAACTGCTGTGGCTAGCGTGGAAAGACCCACCGGACCGCCTTTGAACTTATCGATGATGGTGGATAAGATTTTGTTGTCCATTTCGTCTAACCCATGCGCATCGACGTGGAGTGCTTGGAGTGAAAAACGGGCAATTTCGATATCGATTTTGCCATTCCCTTTGATTTGGGCGAAATCACGGACACGACGTAACAACGCATTAGCGATACGCGGTGTCCCGCGGCTGCGACCGGCAATTTCGATGGCGGCTTCCATGGTAATCGGCATTTTGAGAATACCGGAACTGCGTTGTACGATAGTAGTGAGTAATTCGGTGTTGTAATATTGCAAACGACTTTGGATGCCGAAACGGGCGCGCATGGGCGCGGTGAGCAAACCGGAACGCGTAGTGGCGCCAACTAAAGTAAAAGGATTTAAGTTGATTTGAACACTGCGAGCATTTGGGCCGGACTCAATCATGATATCAATTTTGAAATCTTCCATAGCCGAATAGAGGTATTCCTCAACGACGGGACTGAGTCGGTGAATTTCATCGATAAACAACACATCGCGCTCCTCGAGATTGGTGAGTAATCCGGCTAAATCTCCCGGTTTATCTAAAACGGGACCGGACGTGATTTTGATGCCGACACCGAGTTCATTAGCTAAAATATTGGCTAAGGTTGTTTTTCCTAATCCCGGAGGACCATGAAAAAGGGTATGGTCGAGTGCTTCGCTGCGCAGGTTGGCTGCTTCTACAAAAACTTTTAGGTTTTCGAGTACCTGATCCTGACCGGTAAAATCGTCAAAACTGAGTGGTCTTAATCTTTTTTCAAGATCAAGTTCCTCGGGATTATAATTGAAATTGGTCGGATTTAGATTTTCGTTCATAGCACAAATATAGGATAAAGTTTGATGCCAAAAAAAATGCCTTTCAGGTGAAAGGCATTTTTTTATATGAGTTTGAGGATTAGTGGTGTAATTGCTGTTCTCCTTCTTTCATCGGTACATTTTGAGGAACGAAATCTTCATCGTGACCCGGTTTACTGTAATCGTAAGGCCATCTGTGTACGTGAGGAATTTCGCCCGGCCAGTTGCCGTGGATGTGCTCGATTGGTGCGGTCCACTCCAAGGTATTGGATTTCCAAGGATTTTGAACAGTACGTTTTCCGTAGAAGATACTGCTGAAGAAGTTGTAAATAAATACTAACTGGAAAACACCCCCAACTAAGGCAAACGTGGTAATAATTACGTTTACATTTTGTAAATCGTCAAATAACGGGAAGTTGGTATTGGTGTAATAACGACGTGGTAATCCGGCCATACCGATAAAGTGCATTGGGAAGAATACTCCATACGCACAAACAGCGGTAACCCAAAAGTGAACGTATCCTAAGTTTTTGTTTAACATTCTTCCGAACATTTTAGGGAACCAGTGGTAAATACCGGCAAACATACCGTATAAAGCAGAAATACCCATTACCAAGTGGAAGTGTGCTACTACGAAGTAGGTATCGTGCACGTTGATATCCAAAGTACTATCCCCTAAGATGATTCCCGTTAAACCTCCGGTGATGAAGGTAGAAACCAATCCGATAGAGAACAACATCGCAGGGTTTAACTGCAAGTTCCCTTTCCATAGCGTGGTAATATAGTTGAATGCTTTTACGGCAGAAGGAATCGCAATCAATAAGGTAGTAAAGGTAAATACCGAACCTAAGAACGGATTCATCCCTGAAATAAACATATGGTGACCCCAAACGATAGTAGATAAGAAAGCGATAGCAATAATCGACATAATCATCGCGCGGTAACCGAAGATAGGTTTACGAGAGTTGGTCGCAATTACCTCAGAAGTAATACCCAACGCCGGTAACAATACAATGTATACTTCCGGGTGACCCAGGAACCAGAATAAGTGTTCAAACAATACCGGAGAACCTCCTTGGTAGTGTAATACTTCGCCTGCAATGTAAATATCCGATAAGAAGAACGAAGTTCCGAAGCTTCTGTCCATGATCAACATTAAGGCCGCAGACAACAGTACCGGGAATGAGATAACCCCGATGATAGCTGTGATAAAGAAAGCCCATACAGTTAGCGGTAATCTTGTCATTGACATCCCTTTTGTTCTAAGGTTGATTACGGTAACAATATAATTCAAGGATCCTAAAAGTGATGATGCAATAAAGATGGCCATAGATACTAACCATAATGTCATACCGGCTCCTGAACCCGACATCGCTTGTGGTAAGGCACTCAAAGGCGGATAAATAGTCCAACCTGCTGATGCCGGTCCTGACTCAACAAATAATGAGATAACCATTACCACACTGGACAAGAAGAACAACCAATATGACACCATATTTAGAAATCCTGAAGCCATATCTCGGGCACCAATTTGCAACGGAATTAATAAGTTACTGAAAGTACCGCTCAAACCGGCTGTTAGTACAAAGAATACCATGATAGTACCATGTATCGTAACGAGTGCTAAATACGTTTCATTATTCATCACACCACCCGGTGCCATTCTTTCGCCAAGGAAAAAACTGAAAACTTTAAAAGATTCTTCCGGCCAAGCCAATTGCATTCTGAATAGCATAGACATTCCAACACCAATGATTCCCATAATAATACCGGTAATAAGGTATTGCTTAGAGATCATCTTATGGTCAATACTAAAGATATATTTAGTAATGAACGTATCTTTATGGTGGTGTTCGTGTGCGTCGTGACCGTGATCGTGATTGTGAGCTACTGCTGACATATAGATAAACTTTTAAATTTTATTATTGTTTCATTTCTGCCTGTGCAACAACGGTAGTATCAGCAGCAGGAGCTGCAGCTGAATCTTTAGGTTGTTGCGTTGCACTTTCTTCAGAAGCTTTTGCTTCGGCTGCAGCTGTTTTCACAGCTTGTACAATGGTTTTAGGTGAATTCTCTTTTAACCAATTTTTGAAATCTTCCGGAGAATCCACTACGATTTTCATTTGCATGTTGTAGTGTGAAGCACCACAAATTTTGTTACACAACAATAAGTAGTCAAAAGTATACGGGTCAAGAGCTGTTTGTCCTTTTGCCACTAACTCTTCACTCTTCTTTGCTCTGATTGCGTTGATATTGGCCACTTTTTGAATGATAGCCGGTTTTTCTCTCATTTCGGCCGTAGTTAATGTTGGCACAAACGAGAAAGAAGTCACCATACCCGGAACACAGTTCATCTGTGCTCTAAAGTGCGGCATGTAGGCAGAGTGTAAAACATCTTGCGAACGCATTTTAAAGATTACTCTTTTCCCTTTAGGGATATGCAACTCAGCTGCTGTGAAATCGTCCTGGGCATTTGGATCAGACAAATCAACCCCTAAATTATTTACACCTTCGATGTATCGTACATTCGCTTTTCCTAAAACATTATCGGCTCCGGCATAACGCGCTTCCCATTTAAATTGTTGGGCGTATAATTCGATAACAATAGCATCTTGCTCGTCTTTTTCATCGACAAACATGATGTTAGTCCATGCATATAAGCCGTATAAAATTAAACCGGCTAATACCACCGCAGGGATAATACTCCAGATGAATTCTAACTTGTTGTTATCGGCAAAATACAATGCCTTTTGTCCTTGTCTCCCTCTGTATTTAAAAGCAAAATAGTGTAATAACGCTTGAGTAACGGTTTGAACAATAAAGATTAAAACCAAGGAAATCACCATTAGTCTGTCTACTTCAGGTCCGTGTTCGGAAGCTGAATCTCCAATCAGCGGTAAATCACTATAATACAATAAGCATAGTATTGTTGTTAAATAAATAAAGCCTAAGAAAGCAAACATCAAAAAGCCATTTACTTTATTATCATTATCATTTGCTATTTGAGTGTCATTCACATTTCCACTGCCAACTTGAGTTAAGTCAAATATCTTCGTTAACTGCCACAGGGCAACTGCTAATAAGACTACAACTGTAAGTACCAAAAAAGTTGTCATTTGTAATTTACTTTAAAATATTAATAATGAAAATGTTTACTTTCTTCAATAAACGGATTGCGTTTTGGTTCTAATGGGGCTTTCGTAAGGGCATTGAATACCACGAAAATAAACAACCCAAAGAAAAACAATACGGATGCAATTTCAGGGATACCAATAAACCATTGGTCTCCTACGGTAGCCGGCATAATCATGTTGAAGAAGTCAACATAGTGGCCCAACAAGATTACAATTCCCGCCATAACGATAATCCAAGTGATACGTTTGAAATCGGTATTGATTAAAACCAAGAACGGGAACACAAAGTTCATTACTACCGCACCAAAGAACGGCAAATTGAAATGCTCAATTCTGGTTTTGAAGTAGGTTACCTCTTCCGGTATGTTAGAGTACCAAATCAACATGAATTGTGAGAACCATAAGTAGGTCCAAAATACACTGATACCAAACATGAATTTAGATAAGTCATGAATGTGGCTTGAGTTCACATTTGGTAAATATCCTTTAGATTTTAGGTAAAGGGTTACCATAGAGATGGCCGTAATACCGCTTACAAAGAAACTGGCAAAAACATACCAACCGAACAAAGTACTGAACCAATGCGGGTCAACCGACATAATCCAATCCCATGACATAATTGATTCGGTAACAATAAAGAACACCAAGAATGCCGCTGATATTTTGAAATTCTTTTTGTAAAAAGAATTGTCGCTGGCCTCATCTTGTGCCAAACAATTTTTTCTGGATAAGTAACGATACAAATTCCAACCTGCAATAAAGATAGCCGCTCTGATAATCCAAAAAGCAAAATTCAAATACCCCGATTTACCGGCGATCAAATGATCGTAATTTTTATGTCCTACCTCGGTAACTCCGTCTTTCATCCATACAAATAAGTGATTGAAATGGAGACCTGATAATAGTAACAATACAAATAAGATAATAGAGCCCGGCAACAAATAAGCGGTGATACCTTGCATTACACGGAATAACACAGGAGACCAACCGGCTTGTGCCACTTGTTGAATCGCATAGAAAGCCAAAGCGCCTAAAGCGATTAACATGAAAAACAAACAGGCTACGTATAAAGCTGCCCAAGGCTTATTTTGCAATTGGTGCAAAACATGCTCTAAATGTTCAGTATGTTCAGCACTGGCTTTAGCATCGTGCCCGGCCGCTGGTGCAGTGTGCTCCGTTGAAGTACCATGTGCATCGTGAGCAGTTGCATTCGCTTCATGGCCGCCACCGTGATGTTCTTCGGCTTTCAAAATGGCCTCCACATCTGCAGTAGTCTTTGGTGCAGTTAAAAAACCATAACCAATCCCTAGGATACCGACGATCATTAGGACAAAAGAAAAGGTTTTTAATTTACTTGAAAATGTATACATATCTATAACAATCTGTTTGTTCTACAATTATAATTTACTTTTGAGTTGCATTACATATGCTGCCACTTGCCAACGCTCTGTTTGACTTAACTGATTGGCATGAGAACCCATGGAGTTTAATCCGTAAGTTACCACGTGGAAAATACTTCCTTCGTTGATGACTCTGTCTTTATAACTTGGCACACCTAAGAACTTCTCATTGCTTACTAATTTACCTTTACCGTCTCCGGTAGTACCATGACAAATGGCACAGTATATTGTAAAAAGCTCTTCTGCTTTTTTCATATCCACTTGGGTAGAATCTAATGGTGACTTCAAGTTAGCGGCTTTCACAGCCACTAAAGCTTCCGGAGTGTTTGGGTATTCGTAAGGCACAAAACCTCTTTTGATGGAGCCATCAGCCGGCTCTTGCCCTTCTTTCCCTTTAAGTCCGGTAGGTGAATTGAAAGCATCAGACTCTGAATAAGTCTCATAAGCCACAGATTCGTACATATTTGGCATATACTGATAGTTTGGCTTCTCGTCATTTTTACATGAAGATACACCTACTACGATACCTAACACTACTGTTATTTTAAGTAAACTTTTCATATCTAATATTAATGCTTATCAATTACTTTTACTTCAACTGCACCGGTTTCTTGAAAGAATTTCACCAATTCAGCTTCATTATCATGCACCGCCACTTCCATTAAAAAGTGATCATCGGTTGTTCTTACATCAGGGTTTTCCGCTTGCTTGAATGGCCATAATCTACTTCTCATGTAAAAAGTAATCACCATCAAGTGGGCAGCAAAGAATACGGTCATCTCAAACATAACCGGAACAAAAGCCGGCATGTTTTGATAATAGGCAAAACTAGGTTTCCCCCCGATATCCTGCGGCCAATCTTGTATCATGATGTAATTCATCATGGTGGTGGCCACTGTTAATCCTATACATCCGTAAATGAAAGCACAGATGGCTAAACGTGTCGGAGCAATGCCCATTGCTTTATCCAAACCGTGTACCGGAAATGGAGTAAAAACTTCTTCAATGTGATGATGCGCAGCTCTGGTTTTGTGTACTGCATCCATCAATACATCATCATCATTGTATATTGCGTGTATAACTTTATTACTACTCATAGCAATTATTAATGTTTATCTGAATGATTGTGACCTTTTGCTTCTCTTTCTCTTTTATAGTTTTCTCCCGAAGATTTCAAAATGGTTTTTACCTCCGCCTGAGCAATCACAGGGAATGTTCTGGCATACAAAAGGAATAACACAAAGAAGAAACCTATGGTACCGATAAAGATTCCGATATCGATGTATGTAGGTTGGAACATGGTCCATGAAGACGGCAGGTAATCTCTGTGCAATGAAGTCACGATGATTACAAAACGCTCAAACCACATACCAATGTTAACTACAATAGAGATGATGAAAGAGAACATGATGCTGGTTCTCAATTTTTTGAACCACATGAACTGTGGAGAGAACACGTTACAAGTCATCATCGACCAATACGCCCACCAGTAAGGACCGGTAGCTCTGTTCAAGAACGCATATTGTTCGTACTCTACACCTGAATACCAAGCCACAAATAACTCCGTGATATAGGCTACACCTACAATCGAACCGGTAATCATGATGATGATGTTCATCAATTCGATATGTTGGATGGTAATGTAAGCTTCAAGATTAGACACTTTTCTCATGATGATCAAAAGTGTGTTTACCATTGCGAAACCGGAGAAAACGGCACCGGCAACGAAATAAGGCGGGAAAATGGTGGTATGCCATCCCGGAATTACCGAGGTAGCAAAGTCAAAGGATACAATAGTGTGTACTGAAAGTACTAATGGAGTTGCTAAACCGGCCAAAACTAAAGAAACCTCTTCAAAACGTTGCCAATCTTTAGCTCTACCACTCCATCCGAAAGAAAGGATAGAATAAATTCTTTTTGTGAAAGGCGTTACGGCACGGTCTCTTAGCATCGCGAAATCGGGTAATAAACCTGTCCACCAGAACACCAAGGATACCGAAAGATAGGTCGAAATCGCGAATACGTCCCACAATAACGGAGAGTTGAAGTTAACCCACAAAGAACCGAATTGGTTTGGAATCGGCACTACCCAGTAGGCTAACCATGGACGACCCATGTGAATAATCGGGAATAATCCGGCTTGAATTACCGAGAAGATGGTCATTGCTTCTGCCGAACGGTTAATGGCCATTCTCCATCGTTGACGGAATAATAATAATACCGCAGAGATAAGTGTTCCGGCGTGACCGATACCTACCCACCAAACGAAATTGGTAATATCCCAAGCCCAACCTACAGTTTTATTTAATCCCCATGATCCGATACCGGTAGAGATGGTGTATACAATACAACCTATTCCCCAAAGGAAAGCGATTAATGCGATAGAAAATACAGTCCACCACTGTTTATTGGCTCTTCCTTCTACCGGAGCGGCTACATCTACAGTTACATCGTGATAAGTTTTATCTCCGATAACTAAAGGTTTTCTAATGGGTGCTTCGTAATGAGACGACATAATCCTTTATATTGTTTCTTAATTAATTACTATTTGATACTAGGTATTTCTAACTTTAACGTGATAGAATACATTTGGTTTAGTTCCTACGTGCTCCAACAAATGGTACATTCTGTTGCTCTCTGCTAACTTAGCCACTTGGCTTTCTTTGTTGTTCACATCTCCGAAGACCATAGCACCACTGCTACAAGCAGCCGAACATGCTGTTTGGAACTCGTCGGTAGCCACTTCTCTTCCTTCGCGTTTGGCTGTTAAGATAGTCAACTGTGTTTTTTGGATACACATTGAACATTTCTCCATAACCCCACGTGAACGAACGTTCACATCAGGATTCACCACCATACGTCCTAAGTCATCATTCATGTGGAAATCAAACTCATCATTATTGTTGTATAAGAACCAGTTAAAACGACGTACTTTGTACGGACAGTTGTTCGCACAGTAACGCGTTCCCACACAACGGTTGTAAGCCATTTGGTTTTGACCTTGACGTCCGTGAGAAGTAGCGGCAACCGGGCAAACAGTTTCACATGGTGCGTGGTTACAGTGTTGACACATTACCGGTTGGAAAGCTACTTGAGGATTATCGGCCGGACTTTCCATCTGACCGAATCCGCCCAACGAACCTTTGTCACCAAATAGTCCGTTAAAGCTTTCTTTTTTCTCGTTATCTTGTTCAAACGTTTCTTCTGATGAATAGTATCTGTCGATACGCAACCAGTGCATATCACGACTTCTTCTTACTTCCGACTTACCGACTACCGGTACATTGTTTTCGGCATGACAAGCAATCACACAAGCGCCACATCCGGTACAAGCATTTAAGTCGATTGATAAATTAAAATGATGTCCAACCGAACGGTCAAAAGACTCCCATAAATCTACTGAAGTAGCTTCTACTTCTTTGTGATCCAGAGATACTTTCGGTGTTGGGTTCCAAACATCCGGTTCATCGAATTTAGCCGTAAACACTGTAAGCGTGGTTTCTTTAATAATATCGCCACGACCCATTAATGTTTTTTGTGATTGCACACAAGCAAATTCGTGTTCTCCCGCAGCTTTGGTTAAGGAAGCCGCTTGAACATTATTGAAATTATTGTATAGCGCATACGCATTAACTCCTACTTGCATTTCTTCCTTAAGTCCGGCTTTTTTACCGTAACCTAAAGCCAAACCAATAGTACCCGGAGCTTGTCCCGGTTGAATAATCACCGGAGCCGTTACGGAAACGTTACCTACTTTTACAGTAGCATAACTTCCGTTAAGACCACCATTGGCAACGATTTCATTGGTTAATTGTTTCTTCTCAGCATCCGCTCTTGAAATCGTAATATAGTTATCCCAAGACACTCTGGTAATCGGATCCGGGAACTCTTGCAACCATGGGTTGTTCGCTTGTTGTCCGTCACCAAGACCGGTTTTGGTATATAAAACCAATTCGAATTCGCCTTCTGATTTGGCTTGTGCTAAAGCATTAGCTGCAGCTGTATAATCCGCTGAACCCGCCGTGGTCGGAACCGGAGCGCCAACTACTAAACCATCATGTAAAGCCTTATTCCATGTCATGCCGTTTAAGTAGACTGCTGCGTTGGCTTTGATATAATCGTAAAAAGAAGCGCTGTTTCCTGTCCATGACAACAACCCTTCTTGGAATTGTTTAGAACTGAACAACGGACGAATAGTAGGTTGCACTAAAGAATAGGTTCCTTTAGTCAACACCAAATCGTTCCAAGATTCTAAATAATGGGGAGCAGGGATGGCAATATTGGTTACTGAAGCCGTCTCATCTTCTCTTAATGAAAATGCTGCAGATAATTTTACTTTTTTCAAACCGCTAACAAATTCTTTGCTGTTAGCTAATGTATATACCGGATTCACATCACTCATAATTAGAGTGTGTACACTACCGGCATTCATGTCAGCAATCAACTGGGCCACTTTAGCATCAGAACCTTTACGGATTTGACGAGTTCCTGCAGTTGAAAAAGCCTCACTAGCCAAAGCTTGGTTGATAGCCAACACTAATAATTGAGCGTTCTTGTCTTGAATACCGCTCACTAATACGCCTTTGCTTCCGGCAGATTTTAATTGTTGGGCAGCCTTAACTACTACATCTTCATTCGCTATTTTCCCGATAGCCACACTAGCACCGGTCACTATGCTGTATATTTTAACAAGCGCTTGCTTTTGAGCAGCCACCGTCATAGGTACGCGCTTATCAGCAGCAGCACCCGACAAGGTCATGTTCGCTTCAAACTGAAAGTGCTTGGACATTTTTCCTTTTTGAGGGATTCTGCCTTGAGCATATCCGGCATCATAACCGCCGCCTTGCCAATCACCTAAGAAATCAGCACCTACAGAAACAATAGTAGCCGCTTTTGAAAAATCGTAATCCGCCAAAGCACGCTCGCCGTAAACTGCTTCGAAAGCATCTAGAGCGGCTGATTCGGAAACAGCATCATAAACCACGTGCTTAGCGGTTGGATTTTGAGCAATAAACTCGGCAATTAATTTTTCGGTAGAAGGACTGGCTAGTGTACCGGTTAACAATACTACTTGTCCCCCTTTTGCTTTAGCGTCGGCCAAACTCGCCTTTATTTTCAAATCAGCTGCCGCCCAAGTGGCGTCTTTTTGATCTATCTTAGTCACCTTCAAACGCATATTGTCGTACATCGACAATACAGAAGCATGCACTCTGGCATTAGCGGTGAATTTAGCACCGACCAACGTATTATTCTCAATTTTGATTGGGCGCCCTTCTCTTGTTTTTACCAACAAATTAGCAAAATCAAAACCATCAAACATGGTAGTGGCGTAAAAATCAGCCACACCCGGGATGATTTGCTCCGGTTGTAAAACATATGGAATTGACTTGTGGACCGGACCTTCACAAGCTGCTAAAGTAGCCGCCGCAGTACTAAATCCAACGTATTTCAAGAAATCACGACGAGTTGTTGAGGAAGAAGACAACGAATCCTTGTCAGACAGAAAGGTATCTGTCGGAATTTCTTCTACGAATTCATTATTTCTAAGCGTCTCAACAATAGAACTATTTTCGTTTAGCTCCTCAACACTTTTCCAGTATTTTTTGTTCGATGACATCGTATATAAATATTAGCTTCTTAATAATTGATTAATAGTGGCACTTACCACATTCTAAACCTCCCATTTGCGCTGCAGTTAATTTCTCTACACCGTACTTTTTGGAAAGCTCTTCGTGAATTTTAGTATAGTAAGCATTGCCTTCCATCTTAACATCAGTTTCACGGTGACACTTAATACACCAACCCATTGTTAAAGGAGCAAATTGTTTTTGAACTTCGTAGGTTTCAACCGGTCCGTGACATTTTTGACACTCAATTCCCGCAACGGTAACGTGCTGTGAGTGGTTGAAATATGCAAAATCAGGCAAGTTGTGAATACGCACCCATTTCACAGGTTGTGTTTTTCCGGTATATTTTTGAGTAGCTTTATCCCAACCTACTGCATCATATAATTTTTGAATCTGAGCATCGTAAAACGGCTTTCCGTAACCGTCTGTATTGGTAGTATCCGAAACCTCAGAAATATTTTTATGACAGTTCATACAAACATTTAAGGACGGAATACCGGCATTTTTACTTACTCTGGCTGCAGAGTGACAATATTTACAGTCGATACCGTTAACCCCGGCATGAACTCTGTGCGAATAGTGAATCGGCTGTATCGGAGCGTAATCCTGATCTACACCAACCTGCATCATCCAACCGTATACAAAGTAACCACTGGCCAACAAAAGGAAGATGGAAGCCACCAATACCAAAAATTGATTTCTAGCAAATGCTTTCCACAAAGAAACTGAACTTTCTTTCTCAGCCACTTGGATTCCGTTAGCTTTAGCCACTTTAGTCAACACATTATTCACAAAGAACAACATGACAACCAACATCAACATCACCAAGGACAATGCGCCAAGAATAACATTGTTAGAAAGACCGCTTTCTTCAACCGGAGCTCCTTTTCCATCCGGAGTAACTCCAGGCGCTTTAACTTCCGCCTTAGGCTCAGAAGTATACGCAATGATATTATCAATATCTGTTGTAGACAACTGCGGGAAAGCAGTCATTACGGCTTTGTTGTTTTCTTCAAAAATTTTGATTGCTTTGGCATCACCGGATTTAATCAAAGCAGAGCTGTTGTTAATCCACTTGTACAACCATTCTTTGTCGTACTTAGCCGCCACACCTCTCAGTGCCGGTCCGGTCATCTTTTTATCCAAAGCGTGACAAGCCGCACAGTTGGCGCCAAACAAAGCTTTACCGGCTGCAGCGTCACCCGTTCCGGCTGCAGGAGCAGTTGCAGCAGCTGCAGGAGCAGCAGCGGCATCAGTGGCCGGTGGTGTAGTTTGTGAAAAAGAAGTGAAGGAGAATGTTAGCATTAACGCTAAACTAAAGACTATTTTCCTTGAAATCGAATTATGGTTACCCACTTTTTTCATATAGTATAATGATTATCGACTAATTTTGGCACGATTTTTAACGATTGCTTTTGAGCTAAAAACCGACACTTTATTAAAAACTTGCACAAAAATACGACTTATGTACTATTATCAAAACCTTAAATATATCTTAAATAACAATTTATATCAATTCTAAATAACAAATTGTGTCTTGTTTAATTTTTTAAGTTTTACATTTGTATAAAAATCAAATCATTATGACCATTTTGACCAAAACAAAGCTGTTTTACTTGACTTTATCCCTGCTTTTTTTTACACAAAAAAGCCGGAGTCAGGAGGAAAAAGTAACCTTACATCAAGACCCGAAGTTTGAGCAGCTTTTAAATGAAAAAAGAAAGATAAACAGCTCAATTACTATCAATGATCGCTACAAAATTCAGATTTTTAACGGAGATAGTGAAAATTCAAAAAAAACGTTGATTGATTTTAAAAAGGAATATAAAACTCTTGATGCAACCATCGTCTTTAGTACACCCCAATACAAAGTTTGGGTCGGCAATTTTAAAACTCGAATTGAAGCTGAAAAAAACCTAGAGTTACTCAAAAAAAGATATCCCAATGCTTTTCTGATAAAGCCAAACAAATAAAAAAAGGCCCCAAAATCGGGGCCTTTTTTTATTTCAATTTTTTCTTCACTTCCACTTCCTGGAAAGCTTCGATAACATCATATTCGTGAATGTCGTTGTAGTTCTTAATCTGCATTCCACAGTCATATCCTTTGGACACTTCCTTCACATCATCTTTAAAGCGTTTCAGTGTGGCCAATTCTCCGGTGTAAATAACTACCCCTTCGCGAATAAGACGAATTTTAGAGTTTCTGAAGATCTTACCATCGGTGACCATACAACCGGCGATAGTACCGACTTTAGATATTTTAAAGGTCTCCCGAATCTCGGCAGTTCCGGTAATTTCTTCTTTCAATTCCGGTGACAACATACCTTCCATGGCGTCTTTCAAGTCGTCGATGGCATCGTAAATAATCGAGTAGTTTCGGATATCGATTTCCTCCTTATCGGCCAATTGCTTGGCATTTCCGGAAGGACGCACGTTAAATCCGATAATAATCGCATCGGAGGCCGAGGCTAGCAATACGTCAGATTCCGTAATCGCTCCAACGCCTTTATGAATAATTCTGATTTGAATTTCTTCAGTAGATAGTTTGGAGAAGGAATCCGATAAGGCTTCTACCGAACCGTCTACATCTCCTTTTAAGATAATATTTAACTCTTTGAACTGACCCAAAGCGATACGGCGACCAATTTCGGCCAATGTAATGTGCTTTTGGGTACGCACCGATTGTTCGCGTAATAATTGCGTACGTTTGGCGGCAATTTGTTTTGCTTCTCTTTCGTCTTCGAAAACATTGAATTTATCTCCGGCAGTTGGCGCTCCGTCCAAACCTAAAATAGAGATAGGTGTTGATGGTCCGGCCGTAGTCACGTTATGACCCCGTTCATCGTGCATTGCTTTGATTTTACCGTGATTTTTACCCGCCAATACATAATCTCCCACTTTCAAAGTACCGGCTTGTACTAAAACTGTAGACACATAACCTCTTCCTTTGTCTAAGAAAGCCTCTACTACGGTTCCGACAGCAGGTTTTTTCGGATTGGCTTTCAAGTCTAATAACTCCGCTTCCAACAATACTTTTTCCAGCAATTCTTTTACACCGGTTCCGGCTTTTGCAGAGATATCATGGGATTGGTACTTACCACCCCAATCTTCTACTAACAAATTCATACCGGCCAATTGTTCTTTAATTTTTTCCGGATTAGCCGCCGGTTTATCCACTTTGTTAATAGCAAAAATCATGGGAACTCCGGCCGCTTGCGCATGACTGATTGCTTCCTTGGTTTGCGGCATAATATCGTCGTCCGCTGCAATCACAATGATGGCAATATCGGTCACTTGAGCCCCACGAGCACGCATAGCCGTAAAGGCTTCGTGACCCGGTGTATCTAAAAACGTAATCGATTGCCCATTATCCAACTCTACTCCGTAAGCACCGATGTGTTGGGTAATTCCTCCCGATTCCCCGGCAATAACATTCGTTTTACGGATGTAATCGAGTAATGATGTTTTACCGTGATCTACGTGACCCATAACGGTAACAATAGGCGCGCGGTGAACTAAATCTTCCGGTTTGTCTTCCACCACTTCAATCGCTTCTTCAATATCGGTAGTGATAAACTCTACTTCATAGCCAAACTCATCGGCTACAATAGACAAGGTTTCCGCATCCAAACGCTGGTTCATGGTAACCATGATTCCCAAGGCCATACACGTTCCGATAACTTTGGTAATCGGCACATCCATCATGGTTGCAATTTCTCCGACGGTCACAAATTCTGTTACTTTCAGAATTTTGCTTCCTTCTTCCAATGCCTGCATTTCTTCTTCAGAACGCTGACGGTGAGAATCACGTTTGTCCCGACGGTATTTGGCTGCTTTGGATTTGTTTCCTTTTCCTTGTAAACGCTCTAGCGTTTCTTTGATTTGGTTTTTAACTTCTTCTTCTGTTGGCTCTACTTTTTGTACTATCGCGGGACGGTTACCCTTTTGGAATCCGGGTTTTCCGCCAAACTTAGCGTCTTTATTTTGAGCACCGCCAACTGCCGGTCTTTGTTCTCCGGGCTTTGGCGCAATTCTTTTTCTTTTGTTTTTATTGCTGTTCGCATTTTGTCCTGCCGCCGCATTAGGAGTAGCGGTATTGGCTTTAGCATCTTTTTTGAAATCCTCTTTTTTCTTTTTAGGCTTTTCAAACTGTGATAAATCGATGACCTGACCTGTTAAAGTAGTTCCCGATAATTTTTGATACTGTGTGGTAAAAGTTTCATCGGCTGTCGTTTCTTCTTTTACAAGAACTTCTTTTGGTGCACTTACCTTCTCGGTTTTCTCCTCAACAACTTCTTTTTTCTTTTCTTTGGGTTCTTCAGTAGAACTTTCCGTTGGCTGTGCCACCGGCGCTTTAGGTTCCAAATCAATTTTACCGACTTGTTTCGGACCGGTTACCACCGCTTTAGCCTTGATAAGCTCCAACCGTTGACGTTCCTCTTCTTGCTTTCGCTTATCTTCAATTTCTTTTTCACGCTCTAAACGAAGCGCTTCTTTCTCTTTTCTGATTTCTTCACTTACGCCTTTAGAAGCTTCTTTGTTCCCTTTGTCTCCTGCAAATTGGCCACAAAGAATATTATACACTTCGTCGGAAATCTTTGTATTCGGACTTGCTTCAATAGCAATCCCTCTATCTTTCAGATAATCTACAGCTCTTTCCAAAGAAATATTTAATTCCCTTAAAACTTTATTAATTCTAATGTTTCCTTCAGACATAAAATGTTTTTAATGTTATGGTTGATGTGTTGTGGCGAAAGATTAGTCCTCGAACTCTTCTTTCAATATTTTTATTACTTCTAAAATAGTTTCTTCTTCCAAATCGGTTCTTCTCACCAAATCAGCCACATCTTGATTCAGGATACTGCGAGCGGTATCTAAACCGATTTTAGCAAACTCATCAATTACCCATCCGTCGATTTCATCGGAGAACTCTGTTAATTCAACATCATCTTCTTCGATAGCGCTGCCTTCGCGAATCACATCCAACTCATAACCGGTTAATAATCCGGCTAACTTAATATTGTGTCCGCCGCGACCGATAGCCTTAGATACTTCTTCCAATTTAAGGAATACTTCAGCTCTTTTTTTCTCTTCATCAATTTTAACCGAAGATACTTTGGCAGGGCTTAACGCTCTGGTAATATACAACTGAATGTTGTTGGTGTAATTGATTACGTCAATATTTTCGTTCCCTAACTCACGAACAATACCGTGAATACGAGAACCTTTCATTCCCACACAAGCGCCAACCGGATCAATTCTGTCATCATACGAATCTACGGCTACTTTGGCTTTTTCGCCCGGAATACGTACTACTTTTTTAATCATAATCAAACCGTCAAAAACTTCCGGAATTTCTTGCTCGAACAATTTTTCCAGGAATTTATCCGCCGTTCTCGACATGATAATTTGAGGCTTATTGCCTTTCAACTCAACGCTTTCAATGATTCCGCGCACATTGTCTCCTTTACGGAAGAAGTCGGACGGAATTTGTTTTTCTTTCGGCAATACAATTTCGTTTCCTTCATCATCCACCAAAATTACAACTCTTGGTCTAACATGATGCACTTCGGCAGTATAAATTTCACCTATCAAATCTTTAAATTGTTTATAAAGATTGGTGTTGTCGTGTTCGTGAATTTTGGAAATCAAATTTTGACGCAATGCTAAAATGGCTCTTCTACCTAAATCGATTAATTTCACCTCCTCGGATACATCTTCTCCTACTTCAAAGTCGGGCTCAATTTTACGCGCTTCAGACAAGGCAATTTGTTGGTTTTCATCCTCCACCTCACCATCAGCGACCACCACGCGATTTCTCCAAATCTCCATATCTCCTTTGTCGGGATTGATAATGATATCAAAGTTGTCATCAGAACCGTATTTTTTCTTCAATGCGTTTCTGAACACATCCTCCAAAATCGCCATAAGCGTTACTCGATCAATAAGTTTATCATCTTTAAACTCTGAAAATGATTCGATTAATGCAATATTTTCCATGTCTGTTTTTATTAAAATATTATTATAACAATTGCTTCTTTTATGTCTGCATAAGGAATATCCCGTTGGTGCTCAACCGTTTCTTTTCCTTTGCCTATTTTTTTGGGCTCTCTCGCCTTCCACGAAAGCGTGATGTAATCATCCGAAGCTTCAATAAGCGTAGCCTCGATAGTTTCGGAGGCTGTTTTTACTTTGAGTGTTCGGCCTATATTTTTTTTAAACTGTCTGACCAATTTTAAGGGCGTTGACACTCCGGCTGAAGCCACTTCAAGTGAAAAATCCTGCTCTTCTCTGTCTAAATTGTGCTCGATGGCCCGACTGATATCAATACAATCTTGTAAAGATACGCCATTATCGCCATCCAAGGTAACCATTATTTTGTAACTGTCTGTAATGGTTAAGTCTACAAGAAACAGCGAAGGCTTTTCCTGCAATCCTTTTTCTAACAAATCAGCAACTTTTTCTTTGAATGTCATACTTGTATAAAAAGAGGGAAGCGATGCTTCCCTCATTATTTAATTTTGAATGGTAAATAACGCTGCAAATATAGTTATTTTTTTAAAAATCAAAAACCTTTGCCAAATCAAAAAAAAATAATACCTTTATATTGTTAATAATTTACAACCCAATACATACCTTTTTACCATTATGAAAAAAATATTAGTCCCAACAGACTTCTCGGAACACGCCGGTTACGCCCTTAAGGTGGCTGCTCAAATTGCAAAAAAAAACAACGGTGAAATTTTTCTTCTCCACATGTTGGAATTACCACATCAAGCCAGTGATGCTGTAGGTTCCGGACATGATTTGCCGGAGATTATGTTGTTTAAAAATGCCGCCATCAACAAGTTGGAAGAGTTGATGGACGACCCGAGTTTGGACGGCATAAAAGTTTCGGAAATCATACAATTCGAATTGGCTTTTGACGGTATCATGAATATCAGCAAGAAAAATGATGTTGATTTAATTGTTATGGGTTCTCATGGTGCCAGCGGCTTCAAAGAAATGTTTATTGGTTCTAATGCTGAGAAAGTTGTTCGCAACTCTGATATTCCGGTATTGATTATCAAGAAAGAAGCCGGAGATTTTGAAGTCAATAAGTTTGTTTTTGCTTCTGACTTTTCAGATGAAATTCGAAAACCATTTGCCAAAGTAGTGGAATTCGCCAATAAGTTCAATGCCGAATTACATCTGGTTATGATTAACACCCCCAGCAGTTTTAAACCAACGCATATTGCCAAAGATATCATGGACAGTTTCATTTCCAACTTTAGCATCAATAAATTTTCCACAAACATTTACAATGATGTGAATGTTGAAAACGGGGTCTTAAACTTTGCGAATCATATCGATGCCGATTTGATTGGCATGAGTACGCATGGCCGAAAAGGATTGGCTCACTTCTTTAACGGAAGCATTAGTGAAGACCTGGTAAATCACGCCGTAAGACCGGTGGTGACTTTTAAAATATAACCAACTGTTACAGAAACAAAAAAGCCTCTCAAATGAGAGGCTTTTTTGTTGGCCCACTAGGACTCGAACCTAGAAAGACGGCACCAAAAACCGTAGTGTTACCATTACACCATAGGCCATTTAAATCATTAAACACAATCACATACTAAGTTCGAAGAACCTGCGTTTTGCTTAATGCGAGTGCAAATTTAGAACAATTTTTATTTTACACAAACAATTCTTAGAAAAAAATAAATCATTGTCACGAAGGATGTCTATTCATAATCCTAATAAACTTGTACTTAATTTGTTATTGGGATGAGAATTTTTTGTTAATGCCCTTTTAATTGCGTCAAAAAAAATAGTTTCTTTGTATCCGATAACAAACCCTTCTCATTTCTTACATATGATGAATTTTAACTTCAACAAATGGAATACCGTTTTAGGATGGACAACATTTGCTATTGCGCTAATCACCTATACCTTAACAGTTGAACCCACCATGAGTTTTTGGGATTGCGGCGAATACATCTCAACTGCAGCCAAGCTTGAAGTAGGTCATCCGCCGGGGGCACCGTTATATCAATTATTGGGCGCTTTCTTTGCGATGTTCGCCTTTGGCAAAGAAAATATAGCGTTGATGGTAAACATGATGTCTGTATTCTCAAGTGCCTTCACCATATTGTTTATGTTTTGGTCTTCGACCATTTTATTACGAAAAATTGTTTCAACATATACCGAACTGGATAAAAATAAAGCTATTGTCATTTTAGGGAGTTCTTTTGTAGGGTCACTGGCCTTCACTTTTTCGGATAGTTTTTGGGCGAGTGCCGTGGAAGCTGAAGTGTATGCCATGGCATCGTTATTTATTGCGCTGTTATTTTGGTTGGCTTTGCGATGGGAAGAAGACATGCACAAACCCAAAGGAAATCGTTGGTTGTTGCTTATTTCACTGTTAATCGGGCTTTCGTTTGGGGTTCATTTCATGGCCTTGCTGACCATTCCTTCTATAGGCTTCTTGTACTTCTTTAAAAACTTCCAAAAGGTAACTGTCAAAAACTTTATCATCGCCAACATTATCATTGTGGCCATATTATTGTTTATTTTCAAACTGTTATTACCCTATACTTTGGCATTCTTCGGAAAAATGGAAATCTTTATGGTAAACAGCATCGGATTGCCATTTAATTCCGGAACTATCATTGCCGCGTTACTCATTGTTGCTTTTTTCTATTTTGGTTTGAAGTACACTCGAGAGAAAGGTCATCCTTTTTACAACACAGCATTATTATGCATCCTGTTTGTACTGATTGGTTTTTCTACCTGGATGATGTTGCCCATCCGCGCTAATGCCAATGTAGTCATTAATGAAAACAAACCCTCCGACGCGGCCGAGGTTTTAGCCTACTATAACCGTGAACAGTATGGCGTGAATCCATTATTTTACGGTCCGCAATACACCGATACGTTTGCCGGTTTAGATGAAGAACAACCTTATCTTGACAAAGCTCCTAACTATGAAAGAGATTATAAAACTGGCAAATATGTCATTGTAAACAATTACAAAAACGCCGAGCAAAATACTGCCGATGATCATAAAGCCTTTTTACCTCGATTATGGAGTACCGATCATATTGAAAATTATATTGAGTTTACCGGGGTGCCGAAATTCAGGCTTAACCCAAATTATGATTATGCGGCAGAGCTTCCGCAATATGTTGACGTAGATACCTTAAGTGAGGAACAGTTAGCACAAGCTGCTGAGCAACTCCGGGAGTTGATGCAAAAAAACGTAGCCGATTTTAAAACAGCATACGCCCAAAAACAAGTCGATAAAGAAGATTACATTGATTTTCTGAAAAAATACAGTGATTACATTATTGTAGAAAAACCATCCGCTTGGGACAACTTGAGCTTTATGGTGGAATACCAGTTTGGCTACATGTATGGCCGTTATTTATTGTGGAATTTTGTCGGAAGACAAAACGACATTCAGGGAAAATACGACAATCTCGACGGGAACTGGATCAGCGGCATCAAATTTATCGATGAAATTCACTTAGGCAAAGGCTCTCAAACCAACTTACCCGATGATGTCAAAAACAATAAAGGAAGAAATGTATATTATTTCATTCCGTTTATCATTGGATTAATCGGATTGATGTACCATGCCCAAAGAGACTTAAAAAGTTTCTATGTCTTATTGGCGCTGTTCCTGTTTACCAGCATAGCACTCAAAATATTCTTGAATGAAAGACCTTTTGAACCTCGTGAAAGAGATTATGCCTTGGTGGGTTCCTTTTATGTATTTGCCATTTGGATCGGATTTGGAGTGTATGCCATCTACGAAATTGTATGCGATTATATTAAATCCAAAATAACCGGCCCTGTCGTTGTTGGGCTATGTTTATTGGGCGTTCCGGTTTTAATGGCGTCTCAAAATTGGGACGATCACGACCGCTCCAATCGTTACACGGCTCCGGCTATGGCCATAAATTACCTAAACTCGTGCGACAAAAACGCCATTATTTTTACCATTGGTGATAACGATACCTTCCCGTTATGGTATGCTCAGGAAATAGAAGGCATCCGACCGGATGTTAAAATCATCAACACCCAGTTATTTATGACCGATTGGAATATCGATCAGGCAAAATTCAAAACCTACGAAGCTGAAGGATTGCCGATTTCGTTTGAACACCATGAGTACGTGGGTGACAAATTGGACTATGTGGCTCATATTCCGAAAACAGATGCCCGCTGGGAAATAAAATCGTTCATCGATTTCATCAAAAATCCTAAATCCATTTTTGACTTGCCTAACGGACAAACCATTCATTTTTATCCTACCAATAAAATCAGAATTCCGGTAGACAAAAATGCCATTATCAAAAACAAAGTAGTAGCCCCTAAATACTACGATTCTATCGTTCCTTATATTGATTTGGATATCAAAGGAAGTGCTATGTACAAAAATCGCCTGATGATGTTGGATGTGATAGCCAACAACAATTGGGAAAGACCTATCTATTTTACCGGTGGAAGTTTTGGCGATGACGATTATTTATGGATGAAAGATTACCTTCAATTGGACGGTCTCGTATATAAGTTAGTGCCGATTAAAACGCCTGTTGATAAAGAAAACCCATACGATATGGGGCAAATTGACAGCGAAAAGATGTACCGTCAGGTCATGAATTGGACTTGGGGTAATGGTGAGCTCACCACTATTTATCATGACCCGGAAACTCGTAAAAACAGTATTTCGTATCGCACCAATATGGCGCGTTTGATGGAGTTACTCATCAATGAAAACAAAACAGACAAAGCCAAAAAAATCATCGAATTGGGCATCACGAAAATGCCAATGGATTATTACGGCTATTACACCATGCTCGAACCTTTTGCCGGTGGTTATTATGCCGTGGGCGAGAAAGCAAAAGCGCGAGAATTGTTGGAAAAATTAATGACCAAATACAAGCAAAATCTAACGTATTACGCCGGAATCCAACCGTCTATTCAAAACGGAATTGCTACCGACATTATCACCGATATCGAGCGGTACAGAAGTCTGTTAATTGTGATGAAAGACCGTGGCGACTTAGAATTTTACAACAAAAACAAGCCTGTTTTCAACTCGTATGTAAAACGATTTGCACGATTTGGAAGGGATTTGGAATAATCCTCTTATAAACCTTAAGATGTGCCAATTGGAAACCGCTAATTGGCACATTTTTTTTATATTTAACCTATGAGTTTATGGGTCAAAACCAATCGTTTCGTTAAAACCATTTTTCCCAACTATATTTGGGCTATCCCTACGGATTCAAAGGAAGTCTTTCTCACCTTTGATGACGGTCCGATTCCCGAAATTACCGAATGGGTGTTGCATCAATTGGAACAATACAATGCCAAAGCTACTTTCTTTTGCATCGGTGATAATATTCAAAAACATCCTGCTGTTTTTCAAAAAGTAACGGCTCAAGGCCACGCCATAGGCAATCATACGTTTAACCATCTTAAAGGATGGAAAGTTTCGTTGGAAGACTACATTGAAAATACCAAAAAATGTTCGGTTACTATGGCCAACCACCTTCAGAATTCTGAACCCGGTCACTTATTCCGACCTCCTTACGGCAAAATCAAACGGGCACAAGCCAAAGCGCTCCGCCACTTAGGATATAAAATTATTATGTGGGATGTAATCAGCATGGATTTTGATGCCTCGGTCTCACCCGAAAAATGTTTGGAAAATGTAATAAAAAATGTGGAAAACGGAAGTATAATCGTGTTTCACGACAGCGTGAAAGCATGGAAAAACTTAGAATATGTTTTGCCTAAAACGCTGGAATTTTTGCAAGAAAAGGGATTTGTATGTTCAAAAATAAACGAACCATCACCGCTTGACGGGATTACAATTGCTCCTGAACCAAAGCAATGATACTGTTGGCGTCCAACTCTCCGGACTGTCTCCAAACCATTTGGCCGTCTTTGTAAATCATTAAAGTTGGCAATCCTTTAATACGCAAGGCATCGGCTAACTCCTGATTTTTATCGACATCAATTTTAATCACCTTTGCTTTATCTCCCAAGGCTGCCGCTACATCTCTGATTACAGGATGCATAGAAACTGAGGACTCGTTCCACTCTGTGTAAAAATCAATTAACACAGGCACTTGAGCATTGATTAATTCTCCGAATTTTGACATAAAACCAAAATATTTTTAGTTTCTTTTAAAGTAAAAAAAGAAATATTAAACCACAAATGTAGCATTTTTAACCAATTATGCTACTTTTTCCCTTTTTTTTAGTTCAAAAACCGTTATTTCAGGCCAAATTCCAACTCTACCCGGATACGCATGAAAACCCAAACCGCGATTTACGTATATATAGCGACCTACATTTTCATATAATCCGGCCCATTGTTTGTATACGTACTGCACCGGACTCCAGCGCACTAGACCCGGAATTTCTATCCCAAATTGCAACCCATGCGTATGACCGGAAAGCGTCAGTTGAAAATGTTTTTCATGATTCTTGACTTCGTATTCCCAATGGCTCGGGTCGTGACTCATCAATATCTTAAAATCTTGAGCACTTAAGCCTTCGGAAGCTTTGGCCAAATCTCCGGCTTGCTTAAAGTTCTTGCCCCAATTTTCAACGCCAACCAACGCTATCTCACTATTTCCTTTTTTAATTTTGGTGTGTTGGTTCAATAACAAGTCAAATCCAATCTGACCATATAATGCTTTGATGGCTTCAAAATTCTCATCTTTCGCTTGTTGCGAAGGCCAATCGATATATTCCCCGTAATCATGATTCCCTAAAACGGCATATTTCCCGTACTCGTGGTTTTCAATTTTGTTGAAGGTATCAATCCACGGATGCATTTCGGTCGCGTGTGTATTGACAATATCGCCGGTAAAAACCATCATGTCTGTTTTATGCTGATTAATCAAATGCACGGCATATTCTATTTTTTCCGGATCGTCAAAACTACCGCTATGAACATCCGAAATTTGGGTGATGGTGAAACCGTCAAAGTCATCCGGCAAATCTTCAAAGAATAAAGTCTGTTTCAGCACTCTGAAGTTGTACTTCCCTTTGGTCATTCCGTATAAAAGTGACGTAAACGGTATCGCCGCAACGACCAAAGCAACCTGACTCACAAATCGTCTTCGTTCGGGCAAAAAATCCCTGTTCTGGATATCGCCCATGAAATAGGTGATAAATCCCGAAAATACGCGGTACACATCTTCCATCAACATAAATCCGGTGAGCAATAATTTCGGAATAAACAACAGCAATAATAATCCCAGCGTAAATAAGGTTCGGCTGTTTTGACCTACCCTGCGATCAAACTGTGAAAATTGATAAAAAATATACAGTACAGCCGCCAAAGAAATAACCTGATAGGCCATCAAAATCCATTTGGTTTTGGTCACGGTTTTAAAAGCCTGAAACGCATAAACCTCAACAACAGCAATAAACAGGAAGAAAAAAATCCAACGAAACATTTTAAAATTTTTAACAAAATAACGAAGAAACCCAACATAATTGTGCGCTGTTTAACTATTTTTAACTAAAATATTTCTGTTCTTCGGAACTCAAAGTTTCGTTACCTTTACGCTTTATAATTTTTTTCAAAATGTCACAACAAAAACGCCTTTTCCTTCTCGATGCTTACGCCTTAATTTTTCGCGGCTACTACGCTTTTATCAAAAATCCCCGAATCAATTCCAAAGGAATGGACACTTCGGCCATCATCGGATTTATGAATTCTTTGATGGATGTTATAAAGCGCGAAAAACCCGACCATTTGGCTGTAGCTTTTGACAAAGGCGGAAGTGATTATCGCAACGAAATGTATCAGGAATACAAGGCACATCGCGATGAAACGCCGGAAGCCATCAAAATTGCGGTTCCCTATATTCAGGAATTACTACGCGCTATGCACATTCCCATTATGGAAAAAGCGGGTTTTGAAGCCGATGATTTGATTGGTACGCTCGCTAAGCAAGCCGAAAAAGAAGGCTATCAAGTGTTTATGGTAACGCCCGATAAAGATTTTGCCCAATTGGTTTCCGAGAATATATTTATGTACAAACCGGCGCGATTAGGAAACGACATCGAAATTTGGGGTGTGCCCGAAGTGTTGGAAAAATTTGAAATTGAAACACCGGAACAGGTGATTGATTTTCTCGGCATGATGGGCGATTCTGCCGATAATATTCCGGGATTTCCGGGTGTGGGCGAAGTAACCGCCAAAAAACTCATCAAAGAGTTCGGCACCATGGAAAATCTTTTGGAGAATACCGACAAACTCAAGGGTGCGCTAAAAGACAAGATTGAAAACAACAAAGAACTCGGTATTCTATCCAAAAAATTAGCCCGTATTATGTTGGATTGTCCGGTTGAATTTAACGCTGAAGATTTTGCGTTATCCAAACCCGATGTCGAAAAAACCGATGCTTTATTTATGGAATTGGAATTCCGTCAAATGAAAGCCCAATTCGACAAATTTTTCGGTACCGGAAAAGAATACGACGAAATTGAAACCAATGGCAATGGTGAAAGCGCTGAAGAAGCACCCAAAGCAGTGAAAAAACCGGCCACTAAAAAATCGAATGAAGACCAATTTGATTTATTTGGTTTTTCGGATGAGGACAACGGCGAAAGTAAACCGCATTCGTACTATGCTACTTTAGAAAATACCCCGCATCATTACCAAACAGTGCAAGGCGATTTACCGGTAAAATTATTGCTGCAAAACCTATTGAATCAAACTTCGGTTTGTTTTGACACCGAAACCACCGGTATTGATGCTTTGAATGCCGAACTGGTAGGCATGTCTTTCTCTTTTGAAAAAGGAAAAGGCTTTTATGTGCCGTTTCCCGAAAACCGAGAAGAAGCCCAAACTTTGGCAGATAAATTCAAACCGTTTTTTGAAAATGAGGCGATTGAAAAAATCGGTCAAAACATGAAATACGACCTTAAAATATTGTCTCATTACGGTATTCAGGTCAAAGGCAAATTATTCGACACCATGATTGCGCATTACCTCATCAATCCCGATATGCGGCACAACATGGATGTGTTGAGTGAAACCTATTTGAAATATTCGCCCAAATCCATCGAAACCCTTATCGGTAAAAAAGGCAAAAACCAACTGTCAATGCGCGATGTGCCGTTGGAAGATATTAAAGAATACGCTACTGAGGACGCCGATGTGACCTTCCAACTGGCCGCACATTTTCAACCGATACTGGAGAAAGTCGGCACCAAAAAACTGTTTGACGAAATCGAAATTCCATTAGTTCCGGTATTGGCCGCTATGGAAACCGAAGGCATTCGTTTGGATGTTCCGTTCTTACAATCGATGTCGACCGAAATAGATACCGAAATTAAAACACTGGAACACAAAATATACGAAATGGCCGGTGAGAAGTTCAACTTAGCCTCGCCCAAACAACTTGGTGCTATTTTATTTGAAAAGATGAAAATCGGCGGAGCCAAACAAAAGAAGACCAAAACCGGGCAATATGCCACCGGGGAAGAAGTGTTGAGTTATTTGGCCAACGAACATCAGATTGTAAAAGATATTTTAGATTGGCGCCAAATGGTGAAATTGCAAAGCACGTATATCGAAGCGTTACCCAATCAGGTGGATCCGAAAACACAGCGCGTACACACCGATTACATGCAAACCGTTGCCGCTACCGGCCGTTTGAGTTCCAATAATCCGAACTTGCAAAACATTCCGATTCGAACCGAGCGCGGGCGCCAAATCCGTAAAGCTTTCATCGCTCGAAACGAAAATTACACCTTGCTCTCTGCCGATTACTCTCAAATCGAATTGCGAATCATTGCCGCATTATCAGGCGAGGAAAACATGATTAAAGCCTTTCAAAACCATGAAGACATTCACCGCAGTACAGCGGCTAAAGTATTCCATGTGCCTTTGGAAGAAGTTACTAAAGAACAACGAAGCAATGCCAAAACGGTGAACTTCGGTATCATTTACGGTGTTTCGGCTTTTGGATTGAGCAACCAAACTTCCTTGTCGCGTTCCGAAAGCGCTGCTTTGATTGATGCTTATTACAAAACCTATCCGAAGCTCAAATCGTATATGTCGGAACAAGTTGAATTTGCGCGACATAACGGTTATGTACAGACAGTTTCGGGCCGTCGACGCTATTTAAAAGACATCAATTCGGCTAATGCCGTGGTGCGCGGTGCCGCCGAACGAAATGCTGTGAATGCACCCATCCAGGGAAGTGCGGCTGACATCATTAAAATTGCGATGATTAACATTCACAAGAAGCTGACGACCGAAAATTGGCAGTCCAAAATGCTGTTACAAGTCCACGATGAACTTGTTTTTGATGTGCACAACTCAGAACTGGAGCGAATCAAACCGATGATTAAGCACGAAATGGAAAACGCGTTCAAGCTAGCTGTACCGCTGGAAGTAGAACTCGGAACGGGGAAAAATTGGCTGGAAGCACATTGATTTTAAGGTGAACAATAGGTAAACATCGGCAGAAATAGCCTTTTCGCTTCAATTTATTTAGTACTTTTAGGTAACCAAAAAATGCTATGAATTTTGGAAACACTAAAAACCATATTGTATTTCTCCATCTTTAGATATCCGCTGAAGTTGGAAGAAATCCATAGTTACACCAACTATGAACACCTTTCGGACACCGAAAACGAATTGACGCATTTAATCCATGAAAAAATCCTCACCAAGGTAGATGATTTTTACGTCTATGGCAGCGATTTAGATTCGGTTATTAAACGCCTGCGCGGAAATCTGTACGCCGACAGGGCACTGAAAAAAGCCCGAAAAAAAGCCCGGTTTATTGCTAAATTCCCGTTTGTAAAAGCCGTTGGCGTATCGGGTTCTCTCTCCAAAGGGTATTACGACAGTGGCAGTGACATTGATTTCTTTGTGATTACGCAACCCGGAAAATTATGGCTTTGCCGTACTTTTTTGATGTTGTACAAAAAGATTTTTTTGTTGAATTCCCGAAAATACTTTTGCATCAACTATTTCGTGGCGGCTAATCAGTTAGAGATTGAAGAAAAAAACCGTTTTACCGCTACCGAAATGAAAACGCTCATACCGATGCAAGGAAAAGCCGTATTTGAAGATTTCTTCCGAAAAAATATTTGGGTAAACGATTATTTCAATAAATTCAAACCCAACCTGTCTGCGGTACCCAATGCCAAAAAACCATTCTTTACAAAATCGGTTGAGTTTGCGTTTAGCAATCCTATTGGGAATGGTGTAGATATGGTATTCAAAAGAATAACCATCCATAAATGGAAAGCAAAATTCCGATTCATGAATGATGAAGATTTTAAAATTGCCTTAAAATCAACCCGAAATATTTCGAAGCATCATCCTTCGCATTTTCAAAAGAAAGTGATTTTGGCGCTGAATACAAAAATTGAAGAAGTCAGCGATAATTACAATATCAATTTAGCCAAAGAACATGTCTGATATTCTTTTTTCGCATTCCTACTATTACCAACTCGACCCGAAGCAATGGAAAAACAAAACGCCTTTCCCGCCATTGGGAACGCTGTATGCGGCCTCACTGATGCGAAAAAACGGATTTACCGTTGATTTATTCGACACCAACTTATTGGACTCTCCACAAACCATTACAACCCGACTAAAACGAAACACCCCGACATATTTAGTCATCTTCGACGATGGTTTTAACTATTTGACCAAAATGTGTCTGACCAATATGCGGGAAGCCTGTTTTGAAATGATAGCCATCGGAAAGTTGTTTGGCTGTACTGTGATTGTGAACAGCTCCGATGCAACAGACCATTACAAAGACTATTTGAAAATGGGTGCCGATTTTGTTTTATTGGGCGAAGGTGAAATGACGTTGTTGGAATTACTGCAGACTTTAGAGGGTAAAAAAACCGTTGAATCCGTTACAGGTATTGCGTTTAAAGTTGACAATCGAATTCAGGTTACACCCAAACGCGAAGTTCTGCAACAGTTAGACGAATTGCCGATGCCGGCATGGGATTTAATCGATATGGAAAACTACCATTCGGTTTGGCAGCAAAGTGGCCAGCCATTCACGCTTAACATCGCTACCACCCGAGGCTGTCCGTACAAATGCAATTGGTGCGCCAAGCCCATTTACGGCAATCGCTACAATGCCCATTCTCCCGAATACATCGTGGAGGAAATTCGGTATTTACAGGAAAAATTCGGCGTCAAACGATTTTGGATGTGTGATGATATTTTTGGCTTAAAACCCAATTGGGTGCAGGAATTTAACGCGGCATTAAAAACCCAAAATCTGAACATCAGCTATTATATTCAAAGTCGGGTTGACTTATTACTAAAAGAAAATACCATTGATTGTTTGGCCGAATCGGGTTTGGAAGAAGTTTGGGTGGGTGCCGAGAGCGCTTCGCAAAAAATTCTAGATGCCATGGACAAAGGCACAACTGTGGCGCAAATCTATCAAGCTACCCAACTTTTAAAAGCCAAAAAAATCCGAGTGGCTTTCTTTTTGCAGTTTGGGTATTTGGGCGAAAATCAACACGACATTGCTAAAACTATTGCGATGGTGAAAGAACTGATGCCGGATAATATCGGAATCTCTGTTTCCTATCCTTTGCCCGGAACCAAGTTTTATGACAAAGTCAAAGACGATTTGAAACGCAAGACAAATTGGACCGATTCGGACGATTTTGAGATGTTGTTTCACGGCACATACCAATCGAATTATTATCGGAAACTGCAGCGGTTTGTGCACAAAGAATTTCGCAAAGCACAGGGAATCTATCATTTGAAACAAATTGTAAACCAACCGTCGTCTATTTCGGTTTCCAAAATAAAATCGATTGCCAAATTGGGCTATTACATTCCGAGTGCCTTTGTAGATTCGCTTTCATTACAAAAATTACAACATCATGAAAGCTGATTTTGACCAGGCCGCAGCCAATTATGACCATACTTTTACGCATACCGAGATTGGGCAAATGCAGCGCGCTCTGGTGTATGGCGAACTTTCCAATCACTTACACGGTATTCAGACCATATTGGAAATCAACTGCGGCACCGGAGAAGATGCCGTTTGGTTGGCCAAACAAAATCTTAATGTAACCGCTACTGATATTTCAACAAAAATGATTGAAGTAGCCAAAAACAAAGGCCATTTTGAGAACCTCAACTTTAGAGTCGCTGATATCAATTCGATTGCAACAACTTTTGAAAATGAAAAATTCGATTTGCTGTTTTCCAACTTTGGCGGGTTGAATTGTTTGTCGAAACCGGAACTTGGGCGATTCTTCCGAGAGATATCCTCCATTTTATCACCCCAAGGCAAAATGGCTTTGGTCATTATGCCGAAAAATACCCTTTGGGAACGATTGTACTTTTTGGCGAAAGCCCAATTTAAAAATAGTTCCAGAAGAAAAAAAGCAAGCGTCATCGCAAAAGTTGACGGAGAAAATGTCACTACTTTCTACTACAACCCGAAAGATATTGTAACTTTAGCCAACACTAATTTTGAAATCACAGCTGTAAAACCTATCGGATTCTTTGTGCCGCCGTCTTATCTGAACGATTTCTTTACAAACAAAAAAGGATTGCTGCGCTTTTTAAACCGATTGGAGCAGGGCGTCAAACATTGGTCTTGGCTTTCAAAATATGCCGATCATTACCTCATAATCTTGCAAAAAAAATGAGTATTGTATTTACACATGCGTATTATTTATCGGATGACCCGAAGGAACAAAAGATTATGAAACCCTATCCGCCGTTAGGGTTGCTTTATGTTTCGGCCTACTTGAAAAGTAAAAACATTGACAATGACGTTTTCGATACTACATTTTCCACACAGGCCGCACAACTCGATTTTATTTTAGA
Source organism: Flavobacterium sedimenticola (assembly GCF_030053345.1). Taxonomy (GTDB): domain Bacteria; phylum Bacteroidota; class Bacteroidia; order Flavobacteriales; family Flavobacteriaceae; genus Flavobacterium; species Flavobacterium sedimenticola. The sequence continues at coordinate 65,955 of NZ_JASGBP010000001.1, forward strand.
AAAGCAACCCAAAGTCATTTGCATTTACACCAATTTAATGACCAAAATTGAAGTTATTAAACTAATCAAAATTCTGAAAAAGGAAGCATTTGGTTTCCCGAAAATTGTTTTGGGCGGACCCGATGTTACGTATAATGTGGCCAATTATCTCAAAGCCGGTGCCGATTTTTTAGTGATTGGCGAAGGCGAAGAAACGACTTTTGAATTGTATAAGGCAATCATGACTCATAGCGATTTTCATCAAGTGAATGGCATCGCTTTTTTAGAAAACAACCAAATTATTCAAACACCGCCACGCAGCAAGTTCAAAGAACTGGACGAATTGCCTTTACCGAATCGCGAAGCCATCAACATGCAAAACTATTTGCAAACCTGGAAAACCAATCACGGTCAAAGTTCGATGACGATTTCTACGCAGCGCGGTTGCCCCTATACTTGCAAATGGTGCAGCACGGCAGTGTATGGTCAAAGCTATCGTCGGCGTCCGGCGAATCTGGTGGCGGCAGAAATGAAACTACTTAAAGAAAGATATAAACCCGATGCGCTATGGTTTGTAGACGATGTGTTTACCGTGAGTCACAAATGGCTGCTGGCTTTTAAAGAAGAAGTCCTGAAACAAGATGCCGTCATTCCGTTTGAATGCATTACGCGTGCTGAGCGGTTGAATGATGAAATTTTACAGCTTTTGAAAGACATCGGTTGTTTTCGAATTTGGATTGGAGCCGAAAGCGGTTCACAAACCATTATTGATGCCATGGACCGACGCGTGGATGTCAATCAGGTGAAAAAAGTGATTCAGGATACGAATGCGATGGGCATCGAAACCGGAACATTCATTATGCTGGGTTATCCGGGCGAAACTGAAAAAGACATTGAAGAAACCATTCAATATTTAAAAGAAGCAAATCCGACTTTATACACCATTACCATCGCGTATCCCATCAAAGGAACGAGTTTGTATAACGAAATAGAACACAAAATTACCCAACAGCCCGACTGGGAAACGTCTACCGATAGGGAGATTGACTTTGAACGCACCTATTCGAGAAAATATTACCAATACGCGGTACGTAAAGTGGTCAATGAAGTAGAGTTTCATAGAGCCTCTAAGAATAGTTTAAAAGCTTTGAAATTGAAAACCAAATCGATTTTGGCCGGCGGATTAATGAAAATTAGCAAATAAGCCTTTGAAAAATGAAACCACATACTTGCTTTTGCTGACGGCTATTTACTTTGTGCTTAGTCTTGTGGGCATTTTGCATCACGAATTGTGGTTGGATGAAGCGCATCATTACCTTTTAGCGCGCGACAGCAATTCTGTCATTGAATTGATTCAGAATACCCGATATGAAGGCCATCCGATTCTTTGGAACACTTTGCTATACGGTATAACCCGATTGACTGCGAATCCTTTTTGGATGCAGTTTTTACATATCCTGATTTCGACTTCGGTGGTATTCCTGTTTCTTCGAAAAGCCCCATTTTCTTTAGTGTTTAAAACACTTTTTATCTTTGGTTATTTTATGTTTTTCGAATACAATCTGATTAGCCGCAATTATATGTTGGGTGTGCTTTTTTTGTTTTTGGCGTGCTCCGTATATGAAAAAAGAAAAGAAAAGTTTACGCTTTTGTGCGCTTCTTTGGCATTGTCCTGCAATGTTCATTTGATGTTCAGTGTGTTGGCTTTAGTTTTTATGTTTACCCTGCTTTGGGAAAATTACCAAACCCGGGAACTGTTCCGAAAAAAGTATTTGCCGGGCTATGTTCTGTTTGGTTTAGGTCTTCTGTCATTAGGAATCCAATTGCAAACCACCCATTCGGAATGGTTCTTTAATTTGTTGGGAACTATTTCATGGCGCGAAAAACTAACCGGAGGACTCCTTTCGCTGTTCAAAGGATTGATAGCGTTTCCCGACTTTACTTCGATTCATTTTTGGAATTCCAATTTTATCGTCAACACCTATCGCCCATTGGCCTCGATACTTAGTTTACTGATCTATTTGGTCCCATTCATCCTGTTTTTCAAAAACAAGAAGATGCTTTTTTTTGTTTATATCGCTTTATTCGGTACTCAATTATTCTTTTTTGTAACCGAAAGAACTGCCGTTCGCTTTCACGGCATGACATATCTGATCATCATTATGGCCTTATGGATGCAACACTATGGGGCTTCAGATACATATAAAATTGGAACTGTTTTAACACGTTACCGATTCGATTTACTGCAAAAACCCATCGTTTACAGTATATTGACAATCCATTTCTTATCAGGTACAGCGGCCTATGCCACAGATTATGTGTATCCTTTTACCGCTTCAAAAGATACTGCTGATTACATAAAAACACATCATTTGGGAACGAAAGAAATTGTTTCTTTTTCCTGCGACGGAACAACTTTGAGCCCCTATTTGGAAAAGAAATTATATTTTTTAACCGAGCATAGTTATCAAAGTTATTGTATTTGGAAAAATGCCGATTCGGTTACCTATTCAAAAGAAATGATCCTGACCATGCTCTCCGGCTATATGGATAACCACGAGTATTGTGTTTATGTTTCGGGTGATTTATGGATAAAAGAGCAGCCCGATGTTTGGAAAACCATCGATAATAAATTTAAAATCCGTCTTTTGAAGACGTTTAATACTACCATCCTCGAAAACGGTTCCTATTATGTTTATGAAGTTTCTAAAATAAGATAATCGCAGGCTATGAAAAGTACTCTATTATATCTCATCATCACCTTTCTGCTGTCGTGTACCCACGACAGTTATTCTGATTTGGTTAGTGGTGAAACCACCGTCAACTTAAGATGGAATAAGGCTTACAATGATGACTCCATCGACAAATCATTAATAGGCCTTAAATGGGCTTTGTCTTATATGGGTGCCACTTTGCCAACCTCGAATACCGGTTTTAACGTTACGGGAAATATCATTACTATCAACATCAAATACTTGGGCTTTTCTAATGAAGCGCAACAAAAACTTCTTAAATTATCTGAAAAAATAAAACAAACCGAAGAATACCAAACCAACCAAAGCATTGATCTGGGTCGGTTTGTTGCTTTATTGCTTGGTGCTTCCGAACACTATTACAACATCATCGGAACACCCGATACACTCAACGCAATTTTAACCCAATATACGCTATTGCCGCAAAAAGGTTATGTCAATAATTCGAGTGTTTCTTTGGAACACCGTATCATTCGGTTTTCGGAACAAAACGGATTCAATCAGTTGTTTTTATCGGAAGAGGTCGATCCGGTTACAGGGGAAATTTATGAATATGAAACTATTGAATTGTTGCCCAACGGACAGCTTCGATTCGGCATTTTTGACACCAACGGCAACCGGAAAAACAGCGCCGACGCTTTGCACTCCGGCGCCGGAAAACCGGCCAAATGCATGTGGTGTCATGAATCGGGAATTAATCAAATGTTCAATCCCCAAAATGACTACGCCGGTTATCTGACCTATGCCGATTTTCAAAGTACCTTAATCGGTTATCGCGATACCAACCGAACCCAAAAATTGGCCCTGACTGACGGAGTCGATTTTGCCCAAACCCAACAACACACTTTAACGGAGTTGCTTTACATTTCTTTTATGGAACCTTCAGCGGAGCGCTTGAGTTTGGAATGGAACATGCCCTTGGCGCAGGTACAAAGCTTACTTTCGGGTTTGCCGACGCATGTGTATGCTGAATTTCCGTTTCTAGGGAACTTATACCACAGGGGTGATGTGGAAGCTTTGGCGCCTTATCAAGGGTTAACAGTATCCACTAATATACGAGAATATTCACCTGTTGAAGTCAACCATCTGAATGATTAATAACAAGAAAATAATCGTAGTACTGCCGGCTTATAATGCGGCTAAAACACTTCAAAAAACCTTTGAAGAAATTCCGTTTGAGGTGGTGGACGACGTGATTATTACCGATGATTTCAGCAAAGACAATACAATAACCATAGCCAAAAACTTGGGGATCAATCATATTTTATCCCATAATCGCAATAAAGGGTACGGTGCCAATCAAAAAACATGTTACAAAAAAGCGCTGGAACTCAACGCCGACATCATCGTGATGTTGCATCCCGATTATCAATACACTCCCAAATTGATTCCGGCGATGTGTACTTTGGTGGCCAACAATTTATACGATGTTGTATTGGGTTCCCGAATATTGAGCAAGGGGGCATTGCAAGGAGGCATGCCGTTGTATAAATACGTTTCGAACAGGGTTTTGACTTTTATACAGAACGTCTTAATGAATCAAAAAATCTCCGAATACCACACCGGATACCGATGCTTTGATGCGCGATTACTACAAAAAATCGACTTCGAAAACAACTCCGATGATTTTGTGTTTGACAATGAAATTTTGGCGCAATGCTGCTTTCTCAAAGCCCGTATCGGAGAAATTTCTTGTCCGGCCAAGTATTTTGAAGAAGCAAGTTCGATTAATTTTCTAAGAAGTGTAACCTATGGTTTGGGCGTAGTAAGGGTTGCTGTTTCCTACTTGCTGCAAAAAACAAGATTGGGTTCCTTTTCCCTTTTTAAAAACTTATGAAACGCATTGGGCAACAATATTATCCTTTACTGCCTTTGCTTTTGCTTTGCGGTTATTTTGTGTTCCGGGCTATCCAATTTCCGGCGCATGACTTTGCCAATTATTATTTTGGCGGAAAATTTTTGGCGGAAGGCCATTTCAATGCTGATATTTATTTTCCTTACGAATTCAATAAAGCCATTTTCGATGCGGGGCATTCGGGCATTTTCGTCAGTTATGCGCCAAACACGCCTTTCTTGGCTGTTTTCTTTTTACTTTTTTCATTTTTTTCTTTGGCGGTTGCCAAATGTATTTTCAATGGTATTTCGGTTGTTTTACTGGTTTTTAGCTGCTACCGATTGTCAAGCTATTACAAAATCGACCCCAAATACCTCATACTACTTCCGCTCGTTTTCTTAGTTCCGATAAAAAACAATCTGTTATTCGGTCAAGTGTACTTCCTGATTTTTTTCTTATTGGCCGAAGGTTGGCTCGCTTATGAGAAAAGACAGTGGCGATGGGTTGGCTTATTTTGGAGTTTGGCCATTGTAATAAAAGTTTTTCCGGTTTTACTGATTGCCTTGTTAGTATTCCGAAGACAATGGAAACCATTACTGTATTTGGTCGGATTTTCACTGTTGTTTTTGGGAACTTCCATCCTGTTTACCGGAATGGACATTTGGTTTTTTTACCTCAAAGAGGTGCTGCCGAAAGCATCTAATGGTGAAATTGCAACCGGTTTTGTTGATAATTACCAATCGGTTTTCATGTTTTTGAAACGATGTTTGGTTTTGGACAACATCGAAAATCCGGAACCCTTTTTCAATTATCCGGGTTTATTTTCGGCCACGATAATGGCTTTTAAAATAAGTATTTTGGTTATTGGGTATTTTGTTTCCAGAAGAGTTTCCATCACACCGTTTGGTTTCTCCTATTGGATTTTGGCGATGATAATCCTTTCCCCTTACGGAAGTACGTACAGCTTAATCCTATTGTTATTTTCGTTTTTCGCTTTGTTGAAAAGTGACCTGTCGATGGTGAAAAAAGGATTCGTTTTGGCTCTTATATTTTTAATCAACAATCTTCCCTTGTCTCTTTTCATAGACAACGAATTTCCGTTATCGTATTTGAGATTGTTTTTGTTGCTCTTTTTTGCGGTTTTTTTTATTGGGTTTATATCCAAAAAATCCATTGGGCTGAAAGCGGTTTTCAGCGGCGGTATTATTCTTCTAACTGTGTCTTTTTTTAATTCAACAGCTATCGAAAATGCAAGCGGACTGTTGCCTGCCGAAAGTCCGATTTTAATTTACGATTACGAAATCAAAAACAACCAACTCACCTATTTTTATTGGAACGAAACCGGTAAAAATAGTGGTGTACTACCCATCAGGGTTGAAGCACAAAAAGCGATAAAAAAGAATGAGGTAAGTTTGAATTTTGAAAAAAGCAACAAACGCAAACCTATTGTAGTCAACAACAATACCCTGATTTATCTTTCGGATTACGGTCGCGGTATTGGTTTTTTTACCCTTAGAAAATTTAAAATCAGGTGAAATCAAAACAAGTCATAGCGATGTTTAATGTGGCATTCCGGCAAATGGTAAGTACGGCATTCAATGTTTTACTGCCTTTTGTGGTGATTCATTTTGCCGAAAAACAAATTTGGGGCGAATTCGTATCGATTTTACTCTTCATTTTAATGGCTTCTGCCTGCAATAACTTTGGGCATAAAGAATATCTTTTACGACAGTTTAGTGCCGAGCCAGGCAAGATTCGCCGTTACTTTACGCAAAATCTCTACAGTCGTGTGCCTATTCTGCTGTTGTCTGTCGCATGTACCTTACTCCTTTTTCCGGTACCTCAGGCTTTTTTCATATCACTGAGTTTAATAGGGTTGTTTGTCAGTCAGTCTTTTGAAGCCTTAATTGTATTTGAAAAAAGATTCCGGCTCTCAGCAATCATAGAAATGGTCACAGGTGTAATCCTACTGAGTGCTATTTACGTTTGTAGAGAAAGCATTACGGCTTTACTGATTGTAAAACTTTATGCCGGTTTTCTGCTACTGAAAGCGTTGGTGTATGTGTATCTATTTTTTAGTTTTTTTGAAAAAAAGCAGACTCGGTTGTCTTTCTACATATTGAAAAAGAGTTTTCCTTTCTTTCTTTTAACGCTAGCCGGGTTTTTAGCTTCCAAAAACGATGTGTATTTGGTACATTTTTTTCTGAGTAAACCCAAACTTGCCGAATACCAAATCCTCAATAACCTCTGTCTTTTTGCCATGGGAACAGCCGGTTTTTTTTATATCCCGTTTACCAAAAACATCTACCGGAACAGCGAAGTCGTCATCGTAAAACTCCAGCGAATCTTGATTATCATGGGTTTTCTGATAACAATTTCAGCCGTAGCGGTCATCTTTTTGGTGGTAACGTTTTATTTGAAAACAACGGTCCCCGATTATTTTTATGCGATTGTCTTTGGGTATATTTTTCCGTCATTTGTGTACGGCATAAAAATTATAATGCTATCCAAACAACATAAAGAAATCTTGGTAACTACCTATCTTATCACCGGAATTGTGATTAATGTAGTGCTGAGTGCTTTGTTTCTAAACTTGGGACTTGATATCACAGGGGCTTTATTGGGTAGTGCTGTGGCTCAATGGGTTGTTTTAGGATTATTTCTTAAGCCAATGCAAGAGCATTGGGGGACATAAATTGATGAGCAGTTGTTTGAGTTTGCTTCTCGGTTCGGTAAACCGAAATGCTGAGATGCTTTTTTGATCGTTCTTTGTTATTGCTGTATTTTGCAACAAATGGAATCCCAAACTGTAGTAACCCAGCCAAAACAGCAGTACGGCTGATTTAATTTTGTTGGATTCCGTCAAATATTGGGTATCCAAAATATAAATCGCATCGCCGCAAGGAGCATAATGGTGCTGTTTGTGTTCGGGTTTTCCGAATACCGGTCGGTAGTTGTCGCGGTAGGTCATGAAGTCAACCAAAACGTAGCCTTTGCTACGTAAAAAAACATCGATGTCCGAAAACAAAACCTGATTTTGATACACTGCGACCGTGGAAACCTCAATTTTGAGCACATTGATACGTTTGTCGTTCAACCATTTTTCGGCTCCTTTCAAAACTTGGAGTTCCGAACCTTGGGTATCTATTTTCAGATAATCAACATTGGCTGTAAAATCTTTAAGATAATCATCTAATGTGATGGAAGGCACACGAACGATTTTATCTAAGGCAATATTGTCTTGCCATTGTACAAATTGCTGGTACGTGCCGAAATGTTTCCGGTAATTCTGAGTATCCGAAGGCAACAAACTGCTCATCGAAGCATGCTTGGTGATGTAAAAATCGACTTCGCCATTAGAATCCGACAAACAACTCGATTCGAGTTGCAGGGATTGAAAAGGATGCTGTTGGTATTTGTTTCGGAGCCTATCCAACTCGATTGGGTTGGGTTCAAATCCAACCATGTCGGTTATTGGGGACAATTCAAAACAGCTGTCGAGTCGGTCCTTGGAGCCGACATCGATAAAAAACAAAGATTCAATATTTTGCTTTTTTAAAATTCGGATTAAATCATTTGTTTTCAAGAGAAAGTGGTAGAATTAATCTTCAAATTTATACATTTAACATAACATAACTTTTTATTTTAATACAATTTTGACTTCTAAAATCATATTATTCAACCCCAAAAGTGCTAACGGTAAGCACCGCATTCCCAACTCCATTTTGCAAGTCGGTGCTTCCGTGCATGGAAAATATGACTATGTTTTTGTGGATGGTAATCTGGAAAAAAATCCTTGGGAAACGATTGAGAATTATTTAAAATCCGGTGAATACAAATACTTCGGTTCTACGGTCATGCCCGGACCGCAATTGCGTCAGGCGATTCCGTTTACCAAAAAGATAAAGGAATTATATCCGAAAACCATCACGATTTGGGGTGGCTATTTTGCGTCCAACCAGTATAAAGTTTCTTTGGAATCGGGCGTGGTGGATTATATTATTAATGGCCCGGGCGATGTGGCTTTTCCGTCGCTGATTACGGCTTTGGAACAAAACAAAAAAGACGAAATCTTCCTTATCAAGAATCTGATTTACAAAGATGACAAAGGCGAAATCATCAAAACGGCCGTCGAAGCATTGCTCGACCAAGACACGTTGCCTAAGTTTCCGTATGACTATTTGAATTCGTTTTATCCGGTTCAACATTATTTGGCCAAAACCTTTATGGGAAATAAAACCTTGTCGTATCACTCGAGTATGGGTTGCCCGTTTTCGTGTTCGTTTTGCGCTGTGGTTCCTATTTATAACGCCAAATGGAAAGGCATGTCGGCTGCGCGAATCTATGAAGACGTAAAATATTTTAAGGAAAAATACAATATCGACGCGGTGGAATTTCACGACAACAATTTCTTTACTTCGAAAAAAAGAGTGTTGGAATTTTCGGAACTCATTATGAACGACAACCTCAGTTATTGGGGCGAAGGCCGAATTGACACCATCAATATGTATAGCGATGCCGAATTGAAATTGATGCGCAAAGCCGGTTGTAAAATGATTTTCCTCGGTGCCGAAACCGGAAATGATGCCGTGTTGAAGCAAATGAACAAAGGCGGAACGCAAACCGGCCAAATGATTAAGGATTTTGTGCTGCGCATGAAAAATGCCGATATCATTCCGGAGCTTTCCTTTGTTTTAGGTATGCCGGCCAAAACCGAAAAAGAAGTGTACGACCAAATTTTATGGGACATCCATTTCATTAAAGAAATCAAGCAAATCAACCCAAAGGCAGAAATTATCATTTATCTTTTCAGCCCGGTTCCAACCGAAGGCTCGGAGTTGTACCAACAAATTCTGGACGCCGGATTTTCGTTTCCCAACCGTTTGGAAGATTGGATTTCGCCGAGTTGGGAAAACTTCGATTTGCGGAAAAATCCGTTAACCCCTTGGTTGAAACCGTACATGATTGATACGATTAAAAATTTTGAAACCGTTCTGAACGGTTACTACCCAACCGTTTCCGATTTCAGAATTCGCGGGTTTAAGAAAACCGTTTTACAAGCGGTTTCGGGTTGGCGTTACAAAACCGGAATGTACCATTACCCCTATGAAATCAAAGCTTTACAAAAGCTTTGGAAATACCGACAACCGGAAGTTGAAGGGTTTTATTCGGAATAATCATGAGAAGTTTTATCCAGCGCGTTACCCATCCGTTTCTAAAATTAGGTTTGCAATTGTATTATTGGAAACCCAGGAATTTCACTTATGACAGCATCACGGTCAAAATCCATCCCGATGTTTTTCCGCCGCAACTAACCTTCAGCACCAAAATTCTGCTGGATTTTATTCAAGATTTGGATTTGCAAAACAAGACACTTTTGGAATTGGGTTGTGGTTCGGGCATCATTTCGCTTTTGGCCACAAAAAAAGGAGCTCAGGTAACCGCATCCGACATCAATCAAACCGCTTTGGCTTTTTTAGTCGGCAATGCCGAAAAGAATCATTTAACGTTGACAACAATCTACTCTGATTTGTTCCAAAATATAAAAAATCGGACGTTCCATTATATCATAATCAATCCGCCGTATTATCCGAAACAACCTCGAAACGTAAAAGAACAGGCTTGGTTTTGCGGGGAAAATTTCGAGTACTTTGAAAAGTTATTCCGTCAGTTGCCAAGCTATTTATCTCCGAAAACCTCCTGCTTTATGATTCTTTCACAAGACTGCGATATCGAAAAAATAAAAGCCATGGCTTTTGAAAAAAACATGGCTTTTGAACTGGTTATGGAAAAAAAGACATTGGCCGAAACCAATTTCATCTTTAATATAATTTCTTCGTAGAATCACGCTGGCGCAATTCGGTTTTAATGGTTGTGGTCGTATACGTAAAGGTTTCCGTATCGCTTTCCAGTTTATCAATGAGTAATTGGGCTGCTACTTCGCCAATTTCAGGTCCGTGCTGACTCACCGTAGACAAACTCGGCGTCATACGACGTGACCATACACCATCAGCAAATCCTATTAACGATAATTCTTGTGGAATTTTGTAGCCGTTTTGTATGCCTAATTTCATAGCCGTAACCGAAGCGTGTTCGTCTAAGGCGAAAACACCATCCGGTTTGTTTTTGATAAAGAACCCACCGATTTTGGCATTAAAATCTTCGGAATTCTCGGTTAAAATGACCAATGAATCATCCACTTTTACCTGATGCTTGGCCATGGCTTCGTAAAAACCCTGAGCGCGCAGTTTACCCACACTCAAATTATCGATAGAAGACAGTAACGCTATTTTTTTACACCCGGTTTTAATCAAATGCTCAGTGGCATTAACCGCCGATTCAAAATCATCTACTATCACTTTATCGCAATTCACCTCATCGGCAATGCGGTCGAACATCACAATAGGCGTACCTTCATTAATAATGGAGGTGAAATGTCCGTATTGTTGGAGTTTTTGGGATTCTTCGGCAATCGAAAGAATAAAACCATCGATAGTTCCGTTGCTCAACATCTCCAACGCATTGATTTCTTTTTCCAAAGACTCATTGGAAATACAGGTAATCACCTTATACCCTTTTGCATCCGCCACTTTTTCAATACCACTGAACACTTTGGCAAAAAACGAATTCAGGATGTTGGGAATGATAACCCCGATGGTTTTGGTTCTTCTGTTTTTAAGATTCAAACCAATCACATTGGGCTTGTAGTTTTTTAATTTGGCATACTCCTGAACGCGTTGCTTGGTCGGCTCACTAATTTCCGGACTCCCATTGAGTGCTTTGGAAACGGTAGATACCGACACGCCCAACTCTTTGGCGATTTGTTTTAAAGTGGCTTTCGATTTCATTTTATCATGGTTAAAGCGTAAAAATAGTAAATTTTATTCTGTTAAAGTTCAACCCTAACAAGATTATCTCGGTGGTTTATCGACTTCAACCATCCCGAAAAGAAACTTTTAAATGCGCTAAGACCTTTCGCACCAAGGATTTCAAGTAAAAAGTTGACCTTTAGTAAAATATTTAAAAAAGGGTATTTGCTTTTATGATAATTAATTGTACTTTTGCAACCCCTTTATTGGGGATGGAATGTTTAATTAAAATAAATTATTGTGAACACATTAAGCTACAAGACAGTTTCAGCCAACAAAGCTACTGTAGATAAACAGTGGATTGTTGTAGATGCTGAAGGTCATAACTTAGGTCGTTTAGCTTCAAAAGTAGCCATGCTACTCAGAGGTAAATACAAACCAAGTTATACGCCGCACGTTGATTGTGGAGATAACGTAATTGTTATCAACGCCGAAAAAATCAACTTGACTGGTAACAAGTTAGATGACAAAACGTACATCAGACACACTGGTTACCCAGGAGGACAAAGAAGCTTGACTGCTAAAGTAATGCAACAAAAAAACCCTGCATTATTAGTGGAAAAAGCTGTAAAAGGAATGTTGCCTAAAAACAAATTAGGTGCCGAATTATTCCGCAATTTAAATGTAAATGTTGGTCCAGAGCACAAACACGCTGCTCAACAACCGAAAACCGTAAACCTTAACGACTTAAAGTAATGGGAGTTATTCACAAAATCGGTAGAAGAAAATGTGCTGTGGCACGTGTGTATGTTTCGGAAGGAACAGGAAAAATTACCGTTAACAAAAGAGAATTCAACAACTACTTCCCAACAGCTACTTTACAGTACAAAGTGTTACAGCCTATGTCTATGACAAACAACGCTGAGAACTTTGACGTAAAAGTAAATGTATATGGTGGTGGTTCTACAGGACAAGCAGAAGCTGTTAGAATGGCTATCGCTCGCGCGATGTGCGAAGTAGAAGCTGAAAACAGAGCTATCCTAAAACCAGAAGGATTACTAACCAGAGATCCTAGAATGGTGGAACGTAAAAAATTCGGTCAGAAAAAAGCACGTAAGAGATTCCAATTCTCTAAACGTTAATATGCTGACAGGTACTTTCCGCGCTGTCATGCTGAGCGGAGCGAAGTACGTTCATTTAGTATTGAAATTAAAAAACAAGTTGCCGATATTCTTTTTGTTGAAAAAGGAATTAGTTTAGCATCTAAATTTTCAAGACCATCGCAAGAGCTACTTGAAAATTGCTAACAACGGAACGTAAACTATTACACAATGGCAAACAAAATTGAAGTTAAAGAATTATTAGAAGCCGGTGTTCACTTCGGACACATGACTCGTAAATGGGATCCAAACATGGCTCCTTACATTTATATGGAGCGTAATGGTATTCACATCATTAACCTATATAAAACTGCAGCTAAAATTGAAGAAGCGAACGAAGCTTTGAAAAAAATCGCTGCTTCCGGTAGAAAAATACTTTTCGTAGCTACCAAAAAACAAGCAAAAGATATCGTGTCTGAAAAAGCGCAAGCGTGTAACATGCCGTACATCACTGAAAGATGGCCGGGTGGTATGTTGACCAACTTCGTAACGATTCGTAAAGCCGTTAAAAAAATGGCTGCTATCGATAAAATGAAGAAAGACGGAACCTTCAACACCTTATCTAAAAAAGAAAAATTACAAATCGATCGTCTTCGTGCCAAATTAGAGAAGAACCTTGGTTCTATCGCTGATATGTCCAGATTACCTGCTGCGTTATTCGTAGTAGATATCAAAGCGGAACACATCGCAATAAAAGAAGCTCAAAAATTAAACATTCCGGTTTTCGCAATGGTAGATACCAACTCTGATCCTCGTGAAGTGGATTACGTTATCCCTGCCAATGATGATGCTTCTAAATCTATCGAGAAAATTTTATCTTTAGTAACCGACGCTGTAAAAGACGGTTTGGCTAACAGAACTTCTGATGCCGCTCCTGAAACAGAAGAAGAAACTGTAGTAGCAGCTGTTGAAGCTCCTGCCGCAGAAGCTCCTGCCGAAGTAGAAGCTACAGAGACAAAATCTGAAGAATAAAACAAAAAATAATTACGAATTATGAATTGAAAAATTACGGATTATTTGGACTCGTAATTTGAAATTTGTAATTCGTAATTTACTTTTAAAAAAGATTTTTAATTAAAAAAACAAAATAGTATGTCAACAATCACAATTACTGCTGCAGACGTAAATAAATTAAGAACCATCACCGGTGCGGGTATGATGGACTGTAAAAAAGCTTTGGTAGAAGCGGAAGGCGATTTTGATAAAGCGATTGAAATCCTTAGAAAAAAAGGACAAAAAGTAGCCGCTAACCGTTCGGACAGAGAATCTACCGAAGGTGCTGCTATCGCTGCGGTAAATGCCGACAAAACTGCCGGTGCCGTAATTACCTTAAACTGTGAAACAGATTTTGTAGGTAAAAACGAAGGTTTCGTAAAATTGGCGACCGATTTCGCTAACATGGCGTTAAACTACGCTACTAAAGAAGAATTATTAGCCGCTGATTACAACGGAATCACGGTGGCTGAAAAATTAATCGAGCAAACCGGAGTAATCGGAGAAAAAATCGAAATCGGTTCTTTCGAAAGATTAGAAGGTGCTTTCGTGGGTTCTTACATCCACGCCGGTAACAAAATTGCCGTTTTAACCGCTTTATCGGCTAATGTAGCCGGTGCTGAAGAAGCCGCTCGTAACGTAGCCATGCAAGCAGCTGCGATGAACCCGATTGCTTTAAACGAAGAAGGTGTTGATGCCGATACTATCGCTAAAGAAATCGAAATCGCTAAAGACCAATTGCGTGCCGAAGGAAAACCGGAAGCTATGTTGGAAAACATCGCTAAAGGAAAATTAAACCGTTTCTTCAAAGACAATACTTTGGTAAACCAAGATTACATCAAAGACAGCTCTATGAGCGTTGCCGCTTATGTAAAATCGGTTGACGGTGGTTTAACGGTTACCGGTTTCAAAAGAGTAGCTTTAGGCTAATCCCGAATTAAAATTATTAATTCAACATACTGAAAACCTCGATTCTTAACCGAATCGGGGTTTTTGTTTTTCGGAAGCACCGCATTTGGGCTTCGGTTCACCTCTTCTCCCGCTGTCCGCGCTACACGGTAGCTTGCTCCCATCGGGGCTATACTTCGCGTTCTGTCCTAACAACAAAAAACCCGAATCAAAGGATTCGGGTGTATCTTTTTAACAGCTTTTTATACGGCTATACGCTCAATGGCTCTTTCCAAGGCATGCTCCATCAAACCGGAAACGGCAGTACCTTCGGCCCGAATCACTTCCACATCCGTAATCCCCATAAAACCAAGAACCGTTTTCAAATACGGCACCGCAAAATCGTACTCCTTAAAAGGACCTTCCGAAAAAACACCTCCCGAAGCTAAAGCTATATATACTTTTTTCCCTTCCACCAATCCTTTCGGTCCATCAGCTCCGTAACTAAACGTATAACCGGCTCGGGCGATATTGTCAATCCAACTTTTCAATGGCGACGGAATACCAAAATTGTATAACGGCAAACTGATGACAATCGTATCGGCTTCTAAAACCTGAGCAATGGCTTCATCCGAACGCTTGGTCAGTTCTTTTTGGGCCTCAGTAAGACGGTCCGCCGGAATACGCAAGGCATCAATTTGTGCTTCAAAAAGATGCGGAAACGGATTGACATTCAAATCCACCGTAGTAATAATACTCCCCGGATTAGAAACGGCGAGTTGGGCAGTTATCGAATCTCCTAATTGTCTGCTAATCGAGGCAGTACCTCTCGGACTGGCCATCACATGCAATATTTTTTTCATAATGTATTTTTTTTAGAATTATGAAGCAAAATTACATACCTTTGCTTTCAAAAAGTTAGTAGTATACTTTAGGTAAGTAGTTACCCAAAAGTAACCTCAACAATCATTACGCTATGGAAAAATTATTAACACCACTACCTAAAGAAAAATGCGTCCAAAAACTTAACGCCGTAGGCGATGCTTTGTATGTCATTGGCGGTAAGTGGAAATTGCGAATTATTATCGCGATGTCGGAAGGAAATTACCGTTTTAACGAATTGCAACGTACCATCGAAGGAATCTCTGCCAAAGTATTGAGTAACGAACTCAAAGATTTAGAATTAAATGGCTTTGTAAAGAGAACCGTACATGATGAAACGCCGGTAGTAGTGACCTACGAACCAACGGAATATACCCATACCCTAAAAAATGTATTGAATTCGTTAGCCGAATGGGGAACCATGCATCGGGAAAAACTACGCCAGGAAGGGTAAATCAGTAAAAAAAACCGACTCTGTGAAGTCGGTTTTTTTTATTCCTTTCGTTACTTAACTACCGGAAAGCTTCTGGCGCGCATTAAGGCGTCGCTCGTGGCCGCTTTCCCTCTGAATTTAATATACGACTCCTCCGGGTCTACCGTATTTCCTACGCTAAATACATGGTCTAACAATCGTTTGGCGACCGCTTTATCGTACAATCCTTTGCCATCCACCGTAAAAGCTTCCGTGGCATCAGCACTAATCACATCGGCCCACAAATAACCATAATAGCCGGCGGCATAATCATCTCCCGAAAAAATATGTCCAAACTGTGGAATTCGGTGACGCATGACAATTTCACTCGGCATATGCAAAGCCGCTAACGTCTCTTTTTCAAAAGTTTTAGGGTCGATCTTCGCGTTTTCCAACAAATGCAATTTCATGTCGACCAAAGCACTCGAAATGGTCTCCACGGTTGAAAATCCTTCGTTAAATGTGGCGGCTTTTTCGATGCGCTCTACCAACGACATCGGCATCGGTTTCCCGGTTTGATAATGCAGGGCAAATTGATTCAATACTTCCGGGGTAGCCAACCATCGCTCTAAAATTTGCGACGGAAATTCTACATAATCCCGTGGCGTATTCGTGCCCGACAGGGTAGGATACGTTACATTCGAACACAAACCGTGCAAAGCATGACCAAACTCGTGAAACAAGGTACTGGCATCGTCCCAAGAAATTAAAATCGGTTCGTTTTCTTTTCCTTTGATAAAGTTGCAATTGTTAGACACCAAAGTCAACACATCACCGTCCACCTTGCTTTGCTCCCTATATGCCGTCATCCAAGCCCCCGAACGCTTCCCTTTACGGGCATACGGGTCAAAATACCACAATCCCACAACGTTACTCGTTGTTTTATTGGACACTTCCCAAACACGAACATCGGGATGAAAAACCGGCACATTATTAACTGGTTTAAAGCTCAGATCGAATATTTCACCGGCCACCCAAAACATGCCTTCTCTCAATTTTTCCAATTGGAGATACGGCTTAATCTGGTTGGCATCTACATCGTATTTGGCCTTGCGTACTTTTTCGGCATAATAGCGATAATCCCAAGGTGCAATTTTAAATTTCCCGCCTTCGGCAGCTACCATTTTTTGCATTTCGGCTACATCTTCCTGTACTTTGACCAAAGCCGGATTCCAAACCGACATCATTAAATCGATTGTCTTTTCGGGTTTTTGTGCCATAGTGTTCGACAAACTCCAATCGGCAAAAGTCGCAAATCCCAATAGTTTTGCCTTTTCCGTACGAAGCTGCAGGATTTTCACTAACGTTTCATTGTTGTTATTGGCATTGTCATTATCGCCTCGACTCACAAAAATTTGAAAGGCTTTTTCGCGCAAATCCCTTCGGTTGGAAAAGGTCAAAAAAGGTTCTATAGACGAGCGTGTATTGGCAATACATCCCATGACACTCAGTTTTCGCTCTTTGGCTTCCGCAATAGCGGCATTTTTTAACTCTATCGGCAATCCGTCAAAATCGGCTTCGGTTTGCAAAGCCAAATAATAATTGGTCTCATCCGCCAATTGATTTTGGCTGAACTTGGTAAACAATCCGGCTAACTCCTGGTTAATCTCGGCAATACGCGCTTTGCTCTTGGCATCGGCCTGAGCACCTTCTCTGACAAAATTGGCATAGTGATACCATACCAAGCGCTGTTGCTCTTTCGTTAGTTTGCTTTTTTCAGGCGAACGATACACGGCAGCTATCCGATTAAAAAGCTTGGCGTTTTGGTAAATTTTATTGTTCGTTTCAAAAAACTTGGGGGTCATTTCGGTCTCTATCGGTTCAAACTCCGGGCTATTTAAATTGGAACTGTACAAATCAAAAACGGCCTTTACTTGAGCTAATTTTTTGCCGGCTTTTTCCATAGCCACTATAGTGTTTTCAAAAGTCGGCGCACTCGGATTGTTGGCTATCTTGTCATACTCCCCTAACTTTTCATTAATAGCGGCTTCAATAGCCGGTTTAAAATCATGTATGGTATAGGTTTCAAAAGCCGGAACACCCCCGTAAGGACCTTTCCAATCCGCGAGTAATGTGTTTTTAGTAGTCTGGGCATTGGTAGTAACAACAGGAACACTCATAAGCAATGTCAATAGTATTTTTTTCATTGGATTCACCTTTTTTCAAAAGTAACTAAAATTTGAATGGAAGACCGCATAAAATCGTACCCTATTATTGTTTACATTTGAGAAAAAGTTACCCGGGTATGTTCAAATCTAAAAAAGATACCGTCTATGTTGTTTTGGCCGGTATATTTATTACGAATGCTGTAGTGGCCGAACTCATCGGCGGCAAATTAATCGATGTCGGGCCGGCTGTAATGAGTATTGGCATTCTCCCCTGGCCAGTTGTTTTTGTCACCACCGATTTAATTAATGAGTACTTCGGAGAAAAAGGGGTTCGCAAATTATCACTCATCACTGCCTCGCTTATCGCCTACACGTTTATCATTTTGTATTTTGCCATGAAAATTCCGTCTACCGGTATCAGTTCGGTTACTTCGGATCAATTCAATGCCGTTTTCGGCCAAAGCCAATTGATTATTGTGGGCAGTATTATTGCCTTCTTGGCATCACAGCTTATCGATGTCACTATTTTTCATTTTGTCAAAAGAAGGACAGGAAACAAAATGATTTGGCTCAGAAGTACCGGCTCCACTGTAATTTCACAGCTATTCGACAGTTTTATCGTGTTGGGTATTGCGTTTTGGTTGCCCGGTATTATGGACACCAAAACCTATATTATTTCCGGTTTAACCGGGTATACCGTAAAATTAATTATTGCCATTGGAATGACGCCTTTAATTTATGCAGGACATTCTATCATTGAAAAATACATAGCCAAAGATGGACACTAAAATACGCTGCGCTTGGTGCGAAAAAGACGATTTATACCGTGATTACCACGATAACGAATGGGGGAGCCCGGTGTATGACGATGACAAATTGTTTGAATTTCTCGTGTTGGAGACCTTTCAAGCCGGATTGAGTTGGTACACCATTCTCAAAAAAAGGGACAACTTCCGCAACGCTTTCGACCAATTTGACTACAAAAAAATAGCCCGCTATGGCGAGAAGGAAGTCGAAAGACTCATGCAAGACGCAGGCATTATTCGAAACGGATTAAAAATAAAAGGCACGATTACCAATGCCATTGCCTTTATGAAAGTACAAGAAGAATTCGGCAGTTTTTCCAAATACATTTGGGAGTTCACCGGGGGAAAACCTATCGAAAACAACGTCAAAAAAATGAGTGACGTTCCGGCTACTACGCCACTTTCCGACAAAATAAGTAAGGATTTAAAAAAGCGCGGATTTAAATTTGTAGGGTCAACCGTAGTCTACGCGCACATGCAAGCCACCGGTATGGTGAACGATCATGTGGAAGAATGCTGGAGGCGAAAATAGTGTTTAGTCGCAGTCACCGTAAGCAGAAAAAAGGCACTCTGCGACTAACTCTTCAGTACTTTAATAAAAGTATCGCGTGAAATCTCAAACGCGCCCAATTGCTCCAAATAGTCATTGTGCAACTGGCAATCCAATAGTTTGTAGTTATGCTCTTTTAGGTGTTGCACTAAGGCCACAAAAGCAATCTTACTCGCATTCGACACTTTAGAAAACATACTTTCACCACAAAAAACATGGCCTAAATCTACACCATATAAACCGCCCACCAAGTCACCGTTTTGCCAGACCTCGACTGATTTTGCCAAACCCATTTTGTGCAATTGGGTGTACGATTCGATAATCGCTTCAGTAATCCAAGTACCCTCTTGTCCTTGGCGTTCTATTTGTTGGCACTGACGAATAACCGCTTCAAAATCTTGATTAAAAGTAACGTCAAACAGCTTTCGATTCAGCAAGTTCCGAATGCTTTTTGATACTTTGTACAACTGCGGCACTACAACCATGCGCTCGGGTGGCGACCACCACAATATGGGTTCGTCTTCGTTAAACCAAGGAAATATTCCGTTGCGATACGCCAACAACAAGCGTTCCACAGACAAGTCACCGCCAACTGCCAAGATGCCTTCATACGAAGCCTCTTCAACAGGGGGAAAATATAACTCTTTCGTTAGGAAATACATCATTTTCAAAATTCCAAATTCCAACAAAAAATCCCAAATTACAACTTGGTATTTGGGATTTAAATTTTAGAATTTATTTTTTCAATCAAAGATTAAAAAGGCAAATCATCGTGTTCTTCTTCGTTAAAGTTGGTCGCCGGCGCAAAGGCTTCTGCCGGAGGCATTGGCGCCATGGCAGACGGTGCTGCAGCAGCCGGAGCTTCCACTTGCAATCTTTCAATTCTCCAACCTTGAATATCGTTGAAATATTTGGTTTCGCCTTGCGGATTAACCCATTCTCTTCCTCGCAAGTTGATGGAAACTTTCACCGCTTCACCCACATTATAGTTGTTCAACAAATCGCATTTATCCTGCACAAAATTAATGCTGATATACTGCGGATATTGCTCCTCTGTAGCCACAACTAACTCTCTTTTTCTAAAACTGGCACTCACTTGTTGCTCAGGATTAATCACTCTAATTTTTCCGGTAACTTCCATAATTAATGTTTTGCTAAAAGCACTTTCCAAGCCGAAAGCACTTCGTTGTTATTCAAATATTCTTTAGCTTTTTGGTGAATTTTTTGCTCATCATCAGAGCTTAAAACGCCTTTCACGGCAAAATGCTGTTGTACAAATATAGTAATTTCTTCTTCGGTTGGCAAGGCTTCCACATTTCCTAATTTTCCTAAATCATTCCCGTCAAAAACGGGGCTTTTTTTAATAAAATCGGGTATCGCATCTACCCCAATTCCTAAAGTAGCCAACGGCTTTTCCACTTCAAACAAGCCGGCGTTGGCTCGCGAATACCAATTGCCGCCTAAACGCGACACCAAATCTATTTTGTGTTGATCAATGGCCCCTTTGTCATCTAAAACGCTCTCACTAATGTGAATTTTAACCACTTCGCAAATAATTAAATTACCCGCACCGCCTTGATTCCCCAAAGCAATAATTTCATTCACTTTACATTCCATTTGCACCGGACTCTCGGCCACACGATACGGTTTTACCATATCCGACGGCAACATCGTCAACCCCGATTTGACAAACTCGTTAACCCCATCAGGATACTCCGTACTCGAAAGCGACATTTGTTGCACGATGTCGTAATTCACCACATTAATCACCACCTGCTTGGTGGCTTCACAGTTTTCTAAGGTGTGTTTGGTGGTATTGTTGCGCACGCGTCGCGCCGGCGAAAACACCAAAATCGGCGGGTTGGAACTAAACACGTTAAAGAAACTAAAGGGCGACAAATTGGGTTTCCCGTTGGCATCCACCGTACTGGCAAAAGCTATCGGTCGCGGCGCCACGGCACTTTGCAAATAGCCCTGCAATTGCGCCGGAGAAAGGGTGTGAGGTTCAAAACTGAGCATGATTTTTATTTTTCTCAAAAATACAATTTTAATTGATTTCGGGAGCGAAGCGTTCGGGCATTCTTGCCCACCTTTTTCCCGCTTTCCGTTCTACAAGGTATCACTGCAATCGGGGCTAAACGGTATGGTCTTGTCTTTTTGGCGGTTTTGTCTATATTTATAAAAAATTTAAGCATGCAGTTTTCCGAAAAAAGAAACCTTACCCGCTGGATTATCATCGCGACGTCTTTTGTCATCGTAACGCTAATCCTCTGGAATACGTATACTTTTTTCCAAATCTTCAAACAGGAAGAGCGCGATAAAATGACCCTCTGGGCCAAATCGCAGGAAACACTCATCAATGCCAACGAGTTTACCGATGTCGATTTGCCCTTGCAAATTATTCAGGCAGCTACCATTCCAATCATAGTAACCGAAAAAGATTCTATCATCAATACCAAAAATATTGATGAGGACATCTTAAAGGACAAGGCTAAACTCAAGGCTTTTTTAAATACCTTAAAAAATCAGAACGACCCTATCGTGATGCAAATTTCCGAAGGGCGAACCCACAATTTATACTATGGCGATTCTTCTTTGCTCAACAAACTCAAGTACTATCCGATTGCATTATTGTTGATTATTTTCTTGTTTGCCGCGGTGGTGTACAACTTTTACCGAAGCACCAAAATGGCTACGCAAAACAAGCTTTGGGCGGGAATGGCCAAGGAAACCGCCCATCAAATCGGAACACCATTGTCATCACTCATTGGGTGGCTCGAAATTATGAAAGTGAATCATATCGATGAAACCATGGTCGCCGAGATTGAAAAAGACATTACCCGCTTGCAAACCATTACCGATCGTTTTTCTAAAATCGGTTCCGAGCCGGTATTGGAACAACTCGACATCGTGGCGGAGACCGAAAAATCATTCGACTACTTGCAATCGCGCTTCTCCAACCAAGTCAAATTCTCCTTCACAGCGCCCAAACATCCCATTTATGTTTCCTTAAATCCGGCGTTGCATAGCTGGACCATCGAAAATTTAGTTAAAAACGCCATCGACGCCATGAAAGGACGCGGTGCATTAGCTGTTGCTCTCGAGGAAGACCACCATACCGTTAAAATATTAGTGACCGATACCGGAAAAGGTATTCCCAAAAACCAATTCAAACGGGTTTTTGAACCCGGCTTTACCACCAAAAAACGGGGTTGGGGCTTGGGTTTGTCACTCACCAAACGCATCGTGGAAGAGTACCACAAAGGGAAAATTAAAGTCGCCCATTCCGAATTGGACAAAGGAACTACAATGCAGATTTCTTTTAAAAAGGCATAAAAAATCCCGATGGCTCGGGATTCTGTTTTCTATACATTGCTTTGAATGGCTTTCGTCAAATCTTCAAACTCTTGTTGGGTCAAAGCTGCTTTTCGTTGGAAACGCATGTCGTCCATGTCGTGCAACGGAATCAAATGGACGTGCACGTGCGGCACTTCTAAACCAACCACAGCTATACCGACACGCTTACAAGGAACTGTTTTTTCGATGGCTTTGGCCACTTTTCGGGCAAATTGCATTAAACCCAAATAATGGTTTTCTTCCATATCAAAAATCTTATCGATTTCTTGTTTCGGAATGCAAAGGGTATGGCCTTTCGCGTTTGGATTGACATCTAAAAACGCGAGATAGTGGTCGTCTTCTGCGACTTTGTAGGCCGGAATTTCGCCGTTAACTATTTTAGTAAAAACAGAAGGCATTAGTCTCTGGATATTTCTAAAATTTCGAAATTGATTTTTCCGTTAGGCACGCTTATTTCGGCAATTTCACCTACGCGTTTTCCTAACAATCCTTTACCGATTGGTGAGGTCACTGAAATTTTACCTGATTTTAAATCGGCTTCACTTTCGGCCACCAATGTATATTTCATTTCCATCCCGTTGGCTTGATTTTTTATCTTTACATTAGACAAAACCAACGCTTTAGACAAATCCAATTGCGATTCATCGATCAACCGGGCATTGGCATACAGCTCTTCCATTTTGGCAATACGCATTTCCAAAAGACCTTGTGCTTCTTTGGCGGCATCATATTCGGCGTTCTCAGACAAATCGCCTTTATCTCGAGCTTCAGCAATAGCTTGTGATGCTTTGGGTCTTTCTACACTTTTAAGGTGATCCAGTTCATCTTTTAATTTCTTTAATCCTTCTGCGGTGTAATACGATACTGTACTCATAATTTCATCATTTATATAAACAGAAAAAATCCCATCGGAACGGGATTTCTTTTTGCAAAGATAGTATTTTTAATTTATTTCAAATTTGTTAGCGTTTGGTAACGCAGGTCAAAGTTAATTAATTTAAATTTGTTTCGCTATACTAATTCAAAAATTTATATGAAAAAGATTCTTGTTTTGACGGTGCTTCTCGTGATGGCTTATGGTTGTGACGGCGGAAGTATCAATAACCGAAACCCCAATATCCCCAATTATCCTGTTGATGTTCAGATTAACATGAACTTACCCGCTTACAGCAATTTGCAGTTTCCAAGCAATCACATAGTGTATTTTGGTGTCAATGCCGGAGCTCGTGGTATTGTGGTTTTTAATACCGGTAGTAATTTTGTGGCTTTCGATTTGGCCTGTCCGAACCAATCGTTTGACAGTTGTTCGTCGCCCATGACTATCAACGGCATTGAAGCTACTTGTGACTGTGACAATACCGTTTACAACCTGTTTACGGGCCAAAGTCCCGGTCAACCCTACCCTATGAAACAATATCGGGTTACGGTGAGCGGCTCCAATTTATACATCACCAATTAACAAAAACCTCTCAGCTTCCTGAGAGGTTTTTAGTTATATTTTGAGTGTTACTCCGGCCAGGAAATTAATTCCCGCCTGCGGATAGTAATACGGATAGACATCCCACATATACCCGTTGGAAACATATTGTTTGTCGAGAACATTGTTAATCAATCCGGTAAACACTATCGATTTAAAAACCGATTTCGGTTGTATTTCATAGGTCACATTGAAATCGTTCACCCAATAATCGGGTAATTGTGCCGAAGGCAATTCGATGTTATTCATAAACTGTTTCCCTACAAATTTAGTCAACCAGGAAAATTGCCATGCTTTACCGGGTTTGTACACCACAATATTTCCGGCAATGACTTCGGGAGAATACGCAATATCTTTGGTTCCTACCGCATTACCGTCCACGTTCAAATCTACATTCTTATTTTGACTCAGGGTAACATTAGGGCGAATAATGACTTTTGAGGTTAACGCCAGCGTGGCATCTACTTCCAATCCCAATCGGTAACTGGTTTCGCTATTAGAACGAATCGGATTGCCGACATCATCCAAATTCCCGGTTAAAATCAACTGGTCTTTATAGGCCATATAGTAGACGTTGGTGTTTATTTTGGCTTTTTCCGAAACATAACGCCACCCCACTTCAAAATCATCCAATTTTTCGGGCTTGGCATTTCCGCTCTCGTAATCGGTGCGATTGGGTTCGCGTTGGGCTTTGGCATACGAAACGTATATGGTATTCTTATCGTTGAACTCATAATTCAACCCGGCTTTCGGATTAAAGAAATGAAAGGTGTCATTAACCCAATCGGCCTGAACACCATTGGCTTTATAGTTTACGGTTCGGTATTGCAAATCGGCATACAAACTCAGTTTTGCGGTTATTTGGTAATTGGCTTTGGTAAATAAATTTCCGTCCGTTTTTACCGCGTAATCCTCGTAATACCGATCACCCAATTCGCTGTCGGATACAAATTGCACCCAAATGACTTTACCGAAATGGTCGCCTTCGTACTTGTTCCAACCTCCCCCGAGAATCAAATGGAGCTTGTTCTTTTTATAATTAGCGGAAAAAGTAGTCCCGTAAAAATCGTTATCCAACCACTTCTGACGCACCAAATCGGTGGTGTTAATGGTGGTGTTTTCAATCACAACCGGGGTGAAACCGTAATCGGCAAAATCGGCATCTTCTTTGTAATTTTCGTAATAGCCTTTCCCTTGGGTATAATGCAAGGCCACATTGGTACTCCAATTTTCGGAAACTCTTTCACTCCAATGCAACTGGTAATGGTCTTGTTGGTAATTATCGGTTTCGTTTTCATAAAATCGGATGTTCCCGAATTCATCGGTGTAGATTCCGGCCGAATTAAACGTGCGATGTTCCTTCATCGTTTCGCCGTCAATGCCGTTCCAGGACTGGTATGTTTTTTCGGTACCGCCAAAAACCAAGGCCTTAATCAAAGTGGTTTTACCCACATAGGTTCCTTGTAAAAAATAGGATTTCAAATCGGAAGCCGCTCTGTCAATATACCCCTGAGAGTCGATATTGGAAAGCCTTCCGGCCAATTCAAAATGGTTGTTTAACAAGCCTGAGCTGAATTTTACCGTATGTTTTCGGGTATTAAAGCTGCCGAAAGAATTCGATATTTCGCCATTGCTTTCTTTAGAAAAACTATCGGTTAACAAATTCAAACTCGCGCCAAAAGCACCGGCGCCGTTGGTGGACGTTCCCACGCCGCGCTGCAACTGCAAACTCTCTACCGAGGAAGCAAAATCGGGCATGTTCACCCAAAACGTCCCATGACTTTCAGCATCGTTATACGGAATGCCGTTGATGGTGATGTTTACACGGGTAGCATCGCTCCCGCGTACGCGAATTCCGGTGTAACCCACGCCGTTTCCGGCATCGGAAGTAGTCACTACCGAAGGTAGGTAATTCATCAAAATCGGAATGTCTTGTCCGAGATTGCGTCCTGTAATTTCCTTTTTGTCGAGATTGCTGAACGACACCGGCGTTTTCGTAGTAACACGCACAGCAGATACCAAAACCTCATCAAGTTGATTGACTTGGGTGGTGTCTTTTACTTTTTCCTGCGAAAAAGCAGCCAAAGAAAGTATGACAGCGCTGAGCGAAAAAAGCCATGGTTTTCTTTTTCCTTTGGATACATTGAATAAAATTTCCATTCGTAAAAATTAAGTTACGAATAAAAAGAGGTAATTATTCTTGGTTAAAAAATGATTTGATACTCCTGACGATGGACTAACGTGCACTTTAGTTTTTCGTCACTTCCTTAAACAGCATTACCTGTTCTAAGTTCATTGGGTATAATCTCAGCTCGTTATTTAGAGCACCCCTTTTGAGACGGGACAAAGGTACGTGTAAAATCTACAATTATCCAAATTAGTTTCTCATTTCGACGAAAGAGAAATGACAAGATGCTACAGTCTTGGTTTCTTTCGGTTCTGTTTGATTTCGGAGAGATTGCGTTTGGCTTTGATTCGTTTTTCGATGACCGCTCTCGGTACCGTTGTTTTTTTTCGTTTTTCGGGAACGACTAAAGCTTGTTGTACCAACGCTAAAAAGCGTTTGGTGACTATGGTTTTATTTTTAAGCTGACTTCGATCTTCGTCGCAACTCAAGATCAGCAACCCTTCTGAGGATATTTTTGATTTGAGCTTGGTCAAGAGTAACTCTTTCTCTTCGGGATGTAATCCGTTCGAATGAGGAACATCAAAACTTAAAACCACTTTACTGGACACTTTATTGACGTTTTGTCCGCCCGGTCCGGAACTTCGAACCGCTTTAAATTGCAATTCTGATAGAATGATTTCAGTTTTCATATTGCGGTTGATGCGCCGGTTTAAGTAAGTCGTTAACCGTTTTAACCGGATTAAAAGTTATCAACGGCACTTCAACAAAAACAGTAATCCATTTGGCCATGGCACCGTTCCACAATCCCGGTAATTCGTAGCCTTTCAGGTCTTTTCCTTTGTTATTTTTATGTACAATGAAACCGGTACTGTGGTCTACAAATTGCGTCAAATCAAATTTTTGACCGAGGTAATCTTTGGTGGCACACACCAAATCTACCGGATTAAAATGGGTAGCTTTTGAGAGTATGACCATCTGTTCCCGATTGTTGGTATCCACTTGTGAGGTTTCTACAATTTGCAATGACACATTGCCTTTGTAACTTCGCACCCAAAAAGGACCGCCTCCCGGTTCTCCTTCATTTTTGACCATCCCACACACCCGAATCGGTCGGTTTAACTTGTTCTTGATGTAATCGATTTTGTTCTCAAGCGTATACTTGTAAAAATCGTCAACCACATCAATATTCAGGGATCTTTTCATGAAATGGATAATATTCGGAATATCGTTTTGTTGCACCGTTTGCCGGTCAACAGCATGAAGAATTTTGAATATTTTATCCTGAATTTCCAGTAAAACTCCGGCCAATCCTTTTTTGTACAATGCAATTTCCTGAATGTGATTTTGAATGACGTTGTCTATGTTTTTTACAAACAACACATCGGCATCCAAACTATTGAGATTGTTTATCAGCGCGCCATGTCCTCCCGGGCGAAACACGAGTTGGCCTTCTTCATTTCGGAACGGTTTGTTTTGCATATCCACAGCAAGGGTATCGGTACTTTTTTGCTGGTACGAAAAACTGACATGGGTTTTAGTCCCCGATGTGGCTTCTACTTTATCTTGTACTTTGGCAATAACTTCTCGGAATAGATTTTCATGATTTTCGGATACCGTAAAATGCAAATGCGAAACCGAATTGGAGCTCGCGTAGAATGCGCATTCGTTTAAATGCTCTTCCACCGGTGTGGCAATATGAGTATCGTATTGATGAAAATCGAGTACTCCTTTGGGTTTGTTGGCAAAATCAAAATGGTCTTGCGCGAGCATTAATTTGATAAATCGATAACTTTTTTCGTGGCGTTCGAGCGAATAATAGTCGGGATAAACACTTTTCACTCTGGCTTTTACGGCTTCGTAAAAAGGGAACTTTTCAATTCCGGCCAAGAAAACCGGTAGGTTTTTATCTTTTTTGCGATTGATGTAGGCATTAATGGTTTCGTTTTCGTGATCAAAGTCATTTAAAAATTCATTCAGGAATTTGAACATTCTGCTGGCCGCCCCGGAAGCCGGTACGAATTTTTTTAGTTTTAAAGACGTTTTTTGCGTATCAAACCGTTCCGCATACTGCTGAAATTCTTGCTCAGTAAGTTTCACAATACCATCACCTATAGTAGCCGGGCGTTCCAACGTAATTTTGGGAATCCCCGACTCAAAAAGCAACAGTTCACCCTCAATCTTATCAAGAGAAATACCCTGGCTATCGATATAGTCAAAATCGGCCTTGGTGAATCCGTATTTCGTCATTAAACTTTCTTTTCTTGTAATGTTCTCTTCCATTCTAAGTAGCCGAAAACGGCGATAATTGTAAAAATTAAATACTGGATACTCGTAAACGAATACCCTTTGGCAAAATACATTGGTATGGAAATCACGTTGCCCACGATCCACAACACCCAATTCTCTATTTTCCGACGGGCCATCAGCCACATGCCCACGAAAAAAATTCCGGTGACCAGCGTGTCTACGTACGATGTCCAATGGGTAAATTTATCAAAAATTGTGTAAACCGCGACCACAAAAAGCAGGGTTAACACAAATAACAAAGTCGACATCTTCTTTTCCGATGCCGTCATACGAGCAATAGGAAACAGGATTACGTTTTCTTTTTTTCGTGTCCAATGATACCAGCCGTAAAAACTCATGACTACGTAATAAAAATTAATCATCATATCACCCAAAAGCGACCATTTCCAAAGCAAATAGGTATAAATTCCGGTATTGATAATTCCGGTTGGAAACACCCAGATATTGTCTTTTTTGGCCATCCACACGCTCAGTAAGCCAAATACAATAGCGGTGAGTTCCAACACAATTTCATAGGTTGGGTAGTTTTTGTATTGCGAGAACAAGAACTCTAGCATGTTTTAATTTTGGCCTGTTCGTATTGATGCTGAAAAAAATCGGTGTCTTTTTCAAAAGCGGTGCCGATGACCACCATATCGGCTCCGGCGGCAAAGGCTTGGTCAATTTCTTTTTTGGAACGAATACCGCCACCAACTATCAAAGGTACGGAAATCCTTTGCGCTACAATTGCAATCATTGCTGTCGGAATTGGTTGTTGCGCTCCGCTCCCGGCCTCGAGATAAATTAATTGGTTTCCGATAAGTGTCCCTGCTTTGGCGGTTTGCGCGGCATAATGAAAATCTTCTCGGGCCAACGGTTGGGTTTGAGATACTCTTTCTACAGCCGTTTCGATTCCGCTTTCAATGAGAATATATCCCGTAGATATCACTTCCAAGTTGGTTTTTTCCAACATCGGAACGGCATCCACTTGGTGTTGGATCAGATAATCCGGATTGCGACCGGAGAGCAATTGCAAAAACAACAGGCCATCGGCCTCGCCTGAAATTTGTGACGGATGACCTGGAAAAAGCAAAATCGGCAGACGACTTCTTTGTTTTATTGCCACAACCAAATCGGACAAATGCTTTCCTTGAAACGAGCTGCCACCCACTAAAATGTGGGTTGCCGGTGATTGGTTGATTTTTTCCATCAGATTCGGAACAGCTGCAATCGTTAGTTTATCAGGATCTAAAAGAATAGCCAATAATTTTTGGTCATTCGATTTCGCATGTAATATGTCGGTGTAAATGGTGCTCATTATTTCTTTTCCCCCGAGTTAAATGCACAAACAAAAACATAATTGTCGATAAAATCAAACTGTATGTCAAAATATTCGACATGATCGTTGAATTGAAGCTCGGCTATTGCCTTTTTATCCTCCAACCGAAAGGGCTTTTCAAAAATATGTTCGGGAAAACTAATCCCTTTTTCGTTTTTGATTTTAAAAACCGATTCTTTAATACCCCAAATAACCGTTGCCTTTTTAATTTGGTTTTCGTGAGAAAGCTGATCCAAATGAAACGTTTCCATGAATCGCGGGGCGATATGGAGTGTTTTCTCTTTGAGTAATTCCAAATCGGCTCCCACAATTTGGTTACTCAAAACGATAACCGAACACTCGTGGGAATGCGAAACGGAAATGTGCGTTCCGTCGTTCAAATGCGGCTTTCCGTAGGCATCATAGTACAAATCAAAATCGGTATACCCTGCTTCCATCAGAAGGCGACGCACGCTTAAAAAGCCTTTCTGATGGGCTTCCGATTTCATTCCTTCCAACCTTGCCAAGGAAACATCTTTCAAGGCTACAGAACGAAAAAGTTCATCGAACGTCTCCGTAATCTTCCAAACGTACAGCGAGGTATTTTGATTTAAAGCTTTGATTCCTAGTAACGGCATGAGTGTTTTGAAATTATCTGTTTGTAATTCAGAAAATTAAGGAATTAAACAATCCCTAAAAAAACGAAAAAGGCTTTTTTAATTCTTTTCTATTGTGTAATTTTGCACCACAATTCTTTAAAAAACAAATATACACAATAGATGAGTACACAAACATTACCTTATGTAGCTTACAAAGTTAAAGATATTAACTTGGCAGCTTGGGGAAGAAAAGAAATTGAATTGGCCGAAGCCGAAATGCCGGGATTAATGGCGCTTCGTGCGGAATACGGCGCCAGTCAACCATTAAAAGGGGCTCGCATTGCCGGATGTTTACACATGACCATCCAGACTGCTGTTCTAATCGAGACTTTAATTGCGTTAGGAGCCGAAGTGACTTGGTCTTCTTGTAACATTTTCTCTACTCAGGATCAGGCTGCTGCTGCGATTGCTGCTGCGGGCATTCAGGTTTATGCCTGGAAAGGTTTGAATGAAAAAGAGTTTGACTGGTGTATTGAGCAAACCTTATTCTTTGGAGAAGACAGAAAACCATTGAACATGATTTTGGATGATGGTGGTGATTTGACCAATATGGTATTCGATCGTTACCCTGAGTTGATCCCGGGTATCAAAGGATTATCAGAAGAAACAACTACCGGTGTTCACCGTTTGTACGAAAGAATGAAAAACGGTACATTATACATGCCGGCGATTAACGTAAACGACTCCGTTACGAAATCGAAATTTGACAACAAATACGGTTGTAAAGAATCGGCTGTAGATGCTGTTCGTCGTGCAACCGATATTATGTTGGCCGGAAAAAGAGTGGTTGTTTGTGGCTACGGTGACGTAGGTAAAGGAACAGCGGCTTCTTTCAGAGGTGCCGGTTCTATTGTAACCGTAACTGAAATTGATCCGATTTGTGCGTTACAAGCAGCGATGGACGGGTTTGAAGTGAAAAAATTAGACACCGTTATTGCTAATGCCGATATCGTGATCACGACTACCGGTAACAAAGACATTGTAGTAGGAAGACACTTTGAAGCGATGAAAGACAAAACCATCGTATGTAACATCGGTCACTTTGACAATGAAATCGATATGGCTTGGTTGAACAAAAACCACGGCAATACCAAAGTAGAAATCAAACCTCAAGTAGACAAATACAATGTAAACGGCAAAGATATCATCGTTTTAGCCGAAGGCCGTTTGGTGAATTTAGGTTGTGCTACCGGTCATCCGAGTTTTGTAATGAGTAACTCGTTTACCAACCAAACGTTGGCTCAAATTGAGTTGTGGAACAACAGTGCTGCTTACAAAAACGAAGTGTACATGTTACCGAAACACTTGGATGAAAAAGTAGCGGCCTTGCACTTAGCCAAATTGGGTGTGGAATTGGAAACTTTGAACGAAGAGCAAGCCGCTTATATTGGTGTTGACGTTCAAGGACCATTCAAACCGGAATATTACAGATATTAATCCGACTGGCTTAGACTTCTTAGATCGTTAGATTTTTAGATATTGAAACCCTCGCAGTGATGTGAGGGTTTTTTATTTCACGACAAATCCTGTGTAGCCCCGATGGAAGCAAGCTACCCCCGTCCCGAAATTTCGGGATCGGGGTAGTGCGGACAGCGGGAACAAGGACTGCCGAAACAGCCCGAACCTTTCGCTCCTAAAACCCAATCGGTGAACAAAAAGTTATACCCACAGCCGGTATCATTTGAAATTTGAGTTATCGCTTTAGCGCAAAATGCCCTTTTTGCGTTTTGCCATCCGGGAACTTTATCAGGTACCAATAATCGTCTGAGGGAAGTTTTCTTCCGTTGTAAGTACCGTCCCAACCTTCGCCATTGGCTTTCATTTGTTTAATCAGTTTCCCGTAGCGGTCAAAAATTTGAATGAGGGTGTCGGGTTGGGTTGTAGCACAACCCAAACGCCAAATATCGTGATGCCCGTCGGCGTTAGGAGTAAAATAAATCGGAATTCCGATGATTTCAAACGGCAGTGAGGCCACACCGCAGCCATCAGTATCACTCACATAAGCCGTGTGGATGCCGCAAGATACGTTATGGAATTGGTTGCTCGACTGAAACGGACCGTTGGGACTGTCGATACTATAACCATAATTGGGCGAAAAGGGGTTTATGGTGACCGAATTATTTTCGATGCCGGTGCCTTGGCTCGCGACCGACGTAATGTTAGCGCCATTGGACGTATTCACTATAATCGTACGCGTGCTGACACAACCGTCAGCATTCACGACATTCACCGTATAGGTCCCGGGCTGATCGACAAGGATAGCAGCCGTCGTTTCGGGAAGTACCGCTCCGCCATAACTCCAGACATATTGATACGGATGCCCGTCAAGTAAACCGGCGTCAATGGTGGTTTGAAACCCCGGCAGGTTGGCACAAACATACGCTTCGCCATTGGGTTCAATGGGCGGAAGTCGGTTCACCACCAAAGGAATTTCACTAATCCCTGAACACCCGTTAGCACTGTCTTCAACTCTTACAAAGACACTTGAACTGTAGGGAGTGGTATTGGTATGCATCAAATTGACCAACTGATTTTGTTCGAGTAAAGCGTCCTGAAGCGTCAGAAAATAGGAAGCGGTTTGTGTGGGCAGCAGGACGATATTGGCCTGATTGAGGTTGAATGTCGCCAAGCCGTTTTGCTGTACATCACAAGTTTCCAATCCGGCTACGCTTTGCCCTACGGCGACATTCACATGGAGTGTCAAGGGATAAGTGGTGCTGCAGCCGTTAGCATATAACAACTGCGCCAGGATGTTTTGAGGATTTGCGGTATTGGTATAATTGACAGGTAGCGGTTGATTGGCGGTAAGGCTTGCATTATCCAAATAATACGTCACGTCTACATCCGAAGCTCCTTGGGTAAAAAATCCATCGGCTTCCGAAAGATTAAACAAGGTGACGCCATCCGGATTGATGCCATAATCACACTGAACGAGACTGGCGGCTGTTACAACGGGAAATGAGTTAACGATTAAGTCAATCGGACTGATAAAAGTACAGTTTCCGTCTTCAATTTTTACAAAGAGCGTTTGGGATTCGGGCACTGTGTTGTAAAAAAACAGCGGTAGCGGATTGAGGTTGTTTTCAGCATCGGCTTGCGATAAATAATAGGTAACCGTTATTCCGGGAAGGAGATTCGGGAAAATAACCGAAGTAACATCTTGCATATTGAACGTAGTCTGACCATTGAACTTGTTGCCGTCAGTCGTATCGTCACAAATCGAAAATTGATTTTCCGACAAACCAATTTCACCCGAAATAATGAGGTCAAATGAACCGTTATTGAAGCACTCGGTTACGGTGCTCTCTATTCTGACATAAATGGTTTGGGGATTCGAGGTATTGACAAATGAACTCGGATCGGTTATCGCATTCTCTCCCAAAAAAGCATCACTTTCGTTAGTATAATACGTAACCGTAACATTGGTTTGGCTGCCAATAATATGCGGCGTATTCTGGGTTAAGTCGAATACGGTTGAAGCATTCGGAACACCATCAACATCACACTGAGTTAAATCAATGGAAGTTACGCCGAGAGGCAAATCAAATTGAGGCGGATCGTTAAAGGTGGCCGTTCCGGTCCAGATTATCGAAAAATTACTGTTTCCGATGGCACGATCAACGACGAGCATGTAGGTTTCGTCTGCCAACACATCGACAACCGAAACAAAACTGTTGCCGTCGCCGGCAGGACCTTCACTAGTGTCGGTTTCAGAACTTTGCAAACCGGTTATATTATACGTTAGTCCCGCCATATTGGGATTGGTAGTAGAACAACGGATGATATTTTTTTCAATACAAGATTCGTAATAATAAAGGTAGAAGTCAAAATCCTCAATCAGGTTGGGGCTTTCGGGAACAATGGTGAATTCAAGCGTACCGGAAGTGGCAATTTTTATTTTCATCCAAATACTGTTGTACTCTTGGCCGCCACAACTACTTACTTCCTGTATTGACCCCGAGCCGTTTACTTCAACATTGTTAAAATTTGTATTCCCACATACGACTATGGCATCTGCACAATCATTTTGGGCATTGAGTGTAATGCCAAGGAAGATTAGAACAAAAAGGAGTGCCTGTTTCATATGAAATTCAAATTTACTGAATTTCTGCACAAAAGACAACACGCTAAGAACAGATTATAGAAAGAACCGGTTTCCGAGATGTATTATTCAAAACAAAAAACCCGTTCAGTACTGAACGGGTTTTGTATAATGATAAGAGTTTTGTTCTTATGCTTCGAAGGGAAGGATAGACACAAATGATTTGTTGTCTCCTTTTTTCTGGAATTTTACAATTCCGTCAACTTTTGCATGTAAAGTATGATCTTTACCCATGTAAACGTTTTCTCCGGCATTGTGTTTAGAACCTCTTTGTCTAACGATGATATTCCCTGCAACCGCAGCTTGACCACCGTAAATCTTAACGCCTAAACGTTTCGATTCTGATTCTCTACCGTTCTTCGAACTACCGACACCTTTCTTGTGAGCCATGACGTTTTAGTTTTTAAATGTTAATTATTCTTCAGTGGTTTCTGCTTTTTTAGCTTTCGGAGCTTTTGGCTCTGCGGCTTTTTCAGCTTTAGGTTCAGCCGATTTGGCTGCTTTTTTTGATCCGGTAGCACTGATTCCCTCAATAACGATTTGCGTTAATGATTGTCTGTGTCCGTTTCTTTTTTTGTACCCTTTTCTTCTTTTCTTTTTGAAAACGATAACTTTATCTCCTTTTAAGTGTTGTAACACTTTGGCTTCTACTGAAGCACCTTCTATAGCTGGGGCGCCTAAAGTGATGTTCCCATTGTCGTCTAACAAAAGAACTTTGTCAAAAGAAACTTTTGACCCTTCTTCGGTAGCCAAACGGTGAACAAAAACTTTTTGGTCTTTGCTTACTTTGAATTGTTGCCCTGCTATCTCTACGATTGCGTACATAACAATAATGTTTAGTTAAATTTTAAGTGCGCAAATATACGACTATTTCTTATTCACACAACAGAATAACAGAAAAATTTCATGTCTGTTACGTAACTCATTACACTAGGCATCAGATTTTTGAATCATTGAAACGTTTTTGGATAAAAAAAAGTACATTTGTGTAACAAAATCAAGGGTTAGTTAACTAACTGAACAATCAACGAAAAAATTTCAATTTTTTATGAAAAAATCATTAATTGCTTTAAGTTCAATGCTTATGCTTGGAGGAACAGCTCATGCGCAAAAGGTGGCGTTTGAAGAGTACGATTTGCCAAACGGATTGCATGTTATTTTACACAACGATCCGTCGGCGCCGGTGGTGATTACCTCGGTAATGTACCACGTAGGATCCAAAGACGAAAATCCGGAGAGAACGGGTTTTGCTCACTTTTTTGAACATTTATTGTTTGAAGGTACCGAAAACATCAAAAGAGGAGAATGGTTTAAAATTGTAACGTCTAACGGAGGAACCAACAACGCCAACACTTCGGAAGACCGAACGTATTATTTTGAAGTATTTCCTTCCAACAATACCGAGTTGGGATTGTGGATGGAATCGGAACGATTAATGCATCCGGTAATCAACCAAATCGGAGTGGATACACAAAACGAAGTAGTTAAAGAAGAAAAAAGATTACGCGTAGACAACCAGCCTTATGGCCAGTTGATTGCCGAAGTAAAGAAAAACATGTTCAAAGTGCATCCGTACCGTTGGGCACCTATCGGTTCAATGGCGCACTTAGACGCAGCTACTTTAGAAGAATTTCAAGCGTTCAATAAAAAATTCTACACGCCGAATAATGCGGTTTTAGTGGTTGCCGGTCAAATCAATATCCCACAAACCAAAGCGTGGATTGAAAAATATTTCGGCCCGATTCCGAGAGGTGTTGAAATTAAGAAAGAAACCTTTGTAGAAGCGCCAATTACAGAGCCTATTAAAGCGCGTTACGAAGACCCGAACATCCAAAAAGAAATGGTGGTAGCGGCCTACAGAACGCCGTCAATGAAAACGCGTGATGCTCGCGTATTGGATATGATTTCAACGTATTTAAGCAACGGGAAAAGTTCTAAATTATACAAGAAAATTGTAGACGATAAAAAAATGGCGTTACAAGTAGGAGCCTTCAACTATAGCCAAGAAGACTACGGCCAATATATCCTTTACGGAATGCCGCAAGGCGAGACCACTTCAGCCGATTTAATCAGAGAGATTGATGAAGAAATTGTAAAAATGCAAAACGAACTCATCTCTGAAAAAGATTTCCAAAAATTACAAAACATTTACGAAAGCAACTACGTTGACGGCAATGCCAGCGTGGAAGGGGTAGCTGAAAATTTAGCGACTTATTATTTGTTGTATGGGGATGTAAATTTAATCAATACGGAAATCGACATGTACCGTTCTATCACTCGTGAAGAAATCAGAGACATTGCTAAAAAATACCTGAATCCGAACCAACGTTTGATTTTAGATTACGTTCCGGCCAAAGACAAAGCTCAAAACTAAGACTCAAAGGATTATGAAAAAAACATTTATATTATTATCAAGCTTGTTTTTAACCCTTATTATGCAAGCACAAGACAGAACGCAGCCTAAACCGGGACCGGCGCCGAGTATCAACATCAAAAAACCGGAAACATTTTCATTGCCTAACGGCTTGAAAGTTTTGGTAGTGGAAAACCACAAACTGCCGAGAGTTTCTTATAGTTTAACTATCGACAACACCCCGTATGCCGAAGGAGACAAAAAAGGGGTTGATGAATTGACCAGCGCTTTAATAGGAAACGGCTCTTTGAAAACGCCTAAAGATGCTTTTAACGAAGAAATCGACTTTTTAGGAGCGAATATTAATTTCTATTCTTCGGGTGCTTCGGCCAGTGGTTTGTCGAAACACGCCAAAAGAATTTTAGAATTAATGGCTGAAGGAGCACTAACGCCTAACTTTACTCAGGAAGAATTTGATAAAGAAAGAGATAAATTAATCGAAGGCTTAAAAACACAAGAAAAAAGCGTTACCGCTGTAGCCGGAAGAGTTGAAAAAGTGTTGGCTTACGGTAAAAGTCACCCGGCCGGAGAGTACTTGTCTGAAGAAACCATCAAAAATGTTTCTTTAGCGGATGTGAAAGCGAATTACAGAACGTATTTTGTTCCGGAGCACGCTTATCTGGTAATTGTAGGTGACGTAAAAACAAAAGACGTAAAGAAAAACGTTGAAAAATTGTTCGGTTCTTGGGTAAAAGCTACGGCGCCAAGATTAACCTATTCTAATCCGACCAACGTACAATACACACAAATCAACTTTGTGGATATGCCTAACGCCGTACAATCTGAAATTACCTTATTCAATACGGTAAACTTAAAAATGAGTGACCCAGATTTCTTCCCGGTAATTTTAGCAAACCAAGTGTTTGGCGGCGATTTTAACAGCTACTTAAACATGAACTTGAGAGAAAAACACGGCTGGACTTACGGCGCCCGTTCGAGTGTTGGTTTCGACAAAAACATGCACAGCGAATTCAGAGCCAATACCCAAGTGAGAAATGCGGTAACCGACAGCGCTATCACGCAGGCTTTGTACGAGTTAAATCGTATCAGAACTGAGAAAGTAACCGAAGAAACCTTGAATAACGTTAAAGCAGGTTATATCGGTCGTTTTGTAATGCAGGTAGAAAAACCGGCTACTGTGGCGCGTTATGCGTTAAATATTGAAACCGAAGGCTTACCGGCTAATTTCTATGAAAACTATATCAAAAACATCAACGCCGTTACGCCTGATGATATCATGAGAGTGGTAAACCGCTATTTCTTAGCCGACAATATGAGAATATTGGTGGTAGGAAAAGCCTCGGATGTATTACCGGGATTAGAA
Organism: Flavobacterium sedimenticola; assembly: GCF_030053345.1. Lineage (GTDB taxonomy): Bacteria > Bacteroidota > Bacteroidia > Flavobacteriales > Flavobacteriaceae > Flavobacterium > Flavobacterium sedimenticola. The sequence goes on from NZ_JASGBP010000001.1 coordinate 104,253, forward strand.
AGTTTGAAAATTCCGATTTTCTACTTTGACAAGTTTGGTAATCCAACCGAAAAACCGGCTATGAAAAAACCGGTTCCTGCCGGAGTAAGTGTAAAAACGGTTATCGATGCTTATGTAGCAGCAATTGGTGGTGACAAAGCCATCAAATCGGTAAAATCGATTGCCTCAGTAGGAGAAACCAAAATTCCGCAAGCACCAATGCCGTTAAGCTATACCTCTAAAATCGATGCTAAAGGAAGAATGATGGTAGAATTATCTATGGCCGGTATGGGCTCGTTGATGAAACAAGTAGTCAACGGTAATTCGGGATACATGATGCAACAAGGTCAGAAAAAAGTATTAGAAGGCGATGATTTGGCTAAAATGAAAGAAAGCGCCGTGTTGTTTAACGAAACCTTATTAGCAAACAAACCGGGGGTTACCGTAACCGGTATCGAGCCCATGAACGGCAGCGATGCGTATACAGTTGTGGATGGCGACACTACCTACTATTTTGATGTAAAATCGGGCTTAAAAACTGCCGAAGCAACTACGGATGAGCAAGGTGGTCAAAAAGTAACTCGCGTTACCTATTTCAACGATTACCGCGCCGTAAAAGGCGTTAAAGTTCCGTTTAACACCGTGATGAATGTTGGTTTTGAATTGGATATTAAAATGTCTGACGTGAAAATTAACGAAGGGGTTATCGATGCTGATTTTCAATAATTGATTTTTTTTGTGATACTAAAAAGACCGTTCTGAGAACGGTCTTTTTTATTTTCTACTCGAAAGGTAAACGCCTATCAACACAATCAGCGCTCCAATAAACTGAACCGGTGTCAACATTTCATGATCCAACAATCCCCAAAAGAAAGCCACTATCGGAATCAAATACGTTACCGAAGTCGCAAACACCGGTGATGAAATCTGAATCAATTTATAAAAAAGAACATTAGCCACTCCGGTCCCAATAATTCCCAATACCGCCACAAAAATCAGCGCATGCTGTACCTTTTCATGGGTGACTACCGAAAAGAAATCGGTGAAAGACAAAATCAAAAACGCCGGCACTACCATCACGGCAAAGTTTCCCGTGGTAATGGCAAGCGGTTTCAAATCGGACAAATACCGTTTGATTAAATTCACATTCGTAGCATAGCAAACCGAAGCGATTAAAACTAAGATAGTGTACCAATAATTCTGATTAGGATGATGCGCCGCTCCGTTAAGTATGAGCAAAGTGGTGCCCAAAAAACCAATAATTACTCCGATAATTTGCGTTCGTTTGAAATCCAATCTGAAAATAACAGCACCGATAATGAGCGTGTTTAACGGCGTCAGCGAATTGAGGATCGAACTCACCGAACTGCTGATTTGAGTTTGCGCGATGGCAAAAAGATAAGCCGGAACAAAGGTGCCGAATAATGCCGTTAACGCAATATACTTCCATTGGTGTAACGGAATGGTGGCGAGGTTTCGAAAACCAACTAGCAATAAAAATAGCGCACAAAAAATAATGCGCAACGAACCCAACTGGAAAGGATTCAGCGCTACCAAACCCTTTTTGATTAATATGAATGAGCTGCCCCAAATCAGAGCCAGGGCAATCAACAGCAACCATTTCAACTTTTGTGTGGGCATATCTCCATTTTTATGCGTCAAATTTTGTAATTATTTTAAGAATAATAACTTTAATTTTTATTTATTTTTGTTGGCACAAGCAAGCCTAAACTTAAAAAAAATAATACTATCATGAATTTTTCCAAATCACTTGTAATGTTGGGCGTAGCCGCATCAATGTTAATAGGCTGTAAAGATACAGCCGGCAAACCTACCGCATCAGAGGCCACTCAGGAAACTGTAGCGGATGCCCCAAAAACACCGGCGGTAGCGGCCAAACCCGAAACTGCTCAGTTTAAAATTGAAGGAATGACCTGTGCCATGGGTTGTGCCAAAACCATCGAAAAACGATTGGCTAAGATGGAAGGCGTACAAAAAGCCACGGTGGATTTCGACAAAAAAGAAGCAACTGTCGAATTCGATGCAGCGGTTTTAACGCCACAAAAATTGTATGCTACCGTGGAAGCTACCGGTGACGGAGCCACGTATAAAGTAGCGCAATCCAAATAATCCGATTACAATACAATCATAACAAAAAGGAACTCCGTAGAGTTCCTTTTTTATTTAGCTTGCTTCGCCAGTTCGCTTTGCTCGTGCCGCTCCTTCGGTCTAACGACCTTGGGTCCATTGAATACTTTCGAGCAATTGCTGCATGTCATTTTTTACATAATCGGCGGCCGGCATAATCGAATCATAATTTGGCTTGGCGTAAAAGTAAACCGAACCGGTTACAAAATGTTTGGTGCTGTCGGTGGCATAAAACTGGGCGTTTGTGGCCGCGTTTCCGCCTACTCTGTAAAACATACCATATACCTTTTTATCCGGATTAATATACGGCTGCTCCAAGATATCATCGGCTTTGATTACGTGTTCATAGGTTAGTTTTTGCGCATCTCGAAGCAAGGTATTGATATCGCCGTTTACCGTTTTGTAGGTCAGGTAAATCGTGGCTTTCATCTTAGGATAATGAATCGAAAAACCGCAGTTTTTATCTTCTTTTATAACAGCATCTTCATTGATGTCAAATTCAAACGGACAGTGATTACTGAAATGGGCATACTGCGCTACAGGATAATCCAAGCGCAACTGTCCGGCCGGTTTGGGCAAGGTGTCGTTTTTACAACTCGTCAAACTGAGTGTTAGTATAACGGCTAAAACCCCAACTGTTTTAAATAGCTTCATTATGAATCGAGAGTTACTTTTAATTGTTTAATTCTTTTTTTATCGACCAATTCTATAGTAAAATAGAGGTTGTCAAAGTGTATTTTTTGCCCTTTTTTGGGGAAATTACCCAATATCTCTAACACAAATCCGGCCAAGGTTTCGGCTTCTCCTTTATTTTCTTCAAAAACGGTTTCATCTACATCCACAATACGGTAAAAATCTTTGAGGTTGATTTTGCCTTCAAAAAGGAAATTCTTGTCGTCGATTTGTGAAAAATTAATGTTTTCGTCATCAAATTCATCCGAAATATCGCCAACTATTTCCTCTATGATGTCTTCCAAAGACACCAAACCCGAAGTTCCGCCGTATTCATCCACCACGATGGCCAAATGGCTTTTCATGCTTTGAAAATCTTTTAACAAATCGTCGAGTTTCTTGTTTTCGGGTACAAAAAAAGGTTTTCGCATCAGCGTATTCCATTCAAATTCCTTTTTATGAATATGCGGAATCAAATCTTTGACAAACAATACGCCTTCAATTTGATCGATATTTTCACGGTATACCGGAATCCTAGAATAGCCTTTATCAACTATTTTGGCGTAAATATCGGCAAAAGGCTCATTGATTTCCAGTGCAAAAATATCGATACGCGGGCTCATCACTTGTTTGGTATCGGTATTCCCGAAAGAAACGATGCCTTCTAAAATTTTTTGTTCCTCGGAAGACGTATCTTCGGAAGAAGTCATCTCGAGCGCCTGGGACAATTGATTAACCGAAAAATTCGATTTTTGTTTTCCCAATTTATCATGCAAATACACCGAAATGTTGCGCATGGGCAAACTCACCGGCGATAACAACAAATCCAACACATACAATGGTCCGGCCATGCGTACCGAAAATTTAGCGTTATTGCGGCTGGCATACACTTTAGGCAATACTTCGCCAAAAAGTAAAATTAAAAACGTGACCAAAACCACTTCAGTCAGAAACTTCAATAGCGGTGACGTAATGGAAACAAAGAGCGAATTGCTCAGAAATGAGAACAAAATAATCACCCCAATATTGACAAAATTGTTGGCTAACAAAAGGGTTGCCAACAATTTTTTGGGCTTTTGCAAAAGTCTTGAAATGAGATTGGCTTTGCTTGGATTCTCCGTAGTGAGTTTCGCTAAATCTTCTTTAGTGAGTGAAAACAAAGCCACTTCAGCGGCCGAAATCATCGCCGAACAAAGAAGCAGCAATGCAATAGCCAAGCTTCCTAAAAGCAAATGGGTATCTATGTAATCAAAAAAGTGTAAACCGGGCTCGGGGTCCAACTGCAGTCAAGTTAGTTAAACAATATCAAAACGGTAAATCATTTTCAGGATTTGCCGGATTGGGCGCTTCAAAGGTAGCATTTTTTGGTTCAAGATGTTGGGGCGGTTTTACACCTTCAATGTCTTTTTTAGTGGTTAAAAAAGTAAATTCGGTAACCTGAATCTCGGTGGTGTATTTGGTGGTGCCGTCTTCGGCTTGCCATTGGCGTGATTTAATGCGACCTTCCACATAAATTTTATCGCCTTTGGACAAATATTTTTCACATATTTCGGCGGCCTTGTTGCGTACTACTAAATTGTGCCACTCCGTCGAATTTATTTTTTCGTTGGTTTGCTTATTGATATACACTTCGTTGGTAGCCAAAGGAAATCTGCCGATGCAATTTCCGCCTTCGAAATAGTGCATTTTTACTTCATCGCCTAAATGGCCTATCAGCATTACTTTGTTTAATGTCCCGTTCATTGTAGCGTGTTGTTTAATTTTCTTCGGCAGCCGTATTCGGTCGAATCACTGCAATACAATCGGATTGAGGGCGCCTTGGGTTTCTCAAATTTACAATTATTTTTTGAAAAATCAATACCTTTCTTTTTCAATAAAGTTAAAAATCACGACGGGAAACGGCAATTTTTTAACTGATTCCCAGTCAGTTCCGCCTTTTAGCGTTCCTTTTACCCGTACTTTCCAGAAATCAATATGCAAATGTTGGTGAGACAATTTATGCAAAGTGGATGCTGTTGCGTCGCGATGAACCGATTGGATGGCATTCGGCACCAACTTTTGTTGGACAATGCGCTTTTCAACATCGGCTTCCGGTTCTGACGCTGTTGTTTCTATCAAGGGAAACTCGTACAAATTATGCCAAATGCCTTTCGCGCTCCGCTTCTGCACTAAAGTGTGGTGTTGTTCATCGGCAAAAATCACATAATGAAACCAACGGTCTTTCACTTTGTTTTTTTTCGATTTGACCGGCAAAGCAGCCACCTTCTTTTTTTGCAATGCCGCACAACTGTCGTTAAAAATACAGTGGTTACAATCGGGATTTTTAGGGACGCATTGCATTGCTCCAAACTCCATAATGGCCTGGTTGAACACGTTTGCTTCTCCTTTGGGCAGCAGTTCACGAGCCAAAGCGGTGAACTCTTTTTTGGCATCCGAAGACGCGATATCGGTTTCCACCTCAAAGTAGCGCGCTAAAACGCGATACACATTGCCGTCGACCACAGGAACACTTTCGTTATAGGCAAAGGAAGCAATAGCCGCGGCGGTATAGTCGCCTATGCCTTTTAATTGAAGTAATTCGGAGTAGCTTTGAGGGAATTGCCCTTGGTAATCCGAGGCGATTTTTTGAGCGGTTTGATGTAAATTTCTGGCACGGGAGTAGTAGCCCAAACCTTGCCACAATTTGAGCACTTGCTCTTCTTCGGCTTCAGCCAAATCAAAAACCGTCGGAAAAGCTTCGGTAAACCGCAAAAAATACGGCAATCCTTGGGCGACGCGGGTTTGTTGCAACATGATTTCAGACAACCAAATAAGGTACGGATCGGTTGTATTTCGCCAAGGTAAATCACGCTTGTTCAGTAAATACCATTGGATTAACGACTTAGAAAAATTCATCACAAAATTTAGGTTCACAAAAATAAATGTTTATGTGATTAAATTTTAATAGATTATGCTTGAAATATTGTTTTTTTAATTCATATATTTGCAACCTCAAAATTTTACTCATAATAATAAATACGAAAGAAAATGACGAAAGCAGATATCGTAGCGAAGATTTCAGAAAAATTAGGCCTTGAAAAAGGAGATGTTCAAGCCACTGTTGAAGCGTTTATGGAAGAAGTAAAAACTTCTTTGGAAACCGGAGACAATGTGTACCTAAGAGGTTTTGGTAGCTTCATCATCAAAACAAGAGCTGAAAAAACAGGAAGAAACATTTCTAAAAATACGACTATCAAAATTCCTGCCCACAATATTCCGGCATTTAAACCTGCTAAAGTATTCGTAGAATCTGTAAAAACCAATACTGAAGTAGCAGTATAAAACTTATTTATTAATCACAAAAACACCAGCGTATGCCAAGTGGTAAAAAAAGAAAAAGACATAAGGTAGCGACTCACAAACGCAAAAAGAGAGCAAGAGCTAACCGACACAAAAAGAAAAAGTAGTTCTAAACTACTTTTCTTTTTTTAGAAAACGTTCATTGAAATGGAAATTCAGTATAAGCAGTTTCCGGTCTCGGTTTACAGTTCGCCTGTTGACTGAATACTGTGACTGCCGACTAAATTTCACCGGGTAACAACATTACCTGTTTTAAAATGTTTAATCCATCCTTACAATTCAGTTGCGAGTTGAAAAGTTGCGCGTTCCGAGTTGCAAAACCCGAAACCCGAAACCCGAAACCCGAAACCAAAAAGTACGGATAAAAATTTACAACATGAATAAAGAATTAATCATCCGTAGTGGTGAGAATGCTGTAGATTTTGCCTTATTAAAAGATGGAAAACTAATTGAATTACACAAACAGGAAGACACCAACAACTTTCAGGTAGGCGATATTTTTATTGCCAAAATCAGAAAGCCGGTGGCCGGACTAAACGCGGCGTTTGTAAACGTAGGCTTCGAAAAAGACGCCTTTTTACACTACCACGATTTGGGTCCGAATTTAGCTTCCTATTTGAAATTCATAAAACTTGTAAGCGCAGGTAAACTAAAAGATTTCTCCCTAAAAAACTTTCAGTTTGAAAAAGAGATTGATAAAAACGGTGCCATATCCGATATATTGAGCGCCAATCAATCGGTACTGGTTCAAGTTGTCAAAGAACCTATTTCCACCAAAGGACCAAGAATCAGCACCGAGCTGTCGTTCGCGGGTCGCTTTGTAGTATTGGTTCCTTTTTCCGATCGCGTGTCTATTTCTCAAAAAATAGATTCCAAAGAAGAAAAAGACCGACTCAAGAAACTGGTACAATCCATCAAACCTAAAGGTTTTGGCGTTATTGTGAGAACAGTAGCGGAAGGCAAAAGCATAGCCGAATTAGAAAAAGATTTGCAGAACTTACTAAACCGATGGACTGCAATGTGTAAAAAATTACCAACCGCGCATCATCCGTCCAAAATATTAGGAGAGCTCAACAAAGCCTCTTCCATATTGCGCGACGTGTTTAACGATACCTTTACCGGTATCCAGGTTGATGATGCCGAGTTGTATCAAGAAACAAAGGACTATTTGGCCGAAATAGCTCCCGAGAAACAAAAAATCGTTAGGCTTTACCAGTCGAAAGACGTGCCGTTGTTTGAAAAATACCATATCGAGCGACAAATCAAAACCTCGTTCGGGCGCACCGTTTCCATGAGTAAAGGAGCGTATTTGATTATAGAACATACCGAAGCCCTACACGTCATCGACGTGAACAGCGGCAACCGTTCTAACAAAGCCTCCAACCAAGAAGATACCGCACTCGAAGTCAATTTGATTGCCGCAGCCGAAATTGCGCGTCAATTGCGACTCCGCGATATGGGCGGGATTATTGTTATCGATTTTATCGATATGCAAAATCCGGACAACCGCCAAGTCTTGTTCAACTTCCTACGCGAAGAAATGAGCGACGACAAAGCCAAACACAAAATCTTACCGCCGAGTAAATTTGGACTCGTTCAAATTACCCGCCAACGCGTAAGACCTGAAGTGAATATCGAAACCCGAGAAGAAAACCCGAACAATTTGAGCAGCGATATCGATGCGCCGATTCAAATTATCGACAAAATTTCATTCTCCCTCGAAAAATTCATCAAAGACTACAACGGCGTGAAACTCAACGTACATCCGTTTGTAGCGGCCTACCTTAAAAAAGGTTTTCCATCAATACGTTCAAAATGGTTTTTTGAACATAAAAAATGGGTGAAAATCATACCGCGTGACGCTTACACGTATTTAGAGTATCATTTCTTCGATAAAGACGGAAATGAGATCAAAGAATAAAAAGAAAAACCGCCTTTCGAAAGACTGGCGGTTTTTTTGTGTCAAAATCTATCGTTTAAACAATGTCACACTGAGCTTGTCGAAGTGCTTTTTGGGAGCTGTTTCCGGCTATCCGCTGTATCTTTTTAGCTTGTGCTTCGACTCCCGAAGCTTCGGGACAGCATAACAAGCTAAAAAGGATGCCGCTGCTATCCGGGCTAGGATTTTGTTTAAACAATGATTTTTTTGCGAAAGTTTTGAAGTGAATTTTATCTTATAAGTAATTTATATATATTTGACTTTCAAACCATTCTTATGAAGAAACTTTACACTTTTTTACTTGTCGCATTTATTGGATTTTTGGGAAATGCACAGATTGTAAATATTCCAGATGCCAATTTTAAAGCAAAGCTTTTGGCAGCAAGTCCAACTGCAACAATTGCATACAATTCTGCCGGAACTAAAATAAAAATTGACACTAACAACGACGGTAATATTCAGGTAAGTGAAGCTCTTATGGTTTATCAACTTTATGTAAGCTCGAGCAACACCGCCATAACTCCTACATCAATAGTAGATTTAACCGGATTAGAGAGCTTTACTAATTTAAGAACATTTTCATGTACTAATAATAATGTAAGTGTTTTAAATCTTACGCCGTTGGTTAACCTCAAAGTACTTTCATGTGGCAACAACCCATTGATGAGTATCAATTTAAGTTCCTTAGTCAATCTTGAAAACTTAACCTGTCATTCTAATCAGTTGACTTCATTGAATCTTTCCAATAACAACAATCTCAAAACCATTTCGTGTTATAATAACAGCATTTCTAATTTGAGTATTACTAATTGTAATGATTTAACCTCTTTAGATTGTAGCTCTAATCAATTATCATCGCTTGATGTTTCAAATAAGGTTAATTTAACGAATCTGAATTGCAATAATAATATTATTACAGACCTAAACATCGCAAACAGTTATGCCTTTACTTCTTTCAGTTGTGCCGGGAATCAATTAACATCTTTAGACATTACCAACAGACTCAATTTAGCATCCTTAAATTGTAATAATAACCAATTGACTTCGCTTAATATTACAAATGATTTAGCTTTAATTGATTTGAGTTTTTTCAACAACCAAATACAAACCATCAACCTTGACCCGTTTATAAACATTGAAACATTGGCATTAGGCGGAAATCCTTATACAAGCCCCATAAATTTAAGCACTTTGGTTAATTTATATTGGTTAGACGCTCAGAACATTGAAAGTGTGGATGTATTCCCCTTGAATGCCACAAGTATGCCCTTGTTGACAAATTTGAAGATATTAAAAACCGACGGCTCTAACTTAGGCAATTTCAATTATGCTCTCATCCCGAACTTGGAACAACTACTTTGTCGAAATACTGATTTAACTAACATTAATTCCATTCCTACAACCCTTATAACTTTGGTGGTTCAAGCTAATCAGTTAACCTCATTAGACCTGACAGCCTTTACAAATTTAACAGCTGTAAACGCCTACGACAATCAAATTACTAATTTGGTTTTAGGAAATCACCCTGAAATGTATTTTTTAACCATTGGTAAAAACTTATTTCCAAATATAGATGTTTCACATCTACCGGCACTAACAACTCTTCAAGTTAATAATAGTCCAAATTTGGTGTCCTGCAACATAAAAAATGGAGCCAGCGGTTTTTTTGGGTTTTCAAATTGCCCCAACCTATTGTATATCTGTGCAGATGAAGCAGAAGTTGTTACTGCACAAAATGATATTGTAACCAACGCTGCCAATTGGAATGGCAATCCGAACTGTCATGTCAACACCTATTGTACCTTTGAACCCGGAGGCACTTTTTATACGATACAAGGAAATCATCGTTGGGACACAACCAATAATGGTTGCGATACAAACGATTTTTTATTCCCAAATATGAAGTTTAATATTTCTAACGGAACGACATCTACGACCTTTATTTCGAGCAATGATGGTACTTATCATTATGATGTTCCGGCTGGTACTTATACTGTAACTCCTGTATTAGAAAATCCAACATATTTTACAACAACACCATCCAATACCGGAAACATTGTTTTCCCAACAGCAGCGAGCCCATTTATCAGAGACTTTTGCATAAGGTCATTGGCCAATAATCCTGATTTGGAAGTGGCTGTTTATCCGTTAAGTAACCCTAGACCGGGTGTTAATAATCTATTTATTATTGTTTATAAAAACAAAGGCGGTATTCCGCAAAATGGCAGTGTTAATTTTAGTTTTGATGATGCGATTCAAGATATGGTTTCTTCTACAGTAACACCAAATACTCAAACGAGCGGAAATTTGACTTGGAATTTTTCCAACTTATTGCCGTTTGAAACTAGAAGCCTGATGGTAACCTTTAATTTAAATACACCTATTGAAACGCCTCCAGTAGAAAGTGGTGATATTTTAAACTATGGTGCGACTATTACAGGTATACTCACGGACATCCTGCCAAGCGACAACAGCGCTTCCGTAACACAAACAGTTGTCAATTCACAAGATCCTAACGACAAAACTTGTGCCGAAGGCATTTCAGTCACACCAAGTATGGTAGGCCAGTATGTTCATTATGTTATCCGTTTTGAAAATACCGGAACAGCTAATGCCATAAACATTGTGGTAAAAGATGTTATCGATACCACTACGTTTGATATTGCTAGTTTGATTCCGCAAAACAGCAGCCATTCTTTTTATACGAGAATAATCAATACCAACCAGGTAGAATTTATTTTTGAAAACATCAACTTACCTTTTGACGATGCCAACAATGATGGTTATGTCGCTTTTAAAATTAAAACCAAGCCTACTCTGGTTGTTGGAGATACTTTTAGCAATACAGCTAATATTTATTTTGATTATAATTATCCTATTACGACCAATACGTTTACCACAACAGTACAGTCTCTAAGAAATCCTGACTTTGATTTTGGAAGTGTCTTCACACTGTCGCCGGTTCCTGCCCAAAATACACTGACCATTACGCCTAAAGAAAATGTTGTAATGAGTTCTGCCAGCATTTACAACACACTTGGTCAGTTGGTTCAAGTAAACACCAATCCGGGAGAAAATATCGATGTTTCAGGCTTGCAAAGCGGAAGCTATTTCATTAAAATAATAAGTGATAAAGGAAGCGCAACAGGGAAATTTATTAAAGAATAAAACAGTTCTCGATACATCCCGACTTGTCGGGACACTCGAACTGACGTTTGTTATTAAAAAAGCCCCGAGAATCGGGGCTTTTTAATCTTTGATTATCTCAACTCTTCTTTTAATTTCATTCCCAAATTCATCCGCTACGGTAATGTAATGCACACCGGTTTCGGCGGTAATCGGCATTTCGTGAAAGGTTTGCGTGCTGCCTTTATAGACATTATCCACATACCAAAAGAGCTTGGCTTCGCGGTTGGAATGCGCCACTTTTACAATCACCGGCTGTACTTGGCTGTTAAAGTCTTTGGCCAAATAAATTTTGCTGTTGGTTTTCGGATAAATAAAATCCATGACCGCTTGCGCCGTGGGTTGGCAATCGACTCTAAAAGGCGGCAGCGGTTTGTAATCGATATGCAAACTCTTATAATACCATTCCATCACCGGCGGCAACACAAACCATTTTTTGGTAACGATTTTATCCACGTCTTCACAACTGCTGTTCACCCGAAACTGTTCGGTGGCATCCAAATGAATGAGTTTGTGATACGGACAAATAGAAGTTTTCTTCCCGCTACGCGAGATGAGTTGCTTTACTTTTGGGCAATCGTCCTGCGCCAAGTGACCGCTTAACGTACACACCTCAGCATACTCCAAATCGTTGAGCGGTGGCTGAAACCATTTTTGACGCGGCAACAAACGAAACACATCAAACAACAGCGGTGCGGCACTGTTCACTCCGGTCAACTCGGGTCGGCCTTCACCGTTGGCATTGCCTACCCAAACACCCACCACATAACGCGAATTGGTACCGATAGCCCACGCATCGCGGTTTCCGAAACTGGTTCCGGTTTTCCAGGCCAACTCCAACGCGGAATCATAAAACCGCCACGCTTCATCGCCTTCGGGGCGGTTGACTTCTTTCATCGCATTATAGGTTAAATAAATAGAGCCGGCGCCAAAAATATTGGGCTGAAAACTGTTGCTGCCGAAATCTTGTTGAAAACCGTCGACATAATTCAACTCTGCGAATTCCTTGGTTCGGTATTTCCCTTGGGATTGGTTAAAGTAATTCACCGTGGCTGACAGATTCGCATAGGCGCGACACAAATCCCATAAATTGCTCTCGGCGCCGCCCAAAATCAACGATAAACCATAATGATCCGGATGTTGGGTGATGTTTTTGAGTTTTAACTTTTGGGTTAATTCGTAAAATTTATGTACCCCGTGTTCCTGAAGCATCAATACCGACGGGATATTCAACGACCGCGACAAAGCGCGTTGGGCCGGCACCGCCCCGTCAAACGTAAAATTGAAATTTTGCGGTGCATAGCCCGAAATTTGGGTCGGAACATCGGCGACCAACGTATTGGGCAACAATTCGCCTTCATCGAGCATGGAAGCAAACAGCAGCGGTTTTAAAATACTGCCCGTGCTACGCGGCGCCCCAATGATATCCACATCTTTATCGTGGTCTTTATCGGTAGGCGAATTGCCCACATAGCTAATGATGTTTCGGTTTTGAATATCGATGACCAACACGGCCAAATTGTGCACTTCGTTTTGCTTGTACTGACTGTAATACTGCTTGGCTATTTGATTCACGCGGTTTTGCAACGCCATATCAATCGTAGTTTTGATGCGTTGGCCTTCGTTGGTTTTGGCAATACGTTGGAGCAAATGCGGCGCAATTTGCGGCAAATTATACGGTTTTTGCGGCAACGGTTCCGTAATAGCCAAATCGTAGGTAAGCTTGTCGATGATTTTTTCACGATGCAGTTTCAACAGCAAGGCATTGCGTTTGCGCAACAATTTCACCTGATTTTTCCCGGGATAAATCAAACTCGGTGCGTTGGGCAAGACCGCCAAGGTCGCACTTTCGGCCCACGACAGTTGGTACGACGGCACGCCGAAATAACGCCACGAGGCCATTTCCAAGCCCACTACATTACCGCCGTATGGCGCATGAGCGGCGTAGAGTTCTAGTATTTCTTCCTTAGAATGACGCCATTCGAGTCGCGTAGCCAAAATGATTTCGAGGGCTTTTTCAACATAGGTACGCTGTTGGTTTTGGCGCGATAATCGAATGACTTGCTGGGTTAAGGTACTGCCGCCTCGAACCACTTTGCCGGCTTTGCGGTTTTGCTGAAACGCCTTAACCATCGCCACCGGATTAAATCCCGGATGGTGGTAAAAATGTTCGTCTTCGAAATAAACGATGCATTGTTTAAACTTATCGGGAATACTGTCCTGCGCAGGAAAGCGCCATTGCCCGTCGCGCGCAATTTTAGCCGCGAGTAATTCGCCGTCGTTACTCTCGATAACGGTCGCATACGGCTCTTGGAACAACACCCGCGGTAGCGAAAAGTAGTACACCACCAAGAGTATAAAAGTGATGGCCGTTTTTTTGGGATGGCGTTGGATATAGTGAACGAAACGTTGGAATATCGCGCTGAGTTTAGTTTTCACTTTCAAAAATTAAAATGGTATAACATCTAGCCCTGATGGCAGCGGAAATCCTTTTTCGTCAGTTCGAGTTTTTGTTTCGTTTCTCGATACATTCCGACTGCATCGGAACACTCGAAATGACGAAACAAAAGTATCGAGAACCGAAAAAGATTGAAGCGAACAGCGGGAATACGGTTTCCCGAGTATTCCCGAACCTTTCGCTCCTAAATTTACTTGACCACTTCCACCCATTGTCCTTTGGTACGCGCTAAAAAGTCGTTATCGTACATGGCTTCGCACTGCAAGCCCGGCAAATAATACTTGCCGAGATAGGAAGCATTCAACAGGATTTTGAATTGGCGCGTTTCATAGGGTTTGAGGCCAAAATAGTAATTGGCGCGGTCGTCGCGGATGTCGATATAATCGGCGGTATTGCTCGTAGCATCGCCAAAATCGGTATAACGCGTGTTGACAATTTCGAAACCGGAAGGCAGGATTTGCGACAAGGCGATGTTGGTTACCCGCTCATTTTTGCGATTGGTGAGCGTGACTTCGCCGTAAAATTCGGTTCCCTGCGCTATTTTAGATATGTTGATGACTTTGCCTTTTCGGTCTTTGAAAACCACACGCGCCGTCAGGTTGTTTTGCATCGGCTTTTCACTGCCCACCGGTAAAATACCGCTGTTGAGCACCCGAACGAACAAGGTGTTTTTCTTGTTGTTTTTGAAAGTCACGGCATTGTTCCCTGATTGGACCACGAGGGTGCGTTGCACCATCACCTTGTCGGTAGTAACCGCTTCCGATTTTCCGGCGTTGGTGTATTGAATGGAAACGCCCTTGCTGCCATTGGATTTGGCGAACTTGGCCATGGCATACAAGCCGTAAGCAGTGGTTTGCGTGCTCATCCAGGTGTTGCTCGATAAACTTTTGGCGAGTTTGGTCGCCATGGCAAATGCTTTGGGTTTTTGGCCTAACAAAATTAAGGTTTCCAGTGCCATGGCTCGGTTTCGGTCGGGTGAACCATAGTAATAATAGTAATTGTCCTCGGTATTAACTTCATCAATCATGGCGTTGTTTAACAACGCCATACCGGCGGCGTTTTGTTTGATGAGCGCATAGGTTGCGGCCAAGCGCAAACGGCTTTCGTTGTTGATTCCGACCGTTTCGCGGAGGCGGTTCATCGATGCCAAATCGGCCGCACCGGCCAAAGCCAAGGTGTACAAGCGATAGGCTTGGGCGAAGTCGTTGTCATACGATTTTTCATAGCGCCATTGTTTGGCCATTTTTTGTTGGTAGCCCATCCATTTGGTTTTGAAGTTTATCGGCAATACGTAGCCTTTTTTCTCTGCCTCAATAAGGAAATGTCCGGCGTATGACGTTCCCCAATCGTCGGCATCAGCATTGCCCGGCCAATACGAGAAACCACCGTTAGCCAATTGGAAATTGCTCAGACGCTGAATGGCCGCGGTCACATTTTTTTGAATGTTTTGCTTGCGAACGGCATCCAAGTCCATGATATCGGTTAAATACAACTGCGGGAAAACCGAAGAGGTGGTTTGTTCGACGCAGCCGTGAGGATACTGAATTAAATAATCCAATCGGCGCCCGAAATCAACCGTTGGTGAAGACGAAACTTCCATTTTGGCTTTGTTGCTTCCGGCCACTCCGAAGGTTTTCCAAGAGATGGTTTTGGTACCGTTAGGCGGAATCACAATATCGGTATATTCATGGGTTACCGGATTCGGATTGGTCACATCAATCTCTACCGAATAGGTTGATTTTTCTTTACCTGATGTGGCGATGATATCGATTTTACCGATACCGGTCACGGCGCCGACTTCGAGATTAAAGTACGCCATTTTTTCATCGGGCTCGGTAAACTTCACGACTTGACTACTGATCCCGGACACTTTCACCGCGCTGTTGGTTTTGATTTGCAGGGTGACATTTTTGATGTGTTTTTCGGTCGCAAAAAGAGTCACCGGCAGCGTTACTTTTTCCGATGGTGAAATCTTTCTCGGTAGTGAGGCTAAAATCATCAGCGGACTTTTCACTTGAGTCGCTTTTTCGGCCATACCGTAAGCGCCGGTTTTCGAATCGGCTGCTACTACCATGGTGCGCACCGAACCAATGTATTTCGGCAAGGTTATTTTATGGGTTTTGGAACCGCCCGTTAATTCAAACGGTCCGAAATAGAGCACCACCGGTTTAAAACGATTCGCTTTTTTGGCTTTGCCGCCACCGGCCTCGGCGTCACCACCAATGCTGAATACCTGATTCACTTTACCGCCGTAAGCGCCGATAACATCGTCGTAAATATCCCAAGTACGCACACCCAAGGCTTCACGGGTATAAAAGCTTGTCCAGGCATTTGGTGTTTTAAAGCGTGTCAAATCGAGTAAACCTTCATCAACTACGGCCAGAGTATACGTCATGCGTTTGCCTTTCTTTTCAGATACTTTGACCGTAACGGTTTGTTCCGGTCGCAATACGTCGGGCATGGTTAGTTGCGGTTCCAATACGGTATTTTTATCGACCACTTCTATCGGTACGATACCGTACATCCGAATCGGAGAATCGTTTTTGGTTGTCGCATGTGGCTGCAGCAACGAGATATTGACGTACACGTTGGGTGCCATGTCGCCGGTAATCGGCATCTCGACCACGGTTTCTCCTTTTTTGGTTTTGGTCCAAATGGTTTTCAATACTTTGGTACCGTTTTCAATAGAAATCATGGCTCTGCCGCCTTCGCTCGACGGGAAGAAAATTTTGGCTTTATCGCCAACGGCATAATTGGTTTTATCGGTAGAGAATTTAAGCATCGTAGCCGATTCTCCATCGGTGCTGCGCGATTTGGCCGACCACCAAGGCATATCAATATAGACTCTGACACCGGTGGCATGACCGCCATTCGGATCGGAAACGCGAATCAAATAATTACCCCAATCTTCATCGGGAACCGAAAAGGCAATACTCCCTTTCCCCGAAGCATCGGTATTGATTCGGAAATTCTTGTAGGCAATGGTCGCGTTAGAGGTATTGTAACTCGATAAATTATCGTTAGAGGCATCCCACCACCAGCGCGACTGCATTCGGTAAACCCGAACATCCAAATCGCGGACGGCTTTAGGGCGACCGTTTTCGGACACGGTGACAATATCGAAACGGTTATTTCTTCCGGTTTCAATCATCCCGTATTTGTTCGGTTCGGGCGATTTGATTCCGATATAAGTAGCATAAGGCGAATACAAGGCAGAAGACACATCGGTACTCACGTCGCCGCCATTTTCATAGACTTTGGTAATGAAAGCAGCACGGAGCATCCCCGGCGCTTCGCCTTCTATAGTAGGCTTAATCGGAATCGTGGCGCGACCTTTGGCATCTACTTTACCGGAGAAGATATTGATTTCTTCGGTGTAAAAACGTCGCGTAGGATCGTCAAAAACATAATTGGAAAACCCTTTGAAAGTGGTTACTTCCTGAGAAAATTTGGCCTGCACCTCGGTTTTTAAATCTTTGGCTACGGCGCCGTGCAGCCACAACACTTGGATGTTGTTGACATTCTCTTTGCCGGCTGAAAGAATGGGCTCGTTGAAGCTGTTTTTGATTTTGAGGCGATTCGGTTTGATGGTTTCGATTTTAACAGTCTTGTAAAAACGAGCACCGCCTACACTTACCACCGCTTCCCAATTTCCGGTAATCGCTGTGGCCTCTGTTGGGATAACAAACTTATAATGCTGCAAGGCGTTCATTTTTTGAACCGCTTCGTATACCGTTTTCCCGTTAGGGTCGTTTACTCTTAATTTGATGGGATGAGACGCCGGTAATTTATTGGCATTGTCATTTAAAATAAAGGACAAATACACCGTATCGCCGGGGCGCCAAACCCCGCGTTCGCCATACAGGTAGCCTTTTAATCCTTTTTGCAGTGTTTCGCCCGAAACATCGAAATTACTCACGGATAGTGATAATTCATCGTCGAGTTTGACATAGGTGCTTTGATTTCCTTTGGTCACTATAGCGAAATAGGCATACTTTTCCATTTGAAAGGAAGCCATTCCGTCGCCATCGGTAACGGAAGCCGCAATTTTTTGTTGTTGGAAATTGTACAATTCTACTTTGGCGCCCGAAACCGCATCGGTAGAAACGATATCGCTAACGGCCACTACTACCGACTTATCGGTTCCTCTTTTCGCAATAACCCCTAAATCGGAAGCCAGGATATTGGTGCCTACTTTGGTGTTGTAATAGTAGTAATCGGTACACGGATCCTGACGCTCACGCCATTCATAGTCTTGTTCGTAGTAATAATCGTAGTCGTAGTAGCTGTAATTTACGTCGTTTTCATCGCCTTCTTCTTCTTGCGATTCATCATCATAATACCCTTCTTCGTCTTCCTCGTTGGAATTGGTTGAACTCGTACATTTGTACATGGAATATTCTTTCTTGTATGAGAATTCTACGCGATAAATGGCTCCGGGTTCGGGTTTCACGATTTTAGAAATATCCAAAGCATACGTATTCCACTTCGTATAATCGATTAAATTATTCTGTTTTAATTCGATTTTGGTTCTGGCCACGGCTTGTCCGACTTGTTTCAAATTGCGCGTCCCGTTGATTTCATTATCCTGCAAAAACTGCATGATGTTGTTCTTGTATATTTTGAAAATTTTAACGTCCACCGCATTCAGATTGGCCGCTTCAAAATTGATTTTCAAATTATTGGAACTCGGCAAAATACTCCCGCTTTTCAGAAATTTTACACCCGGTTTGATTTGCTCAAACAGGAGTCGCTCCGAATAACTTTGCTTCATTTTATAGCCATCGATATTTTCGATCCCTTGAAACACTTCGACCAATTTACTGCCCGAAAATCCGGTTTCTGAAGTTGCCGTCTCCACAGGTACCGCTACCGCCGCGGTATCAACCATAGTCGAATCGACCGCTTGGGCAACAGCAGTATTTCCTCGGTCGACCTCTGATTTTTCGGGTTCTTTGTTATAAAACACTTTGAGCACGTTACCCGTAGTGGTAAATTTGAGATTACTCGTGTTTTCGATGGCTACCAATCCTTTAAAATCCTGGTCTTTCTTTAACGGATCGGAGAAATTGATAATAACCGATTGATTATTAGCATCACCCGCTTCAATTTTTAGTACTTTGAATTGATTTTTACCCGGAATCGGGAATTTGGTAACGCCTTTTTGATCGATATCCACGTCATCACCATCCCAGTTGATAAACAGGTCGGTATCGTCATCAAAACGTTGGATACTGTCGATGACGAACTTAAAATCGGTCGACGTACTCAACGCCTTATCAAACTTAATCTTTAGCTTTTTGTCTTGGTGGGTCGCTTCGATAATTTTTTGTGCGGCTTCAAAACTCAAATGGTCTGCCGTTTTAATATTGCCGTTCAGGTAATACCAGTCTTTGCTGTAGGATTGTAAATCCTGGGTATTGACGATAAAATCTTGCTTGATGGTTTTGACCGAAAAATTAAAATCGGCCAACTCCTTGGGTACTTTGTTGGTGATTTTGGAAAGGTGTAGCGTAATTTGGTACAAGGTGTTTTGCTCCAATTTCTCTTTCGGAATAAAAGCGATAGTGTTGGGAGACAAAGCCACTACTTTGCCGCTCACGCTTGGGGAAATATCAAATAAATCCTCATCTAATTCCTGATTGGGTTGCCAATCGCCTTTGTTGAATGCCAATTGGACCCTAAAGTCCGAACTGACCGAGACAAAACCCGATGAAAATCCTGTAATGTAATCTTTGTAGAGAGAGGGATCTGAATCAAAATCGGAGGCCGATTTTTTAGAACAGGATTGCCATAGTAACATGGCAACAAGCAAACCGAGAATCTTGCTGGTTTTCATCGTTTTAAATAAAATTATTTGTTAGAACTTTTGCCTTGGAATTTTTCTCCAATTAGCATGATAACGCTAAAATTATTAAAATATTATTTACGTTATCGATATTTTTTTAAGAATATTTTTCTGAATTTTTTATGGGCGTTTGGAAGCAAAGAATCGGACCATCAAATCGGCCGCCTCTTGGGCTAAAACGCCTTTGACTACTTGGGTTTTGGGATGGAGTTGGGTGCCTAATTTTTGAAAACCGCGTTGTTCATCGGAAGCCCCGAAAACCACTTTGGAGATTTGGCTCCAATACAACGCCCCGGCACACATTTGACAAGGTTCCAAAGTGACATACAAGGTGCAGCCTTTGAGGTATTTCCCACCGATAAAATTAGCCGCCGATGTAATGGCTTGCATCTCGGCATGCGCCGTTACATCATTCAGCATTTCGGTAAGATTGTGGCTGCGGGCAATCACTTTATTGTCGATTACAATGACCGCCCCTACAGGGATCTCGCCTTTTTCAAAAGCCGTTTCGGCTTCCTGCAAGGCTTTCTTCATAAAATACGCGTCGGTGAAAGGATTTTCCATAAAACAAAAATACAATTTCAATTCGTACCTTTGTGGCATGTCGAAAGAATTGCTCCAAAAAATCAACAATCCATCGGATTTGAGAAAACTCGAACCGTCTCAATTGCCGTTGTTGGCCAAAGAACTGCGCGCGTTTATCATTGATATTGTTTCGGTAAAAGAAGGTCACTTGGGTGCCAGCTTAGGCGTGGTCGAACTGACCATTGCATTGCATTACGTATTCAATACCCCCGAAGATTTACTGGTTTGGGATGTTGGTCATCAAGCGTACGGCCATAAAATTTTAACGGAAAGACGAACGAAATTCGACACCAATCGTCAACTGGGTGGTCTTTCCGGTTTTCCGAAACGCAGCGAAAGCGTTTACGATACTTTTGGCGTAGGTCATTCTTCCACTTCAATCTCGGCTGCTTTGGGCATGGCGATTGCTTCGCAACTGAAAGGCGAAAACAAACACCATATTGCCGTAATCGGCGATGCCTCGATTGCCAGCGGTATGGCGTTTGAAGGGTTGAATCATGCCGGGGTAACCGATGCTAATTTGTTGGTCATTTTAAACGACAATGCTATCGGAATTGACCCGAGTGTCGGTGCCTTGAAAAACTACTTAACCGCAGTCAAAGAAGGGAAAAACCCGAAGCAGAATAACATGATTAAGTCGCTTAATTTTGATTATTCCGGACCCATTGACGGTCATGATTTGCCGACGCTAATCAAAGAGTTGGAGCGACTCAAAAAAGTAAAAGGACCCAAGTTTTTACACATCATAACTACCAAGGGCAAAGGCTTACAACAAGCCGAAGAAGACCAAGTAAAATACCACGCCCCCGGTAAATTTGATGCCGCTACGGGTGAGATTATAAAAAAATCCGAAGAACATTTACCGCCGAAATTCCAGGATGTTTTTGGGTTGACTTTAGTCGAATTGGCCAAAAACAACCCGAAGATTATAGGCATCACA
The DNA here is from genome assembly GCF_030053345.1 of Flavobacterium sedimenticola. Lineage (GTDB taxonomy): Bacteria > Bacteroidota > Bacteroidia > Flavobacteriales > Flavobacteriaceae > Flavobacterium > Flavobacterium sedimenticola. The sequence goes on from NZ_JASGBP010000001.1 coordinate 125,347, forward strand.
CCGGCAATGCCGAGCGGCAGTTCGATGAAATTTATGATGGAAGCTTTTCCGGAACGCGCTTTTGACGTTGGGATAGCCGAGCAACACGCCGTAACCTTGGCGGCCGGTATGGCCACGCAAGGCATGGTGGTGTTTTGCAATATTTATTCGACTTTCCTGCAACGCGCCTACGACCAAGTGATACACGATGTAGCCTTGCAAAACCTACCCGTGATTTTTTGCTTGGACCGGGCCGGATTGGTAGGTGAAGACGGCGCCACGCATCACGGCGTATTTGACATTGCGTATTTGCGATGCATTCCGAATATGACGATGTATGCGCCCAAAGATGAAATCGATTTGCAAAATATCCTTTATACGGCTTCCTTAGGATTGAAACATCCGATTGCCATACGGTATCCGCGCGGCAGAGGCAAAAATGCCGGCTGGAAGCAACCGACAGCTTTCGAAAAAATTGAAATCGGAAAAGCCAAAAAGCTAAAGAAAGGTAAAAAAGTAGCCATCCTATCCACCGGAACCATTGCGGCTAATGTTACGGCAGCGTTACAGGAAATGGAAGACCTTGACCATTTTGCGCACTATCATTTCGGGTTTGTCAAACCGTTAGATGATAAGAAACTACACAAGATTTGCGATAAATTTTCGACCATTATTACGGTGGAAGACGGTGTTACGACCGGCGGTTTCGGCAGTGCTGTTTTGGAATTTGCCGCGAAAAACGATTACGTGAACGAAATCTTCTTGTGTGGCGTTCCCGATTATTTTATTGAACACGGTACGGTGGATGAACTCCAACAGTTCTGCAATATTGATGTGGATGGCTTGAAGTCGCTTTTTTCGACTTTACTGGAAGAAGACGAAGATTAAGCCGTTACGATCTTATTCAATTGCACCGCTTTCCCATCGGTGAGCATGGAAATGAAGTGGCAAATGTGCAGCAATCTTTCGTAGAGACTTTCCTTTTCCAAATGGTGTTTTTCGGGTAATATTTTCATCAACAACTTATCATAATTGGTAGCCGTTCCACGGTGCGTATTGTTGTACGCCGTGATGAATTTGTCCAACAAATTATTGATGATTTGATAACCCGATAATTCTTTTTCAATCACTTCCCGACTTTGGTAAATGTTTTTGACACTGAGTTTGATGATGTCATCCATTTGCGCTTTGTACTTGCTTTTATCGGTTAGGGCAAAATGAAATTTTCCTTGCAAAATGGCTTCTTCGTTCTCGATAAACACCCGAACAGCATCGTTGATTAAATTGCCGATAGCCAACGCACGCAAATAACTGATACGGTCTTCTTTGGTGGTGAGTGATTGGTATTTGGCCGCATCAATAGTGTCTTTGACCAATTTGATTAGATATTCCAAAGCATAATCTTCGGAAACCAAACCCAAGTTGATGCCGTCTTCAAAATCGATGATGGTGTAGCAAATATCATCGGCCGCTTCTACCAAAAACGCCAGCGGATGGCGCTCATACCCTACATCGTCGCCGGTTTTGTTGAGAATCATGCCCAATTCTTGGGCTACTTCTTTGAAAAAAGCTACATCCGATTGGAAGAACCCGTATTTTTTATCGGCTATATTCTTGGTAGGTTTTTTGGGTAAACTTTCTTTCGGGTATTTGGTAAAAGCACCAAGCGTGGCGTAAGACAAACGCAAACCGCCTTCAATCCCGGGACGTGAACCGGTTAAAATGGAAAACCCGTTGGCGTTGCCCTCAAAATCAACCAAATCCTGCCATTGTTTGGGTGTGAGTTGATCTTTGTATTGTTGCCCTTTCCCAATTGAAAAATATTCCCCAATGGCCTTTTCACCCGAATGGCCAAACGGCGGATTCCCGATATCGTGTGCCAACGCAGCCGCAGCGACTATAGCACCGAAATCGTTCATGTGATAGCCGTGCACTTCTTTGAGGTACGGGTATTTTTCGATGATTTTTTTTCCGACTAATCTTCCGATGGAGCGACCTACGACGGAAACTTCCAAACTGTGCGTTAACCGGGTATGCACAAAATCGGTTTTCGACAGCGGAATGACTTGGGTTTTGTCCTGCAAACTACGAAATGCCGAAGAGAAAATAATTCGGTCGTAATCGACTTCAAAGCCGAGACGCGTGTCGTCTTGTTCGATGCGCAAGCGTTTTCCTGTATCGCCTTGGCGTTTTAGAGATAGTAGTTGTTCCCAGGTCATAAAGAGTAAGGATTTAGCCCTTCGACTAGCTCAGGGTGACTTTATTATTATATCAAAAATACGGTTTATTTAGACTTTTCTTCATACAAACGCTGTTTTCCACGCCTATATATTGTCCGAAGTTTTCGGTGATTTCGTATCCTAATTTTTGGTACAAACCGATAGCGTCTTTTTGCAGGTGACCGGTTTCGAGTATGGCTTGGGTATACCCTTCTTCCCGTGCCCAGGTCTCAAGCTCTTTCAGTATTGCTTTGGCGATGCCTTGGCCGCGGTATTCCGAACGGGTGTACATGCGTTTGATTTCGGCGGTTTCGGTATCGTATTCTTTATAGGCACCGATGCCGACAGCCACCTCGTTGTCATAGCAAATCAGGGCGTTTTTGAGCAAACTGGTTTTGTTGAATTGCGCATAAAACTCATGGTCATCGCCGTCCAATACTCGTAAATACGCGTCTAATTCGGACACCAAATGACCAAAATCCGGATTATCGGAAGTGGTTCTGACAATGTTAGGCATGGTCGTCGTTAGGTTGATTTCCGATTTCCTCAAAAGAGTAAAACAACGCTTTTTGCGCTTCCAAATCGGCTTTGTTTACCACATATGTTTTTGAAAGACTATCGTGCCAGCCGACGCATGGTGTACCGAAAAACGAAAAGATTTCAAACGGAATAATGCGACAAATGGTTCGCAATAAAATGGTATTGGCATCGGGTTTTTCGCCGTAGTGATTCACCACTATGGTTTTGGTAATCATTTTTCCGACGGTAACGGAAAACAGAATTTCAAACACGTTGTAATACACCAACATAATGACAATTCCGATGAAAAACTCGTGCAATGGAGAAATTTCCTCCAAATACGTCACAATTTGCGGGTTGTCGGTGAACAAGGCAATCACGCCTAAAATCACACCCAAAACCAAACTCATCAGCATGCGTACAACATAATCGATAACCACATTGGCCAAGCGTTTGCCGTTGGAAGCGATTATATCATCGGTAACGGTATATTGTCTTTGACTCATATTTTACTCTTTTTTGTTGGCCAAAAAGAAATGATTGGATTTCTTCGGGTATTGGTTATAACTCTTATCGCTGGGATTGGCGATGACCGATTTGATGTTGATTTCGTCGCCGACTTTAAAATTGGCTACCGTATATTGATAATCCAATAAATATTCCCCGCAGAAATAATTGCCGTTTTCGTCTTTCTCGATAAGGCCGGTGTAGATTCCTTTTTTTTGTTTTGACATGATTTTTACCGATATTAAATCCCTAACGGGATTGCCCTAGCCCCGATTGCAGCGGCATCCTTTTTTGATTGCCGCGGGTTTTAACCCGTGGTAATTGAAAAAGATACAGCGGAAAGCGGGAAATAGCTTCTAAAATTAATCAAAAAACAGCCATCTCGTGACAGCTGTTTTTCAATTATAATTTGTTATGTTTTTATTATGATCCGCACATTTCGCAATCGTCACCACCATTGGCGGCGGCGGCGCGCGCGCGTTCTACCATAGCGGCAAAATCCTCGGCGGTCATTTCGCCGTTTTCGGTGGGCGCTACCACTTCTACCGCTACCGGCTCGGCGGTTGGCTCTGCCTTTTTCTCGTTGTTCAACGTAAACTTGATGGCGTCTACCGCGGCTTTGGTTCTCAAGTAATACATTCCGGTTTTTAAGCCGCTTTTCCAGGCGTAAAAATGCATCGAAGTGAGTTTGGCAAAGTTGGCATCCTGCATGAACAAGTTCAAGGATTGCGATTGGTCGATGAAATACCCACGGTGACGCGACATGTCGATAATATCTTTCATCGACATTTCCCATACCGTTTTGTACAATTCTTTCAAATCATCCGGAATACGCTCAATGTTTTGCACCGAACCGTTGTGACGCATGATTTCCTGTTTCAACTCTTCGTTCCACAAACCGCGTTTTACCAAGTCTTCCAACAGGTGTTTGTTTACTACGATAAACTCGCCCGACAATACACGACGGGTGTAAATGTTAGACGTATACGGCTCGAACGCTTCGTTGTTCCCTAAGATTTGAGACGTAGAAGCGGTTGGCATCGGCGCCATCAACAAGGAGTTGCGCACGCCGTGCTTCATCACGTCTTTGCGCAAAGCAGCCCAATCCCAACGTCCGGATAACTCTTCGTCTTTGATGTTCCAAAGGTTGTGTTGGAACAACCCTTCCGAGATAGGCGATCCTTTAAAGGTAGAATACGGTCCTTCTTCTTTGGCCATTTCCATCGACGCCGTTACGGCAGCAAAATACATGGTCTCAAAGATGTCTTGGTTTAATTGTTTGGCTTCGTCACTGGTAAACGGCATACGCAACAAGATGAAGGCATCGGCTAACCCTTGTACGCCCAATCCTACCGGACGGTGACGCATATTCGAATTCTCGGCTTCTTGCACCGGATAGTAATTGCGGTCGATGACTTTATTTAGATTGCGGGTCACGCGTTTGGTCACATTGTATAACAATTCGTGGTTAAATTTTCCGTTTTCCACAAACATCGGTAACGAAATAGACGCTAGGTTACACACCGCAATTTCGTCTTCGGAGGTGTACTCCATAATCTCGGTACACAAGTTAGACGAGCGAATGGTTCCCAAATTCTTTTGGTTCGATTTGCGGTTGGCCGCGTCTTTGTACAACATGTACGGTGTTCCGGTTTCGATTTGTGACTCGAGGATTTTCTCCCACAATTCGCGCGCTTTGATGGTTTTGCGACCACGTCCTTGTGCTTCGTAAGACGTATACAAGGCATCGAATTCGTCGCCGTATACATCGTATAAGCCCGGACACTCATTCGGACACATTAACGTCCAGTTGCCGTCTTCTTCCACGCGCTTCATAAACAAGTCACACATCCACATGGCGTAGAACAAATCGCGGGCTCGCATTTCTTCTTTTCCGTGGTTCTTTTTCAAGTCGAGGAAATCCATGATGTCGGCATGCCATGGCTCAATATAAATGGCAAAACTTCCTTTGCGTTTCCCGCCGCCTTGGTCTACGTAACGTGCCGTGTCGTTAAATACACGCAACATCGGTACAATGCCGTTAGACGTTCCGTTGGTGCCGCGAATGTACGAACCCGTGGCGCGTACATTGTGGATAGATAATCCGATACCGCCGGCCGATTGTGAAATCTTAGCGGTGTTTTTTAACGTATCGTAAATCCCGTCGATGCTGTCGTCTTTCATGGTCAACAAGAAACATGAGGACATTTGCGGTTTTGGTGTCCCGGCGTTGAAAAGCGTTGGCGTGGCGTGCGTAAAGAACTTCTTCGACATTAAGTCGTAGGTTTCAATCACCGCATCCAAATCGTCTAAGTGAATACCTACGGACACGCGCATTAACATGTGTTGCGGACGCTCTACAATTTTACCGTTGATTTTTAATAAATACGAACGCTCTAAGGTTTTGAACCCGAAATAGTCGTAGTTAAAGTCGCGGTTGTATATGATGTGTGAGTTTAAGAACTCGGCATTTTTTTGGATGACCTCATACACCTCATCCGAAAGCAGCGGCGCTGCCTGATTGGTTCTCGGATTCACATAGTGGTACATTTCACTCATGGTTTCCGAGAAGGATTTGTTGGTGTTTTTATGCAAGTTGGAAATAGCAATACGGGCGGCCAATTGCGCGTAATCGGGGTGTGTTACCGTCATGGCGGCGGCCGTTTCGGCGGCCAAATTATCGAGTTCCGAAGTGGTTACTCCGTCATATAAACCTTCAATAACTTTCATCGCCACTTTTACAGCGTCTACCAATTCATTCAAACCATAGCATAGTTTTTTAATTCTATCCGTGATTTTGTCAAACATTACCGGTTCCTTATGACCGTCTCTTTTTACTACGTACATACTTGTTAGGTTTTGTGAAACAGCAAATCCCTTCACTGCTTCGAGTTACTTGTTTTTTTTGTTAATCCCTTAACGTGCGGCTGTTTTTCCGCGGTTATTATAAGAAGCTTACCGGCTGTTCGCTGAATCTTTTCAAGTGTTCTCGATACTTTGCTTCGCAAAACTCGAACTGACGTAAAAAGGATGCCGCTGCCATCCGGGCTAGGCTACTGTGTAATTCAGAACGTGAATTATTGTTTAGAAATCAGCGTCGAAACTGATTTTTTGATCTTCGGTATCTTTCGACATCACGCCGGCCTTTTGGTATTCGGCCACGCGTTTTTCGAAGAAATTGGTTTTCCCTTGCAGTGAAATCATGTCCATGAAATCGAAAGGATTGGTTGAGTTGTACACTTTTTTACAGCCTAATTCCACCAACAAACGGTCGGCCACAAACTCTAAATATTGTGTCATCAAGGTGGCGTTCATTCCAATCAAACTTACCGGCAACGACTCGGTGATAAACTCGCGCTCGATAGTCAACGCATCGGTAATGATTTCCGTAATTCTCGCTTTCGATACTTTGTGTACCAAATGGTGGTTGTGTAAATGCACGGCAAAATCGCAGTGTACGCCTTCGTCACGCGAAATTAACTCGTTTGAGAAGGTTAACCCCGGCATCAATCCGCGTTTTTTTAACCAATAAATCGAACAAAATGCCCCCGAGAAGAAGATGCCTTCTACCGCGGCAAATGCAATCAAACGCTCGGCAAACGAATCCGATTTGATCCAACGCAACGCCCATTGTGCTTTTTTCATAATGGCCGGAAACACTTCAATGGCATGGAACAACTCGTTCTTTTCGGCTTCGTCTTTTACATAGGTATCAATCAACAACGAATACGTCTCACTGTGAATGTTTTCCATCATAATTTGAAACCCATAGAAAAATTTGGCTTCCGGATATTGCACTTCGTTGACAAAGTTTTCGGCTAAGTTTTCGTTTACAATCCCGTCGGAAGCTGCGAAGAATGCCAAAATATGTTTGATAAAATATTTTTCATCTTCGTTCAACTTGTTGTTCCAATCCGATAAATCCTGGTGTAAATCGATTTCTTCGGCCGTCCAAAAACTGGCTTCCATTTTTTTATACCAATCCCAAATGTCATGATGTTTGATTGGGAAAATCACGAAACGGTTTTTGTTTTCTTGTAAAATTGGTTCGATAGTGGCCATTTGAAATTTAAATTTTGATTATTAGGGCTAATTTTTCCTGAAATCTGTCTGTTACAAAGATTGTCAAACCAAACGGAAAATGAAAGTCAAACTTATTCACAATCGGCTCTAGTTTTTAACAAAAAAGCCACTTTGCTGTCTTTTTTACGATATTGGCAATATATTGATTTTCAGTAGTTTAAAAATAATAAAAATCAAAAAAAGCCCTAAAATAAAGGAAGTTAAGAATTTACTGATGGTGAAATTTTAACATTTTAAAGTCTTCTTAAAACACCATTCTTAGGATAAAAAAAAATCATTTTTTGGTCAACAAAAAATACTATCTAAATAGTGTTGATAATTTTTAAAAAAACAATCCTAAAATATTGTTTAAAATCATAATTTTGAAAAAAGAAAACCGACATAATATATAATTACATCGGTTCCTTTTAATTATTCTATCTTTCGATAAATAATTTCACCACATCAACTATTAAGCGGGTCAAACTTATTAAAGGTGCGGTGAGTCTCCAAAATTTGAGCCAAGGACTTTCTGAGTCTGTAGGCTCTTTTTTTATGGCGTACATGTTACAAAGGTTATCAAACCAAACGGAAAATGAAAATCAAATTTATTCACAATCGGCTCTAGTTTTTAACAAAAAAACAGCTTGGTTCTCTTTTTTACAATTTTCACAATGTTTTGATTTTTAATTATTTAAAAATGATAAAAATCAAAAAAAGCCCTAAAATAAAGGAAGTTAAGAATTTACTGATGGTGAAATTTTAACATTTTAAAGTCTTCTGAAAACGGCCTTTTACGCCCAAAAAAAAGAGCGGTTTTCCCCTTGAAAAAACCGCTCTTTGAAAAGTGTACGTTTATTTCTTATTTGTCATCCGAAATATAGGTTTTATTACCATTAGAGTTGATGTAATAACGTCCTCCTCTTGGCCCCGTATACACTTTTTTACCTTTATAGGTTCCGGTTACCTTATCTTTATTATTCTTAGGTGCTTTCTCGTTAGTGACCCTTTCTTTTACTTCTTTCTTGGCTTTGGCTTCGGCTTTGTTGGCTGCGGCTTTGGCTTTCCCTTCCGCTGAACGAGCTTGTCCGGTAGCTGAAGCTTTATTTTCTTTAAAACGTTTGTCCGGAGTACCGTCTTTTTTTAAAGGGGCTTTGGTCTCCGTTTTGTAACGCTTATCAGGCGTGCCGTCTTTTTTCAAAGGCACTTTGCTCTTTTCGGCTTTGGCTTTGGCTTCTTTTTCTTGAAGTGTTTTTTCAGAGGAGGCCTTGGCTTTCTTCATTTGGTCTGTCAATTTTTCTTGTGCCGTGCCGTTTAGAACAAAGGCAAAAAGAAAACACATTAAAAATAATTTTTTCATGGTGGTCAAATTAAGATTACGTGACTAAAGTTACTAAAAAAATAAATGCAACGCCTTACAATATGTTAAAAATAAGCTCTTAATTGTACATTTCCGGTATGAATGGTTTGACTGGTCTCTGATTTTCTACCCTGATAATTGATGTTGATGTCTAAATATTGTGTCAGGTTTTTTTGCAACAACAAACGCCAGGTAAGGTTTTTTCCGGGTTGCAACCCTTCAAGCATTTGGAAAGCCGCCGGAAGCAACGCATTTCCGGTAAACTTATTATCATATAGCGAAAACTCACCGTTAGCCGTAATTTTTTTCTCGCCGGCATAGGAGAATGACGTTCCGAAACGATGTTGGGTTAGTTTCTCGGCCGTACCCATTTGGTTTTCCTTGTTTTGCCATTCGTAAAAAATATCCCAACTGGCATTCTTATTAAATAAATAGGAGATTTTCGGGTTGCATTGATACGCTTGTATTTCAAAATTTTTACCGGCATAGTTTTCAGAATACAAAGAACTCAAGGTCGTTTTGCTGCTCAGCGTAAACAACCACGTTTTTTGAACCAAATGCGCATATTGCAATTGATGAGACACATTTTCGCTTTCCTGAGCTCCAACCGAAAGTAAGCTTTTCAATCGGTTTTGGGTAAAATTATAGGTCACCGAATGCCTTTGCTTCCCGCGATTGTAAAACAAACTATTGCGAATACTGATGTTTAAGCCTAATAAATTAGCCTCCGAAGAAGCAAACGGATTCAAGTCGAAATTATCGCCGCTTCGCGCTATCTTTCGTTCCACCAAATAAGAAGATACATTGTAAAAATACGACAATACCTTTTTAAACCCTTGGGCATTTTGCCAATTGATAGGGTTCAACGTTAGGGATTGTGAAAATCGGTTTTGGTGCGTTTTGACAAAAATCTGATTCGGTAAAAAGACTCTCACATACTTAGCTTGATCGGGAAACGGCGCCACTTCAAACTCCTGCAACTCCTGTATGCCGTTATTATTGTAATCTATCCAGGCATAAACCCCTTGGCCGGGTTCGACTTCGAGATAGGTAAACTCCTGTTGTGCAATAGTCCCCGAAGTGGTCTCATAGGCGGTGGTAACTTGCATCAATTGGTTAAAATACCGGTCATTGTACAACAAACGGGAATTCAATGACGGTTCATTGCCGCGCTCGGGGTCGGTAAACTTCAAATTGCGGTAATTCACAAACAACGATAAACTCGATTTATCGGTTTGTATCAATTTGGATTTCACATAATACGATTGCGAAGTGTTGACCCTTTGCAGTATGTTATTTTGTAAACTGTCGTTCACGCGTTGCAAATACCCCAATTCGACAAACACTTTGGTGCTGTCGCCCCGACCCACAAAAACGCCGTATTCGGTAAACCGCTGACTCAAAGCCGACAACTGATTCGTGGCTGCCAATCGCTCTTTATTGTCTTCCAAATGCAAACTCCCGCCAATCCAATTCTTTTTAAAATGATAACGCGCCTGCGATTGGTTTCTGATGAATGTAGAGGTCGCGTAATTGCCGTCGCTGCGCAACAAACTGGCCTGCTGTTGCAGGTTCCATTGCTTGAGTGTGAAGAGTCCGTTTACCGTGTGGCGGTTTCCGGAGAAACTTTTGGAAAAATCCAACTTTTCAAATTGATAGGTGAGTTTTCCTTTTTGAGGCAACACAAAATCCAATCCGTTAACCAACAAACTTTGATTGCCGGAGAACGTAGTTAAGTTCCAATCGCGGTTGAATTCGATGTTGAACAAACGCTCAATGGTTCTGAAATTTTCTTGCACAAACTGATAATTCCCAAAAGCGTCCACTTGCCATTTCTTACTCAACAATCGCTGCTTGAATTGAAGTTTCCCGGCCAAGCCTTTATTGTCGCCGTCGTCTAAAGAAGAAAACAAATTTTGATCGTTATTACTCACGCCCAATTCAAAATCGACAGCCGTTTTTTCGTTCGGTTGGTAAGCTCCTAAAACCGTGGCAATCTGAATTTTTGTGGGCGCTATCAATCGGGTAATCGGTTCGTAATTGCCTTGTGGCACGCCGGCAAGCGGCGCCACATATTCGTAAATTTTACCGATGGCTCCGGTGTTCGTCAAAATGTAATTTCCCAGGTTATTGCCCACCAACGTAAACTTCACACTGTACAATTCGTCATCGGGATTGTTCGAATATTCAAAAATGTCCACACCATTCACAACCACTTTCTTGTACAAAATTTTGTTCTCCGAATAGCTGTCTAAGTAGGCCGAAGGCGCATTCATCAAATTCACATTGTCGCCGGCATTGGCTAAAACGGCGACTTGCTCGGTGGAGAGATTTTGTTGTAACGGTTGATTTTTTACATCATTCTCCGAATACAAATAACCACCCAAACGCCATTGCTTGGCTGTATGCTGAGCACCGCCATAGGTGACAAATCGAGTATAATTGCGATCCGAATATTGGTATTCGATGACAATACGCATTTCAGACGTAATCGGAAACAAAGAGGTAAACGTAATTTCTCCGGCATTGTAGTCGATGATGTAATCGTTGTTCTCGCCGCGCTTCTTGAGTATTCCGTTGACATACACCCGCTCCGACCCCGAAATCACCAAAACATACAACTCCCCGTTGTTGCCGCGCAGTTTATACGGCCCCTGATTGCCTTCCTGACCTGTAAAATTACTTTTGGCGTATTGTCCGCGGACCAAAGCAGCGGCGGCAAAAACTTCGGTTTTGTGTGCCTCCTTGCCAAAAGTAAACCGTGTAGACAACCCTTGAACCTTTTTGTTGAAATTTAAAAACTTGGATTGCCGGTTTTCGAGAAATAAATCCCCGGCGCGAATGCTCCACTGGTCGGTAAACAACTCGATAAAAATTTGGTCAAACTCATCCAGTTTTTGCGAATACCCATTGTCTTGTAACGGAATATTGGAGTCTTGTATCGAAGCCCTGAGCGATACTTTATCGGAGATTTTACCGGTGATTTGCAAATCGAGATTGGAAGTTACCGACGCATTTTGGTTGTTGCCTAACGTCACACCGCGCGTAATACTTCCGGAGGTATTCAAACCGTCAAAAGGCACAAATTTTTTAACGGGACGAGCCACCTGGACCAAGGTTCCCGCTTCGTTGGAAACCACTTTACTGTCATCGTAAATGCTGTAGGTTTTGGTCAGCACCTCAGGGTATTTGAGGTAATGCACCGTGATGCTGTCTTGTGTAGCCAAAGGCTTTTTAAAGATAAATTTCCCGGTTTTAAAATCGACTTTGTAATACGACGTATCTATTTCCGTACCGTCGCCTTGTTCGAGTTTGAAGTAACTCGGATTGATGCTCGTTTTCTCAACGGCTATGGTATCGGTGGAAACGGCTGCTTTTTGGGAACGGTACAACGACTTAATATCCTGAGCCGAAAGCTCGGAAATCCCGAATAACAACATGAACAACAACCCTTTTTTTAACATACACTATAGAAACGCAAGAAACGTTTTTTGTGTATAAAGATAGCCACGAATACCCCAATTTTTTATAGTTCTCTGAAAAATAGGCTGTATTCGTGGCTGTTATTTACTCTTTGGTAACCACTTGCATGGTTTCTCTGGAAATTTGTTTCAGCAGTACGGTTTTGTCTTTTTCTACCATTTCGGCTGCTTCTTTGGTGAAATGACGGATGGTGTAAAGCGATACATTTTCGTTGTAAGCGACTTTGAACTTTTTGGCCAAAATCGATTTCAATTCGTTAAAATTTCCAAATTTATCTTCAACACACACCGAAAAACTAATAGCGGAATTTTGGATAAGGCTGACTTTGATTTTGTATTGATGCAGCAAGGCAAAAATCTCGCTGATGTTTTCTTCCATGATAAATGAAAAATCAATAGAAGAAAGGGAAATCAATAACTGATTTTTCTTCACGATAAAACACGGACTTTGCGGCTCTAAATCCTTGCCTTTCGACACACTCGTACCCGGCAACAGCGGATTGACAAACGATTTTACAAACAACGGAATCTCCTTTTTTTGCAACGGCTGTAAGGTTTTCGGGTGAATAACCGAAGCCCCGTAAAACGCCAACTCAATAGCTTCGCGATAGGAAATTTGATTCAACAAAACCGCGTTATCAAAATACCGCGGGTCGGCATTCAATACTCCCGGAACATCCTTCCAAATGGTCACACTTTCGGCACTTAGGCAATAGGCAAAAATAGCCGCGGTGTAATCGGACCCTTCACGACCCAAAGTGGTTGTGAAATTGTTTTCATCCGAACCTAAAAACCCTTGGGTAATGTTGAGCGATTTCTTTTTGATTCCTTTGCTGATAAGCTGTTGCGTTTTTTCCCAATCGACATTGGCATCGCGATACGTATTATCGGTTTTGATAAAATTGCGCACGTCAATCCAGTTGTTTTTCAAACCGGCTTCAGCAAAATAATAACTCACGATGGTCGTAGACAAAATTTCTCCGTAACTCACCACTTGGTCGTACACAAAATTATAATTGGGCGATTTGTTGCTTCGGATAAAATATTCCAAATCGGCAAAATGACTGTTCACGGCAAAGTACACATCGTGCTCTTCATCTTCAAACAAATCCATCAAAATTTGGTAGTGGTATTTCTTTACTTCCTGTAACGAAGAATGCAACTCATTCGATTTCTCGAAATAATTTTTAATCACTACTTCTAAGGCATTTGTGGTTTTTCCCATCGCGGAAATCACCAAAAGCGTGTCTTCGTGACCCACTTTTTCCAACACACTGAATACGTTTTTAATACCGTCGGCATCTTTAACCGAGGCGCCACCAAATTTGAAAATTCTCATTATAATTTACTTAAAAATTCTTTTATTCCTTGTTCATTCATTTGCACTACGCGCCAATCGTCTAACACTTTGGCGCCCGATTTCAGGTAAAAATCCACGGCGGGTTTGTTCCAATCGAGGACATTCCATTCGATGCGGCGCACACCGTCTTTTTGGCCTTGCTCGATAATTTTGGTGTATAATGCCAATCCCAAACCGGTGCCGCGCATTTTTTCGGTTACAATTAAATCCTCCAAATGAATCGTTTTGCCTTTCCAGGTTGAGTACCGGTAATAGTACAACGCCATACCTACAATTTGGTTATCCGCTTCGGCTACAAAAGTGTGAAACAGCGGATGGTCGCCAAAACCATCGCGCTCCAAATCGGCCACGGTAACCACCACGGCATCGGGTTCTTTTTCAAAAACAGCCAACTCACGAATGAGTTCCCATACGGCTTTCATGTCTTTTTTTTCTCCCTTACGGATGTTCATTCGGTATCCTTTTTTTGGTTTGTAATCCTCCGACCTTAAGGTCTTGCGCCAACAAAAATACGATTAATAATTTCTTGGTGAAATACATTTTTTCTTTCCCATTTTTATCGATATTTGCACCCACAACTACAACGATTTCGTAATGGAAGAACGCAACAAAACGTTAGGTGAGTTTATCATCGAAAAACAGGAAGAATTTAAATATTCTTCGGGGGAATTATCCCGCATTATCAACTCCATCCGATTGGCCGCCAAAGTGGTCAATTACAAAGTAAACAAAGCCGGTTTGGTCGATATCGTCGGCGCTGCAGGTGACCAAAACATTCAGGGTGAAGACCAGCAAAAACTGGATGTATACGCCAATGAGATTTTCATTCAAACCTTAATCAACCGCGAGATTGTATGCGGCATTGCCTCGGAAGAAAACGACGATTTTATTACCGTAGCGGGTTCCGATAAAAGTCACAGCAATAAATATGTTGTTCTTATGGATCCGCTCGACGGTTCATCCAATATCGATGTAAACGTTTCGGTAGGCACCATTTTTTCGGTTTACCGCAGGGTTACACCTATTGGCACTCCGGTTAGTATCGAAGATTTTCTGCAACCCGGAACCCAACAAGTGGCCGCCGGTTACGTTATTTACGGCACCTCAACCATGTTGGTATACACCACCGGTCACGGCGTTAACGGGTTTACGTTAAACCCCGCCATCGGTACGTTTTATTTATCACATCCCAACATGCAATTTGCCAAAGACGGCACCATTTACTCTATCAACGAAGGCAATTATGTACACTTCCCGCAAGGTGTAAAAGACTATATCAAATATTGTCAGCTCGAAGAAGGCGATCGCCCGTACACGTCTCGCTACATTGGCAGTTTGGTGTCTGATATTCACCGCAACATGATTAAAGGCGGTATTTATATTTACCCAACAAGCTCCAAATCGCCCAACGGAAAATTGCGTTTGTTGTACGAGTGCAACCCTATGGCGTTTATTGCTGAGCAAGCCGGCGGAAAAGCCTCTGACGGTTTTGGCCGCATTATGGAAATCCAACCGACGGCCTTACACCAACGCGTACCGTTTTTCTGCGGGAGTTACAATATGGTGCAAAAAGCGGAAGCGTTTATGGCGAAGTACGTCTAAAACCACCGGAAAAGACACGAGACATTCAGAAAAACAAAAAAGGCAGGAAAATAAATTTTTCCTGCCTTTTTATATTGAAGTGAACTTATGGCGAATGCCATTTTCGTTTTATTTATTCATATGTGTCATCTCGTAGACAAACGTATCCGAATCGACGTTCATCACCAACAACGACAACGCTTTGTCAACGATATAAGGTACATTACCCGGTGTAAATCCTAAAGCTAAGGCAAACTTTGTCAGGATTTCTTTTTGTTTTGGCCCTAATACATGATCGGCATACACCATGCGCGACAAATCATACAAACGCTCCAAACGCTGTACGTGTAAATAAGGCGGATTAATAGGATATTTTAAAGGATTTTCTAAAATCTCTTCGTATTCTGCCGGTGAAATCTCCAAACGAACGGCCAACTTATCCAAAAATTCTTTTTCCTCTTTGCTCATATCGCCGTCGGCGGTGGCCACACGTACAATAGCCGAAAAATGACCTTTATTTCTGGCTTTAAATTCGCTATCAAATAAATCTGAAATAGACATAATAGTATCGGTTTTTATGATGCAAATATACGCCTATTTCCGTTTGTAAGAAATCAATTTTCAAATGTTTTTCGTCGATTTTGGGTTTTATTTTGGAAAGGCATTCAAAAATAATTGTAAGTTTACGTACCAAAACAACTTAACTACAATGTCTGACTTCTGGATATACTTCAATATCGGATTAAAACATGTGCTTAACATCAACGCCTACGACCACGTTTTATTCCTGCTGGCGCTTACCGTTCCGTACGAGTTTAAATCCTGGAAACGCCTGCTGATTCTGGTTTCGCTTTTCACACTCGGCCATACACTCGCCTTGTTTTTATCGGTATTCAATATTGTAAAAGTGCAGCCGACCTGGGTCGAATTTCTCATTCCTATTACCATTCTCATCACCGCCTTGTACAACATCGTCATATCGGGGAAATCGGCCAAAAAAGACAGCCTTTCTTTTACCGGTATCGTTACAGTCTTTTTCGGTGTCATTCACGGTTTGGGCTTTTCCAATTACTTCAATGTATTGCTGCCCGGCAAACCTACCGATAAGTTATGGCCGCTTATCGAATTTGCGCTCGGTATCGAAGCCGCGCAAATCATCGTCGTTCTCGCCGCTTTACTCTTGGCCTATGTGGTTCAAACCTTGCTTAAATTTTCCCAACGCGACTGGGTGCTGATCATTTCGGCCTTTATCGTCGGCGTGGTGGTTCCCCTAATTTTGCAAAGTGAAATTTGGGTTAAATAAATTGTTTGGAAGCTAAAGGTTTGGGTATATTTGCTATCCCTATTCCCGCTATCTGTTCCAATCTTTTTTAAAGGACTCCCCTTTAAAAAAGGATTTCCACGGCTATCGGGGCTACAAGGGAAACCATTTGACTTTTGGGTATGAAAGAAAAAAAACAACAAAAATATGATGTCGCGTACCTACGCATCGCCTCCGAATGGAGTAAACTGTCGTATTGCAAACGCAAGCAAGTCGGCGCCATTATCGTTCGCGACCGCATGATTATCTCCGATGGCTATAACGGCACGCCTTCGGGCTTTGAAAACTGCTGTGAAGACGATGAAGGATTAACCAAATGGTACGTACTGCACGCTGAAGCCAACGCGATTTCCAAAGTAGCGCGCTCTACCCAAAGCTGCGAAAATGCCACGCTATACATTACCTTATCGCCTTGCAAAGAATGCAGCAAACTCATTCACCAATCGGGCATCAAACGCGTGGTGTATCACCACGGTTACCGCGACGAATCGGGCTTGGATTTCCTGCGAAAAGCCGGAATCGAAGTCAGCCGTATTGAAGATTTAGAACTGTAACCTTTTCATACGAATACTCAGCCTGTTGCGACTATGAAATCGAAAGAAAAATACTTACCCCTGTTACTCTTCTCCTGCGTTGCCTTCGGAGTCGTGATCGGCGGTATGCTCAATTTTCCGAAGCGAACCTTATCCAAAAAAAATGCGAGCAAGGCCAAAATTGAACGGCTCATCGATTTCATCGACAACGAATACGTAGACGATGTCAATTCGGACTCTATTGTCGATTTAACAGTGAACAGCATTTTAGCCAATCTCGATCCGCATTCGGTATACATTCCGCCCAGCGAACAATCCTCAGAAGCCGAACTCATGAAAGGCGATTTTGTAGGCATTGGGGTTAACTTCTACATGTACAACGATACCGTTACGGTAGTCAAACCTCTGGAAAACGGACCGGCCGAAAAAGCCGGCATCAAGGCAGGCGACCGTATTTTATATGCCGATAAAGCCAAACTCTTCGGACGTAAATTACCAACCGACAGTTTGTACAACAAATTAAAAGGTGAAGAAGGCTCGAAGGTGCTACTCACCGTATACCGAAAAAGTACCCGAAAAACGTTACGCCTCACCGTGGTTCGCGATGTAGTACCGATTAAAAGTGTGGATGTAGCATTGCCGTTAAACAAAACGACCGGCTACATCAAAATCAATCGCTTTGCCGAAAACACCTACGACGAATTCCGCACCGGTTTGGAAACACTCAAAAAACAAGGTATAACGACCTTGATTATCGATTTGCGCGACAACGGCGGCGGTTATTTGGAAAAAGCGGTTGAAATTGCCGACGAATTATTGAAAGACCAAGAACTCATTGTATTCACTAAAAATAAAAAAGGAACCATTACCAAAACCTTTGCTACTGAAGAAGGCATTTTTGAAACCGGAAGAGTGTTTGTTTTAATTGATGAGAATTCGGCCTCTGCCAGCGAAATTGTAGCCGGCGCCATTCAGGACAACGACCGTGGCACGATAGTAGGTCGTCGCTCTTTCGGAAAAGGGTTGGTGCAGCGCGAAATGGATTTTGACGACGGTTCGGCCGTGCGCTTAACCACGTCTCGTTACTACACGCCAAGCGGTCGATCGATTCAAAAACCGTATGTAAAAGGCGAAAGCGAAGCCTACGTGCACGATTTTGAAAAACGTTTTGAGAGCGGCGAATTGTATGCCAAAGACAAAATAAAAGTGGCTGATTCCTTAAAGTTCAAAACCAAAAAAGGTCGCATCGTTTATGGCGGCGGTGGTATTGTCCCCGATATTTTTGTGCCGCTGGAAGTTAAAAAAGGAGAAGAAAACCTGGCTTACATTTTAAACTCGGGCGTCGTAAGTCATTTTGTTTTTGAGCAACTCGACCAAAATCGTAATGCGTTTAAGGGAATGAAACTACAATCTTTAATAACCAGCCTGCAACGAGATAACCGTTATGTCAATCAATTTGAAGCCTATCTCAAAGAAGCCGGTTTAGACCTATCGATGCAAAACAATTTACCTCTAGTCAAAAAACACATCACGGCGGAAATGGCCCGACAGCTTTTTGGTGAAAACCAATACTATCAAATTTTATTGAAAGACGACCCGATGATTAAGGCGATTGTAAAGTAAAATTATTTGCGAATACTGTCGTGTACTTGTACATGAACGCCGTTATTCCACAACGTCAAAATATCAGTAGCCACGGCAGCGCCGCTCCCGGCCGCAATAGTTAATTGGCTGCGCCAACCGGCTAAGGTTCCGGTGACATAAATGCCTTCGGTCACTTTGTGATCGGTATTTCTGAGTTGGATTCGATTCTTTTCCGGTATCACTTTTTGATGTGGCATCACAAAGGCTTCCAAACCTTCAATCGTGAACGGATTTCCGGCACCGATGCTGATGACCACAATTTTGGCGGTATACTCATTCTTGTTGGTTATAACCGAAAAATTTCCGGCTTCGCCTTCAATTTTCATAACTTTTTCACCCGGAATTTGGGTAATGTGAGGATACTGTTGTTGTAAGTGATTAATGCTTTCTGCTAACAAATCGGATCCCAGTGTTCCGGCCGGGATGCCGTAAGCATTATTGAAAAGCGCCTCTTGTAAAGACGATGCTTTTTGATGGGTTACGATGCCGATTTTCTTATCGGCGGCAAATGGTTTGTTTTGGGCTGAGCCCAACAATAAAGCGCAAGACATACCCGAAACACCACCACCGACAATCAAGACATCAAACATGGCTTAGTTTTTTAGCTTATCTTCTATTTTCTTGGACATTCTGAAAATCAGCAGAATCAAAACAGCACAAAAAGAAGCGGCAATGCCTATCAGCGCCACAATACTGTCTCCCTCGAAAGGCTTATTAAAATCAATGAGGTAAATGTTGACCATAATCAAGGCCACGGCAATTACGATAAGTATGTTGGTAAAAATCTTCATAGCGGTAATTTGTGAAGCAAAAGTACTAATTTTTAAAGTTACACAAACAACCCTTTAACATTAGCCGCAAATAATTTAACAGCAATCGCTAACAAAACTACCCCGAAAACTTTTCTGATGATGCTCAGTCCGTTTTTACTTAACATCTTTTCAATTTTTGAGGAGGATTTTAACACCACATACACCAAAATAATATTCAACAAAATGGCAATGATGATGTTTATCGATTGGAACTCGGCACGCAATGACAGTAACGTCGTCATGGTTCCGGCTCCGGCAATAAGCGGAAATGCTATCGGAACAATGGAGGCCGAGTTGGCTTCTTCATCACGGTATAATCGTATGCCGAGTATCATCTCCAAAGCCAAAAAAAACAATACAAAAGAACCCGCCACAGCAAACGAATTGACGTCAATACCGATTAGTTTGAGGATTTCTTCCCCCACAAAAAGAAACGCAATCATGATTCCGGCCGAAACCAAAGAAGCTTTTTCCGACTGAATATGACCAAATCTGGTTCTTAAATCAATAATGACTGGTATACTTCCCACGATATCAATCACGGCAAACAAGACCATAGTCGCCGTTGCAATTTCTCTAAAATCTAAATTCATACCCAATTATTTTTGGCAAAATTACGGTTTTAAACAGTGCGTATGGCTATTTCATTTGTACTTTTGCTTCCGTTAAATGATTGTCATGTTTCAACTGGGAAAAACCATTGTATCTGAGGATATTCTTGAAAAAGATTTTGTGTGCAACCTTTCGGCTTGTCACGGCGCTTGCTGCGTAGACGGTGATGCGGGCGCGCCTTTGACTGAAGCGGAAACCAAAATTCTGGAAGAGATTTATCCGAAAGTCAAACCGTTTTTGCGCCAAGAAGGAATAGAAGCCATAGAAAGATTGGGCACTTGGGTGGTGGGCACCGACCAAGATTTGGAAACACCACTCATTGACAATAAAGATTGCGCTTACGTTATTTTTGACGGAAAGACAGCCCTTTGCGGGATTGAACAAGCCTATAATCAAGGAATTATCGATTGGAAAAAGCCGGTTTCGTGTCATTTGTATCCGGTTCGTGTCAAAGATTTCAGCGAATTTGCCGCAGTGAACTACGACCGTTGGGACATTTGCAACGATGCTTGTACTTTGGGGAAAGAACTGCAGGTTCCGGTATATAAATTTGTCAAAGAAGCTTTGATTCGGAAATTCGGATCCGATTGGTACGCCGAGTTGGAAAAAGTGGCGGAAGAGTTGAAAAACGAGAAATAAAAAAAGCCTGAATCAATGATTCAGGCTTTTTTGTGGAGAAGATGGGGCTCGAACCCACGACCTCTTGACTGCCAGTCAAGCACTCTAGCCAACTGAGCTACATCCCCAATATTTAAATTCAAACACGACCTTCCCGATTACCATCGGGACACGCTAGCCAACTGAGCTACATCCCCGTATTTGAGAGCACAAATATATAATTTTATCCCAATAAAAAACAACTCAACACCTATCTTTTTTGAGATTTGTTGTAAATTTACCGTAAATATTCCTTTTTATGTCTGCCGAAAATACCCACGGATTTATCCAAACGCATATCGAAAACAGCATTGCCTTCCTTACGTTCAGTCACCCTGCCGGGAATTCATTTCCCAGTGACTTATTGGAAAAACTCACCCAAGAACTCCATTCCCTCAGCACCAACAATCATGTCAATGTCATAGTGTTGCAAAGCGAAGGGAAAACGTTTTGCGCCGGCGCTTCTTTTGACGAATTGCTTTCCATAACGAACCTTGAAGAGGGTAAAAAATTCTTCTCCGGTTTTGCGAATGTCATCAATGCCATGCGCACCTGTTCTAAAATCATCATCGGAAAAATACAAGGGAAAGCCGTTGGTGGCGGCGTTGGCTTAGCCGCTGCTTGCGATTTTGCCTATGCCTACCAAGACGCTTCGGTTAAATTATCGGAGATTGCCATTGGCATTGGTCCGTTTGTGATTGAACCCGCGGTTTCCCGAAAAATCGGAAAAACCGCCATGACATTTTTAACCTTACAACCCAATGCCTGGCAAAATGCCGATTGGGCTGTTGCTAACGGACTTTATGCGGATGTCTTCGAC
This sequence comes from Flavobacterium sedimenticola, assembly GCF_030053345.1. Lineage (GTDB taxonomy): Bacteria > Bacteroidota > Bacteroidia > Flavobacteriales > Flavobacteriaceae > Flavobacterium > Flavobacterium sedimenticola. The sequence goes on from NZ_JASGBP010000001.1 coordinate 146,815, forward strand.
AGTTACGGAGAATTGAACGACGTCACTTTGGCTTTGGCCCAAAAATTAGCCGGCTACCATCCGGAAGCTTTGGCTGAAATGAAAAAAGTATTTTGGGAAGGTACGGAACATTGGGATACCCTTTTATACGAACGAGCCGCTATTTCGGGAAAATTGGTACTATCCGACTTTACTAAAAAGGCACTCCAGGAATTTAAAAAATAACGTATGCGACTGATTTCTTTGCTACAGCAAGTCAATATTGATGAAAAAATTAAAAACGCTCCCGACAACGGTTACTTAATCGGCGTTTGGATTGGCTACATTTTGCCCTTTGCCGTTTTAGCAGGCTTGGCTTGGCTCCTGTATCGCAAGGCCAAAAAAAGACAAGACGAGCTGTAGTTATATTTTACTAAATTTGCAGCGTAAATATTGATGCGATGAGTAACATCCGAATTACCAAACAATTCTCTTTCGAAACCGGTCACGCGCTTTACGGCTATGACGGCAAATGTAAAAATGTGCACGGACACAGCTATAAGTTATCGGTAACGGTAATCGGACAACCCATTACCGATACTTCTAATGTGAAGTTTGGTATGGTAATCGACTTTTCAGACTTGAAAAAGATTGTGAAAGAAGAAATTGTCGATGTCTTCGATCACGCGACGGTTTTTAATAAAAATACGCCACACATAGAATTGGCCAACGAACTCAAAGACCGCGGTCATCATGTGATTTTGGTTGATTACCAGCCAACCAGCGAGAATATGGTCACCGATTTTGCCCAAAAAATAAAAAATCGTTTACCGAAAAATATCGCCTTACATTCTTTAAAACTCCAAGAAACCGAAACTTCCTTTGCCGAATGGTATGCTTCAGACAACTAATTTGTCACACTGAGCTTGTCGAAGTGCTTTTACAATCCAATTGATATGACCATCTCACCCAACAAAAAAATCTATTTTGCCTCCGACCAACACTTTGGGGCTCCGACTGTGGAAGCCAGTTTTCCTCGCGAGCAAAAATTTGTGACGTGGTTGGATGAAGTAAAGCAAGACGCTGAGGCCATTTTCTTATTAGGCGATTTGTTCGATTTTTGGTTCGAATACAAAACCGTAGTACCCAAAGGTTTTGTGCGTGTTTTGGGCAAGTTAGCTGAAATTCGCGATAGCGGGATTCCAATTTACTTTTTTGTAGGCAACCACGATTTGTGGATGCATGATTATTTCGAAAAAGAACTGAACATCCCGGTGTATCACGACAATCAAGAGTACGAATTTAACGGCAAGACGTTTTTAATAGGCCACGGCGACGGTAAAGGGCCTGGCGACAAGGGTTACAAGCGTATGAAGAAAGTCTTTACCCATCCGTTTTCCAAATGGCTGTACCGATGGTTGCATCCGGATATCGGCATGCGATTGGCACAATATTTATCAGTGAAAAACAAACTCATTTCGGGCGATGCCGATGTCAAATTTTTGGGCGAAGAAAACGAGTGGTTGATACAATACTGCAAACGAAAACTGCAAACCAAACACTACAACTATCTGGTTTTTGGCCATCGCCATTTGCCGATGGTGATTACGGTTGGCGAAAATGCGGAATACATTAACCTCGGTGATTGGATTGGCTATTTTACGTATGGTGTTTTTGACGGTGAGACTTTTGAGCTGAAGAAATATTGATGATGAAATTTTCCTAAGTCTGCTTGTCATTTCGAACGGAGCTGAGTGAAGAGAGAAATCACATATCAATTAAAAACTACTCAAAGTGAAGATTAAGGAATTCAAAAGCCGGATTAAATTCTTTAATCAAGTTTAGCTTCTTCTCTCTCCTCCATTTTTTCAATTCTTTTTCTCTTGCTATTGCTTCTTGTACCCATGTGTATCTCTCATAATACACTAAAAATTCCAAATTGTATTTTGAAGCAAATGTTTTATTTCCGACGATGATATTTTCTTTATGCTGTTCTAATCTCACTTTAAGGTTATTTGTCATTCCGATGTAATAAGTCGAACGGTGTTTATTAGTGATGATATATACATAATAACTGTGAAAACCTTGCTGAGAGTAAAACATAATTATCTAATCAATTTGATACTATAATATGATTTCTCCTTCGTCGAAATGACAAAAACACATTACCTTATATCCTTCAACCGCAATTGGACTGAAACCTTCCCGTTGAATTCGTTTTCGTCTATGCAATACACGGCGTCAAAAGGCTGCTGGTTTTTGACCAAATCCAATTTCTTTCCTAAACCAAAACCAATTGCCCCAAATCCGGGAGAATTATTTTGCTTGACATATAGTTTCAAATGGTCTTCATCGACACCGATACCTTTGGCGTAACCCGTATCTCTTACGCCTTTGGTCATAAAGACCGGTGTCATATTTTGCGGTCCGAAAGGTTCAAATTGGTTCAAAATTCGGAGTAACTTTTCGTTGATATCGGTCAAATTAATTTCGGCATCCACTGTAATTTCGGGAGTTAGCAAATCGGGGTGAATCGTTTCTTCCACCGTTCTCTCAAAGGCTTCTTTAAACGCTGCATAATTCTCTTCCTTCAAAGTCATCCCGGCGGCATACCTATGTCCGCCAAACTGTTCCAAATGTTCGGCACACGCTTCCAAAGCATTGTAAATGTCAAAATCTTTGACCGACCGTGCCGACGCGGCCAACTTGTCGCCGCTTTTGGTAAATACTATCGTAGGGCGATAATAGGTTTCCGTCAAACGCGACGCTACAATGCCGATAACGCCTTTGTGCCAATTTTCTTGGTAAACGACAGTGGTAAATTTTTTAGTTTCGTTGTTCTCGGTGATTTGCGACAAGGCTTCGGTGGTAATTTGTTTGTCTAAATCTTTACGGTCGCTGTTGTGTTGTTCAATTTCCGAAGCAAAAAATTCGGCTTGTTCTAAATCGTATTCTGTCAGCAAGGCAACCGCTTCGTTACCGTGTTTGATTCTGCCTGCGGCATTAATACGTGGCGCGATGATAAAAACGACATCGGTTATGGAGAGCGTTTTCTTTTTGATATTTTGAATCAAAGCTTTGATTCCCGGTCGCGGGTTACTGTTAATGACTTCCAAACCAAACTTGGCCAAAACCCTGTTTTCACCGGTAATCGGAACGATGTCTGCCGCTATGGCCGTAGCTACTAAATCCAAATAGGGCACTAAATCTTCAACCGTTTGGTTTCGATTTTGTGCCAAGGCCTGAATCAATTTAAACCCAACACCGCAGCCACACAATTCGTCATACGGATAGTCACAATCGGCTCTTTTAGGATCAAGTACTGCCACAGCTTCAGGCAACGTATCGCCCGGACGATGGTGATCACAAATGATAAAATCGATGTTTTTGGCTTTGGCATACGCCACATGATCGATGGATTTAATCCCGCAATCCAAGGCAATAATCAAGGTAAAGCCATTGTCATCGGCAAAATCAATGCCTTGATACGAAACCCCATAGCCTTCGTCATACCGATCCGGAATGTACGTAGCTACATTGGGATAAAAACGTTTCAAATAACTCGATACCAAAGAAACCGCTGTAGTACCGTCGACATCGTAATCGCCAAACACCAAAATATTTTCGGCATTGGCAATAGCTGTTTCAATTCGAGCTACCGCTTTGTCCATATCTTTCATCAGATACGGATTGTGTAAATCCGCCAAACTCGGTCGGAAAAACTGTCGGGCGTCTTCATATGTTTCAATGCCTCGCTGTACCAAAAGCATCGCAATCAACTCGTCTACTTTGAGTTCGGCCGCCAGAGCGTTGACTTTTTCGGGAGATGGTTTGGGTTGGAGTGTCCAGCGCATGATTATTTTTGAATTGCTAAGAGGTAAACCACAAAAATAGCAAAAGCAACGGCAGCTTTATTGCAGTTTTAGTGTATTTATTCGTTATTTTTGAAATTCAAATTTTATAAAAATGCAAATTCAAGGTCAAATAGTCGATATCGAAAACCACCGTATTTACTCGGGTGAAGTTTCGGTTGCTAACGGTAAAATTGTTTCCATAATCGAAAAACAACACGATAACAAAAACTTTATTCTTCCGGGTTTTATCGACGCGCACATTCATATTGAGAGTTCGATGTTGGTGCCTTCCGAATTTGCCAAAATTGCCGTACTACACGGTACCGTCGGAACGATATCCGATCCGCATGAAATTGCCAATGTATTAGGGAAAGACGGTGTGTATTATATGATTGAAAACGGCAAAAAAGTCCCGTTGAAATTTCATTTTGGCGCACCATCTTGTGTTCCGGCCACCTTTTTTGAAACGGCCGGTGCGGTGATTGATTCGGGGCAAATTAAGGAACTGATGGCGCATCCCGACATTTATTATTTGGCCGAAATGATGAACTATCCCGGGGTGTTGTTTGACGATGAAGAAGTGTTAAAAAAGATAGCTTGGGCGAAACATTTCAACAAACCGGTTGACGGACATGCACCGGGGTTGCGCGGTGAAGCGGTTCAAAAATACATCTCGGCCGGAATCACAACCGATCACGAGTGCTTTACCTACGACGAAGCGGCCGAAAAATTATCGTTAGGAATGAAAGTGATTGTTCGTGAAGGCAGTGCCGCCAAAAATTTTGAAGCGTTAATCGACTTACTGCCGAATCACTACGAAAACATGATGTTTTGTTCCGATGACAAACATCCGGACGATTTGATTGTAGGCCATATCAACCAATTGTGTGCCCGAGCCGTGGCCAAAGGTCATGACGTTTTTAAAGTTTTGCAAATGGCCTGTATCAATCCGGTGAAGCATTACAACATGACCGTAGGTTTATTGCAACCCAACGATGCTGCCGATTTTATCGTGGTGGAAGATTTGACACATTTTAAAGTATTACAAACTTATATTGATGGCGAATTGGTCGCCGAAAACGGTCAATCCTTTGTTAAACACGTTGACTTCGAGAAACCCAATAACTTTACTACTGCGCCTAAAGTGTTAGCCGATTTCAAAGCGGTAAGTGATGCTAAAACCATACGCGTTATAGAAGCTTTGGAAGGGCAGTTGATTACCAATGAACTTCATGGTACCCCAAAAATTAAGGACGGTAATTTAGTTTCCGATGTGGACAATGACATCCTGAAAATGGCGGTAGTCAACCGGTATGAAAATGCGCCGGTAGCCGTGGCCTTTATCAAAAACTTCGGATTGAAAAAAGGGGCGATTGCCAGTTCGGTGGCGCATGATTGTCATAACATCGTTGTAGTAGGTACTTCGGATGAAGACATTTTGAATGCCGTAAACTTAATTATCCAAAACACCGGCGGTATTTGTGCGGTGAACGGTGCCGAACAAAAATCGTTGGCTTTGCCCGTAGCGGGTATTATGAGCGACCAAAACGGTTGGGAAGCCGGGCGTTGGTATCAGGAAATTGATGCGATGGCGAAAGATTTGGGCAGCACTTTAAAAGCGCCTTTTATGACGTTATCTTTTATGGCACTATTGGTAATTCCCGATTTGAAATTATCCGATAAAGGCTTGTTCAGCGGGAATTCGTTCTCGTTTGTGGATTTGGAGGTATCATAACGAATGCCGCGTGAAGGATGGAGGCAGGCACCGTGTGCCGCCGAGAGCCTGACGGCGCGAAGCGACGGCACGCCCTTTTATTCTTTATTCTTTTCTTTTATAGTAATTTTTCCACCCACCACGGCTACAATTTCTCCTTTCGGTGGTTTGGCGTCAAAATGTTGGAGCACTTCAGCGGCGGTGCCACGAATAGTTTCCTCATGGAGTTTGGACAATTCTCGGGAAACCGATACCGGTCGGTCGGCGCCAAAATACTGTACAAATTCGGCCAAGGTTTTGACCAATTTGTGTGGTGAAACGTAAAAAATCATGGTTCGGGTTTCTTCGGCTAAGACCAAAAAACGGGTTTGTCTGCCTTTCTTTTCGGGCAAAAAGCCTTCAAATACAAAACGGTCGTTGGGCAAACCGCTGTTAACCAAAGCGGGTACAAAAGCCGTGGCGCCGGGCAGGCATTCCACTTCTATATGTTGTTCGACACAAGCGCGGGTGAGTAAAAATCCGGGGTCGGAAATAGCCGGTGTTCCGGCGTCGCTGATTAAGGCTATGTTTTCTCCGGCTTGCAAGCGTTTGATGACATTCTCCACGGTTTTGTGCTCGTTGTGCATGTGGTGGCTGTGCATGTGCGTGGCTATGTCGAAATGCTTCAACAGTTTGCCACTGGTACGCGTGTCTTCGGCCAAGATTAAATCGACTTCCTTTAAAACATTAATCGCCCGGAATGTCATGTCTTCCAAATTACCAATGGGCGTGGGAACAAGGTAAAGTTTGCCCATTTAAGCGAATTTTTTCTCTAAAATAGCCATAAAACGCTCTATGTAATCTTCTTTACCAACCCAGTAATCGTAGTCGGGGATTACCATTTCATTGAGAAAGGTTTTGGCCTCTTCCAGGGTGTTGAACGTATTTAATTGCGAAATCACACGGTTAAAATCTTCGTTGCTTTCGCCAAAAAGATTGTTGACAAAAGCGATGCGATCGTTGAGTCCGATTTCGAGGGTTTTAGTAAAACCGGTGTGTAAAGCCGTAGCCGGTTTACTTTCTTCTTTGGTTTCGGTAGTAAACGAAGACACTTCGTTGGGTTTTACAAAAACCGGATCAACATAATCGGCGCCCAACAGTTCGTCGAGAGCGACTTGTTTGGTTTCGGGCTTCACTTCGGAAGCTACTTCTGCCGGTTCGATTTCGGCTATGGTTTCATCCTCTTCTTCGGGGGTCAATTCAAAAATGGGCGTAATTACCGGTTGCTCGGCAATTTCTTCCGGGTCGTTTTTGATTTCAATGCGCGCTTCTTCGGTCGGGTTTTCGGGCCTATCGAGTGTTTCAATAATTTCTTCTTCCGTTTCGGTTTCTGCCGTCACAACCGGTTCTTCTTCCGCTTCGGTTTCTTCTACCGTTGCTTCGGGCGCGGGCACTACTGACTCCACAGCCGGTTCGGGTTCAGACTCGATACTTGTAGTTAACTTGGCTTCCAAATCTTGTGCTTCAACCTCCTCCTTTACCCACTCGTAGTTTTCCTGATAAAACTTCAAAACGGTTAGGGTTTCGTATAATTTTTGGGTCTCTTTATACAATTGGTCTACTTCCGATTTGTTCTTGAGTTTTAAAATTCGGTGCGCAATGCTGATTAACTCGGCTTCTAGTCTTTTTTTCATGTGGTTGAAATTACGGGTATCGCTGATATGCTTGTTATTTTTTGTGACTTCTTCATTTATTTAACTTGGGAAGAAGTTACCTTAATCAAAATTTTTCTACATTTGAAACGACGTAAAAATAGAAAAAAATGACGTCGGTTTGTTGGCATTACAAAGTAATAAAAACTATTCATTTTTAGCGCAAGAAAAATACAAAATGTTTCTCGAAAATACAGTAAATCATAAAGAACAATTCGGGTGGATCGAAGTCATATGCGGCTCTATGTTTTCGGGAAAAACGGAAGAACTCATTCGCCGATTAAAAAGGGCGCAATTTGCCAAACAAAAAGTGGAGATTTTCAAACCTTCCATTGATGTTCGGTATGACGAAGAAATGGTGGTTTCTCACAACAAAAACGAAATCCGTTCCACTCCCGTTCCGGCAGCGGCTAATATCCGCATTTTAGCGCAAGGTTGTGATGTCGTCGGGATTGATGAAGCGCAATTTTTTGATGACGAGATTATTGCCGTATGCAACGACTTGGCCAATACCGGAATCCGCGTTATTGTAGCCGGTTTGGATATGGACTTTAAAGGCAATCCGTTTGGCCCGATGCCGGCACTGATGGCCACCGCCGAGTACGTGACTAAAGTCCATGCCGTGTGTACGCGAACCGGAAATTTAGCCCATTACAGTTTTCGAAAAACCGACAGTGATAAATTGGTTCTGTTAGGCGAAACCGAAGAATACGAACCACTGAGCCGTGCGGCTTATTTTAAAGCCATGCGAGAAAACATGGAAGTAAAAGATCCTGAACATTTATCCTCGGAAGATTAAACCCCCATACTTTGACACTCACCCTACGAAATATCATCCCCATCATTAAAGCCCACTGCGTCGGCCAAAATGATGTGGCTGTGATTGATTCCATTTCTATCGACAGCCGCTCGTTGCAAAACGGAGAAAACACTTTGTTTTTTGCGATTATCGGCCCCAATAACGACGGCCATCAATACATCGAAGAGCTTATTACCAAAGGCGTTCGCCATTTTGTGGTAACGCATATTCCGGAAGCTGTTGCCGGGCACGCTACTTTTTTGGTGGTTGAAAATACGCTCGAGGCTTTGCAGAAATTTGCGGCGTACTACCGCAGCTTATTCGACTTCCCGATTGTGGGTATTACAGGCAGTAACGGCAAAACCATCATCAAAGAATGGCTAAATTTTTTGTTGAGTCCGGATTACAACATTATCCGCAGTCCCAAAAGTTACAACTCGCAAGTCGGTGTGCCGCTCTCTATTTTAGGCATCAACGAAAAACACAACTTAGGCATTTTTGAAGCCGGCATTTCGATGATGCATGAAATGGAAAAACTCCAAAAAATCATCCGCCCAACCATCGGTATTCTATCCAATATCGGTTCGGCACACGACGAAGGGTTTCCCAGTGTCGCCGAAAAAATCAAGGAAAAACTCAAACTGTTCACCTCGGTTAACGTACTGATTTTAAACAAAAACAAAACGATTTGTGCTTTTGTCAATCCCAAAATAAAAACCTTTACCTGGTCGTCCGATGATAAAAGTGCCGATGTGTATATCACGAAAAAAAACACGGGCGAAGTCACCGAATTACAGCTTACCTACCGTGAAGACACTTTCGTTGTTGGTATTCCGTTTCAAGATCAGGCTTCGGTAGAAAATGCCATCCATTGTATCATGGTGATGCTGTATTTCGGCTATAGCCAAAAAGTCATCCAAACCCGAATAGCCCAGTTGTATCCCGTAGAAATGCGTTTGAAAGTCAAAAACGGCATCTACAATTGTACGCTTATCGATGACAGTTACAGCTCCGATTTCCAGTCTTTGAAGATTGCGCTCGACTTTTTGGAAAACCAAAAGCAACACAAAAAGAAAACCATTATCCTATCGGACATTTTTCAGAGCGGATTAAACAATGAAGAATTGTACTCTCAGGTATCGCAATTGATTATTTCCAATAAAATCAACCGCGTTATCGGTATCGGCGAGACCATTTCTCAGTTTAAAAACAAATTCATCAACGGCATTACGTTTAAAAATGTAACCGAGTTTTCGAAAGCCTTTGACCAACTGACTTTTGAAAACGAAACCATACTCATCAAAGGCGCCCGCGATTTTCATTTCGAAGAAATTGTATCAATGCTCGAGGAGAAAACCCACGAAACCGTTTTGGAAATCAACCTCAACGCCGTGAGTCACAACCTCAATTTTTTTAAATCGAAATTGGCGCCCAAAACCAAACTGATGGTCATGGTGAAAGCCTTCGGGTACGGAAACGGCGGCTTTGAAATTGCCAAATTGCTCGAACATCACAAAGTAGACTATTTAGGCGTGGCTTTTGCCGATGAAGGCATTGCGCTGAAAACCGCCGGAATCCACTTGCCGATTATGGTAATGAATCCCGAAACCACTAGTTTTTCGGCCATCATTCAACATCAATTGGAGCCCGAAATTTATTCGATTAAAGGCTTGAAAGCCTTTTTAAAATTAGCCGAACAAAAGAAACTCAAAAACTTCCCGATTCATATCAAAATCGACACCGGCATGCATCGCTTAGGGTTTGAAGAAGAAAACTTGCCCGAACTGATTGCCATACTTCAAAACCAAGAAACGGTTCACATCAAAAGTATCTTATCGCACATGGCTACCAGCGATGATTTGCAACACGACGCTTTTGCCAAATCGCAAATCGCTTTGTTCGAACAACTGTCGAGCCGACTCCTAACGGAATTGCAAATCAAACCGATTCGCCATATGTTAAATACTTCCGGCATTTCCAATTATCCCGAAGCACAATACGACATGGTGCGATTAGGGATTGGCTTGTACGGCGTTTCAAACGATGCCGAGGAGCAAAAACAGCTGGAAACCGTAGGCACTTTGAAATCGGTGATTTCGCAAATCAGAACCATAGACGCCGGAGAAAGCGTGGGTTACGGCCGCCGTTTTTTCGCTGAAAAGACCTCCCAAATTGCCACGATTCCCATTGGGTATGCCGACGGCATCCGCAGAAGTTGGGGCAACGGTGTAGGCTATGTCGTTATCAACGGGAAAGAAGCCAAAATCGTCGGCAGCGTTTGTATGGACATGCTGATGGCAGATGTGACCGGTATGGACTGTAAAGAAGGGCAAACCGTGATTATTTTCGGCGAAAATCCTTCGGTAAACCTCATGGCTAAGGCCTTGAATACCATTCCGTATGAAATTCTGACCGGAATTTCGCAACGCGTAAAAAGAGTATTTTTCCGTGAATAATCAAAAATCTTGCGGACTTTTTAAATTTTTAACTACTTTAGTAGTATTATTTAACCAAAAAAAACAAAACAATTATGGGAATGGTTTCAGAATTTAAAGATTTTATTGCTAAAGGCAACGCCATGGATTTAGCGGTTGGAGTTATCATCGGAGCCGCATTCGGCGCCATCGTCAATTCCTTAGTCGCCGACGTAATTACACCGGCCTTGTTGAACCCGGCTTTAAAAGCGGCACAAGTCGAAAATTTGGCCGACTTAAAAACCGAAAACGGCATTCTTTACGGTAAATTTTTGGCCGCAGTTATTAGTTTCCTGGTTATCGCCTTCGTCATTTTTATTATGGTGAAAGCCCTCAACTCCATGAAGAAAAAAGAAGAAGCGGCTCCGGCAGCACCGGCTGGCCCTACACAAGAAGAATTGCTTACCCAAATCCGAGATTTGCTCAAAAAGTAGTACCGCTACAGTATATATTCTAACTAATCCGCCTCGTCATTGAGGCGGTTTTTCTTTTTATGGGAAGCACCACAATAGTTTCCCTTAAACCCCTCGTCCCGCTTTTCGCACTACCCCGAAGTATCGGGGGTAGTTTGCTGCAATCGGGGCTATTCAAAACGCTTGGTGCCTTGCCTGTTTTATCTCTAAATGAATTATTAAATTTTAGGTAAAAACAGCTGTAAAAATACTTTTCTCCCTACTTTTGTACTTCAAAAAATATAAATCGATAAATACATTCATATGAAAGTTGCCGTTGTTGGTGCTACCGGTATGGTAGGCGAAGTAATGCTTCAAGTTTTGGCGGAAAGAAATTTTCCGGTAACCGAGTTAATTCCGGTTGCTTCCGAAAAATCCGTTGGTAAAGAAATCGAATTCAAAGGAAAAAAATACCAAGTGGTGGGTTTACAAACCGCTGTTGACAGGAAAGCCGATATTGCTTTGTTCTCAGCAGGCGGACAAACCTCATTGGATTGGGCACCGAAATTTGCTGCCGCCGGAACCACCGTCATCGATAACTCTTCGGCTTGGAGAATGGATCCGACCAAAAAATTAATTGTCCCCGAAATTAACGCGCACGAATTAACGGCAGCCGACAAAATCATTGCCAACCCGAACTGTTCTACTATTCAAATGGTTATGGTTTTGGCGCCTTTACATAAAAAATACACCATCAAGCGCGTGGTGGTTTCCACCTATCAATCCATTACCGGAACCGGCGTAAAAGCGGTACAGCAGTTGGAAAACGAATATGCCGGCGTTCAGGGGGAAATGGCATACAAATACCAAATTCACCGCAATGCCATTCCGCAATGCGATGTTTTTGAAGACAACGATTACACCAAAGAAGAAATGAAATTGGTGCGCGAAACCAAAAAAATCATGGGTGATAACAGCATCGCCGTTACGGCAACCGCGGTGCGTATTCCGGTGGTAGGCGGCCACAGCGAAACCGTAAATATCGAATTCAACAACGATTTTGACATTGCCGAATTGCGCAAAATACTACACCATACCAATGGCGTTGTGGTGCAAGACAATACCGACACGTACACCTACCCAATGCCTTTGTATGCCGAAGGCAAAGACGAGGTGTTTGTAGGCCGAATTCGTCGCGACGAGAGTCAGCCCAACACCGTTAACATGTGGATTGTAGCCGATAACCTGAGAAAAGGTGCTGCAACAAATACCATTCAAATTGCGGAATATTTAGTCGCTCATAAACTGGTTTAACAGACACCTTTTGCAATATTTATTGCCACGAATTACACCAATCACCTCAAATTAATTTGTACCGGTTAGTGTAATTCGCGGTTTTTAGACACATCCAATTCCTAAAGTTTGTTAAAATAGCGTTCATTATACGTTGTTTTAGCCTATTTTTGTATGCATGAGAAGGAAACTACGATTGGTTAATGCTGCCATGGGACTGATGATATTGCTTGCAATATTGTTTCAGGCGGCACACTCTTTCAATCACTTAGCCAAACAGTTTTCGAAAACACACTGTCATCACATTTATCACGATCACCAAACAGAACTCCATCATGGTCACGATGGTTTGGAGAAATGTTTTACTTGTGAGTTTGCTTTCAGTCATTCGATTAAAACCGAAGGCGAAGCGCTTTCGTTTGTACCTAAATTATTTTTTACCCAACCTGTTTTTGGCAACAACTCCGAAAACATTCCCTTTTTTAAAGGAAGTTCTTTCTTACTTCGCGGCCCGCCCGGCGTTGTCCTTTTCTTGACCTAAACCTAGTGTTAACGAATTAGAAAACAACAAAATGCAAAAATTCAGTTTGTTTTTTTGCTTGTTGTGTTTTGGTATTCATTACAGTCAGAACACCATAAGCGGAAAAATAGTTGATGAAAACAATATGGCATTGGAGAAAAGCCACATCCATATGGCGTCTAAATCAACCAACAGCAAAAAAGACGGTTCTTATATTATTCGCAATATCCCTAACGGTCCGGCTAAGGTTTTAATCACTTATGTTGGCTACAAACCTATTGATACCACTCTGTTAGTCAATGGCAACTTGGAGATTGATTTTAAGATGAAACAAAAAAATGAACAATTGGAAGAAATTGTAGTCAAACACAAAAACAACTATTTCAATCATTCGGTTTCCGAACAAAAAATCAAAGAAAGAACCATTGAAAAATTCAGCAGTCAATCGTTGGGAAATTTGCTCAAAGAAGTTCCCGGAGTTTCCGTTTTAAAAAGCGGCAATACCGTTGTAAAACCGGTCATTAATGGTTTGCACAGCAGTCGTGTGGCCATTTTTAACAACAATGTTAAGCTTGAAGACCAACAATGGGGAATGGAACATGCGCCAAACTTTGACGTCAATGCCGCCGGAAAGATTACGGTGTTGAAAGGCGCTTCGGCGCTGCAATATGGAGGTGACGCCATTGGCGGTATTGTTATTATTGAACCTTTCAGCACCAAAAAAGACACGCTTTTCGGGAAAACCATTATGACTATGGAGTCCAATGGTCGGGGTGGTACTATTTCATCCAGTTTGCACAAAGGAAATTTCTGCGATTGGAGTTGGAATGCGCAAGGCAGTTTCAAATATTACGGCGACAGGGAAGCACCCGATTATACGTTGTCTAACACCGGAAATCGGGAGGCCAATTTTTCAGGTGATTTGAAATATACCGGAAAAAAATTCGACGTTGCTGCTTACTACAGTTTGTATAGCGCCACCATCGGTATTTTGAGTGCTTCCCACATCGGAAACGTGAATGATTTGTACAACTCGATTAATAATCAAACTCCATCGGTAACCGAAGATTTTACGTATTCGATTAAAAATCCGAAGCAAAAAGTACAACATCATTTGGCCAAACTGAATTACAATTATTACTTCAAAGACGGTCAGTCGTTGGCTTTGCAATATGCTTTTCAATTCAACAATCGCAAAGAGTTTGATTTGCGCACCGGGGTTTCAAACGACAAGCCGGCTTTAGACTTAAACCTGTTGACGCATACCGTTAATGCCGATTATAAGTTGAGTGTGAATGCTTGGGACTTCAAATCGGGGATTATGGGTTTGTACCAAAACAACACCGCTAATCCGAATACCGGGGTTCGTCCGTTAATTCCAACCTATGATAAATTTGAGGCTGGAGTTTATGCCGTAGCCGACAATCATCTTACGGAAGATTTTTCGATTGAAGTGGGTATCCGATATGATTTCTCCACCATTGAAGCCACCAAGTACTATTTAAAATCGCGTTGGGAAGAACGCGAGTACAGTCCGGAGTTCGATGCTTTCATCACCGGTGATTTTGGTACGCAATGGCTGACCAAGCCAACCTTTACTTTTCACAATTTTTCGGCCAGCATCGGAACACAATATTCATTCGGTAACGATTACGAATGGTATTTCAACCTCAGTCGTGCTGTAAGAAATCCGAATCCTTCAGAGTTTTTCAGTGATGGCTTACACCATTCCAGCGGCATGATAGAGTTAGGCGACTTGCGATTGAAGCAAGAAAAATCGAATAAAATCAGTACTTCATTACAAAAGAAATGGCGAAAGGTAAAAATGAACCTCAATCCGTTTTTGAATTATATTGAAGACTATATGTTTTTGAAACCTGTTGGTTTTGAAACCACTATTCGCGGCGCGTTCCCGGTTTGGGAATACCAACAAACCAATGCTTTACTGGCCGGTGTTGATTTCAATTCGGAATGGCAAATAAGTGAGCATTGGCAACATCGATTGTTGTTGACTTATGTAAACGGAAGAGACAAAACCAATAATGACGCTATTATTGATATGCCTCCGTTGACCCTTAACAACAGGATTCAATTCCACCAAAAAAAATGGAACAATCTAACCCTGGAATTGCAAAGTGAAATAGTTTTCCGACAAACGCAATTTCCCAATAATAATTTCAGCACCAATATTATTGAAAACGGAGATTTTGTTCCGGTTGAAGTGGATATCAGCACGCCGCCTCCGGCCTACCATCTTTTGCATTTTACCTCAGACTTCCAATTCAAGGTAACAGATCATTCTTTAGCAACCTTAGGTTTTTCCGTATTCAATATTTTAGATACGCCTTACCGAGATTATTTAAACAGACAGCGTTTTTATGCCGATGAATTAGGCAGAAACTTTCAAATTCAATTAAAAATTAATTATTAAAATTTAAAACTATGAAATATTTAAATCCAGCAAAAACTTTACTTTTATCAGCAACCGCATTATTTACCCTATCGTGCAGTAATGACGATAACGGTCCGGTTAACGAAGAAGAAGTAATCACTACCGTAACCACAACTTTAACCGGAGGCGGACAAGTAATCACATTGACCTCCAGAGATTTAGATGGTGACGGACCAAACGCCCCAACAATTACTGTTTCCGGAAATCTAACTGCCAACACCACCTATGCCGGTGAAGTTTCTTTTTTAAACGAAACACAGACTCCGGCTGAAGACATTACTGTAGAAGTAGAAGAAGAGGGTGTAGACCATCAGGTTTTTTATCAGCTCCCGGCAGCTTTAGGAACCATTACTTATACTGACCTTGATTTGAACGGAAAACCAATTGGTTTGACTTTCACTTTAACCACCGCAAATGCCGGAACCGGAAACCTAACGGTAACGTTAAGACATTTACCCAATAAATCGGCTTCCGGAGTGGCTGCGGGCGACATTACCAATGCCGGTGGCGCCACAGATGCCTTGGTTACTTATCCTGTAACGGTTAACTAAATTCGTTTTAATTCCCCAAAAAAAACGTCCCAAAATTCGGGACGTTTTTTTATTTAAAATCGATTATCACCATCGAGCATTCGGCCTAAACCGCCCAGTAAGCTCCCTTCCTCTCTGCCGCTACCGCCGGCTTTTGGTGCCGAGGCTATGATTCGGTCTGCCAAACGACTAAACGGCAACGATTGTACGTAAACTGTTCCGGGACCGCGCAGGGTTGCATAAAACAACCCTTCACCCCCAAACAATGAATTTTTAATCCCGCCTATAAATTCGATATCGTAGTCTACGTCTTTGGTAAATCCTACAATACAGCCGGTATCTACCTTAAGAATTTCTCCTGCGGCCAATTCTCTTTTGGCTAAGGTACCGCCACTGTGGACAAATGCCAATCCGTCTCCTTCAATTTTCTGCATGATGAACCCTTCCCCACCAAATAATCCGCGTCCTAATTTTCGGGAAAACTCAATGCCTACCGATACCCCTTTGGCTGCGCACAGGAAGGAGTCTTTCTGGCAAATAAATTTACCTCCGAATTGTGTTAAATCAATGGGTAAAATTTTTCCCGGATAAGGGGAGGCAAAACAAGCTTTGCTTTTGGTATTATTTTGATTGATATAAGCTGTCATGAATAGGCTTTCTCCGGTGAGGACTCTTTTTCCGGCCGACAGTAATTTATCAAACAAGCCGGATTGTTGTTGCGAACCGTCGCCGAAAATGGTTTCCATTTTGATGCCGTTATCCATCATCATAAAACTTCCGGCTTCGGCAATAACAATTTCCTGCGGATCCAATTCAATTTCTACATACTGCATTTCTTCGCCATAAATATGGTAATCGATTTCGTGAGCTAACATAATTCCTGTTTTTTATCGTTGGTGGATTAGTAAATTTATTTTAAAAATTGTTACAGCGTCAAGTAAAATTCAACAAAATCATTCCATTGCATGAAATGTGTTAATAAATTGGTTATTTCAACGTAATAAGTATAAAATTTTAGTTTTATTTTTACGTAATCACTAATTCAAAATCTTCGCGTATGAATTCAATGTTCACTAAAACCATCAGGATAGCATTAGGGGTAATGCTGATAGCATTCGGAGCCAATAAGTTTTTTCAATTTTACCAATTAGAGCGACCGGTTGATGAAATCGCTAATAATTTAATTGACAACTTAGAAGCCACAGGGTATTTTTTTATTGCGGTAGGAGCATTTGAAATTATTTTCGGGATATTGTTATTATTGAAAAAATGGGTGCCTTTTGTTTTAATGGCATTATTTCCTATCACGATGAATATACTTTTGTTCCATATTTTGCTGAGCATACCAAATATGGGATTCGCCGTAGCCGTGGCCATTTTTAATTTGATACTGATTTACAAATATTGGGACAAATACAAACCCTTATTTGATTAATTAAAAAGCCGACCTGAACAGGTCGGCTTTTTAATATTCAATTTTACCGATATGGCGCATAACGCGCATGATTTTATCTTTTCGTCTTTCAATATAAGCAGAGGAATTAGACGCCTTGTATTTTCGGGGATTGGGCAAAATGGCCGCAATTCCGGCAGCTTCTCTTTTGGTGAGATTTTTGGCCTTGGTTCGGTACCAAACTCGAGCGGCTTCTTCGGCACCGTAGACCCCATTCCCCATTTCGATGCTGTTGAGATACACTTCCATGATGCGTTCTTTTCCCCAAATCAATTCGATTAAAACGGTGAAATAGGCTTCCAATCCTTTGCGGAGATAACTTCGCCCTTGCCATAAAAACACATTCTTGGCAGTTTGTTGCGAAATGGTGCTGCCGCCTTTTATTTTTTTACCCTTTTGGTTGTTTTTAAAAGCCTTTGACATCGCTTGAAAATCAAATCCGTTGTGTTTTAAAAAATTCCCGTCTTCGCTGGCGATAACCGCTTTTTGAAGGTTGGGCGAAATTTCCTCTAACGGAACCCAATCGTGACTCAACACGGCATCGTTGCCGTCAATCTTGTTTTCAATGGCTCTAATCGCCATTAAAGGTGTATACGGAACCGGCACCCATTTAAAAATAACGACCAACAAAATGGAAATCGCAAAAAACCACAATAGGGCTTTTTTAATCCAGCGCAATATCTTTTTTATCATACTATTTCACTAAGTCTGCTAATTCCTGACCGATTAAACTCCCGATGGCGACACCCATTCCACCCAAGCGAACCCCACAATATACGTTTTCCGACAAGGGTTCGACTATCGGTTTTTTGCTCGAACCCAATCCCATAATCCCGCTCCAGCGATGTGCAATTTTAAAATCGGTGTTAGGTAAAATTACTTCTTTTAACAATTCCTCCAAACGATTTTGAATGATTTCGGTTTCCCCGAATGCAGTGGTGGTTTCTCCTTCAAAATCTAAATTACGACCGCCGCCTAAAAGAATCCGGTTATCTATATTTCGGAAATAATAATACCCTTTATCCAAATGGAATGTTCCCTTGATATCTAAATCGGGTATGGGTTCGGTAATTAATACCTGTGCTCTGGCCGGTTTTACTTGGTTGTTCGTTACTGTTGCTGCAAAGCCGTTAGTAGCAAAGAGTAATTTTTGGGTTGTAAAGCTAAAATCCCCCAAGTCTATGCTGACCGAGTTGCCATTATCGGAAAAATCGGTCACCGTAGTTTGATTCAAAATTAGGATATTCTGAGTAATTGCTTTTTGGAGTAAGGCATGCATCATTTTACCGGTATCAATCTGGGCTTCAAAAGGATTAAAAATGAGATAGTCCTGAATTCCTTTGAAGTCAAATCGATCAACTTCTTTGGCAAAAACATCGCTTTTGAAAATGGGCTTTATAATCTCATTGACAAACGGAAGCTTCTGCAAACACTCGTTATACGCATTTTCATCTTCTTTTAAAAACAATTCGTAACCCCCGAAAGGTTTGAAATCGATAGCGCTATCCCCCAAATTTTTGCGAAGCAATTGCAAACCGCTCCATCGCTTCTGAATCAATTGTATTACTTCTTCCTCGCTATGCGTTTTTAAATCGTCTAAAATCTCGGAAAGACTTCCAAAACAGGCGAATCCGGCATTTTTAGTACTGGCGCCTTGCGGCAAAATGCCGCGCTCTAAAACGAGTATTTTACGCTCCGGGAAACGCTCACGCAGCGCTAAAGCACAATGTAGCCCTACAATACCGCTTCCGACTATAGTAAAATCAATAGTGGAAAACCAATTTTTTATTTCCCAGTAACTGAAATTCATAATTATTTTTTTCTAAAAATACTTTTTTTAGCCGTTCCTCAAAATAATTATTGTCCGTTTTTTCGAATTTACTGACATTTTAATTAAAAAATTGTTTATTTCTCACGGTATAAACAGGTTACTTATCGATTTGTTAACATATTTAGAATTTTAGCCGCATTTATGTGAAAAATAATTTTAATTTTGAGCCATTAATTTAACCAAATTCACTGATTTATGAAGCACAAATTACTAACGGTTGCTTTACTCACTATCAGCAGTATAGCGTTCTCCCAAACCAGAAGCTCACTTTGGAGTGCAACCACCAAAAAAAGCGATATGATTCCGCTGGAAAGCAGAATGATTTTGCCGGAAAAAAATCTGTTTACATTAGACCTGACACAACTCAGAAACGCCTTGTCCTCAGCGCCTCAAAGAAATGCCAGAAATTCGAATACCGTTATAGCGATTCCAAATGAAAACGGCGTCTTGGAAAATTTCAGAATTTATGAAAATTCCGCGTTAGCACCGGAACTGGCCGCCCGTTATCCGGAAATTAAATCCTACATCGGAATTGGCATTGACAATCCGACCTCTACCGCTCATTTTAGTTTATCTCCGTTGGGTTTTAAATCAATGATACTGCAAGCCGGCAAATCGGCTGTTTTTATCGAACCTATTTCTCAGGATTTGAATACTTACACGGTATACCGAAAAGCAGATAAAGTGCAATCTTTAAATCGTTTTGAATGCTCTGTTATCGACAACATTGTACCTCAAATTGAAGGCAGTACCTTGAGACCCAATGCTGATGATGCCATGTTGAGAACATTCCGCTTAGCAATGTCGTGTACCGGTGAATACGGAACCTACTTTGGAGGGACAAAAGCATTGGCTTTGGCTGCAATTAACAACTCTATTACAAGATGTAACGGTGTTTTTGAAAAAGATTTTGGGGTACGAATGGTAATCATTGCCAATACCGATTTGGTCATTTATACGAATGCTTCGACAGATCCGTATTCTGCTGCCTCAAGTATGTCGAATTGGAACAATCAGTTACAAACAACGCTAACCAATGTTATCGGTGAAGCCAACTATGATGTCGGACACTTGTTCGGAGCTACCGGTGGCGGTGGGAATGCCGGTTGTATCGGTTGTGTTTGCGTAAACGGTTCTAAAGGAAGAGGGTACACTTCTCCGGCGGACGGAATTCCGTATGGCGACAATTTCGACATCGATTATGTGGCACACGAATTAGGACATCAATTTGGAGCCAATCATACATTCTCTATGAGTAATGAAGGTACGGGAGCCAACATGGAGCCCGGAAGTGGTTCGACTATTATGGGATATGCCGGGATTACTTCTCAGGACATCCAGCCGCACTCGGATGATTATTTTCATGCTATAAGTATCCAACAGGTAACCAACAACATCAAAGCGAAAACGTGTCAAACAAACACACCAACCGGAAACGCTGTCCCGACAGCCAACGCCGGAGCCGATTATACTATTCCTAAAAGCACTCCTTTTATGCTAACCGGTTCAGGAACCGACGCTGATGGTGATGCGCTAACTTACAATTGGGAACAGTTTGATAATGCTGCCAGTACGGCTACAGGAGCCAGTTCGGCCGCAAGTGCCACCCGAACCAGTGGCCCAACTTTCCGATCGTATAATTCATCAACATCTCCGGTTCGGTATTTCCCCAGAATTCAATCGGTTTTAGCAGGCGCTACTACGACTGCCGGAAGTGAAATTACAGTAGAGGCTTTGCCATCGGTCGCCAGAACCATGAATTTCAGATTAACGGTTCGCGATAACAGAGCCGGTGGCTCGGCCAACAATAGTGATGACATGGTGGTTACTGTGAACGCTACAGCCGGTCCGTTTACCGTAAATTCACCAAACACCGCCGTGACTTATGCCGGTGGTTCTTCACAAACCGTAACTTGGTCGGTAGCCGGAACCACAGCTAACGGGGTAAACTGTGCTAATGTGGATATTTTACTATCGACTGACGGCGGATTTACCTACCCTATCACTTTAGCTTCAGCTACGCCTAACGACGGTACTCAAGCCGTTACTATTCCGAATTTAGCCGGAAGCACTAATCGTATTATGGTAAAAGGAACCAATCATATTTTCTTTGATGTATCGAATGCTAATTTTACGATTACTTCTTCGGCTCCTGACACGACTGCTCCAACAGCAGCTACATTAGCGGCATCCGGAACCACGGCATCTTCTACCAACTTAACTTGGTCGGGAGCCACGGATAACGTAGCCGTAACCGGGTATGATATATATCAAAACGGTGTTTTCAGAGCGTCAACGGCTTCCACTTCCTTTACGGCATCGGGTTTGAGTGCTTCCACAACGTACAGCTTTTATGTGATTGCCAAAGACGCGGCCGGCAATGTATCGCCTGCCAGTAATACGGTAAACGTAACGACATTGACTCCGGACACCACAGCGCCGACAGCGCCGACAGTAAGTGCTTCGGGAACGACTTCGTCTTCGACCAACTTAGCCTGGTCGGGCGCTACCGATAACATAGCGGTTACTTCTTATGATGTGTACCGAAACGGTTCATTCTTAGCTTCTACAGCAGCTACGTCATACGCCGTGACCGGTTTAACCGCTTCAACAGCATACACTTTCTATGTAGTGGCCAAAGACGCGGCCGGTAATGCATCGCCAAACAGCAACACTGTAAATGTTACTACCTTAACACCATCGGTTACTTACTGTGCTTCACAAGGCAACAGTACAGCCGATGAGTACATCAACAGAGTGCAACTGGGCACCATCAACAACTTATCCGGCAATAACGGAGGCTACGGAAACTTTACCGCTTTATCCACCAACTTGGTACGCGGCACCAGTAATTCCATCACCGTTACACCGGCTTGGACTGCAGCCACCTATAGCGAAGCCTACCGTGTTTGGATTGACTTTAACCAAGATGGTGATTTCTTGGATTCGGGGGAACAAGTGGTGAATGTAACCAAAACCAAAACCACTCCTATTGCCAGAAGCTTTACGGTGCCAACCACCGCCTTATTGGGCGCTACCAGAATGCGTGTATCGATGAAATACAACGCATCACCAACCTCTTGTGAGGTATTCTCATACGGAGAAGTGGAAGATTACACCGTGAACATTACCGCAACAGCTCGTACGGAAGACGCTGTAACTAATGTATTAGCCTTTAGTTTGTATCCGAATCCTGTAAAAGGTGAGGTGTTAAGCATTGCGAATTTAGACTCTGCGGCTTCCTATCGAATCTTTAACATGATGGGACAGGAATTAGGCAAGGGCAAAATAGAGAACAACAATGTATACGTTGGTTCGTTAAAAGCCGGGGCGTATTTAATTGAAATTACCGACGGTACTGCTACAGCAACCAAGCGTTTTATCAAAGAATAACAAAACTTCACTAATAAAAAAAACCACTCCGAAAAGAGTGGTTTTTTTGTGTTTTTAAGGAGCGAATCGTTCGGGTGGCTCGGAAATCCTTTTTCCCGCTGTGCGTCTCGTTCGGTAACGAGACTCCCATCGGGGCTAGTTACGTTATCTTATCCCTTTTGGAAAGGGTTGTAAAAGGACTATCCTTTTTACCGTATTGGGAATGCTGTTGCGGTGACACCTTCAGTCAGCCCACTTTAAAAAAAAGCAGAACGAACCATTTCTTTTCATTTCATTACAGCTCGATAGTGTTTTACCTTCCTACATTCATCGATTGCTTTGAATAGCTGCGTTATAAGCCCCGAAAAGTAAATCTGATGCACAAAGTTATGTCTGAACGTTTTTGAGCCTTTACCGCAAAAGAAAAACGCCGGATGTTTGGATGTAAACAACTCTCTCTTTTATTGTCAAGTGCCTTTGCCAAGAAACACGCTTTAATGGAGAATTTTTGTTTATCCCGAAAGGAAATAATTATATCAGCCCTACAAGGAAATCGATACGATTGCTGTATAGCCCCGACAGCAGCCAACTACCGCCGAGCCGTGTATTCGGCGTTGGCGTAGTGCGGATGGCGGGAACACGGATTGCCGGGCCACCCGAACGATTCGCTCCTTCCATAAAAAAAGCCGAACATAACGTTCGGCTTTTGTATTGGAATATGATTGGGTTTATTGTGCTACAATCAAGAATTCGGAACGTCTGTTTTGAGCGTGTTGCTCTTCGGTACAGTCTTTACCACAATCTACTTTAGGCTCTAACTCACCCATTCCTTTAGCGGAAATGCGGCTTGGATCGATGCCTTTAGAAATGATGTACTGTGCCGTAGATTTAGCTCTTCTGTCGGACAATCTAAGATTGTATTTGTCGGTTCCGCGGTTATCGGTATGCGATTTAGCCAAGATAACCAATTTCGAGTTGTTTTTCATGACTTGTACCAACTTGTCTAACTCGAAAGCACCTTCCTGTGTGATGTTGCTCTTGTCGTACTCGAAGAAGATTGGCTTCAACACGATTTCGGTTGGTGTTACAATGACATCGATAGGTTGTAACGCCGCATCAATTTTGGCTGATGGTCCTTTGCTTGGCGTAATGGCAAAGGTATTGCCTTCATAACCGTCTTTAGACGCTTGCACTACATACGCTTTGTCGCACTCTACACGGTATTTTACTTCCCCTCTGGCATTCGACATTTCGGTAGCAATGACGTTTTTCTTATCGTCTAAGATGGAAACGCTGGCGTTGGCCAAAATGGCGCCTGTTTTAGCATCGGTAACCACGATAAGTGCATCGACACCACAAACCGGATTTACGATAAAGATGTCGTCGTTACCGTTACGGTTACTCGACAAGAATCCGATATTTTTGGCCCCGTTGAAGGTAAACGCAAAATCGTCTTTTTCGGTATTTACCGGTTTACCGATGTTGGTGGCTTCAGAACCGTTTGATAAGTCGATTTGGAACACATCCAAACCTCCTAAGCCCGGTTTTCCGCTTGAGGAAAAGAATAAAGTTTTGTTGTCATCGGCGATGAAAGGGAAACTTTCGTTGCCTTCGGTATTGACTTTATTGCCTAAGTTTTGAGGTTCCCCAAAAGTACCGTCGGCGTTTACTGCCACTTTCCAGATGTCCACACCGCCAACGCTTCCCGGTCTGTCGGATGAGAAATACAAAGTTTTTCCATCGCGGCTTAAGCTTGGGTTGCTGGTAGAGAACTCTTTGCTGTTAAACGGCAACATGGTAACATCAGTCCATGAGTCACCGCTTTTAGTCGCCCTGAAGATACTGTTTCTACTTAGTTTTAATTTGTTGGCTTTGTCTTTTTCAAATGTTTTTTCTCTGAAACTATCACTCGAAAAATAAACCGTATTCCCGTCGGCACTCATCGTTAATGGTCCGTCGTGGTACTGAGAATTCAAAGAAGTTACCGTTCCGGCATTGGTGATGGTTCCATCGGTATTGTAATCGGCTTTGTACACATCTAAGAACGGTTCATCGGTCCAACCGTAACTTTTACGAGCTCCGTTGCGGGCACTGGTAAAGTATAAGGCATTGTCATAAAGTACTGCTCCGAAATCGGACTTGTCGCTACTTACGTCGGATGAGTTTACGTTGTACAATTTTGTTTTATCTAACAATCTTGGTACATAATTCGGATTTTCTTTGAAGGCTTTCGCACGAGAATCATTTGGTGCAGCAGCGGCAAATTTTTGCATTTGCTTGTTCGATTCTTCGTATTTCCCATTAGCTTTCAGCATCTGAGCATAGCGGTAATAGGTTTCAGCATCCTGATTGGTTTCGGTTGCTCGGGCATACCACTTGGCCGCTTCAGCAGCATTGAACATGTTATAATAGGTGTCGGCCAATTGTTTGTAAACATAAGCGTCCCCTTTGTCATTCTCCACCAATTTAAGATAGGCCTTGGCGGCGTCAACATACTCATAGCGTGCAAATAGTTTATCGGCCGCTTTCGTGTCTTTATTTTGAGCCGATATTGTAAAACTTACCGCTACAAAACTTAATGTTATATATAGATTTTTCATTGTCGGAATACTTTATAGGTTAGAAATATCTAGGCGATTGTGATACTTTTTTCGAGAAGTTCAAGTCGAATAACAACATGAACTCGTGAGAAGAAGGAGTCACCACATTCAAATCTGAAATAATATGGTCGTAAGCATATCCAATTCTTAAATTTGGTGTAATGGCAAAGTTTACCATGGCACCGAAAGAATCTTCTAATCTATAAGTAGCCCCCAATTCTAACTTATCATACAACATAAAGTTGGTTGACACATCGAAAGAAGTTGGTGCATTCAATGATGATTTCACCATAGCGAACGGTTTGAATTTTAAATTCGGGTTAATATCAAACACGTATCCTCCGGTAAAGAAATAGTGTAACTCTTCAGTTCCGTACTGTCTGCCGTTAAAATCAAGGTATTTTGTTTTTAACATATTAGGCATGGAAAATGCCAAGTAGTACTTTTGAGTATAGTAGAACACTCCCGTTCCGATATTCAGAAAAGTGGTGTTCGGGTTACCACTGCCAAACACATCATCACCAACATCCGGTAACGTTGGATAAATGGTGTTAAAATCGATTTTGTGCATGGTCAGACCTGCTTTCAAACCGAAAGCAAGTCTGTGTTCACCACCCAAATTTAAAGTATAGGAGAAATCTCCATAGAAGTTGTTCTCTTCAACAGGACCAATCTTGTCTGAGATCACGGAGAGACCCAATCCTACGTTTCTTCCAACAGGACTATGGATAAAGAAGGTTCCGGTAGTTGGTGCATCTTCTATTTCCACCCATTGCTTTCTGTAAAGCAAACCTCCTGAAATACTTTCTTTTGATCCTGCGTAAGCCGGATTCATTACACTCATGTTATACATATACTGAGTATAGTGAGGGTCTTGCTGTGCTCTTAACTCTGTTACCACTAAAGTTAATAATGCAATGAAATATATTTTCTTCATTTTGTTTTGTGTTTTATTTGAATGCAAATTAATTTGTCCTATTGTGCTCTGTTGATATAGATCCAACCGGTTTTAGTTTCACCGCCTTCTCTTTCTATCACGTAATAATAAGTTCCGTCAGGCAATTCATCTCCGCTGTCTGATTGACCTTTCCACTCGTTAATGTAATTGCCTTTACTGTATACTTTCATTCCGTAACGGTTAAAGATACTTAAATTCTTAACGTTGAATCCATTCAAATCAAAACTGTCATTTAAGCCGTCGTTATTGGCTGAAATCCCTTTTTGAATTACACACGTTATTGCATCCACTTCAATATTAGCAGTACTTGAACATCCATTATAGGTAACCGTAACTGTATACGTATCTGCTTCCGTTACCACTACACTTTGTGTAGTTCCGATGGTTGCCCCTGTACTATCCTCCCATAAGTAGGTAGCCTGAGCCGGATCAAACGATCCTTCAACCGGAGAAGCCGTAACAACAAAGCTAACACCCTCACAATTTCCGGAAGTACTTATTTGTATAGGACTCAACACCGTCACTGTCATAGTGGTGCTGTTGGCACATTGACCCGCATCAGGGTTGAACGTGTAAACTCCTGTAGCAGTAACATCAATTGTACTTGGCGACCAAGTTCCCGTAATTCCGTTTGTAGAAGTTGTTGGGAGTGAAGGAACTGTGGTAGCTCCGTTACACAATGGTGCTATTGCATTGAAAGTTGGCGTTATTTTCGGATTAACAGTTATGGTTAATGTGGCAGCTGAAGCACATTGACCGGCTGTTGGTGTAAAGGTATACGTAGTTGTTGCCGTATTATTTAAAGCAGGTGACCACGTTCCGTTGTACCCATTCAACGAAGTTGTTGGGAGTGCTGCTAGAACATCTCCTTCACATATCGCTGCTACCGGATCGAAGGTAGCTTGAATTGGTTGATTGACAGTTATTGTCAGAGTTCCCACATCGGCACATTGTCCGGCATTAGGGGTAAAGGTATAAACAGCAGTTTGCGTATTATCAACTGTCGACGGACTCCATGTTCCGGCATATCCTTCTAATGAAGTTGACGGTAAAGAAACTGCATCACCGTTACAAATAGTAATGGCATTAAATGTCGCCGGAATCTTTTGATTAACTGTTACAGTCAAAGAAGCTACAGCCGCACAGAAGCTAGGGTCCGGGATAAACACATACGTTGCCGTTTGTGTATTATCTACTGTTGATGGAACCCAAGTACCGGTAACTCCTTCAATAGAAGCAGCCGGTAAGGTAACTGCATCTCCGTTACAGATAGTAATCGGATTGAATGTTGTTGTTGTTTGACCGCCTATCGGATCAATTGTAACTGTAAATGGTAATGACAAACAACCGGTAACAACATCACGAACAATGATAGTGTGATCTCCTGATGTTAAACCACTGAAAATTGTACCTGATTGGAATGAACCGTTATCGATGCTGTACTCATAAATAGAACCTGATGGTAAAGCATACGTTCCGACATTGGTATAGTCTTCCGGATCAATAGCGGTCCAATCTGCCGCATTCCATGTTGTACTTGGTACAACCGCTGTATTATTTCTTCGGTACGTATATCCCGGCTGACTGCTTGGTGTAAATGCAACACCATCAATTCTACCCCAAATATCAATATCAACATTAGCAGTGGTAGACAACCTGATGTTATCATCTGTGTTCACACCCGTACAAGATGCGAAAACCAAGTTAGGCACTACACCTCCCAAATTAGTAGCACTACCAACAGCCACTACAAAAGTACTGTTGTTATTCAAGATACCGGACAATGCATTGTCACAAGAAGTGGTTACCGTTGACGAACCGTTATTGAACGTTCTTAACTTATAGTTACTCAAATCTACCGAAGCTCCTGTTCCGTTGAAAATTTCGATGTAAGTCAAGGCTCCTGAGTTAGCATCTGTTACTTCGGAAATGAATAAATTGGATGGTAAACCGGCTCCGGAAGATAATGGTGAGGTAACCTCCACGGTACCCGTAGGAGTAGCGCATGTTGGTTGAGTCACATTTACCGTTGGTGAAGGAGCAGTGTTTATAGTTACCGTGAAAGATTTTTCATTAGAACAACCTAAAGGACTCACGGCGTAAATATAAATTTGTTGGTTGGTTGTAATTAAATCCCCTGCATTCAATTGATTTCCTGTTCCGCCCGGAGCGTCATAATAATTTCCAACGGTTAATGCCGGTAAAGCATAACTGTTACAAACTTGAACTGATGCCGGTTGTGTAATGTTAGGTATCGCTTGAATCTCAACTTGTGCCGTAGGATTAGCTCCCATACAAACACTTGAGCCCGGCAATGAATACATAATAGTATAGTTTCCAGGAGAACTCAAACTCGGGCTAATAGCACCGGTATTGACATCAATGTATAAACCTGCACTCGGACTAACAGAATAAGTTCCTCCTGTTGTTCCTGATTGTGTCACATTATACACTGCTGTATCACTTTGACAGTAGGCCGGAGCACTGTATTGAATAGTTGCCGTAGACGGTGTTACTAAACTTATGGTAAAAGTATACTCTTTAGCCGGACAAGTTACAGTAGCTGCTACTGAATTAAGCACTACATAGTTACCTGGTGCACTCGCTTGTAAATCAATCTCACCGGTTGTGGTGTTAGCAAATACCAACCCTGTTGGTGTTCCCGGTAATAGAGAGAATACACCAGATACCGAACCTTGCGGGATTGTCGGAATAGGGTTTGCAACACTCGGATCAATACAATATGTCGGTGAAGAATACGCGAAGTCAGCATCCGGACAACATAACGTTTGACCTGATCCTGTGGTATTCGCGTTTGTTTGTGTTAATGTAATATAACCCGGTTGATTGGAGAAGTTTGTAATTAAAATGACATAAAACTGACCTGCAACCGCATTAGCAATATTAAAGTTTTCAGTTGGTGCAGCCGAATAACTACATCCTGTTGTCAAACCTGTTAAAGGAGCCTGACCACCCGCGATGGCGGCACAAACTTCAGCCTGAGAGTTAAATGGTCCCCAAGCCGCATAATCCACGTCAAGGTTTGGTGGGCCATTGGGAGTTGTCGACTGAGTCAACAAATAGTTAATTGGCCCTGAAGATACCACTTGAATGGTGAAGAAAGTAGGGTTTGGAGAGGTAAATAAACAACCTATCTGACCTAAACTAGTTACCCCGGTGGTATTTCCGTAATTTAATCCTTGCTGACTACAAATCGATGAACTGTTTGCACAAGTAGATGGCGTAGAAATACACAAGTTAAAATTAACAGTTTGCGGTGTTCCGGCATTAGAATAAACTCGAATGTAATACGTTGAGCCGACTGTTAAACCGTTTAACACTCCTGATAACGAACCTGCTGTACTACAGAATACTTGCGTTAGGGTACCACACTGTCCTGAATAAACAGCAAAATTTAAATTGGTTGTACTACCTACTACACTTTGTATAGAAGCATTCAAATAAGAATTTGTCGCAATGAATTGGAACCAAACATCATCGTCAGGAGTTCCCACACAAGGTGCTGCAATCGGTGGAGCAACAGAAGGAGTTGCACCCGTTAAAGTTCCCGATGCTATTTGTTGACAAACAGCGTCTGAATTAACCGGAACAAATATGGCTCCACTACACTCATCATTGATGATTAAAGTACTGAAGTTGAAACCGGTGGACCATGCACTTGTTCCCGAAGTAGGACAAATACCTCTAACATAGAATGTATATTGTGTACCTGGGGTTAAACCGGTAAACAACGTCGGATTTGTGGTAACAAGAGTACCCGTATCAGTTGGTAGAGGAACAGGAGACCCTTGAGGTACCACAATAATTTCCCATTGTGTTACAGATGTACTTGGCTCTGTCCATCCTAATAATGCTGATGTAGTCGTAACATTGGTTACAGTAAGATTAGTCGGTTTTTGACAGTTTGGCGCTGGACCACAAGTTACATTAGCAATCCATCCCGGATTATTTACCGAACCATCACTTCTGAATCTAAAGGTCAAACAACCATCATTACTGGTAGAGGTAAAAGGTCCCGGTAAGTTAGCACCCGTTAAATTACCCCAGAAAGAACCTGCTAAACCACCCGGAACAAACCCAGCACCGTTGGTACTGGCAATTTGAGGTGAAGCAATAGAGTTTCCGTCAAACACATACAATCCGTCAAAGTTTGATTCCGTGTTAAATGAAGTAAAGGTAACGGTTACCACTTGTCCTGGATTCGGACAAATCGTTACAGTTGAATCCGTTCCGTTGGCGTAGTTACCTGTAGGTCCTCCCGGATCTGTAAAGGTACCGCCACATACAGGAGGTGCTACTTGTGTAGTAGTCGAAGCAACCGGTGACCAGAAACTGATGTCAGTAGGTGTACACACACCTCTTACATAAAAATCATAACATGTATTTGGGGTTAATCCTGTTATCACAAAAGGATTGGTAGGCGCATCAATCCACCCGGTCGAGGCTGCCGTAGGAGCAGGCGATCCACATGGTTGAGCGATAATTTGCCAAGAAGTTGAAGGATTAACTGTATTCCAGTTTAATTGAACTGAGGTTGATAATACGTTAGAAGTGGTTACTGTTGTAGGTGGTGGACATGTTGGAACAGTAGAAAAAGCTACCGGTCCAGACCATAAACTTACACCGTCTACACCACAATTTCCTCTAACATAATATTCATAAGCCGTCCCCGGTGTTAAACCTCCTAACACAAATGGATTAGTAGGTGCCGGTGTCCATCCTGTTGTAGAAGCATTCGGAGCAGGTGATCCGGCAGGTAAAGCAATAACTTCCCAAGAAGTGGCAGTACCCGGACTCACCCAACCCAATTGAACTGTTGTGGTGGTCATATTGGTTGCAGTTAAAGTAACTGGTTGTTGACACGCCGGTGGCGGTGCACATGTAATGTTGGCCAACCAACCCGGATTGTTAACTGAACCGTCACTTCTAAATACAAAAGTCATACATCCATCTGCAGAAGTCGAGGTGAACGGCCCCGGTAAGTTGGCTCCGGTTAAATTCCCCCAATACGATCCGGCTAAACCTCCAGGAACGTTACCGGCACCATTGGCACTTGGTAACAATTGAGCCGGATTAACCGCATTTCCATTATACACATATAATCCATCCCAGTTGGCTTCCGTGTTGAAGAACGTAAAGGTAACGGTTACCTTTTCGCCCGGTATGGTCGGGCAAATGGTTGTTGTAATATTTTCTCCGTTGGCATAGTTTGCACCGGCACCCCCTGAATCCGCAAAATTTCCGCCACACTGTGGTGGTGCTACTTGCGTGGTAACTGTTCTTGGTCCGGTCCATAAACTTAAACCGTTGGATGTAGAGGTACAATTTCCTCTAACATATAAGTCATAACAGGTAGCAGGGTTTAATCCGGTAAACACATACGGATTCACAGTTGTAGGAATCCATCCTGTTGTAGTATCATTTGGCGCAGGTGAACCACATGGTAACGCTAAAACTTCCCAAGAGGTAGCGGCTCCGTTACTGGTCCAACCCAAAGTCACCGAGTTAGATGTCAAAGCCGTAGTTGTTAAACTACTCGGTTGCTGACAAGCTGGTGGTGGGGCACAGGTTACATTAGCAACCCATCCGGCACGTACTCCCGACCCATCACTTCGGAAAACAAACGTAAGACATCCGTCTGCTGTAGTAGAGGTAAAAGGTCCCGGCAAATTGGCTCCTGTTAAATTCCCCCAATACGAACCAGCTAAACCTCCCGGTACATTTCCGGCAGGGTTAGCACTTGGCAACAATGCCGAAGGAGTAACTGTGTTACCATTGTAAACATACAAACCGTCCCAGTTGGCCTCAGTATTAAACGATGTAAAAGTCACCGTTACTAATTCGCCCGGTACGGTTGGACATATAGTTGTGGTAATATTTTCGTTATTGGCATAATTTCCGGCAGTATTCCCCGAATCGACGAAATTACCTCCACAAACCGGAGGCGCTGCAGAAGTAGTAAATGTAGCAGAAGGCCCTACCCAGTCACTCGCGAACCCATTACTACACAAGGCACGCACATAGAAAGTATAAGCCGTGTTAGGATTCAAACCCGTCACAACGTACGGTAGCGGACCGCTGTAAACAGCGCCCACACCTGTAGGTGTTCCGGCTGCAGGTACCACTTCAATTTCCCATGAAGTAGCCCCACTTGGATTGGCCCAGTTAAGGGTGGCACCATTAGATAATACAGCCGAAAAAGTTAAATTGGTAGGCTCTAAACACTTTTGAATAATGTTTACATTATCAATCAACCAACGATCACCGTCTAATGTCGTTCCCGGCTGAGTATACACCTTAACAAAAGCGAGATATCCTTGTTGACCGGCAAGCGCACTGATGTCAACTACCTTTTCTTCATAAATATTAAATACAGCGGTCAAATCTGCCTCAGTCCATTGTTGCACTAAGTTGGTGTAAGCAGCAGGGCTTGTTTGAGAACCCGTTGAGGGCGCCCATTTGATTTGATAAATAGTTCCTTGATTCCCCGTGGTAAACATACGCGTAAAGAAACGCAACTGCCCGTTGGCAGGGATGGTAATCAAAGGTGTGGCCAAATAATCTTCCGAAGTGTTATTCTGCCCAATATTTTCACGATTGACATAAGCAGCATTTGTCCCTTGATAGACAATTGGCGGATTAGCTACGGTAGCGTTAATCCCCCATCTTTGATTGATGCCGACGCCGTTGTCAAAGACTGCCCAGTTTCCTGAACCTAAAGTCCAGTTTGTTGAAGGCAACCCATCCGGACCTGTTGTTGACTCGAACCCTTCCGAAAGCTGCGAATAGCCTGAAAAAGAGAAGAATAACAACAAAATTAGTAGTGTAATTTTTTTCATGAAATGAAAATTTTAGTTGTTTAATTGAGTTTTTTTGGATTTTGAGTTTCAAATTTAGTAAAATTTATGAAAAAAATAACATTTATATTTTTTTTGGCAAAATAATTGAACGTTTGGGTCAAATTATCATTAAATAATTATTACTGCTATTCGCTTTCAAATACGTATTTTTGTATTTCAAATCAAGACAATGTTAGAAAAAGAAACCATCAATTTTGAACGCACCGTCATTGTGGGTATTATCACCCAACATCAAAACGAAGACAAGCTTAACGAATACTTGGACGAACTGGAGTTTTTAACTTTTACAGCCGGTGGTGAAGTAATAAAAAGGTTTTCTCAAAAATTAGACAAGCCCAATCCGAAAACTTTTCTGGGGACCGGAAAAATAGATGAAATCAACCTTTACATTAAGGAGAACAATATTTCCACCGTAATATTTGATGACGAGTTATCGCCTTCTCAACAAAAAAACATTTCTAAAATATTGGATTGTAAAATATTAGACCGAACCAACCTCATTCTTGATATTTTCGCCCAAAGAGCCGAAACCTCTTATGCCAGAACTCAGGTAGAATTAGCCCAGTGCCAATATTTGTTGCCAAGATTATCGGGTATGTGGACCCACTTGGAACGTCAAAAAGGAGGAATCGGACTGCGCGGTCCGGGTGAGACTGAAATTGAAACTGACCGAAGAATTGTTCGGGACCGAATTGCATTACTCAAAGAAAAAATCCGAACCATCGACAGACAAATGTCGGTACAAAGAAGCAACAGAGGTGCCATGGTGAGAGTGGCTTTAGTGGGCTATACCAATGTCGGAAAATCAACCTTGATGAATGTCATCAGTAAAAGTGAAGTTTTCGTAGAAAACAAATTATTTGCAACACTTGATACTACTGTTCGAAAAGTGGTCATTAAAAACCTACCCTTCCTACTGTCGGACACTGTTGGTTTTATTCGAAAACTACCAACCCAGCTGATAGAGTCGTTTAAAAGCACCCTTGATGAAGTCCGCGAAGCCGATTTACTGTTGCATGTGGTTGACATTTCCCATCCCGATTTTGAAGACCACATTGAGTCGGTGAATCAAATTTTACAAGACATCAAGAGTAACAACAAACCAACTATAATGGTATTTAACAAGATTGACGCTTTCAAACACCAAATCATTGAAGCCGACGATTTAATTACCGAAAAAACTACAAAGCACTACACCTTGGAGGAATGGAAAACCACTTGGATGCACAATGTAGGAGAAAAAAATGCCTTATTTATCTCGGCAACTAACAAAGAAAACTTTGAAGAATTCAGGGAAAAAGTATACGAAGCTGTTAGGGAAATACATATTACGCGATTCCCATACAATAAATTCTTGTATCCTGATTATAAAGATGCGGTAGAAGAATAAATACTATTGTAAATAGTAAATGTAACCCACATTCAACCAAACATTCCAATCGTTTGCTCTGTTCTCTAAATATACTGCCGGGTCCGGATTCAATCCGTCTACCCAATTCGAGAAATAATATTGCCAACGAAGATCAATCATCAAGTCGGATAGTTCTGTAAGCTTGTAACGGGTTCCAACACTTCCCACTATTGACCAAACTGTCCCACCTTGATTGGTGGTAGCATTGTAGTATTTAATAGGAGTAGAAATTGGAGTGTTTAGCGGGCCTAAGGTAGAATACGCTTCCGGGTCATAAAAACTGAATTGTCCTCCCAAACTGATAAAGGGTGCCCAAGACCCCAGGGTAGCTGTAAAATCTCGAATACTCAACGGAAAATACTCCAACTGCATTCCGATGTTAGTCACCGCAGTACTCCCGCGCATGGCTCTTAATTGTTCTGCCATCAAAGAAGTTCTCTTTTTATCAACCCATCTCCCAAAGTGTTGCAACTCTGTTTTGTTGTATGACAACTCACTCCTCAACTTAAAGTGGTCATTAAAATAGGTTTCCGGAGTATAACAATTACATTCTGCTTTGTACGAAAAATTGAGGTAGTGAATCAGTCCGATACCATACCCGGTATTTCCGGCATTAGTTTCGAAATTGTGACGCTCACCGTAATCAGACTGAAATGCAACCGGCCCGATTATAGCACCGATTTCATGCGAAAAACCAAACTGAGCAAAAGTACTGCCGGCAAAAGCAAGAAACAGTACGGCAGTTAAGATAAATTTTTTGGGCATTTGCATACTAATAAGTTCAATTCTCGACAAATATATAAAAACATCATTCAGTTATAAAATAAAATAAAAATTTGTTCTAGGATATACGAAAAAAAGCAACAAAAGTTTTAAATCTCAGAATAAATTACAGCTTTCTTCAAATTTTCCTACCATTTTTATAAAAGTTCTGAGAATTTCAAAAAAAAGATACTCGCTTTTTTAATAAAATGTATATTTGTGCGTTTTCTACGAAAACGTTTTCTTAAATATTTAAACACTATAGTTTTATGTCACAGAGTATCAACGAATTTATTGAATTGGTTGCCCAAAGAAACGGTCATGAACCTGAATTTATGCAAGCAGTTAAGGAAGTTGCTGAAACTGTAATTCCCTTTATCGAACAAAATAAAAAATACCAAAACAAAATGCTTTTGGAGCGAATGGTGGAACCCGAAAGAGTCATCATGTTCCGTGTTTGCTGGATTGACGACAACGGTAACACTCAAGTGAACCGCGGGTACAGAATCCAAATGAATTCCGCCATCGGTCCTTACAAAGGCGGAATTCGTTTCCATCCTTCCGTAAACTTGAGCATCTTGAAATTCTTGGCCTTTGAACAAACTTTCAAAAATAGCTTAACCACATTGCCAATGGGTGGTGGTAAAGGTGGATCTGATTTTGATCCTAAAGGAAAATCAGACAACGAAATCATGAAATTCTGTCAAGCTTTCATGACCGAATTAGCCAAACACATCGGGGCAGATACCGATGTTCCTGCCGGAGACATTGGTGTAGGCGGAAGAGAAGTAGGTTATATGTTTGGTCAATACAAAAGACTACGTAACGAATTTACCGGAGTGTTAACCGGTAAAGGAATCACTTTTGGTGGTTCATTAATTCGTCCGGAAGCCACCGGCTATGGGGATGTGTATTTTGCCCAAAGCATGTTAGCTACCAAAGGCCAAAGCTTTGAAGGTAAAACCGTGGTAATCTCTGGATCCGGAAACGTAGCTCAATATGCTTGTGAAAAAGCCACTCAATTGGGCGGAAAAGTGGTTACCCTCTCTGATTCTTCTGGTTACATTTATGATGCTGATGGTATTGATGCCGAAAAATTAGCACATGTCATGGAGATTAAAAACGTAAACTACGGCAGAATTTCAGATTATGTAAAAAAATATCCTAACGCCACTTTTGTAGCCGGAAAACGTCCATGGGAAGTGAAATGTGATATCGCCTTGCCGTGTGCCACCCAAAATGAACTAAACGGTGAAGAGGCCAAAGCATTAGTAGCCAACGGCTGTATTTGTGTAGCCGAGGGTGCCAATATGCCTTCAACACCGGAAGCTATTGAAGTGTTCTTAAACGCTAAAATTTTATTTGCTCCGGGTAAAGCGTCTAATGCCGGTGGTGTAGCCACCTCCGGTTTGGAAATGTCACAAAACTCGTTGCGTTTAAGCTGGACGGCTGAAGAAGTTGACGAAAGATTAAAAGGCATTATGGCCAACATTCATGCTGCTTGTGTGAAATACGGAACCGACGCCAACGGATATACCGATTACGTAAAAGGAGCCAACATTGCCGGTTTTGTTAAAGTAGCCGACGCCATGTTAGCCCAAGGAATCGTATAATTTCATAAACAACCAACCAAAACAACCCTGAAAATGCCCTCATCCGTTGAGGGCATTTTTTATTTTGAAAATACCAAAAGCTTCTTTTTTGCGTTTATACTATATTTGTATCAAATTGCCCATGATGAAAAAGATTCTTTTCGGTGTATTGCTATTGTTTACTCAGCTGATTTTGTCGCAACAAAATCAAAACTGGAAAGGCTATTTTTCCTATAATCAAATCAAAGATTTATCCGAATCATCTACCAAAATTTACGCCGCTGCCGAAAACGCACTATTCACTAAGAACATTGCCTCCTCTAATATTCAAACCATCAATACCATTGACGGCCTCTCGGGAGAAACCATTACAGCACTATACCACAGCGATACTTTCAACAAAACTATGGTCGGCTACCAAAACGGACTGCTGATAATAATCAATGATGCTGATGGAAGTATGTTGAATGTAGTGGATATTATCAACAAAAACCTTCCGGCCAATATCAAAAGAGTGAACCACTTTATGGAACACGACGGCATTGTCTACATCTCCTGCGATTTTGGAATAGTGCAATACAAACTGAATACCTTAGAGTTTGGCGACACTTATTTTATAGGCCCTAACGGACTCGAAATAAAGGTGTATGAGACCACCGTATTGAACAACGAAATTTATGCGGTAACGCTAAATTACGGCATCCGAAAAGCCGACCTCAGCAATGCTAACCTGAACGATTTTGCCCAATGGCAGGTTTTTCATCCCGGTTTCTGGACCACTATGACTACTTTTAACAATCAAATCATGGCCACAAGCGCCGATAGTTATCTTTACAAATTCAACGGAACCAATCCGGTACAAGTCACCGGAATTGTTCAAAACGCCATCGACATCAGAGCGACCGCCAATCATTTAATTGTCACTACTCCAAACCATGTCTATGTCTTCGGAACGGGTTTAAACCAATTGGTTCATATTCAAACAACACAAATCACCGCTGTACCTGTGACTTTCACTTGTGGCGCGGTCATTAATGATCGTATTTATATAGGAACCAACGAAAACGGAATCGTAACCACTGGTATTTCCAATCCGGGCGCATTGGAATTCATCATGCCCGACGGTCCGATTCGGAACTATATGTTTGCCATCGATGCTTCCTCAAGCAATCTTTGGGCGTGCTATGGCGGCTATAGCATTACCTACAATCCGTTTACGTTTATCGGATTTTCCATCTCGCAATTCGGAGTGAGTAAATTCAATAGTACTTCGGGCTGGCTCAATATTCCATATGCCGACGTGTTAGGCGCACAGGCCATTTCTAAAATTACCGTCAATCCGAATAACGAGAACGAAGTCTATATGAGTTCGTATCAAAAAGGATTACTCAAAATCGAAAACGATGTCCCAACCCTATTATACGACCAGAACAACAGCGGGTTGGAATCGATTCCGAATGGTTCCGCCGTCAGAATCAACGGCACTGCTTATGACCGTTCGGGCAACTTGTGGGTCACCAACAGCATCATCAAAAACCAACTCAAGGTACTCCGAACCAGCGGACAATGGCAGTCATACAACATGGAAAATGTACTGGACAATTATAATTTGGCCAACATGAATAAAATACTGATTGATAAATCGGGAACCAAATGGATGGCGACCTACCTCGACGGTGTTATTGCCTTTAACGAATCGGCAAATGTGTTTAAAAAAATAACCGAAGGTGTAGATATGGGCAACCTACCGTCTAAAGACGTCCGAGCCATAGCCATCGACAACCGCAATCAGGTATGGATTGGCACCAACAAAGGACTTCGCGTGTTGCCCAGCACCAGCAGCTATAACGGCGATGATCAAATGGAAGCCAACCCGATTATCATACTCGAAGACGGCTTGGCGCAAGAGCTTTTATACGAACAATTCATCACCGATATCGCCGTAAACGGTTCCAATCAAAAATGGATTGGTACTGCCGACTCCGGCGTTTTTCTGTTTTCTGCTAACGGACAGGAAACCATTTACCATTTCACCAAAGACAATTCTCCGTTGCCCAGCAATGTAATCACCGACATCGATATTAATGCCACTACGGGCGAGGTTTTTTTTGCCACCGATAAAGGATTGGTTTCGTTTCAAGGCACCTCCACCAAACCGGCCGATGATTTGAAAGACGTATACGTATATCCTAACCCGGTGCGCCCCGATTTTGTGGGAACGGTTAAAATTGCCGGATTGGTTTCCAAAGCCAACATCAAAATCACCGATATCGAAGGCAACTTGGTCTATGAAACCACCTCCGAAGGCGGAACCATCGAATGGGATACCACAGCCTTTGGCAAATACAAGGTTTCCTCAGGGGTTTACATGATTTTTATTGCGGCCGAAGATGCCTCCGAAACCGCCGTTAAAAAAGTAATGATTGTTAGATAAAGGTTCTACGTTGTGTATTAAAAATAATGCACAACCTATAACGCACAACCTGTAACCTTATGCTGGTCAAAACCAAAGCCATCGTCATTTCGTCTCTTAAATATCAGGAAAAAAGCCTGATTGTGAAGTGTTTTACACTGAGCGACGGACTCAAAGGCTACTTCGTTCCCAGTGCGTTTTCCAGCAAAAAATCGAGCCAAAAAGCGGCCTATTTTCAACCGCTTACCCTACTCGAAATCGAAGCCCAACACAAAAACAAAGGCACTTTAGAGCATTTCAAAGAAATTAAATTGGCGGCGGCCTATCACACCCTCAATACCGATATTATCAAAAGCACCATCGCCCTTTTTTTGGCCGAAGTGCTCCACCACAGCATCCGCGAAGAGGAAAAAAACGAATCGCTTTTTTGGTTACTCGAAACGGCCCTCCTCTGGTTGGATACCCACGAAGAAACGGCTAATTTTCACCTGATTTTACTGCTGGAAATTACCAAATTCCTCGGGTTTTATCCCGATACGACCGAGAAGGAATACCCTTTTTTCGATACACAGGAAGGTCGTTTCACACCGCTTTCGGGTCGGCATTGCTTAACCGAACACGAAACCGTGTTGTTCCGAAAACTCATCGGACTCAAATTCGACAGTTCCCAAAAAGTATTCACCGGTGCCGAGCGTCAAATCCTGCTCAAAATCCTGCTCGACTACTATAGCCAACACCTCGACGGCTTCAAAAAACCCAAATCGCTCGAGGTTTTAAAGGAAGTTTTCGCCTGATTTTTATGGGCGTTCCCCTGTTTCGTTTAAAAAACGAAATCAGGGTCGCGTCTTTCGCTCCAATCTCCCGATTTCTCGGGAGGATTTTCGCTGCACCCGCTAACGTAAAAAAACACCCGACTTTTCTTGTAACTCGCAACAATTTAGTACTTTCGCAAACTGATTTAAGAAAACGACAAAAATGAGTACTAAGTTTACTGAATACAAAGGACTTGACCTACCCACTGTAGCCTCGGAAGTTCTTGATTTTTGGAAAAAAAATAACGTCTTTGAACAAAGCATCACTTCCCGTGAAGGTGCCACACCCTACGTGTTTTTCGAAGGACCACCTTCGGCAAACGGGTTACCGGGCATTCACCACGTTATGGCGCGGGCCATCAAAGATATTTTTTGTCGTTACAAAACCCAAAAAGGCTTTCAGGTAAAACGCAAAGCCGGCTGGGATACCCATGGCTTACCGGTCGAATTGGGTACCGAAAAAGAATTAGGCATTACCAAAGAAGATATCGGAAAAACCATTTCCATCGAAGAATACAACGAAGCGTGTAAACGCACCGTGATGCGTTACACTGACGTGTGGAACGACCTCACCGAAAAAATGGGCTACTGGGTCGACATGGAAGATCCGTACGTAACCTACAAATCCAAATACATGGAAAGTGTTTGGTGGTTGCTCAAACAAATCTACGACAAAGGACTGTTGTACAAAGGCTACACCATCCAACCCTATTCCCCCAAAGCCGGAACCGGTTTGTCTTCGCACGAAGTGAACCAACCGGGTAGTTACCGCGATGTCACCGATACCACCGTAGTGGCGCAATTCAAAACCAAACAAGACACCTTGCCAAGCTTCCTTCAGGGCTTCGGCGATATTCACATCTTGGCTTGGACGACCACACCATGGACCTTGCCAAGTAATACGGCTTTGACCGTCGGACCAAAGATTGAGTATGTTTTAGTGAAAACGTTCAACCAGTATACATTCGAACCGATTAATGTGATTTTGGCCAAAAACTTGGTCGGAAAACAATTTGGCGGTAAATATGCCATGGTCGAAAGCGAAGCCGATTTTGCTAATTACAAACCGGAGGACAAAAAAATCCCGTACCAAATTTTAGCCGAAACCAAAGGAGCTGATTTAGTCGGCATTCGTTACGAACAATTGATGCCATTGGTGTTGCCGTATCAAAACCCGGAAAATGCCTTCCGTGTGATTTCAGGCGATTTCGTGACCACCGAAGACGGAACCGGAATTGTGCACACCGCGCCTACTTTTGGTGCCGATGATGCCAAAGTGGCCAAAGAAGCCACTCCCGAAGTGCCGCCGATGTTGGTGTTGGACGAAAACGGAAATCCGGTACCGTTGGTTGATTTACAAGGTCGATTTATTCAAGGCTTAGGTGATTACTCGGGCAAATACGTTAAGAATGAATACTACGATGCCGGAACCGCTCCGGAGCGTTCGGTAGATGTGGAAATTGCCATCCAACTCAAAGAAGAAAATAAAGCATTTAAAGTAGAAAAATACGTGCACAGTTATCCGCACAGTTGGAGAACCGATGAACCGTTACTCTATTATCCGTTAGATTCTTGGTTTATCAAGGTCACTGATGTCAAAGAACGTATGTTTGACCTCAACGAAACCATCAACTGGAAACCCAAAGCCACCGGCGAAGGGCGTTTCGGCAATTGGTTGAAAAACGCCAACGACTGGAATTTGTCGCGTTCCCGTTATTGGGGTATTCCGTTACCGATTTGGAGAACCGAAGACAAACAAGAAGAAATCTGTATCGGTTCGGTAGAACAACTGTATCACGAAATTGAAAAAGCCATCGCGGCCGGTGTGGAAACTTCAAATCCGTTCCAAGGTTTTGAAATCGGAAACATGAGCGAAAGCAACTATGATTTGGTGGATTTACATAAAAATGTAGTCGATAACATCACGTTGATTTCGCCATCCGGCAAACCGATGAAGCGCGAAACCGATTTGATTGACGTTTGGTTTGACAGCGGTGCCATGCCTTATGCCCAATGGCATTATCCATTCGAAAACCAAGATAAAATTGACCAAAACAAAGACTTCCCGGCCGATTTCATCGCCGAAGGAGTCGACCAAACCCGTGGTTGGTTTTACACCTTACACGCCATCGGAACTTTAGTTTTTGATACTATTGCCTATAAAAATGTCGTTTCTAACGGTTTGGTTTTGGATAAAAACGGTCAAAAAATGTCCAAACGTTTGGGCAATGCTGTGGATCCTTTTGAAACCTTAAAAGAATACGGTCCCGATGCCACACGTTGGTACATGATATCAAACGCCAACCCATGGGACAACTTAAAATTTGACATCGAAGGTGTAGCGGAAGTACGTCGCAAGTTCTTCGGAACCCTGTACAACACCTATTCGTTCTTTGCCTTATATGCCAATATTGACAACTTTACCTATGCGGAAGCCGAAGTGCCGTTACACGAGCGTCCGGAGATTGACCGCTGGATTTTATCGGAATTGCATACCTTAATCAAAATCGTAGACGAAGCTTATGCCGATTACGAACCAACCAAAGCGGCCAGAGCCATAGCCGATTTCGTTCAGGAAAACCTGAGCAATTGGTACGTGCGTTTGTGCCGCAGAAGATTCTGGAAAGGCGAATACGGTACCGACAAAATTGCAGCCTATCAAACGCTGTATACTTGTTTACTAACCGTGGCCAAATTATCGGCACCGATTGCACCGTTCTTCTCCGATCAGCTGTACCGCGATTTGGTGAATGCCACTGGAAGCGAGGAATTTAGCAGTATTCACTTGGCGCAATTCCCGGTTTCGGTTGAAAACTTTGTTGATAAATCGCTCGAAAGCAAAATGATGAAAGCGCAAACGGTTTCTTCCTTGGTATTATCGCTTCGCAAAAAAGAGATGATAAAAGTGCGTCAACCGCTGCAAAGGGTTATGATTCCTGTACTTGACGCGCATCAGCGTGCTGAAATTGAAGCGGTTTCCGACCTCATTAAAGCGGAAGTAAACGTCAAAGAAATTGAACTCTTAGACGATGCTTCGGGGGTATTGGTAAAGCAAATTAAGCCCAATTTCAAAGCTTTGGGGCCGCGTTTCGGAAAAGACATGGGATTGATTTCCAAAGAGATACAAAATTTTACTCCCGAACAAATCAACGAATTAGACGCCAAAGGCGAGTTAACGCTTGTTATTTCAGGAAAAAGTATAATTTTATCATTAGAAGATGTAGAGATTTCTTCTCAAGATATTCCGGGTTGGTTGGTGGCCAACGCAAATGGCATAACTGTTGCGTTAGACATTACCTTAACCGAAGAATTGAAAAATGAAGGAATCGCGAGAGAATTGGTTAATCGTATCCAAAACATTAGAAAGGACAGCGGATTTGAAGTAACCGATAAGATTAAAGTGCAATTGCAATCCAACGAGATTTTAATAAAAGCCATACAACAAAACGAAAACTATATCAAATCAGAAACATTAACCGAAACCTTAGCCTTTGAGGACGCTTTAGCCAACGGCTCGGAAATTGAATTTGATGATATAAAAACCAAAATACTAATTTCTAAATAAGTAATGTAAGATTATGGTAGAAGAAAAATTAAGATACTCAGATGCTGATTTAGCAGAGTTCAAGGAAATTATTTTAGCTAAAATTGAAAAA
This sequence comes from Flavobacterium sedimenticola, assembly GCF_030053345.1. Classification (GTDB taxonomy): domain Bacteria; phylum Bacteroidota; class Bacteroidia; order Flavobacteriales; family Flavobacteriaceae; genus Flavobacterium; species Flavobacterium sedimenticola. Next base: position 190,233 of record NZ_JASGBP010000001.1, read on the forward strand.
GCCAAAGCCGATTTAGAATTGATAAAAAGCGCTTACATGAACGATTTAAACAACGGCACCGATGATACCTCGCCTACGTTTAAAGCCTTTGAAGAAGGCAGCGAAACCATGTCTAAAGAAGCCAACTCTCAATTGGCCATCCGTCAGGAAAAATTTATCCGTGACTTAAAAAATGCGTTATTCCGTGTGGAAAACAAAACGTACGGCGTATGCAAAGTAACCGGAAAATTAATTTCGAAAGAGCGATTGAAAATCGTGCCTCATGCCACGATGAGTATCGAAGCTAAAAATTTACAACGCTAATGAAGCAAAACATTACGCTATAAAAAAGCCCGTCTTGTATGCCAAGACGGGCTTTTTATTTATAGATTAATCTGACTCAACTGCGTCAGCGTAAAATTAGGTCCGTAACCAAACTGTGTGATGGTATTATTGCCCACCACAATCAAGTGGCTGTCGAGTGGAATAACGTCTTTTACATCAAGAGCATAGGTGTTTTCCAAAACCAAATTCGTGCTGTTAACGGCATTGAACACTTTCAATCCATTGGTACCGCACGCGACATACAAGATGCCGTTTTTAATCCCCAATCCGTAAGGCTGGTCTAACAAATACGTAGACAATAAAATCGGATTTGAAATATCGGTCACATCAATCACATTCACTTGATCCTCTATCGCGCCACATGAAGAACCACCACGAACGGTAATGTAAGCCGTATTGCCAAAAACCACCACCGGATCGCAGGCAGTGGCATGTGAAAATCCGGAAACAAAATACGGATTGAATTCGTCGGTAGCGTCAACAGTATACATTCCGGTAGTTGACCCTACAAAAAGCGTTTCTTTCTGAATAAACAGTGTTTCAAATTCACCGCCGCCAAACCATTGCGTCATGTACACTTCTTTATCGAAAAAAGTATCCTCAGGATTGGTAATGTTGAATACGTTGAGCTTGTAGGCATCGATGGTATACAGGGCATTGTTGTTTATTTGAAAACGCGCATACGAACCGCCCGTGCCAATGGCCGCGCTGTTGGCGCTGTCAAAACCCGCTAAAGCATTTTCGGCTAAGAAAATTTCTTGTCCTTCGGGTCTTTGTTGCCATTCAACCGTAAAACCGGTGATGATTTCGCCTTCCCCCGGAACTACAGTATAATCGTAAAACTCGGCGTCTTCCGGATAAGCCGGCGTGAAAACGATGGCATTTTCCACGGTTTTCACTAACGTGATATTTTGCATATCCGAAATATCAAATACCAACAAATCGACGTAATTATCGGCAAAAAGGTAATCTCCTTTTACCGAAATATCGTGCACCCCTTCCAAATTAATAAAGGCAATATTGGCGGGAGTAGCCGGATTGGCATTGTTAAAAATGTGGATTCCGGATTCCTTGGCAATGTAAAAAAGGTAATCCGCAACGACGTAAATTTTACCGTCGGAATGGGTTTGTCGCGCTGTGCCTACCGACACACTGCTTCTGATTTCCTGTAATGATTTTACAACAGGAACCGCAAATTTTGCTGTTTCCTCTGAGGCATCGTCGGAGTTACACGACAATAGCGTCATCGCAAAGACAGCGGCAATGAGCATCGTAATTTTTTTCATATTGTTATTTGGTTGGGTTTACTATCTTGTTGATACTGAAAAACCATTTTGGTTGCTTCAAGCGATTTAAACATTTGATATCAAGTATAAAATTAATCATTTATCCGATATCATTTGTAAAATGTATCCAATGAGACGAGTACGATTAAAATAAATCTGTTTTATATAATAATATTGCTATTTTTGCGCGAACAAAACCCGAAGAATGTCACTACGCAATTCCATTTTAATTATCGCTATTATCTTATTGGTCGACCAATTTGTAAAAATCTATATCAAAACCAATTTTGTGTATGGTGAAGCCGGTCAAATAGACGTGACCAATTGGTTTAAAATACTGCTGATTGAAAACGAAGGAATGGCGTGGGGAACTAAAATTCCCGGGGAATACGGTAAACTTATTTTGACCATTTTCCGCATTTTAGCAGTTTTCGGAATCGGGTATTGGTTGTATGACGCCAGCCGAAAACACAGCTCTCGCTATCTAATGGTAGCCATTGCACTCATCTTTGCCGGGGCAGCGGGTAACATTATCGATTCGGTGTTTTACGGCGTGATTTTCGACGACAGCTACGGACACTTATCCACTATGTTTTCAGACCAACCTTACGGCAGTTGGTTTCACGGTAAAGTGGTAGACATGTTGTATTTCCCGATTTGTGAAGGGCATTTCCCCGATTGGCTTCCTATTTGGGGCGGACAACCCTTTAAGTTTTTTAATGCCATCTTCAACATAGCCGATATGGCCATCTCAACCGGCGTGGGCATTTTAATTGTTTTTAACAAAAAAGCCTTCGCTAAGAAAACAGCGGTTGAAAGTTATAAACCTTCTCAGGAGTAACGCAGTAATCTAAAGTTACATCTGCCTCGAAAACATCGTCTATGAGGTCTTCCGGTTCAAAAAAAGACAACCCTATTTTGAGGGTTTCCTGGCTACATTGGGCTAAAAAAATATCGTAGAATCCTTTTCCGTAACCCACTCGGTTTCCTTTTGTATCATAGGCCAAAAGCGGCACAAAAACCACCTCAATTTTAGAGGTTGGGACTTCAATTCCGTCCACGGGTTCGTAAATATTGTATTCGTTTTTTTGGAACTTGGTATTATCCGTAAGCAGATAGTGCGTCATCTGGCGCGTTTCAAAATGGCTCTTGGCCACGACAATATCTTTGTCTTTACCGGCTAAAATTTGCAGGATGAATTCGGTGTCCACTTCCTTTTGCTCTTCAATTGAAAGAAACAAATGAAAATACGTTTTGCTCCATACCGTAGCGTCCAATTCCAACAACCGATTAGCTATGGCCAAACTTTTAGCCTCAATTTCGTCTGCAGTAAGTTCTTGCCGCAGGGCTTTGTATTTTTTACGCAATTCTTTTTTAAACATAGTGGGTAGCCATCAAATCTTCTATAAAAGTAGTTAAATGTTCTACTTCTACATGATCCATCAACACAATTTTGTACCATTGGTTGTTTTCATCGTGCTGTTGTGGCACCAAATCGTATTTCTCGGCTAAGTGTTTCGGAATATGTGCTGCTTTTACCGTAACAATGTTCATAAACGGCTCCCGGAAGTAAGGAATGTTCAAAGCGTCCAATTGGTTACACAAGAACTGCGTTCGCATTTGCAACACACTTACTTTTTCAAACCAACCGTTAGGTCCGTAGGTAAACAAGATCATCCAAACCGCCACGGCATTGGCGCCGCTTCGGCTGCCGCAAAGGGTTAAATCCATACCTTCCACATACTCGGCTTCTTTGGTCAGCACGTTTTCGATGTAGCCTTTTCGACAAATAAAAACACCGGTTCCATAAGGTGCCTGGAGCATTTTATGCGCATCTATGGTGATGGAACTGATTTTCGGATTGGTGAAATTAATGACCGATTGTTGGTTACTGAACGGATATACAAATCCCCCGTAAGCGCCGTCGACATGGAGTTTGAAAAGCAAATCATACTTTTCAAAAACCGCAATATAATCCTCCGGATTATCCACTGAACCAAACATAGTGGTTCCCATATTGGATACGGCAATAAAGTATTTCTTCCCGTTTCCTTTAGCGGTCAAAATAATTTGCTCTAATCGATCAGTATCTATGGCACGCGTGTTAAAATCTACCGGGATTTTGAGCCAATCGAGCTGCAATAAATTCGACGCTTTCGGAATCGAATAATGTGTATCTTCTGATGCTACTATCGCTATTTCTTCCGCTTTGGCGTCATAATTATTACTGTAATAATTGCGAAACATCCAAATAGCCTGAATGTTGGCTTCGGTGCCGCCCGGCGAAATATAACCGTCAAACGCATCAGGCTCGGCCTTAAAAATATCGACAGCAATCACACTCAGCACTTCGCGTTCTATTTCCTGGGTGCCGTTAAAGGCTTTTTCGGAAGTCCCGAATGTATGGCAACCTATATTGTTGGGATTGGCTACATAGGTTTGCAAAATGGGTGCATCTTTCAAAAAAGGCGCGTCATCATTGAACACCCTGCTGTCTAATTTCGACGCCGGATAACCCAGTGAAGTATCTTTTGAAAAATTGACATTGTCGTGCAAAGCCTTTTGAATTCGCTCCTTTCTCTCATCGTTGGTGAGTTTCTTCCAGAATTTCATACCTAAAAATTTTGTCAAAAGTAAAGCTTTGCCATTCCAAAAAACATGATAAATGTTAGGCTTTATTCATCTTGCAATTCTGCCTTTTTCCGTTAACTTTGTTGGTATGGAAACACCTTCTATTGAACTGCAATTGCAAACCTTACCTGACAGTCCGGGTGTTTATCAGTATTATGATGCGGCCGGTAAAATTTTATATGTCGGCAAAGCCAAAAACCTTAAAAAAAGGGTTTCCTCCTATTTCAACAAAACGCACGACAATGCCAAAACCAATGTCTTAGTCCGTCAAATTGTAGAAATCAAACACATCGTGGTGGCCTCCGAAGCCGACGCGCTGTTGTTGGAAAACAACCTCATCAAAAAACTGCAACCGCGCTATAATGTGTTGCTTAAAGACGACAAAACCTATCCGTGGATTTGTATCAAAAAAGAACCTTTCTCCCGAATATTTCCCACGCGTCGCATGGTGAAAGACGGTTCGGAATATTTTGGCCCATATACCAATTTCAAAACCGTCAATACGATTTTGGATTTAATCAAAGAATTGTATCCGTTACGGACTTGTAATTATGATTTATCCAATACCAACATTCAATCCGGGAAATACAAGGTTTGTTTGGAATACCACATCGGCAACTGTAAAGGGCCATGTGAAGGTTACGAATCTTTGGAAAATTATCAAACGCAGGTAGATGCTATACGCGAAATTCTGAAAGGCAATTTCAAAAACAGTTTGCGTGATTTTAAAAAACTGATGCAGGAGTTGGCTGCCGAAATGAAGTTTGAAGCCGCTCAGAAAGTCAAAGAGAAAATTGAAGTTTTAGAAAATTACCAAGCCCGTTCCACCATTTTAAATCCGAAAATTTCCAATGTGGATGTGTTCTCTATTGTTTCAGATGAATCGATGGCCTATGTCAATTTTTTGCAAATTGCACACGGCGCTATTATCCGTTCGCACACCATGGAGATCAAAAAAAAACTCAACGAAAGCGACGAAGAATTATTAGAATTGGCCGTAGTGGAATTGCGCGAGCGTTTTCATTTGTCAACCAAAGAAATTATCTTGCCGTTCGAACTCGATTTTGGCGATACCATTAAAGTCACCGTACCGCAACTCGGTGATAAAAAACAAATCCTCGAATTATCGCAACGCAATGCCAAATACCAACGTTTGGAACAATTGAAGCAAATGCAAATTGTAAATCCCGAACGCCACACCAACCGTATTATGGCGCAAATGCAAAAAGACCTGCGACTGTCGGCAGAACCCCGACACATTGAATGTTTTGACAACTCCAACATTCAAGGGACCAATCCGGTGTCGGCCTGTGTGGTGTTTAAAGACGGCAAACCCAGCAAAAAAGATTACCGCCATTTTAACATTAAAACCGTCGAAGGCCCGAACGATTTTGCTTCGATGGAAGAAGTGGTGTATCGCCGCTACAAACGTATGTTGGATGAAAATCAGTCTTTGCCGCAACTCATTATTATTGATGGTGGAAAAGGCCAATTATCTTCGGCGCTCAAAAGCATTGATGCTTTGGGTTTGCGAGGCAAAGTGGCCATCATCGGGATTGCCAAAAGGCTGGAAGAATTATTTTATCCCGGCGATTCGGTACCGTTGTATTTGGATAAAAAATCGGAAACCCTAAAAGTTATACAACACCTGCGCAACGAAGCACATCGCTTCGGGATTACACACCATCGTGACAAACGCAGCAAATCGGCTTTGCAAACGTCTATGGAAACCATCCCGGGCATAGGCGAAAAAACCATGTTGGCCTTACTCAAGCATTTTAAAAGTGTAAAAAGAATACAATTAGCCACTGAAAAAGAAATTTCTGATGTTGTTGGAGTATCAAAAGCCAAAAAAATTTCCGAATTTTACAACATTGGTAAATCCTAGTTTTAATCTATGAAAAAAATACTGTTGGTTCTTGTTGGCGTTTTGGTGCTGCAATCGGGTATTGCTCAGGATACCATCAGTAAAAAAAGACCCAAAATCGGTTTGGTGCTCAGTGGCGGCGGTGCCAAAGGATTTGCGCACATCGGGGTATTAAAAGTATTAGAAGAAGCCGGCGTTAAAATTGACTACATCGGCGGTACCAGTATGGGTGCTGTAGTTGGCGGCTTATATGCCTCGGGTTACAGCGCTACTCAAATCGACTCCATTTTTTACAATACCGATTTCGACGAATTGCTACAAGATTACATTCCGCGTTCTTCCAAAAGTTTTTATGAAAAACGAAACGACGAAATGTATGCAATTTCGCTTCCTTTTCACAAATTCAAAATCGGAATTCCCATCGCACTTTCCAAAGGCATGTACAACTACAACCTGCTGTCTAAACTCACCCACAGGGTAAGGCACGTGAGAAACTTTAATGAGCTTCCCATTCCTTTTATTTGTGTGGCTACCGACATCGAAACCGGCGACTGTGTTTTACTCAAAGAAGGTTATTTAGCGCAGGCCATGTTAGCCAGTTCTGCCTTTCCTTCTCTTTTTTCACCGGTTGAAATTGACGGTCGTGTTTTAATTGACGGTGGTGTTGTGAATAATTATCCTGCCGAGGAAGTGCGTAAAATGGGTGCCGATATTATCATTGGAGTTGATGTTCAGGATGATTTAAAAGACAGAGACGCCCTCAAAGATGCCACCCGGATATTAGTCCAGATTACCAATTTGGACATGATTAAACGTATGGAGGAAATGAAAAAAATCACCGATATCTACATCAAACCCGACATCAGTAAGTACGGCGTCATTTCTTTTGATGAAGGAAGAGAAATCATAAAAAAAGGGGAAGAAGCGGCCTTACAACAATTAGACGTAATCCGAAAATTAGCCAGTCCCAATGGTACTTACAAACTCCAAAATCATTCGACTGTTACAGATTCTTTATTGATTAAAAGCATCAGCATGAACCGTATGGAAAATTATACCCGAGCATATATTTTGGGTAAACTACGTTTCAAAAGCGGCAAAAAAATCAGTTATGATGATTTGAAAACAGGCATCAACAATATCAATGCTACGCAAAACTTCAGTCGTATTAGTTACACTATCGAACCCTATCAAAATGCCGATGAATTGAAACTGAATTTAACCGAAAACGAAAATAAAACCTTTCTCAAATTCGGCTTGCATTATGATGGTTTATACAAAAGTGCGCTTTTAACCAACATCACTCAAAAAAAATCATTGTTTAAAAACGATGTGGTTTCATTAGACATCGGTCTGGGGGACAACATCCGATACAATTTGGATTATTATATCGACAATGGTTTTTATTGGAGTTTTGGTATCAAATCGAGATACAACCAATTTAATCGCAATGTTGCCACAGATTTCCGGAACGGTGAAATTTTAAATCAACTAGGGCTAAACAGCATTAATGTTGACTTTGCCGATTTGACCAATCAAGCCTATTTACAGACCGTTTTTATCCAAAAATTTTTAATCGGTGCCGGTGTGGAATGGAAATACCTAAAGATTCGTTCCGAAAATTTAGGCGACATCAACCCGACTTTTGAAAAGAGTTCGTATGCCAGTATTTTTGGATACATGAAATACGATTCTTTCGACAATAAACTTTTCCCAAAAAAAGGATGGTTTTTCTCGGGTGATATCCAGTCGTATTTATACTCCTCGGACTACACCAATGAATTCCAGCGCTTTTCCATTGCCAAAGGCGAATTCGGCATTGTAAAAACATTCTACAAGAAAGTTACCTTCAAAATACAATCTGAGGCCGGTTTTTCTATTGGTAATGAAAGTGTCGATTTCTTCAACTTCGTTTTGGGTGGTTACGGTTTTAATGCTATCAATAATTTCAAACCTTTTTATGGTTACGACTTCTTAAGTATAGCCGCTAACAGCTACATCAAGTCTTGTTTTACGGTGGATTACGAATTTTATAAAAAAAATCATTTGAATTTTGCTGCCAATTTTGCTAACGCCGAAGAAGGATTGTTTCGAACCGGTAATTGGCTTTCGAAACCAACCTACAATGGCTATGCTTTGGGTTATTCCCTCGAATCAATTATCGGCCCAATCGAAGTAAAATACTCTTGGTCCCCTGAGCTTACCAAAGGATTTACCTACATCAGTGTAGGCTTCTGGTTTTAGCCTGTAAACGATTGAAAATATTTTGCTGCATTTGTAACTTAAAAAACTATATTTGAAAACTTTTAACTAAACAAACTATTTATGTCGATTTGGAAAAGAAAACCCTTAACCCAACTTTTATCAGAAGCTGATGAATCTGAAAAAGGATTGAAGAAAACCTTAACTGCTTCCGGCTTAACCGCCTTAGGTATCGGTGCAATTATTGGCGCAGGATTATTCTCTATCACCGGAATGGCCGCCGCACAAAACGCAGGACCTGCTATCACTATTTCTTTTGTTGTGGCTGCTTTAGGTTGTGTTTTTGCCGGATTGTGTTATGCAGAATTCTCCTCTATGATTCCTGTTGCCGGTAGTGCATACACCTATTCCTTTGCAACGATGGGCGAATTTATCGCTTGGATTATCGGCTGGGATTTGGTACTCGAATATGCCGTAGGAGCAGCCACGGTCTCCATCAGTTGGTCCCGGTATCTCACCAAATTTCTGGACGGGTATGGCATACATCTCAGCGACCAATTCACCCATTCTCCGTTTGAAGGCGGTTTAATCAATATTCCCGCGGTTTTAATCGTTATGGTTATGTCCTTAATTCTGATGCGCGGCACCAAAGAATCTGCCTTTGTAAACGGATTAATCGTAATGTTGAAGGTAACGGTAGTATTGGTCTTTATCGTTTTGGGATGGCAATACATCAAACCCGAAAACTTCACCCCTTATATCCCCGAAAACAAAGGAGCTTTCGGCGAATTTGGATTTAGCGGAATTATCAGAGCTGCCGCCATCGTTTTCTTTGCCTACATTGGTTTTGATGCCGTATCCACCGCAGCTCAAGAAGCGAAAAACCCTAAAAGAGACATGCCGATAGGTATTTTATTATCCCTCGGAATTTGTACGGTTCTCTATATTTTGTTTGCCCACGTAATGACCGGGGTGGTGAACTACACTGCTTTTGCCGGTGCCGACGGTATTGCGCCGGTAGCCATTGCTATTGATAACATGGGAGCTGCTGATGCGTCGGGTATGATTACTCCTGCTTATCCTTGGTTGAATAAAGCGATTATTTTGGCTATTTTGGCGGGTTATGCCTCCGTAATTTTAGTTATGTTAATGGGACAAAGCCGTGTTTTCTTCTCGATGAGTAAAGACGGTTTGATGCCTAAAGTTTTTTCGGAAGTACACCCAAAATACAGAACTCCGGCCAAAAACAATATGTTGTTCATGTTAATCGTGAGCTTATTCGCTGCCTTTGTTCCGGCAAGAGTAGTAGGCGAAATGACTAGTATCGGTACGCTATTTGCCTTTATTTTGGTATGCTTGGGCGTATTGGTCATGAGAAACAAAATGCCTGAGGCGCCAAGAGCTTTTAGAACCCCTTTAGTGCCATTAGTACCGCTTTTAGGCGTTGGCGTTTGTTTGTTTATGATGGTGTTCCTACCACTCGACACCTGGATTCGTCTTATCGTATGGATGATGATCGGATTTGACATTTATTTGTATTATGGGATGAAAAACAGTGTTTTGAACAAAGGATCCTTTGATAACAAAAGTTACAAAGTGGTTTCCCTATCGGGATTAGGAATGGTGGTGGCCTTGGTTATTGTGGCTTTCGTGCACCATGCCAATCCGGAAGTAGACGATACTTTCTTGTTCTACTTCTCTATCGCGTTCTCTGTATTGCATGCCATCATTTATACGCTGAGTTTAAAAAAATCTGAATAACACACTACTGCATATGTACCAAAAAGGATTAAGGCCGCTTTCCAACTGCTTTAATCCTTTTTGGTTTTTTAAAAATTTGATAATTATCAGTTGCCGAATTTATATAATTACGATATTTGTATAGCAAAAAATCAAAACATGATACTATTATTGGCCATCATAGCCGCATTCGGAATGGGAATTATAGTAGGGAAAAATCTAAAAGACAGATAACAATGATGCCTTTGGCTTGGACCGATTTACCGATTCTTTTAAAATTCCTCATCAAGAGAAATCCTGAGTGAGTTAAGGTAATGTATCAATTATGCAATGTAACAATACCTCCATTGCTACATTTTAACATTGTTTAATTAAACCATTACAATCATGCCATTATATCATAAATTAGGGAATATCCCTCCCAAAAGACACATCATCTTTCGCAAACCCAACGGCGATTTGTATTATGAGCAGTTGTTCGGCACTATCGGTTTCGACGGCATGTCGACCAACTCCTACCACGAACACCGTCCTACACAAGTCAAAGAAATTCGTAAACAATACAGTGTAGCCCCAAAAATTGCGAAAAGTAACAACATTCAATCGTATCGCCTGCGCGGATTTCAGGTCAATCCGGAAAATGATTTCCTCGAAAGCCGCAAAATTGTGTTAACCAACTCCGATTGTCATATCGTATTGGCAGCCCCTAAAAAATCAACCGCTGATTATTTCTATAAAAACACCGATTCCGACGAAATGATTTTCATCCACAAAGGATCGGGAAAATTAAGAACCATGTTGGGTAACATCGATTTCAAATACGGGGATTACTTGATTGTGCCACGTGGTATTATTTACAAAATCGATTTTGATACCGAAGACAACCGTTTGTTCATCGTCGAATCACATCGCCCTATTTACACACCAAAACGCTATCGCAACTGGTTCGGCCAATTGTTAGAGCATTCACCGTTCTGCGAACGCGATATCCGTCGCCCGCACGAATTGGAAACCTACGACGAAAAAGGAGAATTCCTCATCAAAGTCAAAAAGAAAGATGAGATTTTCGATATGATTTACGCCACACATCCGTTCGATGTGGTCGGTTACGACGGGTATAACTATCCGTATGCGTTTTCCATCCACGACTTCGAACCGCTGACCGGAAGAATCCACCAACCGCCACCGGTACACCAAACTTTCGAAACCGATGCTTTCGTGGTGTGCTCGTTTGTGCCGCGTTTATACGATTACCATCCCGAAGCGATTCCGGCTCCGTACAACCACAGCAACATCGATTCCGATGAAGTGTTGTACTATGTTGACGGTGACTTTATGAGTCGCAACGATATCGAAGCTGGTCATATTTCCTTGCATCCGGCCGGTATTCCGCATGGTCCGCATCCCGGAGCCGTAGAACGAAGCATTGGCAAAAAAGACACCCAGGAATTGGCGGTAATGGTCGATACGTTCAAACCGCTGATGGTGACCGAAGAAGCCATGAAAATTGCCGATGACACCTATTATCAATCCTGGTTAGAATAAAGGTCATCCTAAACGCAGCCGAAATAAGGAGCTAATCCCGCTTTCCGCTGTATCTGCCAATGGCATTGGCAGGATGCCGCTGCAATCGGGGCTATAAAAACGAATCTAGAACACAACTTTTTTAAAAAATACTATTTATGTCACAAGAAATAAAATCCGTTGAATACGGACTGGAAAAAATATTTGAAGGCGCGCAAGATTTCCTGCCGTTATTAGGAACCGATTACGTAGAGTTTTACGTAGGCAACGCCAAACAAGCCGCTCACTTTTATAAAACTGCTTTCGGGTTTCAATCCTTGGCTTATGCCGGCTTAGAAACCGGTGTAAAAGATCGCGCTTCGTATGTACTAAAGCAAGATAAAATCCGTTTAGTGTTGACAACCGCCTTGAAAAGTGATTCGCCGATAGGCGAACACGTCAAAAAACACGGCGACGGCGTTAAAGTTATTGCCCTTTGGGTAGAAGATGCTCGTGCTGCCTTTGCAGAAACCACCAAACGCGGTGCCAAAGTGTATATGGAACCGACCGTTGAAAAAGACGAACACGGCGAAGTAGTCCGTGCCGGAATTTACACCTATGGGGAAACCGTTCACATGTTTGTAGAACGCAAAAATTACAACGGTATCTTTATGCCGGGTTACCAAGAATGGAAATCCGACTACAACCCAACTCCGGTTGGCTTAAAATATGTAGACCATATGGTGGGCAACGTGGGTTGGAACGAAATGAACGTTTGGGTAAAGTGGTACGAAGAAGTGATGGGTTTTGTCAATTTCTTATCGTTCGACGACAAGCAAATTACTACCGAATACTCGGCTCTGATGAGTAAAGTAATGAGCAACGGTAATGGTCGTATCAAATTCCCTATCAACGAACCGGCCGAAGGCAAGAAAAAATCTCAAATTGAAGAATACCTCGATTTCTACGAGGGTGCCGGAGTACAACACATTGCAGTTGCCACCGATGACATCATCAAAACCGTTGCCGAAATGCGTGCCCGTGGTATCGAATTTTTAACCACGCCACCGCAAGCCTATTACGATGCCATTCCGGAACGATTAAAAGATCATATGACTAAATTTAAAGAAGACATCAACGAACTTCAAAAATTAGGCATCATGATCGACGCCGACGATGAAGGGTATTTATTGCAAATCTTTACCCGCCCGGTAGAAGACCGACCAACATTATTCTTCGAAATCATTCAGAGAATGGGAGCTCGCGGATTCGGTGCCGGGAATTTTAAAGCGTTATTTGAATCTATTGAAAGAGAGCAAATGTTGCGAGGAACGCTGTAAAATTTCACTTTTGTTAAAAATAATTTAAAAACAAACCTTTAAAAAGGCTATATTTTATTAATTTAATGTTAAAGTTGGTTTTTTGCTTGCAATAATGCAACCGGTTGACCTATCTTTGCACCATCAAAAATCGAGGAGTGGTTTCCTCAGTTTTTTTGGATAAATTTTCATAATTTATAGTTTTTTGGTTGGTTAATAGCATAAAAACTCAGTCATTAATTTGACTGGGTTTTTTTGTTTTAATACTTTTGGAACAAAAATTGTACTTGCAGTATAAATTAATGGCAACATGAAAAAATTTGTATTTCTGTTTTTACTTTTTATAACTGTAAGTTTCGATACTCAAAAACCGGAGGCTTATGACGTGGGCGAATGGTTCAAGTTTAGAATTCATTACGGATTTGTCAATGCCGGTTACGCCACGCTCGAAATAAAAGAAGCGGTCAGAGAAAACAAAAAAGTATATCACGCTATAGGCAAAGGATATACTGTAGGCATGTCTCGCTTTTTTTTCAAAGTAGATGACAATTACGAGAGTTATTTTGACAAAATCACCAACAAACCGTATCAGTTTGTCCGAAAAATTGAAGAAGGTGGTTATACCAAAAATCAGGAAGGTTTTTTCAACCAGGGAACCAATAAAGTCTTGGTTAAAAATTACAAAAGCAATACCGAAAAAACCTATAATGTCACCGAGAATGTGCAAGATGTACTCTCAACTTTTTATTTTTTGAGAAATCATCCCAACATCGACAAATTGAAAGTCGGAGAGTCTATAGTGGTGGATATGTTTTTTGACGATGAAATTTTTAAGTTTAAGTTAAAATTCATAGGCAAAGAAGAATTAAAAACTAAATTTGGAACAGCGCCAACCATGATTTTCAGACCTTTAGTGCAATCCGGCAGGGTTTTCAAAGAAGAAGAAAGCTTAACCGTTTGGATTTCAGACGACGAAAATAAAATCCCTTTACGAATTAAAGCCAGTTTAGCCGTTGGCTCCATTAAAGCCGATTTAGACGGTTTCAAAGGATTAAAAAATCCTTTTATGGTTAAATTAAAAAAATAATGAACAACAAAACAACAAACTACAACACCCTTTTAACCGAGTTAGAAAATAAATTTGAAGCCATAAACCAAAAAACCGAAACCCATTTGGAAGGTTTACTTTGGGCCAAACCCATGACCTACTGGGACTATATTCAAACGGATGCCTTATTAAACCTGCAAACCCAAAGAACTGTTTTGCCTGACGAAATGGTGTTCATCATGTACCATCAGGTCAATGAATTATTATTCAAAATGATTCTCTGGGAAATCAAACAGTTGTGTCATACCGAAAAACCGGAAACTCCTTTTTTTACAGAAAAACTCCGAAGAATCAGTCGCTACTTTGACATGTTGACCACATCATTTGACATTATGGGTGATGGTATGGAAGTGGAACAATACATGAAATTCCGAAATACACTAACTCCAGCCAGCGGTTTCCAAAGCGCGCAATACCGTTTAATCGAATTTTCATCGACCGACCTAATCAACTTGATTGATTATCGTTTCCGAGCAACCATAGACCGTAATACTCCATATTCTCATGCGTTTGAACACTTGTACTGGCAAGCCGCCGGAAAAGATTACCATACCGGTGAAAAATCATACCTCATTTTGGAATTCGAGAGAAAATACCGTGAGGAGTTTCTTCGCTACATGGAAGAGTACAACACCATTAACATTTGGCAAAAATTCAAACAGCTTCCATCAGAAGACCAAAAAAATCCGGAATTAGTCAAAGCCATGCGCCATTACGATTACACCGTAAATATTACATGGGTAATGGGTCATCTCAATGCCGCTAAAAAATATATCGAAAGCGGTCAAGGTTCCGGAGAAGCCACCGGCGGAAGCGATTGGAAAAAATACATGCATCCTAAATACCAACGCCGTATCTTTTTCCCGGAGTTATGGAGTGAGGAAGAGTTAAAAAACTGGGGCGAAGGTTTATAGTTTCTGATGATGTCAAAATGCTTCCCCAAAATAATAGTGTTATTATTGTTGACTTCTTTTGTCATTTCCTGTGATAAAAAAGAAGACCTAACAACGATTGCCATTAAACCCCGTCCTAAATTGGTGGATTTCGGCTTTAACCTGCACGATTTCAATATTATCAACGACACCATACAGTCGGGTGATACGTTTGGAAGTATCATCCAAAAGCAAAACCTGAACGGTCATCAGGTATACGATGTTGTCGCCCAAGTAAAAGATACATTTGATGTGCGAAGCATTCGAAAAGGAAAACCGTATACTATTCTGAGAAGTAAGGACAAAACCAATAAAATTCAGTATTTCATTTACCAACCCGATAAAGTCAATTACTATGTGATTGATTTCAGAGATTCAATTACGGCCCATAAAAAAACACGACCGTTGACTTTTAAAACCCGTACCATTGCCGGTGCTTTAAACGGCTCTTTATCGGAAACCCTGTCTAACGAAAAAGTAGATCCGGCTTTGGCTTCTAAAATTGCCAAAATCTATGCTTGGTCCATCGACTTTTTTAAGTTGCAAAAGGGAGACAAATTCGGACTTACCTTTACAGAACGTTATATCAACGACACTATTTATGATGGTGTTGATAGTTTAAAAGCGGCTTTTTTTGAATACAAAGGCAAAAAAATATATGCTTTTCCGTTTTCTCCAAACGACAATGCCAAAAAGCTGGAATATTATGATGAAGAAGGGAAAACACTCAAAAACTTCTTTTTAAAGGCACCGTTGAAATTCATCAACATCACTTCCAGATATTCCAAAAACAGATTCCATCCGGTGCAAAAAAGATGGAAGGCGCACAACGGAACTGATTATGCGGCACCAACCGGAACGCCTATTATGTCTACTGCAGCCGGTGTAGTAGAACAAGCCGGATATACCACAGGAAACGGAAATTTTGTAAAAGTAAAACACGACAGGACCTATTCGACCCAATACCTTCATATGTCGAAAATTTTGGTAAAACGCGGCCAGCGCGTGACACAAGGACAGGTCATCGGCAAAGTGGGCAGTACCGGTTTGGCTACTGGTCCACATGTTTGCTATCGTTTTTGGAAAAATGGAGTACAAGTAGATGCGCTCAAACTAAAGCTTCCTACCTCAACACCCATGGATTCGAAGTACAAGCAAAAATTCATGGAAACTATTACACCACTGAAAAAAGTTTTAGACAGTACCGCCGCAGCCAAGTTTAGAAATTAATTTTGATAAATATTTTCTAACTACAACGTTAGCGTAAAAAACACAATCGTAATTTCCCAATCAAACTTTGTAAATTTGCGTTTAAAACGCAAAAAAATGGCTTTACCCATAACTAATCCTACCGCTACAGCAGCTTGGAATAAGCTTCAACTTCATTATACACAACTCAAAAATGTTTCCATGCAGGAAATGTTTGCCCAAGACCCTGAAAGAGCTTCAAAATTTCATATCCAATGGAATGATTTTTTAGTCGATTATTCTAAAAATATCCTGACACAGGAAACGATGGATTTGTTGGTAGCACTAGCCAAAGAAGTGCAATTGGAAAATGCCATTCAACAGTATTTTGAAGGTGAAGCGATCAACCAAACCGAAAACAGGGCGGTATTACACACAGCACTGCGCGCACCGGAAAACAGTTCGGTTGTTGTGGACGGCAAAAATGTAATGCCCGAAGTGTTTGACGTAAAAAATAAAATCAAAAATTTCTCTAACGACATTATATCAGGTAAAAGAAAAGGCTACACCGGTAAAGCTTTTACTGATGTCGTGAATATCGGTATTGGCGGCTCCGACTTAGGTCCGGCTATGGTGGCAGATGCTCTACAATTTTACAAAAACCATTTGAATGTTCACTTTGTTTCCAACGTTGATGGCGACCATGTCAATGAAGTTATCAAAAAATTAAACCCCGAAACGACTCTTTTTGTCATTGTTTCTAAAACATTTACCACCCAAGAAACACTCTCTAATGCCGAGACTATCAGAAGTTGGTTTTTATCACAAGAATTCGGCACAGCAAAGTCCGAAGATGTCGCCAAACACTTTGTGGCCGTTTCCACTAATATTCAAAAAGTAACCGAATTCGGCATCGATGCCCAGAATATTTTCCCGATGTGGGATTGGGTTGGCGGTCGTTTTTCATTGTGGAGTGCTGTTGGATTATCCATTAGCTTAGCGGTTGGGTTCGATCATTTTGATGCCTTACTCCAAGGCGCGCACCACATGGACAAGCATTTCCGAACCACATCATTCGAACAAAACATCCCGGTGGTATTGGCTTTGTTGAGCATTTGGTACAATAATTTTTTCGGCGCCGAAAGCGAAGCTCTGATTCCGTATACCCAATACCTGCAAAAATTAGCGCCGTATTTACAACAAGGCATTATGGAAAGTAACGGGAAAAGCGTCGGACGCGACGGAAAACCGGTGAATTACCAAACCGGAACCATCATTTGGGGTGAACCGGGAACCAATTCGCAACACGCTTTCTTTCAATTAATTCACCAAGGAACCAAATTAATACCAACCGATTTTATCGGATTTATAAAACCTTTACACGGCAATCAGGATCATCATGACAAACTGATGTCGAACTTTTTTGCCCAAACCGAAGCCTTACTCAACGGTAAAACCGAAGCACAAGTAAAGGCGGAGTTCGACAAACAAAATATTACCGGAGCGAAAGCCGACTTTCTTTTGCAGTTTAAAGTGTTTGCCGGAAACAAACCAACTAACACCATTTTAATAGAAAAATTAACCCCGGAAACTCTAGGTGCCTTGATTGCCCTATACGAGCACAAAATATTTGTGCAAGGTATTATCTGGAATATCTTCAGTTACGACCAATGGGGTGTTGAATTGGGGAAACAGTTGGCCAACTCCATCTTAGACGAAATTCATTCGGGAACTGTGAAAGAGCATGACAATTCTACCGAATTCTTACTGAAGTACTTTTTAAAAAACAAATAGTTAAACAGAACCTAAAACCTCACCTATTCGTGAGGTTTTTTTATGCCTTTTCGTTATATTTGTTTTTCTAAAAACAAAAACTATGTACGACTTCATTCAAAAATTCCACTCAGGCTGGGCTTATTTAGCTTTATTATTATTGGTTTTCGCCGTAATTAATTCGTTTATGGGAATGTCCTCTAAAAAAGAATTTACCGCCAAAGACCGAAAAATTGCTTTGTTTGGATTAATCGGAGCACACATACAATTATTGGTCGGTTTATTTCTTTATTTTGTATCTCCGCTTGGGCACGCCTTGCTGGGTGAAATGAAAGATGCTGCCGCCCGATTAACTTCTTTGGAACATCCGCTGATTAATATTATTGCAATTGTATTAATCACGATAGGTTGGTCTAAACACAAAAAAGCAGACAACGGTACGGCTAAATTTAAGTCGATTGCCATTTTCTACGGATTAGGCTTACTGCTAATTTTAAGCCGGATTCCTTGGAGTTTGTGGTTTGCCAAATAACACCTAAAGTCCTGAAAAGGACTTTTTTTATCCGGGTACGGTTTTTGTAAAAACCCATTCACAAACTAAAAAGCATACGATGAATACCAAAATAATCATACTCTTTTTTTCTTTGATTACCGTTTTTTCAAGGCTGTCTACAGCCGCTGAAAAACCGCAGCAAAAAGAAAAGAACAAAGAGAAAAGTAAAGAAAAAACAGCCGCCGTTACAGAAGATGCAAAAGACAAAACCAAAACGGTAGCCGCAACCAAACCGGACACTTTAAAAACAAAGGAAGTCAAGGCGGCTTTGCCCGGCGACTCTTTGCAAATTGACCCTAATGCCAAGTTTAAATTTTACAAGAAAAATGCGCACGCTTCGTATTATCACAATAAGTTTAACGGCAGAAGAACCGCAAGCGGCAAGCGATTTGACAACACCAAATATACGGCAGCTCACAAAAAATTACCTTTCGGCACGATTGTTAAGGTGACCAATGAAGCCAACGGAAAATCGGTCATTGTGGAAATAACCGATCGCGGGCCATTCTCCAAAGTGCGTGAAATAGATTTAACCCGCAAAGCGTTTATGGAGATTGCTTCCAATAAAAATTCGGGCTCTGTAATCGTCAAATTAGAAATTATCGAAAAACCGGCTACCAATCCTTAAACGGTTTTTTACTCAGGTACGCGTTGTAATACCTTTTGTCTTGGGTTACTTCTTGTCCCAACCACTGCGGTTTCACAAACGTCTCGTCTTCCGATTGGAGTTCAATTTCAGCTATCACTAAACCTTGGTTGTCTCCGCTAAAAACGTCTACCTCAAAAAGGTGTTGTGCTACGTTTATTTCATAGCGAATTTTATCAATGGTACCGCTTTCACAAATGGTTAAGAGTGCTTCGGCTTCGGCCAGGCTGATTTCTCTCTCCCACTCTAACCGCGTAGTGCCGTTGTTGTGGCTTTTGCCTTTGATAGTGATATAGCCTTTATCGCCCTTGATTCTTACTCTTACCGTTCTTTCGGGATCAGAATTAAGATAGGCCTGCACGATTCTTTTTTGGGAAAAAGCTTCCCGGATAAAATCGTCGGAAAGGACTAAAAATTTGCGCTCTATTTCAACCATGGCTCTTACATATTGTAAAAGCAAGGTACTAAATATATCATTTTGAAATTGTATTTTTACGTAAATCTTAACTGCAAAATTATTCGCCGATGAAGTTCATTCGCCATAAAACCAACATCAATACAGTTGAAGATGTATTTGACATTTATTTTCATGAAAGTCATTACAAGCCTAACGATCCCCTGCTTTTTTTGGTCGATTTGGTTCATTTTTTCAGACCGGCAAACCCCAAAACGATAACCGCCTTATCCATCGGCTCACTACTGCAATACCTCGAAAATCATCCCGAAAAACGTGTCATTCTGAAAAGGTATATTACCGATTTAGTAGCGCAAAGAAAATTCAGCAGAATGCTTTCGGATATCGGAATTTTGAGAGATTCCGATTTTATGTACGAAGTTAAGAAGCGTATTTTTGCTAAAATTTTACCGTTTCAGCCTGCCAAAAACACTTTGGAATTTGTGTTGAATCAGGTTTTTTTCAGAAGTACCGACCCGCTTTGGATTGCCCGAATTCCGTTTGAAGAATTGCAACAACTGTTTGAGATGATTGGTTTTGACTCTATTTACCAATCGGTCGATGAAGATTCGGTGCTTTCTGAAGTGATGGATGCCATGGGAATGATTTCGCAACGCATGAGCGGTAGAGCGATGGAAACCGATGTCATCAATATGGTGCCCGAATACGACGATTTGGAAAGTCCGTTTTTAGCTTTTGAAAACGAACTCAATTTGATGCTTCATCACATCAGAAACAGTTCCCATCACTATGTCACTTCAGAAGATTTGCATTACAAACAGCTTATCATATTGCACAAACAATGTGAAGAATATGTGGATAAGGCATTCGGAAACAGCTCTAAATTCGGGATTTCGCTTAAAGTCAATCAAAGCTTGCTCCGTATCCGACAACAGTTGTATCGCATCAAAGTGCTCATCCAAACGCTTGTCGTAAACAAGGATTCGGACCAAAAAAACAACTCCATTCATTTACTGCTCCGATTAATCAAATACAATTGTTATAAAAACAATATTCGCCAACTCATTAACGAAAGCACCCAACTCATTTCGTACGAGATTACCCAACATACGGCCAAAACAGGTGAACACTATATCACAGAGAGCAAAAAGGAATATTTCTCGATGTTCAAAGCGGCAGTAGGCGGCGGGTTTATTGTGGGTATTTTATGTGTTATTAAACTATTGCTTTCTAAGATTGACACCAGTGCTTTCGGACATGCTTTTTATTACAGTTTGAATTATGCTATAGGCTTTATTGCCATTTTTCTCTTGGGTTTTACTTTAGCCACCAAACAACCGGCCATGACCGCTGCTACGCTTACCAAAGCGTTGGAGAGTGGTATGAAAAAACATTCCAAAAATCAAAACAAACACCACTCCTTCGCTCAATTGTTTGCGCGATTGTTTCGATCGCAATTCATTGCATTTGTGGGTAATGTTTTTATGGCTTTTCCGGTAGCTCTATTCGGAATTTGGGCTATCGATACGTTATTCGATTATAATATTGCTTTTGAAAAGTCGTCAAAATTATTGAATGATTTATCACCGGTGACTTCCGCCGCCGTTTTCCATGCCGCTATAGCCGGTGTATTTTTGTTTTTATCCGGAATTATCTCGGGGAATGTTTCCAATAAAAACAAATACAACAAAGTGTATTACCGCATCAAAGAACATCCGGTTTTGAAGCAAAGTTTAGGGATAACCAAAACCAACGCCATTGCCCGATGGTTTGAAAACAACTGGCCGGGTGTGGTTTCTAACGGTTGGTTTGGTGTTTTCTTAGGCAGTATGGCTTCGGTAGGGATTTTTTTGGGCTTAAATTTAGACATTCGACACATTACCTTTGCCAGTGGTAATTTTGCCTTAGGATTGTACGGCGCCGAATTTTTTGTCGATTTACCAACCATCATCTGGGGAATCATCGGCATCGGGGTGATTGGCTTTGTCAACTTTATGGTTAGTTTTTCCTTGTCGTTAGGATTGGCTTTTCGTTCGCGTGCTATTCCGCTTTCGGAATTGCGTTTTTTGTTTAGTTCAACGTGGATGTATTTTAAAAGTAATCCCTTAGCTTTCTTTTTTCCGGTAAACAATAAATAACCCATGGAAGCTGAAGAGAAACCACTACAGCGAAAAATCATTCATATTGATATGGATGCTTTCTATGCTTCGGTAGAGCAAATGGACAATCCCGAACTCAAGGGAAAACCCTTAGCTGTTGGCGGGAGTGAAGTGCGCGGCGTGGTTTCGGCGGCCAGTTATGAAGCGCGAAAATTCGGCGTTCGCTCGGCCATGAGCGGTGTTCAGGCCAAACGCAATTGCCCGGATTTAATCTTTGTTCGACCCCGATTTGACCGCTACAAGGAAATCTCTAAAAAAATTCGAAACATCTTTTACGAATACACTGATTTGGTCGAACCCTTATCATTAGACGAAGCCTATTTGGATGTTACCCAAAATAAAAAAGGGAATCCGAGTGCGACCTTAATCGCACAGGAAATCCGAAAACGAATATTTGAAGAAGTCGGGTTAACGGCTTCCGCCGGTATTTCGGTGAATAAATTTGTGGCCAAAGTGGCGAGTGATTATAACAAACCCAACGGACAAAAAACCGTCAATCCCGAGGAAGTAGAACCCTTTTTGGAAAATCTAGACATCAAGAAATTTTATGGTATCGGGAAAGTTACCGCCGAGAGAATGTACCATTTGGGCATTTTTACGGGAAAAGATTTGAAAGCGAAATCGAAAGAATTCCTTGAAGAACATTTCAGCAAAAGCGGCTTGCATTTTTACCATATCGTGCGCGGCATTCACAATAGTCCCGTAAAACCTAATCGAACTGCCAAATCAGTTGCGGCCGAACACACCTTTAACGAAAACCTGACTTCGGAAATTTTTATGGTGGCGAAATTAGAACGCATTGCGGCCGAATTGGAAAACCGATTAAAACGCTATAATATCTCGGGAAAAACAGTAACTCTTAAAATCAAATACAGTGATTTTACAACCCAAACAAGAAGTAAAACCTTGCCTTACTTTATTTCCGACAAAGGATTGCTTCTCGAAACAGCTAAAGAGCTTTTGTTTCAGGAACGGATGAAAGAATCCGTTCGGTTGTTGGGGATTTCGTTGAATAATCTCAATACGGAAGTCAAAAAAACCGTGGTGGTTCAGTTAAAATTTGAATTTTAATCCCATAAAAAAACCGACCTTATGGGTCGGTTTTCATGTATTATAGCTGTAGCAATTAATCTCTGCTCGATAGTTTTGATAACAATCTCAAGAATTCGATATACAACCAAACTAAAGTAATCATTAAGCCCATAGCGCCATACCATTCCATGTATTTTGGCAAACGTTGCGCTGCGCCTTTTTCAATTTGATCAAAATCTAAAAATAAGTTCAAGGCGGCAATCACAATTACAAAAGCACTGATGCCGATGCTGATCATCGAATTTCCGTAATGAATAGGCTCAAAACTGGTAAATAAAGACAACAACCAAGAAATTAAATAATAGGTAGCAATGGCTAAAGTAGCCGCTACCACTACCGATCGGAATCGGTCGTTTACTTTTACAACACCGTATTTATACAAGCCAAAACACACCATAAAAGTAACAAACGTACAACTCACAGCCTGAATGACAATTCCGGGATACATGACTTCAAAAATAGCCGAAAGGCCACCGATAAATAAGCCTTCAAAAATGGCATATCCCGGTGCTAAAAATGTAGAATATTGCGGTCTAAACACACTGATAAGCACCAAAACAAACCCAACGATTCCACCACCTAAAGTAAGTGCGATTGGGTTTTGACCGTTAAGTGTCATCATCCAAGTGATGGCTGCACTGGCAATCAACAAAATCAACATCAAGAAACTTTTATTGATGGTTCCGGACACCGTCATGGTTTGATTGTAATCGATAATCACCGCATCATGCGTTGCTTCGTTGTTGTCTTTGAATGATTTTGTTTTGAAAAACGGGTTGTTTGAATTCATATCGTTTTTGTATTTAAAATTAATGGCCTAAATGTACTAAATTTAATCTATTTCCGAAACGCGTAATGTATTTACCATTCCTTTATCGGCCACCGGCATCGCAGCTAAGTTAATCATCATATCGCCTTTTTTCACGTAACCCTTTTCTTTAGCCATTTGATTGATGTCGTCCACGGTATCATCGGTGCTGACAAACTTATCATAGTAAAACGCATTCACGCCCCAAAGTAAGTTTAATTGCGTCAAAATGCGTTTGTTTGACGTGTAAACCAAAACATGCGCTTGCGGGCGCCAAGCCGAAATTTGAAAGGCTGTATAACCACTGTTGGTTAAGGTAGAAATGGCTTTGGCTTTAATTTCATTGGCCATGATAGCCGCATGATAACAAATCGATTTGGTGATGAATCGCTTGGTTCTTACGTGAGGTGGATTTTGCGGTACGACAATTAACGGTGAATCTTCGACAGCTTCGATAATTTGGGTCATTTTTTCAATCACTTCCACCGGATAGTTCCCTACCGAAGTTTCTCCTGAGAGCATCACGGCATCGGCACCGTCCATAACCGAATTGGCTACGTCGTTTACCTCAGCACGTGTCGGCGTTAAACTGGTAATCATGGTTTCCATCATTTGGGTGGCTACAATTACCGGAATACGTGCTGTTTTGGCTCGATGGATTAATTTCTTCTGAATCAATGGCACTTCATGCGCCGGAATTTCGACACCAAGGTCGCCACGGGCTACCATCAATCCGTCACAAAAAGCCACAATTTTATCGATGTTTTCCACCGCTTCCGGTTTTTCAATCTTGGCTACAATCGGAATTTTATGATCGGAATTTTGCGCAATTAAATCTTGCAACTCTTCCAAGTCTTTTGGTGTTCTTACAAAAGAAAGCGCAATCCAATCCACTTTTTCCTCTATAGCAAATAAGGCATCTTTGATGTCTTTTTTGGTCAAAGCCGGCAACGACACTTTGGTTTGCGGTAAATTGACTCCTTTTTTAGATTTCAACGGTCCGCCCTGGATTACTTTACATACTACTTCGGTAGTACCATTCGTTTCTAAAGCTTCAAAAATTAGTTTTCCGTCATCCAACAAGATTCTTTCCCCGGGGTTAACATCCTGCGGGAAAGACAAGTAATTCATATACACACGCTCTTTGGTTCCGGGAACATCTTCGGCCGTTTGAAACGTGATGATGTCGCCGGGATTTACCACCACATCTTCTTTCATCACTCCTACGCGAAGTTTTGGGCCTTGCAAATCGGCTAAAATGGCGGTGGTATAACCATACTCGTCATTTAAACCGCGAATGATATCAATTCTTTCTTTTACATCGGCATAATCGGCATGGGAAAAATTGATTCGAAATACGTTTACGCCCGCATCAATCATATCTTTAATCACTTCTTTTGTGCTGCAAGCCGGACCCAAAGTGGCTACAATTTTCGTTTTTTTCCTTGTTGGCATTATCTTTAAAAAATTAAATTATTTTTTGATTTTATTTTTTCTACATCAACGGCATATACCGTACTGACTCTATTGATTTTCTTGATACTATTGGTAATTTTACCGGTGTCTACAGCTACTTCTCCATTTTCTATTTTGAGAAAGTAATCCACCTTTTTAAATTCGGGAATTAGATAAATTTTAGAGGAAAAATCATAGCTGTCGGCAAACAATCCCTGATTGGTATTGACCGACGGGATATAAGCGTCGTTTTGATTTTGAACCAAACTCCAGGCAATATCTTTAGTATCCTCAAAAACGAAACGGGTAAACTGTGTTTCGCCACCTTTATCACGAATCAGTATGTCACAGGGACTCTTTTTTAAATTAATCGGCAAATTTTGATTGAGGTAATACGCCAAACGGTAATCTTCTAAAGGAGAATGAATGGCTATCAACTGATAATCAATTTCGTCAAATTCATCTAAAGTCAACTTGTGAACTTGCATAAGTATTGCAATTTAAGTTGTAAATATAACATATCTAACACAGATTATCACCAACTACAGTTTGTGTTAACGTTATTTTATGAACGAAAACGTTATAGTTTTTTGAGAATCTGAATTATTTTTTGTTAATTTTTTCCTGAAATGCAAAATAGGCGCGTTGGGAGGCTTTCTCTTCGGCTTTCTTTTTGGAAGTAGCTCTGGCCTTGGCCACAATTTTATTATCGATACTTAGTTTAACGCCAAAATATTTTTGCCCGTCGTTACCGTTATCATCAAAAACATCATAATGAAAAGACTTTTTCTCTTTCTGACACCATTCAATCAGGAGACTTTTATAACTAATGACTTTTCCCTCCAATTTCGCAATATCCACATAAGGAATGATAACCCTCTTTTGAATAAATTTTTGGCAAAAATCGTAGCCTTTATCCAAAAAAATGGCACCCACTAAGGCTTCAAAAATGTTGCCGTGAATGTTCTCCCCAAAGTGTTGGGTAGGCACTTTACTATCCACAAATCGGATTAAATTTAAATCTCTTCCCAACTCATTGAGGTGTTCCCGACTCACGATTTTTGATCGCATTTTAGTCAAATAACCCTCGTCACCGGCCGGAGCTTCTTTATACAAATGGGCAGCAATTACAGCGCTCAACATGGCATCGCCCAAAAATTCAAGTCGTTCGTAATTAAGCGGATTCCCTTTTACATCGGTACGATTGGTTGATCTATGGGTAAATGCTTTTTCATAGTAGGCAATCGTATTGGGCTTGAAGCCGATTACTTCTTCAATTTCAGTAAAAAAAATCCCGTCCTGTGACGAACGGGAATTTTTAAATATTTTTTTTAGAATTTTCATCTAACTAATTACGCTTCAATTTTTTTGAACAAAACACAAGCGTTGTGACCGCCAAAACCAAAAGTATTGCTCATCGCCACTTTTACTTCTCTTTTTTGGGCTTTGTTCAAGGTTAAATTCAGGCTTGGATCTATGTTTTCATCCACAACCGTATGATTAATTGTCGGAGGAACAATCCCGTGCTTCATAGCCAATATGGAGGCTATGGCTTCTATGGCTCCGGCCGCACCTAATAAATGTCCGGTCATAGACTTAGTGGAATTGATGTTGATATTTTTAGCATGGTCACCAAAAACAGCACTAATAGCTTTCAACTCGGCCACATCACCTAATGGTGTCGATGTACCGTGAGTATTGATATGATCTACTTGTTCGGGTGTCATTCCGGCATCATTCAAACAATTTTGCATTACGGCTATCACTCCGATTCCTTCCGGATGTGGAGCCGTTAAATGATATGCATCAGAAGACATTCCACCACCACCGATTTCGCAATATATCTTTGCGCCTCGGGCTTTGGCGTGTTCGTATTCTTCTAACACTAAAGCGCCTGCTCCTTCTCCTAAAACAAATCCGTCACGGGTAGCATCAAATGGTCTGGATGCTGTTTCCGGGCTGTCGTTTCTGGTGGATAAGGCTTGCATCGAGTTAAATCCGCCCATACCGGCAATGGTTACTGCCGCTTCCGAACCACCGGATATAATAACATCACACATCCCTAAACGGATATAATTAAAGGCATCAATTAAGGCATTTGCCGAAGAAGCACAGGCAGAAACCGTGGTATAATTAGGTCCCATAAACCCGTTTCGCATCGAAATATGGGCCGGCGCGATATCGGCAATCATTTTCGGAATGAAGAACGGATTGAATCGCGGTGTTCCGTCTCCGGCCGCATAACTCATTACTTCTTCTTGGAAAGTTTCCAACCCACCGATACCGGCGCCCCAAATAACACCAACTCTTTGTTTGTTTACATTATCGTTGGTAATTCCGGCGTCTTTAATGGCTTCCTCGCTGGCAGCAATGGCATATTGAGCAAATTTGTCCATTCTGCGAGCTTCTTTACGGTCAATATAATTCTCAACATTGAAGTTTTTGATTTCGCAGGCAAACTTGGTTTTGTGTTTTTCAGTATCATAATAAGTTATAGGTGCTGCGCCGCTTCTTCCGTTAACCAAACCATCCCAATATTCTTCAATTGAATTACCTATCGGGGTTAACGCGCCTAAACCTGTTACTACAACTCGCTTTAATGCCATAATGTATGATTTACAATTGTATTTAAACAAATAATACCCATGTTTTCTTCAAATTAAATCATTAAAGAGACAAGGGTATTTTCAATATTTTTAAGATTGAATAACAATCAAAGTGTATTCATTTGATAAAAATAATAAAAACCCGTGAAAAAACAGGTTCTTCACGGGTAATTTATTTATTATTTTTTAGCTTCTTCGATATAAGAAATAGCTTGACCTACAGTAGCAATGTTTTCTGCTTGGTCGTCCGGAATTTGAATATCAAATTCTTTTTCGAACTCCATGATTAACTCAACAGTGTCTAATGAATCAGCGCCTAAATCATTGGTGAAGCTTGCTTCCGTTACCACTTCGTTTTCGTCAACGCCTAATTTGTCTACAATAATCGCTTTAACTCTTGATGCAATGTCTGACATAATTTCTAATTTTTAATTTTAAATTGTTGGCAAAAATAAAAAACTTTATTTTATAACAACGTTTTTGTTACTAAATATGATTACGAAAGTAAAAAAATAATTTCAAAATCTTGCATTTACATGCCTCAAAATAGCGCAAATATTCTTTTTCTTTGTACTCTGAAAAATTAGCAGGACAAATGAAAAAAATTGTGCTTTTTGCCTCCGGAAACGGTTCCAATGTTGAAAACATCATTCAGTACTTCAAAGACCGTGAAACGGTTTCGATAGTAGGGGTTTTTTCAAACAATACACACGCCGGAGTTATAGCAAAAGCGCAACAACACAAAGTTCCTGTTTTTACTTTTGACAAAAAAGAGCTCAACGAGGGATTCGTTTTGAAGAAAATCAATGCTTTGCACCCCGATTTGATTGTATTGGCCGGCTTTTTGCTCAAATTTCCGGAGCACATTATTGCTGAATATCCGAACAAAATCATCAATATTCATCCGGCTTTATTGCCCAAATACGGTGGTAAAGGCATGTATGGCATGCATGTACACCAAGCGGTTTTAGAAAATCACGAAAAAGAAACCGGAATCACCATTCATTACGTGAACGAGCATTATGACGAAGGAGAATTTGTTTTTCAAACTTCGGTGACCATCGAAGATTGCCAAACTCCGGAAGAAATAGCGGCCAAAGTACACGAGTTAGAACATAACCATTTCCCGAAGACTATAGAAAAAATTTTAACCCGTAACACGTAACCCGAAACCTTGAGTCACCAAGTCCACATCTATACCGACGGCGCTGCCAAAGGAAACCCCGGAAACGGAGGTTATGGCGTCGTGATGGAGATGGTAGGCACACCATATCGCAAAGAATTCTACGAAGGCTTTCGCCATACCACCAATAACAGAATGGAATTACTGGCTGTGATTGTAGGCTTGGAAAAACTCAAACAACCTAACATGAAAGTTCTGGTGGTTTCCGATTCCAAATATGTGGTGGATGCCGTAGAAAAAAAATGGGTTTTCGGTTGGGAAAAAATCGGCTTCAAAGGCAAAAAAAATCCGGATTTGTGGCTACGATTCCTCAAAGTATATCGCCGGCATCAGGTAGATTTCAAATGGATTAAAGGCCACAACAACCATCCGCAAAACGAACGCTGTGATGAATTAGCGGTGTATGCTTCGGGTTTACCAACACTTTCTGTTGATGCTTTTTATGAAAGAGAAGAGCAAAAACTACTCTGATAAAACTTTGCAACTTCACCGAGAAACTTCTGGGTTGCAACTCTGAAACTTTAGCCGTATCTTTGCGCCTTTAATTTGAAACCCTAAGAATGAACAAATTACTTATAGTCGGAACAGTGGCTTTTGATGCTATCGAAACGCCGTTTGGCAAAACCGACAAAATCCTTGGCGGTGCCGGAACTTTTATTGGTTTATCGGCTTCGTATTTTAACTTGCAATCGGCTATTGTTTCGGTAGTAGGCGACGATTTCCCGCAAGAATATATCGATTTATTAACCGCTCGAAACATTGATGTTTCGGGTTTAGAAATCGTGAAAGGCGGTAAAACGTTCTTTTGGAGCGGCCGTTATCACAACGACATGAATTCGAGAGACACGTTGGCTACCGAGTTGAATGTATTAGCCGATTTTAATCCGATTGTTCCGAATCATTTTAAAGATGCCGATGTGGTGATGCTTGGAAACCTACACCCTATTGTACAAACCGGCGTATTAAATCAATTGACACAAAAACCGAAATTGGTAGTTTTAGACACGATGAATTTCTGGATGGATTGTGCCTTACCGGAATTGTTAGACGTCATCAAACGTGTAGATGTGATTACCATCAACGACGAAGAAGCACGTCAGTTGTCGGGAGAATATTCTTTGGTAAAAGCCGCGGCTAAAATTCATACTATGGGGCCAAAATATGTGGTGATTAAAAAAGGGGAACACGGTGCCTTAATTTTTCACAACGAACACATTTTCTTTGCGCCGGCTTTACCATTAGCGGATGTTTACGATCCTACCGGAGCCGGAGATACCTTTGCCGGTGGCTTTGCAGGCTTTATCACACAACAAGGTGATATTTCGTTCGACACCATGAAAACGGCTATCATCCAAGGCTCTAACCTGGCTTCTTTCTGTGTAGAGAAATTCGGAACCGAAAGAATGCTCGAGCTCACCAAAGAAGAAGTGAACGAACGATTGAAACAATTCAAATCTTTAACACAATTTGAAATAGAATTACAATAACTTTATGCCTCGAAATTTCGGGGCATTTTTGTTTTAAATACCCGATAACACACAACTTACAACAACACAACAACACTTATGAGCGACGCCATTAAACACGAATGTGGAATTGCCCTTTTACGATTAAAAAAACCGTTGGCTTTTTACAAAGAGAAATACGGTTCTGCTTTTTACGGCATTCAAAAAATGTATTTACTGATGGAAAAACAACACAACCGCGGCCAAGACGGCGCCGGATTTGCTTCCATCAAATTTGATGTCGACCCCGGGGAACGCTACATCAGTCGCGTGCGTTCCAACAAAGCGCAGCCGATACAGGATATTTTTGCGCAAATCAATGACCGTATCAACGAAGCGCTCGAACACCATCCGGAATACAACGACAACGTAGCACTGCAAAAAGAAAATATCCCGTATGTAGGAGAATTGTTTTTGGGTCACGTTCGCTACGGAACGTTCGGCAAAAACAGCATCGAAAGTGTGCATCCGTTTTTACGTCAAAACAATTGGATGCATCGCAACCTGATTGTAGCCGGTAATTTCAACATGACCAATGTCACTGAACTCTTTAACAGTTTGGTAGAATTGGGCCAACATCCCAAAGAAATGGCCGACACGGTAACCGTAATGGAAAAAATTGGTCACTTTTTAGATGATGAAGTAACCGATTTGTATCAGGAATGTAAAAATAACGGCTTATCGAAACAAGAAGCCTCTCCGGTAATTGCCGAAAAATTAGACATTGCCAAAATCTTAAAACGCGCCTCCAAAGGTTGGGACGGTGGTTATGCTATGGCCGGATTATTGGGCCACGGGGACAGTTTTGTGTTTCGCGACCCGGCCGGAATTCGTCCTGCGTATTTTTACGAAGATGAGGAAATTGTCGTGGTAGCCTCGGAACGACCGGTTATACAAACGGTTTTTAATGTGGCTTTCGAAAAAGTACAGGAACTCCAACCCGGTCATGCTTTAATCATCAAAAAAAACGGACTGGTTTCGCAACAGGAAATTATAGTACCAACCGAAAAAAAGGCGTGTTCGTTTGAACGCATTTATTTTTCCCGCGGCAGTGATGCCGAGATATATCAAGAGAGAAAACAATTAGGCAAATTGATTTTACCGGCAGTACTCGAGGCCATCGACAACGATACCGACAATACCGTGTTTTCGTATATTCCCAACACGGCCGAAACTTCGTTTTACGGCATGATTGAATCGGCTAATGATTTTTTGAATCATCGCAAAAACCAATACATTTTAGACCATCGTAAAACATTGACCCGTGAAAAACTCGAGGAAATTCTTTCGGTTAAAATTCGCACCGAAAAAATTGCCATTAAAGATGCCAAACTGCGCACCTTTATCACCGAGGACAGCAGCCGGGATGATTTGGTAGCTCACGTGTACGATGTTACCTATGGTGTGATTAAACCCACCGACAATTTGGTGATTATAGACGACAGTATCGTTCGCGGAACGACTTTAAAAAACAGCATCCTGAAAATGATGGACCGCTTGAACCCGAAAAAGATAGTCGTGGTATCATCTGCACCTCAAATTCGTTATCCCGACTGTTACGGTATCGATATGGCGAAACTGGAAGGCTTAATTGCTTTTCGTGCTGCCATTGCCTTACTGAAAGAACGCAATCTATACCATATTGTGGATGAAGTCTACAAAAAGTGCAAAGCACAAGAAAAACTAAAAGACCGCGAAGTGGTGAACTATGTCAATGAAATCTATGCGCCGTTTGCCGACACCGAGATTTCCGACAAAATTGCTGAACTGTTGCATCCGGGCGATATCAATGCCGAAGTTAAAATCATTTTCCAAACCGTTGATAATTTACACGTTGCCTGTCCGAAAAATCTGGGCGATTGGTACTTTACCGGTCACTATCCGACACCGGGAGGTAATCGCGTGGTTAACAGAGCGTTCATGAATTTTTATGAAGGAAAAGATGCACGTGCGTACTAAAATTTTAACATTTTTGGTTGTTAAACGATTTTTGTTGCCGTTCGTCTAAATTTTTTGTTTTCAATTTGTTAAACCACATACATTTGACCTTACCATAGCATTAGTAGGTTAAGTTTATGGTAGATTTGGGGCAAAAAGGGTGAAGTTTTACTTCACCTTTTTTATTTTCTTTCCCTCTGAAAATCAGCAAAAAATTTCAACGATTAAACTTGCCGTTCAGCGATTTTATTTTTTAGCCAGTACTAACTCACCTACATTTGACTTTACCATAGCATTAGTAGGTTAAGTTTATGGTAGATTTGGGGCAAAAAGGGTGAAGAGAAATTTTCACCTTTTTTATTTTCAGCCATCTTGAAAACCCATCAAAAAAACAGAATTCACTCTCATTTGCCTATCATTCCAATATATTTTAAGTTAAAAAGTACATTTTTCTGCAAGATGTTATTAGATTTGCTTTACCATAGTATTTAGTGTAGGTTAAGTTTATGGTAGATTTGGGGCAAACAGGTGGAAGCAATTCCGCCTGTTTATTTTTTATACCCCTATAAAAAAAACCGATCTCATTTGATAAACGAGACCGGCCTGAAACATCAAAAAAATTATTTTGACTTATTTTTCCGTAGCGTACAAACGAGCTACTTCTGTCCAGTTAATCACATTAAAAAATGCTTCAATATAATCCGGACGACGATTTTGATAGTGCAAATAATACGCGTGTTCCCAAACATCCATTCCTAAAATAGGAAAGCCTCCGCAACCGGTATCCGGCATCAACGGATTATCTTGGTTGGGTGTAGAACACACTTCTAACTTTCCGCCTTTGTGTACGCACAACCAAGCCCATCCCGAACCAAATCGGGTTGCACCCGCTTTAGCAAACTGCGCTTTAAATTCTTCAAACGAACCAAAAGCGGCATCAATCGCTTCGGCCAATTCGCCGGTTGGTTTTCCGCCACCGTTAGGCGACATAATTCGCCAAAACAAATTGTGATTGTAGTGACCGCCACCGTTGTTGCGAACAGCCATGTTAGTCATATCCAAATTAATCAAAATGTTTTCTATGGTTTTACCTTCCATATCCGTTCCGGCAATCGCCGCATTTACATTCGTCACATAAGCGTTATGGTGCTTCGTATGGTGAATTTCCATAGTTCTGGCGTCAATATGAGGTTCCAAAGCATCGTATGCATAAGGTAATGATGGTAATTCAAAAGCCATAATATTTTTGTTTTATGTTAGTATTAAAATGAATTCAAATTTATACATTTAACTTCGGAAATGAAAATTCTATTTTCCAATTAACAAATAATTAAAATCGATATTCCTTTTGGAAGCTGTTTCCCGCTGTTCGCTGTATCTTTTGTTTTGCCCCTCGACGGTGCTCGGAACAAAACAAAAGGATGCCGCTTCCATCGGGGCTAGAAAACCGAAATCACATGCCATTCGACTTACAACCCACACACCTGCACAATGAACGCATTCAACTCACTCCGTTGCAGGAAGACGATTTTGAAGCGCTGTATGCCGTGGCATCCGATCCGTTGGTTTGGGAACAGCACCCCAACCCATTGCGGTTCCAACGCGAAGTGTTTCAAAATTTCTTTGAAGGAGCTATGAGTTCTCAAGGGGCGTTTCTCATTCGCGATACAAAAACAGGCGAAGCCGTGGGCAGTAGTCGGTTTTACGATTATAACAAAAACCAAAAATCAGTACTGATTGGCTATACCTTTCTCGGACGGCCATTTTGGGGCAACGGCTATAACAGAGCGCTCAAAAAATTGATGCTCGATTATGCTTTTCAATATGTCAACAAAGTGTATTTTCACATCGGCGCCGGGAACATTCGCTCTCAAAAAGCCATAGCCAAAATCGGTGCGGTAAAAGTGGATGAATTTGAAGTAGACTATTACGGCGAAGAACCGAAGTTGAACTTTGTCTACGAAATAACTCGCGAAGCATTTCAATCCGAATGACATAAAAAAACACAAACATGCAAAAACCCGCTTTTTCCATCTACGATGCTTCGGCCGGCTCGGGCAAAACGTACACGTTGGTCAAAGAGTATTTAAAAATCATACTCTTATCCAAAAAAACCGATGCCTACCGCAATATACTGGCCATCACGTTTACCAACAAAGCGGTACACGAAATGAAAAGTCGTGTGGTAGAAAGTCTCTCACAATTTGCCAAAGAAAATCCTTCGGACAAGGCGCTTCTATTGATGCAAGACATTCAGAAGGAAACCGGATTATCATTGGCTACCATCACCGAAAAAGCCAAAAGCATCATCAAAAATCTCATTCACAATTATGCGGCTTTTGATATCTCCACTATAGACAAGTTCACGCACAAAGTCATTCGTGCTTTTGCCCACGATTTGAATTTGCCAATCACTTTTGAAGTATCATTAGACACCGAAAACCTATTGACTGAAGCTGTTGACGCTATCATTGCCGAAGCCGGAAACGATGAAACGTTAACCCATTTGTTGGTCGATTTTACCATGGAAAAAACCGATGACGACAAATCGTGGGATATTTCTCGGGAGATTATGGAAACCGGAAAATTAATCCTCAACGAAAACAACCGTCAGGAGATTACCCATTTTCAAAATAAAACCATAGCGGAATTCGTAGCTATTAAAAACAAACTGACGGAACTTTGTGCCGCATTGGAAGTCAAAACCGTCGATTTAGCCACAGAAGCTTTGTTGTTGCTTGAAAAAAAAGGAGTTGACCTAAAATCATTTTCCCGAGAAACCTTCCCGAATCATTTAAAAAGTATCGCAGAGAAAAATTTCAATCCCAAAAACAAAACATTCCGTCAATTTGAAGATATTGCTATAAATAAATCAGCCGCTGACCGAGCCATAATCGAAAGCATCATACCCGATTTACTCGAAATGCTGTCGTCGATTTATGCCACATTTGAGAAAAAGAATTTCTACGAAGCTTTTCTGAAAAACATTACGCCGCTTTCGCTGTTAAATACGGTGAGTAATGAATTGGCCAAAATTCAGAAGGAACAAAATATCCTTTCGATAGCGGAATTCAACAAACTCATTTACGAACAAATCCAGAACCAGCCCGCACCTTTTATTTACGAGCGTTTGGGCGAAAAATACCGCCATTTTTTCATCGATGAGTTTCAGGATACTTCCGAAATGCAATGGCACAATTTAATTCCGCTGATAGACAACGCCTTGTCGAGCGAAGATTTGAACGGCGAACGCGGCTCACTGATGATAGTGGGCGACCCAAAACAATCCATCTACCGTTGGCGCGGCGGAAAAGCGGAACAATTTATCGAGCTTAGTAAAAACAAGAATCCTTTTGTAAATCCGGACAAAGCCTTGTTTTCTCTGGGTACGAATTACCGCAGCTATTCACAAATCATCGATTTCAACAACCGTTTTTTCAGGTTTTTGGCGGGCGAATTTACCCACGAAGATTACAAAAACTTATACCTCAACCACAGCCATCAGGAATTCAATGCCAAAACCGGCGGTTATGTGCACATTTCCTTTGTCCCGAAAGTCGACAAAGACAATTGGGACGATGAAGAAAGTTTGGAAAAAAACGAAATGTATTTGGCCGCCACATTGGCGACTCTTGAAAAAGTCATTCAAAAAGGATTTCGCTACAAAGACATCGCCATCTTAACCCGAAAAAAAACACACGGAACCGAAATTGCCAACTACCTCACCGAAAACGGGATTCCGATTTTGTCTTCGGAAAGTTTGTTACTCGGCGCTTCTTCCGAAGTGCAGGGCGTGATTTATATTTTGCGCTATTTGAAAAACAACAGCGATTTGATGGCCAAAGCCAACTTTTTGTACTATCTAGCTTCCTTGCAAGAACAACTGTCAATCCACGATTTCATTGCGCAAGGCATGGAACCACAAAGCGAATCGGCTTTTCAACAATGGCTGCAACGTTTCCATCTCGATTTTTCGTTTGAAAACATCCGAAAAAAATCGCTGTACGAGGCCACGGAAATCATTATCAGCAAAGTCATTCCGGCTAACAAACGCAACGCATACCTTCAATTTTTCCTCGATTTGATTTTGGAGCACGATTTGAAAAAGCAAGCCGGTATTTCGGATTTTCTCGCTTATTGGGATACGAATTCGGAAAAACTCAGCATTCCGTCGCCCGAAGGCAATGACGCCGTTCGGATTATGACCATTCACAAATCGAAAGGGCTTGAATTTCCTGTGGTTATTTTTCCGTTTGCCGAAGAAGATTACACTAAAGGGCCGAGAGAAAAAATGTGGCTCAATGCCGATGCCGAAACCATTGGCTTGCCAAAAGTCTTGGTCGATAAAAGCAGTAACGTGAACCACTATGGTGAAGAGGCAAGTAGCCTTTATCAGCAAAAAAAGCAAGAAGAATTGTTGGATAATATCAATGTGCTGTATGTGGCGTTGACGCGTGCCGAAGAACAGTTGTACATTATTTCGCGCATGCAAAGTAGAAGTAAAACCTCGGGCGAATATCCTAATAATATGGCGACCTTCTTTATCAAATTCTTAGGCGAACCCTTCGATGAAAACCAACTCGACTACGCTTTTGGTCAAGCCGAAAAACTATCCGAAACGGAAACATCGGCCTCAACAACCGAAGTTATTCCGCAATTGTCGGCTACGTTAGATCCGAAAAACATCAAAATTGCCCAAAAAGAAAGTTTGATGTGGAATACCCAACAGCAAAAAGCTATTGAATTCGGTAATATTTTACATGAAATATTGTCTTTTGTAACTACCAAAGACGACATCGAACTGGCGCTGACGAAAGCTATCGAAAACGGATTAATCACCGCTTCGCATAGGGAAACCGTTTCCCGAACCTTGGAACAAATTGTGACTCATCCGGAACTCTCGGTCTATTTTGCCAAAAATCAAAAGATTTTGAACGAAAAAACAATTATTCAAAAAGAAGGGCATTTGGTGAAACCCGACCGAATGGTCATCAGCCCCAATAAAGAAATTTACTTGCTGGATTACAAAACCGGAGCACACCAAGCCAAATACACCACACAATTAGAAAATTACCAAAACGCCATTGAAAAAACAGGCTTTAAAGTGACTAAAAAAGCCTTAGTTTACATTGGGGAACGTTTAGAAGTAGTAAATTTGTAACCTTTGATATTAAGAGGAAGAAGCCCGATGGGCTCCAGTTACAAGAGCTTTAGCTCGAAAACAATATACAAACACAAACTACAATAAAATCATGTACGGAAAAATTCAACAACACTTACAAAATGAATTAAATACCATAGAACAAAACGGTATTTTCAAAAAAGAAAGAATCATTACTTCCCCTCAAGGAGCCGAAATTACCGTAAACGGGGAGACCGTTTTGAATTTTTGTGCCAACAATTATTTAGGCTTGTCTTCCCACCCGGAAGTCATTCAGGCGGCCAAAGATACTTTAGATTCCCACGGTTTCGGAATGTCATCGGTACGTTTTATATGCGGAACTCAAGATATTCACAAAACTTTGGAAAAAAAGATAGCCGAATTTTACGGTACCGAAGACACCATTTTATATGCAGCGGCTTTTGATGCGAATGGTGGTGTTTTCGAACCTTTATTGAGCGAAGAAGATTGCATCATATCCGACAGTTTGAACCATGCTTCCATTATTGACGGTGTGCGTTTGTGCAAAGCCGCTCGTTATCGTTATGAAAATTCCAACATGGAAGATTTGGAAAACCAATTAAAAAAAGCCGTCGAAGCCGGACACCGTTTCAAACTGATTGTTACCGATGGAGTGTTTTCCATGGACGGATTGGTAGCGCCTTTGGATAAAATTTGTGACTTAGCCGACAAATATGACGCTTTAGTAATGGTGGACGAATGTCACGCGGCCGGTTTTATCGGCGCTACGGGTAAAGGAACCCTTGAAGCTAAAGGTGTTATGGGCCGAGTGGACATCATCACCGGAACGCTCGGAAAGGCCTTAGGCGGTGCGATGGGTGGCTATACAACAGCCAAAAAAGAAATCATCGAAATTTTACGTCAGCGTTCTCGCCCTTATTTATTCTCTAATTCATTGGCGCCGGCCATTGTAGGTGCTTCCATCAAAGTTTTTGAACTTTTGGAAAAAGATACTTCGCTCCGTGACAAGCTGGAGTGGAACACCAACTACTTTAAAGAAGGCATGAAAAAAGCCGGCTTTGACATTATTGACGGCGACTCCGCTATTGTGCCGGTAATGCTTTATGATGCCAAGCTTTCACAGGTCATGGCCGATGAATTGTTGAAAAAGGGAATATATGTCATCGGTTTCTTTTTTCCGGTTGTTCCGAGAGACAAAGCACGCATACGGGTTCAACTATCTGCGGCTCATTCAAAAGACCACCTGGACAAAGCTATAAAAGCCTTTGAAGAAGTAGGAAAGATGTTGAATGTCATCTAATTGCTGATCCGGTTCAAAAATTTATTGAAATCATTACATAATTTCCATATTTTAACCATAAGATTTTGATATTATATTAATACGTATTACTTTTGCTCTATTATAATTATTATAATCTAATCAAATTAAGTATGAAACATCTTAACAAATTATTCGTTGCTATGCTAATGTTAGCTGGTTTAAGCTCTCAGGCTCAAGACAGCAACAACCCTTGGGCTTTGACTTTCGGGGTTAACGCGGTAGATACCAGAGTAAGTGCTGCATCTAAATTAGAAGATCAGTTATCTCAGTATTTTAATGCTAATGACAATTGGAATATCCTTCCTTCAGTATCTTTTGTGAACTTATCTAAACATGTTGGTGGTAATTTCTCATTCGGTGTAACAGGATCTATCAACAAACTTACCAGATATGTTTTACCAAGAGTTGGTGAAGGACCATATACGGTAGTGAATCCTGGTGACATTAACTACTATGCTGTAGATGGTGTTATCAACTATAGCTTGATGAGTTTGATTAAATCTAAAAAAATCGATCCGTCTATCCACGTTGGTGGAGGTTACACTTGGTTAGGTGAAGAAAGCAGCGCCGGAACTTTAAACGGAGGTTTAGGATTAACATATTGGTTCAGCGAAACCGTTGGTTTATCGGTTCGTTCAACTTACAAACAATCTTTCGAAGATATTCGTGAGGACATGCCTTCTCACATGCAACACTTTGCCGGTCTTACTTTCAAATTTGGAGGTTCTGACAAAGATGGTGACGGAATTTATGATAAAGACGATGCTTGTCCTGAAGTAGCCGGTTTAAAACAATTCAACGGTTGTCCTGACACTGATGCTGATGGTATCGAAGACAGCAAAGACGCTTGTCCTGAAGTAGCCGGTCCTGCCGAATTTAACGGTTGTCCTGATACTGACGGTGACGGAATTGCTGATAATGTTGACGCTTGTCCTGAAGTAGCCGGTTTAAAAGCATTCAACGGTTGTCCTGATACTGACGGTGACGGAGTTCAAGACAAAGATGACAAATGTAAAGATGTTAAAGGTCCAAAAGAAAACGCAGGTTGTCCTTGGCCGGATAGAGACGGTGATAAAGTTTTCGACAAAGATGACAGATGTCCGGACGTTGCAGGTACTGTAGCAAACAACGGTTGTCCTGAAGTAACTGAAGAAGCTATTAAGAGATTAAATGACTATGCTAAAACAATCTTGTTTGACTCAGGAAAAGCGACTTTCAAACAACAAACTTACCCGGTACTACAAGCTATCGTAGCTATTTTAAAAGAGTATCCAAACTCTAACTTCTCTATCGAAGGTCACACTGACAGCGATGGTAAAGATGCCACAAACCAGAAATTATCTGAAGACAGAGCTGCTGCCGTTAAAAATTTCTTAATCGAAAACGGTATTGCTTCTTCAAGATTAACTTCTGCCGGTTTCGGTGAGTCAAAACCAATTGACACTAACAAAACTAAAGCTGGTAAAGCAAACAACAGAAGAGTTGAAGTGAAATTAGTAAAATAATTTCTGCACAAAATATCTCAGAAAAACGCTCCGAAATTCGGGGCGTTTTTTTATTTTTATACAATGTCAAAACCAACTTTTCTTCAAAAGCTAGCACACGAAATCCTGCATAACACCGAAAATGTCGGCGCAACAACACTGTTAAACACAGTAGTCATTTTGCCCAACAAAAGAGCGAAAGTGTTTTTTTTGGAAGAACTCAGAAAAGCAACAACCCATAACGTTTTTGCTCCCGAAATTGTGAGTATTGAGGATTTTATTCAAGACATAGCCGGAATCCGTTCTATCGACAACATCGAATTGCTTTTCGAATTCTATCATGTGTACCTTTCTGTAACCGAAAAAGACCAACAAGAATCCTTTGAAACTTTTGCTAATTGGGCCAAAACATTGCTCCAAGATTTTAATGAAATTGACCGTTACCTACTCGAACCCGATAAAGTGCTAAAATACCTTGAAAACATCAAGGAAATTGAGCATTGGGCCGTTTCTGTTGAAAAGCGCACCGAACTCATTGAAAACTATCTCGTTTTTTGGAAAAAACTACCGGAATATTATCACGCGTTATACCAATACTTGTTAAACAAAGGCATAGGCTATCAAGGTTTAATTTATCGTGAAGCTGTCGAAAATCTGAATCACTTTTCCGAAAACAACACTAGGCAATTTATCTTTGCCGGCTTCAATGCCCTTAACCAAGCTGAGGAAAAAATCATACAACACTTGCTGGCTTTGGGTACGGCAAAAATTTATTGGGACATCGATGAAACACTGCTTAACGACACTTTTCACGATGCCGGTTTATTTCAAAGAAAATTCAAATCGGAATGGATATATTACAAAACCCACCCTTACGAATGGATTGTCAATGATTTTACTGAACCCAAAAACATCCACATTATTGCCACTTCCAAAGCTATCGGTCAGGCCAAAATAGCCGGGAGCCTAA
Source organism: Flavobacterium sedimenticola (assembly GCF_030053345.1). Taxonomy (GTDB): domain Bacteria; phylum Bacteroidota; class Bacteroidia; order Flavobacteriales; family Flavobacteriaceae; genus Flavobacterium; species Flavobacterium sedimenticola. Next base: position 231,384 of record NZ_JASGBP010000001.1, read on the forward strand.
TTGAAAAACACATCACCGAACACCCTGCCGATTTACAAAATGTAGCCGTAATATTAGGGGAAGAAAATCTATTACTGCCTGTGCTGCATGCCTTGCCCGAATCGGTTGATGCGCTCAATGTTACTATGGGATTTTCAAGCAAGAACAATCCGGCACAATTGCTGTTGGCCAAACTATTCAAACTACATACTAACGGCCTTTCCAGAAATCCGAATAGTTATGTATTGTATTATAAAGATGTACTCGATATATTGACACATCCTTTGATTGAACCCTATGTGAATGCCCGAGAGTTGGTTAACAAAATCAATAAAAACAATTATACCTTTATTACCCATAAAAAATTAACGGAATTACAAAGTGAAAGCCATCCGCTTTTTGAAATGTTGTTCCGAAAATGGGATATTAATTCCGTTGCCGTCCTCGAAAATCTATCACAAATATTACTGCAAATCAAAAATCATTTAAGCTACGAAATCGAAGATGAAAAAATCACCAATGCCTTTGTTTACTCGGTGTACAAGGTGATAAATAAGATGCTAACTTATTTCGGAAACTATCCAAACATAGACGATATCAAGACATTGCAGGCTATTTACAAACAAATCATTGACGTTGCCGAAGTATCTTTTGAAGGCGAACCACTGGAAGGCTTGCAAATTATGGGAGTTTTAGAAAGTCGCGTACTCGATTTTGAAACGGTTATCATTACTTCGGTCAACGAAGGCAAATTTCCGGCCGGAAAAAGCACTAATTCCTTCATTCCGTATGATGTGAAACGCGAATTGGGCTTGCCGACATTCAAAGAAAAAGACGCCATATATACCTATCACTTTTATCATTTGCTTCAGCGCGCCAAAAACATTTACCTTATTTACAATGCCGATAGTGAAGGATTTGATGCCGGCGAGAAAAGCCGATTTATTACCCAATTGGAAGTCGAAAAACAACCCAATCATAAGATAACCTTCCATTATTTCAATCCTGATGTCCCGAACATTGCCTACCAACCCATGGTTGTGCCTAAAACAGCGCGTGTTTTAACACGTTTGTCTGAAATTGCTGCAACCGGTTTTTCTCCATCGTCTTTGACGACTTACATTCGCAATCCGATACAATTTTATTTTGAGCGTGTTTTGCGAATTAAAGAAACCGATGAAGTCGAAGAAAACATAGCCGTCAATACACTGGGAACCATCATTCACGGTGCATTAGAAGAACTGTACAAACCCTTTATAGGTCGCCTTTTAACCTCAAGCGACATCAAAAGTTGTTTCCCGAAAATCGATGATGAAGTGTTGCGCCAATTCAAAGAAGTGTACAAAGAGGGCGAAATCAAAAAAGGGCGAAATCTGTTGGCTTTTGAAGTCGCCAAACGCAATGTTTCTAATTTTCTGAAGCTCGAATTGGATTTGTTGGAAAGTGGAGATGAAGTCCAAATTGTCGCTTTGGAGCAAACTTTTGAAAGAACCATAACCGACTCACGATTACCGATTCCTGTGTTGATTAAAGGGAATGTAGACCGAATCGAACTTCGCAACGGAAAAATCAGAATCATCGATTACAAAACCGGAAAAGTCGATCAAAAAAACGTCACGCTAAAAGAGTGGAACGGACTAACGGAAGACATCAAAAACGATAAAATCATTCAGATTCTGGCCTATGCCTTTATGTTTGAAGAACATGCCCAAGGACGCGAAATCGAAGCCGGCATCATTTCGTTTAAAAATTTAAAATCGGGGTTTTTACCGTTTCAATTCAAACCGGACAAAACCATCATTGATATATTTTCCCCGGAAATCAGAGAAAATTACCTGGACGAAATCGTAATTTTATTGCAAGAAATATTCAATACGGAAATCCCTTTCGAAGAAAAAAACCATTAAACGCGTTTCAAAAATCGCATTAAGACTCTCAGTAGTTCTTGTTCATTTTCAATATGACTCATGTGGCCATCGGGAAAAGTAGTGAGTTCCACCCGGCTGTCTTCAATTTGCTCCAAACTGTCTTCATAAACCAATACGCCGTCTTTTTGACCCAAAACCAAATGCATCGGATACGGCGCAAAATGCAAAATTACCTCCCGATCTTTTCGAATTTTCATACCTTCTAACGCAGCAACAATCCCTTGCAACGGCGTTTTCAGTGCTTGCTCTTTTACTTTTTCGATAACCTCGGCTAGTCGTTCGCGATTGTCTTCGGCAAATAAATTGGCTATCGACATACTGACAAAAGCCCCGTAATTTTGCTTCACGCAAACCACCGCTCGGTCCCTATTGGCCTTGCGTTCGTCGCTGTCAGCGCGCGAAGTGGAATTCAACAAAAACAAGCCTTTCATGTAATCGGGATACAACTCGGCGAAAGCCAACGCCACATAACCGCCCATCGAATGTCCGACCAAAACTACCTTTCTGATTTTTAAAAACGCACACAAGGCAAAAACCATATCAGCCTGATCTTCCATCGTGTGCACATAGCCCAAACACTCGGTTTGCCCGTGGCCTAACAAATCCAAGGTTATCACCCGATGTTTTTTTGATAATTCGGGTACAAAGGCGTCCCACATGGTTTGATTTTCAAGAAAACCGTGCAACAACACTACTGCCGTGCCCTTGCCTTGGTCGGTGTACGCAATTTTGGTGTTTTTGTAAACGAGTTGTTTCACGTTTCGGTTTCGGGTTGCAGGTTTCAGGTTCAAAAATAAGATTTAGCGACAAATTCCGTTAGGATTGTTGATATCTTATTAAATCTTAAAAACAAAAAACGACCCGCAACTGCGAGCCGTCTTTTCCCTTATTACTTTTCCCTTTCCCCTTAATTAGGAATTCATCAAACTCTCAATTTCCTCAACCTCAATCGGAATATTTCTCATTAAATTAAATGGCTCTCCTTTTTCCTGAATCACTACATCGTCTTCAATACGAATACCGAAACCTTCCGCCGGAATATAGATGCCCGGTTCTACGGTGAAAACCATATTGGCTTGCATCGGTTCGTGCAACAAGCCGTAATCGTGCGTATCCAAGCCCATATGGTGCGAAGTGCCATGCATAAAATATTTTTTATAGGCCGGCCAATCGGGGTTTTCGTTTTGTACATCGGCTTTGTCAATGAGTCCTAAAAGCAATAACTCTGAAGTCATGATTTTGCCGACCTCAATATGGTATTGTTTCCAATAATTGCCGGGCACCAACATTTTAGTGGCTTCATTTTTTACACGAAGCACCGCATTGTAGACTGCTTTTTGGCGCTCGGTAAATTTCCCCGAAACCGGAATGGTTCTCGTCATATCACTGGAGTAATTAGCGTATTCGGCACCTACATCCAACAACAATAAATCACCGGCTTTGCATTGCTGATTGTTTTCAATATAATGCAGCACATTCGCATTATGGCCCGAAGCGATAATCGGTGTGTAAGCGAATCCTTTGGAACGATTTCTGAGGAATTCGTGGGCAAATTCGGCTTCCACCTCGTATTCCATAACATTCGGTTTGACAAAATTCAAAACGCGACGAAACCCTTTTTCGGTAATATCACACGCTTTCTGAATCAAATCGAGTTCCTCGCTTTCTTTTACCGAACGCAGTCGCTGCAAAATCGGATTCGCCTTTTCTACTTTGTGTGCCGGATAATTCTCTTTCCACCATTTTACAAAGCGCGCTTCACGGGTTTCGGTTTCTATCGTGGCACGATAATGCTCATTGGTATTGATGTACATCGTTTCGGCATAGGCCATTACTTCTTTCAGGGTTTTATGAAAATCCTGTAACCAAATAACGGTTTTAATCCCCGAAACTTCAAAAGCACGTTCTTTAGTGAGCTTTTCGCCTTCCCAAACGGCAATGTGCTCATTGGTTTCACGCAAAAACAACACCTCTTTCAAGTGCTCAAAAGGCGCATCGGGAAAAAGCAACAAAATGCTTTCTTCTTGGTCAACACCCGACAAATAAAAAATATCGCGGTGTTGCGCAAAAGGCAGCGTGCTATCGGCCGAAACCGGATAGATATCATTAGAATTAAAAACCGCTACGCTGTTCGGTTTCATTTGTGCGGTAAATTTGGCTCTGTTTTTTACAAACAAATCGCGGTCTATTTGGTGGTATTTCATATGTACGGTTTTATTGTTTTTTAATGATTACATGTCATTCGCCAAAGGCTCATTTCATGTTTTAGACTGTGTTAGACTTCTTAGATTTAATTTACCAAAATTACGGATTACGCAGAAGTAATGAGTAGCCAAATGGCGTTATTTTGTGTTATACAATGTTTTTTCGGATGCGACTCATGTGGCGATTGGAAATCCCTAAGAATGAGGCCAAATAATGCAACGGTACTTCTTGCAGCAGTTTGGGTTCGGTAACCAAAAGTTTTTTGTAGCGTTCTTCCGGGGTCAAGGTGAGCAAATCAATACGATAATCATCAATCAGCATGATTTGTTTCTCGATTAAATTGTAGTAAAACTGATGAAACACCTCGTTATTCGACAACAAATCTCTGAAAGATTTCACATCAATGACCCAAAGTTTAGAATCTACCAAGGCTTTAACCGATTTTCGGGATGGGATAGTATTTAAAAAACTGTTGAGGGATGACGTTACCGAATGACGCAACGCCAAATAGGTCGTTTTTTCCTCGCCCTCAACCATAATGGCGTGTTGCAAAATGCCGCTTTCCACATAACAGAAATAAAGACAAACCTGACCCTCAGTTACTACAAATTGGTTTTTTTTGAGCGTTAAAACCTCAAATCGGGAGATGATATCTTGCAACGCTGTTGCATGGGTATCCGAGTCTTGGATAAAAAGACACAGGTAGTCCAAAAAGGAAGAAGACTGGCTTGGTGTTTTCATGACTGAATTACAAATTTATTGTTTTTCGGACATATTTTTTTATTCTGCCGGTATTGAATAATTTTAGGGAAAATTTCTTCCCATGAAAAAAACATATTCTGTAGCTATCTTACTGTTGACTTTGGTGATGTCGGCCCAAGAAAAAAAAGCCTATCAGTTGTTTGAAAAAAAAGGCAAAAAAGTAAGTTATGCCAAATTACTGAAATCAGCCTTCAATAGTGATGTGGTTCTTTTTGGCGAATACCACAACAACGCCATAGCACATTGGCTCGAATTAGAACTGACTAAAGATGTGGCGGCCAAAAAAGAAATTGTTTTGGGTGCCGAAATGTTGGAAGCTGATAACCAAAAGCAACTCAATCAATATTTAAATGATGAAATCAATCAAAAACAGTTGGATTCCACGGCGCGTTTATGGTCGAATTACAAAACAGATTATAAACCGTTAGTCGATTTTGCTAAAGAAAATAAGCTCCCGTTTATAGCCACCAATATCCCCCGAAGATATGCGTCATTGGTTTCCAAAAAAGGATTGGAAGCGTTGGAAACTTTAACTGAAGAAGAAAAATCATGGATAGCACCATTGCCTATTCCGTTCGATGCTAACTTACCCGGCTATGTCAATATGATGAAAATGATGGGCGATCATGCCAGTCCGAATATGCCCAAAGCGCAAGCTGTTAAAGATGCAACCATGGCACACTTTATTTTGAAGCATTTGAAAAACAATGCTGTATTTATACATTATAACGGAACCTATCATTCCGAAAATTTTGAAGGAATTTATTGGTATTTGAAAAAAAGTAAGCCCGAATTGAAAATCACCACGATTGCTACCATCGAACAAAAAGATATTGAAAAAATTTCGGCCGATGAATACAATAAAGCCGACTATATTCTCGTTATAGATGAAGATGTAACAAAAACATATTAACATCGTCTTAACATAAATCATCAATCTAATCCAAAAATAAAATGAAAAAATTAATTGTATTACTCTTAGCCGGAATCGCTGCCATTCCTTTCTTTTCTTGCAGCGAGGACAAAGCAGAAGAACCGATGCTGATTATCAAATTTAAATTTGATGAAAATCAGGCGCGTTTGAACAATTTAGGACAACCGGCAGTCATTCCGGCGGGGAATGCGGCCCAAACCCCGGTTTTCAACAGTATTTCTTCCCATTATATTGAATTAGCGCCGAACGCCAACACACAAATCGGGCAGGGAACTATCTTGTATCACGCTCCCGAAACTAATTTAGGAGGCAGCGATGCTATCGATTTCAGCAAATCAAAAATTGTGGCCGAAGAGGAGACTTTTTTAAAAATTCCTTTAAGTCAAATAGCCGCTGGAAGTTATGAGTGGATGCGCGTTTCTTTGTCCTACCAAAACTATCAAATCAATATCCGTCATCAAAACGTAGATTACACCGGAACATTGGCTAGTTTTGTGGGCTTCAACACCTACATTACCACTTTTAATATCGGTAATAATATTTTCCCGGTCAATGGCAATCGAGCTCAAGGATATTGGGCATTTGCACTGAATAATCAACCGTACTCCGCTTCCGGACAAGCACCGGCTAATGCCACCACCGTGCCGAATCCAATTGCAGCAACATCACCTATTCCGGCAGGCTCTTGTGTAGTTACCGGTCGGTTTGCCAATAATTTAGTCATTAGCGGCAATGAAACAAGTGATGTCGTGGTTACTTTATCGCTCTCGATAAATCAAAGTTTTGAATGGCAGGAAGTAAATGTTGATGGGAAATACGAGCCATCAGCGGGTGAAAATGTAGTGGATATGGGTTTGCGGGGTTTGATTCCGTCTTATGTTCGATAATTTTATACCAATTCGTTACCAAAACAAGGCTAATCTACTGATATTCAACAAGTGTTAAAAGCACTTTAAATTCATTATAAATTACGCCGAAAAGGTTGTAGTTAATGCCAAATAGCCTTATTTTTGTGTGGTTTTTAAAAAATTCTACACAATTATGGCAAAATCTGCACTTTTAAAGTCATCCTTGGCAAAAAAATATTGGATGGCTCTCACAGGTTTATTTTTATGCTTGTTTTTAGCGGGTCACTTAGCAGGAAATCTTCAATTAATCTTTAGCGATGCATCAGCGTTTAATAAGTATGCATTGTTTATGACCTCAAATCCGGCAGTAAAAATACTTTCTTACCTTACGTATTTTTCTATTCTGTTTCATGCATTCGACGGCTTCTTGTTAACCTATCAAAACATCAAAGCCCGACCGATAGGTTATGCTAAAAACAATCCTTCCAAAAACAGTAGCTTTTCTTCTCGAAATATGGCTGTTTTGGGAACATTGATTTTAGTGTTTATTGTTACTCACATGGTAAACTTCTGGGCAAAAATGCATTTTGATAAAAATATGCCGCTACAAACCATAACCGTAGAACAAATGGGGCAAAAAATGGATTACTATGTCACTACTGACAATGGTAAGTTTTACCCTGCTGATGCCTCTCAATTAGAACAAATGGGATTGGAAATCAGAAACAGAACGGAATTTTACAATAAACAGGCCAACGTTAAAATGGCTGAAGGCTACAAAGACTTACACAAAATAACCGTAGCCTTCTTTAAAAATTCTAAATTCGGTTTAATCGCCACTCTTGCATATGTCTTGGCTATGTTCGTGTTAGCATTTCACTTATGGCACGGATTTCAAAGTGCTTTTCAATCGATGGGACTAAACCACCCGAGATACACCCCTTTCATCAAAGGTTTCGGAAAAGCATTTGCCGTTTTAGTTCCGCTATTGTTTGCAATCATTCCGGTTTACATTCACTTTTTCTTAAAATAATCAACATCAGTATAGATCATGAAGTTAGATTCTAAAATACCAGAAGGTCCAATAGCTGAAAAATGGACGAACCATAAAAATCACTTAAAATTAGTAGCTCCTAATAACCGCCCTAAAATTGATGTTATTGTTGTAGGAACCGGATTAGCCGGTGCTTCTGCTGCCGCTTCATTAGGAGAAATGGGATACAATGTAAAAGCCTTTTGTTTCCAGGATTCTCCTAGAAGAGCGCACTCGATTGCCGCTCAAGGTGGAATCAACGCAGCGAAGAATTACCAAAACGACGGTGACAGTACATACCGTTTGTTCTATGACACTATCAAAGGTGGCGATTACAGAGCTCGCGAAGCAAACGTGCACCGTTTGGCAGAAGTTTCGGCTAACATCATCGACCAATGTGTGGCACAAGGTGTTCCTTTTGCTCGTGAGTACGGCGGAATGTTAGACAACCGTTCCTTCGGTGGAACGCAAGTACAACGTACGTTTTATGCAGCCGGACAAACCGGACAACAATTGTTATTAGGCGCTTATTCTGCCTTATCTCGTCAAATTGGTCTGGGACGCGTTCAAATGTTCAACCGTCACGAAATGTTGGATTTGGTAAAAGTAGACGGAAAAGCGCGCGGTATCATCGCTCGTAACTTAATCACAGGAGAATTAGAAAGACATTCGGCTCATGCCGTAATCATAGCTTCCGGAGGATACGGAAACGTTTATTTTCTATCAACCAATGCCATGGGAAGTAACGTAACCGCTGCTTGGAAAGTACACAAAAGAGGCGCTTTATTTGCCAACCCTTGTTTTGTGCAAATCCACCCAACTTGTATTCCCGTACATGGGGTCAACCAATCAAAACTGACGTTGATGTCGGAATCGTTACGTAACTCAGGAAGAATTTGGGTACCGAAGAAAAAAGAAGATGCCGAAGCCATCCGTGCCGGTAAATTAAAACCAACACAATTAAAAGAAGAAGACCGCGATTATTTCTTGGAAAGAAGATATCCTGCCTTCGGTAACTTAGTACCGCGTGACGTGGCCTCAAGAGCTGCCAAAGAGCGTTGTGATGAAGGTTTCGGAATTGAAGCCAACGATACCAATGAGGGTGTATACTTGGATTTCTCAACCGAAATCCAAAACAAAGGTAGACAAGCGGCTTATGCCCAAGGAAACCACAATCCTTCTGCGGAAGAAGTGACCAAATTGGGTAAAAAATGGTTGGAAGAAAAATACGGAAACCTTTTCGCGATGTATGAAAAAATCACCGATGAAAACCCATACGAAACCCCAATGAAAATTTATCCGGCAGTTCACTACACTATGGGTGGTGTTTGGGTAGATTATAATTTGCAATCCACTATTCCGGGTTGTTTCGTGGCCGGTGAAGCCAACTTCTCGGATCACGGTGCGAACCGATTGGGGGCTTCTGCTTTAATGCAAGGATTAGCCGATGGTTACTTTGTATTGCCGTACACCGTTTCCAACTACTTGGCTGATGAAATCAGAACCGGAAAAATTCCAACCGATTCTCCTGAATTCGTTGAGGCCGAAAACAGCGTTAAAGAGGCTATCAACAAATTCATTGGCAACAACGGAACCAAATCGGTAGATCATTTCCACAAACGTTTAGGCTTGATCATGTGGAATAAGGTAGGTATGGCGCGTAACGAAAAAGGCCTGAAAGAAGCCATCGCTGAAATCGCCGCTTTAAAAGACGAATTCTACAAAGATGTTTACGTTCCGGGTAGTGCCGACGAGTTGAATCCTGAATTGGAAAAAGCCCTTCGCGTGGCCGACTTTATGGACTTAGGTCAATTAATGGCTATGGACGCTTTACAACGAAACGAATCTTGTGGTGGTCACTTCCGTGAAGAATACCAAGATGCCGAAGGAGAAACACTTCGTGATGACGACAACTTTGCTTTTGTAAGCGCTTGGGAATACATGGGCTACGACATCAGCCAAGAGAATCTTCACAAAGAAGAATTGAAATACGAGTTTATCAAAATAGCCGCTCGTAATTATAAATAGAGTAATTAGTGATTAGTAATTGGTGATTAGTTAATGAGTGCTATAAAATCGTATAAGGATTTATTGATTTGGCAAAAAGGATTTCAGATTGTCATTTCTACCTATAAATTAACTAAGGATTTCCCTCAAGAAGAATTGTACGCATTGACAAGTCAAATTAAAAGAGCTTCTGTTTCAATTCCATCAAATATTGCGGAAGGTTATGGAAGAAACACCGATAAATCCTTAGGCCATTTTATCGATATTTCAAGAGGCTCTTTGTATGAATTAGAAACACAATTACTAATCGCAAAAGAATTAGAATTTATTCAAGATTTAGATATGTTTAATCATGTAATTAGTTTGATTAATGAAGAAAGTAAAATGATTAATGCTTTTTATAACTCAATTTCAAAAAGCTAATCACTAATCACTAATTACCAATCACTTAAATAAAAAAATATGAGTGCAGCAAAAAACATCAATATAACCCTTAAAATTTGGCGTCAAAAAAACGCTAAAGCCAAAGGTCAAATAGAAACGTATAAATTAAATAACGTTTCTACTGCGAGTTCCTTTTTGGAAATGTTAGACCAATTGAACGAGCAATTAATCAACGAGAAAAAAGAACCGGTAGCTTTCGACCACGATTGTCGCGAAGGAATCTGCGGGATGTGTTCTTTGTATATCAATGGCCGTGCTCACGGTCCGGATACCGGAACAACCACTTGTCAGTTGCACATGCGTAAATTCAACGACGGCGATACTATTTACATTGAGCCTTGGAGAAGTAAAGCGTTCCCGGTAGTGAAAGATTTAGTAGTAGACCGCAGTGCGTTCGACAGAATCCAACAAGCCGGAGGTTTCGTATCCGTAAACACTTCGGGAAGAACCATCGATGCCAACGCTATTCCGGTACCTAAACACGACGCGGACCGCGCTTTCGAAGCCGCTGCTTGTATCGGTTGCGGTGCTTGTGTGGCCACTTGTAAAAACGGTTCTGCTATGTTATTCGTAGGAGCTAAAGTATCACAATACGCTTTGTTACCGCAAGGGAAAGTAGAAGCTACGCAAAGAGTATTAAACATGGTACGCCAAATGGACGAAGAAGGATTCGGAAACTGTACCAACACCGGTGCTTGTGAAGTAGAATGTCCTAAAGGTATTTCCTTAGAAAACATCGCCCGCATGAACCGCGAGTACTTAAAAGCCAGTTTGAAGTAATTCAAATCAAAATTATCTCCCTGAGCGCAGTCGAAGGGCAAAACGCATTCAGTAATTGAATGCGTTTTTTTATGGCGTTTCCCTTCAGGCAGTCGGCTTATCAGCCTCGTGTTCCTACGGATCGGGCTTTACGCTCCAATCTTTTTTGTGTCACAAATGGCATCCAGAAAAACAAGTTCAATACAAAAAAGGATTTCCACTCCACACGAGCGAAGCGACTGCCGAAGGAATCCCTAACGCAAACTCTGCTGTAAAAAATGTATATTTGAGTCATACAACGCTACTCATGAAAACATATTTCACCTGCATCCTATTGCTGACTTCTCTTTTTAGTACCGTTTCAGCACAAAAATTACGATTAATGACCTACAACATTCGCCTCGATGTCGCTTCCGACGGTGAAAACGCTTGGCCAATCCGAAAAGACTACTGGGCGGCACAGGTTCGTTTTTACGAACCGGATATTTTGGGGATACAAGAAGCCTTACCCCATCAAGTGACCGATATTGAAAAATTATTACCCAACTACAGTTACATCGGTATTGGCAGAGATGGTAAAGGTAAAGGCGAATCATCTAACATCTTTTACCAAAAAGACCGATTCCAAGTGCTCGAAGAAAACACCTTTTGGCTTTCCGAAACACCCGATACAATCTCCAAAGGTTGGGATGCGGCACTCAATCGCATATGTACGTACGGACTATTCAAAGACCGCAAAACCAAACAAACCTTCTGGGTTTTCAATACCCATTTAGACCATAGGGGCGAATTGGCACGGACGAATTCCATTAAATTAATTCTAACTAAAATTGCAGCACTCAATACTAAAAATTATCCGGTATTTTTAATGGGCGATTTCAATTCGGAACCAACAGAAGAACGTATTGTCAACCTGAAAAAAGAAATGAACGACAGTCAAGATATTGCCCATGCCAAGCCATTCGGTCCGAGCGGTACTTTTAACGGCTTCCAACACCACGAAGCCGTAACCAAACGCATCGATTATATCTTTCTCTCTAAAAACAATCCATTTACTATAGCGAAATACGCCATTTTGAGTGATTCCAAAGACCTAAAATATCCTTCCGATCATTTGCCGGTTTACATAGAGCTTAAAATTTAACAAAAGCATTTGCTATCTTTGGGATTACAAACAACAAACACAATGAACCTTAAACTAACTACTCTTTTTTTACTCCTTACGTTTTCTCTTTTAGGACAAAATTTGCACCAGCACGTCAATCCCATGATTGGCACCGGCGGTCACGGTCATACATATCCCGGCGCTACAGTACCGTTCGGAATGGTACAATTATCGCCCGATACCCGAATTGACGGCAGTTGGGACGGTTGTTCCGGTTACCATTACGACGATACTTTTATTTACGGGTTTTCACATACGCACCTCAACGGAACCGGCTGCACTGATTATGGTGATATTATGTTGATGCCAACCATGGGTAACCCAATGTTGAGCCCAAAAGACTACAGCTCTAGCTTTTCACACGCTAACGAAAAAGCTTCGGCCGGATTTTATTCGGTAAAACTCGACAAACACAATATCGATGTGGCTTTGACGGCATCCACGCGTGTTGGTTTTCACCAATACACCTTCAATACTTCGGGAAATGCCAATATTATACTTGACTTAAATCATCGCGATAAACTACTGCAAGGTGAAGTGCGCATCATCAATACCAAAACCATTGAAATCCTGCGAAGAAGCGAAGCTTGGGCGAAAGACCAATACGTTTATGCTCGTATTGAATTCAGTGAACCAATGCAAATCAACAAAGTTCGCGATACCGGTTTTGCCCCTGCTTCCGTAACGGATAAATTCTTTTCCGGAACCCAACTAGCCCTTAGTTTTTCCAAAAAAGTAAGCAAAGGTGATAAAATTTGGATTAAAGTGGCGTTATCACCAACAGGCTATGAAGGCGCCAAATTAAATATGAGTGAAATTTCGGGCTGGAATTTCAACAAAGTCAGAGAAGACGCCGAAAAACTTTGGGACCAACAATTAGCCAAAATCCAAATTACTGAAACGAATAAAGACAAACTAAGCATATTCTACACCGCTTTATACCATACCATGGTACAACCGAATATTGCTCAGGATATCGACGGGAAATACCGCGGGCGTGACAATAAAATTCATAAAGCCGAAGGTTTCGATTATTATTCGGTATTTTCGCTTTGGGATACCTTCCGTGGTGCGCATCCGTTGTATACGTTAATCGAAAAGAAACGCACCGCCGATTTCATCAATACCTTTTTAAAACAATACGAGCAAGGTGGCCGCTTACCGGTTTGGGAATTGGCCTCCAATGAAACCGATTGTATGATTGGCTATCATTCGGTTTCTGTGATGGCTGATGCGATGGCCAAGGGAATCAAAGGTTTCGATTACGAAAAAGCTTTTGAAGCAGCGAAACATTCCGCCATGTTAGACCATTTAGGCTTGGAAGCCTACAAAAGACAAGGCTTTATTTCGATGGATGACGAACACGAAAGTGTTTCCAAAACGCTCGAATATGCCTACGACGATTGGTGTATTGCGCAAATGGCATTACTTCTCAATAAAAAAGAAGACTACAATTACTTTATGCAGCGTTCGCAAAGTTGGAAAAATGTCTTCGATTGGAATACGGGTTTTATGCGCCCGAAGAAAAACGGAGGTTGGGACAAACCTTTTGATCCGCGCGAAATCAACAACAATTTCACCGAGGGCAACAGTTGGCAGTATTCTTTTTTTGTCCCGCAAGACATTCAAGGTATGATTCAAGCCTATGGTGGTGCCTCCCGATTTGAAGCCAAACTCGATGAAATGTTCAACAGCGAGAGCAAAACTACCGGTAGAGAACAAGCCGATGTCACCGGCTTAATCGGGCAATACGCCCATGGCAACGAGCCAAGCCACCACATGGCCTATTTGTACAATTACATCGGCAAACCCGAAAAAACAACCGAAAAAGTACATTACATCTTAAACGAATTTTATAAAAATACTCCGGATGGTTTGATTGGTAACGAAGACTGCGGACAAATGAGCGCTTGGTATGTATTAAGTTCGATGGGAATTTATGCCGTTACACCCGGATTACCGGTTTGGAGTACCACGGTGCCTTATTTTGAGAAAATAAAATGCAATCCGGATGGAGAAAAGCCCATAGAGATTACCAAAAATACCATGCCCGAAAGCTTAAAAAATACCGGTGGTTTTTACCAAAACGCTCTGTCAAAAACTACTGTTTTAAACCATCGAACTATTGTCCCCGTTCCGGTGATTGTAGCCGAAAGCAAGTCGTTTAAAGACAAACTTAAAGTGGAAATTGCCTCGCAAAACGCCAAAGACAACCTGTTCTACTGGGTTAAAAAAGAAAGTAGTGACAACGCCTCCGAAAATAATTTTATGCCGTATAACGGTCCGTTTTACATCGACAATACCGCTGAAGTTTGGGCCAAAATCAAAAACGGTAATGATAAAAGTCGGAATGTAACCGCAACATTCTTCAAAAAACCCAACAATTACACCATCAAACTGAAATCGACCTATAATCCGCAATATCATGCCGGCGGTGCAGATGGTTTGTTAGATGGCATTCATGGCACCACCAACTGGCGCAAAGGCGACTGGCAAGGCTACCAAACTCAGGATTTTGAAGCCGTAATCGATAGGCAAAAGGAGCAATCCGTAATGGAGTTTCACAGCACTTTTTTGCAAGACCAGCGTTCTTGGATTTTAATGCCGACCAAAGTGGAGTACTATATTTCGTCGGACAATACCAACTTTATATTGGTAGGTTCGGTTGCCAACGATATTGACCCGAAAACCGATGAGAATCAAATTAAAGATTTCAGCCTAACCTTGCCAAAAGCAATTGATGCGCGCTACGTAAAAGTCAAAGCCTACAATTACGGCAAACTGCCCGAATGGCATTTGGGCTATCCCTACAATGGCGATGCTTTTATCTTTATTGATGAAATAACCCTAAAATAATCATGAAAGTAGCTTTAATCCAGACCTCATTAGCTTGGGAAAATCCAACGGAAAACCGCAGTCATTTGGCCCAAAAAATCACGGGATTTATGGAAGAGGTAGATTTAATTGTACTGCCCGAAATGTTTGCTTCCGGCTTTACCATGAATCCAAAAACCGTGGCGGAAACCATGGATGGTGAAACTGTCGCTTGGCTCCAACATTTGTCCAAAGCCAAAGATTGCGCCCTTACCGGCAGTTTGGTGATTGAGGAGAACGGAACGTACTACAATCGCTTGGTTTTTGTTTTCCCTGACGGCACGCTTAAAACCTATGATAAAAGACACTTGTTTACGTTGGCCGGTGAAGACCAAGTATACACTGCGGGAAAAGAGAGGCTGATTATCGACTACAAAGGGTTCAGAATTTGTCCGCTTATTTGCTACGACTTGCGCTTTCCGGTTTTTGCCCGAAATACGGCGCAATACGATGTGTTGCTTTATGTCGCCAATTGGCCGAAACCACGCATCAACGCCTGGGATATTTTACTCAAAGCCCGAGCCGTAGAAAACATGAGTTATGCCGTAGGCGTGAACCGAATTGGAACAGACATCAATAGTTTAGAATACGTCGGGCACTCACAAGCGGTGGACTTTTTAGGGAATTACCTCTTGGAACCTCAAGAAACCGACGGTGTTTTTATCGTGGAATTAGACAAAGAAAAACTACTGGAAACGCGAAGTAAATTGGCTTTTCTTGACGATAGAGATGCGTTTGAACTCATAATCTGACACGAGGCGCAACCGAACCGTATGGAGTGCGGCGGAATAAAACCCGTAACTATTTTAAGTCAAACGGTTGTTCCACATCCCAATTGGCGCGAACGTCAATCTCTTTGGTAAAATAAATGACTTCCTCGGTTTGGCGCTTTTCTATAAAACTACCGGTATCCCAAACCTTATTTTTATTGGTGTCATAAATAATGCGCAGTCTATATTTGGCAGGCTCAATCGCATCAAAATTGATCACCGCATTGTTCTCGGTATATTCGGTATATTTTACTTTTCCGTCTTTGTCTGTGAGTTCGACAATCACCGGAAACTTCTTGGCTTTTTCTAAAATCACTCTTAAATTGCCGTAATCCGAAAGATTTTTGGTGGCGACACTAAAATTCAGGGTGTCGTTTTGGGTTTGGAAAAAATCGGTCACAGCACCGGGTAAAATGCGAATTGTGTAGCGCTCCAAAGGTTCTTTCTTAAAATCGATGAAGAACTTTTGATTAAAATCGTCATACTCCGAGGTAAACTCAACCGCTACCGAATCTTTATTGCGGATATTGATTTTAGACGTGTCAAATTTGATTAACGGCGTAGAACTGGTGATTGAAAAACGCTCCCGTAGCGGAATACTCGCGGTAAAATCGGAGCTGATGCTTAATGTATCCGATTTTTGGGTTTTTATTTTGACAGTAAAATCGGTTTTGTAATTTTCTTTTTCGACGGTTACCTGCAAAGAATCGGCCTTTATAGGTTTAAACCAAACTTGAAGCGAATCTTTTTTAGGAAATTGTGTCACTAAGGATGGAATAATATCTTGTCCGTTTCTCAAGGTGACCTTGGTGCCTTTGGCTTTACCCTTGTAACCCATCAACAATTTATTGGTGTTGACTTGTGTAGGTTTCAACGCTTTAAAAGGCAATACCTCCTTAAACATTTCTACTTCAAAAACGGTATCGTTCGGAATGGTGATAAATTCTTTTTGAAATCCGATTTTGTCGGATTCGGGATTGTACTTATTATTTCCATTATCTTTCAAAGCAATCAAAAGATACTTTCCGGCTTTAATGTTTTCTAACGTCACTACTTCCAAACTGTCCAACGTATTAGTAATGTAACGAGGCGTCTCTTTGTATATGGTGGAATCGTTGAATTTTTCATTGATTTCATACAGCATAACCGAGACAAAGTTGTCGGTTTTTAGTTCTAACGCATCTTTCACTTTCACTTTCAGTTGCAGGGAATCGATATACGAACCGGTAGAAAACACATATTTAAATTGCGAATACGGGTTGCCTTCGTTATTGTCTTCGATGCTTTGTCCGAAATTAAAACTGTAGGTAGTATTGGGCTGAAGCGTATCTTTGAGCTTAATCGTGATGGTTTTACTGGCATTATACGGCAAAATATCGGGCTGATTTTTCATCGGTGGTGAAATAATCAGTTGTTTGTTGACATTCTTCAATTTTACATATTCGTCAAAAACCAACTTAATTTCTTTACTGTTAAAGTTTGTAGTGAAGTTTTTGGGTAAACTCGATTTTAAAACCGGTGCTAAGGTGTCTTTGGCGCCGCCGCTAATGGTGCCGCGCTTGGCGCAACCAACGATGAGCAACAACAACAATAATGAAAAATATTTGAATTGTATTTTGGGCATAAAGCATTTTTTCAAAGCACAAAATAACAATTATATTTAGTGTGAATGAAATGTTTTTGCCGAAACTTAACATATCCGGCGTTCCCTTGAAATGAAATGCCGTCAACAACCCTTAAAAGATTAGTGATACGTCAAGGCGAAGAGTCCGACTAAACCGGCCGCCACTGACAATGGTAAACCTACCGTTTTGACGATTGAAAATTTTCTTTTTTGGATTTCAGTGATGTCTTTTACCGGAATTTCTCTTTTCTCAAATTGCTCCACAACCTGCATTGTACTATCATTCACACTGTAAAATACAATTTTTGAGACCTTATGGTCATGCTTAACCTTATAGGTCTTACCCGCTTCCAACTGATAAGGATCATTGTGAATTGTTTTGTAGGTGAAACAACTTTGGCATAAAAACAACAGAGTTACCAGGGCATAAATTTTCTTCATACTTTTCTTTTTGGGTTACTGCTTCTAATAACAAAAAACGCAATAAACTGTATTTTAGTATAATTAGCCATTTAATTATGTGCCATCGCCATACAGAGAATACTGACCTTGGCATCCGGGATTTTAAGTAACGCTCTGCTACATGCTTCGAGAGTCGCTCCGGTAGTCATTACATCATCTATCAACAAAAAATGTTGGCCATGGTGTAGTTCGGAGAACGATGAATCAAACAGGTTCGTATCGAGATCCGAACGTCCTAAAAGCGTTTTTTTGGTTTGGGTTTTGGTGTATACTTTTCGATGCAAGACGGTGTCATCATAAGGCAAGTTAAGCTTAATCGATAAGGCTTTTCCAAATGTGGCGACCTGATTGTAGCCTCGTTCCCGCATTCTTTTCGGATGTAACGGCACCGGCACAATACAGTTGGTTTTTCGGATGGGTTCGGAATGTTGTAACTCCGAAGCATACCATTCGCCCACCACAGTACCTATCTCCTGGTGTCCTTTGTATTTGAGTTGATGCATCATTTCTTGTACAATGCCTTTCTTATGAAAATAAAACAGTGCCGCACCAAACTCTAACGGAATGCGACCGTAAAATCGTTGGAAGAGTTCATTATCGGGATTTTGATGATGATGCGTCAGCGGAATATTATGCCGGCAATGGGTACAAATCACTATTTCTTGGCTTAATAAAATCGATTGACAACCGGCACAGGTCCTCGGAAAAAATAAATTGAGCAAATGATTCCACATAAAAAAGTAATTTTCTTACATAAAATTATGCATTTTTTGAATTCTAATTGATTTTTAACCCTTTTTTTATCATCGCTTTTTATATTTTTGCAGCATTATGGCAAAACAAGAAGATTTATTTAAGAATGTGGTTTCGCATGCAAAAGAGTACGGATTTATTTTTCCGTCGAGCGAAATATATGACGGTTTGAGCGCTGTATACGATTATGCGCAAAACGGAGTTGAATTAAAAAAGAATATTAGAGAATATTGGTGGAAAGCCATGGTGCAAATGCACGAAAACATCGTAGGCTTAGACGCCGCGATTTTGATGCATCCTACCACCTGGAAAGCTTCGGGTCACGTGGATGCGTTTAACGATCCGCTCATTGACAACAAAGACTCTAAAAAAAGATACCGTGCTGATGTTTTGATTGAGGATTATGCCGAAAAATTAAACCTGAAAGCCAAAAAAGAAATCGAAAAAGCCCGCGAACGCTTTGGTGCTGCTTTTGATGAGGAACAATACAAAACGACCAATCCGCGCGTGATGGAATACTTGGCCAAAGAACGTGAAATTTTGGAAAGAATGGGACGTTCCTTAGGAAACGGCGATTTGGATGACGTGAAAGCCTTGATTGAAGAATTGGAGATTGCCGACCCGGAGACCGGTTCGCGTAACTGGACCGATGTGAAGCAATTCAACTTAATGTTTGGGACTAAACTCGGTGCTTCGGCTGAAAATGCGATGGATTTATACTTGCGCCCGGAAACGGCTCAAGGTATTTTTGTAAACTTCTTAAATGTGCAAAAAACCGGCCGAATGAAGATTCCTTTCGGAATTGCACAAACCGGAAAAGCCTTCCGAAACGAGATCGTAGCCCGTCAGTTTATTTTCCGTATGCGCGAATTTGAGCAAATGGAAATGCAGTTTTTTGTGAAACCGGGCGAAGAAATGAAATGGTACGACTACTGGAAAGAAACCCGTTTGAAATGGCATTTGTCGTTAGGCTTAGGCGCAGCAAACTACCGTTTTCACGACCATGAAAAATTAGCCCACTACGCCAATGCCGCGGCTGATATTGAGTTTAATTTCCCGTTCGGATTTAAAGAATTGGAAGGTATTCACTCAAGAACCGACTTCGATTTGAAAGCACACGAGCAATACTCCGGTAAAAAACTACAGTATTTTGATACCGAAGAAAACAAAAACTATGTCCCTTATGTAGTGGAAACTTCAGTAGGTTTAGACCGTATGTTCTTGGCTGTTTTCTCGAAATCACTGCAGGAAGAAACCTTAGAAGACGGCTCCACCCGGACGGTATTGCGTTTGCCGAGCGTATTGGCTCCAACCAAAGCCGCTGTTTTACCGTTGGTGAAAAAAGACGGTTTGCCGGAGGTGGCACAAAAGATTATTGACGATTTGAAATGGGATTTCAATGTGGCGTATGACGAAAAAGATGCTGTGGGTCGCCGTTACCGAAGACAAGACGCATTAGGAACACCTTTTTGCATTACTGTAGATCATCAAACCTTGGAAGATGAAACCGTAACGATTCGCCACCGCGATTCGATGCAACAAGACCGTGTTAAGATTTCGGAATTGAGAAACTTGATTTTAAACGAAGTTTCGATGCGAAACTGGTTGATGAAAATGTAATTTTTAAAGAATTCCATACCCTAAAATCCCAAAATCTTTTCGATTTTGGGATTTTTGTTTTTGTAAGGATTTATCCGAGATAAAGTGCACATATTAACAGTATTAGCGTTTCTGTCAACAATTTTGAAAATTCGTTAGTCAAAATTCTACTTTCGTTATAACGAAAATCCGAACGCTTGGTCGTTTTTATTTTCTGGGTTAATTTTAAATTCTAATCTTAGCCTTATCAAAATAGTTTCCCCAAAACTACCGTTGAATTTGACTGATGATGCTTTCCCCTAAATCACGGAAAAGCGTTCATGAGCCACACTTACATAATTATTGATGACAATCCGGACGATGTCACGAAAACTCAGGCCATAGCCGAGCGGTTTCGTAACTTGTCTTTTGTCGCTTCCGCCAATAATTACGACGATGGCGTAAACCTCATCTTGGAGCATCAACCTCGATTGGTTTTTCTTGAAATTGATCCTTCGGATAAAAAAAGCAGTCTCTCACTGTCCCTCATCAACGAATTGTACCGGTATTTGAGCGTAGTGCCGAAAATTATCATCACGACTTCCAAAAAAGAATTGGCCTACGAAGCACTGAAGTACGAAGTGGTTGACTACTTGTTAAAGCCTTTAGATATTAACGATTTCAGAAAAGCCATTTTAAAATTCGACAGGGCTATCAAATCGGATTTACCGCATATGGAAGTGAAGAATCCGGCAGCCACTTTTGAGGTTCTAGACGAAGCAATTGTCGAGGAGCTTGAAACGGATGAGGATGCTGTTGAAATCAAAACGGTTGTACCTAATACCGATGCTCCGGTAACTATAGCGAAAGAACAATCACTAATCATTTGTGTCAAATCGTATGGTGATTACCGTTATATTGATTCAAATGACATTTTATATTTTGAGGCCGATAATAACTCGACCGATATTCATTTGAATAACGGCGAAATGATTACAGCGTTCAAAACCCTCAAACATTTTGAAACTGTGCTGCCCGAATCACAATTCTTACGCATCCACAATAGTTATATTATTAATGTGAATCAAGTATCGCGTATCCATACCGGAAACACCGTATGTTACATTAAAAACTCGACTACCAAACTCCCGTTCTCAAAATCGTACAAAGACAACGTAGATTTGATTATTAATCGCATTGCTTCCGGCAACTATTTGGAAATTTAGAAGAAAAATAATACATTTACTCTAAATTTATTGTCATGGAGCTTAACGTATTGATGATTGATGACCATCAATCTATAATTGAAGGATATAAAGCGATTTTGGCTTACAATTCGGGTGGATACACGCTTAACACCACGGCTGCCAACAGTTGTCAGGAAGCTTACACTATAATTACCACTCAAAAGACCGATTTTGATTTGGTTATGGTGGACTACATCATGCCACCATTTGAGGAAGAAAACTTGCATTCGGGGGAAGATTTGGTACCGTTGATTCGAAAGTACTTTCCCAAAGCCAAAATTATGATGCTGACTTCGCATTATCAGTCACTTCTGTTATTTCGATTGCTAAAAGATTGTAATCCGGAGGGTTTATTGGTAAAAAGTGATTTTACGGCTGATGATTTAATAGAGGCCTTTGACACGGTTGTTAGTGGAAATATATACTACACCTGTACTGTGGCGCAACTCAAAAAAGAACTCGAAAACACACCGAAAGTGCTGGACTACTACAACCGACAAATCATATTGCTCTTAGCACAGGGCGTACAAACCAAAAACCTACCTGATCATTTGTTTCTTTCCAAAAGCGCCATCGACAAACGCAAGGCATTAATCAAAGAGTTTTTTGGCATTGAAAAAGGTTCTGATGAAGACATATTGCGTGAAGCTCGCCGTTTGGGATATATCTAAAACAGTCACGGATTTAAAATGTACACTTTTTGTGTAACAAAGATTAAATAGTGTCACTTAACTTTACATCGATAAAAAATTCAAATTCAATCATGGTAAAAATTTGAGACTTGCCATCTTGAGTATGACACCTAACAAAAGTGGTATTTTGTTGGTAAAGAATTAATTGAAATTTTTCTGTTTATTTTGTTTGTTATTAAGCAGAAGTAAAGAAAAACAAGCACAAAGCCCTGTATCTGTTTGGACGACAAAGCAGGGCTTTTTTTATTCAAATGAGTTACTTAAATAAAATAATCCTTTTTTTCACGCTCTTCTTTGGGTCGGTGGTTTCTGCCCAAACCCATTCGGCTTGGCTCAGTGTGAAATCTGATAACGAAGCCATAACCTATCAATTTGACTCCTTTGAAGATTTAGATGAGAATCTTGACAAAATTCTCTCTGACTTTGAACCGATAACAGAGAAAAGAAAAAAAGAAAAACCGGCCGAGTTTCAAATTGAAATAACGGTAACCAAAGCCAATGTAAAAGGGTCAACTACTGTAATAAAATCGGTTCTTACCAATCAAACCGAGCTAGAAAGTGACATGATAAATTTTAAAAAACAGTTGGTTAATCTGTTGTCGTCTTTGTAAATAAATTCGGTTTTTTAGCTAAATTGCCTATATGATTAAGCCTTCACATATACTTTTAGGATTGTGTTTGATTATTTTTTGGGGCTGTTCCCAAAAAAATAATCGCATTGTACATACGCCAACTCAAGATTCTATTCAGAAATATTTGGCGCTAGCCAATTTAGACACTCTTGATCATCATAAAAGGGTAGCATATAATGACAAGGCACTCTCGTTTATCGATTTGACAAAGAATGATAGTTTGACTAGAGAATGGCTCGAGAAAATTAATTATAGATATCTTAAAGCTGGAGAATATAAAAAATTTATAAACACTATAAACTATTTTGAAGAAAAAGTCTTTGAGAAAAATAATCGTTCGGGTATTGCAAAATTCCATAAGCTTAAAGGCCTTTATTTTCATTTTTTAAAAATGAATGATTCTGCATATTATCACTATATCAAGGCAGAATATATTTTTAAAAGTTTGGGAAATAGACTTGAAATGGCTAAAATGTTACTCAATAAATCATATATTCAAAACAACCTCAATGACTATTTAGGGGCTGAACTTTCTGCAAAAAAAGCAAATTATATTTTTAAGAAAAAAAAGGTTTATAATCTTGAATATGATAGCCTTATTTTATTGGGAAATGTTTATCAATCAATCGGTGAAGATGATAAATCTATAAAATCCTACAATACCGCTTTATCATTAGTTGACAAGTTTAATAAAACCAGTGAAGATTGTGTAAAAAGCACTTGTTTAAATAATATCGGGAATGTTTATAGGGAACAGAATAATTACAAATTAGCTATATTATACTTTAAAAAATCTTTAAAAGAGATGTCTGTTTGTAAAAAAGACAAGGCTTTATTGGGAATATTATCAAACAATTTGGGATACTGCTATCTGAAAACAAATACCTTAAAATCTCCTCTAATATTCCAATCGGCTAAAAAAACATTAGATAGTTTAGGAATAAAAAATGAAAGTGCAATGTCTGATATTTACCTATCGGAATTCTACATCAAAAAAGAAGACTCTATAAGGGCAAATCTACATGCAGAGTCTGCCTTAAAGTTAACAAAGTTGTCCAAAGCATCCGATTTTTATCTCACTGCTTTAACTAATGCCGGTAGGATTAATCCAAAAAAAGCTCACATTTATATACAAGAATTTAAACACATCAACGATAGTCTACTTTTTAAAGAACGAACAGCTAGAAACCAGTACTATAAAATACAACTTGAGACTGAGGAAATCAATCAACAAAAAAACAATGCCTTAAAACAACGCACAATTATAGTTATTATTGCTTTCGGCCTACTGTTGATTACCCTATTGCTAATTATAATCTTTTGGCAACGGTTAAAACAAAAAGAACTCAAAGTTATTCAAGTACAACAAAAATCTAATGCAGAGATTTACCATTTGATGTTGCTTCAAAAAGACAAAGAGGAAGCCGCACGCGAATCAGAGCGAAAAAGAATCAGTATGGAATTGCACGACAGCGTGATGAATAAATTGTCAAGTATTCGACTTAATCTATCGGTGATTAAAAAACAACACAACGACAAAACCAACCATGATTTTGACAAACAGGTAAAAGACATTTTTAAAGTAGAAACCGAGATTCGCAACATTACCCACAACCTTAATGAAAAAGGGTTGGATCAAAACTTTCACTTTGAAAAAATGCTGGAGGAATTTATTGATGAACAAAACAAATTCAACCGGATCGCTTTCTCTATATCCGTCGATCAAAGTATAGATTGGGACGTAGTTTCCTATATTAAGAAAATGAATCTGTACCGAATCATCCAAGAGGCATGTCACAACATCAACAAGCATTCTCATGCCAGCGTTGCTACAATCAGTATAAAAAAAGAGGCCGAGAAAATTAAAACAACCATTTCCGACAACGGTATTGGCTTTAATGCTTCAAATCCAAATCAGGGCATCGGGTTACATAACATTCGATTTCGTGTGGCCTCATTAAAAGGAAATCTCACCATTACATCTACAGAGAAAGAAAAAACCATCCTCTTCGTTTCCATTCCACTTGACTAAATTCATTTGGCCAAATGAGAACACATCTTTTTGTGTATCTAAAACAATTTGAATCTGTTCTTTAGGGAATCAATTTCTTCAAAAACGGCATGATTTAGCCCAAAACCCAAAAATCATCCACCACGATTTGCCTATCATCTACTCACAAACGACACCATTCTACCACAAACACCTTAATACATAGGGCCTCGCAGAGACTTCCTTTTTAGTTTTACATCGTGAAAGTGTGAAAGCCTCAAATCGTTTACAGCTCACACACCTTTTAAAGTGAAACAAAAACATTAACAATAAAAAGTCTCAAATTATGAAAAAATTAGCAACTACATTCGGACTATTGGCTTTAATGCTTGTGGTAACGTCTTTTACTACGCCAAGTGATACTGGTGGAAGAACTCCAGGAGGGTTAGGCTTAACTCTTGAAACTGGCGGAAGAACTCCTGGTGGATTAGGTTTAACCGTTGAAACTGGTGGAAGAACTCCTGGTGGATTAGGTTTAACTGTTGAAACTGGCGGAAGAACTCCAGGTGGATTAGGTTTCAATCTAGAGAGAGGTTCTTTTACACCTGCTACATACTAAACAGAGATTTAAATATATTAAATAAAGAAAGCTATCAAAATTTTGATAGCTTTTTTTTTATTGTATATATTTACGTTTTTATGAAAAATTTTTACTTTGAAACAAAGTTTATTCATATTACTACTTTTTCTTTTTTTTAGTTGTAACAAAAAAAAGAGCTCAAACCCAGAATCAAATACTAATGATAGTTTAGTTTATTACAGTAGAATTCTGTCCAATGACAAAAAAAGTTTTGAATTAAAATCAGAAACTTCTAAAAAAGCTATTCTGTTTGCTGAAAAAAAAGAAAACAGTAAAGCTAAAAGAGAAGCTCTACTAAGTGTAATAACTTTTCAAGTTCTGAATCAAGACTACTTTAGATTTGATTTTGCCTACAAAACTTTACTTGAAAATTCTATAGCTGCAAATGACTCGGTAAATATTGCCAATGCATATCGTTTTAAAGCAAGTTATTTGAAAAACAATGCTGTTTACGATAGTGCTTTTTACTTTTATGGAAAATCTGAAAAAATATTTAAAAATCTCAACGATGAAGAAAATCTTGGGAATATATTATTAAATAAAAGTGTTACACAATATTTTGCTAATGATTTTCTAAAAGCTGATTTAACGGCAACTAAAGCATATAATATTCTAAAAAATCAAGATGATAAATACAAAATTTATGTTATTTTGACTATTCTCGGCAATATTAATAGTGAATTAAATGAATATGAAAAGGCTTTAGAATATTATAAAAAAGGGCTAGAAACAATTGAAAAGAATAATATTGATAATAATCAACATCCAAAAGCAACATCTCTAAACAACATTGGTCACATCTATAAGCTTCAAAAAAAGTATAATGAGGCAATAACCTATTTTAATCTAGCATTAGAAAATAGAAATATAATTAAAGACACTCCCGATTTATATGTTTTACTACTAGATAATCTCGCTTATTGTAAATTCAAAGTAAAAGATTATTCCCGCTTACCTGAAATGTTTTTAGAGTCATTAAAAATTAGCGATAGTCTTAAACTTTATTCAAGTTCGATTTACAGTTTAAATCATCTTTCTGAATACTATGCTGCTAATAATGATTATGAAAATGCTAGAAAATGTTCTGAACGCGCAATTTCACTTTCTAAAATGACTAAATTACCTGTTGATCTCCTAAGCGCACTAAAACAAGGATCGTTAGTTTTTCCTTCCGAAGAATCAAAAAAGCTATCTCAAGATTACATTAGAATTAATGATAGTTTACAACAAACCGAGCGGAAATCACAAGAAAAATTTGCTAAAATTCAACTAGAAACTGATGAGATAATCCAAGAAAAAGAAGGCCTCGCCGAAAAAAACCGCAATCTACTCTATGTGTTTGTCGTTTCTTTTATTTTGGTTGTTTTATTGTTTGTAGTCCGTGCCCAACGTGCCCGTACCCGTGAACTCTTATACAAACAAGCGCAACAAAAAGCCAACGAAGACATCTACAACCTTATGATGTCTCAACAAGCTATTATCGACGAAAGCCGCAGCAAAGAAAAGAAACGATTGGCTCAAGACTTACATGATGGTGTTTTAGGTCGTATGTTTGGGTTGCGACTCAACCTAGACAGTCTTAACTCGAGTACCGATGAAGAAGCTGTACAAAGGCGCTTTGAGCTTCTTAATGAACTCAAAACCATTGAGCAGGATATTCGTGAAATTTCACACGACTTGAATCGTGAAAAACAAGTTTTAATTAATAACTTTGTTTCAATCGTTCATAATTTGTTGGAAGAGCAGAAGAATGCTTTTGAGGCTAATGTTAATTATGCCATTGATGATACCATCAATTGGGATAAAATAGGGAACACTATCAAAATCAACCTATATCGAATATTACAAGAAGGTCTGCAAAACATTAACAAATACGCTAACGCTAAAAATATTTGGGTTGAGATTAGCGGAAATGCTGAAAGCGTTTCCCTAACCATTCAAGACGACGGCATCGGCTTTGACGTTAACCGAAAAAGTAAAGGAATAGGCATGCAAAACATGATTTCCCGTACACATGATTGTAAAGGAATCATCGATATACAATCGAAAAAAGATCAAGGAACCAAAATTATCATTACCGTACCTATAGAAACCAAACAACCTGAAACTATTACCCAAGAATGAAAAGCCCAATCCAAATTTTAATTGTAGACGATCATCCGTTTATCATCGAAGCCTACAAAAACGCCATTAACAAATACGGCCAAAACGGCTATGAATTTGTCGTAACCCAGGCCAATAACTGCAAATCCGGTTACGAGAACATCACCAGTCCGACACAACCCTTCGATATTGCTTTTTTTGATATCAGTATGCCCGAATATGCCGAAAAAGGCATTTATTCCGGTGAAGATTTAGCCCTATTGATGAAAGCCGAAATGCCTAATTGTAAAGTAATTTTATTGACGATGCACACCGAACTGCTCAAAATCAATAACATCATCAAAAATATCAATCCCAGCGGCTTAATCATCAAAAACGACTTGACTTTCGATGAATTACTGTTCGCCTTCGATAAAATTATCAATAACGAAAGTTACTACAGCCAAACTGTAATCAAATTGGTGGGTCAGGCACAATATAACAACATCGAACTAGATGTTTTCGACAAACAAATCCTTTTCCATTTATCAAAAGGTGTAAAAACCAAGGATTTACCTACGTACATTCCGCTTTCCCTAAGTGCTATAGAAAAAAGAAAACTCAACATCCGTGAAATTCTGGAAGTCGCCGGTGGTACGGATGTCGATTTGATTCGAGAAGCCAAAAATAAAGGTGTCATTTAACGATTTTACGGGAAACCGTAATCAAATATGCGGGAAACCGTAACCGCCATTTTTACTGCAACTACTACCTTAGCAGTATGATTTCAGGGTTAGTATTTGTAGAATTTAATTAGTAGTAACTGTAGTTGGCTGCTTTTTAATTTACAAGACTTTAGGGGGAAAGCGATACTTTCGGGTATCGCTTTTTTTTATTCACTAATGGCATCCCAACCCCGCGCTTTCAAAGGTATTTTGGTATTCGCTCTCGTAATTAAGTGTATCCCTTCGCTTTCTTGCGTCATGTGACCAATCACCGTGAAATTCGGATTGGCTTTTATCTTATCAAAATCTTCCAAAGCAATCGTAAACAATAACTCATAATCTTCCCCGCCATTAATGGCTACCGTGGTGGAATCGATATTGAATTCTTCACAAACATTGATGAACTGAGGATCTACCGGGATTTTTTCTTCGAATAAATTACACCCAACTTTACTTTGCTTGCAAATATGGATAATCTCTGAAGACAAACCGTCTGAAATATCAATCATAGACGTTGGTTTTACCTCTAATTTTTCCAATAACTCCCGAATATCAGTTCGGGCCTCCGGCTTTAATTGTCGCTCAATCAAGTACGTATAATTGTCCAAATCGGGCTGATTGTTCGGATTCACCTGAAAAACCTGCTTTTCGCGCTCCAACACCTGCAATCCCATATAGGCCGATCCTAAATCGCCGGTAACCACCAGCAAATCATTTTCTTTGGCACCGTTGCGATATACGATTTCCTGTTCATCGGCCTCACCTATAGCGGTGATGGACAGTATCATTCCCTTTTGCGACGAAGTTGTATCGCCACCTACGACATCTACTTGGTATATTTTGGCCGCCATGGCAATCCCTTCAAACAATTCTTCTAAAGCTTCCAACGGAAATCGATTCGATACCGCAATCGACACCGTAATTTGGGTAGGCTTGGCATTCATTGCCGCAATATCGGATAAATTCACCACTACAGCCTTGTATCCCAAATGCTTCAACGGCATGTAACTCAAATCGAAATGAACGCCTTCAATCAGCAAATCCGTTGACACGACCGTCTTTTTCCCATTAAAATCTAAAATAGCAGCATCGTCGCCGATGCTTTTTAACGTCGAAGCTTGCTTTACCTCAAAATGTTGGGTCAAATGATGAATCAATCCGAATTCTCCTAATTGAGAAAGCGGTGTACGTTGCGGTGTTTTATCTTCTAACATTTTTCTAGGGTTCTAAGGTGCAAAGATACTAAGGTTCTAAGGTTTATTCCAACAAAAAACCCGATTGCTTTCACAACCGGGTTCTTTCTATAATATGTTACTTAGTGCCTCAGCAACTCAAAAACTTAGCGCCTAATCATTAATCATTCAACTTCAATACCGCCATAAACGCTTCCTGCGGAATCTCTACGTTTCCTACCTGACGCATTCTCTTCTTCCCTTTTTTCTGTTTCTCCAAGAGTTTACGCTTACGCGAAATATCACCTCCGTAACACTTAGCGGTAACGTCTTTACGCAACGCTTTGATGGTTTCACGGGCGATGATTTTAGCACCAATCGCGGCCTGAATCGGAATATCAAATTGCTGTCTCGGAATCAACTCACGTAATTTCTCACACATTTTTTTTCCAATGTTGTACGCATTGTCTTCGTGAATCAAAGCCGATAATGCATCGACCGAATTGCTGTTCAACAACACGTCTAACTTCACCAATTTGGAGGTACGCATCCCAATCGGCGAATAATCAAACGACGCATACCCTTTGGAAACCGTTTTCAATCGATCGTAAAAATCAAATACAATCTCAGCCAACGGCATGTCAAAATTCAATTCCACACGCTCGGTGGTTAAATAGGTCTGATTGGTGATTATGCCGCGTTTTTCGATACACAAACTCATCACATTCCCCACAAAATCGGCTTTAGTAATAATCGTCGCTTTAATAAACGGCTCTTCTACGCGGTCTAATTTAGACGGTTCCGGTAAATCCGACGGATTATTCACCACAATCGGCGTATCGGGCTCTTTTTTGGTATAGGCCAAATACGACACGTTCGGAACCGTAGTAATTACCGTCATATCAAATTCGCGTTCCAAACGCTCCTGAATGATTTCCAAGTGCAGCATCCCTAAGAATCCGCAACGGAAACCAAATCCCAAAGCAGCCGAACTTTCGGGTGCAAATACCAAGGACGCATCATTCAATTGCAACTTCTCCATCGAAGCACGCAAATCTTCATAATCCTCGGTATCTACCGGATAAATCCCGGCAAAAACCATCGGTTTTACATCCTCAAAACCCACAATCATATTGGTCGTTGGCGTCTTGGCATCGGTAATGGTGTCACCCACTTTAACTTCTTTCGCTTCTTTAATTCCCGAAATCAAATACCCTACATCGCCGGTAGAAATCACCTCCTTCGGCACCTGATTCAGTTTTAACGTCCCGACTTCATCGGCAAAATACTCGCTGCCGGTAGCCATAAACTTAATCTTTTGTCCTTTGCGAATTTCACCGTTTTTTACGCGGAAAATAACTTCGATGCCGCGAAACGGATTGTACACCGAATCAAATATCAACGCTTGCAACGGTTCTTCTTTACTGCCTTTCGGCGGCGGAATGCGCTCGATAATGGCTTCTAATATTTTATCTACTCCAAAACCGGTTTTCCCCGAAGCATGGATAATTTCTTCCAATTTACAGCCCAACAAATCCACGATGTCATCACTCACTTCTTCCGGATTGGCACTCGGCAAGTCGACTTTATTCAACACCGGAATAATTTCCAAATCGTTTTCCAAAGCCAAATACAAGTTGGAAATCGTCTGTGCTTGTATGCTTTGCGCCGCATCCACAATCAACAACGCGCCTTCGCAAGCGGCGATTGAGCGTGATACTTCATACGAAAAATCGACGTGCCCGGGTGTATCAATCAAATTCAAAATGTATTTTTCCCCTTTATAGGTGTATTCCATCTGAATGGCGTGACTCTTAATCGTAATCCCACGCTCGCGCTCCAAATCCATGTTGTCCAACAACTGCGCCTTCTCTTCACGGGCCGTTACGGTTTGGGTAGCTCCCAACAATCGGTCGGCCAACGTACTTTTCCCATGGTCAATGTGGGCAATAATGCAAAAGTTTCTAATATTCTTCATTTCTATCGCTATCAATTTATCATACTGTCCCAAAGCTTCGGGATATCAAAGTATGGGCATTCCCGCCAAGGCGGTCAGGCTTTCGGCTGCACGCGGTGCTTGCCTCAATCCTTAATGCATTTAATCGGCAAATATAGGCTAAATTCGTCAGTTTCAAAGCCCGAAAAGCAGTCTTTACATGCTATTCTTTCAACTTTTCTTTTAAAAATTGTATTTTTGCCCTCTCAAGACCGAAAGTCGGACTTTTACAAAGTAAAAAATCAATACCATGCCCAAAATCGGCAACATCCAATTACCGGATTTTCCACTCTTACTCGCCCCTATGGAAGACGTGAGCGATCCGCCGTTTCGCCGTTTGTGCAAACTACACGGCGCCGATTTGATGTATTCCGAATTCATCTCTTCTGAAGGACTTATTCGCGATGCGATTAAAAGCCGCCAAAAGCTCGACATCTTTGATTATGAAAGACCGGTCGGCATTCAAATTTTCGGCGGCGATGAAGAAGCCATGGAACTATCCGCCAAAATTGTCGATACCGTACAGCCCGATTTAGTCGATATCAACTTTGGTTGCCCGGTGAAAAAAGTGGTCTGTAAAGGCGCCGGTGCCGGTGTATTGAAAGATGTCGATTTAATGATTCGCCTTACCAAAGCGGTAATCAAAGGCACCAATTTGCCGGTCACCGTAAAAACGCGTTTGGGCTGGGATGAAAATTCGATTAATATTGACGAAGTGGCCGAACGCCTACAGGATGTTGGCGTACAGGCTTTAACCATACACGCACGCACCCGGGCCCAGATGTACAAAGGCCATTCCGATTGGTCGCACATCGCTCGTGTCAAAAACAACCCGCGCATTACCATGCCTATTTTTGGCAACGGCGATATCGATTCGCCCGAAAAAGCCCTGGAATACAAAAACAAATACGGCATCGACGGCATTATGATTGGTCGCGCCGCCATTGGCTATCCCTGGATTTTTAACGAAATCAAACATTATTTTAACACCGGAGAACATTTGCCGTTACCAAGTATGAACGACCGTATCGAAGCGGCTCGCAATCATTTAATTTGGTCGATGGAATGGAAAGGAGAACGATTGGGTATCGTGGAAATGCGCCGTCATTACACCAACTACTTTAAAGGTGTCCACGGTTTTAAAGAATACAAACACCGCTTGGTTACAACCGACGACCATAACGCATTGCTTCAGATTTTTGAAGAAATCAAGGAAGCCTATGCCCATTATCAAATGGTTTAGTCGAATAAGGCTTTACTCACTCGGCTGCTGGCAATCCAGCTGGAAATAAATCCTAAAAAAGTAATGGTAACCAAAACAATCAAACCGTTTTGAACCTCAAAAACTACAGGATACGGTAAGGTTTCGGTAATCATAATCAAGTTGAATGCTTTTTGAGCGAACACTATCGCTGACCCGAGGGCAATACCAATTAGTCCGCTAATCACGCAAAGTAAAAGACCATATAATAAAAAGATACTGCGCAGGCTTTTTATCGGAGTCCCCAACGACAACAACGTTTTCAAATGGTCTTTTTTATCAATAATAATCATGAAAACAGCGCCGGCAAAAGCAAACAAAATCATGATGATGACCAAAGTAAAAATTAAATAGAGGATAAAATTCTCGGTGTTGAGCATTTTATATAAGGTAGCATTTTGTTGGGCTCGGTTTTTAATACTGATGGTATCTCCCAAAATTTGGCGCAGTTTCAGAATAACATTCTCTTCGTTGGCATTGGGTTTCAACTTTATTTCGATACCCGAAATTTCGTTCGCCTGCAATTCGAGTAATTTTTGAGCCAACAATAAATCGCAAAACACATACTTGCTGTCGAGTTCTTCACTCACCGCATAAATCCCAACCGGAATAAGTGCCGCTTTGTTAAATGCGTCGGCTTCGCTTTCAATCACGTTCTTTCCTTTTCGAGGCACATACACTTCAAAAGCATTGTTAAAGTCAAACAATCCCAAGGAAAGTTTTTCCGATATGCCATAGCCCAAAACCACATCGTACGAATTGGGCTGCAACCATTTTCCGTTAAAAATATTGTTTTTGGCAATAACATTGGTTTGGGTAAACCGGGTATCAACACCCTTCAGGTAGGCCACTTGCTCTTTGCCGTCAAAAAAAAACAGCACTTTTTCTTCCAATACCTTACTGTACGAAGCAATTCCTTCGAGATTTTTGATTTGCATTTCCTGATTCGGTGAAAACACAAATGTCTTGCCTTTAATGGCGGTCGCTTTTATATCGGGATCAAAATCGTTGGAAAACGAGAGGCTGAATTCTCTCAACCCGCTAAATACCGAAAGCACCACAAACAAGGCCAAAGAACCCATAACAATGCCCACCGCTGCAATTCGGGTAATAATGTTAATGGCGTTGGTCTTGCTTTTACTGAAAAGATACCGTTGGGCTATGTAGAGCGGAAAATTCAAAGGATACTAATCGTTTATTTGGAGTTAGCAATAGAATTGGAAGCCAATTAAAACTTCTTGCGCTTCTCTAGCAGGTCGCGGTTTTCAATAGGATTTTCTCTCCCGGCCAGGGCATTGTCAATTTTTTCGATATAATCCAGCGAATCATCAATATAAAACACCAAGTTGGGCACTTTTCGGAGCTGTAACTTTACGCGTTGCGCCAAATCGTGTTTAATCAAAGGAGCATTGGTTTTTACCGCTTCAAGCAATTCGGCCGCTTTTTCTTGCGGAAAAACACTCAAATACACTTTGGCGATAGACAAATCGGTGGTTACACTCACTTTAGAAACCGAAATTACCAAATTAGCAATTCCGTTTTTACGCACTTCTCCTTGCAGAATATCCACCAAATCCTTTTGCAATACACTTCCGATTTTTTTCTGTCTGTTTGTTTCCATGCCGCAAAAATACGATTTTTAAATTGCAAAGTTACAGCCTTGTACCGTTTTTAGAAGCACACCATTATCTTCTTTAAGAAACCCTGTCCCGCTGTCCGCTTTACTTCGGTATCGCTTCCATCGGGGCTATACATCCCGTGAAGCGGTTTTAGACTTGCTGTTGAAAAGCTTCAATTTGGGTTTTAACCTACACGACAACTTTGTACCTTTGTCACGTTGTAACCTAAAAGATATGAGAAAAATAGAACACATAGGAATCGCAGTGCATAATCTGAAAACCTCTAATCTTCTCTTTGAGAAGCTTTTTGGAAATCCGCCGTACAAAGAAGAAGAGGTAGTCAGCGAAGGCGTAAAAACTTCTTTTTTCAGGAATGGCCCGAATAAAATTGAACTTCTGGAAGCTACGACACCCGATAGCCCCATAGCCAAATTTTTAGAAAAAAAAGGAGAAGGCATTCACCATATTGCTTTTGATGTGGAAGACATTGTTGCCGAGATAGAGCGCCTTAAAAAAGAAGGATTTACGGTACTCAACGAAACACCCAAAAAAGGAGCCGACAACAAATTAGTTGCCTTTTTACATCCCAAAGGAACCAACGGAGTGCTTATCGAGCTCTGTCAAGAAATAGCATAAAAATAGTTGCAATGATTAAAAATTAGTAGTAATATTGCAACCTCAAATAAAGCCCGCGCTTTATTCACTGAACTCCTATAAAAATAAATTCAGTGAAGTAAAACCGGTCCTATAGCTCAGTTGGTTAGAGCACCTGACTCATAATCAGGTGGTCCTTGGTTCGAGCCCAAGTGGGACCACAATAAAGATCTCTTACTGTTAGGAGGTCTTTTTTTATCTGAATACACAAAAAACTAAAGCGATGGTTTTATCGTAAATTTAATTGCGATTTTATCTTGTTTTTTTAGAATAAAACAGTAAAACGCTTTTAAATAAGTAGTTTGACGCATTAAATTTCTATTAACTTAACAGATTAAACAAGTAATTTATTTTGGTGATTGGATTTTTTTTATACTTTTACGCACTATGAAAATTGTCCCGAATAGAATAATTATCATTCTGGCGGTGTTTTTGTTGCCCTTTTCAGATGTATTTGCGGCACCGGGACCACCACCGCCTTCAACACCTCCACCCCCGCCGGGCTTGCCTTTGGACGGAGGGCTTTTGCTGTTAGCTGCAATTTCTTTAGTTTTTGGTTGCTATAAAGTTTACAAAATCAACATAAAAAAAGCGTCGAATTAATTCGACGCTTTTTTATTTGCCCACTTTTCCTTTTGAACGATTAAACGTGGAGTTGGTGCAATCGGGCAACGTATTTTCCCACAACATCGAATTCCAAATTTACTTGGGTTCCAATTTGGAACGATTTAAAATTAGTATGCTCAAAAGTATACGGAATAATGGCTACGCTAAACTCGTTCAATTTAGAGTTTACAACGGTTAAACTCACCCCATTGACGGTTATTGAGCCTTTTTCAATGGTAAGATTATTTTGTTTACGATCGTATTCAAACGTAAAGTACCAACTCCCGTTGGCTTCTTCAATAAATTTACAAACCCCGGTTTGATCTACATGGCCTTGTACTATATGTCCGTCCAAACGGTCGCCCAATTTCATAGCACGTTCCAAATTAACAACATCTCCTACTTGCCAAGCTCCCATATTCGTTTTTTGTATGGTTTCCTTAATTGCGGTCACTGTATAGTTATCCTTATCAATAGCAACTACCGTTAAACAGATTCCGTTGTGAGATACGCTTTGGTCTATTTTTAATTCGGGTGTTATTGATGCAGAAATAGTGATGTGCAAGTTATCGTGGTCTTTTTTTATTTCTTTTATAATTCCGACGGTTTCAATTATTCCTGTAAACATTATGGTTTTATTTTACTAAATTTGCACTTCAAAATTAGCAATAAATAACCTGTCATTCTTATGAAAAAAGCAGAAAATATCATCGTTGGAATATCCATTGGAGATTTAAACGGTATTGGAAGCGAAGTTGTGCTTAAAACTTTTGAAGACTCTAGAATGCTCGAGTTGTGCACACCGGTTATTTTTGCCAATGTTAAGATTCTTTCTTTCATTAAAAAAAATTTAGAACTCACTGCACAACTCCACGGTATCGACAAATTGGAGCAGCTTGTCATCGGAAAAATTAATGTCCTAAACGTTTGGCGCGAAGGGGTCGACTTGAATTTCGGTACCAATGACGAAAATGTGGGCAAGTATGCTATCAAATCATTTGTGGCAGCCACAAAAGCGTTAAAAGAAGGTCAAATAGATGTTTTGGTCACGGCACCCATTAATAAGTACAACATCCAATCCGAAGAATTCAAGTTTCCGGGGCATACCGAATACTTAAATCAGGAACTTGAGGGCAATGCCCTGATGTTGATGGTACAAGACAATTTAAGAATTGGTCTTTTAACCGACCATATACCGGTTAATGAAGTAGCGAAACACCTGACCGAAAAATTGGTGATTCAAAAAATCGAAACCATTAAAAATTCCCTAATCCAAGACTTTGCTGTTTCGAAACCTAAAATTGCCGTTTTAGCGCTCAATCCGCATGCCGGAGATAACGGGGTCATCGGCAAAGAAGATGATGAGATTTTAAAACCTACCATCAAAAAACTGTTCGAAAAAGGGACTTTGGTTTTTGGCCCTTACCCTGCCGATGGTTTTTTCGGCAGCGGTCAGTATGAAAAATTTGATGCCGTAATTGCTACGTATCATGACCAAGGACTAATTCCGTTTAAAACACTCTCTTTCGGGAATGGTGTAAATTATACCGCAGGGCTTGCCAAAATACGGACTTCCCCCGATCACGGCACCGCTTATGAAATTGCCGGCAAAGGAATGGCCGACCACAATTCGTTTAAAGAGGCCGTTTACACGGCAATCGACATCTATAATTCAAGACATCAATACTTGGAAATCAGTAAAAATCCTCTGAAAACAAAGGAAAAACAGTTATAAACAAAAAAATGTTCATAAGGTTATTGGAATTACAATAATTTTATATCTTTGCACTCCGATTCCGGAATGCCGGATTGGATTCAAATTGTTGTTTAGATGAAAAGTACGAATGAATATTTAATTCCTTTTGTAGGATTAAAGTTGGGAAAGCATCAGTTTGAATTCAAAATAAACAAAAAGTTCTTTGACGAATTTAGTTTTGATGAGTTTGAAAGCTGTGACATAACCGTAAATGTTGTCCTTGAAAAAAAGACAACCATGCTGGAAATCAGCTTCAAACACAGCGGAACGGTGAATGTGCCTTGCGATTTAACCGGTGAACCTTTTGACCTTCCTATTAAGGGAAAAATCAAATTGGTAGTCCAGTTTGGAGACACATTCAACAACGATAATGATGAATTATTGATTTTGCCTCACGGAGAACATCAGATCGATTTATCGCAATACATTTACGAAATGATAGTGTTGTCCATCCCGCAAAAAAGAATTCATCCCGGGGTAAAAGACGGGACGCTGCAAAGTGAAGCACTTAAAAAACTAAATGAATTGCAAGTAAAAGAAGTAAAAGAAGTAAAAAAAGAAGATGATATTGACCCGCGTTGGGACGAATTAAAAAAACTATTA
Source organism: Flavobacterium sedimenticola (assembly GCF_030053345.1). Classification (GTDB taxonomy): domain Bacteria; phylum Bacteroidota; class Bacteroidia; order Flavobacteriales; family Flavobacteriaceae; genus Flavobacterium; species Flavobacterium sedimenticola. Next base: position 269,184 of record NZ_JASGBP010000001.1, read on the forward strand.
ACGGATAAATAATATAGTACAATGGCACATCCTAAGAGAAAAACCTCGAAAACAAGAAGAGATAAAAGAAGAACTCACTATAAAGCAACTGTAGCTCAAATCGCTACTTGTCCGGTTACCGGTGAAGCGCATTTATACCACAGAGCTTACTGGCATGAAGGTAAAATGTATTACAGAGGACAGGTGGTTATTGATAAATCAGTAGCTGTTGCTTAATTACGTTTTTTTGATAAAACAAACTCTCACTTTGTGAGAGTTTTTTGTTTTAACAGATTTTGCAAATAACCCCGCTCAAAACCTTTGAGGTATTATTTTTTTTTGTAATTTCCACAACTTTTCGATTTTAAAAAAATCGGGAGGAAAAACACCCAATTTATGAATACAATAACAGCCGCAATCACCGCAGTTGGAGCATATGTTCCGGAATTTGTACTCTCAAATCAAGTACTGGAAACCATGGTAGATACCAATGATGAATGGATTACTACCCGTACCGGAATCAAAGAAAGAAGATTGCTGAAAGAAAAAGGAAAAGGTACTTCCTATATGGCTATTAAGGCCGCTCAAGACCTTATCGCTAAAGCCAAAATCAACCCGGAAGACATCGATTTAGTCATCATGGCCACTGCTACACCCGATATGCCGGTAGCCTCAACAGGCGTTTATGTGGCCAGTCAAATTGGGGCGGTTAATGCTTTTGCCTTTGATTTACAAGCCGCTTGTTCGAGCTTTTTGTACGGCATGTCTAATGCTGCTGCCTACATTCAATCAGGGCGATACAAAAAAGTATTATTGATTGGTGCCGACAAAATGTCTTCGATTATCGACTACACCGATCGTGCGACTTGTATCATTTTTGGCGATGGCGCCGGAGCGGTACTTTTTGAACCTAATTACGAAGGCTTAGGCTTACAAGACGAATACTTGAGAAGCGACGGTATCGGGAGAGAATACCTTAAAATTGATGCCGGTGGTTCGATACTTCCACCATCTGCAGAAACCGTAGCTAACGGCCAACACTTTGTTTTTCAAGACGGTAAAACGGTTTTCAAATATGCTGTTTCCGGAATGGCCGATGTTAGTGAAAAAATCATGGAGCGCAATAATTTGACCAAAGACGATGTTAATTGGTTAGTGGCGCATCAGGCCAACAGACGAATTATTGATGCCACAGCCAGCCGCATGGGATTGGATGAAAGTAAGGTATTGATTAATATTCAAAAATACGGAAATACCACCTCAGCCACATTACCTTTGTTGTTGAGCGATTTTGAAAATCAATTAAAAAAAGGAGATAATTTAATTTTTGCAGCATTTGGAGGAGGATTCACTTGGGGTTCTATCTATCTGAAATGGGCATACTAACACTCGAGGCATTTGATATTTAAGAAAATTAATTTATCGGAGCGCAACGAAAAAAAACAATAAAACTAATTCTAAAACTAACTAATCATGGATTTAAAAGAAATTCAAAACTTAATCAAATTTGTATCCAATACGGGAGTGGCCGAAGTAAAGTTAGAAACAGGTGATGTAAAAATTACTATCCGAACAACTTTAGAGGGAAATACACCTGAAATTACGTACGTGCAACAAGCGATGCCTGCGGCTCCTGTAGCCGCCGCTCCAGTAACTGCGGCACCGGCTCAAACTCCTGCAGCTCCTGCGGCACCGGCTGCCACAGAAGACACTTCAAAATTTGTCACCATAAAATCCCCAATGATCGGAACGTTCTATCGCAAGCCGTCGCCGGATAAAGCGCCGTTTGTAGAAGTAGGCAGCACCATCGGTAAAGGTGATGTTTTATGTGTAGTTGAAGCCATGAAATTGTTCAACGAAATTGAAGCCGAAGTTTCCGGAAAAATCGTTAAAATCTTGGTAGACGATATGTCACCGGTAGAATTTGACCAACCTTTATTCTTAGTTGATCCATCATAAGTTATTTTAAATGCTAAATTTTGAATGATGAATTAACGCTTCATTCAAACAATTTAAAATTTATAATTCAACATTTAAAATTTCAGAAGATGTTTAAAAAAATATTAATTGCCAACAGAGGCGAAATTGCGCTTCGCGTTATCAGAACCTGTCGTGAGATGGGCATTAAAACGGTAGCGGTTTACTCTACTGCCGATGCCGAAAGTTTGCACGTAAAATTTGCCGATGAGGCCGTTTGTATCGGTCCGCCACCGAGTAATTTATCGTACTTAAAAATGTCGAACATTATCGCTGCGGCCGAGATTACCAATGCCGATGCGATTCACCCGGGTTACGGTTTCCTTTCGGAAAATGCCAAATTCTCCAAAATTTGTCAGGAGCACGGCATCAAATTTATCGGAGCTTCTCCGGAAATGATTGATAAAATGGGCGATAAAGCTACGGCTAAGGCCACTATGAAAGCAGCAGGAGTTCCTTGTGTTCCAGGTTCCGACGGTATCTTAGCCGATTTGGCACAGGCCAAAAAAGTAGCCAAAGAAATCGGTTATCCGGTGATGATGAAAGCTACTGCCGGTGGTGGTGGTAAAGGAATGCGTGCCATTTGGAAAGAAGACGAATTAGAAAAAGCCTGGGAAAGTGCCCGTCAGGAAGCAGCGGCTGCTTTTGGAAACGATGGCATGTACATGGAAAAATTAATAGAAGAACCGCGCCATATTGAGATTCAAGTGGTGGGTGATTCGTATGGAAAAGCGTGTCACTTGTCGGAAAGAGATTGTTCGGTACAACGCCGTCACCAAAAATTGACCGAAGAAACACCGTCGCCGTTTATGACCGACGAATTGCGCACCAAAATGGGAGAAGCCGCCGTTAGAGCCGCCGAATTCATCAAATACGAAGGCGCCGGTACCGTAGAGTTTTTGGTGGACAAACACCGCAATTTCTACTTTATGGAGATGAATACGCGTATTCAGGTGGAGCACCCGATTACCGAACAAGTGATTGATTACGATTTGATTCGGGAGCAGATTTTAGTAGCTGCCGGTGTGCCGATTTCAGGTAAAAACTATTTGCCGCAATTGCACTCCATTGAATGTCGTATCAACGCCGAAGATCCGTATAATGACTTCCGTCCGTCGCCGGGTAAAATTACCGTTTTACACGCACCGGGTGGACACGGCGTGCGTTTGGACACCCACGTTTACGCAGGGTATACCATTCCGCCGAATTACGATTCCATGATTGCCAAGTTGATTACCACCGCACAAACTCGTGAAGAGGCAATCAACAAAATGAAACGCGCATTAGATGAGTTTTATATTGAAGGCATTAAGACTACGATTCCGTTTCACCGTCAGTTAATGGAAGAACCGGATTATGTAGCCGGAAATTACACTACGAAGTTTATGGAAACGTTTAAAATGAACGATCCGGAATAGATAAAAAAACCCAGCCAAAAGCTGGGTTTTTTTTATCCCCCCAGAGATGGAATGTTTTGAAAATTACGCTAAGGAGACACAAAACAAACACCAAGAATGTATTCGAAAGTTTGAGATTGGTAATTCAAAAAACTTTATTATTTGACAGAAAATACAATCATAATTCTGTTTTAGTATCTTTGATTGATAATCCCTTATTATTATGAATGGCAAATTTCTATTCTTTATATTTTTAATCACCTCAACCACTATCGGTCAAAGTTGGCAATGGGGCAAACGCGGGGGCGCTTTAGAAGCTTTGCCAATCGATGCTGTGCAGTATCAGGAGCAGACCTATAGTTTGGTAACCGATAGCCAAAAACGGATTTACGGATTATCACGTGTTGGGTTTACGGGATTGAATATAGATAATTTGCCAAAGACCAATTTTGATAATGGTTCTACTCCGGATGATTATGCTTTATTTAGCTTTGCTTGTGATGGCAGTTATCGTTGGTCAAAGATTATAGGAGGCATAGATGATGAAGTAGTGCATCCGCTTCAAGTTGATGGTAATAATAATGTGTACATGGCCGGTAAATTTGCAAATTGTCATACAGACGCCAATTTTCCGGCACGTATTGATAGTGATTTTATCAATACCCATATGGATTGTAGATTGCTATTTCTTACCAAGTATGACGAAGATGGAACGTTGCAATGGATAAGACGTCCACAAGCCGCCGGTGTGGATATTAGCGTAAGTTATTCTCAAACTCGGAGTTCCGGTGTACAAGTAGGTCCAGATGGAACGATTTATTGGTTAACTCTATTGCCGCCGGGAGCTTATGCAGATGGGGGCTTCGTTAATTCGCAAGCAGGTAGTAATTGGTTTATTCTCAAATACAATACAAATGGTGATTATTTAGGAACTATTCCTATAAACATTCAGACTAGCGGAGGTTTTACGTTTCTTCAGTTTCAAATTAATCCTTACAATAATAATTTTTATTTTTATGCCACTAAATTCGATAGTTTTGATACGGCAACCATAGCAGGCAATACTATAAATAATTCAACTTTTTTAGCGAGTTATGATTCCCAGGGTAATTATCTATGGCATCGTGTGGATACCTTTGTCGATCCCGGTTACTTGTTTTTGTATAATCTTCAATTTGACTCTCAAAATAATATTTACCTAGGAGGCAAAATAGCCGGTTTCAGCTTTGGTAGTTTTTTAGGTTTAACAGTTCCTGAAACTATCATTCCCGGTTTTGTCATGAAAGTTAATTCGACAGCCACACAATTGTTGTGGAGTTCCTATAGCAATAAAGGTTCGGAAAATTATGGTGGTATTGTTTTAAACGGTAACGAGCTCGCTTACACAAGCTATTGTGCCGGAACTGATTTCACTTGGGGAACGCAAACTTTAAATGCCAGTAATATATTTAATAACGAAGGCACTGAAGTTTTACTGGCCCGATTTAACAGGGATACCGGTGCCTGCTTAGGACTTACCAAGATACCGGGTAATGACGGTTTTAATGATGTTGGGACGGCTATTACTGCCGACGTTTCGGGTGATTATATTTTGGGTGGTGCAATTGGCGGTACACTTACGTTTAACAACAATCAACAAATTACTAACAGCGGTTCTCAATCAGATTTTTTTGTGGCTAAGTATGCCACAGAGGCTTGTTCGCCTTTGGCTGTAAACGAGTTCGAAAAGGAAAAAGTGACGCTTTATCCTAATCCTGTCTCTGACGTTGTTTATGTGCGTATTGAAGAGTCGATGATGTATTCTATCTACAACATGCTTGGTGTGAAAGTTATGGATGGCATCGTAACGGATCGTAATCAAGGTATCGACGTAAGGTCTCTGGCCAATGGTTGCTATTTAATTCAATTGGAGGATGAACGTGGCGTACATCAAAGTATGAAGTTTATAAAAGAATAATTGAAATCCAGACCAACTCTGCAATATCGAGCTATGTACAATAAAGTATTACTAATAGTTTTGTTTTTTAGTGTGAGCAGTTATGGTCAAAGTTGGCAATGGGGCAAACGCGGCGGAGCTTTAGAGCCTCTGCCTTTGACCTACCAACATACCCAGGAACAAACTTATAGCTTGGTTACTGACAACCAAAAACGGATTTACGGATTATCACGGGTTGGTTTTACCGGTTTGGATATTGATGGTGTACCCAAGGCTAATTTTGATAGCGGTTCTACTCCTGATGATTATGCCCTGTTTAGCTTTGGCTGTGATGGTAGTTATCGATGGTCTAAAATCATTGGAGGCCTAAATGATGAAACAGTCAATTTATTGCAGGTTGATGCGAGCAACAATATTTATATGTCAGGCAAATTCAGTGATTGTCACAGCGATGTCAATTTTCCTTCGCGCATAGATAGTGATTTTATCAATACGCATATGGATTGTAGATTATTATTCCTTACCAAGTATGACGAAGATGGTAATCTACAATGGATTAAAAGACCACAACCAGTTGGTGTTGACGTAAATGCATCCTATGGTCAAACAGCCAGTCGTGGATTGCAAGTTGATTCTTCAGGAAATATATATTGGTTGGTAGCTTTGGCACCGGGAACATATGCAGACGGAGGTTTTGTTAATTCACAGACAGGGAGCAATTGGTTTATTTTGAAGTATAATGCCAATGGAGATTTCTTGGGAGTTGTTCCATTAAATATGCAGCTAAGCGGCAGTTTTGGTGCAAAATTTATTTTTAAGCGAAATCCTAATAATGGTTACTTCTATTTAAGTACCGAAAGATTGGATGATACTGATACTGCTGTCGTTGCAGGGAATTCTATAAGTGGTTCTACATTTTTGGCTTGTTTTGATTCTCTGGGTAATTATTTATGGCACAGAACCGATACATTTCCGGCTTCAGGTTATCTGTTTTTATATGATATTGTATTTGATTCTGAAAACAATATTTACATTGGAGGAAAAATGGCAGGATTTAGTTTTGGAAGCTTTTTAGGGTTGACTATTCCCGAGACCATTATTCCCGGTTTTGTGATGAAAGTTAATCCGACAGCCACACAATTGTTGTGGAGTTCCTATAGCAATAAAGGTTCGGAAAATTATGGTGGTATTGTTTTAAACGGTAACGAGCTCGCTTACACAAGCTATTGTGCCGGAACTGATTTCACTTGGGGAACGCAAACTTTAAATGCCAGTAATATATTTAATAACGAAGGCACTGAAGTTTTACTGGCCCGATTTAACAGGGATACCGGTGCCTGCTTAGGACTTACCAAGATACCGGGTAATGACGGTTTTAATGATGTTGGGACGGCTATTACTGCCGACGTTTCGGGTGATTATATTTTGGGTGGTGCAATTGGCGGTACACTTACGTTTAACAACAACCAACAAATTACTAACAGCGGTTCTCAATCGGATTTTTTTATGGCTAAGTATGCTACAGAGGCTTGTTCGCCTTTGGCTGTAAACGAGTTCGAAAAGGAAAAAGTGACGCTTTATCCTAATCCTGTGTCTGACGTTGTTTATGTGTGTATTGAAGAGTCGATGATGTATTCTATCTATAACATGCTTGGGGTGAAAGTTATGGATGGCATCGTAACGGACCGTAATCAAGGTATCGACGTAAGGTCTCTGGCCAACGGTTGTTATTTAATTCAATTGGGTGATAGAAGTGCAACCTGTCAGAGGTTAAAATTTTTAAAACAATAAAATGTTCCAAAAGTTAAAACGGCGACCTCTTTAGCCCCGACCTGCCTTCCGGCAGACAGGTTGGAGCTAGCTACCATGTAGCGCGAAAAGCGGGAACAGGGACACCAAAAATGCCCGATCCGTTCGCTTCTAATTAAAAAAGCAAAACCCAACTTTTAGAGTTGGGTTTTTTGTTTTAACTATAAAGTTTCCTGCAACCATTTGTAGAATTCGCGCTGCCATACTAAAGCATTTTGCGGTTTTAACACCCAGTGGTTTTCCTCGGGGAAGAACATGAAACGGCTTTTGATACCGCGTAATTGTGCCGCTTGAAAGGCTTCTTGTCCTTGTCCGATAGGCACGCGGTAATCTTTACCGCCTTGGATGATTAGGATAGGCGTATTCCATTTGTCGACCATTTTAATCGGGTTGAACTGGCTGAAGGTTTTTTGAGCCGCCGCGTTATTTTTGTCCCAATACGGTCCGCCGTGATCCCAATTGTTAAAGAACACTTCTTCGGTGGTGCCATACATGCTTTCTAAATTGAAAACCCCGCAATGCGAAATAAAGGTTTTAAAACGATTGTTGTGAATGCCGGCAAGGTAGAACACCGAATACCCACCATAACTGGCGCCAACAGCGCCTAAACGCGCTTTATCGACATAACGTTCCTTAGCCACCTCATCGATGGCTGATAAATAGTCATCCATGACTTGTCCGCCCCAATCTTTCGAGATTTGTTCGTTCCAGGCTTGGCCGTGACCGTACATGCCGCGACGGTTGGGTGCTACCACTACATAACCTTGGGAGGCCATTAAGGAGAAGTTCCAACGGAAGGAATAGCTTTGCGTCAACGGGGATTGCGGTCCGCCCTGACAATACAACAGCGCCGGGTATTTTTTGGTTTTGTCGAAATTTGGCGGTAGGATTACCCATACCAACATTTTTTTACCGTCGGTTGTGGTAACGTAGCGTCTTTCATATTTGGGTAAGGACAGTTTAGCGTAAATTTCCTGATTGGTTTTGGTGAGTTGTGTCCACGTTTTTTTCTTGAAATTATACGAATAAATTTCGGCCGCATGATTCATGTCGGTGCGCGTCACGATAATGTTATCTCCGGAGAACCCTACCAAATCATTCACGTCAAAATCGCCCGAAGTAATTTGTTTTACGGTGATGGCGATTTTGGTTAAACCGGGGAAATTAACTTCGAATAAATGTTTGGCTCCATCAACGGCTGCGGTAAAATATATTTTTTTGCCATCGGCGCTCCACAAAAAGTTATCGACACTTCCGTCCCAATTGGCTGTTAGGTTCATGTCGATACCATTAAAACGAACGATTAAATCGTTTTTATCAGCTTCGTAACCGTCGCGTTTCATTTGGAGCCAGGTCAAATTTCCGGTTGGAGAAAACACCGGGTTGGTATCGTAACCGAGATTGCTTTCGGTTAGGTTTTTGGTGGTTTTGGTGGCAATATTGTATTCGTACAGGTCGGTATTCGTAGAAACCGCATAGGCGGTTCCGGCTTTCTTTTTACACACGTAAATGATACTTTGGCTATCGGGCGACCAGGTGTAATCTTCCTCGCCTCCGAATGGTTTTTGCGGAGAATCGAAAGGCTCGTTAGGCATAATATCCATCGGCTTGCCTTTGGTTCCTTTATTAATGGCATAGAAAATATGATTGTGTGTTCCGTTATTCCAGGTATCCCAATGACGGTAATCTAAACCATCGTATACTTGTGCATCGGCTTTGTCCAGTTCGGGATACAAATCTTTTCCCAATACTTTTTCAACTTTTACTTCTTGTGTAGAGAGGATGTACTTGCCGTCGGGCGATACATTCTTATCGGCTAACAACTCTTTGGTGTCTTCAACCGGTGTTGGTGTTCCGCCGTTTACCGGAATGGTAAAGAATTTGTTTCCCGACTTGTTATCTTCTACCGAAGGATAAGTAACTTTATAAACGATGCTTTTACCGTCTTTAGCCATCCCTAAAGCAGTTACTCTACCTAATTTCCAGAGTGTTTCCGGGGTAAGGATTTCTTGTGCCGAAGCCTTTATGCTCATAGTAGCGAGAATTATGAATACAATTTTTTTCATAGGTGTTGATTTTTGCGGTCTAAATGTAATCAATCTTTATAAAAAAAGCCACCCCAGAAGGATGGCTTATTGTTATAGCTGATGATGATTAATTGATAACAATATCATCGATTTGCATGGTCGTGGTTACACCGGTACCGTTTCCGACATATTCGAAAACAAAGAAACCGTTTCCGGTTAACGTTCCCGGTATAGCGTAATTACCGCTGTTAGTAAAGTTGGTAGGATAACCCGAACTCAGTCCCGGAGAAATTGTGAAACTTGAGGTAATGTCAACTAAAGTAGCGGCCGTGGCATCACCTCCGGCTACATAATCGGTGGTGTAATACACTTTCAAACAATTTCCGTTGGCAAATCCGGCTTTGGTTTTAAAGGAGAACGTACTTGCAGCTGTAAAATCAACCGGAACAAAGAACAACGTTCTGTTCGCTTCAGGAGTACCCCCAAATGAAGTCATTTGGATGTATTTGTTACCACTGAATGTTTTTACTTGCCAGTATCTGCTTCCCACAACGGCATCATTGATATACGCCGAGAAAACTTGTTGGTTAGTGGTATTGTAAGACGTAAATGGCTCATTAAGCGTTGCGAAATAACTCAATGCAGAACCTCCCAGCGGCGGATAAAAATCGATAGCCAAACGATCGTTGGTGAGATTGATATCGCTTTCTGTTCTTACCATAAATTGGTAATCGGAGTTGAATTTGGTTAAAACACCTCTGATTTTGCCGCTTTTAGACGGTACTGCTTTAGACGCAAAAGTAGCATAAGAACTAATTCTGACAATAATAGTATTGCCGAATTGATCGGTAATTAAGTGATTCGTGGCACCTCCTAAATCGTTCAATGTAGCATCGTAATAGGTTTTGCCTAAAGAGGCATCGGTAAACTGAACATTATCGAACTCAATTAATTTATTTAAATACGAATCGTTTAACGCTTGTGATACGGTGATGTTATTGGTAATAGCCGCTTCACTTACACTACCGGTACAAGAACGGGTAATAATACTTTGGTATTCTACCGGTGAAATTCGGCCTACTTCGTCATCGGTAGGATCATCGGCAGTTCCGCCATTGTATAAGTTTCCTATTAACAAACCTCCGAATTCGGTCACGATGTATCTGTTTTTCATATTCACAAATACCTTTTGTCCCGGTGGGTATTTGGTGTACAAGTTATAATCGTCAACCGGAATGCTGAAAGCCTTTTGTCCATCAACAGAAACCATTGAAATTGATTTGTAGAAGTTTCCTCCTTCGTCACTTGACGTTACATACGCTTCAATAATGTCCTCATTTTCATATTTTAAATAAGAAGAAGAGGCCATAGCAGCTACATCCTGAACCGATTTTGTTGCCGTTAAAGTAGCACAATCTCCGCTTAAATCAGGATCTTTAAATTCGTCATTTACGCAACTTGCGAACAAAGCGGTAAATGCCAACGCTAAAAATTTAAGATTTTTCATAGTTCTTTTTTAGTTATTTGAGTAAACTTTAATTTTATCAACCTGGAATAAGCCGTCAAGTGTCGTCCCGTTTCCGGTGGCTTTAAAAGCAATGTGAACCGTACCCGAATAATCGGCTAAACTGATTTCTCCTGAAGGAATATAAACATAACCGTTGGTCGTATTATCAGCCACTACGGCATTCAATTGGGTCCATGTAGCGGCTAACACGTCGGTTCCGTTGTAATCCGTAGAGATAAAAACTTCTAACTTATTGGCCGGGTTATCGACAAAGTTGGTCGCGGAAGTAAAGCTCAATACGGCATTGGCATCTTGAGGTAACGTGATGGCAGGAGTTATGGCCCAACCAATGTTAGAGGCTTCTCCGCTTCCGAAAGAACTGAATTGGATGTACCCGTCGTTATTAAAATCTCTTTCAATCCATAATTTAGTCCCTGCCTCAGCAAAATTGGTCCATCCTTCGAAATCAAAAGTAGCATTAAAATTAATCTCTTCTTCGGGGAAGTCCTCAGAGAAAATTAACGGTTTAAACGGGGCAATCTCCGTATCATCCGAGCAGCTTACTACCATACTGAAGGTGAATAAAGCCAAACAAAATTTAGATATATTTTTCATATTTCTATTGTATTAGAAATTAATGTATAAGTTAACAAAATAAGTTCTTCCGTAACCATAGAAATATTTAGGCCCAAATGATGGCGTTCCATTGGCATTATCGGCTAAATATTCAGGATAGGTTGCTTTTCTAGACTGCTCAAATCCTCCGGTTTTGTACTCAAAGTCGAGTACATTATTGATAGAGGCAAAGAAACCAAAAGTATCATTACCTACTCTCCATGATTTTCCACCCACTAAATTTAATAACGTAATAGGCTCAAATTTTTCTTGTTTTAACAAGGCTCTTACGGACTCTTCGGTGGCTCCTTCAAAACCAACTCCGCTACCATTAACATCAACAACGAAGTTTTGTGTTCTTAAAATGCTGGACACATCAAGATAACTATCGGTTAAGTAATTGATGTTGGCGCCAATCCACCAGAACTTAGGATCTCTGTATTCTAAACCAAAAGAGTACGCTTGTTGCGGCATACCCGGTAATCGGTATCCTTTTAAATACGCTTTACCGAAATCCGTTACCGGATTGATGTTAGAGCTGGTCGCTAAAGCATCATCGTTAACTTTCAGATTCGGGTTATTGTCATACGTATATTGACCGTAGGAAGCCGAACCTATGGCTTTAATGGTTGACGTAATTTGGTATTCAAAACCAAACTCGGCACCAACGTGTTTTTTATTCATCCCGGTTACAATCTCGCTGATGAATGAATCCGTATCGGTAGATCCGTCTTCACCGGCATCAAAAATGCCTTCACCATAGAAGAATGAAATCTCGGTAGCGTTAGAAATTTTGTTATAAAAACCGGTCAATCTTGCCTTGAATTTTGGCGCTTTGATGATATAACTTACGTCAGAACCCATAATTGACTCACTGCTTAAATCGGGAGTAATATTGTTATTCAAACGCGCGTTCGAGAACGTGTTTCTCAAACTTGGGGCTTTGGTCATGTAAAGACCATTGAAATCCAAGAATTGTTTTCCGGTAATTTTATAAGTCAAACCACCTTTGAACCCAAAGTTTTCAAAAACTACGCTTTTACTTTTCCCGAAAGAGTTGGTTGGATAAATCCCGTTTCTGTAGTTTCCTTCTCTTTGGTATTCTGTTCTCGAGAACGATTGAGCCAAATAAAAGTCGGCTTTTTTGTAGCTGAATTTGAATTGGGTAAATCCGTCAAAAGTAGTCGCATTCAAATAGTAATTATAACCGTAAGCATCTCCGACACGCACTTGTCTGTCCGGATTATTTAAATCCGATTGCGATGCGTTGCCGCTGAAGAAAGGATCGATATCGTTAAAATAAGAACCTCCCAATAAATCAATCAATTTTTGGAAATTTTTAGAACGCAACTTTTTGAAGTTGATTCCGGCATTTAAGGTAATGTTATCCGCAATGGCCGAATTGAGGTACGAGTTAGCACTCCATTGCTTGTCTTCCACTCGGTCTTCATATAGTACATAAGCACTTCTTTCGCCGCGGTTCACCACTTTATTGGTGTAGTAGATATTGTTCCAATTGATTTGTCCGTCATTTACGAAGTTTGTCTGAGCAATTTCTGCACTCGGGTTGGTATAACCAATAATGGTTACGTTATCCGGCGCGTAGGTCGGTACATAGTATGTCTCATCGTTCAAATAGTAACTTGGTAAGTTTTTATAGTACGTAGGATCGGGATTGTTAGCCAATTGGAAATCCAGGCGACTGTTCCCTACAAATCCTACTTGGTATGCCACGTTGGTATTCAAAGTGGTTTTATCGGTAATTTTCCAATAATGACTTAACATATTGATTGGTTCTTCAATCTCTTTATAACGAGAGTTTCTTTTCTCTCCCTCTTGCCATCCCCAATACGAGTTGTATTCTATACCTTTTAAACGAGTAACCTCATCGGTATTTGGCGAACTTTTTCCGCGTTTGTTTTGAGCAAAAATGGATGTAAAGTTGATAGAGTGTTTGTCATTAATTTTCTTTTCCACGCTGGCAAACACAGAATTGGCATCGTAATTCGTTCCTTCAAAGTATCCTTCATTAGCCCATCTTCTGGAAGCCGATACTACAAAAGCCCATCCATCAGTGTTCATTCCGGAAGCATGAGTTCCCATCATTCTCCAACTGTAGTTGGTATTGGTTCCGGAGAATGAAATTCTGGAACCTCTACGGTACATAGAAGCTCTGGTGTTAATTTCCTGAGTTCCCAACAAACCGCCGAATGTATAATCAGAAGGGGCAGAACCCATGGTAAATTCTTGGTTTCTGGTAGCATCATTCAATCCGCCCCAGTTACTCCATTGTGGTCTTCCGTCGTACAATTTATTCATGGAAATACCATTAATCATAGTAATCCCGTATTCATTATCTAAACCTCTGATTCTAAAGCGAGCCTGTCCCCAGTTAAATGCCGCAGCTTGTTGGTATACATCTCTCGAAGCTTGTAACAATCCCGAAGTACTTTCAGAACCGCTATTATCATCTCCTAAATCATTCTCCGTAATGGTAACCAAACTCAGCTGCTGCTCTGAGGTAATATCTTCCTCAAAAACAATAATTCCTAAGTCTAACATTTTTCCGGCAATCACATCAACTGAAAGCAATTGATCTTTGTAACCGGTACTTTTAATCTGCAGTAACTGACTGCCTTGAGGCACTTCATTAAAAACAAAAACACCGGCTGCATTCGTTAAAGCAGTCAAACTGGTGTTTTCAATAGAAGCAACAACATTTTGTAAAGGTTTTTGTGTTTTTGAATCGACCACTTTACCTGTAATGCCCGTAGTAGCAGTTTGTGCAAAAACAAAAAACACTTGCATCACAAATAAGGTACTAATAACAAGTTTTTTCATAAATAAAATTAGATTAATTTTTTCCTGAAAAGTCCTTAATAAAAACTTAACAGCCGACAAATGTACATCTTTTAATAATATTATCTAATTTTGGCTCGAAGTTTGTAAAAAACTTGATAATAAATTAATATCGATTTTATGAGAATAAAAAAATTAATAGCTCTTTTCTTTGCTTTTTTCGCAATTACAGGGGCTAGTGCACAGGCAAAAAAGTATAATATCCATACGGTTGCCTTCTACAACTTTGAAAACCTTTTTGACACCATTAACGGACCGAATAACGATGAAGAATGGTTGCCAAAGGGAATTCAAAACTGGACTTCTGCCAAATACAAACAAAAACTACATAATTTATCCCGAGTACTTTCTGAAATCGGCACCGGTGAAAATCCGAATAATTCCCCAACCCTAATCGGAGGATGTGAAATCGAAAACCGCGGTGTATTGGAAGATTTAGTAAAAGAACCATTGCTAATTAATAAAGATTACGGCATCATTCATTTTGATTCGCCGGATAAACGAGGAATTGATGTGGCTCTGTTATACCAAAAGAAACATTTCAAACCTACCAGTTACAAAAATATCCCGTTACTTATCTACAGAAGTCAAGAAGGAAAAGACGATAAAAAAGACAAAGACGAAGCTACCGATGATAAAGCTGAAACCGGAAAAGATGACCGCGTTTATACCAGAGATCAGCTCTTAGTTACCGGTTTCTTAGATGGTGAAGAAGTCAATATTATTGTCAACCACTGGCCGTCGCGTTCCGGTGGTGAAAAGAAAAGCGCTCCTTTCCGTGAAGCGGCTGGCAGACTTAATAGAACTATCATGGATTCTATCTACAAAATTAACCCCAATGCCAAAATCATTACCATGGGTGACTTAAATGACGGTTCCTATAATAAAAGTGTTAAAGAAGGTATCGGTGCCAAACGCAAAAAAGAAGAAGTAAAACCATTCGGTGTTTACAACCCGTTTGAAGAAATGTTCTACAAAGGCAACGCCACGCTTTTCTACCGTGATGCCGGCGACATATTTGACCAAATCATGGTATCGGAAACACTCATCCAAAAAGACTTTTCCTCTTTCCGTTATTGGAAAGCCGGTATTTACAACAAACCGTACATGATTACCAAAAGCGGACAATACAAAGGGTATCCGCTACGCCATAGCTCAAACGAAATAGGCTACAGCGACCACTTTCCGGTGTATATTTACTTGATTAAGGAAGTGAAATAAATTTTTAAAAGTCTCGAACGTATCGAGACTTTTTTATTCCATACCTTTACTAAAATTTAGAATATGGCTGTTGCACAACCTTTCAATCTCAATCAATGGATTGATGAAAACCGTCACCTACTCAAACCTCCCGTTGGCAATAAAAACTTATACGTCAATTCCGGTGATTATATCGTAATGATTGTAGCCGGCCCTAATGCACGAAAAGATTACCACTACAACGAAACCGAAGAATTGTTCTACCAACTCGAAGGCGAAATTACCGTTTACATCCAAGAAGACGGCCAAAAGAAAGCCATGAAACTCTCCGCCGGTGATCTATTTTTGCTGCCTGCTAAAGTGCCGCATTCTCCATCCCGCTCAGAAAACTCGATTGGCTTGGTAGTAGAACGCAAAAGGGTCGGCAAAGAAATCCCCGACGGCCTACTTTGGTTCTGCGAAAACTGCAACCACAAACTCTACGAAGTCTACTTCGAATTACACGATATTGAAAAGGATTTTCTCCAACATTTCAATCATTTTTACCAATCGGAATCCCTCAGAACCTGCGAAAAATGCGGTACTGTGATGGAAACCGATCCTCGATTTATTTCCAAATAATGTATTTAGGAGCTAATCCGGCTGTCCACTGTATCTTTTTAACTTGTTATAAAAACAAGCTAAAAAGGATGCCGTTACCATCCGGGCTAAAATTCAAAATAAACGATTACTTTTGCTGAAATTTTAAACATTCAAACTAAAAATACAATGGCAACAATTGCTCAACAATTCGGCATGACCGAAGCCTTAGAAATATTAGGCGTAAAAGCCGTTAACGAAGGAACTTCCACCGGAAACAATCATTTTGCCTCAGGAGACATTATCGAAAGTTACTCTCCGGTCGACGGACAACTCATCGGAAAAGTAAAAACCACTACCGCCGAAGATTACGAAAAAGTAATGCAAACCGCCGCCGAAGCCTTCAAAACCTTCCGCTTAATGCCGGCTCCGAAACGCGGAGAAATCGTGCGTCAATTCGGAGAAAAACTAAGAAAATACAAAGAGCCGCTAGGCAAATTGGTTTCCTATGAAATGGGAAAATCGCTTCAAGAAGGCTACGGAGAAGTTCAAGAAATGATTGACATTTGCGACTTTGCCGTGGGTTTGTCTCGTCAATTACACGGGTTAACCATGCACTCGGAACGTCCGGGTCACCGCATGTACGAGCAATACCATCCGCTAGGTATTGTCGGCATCATTTCGGCCTTCAACTTCCCGGTAGCGGTTTGGTCTTGGAATACGGCTTTGGCTTGGATTTGTGGCGACGTTTGCGTTTGGAAACCATCTGAAAAAACGCCTTTGTGCAGTATCGCTTGTCAAAACATCATTGCCGAAGTTTTAAAAGAAAACAATTTACCGGAAGGTATTTCTTGCTTAATCAACGGCGATTACAAAGTGGGCGAAATGATGACGCACGACAAACGCGTGCCTTTGGTTTCAGCTACCGGCTCGACTCGTATGGGTAAAATTGTAGCCCAAGCTTGTGCCGCTCGTTTAGGCAACTCTTTATTGGAATTAGGCGGTAACAACGCCATCATCGTAACGCCGGATGCCGACATCAAAATGACGGTTATCGGAGCGGTTTTCGGAGCCGTGGGTACAGCCGGTCAACGTTGTACTTCTACTCGCAGACTAATCATCCACGAAAGCATTTACGATAAAGTACGTGATGCCTTAGTAGGCGCTTACGGTCAGTTGCGAATCGGAAATCCGTTAGACCAAAACAACCACGTGGGTCCGCTAATTGACAAAGATGCTGTTCAAATGTACCAAAAAGCTTTAGAGCAAGTCGTAGCTGAAGGTGGTAAAATTTTAGTCGAAGGCGGCGTATTAACCGGCGAAGGCTATGAGAGCGGATGTTATGTTAAACCCGCCATTGCTGAAGCCGAAAATCACTACGCTATTGTACAACACGAAACTTTTGCACCGGTGTTATACTTATTGAAATACTCAGGTGATGTTCATGAAGCCATTGCTATTCAAAACGGAGTAGCCCAAGGTTTATCCTCAGCTATTATGACCAACAACTTACGTGAAGCGGAAACCTTCTTATCGCATGCCGGTTCAGATTGCGGTATTGCTAATGTGAATATCGGAACATCCGGTGCCGAAATCGGTGGAGCTTTTGGTGGCGAAAAAGAGACCGGCGGTGGCCGCGAATCGGGTTCTGACGCTTGGAAAGTATATATGAGAAGACAAACCAATACCATCAACTACACCACTAGTTTACCATTGGCACAAGGGATTAAGTTTGATTTGTAATAGTGTCTTTGTAAATAAAAAAACCTGCAATTTTTGCAGGTTTTTTTATTTGTAGTCTTGTCATTCCGAACGAATGTGAGGAATCTTACAACACCAAGATTGTGCGATTTCTCCCTAAGGTCGAGATGACAAACCCCGCTTATTTTGTCTTCTTCACATATTGTGTCAAAATCACGATATGTTGGCCTTCCACACGGCCTTCAATTTGATCGGCATTGTCCCAAACTAATTTAATGTTGTGCACGGCCGCACCGCGTTTAGCCGTAAAATTGGCGCCTTTCACATCCAAGTCTTTAATCAAAACCACCGAATCGCCGTCTTGTAAAATATTGCCGTTAGAATCTTTGTGGATGATTTTGCCTTCTTCATCTTCGCCTTCCCCTGTAGCTTTGGCCCATTCCAACGCGTCTTCATCCAAATACATCATGTCCAACAAATCGTGGTTTTTTAATCGAGCCAGCATACGCCATGAAACAATTTGTACGGGAAGATTCTCGTTCCACATGCTATCGCTTAACCCGCGCCAATCGTTCGGATTCATGGTTTCCGGATTTTTAATCTGATCCAACAACGGTTGGGCTATTAAAATACAGTTTTCGGGTAGGGCTTCGGTTTTAGGTTCTACCAAATACACCACCAAATTTTCATTAGTACCGCTGATTTCACAGGTGGAACCACTACGATCTTTCAATCTTTTTTCAGTTACTACACTCATTTTGTATGGATTATAAATTAAAGGAAGCGCCAAGGACAAAAACAAACTGATTGTTGTATTTTTCAAATCCATCGACGTTAGCGTCATATCGGGCCAAGGGAGCACTGCCTTCTGCAAAAAGGCCGAAACCATCGGTAAAAAAATATCTGAAACCTAAATGAGCCCCGAAATTTCGGGTACCCAAATGCAACCCGGGATAAATATCCATTGCCTTATCGAACCCAAATACATTGCCTAAATTGGCATTGAATCGGGCTTTAAAATCAGCCCTATCGGCGAAATCCGGTTTAATGCCGCCGGGTTTTTCAACCGATAATAAATACGACGCTACAAAACCGTACGACATATTTTCGCCCAAACCAAAATCAGCAGAAACCTGAATTCCGTTGCCGTGGTCTTGAATATTCCAACCTACTTGTCCTTTGATATCGCCTTTGCCCTTGTAAGCTTGAGCTTGACCCAAACTCAGTGTTAACAGCGCCACTATGGTGATTATTTTTTTCATGGTGATGTGTTTAGAGTACAAATATAGCCGTTTCAAACGAAGGTACTTCTAGAAATTACAGCGAAATCAATTCCGCCCTTTTTCGTTGAAATACAATTCGTGCAGCGGTTCGCTTTGCCAAAACTGTTTGGAATCGACATCCATAACGGTCAGCGGTCCTTTGAAAGCGGCTCCGGTATCTACATTCCACACGCAGGCTTTTTGGACCGGAGTGGTAAATCCAATTCGGGTTACAGGTGTATGACCGATATAGATTTCATCGTACAAGGTGAGTCGTTTGGGATAAAGCCAACTTTTGGGGTCTAACCTTTCATCGAGCGACAGGGCGGTTTCCCAAAGTGTTCGGTCCCAATAAAACAACTTCGGAAAGTGTTCAAAGCGAATGCCGTTCATGTTGGTAAATCCGGCATGGATAAACAACCGGTTTTGATCGTCGTGATGGTAATTTTGCAAGGCTTTTAAAAACTGAATATGCTTTTTTTTGGTCTCGTCAGCTATTTTTTCATAAGCCAAAACCGTAGCTTCGCCGCCATGCATGAACCACATTTTTTCATTAAAATTTTCGGTATGCCCTTCCAACCAATCCAACAACAACTCATCGTGGTTGCCTTTAATAAAAATGCAGTTTTGCTTTTGGCCCAAATCCATTAAAAAATCAATTACCTGTGGCGATTCGCTCCAGCCGTCAACATAATCGCCCAAAAAAATAAGTTGGTCTTCTCGGGTTACTTGAGCTCTTTCCATAATTTGGTGTACGGCTCGTAGCCCGCCGTGGATGTCTCCTATCACTAATGTTCTACCCATTGTTTTCGTTGTATTTCATCTTCCGCAAAATACGCATCGCTTCTTTAAAACTCAAATAAACGGTCGCTGTTTTTTGCACCTTCAAGAGCGGTTTGGCATCGATTAATTTTTGTTTGGCATCTTCAAACCCATTTAAATAACAAATCATCAAGGTAGAAGGCAAGTTCTCTAAATCCTTTTCTTCCCGGGGCGAGAAAGGTATTCCTTTTTCGAGTTTTTTAAGCAATGCCAGATTCGAATTGTAAATATGATGTAGCATTTTTTTATTGTAAGCCGGTGGTTCAAACAACATTTTGGTTTCCATTTTATAATACCCGTTGTCAAAAAAATGAATGGTCAATTGTTCCAGCGGATAAAAACTGGTCTTGTCATTCAGCCCTAAAGGCACATGTTCAATAATGGTAAAACTCTTTTCATCGTATTGGATCGAAACCACATCTAAAGCCGAATAAAACAACTTGACCTGCTCATTAATCAACTCAATATCTACCCGGGAAAGATAAGTAGTCTCTCTGATTTTCTTCGGAATTCCGGCCCAACAAATCACAAACAATTCTTTGAAAACCTTGTATTTTGAAGGCATGTCGCCGTGGCGAACATTCATAAAATCCATGACACCGTCTAAAGTATGCGCAATGCTGTTGCGCGAATTGTTTTCAATCCGAATCACCGCTTCGATATTTTGCTTGGAGTAGGGTATTCTTTCTTCGGTGGGCATCGAATTGCTGCCGACTCTCACAAATACCGTGTTGGCCAAAATGGTATGGATGTTTTTCTTGAAAAAAGAGGTTTTGTGTTTGGGTTTTATAGTCACCAAACCCACTACTTTGTCTTTAGGCAAATGCGGAAAAGGTACGTTTTCGTATTGAATCTTCGGCGGATTTTCGAGATAGGCATTGACTAAATTTTGAATGCGACTGTCGTCAAAAAAATCGTCTCCGACAATTTCGTTGTCCTGATCCTCAACGCCCACCACAATATAGGAATTATTGGAAGGATTAGAGTTAGACAATGCACAAATATGCTTTAAAAACTTGGCTTTCCCTTCTTTGGTATGCAAATTCAACTGCCGTTTTTTGTCATAAAAACTACACTCATCGTTGTGAGCTAAAAGGTTTTTGATTAGGAGGCGTTTGTTAATCATAGTCTAAGTCTTCAGTCGCAGTCACAGTCGCAGCATCTGAAAAACTGAAACTGAGACTGTAAACTCTTTTAAGGAACCTTGTTTCCCATGCTTTCGGTCCAAATGGCAAACCAGTCTTCTTGTTCCAAAGGCAATTCGACCGCCTTCATTAAGGCCTGAATTCGGGCAATATTCACGGTTCCCGCTACCGGAATCACTCTGGCCGGGTGCTTTAAAATCCACGACAACAAAATAGTATCGGCACCCACATGGTATTTGTCAACCAATTGCACCAATAATTTTTTGAGTCGACGGGTTTGCTCTATATCTTCACGAAATACCGTTCCCAACGGATTCCAACTCATCGGTCGGATGCTATGCATTTGCATGTAATCGAGACTGCCGTCTAACATGGCTTCAAAATGCGTAGCCGAAAATTGGATTTGATTGTAACTGATTTCCGTTTTTTGACGGATTAATTCGGTTTGCCATGCCGTAAAATTAGAAACCCCGAAATCGCGGATTTTGCCTTCGCCTTTCAATTTCTCAACCGCTTCGGCTATTTCATCGGCGACCATCAACGGACTCGGGCGGTGCAATAACAACACGTCCAAATAATCGGTTTGCAGGTTTTTTAACGAATTTTCTACCGACCAAATGATATAGTCCTTCGAATAATCATAATGCTTGATGGTATTGTTTCTACCTTTTACATGTTGGATGCCGCATTTCGAAATCAATTGAATCTGGCTCCGGTCTATACTTCCGGATTTAAAAGCTTTGCCAAAATCGGACTCT
The DNA here is from genome assembly GCF_030053345.1 of Flavobacterium sedimenticola. Classification (GTDB taxonomy): domain Bacteria; phylum Bacteroidota; class Bacteroidia; order Flavobacteriales; family Flavobacteriaceae; genus Flavobacterium; species Flavobacterium sedimenticola. The sequence continues at coordinate 290,757 of NZ_JASGBP010000001.1, forward strand.
GTGGTGTAGTCTCCATAGATATCGGCATGGTCAAAGGTGGTTATTTTATTTTCGATACAAATATGAATCAGGTGATCCATCTCGGCAGTACTGAGTTTTTTGTCCCAAATTCCCCAATTCATGGTGCCGGCAATTACGGGTGAAAGTTGTGTTCTCATCGGTTTATGTTGAAAAGTTAGGCGTATGGATTCAGCCATTTTGCTCTTTGGAAAATTTTAGTATTTTGCCGACGGAAAATGACGAACCGGTTGCGGTCTTAAAATTATAAAAAGAAAATCATAAATCGTCCTTAAAATTAAGGTGTTTTCTAAAGTTTTAACGCATTATTAACATCGGGCAACCCAATTAATTTTCACTTTTGAAATGTTAAAATTATAAGCGAAATATATTCTGAATAAACCAAAGACTATGGAAGAAAATGATACTGCTTTAGACATTAGAGCCATTAATGCTAAGATAGAACATGAAAGTGCTTTCATCGAATTACTAACGATGGAAATGAACAAGGTCATCGTAGGTCAAAAGCACATGGTAGAACGATTGTTAATTGGTCTTTTAGGACAAGGTCATATTCTTTTGGAAGGTGTACCGGGTTTGGCTAAAACCTTAGCCATCAATACACTGTCTCAAGCCGTTCACGGTAGTTTCAGCCGTATTCAGTTTACTCCTGATTTATTACCGGCCGATGTCATCGGAACCATGATATACAACATCAAAGCCAATGATTTTTCAATTAAAAAAGGCCCTATTTTTGCCAACTTCGTTTTAGCCGATGAGATTAATCGTGCACCGGCTAAAGTACAATCGGCTTTGCTCGAAGCCATGCAGGAAAAACAAGTAACCATTGGCGATACGTCTTTTAAATTAGATAAGCCTTTCTTGGTGTTAGCGACTCAAAACCCAATAGAGCAAGAAGGGACCTATCCGTTACCGGAAGCGCAAGTCGATCGTTTTATGTTGAAAACCGTTATCGATTATCCTAAAATGGATGAAGAGCGTATGGTGATTCGTCAAAACTTAAAAGGTGCTTATGAAAAAGTAAATCCTGTGGTTTCTGTGGAGCAAATTCTCAGAGCCCAGGAAGCGGTTCGGGAAGTATATATGGATGAAAAAATCGAAAAATACATCCTGGATATCATTTTTGCTACGCGTTATCCGGAAAAATACAAATTAGAAAGTCTAAAACCGCTCATTGGTTTCGGAGCGTCGCCCCGCGGAAGTATCAACCTAGCCACTGCCGCCAAGTGTTATGCTTTCATCAAACGCCGCGGTTACGTCATCCCGGAGGATGTTCGCGCCGTAGTACACGATGTGTTGCGTCACAGAATCGGCGTTACCTATGAAGCCGAAGCCGAAAACATCACTTCCGTTGACATCATCAACAAAATCGTTAATGAAATTGAAGTGCCTTAATTGTTGCGAGTTGTAAAGTTCCGAGTTCAACGTTAATCGTTGAAACCCGAAACCTGAAACCCGAAACCCGAAACCCAATTATGGAAACCAAAGACCTTCTCAAAAAAGTTCGTAAAATCGAAATCAAAACCCGAAGATTGAGCGATCATATCTTCTCGGGCGAGTACCACACGTCGTTTAAAGGTCGTGGTATGACGTTTTCGGAAGTGCGTCAGTACCAATTTGGCGATGATATTCGTGCTATCGATTGGAATGTGACTGCGCGCTACAACGAACCCTATGTAAAAGTTTTTGAGGAAGAACGCGAGCTCACCATGATGTTGATGGTAGACATTTCGGGATCGGAAAGTTTTGGAACTAAAAATCAACTGAAAAGTGAAATCGTAACCGAAATTGCCGCAACCATGGCTTTCTCGGCTACACAAAACAATGATAAAATCGGATTAATCTTATTCTCTGACCAAATCGAATTGTACATTCCGCCTAAAAAAGGGAAATCACACGTTTTGCGCATTATTCGGGAACTCATTGAATTCCAACCGAAAAGTAAAAAAACCGATTTGTCACAGGCATTACGGTTCTTATCGGGAACGCAAAAAAAGAAAGCCATCGTGTTTGTCATTTCCGATTTTATGGTAGAGGACAATTACGAGAAAACGCTGAAAATTGCGGGGAAAAAACACGATATTACCGGCGTTCGCGTATACGATCTTCGGGAAGAAAAAATGCCGAATATCGGCATGGTAGAAATGGAAGATGCCGAAACCGGAGCAATAATGATTGTTAATACCGGCTCTAAAAAAGCCCGTATGAGCTACGAAAAGCAATACCGAGACAAGGTGAATTACTTTAAAGATATTTTTTCCAAATGCGGCTCGGGTACTGTGAGTACACGAGTAGATGAAAGTTATGTGACCAAGCTGTTAGGTTATTTTAAATCGAGAAGCTAAATGAAATTGAAGTTGTACATCGCTCTGTTTTTGCTGTCGGTTTCCGCTTGGGCGCAACCTAAAGTCAGCACTTCCGTTAATGTCACTAAAAACAAAATCGGAGCCGAGTTCCGGCTGACGCTGAAAACCGATGTGGATACCTTTTCAAAAGTGAAATTCCCTGAACGCAAAAACTTCGGGGCATTAGAAGTGATTCAATCCTATAAAATTGATACCGTAAAAAAAGGCAATCGGTACGAACTTATCAAAAAATACGGTTTAACACAATTCGATTCCGGAAAGTATACGATTCCCAGAATTCCGGTAGTCATCAACGGCAAACCTGTTTTTTCCGACAGCATAAAAGTAGAAGTCAACGATGTAAAAGTCGACACCTTAAAACAAAAGATGTATGACATCAAAGCCATTGCCGAAGTCAAAAGCGATTGGGGCACATGGTGGATTTACGTGTTGATTTTATTGGCTTTAGCCGCTTTGGGTTATGGCATTTACCATCGTCTTAAAAAAACGCCGAAAGAGGTAAAACCGGAACCGGTAGTGTACAAATCGCCTATTGAAAAAGCGACTTCGTTGTTGCAACAATTGGAAACCAAAGGGCTTTGGCAAAAAGGGGAAATCAAAAGTTATTATTCGGAACTGACCGATATTGCGCGTAATTACATCGAGGAGGAAATTCATATTCCGGCCATGGAAAGTACCACTTCTGAACTTATCGAAGCGTTGCGGATTGCCGCCAAGCAAAAAAAGTTGAAGCTTTCCAATGAAACCGTTGAAAATTTGGAAAAGGTTTTACAACAAGCCGACTTAGTGAAATTTGCCAAAGTCAAACCGCTGGATTACGAGATTGAAGAAGATAAAAAACGCATCTCCAACTCTATCGTAACGATTCACAAATCCATTCCGGAAGTCGTGGAAGAAGACGATGAATTGGCGTTGTGGAACGAACAACAAAAAGAATTGGTGCGTTTGCAAAAACTGAAAAAGCAAAAACAAAACCGCATTTTGACGACCATCGGGGTCACCTTTGGAATTTTGTTAATTGCCGTCAGCAGTTTGATTTATTTTAAAGGATGGGATTATGTCAAAGACCATTTGTTGGGCCATCCTACCAAAGAATTAGTCGAAGGCGATTGGGTGTACAGCCAATACGGAAATCCGGGTATCAAAATAGAAACCCCAAAAGTGCTTAAAAGAGTCGATGCTTCTAAACTATTGCCAAAAGAAGTCGCCGGTATGGTAAAGGAAATGCAAGTGTTTGCATATGGCAGCATTTTAGACGATTTTTACATCACGCTCAATACCGCTACTTACAAAGAGGAAGTAAAAGCCGATTTAGATAAGGCTGTTGAAGGCTATCTCAAAGTAATGGAAAGTCAGGGTGCTACCAACATTATCGTTAAGACCGAAGAATTTGATACTCAAAAAGGAATTTCGGGCAAAAAAGCCTACGGCACCATGGTGGTCGTAAATAAAATAAAAGGTTCGTCAACCAAAATGTATTACGAATTGTTATTGTTCGCTCAAAATAACGGATTACAACAAATCATGATTGCCCATCGTGACGATGATAAATACGGCAAAGAAATTGCCGAGCGTGTTTTGAATTCGGTTGAATTAAAAGTAGAATAAGAATGAAAGACGTGAGCTTTTTAAATCCCGAGTTTTTTTGGTTGTTTTTGCTGCTTCCGTTAGCGATAGCTTGGCATTTCTGGAAAGGAAAACAACCATCGGCGACCCTCAAAATCAGCTCGGTAAAAGGGTTTTCGAATCAATATTCGCTGCTTGCCAAATTAAAACCCTATCTGATTGTTTTGCGCTTGCTGGCGCTGAGCGCCTTGATTGTAGCGATGGCACGCCCAAGGAAAGTAGACATCAGCAGTCAAACCAAACTCACTAAAGGAGTTGATATTGTAATGGCCATAGACGTATCGGGCAGTATGTTGGCCAAAGATTTAAAGCCGAATCGTATGGAAGCGCTGAAAAAAGTAGCCTCCAACTTTGTGAAGGGCAGACCGAACGACCGAATCGGAATTGTACTCTATGCCGCCGAAGCCTATACCAAAACGCCGGTAACCAGTGACAAGGCTATCGTGGAAGAAGCCATCAACAGCATCAAATACGACAATGTTTTGCAAGACGGAACCGGAATCGGAATGGGTTTAACCACCGCGGTCAATCGTTTGAAAGACAGTAAAGCGAAAAGCAAAGTCATTATTTTGTTAACCGACGGTGTCAACAATGCCGGTTTTATTGAGCCCGAAACGGCTTCGCAAATTGCCAAAGAATACGGCATTAAAGTGTACACCATCGGAATCGGAACCAACGGCGATGCCATGTTTCCGTATGCATATGCTCCGAACGGCGGTTTTTTATTCCGAATGATGCCGGTGGAAATCGATGTTGATTTATTACAAACCATTGCCAAAAACACCGGTGGAAAGTATTTTCGTGCTAACAATAACAGTAAGTTAGAAGCCATTTACAACGAAATCAACAAATTGGAAACTACCGAAATTGAGGAGTTGAAATTTTATGATTATGATGAAAAATTCAGGCCTTTGGTTTGGATTGCCGGCCTTTTGCTCTTGTTGGAGTTCGGATTGCGACACACCGTTTACCGAAGTTTTATATAATTTACCGTTGCTATGTACGAGTTAGAGGAAAAAGGATATTTATACTTTTTAGCGGTCATTCCGGTAATGACGCTGCTTTTCTTGTATGTACAATATTGGAAAAGAAAAAAACAACGGGAGTTTGGCGATATCGAATTGCTCAAAAAGCTAAGTCCCGAAAAATCGGTTTTTAAACCGATTTTGAAACTGATCGTGTTATTGTTGGGATTGTCATTCCTGATTATCGGTTTGGTTAACCCTAAAATGGGTACCAAAATGGAAACCGTAAAAAGAGAAGGTATCGATATCATTTTTGCCATCGATGTTTCCAAAAGTATGCTGGCCGAAGATGTAGCACCAAGCCGTTTGGAAAAAAGTAAGCAATTGGTTTCCCAAATCATCAATACCCTCGGAAGCGATCGCATCGGAATTGTAGCCTACTCGGGAAGCGCGTTCCCGGTGTTGCCGATTACTTCGGACTACAGCGTAGCCAAAATGTTTTTACAAGGCATGAATCCGGGGATTATTTCAGCGCAAGGTACTTCTATCGATCAGGCGATTTATATGGCCAGTACGTTTATCGATAAAAAGGATAAAACCAACAAACTGCTCATTATTATTACCGACGGTGAAGACCACTCGGAAAGCTCGATCGAAGCGGCCGAAGAAGCCAAAAAATTGGGCTTGAAAATAATTACCATAGGCGTAGGTACCGAGAAAGGCGGTCCGATTCCGTTAAAAAGAAACGGCGTAGTCGAGAGTTTCCAACGAGATCAAAACAATGAAACCGTCATCACCAAGAGAAATCCTGAGGTTTTAAAAGAAATTGCCAAAGTTACCGGCGGTGGTTACGTAAGCGGAAACGCTACCAAAGAAGTACTCGATTATGTGAAAAACGCTTTGGATAATATTCAGAAAACAGAATTTGAGAGCACGCAAATGGCCGACTTCAAGTCGCAATTTCAATGGTTTTTGGGGTTTGCTTTTTTCTTGTTGTTTTTGGATATCTTTTTGCTGGAGAAAAAAACCAAATGGGTGGAAAAAATGAACTTATTCAATGAAAAAGAATAAATGAAAACGCTGTTCACATATACTTTGATACTGCTATCCTTTTGGGCGCAAGCCCAGAAAAAGGAAAAGGATAAAAATTTGCCTCAAGGAAACGAAGCTTTCGCAGAAAAAAAATACGCTGAAGCCGAAGCGGAATACCGCATTTCGGAATCCAAAAATCCCAAGAAATCGATTGCTTCCTACAACTTAGGAAATGCGGTATACCGCCAAAATCAGGCTACAGAAGCCAAATATCACTTTGCCACAGCCGCCAAAAATGCCAAAACCAAACAAGAAAAACACCGGGCATTTCATAACCTCGGCAACACTCTAATGAAAGATAAGGATTATGCCAATGCTGTAGAAGCCTATAAAAATGCGTTGCGTAACAATCCGGCGGACGAAGAAACGCGTTATAATTTTGCCCTGGCTAAAAAGTTCCTCAAAGACAATCCGCCGAAGAAGAACGACGATAAAAGCAAAGACAAAAAGAAGCAAAAAGAAGACCAAAAGGAAAACAAAAAAAATCAGGATCAAAAAGACAAAGACAAAGATAAAAATCAAGGGAAAAACGATTCTAAAGAAGGCAAGGACAAGGACAAAGGAAAACCTCAGCCGCAACCGGGAGGAATTTCAAAACAACGATTGGAAAATCTGTTAGATGCCGTAAACAATGAAGAGCGTAAAGTACAAGATAAAGTCAATAAGAAAAAAGTACTGACCAGTCCGAAAAAAACCGAAAAAGACTGGTAATTAGTGTCGGATTTAAAATTTAGTTAAACTGTATACTGAAAATCACATACTTTGTGACCTTTGTGTGATTAAAATGGTAAAAGAAGAATGAAAAAAGCAATTGTAGTCGTATTGTTATTATTCACAAGCACGCTGATGGCTCAGGTACAATTTGAAGCCAAGGTGAGCAAAAATTCTTTGGGTATCAACGAAAGACTTCGAGTGGAATTTACCATGAATGCCGATGGCGATAATTTTGTACCACCCAATTTTGAAGCCTGCGGGTTTCGGGTAGTCGGCGGACCGAGCCAAACCGTTAGCCAGTCATGGGTAAACGGTCGCAGTTCGTTTAACAAATCTTATATCTATATTTTGTTGCCCACACAAAAAGGAAATCTGGTACTCAAACAGGCTTCTATAGAAATCAACGGACAGCTATACAAAACCACGCCGGTTCGAATTTCAGTAACTAATGCGGTTGAGATTCCTAAAGATCCTAACGAAGCACCGGCTATCAGTGCCGATGACAACATATACTTGGTGGCCGATATCTCTAAAACCAATCCGTACCTCAACGAACCGATTACAGTAGTGTACAAATTGTACTTCAGTTACCATATCGGAATTACCAATTGGCAGGAACTCAACAAACCCAAGTACAACGATTTTTGGAGTCAAAATATCGATATCAAACAATTAAATGCCGAAGACGGCATGTTTAAAGGAGAACGCTACCGTTACGTGGTGTTGCGCAAAACCGTACTGTATCCGCAAAAATCAGGTAAGTTGGAAATTGAGCCGCTTTCGTTAGACATCGATTGCCAAGTGCCTACCAACCGCAGAAATTTTTGGGGTCAACCTTTGATGGTTCAGGATAGTAAACGCGTCTCTGCCGGCAGCAAAGTAATTACGGTAAAACCACTACCTGAAGCCGGAAAGCCCGAAGATTTTAGTGGTGCTGTGGGTCGATTTGATTTTCAGGTCAAACCTTCTAAAACGACCTTAAAAAACGGAGAGTCATTAGATTTAAATATCAGTGTAGTCGGCAAAGGAAATCTCAAACTCTTTACCCTACCCAAACCCATTGTGCCTTCTGCCCTGGAAATGTACGATCCGGTACATGAGGAAAATGTCTCCACGCCGCTGACCGGAATGACCGGCAGAATTTCGGATAAATACACCATTATCCCCCAATTCAAAGGGAATTACCAAATAAAACCGTTGCGTTTTACGTACTTCGATTTAGATTTGGGCCGCTATAAAACCCTTACTTCCGAACCCATTACCATAACCGTTCTCGACGGTCCGGGTATTGCCGCTTCCGAAGAAAAAGCCAATCCGCAGGAAACCGCTAAAAACAAAGTAGAAGTAGCTAAAGTATTTGCCTTCAACAAGCAAAAAACAAAGCTTCAATCTAAAGAAAAAGAAGACTTTCTGGGTTCCGGATTGTTTTATTCGTTTGTTATTTTGCCATTTTTAGCCATTCCGTTGCTCATCATTGGAAAAAGAAGAAAAGAGGCTTCGGACAACGATGTCGTTGGCAATAAAATCAAAAAATCAAATGTGTTGGCGAAAAAATACCTCAGCGAGGCTAAAAAACATTTGGGGCAAAAAGAACCGTTTTATATCGCCTTAGAAAAAGCGTTGCATAATTTTCTGAAAGCCAAACTCAACATCGAAACTTCGGAAATGAGCAAAGAAAAAATTACCGAATTGTTAACGTCGCGACACGTACATGCCGATACCGTAGCCGAGTTTATTGCACTGACCGAAAACTGTGAATTGGCAAGATATGCGCCGTCATCCGACGCTGCCATTCAACAAGATTACGACAAAGCGGTGACCGTTATAGCAGCTTTGGAAAAACAAATTAAATAAGTAGCAATGATGAAAAAAACACTTCTGGTATTGCTATGGTTGACCCAAATAGGTTGGGCACAAACCGATTTTGATCAAGGCAACCAATACTATCAAAAAGAAAATTACAAAGCCGCCATCAGCCGTTTTGAAAAGATTTTAAACAGCGGTAAAGAATCGGCGGAAGTCTATTTTAATTTGGGCAATTGCTACTACAAATTACACCAAGTAGGACCGGCGATTTACCATTATGAAAAAGCATTATTGCTCAATCCGAATGATGCGGAAATCAAAACCAACCTCGATTTTGCGCGTAAAATGGCTATCGACGACATTAAAGTGATACCGAAAGTCGGTTTTCATAAATTGATATCCGATTTCACATCTACTTACCATTACGATACATGGGCCGGCTTAGCCGTAGCCTTTGCCTTTTTGTTTTTGGTGTTTTTTGCCGGGTACTACTTTTCACAAAAAACACTGCTGAAACGCATCTTGTTTTTCAGTTTATTCTTCTGGTTATTGGGCATGGGGTTGAGTGTCTTTTCCGGATTTTATGAAAAAACCCGACTGGACAATGAAAAACCGGCTATTGTTTTTGCCGAAAGTACATCGCTGCGTAGCGAACCTAAAGGAAACGCCACCGAAGCAGCGCTCTTACACGAAGGCACCAAGGTATTTATCTTAGAAAGCATCGCCAACTGGAAAAAAGTAGAGCTCACCGACGAAACCACGGGTTGGATTGAAGAAAGCGCTATTAAAGAAATCAAATAGTTTTCAATCGCCGTTTTCCGTTTTGCTATCTTTGCCACTCAAAATTAGAATTCAAATTCAGAATTCACCATTTACAATTAAAAACATGTCAAGAGACGAACAATTAAAACAACGCTGGGACAACTTGGTTTCCCTGCTTTCCGATAAATTTGCCGACGGAGAAACACTCGACTTAGATGCTATCATCTACCTAGTCGGAGTACAAGAACTCGGTAAAGTACACCAATCCTTTAAAAAAGAAGAAAAACTCAACCTGATGCATATCGCCATTTGCCGATTACTTGAGCCTTACGGGTATTACGAGTTTGATTATTTCGACAAGGACGGCTGGCCGCATTATAAAGTCAAAGAGCAATTGCCGCATCTCAAAGCCGGCGAACAATCGGTTTTGATGAAGGAAGCCTTGGTGAACTATTTCCTGGAAAGAGAAGTGATTGAGTAATCGTTTTCCGTCGCAGTCCCGGTATGCAGTCCGATATTTACCGAAAACTGCCACTGCGACTGGTGACTTTCAATAAAAAAATCGCTATTTTTGCACCTTTATTGAAGACCGATGATAGACAAGATTAAAGAACATATCGAAGAAGCTAAAGCCTTCAACACCAAAAGCGCAGCAGCTTTAGAGCAATTCCGTATCAAATATTTGGGCAGCAAAGGTTTGTTAAAAGAACTTTTCACCGAATTCAAAAATATTCCGAACGACCAGAAAAAAGACTTCGGTCAAGTCATCAATACGCTCAAAGCGGTGGCTGAAGAAAAGGTAAAAGCCCTACAGGAAGAACTGGAAAGCAAAGAAGAAGTCAAAGGTTTCTACGGCGATTTAACGCGACCGGCCGAGCCGATAACCCTTGGTTCGCGCCACCCGATTTCGATTGTGAAAAACCAAATCATCGATATTTTCGCTTCCATCGGATTCAACGTGTCCGAAGGTCCGGAAATTGAAGACGATTGGCATAACTTTACGGCCTTAAACTTACCGGAATACCATCCGGCGCGCGATATGCAAGACACGTTTTTCATCCAAACCAATCCCGATGTGTTGTTGCGTACACACACCTCATCGGTTCAGGTGCGTTACATGGAAAACAACAAACCGCCTATCCGAACCATTTCTCCGGGTAGAGTGTTCCGTAACGAAGCGGTTTCCTCGCGTTCGCACTGTATTTTCCACCAGGTAGAAGGTTTGTACATTGACAAAGACGTTTCGTTTGCCGATTTAAAGCAAACGCTGTTATACTTCACCAAAGAGATGTTCGGGAAATCGAAAATCCGTTTGCGCCCAAGTTATTTCCCGTTCACCGAGCCGAGTGCTGAAGTGGATATTTATTGGGGATTAAAAACCGAAACCGATTACCGCATCACCAAAGGAACCGGTTGGTTGGAAATTATGGGCTGTGGTATGGTCGACCCGAACGTATTGAAAAACTGCGGTATCAACCCCGAAGAATACAACGGTTTTGCCTTTGGAATGGGTATTGAACGCATCGCTATGTTGCTCTACCAAATTGGCGACATCCGCATGTTCTACGAAAACGATGTGCGTTTCTTGGAACAGTTTAAGTCGAGTATATAACAAAACCTAGCCCCGATTGGAGCGGCATCCTTTTTTGTTTGTCATGCTGTCCCGAATCCTCGGGAGTCGAAGCACAAACAAAAAAGATACAGCGGAAAGCGGGAAACACCTGCCTGCCGGCAGGCAGGGCTCCTAAAAAATTTTTAGACTTGAAAAAAGACATCACCATCCCGAAAGTAGAAAATGTATTCCTGGCGGCCGTTCAGGAATGGAGCGACGACTTTATGGAAAAGGTTTGGTATGTGTATTTGATTAACGACTCCGACTTCGATTTAGACTCTGTAATGGTCGTTTCTAAAGCTTTTGGCACCCTAGACGGGGAAATGAAAAAAACGTCGCTCCTGCGCCATGCTTTTATGCAAGTGCCGTCGGTTTCCGCTGTTAAAATAGAAATGGTGGAAAAAAGCGTACTGGAACTCAACAACGAGTTTATGGTGACGTACTTTATCGGCAATACCTTGTACGATAAAAAATTTACGTTCCGCAAAAACACCATCAACGAACGCGCCACCGAAGAAGTGCCGATCTTGTTTGTGAATGGTGTGATTGTGAGATAAAGCCAGCTTACTTTTGTTTGTTGTACTCTTCACTTTTCTTTTTGGCCCTCCAATTGGAATACCCTATTAAAAATATCCCGACAAAAAGGAAAATACACAATCTAACCAAAAACTTTATCGATATAAAGGCTTCACTGAAAGAAGAATAATACCATTCGACCAACGTCAAGACTATAGGCATGAAAATGCCGAAAGGCAATCCGGTTTTAATTTGGTATTTCCATCTTTCACTCATACTAATCCAATTTTTCGGTCAGTTTTTTAAATACCTTTTTGGCCTCTTTGCCTTCATATAATACTTCATACACGGCATCAATAATAGGGGTTTTGGCTTGGTATTCTTGGTTGAGTTTATAAGCACTTTTCACCGCATAATAGCCTTCGGCCACCATACTCATCTCGTGCATGGCTGCTTGCACCGTATAGCCTTTTCCTATCATATTTCCAAACATGCGGTTTCGGGAAAAAACCGAATAGCCGGTTACCAACAAATCGCCCAAATAGGCCGAATTATTGATGTTGCGTTTCATTTTATGCACTTTTCGTATAAACTTTTTCATTTCGCGAATTGCATTACTCATGATAACCGATTGAAAATTATCGCCATAGCCTAAACCGTGAGCAATACCGGCCGCAATAGCATAAATGTTCTTCAACATCGCCGCATATTCGGTTCCGATGATATCATCGGAAATTTTGGTTTTGATAAAATGACAACTTAAGTGGTGCGCTACTACTTTGGCTTTTTTAGCATCGGCACACGCTATCGTAAGGTACGAAAGACGCTCTAAGGCTACCTCTTCAGCATGACACGGACCGGTAATCACGCCGATGTTGTCGTAAGGAATATTGAATTTTTGATGAAAATGTTCTCCTACGATCAAAAAGGTTTCGGGCACGATTCCTTTAATGGCCGAAAAAATGACTTTTCCTTGTAAATCTACCGTAAGCTTTTCCAATTCCCGACTCAAAAAAGCCGACGGAATGGCAAATATTAAATAGTCGGCGTAGGCTACTGCTTCATTGATATCGCTGGTAAGCTTCAATTTTTTGATATCAAATTCTACCGAGCTTAAATAATTGGGATTGTGTTTTTCTGTTTTTAAATGATCTATGGCCGATTGGCTTCGCATGTACCAGGCAATTTCGGGTAAATTCACACACAACATTTTGGCAATGGCCGTGGCCCAACTACCGCCACCGATTACAGCAAACTTTGGAGATTCGCTCATGGATTCTTTTTTTAATACGGTCAAAAATACTCAATTTTAAAAGATAACAAGTCCCTTTTAACACCAATATACAATCCTGAGAGTAAACCAATAAACTACATTTGATTTTTTATTAGCTTTATTCTTATTTTTTAAATCATTTCTTGTCTTTCATCGATTTTTTTGTACAGATAAAAGATATGTGATTATATTAGTAGTCCCAAATCTTATCACTATGAAAACAAAATTACGTTACCTATTTATAGGAGCTTTGACACTTTCCTTGATGGCTTGCGAGCAGGAAAACATTTCGGATTCCGAAAATACAGCCAAATTAAGCGCACCTGTCGCCAATACCGTGGTAAGCGGTATGCAACCTTGTGTGAGTACGAACTTAAATGCCGGTCAGCATTTTGATTCCGGCGATGTAAACCTGTACGTAGACTTAAACAATGTATACGTAGAGTATACCACTAATCCCAATTGGTATATCAAGAAAACGCATTTGTATGTGGGCAGTTGTCAACTGATTCCAAGAAACAATGCCGGAAACCCAATGATTGGTCAGTTCCCGATAAGTAATACCTATATTACCGGAACGCAATCGGTAATTTACACGATTCCAAAATCTTCCTTGCCGGAATGTTTCTGTGTCGCGGCTCATGCTGAAGTTTTCCGAAAAGAAAATGGGGTTATTGTTCAAACGGAAACTGCCTGGGCAGCCGGAGAGCGCTTTACCAACAGAAATTGGGCTACCTTTTTCAGTGCCTGCCAATCGGACTGCTTTGATATAGAAGATTACTACTTCGGAAGCAAAAATGCCCAATAGGTAGCTTATAAAATCTTAGAAAAAGCCGAATCGTTTGATTCGGCTTTTTTATTTCTTTTGAGTAAAAAATAAGAAATAGCTGCTGATAATCAGTTCGTTTCAAAGTGTTAAAAAAACATGCTTATATAGTTTTTTTCTTATTTATTTTTATAATTTGTGCATTTCATCGATTATTTTGTGCATTTCAAAGATGTATTTATACTTTTGATACACCAAATCTTAACAAATTAATAAGCCCTAAATCTTAAAACATCATGAAAACAAAATTATTTTACTTGACTGCATGTTTCATCTCATTAACATTTGTATCATGCGAAACAGAAGAAAGCGCACAAACTAATGATGCTACTGCTTCAAAAATCCAAAACAGTAATGTTAGTGTTATTGCCGACATGGTGCCTGCCTACAGCACCGACCTAACCATCAGAGATCAATATGATGCCGGAGATGTCAACGTCTATTTTGACGAGCAAACAGCTTACTTTGAATACAAAACCGCCGCTAACTGGCGCGTGAAAAAAATTCAGTTGTATGTAGGTGATTTTGAATTAGTGCCTACAAACACCAACGGAACTGCTATACCGGACAGATTCCCAATCAAATCAAACTATGCTAACGGAACAGAATCGGTAGTGTATGCGGTTTCAAAATCGGCTTTACCGGATTGTTTTACGGTATCTGCCAGAGCAGAAGTATACCGTAATGGTCTAAACTTAACCGTACAAAACGAAACGGCTTGGGGTTATGGCGACAAATTCAGTTCCAGAGACTGGAGCATGTATTTCAATATTTGCCAACCGGAATAAACAGAGAATCCATTTAACTTTTATATTACCCGAAAAACCGTTCAGTGCAGAACGGTTTTTCTTTTGGTTTTATTTTTTATAAAAATTATTGTGATCCACATAGGCCCAAACGCTATCGGGAAGTAAGGGTCTGACGTTTTTTTTGTTCTTTATATTCTCCCGGATAAACGTAGAAGAAATCTCCACTATCGGCGCGTCAATCCAATGAATGCGGGGATGGTCTTTAAATTGGAAATTATCTGCTTCTTCGGAAACTCTGGGATAAATGTAAATATCGTGGTGCTCCAGAATGTACTCATAGTTTTTCCATTTATGAAGCGATTTCAAGTTGTCTTCCCCCATAATTAAAGAAAACTGATGCTTCGGGTATTTCTCCATCAAATGCGCCAAGGTATTGACCGTATAATTGGGTTGCGGTAATTTAAATTCGATATCGGAAGGTTTAATTTTCGGATAGTCTTCTGTGGCCAATCGCACCAAATGCAAACGCTGATAGTCGTCCAACAAAGTGTTCTTTTGTTTCAACGGATTGTGTGGTGTAACCACCATCCAAACTTGCTCCAAATCGGAATACTCCGCCATATGATTCGCAATAATCAAATGACCAATGTGTATAGGGTTAAAAGTACCGAAATAGAGACCGATTTTCATTTTTTCGCTATACGCTAACGGCTAACAGCTAACAGCTAAAAACTGCTCACTGAAAACCGAAAGGTGATTATTTTTTAATAAACTCTTTTACCAATTCATAGGCTTCCTGCTTGGCTACATCCAAATCATAATTTTTGATGATGACATCAAATTGTGGTGCCGTTGCCAATTCTACGTGTGCTTTAGCAATGCGCATATTAATTTTGTCATCGCTTTCCGTGGAGCGTTCTTTCAAACGACGCTTGAGTTCGTCTACACTCGGCGGTTTTACAAAAACAGCTAGTGTTTCGTCAGGAAATTTCTTTTTGATGCGTAACCCGCCGGCCACATCAATATCAAAAATGACATTTTTGCCTTGGGCCCAAATGCGTTCTACCTCACTTTTCAACGTACCATAAAAATTATCGCGGTACACTTCCTCCCATTCGATAAAATCTTCCGCTTTGATGTGCTTTTTAAAATCGTCAATCGACATAAAATAGTAATCCTTCCCGTCGATTTCCTGCCCGCGTGGTTCTCGTGTAGCGGCCGAAATCGAAAACTCTAAATTGAGCTCAGGCTGTGCCAATAAATGTCGGACTATGGTGGTTTTTCCCGAACCGGAAGGGGCCGAGAATACTAATAATTTTCCTTTGTTCATTATAGATAGCTGTTAGCTGTCAGCTTTTAGCTTATAGCGTTTTATAATACATTCAAAACCTGTTCTTTAATTTTTTCCAATTCATCCTTCATCATCACCACCAATTTTTGCATTTCCGAATGGTTGGATTTAGAACCCATTGTATTGATTTCTCGTCCCATTTCCTGTGTGATGAAGCCTAATTTTCTTCCGTTAGCCTCGGTTCCGGCTAAGGTTTCTATGAAATAGTTTAAGTGATTTTCCAAACGCACCTTCTCTTCAGTGATATCGTATTTTTCGAGGTAAAAAATCAATTCCTGCTCAAAACGATTCTCATCCACATTCTCTTTTAATTCGTCCAAAGCCGATCGCAATCGGGTTTTTACAGTCTCTACGCGCTCGGCATCATACGAAACCGCACTGTTCATCAACGTCATGATGTTGGCAATCCGATGCAAGAATTCTTTCTCTAACGCCACGCCTTCGTCCTTTCTGAATTGGGCTATATTAGCAATGGCTTCGTCAATAACCGTCTGAATCTGTTTCCATTCGTTTTCATCTATCTCATCGCGCTCTGTTTTTAATGCATCGGGCATGCGTACTGCCATTTTCATCAATTCGGTTTCATCGGCATTGGGGATTACAGCCTTCATTTGGTTGATGTATCCTTTTACTATCGGCACATTAATCTTGGAAGACGTTTCTTCGCCGGTAATTTCTATGTATAATGAAAAATCAATTTTGCCGCGTTCTAATTTTTGAGACAACAAATTGCGTAACCCCAATTCCATTTCACGGTAAACCGACGGCATGCGCGTGTTGAGGTCTAATCCTTTGCTGTTTAACGATTTGATTTCTACGGTAATTTTTTTGGTTGGTAATTGCATGGTTGCTTTCCCGAAACCCGTCATGGATTGTATCATAAATGCTATAAAATGTTCTCAAAGATAAATAAAAGTTTGCAGTCGCAATCGCCCTTTACCGTTTTATCTGAGACTGATTACTGAGCCTTAGACTTCTTTTTCTGCAGTACCAAATACACCCCAATAAATATTAAAACGGCCGACAATAGCTTCACTACTGTCAACTCATCCTTACCCAAACTCATAGCAAAGACAGTTGCAAACAGTGGTTGCAGGTAAATAAATACGGCCACGGTAGTCGGTTTCAATTCACGCATAGAAACCAAATTAAGCAAATAGGTCATAAACGTGGTGAACACTACCACAAAAACAATTTCCCAGAGAACCAACGAAGGTATCGTTTCCCATTGAATTTCTTGGTATTCGTTCCAACCAAACGGGATGACCATCAGCAAACCGAAAGTGTAAATCCATTTTACAAACGTAAAAGCGTTGTATTTATCCATGAGTTTTTTCACGATAATCAGATAAAACCCATAGGACACCGCATTGATAAAAACCAATAAATTCCCTAACGGCGCATTGGTAGCATTCCCAATCGATTTGCCGTATAAAATCAGAAATCCGGTCCCGAGAAGTCCGAGTAAAATCCCGATTATTTTACGCAGTTCCATCCGCTCTTTCATCAATATCGACGACAAGATTAAAACAATAATCGGTGTCGTTACCATAATCACTGCCGAAGAAATCGGTGATGTATAACTCAACCCTTTAAAAAAAGTGAGCATGTTCAAGGCTACACCAAACAAGGCTGCCGCTATGATTCGAGGGAAATCAACGGCTTGGATCCTTTCTTTCGGTCCCCAAAAGGAAACCAACCAAAACAAAACGGCAGCACCCAATACGCGGAGCAAAATAAAGCCGTAGGGTTTTACATAAGTCGGCATCACATCTTTGGCAATAGTGAACGAAACACCGTAAATAACCGACACCAAAGTTGCGGCGAATAACGCCCAATTTCGCTTACTCATGCGATAAAAAAGCAATGGCTTGTTGCACTACTTTCGGACTGTTGCCCACAAAAATGCGGCCATCAGCTATAATCACCGGACGCGATAAAAAAGTGTAGTGTTCCAGGATATATCTTTTAAAATCGGCTTCGGAAAGTTTTTCGTCTTTTAAACCCATTTCTTTATACAAGGTGGCTCTTTTGCTGAAAAGAGCCTCATAACTGCCCGCCATTTGCGCCATTTCTTCCACTTGCTTTACCGTCATGGGTTCCGTTTTGATGTCTTGCAACTGAAACGTATCCAATTGCGGCAATGATTTTAAAATGCGCTGACACGTGCTGCAAGTCTTCAGATGATATATTTTTCGCATGGCTAAAAGTTTAACATTTCACCCCACAAAAATACATGGTTATGGCTTGGCAAATTCGTATTTTTATCAAAAAAAATTATGGACGCATCATTTAAAATCTGGGAAACCAACCGACACTTATACTTGAAGCTCATCAACAATTATTCATTGGAGCAGCTCAACAAAATTCCGGATGGTTTCAGCAATAATTTAGTTTGGAATTTAGGTCATATCATCGTGGCCCAACAAGGTTTAGTGTACCGTCTTTCGGGCTTGCCGGTAAACGTTTCCGACGACATGACCAACACCTATAAAAACGGTTCCAAGCCTACCGGACAAACCACGCAAGCAGAGGTCGATACACTAAAAACACTCTTGATTTCGCTAATGGAACAAACCAAAGCGGATTACGCTGCGGGAAAATTTCAACACTATACCGAATACACTACCGGAACCGGATTCCACTTGGCCTCCACCGAAGAAGCCATACAGTTCAACAACTACCACGAGGCCTTGCATTTGGGCTTTATGATGAATATTCGAAAGTTTTTATAAAAACCCTCCCAAACAAAATTAGTCTGGGATGGTTTTATCATGACGCTACTGATTTTTCTTTACTTTCTTCTATAAGGATTACGTCTTCAATTCGAAGTCGAATTAATTTTCTATGATGCCAATACAACTTCAATTTGAGTTTGGACAAATCATAAATGATAATGATAACCAAGACCAAGCTCACCATGTAGAACATTTTGAAGTTTAAATGAGTGTAGGTAAACCCTGCTGTGACGGCACCGCTGAGATACGACAACGTAATGCAGACTAAAAGTTTCGCTCTTCCTTTTAAGGTTTCGTTGGTTCGGAATTCTTTTTTGGTGAACATCGAAAAAAGAACGCCTAAATCGGTTGTGGTTCCGGTTAAATGCGTTGTTTTAACCGCAAAATTTGAGATGCTGGCAGTTAGACCGTTTTGTAAACCCATCGCAAAAAGCATCAAGGCTAATAAAATTTCCGTTTCGGCCAGAGTTTCTCGGTAGTAATACTCTCCGTAAACAGCAACCGTTACCAAACAAATGATTTCTAAAATAAGCGGAATGGAATGCGCAATGTAGCTGTTTTTAGCGTTAATGTGAATGACAAACAGGTTTGAGACAAAACTCCCCAAAAAAAACAAAAATATCCAGGAAAAAACCACCGCTATTTGGTATAAATTACCTTTAACCAATTCGGCCGCCAAAATAGCGTAATGTCCGGTTACATTGGAAGAAAATGAGAAAAAAAGCAACAGCGAACCAATGTTGACCATTCCTGCGGCAAAGGCAGAAAGCGACCCCAGCTTGATGTTGTCGGAAAGCGATCGACTATTACTGTATTTTCGAAGCATTTTTAATTGATTTTTTCAAAGGTTAAACGGGCTATACCACGAGTGTGTGCACTGGTATCAAAGTTAAGTATGAGTTTGTCTTTTTGAAGTTCGGTCAAACTGTAGTGTTCGGTGTTATTGTTGTCGTATTTCAACTCTAAAATATTGCCTCTTCCTTTAATTTTCCAAGCAATCTCCTTGCTGTAATTTTCTCCCTTTAAAAGAAGTTTCCCATTGGGATAGAAAATCCACTTCTCAGCTTTGTGGATGACTAAATTTTGTCCGGCTACTTCTTTAATGTAGCCGGAGTCTTTTCCATAGCTATTTCCCATCGGAAGCTTATTCCAATCGGTTTTTTCATATTCCCAAACCAACTCTTTCCATTCCCCTTCAATTACATCCTCCGGGCTTTTTGCCACACTCATCAGCAAGGTAAAAAGGAATATTCCCAGACCAAAGAAGGCGGTATATTTAATCCAGATTTTCATGAGATATCGGTTGAATTATCCCATGGATACTTGGTTGATAAAAACCTCGGCAATTTTACCTTTTTCCGGGATTGAAGTGTTTAGGCCCGAGTTGATTCGGGTTACTTTGACAGAACATTTATCAATAAATTGCGATAAATCGAAACTGTTTTTGTTAATCAAAAGTGATTTTCTTTCGCAAGTAAAAATGGCATCCACCTTGTTGCCCTCCAAATAATTTTCAAAAGCCGCTAAATTGTACCCGGAAAACAAATCAATCCTTAATGAGGCTATTTGCTGACCAAACTTATTTTTAATGACTTCACAAGCTTCCTGAAATTCCGGATTAGTTAATGACTCTATTTGTTCGGATTTAGAATAAAAGAGTAAATCCCTGATGGAATCGTTTAGGCTTATGCCATGAACCAAAAGGATATTAAACGTATCGGTATTTTGGCTGTTGACTAAAATGGTTTTTAGAACATTCAGCGATTTTACGGTAAAATCAGTCGGAATTAAAATGGTCTTTCTCATAGCTCATTACTATTAATGTTTAACATTACAAAGCTAAGAGTGAGAAATTAGAGCGTTCTTAAGATAAGATTAGAATGCCATTAGAAATTCGGCAAAAAGATTAAAATGGGATTAGAAAGTCTTAAAATTGCGTTAAATCCCTAAAAATCAGGTCAAACACGCTCCGGCTTCCAAGTAGGAAGGGTGATTTGAACCGTGGTTCCTTGTCCCTGAATAGAGTTGACCAAAATTTTACCGTTGTGCATTCTTATAATGTTTCTGGTTAACGGCAAACCAATTCCGTAACCTTCATAATTTTTGGTATTCGAAGCCCTGAAAAACGGATCGTAAATATACTGTATTTCGTCTTTAGGTATGCCGATTCCGGTATCTTTAATTACAATGTAAACAAAATCATCGGATGCACCGATGGAAACCGTTACGGTATTGAAATCCGAATACTTACAGCCATTGCTGATAATGTTACTGAACGCCAAATGCAACAATTGCGTGTTTCCGTTAACTTTGAGTTTCATCGGATTATCGGGCAACAATTCCATGTCGAGAAAAATCTTGTTTTTGCTGTTCATATTTTCAAGATTTTCCTTTACATCCCAGAGCAATTGGTCGATTCTGACCTTATCAAATTTCTGCGCTTTTCCGTTAAACCCCGTTTGTGCTAAGAACAATAAGGCTTTGGTTTTGTTGTCGAGTTTCTCCGCTTCCTGTAAAACAATTTTCAGCGATTCTACATAATCTTCAGCCTGTCGGGGTTTCGACAAAACCACATCGGCTTCACCAATAATGGCGGTTAATGGCGTTCTCAACTCGTGGGAGGCATTACTGATAAAATTATTTTGGGTTTCAAACGACGTCTCAATTCTGTCCAACATATTGTTGAACGTCATGGTCAACTGATTGAGCTCGTCATTACTGTTGTTTTCATTGAGGCGAAGATGTAAATTCTCTGAACTGATTTCTTTTACCTTCTCAGTAATGGAGGATATCGGTTTAAAAATATTTTTAGAAAAATAAAACGCAATGTACAGCAATATCAAAGAAGCAATTCCCATAGCAAACAATAGCGTATTGATGAGGTTTTTTGCCTGATTGATTTCGAAATAATTTTCGGCGGCAGTAATTACGATAAAATCCCCTGATTTTGACTTATAGCGAATGCCCTTGTACAAATACTGCTTGGTGACAAACTCGGCGCTTCCTTTGTTCACGGCATCGGTAAAAAAACTTTCGTTAATGCCGACTTTTTTAGCCTCAGCCGTAATGTTAAGCTCCTTGTTAATCGGGATAAAATAATCTTTTTCGTGCGGCAATTTATCCTCTTTCTCTTGATTGGATAAGGAATTGCTGTCCAATAAATTATTATCTATATTTTCACGTGCTACCTTATTCGCCCTGGCTTCCAATAATTTAAAAAGATAGTTTTCGGAGTAATTGGATACTGAAAAATAGATAAAGAGACTGAATAGCAATATCACCACCAAAAAAGGAATGAGAAAAAGTAACGCCGTTCTGGAACTTCTTTTGATTTGCATACGCTATTATGGCTCTGTTTCTCTTAATACATAACCCATCCCGATGACCGTTTGGATAATTTTCCCTTCCGATTTACCGTCTATTTTCTTTCTCAGATAATTGACATAAACATCAACCACATTGGTTCCCAAATCATAATCAACACCCCAAACAGCTTCAAGAATATTTTGTCTCGACAGAACTTTGTTCTTATTTTTCATAAAGAAAAACAACAATTTATACTCTGTAGAGGTTAGTGAAATCTCTTCTCCGGCACGATGGACTGTTTTAGTATAATCGTCTATTACTAAATCGCCAAAAGTAAAAGTATATTTTTCTCTTCCTGCGGTTTCTGATTCTTTACTACTGCCTTTCGATCTTCTCAGTAGGGTCTTGATACGCGCTACCAATTCTATAAACTTAAACGGTTTGACCAAGTAGTCATCGGCACCGTTTTCCAGTCCTAAGACTATGTTTTCCGAGGTTCCCAGCGCTGTTAAAAATAAAATCGGAACCTCTTGATTTTCCCGCCGAATCGCTTTACAAACATCCAAACCGTTCACGTCGGGCAACATGATATCTAATATAATAATATCAAAAGTGTTCTCGAGCGCCAACTGTAAACCGGTCTTACCATCAAAGGCAACACTAACTTCAAAACCTTCTTCCGAAAGTCCCTTTTTTATAAATGAAACCACATGGGCTTCATCTTCTACCAAAAGTATTTTTTTCATTAACTTAGTGTAACAACTGCCAATTACGCAACCGAAGCCGGAAATTTAACATCAATCATTTTCGGCAAATTAAAAAAAATCAGCCGAAGTTAATACCTTTGTAACCTAATTTTAACTCAAATGAAATTCAACACCAAAGTCATACATGGCAACCAACACCATGAAGCCGTAACCGGAGCTGTAATGCCGCCGGTATTTCAAACCTCAACTTATGCCCAAGTGTCACCCGGGAAACCCGTGGGTGATTACGAATATTCCCGCGCCGCTAATCCAACCCGTCAAGCCCTAGAAGATGCGTTAGCCAGCATCGAAGGCGGAGCGCGTGGATTGGCTTTTGCCTCAGGATTGGCCGCTACTGATTGTTTGTTGCGCCTATTCAAAGCCGGAGACGAAATCATCGCCATGGACGATTTGTATGGCGGAACCTATCGCTTATTCACCCGTTTGTACAATAACAGCGGTATCAAATTCCACTTTGTGGACATGACCGATTTAAACAAACTTCAATCCTTAATCAACGAAAACACCAAACTGGTTTGGGTGGAAACGCCTACCAATCCGTTGATGAAATTGGCCGACATCGCCGAGATTGCCAAAATCACCAAAAAGCATAATATTTTATTTGCGGTTGACAATACTTTTGCCACGCCGTATTTGCAAAAACCCTTAGACTTAGGTGCCGATATCGTGATGCATTCCGCTACTAAGTATTTGGGCGGACACAGCGATGTTATTGCCGGGGCTTTAATTATCAAAGACAAAGCTCTGGGTGATGAATTGCATTTCAAACAATTTGCTACCGGCGGTACCTTAGGTCCAATGGACAGTTTCTTGGTGTTGCGCGGTATTAAAACCTTGCATTTACGCGTACAAAGACATTGTGAAAACGGAGAAAAAGTAGCGCACTTTTTGGCCAATCATCCTGAAATAGACAAAGTATTCTATCCGGGTTTACCGGACCATCCGTTCCATGCCATTGCTAAAAAACAAATGAGTGGTTTTGGCGGTATGGTTTCGTTTACGTTTAAATCGGGTAAAAAAGAAGACGCCATTGCTTTCTTGGAAAAACTCAACGTATTCACCTTGGCCGAATCCTTGGGCGGTGTGGAATCGTTGGCGAATCATCCGGCTTTGATGACACATGCTTCCATTCCGGAGGAAAAACGTAAAGAAGTGGGAATCACCGATGACTTAGTACGTTTGAGCGTTGGCGTAGAAGATATTGATGACTTGTTGGCCGACTTAGAACAGGCTTTCCGATAAAACAAAAAAAGCGCCGAAATTCGGCGCTTTTTTTATACCTACAATTGTTTAGAATCCGTAATTTACGCCAACTCCGATTACCTGACGGGTTTGAAAACCAGCAAAAGCATTATCGTCGTAAATGGTTTGGAATGCAAAATTAGTTGTCAAGTATTTATTGACTTTCATCACTATATTCAAGGTATAATCGATATCAATATTATAGGGGTTTTCAAGATAATTGGTATACAAATTCAAAATGTTCTCGGCGGTTACATTTTCCATGATGTTAAACTTGTAATACCCGTTTACCGCGGCTCCAAATTCATAGCGTGATGTTTCGCCTTGTGCCACCCCAAAAGACGGTCCTAAATCGGTGAAATGACGGTGAACCATAATTACTTTGGAGGTAGCCGGTGCCACGTTGATTTTAAAATCATCACTTTTTTTCCACATCATCCCGGGTCCAAATTGAATAAAAACAGGCGACAGAAAATGAGAAATCTTGATGGTGTTGTCAGCCGGATCAAATCCCGAATCAAACTGCGTTTTGAAATTAAAAAAGAAAGAGTAATACCATTCCCCGGAAGCTTTTTTTCCTAACAAAGAGTTTAATTCAAAGCGATCATCGGTTTTGCGCAACTCCTGACCCGAAATTTTAGTCAACCCGTAATTGGCATTCAATTTATTATCCCAAGTCCACGTATCGCTTTTGTAATTCAAGTCGTATTTCAGTCCCATATTACCGGCAATACTCGATTGTCCCCCCGCTAACCAATTATCAAAACTGGCCTGGTTCGCTAAAAAAGTAAACATTCCGATTTTTTCCCAACCGTTCGGTTTTTCTTCTTTAATCTTGGAAACCGTTTCTTCGGTTTTCTTTAAAAGCTCTTTTTCACTAACTTGTGCTCGTACAAAACCGGCACAAAACAGAGCAACTATGGCTAAACGAAGTGCTATCTTATTCATAATTAAAAAATTTGCCGCAAAGGTAGTATTCCCTGCGGCAAATTCAAATGGTTTTTTATTTTGCTTTTTTGTACAGCGGTACCGCCGAACAAGCCTCACCATACATAATGCTTTTGGCATACGGTTGCAGTTTTTGAACGGCCATAATGTAAGCGCTTTCGGGAACAGGCTTTTTTGAACAGCCTTTAATAATAACCGGCTTATCTTGGTATTGGGTATAATCCAATGTAGGCAAAATTTCCTGATACAAAGCAGTATTCAAGTCGGTAATAGTGCCTAAAATCACTTTTTGAGCAAACGGTGCCAAATAAGTCGTTACTAAAATTGTAGCCCAAGCCGGAACAATCGCATCGGTTGAACAATGAATGGCTACATAATGATTTTGGTATTGCGACCAATCGTGATTTTTTAATGCGTCGCGAAAGTCTTTTTCTTTGAGTAAAAACCCTTCCAACAACCATTGCGAAATATCGATTTGTGTTCGGGTTCCGTTCGGATAATAATCTTCCAAATCGAAAACTTCGAGGGCGGAGTTGGCTACTCTGTTGATAATCTCGTCCATTTTTTAGTGTTCCGTGTTCAGTGTTCAGTGTTTAGTCGCAAAACTGCCGGCTGTTACTGCTTACTGAATACTGTTTTTAAAGCATTCCTAATTCTAACTTGGCTTCTTCGCTCATTAAATCTTTGCTCCAAGGCGGATCAAACGTAATCTCGACTTCGCACGATTTGACATGCTCGATTTTAGTGATTTTTTCTTCCACCTCACGCGGTAAAGTTTCGGCCACCGGGCAGTTGGGCGACGTTAACGTCATCAAGACTTTGACTTCGTTGTCTTCGTTAATCATCACATCGTAGATTAAGCCTAGTTCGTAGATATCTACCGGAATCTCCGGATCGTAAATGCCTTTGAGCACTTTCACTACATTTTCGCCTAAATTGATATCGTCTTTAAATTCTTCCATGGTTATTACTTTTACTCGTATGAGACTGATTTTAATTGAATTGTTTCGTAAAATGTACGAACCTTATTTATTCCGAAATTATTGTTTTCAAAAATATACCCAAGTGTTATCACTTTTGGAAGATTTGAATTTGTATTCACATAATTCGTCAAAATGACATCGTTCCTGACTTCTTTAAAACTGCCTTCAAAGTCGCTAAGCCACTGAATACTTTTTATAATTTCTGAAAAAGATTTTCTGTGTGTTATGGCAGGATAACTTGTCTTTTTTGTCTTCTTCTCGTAGTCAATAAAAATCGTATATCGAAATCTTCCATATGTTTCTTTGGAGAGTTTTTCATAGAGCGATTTTATTTCAGAGTCGTTTCTTTCTGCTTTGATGATTGTTTTATTTGTTTCTAAATCATAGGTTCCTACATAGCTTTCATTACTGTGATACAATATACTTAGCATTTTTTCCTTTGATTCAGCATCCAATTCGGTAAATAAAACAAAACCGCATAAGTACTGTTCCGCGGGATGAGTTGTTTTTCTAAAACTTAGATTTGGAAATTTAATTTTATAAAACATTGTATCGGCATAAAAACCTTTTTCATCATAATATATGTTTGATTTTTTCTCATATATAAAGTGAATCTTTTTGTAGTTATGTGGTTCTGCCGGAAAGCGTTCTTGCGAAAAACCATTGCAAAAACTTATAATACACCATATGTTAATGACTAGCTTCATTCACTTTTTGCCTTGAACGCCAAAGCGTACATTTTTAATTTTTTAATCATCGATACCAAGCCGTTGGCTCGGGTTGGTGATAAATGTTCTTTGAGTCCGATTTCGTCTATAAAATCGGTGTTGGCGTCTAAAATATCCGAGGCTTTTTGATTGGAAAAAACCCGTATTAAAATAGCGATAATACCTTTGGTTAAAATAGCATCACTATCGGCCGTGAAAACGACTTTGTCGCCTTGTTGTTCGGCATGAACCCAAACTTTAGATTGACAACCTTTGATGATGTTGTCTTCGGTTTTGTAGTGCTCGTCTATAAGCGGTAGCGATTTTCCGAGTTCGATGATGTATTCGTAGCGTTGCATCCAATCATCGAACATGGAGAACTCGTCCACGATTTCGTCTTGTATTTCTCGTATGGTCATTCTGTTGTTTTGGCTAAGGAAACGATTTTGGTTACCAGTTTTTCGATTTCGGCCGGCGGATAGCCGTGGTCAAAGTCTTTGCTTTCATAGTTCTTGTCTTGATAGCGTACTTTGAGGTTGGCGGCCGCGGCGCCAT
Source organism: Flavobacterium sedimenticola (assembly GCF_030053345.1). GTDB lineage: Bacteria > Bacteroidota > Bacteroidia > Flavobacteriales > Flavobacteriaceae > Flavobacterium > Flavobacterium sedimenticola. The sequence continues at coordinate 317,679 of NZ_JASGBP010000001.1, forward strand.
CGTAAAAACGTTTTTGCGTTGGGTCTTTAAAATTCGGCAATTCCTCTAGATTGATTTCGGTAAACCCGTTAACCAAGACTTTCCAATCGGCATCGGAAATTTTGATTTGTTCGGCTTTATTTTCAGGGCTTCTGCCCTGTGAAATCGTGGCCGTTTGATTGGTAATGATGATTTTCAGATGATAGCCACGTGTGTCGGCCGCATATTGAATCACCGCATTGTTCAGGTCGTTTTGAGTGGCATTATCACAGCTCTTGGCCATGAAAAGGGTTAAAAAAATCATTGAAATTGTTTTCATATTCTTGTTGTTTTACGGCATGTCCACGGGACATTTATTTTATACTGTTCGACCTTTGGTCTCGAGTCTCCTCTTAATATCACACGAGCTTTGCGACTGCCTTAGGAAATAGCCCCGATTGGAGTACGTATCCTTTTTTAGTTTCTACTTCGACTCCCGAAGTTTCGGAGCAGTATAACAAACTAAAAAAGATACTACGGAAAGCGGGAAATAGCTCCTAAAAATTTTTTAGCTCAACATCATTTTAGCTTTTTTAATGGCCTCGACCATCACGTCTATTTCTTCTTTGGTGTTGTAAAAAGCGAAACTCGCTCTAATGGTACCCGGTATATTGAAATAATCCATAATGGGCTGCGCGCAATGATGTCCGGTGCGCACCGCTATGCCTAACTTATCGATAATTGTGCCAATGTCGTACGGATGAATGCCGTTGATGTTAAACGAAATTACGGAAGTTTTGGCTTCGGCCGTACCAAAAATTTGCAATCCTTCGATTTCGAGTAATTTTTGGGTGGCGTACTCCAATAATTCGTGTTCGTATTTCGCAATGTTATCGAAACCCACTTCGTTCAAGTAATCTACAGCCGTACCTAGCACAATTCCGCCGGCAATGTTTGGTGTTCCGGCTTCAAATTTATGCGGCAAGTCGGCATAGGTAGTTTTCTCAAAAGTAACCGTGGCAATCATTTCGCCACCGCCTTGATAGGGTGGCAATTTTCGGAGCCATGTTTCTTTGCCGTAAAGAATTCCGATGCCGGTTGGCCCACAGATTTTGTGACCCGAAAACACGTAGAAGTCGCAATCCAAATCCTGAACATCAGGCTTTAAATGCGGCGTAGCCTGAGCACCGTCGATTAAAACAGCAGCGCCCACTTGGTGTGCTTTGGCAATCATTTCCTTAACCGGATTGATGGTTCCTAAGGCATTGGAAATATGGTTCACAGTGACGATTTTGGTTTTGGGCGATAATAACTTGTCGTATTCTGCCTGAATCAATTCGCCTTTGTCGTTCATGGGAATGACTTTTAAGACCGCCCCGGTTCTTTCGCATAACATTTGCCATGGCACGATGTTGCTGTGGTGTTCTAAAGCCGAAACCAACACTTCATCGCCCGCTTTGAGTAACGCCGCAAAACCGTTTGCCACTGCATTGATGCCATGCGTGGTCCCTGAAGTAAAAATGACTTCATAGGCGTTTTTGGCGTTGATGTGATGTTGTATGGTATGACGAGACGCTTCGTACGCATCGGTCGCTAACTGACTCAATGTATGTACGCCGCGATGAATATTGGCGTTGATTTCTTGGTAATATCGGGCGATGGCATCAATCACGACTTGTGGTTTTTGCGAGGTAGCGCCATTATCAAAATAAACGAGCGGTTTGCCATTGACTTTTTGAGAAAGTATCGGGAAATCGGCTCTGATTTTTTGGATGTCTAACATGGTATTATTTAGAAAAATTCTAAATACAAAAGTAGCAAAATTGAGCTGGAAAAAGGGAAGAATTCACGAATATTTATGATTTGTTTTCGGATGGATTTTGAAGTTTGTAAGGCGCTAAGAAAACTTAGAACTTAAATGAATTCAAATGAGTTATGTAATTCAAATTTTATAAATTGCTTCAAAATTATGCTTCATGAAAAAGTTTCTTAAAGTTTTAGCTGTTCTGGTGTTGATTGCACTAATTTATTTCCGCGTTCAGATTTACCCGCAACTCGACATGCTGACCGGTTTTTCGGCAAAAAGTGTGGCATCGGGTACGTTTATTGATCACCGTTCGTTGGCTGTTATTGAAAAAGGCGATAACGACATTCCGATGGTTCGTATGGCGGATAATACCGTGAATTCAGAAGAAAAGTTTGCTGTTTCCAGCGTATTTGGCATTAAAGAGCGAAAGGCTATTTACAGAGAAGGCTTAGGCGCAACGCTAATTAACGACACTTTCGATACGAAAGCGCCTTTCGAAGTGCCGCAACGCAACGTAATAGAGAACAAACTGCCGTATCCGTTAGGCAATGCTCATCCGGTGGATACTACTTTTGCTGAAATAGACGCTGTTCGATTGCAAAAAGCGGTTGAAAATGCATTTGATAACAATTCAGAGAAAAATAAACGAACCCGCGCCGTAGTGGTGTTGTACAAAGATCGTTTGGTAGCCGAAAAATACGCCCCGGGATTTTCGGCGACTTCTAAGATATTGGGATGGTCAATGACCAAGAGCATCACAGCAACCTACTTTGGCATTTTGCAAAAACAAGGGAAAATCGACATTATGAAACCCGCACCCATAGCCGAATGGCAAAATGATGCGCGGAAAAAAATTACCCTAAACGACTTGCTGCACATGAATTCGGGTTTGGAATGGGAAGAAGATTACACCAAGATTTCCGATGTGACAAAAATGCTTTTTTTGGAAGAAAACATGGCACAATCGCAAATCAACAAACCCTTTGTAGGCAAACCGAACCAAAGCTGGAATTATTCTTCGGGAACCTCTAATTTACTCTCGGGAATTTTGCGACAACAATTCAAAACCCATCAGGAGTATTTAAATTTTTGGTACAACAGTTTGTTTGACAAATTAGGGATGACATCGGCTTTGGTAGAAGTAGATATGGCCGGAAATTTTGTCGGTTCCTCTTATGGCTGGGCTTCGGCACGGGATTGGGCCAAATTCGGGTTGCTGTATTTGCGACAGGGGAATTGGAACGGCGAACAGCTTTTTGACCCGAGTTGGGCCCGTTATGTGGCCACGCCAACCCAAACGTCTGACGGACGGTATGGTGCTCATTTTTGGTTGAATGCCGGGGGGAAATTCCCCGACGTGACGAGGGACATGTATTATTGCAGCGGATATCAGGGACAAATGGTCGCTATTTTCCCGAGCCATAATCTGGTGGTGGTTCGCATGGGATTGAGTGAGGCATTCGATTTTAACGGGTTTTTAAAAGAGATTGTGGCGAGTTTGGAGAAAGACAACAAAAACACAAAAAAATAACTATTTAGCCCCGATTACCTCACTTTGCTTTTATTTGTAATTGGAGTTCGGTGAATGCTTCGCATTTGTAATGAAAATAAAAAAGGCTTCCTGATTGGGAAGCTTTTTTATTGTAGTGAAAAGCGGGAATAAGGGCAACAAGAATGCCCGAACCATTCGCTCTTGATTTTTATAAATTGAATCCTAAATTTACGCCTAATTTCGTGGCAATGATTTTGGTGATGCGCTGTTTTAACTCCGGTATTTTGATGCTCTCGATGACTTCGTTAGAGAAGGCGTACATCAGTAGTGCTTTGGCTTCCTTCTTCGGAATACCGCGTTGTTGCATGTAGAACATGGCCGTTTCATCCAACTGTCCGATGGTACACCCGTGAGAACATTTTACGTCGTCGGCAAAAATTTCCAATTGCGGTTTGGCGTTAATTGTGGCTTTGTCGCCCAGCAAAATATTGTTGTTTTGTTGGAAAGCATCGGTTTTTTGCGCTTCTTTTTCCACATAAATTTTACCGTTGAAAACACCCGTCGCACTGTCGGCCAAAATGGTTTTGTAGTTTTGATGGCTTTCGCAATTCGGCGTTGCATGATGCACCAACGTGTAATGATCTACATGTTGCTTATCGCCGATGATGGTAATTCCTTTTAAAGTCGAATCGATGCGTTCTCCGAAATGGTAGAAATTCAAGTTGTTTCTTGTGATGTTGCCACCAAATGAAAACGTATGCACCGAAACACGACTTTCCTGCTTTTGTGAAATATAGGTGTTGTCAATCAGGTTCGCCGATGGCAAATCGTTTTGAACTTTATAGTAGTCCACGATAGCGCGCTTTTGGGCAAAAATCTCAGTAACCGAATTGGTTAATACCGGATTTTCATTCAGACTTTGGTGTCTTTCAATGATTTGCACATGGGCATTTTCACCTACAATCACCAAATTGCGCGGTTGTACCATCAACGCATTTTCTTTTCCGGTAGAAAAATAAATGATTTCAATGGGTTTCTCGACTACTTTGCTTTTCGGAATGTTAATATACGCTCCTTCGTTGGCAAAAGCCGTATTCAAGCTGGTTAAGCTTTCCTCTTTACTGGCTATTTTGTTGAAATACTCATCGATAACCATTTTGTATTTGGGTTTGTTCAGCGCAGAAGACATCAAACAAACATCCAAACCATCGTGAGTCGTATTGGATAAAAAAGAGGCGAATTTACCGTCCACAAAAATCACTTTGTGCGTATCGATTTCGTGCATGAAGTATTTCTTCACATCTGCAAACTCAACCGCATTTTCGTGTTTCGGAAATACCGAATAATCATTTTTCAGAATCGCATTCAGGGAAGTATATTTCCAAGCTTCTTCTTTCTTGGTCGGAAAGCCTTTGTCTTCAAAGTTTTTTATGGCCGCTGTTCGCACATCATGTAAGTCCGAATGAACATCAATTTGTTCTTCGAAAGCCATGAACGACGAGATGAGTTTTTCTTTTAATTCCATTTTATTTTAGTTGTAAGTTGTAAGTTCCAGGTTGTACGTTTTTGCAAACTGAACACTGCTACTGCCAACTAATTTTATGCTTCTTGCTCTTGTTTGATCCAATCGTATCCCTTTTCCTCTAACTTTAATGCTAAATCGGCACCACCTGTTTTTACAATTTTGCCGTCCATTAAAACGTGAACATAATCGGGCACGATATAGTCCAGCAAACGTTGGTAATGCGTGATGACTAATACCGCGTTGCTTTCGTTTTTCAGTTTGTTAACCCCGTTAGCTACAATACGCAAGGCGTCGATATCCAAACCGGAATCCGTTTCATCAAGAATCGCCAATTTCGGCTCTAACATGGCCATTTGAAAAATTTCGTTACGCTTCTTTTCACCGCCTGAGAAACCTTCGTTTAGCGAACGCGATAAAAACTTGCGGTCCATTTCCAACAATTCCGATTTTTCACGGATGAGTTTCAGCATTTCGTTGGCCGGCATTTCTTCCTGATTGTTGGCTTTTCTTTTTTCGTTGATGGCTGTTTTGATAAAATTAGTCACCGAAACACCCGGAATTTCTACCGGATACTGGAACGACAAGAAAACGCCTTTGTGCGCTCTTTCTTCGGGCGCCAATTCGGAAATATCTTCCCCTTCCAATAGGATTTCGCCTTCGGACACTTCGTAATTTTCGTTTCCGGCGATAATAGATGAAAGCGTACTTTTCCCGGCACCGTTGGGTCCCATAATGGCGTGTACTTCTCCGGCTTTAATTTCTAAATTGATACCTTTTAGTATGTCTTTGTCTTCAACAGAAGCGTGTAAATTTTTTATGCTTAACATTTTTGAATGTGTTTTATGCTGATTAATGATTATCCCACCGAACCTTCTAATGAAATCTCCAATAGTTTTTGTGCCTCTACGGCAAATTCCATCGGCAGTTTGTTCAACACATCTTTGCTGAAACCGTTCACGATTAATGCGATGGCTTTTTCGGTTGGAATTCCGCGTTGGTTGCAATAAAACACTTGGTCTTCCCCAATTTTAGAGGTGGTCGCTTCGTGTTCGATTTTAGCCGTGGCGTTTTTACTTTCAATATAGGGAAACGTGTGTGCACCGCAATTGTTCCCCATCAACAACGAGTCGCATTGCGAGAAGTTACGAGCATTTTCGGCACGAGCACCAATTTGTACTAAACCACGGTAACTGTTTTGTGATTTTCCGGCTGAGATTCCTTTGGAGATGATGGTCGATTTGGTGTTTTTACCCAAATGGATCATTTTAGTTCCGGTATCGGCTTGTTGGAAATTATTGGTTACGGCAATCGAGTAAAACTCACCAATCGAATTATCGCCTTTTAAGACGCAAGAAGGATATTTCCAAGTTACAGCAGAACCGGTTTCTACTTGTGTCCAGGAGATTTTGGCGTTTTTCTCGCACAACCCTCTTTTGGTTACAAAATTGAAAACACCGCCTTTGCCTTCTTTGTTTCCGGGATACCAGTTTTGAACGGTAGAGTATTTGATTTCGGCGTTGTCTAACGCGATCAATTCTACCACCGCAGCATGCAATTGGTTTTCATCGCGACTTGGTGCCGTACAGCCTTCCAAATACGAAACATAACTGCCTTCATCAGCAATCACCAAGGTTCTTTCGAACTGCCCGGTTCCGGCTTGATTGATGCGGAAATAGGTGGATAATTCCATTGGGCAACGAACGCCTTTCGGAATGTAGCAAAAACTACCGTCTGAGAAAACCGCCGAATTCAGTGCCGCATAAAAATTGTCTTTTTGAGGTACTACAGTACCCAAATATTTTCGAACCAATTCGGGATGTTCTTTGATGGCTTCCGAAATACTCATAAAAATGATACCTTTTTCGGCCAAGGTCTTTTTAAAAGTGGTCGCTACCGAAACCGAATCGACCACGATATCCATGGCGATGTTGTTCATTTTCTTTTGCTCATCAATGGAGATTCCTAATTTTTTGTACATCGCCAAAAGTTCCGGATCCACATCGTCTAAGGTTTTATTCGGGTCGGCTTTTTTGGGAGCCGAATAATAGGAAATCGCTTGGAAATCGGGTTTTTCGTAATGCACATTCGCCCATTCCGGTTCGGTCATTTCCTGCCAAGCTCTGAAGGCTTCAATACGCCAATCGGTCATCCATTGCGGCTCTTCTTTTTTTTGAGAAATCGCTCGGACGATGTCTTCGTTAAGGCCATTAGGAAACGTCTCCGATTCTAATTCGGTGTAGAATCCGTACTCGTATTCTTTATTTTCCAATTCGACTTTTAAGTCGTCTTCTGTATACTTTGCCATACTTTTTTCTAAAGAGAAAATGATTCCCCGCATCCGCAGGTTCTTGATGCATTAGGATTGTTAAACACAAATCCTTTTCCGTTTAAACCACCGGAATATTCTAAAATGGTTCCGGCCAAATAAAGGAATGATTTTTTTTCTACGGCTATTTTGACATCATTATCTTCAAAAACCTTGTCGTTTTCACCTATTGCTTTGTCAAACTTTAACTCATACGACAATCCGGAGCAACCACCACTTTTAACGCCCACACGAACGTAATCTTTGGCTGCATCAAAGCCGTCTTCTTTCATCATTTCAACGATTTTTTTACTCGCTGTGTCTGAAACCTTTATCATGACTTATTTTGATTTTGTCTAAATTAATGTGCAAATTTAAGACAATTATCCGTTTTAGCTACTATAGTAACATTTTTATAACTAATCTTTTGATAGAAAAAAATGATTTTTTATTCTGTATTTTTGTGAAAAACATTCAAAATGAAGATTTACCCCATTGAAGCCGGAAATTTTAAGTTAGATGGCGGGGCCATGTTTGGCGTTGTCCCTAAAACCATCTGGAACAAAACTAATCCGGCAGACGCCAATAATTTGATAGATATTGCGGCTCGATGTATGCTGATTCAAGACGGCAACCGATTGATTTTAATTGACACCGGCATGGGCAACAAACAGTCGGAAAAATTCTTTGGTTATTATTCACTTTGGGGCGACTTTACTTTAGACGGATCTTTGGCGAAATACGGTTTTCATCGCGACGATGTGACCGATGTGTTTATGACGCATTTGCACTTTGACCATTGTGGTGGCAGCGTGAATTGGAATGCAGCCAAAACCGGTTACGAAGTGGCATTTAAAAATGCCAAATTTTGGACCAACGACAACCACTGGGAATGGGCTACTAAACCCAATGTGCGTGAGAAAGCCTCTTTTCTTACCGAAAATATCCTGCCGATGCAGGAAAGCGGACAATTGCATTTTATCAAAAGACCCGAAGGCGATTTCGGGATTTCGGAAGAATTAGGTTTTGGCATTTTTTATGTTGACGGTCATACCGAAAAAATGATGATTCCTCACATACAGTACCAAGACAAAACTATCGTTTTTTGCGCCGATTTAATTCCGACTGCCGGACATTTACCCTTACCTTATGTAATGGGTTATGATACTCGACCATTATTGACCATGTCCGAAAAAGCAACGTTTTTAAATGCCGCAGCCGCTAATAATTATTATTTGTGGTTAGAGCACGATGCGCACAACCCAATTGTAACAGTGGAGAACACCGAAAAAGGAGTTCGATTGAAAGAGATTTTTAAAACAGAAGATCTTTTTTAATCTATTTTAGTGCTGTTTTGGTGCCCTAATTGGTTGAAAAGCTGCTAATTTTTTGTTAATTTTTATTTGATATGTCAAATATTGATAAATCATTTATATTTTTGTCCTGAAATGAATTTAAAACATGGAGAAATTAGACGACATCATTTTTTACAAAATAGACAAAGCCATTCGCTCTTACCGAATGTTTGCACAAAGACAATTAAAAACCCAAGGGTACAAAATATCAGTAGACCAGTGGTTGGTGATTAAGGCTATTTTGGAAAATCCGGGAATGCCGCAACAAGAAATAGCAGCCGTTGTATTTAAAGACAACGCTTCGGTGACCAGAATCATTGAAATTTTGGTTCAATCCGGATATTTAAGGCGAAACACCCATGAAACGGACAGAAGAAAAACCAGCTTAGAAGTAACTGAAAACGGAAGAGACATCATTCAAAGTGTGCAGAGTTTGGTTCAGCAAAACCGAAAAGTGGCTCTAAAAGGCGTTAGTGAATCGGAATTGCAAAACATGTATCAAACACTTAATAAAATCATCGACAATTGCCCATAGTCATTAAGGCTAAAATCATCATCAATCAAATCATCAATTAAAACGAACAGTAACATGAAATCAATCCTAATTTTCATTGGGCTTTTTTGGCTCAATGGTTATCAATCGGCGTTTGCTCAAAACGAGAAAATCTCCATAACAGGGCAACTAAAAAAAACGGCTACCATTTCCCCGGAAAACCTTTTGGTTTATCTGTATGCCAAAGAAAACGAACAGTTAATCAAAACCGAGGCTGCAGAACAAACGGGGAAATTTGTTTTTGAAAATATTGCGCCGGGAACCTATTACGTAACCGTTGAAGAAAACGGTAAAATCCTTCACAACAGCGCTTCATTCAACGCGACTTCGGACTATGCCATTCCCGAAATTGAATTGGCTAATCCTTCCGAAAACTTAAAAGAGGTTGTCATCACCAAGGCGAAAAAATTCATCGAACGACAAGACGGAAAAATGATTATGAATGTGGACAGTTCCATTGGTTCTTCGGGGAGCACAGCCTTCGAACTCTTGGAAAAAGCACCCAGTGTAGCCATCGACAACAACGACAACATTAGCCTGAGAGGTAAATCGGGCATACAAATTCAAATTGACGGAAAGCCTACGCAAATGTCGGGCTCCAACTTAGCCGATTACCTTCGAGGCATTCCGGCAGAAAGCATTGATAAAATTGAATTCATTACCAATCCGGGCTCAAAATACGATGCAGCCGGAACAGCCATCATCAACATCAAGATGAAAAAAAGCAAACGAAAAGGCACTAACGGCAGCATTTCACTATCCAACGGCTCGGGCAGGTATTTCAAAAACGGCAACAATGTTTCCCTAAACCATCGTACGGAAAAATGGAATGTTTTCGGGAACTACGGCTTTGCATATCGCGAGGGTTTTAACGATTTGAAATTGGACCGCAAATTTTACGAAGACAACGTATTCACGGGTGCCTACGATCAAACTAATTTTTTAAAAATGCAATTGAAAAACCATACCGGACGATTCGGGATTGACTATTTAGCCAATGAAAAACACTCTTTTAGTCTTTTGGCCAACGTGGTGAACAACAAATTTAATCCAACGGGTAGCAATGTGTCGGATGTGTACGACAACACCAACTCTTTGGTATCGAGCTTTGAAACCAAAAACAAAGCCAACAATCAATGGGAAAATTATGCCGTCAATTTGAACCATAAAGTCAAAATCGACTCTCTTGGTACCGAACTCAACACCGATTTCGACTGGGCCAATTACGGGAACCGAAACGACCAAGATTTCACCACGCGCTACTATGATTTAGACGGTGTAGAATTCCAAAATCCATATATCTTAGAAGGAAACATCAAAGGCGAGTTGAATGTAATCGGGCTTAAAACCGATTTCACGACTACTTTTAGAAACAAAGTGAAACTGGAATCCGGATTAAAATCGACTTATGTCAAATCGGATAACGAACTTACGTTTTACGACTGGAGTTCGGGCAGTCCGGTGTTGGATGAAACAAAAAGCAATCATTTCATCTACAAAGAAAACATCAATGCAGCCTATTTAATTGCTTCCAAAGAGTTTGGGAAATGGAAAACCAATTTGGGATTGCGTATTGAAAACACCAACATCGACGGTGAACAGCGCGTAGGCGATCAATCTTTTAAAAACAGTTATACCCAACTTTTTCCAAGTGCCTTTGTGGGTTACACCGTCAGCGAAAACCATAGCCTGGAATTCAATTACAGCCGACGAATTACCCGGCCGAGTTACGACCAATTGAATCCGTTTAAATTCTTCTTGGATCCGACAACGTACGAAGAGGGAAATCCGTATTTGAGTCCGCAAACCACAAATTCGTTCGAGTTGACGCACGTACTTAACAAAAAGATATACACCACCCTAAGCTATTCACAAACGACCAACAATATCACCCAGGTTATTATGCCTTCCGAAGATAACAACCAAGCCACGGTACAAACCAATAAAAATTTGAATACCGTGACTACTTGGGGTTTGAACACGATTATTCCATTTGAAATCACCAAATGGTGGACCAACAATAACACCTTGAATTTTAACTTGAATTCTTTCTCCGGAAATGTATCCGGAACGGCGCTAAACAGCCAAAGCAACTTTGCCTACGATTTCAACACGACCAATAATTTCAAATTCGGAAACGGGTTTTCGGGCGAACTCTCTGCCAATTACAGAAGCAGTCAGATTTATGCTTTCTTGGATTTAAAACCGGTTTGGTTTTTGAACTTGGGTGTACAGAAAAAATTTGAAAAAGCCACTTTACGTTTAGCGGTTAACGACTTATTTTTCACCAATAACATCAGGGCTTCCAACACTTTCACCAATTACACCGAAAGGTTTGCGGTTTCTCGCGATTCCAGAAATGTCATGCTGACTTTTACCTATAATTTCGGAAACGGAAATTCGCAACCTCGGCGAACCGGAGGTGCGGAAGACATCAAACAAAGAGCCGGAAACGGAAACGGTTAGTTCCTTGTTTCGTAACAAACTTTAAAACTTCGGAAAGATTCCTTTTCCGAAGTTTTTTATAATGATGCCTAAAATATTGTTAATCCTGAGAGCCTTTTTTACAAAAGACTTTATTTTTACACACTTACTAAATTCAAATTACTATGAAGAAGTTGTTTTCTTATGCGCTGTTACTGCTATCATTGGGCGTCTGGGCGCAGACCTCTCAAGTGCAGTTAACTAAAAAAGCACCGCTTACGGAAGAACAGGAAAAGCGTTGGAGTCATCTCGATTTAGAGAGAGATTCGATTCCGGGAATGAGTGTAGATAAGGCCTATACCGAGCTTCTAAAAGACAAAAAAGGAGCCAAAATCGTAGTGGGTGTCATCGACTCGGGAGTTGATATTAGTCATCCCGATTTGAAACCCATTATTTGGACCAACAAAAAAGAAATTCCGAACAACAAGAAAGACGATGATAAAAACGGTTATGTTGACGATGTGCACGGATGGAATTTTTTGGGAGATTCCAACAATGAAACGTTAGAGTTGGTGCGCTACCTCAGAAAAGGAGATGACGGAACCGAGATGTACAAAAAAGCACAAAAAGAATATGAAGCTGAGTACCAAGAGGTTTTCCCATACAAAGAAACGGTTGATTTATTGGCTAATACCGATAAAGTGATTCGTGAACACCTGAAAAAAGACGATTATACGGTTGAAGACTTAAACAATATATCGTCGGTTAAATTCGACCTGTTTAAAAGTAAAAAAATCATGCTGGCTTATGCCGAAGACAGGGGTAAAGATTTCCGTGATGATTTAGAAGAATTTAAAGATTATGTCTACGGCAAATTGAACTATAATTTAAACAAAGAATTTGACGGCAGAAAAATAGTAGGTGATAATGTTGAAGACATCAAGGACAAAAAATACGGCAACAATATCGTCTACTCTAAAGAACGCAAAGATTCTCCTCACGGGACACATGTCTCGGGTATCATTGCCCAAGTTCGCAACAACGGTATCGGCGGTGATGGTATCGCAGTGAACGTCGAAATCATGCCGGTCAGAGCAGTCCCTAATGGAGACGAATACGACAAAGACATTGCGCTGGCCATTCGCTATGCGGTAGACAACGGTGCCAAAGTCATCAATGGAAGTTTCGGTAAAGATTATTCGCCGCATAAAGAATGGGTTTGGGAGGCCATGAAGTATGCCGAAAGTAAAGATGTGCTTATTGTTTTAGCGGCCGGAAATGATGGAAAAGATGTTGATGTGGAACCCAATTATCCCGAAGATACCGCCGACAAAAAAAACGAATTGGTCAACAACGTGATTAAAGTAGGCGCCATTAACTACAATTACGGCGAAAAAATGGTCGCTTCTTTTTCAAATTACGGGACAGATAATGTTGATGTATTTGCGCCCGGCGTACGCATTTATGCCACGGTAGACCATCACAAAGAAAAATTCCAGCAGGGTACTTCGATGGCTTCACCCAATGTGGCCGGTGTTGCCGCGTTAATTCGCTCGTATTATCCTAATTTAAAAGCCGCTCAAGTAAAGCAAATCATCATGCAATCGGGTACGCCGATGGATTTTGAGGTCAATTTAGGTGAAAAAGGTGAAAAACGTCCTTTTTCAAAAGCCTCTGTTTCGGGTAAAATAGTTAATGCCTACAACGCTCTAAAAATGGCCGAGACCTTGTCGGCGACCATGACAAAGGAGCCTAAATTATAATCGCTTCAAAAGGAAGGTTAACCTTCCTTTTTTTATTTTTGGAAAATGAAAAAAACAGCTCTTCTTATCTCGACTTTCGCTTTTTCAGCCATTGGTTTGTCGCAATCCACAAGTTATTGGCAACAAAAAGCAGATTACAAAATGGACGTTGTAATGGACGTCAAGAATTACCAATACAAAGGCAAACAAGAATTGGTGTACACGAATAACTCGCCCGATACCTTGCGAAAAGTATACTACCATTTGTACAACAATGCTTTTCAACCCGGTAGCGAAATGGATGCCCGAATTAAGGCGATTGCCGATCCGGATGCGCGCATGTGTATCAAAACCAAAAGTGCCGATAACAAGGAAATCAACGAGAGTCGCATTGCCAAACTCAAACCCAATGAAATAGGATATTTAAACGTGTCCAATTGCAAGCAAGACGGTGTTCTTACACAAACCAAAGTAGCCGGAACGGTTATGGAAGTTGATTTGGTGCAACCCTTACTCCCTGGAAAATCTACTTTGTTAACGTTAGATTTTGAAGGTCAAGTTCCGGTTCAAATTCGTCGCTCCGGACGCAATAACAAAGAAGGCGTTGAACTTTCTATGGCACAATGGTATCCCAAAATAGCCGAATTTGATTTTGAAGGATGGCATGCCGACCCATACATCGCGCGTGAATTTCATGGTGTTTGGGGCAATTTCGATGTCAAAATTACCATCGATAAAAATTATATTTTGGGCGGAACCGGCTATTTGCAAAATAAAAACGAAATCGGGTACAATTACCAAGACAACGGCATAACGGTGGTTATTCCTAAAAAACAAAAAACATTGACCTGGCATTTTTGGGCGCCGAATGTGCACGACTTTACTTGGGCTGCCGATAAAAATTACATACACGACAAACTGGAAACCGACCAAGGCGTAACGCTCCATTTTTTATACAAAAACAATCCGGACATTATTGACACCTGGAAAAAAGCCCAGCCGCTTACGGCTCAAATTCTAAAATATTACAATACCACAGTAGGAAAATATCCGTATGAGCAGTATTCGGTTATTCAGGGTGGCGATGGCGGTATGGAATACGCCATGTGTACTTTGGTTTTGGGCGAAGGAAAACTCAATGGCTTTGTAGGCTTGATTGCTCATGAATTCGGACATTCGTGGTTTCAACAGGTATTGGCTTCCAACGAAAGTAAACATCCTTGGATGGACGAAGGTTTTACTTCCTTTATTGAAGATGATGTGATGAATGAATTGGCCGAGAAAAAAGCCGACAATCCTTTTGCGGGTGCCTACAAAAGTTATATCGATTTGGCAAATTCGGGCAAAGAGCAACCTCTTTCTACCCATGGCGACCGCTACGATTTGAATCGTTCCTACAGCATCGCATCGTACAGTAAAGGCGAAGTTTTTTTAGCGCAACTGATATATCTTATTGGGAAAGACAACGTGACTAAAACCCTGAAACGCTACTATAGTGATTTCAAATTCAAACATCCCACGCCTAACGACATCAAGCGTACCGCCGAAAGAGTTTCAGGTGCGCAACTGGATTGGTATCTTACCGATTGGACACAAACCACCAACACCATTGATTACGGTATTAAAGAAGTAAATGGTACCGAAAACACCACCAACATTACTTTGGAACGAATCGGGAGAATGCCGATGCCGATGGATGTTTTAGTAGAATATACCGATGGCAGTAAAGAAAGCTTTTACGTTCCGTTGCGCATGATGCATTTTGAAAAGGAAAATCCGAATCCGACACTCAAACGCACGGTTTTGTCCGATTGGGCTTGGGCATTTCCAACGTATCAGTTTTCGGTTAACAAACCGAAAAACAGCATCAAAAAAATAACGTTGGATCCTAGCGGACTCATGGCCGATGTGAAAAGAAACAACAATGTTTTTGAAACCCGGTAACACAAAAAGCGAACGGTACCGTTCGCTTTTTTTATGGAATAGAATTTGTAGCTTTACCACAAATATTTTTTACCATGAGAAAACTACGCTTTCTATTTCTTCTGATTGCTCTGAATTTCGGTTTTCAAAAAGCCTCGTCACAACCCATTCGCTTTAAAAGCAGCAGTGTGAGTTTTACCGATAAAAAGAGTGACGGTTCCTGGAACGAATGGTCTGATTTTGTTAATGCGAATGTATTGATTACACTCGATGCCAAAAAGGATTTAATCGTCATCAATTCGGCCGAAGTGCAATCGTTTAAAATTTTGAGTTACGGAGAAATTGAAGACAACGAAGAGGTCAATATCGTGCCGTTTGAATGTATGGATAACAAGTTTTCGAAGTGCAACATTTTCATCATCACCAAGAAAAAAGAAAACAACCGCATGCAAATTTACATCAACTACAACGAGGTCAAATTTGTGTATAATATCTACAATGTCAATTGAGGATAATGAATCAATCCTATCCTGCAGCGGAAAAACTCAAGAGTAAAAAAATCATCGATTTGTTGTTTACAGAAGGTAAATCGGTGGGAAAATACCCGTTGCGATTGGTATACATCGCCCATGATTTCGAAGATGACGTGCCGCTGAAAATGGGCGTTTCGGTCTCCAAAAAACATTTTAAAAAAGCCGTCGATCGCAACTATTACAAACGCGTTTTACGCGAATGTTATCGTTTGAACAAGTCGCAACTTTTGGCGCATTTGGATCAAAAATACTGCTTCATGTTTTTATACCAAACCGCCGACAGGCTGTCGTATCAGGAAGTCGAAGAAAAAACAAAACAACTTTTTGAGAAATTCGGCAAAACTATCCGTCAGGAAAACCCTTAGTCTTATCCCTTTTACTACACAATAAATGAGCGGTTATCTGCGTTTACTATTCTAAACTCTTTATTATGAAAGCGCTAACCCTGTTTTTTGCTGTATTGATTTTGTTTTTTTCTTCCTGTAAAGAAGAAGCCGGTTCACCGGCCAAAAGCGTCTCCTATGTGGACGCAGCGGCCGACACCACTGCTGTAGCGGCAGCGGAAGTCTACGATGACGCCAACAACTATGACCGAAAAGAAGATATGGCCATGCTTGTTGAAACGCCTCCTAAACCGGAAAGTAGCGAAACCAAAATCATCAAATCAGGGCGATTGCGTTTTCAAACCGATGATTTAGACGAAAGTTACGTTCAAATCAAAGCAGCTGTCCAAAAATACCAAGCAATCATCAAAAACGATTCGCAACAAAATAACGATTACGAGTTGAGTCGGAACCTCAATGTCAGAATCCCGAATCAGTATTTTGATGCTTTTATTGCCGATATTTCGAAAGGCGTAAAATACTTCGATCAAAAAGAAATTACCTCAGAAGATGTTACCGAAGAATACATCGATGTGGCTTCTCGGATAAAAACCAAAAAAGCGCTGGAGCAACGCTATTTGGAATTGTTGAAAAAAGCCAATAAGGTTTCGGAAATGCTCGAAATTGAGGGACAACTTTCGGAAATTCGAGAAGAAATCGAAGCCAAAGAAGGGCGCCTTCGCTATCTTCAAAACAGAGTGGCAATGAGTACGCTGGATATTCAATTTTACAAACCGGTTGCTGCCGGACGAAAAGCCACGGTTTCGTATGGCGGACGAATCGGTAACGCCTTGATAGAAGGATTTAACGGAATTTCAAATTTCTTCATCGCAATTATCGAAAATTGGCCCGTAATGATTACTTTAGTTGTTCTGATTTTCTGGATCAGAAAACGTTGGAAAAGAAAAAATAAATAAAAATGCTGTCACGATTTAAAAAACGATATGTCATCACCGCGGTACTGAGTGTGTTTCTCTTTATCGGAGTAAGTTTCAAAGATGACTTTTTCGAGATTTCAAAACAAATTGAAATCTTCACTACCTTATTCAAAACCGTCAATCAAAACTATGTTGATGAAACCAATCCCTCGGAAATGATGGATAAAGCCATCAAAAGTATGTTGACCGATTTGGATCCGTATACCAATTATTTTAATGAGCAGGATGTCATCAAGTTTAAAATAAACAACACCGGGGAATACACCGGAATTGGCGCGATGATTACCCGTAAGGAAGATAAATTAATCATCAAAGAGCCCTACAAAGGTTTTCCGGCGGATAAGGCCGGACTCAAGGCCGGCGATGAAATTATTCAGATTGGCGATGTGCTTTTGTCCGATTTTAAAGATGATGCCTCGCAGCTGTTAAAAGGTGCTAAAAACACCAAAATCGACATCAAATACCTGCGTCAAGGGAAACCCATGAACACCCAATTGATTCTGGACGAAGTAGACGTGAAAGCGGTGCCGTTTTTTGGGAAAATTGACAACAAGACCGGGTATATCGTGTTGACGCAGTTTAACAAAAAAGCATCTTCCGAAACCCGAGAAGCCTTAGAAAAACTCAAAGCCGACGGCGCCACACAAATTGTTCTCGATCTTCGCGGCAATCCGGGCGGTTTGTTAAATGAAGCCGTGAACATTTGTAATTTATTTGTTCCGAAAGGGGAAATCATAGTGACCACCAAATCGAAAAACGAAAAATACAACAACACCTATAAAACCACCCGAGAACCGATTGATACCGAAATCCCGTTGGTGGTGATTGTAGACGGAAAAAGTGCTTCGGCCTCTGAAATTGTCTCAGGCGCTTTGCAAGATTTGGATCGCGCCGTTATTGTAGGCAGTCGCAGTTTCGGGAAAGGATTGGTACAACGCCCGATCGACATGACTTACGGCACTCAGGTAAAAGTGACCATATCGCGCTATTACACGCCATCCGGACGTTGTATTCAGGCATTGAATTACAACAAAAAAGATAAAAACGGAAAGGCCACACGTACTGAAGAGAAAAACTATAACGCTTTTAAAACCAAAAAGGGACGTCCTGTTTTTGACGGCGGCGGCATTCTGCCCGATGTAGAAATTGAAGAAACCAAAACCAGTACCATAGCCGAAGCGCTACAAAAGAATGACGGGATTTTCAGATACGTGACCTACTACTATTACAAAAACCCGAATTTAGGCGATAAAATTCCAACGCTAACCGATGCTGATTTTGCCGATTTTAAAGCCTTTTTAAAACGGGAGAAAATTGAGTTCAACACCGAAACCGAGCTGGCGCTCAAAAACACCTTAGAAAAAGCCAAAAAAGAAAATGTAGATAGTGCCATTTCCGGAGAATACCAACAGTTAATGGCTGCCGTTCAAAAAAGCGAAGAGATTTTGATTGATAAAAATCAAAAAGAAATCAAAAATTTGATTTTAGACGAAATCATCAAGCGCTATCAATACAAAGAAGGCTTGTATCAGTATTACACCAAAAACAACCTTGAGATTAAAAGAGCCGTGGAAGTCCTTAACAATACGACCGAATACCAAAAAATTCTAAAAATTTAATATGAAGTTTCTAAAATACCTGCCTTTTTTAATCATCGGATGGATGCACGCACAAGAAGAAGTGGTTCACTCGGTGTACTTCGAATTTGATAAATATACCCTAACCGAAGCGCAAGCGAAAGATGTGGTTGATTTTATCAAAAAAACCGATTCGACCCGAATCGAATCGATTCAAATTTTCGGATATACCGATGATGTGGGGAAGGAAGCGTACAACTACAAACTTTCGACGAAAAGAGCCACAGCCATTCAGAATAAATTTATCGAAAGCGGTATCACAAGCAAAGTTATTGTCACCATTGAAGGAAAAGGAAGAATTTTGATTGATGATGATATTGTTGAAAATTTACCCGAAAAGCGTTCTAAAAACCGACGTGTAGACGTAGTACTCAATTTGAAACCGTTGCCCAAAATTGAGATTCCGGGGTATTACAATTCCATTCAAAAGAAACACATCGTAGGCGATCACATTTATCTCGATAATGTGCTTTTTGAGCGCGGCAGCAGTAAACTGACGTTCAAAACCAAAACCGAATTAGACAAACTGGCCAAACTGTTGCACAAGTATAAAAACCTGAATTTTGAGATTCAAGGCCATGTGTGTTGTACCCCGCCATTTCAAAAAGAGGCCATTGATATGGACACCAAAAAAAGACAATTGTCTACCAACCGAGCGCAAGCCGTATACAAATACCTCATTTGGAAAAAAATCGCTAAAGAACGAATGACGTTTAAAGGCTACGGCAATACGGTTCCTCTGGGCAAAGGTGCCGAATACGACCGTAGGGTAGAATTGGTGATTTCCAAAGTGTAATCAGTCTTTTTTCATGCGGATGTGCGGAATATCGTCTTCGAGATACGTTTCGCTAATTTGGATGAATCCGTGGCTTTCATAAAATCGCTTCAGATACAATTGCGCCGATATGGTGATTTTTCTTTGATCAAAATGCGATTTAATCACCTGAATGGCCTCGCGCATCAAGACATGTCCTAATTTTTTATCCCGATAACTTTCTTTGACCACGACCCGGCCGATGGAGGCTTCGTTGAAATAATCATGGGGTTTAAACAACCGGGCATACGCCACGATGGTTCCGTTGTCTTCTCCGATTACGTGAAGGGCTTTTTGATCTTTGCCGTCGATATCCTGATACACGCAATTTTGCTCCACGACAAAGACTTCGCTTCGCAGCTGTAGTATTTCGTATAGCTCTTGGGTCGAAAGTGCCTCAAATCGCTTTATTTTCCATTCTAAATTCATAGGCTATTTTTTAAATTGAATGGATTTAATCATCGATTCCAATTCAAACATTAAATCGCGCTTCTCCTTTGAAGGCGCGTAACAAAATCCTTCGAGTACCAGTATTCTCTTATTGGCTTTGTCGAAAATGGCGTAATTGATAAACGGACCCGACATGAAATCGTTTTTCATTTGCCAGGTTCCTTTGGTTTCAAAAGCTTTTCGCCCGGCCAACATGGTTTTGGAAAAATACGGCGAATAGGCTTCTTCTGTAACCATTTTGGTACCGTAAACCGATCCGTGAATAAATTTTCTGCCGATAGAATCGCGCGTTCTCACGATATCACTTACGGCACTCCCATTGTGTATGGCGCTGTACGGAACTTGGTAGATAATTAAACTGGTGTTGCCGCTGGTAATTTCGCTTTTAAGCCAAATGAAATTTTTGCGTCGCATCACGTATTCGTACTTCGAAGGCACCAGTATGTCGATGTTGAACTTTTTTTGGATTTTTTGGGTATTCAACAAAGAGTCACGAAAGATTTTTTGGTTTTGCGCGATTTCGACCGCGCGCATTTTTTGAATAATCCGTGGCGCGTTTTCTTCTAGAATCTCGAGAATTTCGGCTACTGTTTTCCCCGAAATATGAATGGTGTTTTGTGGCAAAGCGAATTCGTTCTCTTTGATTTCAAACTTGGTTTCATTCTCCTTTTTGACAATGATGATGTTTCTGGTATCGGTGGAAAACCCTTCAAAAAGTTTCACCGGATATTGATTGATGGTAAACAGCGGTTCTTCCTGAGGCAAACCCAAAACCGGCGAGGCCAGTTTATTTCGAATACTGTCGCCTACCTCGCTGTTCCACAATTGATCATCTATAATCACCGCAATGGTATTGATGGCGGCTGTAGAATCGTCGGTAAGCTTGTCCTTTTTAAACGAACAAGAACTCACTAAAAACGTGACAAAAAGCCATAAAAAAAGGGTTTTATTCATGATCGAAATAAAACCCAAATTTAGAGAAGATTTTCGGATTAACCGTTGTTAATTTTCAACTTCATCCCCGGTTTCAAACTCTCGTTTTTAATGCCGTTCCATTTTTTGATATCGGAAATGGTCACACCCGGATATTTTTTTGCAATGCTGAATAACGAATCGCCTTTTTTAACATAGTATAATTTCACGTTGTTTCGGTCGTTAGCGGCAATACTTTCTTTTTTAGAAGACTTGGTTTCGGTAACGGCCACTTCTTTTTTGGAAACAATTAAGGTTTCGCCCAAACGAACATTGTTGTCCTCCAAATTATTCCACTCTTTAATTTCGGCTATGGTCACATTGTATTTTTTGGCAATGGTTCCTAAGTATTCGCCTTTTTTAACTTTGTGCTCTACTATTTTGGTTTCGGTAACCGGAGCTTCTTCCTGAGTGTTGGCTTCCTTATCCACCAAAGCTAATTTAGAACCTAATTGAACGTTTAAATCATCGAGATTATTCCATTTTTTTAAGTCTTCTAAACTTACATTAAATTTTTTGGCGATGCTGAATAAGTTGTCTCCCTTTTGTACTTCGTAGTAGTCAGAAGCTTCATGGTTATTTTGGGTATCGTTATCGTTGGAAGCCACGGCTGTTTCCACTTTAGTTTCAGCAAGCGGTTTGTCGCTTTTCACTTCTTTTCTAACTGTTGTAACCACTCTTTCGTTTTTAATCACTTTTAAGTTGGCCCCCAAAGCAATATTGTTACTTTTTAGTTTATTCCATTTTTTCAATTCGGCTACGGTTACACCGTATTTATCTGAAATCTCGCCCAAGTTGTCGCCTTTTTTGACTTTGTGATATTTCACAACGTCTTTGTAGCTGATTACCTTTTCTTCTTTGAAAATCTTACCGGAATTCGAAGCCACGTCGGACGAATGATTCACCGCAGCGGTATCGGCCTTAGTGGATTTTCTCTCGTTAGAGGCAATGCTTTCTCGGGTATAAATTTTCAGATTTCGACCCAATGGCGCTTTGTTGCTGCGCAGACGGTTCCATTTTTTTAATTCGGACATCGTTACGCCATATCGATCTGAAATTTCACTTAAGCTGTCACCGCGCCTTACTTTATGATACTTTACCTTGGAAGTTGACAATGAATCGCGAGAAGCCAACATGCCTTGGTATGGCTTTTCTCTTTGGCTCGATTCGTACTCCGCATAAGCGTAAATTTTATCTTCATTCGAAGTAAATAAAGCAATCTTATCTACCGGCAATCTCAAAAAATGTTGCTGACCGGAAATGTATGGAATCTCTTCTCGTTTGTAAGTTGGGTTCAAAAATTGTAATTCGGCTACCGAAACATCCAATAAATCGGCCAATTGTTTGAACGTCATGGAACGTTTTACCATCACCGTATCGGTGGCAAAGTGATTGGCAATCGCTCTGTCCGGTTTGATACCGTGCTCTTTGTGGTATTCGAAAATATACATGGTAGCCAAAAATGCCGGTACATACCCTTGTGTTTCTTTGTGTAAATACGGGCGAATATTCCAGTAGTTTTGTTTTCCTCCTGAGCGTCGGATAGCTTTAGCCACATTACCCGGACCGGTATTGTAAGAAGCCAAAACCAAATCCCAATCCCCAAAAATAGCATACATGTTTTTCATGTATTGTGTAGCCGCGTTACTGGCTTTTAACGGATCTCGACGGTCATCCACATAAGTATCTACTTGTAAACCGTACTGTTTTCCGGTTTGATACATAAACTGCCATAATCCGGTAGCGCCCACTCTGGAAACGGCTCTCGGGTTAAGTGCTGATTCAACTACCGCTAAATACTTGATTTCAAGCGGGATATTTTGTGCCGCCAAGGCTTCTTCAAACATGGGGAAATAGTATTGTGATACACCCATTAATCTTTCGAAAGCTCGTTTTCTGTTCTTTAAAAAAGATTTGATTACGTTTTCCAAACCCACGTTATATTCAATATTGAACGGTGATTTTTCGTCTAATTTCTTCAACCTTTCTTTTAAAAGCTCGGTTGACAACTCATAGTCTACTTTTTCATCAACATTAATGTTGCGAATATCCAGGGTTAACTCATTGTACAAATCTAAACTGGCCAATTCTTTCATCCACATACTGTCGATACATTGAGCAATTTTGTCGTGAACAAAGGTTGCCTTAATGGAGTCGAGTACTTCCCTTTTGGTCAGTTTTCTTTGCGCCGGTTTGAGAGCAATGGTATCTTGGGCAAAAGTTACCGAAGCTATCAACATCAAGGCTAAAGTGGTTATTTTTTTTATAATCATAACTTTATGGTATAAAGTGGTATTTGATATTGTTGTTAATTACCTATAATTAACAACGCAATTAATTGTCTTTTATTGTGTTGCTGTTTAGAATTAGTTCAAAATAGCGGCTATTCCCGGCAATACTTTACCTTCCAACATTTCCAACATGGCACCGCCACCGGTAGAAACATAACTCATTTTATCTTCCAAACCGAATTGTTTCACCGCCGCCACCGAGTCACCGCCGCCTACTAAAGAGAAGGCGCCGTTTTGAGTAGATTCGGCAATAAAATTGCCTAAAGTGATGGTTCCTTTGGCAAATGATTCCATTTCAAAAACGCCTAAAGGTCCGTTCCACAATATGGTTTTCGATTCCATGATTACGGCTCTGAAATTTTCCAATGATTTTGGTCCGGCATCCAAGCCTTGCCAACCATCAGGAATTTTAGTCACATCGACTACTTGAGTCTGAGCATCGTTTGAAAAACTATCCGCTGCCACCACGTCAACCGGAAGGTGGACTTGAACGTTTTTTTCTTTAGCCAAGCGTAAAATTTCCAAGGCCAATTCTTGCTTATCATCTTCACAAATGGAATCCCCTATGGCGCCGCCTAAGGCTTTCACAAAGGTGAACGTCATGCCGCCACCGATAATCATATGGTCTACCTTATCTAAAATATTTTCAATAACTGTGATTTTAGAAGAGACTTTTGATCCCCCTAGTACCGCCGTTACCGGTTTTACCGAATTATTTAAAACGCGATTCAAGCTATCAATTTCTTTAGCTAAAAGCGCGCCGAAGCATTTTTTTTCGGGAAAAAATTGAGCTATGATGGTGGTTGATGCGTGCGCTCTGTGTGCTGTTCCGAAAGCATCGTTCACATAAATATCGCCTAAGGAAGCTAATTCCTTGGCAAAAGCCACATCTCCGGCTTCTTCTTCAGCGTAAAAACGAAGATTCTCCAACAACAAAACTTCTCCGGCTTTTAATTGACGGGCTGCTTGTTGTGCGATTTCGCCCCTACAATCTGGGGCAAATTGAACTGAAACTCCAAGAACTTCAGCTGTTTTAGCTACAATATGACGCAAAGAAAACTGATCTTGTTTTCCTTTGGGTCTACCTAAATGTGACATCAAGATTACACTTCCGCCATCTGCTAAGATTTTGTCAATAGTAGGCTTAGCCGCTTCAATACGATTGGCATCGGTAACATTAAAATACTCGTCTAACGGCACATTAAAGTCAACACGAATAATCGCTTTTTGGGCGTAGAAATTAAAATCTTGAAGTGTTTTCATCTGATATCTTAGTGGTTACGAATTGTTGCAAATATAAGAATTTTTGATTTTATCGGTAATTTTTGTGTTTTTATCGATGTTTTTTAAGAAAATTTTAAGTTGTAAAGCATTTACATTCAGCCGAATAGAAAAGTACAATCCATGGTTATCGGTTACCAAAACAATGCTTATGTTGCTTGAATCCTTTCAATAGTACTTTTTGGAAGCTAATATTTCCGTTATATTTGCTCTATGTTGTTTTCAGAAATATTGGGTCAGGAACCTCTAAAAAACCACCTCATAAATACGGCGTTATCGGGTCGAATTCCGCATGCGCAGCTTTTTATCGGTCCGGAAGGCAGCGGTACTTTGGCCATGGCGATTGCTTATGCTCAGTTTGTATTGTGTCAAAATACCGGTTTTGAAAACAGTGGTGGTAATGAGAGTTGTAATCTGAAATTTCAAAATCTCTCGCATCCCGATTTGCATTTTATTTATCCGAATGTGACTAATGACGATGTGAAATCGAAGCCAAAAAGTGCCGATTTTATTTTAGATTGGCGCGAATTTGTCACTAAAAACCCTTACGGCAGTTTGTTTGATTGGTACAAACATTTAGGTGTTCAAAATAAACAAGGTGAGATTCGCGTTGAAGATGCTCAGGATATTCTAAAATCATTGGCCTTAAAATCTTACGAGGGCGGTTATAAAGTGATGATTGTGTGGATGGTTGACAAGATGAATATAGCGGCCTCGAACAAGTTACTCAAACTACTGGAGGAACCACCTGAAAAAACATTGTTTATTTTAATCTCCGAAAACGAAGAAGATATCATTCAAACCATAAGATCGCGTTGTCAAGTACTGCATTTTAATGCTTTACCTGAGTCTGTGATTGCAAAGGCAATGCGCGAAAAATACTTTTTGGATGAACCCTCTGCACTAAAAGTAGCGCATCTGTCACAAGGAAATTACAATCGAGCCATTCATATTTTGAACAATGATAATGATGATTCGTTGTTTGAAAAGTGGTTTGTAGATTGGGTTCGAGCGGCTTATGGCGCCAAAGGCAATCCGGATGCGATACAAAATTTGCTTTCTTGGAGCGAAGAAATTGCCGGAATCGGCCGTGAAGGACAAAAGCAGTTTTTGGGGTTTTGTATTGACATGTTCCGACAAGCTTTATTGTTAAACTACCAAACCGATAAACTGGTATACATAGAGCCCAGGGTAGAAGGATTTAAACTCGACCGATTTGCACCCTTTGTAAACGGGAACAACATCACCGATATTTACAAAGAGCTTTCTGATGCAATCTATCACATTGAACGCAATGGAAATGCAAAAATTATTTTGACGGATTTATCCATAAAATTGACTCGTTTAATTCATAAAAACTAAGATTATGAACAATACTGCATCTATTTTGGCATTGCTTTTTTTAGCGGTAACTTTTATTCAATCGGCTCACGACAAAGTTTTCGAATGGAAAGGGAATGTAGACTGGCTCAAAGGGCATTTTTCAAAAACCATCCTCAAAAACAACGTTCCGTTAGCTCTTTTTGTCATTCTGATTTTAGAATTGGTAACTGGTGTTTTATCATTAGCCGGATGCGTAGAATTGGTTGTCAACGGAGGGAAAACATTTGGCTTTTATGGTGCTGTTTTTGCTTCTATAACATTGATTTTCTTATTGTTAGGTCAACGAATTGCCAAAGATTATGACGGCGCGAGAACCATTGCCATCTATTTTGTACCGGCCGTGCTGGCGGTGTGGTGGCTTAGCTAAATACAGCCATAAAAAAACCGCGATTGTTTCGCGGTTTTTTTATTTTCAAATGTTACTTTTTAGCTTCTTCTTTGGCTTCTGGTTTTTCTTCTTTTTTACCGGAAGCTTTGTATTTATCATTCACCAATTTGATGATTTCTTTGGTAATGTCGTAGCTGTCTTTGGCATACAAAACAGAGGCTACATCACCTGTTCCGTAAATATAATCATACCCTTTTTCTTTGCCGTATGCTTTGATAATTTTTTTGTAATTACTTACCAAAGAGTCCATTTCTACACCGCTCTCGCCTTGTAATTGTTGTAGCATGGCTTGTTGGGCGTAAGTCAACTCTTGCTCTCTGCGTTGTAATTCGGCTCCTTTTTGTTCCGCCCAAACTTGTCCGTTGGCTTGCGCATTTTTTTGGAAATTGGCAGCTTCTGATTTGAATCGATTTACTTCAACCTCTAATTGGCTTCCCATTACTTTCGATTTGTCTTTGTACTTTTCCTCGATATCTTTTTTCTCGATAGATTCGTCCATCAATTTGGAAGTATCAATGTAAGCTGTTTTGAATTCTTTGGTTTCGGCAGTTTTGTTGCAAGAGAGTATGGATATAGTCAATGCAAAAAGTAAAACAGTTTTCTTCATTATGATTTGATAAATTAATTTAAGTTTTCAAAAGTATAAAAATAAACGCCAAAAATCTAACCTCAAAATGGTTGTATTGTATTACAATTTCCAACAATAAGGTTTGACTATGGTTTGCTGATCAGCTATAAGTGACAATTATTAAAAATAACTTTAAATAAAGCGTTTTAAAGGCGTTTCTTGTTTTCGCCGGCAAATTATATGTGTCGCCCTATTTTGATTAATCTGTGCTTTTTTAAAACGTTTTTAGCTGTTTTTAATGATGTAAATGTGTGAGGAATACTCTTTGGTTTTGTTCCCGCTGAGATTTGACTTCCATCCGACAAAAAAAGCTCTGATAAAATTCATTTTTCCGGTTTTGTATTTTTCAGAAAGTAAGCTCACATAAAAACTGTCAAATTTCATAGGAAGGACTTCTGTGAGTTTCATTCCTTTTTCGGCAAATAACTTTCCTATGGTAGTTTTGGAAAAATGCCAGATGTGCCTTGGCACATCAAAGGCAGCCCAATATTTTCCGTAATACTCCGCATCGAACGATTTAAAATTGGGAACCGCAATAACAATAGTTCCGTTAGGCTTGATTAGCCTTTTCAATTCTGTAATGTATTCGTCAAGATTAGGAACATGTTCCAAAACATGCCACATCGTAATGACGTCGAAAGACTGACTTTCTAAATCGGAAAGCACCTCTACAAATGTTACGCCTTTGGCTTGGGCAATTGCTTTGGCTTTAGTACTTGGTTCAATCCCGGTAGTTTGCCATCCGTCTTTTTGGGCGGTAACCAAAAAATCGCCTGTTCCGGCGCCGATGTCTAAAAGTCTTCCTTTGGCGGCATGTGCATTAATGAGCTTTAATTTATTCTTAAGGGCTATTCCTTTTACCACGTGATATACTCTTTCAAAAAGAGAACGTTTGCCATCAGTATGCGAAATGTAATCCTCGCTTTCATAATAGCTCGGAAGTTTATCCAGACTCGGTTTGGGAAACGTAATTAATAAATCATATTCCGGATTGTGATGCAATTCGAAGATTTCTTTAGAAACAGAATAATCTCTAACTTTTTGAAAAAAAATATTGTTTTGAAAACTCATATAAAGTCAGTGTTGGTAGGGCTTTACAAAATTGGTTTCACGTGGAACGCGACTTTGGTTTGGTTGAAAAATATATAAATCAGCTGGAAAATCAGTGTTTATCTTCCCATATAAATTAATAAAACGGAAATATCGGAAGGAGAAACGCCGCTGATTCTGGAAGCTTGTGAAATGGTTACCGGACGTATGGCTGATAATTTTTGCTTGGCTTCAATCGACATGGATTTGATTTTGTGATAATCAAAATTTTCCGGGATTTTGATGTCTTCCAATCGTATGAGCTTTTCGGCATTGTTTCGTTCCTTTTCGATATACCCCGAATATTTTACTTGAATTTCAGCTTGCTCAATAATCTCTTTATCCAAATCATTCTCCTGAATGTATTGTTGTACCTTTTCAAATTTTACAATGTCGTTCAATTCAATTTGCGGACGCGAAAACACTTTGAACATCTTGTCGGATTGTGTCATCAAGGAACTTTCCTTTTCGGCTAAAACCGGATTAGCTTCATCGGGTGTTAGACTGGTTTCTTTAAAAAAGGCAACCATCTTTTCACTTTCGTTAAATTTGTATTCCATTCGGCGCATTCTTTTTTCGGATGCTAAACCAATTTCGAATGATTTTGGCGTTAAGCGGAAATCCGCATTATCCTGACGCAACAGTGTTCTGTATTCCGCGCGCGAAGTAAACATACGATACGGCTCTTCCGTGCCTTTAGTGATTAAATCATCGATTAAAACACCAATATAAGCTTCATCGCGACGGAGAATCATTGGCTCCATTTCTTTTACCTTAAGCGCCGCATTAATGCCGGCCATCAACCCTTGAGATGCCGCTTCTTCATATCCGGTAGTGCCGTTGATTTGTCCGGCAAAATACAAGCCGTCAACCAACTTGGTCTCTAGTGTGTGTTTTAATTGTGTAGGCGGAAAATAATCGTATTCGATAGCATAACCGGGACGGAAAAACTTCACGTTTTCAAATCCGGCTACCGAACGTAACGCCTTAAACTGGATATCTTCCGGCAAAGAAGTTGAAAAGCCGTTTACGTAGACTTCAACCGTATTCCAACCTTCCGGTTCAACAAAAAGTTGGTGTCTTTCTTTATCGGCGA
Organism: Flavobacterium sedimenticola; assembly: GCF_030053345.1. Taxonomy (GTDB): domain Bacteria; phylum Bacteroidota; class Bacteroidia; order Flavobacteriales; family Flavobacteriaceae; genus Flavobacterium; species Flavobacterium sedimenticola. Next base: position 346,646 of record NZ_JASGBP010000001.1, read on the forward strand.
ATCGGTTTATTTTGTCTTCAATAGAAGGGCAATATCGGGGACCAATACTTTTAATTCTTCCATTAAACATCGGAGAACGATCAAACCCTTCTCGTAAAATATCATGCACTTCGTTTGAAGTATACGTCATATGACAAAGCTTTTGATGCGTTAACGGTTTGGTTTCATCTGAATACGAAAACTTATCCGGAACCAAATCTCCGGGCTCTTCTCTCATTTTAGAATAATCTAAAGAACGACCGTCAACTCTGGGCGGTGTACCGGTTTTCATTCTTCCGGCTTCGAAGCCCAGCTGAACCAGTTCCTCGGTTATTCCGAAAGCAGCACTTTCTGCTGCTCTTCCGCCGCCAAATTGTTTTTCCCCTATATGAATTAATCCGTTCAGAAATGTTCCGTTTGTTAAAACAACGGTCTTGGCTTTGATTTGAATTCCCAGAGAAGTCACTACGCCTTCAACCTTGTTGTTTTTAACCAACAATCCTTTGATCATCTCCTGATAGAAATCAAGATTGGGTGTCCTCTCCAACATCAATCGCCATTCTTCAGAAAAACGCATCCTGTCGCTTTGAACCCTAGGCGACCACATGGCCGGTCCTTTGGACTGATTGAGCATCTTGAACTGAATAGCGGTTTTATCGGAAACTATACCGGAGTAACCGCCAAGCGCATCAATCTCACGAACAATTTGACCTTTGGCAATTCCGCCCATAGCCGGGTTGCATGACATTTGAGCAATGTTCTGCAAACTCATTGTTACTAACAGGGTTTTACAACCCATGTTAGCTGATGCCGCTGCCGCCTCACAACCTGCGTGGCCGGCGCCAACAACTATAGTATCGTACTTTTCTAAAAACATTTTAATTGTGTTTCACGTGGAACATCTTCATTTTTTCTTCTTCCTTATCACGCATTAAACGTTCATCGTCTTCGGATTTATCTTTATAACCGCAATAATGTAAAAGGCCATGAACCATGACGCGTCGCAGTTCTTCGTCAAAAGGGACACTAAAATCAAGCGCATTATCACGAACTCTTTCCACAGATATAAAAATATCGCCGTGTAATTCATTTCCCACAGAATAATCGAAGCTGATAATGTCAGTTAGCGTGTCATGATCTAAATACTGTTGATTAATTTCGAGTAAATAATCGTCATCGCAGAAGATATAATTAATTTCGCCTTCTTGCTTCATTTCGGAGCTAATGACTTTCGAGAGCCAATCGGCATAGAGTGCTTCCTCATCCAGGCTGAAATCTGATTCGTAATTAAAACTAATCATTGGCTTTAAAATATTGTTGTACCTTTTGGTTAAAATTGGAGCGCAAAGGTAAGCTTTGTCTATTTAAAATTTCAACACTATTTAAATATTCTTGAAGTTTGGCCGGTAAAGCATTTGCCTGATTGCTAAACTCTTTCTTGTTGGTTTCCGATTGGCGCTTTTTATCTTCACCTTGCTGTTGGAGCGCCTTTTCCAATTTCAACAGCTCGTATTTTAAGTTCAATATCTTTTGTAGCGTTTCATTATTGAAACCTTTGTTTAATAACTGCTTCTCTATTTGCTTCATTTGATCAAGAGCATTTTGACCACTACCTCCAATGCCTTGCTTTTTTAACTCCTTTTCTAAAGCCTCTCTCAATTGTTGTTGCTCTTTGTAAATTTCCATAATAGCTCTGGCATCTCCTTCACCATCTTGACCTTGTTCACCGCCCTTATCTTTTCCTTGGCTTTGTCCAGATTGACCGCCCTTTTGCCCATTTCCATCTTTATTACCTTGTTGGCCTTGACCCGTTTTATCGCCTTGATTTTCACCTTCTTCTTCGCCCGGTTTTTCTCCTTTTTTCATGCCCTTTTTCATTTTCTCACCCAATCCTTCTTGTTTTTTAATAATGTCGGGCAATTGCATCCCCGATCCTTGACCCGGACTTGGCTTGCCCTTACCTTGTCCCTGTCCCTGCATTTGCATCTGCATTTGCATTCCGTTTAGCACATCACTTAACATGTCGGCCAGTCTATTTGAAGAAGAAACAGCATATTGTTGGTGTGAGTTTCCTTTTGGTACATTGGCTTCCGCCAAATTCTCCAAAGCTTTGTCGACATTATACTGTACATTGCCAATTTCTCTGGTAATATCTTCAGCTATCTTGGGATTACGAAGCGATAAAGCAAATAAGCTGTCATCAACATGCTTGAACTGTTGGCGTAAATCTTGTTGGATTTTTAAATTTTTGTTGAATGATGGTGCACCTCGTCTTAGATTCTTGAACTGTTTCATTACATCTTCTTGAGAGAAGGAATACGCCAACAAATTATCCAAAATCTGTCGCAACATAGCCACATCTTCTTCCATCTGTTCCATATCGCCCGATTGCATTTGCTCAGCCATTTGCTGACTCATTTGCTTCATTTTTTTGGCGGCACTTTTTTGCTTAGGTTTGGCTTTGTCTTTTTGTTGTTTTTGCAATTGATCTTTGGCATTTTTTAAATCTTCATCGATGCTTTTTTCCTTTTCATCTGAGTTGGGTAAATCCATAGGAGTCTTTAACTCCTTATTTTCTTTTTCAAGCTCATCCAATTCTTGCTGAAGCTTATCAAACTCTTTATTGATTTCGTCTTGCTTCTCTGCTGAATTCTCTTCCGATTTATCGGCTAACTTATCTTGTTTTTCAGCCAACTTGTCTAACTTATTGGCTATTTGTTCTGCCTTCTTTTCAACGTAATAACGCTTCGTTAGTTCTACCAATTGCTCAAGACTCTTGGTTTGATTTTTACTGGCTTGCTGGAACTTTTGCATTTTTTCGAATAACTCTTCTTTACTGATTTTATCATTCAGCTTTTGCAATTCGTCCAACAGTTTTTTATTCTTCTCCAATTCTTCTTTGGTTTTTTCCAAACGCTCTTGCAACAATTCTTTCCTCTCGTCTTTTTTCTCGGTTTTGAATTGCTCCAAATTCTCCTTCATCTTCTCCGAAAACTCCTTCATCATTTCATCTTGCTGCTTTTGGCGTTGGATGAAATCATTGACTTTTTGTTGCTCTTTATAATCTAAATTGTCCTTCTCTTTGCCCATTTTTTGCAACTTCTCCATTTCGGATAATTGTTTGTCCTGCGCTTTTAAGGATTTGGCCAGCGAATTGATGTTATCGTTTTGCTGTTGCAACATTTCATCTTGCTTCTCCGTTTCGGTCGCTATGCGATTACTAAATACGGAAGACTTCGTGCTTTTGAAATGGTGAATCGCATCATTGTCAAAAATCTCAAAATAGTATTCATACGATACCCCTTCTTCTACAGGAAGATTACTCGGGAAAGCAAACACAAACTGATCGTAAACGTCTTTTTTAACGTTAATAAGCGCCTTTTTAGCAGTGTTCGGCTTGTCTTTAGGATAATAAACAATTTGCAGTTTAGAAAGTCCGTAATCGTCTGAAACCTGACCCAATACATAGTTCTTGTTGACTTTTAAACTATCCGGCGCATTGTTAACCGTGATTGTTGGAAATTGATCTTTGATGACAGAAATCTGATAATTCAACTTTTCGTAGTTCTGCACTTTATTGTTAGACGTCAAGATTTGATACTCTACATTTTGTAGAATGCTTTTCGAGAGTGTAAACACATTGTCCTGTTTGGCGAAAGTAAAGCGATTGGCAGCATTCACCCAATCCACTTTTTGCGTAGCCAAAGTGTTCATGCGCCAAGTAACTTTAGTGCCTTCGGGAATAACGGCATTTCCGGTGCCTTTGATTACTTCCGGTTTTTTATTCAAATAACCCGGGAAATTCAGGATCATTTCGAAGTTGGCTATCGATGGTACTGTAACCACTTTAAGTTCATAATCGTGCGAACTGACTTCATTAGCTTCGATGTGAAATTCAATATCTTCTGATGGTTTCGGAATGACGAATTCGAATTCTCCGGCTTTAGTAGTTTCCATGAAATAACTTTCATCGCCAATATAAATCATCGCATTTTCCGGAACTACTTTGCCTACTGTTTTAACTTTCACTAAGAAATCTTTGTTTTGCTCGGTTTGCAACTTGTCATTCACCAACACTATTTCAAACGGTGCCGGCGGTGTAAACTGTTTTTTAAAGTTCACCACACGATTGAAACTTTGTGATAAAATTTCACCTTTGCCCGAAATCAGGAAAAACAAAAAGAACAAAATCGGAATCACAGCTAAGGGCAAATATTTCTTATTCTTCCCTAGGTTAATGGCGTTGCCAAAAGGTATAGGTTGTAAAGTCGCCGCTTTTTGTTCAATCGAAGCCAACAATAATTCCGATTGGTTTCGGTCTTGTGACAATTGCAAAAAATTCGTCAGCTTATCGCCTACTTCACTAAAATGATTTCCGATAATGTTGGACGCCTGATTGTAATTGATTCCTTTTTGCAATTTGAATAGCTTAAACAATGGAAAAAGGATAAATCGCAATAACAGAAACAATTCTACCGCTATAAAAAGCACAAACAGAACCGTTCGTGCCGTTGGTTTAAGCCACAAGAAATATTCAACAAACAGCGTGAAGATAAAATACAGCAAACCAATGCCGACGAAAAATATAGTGCCGCGCAGCAATTCATTGGTGTAAAACTTTCGAATAAAGTCTTCTAACTTCTGATAAATAAGGGTTGATTTTTCCAATTTTCAGCCAATCTTTTTTATAACCGATAAATGTACAATTTTTGGCGAATAACCAACGTTAAAAATTTGTCAATGAAAACGCCTTGAAAATGAAGCGGTAACACGAATCAAAAACTTCCAACTTCTAACTTCCAACTTCCAACTTCTGTTTATCTTTGCACACACTTCGACAAGCTCAGTGTTAATATGAATAACCCTAAATTATAAAAATGTCAAGACCAGTTAGAGTTCGTTTTGCTCCCAGTCCGACCGGACCATTGCACATTGGCGGCGTGAGAACAGCCTTGTTTAATTATTTATTTGCCAAAAAACACAACGGTGTATTCTATTTGAGAATTGAAGATACCGACCAAAATCGTTTTGTTCCCGGAGCGGAGCAATACATCTTTGAAGCCTTGGAATGGTTAGGTATTGCGCCAAGTGAAACCGTTGGGAAAAATGAAAAATTTGGTCCGTACCGTCAAAGCGAAAGAAAGCATTTGTACAAACAATACGCCGATCAGTTGGTGCATTCGGGTTGGGCTTATTATGCTTTTGACACTGCCGAAGCTTTAGACAATCAAAGAAAGCAACACGAAGCCGAAGGGAAAACCTTTATTTACAATTGGCACAACCGTGAAAAATTAGATACTTCTTTAGTCATTTCGGCAGCAGAAACCGAAAAAAGAATTGCCAATGGCGAAGCGTATGTGATTCGTTTTAAAACGCCGGTAAATGAAACTTTGCATTTACACGACATTATTCGCGGCGATTTGAAGTTTGAAACCAATTTATTAGACGATAAAGTACTGTTTAAGTCGGATGGTATGCCAACGTACCATTTAGCCAATATTGTAGACGACCATTTAATGGAAACTTCACACGTGATTCGCGGAGAAGAATGGTTGCCGAGTTTGCCTTTACACAGCTTATTGTATAAAGCCTTTGGTTGGGAAGCGCCTGAGTTTGCGCATTTACCATTGATTTTAAAACCCGTAGGGAACGGAAAATTATCCAAACGTGATGGCGATAAAATGGGCTTTCCGGTATTTCCGTTAGAATGGAAAAGCGAAGAAGGTATTTCCTCGGGTTACCGAGAAAAAGGATTTTTCCCGGAAGCAGTAGTGAACTTTTTAGCCTTATTAGGTTGGAACGACGGCACCGATCAGGAAATCTTTTCTTTAGAAGAATTGGCGCAAAAATTCGATTTGAATCGCGTACACAAAGCCGGAGCCAAATTTGATCCGGAGAAAAACAAATGGTTTAACCACCACTATTTACAACAACAAAGCAATGAACGTTTAGCGGAAGCTTTTGCGCCTATTTTAGCTGAAAAAAATATAGTTGTTGAAAAAGACAGGTTAATCAAAATAGTTTCTTCGATAAAAGAACGTGCCAACTTTGTCTCGGAGTTTTGGGATTTGGCCGATTATTTCTTTGTAGCGCCTACAGCTTATGATGAAAAAGCCGCTAAAAACTGTAAAGAAGATACGCCGCATTTGATGCAACAATTGATTTCGGTATTGGAAAATATAGGCGATTTTACCTCTATAAACATCGAAACCATTGTAAAAGATTGGATGACTAAAAACGAAATCGGTATGGGGAAAGTGATGCAACCCTTCCGTTTGAGTTTGGTTGGCGCGCTCAAAGGACCGCATCTTTTTGATATAGTGGAGTTGATTGGGAAAGAAGAAACCATCAACCGATTGGAAAAAGCGATAGCGACATTATAAAAAAGCCCCTAATTAGGGGCTTTTTTTAATCATCTATCTTTTTGGAGATGGATTTAAAATCTCCATCTTTGATATTATAAGACAATCCTGTTTTGGAGTTGTATAGTATCTCACCCGTTTTAGAATTGATTACAGAAATCAGTTTGTTGCCGTTGACTTGTACATAATTGAGAAAATAAATTTCTTGTCCGCTCGTCAACAATTCATTTAGTTTTTCTTCTGTTACAATTTCATAAGGAAATTTATAGTCTTCCAAAAGTTCACTTTCCTCTCTTTTTTTTCCTTCGGTTCTCGAAAAAGCGTTGTATTTTATGCCTATCGATTCGGGAATATAAAGCTTGTTGGTTTTCAAATTTTTTAGGCTTACCTTGTTGTAAAAATCATCATAACAATTGGTAAATCCGTTTGATTTCAATTTGTCATTAACAATTTTCAAATACGTTCTCAAATAACCTAAATCAAAATTCAAAAACAACCTCGGATTTACGGCAGCAACTTCTTTTTGTCTTTGATCAATATTTGGAGAAAAAAATATAGTAGCTAATTTGTATCCATCAAAAACATCTTTCCCTTTTTTATCTGTTTTTTTGTATTCAAAAACACTCAAATCCAAGGTATTAAATAGATAATCTACCGTGGCCCCGCTTTTAGTCGTTCTTGTATACTTCATCGATGATAATTTGAAGAAGGCATAATTCTTTGCACTATACTTCGCGTTGCGTTGCTCATCAGGCATCTCTTTGAACGTGTTTACCTCTACAATTTCAAAAGGTGTTATGTCCCAAACTTGAGCAATTACAGCAGCGTATTCTTCTTGGGAAAATGAGGAAGGTAAAATAAAAAGTGTTTTTTTGGTCTTTAATAAAGTAATAGCCTCGGGCTTGTTCTTATCGGGGCTTTCGTCAAACATTCTGTATTCACCTACCACAATTTGGGAATAGGCAGAAACAGATAAGCATAAAAATAACAATACTTTTTTCATTGGTTATGGTGTTTATAAGTTTATAATGACTTGCCCGTTAATACTCCCGAGATTTCCTTTAAATTTATCTCCATTGTTTAACGCTTGTAAAGCATCGTCTTTATTGAGCTTGTTTAAGATATTGGTAAAACCGTATTCGTAAAAAATCACGGCTCTGATGGTTCTGCTCCCTGCCGAACAACCCAAGTAAAAATTACCGCTTACCGGAGAAATATCCACAATTTGATTGGCCGCTAACAAGGTTCCTTTTAGGGTTTGGTTCTCTTCGGTTGGATCAACTTTGAGTTTGCCGTTGATTTGTAATACCGGACCAAAATCCAAAGAGACGTGGTCTTCTACCACATTGTAACTGAATAAAATTCGTACCTGAACGCCTTGAATATTGTACTTAATATCTTGGTTAAGCGATGATTTCAACGAAAAATTATTACTGAAAAACTGCATTCCGTAAATCATGCTCCAATTGTTGTAGTAATTCCCGCGTACCGAAAGTCCGCCGGCAAAACCTAACTCAGGTGAAGCGTCAAAATTGTTGGTGAATAAAGTAGTTTGTGAAATTCCGGCTGAAATGCCAATGCGGTTTCCGTCTTTGTTGCCATATTGTGCATAACCTAAAGTTGTGGCAAACAACAAAAGGGCGATAAGATTTTTGTTCATGAAATGATGACCTTTAATTTGTAACAAACATACATATATTTTCGTACAACCAATTTTAATCTCTAAAATTTACAACATTATGGAATTTATTATCATCCCAATTGTGATTGGTGTTCTTTTTCTGTTCTCTTGCTTTTTTACCGTAAAGCAACAAACGGCTGTAGTCGTAGAACGATTCGGTAAATTTTTGAGTATTCGTAATTCGGGTTTGCAACTTAAAATTCCGATTATTGACCGAATTGCCGGTCGTGTGAATTTGAGAATTCAACAATTGGATGTCATCATCGAAACCAAAACCAAAGACAACGTATTCGTGAAAATGAAAGTGTCGGTTCAGTTTAAAGTCATCCAAGAAAAAGTATACGAAGCGTTTTATAAATTGGAATATCCTCACGATCAAATCACCGCCTATGTGTTTGATGTAGTTCGTGCCGAGGTGCCGAAACTAAAATTAGACGATGTTTTTGAAAGAAAAGATGATATTGCCATTGCTGTAAAACGCGAATTAAACGAAGCGATGATGACCTACGGATACGACATCATCAATACCTTGGTTACCGATATCGATCCGGATATGCAAGTAAAAAATGCGATGAACCGAATCAACGCGGCTGATAGAGAAAAAACAGCGGCCGAATTTGAATCGGAAGCCCAAAGAATCCGTATTGTGGCCAAAGCTAAAGCGGAAGCCGAAAGCAAACGCTTACAAGGTCAGGGTATCGCCGACCAAAGAAGAGAAATTGCACGCGGTTTGGTAGAAAGTGTGGAAGTATTGAACAATGTAGGCATCAATTCGCAAGAAGCTTCAGCTTTGATTGTGGTAACGCAACACTATGATACTTTACAAGCCATTGGTGCCGATACCAACTCAAATTTAATCTTGTTACCGAATTCACCACAAGCCGGAAGCGATATGTTGAACAATATGGTGGCTAGTTTCACCGCCAGTAACCAAGTAGGTGAAGTGATGAAAAATGCTCCGAAACGCATTAAAAAGAAAAATGATCACACCTCAACCGATTACAATCCGTCGGATACATCCAATCCGGAAGAACCGACAAGTTAATATCAGATACTATCAAAAAAAGAGGCTTAATCGCCTCTTTTTCTGTTTATAAACCAACTGATAAGATAAGGTAATGCTATTTTTAGAATGCTACCCACAGTACCGGAAAACACTTTTTTGTACACTGCATAAAAACCCTGAACCGGTTCGGAAGGGAAAATACTTTCCTTAGTTTTCTCGTAACTGAGTATCATCTTTTGGAAATAGATTTCTTTTTCCAATTTCAGGATCTCTAAATCGTGCTCAATCTCGGCATAGGAAGAATATTTTTTAGGTTCCATAATTAGTCGTTAAAAAATATTTCGGAGAATTTTTCTAAAATAGGACCTTCCACTATTTTGTCTTTTACTAAAGTCAACAATACAGCCACTATGGCATAAATGCCGGCAACCGCCAAAAATCCGAGTGGATAACTGTCAAACCATTCCCCTAACGCCAAAGCACCGGCTATGGAAACAAACAGCAAAACAATCGTCAAGCACAATGCAATTAGTAGAAACTTAACCATCAAAGTTGTCGACTTCATGGCGACTTTAAAACCCCAAAGTTTATAGTAAGCCAAACTGGTTTCTATATACGCTTTGGCATTCTCCTGAATGTCTTCTACATTTTCTTTAAGTTCTTCAAAAGGCATTACTTCTGTAATTTGGCGTTTTGTTTTTTAAGCTCGGCTAATTTTTCTTCCAAAAAAGTAATGGCTTCTTCGGCTTTGTAACTCGATTTGGATAACAAATTTTCAACCGTTTCTTTTAACTCATCTTTGGTATACGAAAATTTCTCTTTAGCTTCTTCTTCGGCAGCATTGAATTTCGATTTTACTTCTTCTTTTAAGTCATCCAAACTATTTTTGATTTTTTCTCTTGTTTTCGAACCTTTATCGGGTGCAAACAAAATTCCGATACCTACTCCGATGGCAGCTCCGGCTAAAAGGGCCAAAATACTGTCGCTACTTCTTCCAGACATAATTTTGAAATTTTTAATTTGATTAAAATTACGAAATTTTTGTCGAAATGCCGTCAAGCAGCCGTTAAATGGCAAAAAATGATTTTAAAGCGCTATAAAAGAAGTTTACTTTTCGTGTTATAAAAAGACCTTAAGAACTTTTGAAAATCGAATAAAACCAAGATATGAAGGCCGATTTTAATTGGATTAAATTATAAATTTTATTAAAATAATAGGTTTTGTAAATAATAGAAAAAGCCCGCTATTATGCGAGCTTTTCATTTGTATTTTCTATACAGATTTTATTCTTTGCTTTCCACTTTGGCCCAAGTGTCACGTAAGCCAACCGTTTTGTTGAAAACCAGTTTTTCTGATGTCGAATCTTTATCGACACAAAAATAACCCAAACGTTGGAATTGAAATTGGTCTAAATTTTTAGCCGATTGCAAACTTGGTTCTACATAACCGGTAATCACTTCCAAGGAATTCGGATTGATGAATTCCTTAAAGTCGATTTCTTTATTACCATCCGGACTTTCATGGGTAAACAAGCGGTCGTACACACGAACTTCTGCCGAAATGGCATGTTGGATAGAAACCCAGTGAATGGTACCTTTTACTTTTCGTTGTGAGGCTTCGGTGCCGCTTCCGCTGCGGGAATCGGTATCGTAAGTACAATGAATTTCGGTAATATTCCCGTTTTCATCTTTGATAACACGTTCGCCTTTAATGATATAGGCATTTTTCAAACGTACTTCTGTTCCTAAAGTTAAACGGAAAAATTTCTTGTTGGCTTCTTCCTGAAAGTCTTCTCTTTCGATGTACAATTCCTTAGAAAATGGTACTTTTCTATACGTCATTACTTCTTCTTCGGGATTATTTTCAGCATCTAACCATTCTTCCTGACCATCAGGATAATTGGTAATCACCAATTTCACCGGATTCAAAACCGCCATGACACGTGGTGCCGTTTTGTTCAATTCTTCGCGAACGCAGAACTCTAATAAAGACACATCAATTAAATTATCGCGCTTGGCAATACCGATGGTTTTAGCAAAATTTCGGATAGCCATTGGCGGATAACCACGACGACGCATTCCCGAAATCGTACTCATTCGCGGATCATCCCAACCGGTAACATGTTTTTCTTCCACCAATTGCAATAATTTTCTTTTTGAAACTACGGTGTGCGATAAGTTTCTTCGGGCGAATTCTCTTTGCTTCGGACGCACTTTAGTCTCATCATAAACTTGGTCTAAAAACCAGTCGTATAACTCACGATGTGGTAAAAATTCGAGCGTACAAAACGAATGTGAAATCTGTTCTAAATAATCGCTTTCGCCGTGTGCCCAATCATACATTGGGTAAATACACCAATCATTTCCGGTGCGGTGGTGGTGTTTTTTTAAGATGCGATACATAATTGGGTCGCGCATCAACATATTCGGAGAAGTCATATCAATTTTAGCTCTCAAAATATGCGTTCCTTCTTCGAATTCGCCGTTTTTCATGCGTTCAAAAAGATCTAAATTCTCTGCTACCGATCGATCTCGGTAAGGAGAATTAGTGCCGACTTGCGTTGGCGTTCCTTTTTGTTTGGCCATTTCTTCTGAAGTTTGACTGTCTACATAAGCTTTTCCTTTCTTAATAAACTCAACAGCCCAATCGTATAATTGTTGGAAATAATCAGAAGCATAACATTCGTTAGCCCATTGATAGCCTAACCATTCAATATCTTTTTTAATGGCATCCACATATTCCTGTTCTTCTTTGGCCGGATTGGTATCATCAAAACGCAAATTCACAGGCGCCTGATAATCAATTCCTAAACCAAAGTTTAAACAAATCGCACTGGCATGACCTACGTGTAAGTACCCGTTAGGTTCCGGTGGAAAACGAAAACGAAGCTTGTTCGGAGCCAAACCGTTTTTCAAATCTTCTTCAATAATTTGTTCGAGGAAATTAAGTGACTTCTCTTCTGTAGACATTATTTTTGTAATTTTAGCAAAGATATTAAAAACGTTACGAGTTACAAGTTGCGGGTTGTAAGTTTGTTCAAATCCAAACCACTCGAAACCTATAACTCGAAACCCGAAACTTAACCAATGGGAACTATTAAATTACAAAATATCAGGACGTTTTCGTTTCACGGTTGTTTGGAAGAAGAAGCACGAATAGGTTCGGATTACCGTGTGGATTTGGAGATTAAAACTGATTTGCGAAAATCATCGCTTTCGGATGAATTGAAAGATACCGTAGATTATGTGCATTTGAATGCTATTGTAGAAGAAGAAATGGCTATTCGATCTAAATTATTAGAACATGTGGCCCATCGAATTGTGACTCGAATATTTAAAGAATTACCTTCTGTTTCCCGAATTGTACTGGCGGTTTCTAAACTCAATCCTCCTATTGGCGGTGATGTTGAAGCGGTTACCATTGAATTGGAAGAATACCGCAATTAAATTTCCGGTTACAAATTACAGAAAGAAAACTTTTTGCTTTTTGCCTTTTGCCTTTTAACTTTTTTAGTATATTTGCCGTCCAACGGGCATCGTGGCCGAGCGGCTAGGCACCGGTCTGCAAAACCGTATACTCCGGTTCGAATCCGGACGATGCCTCTGAAACCTTCAAGGAAACTTGGAGGTTTTTTTATTAGAAATTTTTAGAAAATTAATTCTCGTGTTCCAGCTTTTCAATAGCGGAGTTGACTATTTTTTGTTCTTTGGGAAACCAAGCTTGTGAGAGCAACACCACCCCGCAAATAATTAGTACAATACTGATTACTTTTTTAATCAACAAGATGTTTTTAGGATTGAGTTGATTGCGTAATTGCTTAGCCAACAATATTTTAAATAAATCGGTGATAAAGTAAACAATAATTAAAGTGGAGAAAAACGTAATCATACGGGAAGCTTTTAATTCTAATTGCGGACCAATGGTAATTAAAATAGCCAACCAAAATCCGAGCACTCCGATATTGATAAAATTCAAGAAAAAACCTTTGATAAACAGGGAAAAGTAATTGGTTTTAGCCAACTCTTTCGGATCGATTTCATCGATACTTTTTCGGGATTCTTTTTTGTTTTTGATAAACGAAATAATACCATAAGTAAGCATCACTAATCCACCGAAAATGAATAAAGCCGGATCGTCTTTAATACTTTGGATTAAGCGATAACTACTGAAAAAAGCAATAAGAATAAAGATAACATCCGCCAAAACAACGCCTAAATCAAACATTACCGCTGCTCTGAATCCTTTGATAACACTGGTTTCCAGCAATACAAAAAATACCGGACCAATCATAAAACTTAAGAAAAAACCAAGCGGAATGGCAGATAAAATATCGTTAAGGAAAATCATAAAGTTTGTTTTGACACTGCAATTTAGAACTAAATTTTAACAAACTAAAAAAAATCTACTTAGCTTCATGTATCGTTCCTCCGGCAACCACCTTCTGATTGATTTGTTTGGGTTTGCCGTAAATAGTGATATCACCGCCGGCACGTACTTTAGCATCTACGCTATCCGAAGCAAAAACATCAGCCATTCCACCGGCATTAGCGGTAACAGTAGTGAGTTTGGTTTTTAATTTATCAGCTTCATAAATACCGCCCGAATTCACTAAAACATCCTGATAATCAGAATTTCCTTCAACGGTAACTTTAGAACCGTTGGCTACTCTAACCGTTAATTTTTCAGTATCCACTTTAATTTTTATCTCTGACCCTTCTTTGGCGTTTACGTCAAAAGCTACTGATTGCAACACATCATCACAGGCAACTCGGGAACCTTCATTGGCTTCAACCGCGGTGATGCTTTTATAATAAACCGTAACCGAAATATGATCACCACCCAACAATTTAGTCAATGGCATTCTGATTTTTAACTCACCGTTTTTATTCACCAATTCAACTTCATTGGCTTCTTTTCCGTCTAAAATGACTTTGTTTTCATTGCTTTTAACCAACAAAACATCAATCTGATCAAAGGCAGTGACTTTGTTAAAATCACCCACCTTTTTTTCCACTTGTCCGTAAACTATGGCACTGAAAAACAATGCACTGTACACTACATTTTTCATACTATTCGTTTCTTCTTATAAAATGAAAATCCAATTGTTTCTTCACTAAATCGGCATTTTTAACTTTGACATACACTTCGTCGCCTAACTGCAATAAGGCTTTGGAAACCTGACCTACTAAAGCATACTGCTTTTCATCAAACACATAATAATCTTCCTTAATTTCCCGTATGCGAACCATACCTTCACACTTATTTTCGATAATTTCCACATAAATTCCCCATTCTGTTACACCGGAAATTACACCTAAAAACTCCTGATCTTTATGGTCTTGCATGTATTTCACCTGCATGTATTTCACCGAATCTCTTTCAGCCTGAGCCGCTAAAGCTTCCATATCGCTGGAATGCGCACATTTGGCTTCGTAATCTTCCTGATTGACACTTTTACCGCCGTCTAAATAATGTTGTAACAATCGGTGCGCCATCACATCGGGATAACGACGAATAGGCGAGGTAAAATGACTGTAGAAATCAAATGCTAATCCGTAATGACCAATATTTTCGGTAGAATACACCGCTTTACTCATGCTTCGAATGGTAAGTGTATCGACTAAGTTTTGCTCTTTTTTACCGTTGACTTCATTGAGTAAATTATTCAAGGATTTCGAAATGTCTTGTTTCGATTTCATGTTAATCGTATAACCGAATTTAGAAATCACGGTTTGTAAATTAATCAACTTGTCTTCATTCGGTTCATCGTGAATTCGGTATACAAAGGTTTTCTTTTGTTTTCCTATAAATTCCGCTACTTTTCGGTTGGCCAGCAACATGAATTCTTCAATCAAATGATTGGCATCTTTCGAAATTTTAAAGAACACGCCCACCGGTTCAGCGGCTTCGTTTAAGTTGAATTTTACTTCCACTTTATCAAAGGATATCGCTCCGGCAGCCATTCGTTTCCGGCGTAAAATTTTAGCTAATTCATCTAATTTCAACGTCGCTTCCACTATGGGTTTCGGGGCATGATAGGCTGTTCCGGTTAAAGAAACTTCGGCCGGAATTAAATCGGATTTTGTCTCAATAATACTTTGCGCTTCTTCATAAGCAAATCGCTGATCGGAATAAATAACCGTTCGGCCAAACCATTGGTTCACTACTTCAGCTTTCGGTGTCAATTCAAAAACCGCCGAAAACGTATATTTTTCTTCGTTAGGTCGCAAGGAACAAGCAAAATTCGATAATACTTCGGGAAGCATTGGTACTACACGGTCAACTAAATAGACTGAAGTTGCTCTGTTGTAAGCCTCATCATCTAAAATAGTACCTTCTTTTACGTAATGCGACACATCGGCAATATGCACACCGATTTCATAATTTCCGTTTTCTAACACTTGGAACGACAACGCATCGTCAAAGTCTTTGGCATCTTTCGGGTCGATGGTAAAAGTTAAAACCTTACGCATATCGCGACGCTTAGCGATTTCTTCTTTCGTAATGGAAGTATCTATTTTATTAGCAAAAGCTTCTACTTCGATTGGGAAATCATACGGTAAACCGTATTCGGCTAAAATGGCGTGAATCTCGGTATTGTGTTCGCCCGGTTTTCCCAGTACTTTAATCACTGAACCAAAAGGCGAATCGGCTTTAGCCGGCCAATCTTCGAGTTTTACCAAGACAACATCGCCGTGTTGTGCATCGCCTAATTTGTTTTTAGGTACAAAAATATCGGTGTACATTTTGGCATTGGCTGTGGTGACAAAACCAAAATTCTTCTGAATATCAATCACGCCTACAAATTCTTCTTTGTGGCGTTCTAAAATTTCCAATACTTCGGCTTCGGGTTTTCTCGAACTTCTTCGGTCGTACACATACGCTTTTACCGTATCACCATCTAAAGCATGATTCAGGTTCACAAACGGGACAAAGACATCGTGCTCTAATTCGTCACAAACAAAATAAGCGGTTTTGCGCGACGTCATATCAATCGTTCCTTCGTAGTATTTTTGGCTACTGGCTTTCACCAAATACTTTCCGGGTTCCGATTCGATAATCAATTTTTGAGCCGCCAGAACTTTTAAATCTTTGATAATTTCATTCCGACTTTTAGTATCGTCGAGTTCCAGTATTGCTGCTATTTGTTTGTAATTGAATGGTTTATTGGGATTTTTAGACAGTATTTTAAAAATCTTTTCGGAAAAGGTTTTAACTTTCTTTCCGAACTTTTTGGGTTTCTTACTCATTTATCTTTTCTAATTAATGTTGAAAATTACGAAATAGTTACTAGTTATACGTATAAGTTAGGCGTTTTAATATAAATCTAACATTCACTACCTTTATGCAAACTCGAAAAAATGACTGAATTCGTAACAATCGCGATTTTTAATTTTGCCCATGAAATTACCATTTTAAAATCGATTTTAGACCGAGAAGGCATTCCGTATTTATTTCAAAATGAGAATTTAGTTTCTATTGATCCGTTGGCTTCAATTGCCTACGGCGGTATCCAACTTAAAGTACATCCAAACGATTTCGAAAAGGTACAAACCATTTTAGATAATCTGAACAACAATTTAAAAATTGTGTAAAAACCAAAGTTTTCAACAGTATCTAAAAACAAAAAAAAGAATTTTTTTAAAATTTAAATTTTATAATGGTTATTATGGGGTGTTAATTGTGCGAATAACTTTTGAGTATTTTGTTTTTTAAAAAAGTTATCCTGATTTATACATAGAAATTAACAATGTTATTGAAATCTAATGTTCTTGAAATGAGTTAAAATTTGGTTTTTATTAACAGTTGTTAACAGCCAAAAAACACTGTAAATTTTTAATAAGTTTTAAGGTTGATAATTGTTGAAAACCTACTTTTTTTTGCTGATAATTTTTCTAAAAAAAGCCAAAACTAAATTTGATTTTTTCATTTCAATTTTTGATTAGAAAAAAAAGAAATACAACTTTAAAAAACTTCTGATTTTCTTTCCAAAGTTGTTAACATTTAGTGTTAATTTAAAGTTAACTGATTATCAGATAATTGCAAATCATTGTCAACATACTATTATTTTAACAATTATATTGAAATTTACCCAATGATTTTCAATTAGTTGTACAATTATCTTAAAATATAATTTTGCTTGATTTTTAAAAATCAAGTAGTTACAATTAAGTAAGCATGCAAACGATACTTTATGTAAATTTGTATAACTATAAACACAATATTCCTCATGAAAATCTCCATCGGAAACGACCACGCCGGACCGGATTATAAAAATGCCATTGTGGCTTATTTAGAACAAAAAGGACATCAAGTAATCAACCACGGAACCAATACATTTGACAGTGTGGATTATCCCGACTTTGGGCATCCTGTAGCCATAGATGTAGCATCCGGTAAAGCCGATTTCGGCATTGTAATTTGCGGTTCCGGTAACGGAATCAATATGACGGTAAACAAACACCAAAGCATTCGCTCGGCTTTGTGTTGGATGAAAGAAATTGCGGCTTTGGCGCGTCAGCATAATGATGCCAATATTATTAGTATTCCGGCACGATACACCTCCATTCAACAAGCGGTTGAAATGGTGGATACTTTTTTGAACACCGATTTTGAGGGAGGAAGACATGCCAACAGAGTTCATAAAATAGCCTGTCCGTAATTTATGTATCCTAAAACCGCTATAGAGTATAATAATGTAGGCCGAAAAACAGCCTTAGCGACTTTCCTGATCGGGAGCTTGATTGTGGCGCTTTATTATTTTACAACCTATAGCGGTGTGATTTACATTAGTCTTTTCTATATGATTTCTTTTTTTCTTTTAAACAGTATCGTTTCTATATCTCTGATTCTGTTTTTACTCAAGAATAAAAAAGAAAAAAAATCAATTTTAGTGACCCTTTTTCTAATGTCACTTAATTTGCCCATAGGATATGTTTATTTGCAGTTAGGATTTAAAATTTATGCCCATACCAATATTTAAAAAATGAGCGAAATACACATCCACAAACATGAGGTAAAGGGAAAGAATTTAGCGGTTTCTATACTTTTAAACTTAGTAATAACCATTGCTCAAGTGGTGGGAGGTATTATTTCGGGAAGCCTGTCTTTGATATCGGATGCTTTGCATAATTTTTCGGATGTTCTTTCGTTGGTTTTTAGCTATGTAGCGCATAAATTATCTCGCAGAAAAGCCTCTATTAAAAACACCTTTGGTTTTAAAAGAGCTGAATTAATCGCTGCCTTTGTCAATGCTTCCACCTTGGTTATTGTGGCTTTTATTCTCATTTACGGTGCAGTCGAACGATTTTTCAATCCACATCCTATTGAATCGGATTTGGTAATTTGGTTGGCATTATTAGGAATTATTGTCAACGGTCTTTCGGTTGTTTTTCTGCGAAAAGATGCGGAACACAATCTCAATATGAAATCGGCCTATTTTCATTTGTTAACCGATATGATGGCTTCTGTAGCGGTTTTATCCGGTGGTTTGTTGATGAAATTTTTCGGCTGGTTTTGGGTCGACGGTGTCATGACCATTGCTATAGCCATATATCTGATTTTTGTTGGTTTAAAATTGTTGATGGAATCAACCAAAATGCTCATGCTTTTTACCCCCGATTTTATAGATATCAAGGATTTAGTTCGCGAGGTGCATAAAATTCCGGGAGTGAACAAATTTCATCATATTCATGTATGGCATCTCAACGATGAAGAGTTGCATTTAGAAGCCCATTTGGATTGTTCTGAAGACATCAGAATGAGTGAGTTCAACAACCTATTACGCGAAATTGAACAGGTGCTTTTTCATCAATTCCATATCAACCATATCAATATTCAGCCCGAGTTTAAGAAAGATGATTCAAAAGACTTTATCGTTCAGGACTAATGAATTCACTCGACCTACATACCATTCAAGCTATTGTTAAAAAGCGAAATCCCAACGCGAATAAAAGTCATCACGGCCACGCTTTACTCGTCGCCGGTAGCAAAGCCAAAATGGGCGCCGCTATTATTGCAGCCAAAGCCTGTTTAAGAAGCGGCGCCGGTTTGGTTACCCTCAACATTTCCAGAAAAGAACGCCAAGCGGTTTTTGCCGCAATTCCCGAAGCCATGATTGCCTTCAGAGAAGAAGACCATTCGTTGGAAAAGCATACCGCTTTTGGCATCGGACCGGGTTTAGGAACCGATAAGTCGGCCGAACGGAAAGTGGCGTCACTTTTGGAAAACATTAAGCTACCGATAGTTTTAGATGCCGATGCACTGACGGTTTTAGCCAACAATCCGAAACTATTCACCAAAATCCCACCCAATTCCATCGTAACACCGCACGAAAAAGAATTCGACCGTATGTTCGGTCAACATGCGAATAACCCTGACAGACGGCAAACGGCTATCCAAAAAGCAACCGAATTCCAGTTGGTTATTGTTTTAAAAAGCAGTCAAACGTTCATCACAAACGGGAGCCAAAATTTTCTAAACACTACCGGCAATGCCGGCCTAGCCAAAGGCGGTTCGGGCGATGCGTTGACCGGAATGATTACGGCTTTTACAGCTCAAGGCTACGAACCCTTACAAGCCGCTTGTTTGGGTGTTTTTCTCCACGGATTGGCGGCCGATATTACCCTGGAAACGCAAAGCGAGGAAAGCATGCTCATTTCGGATGTGATTGAAAATATCGGAAAGGCATTTCGGAAAATAGAGATTAAAGATGAAGGGCTTTCCAAAAAAGGATAAAACTTCCCACCATAAAAACGAAAACCGGAATACCGACAAAGAGGTTTAAATTTCGCTTTAGTGTCAGGGATTTTCGGTGAAACAAATAACTTTCACCCAACAAAAAAAACGACCATAAAAATAAGCCCGTGTAAATACTCAAAGCATAGGCAAGATAAAACTCCTCAAAATCAAGGAAGAAAAAGATACTGCCCATACAAAGTAGCACCAACAGCAGAATTCGCAGGAAAAAATATTTTATCATTGCATTGATTTAGCCCAAAAATACAAAAATGACCCAGATTCAATTCATCCAAAATCATATTTCGGCTTCACCCAAAAGTATCGAAGCCACGTTGCAATTATTATCCGAAGATTGCACCATTCCTTTTATTTCGCGTTACCGAAAAGACCAAACCGGAAATTTAGACGAAACCGTTATCGAACAAATTGCCAAATTGTCCAAACAGTTCGACGATATCAACAAGCGCAAAGAAAGTGTTCTGAAATCGATAGAAGAACAAGGGCAACTGACGGCGGATTTAAAAACCAAAATTGAAAACAGCTTCGATTTACAAGAAATAGAAGATTGGTATTTACCCTATAAAAAGAGGAAAAAAACCCGTGCTGATGTGGCTCGTGAAAATGGTTTGGAACCGTTAGCCAAAATTATTATGGCGCAAAATTCCGACGATATTGAGTTTGTCGCTTCCCAATATATAAACGCCAAAGTATCCAATGAAGATGAAGCGCTGCAAGGCGCACGCGACATCATAGCGGAATGGATTAACGAAAACAGCTTTATCCGTAAAAACCTGCGTCGAATGTTCCAGAGAAAAGCGGTCATAGAAACCAAAGTGGTCAAAACCAAAAAAGACGACGAAGCGGCTCAAAAATTTGCCCAGTATTTCGATTGGGCCGAACCCATTGCCAAAGCACCATCGCACCGCTTATTAGCCATGCTTCGTGCCGAAGCTGAAGGGTATGTGAAATTAAATGTCGCTTTAGATTCTAATGAAGAAGCCATCGAATTCATCGAAAACAATACCATCAAAAACAATCGCGAAACAGCAAATCAATTGCGCTTAGCCATAAAAGACAGTTACAAACGCTTGCTCGAACCGGCCATTGCCAACGAAACCCTTCAGGAAGCCAAAGCCAAAGCCGACAGCAAAGCCATCGAAGTATTTGCCAGCAATTTGAGTCAATTGCTCTTAGCACCGCCATTGGGAGAAAAGCGAATCTTAGCCATCGATCCGGGCTATCGCAGCGGCTGTAAAGTGGTTTGCCTCGACGAAAAAGGCGACTTGCTCTACAACGAAACCATCTATCCGCATCAACCACAAAACGAAACGGCTATGGCGATGAAAAAAATTAAATCGATGGTCAACGCCTACAATATCGAAGCCATTTCCATCGGAAACGGAACCGCCAGTCGCGAAACCGAATTCTTCATCAAAAAAATTGCGTTTGATAAGCCGGTACAGGTTTTTGTGGTTTCCGAAGCCGGTGCTTCGGTGTATTCGGCCAGCAAAATTGCCCGCGACGAATTCCCTAATTTCGACGTTACCGTGCGCGGTTCGGTTTCTATCGGCAGACGCCTTTCCGATCCGTTGGCCGAGCTGGTGAAAATCGACCCGAAATCCATCGGTGTCGGCCAATACCAACACGATGTCGACCAAACCAAACTCAAAGAGGAACTCGACACCGTAGTGGTGCGCTGCGTGAATTCGGTCGGCATCAACATCAACACCGCCAGTAAATCGCTCTTAAGTTATGTCTCGGGAATCGGTGAAAAAATGGCCGAAAATATTGTTGCCTATCGCACGGAAAACGGTCCGTTCGAAGACCGAAAACAGCTCAAAAAAGTACCGCGTTTAGGCGATAAAGCATTCCAACAAGCCGCGGCTTTTATCCGAATCAAAGACGGCAAAAATCCGCTGGACAATTCGGCCGTACATCCGGAAGCCTATGCCGTAGTTGAAAAAATGGCGAAAGATGTCGGACTGAAAACAGCGGAACTAATCGGAAAAAAAGACAAAATCGCCTTAATCAAACCTGAAAATTACATGACCAACGACATCGGAATTTTGGCCATTAAAGACATTTTAAAGGAGTTGGAAAAGCCCGGACTCGACCCGAGAAAGGCGGCCAAAATCTTCGAATTCGACCCGAATGTCAAAACCATCAAAGATTTGCGTTCCGGCATGATTTTACCCGGAATTGTCAACAATATCACGGCTTTCGGTTGTTTTGTCGACATCGGCATCAAGGAAAGCGGTTTGGTACACATTTCCCAACTCAAAGCCGGGTTTGTGTCCGATGTAAACGAAGTGGTCAAGTTGCACCAACACGTGCAAGTTAAAGTGGTCGAGGTAGACGAAGACCGAAAACGCATTCAATTGACCATGATTTTGTAGGAGCTAATCCCGCTTTCCATGACAATCGGGGCTAAAAAAAATCCCAAACACGAGTATTATATTCGTGTTTGGGATAGTACTATCGGAACAGGAAAGCGTTTATTCTTTCGTAGTTTCTTCTTCTTTTTTAGAATTTGCCGGTTGTTCTCCTTTTGAAGCGTCCTTAAATTCTTTAACTCCGGCACCAAGACCTTTCATTAATTCAGGAATTTTTTTACCTCCAAAAAGTAATAAAATAACAACTAAAATTACAATCCATTCGGTTGCACCCATTCTTCCCATGATATATAAAATTTTTGCTTTTGCGAATTAGTATTAATCGACCACAAATGTATGAAGAAAATAAACACCGCTCTTCATTTTACCACAATATTTACAGTCAAATATCGTTAAACTTTATGAATCCTTTAGCAATTATAATTTCTATATTTGTGATATAATCCTTGAAGATGTCCGAAAAAAGACTAAAACGCAAAAAAATAAAGAAGAAACTCTTCACCAAAAACCGCTTGGTGATTTTAAATGAGGAAACCTTTGAAGAAGTTTTTTCATTGCGTTTAACGCTTATGAATGTCTTTGTGGTCGCCACTATCGGAGCCTTACTCATTATTTTTGTTACCACCTACATCATTGCTTTTACGCCATTACGCGAGTACATTCCGGGTTATGCTTCCACCAAGTTAAAAAGAGATGCTACCGAACTGGCCTTGAAATCCGATTCGTTGTCCTTGGCGTTAAAAAAGAATGAAGCGTATATTGCTTCCATAAAACGCGTCCTGAGCGGCGATTTGGATTATGCCAAATTCAGCAAAGATTCGATTACGGCGACCAACATGGAAACCATAGCCGAGGAAGACTTACAACCGACCAAAGCCGATTTGAAACTTCGAGAGGAAGTTGCACGAGAAGACAAATACAACCTGTTTGAAAAAGCCAAACCGAAAGTAAGTGCGGTACTCTTTCCGCCGGCCAAAGGAATGGTGACCGAAAAATTCAACCCAAAAGAAAAGCATTTCGCCGTTGATGTGGCGTTGGCCAAAAACACGCCCATCAAATCGGTATTGAGCGGCAACGTCATTTTTGCCGATTGGACACCGACCACCGGAAACGTAATCATCATCCGTCATAATAACGGCTTTATATCGGCATACAAACACGCAGCCTCCTTAACTAAAGAACAAGGCGATGCGGTGCGAACCGGAGAAGTCATTGCGTTAGCAGGTTCAACCGGACAAGAGTCCACCGGAGTGCATTTGCATTTTGAGTTGTGGAAAGACGGCTATCCTATTGACCCAACCATTTTTATCGAATTTGAATAGCATGGAAGATTTTTTAATTCTCATAGTCGAAAAACTCTTTTTTATGCCTTTTTTAATTGGGGTAATTTTTGTGATTACGGCACTCATTTCACTCCGTTTTCCGCCCAAAAAAATCAACTATTTATACGGCTACAGAACCGGAAATTCTATGAAAAACCAACAGGTTTGGAATTTCGCTCAAAAATATTCTTCCATTAAAATGCTGCAAAGCGGCTTTTTCCTGGTGGTCGTTTCGTTTCTGGGACTGGTTTTTCACCCCGATGAAAAACTACAGGTCATCATCGGAATAGCGCTGTCGGCATTGGTTTGTGTCTATTTGTTTTGGAGTACCGAAAGAGCGATTAAAAAGAATTTTCCAAACGAATAATTATGTCCATCAAATCCTTCGCTGCGAAATTATTTGCACAATACATTCACAATAAAGTCCAAGCCTGGGCGACCAAACCGGTGGAAACCCAAGAAAAAGTGTTTCGGGATTTAATTGCACAAGCCCAACACACGCAATTTGGCAAAGACCACGATTTTGCCAACATCAAATCGTTTGCAGACTTTGCCGCTAAAGTACCTATTCGCGATTACGAGCAACTACGTCCTTACATTGACCGCGTGGTCAAAGGCGAAGAAGACATTCTCTGGAAAGGCAAACCCATTTACTTTGCCAAAACCTCCGGAACCACTTCGGGCGCCAAATACATTCCGCTCACCAAAGAGTCGATGCCGTACCATATCGAAGCCGCTCGAAATGCCATCTTGAGTTACATACACGAAACCGGCAAAGCCGACTTTGTCAACGGCAAAATGATTTTCCTCCAAGGCAGCCCGATTTTAGAAGAAAAAAACGGCATCAAACTCGGTCGACTCTCCGGGATTGTAGCCCATTTCGTCCCGAAATACCTCCAAAAAAACCGCATGCCGAGTTGGGAAACCAACTGCATTGAAGATTGGGAAACCAAGGTCGACGCCATAGTCGAGGAAACCTTTCACGAAAACATGACCGTGATTTCCGGCATTCCGTCATGGGTGCAAATGTATTTCGAAAAGCTGCAGCAAAAAGGGAATAAACCCGTTGGCGAGATTTTTAAAAACTTTAATTTGTTCATTTACGGCGGGGTGAATTACGAACCGTATCGGGCCAAATTTGAAAATTTAATCGGGCGTAAAGTAGATGCCATCGAGCTGTTTCCGGCTTCCGAAGGTTTCTTCGCCTACCAAGATTCCCAAAAAGAAAAAGGCATGTTGTTGTTGCTCAATTCGGGCATCTTTTACGAATTTGTCAAAGCCGAGGAATTTTTCACCGAAAATCCTAAAAGGTATACTATCGGCGAAGTCGAGCTGGGCGTGAACTACGTTTTGCTGCTTTCCACCAATGCCGGACTTTGGGCGTACAACATCGGCGACACCGTTCAGTTTACGAGTGTACAACCGTATCGCGTTATCGTTTCGGGTCGCATCAAACATTACATTTCGGCCTTTGGCGAGCACGTCATTGGTAAAGAAGTCGAAAGCGCGCTGCAGGAAGCTATGTCGGGTACCAATGTCCGCGTGAACGAATTTACCGTGGCGCCGCAAATCACACCCAACCAAGGATTGCCGTACCACGAATGGCTCATCGAATTTGAAAACGAACCGGAAAACACGGAAGAATTTGCGCTCAAAATCGACCAAGCTATGCGAAAACAAAACACCTATTACGACGATTTAATTGTGGGCCACGTGTTGCGAACGCTTGTGATTACCAAAGTTGCTAAAAACGGGTTCCAGGAATACATGAAATCTATTGGCAAACTCGGCGGTCAAAACAAATTGCCGCGCTTGGCGAACGACCGAAAGATAGCCGACTTTTTTTCCAAGTAGGAGCCAATCGCTCGGGCTGTTATTCAACCATTTTCCTGCTGCCAAAACTCGCTGTAACGGTGTTACGAGCTCAAACAATTTTGGCATCAGGGCTAAAAAACAAACTAAAGGCATGAAAAGAATCGTCTTACTTACGTTCCTGATTTTAAAAGTAAACCTGGTTTTAGGTCAGGTTAAAGGTGTGGTAGTAGACGAAAGCAACAAACCGATTCCATACGTGAATATTTGGCTCGAAAATCAGAGCATTGCCGGTACTTCGGAAGAAGACGGCTCGTTTGTTATTGCTAATCTGAACGGGAATCAAGCCCTTCTATTTACTGCCATGGGTTTTGAAAACAAAACCGTCAATAGTGCCGAGGTTGGCAAAGTGGTGCTGATGCAATCCACCATTGCGTTGAAAGAAGTAAAACTTGAAAACCCGCGTGCCAGTCTCAGCAACCAAATCGATGTGTTTGACCGAAAAAAGGTTCACTTATATTACGGTTTAGGACTTACGCAATGGTCTTTGGCCAAACAATTTACCTTCAATGACACCATCCAAAAAACGCCCTATCTTAAAAAAATCATAGTCAAAACGCAATCCTATGGCGGCAGTTCCTCGGTTCGGGTGAGAGTAACCGCCATTGGCCCCGACGGAAATCCGGGAGAAGATTTAATTCGCGATAACTTAATTTTTAAAATCAAAAGCGGCGACCGAATATCGGAATGGGATGTTTCTCAATACCAACTCAAAATAGACGAGGAAGGTATTTTTGTGGTCATCGAATATTTGTTGGTTAGCGAAAACCAATACATTCTTTACGACAAAAACAAGAAGCCGTATTTGCACAGCAGACCTGCCATTGGGACCATTCCGTCTGAAGAAGTCAGTTTTTGGGTGTATAACAAACAATGGAAAAAAATGGACAAGCGCAACCCGTATAATTATCCCGACGAAGAACATTATTTCAACAAATACATCGAATTAGCGATGAGTTTAAAATTAACCAACTGATGAAAGTAACCTTGTTATTTATATTCTTTTCCATTTCTCTTTCCGCCCAAATCAGAGGCGTGGTGAAAGACAGTCTTACCGGACAACCCATTTCGTATGTCAATATTTGGGTCGAAAACGAGAATATAGCGACCACTACCGAGGAAGACGGCACCTTTACAATCAGTACCATAGGAACGAAGAACCTCATTTTTTCGGCTTTGGGCTATGAGAAGAAAATCCAAAAGGCAGCTGAATCGACCGTGGTGGCTTTGCGTGCTAAAACCTTCGACCTCGATGAGGTAGTCATTTCCAACAGCATCGAAACCAAGCAAATTACCATCGGACTTACCCAAAATACAGTCGCTCAAGCCTTTGATAACGGCCCGAGAATGGACGTGAAGTTTTTCCCGTATCAACCCTCATATAAAAAAACGAAGTACATCAAAAAAGTAACCTTATATACCGACAGTAGAATAGAAGGAGCCACAATAAAACTGCGCTTTTTTAAGGCGGATGAGCATGGTTTCCCGGGAGTTGAAATGCTACAAAAAGATCTGATAGTGACGGTTAAAACCGGCACCAAAAGCAACAAAATAGATTTGTCCGATTACCATTTAGTGATGCCTAAAACCGGACTTTTTGTAGGTTTTGAAAAATTGATGATTGAAAAAAACAAAAAGGAGAAAACCATCGTCGATGCCAATACTCAAACCACAACCATTCAAAAAACCTATTATCCCTTGGTATTGTACAACTATGTGGAACGCGATGCCTTGTTTACGTATTCGGGCGGAAAATGGAATAAGCAAGTCAGTGAAAACAACGCCAATTCAGGAAAGATAAAGGTTTATGAACCGGCAATCAACCTTATTTTAACCAACTAAACGGTAAAAAGCCTATATTTGCGGGTTAGAAAAAAAGAATTAATAAAATGAGCCAGTATTGGTTTTACAATTTTAACCAATGGTTCGCTGGCAAATTACATCTGACACATCAGATAGAATTAACAAAAACAGATGAAAGAAATTAAAAACATTTCGCGCTCCAGAGCGCAAGAGTCGTCGGCGGCTATCGAACGACTGTACATTACGATGAGACATTTATTCAACAGAGGTTTTTACAAACCCATGGGTGTCTCGGGAGAAACCTTACGAGAAGCGTTATTATCTCTAAGGCCCGAAATTTACGGAAGCATCGCAGAAGAAAAAGTAGAACTCAACGGTTTGTTGTATGTGATTGAAAGGCTTCCGGTAGGCATCGAAGAATGTCGATTTATCAACTTAACTTCAGACGAAGGCTACTCCAAATCCCATTTTAAGGCCATCATTCCTCCCAAAAGAAGAAGAAATTGTTACCGCATCGATGAAGAACAAATGAACGTGGAAATCACCCGTGGGCGTTCGGACATCTATGATATTTTGACACACTTGACGTTTATTTTTATCGAATCGCACAAAATCAAAGACCGCGTGTTATTGGATGAAAATGAAGTAGAAGTGACCCGCGATTGGCAAAAGTTAGAGCAAGCGGTTTTGCAAAACAAAAAGCTTTCCCAAACCGAAAAAGAAATCGCCATTTCCCATGCTGCTAATGTGTTGGGCAGAAGTTTTTCGGAAGTGTTAGACATTTACGATTCTTTTGCAACCAAAGAAAAACCGGATCGTTTTTTACATGTTATTTACTGGTTAGGAAAATTAGCCATTGAGGAAATAGTAGACAATAACAAACGCACCATTACCTTTAGTCCGATTTTACGAGAAAGATTAGGACATCACATTCACGGCGAAATTTGGGCGACCAATATCAAGCAGGTTTTAAAAGAAAATCAGCTTTTAGAAAGACCCATTCACATCATCAGTGCCAACATGCACAGTGTGATGAATTCTATTTTCGCTACCACGGTTTTACAATCGAAGTTTAAAGATAAAGACGATTTTGTAATTTACGAAGAATTGAGTAAATCGGGAGCTGATGCCTTGCGAGGAAAAGTAGAAGAGTTTGCCTTAAAGCACGGGATGATTTCTTTGCCCGATCAATCGGGGACCAATATTGACGTTCAAATTTTTGACACGGCGAAAATTGATTGGAAAAAATCGAGTTTTCCAACGGCCAAAATAGGCAAACAAGCACCGGTACTGATTGTTATGGATTATGCTTTCGGAGAACAGGCTTTTGAAACGATCGATGAGCTTTTGAAGCCCTATAAAGAGGGCAAAAGCAAAACCTTTTTAAAGGTGGAGTCGGTTTCTATTATGGGGAAAGCCGGAATTTTAGAAGGCGGAAAAGGCGATATTATGATTCCGTCTGCCCATATTAATGAAGGAACCGCTGATAACTATCCGTTTGAAAACGAGTTAACCGCCGAAATGTTTGAAGGCAATGGGATTCCGGTCTTTTCGGGTCCAATGGTTACGGTTCTCGGCACTTCATTACAAAACAAAGACTTGTTGAAATTTTTCCACGAGTCTACTTGGGAAGTCATCGGATTGGAAATGGAAGGCGCTTATTATCAAAAAGCGATTCAATCGGCCTCTAAAATCAGAAAAAGCATCAATACAGCGGTAAAAGTACGCTATGCCTATTATGCTTCAGACAATCCTTTAGAAACCGGAAGCACGTTAGCCTCCGGCGGATTAGGAACAACAGGCGTAAAACCGACGTATTTAATTACCATCAAAATATTAGAACAAATCTTTAACGTATAACCTTCAAAACATGACTGCTACACCTCAAAACAATCAAGACAACCAAGAGATTGATTTGTCACAACTTTCCAAAAAAATAGGAAGTTTTTTTGAAAACATTACCACTCAAATTTTCAGAGCCTTTTTGTTTTTCAGACGAAATATCATTTGGGTTGGTATTTTGTTTGTCATTGGAGCCGGATTAGGGTATTATTTAGACAAAACAGACAAAGTATACAACAATCAGATTATTGTATTGCCTAATTTTAACTCTACTGACTATGTATATACCACGGTGGAACTCATCAATGCGAAGATAGAAGAAGGAGACACGATTTTCTTGAAGGAAGTGGTTGGAATTAAAGAACCCAAAAAAGTACTCAAAGTTTCTATCTCTCCCATACCGGATGTGTATAAGTTTATCGACAACAAACCTCAAAACTTTGAACTTATTAAATTAATGTCGGAAGACGGCGACATCAAAAAAGTGGTAGGGGAAACCTTAACCAGTAAAAATTATCCGTATCACAGCATTTCTTTTGTAACCAATGGAATTACTTCCAAAGAAAAAACAGTAGACCCGCTCTTAAATTATCTCAATAATTCAGCGTATTACCAAGCCATTCAAAAGGAGTACGTGAATAATGTTAAAATTAAAATAGCTAAAAATGATTCCATCATTAGTCAGATTGACGGATTTTTAAATGCATTTAACAATACGGTTAACGGTTCTCAAAAAAGTGATAAGTTGATTTATTATAACGAAAATGCGCAATTGGCTGATGTAATCAAGGCTAAAGATGAGTTGCTGTTAGAACAGGGAAACAAGAGAATCGAATTAATTAATTTGGATAAAATTGTCAAAGACAACAGTATTATTCTGAATATATTGGACCGCAGTGCAGTTAATAATAAAATGAAACTCATACTGCCATTGTTCTTGATAGGAATTTTTGTTTTAGTATCGATTTTGAAAAAATACTACAAGTATCAAATGGCCAAGATAAATTCATAATCTATGAAAGGTATCATTTTAGCCGGCGGTTCGGGTACACGTTTGCATCCATTGACTTTAGCGGTCAGCAAACAGTTGATGCCGATTTATGATAAGCCGATGATTTATTATCCTTTATCTACTTTAATTTGGTCCGGAATCCGCGAGATACTGATTATATCAACTCCGCATGATTTACCGTTATTCCGACAATTGTTGGGCGATGGTTCGAGTTTGGGCTGCCGATTTGAGTATGCCGTACAGGAAAACCCCAATGGTTTGGCCGAAGCGTTCATCATAGGGAAAGAGTTTATCGGTCGTGATAAAGTCGCGTTGGTTTTAGGAGATAATATTTTTTACGGAACCGGTCTTTCCGACTTGCTTTTGGCCAATAACAATCCGGATGGCGGGATTATTTATGCCTATCATGTGCACGATCCGGAACGTTATGGCGTAGTTGAATTTGACGACAAAGGAAATGTGCTTTCTATAGAAGAAAAACCATTACACCCCAAATCGAACTATGCCGTTCCCGGAATTTATTTTTATGACAACGATGTGGTTGACATAGCAGCCCATATTCAACCCAGCTCACGCGGTGAGTTGGAGATTACCGATGTCAATAAAGAATATTTGAAAAGAGGAAAACTCAAAGTCAGTATACTCGATCGAGGTACTGCCTGGCTGGATACCGGTACATTTAATTCTTTGATGCAGGCCAGCCAATTTGTTCAAGTTATTGAGGAACGACAAGGGTTGAAAATAGGCGCCATTGAAGAGGCGGCCTACCGTATGGGCTTTATTGATGCCGAACAATTAAAAAAATTAGCTCAACCGTTACTTAAAAGCGGCTATGGGAATCACTTATTAAGTTTGATCTAACATGAATTTTATCCCGACAAAACTGGAAGGATGTTTTATTTGTGAGCCTAAAATAATTCCCGACGGAAGGGGCTATTTTATGGAAAGTTTTAACGAAAAAACGTTTGAACAAGGCATTGGGCAAAAAGTTCATTTTGTGCAGGACAATCAATCTTTTTCTTCCAAAGGCGTTTTGAGAGGATTGCACTATCAAACCGGCGAACATGCTCAGGCTAAATTAGTGCGCGTTTTGGCCGGAGAAGTTTTGGATGTAGCGGTCGACATGCGACCGGAGTCCCCTACTTTCGGGCAGCATGTGTCGGTAGTACTATCGGCCGAAAATCAAAAACAATTCTTTGTGCCAAGAGGTTTTGCCCACGGATTTTTGGTATTGAGTGACACCGCCGTTTTCTTTTATAAATGTGATAATTTTTACAATAAAGAAAGTGAAGGCGGCGTGATTTACAATGATGAAACGATTGGTATCGATTGGCAATTTCCTGCAGAAAAGCTCATTATTTCAGACAAGGATAAAGTCCAACCCATATTGGCTAATGCCCAAAAAGTATGGTAGTTTTAGTCACAGGCAGCAACGGACAATTGGGGCAAAGTTTGCAATTTTTGGCGCCACGATTTCCCGAAATTCAATTTGTTTTTTGTACGTCATCTGATTTGGATATTACGAACAAACAAAACTGTGAAGCCGTTTTTGCCCAAATACAACCCCATTATTGTATCAATGCGGCGGCTTATACTGCGGTTGATAAAGCCGAAAGCGAACCCGAAAAAGCGTATAAAATCAATGTGATGGGCGCTAAAAATTTGGCTGAAGTTTGTAAGGCGCATCGCACCATTTTACTTCACATTTCCACTGATTTTGTGTTTGACGGTAAAAAAACCACACCCTACACAGAAACCGATATTCCTAATCCTACCGGAGTTTACGGCAAAACCAAATTAGAAGGAGAAATTGAGATTCAAAAGACTTTGGAACAGCATTACATTATCAGAACGTCTTGGGTGTATTCGCAATTCGGGCATAACTTTATGAAAACCATGTTGCGCTTAGCTTCGGAAAGAGATCGTATTTCGGTCGTAAATGACCAAATCGGAACGCCGACTCATGCAGTAGATTTGGCCGAATGTTTGGTAAAGATAATTTGTCACAGAGAGCTTGTCGAAGTGCAAAAACCCACAAACCATGACTTCGGAATTTATAACTTCAGCAACGAAGGACAATGTTCATGGTATGATTTTGCCCGAGCAATATTCAGTATTAATGATATTTCGATACATTTACAACCTATTCCTACGTCAGAATTTCCTACTCCGGCGAAAAGACCCGCCTATAGCGTATTGGATAAAACCAAGATTAAGACGGTTTTTGGAATAGATATCAAAGATTGGGAATCCAGGATAAGATGTCAATAACGTGAACGGAACTAAAAAAATTTATTGTATTGCACCGGTGTACAACGACTGGGAAAGTTTTGACATTTTGTTAGCCCACATAGCAAAGTTGCAAAACAATGACAGAGAGGCCTATCAATATGCCTTAATTGCTGTAAATGACGGTTCTAATGAGGAACATCAAATAGCCCATCCGAGCTTACCGATAACCATTTTACATCTTAAAGTGAATGTAGGCCATCAACGAGCAATTGCGGTTGGGTTGCAGTATGTTTACAACGAAATTCAAGATGCCGATTATATTGTGGTTTTGGACAGTGACGGCGAAGACCGTCCGGAGGACATTCCGGCTTTATTAGAAAAAGCCAATGTTGAAGGCCAACGCAAAATTATTTTTGCCCAACGCAATAAAAGACAAGAGTCGGTTCTCTTCAAGACAGGCTATTTTTTCTATAAATCATTATTTCACTACTTAACCGGACAAAAAATCAGTTTTGGAAACTTTAGTGTTATTCCGGTCAAACTTTTAGGGAAAGTGGTGCATCAAAGCAATATTTGGAATCATTATTCAGGAGGAATCATACAGTCCAAAATTCCGTATGATATGGTTTTACTCGATAGGGGTAAGCGATACAAAGGTGTTTCCAAAATGAATTTCAACAATTTGATTATCCACGGGTTGAGCTCCATTTCGGTATATTTTGACCAAATTTCCATCAAGATATTAAGACTATCCTTGATTGGGATTGTCCTTTGTTTTTTATCGGTGATGTATGTTTTAGGCGAAAAATTATTCACCAATTATGCTATTCCGGGTTGGGCCTCGAGTCTTATTTTAATCATCTCCGGGATTATTCTCCAACTGTTTTCGGTGACTTTGATTGTGCTTTTATTGCAGCTTAGCACCCGAAAAAATATCAGTTCGCCAAACAGTAAAATTTATTTGGATTTTATTGAAAATATTGAAAAATATTAAGCATGAAAATAATAGAATTTAACAAAGTTAATAAACTCCTGATATTGATTCTTTTATTAGGCTCCATATTCAGATTTTACAAAATTGATTTTCAGAGCATTTGGTTGGATGAAATCCATTCTATTAATGAGTCAAATCCTAACATTCGATTATTGGATTTGTATAGCGTTATTATGTCCGGTGAGCAAATGCCACCACTTTATTTTTACTCGCTGTATTTCCTGTTTAAGATTTTTGGGTACACCACTTTTGTTGCTAGAATGTATTCAGCAATTGTTGGAATCCTGAGTATTTACGCTATTTATTTATTGGGTAAGGAAATGATTAATACCAAAGTAGGATTGATAGTTGCTTTTTTAGTAGCCATCAACCCATTCCATTTGTATTTTTCACAAGAAGTTAGACCGTATATTTTCCTGTTTCTATTTACGACGTTGGCGTTTTATTATTTAGTAAAGTTCTTAAAAACACCAAAAAGGGAAAACGCGTTACTTTATGGACTGTTAGCCGCATTGATGCTTTATTCGCATTTCTTTGGGTTGTTTGTTTTGTTTGCCCAGTATTTGATTCTATTGTTGTTCTTGATTCTTTCCAATAAAGAGAACCGAAAAAACTTCTTTATTAATTCCTTTATTTCGGGGATATTAACACTGGTATTATTCACACCGGCCATAAAGATTCTAATCAAGGTGTCCGAGATAAAAGAGTTTTGGATTCCGGCGCCAACCCCCGAGGTGTATACATTGATATTTAAAGAGTTTTTTGGAAGCTCTGAAATGATTCTAACTATTTTAGGTCTTTTAGTAGTGCTTTATTTCGTCCGATTAGCATCTTTAAACGACACGTTGAATATAACATATGAATCTGTCATAAGCGATAAAAAAGTTTTCAGCTTTGTAATTATCGTAATTTGGATAAGTGTTGTTCTTTTAATTCCATTGATTCGATCTTATCTGTCGATTCCAATGATTGTAAACCGCTATTTTATAGCGTTGTTGCCGGGAGTATTAATTTTACTTTCTATCTCCATCAGCCAGATTAAGAATAAAATCGTTCAAATCACGGTTGTATCATTACTGTTGGTTTTTTCCGCAACTGATACATTGATTGTCAAAAAATATTATTCGGTTCCCAATAAGGCTCAATTTAGAGAAGCCACAGTGTTCATCAAAACCAATAGTAAGGGAAAAGAACCTGTAGTTACCAGCTTGGGTTGGTATATGCCCTTCTTTTTTAAGAACGACAAAGCGAAATTTGAGATAGTTGACAAATCGTTAGATGCATATTTAGCCGAAATGCAGCAGGACACAACCAAGATAAAACCTTTTTGGTATATCGATGGACATGATCGAGTATATAATCCTAGTGAAAAGAGTTTGGCGTTTTTAAACGAACACTTTTATATAGAGAACAATTATGATGGTTTCCAGGCCTGGACCAAGCATTTCATTTTATTGAAAGATGTACCAAAAACTATTGATATTTCTAAATTCAAGAAGATGGAAGAGGTTAATGGAGATCCGTTTAAATTCAATTTGGAAACGTATCAGTACGCTGATAACAAATTGACATTAACAGGTTGGGCTTATTTTGATAATCAGGATGCTAAAAAAACAGAGATTAATTTGATATTGGTAAAAGACCGTAAAGCGATCCGATTGCAGACCCAAAGAGTAATCCGAAAAGATGTAACAGAATATTTCAAAAGCAATTTTGATCTTGACGACTCAGGATTTTCTGTAAATGCAGACACCAGTCTTGAGCCAGGGCACTATAAGGTTGCCATTTATATGGTGAATAGGGAAACGGGCAAAGAGGGCTTGACTTTGACAGACAAAACTATCGTCAAATAAAAAATTAGAATAATCACATTTTAACGCTTAAATTTTTACTTTTGCAGAGAAATATTAAATATTAAATATGAAAACTAATTTTTTTGCAGTTCTATTGGTGGTACTATCCTTAGTTTCTTGTAAAGATGATAAAAAGGAAGGCGAACAAGCATCACCTGAAGCCGAAACTCCGGAAGTAGCCGTAAAACAAAATTTTAGCGTGGAGCTTGATGTAGCGGCGTCCAAAAAAGATGATTTTACCCTCTATTACACTGAAGACAACACCACCGCCTTTACCGGAGAATTGGCCGCATGGCGAGGAGTTCAAGGCGATGGAAAGAGAGAGACAGTAGTGTTCGATTTATCGGAAGAAAAAATTCCTACCGATATCCGTTTGGATTTTGGGATGAACAAAGAACAAGAATCGGTAACGCTTTACAGCGTGAAGATTTCATATTATGGCAACGAGATTAACTTTAAAGGGGTAGACTTTTTTAAATTTTTCATTGAAAGTAAAGACTTTAAAACAGAGTTTGATCAAGGAACCGGAGCCATTAAATTCATTAAAACCGGATCGGAATACAAAACACCGTTCTATTATCCGAGACAAGAGTTAATAGATGCTTTGAAAAAACTAACCACTGTAGCCAGTTAATGGATACAAAAGATAAAAAGGGGAAGCTACAAGTTGAATGTTTTTCAATTTGTAGCTTTTTAATTTTAACCTAACATGCCGAAACGCCTCTTCGATTTACTAAAAAAACAAAAACAACTCCACAACTTTGTGACCTACGGAGTCGGGCAGTTTTTCAATTTGGTTACGCCATTGCTGGTGGTGCCTTACATTGTTTCGGTCTGCACCGAGGAAGGCTACGGTAAAATAGGCGTAGGGTTGGCCATCTCGTTTTTCCTGATGGTTTTTATCGATTACGGTTCCGACATTTTGGGGGTTAAAGAAGTAGCTGTTAACAGAAACAATCCCGAAAAACTCGAAACCCTTTTTACCACGATATACACCGCCAAATTATTTCTCTTATTGATAGTATTAGCAGTAACTTGTTTGCTTATCTTTTTTGTGCCTTATTTTAACCAAGAAAAACGATTGTTTTTTTTCGGACTTCCGGTTTTGGTAGGACAGTTTATCAATCCTACATGGTTTTTACAAGGAATGGAAAATTTTAAATGGATTACCTTTTCCAACATTCTCTCTAAAGTAGTCTATGTCGCGGGGATTTTTTGGTGTATTCAACAGCCATCCGATTATGTTTATAACAATTTGTTTTGGGGTATCGGTATGATTTTGGCCAATAGTATAGCTTTTATTTACCTGTGGAAACAGTATGGTTTTTCATTTAAAAAGACGCAAAAAAGCCATATTACGTCCTATTTGAAGTCTAACTTTTCCATGTTTGGCTCTCAAATTTTTGTGTCACTTCAAATGTATTTCCCTATCGTTTTAGTGAGTTATTTCGGCAACAATACCATGGCGGGACAGTATAAAATTATCGATCAGATTATTGTAATTTTCAGAACCTACATTTTGTTGTTTTTCAACTTTATTTTTCCAAGGGTTTGTTATTTGTTAGAAACGTCAAAAGCAGAAGCCTTACAATTTTGGCGGAAAGCAAACGGCTTAAACTTTGGTTTCACGCTCTTATTATTACTTTTGATTTCGGGATATTCTTTCGAAATTGTCGATTACTTTAACCCGCTAAATGTAGCACACATTAGTAATCTTCTTCAAATTGCTTTACTGATACCGCTGCTTCAGAGTATAGGACAACCGTTAAAACAATTGGTACTCGGCTGGAACAAGCAAAAGATGTATACCCATACCACCATGTTTGTAACCGTAATTACGCTACTTTTAATTGTATTGTTAACACCAAGGTTAAATGTTTTAGGGGTTTTAACCGCCTTAATCATTTCGGAAATTCTGGTTATTTCGGTCTTTATGTATGCCGTTAAAAATAAATTATTTAATAGTACAAGTTAAAAAACAATCGTATTTTTGGACATTCCAGTGAAAAATCTCTCTAATGCTAAAAGCACTGTTTCAAAAATTATTGATAAGGTCGGGAAAAAATTATCAGATTGATGCCAGAATTCCCAATGCCCTTTTTTATCATATTTTATTCAAAAGAGGATGCATGCTTTTAAGAGGGTTTTTCAAAACCGGAAGAAAAGTTTTTGTAGGCAGTAATACGACTATTCTGAATCCACGCAATATCCGTTTCGGAAAAAATGTAACCATCGAAAAAAACACGATAATTGATGGCTTCGCATCTGAGAGAATCGTGTTGGGCGATTGCGTTAAAATCGGCGCTTTTTCTACTTTAACAACCACCAGCCATTTTTCTAAATACGGGAAAGGACTAAAAATGGGTCATCATTCGGCCATTGGCGATTACACCCATTTTGGTGCTGCCGGAGGTATTAAGATTGGGAATGACGTGATCATGGGTTCTTACATCTCGTTTCATTCCGAAAATCATAATTTCAGCGATACCACTAAGCTTATTCGTGAGCAAGGGGTTAGTTCCAAAGGCATTGTTTTAGGAAATAATATTTGGGTCGGCGCGAAGGTAACTTTTTTGGACGGTTGTGTAGTGGGAAACAATTCGGTTGTGGCGGCAGGAGCTGTGGTCAACGGCGTATTCCCCGATAATGTTGTGATTGGCGGTGTGCCGGCTAAAGTGTTAAAAACAATAGGATAATGGCTTTAGTGATTAAAAAAACACTGTTGTACCAGTTGCTCTTTGCTAGTTGTGTGGCCGTGCCGTACATCAACAATTACGAGTTAACTTTTGCGGTTTGGTCTTTAACAACACTACTTACGCTTCAAAGTAAATATTCTTGGGGTATTACTAAGCAATTACTTTGCTACGGTGCCATATTGCTGATTGCGGCTGTGGTGCTGTTGTTTAAAGAGTATGAAAGATATTACATCATCAGAGATTTCACGTATATCGCAAAGCCCATACTGGGATTACTTATTGGTTATCAGCTCTGTAAACGAATCCCTCATTTGGCCATACAAACGGTAGCTCATACGGCTTTTTTCTTGGCCTTAATTCACTTTTTTTTAGTGTTTAGAGGATTTGTATTCTTCAAAGCAAGCAGTATTAATGACTTGAGATACTACGCCGGATATTTTAGTGATTACGAAATTTATGCGTTAATTATATTGATTTTTCATCAAAAGTTCGAACTCCACTTTACCAAAAAAAGAGTGAGAATCTACATTATCGCTGTGGCATTGTCCTCTTTTTTATACTTGTCTCGTACCAATTTCATACAGTTCTTTATCCTCTTTTTTGCTTTAAAAGGGTATTTCGTACTCAACAGAAGGCTGATTATCGTGGTGGCCTCTATTGTTATTGTCAGCAGTATCGGATACTCTGCTATTCTGTATATCAATCCCAAAAGAAACGGCCCGGGCTTGGAAGCCTTTTTGTATAAAATAAAAGTAGCACCTATTGAACCGTTCAAAACCAAAATCAACCGGGGTGATTGGAAAGATTTTAACGACAATTATCGTTCCCATGAAAACATTATAACGGCACGGCAAGTGACTCGTGAAGGCAAGTACTCTGTGCTATTCGGACAAGGTTTGGGCTCCAAAGTAGACTTGAAGCAAAAAATATGGTTGAGCGACATGTTCTTGCGATACATTTCCATTCTCCATAACGGGTTTATGACGGTCTTTTTAAAATCGGGATTACTGGGCGTAGCCTTTTTATTGGCGTCTATATTTTTTCTTTTTAAAAATCCGAAATCCGAAATTCCGATGGTTAAACAAATCAATTATTTGATGGTTGGCTCCGGACTTTTCATGTTTGTTTCGTGTTGGGTTTTTATGGGCTTTTATTTCACGGCCGATACGAAGTCGATTTTTTTAGGCTTTATAATCTGTTTCCGTGAAATCCTAATCAAACAGCACCAAAATTCGACACCGCATGATTAATATTCTATTTATCCATCAATCGGCCGAATTATACGGTTCAGACAGAACCTTGCTGCTGCTGCTAACCAAACTTGACAAATCCCGTTTCCATCCGGTCGTGGTTTTGCCCGAAACCGGCCCGTTACAAGCGGAACTCGAAAAGCAAAATATTAAAGTGGTGATTGCGCCTGTACTCAAGCTCTATCGCAAAATGTTTACCATTAAAAACATAGCGCTTTTTTTGAAACAGGTAAGAAGTGCTTTAAAAACACTTAAAGAATTAGATAAAACCTATCATTTCGATATCATTTATTCGAATACGTTAGCCGTGTTATTGGGAATGATCTACGCCAAAAAATCAGGCAAGAAACACCTTTGGCATGTTCACGAGATTATTGTCCATCCGAGATTAATTGCCCAAACTTTTCCGAAACTTTTAAAAAAGTATGCCAATACTGTCGTGTGTAATTCTAACGCGACCAGGCAAAATTTGGTAGCCAGAATACCGGACTTGGCCGGTAAAACAGTGGTCATTCATAACGGGTTATCGCCACGTAAAAAGGAGTTTATAAAAGTCGACAAATCACAACTGGGATTCAGAGAAAGGGATATTATTATCACCCTAATCGGCAGAATCAGCCGTTTAAAAGGGCACAAGTTATTACTTGAAATGTATATTAACCATCTTGCAAACAAGGAGAATATCAAATTGCTCTTTATTGGTTCGCCGGTTCCCGGTCAAGAGTATTATTTGGAAGAGATTGAGCAACTCATTCACACGCACCATTTAGGAGATGATGTTAAGATTTTACCGTTTACCAAAGAACTGGACGCATTCTTTGAAGTGTCGGACATTATTGTGGTGCCGTCTACAGAAGCCGAATCCTTTGGGTTAGTGGCTTTAGAAGCCATGTTATCTCATAAACCGGTGATTGGCTCTAATCATGGCGGTTTAACCGAAATCATTGCAGACAATGAAACCGGATTTTTGGTGACTCCTAATGATTCCAAGGCACTTGCCAAAGCCATTCAAAAATTAACAGAGAATGAGAAATTACGGATGGAGTTTGGTGAAAAAGGGTATCAAAGAGCGGTAAGCGAGTTCTCAGAGGAACGCTATTTGAATCAGTTTGAAACATTGTTCGAAAGGATGCGATAAGACTTTTCAAGAACGATTCTTTTTTCTAAACTGTTTTATTTCCTTATTTTTGG
This sequence comes from Flavobacterium sedimenticola, assembly GCF_030053345.1. Taxonomy (GTDB): domain Bacteria; phylum Bacteroidota; class Bacteroidia; order Flavobacteriales; family Flavobacteriaceae; genus Flavobacterium; species Flavobacterium sedimenticola. The sequence continues at coordinate 386,874 of NZ_JASGBP010000001.1, forward strand.
CACTGAAAAAGAAAAAACTTCATGAAAATAGCCATACTTGGAACCCGTGGTGTGCCGAATTATTACGGAGGCTTTGAACAATTTGCCGAATTTTTTTCGGTGTATCTGGTACAAAAAGGGCACGAAGTATATTGCTATAATTCACATGATCATCCGTTTCAGGAGAAATCGTTTCACGGAGTACACATTTTGCATCAATACGATCCTGAGTACAAATTGGGCACTTTCGGTCAGTTTATTTACGACTACAATTGTATCAGAGACGCTCGCAAAAGAAATTTTGATATCATTTTACAATTGGGTTACACCAGCAATTCCATTTGGTATTTTTTATTGCCCAAAAAATCAATCATCATTACCAACATGGATGGGTTGGAGTGGAAAAGAACCAAGTATTCAAAGCCGGTTCAACAATTTTTAAAATTTGCTGAAAGATTAGCGGCCAACAGTAGTGATTTTTTAGTTTCAGATTCTTTGGGAATTAAGAAGTTCTTGCTCGAAAAATATAAAAAAGAATCAACCTACATTGCCTACGGCGCTTATCCTTTTGATAGCCCGAACGAATCCATTTTGCAAGAGTATCAAGTCGAAAGGGAAAAGTTCAATATGATTATGGCGCGTTTTGAACCCGAAAATAATTTGGATATGGTCTTAGAAGGCGTGGCCATGAATGAGGACAAAACCCCTATTTTAGTGATTGGCAAACACCACACAAAATATGGCGAGTATCTGAAAAATAAGTTTAAAAATTACAGTCATATTCGCTTTATCGGTGGACTTTACAACTTAGAACACCTCAATAATTTGAGGTATTATTCCAATCTGTATTTTCACGGTCATTCTGTAGGCGGCACCAATCCGTCTCTTTTGGAGGCTATGGCTTCCAAGGCATTGGTTATTGCTCACAACAACGACTTCAATAGAGGAATTTTAAAAGATAACGGGTACTATTTTTCCAACCCCGAAGAAGTAAAAAATATTCTGAATACTATCAAAAAAAATGATAACTTGCATTTGGTTCAAAATAACTTTGATGCCATTGTCAATGACTTTAACTGGGAAAAAATAAATGGTGAATATTTACAACTCTTCGAAGAATGCTATTCAAAGTCTGATAAAAGAAAATAAAACCAACACTTCTTTTATTCCCACCATTTTACTTTTAGTTACGATTCCGTTGAGTTATGCGATTAACAATATCGCTTTAGGGTTGTTTGTGTTGTTTGCCATTTTGGGTGTTAAGAAAACGAATATCAAGGTTCGTTTCCCGATACTTCTGCCTATTCTGTTGTATGTTTTAATGGCGGTTTCTTATTTTTGGTCTATTGATCAACCCGCCACTTTATCGGCGCTTTCCAAAGAAGTTTCGTTACTGCTCATTCCTTTGGCGTTTATTGTTTTTAAAGATTTTACCCCTGTTCAAAAGCAAAAAATAATACAGTACTACAGTTATGCCATGGTTTGTTTTGCCATTTATTTTTTGGTCAGAGCAGTCATTAGGTATTTTATCAGCGGAGATTCGAGAGTATTTTTTTATCACGGGGAAGATTACATAGACTTTGGTTTGGTGCCTAAACTTTTAAATGCCATTCACGTTTCTGTTTTTACAGGAGTGGCGTTTTTTTATTTTTTGACCAAATCGGTTAAGACTAAAGTTGATGTTTTCCTTAGCCTCCTTTTGTTTGGGTTTATGGTATTGTTGTCTTCCAAAAACATCTTGCTTTCGGTTGTTTTTTTAATCCTGATTTATGTGATTTTCTTCACCAAAACGAGCTACAAGATGCGGTTGAGAAACTTACTCATTATGATAACTTTGGTTGGAGTTGTTTTTTCTTTCGGAAAAATCAAAAACAGATTGCAACATGAGTTTCAAACAAACTCCGATAAAAGCATCAGCGCTAACGTACTAGAAGGAGTGCCGGCCGGAGTTCACTATGTCAGTATAGCAGAGGCGTGGTCTAATCCCAAGTTTACCCCTAATGACTATTTCACCGGAACCGCATTCAGAGTATATCAATTCCGAGTTTTTTGCGAATTGGTAAACGAGGAAGAGGTGTTTTGGAACGGATTCGGACTCAATGCGTCTTATCCTAAAATTGAAGAAAAAGCCAAATTTTATAATTTATTTTTAGGCAGCAACGAAAACGAAGGCTATCAAAACAAAAATTTCCATAACCAATATGTTCAAAATTTCGCGGAATTAGGCGTTTTTGGCTTTTTGTTATTGTTATTATTATTGGTTGGGAACGTTAAAAATGCATTACAATCTAAAGATTTTGTCCATTTTGCTTTCTCATTTCTGATGATAAGTTTATTTTTGACGGAATCATTTTTATGGAGACAACGCGGCGTGGTGTTTTTTACGCTATTGTATTGTCTTTTTAATTCCGGAACCTTAACAAAAGGTTCCCAACCTGACTAATTGCTTATGAAAAGAATATTAATTACCGGAGCTGCCGGTTTTTTAGGCTCCCATCTATGTGACCGATTTATTGCCGAAGGATATTATGTAATCGGGATGGATAATTTGATTACGGGAGATTTAAAAAATATTGAGCACCTGTTTAAAGACAAAAATTTTGAGTTTTACCACCACGATGTAACCAAGTTTGTCCACGTTCCGGGAAAGATAGATTATATTCTTCATTTCGCCTCACCGGCCAGTCCTATCGATTATTTAAAGATTCCGATTCAAACCCTTAAAGTGGGGTCCTTAGGAACACACAATTTATTGGGCTTGGCTCGTGTTAAAAAAGCCCGCATTCTTATTGCTTCGACTTCAGAAGTTTACGGTGATCCTTTAGTGCATCCGCAAACCGAAGAGTACTATGGCAATGTGAATACCATCGGCCCTCGAGGGGTTTATGACGAAGCCAAGCGTTTTCAGGAGTCCATCACGATGGCCTATCACACATTTCACGGGGTAGAAACTAGAATCGTTAGAATTTTTAACACCTACGGACCCCGAATGCGTCTGAATGATGGCCGTGTAATTCCTGCGTTTATTGGTCAAGCGCTCCGAGGCGAAGACTTAACCATCTTTGGTGACGGTAGTCAAACCCGTTCTTTCTGTTATGTTACCGATCAAGTTGAGGGTATTTTCAGATTGCTTCACTCCGATTATGTTTACCCGGTTAATATTGGGAATCCGGATGAAATTACCATCAAGGATTTTGCCGAAGAAATTATAAAATTAACCGGAACGACTCAAAAAGTAGTCTATCATCCGTTACCGGTAAACGACCCGCTTCAAAGACAACCCGACATTACCAAAGCGAAAGAAATTTTAGGATGGACTCCTAAAGTGGACAGGGAAGAAGGGATGAAGCTAACGTACGACTATTTCAAATCGCTATCAACAGAAGAGCTTCTTAAAGAAGAACATAAAGATTTTAAAGGATACATCCATTAATACGCATGGTTGCACAGCAAACAGGAAGATATTCTAAATATATAAGGCCGATAAGCGCCCTTTTTGATTTGATAGTCATCACGTCGTTGAGCTTGTTCTTTTTCAAGGAATTAAAGCTCAATCTCGTTTATTATTTGCTGTACCAAACATCCACTTGGTTTATTATTGCCCTGATTGTAAAGTATTATGAAGTTTTCCGTTTTACCACTCCCGTAGAGATTATTACCAAATTGGTGAAGCAGTTCAGTCTATTTTTGTTGGTTGTAATTGCATTTTTTCCATTTGCCAAAACGGCTATTTTCAGCGGTAAAGCCATTGCGATTTTTATGGCAGTAAGCTTCGTGGTGATTTTAAGTTTCAAGTACTTTTTGTTCTTTTACCTAAAAAAGTACCGCTTGGTTACCGGAAGTAATTTCAGAAATGCGGTTATCATAGGTTACACACCTGAAGCCATACGATTAAAAGAAGTTTTTGAAAAGCGCAAAGACTATGGTTATCGTTTCTTTGGTTATTTTTCAGATAAAAAACAAAACCCCGAAGTAATCGGTAAAATAGAAGACTTAAAAGCGTTTGTTCTTCAAAAAAAGATAGATGAAATCTATTGTTCATTGAATGAAATTTCGAACGAAAAACTTAAAGATTTAGTCGAATTTGCCGACGATAACCGAAAAGCAATTAAGTTTATTCCAGACACTAAAGAGATTTTCTCTAAGAATTTAAAAATAGATTACTACGAGCTTTTCCCGGTACTTTCACTACAGAAAACACAATTGCATAACCCCTTTATTAAAGGAGTAAAGCGTGCTTTTGATATTGTTTTTTCTTTGTTTGTGATTGTTTTTCTGTTGTCATGGCTCATTCCGATTATAGCCGTGTTGATTAAACTGGAATCTAAGGGTCCGGTTTTCTTCAGGCAAGGAAGACCCGGTTTAAATGAAGAAGAGTTTTTTTGTTATAAATTCCGTTCCATGCAGGTTAACGGATTTACCGAAAAAGAAGCATCCAAAAACGATCCTCGTGTGACCAAAATGGGTCGATTTATGCGAAAGACCAGTATGGACGAGTTGCCACAATTTTTTAATGTTCTGATAGGCGACATGTCGGTGGTAGGTCCAAGACCGCATTTATGGTCTCAAAATAAAGCCTATGCCAGTAGAATTAAGAAATACATGGTACGCCATTATGTAAAACCCGGTATTACCGGTTTGGCCCAGGTTAAAGGCTACCGTGGGGAAATTGAAACCGAAGAAGATATGATCAATCGAATCAAACTCGACGTGTTTTACATTGAAAATTGGTCGATGATTATGGACTTGAAGATTATTTTCCAAACGGTCATCAATATCTTTAAAGGAGAAGATAAGGCTTATTAAAAAACACCCTGTTTGATAAGCGATTGCATTTGAAAATCCAAATCAAACGCTTTTTGACTTTCGGAAAAGATAGTATTTTTCATTTGAGCTAAATCCGCCTTTTTTAAAGCCGCAATTTCTTGAAGCTTTTCATTTAAATCAGTAAAGTTACCTACAGCAGCGACCCAACCCAAACGGTGATTGTGAACCAAGGTTTCGCCTTCACCGCCGCCGAAGTATAAAATAGGGAATCCCAACGAACCGTATTCAAATATTTTAGAAGGAACAGATCCGTATATTCTGGTTTTTAGCGGAACAAGGGCAACATCAAATGTCTTCAATCGCTCGTGTAATATTTTCCGTTCTAACATACCTTGGAAAAATAGTTTGGGTTCTTTTTGAGCCGCAATGAGTGCTTCAATTTGTTGTTTCTCGGCACCGTCACCAAATAAGTGCAACTCAATGTTTCCAAGGTTCTTAAAATCGATTTTTTCACACAAATCATAAACCCCCTGGGCAATACCCAATAAACCGGCATAAAATAGTTTTATGGGTTGCTGCTCTTCGGTTTTTAATTCGAGCCTTTCCATATTATGATTGGGAAAGTTTCGATATAAAAAACACGGTTTATCCGGAATAACGCCTTTGACGTGGCTAATAATTTCATTGGACTGACCCAACACTGAGGACGCCTTTTTATAAATAAATCGCTCCATAAAAAGAGATACTTTATGGGATATAGAGTCTTTTTTTAGGGCCTGTAATTCGATGGCAGCTAAAGGCCACAGATCGGATACGTTAAGAATAATTTTTTTCTTTTTAAACGATAAAACAAAAACCGAAATAAAAGAAAGTAATAATGGTGGTGATTGCACCACTACTTTTTGGGGTGTTTTTCGAAACAATAAATAAAGAAATAAACTCGAGGAAAATGAAAGAACAGAGAGTAGACGAATCAGAATGTTTTTGCTTACACTGGGATAAATCCAAAGGCGTTTTACAGTGATGTTATCTCTGTTTTCGGTAACCGAAAATTTACCTTTATACTCTGCAAATAATGCTCCTTTAGGATAATTTCCCAAAGGACATATCACAGAAACGCGGTAGTTGTTTTGATGGAGTTTTATAGCCAACTGCTCAATTCTGTTCGCCGCGGCACCTTTTTCCGGCGGGTAATAGTTGGATATGATGAGAATTTCTTCCATTATTTTTGCAACAGAATATCAATGATTCTCTCTGAAGCTTTGCCGTCCCAAAGTTCCGGTATTCCGGCTTTTTTAGGACCGTTAATCAAAAACCGCTCAAAGATTTTCTTTAAGTTTTCAATCGAGGTGCCCACCAAAGTATTGGTTCCAATCGTTTCTGTTTCGGGTCTTTCGGTGTTGTTTCTCATGGTAAAACAAGGGATGCCCAACACGGTGGTTTCTTCCGAAATTCCGCCCGAATCGGTAATCACCGCAAAACAGTTTTTAATTAAAAACATAAAGTGCAGATACCCTTGCGGTGCTACCAAGAATATGTTTTTTAAATCCAATTTCTTTTCACCCAAAATGGCTTTAGTGCGCGGATGAATTGGGAAAATAATCTTTCGATTGCCCGCCATTTCATCGATGCCGCGAAGCAATTCGATTAGTGAATTTTCTTCGTCAACATTGGCAGGGCGGTGCAACGTAAGCACCATGTAATGGTCTTTTTCCAAGTTGAAATCCTCCCAAAAATCGGGTGCTGAAATCCGGTCTAAATTTTGGTATAAAGTGTCAATCATGACATTCCCAACAAAGTGAATATTGCGGGCATCTGCACCGTATTTGATGAGATTGTCATTGGCTGTAACGGAAGTGGTAAAAAAATAGTCGGTGATGCTATCGGTAACAATTCTGTTAATTTCCTCGGGCATGGTCATGTCCCCGGAACGGATACCGGCTTCTACATGCGTCACTTTTATGTGGAGCTTTTTGGCAGTTATGGCACAGGCCATAGTCGAGTTGACATCGCCTACGACCAAAACCAAATCACACGGGTTTTGCAGCAACTCTTTTTCAAAAGCCACCATAATAGCCGCGGTTTGCTCGGCTTGTGAGCCGCTTTTAACCTCTAGGTTGACATCGGGTTTTGGGATATTCAGTTCAGTGAAAAAAGTGTCGCTGAGGTTTTTATCGTAATGTTGACCGGTATGGACTAACCGATACGAAAGCGTAGGAACAATCTTTCGCTTGTTCTCTATTGCTCTAATAATAGGCGCAATTTTAATAAAATTGGGTCTGGCTCCGGCCACTATTGTGATTTTCATAATTTATTGTACTAAAGAAACAAATTGTTTCAATTTACCGCTTTTACTCCGGTCCAACTTTTCTTTTCGGGTAAACAAAAAGCGGAGTCCCGGCTCTAAATAAGTTGTAATGGCTTTCTCTATAGCTTTAATTTGACTTTCTGACAACTCCATTTGGCTTACATATTCAATGTCAAATGTATCGATTTTGGTTTGCTTAATCACAAACTCTTTTACATTTCCGTCATCTTCAATAATGCTTTTGGTTACGTAATAAAAAGTCAGACCCGGTGCTTTTTTTCCGCTCGGCAATACGGCAATATCATTTGTTCTTCCGATTAATTTTTTGAGTATCGGCTTTTTAACGGTGCTTTTTTCGTCTAAAATACCGATATCGCCGATGTCATAACGAATGAACGGATGGGCTTTGTTGTATAACGACGTGATTACCACTCGGCCTTCCTCGCCATAGGGGAGAATGTTGTTTTGGTCGTCTACTATTTCAACCCATAAAGTTTCAGAATTCACCTGCCATTCTCCTTGTGGGTTTTGAAAAGCGATTAAATCGAGTTCTGAAGCACCGTATTCGTTAATTACGGGGATACCGAATTGTTTTTCGAGTAGTTTTTTGTCATCTTCAAAAAGCATTTCGGAGGTGACTACACAACATTGTAAGGTAGGACAAACGGTTTTCAAAATAATATTTTTTTGCTGTAAAAATTTCGCAAACAGGACAATAGAACTGGTATAGCCGTTGATATAGTCGAATTTTTTATGGCTGAATTTTAAAAGTACCTTTTCCAGCACTTCATCTGATAAGTCAAAAATAGGGAAGCGATAACGATGGCTCAAAAAATCTTTCAACCGCTCTTTGGTATATCCTATAAAGTCTAACGGAATACCGTAAAAACGCGCTTGAAGCGAGACATTAAAATCGATATGGTACCAGCGGAATCGATTAAAAATATTGACCCAGGTCAAGGCGTGACAAAATTTATCTTTAGCAAAAATAAAAGGATCTCCGCTCGAACCGGAGGTTTTGTTGACGTATACCTTCTGTAAGGAATATCCTTTTGAAAGACGTTCCGATAAAGGTTTTTGAAAATCTTTTTTGGTCATGATTGGGATTTCAGACCAAGTATAGGTTTCTTTCGGATGAAATAGTTCTTGGTAGGAAGTATTATTTTCCAGATGGAAATTAACGATTTCCAGTTTCTTTTGTTCGACATATTTTTCAAAATCAGCATCATTCTTATTTTGAATGGAGTCATATAACCGCTGTGCTTTTTGCAGCGGGAAACCTTTACAACGAAGTGATAAATTGAAAATATGCAACATAAAAAAAGGGCTAACCAATGTCAGCCCTTAAAAATACTATTTTATTAGTATTAATTTTTGATAATTTTAATAGTTTCCGATTTGCTTCCCGAATTAACTTCAAAGAAGTAAACACCGGCAGCATAACTTGAAACATCCACAGTGTTTTCAATACCAGTTAATTCCTTAGCCATCATTACTTTACCACTTAAATCCGTTACTCTTAAGTTGTACGAATCTAAACCTTCTGTAGCAATCGTTACGAAATTGTTAGCCGGGTTAGGATATACTTTAAAAGAGGTAGCGTTAAAACTATCATTAGCTAAAGTTCCGTTTAATTTGAAAATACCATCAGTAAACGGATCGGTATTGAAACCAGCACACCATCCTGTTGTTCCGTTAAAGAAAGCGGAAACGCCTCTTTGAGCACCAGAGTCAATACTTGTCCATGAAGTTCCGTTGTTGCTGCTGTAAGCAGAACCTGTTCCACCGGTTGTAGTACCGGCTCCTGTAGCAACGATAGTAGTAGTGCCCGGAATGTATGACAACAATCTGTAAGTTCCCGTAAATGGCGTTCCGGCCGACCATGTAGTACCGCCATTTGTAGTCGTATAAAAAGTATAAGTAGTACCGGCGATTTTCAATAAGGCACCGTTGTTGAGGTCGCTAAAAATCAATCGACCACTTTGAGCCGTTCCTCCAAAATCAGTTAACGGCGCTTGAGCTACTGACCAGGTTAGTCCCATATCAGAAGATTTCAAAATTCTGCCTTTATTGGTTACCAACCAAACGGTGGAACCAATTGCACTGTTTCCTCCGTTGTACCCGTATTCTCCGCTCAAAGGATTAGGGATATTGGCACCCGGAACTAATGTCCAATTGTCACCCCCGTCGTTAGTAGTGTAAATTTCGAACTCCCCATTAATAGGGTCACCGGCAGCCATTCCGTTATTTGCGTCAAAAAAGTGAACGTAATTTACAAATGAACTTGCATTGGTAAAACCGCCTATATTTTGTTGATCCCAGTTGGCGCCTCCGTCAGAGGTTTTAAAGATTACACTTCCGGTTCCGTCCGTTCCATTTACGGCAGAAACCCATGCAGTAGTGGCGCTTATTGGAGAAATATTATTAATGCCTAAAGCAGGATCTCCTACATTAATGGTTCCCGGTGTCCAAGTGGCACCACCATCCGTAGTCAGTGTAAATTCTTGTATTGTTGCACCTGCGCCCGAACCGTCATACGCCAATCCCCAAACGGTGTTGGCATCAACGATGTTAATTTCTTCAATACCCCTGGATGCAATGTTAAATCCGGTAGCTTGGGAAGTCCAACTTTGGGCGTTTGCAGCAAATCCTAAAGATAAAAAGGAAATAGAAAGTAAAAGTTTTTTCATTTGTGTGTAGTGTTTTAAAAAATTGGAAACTAAATTAGTAAAAAACAGACAATAAAAAAAGAATACTTGTATTTTTGCATACTTTTTTAACACAACACAACAACAACATGACCGTTTTACTTTTAGGCTCCGGAGGAAGGGAGCATGCATTTGCCTATAAAATTGTACAAAGTTCGCTATGCCATAAACTTTTCGTAGCTCCCGGAAACGCGGGAACGAACCAAATCGCAACCAATATCAACATCAATCCTCTTGATTTTCAAGGCGTAAAAGAGTTTGTCTTAGCAAGTCAGGTAACTATGGTTGTTGTCGGGCCCGAAGATCCGCTCGTGCATGGGATTTATGATTTTTTCAAAAATGATGCTCAGCTTAAAGATATTCCGGTAATCGGACCGTCAAAAACAGGAGCGGAATTAGAAGGCAGCAAAGAATTCGCCAAACAGTTTTTAGTAAAACACAACATACCCACAGCAGCCTATGATAGTTTTACGGCAGAAACCGTTGAGAAAGGCTGTGCTTTTTTGGAAACACTGCAGCCTCCATACGTACTTAAGGCTGACGGTTTAGCTGCCGGAAAAGGTGTTTTGATTATTCATGACTTGCACGAGGCGCAAACCGAATTACGGAATATGCTCCTTCACGCTAAGTTTGGTACCGCCAGTTCCAAAGTTGTAATTGAAGAATTTTTAGCAGGTATTGAGTTGAGTTGTTTTGTCCTAACGGACGGGAAAAACTACAAAATGTTACCTACCGCAAAAGATTACAAAAGAATAGGAGAAGGAGATACCGGACTTAATACCGGTGGAATGGGCGCTGTATCACCGGTGCCGTTTGCGGATGCAGTTTTATTGGAAAAAATTGAAACCCGAATTGTAAAACCTACCGTGGAAGGATTACAAAAAGACCACATTGATTATAAAGGGTTTATTTTTATTGGGCTGATTATTGTTAAAGGTGAGCCTATGGTTATAGAATATAATGTCAGAATGGGCGATCCTGAAACTGAGGTGGTTTTGCCGCGAATTCAAACCGATATTTTACAGCTTTTCTCAGCCGTAGCTAGTCAAGAACTAGATCAGGTTTCACTTCAAATTGATACCAGAACTGCTGCTACCATCATGGTAGTTTCCGGTGGTTATCCGGAAGATTACAGCAAAGGGCATGCTATTTCGGGATTGGAAAATGTGACAGATTCTATCGTTTTTCACGCCGGCACAAAGTCAGACGAAGGCAAAGTAATTACCAACGGCGGAAGAGTTATAGCCGTTACTTCTTTTGGGGACAACTACGCAGAAGCCATAAAAAAATCTTACCAAAATATAGCAAAACTACATTTTGATAAGATGTATTTCAGAAAAGATATCGGTTTCGACTTAACTTAAAAACGAGTGAGCCGTAGTATCTTGATTTTCTTCGTTGTTGTCTTGATGCTTTTTCAACTCTTGGCACCAGTAAACAATATATTTGCAACAAACCAGGATTAAAACCCAACTTACAATGTTGGCCAACCACCAGTTGCTTAGCTCTAAAGTACGTAACCAATCGAAAGGTTTGAATAAAAAATCTACAAATAAAGTTTGAATACCTTCAAAAAATGCTTTCATGGTATGAATGTGTTATATTTACCCCACAAATGTATAAAATATACTTATGATAACAAGTATTTTTAAAAAATCGAGCATTGTAAATTATGCCTTGGTAGTCATTTTGTTGTTGGGGTGTTTTTTTATGTACCACGCCGGCATCGAACCGGTGAGCACAAGCGCTAACGGATTTACACACAAGCTTTTGTTAATCAGTGTTTTAATAGGCTCCCTTTTTCTGGTTAATTTTATTGTCAAAAAAAACGGTCTGACGAAAGACAGCAGTTATGCGATTTTATTTTTTCTGTTGTTTTTGATGCTTTTCCCCTCGGTTTTTGACAATACAAAGCTTCTTTTGGCTGATTTTTTTCTGCTCTTGGCCATGCGCAGACTCATTTCACTGCAAACTTTAAAATCGCCGAAAGAAAAAATATTTGATGCTTCTATGTGGATATTTATCGCCGGTTTATTTCACTTTTGGTGTATTCTTTTCATCCTGCTGGTCTATATTTCTATCATTTTTCACGTCTCACGTGATTTCAGAAATTGGCTCTTACCATTTGTGGCTTTTGTGGCTACCGCAGTGGTTTTTGTACTGGTGGCTTTAGTCATGAATCCTGCTTGGATAAACGGTTTGGTGCAACAAACCCAGATGAATTTCGAACTGAATTATTTTACCAATAATTATCAGAATGCCGCCTTGTCTTTCTTTGTGGTTGTAGCGCTTTATTTTTTGTTCTCGATGGTATTTTCATTAACCAACAGACCCCTAATTTTACAAGCTTCTTATAAAAAAATGATCTTTGGTTTTATCATTGGTATTGCGGTTTTTGCGCTTTCGGCCAAAAAAGACAATGCCATGCTGTTGTTTACCTTTTTCCCGTTAGCGGAAATGGCTACCAATAACATAGAGTATTCCCATAACAAGATGTATCAGGAAATTGTAGCATTGTTACTAATCGCTGGGAGTTTTACAGCTTTTTTTGCCCAACTATAATTTGCTGCCGTAAGCCAAGTCGCCGGCATCGCCCAAACCGGGTACGATATAATTTTTTTCGTTGAGTTTATCGTCCAAAGCGGCTACCCATAAATGGCAATTGTCCGGCAGGTTTTTTTCCAAATAATCAATGCCTTCGGGAGCAGCAATGACCACCGCAATGTGAATTTCTTTGGGTTTTTGTTCCAAATGTAATTTGTGCAATACCGCCACTATCGATTGTCCGGTGGCCAACATGGGATCAATTAAAATCAGATTTTTATTTTCAAATGAGGGCGCGGCTTGGTATTCCACTAAAATATCAAACTTGTCATCGTTGTCATAATGATGGCGATAGGCCGATACAAAACCGTTTTCGGCATTGTCAAAAATAGTCATAAAACCGGTGTGTAATGCCAATCCGGCACGTAGTATAGAACACAAAACTACAGTATCGGCTATAGTCGTAGTGTGCTTAATGCCTAAAGGGGTTTGTACATCTATGTTTTTATATGCTAATGTTTTACTCAGCTCATAGGCCATAATTTCGCCAATGCGCTCTATGTTTTTGCGAAAACGCATGCTGTCTTTTTGAATGGTAACATCGCGAATTTGGGCCAAAAAATGGTTCAAAATACTATTCTGCTCTGAAATGTAATGAATGTGCATGGACGACAAAATTTTGTATGTTGCGGTAAAAGTATAAAAACTATCTTTGCACTCAAGACCTTGAGGTCGAATAGTATCAAATAAAATAAAAACCAGCGTTATGTTTTCACAATTTGCGTTTCCGATTTTTGAGCAAAGTATTAAAGATTATCACGTTATTGATGATGTGTATCAACCCACCTTAAATCCTTACACCAAAGGAAGTATTGAAGCTTTGCTTTATGCCAAAAATTGGGTAGACACAGTGCAATGGCATTACGAAGACATTATTCGCGATCCGCAAATCGACCCGGTAGCGGCTTTAGATTTGAAGCGAAAAATTGACGCTTCCAACCAAGTTCGTACCGATATGGTAGAGTATATCGACAGTTATTTTTTGCAGAAATATAAAGATGTTGCCGTAAAACCTAACGCGAAAATCAATACCGAAAGTCCGGCTTGGGCTATCGACCGTCTGTCGATTTTAGCCTTAAAAATTTACCACATGAGCGAAGAGGCTAATCGTGCCGAAGCGACTGCGGAACATCGCGCGAAATGTCAGGATAAATTGAACGTATTGTTAGATCAAAAAAACGATATGTTTATTTCCATCAACGATTTGTTGACCGATATTGAAAACGGTGACAAGTACATGAAAGTGTACAAACAAATGAAAATGTACAACGACGAGGAATTGAATCCGGTGTTGTATCAGAATAAGAAATAATTCAGTAGGTCATTTCAACGAAGGAGAAATCAAATTAGGGCATCAGAACGATGAGATTTTTCCCGTAAGGCCAAAATGACCATTTAAATATCGTTTTCTTGTCAAAATCTATCACACATATAGCCGTCATTCGATTATCAGCCATGGGCGATGTCGCAATGACGGTTCCTGTTATTAGAGCTTTTGTTCAGCAAAATCAGGGCGTCAAAATCACGGTCGTATCAAGACCTTTTTTTAAGCCTTTTTTCGATGACATTCCCAACGTGAACTTTTTTGCGGTTGATGTCAAAGGAAGACACAAAGGCACCATGGGCTTGTTTGCCTTATACGCCGATTTAAAAAAGCTAAAAATTGATGCTGTGGCCGATTTGCACAATGTGTTGCGCTCCATTGTAATTCGCAATTTATTTGCGCTGAGCGGAAAGAAGATCGCGTATACCGACAAAGGCAGAGCCGATAAAAAAGCCTTAACACGTGCCGAAAATAAAATCTTCGCACCGGTAAAACCGATGATTGATCGCCATGTGGACACTTTTAAAAATCTCGGTTTTTTTGTTGATGTAACCAATCCTGTTTTTCCTGAAAAGGCCCAATTATCGGCTGATATTATCCGGGTTTCAGGAGAAAAAGAAAAGCAGCATTGGATTGGCATTGCGCCATTTGCACAGTATGATTTCAAAGTGTATCCGCTCGATTTAATGCAAAAAGTAATCGACGACTTAGCCTCAAATCCACATAGTAAACTCTTTCTTTTCGGTGGCGGAAAAGAAGAAACCGAAAAACTAAATCGGTTGTCACAAGGAAAGCAACATGTAATTGTGGTAGCCGGGAAACTTTCTTTCAAGCAAGAATTAGATTTGATTTCAAACCTTGATGTCATGCTTTCCATGGATTCCGGAAACGCGCACATTGCGGCCATGTTAGGGGTAAAAGTCGTTACACTTTGGGGCGCTACGCATCCGTATGCCGGATTTAAACCGTTCCACCAACCTTTTGACAACTGTTTGACAGCCGACCGAGAAAAATACCCGCTTTTACCCACATCGGTCTATGGTAATAAGAATGTTCCGGGTTACGAAGATGCCATGCGAACCATTCCGGTTGCGAAAGTAGTAAACAGGATTCAGTCGCAGTTAACCCTCTGAACACTATAAACGGCGACGGAAAACGAGTTACACGTCATCAAAATCCACGTAAATTTCAGCCGAAGTCGGATGCGCCTGACAGGTAAGAATCAATCCTTCCGCTACTTCACTATCGGTTAAAATCGAATTCTTTTTCATCTCGGCCGAACCGTTGGTAATTCGTGCCAAGCAAGAACTGCAAATACCGCCTTGACATGAGTATGGGGCATCGATCCCTTGTTTTAAGGCCGCTTCCAACACCGTTTGTTTTTGCGACATCTCAAAAGTGGTTTCTTCATCGTCTACCAAAATGGTGATTTTGGTATGCCCTTCATGGGAGGCGGCTGCGGTATTTTCGCCGGCTGTTGAGGTAGAAAACAATTCGAACTTGATATTTTTTTCAGCAACATTATGCTCTTTCAATACGGTAGAAACGGTGTTAATCATGTCTTCCGGACCGCACAAGTAGAACTTGTCAAACTCTTTTTCTTTGTGCTTGTTATTCAGTATAAAATTAACCGTCGACTTGTCAATACGACCAAAGAGTTCGTTGTCGATTTTGGCTCGACTATATACAAAATGCACAAAAAAGCGTCCGACATATTTCAATTGTAAGCTATGTAATTCATCGTGAAAGATGGTTTCCTCGGGGGTTTTATTGCCGTATACCAATACAAAGGTGCTTTTCGGTTCGCTTTCTAAAACCGATTTTAAAATAGACATCACCGGAGTGATGCCGCTTCCGGCGGCAAAACCCGCATAATTTTTTTGATTGGAAAAAGAAGGGTCAAAAGTAAACCTTCCTTCGGGTTGACTTACTTCTACAATATCGCCGGCTTTCAAATGATCGTTAGCAAATTTGGAAAACAAGCCGCCTTTCACCGATTTGATAGCAATTCGTAATTCGCCGCTGTTTGGTGACGAACAAATAGAATAGGCTCGGCGAATTTCCTCACCGTCTAAAGTAAGCTTTAAGTTAACATACTGACCGGCTGTAAATTGATAGGCCGATTGTAACTCGGCCGGAATGGTAAAAGCCACCGAAATTGAATTAGGCGTTTCGTGTTTTACTTCTTTGATATGTAATTTGTAAAAGGATGACATAGCTTTTTTTTGCAAAGGTAGAAAAATGAAGATGATTAAGAAAGCAATGAAACTTTGAAAGTGTGTAACATTTTTCTAACTTTAAAAACTAATTCGCAACACCTAAACCACACACTATGCTCAAACACTTTATCCGGCTTGAATGGAAATCCTTTGTTCGTTCGGCTTCCTTCGGCACTAATCTGGCGCTGAAAATAATCATGGGATTGGCAGCCTTGTATTTCATTGCCTGCTTTGCCATTCTGGGAACAGCCGTCTTTTTTATTTTAAAAGACGAAGGAATGGAACCCTTAAGCACCATTAATAAATTTATGATTTATTATGTGCTTTTTGATTTGATTATTCGCTATTTCTTGCAAAAAATGCCGGTGACCAATATCAAACCGTTACTGTTGTTACCTATCAATCGTAGTACTATTGTTCACTACTCGTTGGGAAAAACCGTGATTTCGTTTTTTAATGTGTTGCACGCCTTTTTCTTTGTGCCATTTACCATAGTATTGTTGTACAAAGGCTATGGTTATCAAGCTTTATTGTGGCATATTGGAATGTTGGCACTGATTTACACCAATAATTTTTTGAATGTTTTAATCAATAGTAAAAATATTGTTTTTTATACTGTTTTGGGGCTTTTGGCCGCTTTGGCGACTTCACAATATTATGATGTTTTCGATATCACTCCCTATAGTCAGCTGTTTTTCCAAAACATGTATGATACCTACTATGGTTTCTTGGCTCCGGTTATTTTGGTATCAGCCACGTATTATTTCTCGTTTAACTATTTCAAAAACCGACTGAATTTAGACGACGGATTGGCCAAGAAAAGTGAGGTAGCCAAAACCGAGAACTTTACCTGGTTGGATCAATTTGGTACTTTGGGGACTTTCCTTAAAAATGACATTCGATTGCTCAAACGCAATAAGCGTTCGAGAACTACATTAATCATGAGCTTTATCTTTATTTTTTATGGGTTGTTGTTTTTTACCCAATCGATTGAGGCTTACGACAATCCGTGGATGAAGGTTTTTGCGGGAATTTTTGTGTCGGGCGGATTTTTATTCACGTTCGGTCAATTTGTACCGAGTTGGGACAGTGCCTATTACCAACTCATGATGAGCCAAAACATCCAATACCGAGAGTACATCAGTTCTAAGTGGTGGTTGATGGTTATCGGAACGGTTGTCTCAACTTTGATAGCCTCTTTCTATTTGTATTTTGGATTGCATACATATTTAATCATAGTAGTTGGAGCCATTTTTAATATCGGAGTCAATTCACATTTGGTCATGTTGGGTGGTGCTTTTGTAAAAACGCCTATCGACCTAACTACGTCCAAACAGGCTTTTGGCGACAAACAAGCGTTTAATATGAAAACCATGTTGATTTCCCTACCCAAAATGGTAGTGCCCATGGGGTTATACACCTTAGGGTATTATCTTTTCTCGCCGAATATCGGATTGGTGTTCGTGGCAGTGGCCGGAATATTAGGCTTTGCATTCCGCAATTCTGTTTTCGATAAAATCGAAAAGATTTACAAAACCGAAAAGTACGCGACCATAGCCGCTTACAAACAAAAAAATTAACCCACAACACAAAACTAACGATACCATGATACACGTTCACAATCTTTCCAAAACCTACAATAACGGTGTACGAGTTTTACACATCAATCATCTCGAAATTCCCAAAGGACAAAGCTTTGGTTTGGTAGGCAACAACGGTGCCGGTAAAACCACATTTTTCAGTTTGTTACTCGATTTAATTCAGCCTACCACCGGTCACATCGAAAACAACAATGTGCAAGTCAATACCAGCGAAGCTTGGAAACCGTTTACGGCAGCTTTTATCGATGAAAGTTTTTTGATTGGCTATTTAACGGCCGAAGAGTACTTTTATTTCATAGGCGATTTACGCGGTCAAAACAAAGCCGATGTGGATGCTTTGTTGGCCAAACACGAGGAGTTTTTTAACGGTGAAATCCTCAACAGCAAAAAATACCTGCGCGATTTATCGAAAGGAAACATGAAAAAGGTAGGTATTATTGCGACTTTGATTGGCAATCCCGAAGTTATTATTCTCGATGAACCGTTCGCCAATCTGGACCCAACTACGGTAAACCGGCTCAAAAAAATCATTAAAGAATTAGCCACCGACCCCAACAGAACCATTTTGGTTTCGAGTCACGATTTGGTGCATACCGTTGAGGTTTGTAACCGAATTGTAGCTTTGCATTTAGGCGAAGTGGTAAAAGACATACAAACCTCGCCGGAAACCTTGAAGGAACTGGAAGCATTTTTTGCCGTCTAATCTTTTGCCATATCAAAAAGAAACGTATTTTTACCAGTTAGTTATACTAATTGTAA
This sequence comes from Flavobacterium sedimenticola, assembly GCF_030053345.1. Classification (GTDB taxonomy): domain Bacteria; phylum Bacteroidota; class Bacteroidia; order Flavobacteriales; family Flavobacteriaceae; genus Flavobacterium; species Flavobacterium sedimenticola. Next base: position 405,143 of record NZ_JASGBP010000001.1, read on the forward strand.
CTAATTCACGTTATAATAAAAATACGTTTCGTTTTGAAAACCAATACTGTTAAATACTTTATTTTCTCGGGATTGTTTGTTTTTTTGGTGGCTTGTTCTACCAAGAAAAACACCTTTCTTTCCCGAAATTCTCACGCACTCAGCACCAAATACAACATACTTTACAATGGAGGAATTGCCTTGGACAAAGGCATTGAAGATGTAAAAAACCAAAATCGCGATAATTTTTGGGAACGATTACCTATCGAAAGAATGCAGGTTTCCGAAGACGCCATTATGCCCGGTGAAAATCGGAATGCCAATTTTGAGCGTGCCGAGACCAAAGCGATAAAATCGATTCAGAAGCATTCCATGAATATTCAGGGTTCTGAAAAAAACCCGCAAATGGACGAAGCACACTTGCTGCTGGGGAAAGCCCGTTATTATGATCAGCGTTTTGTACCGGCTTTGGAAGCTTTTAATTATGTACTTTACAAGTATCCTAAAAGCGATAAAATTTACGAGGTAAAAATTTGGCGCGAAAAAACCAATATGCGTTTGGAAAACGATGCCATTGCGATCAATAATTTAACCAAGCTTCTCAAAGAAATTAAATTCAAAGATCAGATTTTTGCTGATGCGAATGCGGCCTTGGCTCAAGCGTTTCTCAACATGGAAGAGAAAGACAGTGCGGTAGCGAAAATTAAATTGGCTACCGACTTCACCAAATCTAATGAGGAAAAAGCCCGATACCGTTTTATTCTGGCCCAATTGTATGAAGAATTGGGGTACAAAGACAGTGCTTTTGTGAAATATCAAGAGGTTATTGATATGAACCGAAAGTCGGCTCGCCAGTACGTGATTCACGCGCATGCGCGTCAGGCTGCTCAGTTTGATTATGAAAAAGGCGATACCTTGTCGTTCTTGAAAAAATTCAACGATTTATTGGAGGATCGTGAAAACCGACCTTTTTTAGATGTTTTACACCATCAGGTGGCCTTGTTTTACGATAAAAAGAACAATTTTAATCAGGCGAAGAAGCATTACAATTTATCGTTAAGAAAGAAAACGGAAGACTCGTATCTTACCGCTTCCAACTACAGAAATTTGGCCGATATTTATTTCAATACCGCCAAATATGTTACGGCCGGAAAATATTACGACAGTACTTTGGTGCAATTAAAGCCCAGAACAAGAGAATTCAATTTAATCAAAAAGAAAAGAGAGAACCTCGAGGACGTTATTAAGTACGAAGGCATTGCGCAGCGCAACGACAGTATTATTTCATTGTACTCCATGTCGGGCTCCGAAAAAACGGCTTATTTCGAAAAGTATATCGAAAAGCTTAAGAAAGATGAAGAAGCTGCGCAAAAGTTAGCGGAAAAGCAAGCCATCATTAACGAAAATCAAGCCAGAAGTGAAGGTAAGATTGATGTAGAAAGCGGTTCTGTCGGCACCAAAAAAGGGAAAGACAACATTGCCGCAGCCTCTTCCAATGCTCCTAAAGAAAGTACGTTTTACTTTTACAATCCTTCAACCGTGGCTTACGGACAAAAGGAATTCCGCAAAAGTTGGGGCAAAAGAGCGCTTCAAGATAATTGGCGACTGGAAACGAGTACTTCAAAATCGGATAGTAAGGACAAAGAGGAAAGCGAGGAGGAAGACAAAAACAATGACAAAAATACAGCTAAAGTCGACGAACGTTACACGGCCGATTTTTATATCAAACAGCTCCCGACAGCACAAACTGTTATAGACAGTTTGAGCAAAGAGCGTAACTTTGCGTATTATCAATTAGGGGTTATCTACAAGGAAAAATTCAAAGAATACAAACGCGCTGCCGATAAACTGGAGCAATTGTTAAAGAATAATCCGGAAGAGCGATTGGTATTGCCTTCCATGTATAATTTGTATAAAATTTACGAAATCATAGACAAGGCCAAAGCCGAAGGGATGAAGACGCGAATCATTACCTCATTCCCTACCTCGAGATATGCTCAAATTTTGAGCAACACGTCTAATTCAGTAGAGGAGTCGAGTGATTCCCCGAATGTGGTTTACGAACGATTGTACCAAAAATACCAAGAGGGCAATTACAAAGCCGTTTTGATTGCCACAGACAGCGCCATAGAACGTTTTACAGGTGAAGAAATTGTGCCGAAACTAGAATTGCTCAAAGCCAGATTGGCCGGTAAATTATCGGGCTTAGGCGAATACAGTAAAGCCTTAAATTTTGTAGCACTCAATTACCCTAACAGCGAAGAAGGCAAAAGAGCCGAGAAAATGTTAGCTGTTGATATGCCTAAATTGGAAGCCTTACAATTGTCCAGTTTGCCGTCTAAAAACTGGAAGATTTTATACCGTACCAAAGACTTTGAAGATAAAAACACCAAAGTACTGAGAGAAAAGATAGCCAAGTTTATCAAAGACCGCAGTTTGGAAAAACTTACGGTCTCGTTGGATATATATACCATGACCGATAACTTTGTGGTGATTCACGGTATTAATTCTGAAGATTTAGCCTTGGGAATTACGGCCATTTTAAAAGATTATAAAGATTACAAGGTAACGGATGTGCCAATTATAATTTCTACTGAAAACTATACCATTGTTCAGATTAAGAAAAATATTGAGGAGTTCTTAGCCGGGAATTTAACCGACAACCCAACCCAACCAAACTGGGACGGAACCTTGGAAAAAGAACCAACACCGCAACCTCAAAAGCCGGCACAACCTCAGAAACAAGAAAAGGAAAACGCTAAAAATAAAACCCAGGAAAAACCGGCAAACAACAATCCGGTAATGCCAAAAGGTAAAGGGCAAAAAGGAGAAGAAACCACCAATGGAGAATTTGCCTTACCGCCATCACCGCAAATGCCGAAACCGGGAAGATAAAACGAGGAATTATGTTTGAGAAAAGCCAAAAATCATATACCGATTTGTTGGGGAAAACCAACAGAATAGTAGAAGGAACCACCATCACCGGCGATATTGTCTCTCCTGCCGATTTCCGATTGGATGGCCATTTGATTGGTAATTTTCAGTCCAAAGGCAAAATTGTCATTGGTCCTGCCGGAAGCGTTAAGGGCGATATTGTTTGTAAAAACGCCGATATCGAAGGGACATTTGAAGGAAAAATTCAGGTGCATGAAATCCTCAATGTAAAATCAAAATCGCACATCAAAGGCGAAGTGGTTTGCGGTAAACTATCGGTAGAACCGGGAGCCGAATTCAGTGCTACCTGCGTCATGAAACCACATGTGAAAAATCTCCCGAATAATGGACAACCCTCAGAAGAAAAAATCGCGTAACAAGTGGCTGGCACTCATTAGTATTCCCACACAAATGGGAGCCATTGTTTTCTTGTTTGCGTATCTGGGTCGTTGGCTCGACTCGAAGTATCCCAATCCTCATCAAGTTTACGTTAAGATACTCACTTTGGTCGGGGTGGCCATCGCCTTTTACAACATCAACCGCCAATTAAAGGAAATCAACAAATCAGACCAAGAATAACATGAAGTCAGAAAAAGTAAAATCGATTCTTATCATAGCTTTTTTAGGAATAATCGGTTTCGCAGTGCAAAAATTGTTGTTTTATTTTTGGGTTCCGGCCACTTTTGAAGTCGAATTTGTATATGCCGTTCCGCTGGTGTATTTGTTCTTTTTTTGTTTTTCAGCGCTCTTAATTTTAATCTTATACAAAGTCAAGCAAAACCAAATCAACTCGGTAGGATATGTCTTTTTACTACTGACTACTTTAAAGATGGTTGTGGCTTATATGATGGTTAAACCCATATTAGCCGAAACGTTGCCTAAAACAACTACCGAAAAGATGAGCTTTTTTATCGTTTTTATTTACTTTTTGGCAATAGAAACCTATGTAACTATCAGAATTTTAAATAATAAACAATAAAAGGGTTGTAAATTGACAATTCTGCCAAAAAAAATAATTCATATACTTTTTAATATTAATTAATATTGTACTTTTGCACCAAATTTGAGAAATAAAATCTTAGCTAATTATCAGATATGGTGTTTTCAAAAAAACCACTCCAAATTATAATCGCTGCTTTAGTAGCATTTTTACCATTAGTTAGTATTGCAAATCCAACCGGAGACTCTACTCATGTAGCCGCAGAAGTCACACACAAAGCCGCATCAAATTCACATGAGGCTCACGGAGCGGCCGAAAATCTTACGGAAGAGCAAAAAGCAGATTTAGAAAGAAAAGCCTACATCAAGCACCACTTGATGGATTCTCATGATTTTACCCTTTTCACCTATGGTGGGGAAGAGCACCCAACCCATGTTGGTTTTCCTTTACCTGTTATTTTGTGGGATGGAGGATTACACGTTTTCTTATCTTCCAAATTTGAGCACGGAGAAGCCGTTGCCGAATCCAAAGGAAACTATTATAAGATCAATCACCACGATGGTTTAATATACAAAACCGATGCTCAAGGAAACTTTACCGAAGACGAAAAAGGGCATGTAACCAATGCCAAGCCTCTTGATTTCTCGATTACTAAAAACGTATTCATGATTTTGGTAGTTGGCTTACTTTTATTTTTGTTGTTTGCCGGTTTAGGAAAATCATATAAGAAAAACGGTTCTATTGCTAAAGGTGCCGGAAGATTCTTTGAGCCGATTATTTTGTACATTAGAGACGACATTGCCATTCCAAACATTGGCGAGAAGCACTATAAAAAATACATGAGCTTTTTATTAACCATCTTCTTCTTTATTTGGTTCTTAAACATGTTCGGATTAACGCCACTGGGGGTTAACATTACCGGAAACTTGGCGATTACCGCTTCTTTAGCTGTTATTACTTATTTGATTACCACATTTACAGCCAAAAAAGATTATTGGGGCCATATCTTTTGGATGCCGGGTGTACCGGTTCCGATGAAGTTTATTTTGGCGCCAATTGAACTGTTGGGAACCATTATAAAGCCGTTCTCGTTGATGATTCGTTTGTATGCCAATATGGTAGCCGGACACATTGTATTAATGAGTTTGATTGCCTTGATGTACACTTTTAACAGCCCAATCGGAAGCCCTTTATCGTTCTTCTTGGCTTTTGTGTTGTCGTTATTGGAAATCTTGGTAGCCTTGTTGCAAGCTTACATATTTACGATGTTGGCCGCGCTGTATTTCGGAGCCGCTGTTGAAGAACATCACCACGATGAGCACCACCATGAAGCGGCACATCACTAAAATTTGAATGTTTAATTAAATATATATACATTATGGAAATTCCTAAAATTATTGGAGCTGGATTGGTAGTAATCGGAGCGGGTATCGGTATCGGAAAAATCGGTGGTTCAGCTATGGACGCTATTGCTCGTCAACCGGAAGCTACTGGTAAAATCCAAACAGCGATGTTGATTGCTGCGGCTCTTATCGAAGGTATCGGTTTCGCTGCTTTATTTGCAGTAAACTAAAAAAACAAACAAAAGCTATAACGGTTGGTTGTAGCTTTTGTTTACTATTAAACATCATTTAAACTTAAGACATAAATATAATGGAAGAATTATTTGGACAGTTTTCAATAGGTTTGTTTATCATGCAAACGGTATTGTTCGTTGGGCTAATTTTCCTTTTGAAAAAATTTGCGTGGAAACCTATTTTAGATGCGGTTAACGAAAGAGAAGAAGGAATTAAAAATGCATTGCAATCAGCCGAGAACGCTAAGAAAGAAATGCAAAATCTGAAATCGGATAATGAGAAATTATTAGCTGATGCCCGCTTAGAGCGTGATACCATGATGAAAGAAGCTCGTGAAATCAAAGAAAAAATGATTAACGATGCTAAAACAGAAGCCCAGGTAGCCGGTCAAAAAATGATTGAGCAAGCCAAAGCTTCTATCGAGAGTGAGAAAAATGCCGCTATGGCCGAATTGAAAGCTCAGGTTTCTTCTTTGTCGTTAGACATCGCAGAAAAATTATTAAAAGACGAATTATCTAACAAAGAAGCTCAAACCAAATTGGTAGAGAAAATGTTAGGTGATGTAAAATTAAATTAATCGGTATGTCAAGAGCTGCGATTAGATACGCAAAAGCGATATTAGATACGGCGGTTACCTCCGGAAATGCTACCGGGGTAAACAACGATATGTTGTTAATAGTAAGCACGGTTAACGAAAACGCCGAATTGAGCGAATTCTTAGCCAGCCCAATTATTACTTCTGAGGTAAAAATGAATGCTTTGAAAGAAGTTTTTTCAGGAGTACAATCAGAGACCATTTCGTTATTCCGCTTGTTACAAGAAAACAAAAGATTTGAAATATTGGCCACTATTGCTGCTCAGTTCAATGCCTTGTTTGATGAAATGAACGGGGTTGAAAAAGCAACAGTAACCACCGCGTTTCCGATCACGGCCGATTTGGAAGCTAAAGTTTTAGCAAAAGTAGCGACCATTTCCAATAAAAAAGTTTCCATTGAAAACATTGTTGATCCGTCTATTATCGGAGGATTTGTTTTGAGAATCGGTGACAAACAATACAATGCGTCTGTAGCCAACAGATTGCAGGAGCTACGTAGAGAATTTTCAAACTAACAGATGAAAAAGTTCTTACTAGTTATATCTTTAAGCATCGTTTCATTGGGTTTTTCCCAAGAAGTAAAACTCAAAAAAGACCAAGTCTTTGTCGACGATCAACATTGGTTAAATTCGGACGGATGCGGTATGTTTAGTTCTACCTGTAGTTTGACAAATTTATCCGGAGATGAAATTATTTATATGAAGTATATTGAGCTTAAAGGAGTTGAGCCAATTACAAATTATAACAAAACAGGTAACGTTTCTTATACCGAGATTAAATTTTTAGGCTTTAATGTCAGCATAGAATTGCAAGAAACATATAAAAAAATTATTAAAATTTTATATGCTGCCAAAGTGGTTAATCCCGATGGGACATTGGACGAAGAAAAAGTTCAGAAATTAGTGGAGAAATACGGTAATGCTTTTTCAGAAAGATACAATAAGACAACGAACAATACAATTATAATAAACAATAATCAGGAGCCTCAAAGATCTGGGGTTAATATAAACTTAGGAAGATAATACTTAATAATTATGGCAGAAATTAAAGCTGCTGAAATTTCAGCAATATTAAAGAAACAAGTAGAAGGATTTCAATCCGGTGCTACGTTAGAAGAAGTAGGAACTGTTCTTCAGGTAGGTGATGGTATCGCTCGTGTGTACGGGTTATCAAATGCCCAATACGGTGAGTTAGTACAATTCGATAACGGATTGGAAGCTATCGTATTGAACTTGGAAGAAGACAATGTTGGGGTAGTACTTTTAGGACCTTCAACCGGAATCAAAGAAGGTTCAACCGTTAAAAGAACACAACGTATTGCGTCTTTAAAAGTAGGGGAACAAATCGTTGGTCGTGTGGTAAACACTTTGGGAGAGCCAATCGACGGTAAAGGACCAATCGGTGGTGACTTATACGAGATGCCTTTGGAAAGAAAAGCGCCGGGAGTAATCTTCCGTCAGCCGGTAACCGAGCCGTTACAAACCGGTATCAAGTCAATCGACGCCATGATTCCGGTAGGTAGAGGACAACGTGAGTTGGTCATTGGTGACCGTCAAACCGGTAAAACTACGGTTTGTATCGATACTATCTTGAACCAAAAAGAGTTCTACGATGCCGGTCAACCGGTATTTTGTATCTACGTAGCTGTTGGACAAAAAGCCTCAACAGTTGCAGGTATTGCTAAAACATTAGAAGAAAAAGGCGCTATGGCCTATACAGTAATTGTTGCTGCCAACGCTTCTGACCCTGCGCCAATGCAGGTATATGCTCCAATGGCAGGTGCGGCGATAGGTGAGTATTTCCGTGATTCAGGTCGTCCGGCTTTAATCATTTATGATGATTTGTCTAAACAAGCGGTAGCGTATCGTGAGGTGTCTTTGTTGTTGAGAAGACCACCGGGACGTGAGGCGTATCCTGGAGACGTATTCTACTTACACTCTCGTTTGTTAGAAAGAGCGTGTAAAGTAATTGCCGATGACGATATCGCGAAAAACATGAATGATTTACCCGATTCATTAAAACCAATCGTTAAAGGCGGCGGTTCATTAACAGCCTTACCAATTATCGAAACACAAGCGGGTGACGTTTCTGCGTATATTCCAACCAACGTAATTTCGATTACCGACGGTCAAATTTTCTTGGAGTCTGACTTGTTCAACTCAGGGGTTCGTCCGGCGATTAACGTAGGTATCTCGGTATCTCGTGTGGGGGGTAATGCGCAAATCAAATCGATGAAAAAAGTAGCGGGTACGTTAAAATTAGACCAAGCACAATTCCGCGAATTGGAAGCGTTTGCTAAATTCGGTTCCGATTTGGATGCGGCTACGTTGAACGTAATCGAGAAAGGTAGAAGAAACGTTGAAATCTTGAAACAAGCCGTAAACGATCCGTTTACCGTAGAAGATCAGGTAGCGATTATCTATGCCGGGTCTAAAAACTTGTTGCGTAATGTTCCTGTAAACAAAGTAAAAGAATTCGAAAAAGATTATATCGAATACTTAAACAACAAACACAGAGATACGTTGAATGCTTTAAAAGCCGGTAAGTTAGATGACAACATTACCGATGTATTAGAAAAAGCAGCAAAAGAAGTTTCAGCAAAATATAACTAATCAGTATTAAGTATCAAGTATTAAGACGAAAGACTTGAAATACTCAAGAACTAGTCTTAATACTTAATACTAAAATCTTAATACAAAAACATGGCAAACTTAAAGGAAATCCGTAACAGAATTACCTCCGTTCAATCGACGATGCAAATCACATCGGCGATGAAGATGGTTTCTGCCGCAAAGTTGAAAAAGGCACAAGATGCCATTACAGCGATGCGTCCGTATGCCGAAAAATTAACGGAATTATTACAAAGCGTTAGTGCTACCTTAGACGGCGACGCCGGAGGACAATACACGGCACAACGCGAAGTCAATAAGGTCTTGATTGTAGCGATCACATCTAACCGCGGATTGTGCGGTGCTTTCAATACCAACGTGATTAAGCAAGTAAAAACGGTTGCCGAGAGCTATGCCGGAAAACAAGTAGATGTTTTTGCCATCGGTAAAAAAGGAAACGATGTGTTGCGTAAATCCTATTCGGTGGTAGCCAACAGAAGTGATGTGTTTGATACCTTAACGTTCGACAATGTAGCGGAAGTGGCCAACCTACTTACCGATAAATTCGTTAGCGGAGAATACGATAAAATCGAAATCATTTACAACCAATTCAAAAACGCGGCGACTCAGGTAGTACAAACCGAACAGTTCTTGCCTCTAGCGCCTATGGAGTCGGAAGCAGCTTCTGCCGGCGATTATATCTTCGAACCGTCTAAAGAAGAAATTGTGTTGACTTTGATTCCGAAATCATTAAAAACACAATTGTACAAATCGGTGAGAGATTCTTTTGCAGCCGAGCACGGAGCTCGTATGACGGCAATGCACAAAGCAACCGATAATGCAACCGATTTAAGAAACCAATTGAAATTAACGTACAACAAAGCGCGTCAAGCCGCGATTACCGGAGAAATCCTCGAGATTGTTGGTGGTGCGGAAGCCTTGAACGGATAATTTCCACAAAATATTCTTTGAAAAGAGTCAACCTAGGTTGACTCTTTTTTTTTACTTTTAAAAGAAAAAATAAGGTGAACATAAAAGAGCTTACTTCTGTTGCCGAAATGGTTGCGCAACTTCCGATGATGCAGTTGTTGTATCCCGAAATGACTTTGGAACGCTATGAGCAATTCTTGCATCAAATGGTTCCCAAAGCGTACCGGCAAATCGCTGTTTTTGAGGAAAACACCTGTGTAGGGCTAACCGGGTTGTGGTCGGGCACTAAACTCTGGACCGGAAAATACCTCGAAATCGATAATTTTATTGTACATCCCGACTATCGGAAAAAAGGGATTGGGAAACGCATTACCGATTATGTAGCCAAAAAAGCCGAAGAATCAGGATGTACGTGTGTCGTATTAGATGCCTTCACCGCAAACTTCGAAGCGCAACGGTTTTATTACAATCAAGGCTATGTGCCGAGAGGTTTTCATTTTATCAAAACTATTGATGAAAATGGATTTTCGTAAACCAATAAAACCCTATTTTTGTTACACTAACAGAACATCACTTTGAGTTTATATAAAAATCTTTTCAAGCAAACACTCATCTATGGTTTGGCCACGGTGTTGCCAAGGATGATTAGTTTTCTGTTGAATCCGTTGTATGTAGATCGGTTACCCAAACAAGAATTTGCCGATGTATCGATTATATTTGCCTGGTTGGTGTTTTTTAATGTGGTGTTGTCGTATGGCATGGAAACGGCATTCTTTCGTTTTTTTAATGCCGAAGACGATAAAAAACGAGTGGTTTCCACCGCAACGGTCTCGTTGTTTTGGAGTTCGTTAGGGTTTCTTTTTCTGGCGCTTATTTTCAGAAACACCTTATCGGATTGGTCAAATATCAAAGTCGAATACGTCACCTATACGATTTGGATATTGGTCCTAGACGCCTTGGTTATTATTCCTTTTTCCCGACTCAGAGCCACGCAAAGACCGATGGTGTATGCCATGATAAAAATCGGGAATGTAGGGTTAAATATGCTGCTCAATTTGTTCTTTTTGTTGCTCTTGCCCCAAATGGCCGAAGTAGATACCAACGGATTTTTCAGTACCATTTACTATGAAAACTTTCAGGTAGGCTATATCTTTATTGCTAATCTAATCGCCAGCTTGCTAACGTTTCTGGTGCTTTCTCCCGATTATTTAAAAATCAATTGGAAGTTTGATTTTCCGTTGTGGAAACGCATGATAAGTTATGCATTGCCGGTCTTAGTGGCCGGATTAGCCTTTGCCGTTAACGAACATTTTGATAAAATTTTATTGGAAAAACTACACGTATCCAAAGCCGATATCGGAGCGTATTCTGCCTGTTACAAAGTAGGGATGTTTATGGTATTGTTCCGAACTGCCTATACCTTGGGAATTGAACCATTCTTTTTTAGTCATGCCAGCAACGACAAAGCCCAACAAACGTATGCCACGGTTACTAAATATTTTGTGATTTTCGGCTCGTTTATTTGTTTGTTCGTCATCGCTTTTACCGATATTTTAAAAATATTTTTGGTGCCGAATCCGAGTTATTGGGATGCCGATAAAGTAATTCCGTTAATCGTGTTGGCCAATTTCTTTTTGGGGATTTACACCAACTTATCGGTATGGTATAAAATTATTGACAAGACTAAAATCGGCGCTTATATTTCCATTGTGGGAGCTATAGTCACCTTAGCATTGAATTTTATATTGATTCCCCAAATCGGGTACTACGGTTCCGCCATCGCTACCATTGCAGCGTATGGCAGTATGATGATTATTTCCTATCAAATGGGACAAAAACAATATCCGATACCGTACGATATGAATCGAATTTTAGGATATTTGGGATTGTGCATCTTGTTTTCGGGTATTTCTTTTTACATCCCGTTTGTCAGAGAAAGTTATCTTACCAAAATTAGTTTAGTTGTCTTGTTTTTGTATTTCATTTATCACAACGAAAATGAAACATTGACCCGCATTATTAAAAGAAAATCAAATTAAAATGACCATTAAAATCATCAACAAATCGCAACACGATTTGCCCAATTATGAAACTATAGCATCCGCCGGGATGGACTTGCGAGCCAATCTATCCGAGCCGATAGTGCTGAAACCTTTAGAGCGTTGTATTGTAAAAACAGGGTTGTTTATCGAATTGCCCATCGGGTATGAAGCGCAAGTGCGACCGCGTAGTGGTTTAGCTGCTAAAAAAGGAATCACGGTATTAAATTCACCGGGTACGGTTGATGCCGATTATCGTGGGGAAATCGGTGTGATTTTAGTAAATTTATCCGCGGAAGATTTTACCATTGAAAATGGTGAACGAATTGCGCAAATGGTTATCGCCAAACACGAAAGAGCCGAATGGATCGAGGTGGAAGCACTTTCTGAAACATCCCGCGGAGCCGGTGGTTTCGGCAGTACCGGAGTTAAATAAAGCCCCCTAACCCCCGAAGGGGGAATTTAGGATAAATATTAACATTGAAACCTATGACTCTCCGATAGGTTTACCCCTCCTTCCGAGGGGACAGGGGAGGCCGATATGAAAATAATAGTTCCCATGGCCGGTCGTGGCTCACGACTTCGCCCTCATACCTTAACCATTCCAAAACCGTTAATTCCCATAGCCGGAAAACCCATCGTGCACCGATTGGTAGAAGATATTGCCGGCGTTTTGAATCAGCCCATAGACGAAGTCGCTTTTGTAATTCACGAAAGTTTCGGCAAAAAAGTAGAAGAAGATTTGTTGGCCATCGCCCATAAATTAGGCGCTCGCGGCACCATTTACTACCAAAACGAAGCCTTAGGAACCGGTCACGCCATTATGTGTGCTAAAGAATCGTTATCGGGTCCGGCAGTGATTGCCTACGCCGATACCTTAATCCGAGCTGATTTTGATTTGGATACCACTGCCGACAGTGTTATTTGGGTGAAACAGGTTGATAAACCCGAAGCCTTTGGGGTAATTAACCTAAATGACAACAACGAAATTGTAGAATTGGTAGAGAAACCTAAGGAGTTTGTTTCCGATTTAGCGGTTATCGGAATTTATTATTTTAAGGATATCGCCATTTTGAAAAACGAATTGCAATCGGTTTTGGATAACAATATCGTTCACGGGGGTGAATACCAAATTAATGACGGAATCAAACAGATGATGGCAAAAGGCATGAAATTTGTGCCCGGGAAAGTAGACGAGTGGATGGACTGCGGAAACAAAGAGGTTACCGTTGAAACCAATTCAAGAATGCTTGGATTTTTACACAATGACGGTGAAAACTTGGTGTCAGATACCCTGAGACTTGAGAACAGCACCATTATTCCGCCGTGTTTTATAGACGAGGATGTGGCTATTATCAATTCGATTATCGGTCCCAATGTTTCTTTAGGAAAAGGGACTCATGTTACCAATTGTAAAATTCAAAACAGCTTGATCCAAACCCATACCCATCTTAAAAACGCCAAATTAGATAACGCTATGATTGGCAATCATGTTGTTTTTGACGGCGATTTCAAGAGTGTAAGCATCGGCGATTACTCGGTTTTAGAATAATAAATATGAAACGGATACGAAACCTTATCTTATTACTACTCGGAACGGCATGTTTTCCGATAACCTTATTGGCTCAAGAAGAGCCCAATAATGTAGTGGTTATGGATGATGGTTTTCAAGATCATTTTTACGAAGCGCTCAAACAAAAAAGTATTGAGAACTATGATAAAGCCATAGAGTCGTTGGAAAAATGTCAAAAAATTCAACCCGAAAATCCGGTAGTGTATTTTGAATTCGGCAAGAATTATTTGGCGCAAAAAAAATACAAAGACGCTTACGACAACTTCGAGAAGGTAACCCAAATGGATCCCAATAACCGTTGGGCTTGGGTTGGCATGTATGATGTGTGTTACGATACGCACGATTACAATCAGGCCATAGTGATTGTGCAGAAACTAATCGAGTTTAAAGAAGATTACAAAGAAGATTTGACTTCTTTGTACATGAATACCCAACAGTTTGATAAAGCGCTGGAACTCATTAACGAGCTCAACGAAAAGTTCGGGAAGTCAGATAAGCGCGAATTGTACAAAGCCGATATTCTGAAAGACGCTCGTTTTCAATCGGCCGAAAAAAACCATTTGTTGGAACAAATCAAAAAGTTTCCCAAAGAGGAATCCAATTACATCAGCTTGATTTACCTGTACTCGCAAAGCAATCAGGAAGAGAAGGCTATGGAAGTAGCAAAAAAATTAGAGAAAGAAATCCCGACGTCCGATTGGGCTCAAGTCAGTTTATTCAAATTTCACTTGAATAATAACGATGGGGATAATGCCGTAAAAGCGATGAACTTGGTGTTACCGAGTGCAAAAATAGATGCTAAAATCAAACACAGAATACTCAATGAGTTTTTAATTTTCACCAAAAACAACCCGAAATACGAACCCGATTTAGACAAAGCCATTGGCTATTTCGATCAAGACAAAGACGTCAAAGTCGCCAAGGAAATCGGTAAATTTTATTATTCCAAAGCCAATTGGAACAAAGCGGTCAAATATCTTGAGATGCATCTTAAAAACAATTCTGAAGATGTAGAAGCCCAGCAATTGCTACTTCAGGCCCATACCGAGACGATGCAATTTCCGATACTGATTCAAAAAGCAGAAGCACTGATTCAATTGTACCCAACGCAGCCGCAATTTTATTATTATGCCGGCTTAGGATACAATCAAACCGGGAATTTTAAAAAAGCAGCGTCAGTTTTAGAGAATGGTGTGGATTTTGTTATCGATGATGTGGCTTTGGAAATTAATTTTAACATCCAATTGGGCGAAGCGTACAATGGTTTAGGCGATGGCAAAAAGAAAGAAAAATATTTTACCAAAGCCAACGATTTGATTACTAAACAAAAGAAATAATGAAGCATTGGCACCTCATACTATTGGTTGTTTTTTTGGGTTCCTGTAAATCCAAAGCGGTTTTGGCAGATGCCAAAGCCGTTCCGTCTGTTTCTGATACTACGGTGGTCAGTACACAAAAAGTTATCGAAAGCCATTACAGCAATAAAACCGATTTTTCCACGTTATACATTCGATCGAGTGCCAAATATCGCGATGACAAACAGTCTCAGAATGTTTCGGCTGAAATCAGAATTAAGAACGGAGAAAAAATTTTAGTAAGCATCCGCTTTTTGGGAATCACTATGGCCAAAGCGTTAATCACGCCCAAAGAAGTGAAGTATTACGAAAAGATAAACGGAACGTACTTTGAAGGCGACTATGCCTCATTAAGCGAATGGTTGGGTACTGATTTGGATTTTGATAAGATTCAAAACATGTTGGTCGGTCAGCCGATAGACGATCTAACCCAACAGCAATACATCGCCGAGAGAGCCGATACGTTTTACAAGTTGAATGCTGTTGACAAAAACACGGAAAAATCATTCTTTTTTGAGCCCAAAAACTATCGGTTAAAAAAACAGGAAATCGTGCAAACCGAAAAGGAAAGAGCATTTACAGTGCGCTATTCGGATTTTCAGAAATTCACGTCAGCGATTTTACCGGCGGCACTCGAAATAAATGCCATGCAGAAAAAAGGAAAAACAGAGATATCCATCGATTACAATTCGGTTTCGTTTAATGAAGACCTGTCTTTTCCCTACAGTGTTCCCGACGGATACGACCGAATTTTTATAAATTAGAATTGCCAAAACAAGCCACTATGTCAAAACTTCTTTACAGCCTTTTATTCTTTTGCTTTGCATTACCCTTGTGGAGCCAACCGCCAACACAAGAAGAGTTAGAGCAACGCAAGGCTAAAATCCAACAGGAAATTTTGGAAAAACAAGAGCAACTGAATCAGATGAAAACCAAAGAAAAGTCGGTTGTAGGTCAGTTGTTGCTTCAAAAAGAAAAAATCGGACTCAAAGAAAAACTCATACGAACCACCGAAAAACAAACCAAGTTATTGAGTAATGATATTTACATCAACCAACTTAAAATCAACCAGCTTAATCGCGACTTAGAGCAACTGAGAAAAGATTATGCCGATATGATTTTAAAGTCGTATAAAAGCCGCTCAGAGCAAAGTCGAGCCATGTTTTTATTGTCTTCTGAAAATTTCCTTCAAGCCTACAAAAGAGCGCAGTATATGAAGCAATATGCGAGTTACCGAAAAATGCAAGGCGAGGAAATAAAAGGAAAAACGAAGCAATTAGAAGAGTATAACATCAAAATTGGCGCGCAAAAATCAGAGAAAGAAAAATTGATTGCCGAAAACGAAAAGGAGAAAAAGGAACTCGAAAAAGAAAAGCAAGAGCAGGAAAAGATTGCCAATCAAATTAAAAGAGATAAAGGAAAAATTGCCGCCGAGATCAAAAAGAAGCAGGCTGAAACCAAGAAAATAGATGCTCAAATCAAGAAAATGATTCGTGAGTCGATTGCGGCTGCTAACCGAAAAACGGCAGCGGCAAGTGCCAAGGCTAATCCGAAAATCACGGCAGCGGAAAAGAAAGCCATAGAAACGTCCAGCAGTATCGTATTAACCCCGGAAGGCAAAATTGTATCCGATAATTTTAAAGCTAATAGAGGAAGATTGCCGTGGCCTGTAGAGAAAGGAGCCATTAGTTTAGGGTATGGTGATCAGCCGCATCCGGTATTTAAAACCTTAACCGTACACAACAGCGGCATTGAAATTTCTACTGAAAACGGTGCTTCAGCCAGAGCGGTATTCTCGGGTGAGGTAACCCAGATACAACAAATTACACCGCTTAAAAAAGCGGTTGTGGTTCGACACGGAGATTTCTTTACGACCTATCAAAACCTGAGTACGGTTAATGTACAAGTGGGCGACAAAGTCAACGCAAAAGAAACACTGGGTAAAATCAGAACCGATTCCGATGGGCGAACCGTATTGAAGTTTATTGTCATGCAAAACAACACCTTCTTTAATCCAACCACTTGGTTGTCGGGAAGATGATTAAAAAAGCCTTGATTTATCAAGGCTTTTTTAGTATTTATTCTGTACTACACAAACAATGCTTTTAATTCGGTGGCGTCGTGCGGATTCATTTTTCCGGCCAAAACCAAACTCAACTGTTTTCGTCGTAAAGCCGCATCATAACGCTGTTTTTCGAGTTCTGTTTGAGGTTCAATCGGCGGCACAGTGACCGGATTTCCCGTTTCATCTACGGCTACAAAAGTATAGATGGCTTCGTTGGCTTTGGTTCGGCTTCCCGATTCGCGGTCTTCAATCCAAACATCCAAAAATATTTCCATCGAAGAATTAAAGGCGCGCGATACTTTAGCTTCTACCGTAACCACACTACCTAACGGAATAGCACGGTTAAAAGCCACGTGATTTACCGAAGCCGTTACCGTGATTCGACGCGAATGACGACGGGCAGCAATACTGGCCGCACGATCCATACGGGCCAACAATTCGCCGCCAAAAAGATTATTCAAAGGATTGGTCTCGCTGGGCAAAACCAAATCGGTTAAGACCGTTAATGATTCTGAAGGATGTTTTGGAGTCATAGCGTTTTTTTTATGAGACAAATTGTTATCTCAAGATCACGGTTGCAAAGGTAATTACTGAAAATAAAAAATCCCGGATTTCCGGGACTTTTTTATAATTCTTCGATGAGTAACCAAGCATCTTTATTGTCGAGCTTCTTAATGTCTTTTAGGGTATTTTGTGCGTCGGCATAAGAGGTAAAACTGCCGTACAATACCGGAAACAATCCGTGCTTATTGGCCGGTAATCGTTTGGCTTTGAAGCCTAATTTCAGCAATGATTCATAAGCGTTTTGTGCATTGCTTTCTATTCTGAAAACACCGGCCACCACATGATACGGCTGTTTTTCATTAGCAACGGTAAGGGTAACACTCGGCAACGGATTTTCGATAAAAAAGGTGGCTTCCTGTATTTTTTGATTCACTTTTTGCTGCACTTTGGTTTGTACCATTAGCGTTTGCTGAGCAACGTCTTGCAGGTAATTGTCATACAATTTATAACCAACAGCGCCCAACACACCCAAGGAAATCGCAAAAACGGCAGCGTATTTTAAAACACTGAAGTTCTTTCTTCGCTCCGGAGTAATAGCAATGGGTGCTTTTTCTTCCAATTGGGTTACTTCTTGTTTGTATTCTTCCCGTTTTACGGATGGGGATACAAAAGCACTCAATCCGAAAGATTCTTTTAAATAATTGATTTGATCGGCCGGAACAAAAACCAAATTACGTTCGGCATTCAAGGTAAACTCTCCGATATTTTTGATGGAAATACGACCTATTTCCTGAATCTTAGCTTTCCAATCGGCCACCTCGTTCTGAATCACATTGACGGCTGCTTCGTAGGCTATTTTTTCAGTTTGTGCCAAATGATTGGCCAATAATCCGTCATTATTTTTGATAAAAGGATTAAAAGAAATCAATTTTTTCGGCGGATAAAAAGAATGGGAACTTTCATCCAATTGTGCCGACTGGAATTCGGTCAAAAAGGCACCAAACCCCGGGACGGTAACACATTGATAGCGATATAATAATTGGGAAATGTAAGCTTCAATCTTCATGTCAACAAATTTAGAGAAACAATAGAAGTATCAAAAAATTATTCACAATTTTTATTAACAATCGAAATCAAAAATAATTATTTTTGTAGTAATTTATTGATATGAATGACACCGAACTTTTAGCGCTTTTAGCCCTGTTGCAAATTGACGGAGTGGGTGATATTGTGGCCAAAAAGCTGCTACAACACTGTGGTTCAGCAGAGTTGGTTTTTAAGGCACATCCCAAGCAACTCAAGGCGATTGACGGAGTAGGCGAAGTCTTGGTGAGAAATCTGAAATCGAAAATTGCCTTTGAAAAAGCGGAAGCAGAGTTGCGCTTTATTACCGATGAAAAGATTGCCGTGTTGTACTATCAAAACGATAACTACCCTAATCGGTTAAAACATTGTGCCGATGGTCCGATTTTGCTTTTTGCTTCCGGGAATTTTGACTTTTCCAATAACCCAGTCATCAGTATCGTAGGAACGCGGCAAATTACGACGAACGGAACCGTTTTTTGTAAAAAACTAATTGAAGATTTAGCGGTTTTTAATCCGGTTATCGTGAGCGGATTTGCCTATGGCGTCGATATAGTTGCGCATCAGACGGCGATGGATTGCGGAGTGCAAACCATAGGCGTTTTGGCGCACGGGCTCAATCAAGTATACCCGAAAACGCATAAAAAATATTGGGCTAAGATGGAACAAAACGGTGGTTTTTTGACCGAGTTTTGGAGTCATTCCAATCCCGATAAAGAAAATTTTGTCAAAAGAAATCGCATTGTAGCCGGGATGAGTGAAGCAACTATAGTGATTGAGAGCGCCGAGAAAGGCGGTTCTTTAATTACGGCTGCCATGGCCAACGACTACAATCGGGATGTGTTTGCAGTTCCCGGAAGAACAACCGATAAGTACAGTCAGGGATGTAATACACTAATCAAAACGCAACGCGCGGCACTGATTACTTCGGCCGCCGATGTGGTGTACGGGCTGAATTGGGAATTGAAATCGGCCACCACGAAATCGGTTCAAAAACAACTTTTTGTAACGCTTGAGACAGAAGAACAAAAAATGTACGACTACCTCCAAATTAACGGTAAACAATTACTCGACAGTTTAGCGCTGGCCTGTGACTTTCCGATTTTCAAAACCGCTTCCATTCTTTTAAATATGGAATTAAAAGGTGTCGTCAGACCGTTACCCGGGAAATGGTTTGAAGCGATTTGAGTAAAAGAATAAAGGCTGACTAGGCATCCTTAAAAATGTCATTTTCAAATCCCAATTTGGTGCGTACCTTTTGCAACACACCATTAGCCACAACACTTGCTTTTTTCGCTCCTTGTACCAGGAGTGCATCTACTTCGGCAAGATTATTCATGTAGTAATGGTACTTTTCTCTTTCGGTTTTAAAACGCTCACATAGCAATTCAAATAAAGCCTGCTTGGCATGGCCGTAGCCAAAATCGCGATTGGCATTGGCATATCTAACCTTCATTTCGGCAATTTGTTCGGCGGTGGCTACCAATTTATATATGGCAAATATTTTGCAAGTATCCGGATTTTTAGGTTCTTCCAAAGGCGTACTGTCGGTTTCAATGCCCATAATTTGTTTACGTAACGCCTTATCATCTAAAAAAACATTGATAATATTACCTCGAGATTTACTCATTTTATAGCCATCAGTACCGGGAACATACATGGTTTCCTCTTGTACTTTTCCTTCCGGAATGACGAAGGTTTCGCCCATTTGGTTGTTAAACTTTGTAGCGACATCGCGGGTGATTTCCAAATGCTGCATTTGGTCTTTTCCTACCGGTACATAGTTGATGTCGTACAATAAAATATCGGCTGCCATCAGCATCGGGTACGAAAATAATCCGGCATTAACATCTGCCAATCGATCGGCTTTATCCTTAAACGAATGTGCCAGTGTTAGACGCTGAAAAGGGAAAAAACAACTCAAATACCAAGAAAGTTCTGCCGTTTGGGGCACATCGCTTTGACGGTAAAAAACCACTTTTTCAACATCTAAACCACAAGCCAACCAAGTAGCCGCAACACTATACGTGTTCTCACGCAGTGTTTTTCCGTCTTTTATCTGAGTCACCGAATGCATATCGGCAATAAACAAAAAGGTTTCGTTAGCACTGTCTTTAGATAAAGCAATGGCGGGCAAAATGGCGCCTAATAAATTTCCTAAATGCGGTGTTCCGGTGCTTTGAACGCCGGTTAATATTTTTGACATCTTTCGTTTTTTTTCTGAAGGCAAAGTTAAGCCTTTGTAGCAAAAATTGCATATGTTTGATTACTTTTGACAACATGAGAGCCTTTAAAATTATTTTTTGGATACTGTATCGCATTTGGTTTTACATTTTAATTGCGATTCCCATCATCGTCATGTTTCCGGTACTCTTTGTGTCCATACTTTCAGAGAAATGGTATCCGTATTTTTTTGTGATGGCTCGTATTTGGGCTAAATTCATCTTGTTCGGCATGGGTTTTAGGGTAAAAGCAACTTATGAACAAATACCCGAACCGGGAAAGAGCTATATGTTTGTAGCCAATCATACTTCCATGACGGATATTATGCTCATGCTCACTATAGTAAAAAATCCGTTTGTTTTTGTGGGTAAAAAAGAATTGGCTAAAATCCCATTGTTTGGATTTTTTTATAAACGCACCTGTATTTTAGTCGATCGAAGCAGTTCTAAGAGTCGCATGGCTGTTTTTGAAAGGGCACAGAAAAGATTGCATCAGGGCTTAAGCATTTGTATTTTTCCCGAAGGTGGCGTACCGGACGAAAGTATTGTTCTGGATCAATTTAAAGACGGTGCTTTTCGCTTGGCCATAGAGCATGAAATTCCTATTGTTCCGATGACTTTTTATGATAATAAAAGATTGTTTTCCTATACTTTTTTCAGTGGCAGACCCGGGGTTATGAGGGCTAAAGTGCATGCTTTCATAGAGACTGAAAATCTTCATTCGGAGGCCAAAAAAGAAATTAAAGAGCGAACCCGGATTTTAATTTTGACCGAATTACAAAACGATTTAAATTAAAAAAAGTTCCTCCCAAAAAAGGGCGGAACTCTTTTCAGTCAGCACTCGAAAGTAACTAACACCACTTAACTAATTTTAAACAATCACGAACTAAAATTTATAACTGATACCGCTGTAAATTCCAAACAAATACGGTTTGAAATTACCGGAGTCAGTACTAAAAGTATTGATCTGATATTTGAATGTCGGTTCTAAATTGAACTCAAATGATTTCATAAAGCCGTATTTTAATCCCAATCCGAGGTTGGTGCTGAAATGCACATCGTTCAAATTAGTGGCTTCGCCCAAATACGTACTTCTATTGCCGGATGTCAAACTCACCTCGTTATTTTGCAAAAATAATGTACTGAAACCACCGATGATTTTCAATCCGAAGCGTTTATCTACTAAGGCATAAGTAACCTCTACCGGCATTTCCAGGTAGCCCATTTCCTGAAGAATGGAGCCTTTGTTTTTGTGCGCGAATGAGTTTTCAAAAGGCAATAATTCATTTTCAGAAGCCGTGAGTGATGCAGAGGCCGGGGAAACGCTGTTTTCAATATGAATCATAGCGCCGTGTGCAGAAGCTTTCACATTTTGGAGGCCGCGCGATTGCATGTCGGCAAAGAAAACAATATCGTTGGTATTATAACTCATGTTAAACTTGTTCAATCCGGTTCTTACCGACAGTTTTTTGTTCACGGCATAATTAACGCCTAAACCAAAACCCAATCCGGTATTATACGACTTTCCGTTGTTGACCAAGGTGGAATCTATAGGAGAACCGTTAGACGTTGACCCTAAAAAAACCGGGGCTACGTTAGAGGTAATTTGCCATCGACTTTGTTTTGCCGCTTTTTCCTGCGGACTGTCTTTTTTATGAAGCAATTCTTCCAAAGGATTTTGGGCAATGCTGGTTTTTAAAATGCTGTCTTGTGGCTTTTTATCGGTTTCTGCCAACAACGCTTTTGAATCCTTTGTCTCTTTTAAGATATCAAGATTGAGTTCTTTACGTAGATTTTTTTCATCCGCATTGACAATTGATTGGTTATCGTTATGAGGTTGGGAAATGCCTTTCTCAGGGTGTGTGTTTTCGTTCTTTGTTGTGTTCTCCGCCAAGCCGTTTTCCCGTGCGTTGTTAGAGATTTTATCGGTAGTAAGTTGGCTTTCTTTTGCCGTTCCTTTATTTTTCGAAACGCGATGTTTTACTGATTTTTCTTCAGCAATTGAAGTTTTCACGCGGTGTACGGAAGCCTTTTTAGGAGTAGTACTCTTCAAATGGGTATTGGTATTGCTTTTCTTTTCAGAAGAATGTTCGGTAGTCGCCACGGTATTTTCTGTTGTAGGCAATTCAATCTTCGAAGGGTTATTTGGGGCAGGAGTATCGGATGATTGCTTATTCGACTCTACATCGGAATTGTCCTGCTGTACAATTGGGGTTTGCGAAACCGTATTCCCGACCCAAAACGAGCGGGTAATCAAAAAACCAAAAATGAGCAATGCTGCCACTCCGGAAAGTTTCCACCAGAAAGGGATGACTCTTTTTCGTTTCTTTTCTCTAAGCTTTGACTCCAATCCAATCCAAACTTCTTCGGTTGGTTGTACCTCAAAGTCTTTGAACTTTTCCTGAAAAAGGCGGTCTATGTTTTTTCGTTCACTCATTTTGCAGAAGGAAGAATTTTGGGTTCTTCGTTTTTGTATAATTCTATTTTATCTTTTAAAATCATTCGGGCTCTCGCCAAATTGGATTTAGAGGTGCCAATATTGATGTTTAACATCTGAGCAATCTCTGCATGAGAAAACCCGTCAATAACATACAAGTTGAACACCAAACGGTATCGGTCGGGTAATTCTTGAATGATTTTCAATAAAAAATCCATCGAGATGTCATCATTGTCAATTTCAATTTCAACTTCTTCAGCGATATTTTCATTGACCAAACTCAAAAAAGTTTGATTTCGATATTGTTGTAACACATGATTAATCATCACTCTTTTCAACCAACCGTCTAACGAACCTTTAAATGCGTATTGTTCTATTTTATTGAAAATAATCAAAAACCCATCTTGCAGATTGTCTTGTGCCTCCACATAATTGCGTGAGTACTTTAAGCAAACCGAAAACAGCTTCGGAGCATATAGCCTATACAACTGTTCTTGCGCTTTCTTATTGTGATTCTTGCAATCATGTATGAGTTGGTTTAAATCCAATTTTCAATTTTGATTGAGTTAGATGATTAATTCGTTACCGGAACCTCGTATTGTAAAAAGATGTTGTTTCCTTGTTCGTCCTGCCCTTGATAAAACTTAAAAATATAGGAGCCGTTGCTGGTCACTAAAAAGTTAAATGAACATTCCACCAAATTGTTTTCGGTTAACTCTTCACAATATGAAGCTTGTCTTACGGCACTTTCAATAGCGATGGTTCTCACATTTAAATCCTTGTCATAATAGATGGTATTAAACGAGTGACAAGTCGTCGGTCGTCGGTAATACATTTTAATTTGGTAGGTTTCACCCATTGTAAATTCGGTCGGAATATCGACACTTTCTACCGGTAAAAGTTCAAACAAGAAATCGTTTCCATCATCAACAGAACAGGCGTTGAATACAAAAACCAATGCTATAAGCGAAATTATTCTTTTCATAATTGGATTAAAATTTTTGTTTTAGATGTAAGGGTTTGAAAAAGGTTGCGTTAAGGTACTAAAAAAAACGTCTCGTTTTTTTGAACGAGACGTGTGATTTATTTAAGCTTCTGTTTCTTTGATATGGTCTTTGATTTTTTGTTCCAATTCATCGGCTAATTCCGGATTATCTTTAATTAAAACCTTTACGGCATCACGACCTTGTCCCAGTTTGGTATCGCCGTAACTAAACCAAGAACCGGCTTTTTTGATAATTTCAAATTCAACCGCCAAATCCAAAATTTCTCCGGTTTTAGAAACACCTTCGCCATACATGATATCAAATTCGGCCGTTTTAAACGGAGGCGCCACCTTGTTTTTGATGACTTTGACTTTGGTCCGGTTACCAATGACATTTTCACCTTCTTTAATCTGCGACGAACGGCGAATATCTAAACGAACTGAGGCGTAAAATTTTAAGGCGTTTCCACCGGTAGTGGTTTCCGGATTACCAAACATGACTCCGATTTTCTCTCTCAACTGGTTAATGAAGAATACCGTACAGTTGGTTTTGCTGATGGTTCCGGTTAATTTTCGCAAAGCTTGCGACATCAGGCGGGCATGTAGTCCCATTTTGGAATCACCCATTTCGCCTTCAATTTCGCTTTTCGGAGTCAAGGCAGCTACCGAGTCGATAACCACGATGTCAATAGCGCCGGAGCGAATTAAGTTCTCGGCAATTTCCAACGCTTGTTCCCCGTTATCGGGTTGTGAAATAATCAAGTTTTCAATATCTACGCCTAATTTTTCCGCATAGTGACGATCAAAAGCGTGCTCCGCATCGATAAACGCAGCGATTCCACCCGCTTTTTGAGCTTCGGCTATGGCATGTAACGTTAAAGTTGTTTTACCCGATGATTCCGGACCGTATATTTCAATAATTCTTCCTTTTGGATAGCCGTTTACACCCAGAGCTAAATCCAAACCTAATGAACCTGACGGAATAACTTCCACTTCTTCCACAGCTCTATCGCCCATTTTCATTACGGTTCCTTTGCCGTAGGCTTTGTCTAGTTTATCAAGGGTTAACTGTAACGCTTTTAATTTGGCTTCTTTTTCTGAACTCATTTTTTAAAATTTTAGTGGCATAAAAATAATGCTTTTTTTGTACTTATTTGGTGCTGTTGAAAGGAGTTTTGAACAAATTAACTCGATTGACATCCCAATGTTCTCTCTTCTTAAAAGTACTATGGCGTATGCGAATTCAGATACACAAAAAGTGTATATTTCATCGTGTTAATCTTTTGTTTTTTTCTCCGGAATATTGAATTCGAGCCTGCTATTTTGCTTACTTTTGCAGTCTATTTTACAAGCATGGAAAAGTTACTTTCTTACCCGATCTCTGTTGTATACTATCTGTGTTTCGGATTAACCTTGGTTATTTTTCATCCGATACAATGGATTTGTTTCAATCTTTTCGGATATCAAGCGCATAAAAAAAGTGTCGATTACCTGAATTTTTTCTTGGTCAAATGCACCAATATCTTAGGAACCACGTACACCGTTGAAAACCGGGAACGCATTCCGCAAAATGTGCCGATTATCTTTGTCGCTAACCACCAAAGTCTCTTTGATATTATCGGGATTATTTGGTATTTAAGACGTTTTCACGCCAAATTTGTCAGCAAAAAAGAGCTGGGTAAAGGCATTCCGAGTGTGTCTTATAATTTGCGGCACGGCGGTTCGGTTTTAATTGACCGCAAAGATCCCAAGCAAGCCATTCCGGTAATCAAAGGACTTTCAGAATACATCGAAAAGCATAAACGCGCCGCTGTTATTTTCCCTGAAGGCACTCGAAGTAAAAACGGCAAGCCAAAAGAATTTGCGCAAAGTGGACTAAAAATCTTATGTAAATACGCGCCTTCGGCTTATGTTGTCCCGATTACCATTAATAACTCGTGGAAAATGGTTAAATTTGGAGCTTTCCCAATGGGTTTAGGTACTCGATTGCAATTTATCATTCACGAACCTTTAGCTGTTAAAGATTTTTCTTTTGAAGAATTGATGGAAAAAACCGAACACGCAGTCAAACAATCTATTAAAAATTAAGTAATGCCTCAAAAAAATATCCGATTAGAAGTCATGCAGTTTCTGGAAAAAAGTGTCGACCGTTTTATGGACGAATTCTTGATTCCGGTAGAAAAAATATGGCAACCTTCTGATTTATTACCCAATTCCGAGGAAGAAAATTTCTTGGAAGAAGTTAAAGAGTTACGTGAAATTGCCAAAGACTTACCCTACGATTTTTGGGTAGTTATGGTAGGCGATACCATAACCGAAGAAGCTCTGCCAACCTATGAGTCTTGGTTAATGGAAGTGGAAGGCGTTGACAACGAAGGCCGAAACGGATGGTCTAAATGGGTGCGTCAGTGGACCGGTGAAGAAAACCGTCACGGCGATTTGCTCAACAAATACTTATACCTTTCCGGGCGTGTTAACATGCGCGAAGTAGAAATGACCACGCATCATTTAATTAATGATGGGTTTGACATCGGCACCGGTAAAGATCCGTACAAAAACTTTGTGTACACCAGTTTTCAAGAATTAGCTACCTACATTTCTCACAACAGAGTTTCTCAAATTGCCAAACAGTATGGCGACAAGAAGTTGTCTAAATTGTGCAAATTGATAGCAGGCGACGAAATGCGTCACCATCACGCGTACTCTGAATTTGTGAACCAAATTTTTAAAGTAGATCCGAGCGAAATGATGTTGGCGTTTCAATACATGATGAAACAAAAAATCACCATGCCGGCGCATTTTTTGAGAGAATCCGGGCAAAAAATCAGCACGGCTTTCGAAGAGTTTTCCAACTCGGCTCAAAAAATAGGCGTGTATACCGCGGTCGATTATGTTGATATTTTGAAAAAATTGACCGAGAAATGGGAAATTGATAAAATGACCCATCTTACCGCAGAAGCCGAAAAAGCAAGAGATTATTTAATGAAATTGCCCGAAAGAATGGCTAAAATTTCGGAACGATTGGTATTGCCCGATGAGACTAAAATTTTCAAATGGGTAGAACCGGCTTTAATTCGATAACCAACACTAATCCTTTCCAGGCGGAAGGATTTTTTTAACCCCAAACCATGACTATCATTGATAAAACCATTCTTTTTGTAAAAGAGCAATTGCAAAACGCCGAAGGCGGACACGATTGGTTTCACATCGAACGCGTGTACAAAAATGCCTTGTTGATTGCCCAAGAAGAAGCATGCGACTTAACTGTGGTAAAGTTAGCGGCCTTACTCCACGATATTGCTGACAGTAAGTTTCACGATGGTGATGAAACCATCGGACCTAAAACAGCGCGAGCCTTTTTGGAAGCTGAAAATGTAGCCGAAACCACTATTGCTCATGTAATCAATATTATTGAAAACATCTCATTTAAAGGCGGCAACTTTGAGAGAACATTTTCTTCCAAAGAGTTGGCCATTGTTCAGGATGCCGACCGTTTGGATGCCATTGGCGCCATAGGCATTGCGCGTTGTTTTAATTACGGCGGATTTAAAAACCGCCCGTTACACAATCCGGCAATTATGCCGAATCTCAACATGAGCAAGGAAGAATACAAGCATTCCGACTCACCTACCATCAACCATTTTTACGAAAAGTTATTGTTGCTCAAAGACAAGATGAATACACCTGCCGGCAAAAAAATAGCCGAAGCACGCCACCGTTATATGGAAAACTTCCTGTCGCAGTTTTATGCCGAATGGGAAGGGGAGAAATAGGGTTCAGTCGCAGTTTTCAGTCTCAGAAAAACGGAATGCTGCGACGGATAACGAATTATTTCCCTGTAAAATTTGCTTTTCTCTTTTCTAAGAATGCCGTTGTCCCTTCTTTAAAATCCTCGGTACCGAAGCATTTCCCGAAGTTTCTGATTTCGACATCAAATCCGTCTACATCGTGCTTGTAATTGGCATTCACGGCTTTAATGGCTTTGCCGATGGCCGATGGCGAATTGCGCATAATTTTCGAAGCAATGCCTTTGGTGAATTCCAACAATTCGGCTTGCGACACTACATGATTCACCAAGCCATACGATTTTGCCGTTTCGGCATCAATCATTCCGGCCGTCATAATGAGTTCCATAGCGCGACCTTTCCCAACCAATTGCGGCAAACGTTGCGTTCCGCCATAACCCGGAATAACACCCAATGATACTTCCGGCAAACCCATTTTGGCGTTATCAGAAGCCACTCGGAAATGACAAGACATGGCCAATTCCAATCCACCACCTAAAGCAAATCCGTTCACGGCTGCAATCACCGGTGTTTTTAGTTTTTCTACGAAGTCAAATAACAATTCCTGACCTTGAGCGGCCAATTGCGCACCTTCTTCTACGCTGAATTCGGCAAATTCCGAAATATCAGCTCCGGCTACAAAGGCTTTTTCTCCTTCGCCGGTCACAATAATCACTCGTACATCTGCATTGTTTTCCAAGCTTTCAAAAGCGTCATGCAATTCCTGAATAGTGGCTTTGTTTAAGGCATTTAATTTTGACGGGCGATTGATGGTAATCTGTCCGATTCCATTGTCGATAGCGACTAGTATGTTTTCGAAGTTCATAGTTTATTTTTTTATTTAACAATAGGAAGCGACACTCTGAAAGTAGAGCCTTTTCCTGGTTCTGTTTCAAAAGTAATAGTTCCTTTGTAATTTTCGATGATGTTTTTGATAATTCCGAGCCCCAATCCCATACCACTGGTTTTTGTGGTGAATTTAGGTTCAAAAATACGCTCTGTATTTTCGGCATCAATGCCGATTCCGTTGTCTTTTACCGAAATCACAACATGTTCTTTTTCGGCGTTAACCGCAACCAAGACTTGTTTTTCGGGTTGATCTTCCGGAATGGCTTGGATGGCATTTTTGACTAAATTGGTAATAATTCGAATGAGTTGTGTTCGGTCCATTATCGTGATGATTTCTTCTGAATCACTTTCGAATTGAATAAAGTCTTCATTAAAAATATCCAACGAAAACTCCACCACCTCTACCACATTCAAGGTTTCGTTTTGCTGGGCCGGCATTGATGCAAAATTAGAGAACGCTGAAGCCACGGCGCTCATGGTGTCAATTTGCTGTATCAGGGTTTTAGAGTAATCGTCCAGTTTTTGTTTTAAGTTAGGATCGTTGGCATCAAACTTTCGTTGAAAACTTTGCACCGTCAAGCGCATCGGCGTCAACGGATTTTTAATCTCGTGTGCGACTTGTTTCGCCATTTCGCGCCACGCTTGTTCGCGCTCACTCTGCGCCAGCATGGTAGCACTTTCCTCTAATTTATCTACCATTTGATTGTAGGCGTTTATCAAGGAGTTGATTTCACGACTATTGGCTTCGATAACAATTTTTTCATTCTTTTGATTCAAACTCGTTTCGTTGATTTTATCGGAAATGGTTTTTAACGATTTAGTGATGTAACTCGCTAAGAAATAGGCTAACCCAAAGGCGATAATCAACATGAATGAATACACCTGACTCAACCGAAGCAAAAACTGACGCAATTCGGTTTCGTAAAAACCATCGTCTTCCACATACGGAATATTCAAAATACCCAAAGGCTTGAATTTATCGTCTTTAATTTGGCTGTAGGATGAACGGTTCTTTACGCCATCGATGCTTTTAATATCAACATATCTTTTATCGACGGAAGATTGAACGAGTTTGAGAATGTAATTCGGAATGGGCGGGGCCACTTTATCTACCGAAAACGTAGATTTGGATGATTTTAATAATTTCCCGTCAAGCGAATAAATATTGATTTCCAGATTGTGAATATCCGAAAGTTCATGAATTTTATCTTTAAAGATTAACGGTAAATTTTCGGGTGTTAACGGGTAGGTTGTCGTGGAAAGCACGTAGTTGATGTGCTCTTTGATGGCAAATTCTTTTCGGTCTAAACGCTCTTGGTGGTAATCTTTGGCTTCGTTTTTAAACTGAATAATCGATATGGAAGCCATCAGAATCGAAGCAATCAAAATCAATATAATCATCGACAGGAATATCCTGATACGAAGGGATAGCATTGATAGTTTGAAGCCGTTCAGCATAGTGTTCAGTGTTCAGTTGGCAGTATTCAGCTTTTGTTTTTCTCCCGAATTCGTTTGTAAAACTTAAAGCCTAGCATTATCAGTATCGAAAATAAAAAGATTCCGATGACGCCGTAAATCCAGTTGAAAGCATTTTTTAAAATTACTAAAAAAACGACGGCAAAAAGGATTATCGTAGCGCCTTCATTCCACAACCGCATAAAGTTGGAACTGTACCGAAACGCATCGTTTTGCAACTGTTTGTAAATCTGATGGCATTTAAAATGATAGGCAAACAGCAACACGACAAAGCCTAACTTCACTTGCATCCAGGGCATTTGAAGCCATTCCGGCATTAAATGCAACAACCACAAAGCGAAAATCGTTGCTAAAACCGCGCTTGGCCAAGTGATGATATACCAAAGGCGATAGGTCATGATTTTGTACTGGTTGAGCAAGATTTCCCGCTCGGGCGAAGGTTTTTCATTGGCTTCAATTTGGTAC
The DNA here is from genome assembly GCF_030053345.1 of Flavobacterium sedimenticola. GTDB lineage: Bacteria > Bacteroidota > Bacteroidia > Flavobacteriales > Flavobacteriaceae > Flavobacterium > Flavobacterium sedimenticola. The sequence continues at coordinate 435,545 of NZ_JASGBP010000001.1, forward strand.
ACAAACAAGCGCACAATGTAAAACAAACCCGCAAACCAAGTGATGACAAAGATGAGGTGTAATGATTTTATGTAGTTGTAGAGTTCCATGTTATTTACTCCAATCGTTCACCCAATTCGCCACTACTTGACACCATTCGTCTTCGTCATTCAAACAAGGCACGGCTAAGAATTCTTCGCCACCGTGTTCTTTGAATTCTTCATGGGCGCGCATGGCTATTTCTTCCAACGTTTCCAAGCAATCCGAAACGAATGCCGGCGTAACCACGGCCAGTTTCTTAATGCCTTTTTCGGGCATTTTGTTGATTTCTACGTCGGTGTAAGGCGTTAACCATTTGTCGCCGGCCAAACGCGATTGGAAAGTTTGGCTGTATTTGCCTTCCGGAATACCGAGTAATTCCACAACTTGTCGAGTCGTTTCATAACATTGATGACGGTAGCAAAATTCATGCGCCGGCGAGGGTGTTACACAACACTTAGTATCAATAGTACAATGGGATTTGGTTACATCAGTTTTGCGAATATGGCGTTTCGGAATGCCATGATACGAAAACAATAAATGATCGTACTCAAAGCCTTCCAAATGTTTTTTAATGGAATTTGCCAAAGCCTTTATAAAATCGGGTTTGTTGTAAAATGCCGGTACTTTGGTGATTTTCATTTCCGGGAAATGCTTTTGTTGCAATTCATCGGCCAAAGCCCAAATGGTCGTGGTAGAAGCCATCGCATATTGCGGATACAATGCCAACAACATCACATCGGTTACCCCTTTGTCTTTCAATTCTTGCAACCCTTTTTGAATCGTCATCGAACCGTAACGCATGGCCAAAGCCACAGGTATATCCACCAGTTTTGCTACTTTTTGGTGCATTTTTTTGGAAATCACAATCAGGGGTGAACCTTCATCGGTCCAAATCTGACTGTACGCTTCTGCCGATTTTTTCGGACGGGTTTGTAAAATAATGCCTCGCACCAACAAGGCTCTCAATAAATACGGTACATCAATTACGTATTTATCCATTAAAAATTCATCTAAATACGGCTTTACATCTTTTGGGGTTGGACTTTCGGGCGAACCGAGGTTGACTAATAATACTCCTTTCATTTTGGCAATTTTATTTTTTATAAAAGTAATGAAACTTCTTTTGTTGACTTTGGGTTGTTTAATTCTTTATTGATGATGAGATATACGAAATCAATCCGATTACGTATTGGCTTGTAAACTCATTAAATATTTTTTAGGCGTGGTGGCAAACTTTTTCTTGAAAGCGGCAATAAAATGACTGCCGGTACTGTAGCCGATTTTGAGCCCGACTTCATTCACATTATAGGAGCCGGAATCGAGTAGTTGGCGCGCATAATCCATTTTGTAATCGAATAAAAATCCATACACGGTGTCGCCGTAAATTTGTTTGAAACCCATTTTGAGCTTTTTCAACGTTAACCCAACCTGATTTGCCAACTCTTCCAAGCTCGGCGGTTCGGCCATGTTGGCAATGATGATTTCTTTGGCTTTTTTGATTTTCAGTACGTTTTCTTCGTCAATCAAAAAAGGACATTGTTCGGCATTGGGGTCTTCATTTCGATTAAAAAATAAACTCAGCAATTCATAGCCCTTCCCTTTATAGTAAAGGTTTTTGATGGAAGGATTTAAATTGTAATGAAACATTTGGTTGAGCACAATGGCCATCGACGGACTGATGTCACTTTCATTATAATATTTGCGGTCTTTGTTTTCTTTACTCAAAAACGGAATGTGTTCGGCATCATCGGTAAATAGTCCGTGGAATTTTTTAATGGAAACCAAAATGGTAATCAACCACGATTTGGGTTCAATCTCCACATGCAACGGCAATTCTTTTTCCGGATTGTAAAAGAGCAAACATTTTTCCTCTTTCAAATCGAGCGTGTAATTGCCTTTGTTAAAGATAAACTTCGCACCGCCTTTTAACCCAAAATGAAATTGAATCAAGCCCATAGTTACGGGTCGTTCAAAAATGGTGACTTCTTCGCTGTCGTTTTGAAAACGAATTAAAATAAAGTCGTCGTCGATTTTTATTTCTTCTTTAGAACCCATAGCGATATTTTTTCGTATATGTTTTGGAAGTGAAATACAAATGTTATTTAGAATGAATCTATATAAAGCAGTTCTGAGCACTTGATTTCACTACAAATTTAAAAGAAATAACGATAAAAAGACAAATGACTTTAAAAATAACATTGAGCGACATAAAAAGTTCTTTTAGCGTTATTTTTATAAAATCGATAGCAATAACTTTGTTTCACTTTTAGGGAAAGAGCAATTTATGGAACACGGAAACATATCCAAGCATAGTACTTTTTACGCGGTTGGCTTAAGTTATAAAAAAGCCGATGCCGAAATGAGAGGGAAATTCAGCTTAGATGATAACGCCAAAAGTAACGTTTTAACACAAGCGCAAGCCGAAGGTATCGAAGCACTCATCGTGACATCAACGTGTAACCGTACTGAGATTTACGGTTTTGCCCAGCATCCCTTCCAACTCATCAAATTACTTTGCGAAAACAGTCAGGGTACCGTGGAAGATTTCCAAAAGGTAGCCTATGTGTATAAAAATCAAGAAGCCGTTTCCCATATGTTTCGCGTAGGGACCGGTTTAGACAGTCAGATTTTAGGCGATTTTGAAATCATCAGCCAAATCAAATCGGCCTTCGTGGAAAGCAAAAGTCGTCATTTGGTGAATGCTTTTATGGAGCGATTGGTGAATGCGGTGATTCAGGCCAGCAAGCGCATCAAGAATGAAACCGAGATTTCTTCAGGAGCCACTTCCGTTTCTTTTGCCGCTGTGCGTTACATTTTTAATAATGTGGAAGACATTGCCAATAAAAACATTTTGCTTTTCGGCACCGGAAAAATCGGTAGAAACACGTGTGAAAATTTGGTCAAACACACCAAACACGAGCAAATTACCTTAATCAATCGTACCAAAGACAAAGCCGAACGATTGGCCAGAAAGCTCGATGTAATTGTAAAAGATTATGTCGATTTGCAATTGGAAATCCAAAAAGCCGATGTGTTAGTGGTAGCAACCGGCGCGCAAAATCCAACCGTGGATAAAGCGATTTTGAATTTGAAAAAACCATTGTTGATTTTGGATTTGTCCATCCCGAAAAATGTGAACGAAAATGTTCAGGGAGTAGAAGGCGTCACCTTAGTACACATGGACCATTTATCGCAAATGACTGATGAAACTTTGGAAAACCGCAAGAAACATATTCCGGCAGCTGAAGCTATTATCGAGGAAATTAAAGACGAGTTCATTGCTTGGACCAAACAACGCAAATTTGCTCCAACCATTCACGCCTTAAAAGAAAAACTCAACTCTATTAAAGAAGGAGAGCTCAACGTACAACGTAAAAAACTGGCCAACTTCGACGAAGAACAAGCCGAGTTAATCAGCGCTCGTATCATCCAAAAAATTACCAACCATTTTGCCAATCATTTAAAAGATGACAACACCATGGTGGACGAAAGCATTGAATGGATTGAGAAAATTTTTCAGATAGAAACCACTTCTAAATAAGATGGCCAAAACAATCAGAATAGGTACGCGCGACAGCGAACTCGCCCTTTGGCAAGCCCACACCGTTCAAAAAAAGCTCAACGATTTAGGCTATACAACCGAAATAGTTGCGGTGAAATCGCAAGGCGATATCCTTTTAGACAAACCGCTATACGAACTCGGCATTACCGGTATTTTTACCAAAACTTTAGACATTGCCATGATTAACGGGCAAGTGGATATAGCTGTACATTCCATGAAAGATGTACCAACAGCTTTGCCTACCGGAATCGTACAAGCGGCAGTTTTAGAAAGAGCCAATGTGTTGGATATTTTAGTCCACAAAGGCAATATCGATTTTTTAAATGAAAAAGCCACTGTTGCTACCGGAAGTTTACGCCGACAAGCCCAATGGCTCAACAAATACCCGAATCATACCGTGGTGGATTTACGAGGAAACGTGAATACCCGAATGCAAAAGTTACAGGATAACGATTGGAGCGGAGCCGTATTCGCCGCTGCAGGTTTAGAGCGATTAAGCCTCACCCCAGCCCTCTCCAAAGGAGAGGGAGCAAAATCATTCCAAATAAAAAGCCCCTCTTTTGGAGGGGTTGGGGAGGCTTTGGATTGGATGATTCCGGCGCCGGCACAGGGTGCTATGGTAGTGGTAGCCATGGGCAACGACGATTTTACCGTAGACGCCGTTTCGCAATTGAACGATATTGAAACCGAAATTTGTACGTACATCGAAAGACAGTTTTTAAGAACCTTGGAAGGCGGTTGTACAGCGCCTATCGGAGCTTTGGCGAAATACAATCCGCACGATGACACGATTGAGTTTCACGGATGCTTACTTTCGTTAGACGGCCAACAAAAATTTGAAATCATCAAAGCCGTGGATATATCCGAATGGAAAAAGCTGGGGTTCTATGCCGCCAAAGAAGTACTCGACAATGGTGGAAGCAAATTGATGGCGGAAATCAAAAAACAGCTCAAACCGAAAGTCTGAAGGATGGAAACTCAAATTCGCATATTGTCAACTAAGAAGCTTTCGGATAACCAAAAGCAGCTGCTGTTGAGTGCGAATTTTTCTGTCGATGAGGCCGATTTTATTCATATAGTCAGTAAGCCTTTCCATCTGGAAAACACCAATGACTATTTGATTTTTACCAGTCAGAATGCAGTAGAAAGCCTATTGGAAAATGAAAAAGTCACCGAACTTAAAACTAAAAAATGTTTTTGTGTAGGCGAAAAGACAAAGGCTTTATTGGAAGCTAACGACTTTGATGTCATAGCCAGTACGGATTACGCTTCAGAATTGGCTTCGATTATTTGCAACCAATACGGCAAAAGTAGTTTTACGTTCTTTTGCGGGAATCTGAGACGAGATATTTTACCCGATTCTTTGCGCTTGGCCGGTATAACCTTCGAAGAAGTGGAAGTGTATGAAACCCAATTAACGCCGCACAAAGCCGCAGCCGATTTGAATGCGATTTTATTCTTCAGTCCGTCCGGGGTACTAAGTTTTTTGAAAGAAAACAGGTTGCAAGATGAGGTTTGTTTTTGTATCGGAAACACCACCGCCAAAGCGTTGAGAGGAATTACTAAAAAAGTGGTGACCGCCAATCAGCCTACCATGGAAAGTACGATTGTAAAAAGTATAGAATTTTTTAATAAAATATAATTTGGCCAAAGCCAAAAGCAAACAACCATTATGATTAAAAACGATTTATTCCTTCGCGCCTTAAACAATGAAAAGGTAGAACGTCCGCCGGTATGGATGATGCGACAAGCCGGAAGGTATTTACCCGAATTCAGAGCATTACGCGACAAATACGATTTCTTTACCCGTTGTGAAACCCCGGAATTAGCCGCCGAAATCACGGTGCAACCCATCCGAATTGTCAAACCGGATGCCGCGATTTTGTTCTCGGATATTTTGGTGGTACCCAGAGCGATGGGAATTCACGTGGAATTGAAAGACAATTTGGGACCGATTATCCCGAATCCGATTCGTACGATGGAACAAGTCAATCAGGTTTTTGTGCCGAATATTCATGAAACCCTAGGTTACGTAATGGATGCCGTAAAACTCACCAAAGAAATGCTGAACGACGAAGTGCCTTTAATTGGTTTCGCCGGTTCACCATGGACGATTTTTTGTTACGCGGTAGAAGGCAAAGGCTCTAAAAGTTTCGACACCGCTAAAGGATTTTGTTTCTCCAATCCGGTCGCAGCGCACACGTTGTTGCAAAAAATCACCGATACCACCATTTTATACTTAAAAGAAAAAGTAAAAGCCGGTTGTAATGCCGTTCAAATATTTGATTCTTGGGGCGGTATGTTGTCTCCGGAAGACTATAAAGAATTCTCCTGGCCATACATCAACCAAATCGTAGAAGCCTTGGTCGAAGACACCAAAGTCATCGTATTCGGAAAAGGCTGTTGGTTTGCGCTCAATGATATGGCCAAATCCAAAGCATCAGCCTTAGGCGTTGATTGGACTTGTTCGCCAAGAAATGCCCGTTATTTAAGCGGCGGCAAAATCACGTTGCAAGGTAATTTCGACCCAAGCCGATTATTATCTCCAATTCCAACCATCAAAAAAATGGTGCATCAAATGATAGACGAATTCGGCAAAGACAATTACATCGTAAACTTAGGCCACGGTATTTTACCCAACATTCCGGTAGACCACGCCAAGGCGTTTGTAGAAGCAGTGAAAGAATATAAATAGCTGTAAGCTGACAGCTTTTAGCTAAAAGCTAACAAAATGAAAGACAAATTCTACCCCTACATCCAAAACCTTCAAGACCAAATCTGCGCTGCTTTGGAAGCCGTTGACGGTGTAGCGAAATTCCGCGAAGACCTATGGCAACGAGCTGAAGGCGGCGGTGGCAGAACACGTGTGATTGAAAATGGAGACGTTTTCGAAAAAGGCGGCGTTAACATTTCAGCGGTTCACGGCAAATTGCCCGATACGATGCGCCAACTGTTCGGCGTAGGCGAAGCCGATTTTTTCGCCTGCGGATTGAGCTTGGTTATTCACCCGAAAAATCCAATGGTGCCGACTGTGCATGCCAATTGGCGGTATTTTGAAATGTATGATGATAACGGCAACGTAATCAATTCCTGGTTTGGTGGCGGACAGGATTTAACGCCGTACTACCTGTTTGAAGAAGATGCGAAACATTTTCACCAAACCTGCAAAACCGCTTGCGACAAGCATAACGCCGAGTTTTATCCGAAATACAAAAAACAATGCGATGCCTATTTCTGGAACGCTCATAGAAACGAAGCCCGTGGTATCGGCGGTTTGTTCTTCGATTACTGCAAAGCCACAGAAACAATGAGTATGCAAGATTGGTATAATTTCGTAACCGAAGTCGGCAACAGTTTCTGTGAAGCCTATGTACCGATTGTGGAAAGAAGAAAAGCCTTGCCATACACCGAAGCCCAACGCAACTGGCAGGAAATCCGCCGCGGGCGTTATGTCGAGTTCAATTTGGTACACGACAAAGGCACGTTATTCGGCCTAAAAACCAACGGTCGCATCGAATCGATTTTGATGAGTTTACCACCACACGTGCAATGGGTGTACGATCATCATCCGGCAGCCGGCAGCGAAGAAGAGAAATTAATTAAGATACTAACAAACCCTATCGATTGGGTAATTTAGCTGTCAGCTTTTAGCTATTAGCCATCAGATGTAAATGAGATGAGAGATTATAAAAAATTTTCAGTTTGGGAGAAATCACATCAGCTAACTTTAGATATTTACAAAGTGCTGCCAACTTTTCCGAAAGATGAAATGTTTGGTTTGACTAGTCAAATCAAGAGATCTTCATCATCTATTCCAACTAATATTGCAGAAGGTTGCGGCAGAAGTTCTGATAAAGATTTTTGTCGATTTCTTTACATTTCGTTCGGTTCAGCCAATGAATTAGAATATCAAATATTTTTGAGTATCGAATTAAATTTCCTGGAAAAAGAGCAAGGCCAAATCTTTTTGAAACAAATAGAAGAAGTTAAAAAAATGCTCAACGGATTAATAATAAAATTAAATAACGCTGAAAGCTAATCGCTAACAGCTAAAAGCTAAAGATATGTTCCCATTACAAAGAGGTCGTCGTTTAAGAATCAACGAATCCATAAGAAGTTTAGTCCGCGAAACTACTTTAAGTCCGGCCGACTTCATGTTTCCCATGTTCATCGCCGAAGGCGAAAACTACCAATCCGAAATTCCATCCATGCCGGGTATTTTCCGTCGTTCGTTGGATTTGACCGTAGCAGAAGTCAAAGAATTATTCGCTTTAGGCATTCGCGCCGTGAATATTTATGTCAAAGTCGACGAAAGTTTAAAAGACAACACCGGTAAAGAAGCTTGGAATCCCAACGGACTGATGCAACGCGCTATTCGCGACATCAAAGCGGCTTGTCCGGAAATGATTGTCATGCCCGATGTAGCTTTAGATCCGTATTCCATTTACGGTCACGACGGGATCATCGAAAACGGCGATGTGGCCAACGATGCCACCAACGACGCTTTAGTCAAAATGGCGGTTTCCCACGCCCAAGCCGGAGCCGATTTTGTAGCACCCAGCGACATGATGGACGGGAGAGTTTTAAGATTACGCCAAGGGTTAGATGCTGCAGGTTTTCAAAATGTAGGCATCATGAGTTATTCGGCCAAATATGCTTCTGCTTTTTACGGACCGTTCCGCGATGCGTTGGACAGTGCGCCGAGAGAAGCCGATGTAGTCGTGCCGAAAGACAAAAAGACGTACCAAATGGACTACGCCAACCGCATCGAAGCCGTAAAAGAAGCCTTGATGGATGTGGAAGAAGGCGCCGATATGGTCATGGTAAAACCCGGAATCGCGTACTTGGATATTGTTCGCGAAGTCAAAAACGCGGTCAATGTTCCCGTAACGGTGTTCCATGTTTCGGGCGAGTACGCCATGATCAAAGCCGCTGCCGAAAGAGGTTGGCTCGACCACGACAAAATCATGATGGAGCAGTTAATGTGTATCAAACGCGCCGGCGCCAGCTTGATTTCGACGTATTTTGCCAAAGAAGCCGCGATTTTATTGAATCAATAATTGTCATCCTGAGCTTGCCGAAGGAAGGAGCGAAGGGCTCGGGATTTATCGGTTATCCTTATTCCCGCTTTACGCGCTACACGGTAGCCAGCTTCAATCGGGGCTAATTAGGATTTGTATTGCATTTTTGTACACTATGAAAAAGATTTTTTTACTATTATTTGTCATCACTTTCGCTTCTTGTAAAAAGGAAGCTGAAGATAATTTCGGTCAACCCAAAACCGACGAAACTGCAGTAGCCGTTTCCGGAGAAGAACTGTTTTCCGGCAAAGGCACTTGCACGGCTTGTCATTTGCCCGATCAAAAAGTCATCGGGCCAAGTATCGCTGAAATTGCCAAAATCTACAAAGAAAAAAACGGCAGCATCGTAGCCTTCCTCAAAGAAGAAGCCGAACCGATAGTCGATCCAAGTCAGTACGAAACCATGAAAACCAATTTCGCCATTACCAAACAAATGAGCGATGCGGAATTAAAAGCTTTGGAAGAGTACATTCTAAGTTTTTCGAAATAGTGTCTCTTGTCATTCCGAATGGAATGAGGAATCACATAACGGTTTTTGTTTTTGAAGTGTGATTTCTCCTTCGTCGAAATGACAATTTTGAGTGTTTATTTGCTACCTTTAACTCATGGAAACTGCTTTTATAGAATCGCCTTTAGGAATCACCAAAATTGTAGGCGACGCCAACGGTATTGCTGAAATATCAGTATTGAGTGAAGGCAAGAAAACCGCTAAAATTCCGGAAAGCCTCAAGGAATGTGTTTCCCAACTCCAAGAATATTTTAGGGGTGAACGAAAGGAATTCGATTTCAAAATCAATCCGCAAGGGACCGAATTCCAGCAAAAAGTTTGGCAGGAATTGTTGAACATTCCGTTTGGTAAAACCCTATCGTATCTCGATTTGTCCAAAAAGTTAGGTGATGTCAAGGCCATTCGAGCCGTCGCTTCCGCCAATGGTAAAAACCCGTTGTGGATAGTCGTTCCCTGTCATCGCGTTATTGGTAACGATGGTTCGTTAACCGGTTATGCCGGTGGTTTATGGCGCAAGAAATGGTTGTTGGAACACGAAAATCCATCACCTCAACAATCACTTTTTTAGCTATTTTTCTTTCATATTTAAAATAATTCCGTACTTTTAAATCAGTTATTTCTTAATTATTTGTTATGATTGAAAAAATTCCGCTCAATAATATATTGTTCCTCGACATCGAAACCGTTCCGGAAGAAGACAACTTCAACGCGTTAGACGAGGAGATGAAACTCCTTTGGGAGCAAAAAACCCAATATCAAAGACGCGACGAATACACCCCCGAAGATTTTTACGAACGCGCCGGGATTTGGGCTGAGTTTGGTAAGATCGTTTGTATTTCCGTAGGCTATTTTGCCAATAAAAATGATATTCGAAATTTTAGGGTAACTTCCTTTTTCGGGGAAGAAAAAAAGATTTTAAAAGATTTCGCCAATTTGTTGGACACGCATTTCAACGGAGCGCAACATGTATTGTGTGGACACAATGCCAAAGAATTCGACTTTCCGTTCATTGCCCGCCGCATGATCATCAACCAAGTTGCCATTCCGAATAAACTCAATCTATTCGGAAAAAAACCTTGGGAAATACCTCATTTAGACACTTTGGAATTATGGAAGTTTGGCGATTATAAGCATTTTACGTCTTTAAAATTATTGACCAAAATTTTAGGTATTCCTTCGCCCAAAGGCGACATTGACGGCAGTCAAGTAGCCCATGTTTTTTATGTTGAAAAAGACATAGACCGTATTGTAACCTATTGTGAAAAAGACGTTATCGCCGTGGCACAAATCTTTTTGCGATTGCGCCGTGAAGATTTATTAGTTGAAGACGAGATTTTACACGTATAAAAAAAGAGGTCGCCATGACCTCTTTTTTTGAATCTATATATTAGGATTAGTTTCTCTTTAAAACAATCTTCTTGGTAATACTATTTTGTTCATTGGCAATAGTCACCAAATAAACACCATCTTGTAAATGTGCCATATCCAACAAGGTATTCATTTGTTGGGTTGCCGTATACATCACTTTTCTTCCCTGCAAATCATACAAGGTAATATCGGCCGTATCAGACAAAGCCGGGATTGTGATGGTAATACCGCCTTTTGTAGGATTAGGGTAAACGCGGCAATACATAAACGGATTGTCCGCAACCGATAGCGCTGCTTCCACCCGACATAAATCGATACTGAAATTATTGATGGAACCACCGTCTTCGTTATACGGATCTACTACTCTCAAAATCCATTCTCCATCAGCAGGTAAGGTATTCAGAACGCTTAATGGACTTACCGGAGCAATATTTCCTGAAATGGCAGGAACTCCCGAACAAGCCGGTGCACCTCCGTCATCATCCATCGTACAATTAATATTTTGATTGTCGCCACAAGCTTCTTGCAACAACGTAATGACCGGGCTTCCGATAGCGGCCGGACCTTCCAAGGTAATCGTCATGTCTTGTACCCAAGTATGGGTAATGTCTATATTCACATTTATGTCTCCAATGGTATATCCTCCCGTGATGGTGAGCGGAACCCAGGCTTCTGAATTCGGAACATCGGCTATAGCCGCACTCGAATAATCTTCCGCAGCAAAGTTTAGATCACACACCAAATTACCGGTAGCAAAGTTAAATACAGGCGCATTAGCCGTAATAGCTGTACCACAGTTATTTTGAGGGATAACTCTCCAATAATATCGTGTGGCTTCGGATAACCCTTGAACAGTATATTCGTTATTGTTCACGATTTCATTAAAAGCCAAACTGGAAAAATTAGGGAATTCAGAGATTTGAATATTGTAGGTTAAGGCGTTAGGTTGTGCCTGCCAATTTAAATAAGCAGTGGTCGACAGACCGTTTTGTCCATTGGTAGGGTTTTGTAAAACAACCGGTTGAAAAGTGCCATTAAATATACGTAAGGATTTGTATCGGGTTTCCGTCTCCGTACCGTTAGAGCCCATGATACCAACAAAATATTCTCCCGGACTAACATTTGACAACCCGGATACAGTCATCGTAACGGTTCCGTTAGTACTCAACGATGCCGGGGCAAATGTAGCTGAAGCACCATTTGGTAAACCAACAGCCGAAAATGTAGTAGTGCCCGAGCCTATTTGAGAGTAATTAAACGTGTAAACGGCATTTTGATTAGCACAAACCGTGACATCAGCTGAGTTGGAATTGAGTGCGAAAGTTGAATTAATCCCTGTGATAACCAGTGAGAATTTCTGGGCACCGGTTACTAAGGCTCCTTTATGGGTCACCGTAATGGTATACTGACCGGCCGTTGGGGCATCAATTTTGACTTGTTCAACATTATCAACGTTGTTATCTTCGGTTCTGATAGCCGGCGCACCAGGGTCAGCGGTTAATTTCCAAGGGAAATAGTTAGTCGTATTTCTGGTAACTCGGATGTCTAAATCATTAACCAAAGCAGCCATTGGGTCATTAGGAGCTAAACCACCGGTATTGATTGGTCCGGGCAAATCCGTCCATGTGATGGAGGCCATTAACGGAGTTGTCCCATTCGAATTGACCGTGATGGAGTAGGTTTGTCCATTGTTTAAGTTTTCTTCTGAAACCCATGACGTAAGACCATTATTGGTAAGGGTTTCGGCCGCTTTTTTACAGTTTAATAATCCCCATCCGTAAACGGCATCAGGTCCGGTTAATCCGCCATCATCAGCGGTATGACAGGCTAATCCTTTTAAAGTAGCGGCACGCATAAAACCATTCGTAAGATTTTTATAATGCTGTTGTAATAAAATTAAGCTTCCGGCCACATTGGGGGAAGCCATAGAAGTCCCGGATAAGGCCGCTGTGGCCGTATTGGAAGAACTTGCTGTTGAAGTCAAATTGGTTCCGTTCCCGGTAATGTCCGGTTTTACTCTTAAATCATCTGTTGGTCCTTGACTGCTGGAAGAATTAATTGCGATTCCGCCAGTGATGGTTCCGTCATTAGCCACAGTTACGTCCAAACAATTGGCTACCACTAAATTATTTTTAGCGGTTTTGTTCCCTACTAATTTGTCAAACCCAAAAGCAAGAGGCTCCGGGTTGTTATTATTGCCCCCGTCGTTACCAGCCGACATGACCGCCAAATAATAGGGCGCTTCGTAGGCTGCATCATCCCATTCGTAAGCGTTATAGGTATATGAACCAATGTACCAAGCAGGTAACGTGGTTCCTGAATTGGTAATCGGAGTTCCGTAGGAATGATTAGAGACCAGCATTCCCTGTTGGGCTTCTGATATAGCTTCCGCCAAATCGCTGTTCCAATCAAATGTTCGGGCAGTCGCTTGGGAGGCCATTCCTTTTACCGCTGCCGGATTGGCACTGGCCACCATGGTACCGGTTACGTGAGTAGCGTGTAAAATAACATTTGTGCTTGTGGCATCTACGGCGGTAACCCGGCCCCCAAAGGCATTGTGCGTCGTTCGCACATTGCCACCATCCCACACTCTAACCGTCATTCCTTGACCATCGAGAGACAATCCCAAGGAGCCACCTGAGTTTAAATGATTGGTTCGGGTCGAACGGGCAGCACTAACGTTATCAGTTGTGTAATACAGGGGTAATCCTTCCGGAGTTAATGCCATCAATTCGCTGATACCACCGTCCGGTTTCTCAATCAATAACGGCCAGCCTTTAGCAAGGGCTAATCCTATTGCTTTTTCTTTTTCCAAACGACTTTTACGCTCGTAATATGTCGCTTTTTCTTGTAGTTTTTTAAAATCGTATTGCGCGGTAATTTGTTGAATTTCTTCTTTGCTTTGCGCTGAGACAATCGGGCTTAATAGGAAAGCAAAAAAGGACAAAAAGTAAATATTTTTCATTTGTAATATAGAAGAAAAAAGAGTTTGTTGTTAGAGGCAACAAATATATAAATCTTACCGAAACAACTCGATTTTGTTGGGAAATATTCATCTTTTTTTATAATATGTTTAATTCTTGTCAAAGAAAAAAGACAAATATCAAATCATTTGAATTTAAAATACTTTCACAGGAATCCTTTTAAAATTATTTCTGTCCGAATTTGATAAATAGTATATTTACAAAAAATCAAATTATGGTGCTCAGTCGATTTTGGTTGGCAATTTTTGTTTGCTCACTGGCTTTTGTAGTTTTCAGTCTTTTTTCGGGGGATAGTTATTCTATAGACTATGTCCTCAACGGAAAAAAAGACGATCCGATTCTAATCTCCGAAAAATATATAAACGAACTACCGCAGTTTATTCAGGACAGCATTCAAAAAAGTGAAGAAAAAAGTTTCGTCATCAACCGCGATACCACCAATCTCGACACGACCTACGTGTTTAAAAACAAAACCGTTAAAATATTCAGCGGTGTTCAAAAATCAGATGGCTTGTTGCCTACGTGTAAGAATACTTTAATGGATATTATCCTGCCGTTGATTGCCTATTTAGCCTTCTTTTGCGGCTTAATGGAATTGCTTATCGTATCGGGAGCTTCCGAGAAAATTGCCCGACGATTGAGTCCCGTTTTTGCCAAAGTCTTTCCTTCGGTACCCAAAAACCATGAGTCTATTTCCTATATGACGTTGAACTTTGCGGCTAATTTCCTCGGACTGGATTCGGCGGCTACACCATTCGGACTCAAAGCGATGCAATCCCTACAGGAAATAAATCCCGATAAAGACAAAGCCAGTGACGCCCAAATCATGTTCATGTGTTTACATGCCGCGGGACTCACCTTGATTCCAACATCCATCATTGGGTACCGTGCGGCACAAAACGCTGCCAATCCGGCTGATGTAATGCTGCCGTGTATTATCACTTCATTCATAGGAACCATTGCCGCTTTACTCATTGTGGGCATCCGTCAACGCATCAATTTTTTCAGCGCCACCTTGTTGGTGGCCATCATGTCGGTGATTGCCGCCATAGTCGGATTGTTGTTTTACATCAACACCCTGGACTTAGTAGGTAAAAATTATTTCACCGCCAATCTTTCCGGGTTAATGCTGGTGGCTATTATTGGTGCTACACTAATTTTTTCTTTCCGTCATGAAAAGAAATTCACCGATTTAGGCACCACCATCTTCGATACGTTTGTGGAAGGCTGTAAAAACGGAATCCAAACCGGTGTCAAAATCTTTCCTTATGTGATGGTGATGTTGGTGGCTATTTCGTTTTTCCGAAACAGCGGCTTGTTCGAAATGATTAGCAACGGCATTTCCTTTGCGTTTTCTAATATTGGGGTGAGCAAACAAATCACCGATTCGTTACCGGTAGCCATGTTGCGTCCTTTCAGCTCCGGCGGTTCGCGAGGCTTTATGATTGACGCCATGCAAAATTTCGGTCCCGATTCGTTTACCGGAAGATTGGTTTGTATTTTCCAATGTAGCGCCGAAACCACTTTTTATGTGATTGCCGTGTATTTCGGTTCAGTCAATATTAAAAATACCCGCTACACGTTAGCGACCATGCTTTTGGTAGATTTGATTTGTGTGATTACCGCTATTTTTGTGGCGAGTTGGTTTTTTATAAAGTAGTTTGTATACATCAATTTAGCCATTAATTCGTTTCAACAGTCGGCTACTTTTCCTAACTTTACCAAGTAAAAATAACACCAAAATGGACTTTATATACCAAGATCCGTATCCCATTCTCAAAGACGATACGACCTACAAAAAAATCACTTCCGATTACGTAAAAACTGAAAAATTAGGCGACCGAGAAATTCTTTCCGTTGACCCGAAAGGCTTGGAACTCCTGGCTCAAGAAGCCATGATTGATGTGTCCTTTATGTTGCGAACAACGCATTTGCAAAAACTGCAAAACATTTTAAATGATCCCGAAGCGACCGATAACGACCGTTTCGTAGCCTACAATTTATTGCAAAATGCCGCGGTGGCTGTGGGAGGCGAATTGCCTTCGTGCCAAGATACCGGAACCGCCATTGTCATGGCCAAAAAAGGCGAAAATGTCTACACCGGTGTTGATGATGCCGAATGGCTTTCCAAAGGAATTTTCAATTCCTACCAAATGAAAAACTTACGCTACTCGCAAATCGTCCCGATTTCGATGTTTGAAGAAAAGAACTCGGGTTCCAACCTTCCGGCACAGATTGACATTTATGCCAAAAAAGGAAACAGTTACGAGTTTTTATTTTTGGCCAAAGGCGGCGGAAGCGCCAACAAAACCTTTTTGTACCAAAAAACCAAATCGTTACTCAACGAAAAATCCTTAGACGAATTCATCCGCGAAAAAATAAAAGACTTGGGCACGTCAGCCTGTCCGCCCTATCACTTGGCGTTAGTCATAGGCGGAACTTCGGCCGAAGCGAATTTGGCCGCTGTGAAAAAAGCGTCTGCCGGGTATTACGATAATTTACCGACCTCCGGAAACATGGCCGGTCAAGCGTTCCGCGATTTGGAATGGGAGCAAAGAGTATTGCAAATCTGCCAGGAAAGCGCCATCGGTGCCCAATTTGGCGGTAAATATTTTGCCCACGATGTCCGCGTGATTCGTTTGCCGCGTCACGCCGCTTCGTGCCCGGTGGGTTTGGGCGTGTCGTGTTCGGCCGACCGAAATATCAAAGCCAAAATTACTAAAGACGGTATCTTTTTAGAGCAATTGGAAACGAATCCGCAACAGTTTTTACCGGCTACGCCACCGCATCTGGAAGCACCGGTGGAAATCGACTTAAACCGACCGATGTCCGAAATTTTAGCCGAGCTCACCAAGTATCCTATCAAAACCCGATTAAAGTTAAACGGAACCGTCATTGTAGCGCGCGATATCGCTCATGCCAAAATCAAAGAATTGTTGGATGCCGGCAAATCAATGCCGGACTATTTCAAAAACCATCCGGTATATTACGCCGGTCCGGCCAAAACGCCGGAAGGTATGCCGTCGGGTAGTTTCGGACCCACTACAGCGGGCCGAATGGATGTATATGTCGATGAATTCCAAAGCCACGGCGGCAGTATGATCATGTTGGCCAAAGGCAATCGCAGCAGGGACGTGATGAACGCCTGTCAAAAGTACGGCGGATTCTATTTGGGATCCATCGGCGGACCGGCCGCTATATTGGCCAAAGAAAACATCCTCAGCGTCGAAGTGGTCGATTTCGAAGAACTCGGCATGGAAGCCGTGCGCAAAATCACCGTGAAAGATTTCCCGGCCTTCATCATCACCGACGACAAAGGCAACGATTTTTTTGCCAACTTATAAAAAACCAAAAGCCCGCTAAACAGCGGGCTTTTTTGTGTTATTTTTTGAGCGTGTCCCGCTAAAAGCGGGTCGGGTTGTTCGTTCTATCTTTTGTTTTGTCCTTCGACAGGCTCAGGATGACAAAAAAAAGGATGCCGCTGCCGCCCCTCACGCAGCAGTCGACTAATTAATTACCATTTCCGGAATATCGCCTTCAATGATTAATTCGGCTTCTGTAGAAGCGATAATGTGTTCCACCGAAACACCCGGCGCGCGCTCCAAGAGTTTGAATCCTTTTGGGGTTACTTCCAACACCGCCAATTCGGTCACTACTTTTTTCACACAGCCTACACCGGTAAGCGGTAAGGTACAGCGTTTTAAAATTTTGCTTTCCCCTGCTTTGTTCACGTGCATCATGGCCACAATGATATTTTCAGCCGAAGCCACTAAATCCATAGCACCGCCCATGCCTTTCACCATTTTCCCCGGAATTTTCCAGTTGGCAATGTCGCCGTTTTCGGCTACTTCCATAGCGCCTAAAATGGTCAAATCCACTTTTTGAGCGCGAATCATCCCAAAGCTGAACGCGGAGTCGAAGAAACTCGCTCCGGGTAACGTGGTAATGGTTTGCTTTCCGGCATTGATGACATCGGCATCTTCTTCGCCTTCATACGGAAACGGACCCATACCTAACACGCCGTTTTCAGATTGAAACTCCACTGAAATGTCTGTTCGCACATAATTCGCCACTAGGGTTGGGATTCCTATGCCAAGGTTTACAAAGTATTTGTCTTTGACTTCTTGGGCTATTCTTTTTGCGATATCGTTTTTATCTAAAGCCATGATTAGTCTCTTTTGCGGGTTGTACGTTGCTCAATTCTTTTTTCAAATTTTTCGCCTTGGAAGATGCGTTGCACCATGATGCCCGGGATGTGAATTTGATTCGGGTCGAGCGAGCCTACCGGAACCAATTCTTCTACTTCGGCAATGGTGATTTTCGCGGCACCGGCCATCGGCGCGTTAAAGTTACGAGCCGTTCCTTTAAAAATCAGGTTGCCGGCTTCGTCGCCTTTCCAAGCTTTCACAATGGAAAAATCGGCTTTGTAGGCCAATTCCATAATGTGCATTTTGCCATTGAATTCGCGTACTTCTTTACCTTCGGCCACTTCGGTTCCGTAACCGGCCGGAGTGAAAAACGCCGGAATTCCGGCTTGCGCCGCACGGCATTTTTCGGCTAATGTCCCTTGTGGTGTGAGCTCTACTTCCAATTCGCCCGATAACATTTGGCGTTCGAATTCGGCATTTTCCCCTACGTAGGATGAAATCATTTTTTTGATTTGACGTTTTTGGAGCAACAAGCCCAAACCAAAATCATCGACACCCGCGTTGTTGGAAATACAAGTTAAATTCGTAGTGCCTTTGCGTACCAGTTCGGCGATGCTGTTTTCGGGAATACCACAAAGACCAAAGCCACCGAGCATGATGGTCATGCCGTCTTCAATACCCTGCAGTGCTTCGTGTACCGTGTTTACTTTTTTATTAATCATGATGGATTCGTGTTGTTTGAATGTGGTGTAAATTTAGGAATTAAAACGGGAATGGGGAAAAATAAAAAACCTCATTGATTCATACAATGAGGTTTTTTATTAGCTAGCCCCGATGGGAGCAAGCTACCGTGTAGCGCGGACAGCGGGAAAAAGCTCCCGATTATTATATTCCGAATTCATCGGTATTTTGTTCTTCTTCCGGATTGTCTACGGCAGTCGAGTCGGTTTCGGCTTTTGGCGGCGACCAACAATCGACTTTAATTGATAAGTTATCCGGGCGTTGGAACGGATCTTTGGAGATTTGCAGGTCTTTGTCTTCATAGCATTTTTTCATCATATACCCCCAAATCGGTAGCGCTGCGGTAGCACCTTGACCATAAGTAATGCCTTTGAAGCGCGCCGAACGGTCTTCACAGCCGACCCAAACCCCGGTCACTAAGTTCGGCACCATTCCGATAAACCAACCGTCGGATTGGTTTTGAGACGTTCCGGTTTTTCCCGCAATAGGATTGGTAAACATGTATGGGTAACCGGTCCAGCGATTGTCACCGCTACCGCCGCCTTGGGTACGCAAACGCACTCCGGAACCGCTTTCGGTTACGCCTTCCAACAATTTAATAACGGCATAAGCGATGTCTTTGTTCAACACATCGTGTGTGTCGGGAACCGGCTCGTAAAGTACCACACCGTTTTTGTCTTCGATGCGACTGATGAATTGCGGTTTGATGTATACGCCTTGGTTGGCAAAGGTGCTGTAGGCCGCGACCATATCTTCTACGGTGATTTCTACCGCACCCAAAGCAATGGAAGGTTGGGCCGGGATTTCCGATTTCACCCCTAATTTTTTGGTTAAAGAAACGACCGCTTCGGGTCCGGTTTTGTCAATCAGTTTGGCCGAAACCGTGTTGATGGACAAGGCCAAAGCTCGTTTTAAGGTCACCATACCGCGGTACTGGTGGTCGGAATTTTTAGGCTCCCAGTCTTCGGTTACGTTGTGTCGGCCTTTGTGAATCATAAACGGACTGTCGATGATGGAATCGCAAGGCGACATCCCAAGTTGCTCAATGGCGGTGGCGTATACAAACGGCTTGAAAGTAGAACCCACTTGACGGGCACCCTGACCTACGTGATCGTATTGGAAGTATTTGTAATCGATACCGCCGACCCAGGCTTTGATGTGACCGGTTTGCGGTTCCATCGACATCAATCCGGCTTGCAGGAAGTGTTTGTAATAACGAATAGAATCCATAGGTGTCATCACCGTATCGATTTCTCCTTTCCAGGAGAAAATTTTCATTTTGGTTTTGATGTCGAAAGACGCAATGATTTCGTCTTCGGTTTTGTCCATTTCCTTCATCACGCGCCAGCGCTCTGAGTTTTTCATAGCTTGTGTGATAATTCTCTTGGTTTCTTCGGGCGTGATGTTAACGAACGGTGCATTTTTATTGTCTTTTTGTTGGGCAAAGAATTCCTCTTGCAGGTTTTTCATGTGCGCTTGTACCGCTTCTTCGGCGTGTTCCTGAATTTTGGAATCGATGGTGGTGTAAATTTTTAAGCCATCGCTGTAAATATCCCAATCGCTGCCGTCGGGTCTTTTGTTTTCTTTGGCCCAGTTTTTCATGTATTCGCGCAGGAATTCGCGGAAATAGGTAGCGGTTCCTTCTTTATGGCTTTCGGGATGAAAGTTGAGCACGATAGGTTGGCTGGCCAAACTGTCGCGTTGTTGTTTATCGAGCACTTTGTTACGCACCATCTGATCTAACACGGTATTGCGTCTGTTTTTTACTTTTTCCAAACGGCGTAACGGATTGTATAAAGACGGATTTTTGAGCATCCCGACAAACATGGCGGCTTCGTCGATGGTTAAATCGCGTGGTTCTTTGCCGAAATAGACTTTAGAAGCCGAGCGAATACCAACGGCCGTATTGACGAAATCGGCTTTGTTGAGATACATGGCAATGATTTCGTTTTTGGTGTATTGGCGCTCCAGTTTCACCGCAATAATCCATTCTTTTACTTTCTGAATGATACGAAACGGTTTAAAACTGGATCCTTCGCCATGGAAAAGCAATTTAGCCAACTGTTGCGTTAACGTACTTGCACCACCATCGGCACCCAATTTGATAGCAGCACCCAATGTTCGGCGGGCATCGATACCCGAATGCTCGTAAAAACGTTCGTCTTCGGTGGCCACTAAAGCTTTTACCAAATGCGGCGGCAAGTCTTCGTATTTGATTGGTGTTCGGTTTTCGTTGTAAAATTTCCCAATGGTTACACCATCGGAAGAAATGATTTCGGTGGCCAAATTGGATTCTGGATTTTCCAAATCTTCAAACGAGGGCATGGCTCCGAAAAAGCCCCAAGAAGCCAAACAGAAAAACAGTATCATTACGCCCAAACCGTAAAAGAACAATTGCCAAAATTTCTTTTGGTAGTATTTGATGTCTTTGACTGCTGTGGTATTATTCTTTTGTGCCATATTTTTTAATCTGTAGATTCTATTCTAAAACCAATATCGGATATGCCGTTGAGTAAAGTCACGCCTTCAATTTTGCCGGTTTGTCTCACGGCTTGACGGATGTGTACTTTATAGGCGCCTTTTTGGGTAAAGCTCACGTTGCCTTTGTAAAATAATTTGTTGTCTTTGATGTCGGTAAATCCTTCCCCCAAAAGCGTGCCGTCGGGATTCGCCATAAGGTATTCCAACGTGTCTACTTTTACCTGCCTGTTGGGTTGTTCCAAAGAAACAATCAGGAACAAATTATTGAACGGATAATCGTCGTTATCGCGTACATTCACAAACAAGTTATAGGTTTTTTTGGCATCCAGTTGCGGCAAATCAAACGTTACAATACTGTCTTTGTGCCAGGCATTGCCGACAGATTTGTACTCGTCAAAAACTCTTTTTTCATCACAAGAAAATAAGAGCAACGCGATAGCAAACAGGAAAAAACTATTTCTTATTTTTTGGTTCATTTCTGCGGTCAGATGATGGTTTTTTATCGGCGTTGAACGGTTTGCGTTTCTTGTTATTCTTTTTCTTTCTTTTGGGCTGGTCAAAACGGGTTAAGCTTTCCTGCCCCATCGCATTATTGAAATCTTTTTCAGGTTCGGTAGCGGTCTCCACAGCAAAATCTTCCAGCGCAGCTACCTTTTTGCCTTGTTTGTTAAGCGCTACGATTTCTTTAACTTGTTCGATGTTGAGCACGTGCCAATTGGCGAAATTATCGGTGTAGGCAAACCACATTAAGCCTTTAAAAATGTCTTGCTTTTGGCAAACGGCATCGCCTTTTTCGGTTTTTAATTTGGTTTCGAATTCCGGAAATCCCTTGAGCGCATCCATGTAAGTGTCGAGTTCGTAATTCAAACAACACTTTAATTTCCCGCACTGACCGGCCAATTTTTGCGGATTCAAAGATAGTTGTTGGTAACGCGCGGCCGATGTATTCACACTTCTGAAGTCGGTGAGCCATGTAGAACAACACAACTCGCGCCCACAAGAGCCAATACCGCCCAAACGAGATGCTTCTTGGCGGAATCCAACTTGTTTCATTTCGATACGAACTCCGAATTCGCGGGCATAATCTTTAATTAATTGACGGAAATCCACTCGGTCGTTGGCCGTATAGTAAAACGTTACTTTGGAACCATCACCTTGGAATTCCAAATCCGAAATTTTCATTTCCAGTTTATGAGCAATAGCCAATTCGCGTGCTTTTACCTGCATGGCTTCTTCCTTATCGCGGGAATCACTCCAGATATCGATGTCTTTTTGAGACGCTTTTCGGTATATTTTCGGGATTTCCGGACTGGTGTGATTCACCCCCTTTTTTTTCATTTGAATTTTAACTAACTCGCCGGTTAGGGTAACAATTCCGACATCGTGACCGGGTGAAGCTTCGGTAGCCACCACGTCGCCGATGCTGAGCGTTAGTTTTTCGGTGTTGCGAAAAAATTCTTTTCTGCCGTTTTTAAAACGCACTTCAACACAGTCGAATGGCGTTTCACCATTGGGCAAACTCATATTTGAAAGCCAATCGAAAACGGTTAATTTATTGCAGCTATCGGTGCCGCAAGTCCCATTATTTTTGCATCCTTTTGGCGCACCGCCATCGGAAGTTGAACAACTTGTACAAGCCATAATTTGGATATAGGTATGTAGGTTGTCTCATTTATTTAAACAAGACTACTTATCATAAACGTTAAAAGTGTAAAGATATTGTTTTTTCGGTTAAAAACAGAAGCAAATTTTAGGTTTCCTTTACCGAGATAATGTGCACAGGACAAGCTTTTTGAGCCAATTCGCAGTTTTCTACAATGGTATGATCGGCCGATTTTAAGGTGTGAAATCCTTTGGCGTTGACGGATTTCAGCAGTACCGATTTGCCGTCTTTTTTCGACATTTGAAATTGTCCAGGCGCCATTTCTACACAATAATTGCAGCCGATGCATTTGTCTCTTTGCAGGGTAACGATGACCATTAGTTTTCTACAATTTTGTACATTTTGTCGGATAAACGAATGCGGAATGGTACTTTTAGGGTACAGCTGTCACCTTTGGCTGCTTTTTCCAAGGGCAAATCGTTGACCATCATGTCCTCTACCATCATTTCCTGAGCGCCGGTGCTTGGTCCTGTAATCAAAATTTTATCGCCTTTTTTGAGGTCATAAGCTTCTATTTTGAATTCGGCCACATTCGATTTCGGGAAGTAATGCATGCCTTTGCCAATGTATACTTTTTTCTGTGTCGCACTCGAACCCGGATTATCGCTCCATTCACCTAATTTCTGGCCTAAATAATAACCGCTCCAAAATCCGCGATTGTAAACGGTGGCAAGCGCTTCCATCCAAACGGCCACTTTTTCTTTGGTAAATGTCCCATCGTAATAGGCATCAATGGCTTCGCGATAGGTTTTGATGACGGTAGCCACATAATCGGCGGCGCGACCTCGGCCTTCAATTTTCAAAACTTTGATACCCGAATCGATGACTTGATCTAAGAAATCGATGGTACATAAATCTTTGGGCGACATCATGTATTCGTTATCAATTTCAATTTCGAAACCACTTTCTTGGTCGATTACCGTATATTTTTTACGGCAGTTTTGCTTGCAAGCACCGCGATTGGCTGAAGAATTATGCGAATGCAAACTCAAGTAACATTTACCCGAAACTGCCATGCACAAAGCACCGTGACCAAAAATTTCTATTTCTACCATATTACCACTTGGTCCTTTGATTTGTTCTTTCTCGATGGATTCGGTGATTTTTTTCACTTGACGCAAACTCAACTCGCGCGACAATACGATAGTGTCGGCAAATAGGGCGTAAAATTTCACGGTTTCGATGTTGGTGACATTCAATTGGGTTGAAATGTGCACTTCCATACCGATCGTTCGGGCGGTCATAATTACTGCTTGGTCCGAAGCGATTACTGCGGTTATTCCGGCTTCTTTGGCTTTGGTTACAAGGGTTTTTACGATGGATAAATCGTGATCGTAAATAATCGTATTCAAAGTCAGATAGGTTCTGACGTTTTTTTCAGTACATCGACGCGCAATTTCGGGTAAATCGTCTAACACGAAATTCACCGTGGCACGTGCCCGCATGTTCAGTTGTTCAACTCCAAAATATACTGAATCACAACCATTGTCTAACGCCGCTTGCAGTGATTCGAAGTTGCCGGCCGGAGCCATCAATTCAATTCTTCCTGAAGTAGTCATTAGCTTAAAATTTTATATAATTTGTCGGATAAACGGATGCGGAACGGTACTTCGAAAGTAACTTTATCACCGGTTTTCGCGGTAGCTTTTTCTTGGCCGTTGACCATCATTTTTTCCAAAACCAATTCTTGGTTACCGGTCGTTGGTCCGCTGATTAGGATTTTATCGCCAAGGTTCAATTCCTGGTTTTCCATCAAAAACAAACCTACACCGGCTTTGGTGTAGTAGTGTTCGGCTTTGGCGACCAACACTTTTTTGACCTTGATTTTTTGTCGAATATCTTTAGTCTTCTGCGCTTTCGCTAAAGGAATATTCGGTAAGTCGCCGGAATGTTTGAAACGCAAATTCTCCGAACGGCCTTTGCGGAATATTTTGTTGCCGACTTGCTTGCCGCGACGCAATTTTACTTGTTCG
This sequence comes from Flavobacterium sedimenticola, assembly GCF_030053345.1. GTDB lineage: Bacteria > Bacteroidota > Bacteroidia > Flavobacteriales > Flavobacteriaceae > Flavobacterium > Flavobacterium sedimenticola. The sequence goes on from NZ_JASGBP010000001.1 coordinate 460,075, forward strand.
GCCAACGGCAAATGCGTAGTCTCTAAACACTCGGTGGAACAACAATTTTCCATCAAGGCCTTGCAATCGTCGCATTGGATGAACAACAAATGGCAACCGTCGTTGGCGCAATTGGTGTGATTGTCGCACGGTTTACCACATTGGTGGCATTGGGAAACAATATCATCGGTGATTCTTTCGCCTAATCTATTATCGAAAACAAAGTTTTTCCCGATGAATTTGCTCTCGAGGTTTTGCTCTTTAATTTGGCGCGCGTAGTTGATGATGCCGCCTTCCAATTGGAACACCTTTTTAAAGCCTTGGTGTTTAAAGTAAGCGGAAGCTTTTTCGCAACGAATGCCTCCGGTGCAATACATCACCAGGTTTTTGTCTTCTTTGAAATCTTTTAATTGTTCGTTGATAATCGGCAAACTCTCGCGGAAGGTTTCCACATCGGGTGTAATGGCGTTTTTAAAATGACCGACTTCGCTTTCGTAGTGATTTCTGAAATCGACTACAATCGTGTTCGGGTCGTCTAAAATTTGGTTGAATTCAGCCGCTCCTAAGTGCACACCTTTATTGGTAACGTCAAAGGTTTCGTCGTTTAAGCCATCGGCAACAATTTTGTGGCGGACTTTTATCGTGAGTTTTAAAAACGAATGGTCGTCGTGCTCTACGGCTACGTTGAGGCGGATGCCTTGCATAAAATCGTAGGCTTCTAAAGTGTCGCGGAAGGCTTCAAAGTTTTCGGCCGGAACGCTCATTTGGGCGTTGATGCCTTCGTGAGCTACGTAAATTCGACCCAAAGCATCGAGTGCATTCCAAGCGATGAACAATTCGTCTCTAAATTTTTTAGGATCTTCAATTTTAGCGTAGGTGTAGAAAGACAACGTAAGTCGTTGTTGTCCGGCTTGATCAATCAGCTCGGCTCTTTCTTCTGCGCTTAAGGTGTTATACAGTTGCATGCTATAAACGTTTAAGTGAGAATATGTTGGAACTCTAAATGGAAGAATTCGGCACAAAGGTACATTTTTAAACTAAAAAACCCAATCGAGTTAACGATTGGGTCTCTTTTTCATAGCATTTCTCCCATTTTCATGGCATCTTGTACAAGAGATGCGATAGTTGTAAAAGGGTTGCGTGATGTTTTAAAAAATATTTTTAGCAAAACTCTGCGTAAGCATCTTTTAGGTTTTCGGCTATCATTTCGGCCGGACGACCTTCAATGTGGTGACGCTCTAACATGTGTACCAATTCGCCATTTTTGAATAACGCCATGCTTGGTGACGATGGCGGAAACGGAAACATTTCTTCTCTGGCCGCATCAACCGCTTCTTTGTCAACACCCGCAAAAACAGTAACTAAATGATCGGGTTTTTTAGCCCCGTCCAAACTCATTTTCGCACCCGGACGTGCATTTCGGGCCGCACAACCACAAACCGAGTTGATAACTACTAAAGTAGTTCCTTCTGCCTTGATAGCATTTTTTACATCGGCAGCAGTATATAATTCTTGAAAACCGGCTTCTGTTAATTCAGCGCGCATCGGTAATACCATTTCTTCTGGATACATATTTTTAAATTTTAGATAGTAGTTATTTCGTTTAGATTTTCTAAATCTGTTGCAAAGATAAGGAGAATTCTAAACCGAAGTTTTAAAGAAATGATAAAGATTTCTTATTCGTTTATAGCCTAAAAGAACAACTTATCCGTTTTTCATTCGGCTTCTTAAAACGGTTTCCACATCGGACAATGCCAAGCCTTTGGCTTTGAGCAACAGCAAGTAATGGAACAACAAATCGGCGGCTTCGTTAAGAAACAGATCTTTGTTGTTGTCTTTGGCTTCGATGACCAATTCTACCGCTTCTTCACCTACTTTTTGTGCTATTTTATTCAGCCCTTTTTGAAATAGTGAAGCCACGTAAGAATTAGTATTTTTATTGTTGATTCTGTCTTCAATAACTTGTTCCAACTGATTTAAAAACGGCAGTTGCGCTTCATCGGCAAAACAGGAAGTCGTTCCGTTGTGGCATGTTGGTCCGGCGGGATTGACTTGAATCAGCAATGTATCTTGATCGCAGTCTTCCTTAATAGCAACCACACGCAACACATTCCCCGAAGTCTCGCCTTTGGTCCACAAACGGTTTTTACGACGACTGAAAAAAGTAACTACTTTTTCTTGTTGGGTTTTTTGCAAGGCTTCTTCATTCATATAACCGAGCATCAGCACGTGCCGGGTTTGGTAGTCCTGTATAATGGCCGGAACCAAGCCGTTGGTTTTGGAAAAATCTATCGTCATCGTACGGGAATATTTAGCGTTTTTAAAAGGGTTTTCAAATCAGGTATAGAAACTTCATTAAAGTGAAAAATGCTGGCGGCCAGTCCGGCACTGACTTCGGTTTTAGTGAATAAATCGATAAAATCATTGGCACTGCCTGCGCCACCGGAAGCGATGACCGGTATAGAAACGGCTTGGCAGATTTGGCGGGTAATGTCGAGCGCAAAACCGTCTTTAGCACCATCGTTGTTCATAGAGGTTATTAAAAGCTCACCGGCGCCGAGTGCTTCCGCTTTTCTGGCCCAATCGATGGCTAAAATTTCGGTAGATTCGGTACCGCCTTTGACAAAAACATACCAATTGTTGTCGACTTTTTTGATGTCGATGGCGACCACTACACTTTGACTCCCAAAAGCTTCGGCGATTTGCGTAATCAGTTTCGGATGGGACACGGCCGCCGAATTGAGGCTGACTTTATCTGCTCCGGACTGCAACAGTAATTGCGCATCTTCTACCGATTGAATGCCACCGCCAACGGTAAACGGAATGTTGATTTCTTTGGACAATCGTTTCACTAAATCCACCAAAGTTTTACGACCTTCCAAAGTGGCGCTGATGTCTAAAAACACCAATTCGTCTGCCCCGCTTTTAGAATAAAATGAAGCTAATGCCACCGGGTTTCCGGCCTCTTTTAGTGCTAAAAACTGAACGCCTTTCACCACGCGGCCGTCTTTAATGTCCAAACACGGAATGATTCTCTTCTTTAACATAATTCGCGTAAGTTTTCAATTTTGATAGTGCCTTCGTACAAGGCTTTTCCAATAATGGCGCCTTCGCAGCCGATAGTTTTCAGTAATGCTAAATCGGACAAAATGGTCACGCCACCACTGGCTATCAGATTCACTTTGGTATTTTCCAAAATGGCCGAATACAATTCGGTTGAGGTGCCTTGCAGCATACCGTCTTTAGCAATATCAGTACAAATCACAGCCGAAATGCCTTTGGAAATATAGTTTGAAATGTAATCGATGACATCCAATTCGGAAGTTTCTAGCCAACCATGCGTTGCAATTTTACGGTTCAAACAATCGGCACCTAAGATGATTTTGTCGCTGCCGAATTCGGTTAACCAACTTAAAAATTCAACCGGGTTTTTAGCGGCGATACTGCCGCCGGTGACTTGACGAGCGCCGTTTTCAAAAGCAATTTCCAAATCTTTACGCGACTTTAATCCACCGCCGAAATCGATTGTCAAATTTGTTTTGGAAGCGATTTCATATAGTACTTTATGGTTGATGATTTGGTTCGATTTCGCACCATCTAAATCGACTAAGTGTAAGTATCGGATGCCGTTGTCTTCAAAATATTTAGCGACTTCTAAGGGGTTTTCGTTGTAGATTTTTTGCGTATTGTAATCGCCTTTGGTCAAGCGGACACATTTGCCGTTGATAAGGTCTATGGCCGGAATGATTCTCATAATTTCAAAAAGTTTAGTAATAATTGTTCGCCTACAGTCGACGATTTTTCGGGGTGGAATTGCGTTGCATAAAAATTATCCTTTTGCATGGACGCGCTGAACGGCACTATGTAATTGCAAACGGCTGAAGTGTCGGCGCAGACTTCCGCATAATAACTGTGTACGAAATAGAAATTTTCTTCGCTTGAAATACCGTTGTATAGTTCAGAATTTTGTGTTTCTAAAGTATTCCAACCCATGTGCGGTACTTTCAATTTCGGTTCAAATTTCTTAACGCTAGTTTCAAAAATCCCTAAACATTCCGTGTTGCCTTCTTCCGAAAACTGACACAATAATTGTTGCCCGAGACAAATGCCTAAAACCGGCTGGGTGAGATTTTTAATGATTTCATCCAATCCTTTTGCACGAAGGTATTGCATGGCTGAGCTCGCTTCGCCAACGCCCGGGAAAATCACTTTTTCGGCTTGTTGGATGAGTTTCGGGTCATCGGTTACTATACTCGAATAACCCAATCTTTCCAGTGCATTTTGCACGGAAGTGATATTGCCTGCGTTGTATTTTACTATGGCTATCATAAGATTCCTTTGGTGCTTGGGATGTTATTGGTTCCGTCTTTTTGTACAGCCATTTTTATCGCTTTTGCGAAGGCTTTGAAAATCGATTCGATTTTGTGGTGCTCGTTGTCGCCCTCGGCTTTGATGTTGAGATTGCATTTGGCGCCGTCGCAAAACGATTTGAAAAAGTGCGGGAACATTTCGGTTGGCATTTCGCCGATTTTTTCTCTGATGAATTTCGCTTCCCAAACCAACCACGAACGACCGCCGAAATCCAAAGCCACTTGCGCCAAACAATCGTCCATAGGCAATAGAAATCCGTAACGGTTGATGCCTTTTTTAGAACCTAAAGCTTGTGAAAATGCGGTACCTAAAGCAATGCCGACATCTTCAATGGTATGGTGTTCATCGACAAATAAATCGCCGTTGACTTGAATATTGAGGTCGATGTTACCGTGTTTGGCAATTTGTTCGAGCATGTGGTCAAAGAAACCCAAACCGGTATCAATGTTACTTTTCCCGTTCCCGTCTAAATTGATTGCGATGGCTATTTCAGTTTCTTTTGTTGTTCGATTCACCTTTGCAGTTCGCGGCTGACTTTTCAAAAAGCGGTAAATGGTTTCCCAAGAAGTAGTAGACAAAACCGCTTGATCATTGGTTTTCGCCGAAATAAAAATTGCTTCACAGCCTAAGTTTTGTGCCAATTGGATATCGGTAATTCTGTCGCCTATGACGAAAGAGTTCTTCAAGTCGTAATTCCCTTTGACGTACTGTTGCAGTAAAGCCGTTCCCGGTTTTCGGGTCGGTAAATTTTGTTCGGGTAACGAAACGTCGATAATCACATCGGCAAATCGGACACCTTCGTTTTCAAACGCTTTGAGCATTTTGTGGTGTGCCGGCCAAAAGGTGTTTTCCGGAAACGAAGCAGTTCCCATGCCGTCTTGGTTCGTGACCATGACCAATTCGTATTCGAGTTCTTGTGTAATGCGCGATAAGTATTGAAATACCATCGGATAAAATTCCAATTTCTCCAAAGAATCGACTTGAAAATCAATCGGCGGCTCCACGATTAAGGTGCCGTCTCGGTCTATAAATAATACCTTTTTCATATAGTAACTAATTGAAGTGCGTAAAGTAATTGTTGGTTTTCTTGCGGTGTTCCGACGGTAATTCTAATGGTGTCTTTCACCACCGAACTGCGATTGCGCGTGATGATTTGTTGTTCGATTAATTGCTCATAAATCGCCGTAGCGTTTTCCATTCCAACCAACAAAAAATTGGCTTCCGACGGATAAACGCGCGTTACAAAATCCAGTTGCTGCAGTGCATTTTTAAGTTTTTCCCGTTCCGATTTTAAAATCGTGACCGTGTTTTGGAATTGGGTTTCATCGGCTAAAGCTTTCACTGCGGCTTCTTGGTTCAGCTGACTGATGTTGTATGGAGGTTTTACTTTTTGCAAAACCGAAATAATCGTTTCATGGGCATAAGCTATACCGATACGAGCCGCTGCCAATCCACGCGCTTTGCTAAAGGTTTGCGACACAATCAAATTCGGATACTGTTGGATTTTAGAAACCAACGAAGGTTGTTCGCTGAAGTCGGTGTACGCTTCATCCAGAAAGACTATGCCTTTGAAATTTTCTATAATGCAGTCCAGATTTTCTAATGCATTTCCGGTCGGATTGTTGGGCGAACACAGGTATAAGATTTTTGCGTTTTGGGCCAAAATCGCTTCGGTATTCAACTGAAAATCTTCGGTCAACGGAATGGAAATGATAGCCAAATTATTGATGTTGGCATACACTTCATACATGCCATACGTTGGCGGACAAATGATGATTTGGTCTTGGCCAGGTTCGCCAAATACGCGTTGCACCAAGTCGATGATCTCGTCGCTGCCGTTGCCGATTAAGATGTTTTCAATACCAACCTTTTTTTGATTACTCAAGATTTGTTTCAATCGCCATTGGTACGGATCGGGATAGCGGTTTAAATTGCCATACGGATTTTCGTTGGCGTCTAAAAAGATTCCTTCATTATTTTTATATTCATCTCTCGCACTCGAATATGGCGTCAACGAAAGGATATTTTTTCGAATAAGATTAGTTATAGTCTCCATTTTGTAATTTTTGTAAGCGAATAGCAACCGCGTTTTTGTGCGCGTCTAGTTGCTCGGCCGTAGCCATGAGTTCAATTGTTGGTCCAAGATTTTGTAGGCCTTTGGAAGTGAGTTTTTGAAACGTTATTTTTTTGACAAAACTGTCTAAGGAAACGCCACTATAATTCTTCGCATAACTGTTAGTTGGCAACGTATGATTGGTGCCGCTGGCGTAATCTCCGGCGCTTTCGCAACTGTAATTGCCCAAGAAAACCGAGCCGGCATTTTCGATTAAACCGATTTTGTTTTCGGCGTCTTCGACAACTAAAATTAAATGTTCCGGAGCGTAAAAGTTGCTGAACTCGATTCCTTTCTGTATGGTTTCAAAAACCAATGCTCGACTATTTTCTAAAGCTTTTTCAACTACGGATTGCCGCGGTAATACGGCTTTTTGTTGTTCAATGGCTGCTGTCACTTTCGAAACAATTTTTTCTGAATTGGTTATTAAAATCACCTGACTGTCACCACCGTGTTCCGCTTGTGAAAGCAAATCGGAAGCTACAAACTCAGGGTCGCAACTGTCATCGGCAATCACCAATAACTCACTCGGACCGGCCGGCAAATCGATGGCAGTGCCTAATTGTTGGGCGTATTGTTTGGCTGACGTAACATATTGATTTCCCGGACCGAATAGTTTGTCGACTTTCGGAATGTCATCCGTTCCCAAAGTCATCGCAGCGATGGCTTGAATGCCGCCAACTTTATAGATTTGGGTTACACCGGTCAATTGCGCCGCATACAAAATCGCCGGATTGATGTTGCCTTTTTTGTCCGGTGGCGAACATAGGATGATGTTTTTACAACCGGCAATTTGAGCCGGAATGGCCAACATTAAAACCGTAGAAAACAAGGGTGCTGTTCCTCCGGGAATGTAAATTCCAATAGTATTAATTGCCCGACTTTCGCGCCAGCAAAACACACCCGATGTGGTTTCTATTTTCTTCGAAATTTCTTTTTGCGATTGGTGAAAGCGTTTGATGTTTTCGGCAGCGGTTTGGATGGCTTTTTGTAAATCGGCTGAAACTTCGGCAGCGGCTTTTTCTATTTCGGTTTCGGAAACTTTCAAGTTCTCCAACGTAACACCATCGAAATATTGGGTGTACTTTTTCAACGCTTTGGCGCCTCTTTTTTCGATGTCGTTGAAAATCGACTTTACCGTTTCGTTTAAATCGGCCGAAGCAACGGTTTGGCGTTGGGCTAATAATGGCCATTGTTCCGGACTTGGATTGAGGTATGTTTTCATGTTTTTTAAGTTGAATTATCGAATCATTTTTTCTATCGGAATAATGAGAATGCCTTCGGCACCGAGATTTTTGAGTTGTTCTATGATTTCCCAATAATCGTCTTCCTGAATCACCGAATGCAAACTGCTCCAATCTTTGTTGATTAACGGCAAAATGGTGGGCGATTTCATACCGGGAAGCAACGAACAGATGTTTTCAATGGCAGCATTGGGCGCGTTTAGTAAAATGTATTTGTTCTGTTTGCCTTCGCGCACCGATTGGATTCGGAACAATAATTTATTCAGGATGGCTTGGATTTCTTCGGATAAGTTTGGATTGGCAATCAAAACGGCTTCGCTTTTAGTAACGGTTTCCACTTCTTTTAAACCATTCATCAACAACGTACTTCCGGTGCTGACAATATCGAATACGGCATCGGCTAAACCAATACTGGTGGCGATTTCAACACTGCCGCTGATTTCTTCGATGAAGACTTGGATGTTGTTTCGATTAAAAAAATCGAGTAAGATTTTGGGATAACTGGTGGCAATTCGTTTGCCTTGAAAATAATTGATGTTCGTGTAAATTTCGTCTTTCGGAATAGCCAATGACATGCGGCATCCGGCAAAACCCAATGGCTGAATTACGGTGACGGTTTTGCCTTTTTCCCAGACTTCGTTTTCGCCTAAGATACCAATGTCGGCTACGCCTTGCTCCACATATTGCGGAATATCGTCGTCTCGCAGGAATAGGATTTCGACCGGAAAATTTTGGGCAACGGCTTTGAGTTTTCGCTCGCCGTTGGAGATTTTGATACCGCATTCTTCGAGCAGTTGCAGTGACTTTTCGCTGAGTCGGCCACTTTTTTGAATCGCAATTTTTAAAGTACTCATTTTTTAATGGGGAATAAAAGCTGAGTATATCGCGAAGTGTATGAATACAAAAAACCCGTCTTGATATACTCAGACGGGTTTTGAATTATGTTTTTGATTAGTTACAATACATCATTAACTCGCCTGGTTGCCAGCATGATGATGATGTAATTGTGCGATAATCGTGTTCATGTTTTTATTTTGATGCCACAAAACTAAAGAGAAGTTTTGAAAACGAAACGCTATTTTGTAAAGTTTAACATTTGTTCAAAATGAATTTCAGCGGAAGATTCTGCGGATAAGTGCTTTGATGAAGAGCCTTTTCGGGCAACGCCAAATGACTTGTAAATCTTCGGTAAAGGAAGTTTCTTCGTCCAAAAACTGAAAGATAACCGCCGGATTTCCTTTTCGGAACATGGCTGAAAAAATGGTCGAACCCAAATGGTTTTTTTGGTCTAAAATGTCCAAAAGCAACAAATCGTAAAACCAGAATTTATCGATTTTGTGAAACTTTGTTAAGTCGTTTTCTTTCAACAAAAAGGCCGTTAAGGCTTTCGATTTTTTGACGGTGTTTTTAAACGTATAACCCGTGCTGGCTTTGGTCCAACCGCCGGCTGCACCTATGTTTAGGATGTTTTTAGAATTGTTTTTCCAAAACGGATAACAAGTCATGGGAATATTGCCTTGTTCTTTTTCAACGATTTCGAAGGCTGTAATGCCTAATTTTTCGATATACATTTGAATTTCCGATTCGTATTCTTCCTTTGACAACAAGTCCTTGGAGAATAAAGTATACTCCAATAAGGCTTCGGTTTCGGAGGTAGGCAACACGTACATGAATCGTGTATTGCCTCTTTGTTCCACCGAAAAATCCATGAAGGTGGCACAATCGGCTGTAAAAACCGGTTCTTTAGTTTTGATAAACCAACCGATGAAATGCTGATGCAGAAACGGGTATTTTGATTGACTATCGACTAACTTCGGATTAAAAATAGAATTGAAAATTTGGTTACAAGTAAAACTTTCTTCCGATCCTTCGGAGTCGGTTTTAACCACACAATGGTGTCCTAGTTCTTGAAAATCGAGCACTTTTTGGTTGAGGAAAGTGATGTTGTCTTCTTTGGAGATTAATTCGAAAACCCTATTGTAAAAATCCAAGCCGTTAATCATTTTGTAGTGGTACGGATGGAGGTTCAGGCGTCTTTCAAACGATTCATTTTTGAACCAAGCCGCGTTCCATTTGGTGAATGCTAAGTCGTCAAATAATTCTGTATCGTCCCAAAAACACCAGGTTCGGTCGTTGGTTTTTTTGGAATTTTCGTCAAGCAATAAAATGGATTTGTCTTTGAATTTTCCGGAAAGAACCATTTCATAAACCGTCATCAAAGCGGATAATCCGGCGCCGGTAAAAATGTAATGGTAGTGTTTCATAGTCAATTAGTGGTAACAAATATACTTGAATTATTTGTGCTTTGGTTCGTAAATTAACCTAAAGAAAGTACTGAATCTCTCGTTTTCTCTTTTGATGGGAATGCCGGTAACGATACCGATAAGCAGATTTTCGGCTACACCAACACGCATTTGCGGTCTGATGGTCATATCAAAATCGCGCCGTTGTAGTTGTTTGTTGAGTTCTATTCCGATAAAATTACGCGTCCCATCAATCATGTAATGAAAATTGGAATTGATTTGCCACAACGAATGTATGGTTTGGCTTTCAAAATGATTTGAGATTAATGGTCCGCTGTACAGTAAAGTATGGAAATTTTGTCCCCATCGTTTAGCGGCAACAAAAAACGGGTTGAAAATATTTCCTGTAAAAACAGTTTCTTTTCGGTAGTGGTTGAATTCATTCATTTCAAATTCGTGGATGTAACCAATGGCTAGGGAAGTTTTGGCTTTTTCGGCCACTAAAAAAGTGTATTGTGTGGCTAGTTTTAGGCTATTCAGTTTGCTTTGAGGCGCTAAAGTGTTTTGTTCGGTAGGATAATAAAAAGAAAACGGGAGTTCTATTTCAAAGCCCAATCGGTCTATGGGGGCCCATTCATATTCTATTAAAGCATTATAAATATCATAGCTTTTGTTATCCGTGATGCCAAATCCGATGTTCCATTCTTTTTCTCCTTTTCGGGCACCTAAATCTCTGATTAAATCGATATAGAGCGGTTCGGCGTGCAGCACTTTTGCGGGTTCTTTGATTGCTTCCACTTCATGGATATACAAACTGTCGAGTAAATGGTTTTGAGCATATAGATTGGAGCAGGCTATTAGTAGAACAGCCCATAAAAAATATTTCATGAATATACGTTTAAATTTAACAATAGTGATTGGCTTCTAATTAAATTTTAAAAGCAAGTAAGGGTTATTGAAATTTAAACTTCCGGCGGCGGATTAGTGTTTTCTGAAAATAACGATTTGACTTCTTGTGATTTCCACAAACAAACCGGGTCTGAAAATGAGGGATTATGCAATAAAGATTCTGGAATGTTTGATTGCAGAATATAGTAATCTATTTGAAGGTTTTTTTTGATTGGTGATTGTTGTTCAGTGTCGTTATCGTCCAACTCTTGTATGCTGTTTTCGAAATCTAAGATTTTTTCAACAACAATTTCAATCACACTTTCTTGGTCGTTAAAGGTCAGATCTTCCGCTTTGTTTGACAGCACATCAGGAGCGTCAACACTAATGTTGAGCAGGTATGCCGCTAACAGGAAGCATAGAATTTGGTTGACTTTTAAATGGCCTGATTGGAATATCATTTCGCAAAAATAAAGATAGACCAGCTTCAAAGTTGTTTATTAAATGTTAATTAGTAGAGTATGTATCGCAATCCGAGAAATCCTCTGATGCCTTGATTGGGTGCGTAAACATAACTCGGGTCAAAAGTCAGCGCATAAGGATTTGACGGTGTGGCCATCACATTTCCATTGGCATCGTAATCGACATTCTCATCAAAAGGATCTTCAGCACGGGCAATTAAAAACGGATTTCCTTTGTTGGGCGTCCAGTTTAAAATGTTTTTAATTCCGGCGTAAAGTTCAAAATTACGGAATTTTTTATACGTAAATTGGATGTTTTGCAAACTCCACGGTTTTGAATATTCGGCTCTTGGATCCAACGGCCCTAAAAGAGGCAATCGCATGGGGCCGTAAAGGTTTCCGGTGTAATCAATCGATAAAAACCAATCGGGAATATCATAGGTTATTGCCCAATTCATACTGTACTTTTCGGTTAAAACCGGTTGGGTTGTTACGCCGTTTTTTACGTTTTTCGGGTCTAAAACGGTAAACCCTATAATGGCTTTAACGCCGTACGGTGTAACCAAATCAACATTGCCGCTAAAACCAACCGCTTCGGAATAACCGTTGAGGTTTTGGTAAATAATTTGGTTCGGATTGGTGTCGTAATCGGGAATAATTTGATTGGTAAAGTAGGTGTACCAAGAAGACAATTCTATTCCCAGAAAAGTGGCATTATCAAACCTGAATTTTTTCAGGTAGTTTACATTGACATTATACGACTTTTCCGGTTTTAAATTTTCGGTGATGATAACGTCTCTGGAGCCGGTTAAGGCTGCATGTTCTTCGGTAAAAAGATTCACGATTCGGAATCCGGTGCCGGCATTAATTCGGAATACGTCGTTTTGGGTCGGATTCCATTTGTAGGCTATGCGCGGTGTGAAAATGTGTCCGTGATTGTTGTTGTAATCATATCTTGCACCCAATAGTAAGTGATGTTTTTCGGCTAATTTGATTTCATCTTGAAGAAAAGCACTGTAAATGTTGGTTTTTTCAGCAGTAGTGGTAGCCGTTGTATTGTCATTATAGTACTGATGGCGAAAGGCTGCGCCAAAGAGCAGATTGTGGTTTTTTAGTTTTTTGTCCCAAAGGTATTGTCCGAAAGCAATTTTTTGTTGGGCCAAATACAAAGTCGTTCCATAAACGGAATTTTGGTCGTGTGACGTTGCCGAAAAGGACAAAAACATGTCTTCTTTTGTAGGGAGTTGGTATTTGCTTATCAGTTCAAATCGGCTGGTGAAGATGCTTTCGCCGTAAACTTCGTTTCCTCCGCGATAGCTTTTATTCCATTGCATTTCGCCGCCCCAACGGTCTTCGTAAAAAAACCTTCCGGCGATGGTGAATTCTTTTTGGTCTTGTCTATTAAAACTCCATTTGTTAAAAATTGAAATTCTTTCTTGCAGCGTAACATCGGTAAAATTATCATGGTTGTTATCCTTCGGGTTGTTGTAATTGTAATAGTTGAGTCCGATTAAAGAGGCGGCTTTTTCTCCTATATTGGCTTTAAATCCCAAATCGATGTTGTTTTCCAACCACGAAGTCGAAAAGACATCGGCGGTAAACAAGGGCGCATTTTTGGTTTTTTTGGTGATGATGTTGATTAATCCGCCAACGGCTTCGCTACCATATAAACTGGAGGCCGGACCTTTGATTATTTCAATTCGGTCAATCAACGAATTGGGAATTCCCGATAAACCGTACACTGTAGACAATGAACTTACAATGGGCATTCCGTCGATAGTGACCATGGTATACGGACCTTCCAAACCATTAATATGAATGTCGCCGGTATTACAGATGTTGCAGTTTAATTGCGGCCGAACACCGTTCACGCTTTGTAGTGCTTCAAAGACATTGGAAGTTGGGTTTTTCTTTAGAAATGTTGTGGTATAGATTTCTACCGGCACCGGAGTTTCCAATCGAGACACCGGTTTTAAAGTGCCCGAGATTACAATTTCGTCCAGTTTTTCAGATTTTGAATCGGAAGCAATGGTATCTTTTACTTGAGCAACTAAACCATTGAAGCAAAGCAAAAGCGTTATTAAAACAATCTTTTTCATGGAGCAAAATTAAAATTTAGGCAAAACTAAAAATTAATTTTTAGTTATATTAAAAAAATAAAATATATTTGTAAAAAAACAAGCATGACGACCTCCGAAGAAAATTATATCAAGGTGATTTACCACCTGTCATTGGTTTCGCCCAAAGGGGTAAATACCAATGCCATAGCCGGCATGTTGGAAACCAAAGCGTCTTCGGTGACGGATATGTTGAAGAAACTTTCTGAAAAGGATTTGGTGTCGTATCAAAAATACCAAGGTGTAAGTTTAACGGAAAACGGATTGCTTTCGGCCAAAATGATTGTCAGAAAACACCGTTTATGGGAAGTTTTTTTGGTCGAAAAATTAGCGTTTAATTGGGACGAAGTTCATGAAATTGCCGAAGAATTAGAACATATTAAATCGGAGGCACTCATCAATAAATTGGACGCTTTTTTAGGGTTTCCGGCCTTTGACCCACATGGTGATCCTATTCCGAATGAAAAAGGGGTGATTCAAAAAGTGAACAAGCTCTTGCTTTCGGAAGCTGAACTGAACAAAGAATATTATTGTATTGGTGTGAAAGATTCTTCTTCGGAGTTTTTAAAATATTTAGACAAACAAAAAATTGCTTTGGGATCGACCTTTAAAGTTATCGAAAGAGAAAGTTTTGACGATACTTTGACGGTTGAAATCAATGCCCAAGAAAAAATCATCTCTAATAAAATTGCTAACAACTTATACGTTCAATAATTATGTTTGAAGCGGTAATCGACTATTTTGAAAGCATTGATCCTATTTTGGCCGCTTTTTATGCCACGATGTTTACGTGGTTTTTAACGGCACTTGGAGCATCATTTGTTTTCTTTTTTAAGAGTATGAATCGCGTTGTGCTCGACGGGATGCTTGGTTTTACCGGTGGCGTAATGGTAGCGGCGAGTTTTTGGAGTTTGCTGGCTCCGGCCATCGACATGAGTGAAGGAGAAGGTTTCATAAAAGTCATACCTGCTGCTGTTGGGTTTCTGTTGGGCGCTTTTTTTATCTTCGGATTAGACAAAGTATTGCCTCACTTACACATCAATTTTAAAGAAACCGAAGGGATGAAGTCTCCTTGGCAGCGAACGACTTTGTTGGTCTTGGCCATTACGTTACACAACATCCCCGAAGGGTTAGCAGTTGGTGTTCTTTTTGGAGGGGTTGCCGCCGGAATTCCGGAAGCCTCAATTGCCGGAGCGGTTACATTAGCAATAGGAATCGGCATTCAAAATTTTCCCGAAGGCATCGCCGTATCCATGCCGTTGCGTAGAATGGGAATGAGTCGATGGAAAAGCTTTATGTACGGTCAATCATCGGCCATTGTGGAACCCATTGCCGGAGTTTTGGGGGCTGTAGCCGTTACTTTTTTCACGCCTTTATTGCCTTATGCCTTAGCTTTTGCAGCCGGGGCGATGATATTTGTGGTGGTGGAAGAAGTCATTCCGGAAACCCAACAGGATAAGAATACCGATATTGCTACTTTGGGATTTATAGGCGGATTTATCGTGATGATGATTTTGGATGTCGCCTTGGGCTAATGACAACCACAGCCGTCATTACCACAGTTTTTCTTTGATTTTTTACCTTTAAAAAGCGGTTTTACCAAGAAAAAAACAGCGAGTCCCAAAAAGCAATATGTTAATACCGTTTGTAACATCGTATAAATGTAAAAAGGTTTTCATCATAATGAAAACCTTTTTGTATTAAAGTTTGGCGCCAACTGAAATATAAAACGTTCTTCCATCACCCGGCAATATTCCGGGGCCCGGATACCCGCCGGCTCTTCGAGTAGCGTATTCCTCGTCGAACAGGTTATTAATTCCTGCACGGAGGTTGTAGTTTTTCAAAAACTTGTATTCGGCTGAAAAGTCAAAAACTTGGTACTCTTCCAACAAACCGGTCAAGCCATTCGCTGATGCCGCTTTTGTATTATTAGCATCGGTGAAAATTTTCCCCGACATACGGTATTGCACGGTAGCCGATAGATTGTTATTACCCCAAGAAAGGCCAAAGTTGTGGATGTATCTCGGCGCATTTTCCACGCGGTTGCCCGACAAGTTACTTTCGGTAATCGTTACGTTTGGTGCGCTTCCGGTAGCGGTATACACTTTAAAATCGGTATAACGACTGTCGATAAAACTCACAGAAGCAAACAAATCTAAGTTGCCGTATGGTTTTTCTACTTCCAATAAACGCGTAACGTTTACGTTAAAGAAACCTTCAATTCCCTTGTTTACGGTTTCCCCTAAATTGGTTCTGTAAATGTATGTTCCTTGCGTTGGGTCGTTGTTTACAAACTGACGTACACCACCGATACGGTTGTTATAGCTCAGGTAAAACAAACTGAAATCGAAGTTCAAATAGTTTTTATAAGTACCTCTAAACCCTAAATCAGCATTATACCCATCAGCATCTTTTAAGTTCGGATCGATAACATCTGTCACGGCCGGAGGCGTTAAATCGGAGAACAGTACCGGTCTGTACGCTTGGGTAATGTTCGCATAAATGTTGGTGGTTCTGAATTTGTACTCTAAACCTAAACCGAATAGCGGTTGGGTTCTGGAGATGGTTTTGTTTGGTAAGGCTACTTCACTTCCGCCGCTAATGCCAAATCTTCCTTCGGCCTCCGAGTTGATGTATTCGTAACGAACGCCCGGAGTAACGCTGAATTTTTCGGTGACTTTGAATTGGTTTTCCGCAAAGAAAGCTACGTTTTCGGTGGTAAAATCTAAGTCGCGGGCAAATTCGCCTTCAATCGACAAATCAAAATCGGATCCGGTAGTGCCTTTTCCTTCTTGTTTGCGTTCGGTATTCGCTTTATACAAACGAACGCCAAAAGCCAGATTGTTATCCATTTTGCCTAATTTGTATTTCAATATATTTCTGTTTTCCAAGCCAAAGTTTTTGTAGTAATCGCGGTCTACTCTTCTGTTAGCGTAATCGTTAGTAGTCGGGTTGATGGCATCTTCTACATTGGGTGCTGCAGTAAAACCGACACTGTTGCGTTCTCCGATGAGTCCGAAAAACTTGGTGTCTGAGGTAAAACGGTCGCTGATTTTAGTATCTAAATGAATGGAGAACAAATTCCAAGGTGTCCCAAACCAGTTTCTTTCTCTCAAGGACTGACGCGGATTGTTATCAAACTGCTCATCGGTTAAACCACCGGCTTGTTGCATTTGGTAATCCATATTAGTATATTCTGCCGAAAGTTTGGTGTTTTCTGTAAATCGGTATTGCACAAACGCATGGGTATTTCTAACCGTGTATTCGCTGTTTTCTCTCCAACCGTCGCCACTTCGGGAATGGTTATACACGTAATAAGAGAATTTTTGATACTTTCCGCCAATAGCATTGTAGCTGCTCATTAAGCCATAGCTTCCCACCGTGTTTTGAGTTTCGAAAGAGAATTTTTTCTGGTTCTCTCTTTTCAAAATATAGTTTAAAGTACCGCCAAACTGTGGGCCAAACTGTAACGAAGCACCGCCACGCACCAAACTGATGGTTTCAACAGCTTCCAATGGCGGATTGTAGTACGCTTCCGGATAACCGAACACATCCGATGAAATATCATAACCGTTTTGCCGGGTGTTGAGTTCCCAGCTTCTGTTTGGACTCAGTCCGCGAACGCCAACATTGATTTGAATACCCGAACCGTCGTTTTCCCATACCGTTACCCCGGGAATTCTCGCAAAAATCTCGCGAGCATTGTTATTGGTTAAGTTTCCGTTGATGTTGGACAGCTGTAAGACTTCATTTTTTTTACCCGAAAACAATATATTGTCTTTGGTTTCAGGCATTCTTTCCGGACTTTGTTGTTTGGGAATGATAACCACCGGAGCGAGTCTTTTGATGGTGTCGTTGTCTTCAGGTTCGAATTGGTCTTGTGCTTTTACAGAGTAGGTTGCCAGTAGGGTAACGAGCAAAAAGGATAAACGTCGCATTTTTTATTTAGATTAAATCAACGCGGCAAAGATAAATCGTATTTTTATTTAGACAAAATATAAATAATAAAATTTTGAATTTATTTTGCAGCTCAAAAAAAAGGAATTTATTTTAGAAGTTGGTACGCCAGCAAAGCGGTCAGATACGCAAAACCACTCATAAAAATCAGTTGAACCAGTGGCCATTTCCAGCTGTTGGTTTCTTTTTTTACAATAGCCAGAGTACTAATACATTGCATGGCAAAGGCATAAAAGAGCAGTAGTGAAACTCCGGTAGCAAAGTTGAATACTTTTCGTCCATCGGCATGAACTTCGGCGGCCATTCGGTTTTTAATGGTTCTCTCCTCATCACCATGACTGCCGACGCTGTAAATGGTGGCTAGTGTTCCCACAAAAACTTCGCGTGCCGCAAAAGAGCTCACTACGGCAATACCTATTTTCCAATCGTAGCCCAAAGGACGAATCACCGGTTCAATCGATTTTCCGATAATTCCGATGTATGAGTTTTCGAGTTTGTGCGAGCTGATTTGGTCGTTCAGGTATTCTAAATCATCAAGACGGTTTTCGGCTTTGACTTTTTTGATGACCAAGCTTTCGGCATTGTCAAATCCTTTGGCCGGTCCGTGCGAACCTAAAAACCACAATATAACTGATAATGCTAAAATGATTTTTCCGGCGCCAAACACAAACGATTTTGTTTTTTCAACCACGTTAATGGCCACGTTTTTAAATAGCGGTAATTTGTAAGTAGGCATTTCCACTACAAAATACGATTTGGTTTTGAGCTTTAAATATTTGTTTAAGAGAAAAGCCGAAAAAATAGCCATACCGAAACCCAGCAAATACAAAATCATAAGGGTAACTCCTTGTAAACTGAAAACGCCGAGGATTCTTTTTTCGGGGATAATCAAAGCAATCAATATGGCATAGACCGGTAAACGCGCCGAGCAGGTAATAAATGGCGTCACCAGCATAGTAATCAGTCTTTCTTTCCAATTTTCAATATTTCGCGCACTCATAATGGCGGGAATGGCGCAGGCTGTTCCCGAGATTAAGGGAACAACACTTTTGCCGGACAAGCCGTAGCGGCGCATAATTTTATCCATCAAAAACACTACACGACTCATGTAACCGCTTTCTTCGAGTACCGAAATAAACAGAAAAAGAAAAGCAATTTGCGGTATAAAAATCACAATACCACCGATACCCGGGATGATTCCCTCGCTGAGCAGATTGGTAAATTCGCCGGCCGGCAAATGATTTTTGGTGTAATTGGC
This sequence comes from Flavobacterium sedimenticola, assembly GCF_030053345.1. Lineage (GTDB taxonomy): Bacteria > Bacteroidota > Bacteroidia > Flavobacteriales > Flavobacteriaceae > Flavobacterium > Flavobacterium sedimenticola. The sequence continues at coordinate 478,706 of NZ_JASGBP010000001.1, forward strand.
CAAGTTGGCAAAAGTGCTGTCGATGAATTCCATCGGCACACTCGACCAATCAAAAATCGATTGAAAAATCAACAATAAGATTCCGAAGAATATGGCGTACCCAAAAATTTTATGGGTTAAGATTTTGTCCAGTTTCGCCCGCAAATCGGTGGCGTTGGCGGTATCTATTTTTTGACCGATTTTGAGTGTATCGTTTATAAATTGATACCGCTTTATGGTTTCTTTTTGTTGCAATCGTTTCAACTCCGAATGCGATTTGGTAAATTCACTCGGAATTTCTTTTCGTTCCAAATTTAAGAAATACACATCTTGCGTAATCACCAACCAAAGTTTATACAACAATTGATTCGGGAACGCTTGTTGCAGTTTGTCGAAATACGCTCGATCGATGCTCGAGGCATTCAAACAAGGCTCGGTCGATAAATTTTTGTAGTCGACAATTGTATTTTTCAGCTCTTCAATACCAACGCCTTTTCGGGTACTCACCAAAACAATTTTGGTCTTCAGTTGTTCTTCCAGATACGGAATATCTAACGAAATTCCTTTGGCTTTCATACGATCGGTCATATTGATGACCAATATCGTCGGAATTTCTAAATCTTTGATTTGGGTAAAAAGCAAAAGATTTCGCTTCAAATTCTCAACATCCGTAACCACAACCGCTACATCGGGGAAGAGTTTGTCGTTTTTGTTCAACAACAATTCAATCACCACATTTTCGTCAATAGAACTGGCATTCAAACTATAGGTTCCCGGTAAATCTAAAATATTTGCTTTGAAATTATTGGGCAGTTTGCAAAACCCTAATTTTTTTTCAACCGTAATACCCGGATAATTTCCCACCTGTTGGTTGAGTCCGGTTAATTGGTTAAACACCGAAGTTTTTCCGGTATTTGGGTTTCCGATTAGCGCTACATTGATGTTTTGACTCATTTTCTCTAAAGGATTTCAACTTTAATCTCGTGAGCGCTTTCTTTTCGAATGGCCAAGAAGGAACCGTTGTTGACATTGAGGTAAATCGGATCGCCCAAAGGAGCAATATGGAGAATCTCCAAATCATTGCCGGGTAAGCATCCCATTTCCAAAAGCTTTAATGGGATTTTTTCCAAATCCACTTCGGTAATAACGGCTTTAGTTCCGATAGGTAATACGTCAACGGTTGTTATCAATGCTTATTTAGATTGAATTAAGATTACAAAAGTAGCGATAAAAAAAGAATATCCCGTGATAATTATCAGTTTAACTCATTTTTATCTTCTTCCAATAGCCAATTAATGTCATCAATGAGTTTTTGAATGTCTTCTTTTTTGGTGCCATCGTAAAAGCCGCGGACTCTTCTTTCGGCATCTACCAACACAAAGTTTTCGGTATGCACCATATCGTATAATTCTTCCGGCTTTCCGAGTTTAACAGCCAAGTACGATTTGCGAGCCATACTGTAAATGTCTTTTTTATCACCGGTTACCAAATTCCATTTCGAATCAATTACACCTTTTTTCAAAGCATATTTTTTCAATACCGGAACGCTGTCAATCTCCGGCGTAACGGTATGCGACAGCAGCATTACTTTCGGATTATTCAAAAAAGCCTTTTGCACATCAATCATGTTGGTGGTCATTATCGGGCAGATGGAGCCACAGGTGGTGAAGAAAAAGTCGGCCACATAAATTTTGCCTTCGTAATCTTTTTGGGTAATGGTTTTGCCGTTTTGATTGGTAAATGCAAAATCGGCTATAGTGTGGTATTTACTGACGTACTGCACAGTGCTGTCCACCAATTCGGGATTGACATCGGACGGATTGTAAATCGGTAACGATTTGCTCGGTTTTAAGGCGCTGTAAAATAAAGCTATGGTAATGATGGAAAAGAGCAGGAATGTGCCGAAGAAAATGCGATATTTTTGGATAAAATGCAGCATGCTTTTTTTTGACAAAAGTACAAAAGCAACGCCATGATTGGTAACATTTTGACCTTAATCAGTACTTATAATTTTGTTAAAAAATGATTTCTGCTATCGAAATCGATACATTTGTAATTACGAATACAAACGAAACAAATTACGCATATGAACTCTATTTCAAAATTTTGGGCCACAGCTTTTATGGCTGCAGTAATGCTTCCGGTTGCCGCTCAACAAAAAACACCGGGAATCGATTTGTCGTTAATGGACAAATCGGTCAGTCCGAAAGATGATTTTTTTACTTACGTGAACGGAACTTGGTTGAAAAACACCGAAATTCCGGCCGACAGAAATCGTTGGGGAAGTTTCGATGAATTGCGTCAGAGAACCGACATCGACGCTCTGGAAATTTTGAAAGATGCGGTAAATAATCCCTCTTTCAAATCCAATACCGACCAGGGAAAAGCCATCAATCTCTACAAATCCATTATGGATACAGTGGCTCGAAACAAACAAGGGATTAACCCTATAAAACCCTATTTGGCCAAAATTAATGCCGTAAAGAACATCAAAGATTTGCAAAAATTGTTAATCGAGATGGAACCGCTTGGCGGCATAGGATTTTTTGGAGTAGGCGTAGGAGCTGATGACAAAGACAGTAACAAAAACTCCATCACATTGGCCCCGGGTCGTTTAGGATTGCCCGACAGGGATTATTATGTTTCGGAAGATAAAGATTCTAAGGAAAAAAGAGAAAAATACCAAGCACATGTTGCTCGTATGTTGGCTTACATTGGTATTAAACCGGATCAAGCTAAGGCTGATGCGGCTAAAATTGTAGCGTTTGAAACCGCCATGTCAAAACCAAGATTAGACAGGGTAGAGCGCAGAGATGCCCGAAAACAATACAATCCGACTGCTGTAACCGATTTACAAAAAATGGTGCCGGCGATTGATTGGAAAGGCTATTTAGGCGGTGTCGGCTTTCCGAACAGTGATACCATTATTGTTTCACAACCGCGTTACATGGCCGAATTGCAAGCACTTTTAGCGAAGAACAATGTAGAAGATTGGAAAGCCTATATGCGATGGGCCTTGTTAAATCGTGCTGCCGGCATGTTGTCTACTGAAATCGGAGCGGCTAATTTTGACTTTTACGGGAAAACCTTAACCGGCGCTATCAAACAAAGAGCTTTGGAAGAGCGAGCACTGCAAACCGTAAATGGTAGTGTTGGAGAAGCATTAGGTAAATTATATGTAGCCAAAATGTTCCCGGCCGAAGCCAAAGAAAAAGCCCGTAAAATGATCAAAAACGTGATGCGTGCCTACGAAATCCGAATTACCAATCTCGATTGGATGTCGGCCGAAACCAAGCAAAAAGCCATTCAAAAACTCAACAGTTTGACTATTAAAATCGGGTATCCCGACCAATGGAAAGATTATTCCGAATTGGCTATTGTAAGTCCGTCCGAAGGCGGCAATTATTTTGATAACATGATGAATGTTTCCCGTTGGAATCATGCCAAAAGTATCAAGAAAATAGGAAAACCGGTTGATAAAACCGAATGGGGAATGTCGCCGCAAACGGTGAACGCCTATTACAATCCGTCGTACAACGAGATTGTGTTCCCGGCTGCCATTTTACAACCGCCGTTTTACAACTATCAAGCGGATGAAGCCGTGAATTATGGTGGTATCGGAGCGGTTATCGGTCACGAAATTTCCCATGGGTTTGACGACGAAGGTTCGCGATACAACGCCGAAGGGAATTTAGTAGATTGGTGGACGGCCGACGATTTAACCAAATTTACGGCTTTGGGTATGGCTTTGGCCGATCAATATTCGGCTTTAGAACCACTACCGGGAATTCGGGTTGACGGGAAATTTACTTTAGGAGAAAACATCGGTGATTTAGGGGGTATCAATGCAGCATATGATGGTTTACAGTTGTATTTGAAGGAAAACGGCAATCCGGGTTTAATTGACGGATTTACACCGGAACAACGGTTGTTCATTTCCTGGGCTACCATTTGGCGAAGCAAAATGCGCGACGAAGCCATTAAAAACCAAGTTAAAACCGATCCGCATTCCCCGGGAATGTACCGTGCGTATGTACCGTTGATGAATTTGGATACGTTTCACAAAGCCTTTGACATCAAGCCGGGAGACGGAATGTACACCGCGCCCGATAAGCGAGTGAAAATTTGGTAATCACCACATCAATAAAAACCTCAAGTTATGCTTGAGGTTTTTTTATGCTTTTCCAAAAAATTCTAATTAAATGAAGGTTCCCTCTTTTTGGAATCAACAAAATAGATTTAAAAGGGAAGCGACTAAAATCAATACAAACAATAGAACCCATAATATTAATGGTTCTCATAACCTTTGATATTGAAACTCGTAATCCAATAAACGGATGATTTTGTCGCTCGAAATGGTTTTGCCAACCGACCTTTTGGTGTCATCAAATTGCGGGATCGGCAAATTCAAGGTTTGCGCTTTTTGGGTGTAATAGTCTTTTCGCGTTGGGTGAAACGGCGCTGCGGCATTGAATGTTTCGCCAAACTTTCCTTGCGCTATAATTTCGCGAATAATACCGATACAATCCGATTGATGAATCAGGTTGATGGGCGCCAAAGGATTTTCCAGTTGTTGCTTTCCGGCTAAAAAATAAACCGGATGCCTGTCGGATCCGATTAGACCACCAAAACGAATTAGAGTGGTCGTAAAATGCGCATTGTTTTTTAACAGCGTTTCGGCCGCTACAAGTTGCTTTCCGTTTTCGGTATCGGGTATCGGCGGTGTGGCTTCGGTTATGACCGAATTGTCATCGGCATACACCGAGGTTGAACTGATAAAGAGCACATTTTTCAGGCTCGATTGCTCCACATTGGGCAATACTGTTTTTATCTTTTGAATAAAACTATCGGGTACCGCATTTTTTAGTTTGGGCGGAATGGCAATAATCAGTAGAGAAGAGGCATTCAAAAAATCCTCAATATCGCCAACAATCTTGGTTTCTTCTATCTCTAAAGTATAGGCTTCTATTCCGTGGGAGACCAAAGCCGGTATTTTGGAAGCTGTCGTCACAGAACCTTTCACCCGAAACCCTTCCTTCACTAATGCTTTTGCCAAGGGAAGTCCCAACCAACCGCAACCTAAAATACTGATTTGTTTCATTAGCGTATACTGTCTTTGGCCACCGCTACACTGTCGGATACTGTGCTGCCGTACGGTCGGACAAGTTGGTTGTTGTTTTGCGGCAGTATAGGTGACGCTTTTATTTTTTGACGAATGATTACGGCGTCGTTCAGTACAAAAGGCATTGGCATCATCCAATTTTTTCTGGGGGTCATGGCAAACCACGGATTACGGAGTAAATCGAAGGAACTTTCTACCAAAGACAGATTTAGTTTTTGGGTTTTCGGAATCGAAAAATCGAGCTCCAAAGGTTCATTGTTCACTACGTAATACGTCACCAATTTTCCCGAAGATTTCCCCGATATAGCGCTGTTGATATCAATCGATTTTACGCCGTTGGCTTTGAGATTATGAATTTGATTGTCTTTGTTAAAGATATCGTATCGATTTACGTTTCGATTCGGTGTTATCCGAATCTTGTACATCCGTTGATTGCCTTTTACCGTATCCCGAATAAAGGTAATGGTAGGTCTCGGGATGTTTTTCAACGGCGCTTCTTTCATAAAAGTGAATTGTGAACCGTATTTGCTGTAGAGCGTATTGGTATTCAGCGCTTTTCCGTTTTTGGGTTTTTCTCCCAAATAGCCTTTGGTCCATTCATCCAAATTAACATCGTACGTCGCCCAATGCGCTTGGTTAACATCGCTATCCAAAACATACACTAAACTGTTGGGTTTGGCTTTGCCGTATGCGTAACCTGAATTTTGATGCGCTTTGATACACCATCCGACAGCCAACAAAAAGAAGAACCCGGCCCAAAGCGGTTTTCGTTGGAACGAACCGAAAACGGGTAGTAATAAACCAAATGCCAAAACCGTCACGATGGCGCTAACAAACATAATTTTTAAACCCAATCCTACGGGAAACATTTGGATAAACGGTGCCACAATAACTAAAGTTGGAATAGCCAACAACACATTAATGAACCAATACGATTTTTGGGTTAGGACATAAATGCCCAACATTAGTGTGCCGGACAGCACCGGAATAATTAAAAAACCGGCACCCTTCAATTTAAAAAAGATAACGAGATTAAGGATTAACCAAAGAAACAATGGCGCTACCGCCTGATTCATTTCGGGGTTTCGTTTGCCGTTATTAGGATAAAACAAAAAGCAAACGGCCATTGACAAACTAATGAAAGCATAAATATAATCGTGACCGTTATAGGTAAAGCCCTGAAGAATGTCTTGGTATTCAGGATAAAAGTTCACGAATAATTTCCAGCCGGCATAGGTAAGTAATCCGGCTACAATAAGAGCACCAAGCAGCGGCACAAACCCTTTGATGATTTCATCCATGCGCAATACTTGCTTGCCTAAACCCACAAAAACGAACAACAAGAGCAGGGCGAAAGCCACGATGAACATAGGTAAAATCCAATCAAACGGGTAACTCACTAATGAAAACGGGATATTGAAATATACTTTGTCGGTAGTCGCATTCAACTTCGACAAATCGGCGTTAGCAAAATGATTCAACAAGGGCAACAAATAGGTGCCTTGATGCGCCAAGGTTTTTGGGTCTAAATGTTCCCATCGGTCTTGCGAGGTGTGGTAATTAAAATGACTGTCGATGAAGGCAAAATTAAAACCCTGAATTTGTCCATGTTCTCTAAAAACAGTTAAGTCGGTATCGTTGGGCAGCATTTTGTAAATGCTGTACAGTAGCGAATTGGATACCGGATACGGTACATTTCCGTTGCTGAAAGCCTGAACCATTTCGGCATTGCCTTTATTGGTTTCCATAAGCATGTAACTCGGGCCTGAGGAACCTCGGGCTTCAAAATTGAGTGCCAACCCTACATTTTTAGCCCATTGGTGTTGGGTGACAAACAGGGCAGCACCGTTGAGACCTAATTCTTCCGCATCACTAAAAAGGATGATAATGTCGTTTTTGTGCGGGGTTTTGTTGTGTAAAAAAGCGCGAACACTTTCCAAGATAGTGGCTACGCCCGAAGCATCATCACTGGCGCCATGGGAAACCGAATGCGGTGCACTGTCGTAATGGGATAGCAATAACAATGCTTTACCGCTGGTACTTCCTTTTATTTTGGCCAGTATGTTTTTGGACTTGACCAATGTGCCTTTTTCGGTCATGGTAAAGCCTTCCTGAACAGAAGGTTGCAGTCCCAGGGTTTGCAGTTCTTTTTGGAGGTAGGACGCTACGTTTTCGTGATAAGCAGCACCCACAAAATGAGGTTTAACCGTCATGCTTTTAACCGTTTGTAAGGCTCTTTGGGTAGAGAATTCGGATAGCGGTGCTTCGGTCTGATCATAGTTTTGCGGCATCATGAAGTAGAAAATGCCGCTGAGTATACCCGCTAACAACAAAAAGCTAATCAGTGATGGTGGGTTGTTTTTCATTATGGGACAGTTGTTTGTTTGGCCTCTGAAGCATCAAGTGAATGAGTTGTTTCAGACTTATGATAGGGTAAATGTACTAAATATCTTTTTTGACCAAGACATAAAAATCATTATCGATGGGCATGTAACCCTGATCGTAAATAAAAAAGTAGGTGTTTCCGGTTTTGGTCGTTCGGATATTGGTGATATACTCAAAGTCGAAGCCTTTACTTAATAGTTTAAATCGAGAAGCTTTTGATTTCCCATCGGTATTCAATGCGGTTAATATGCGATAGTTTTTTCGCAACTTATTATGCGTATTGCGCATGTAATTATTGCAGTCTTTATTGATTTTGTTGTTGTAGGTGTTACGACAACTGTCACCACAAAACTTTTTGTCTTCTCTACCTACAAGTTTTTCACCACATTCTAAACATTTTCTGTCCATAATACTCTTGTTTAAATTTATAAAATGTGCTTAAAATCTTATGTATTTAATCAAATGTACGAAAATATTTCTATTTGTAAACGGTTACAATTATTTATAGTCGAAAGTAAATGGTAAGAAACCGATTATTTTTTTGAAAGCTTTTCATCTTTGCCATGTCAGACTCGCCAATGAATCTGAAAAAGTAATTAGTAACATTTAAATATAAACGCCATGAGAAACAGAGTACAGTTGATTGGACATTTAGGACAAGATCCTGAAGTTAAAACTTTAGAAGGAGGAAGAAAGGTAGCTAATTTTACCCTTGCCACCAATGATTATTACACCAATGACAAAGGCGAGAAAATTGAGAATACCGAATGGCACAAAGTAGTGGCTTGGGGTAAAACCGCAGAGATTATCGAGAAGTACGTTAACAAAGGCAAAGAAGTAGCTGTTGACGGAAAATTAACGCACAGAAGTTATGATGACAAAGACGGAGCCAAGCGCTATGTTACCGAAGTGGTGGTGAATGATATTTTGTTGTTAGGGAAATAGCCATCACCAGCACATGACATGAACGGTAAAGTGGGAACTTTACCGTTTTTTATTTTCAATACTTTAAAAAATTAACGTAAAAACAATAAAGTTGTCAACACGAAAACGTTTTCGATGGTGATTTGAAAATGGTGCTGTAACAAACATTCGATTATTTGACTACATTTATTTTATAAAATAGGTCAAAATCAACTTGTTATGTCAAAATTAAAATTACTCCTAATTTGGATGGTGCTCTCTGGCGGAGTCCATTTTGGTTTGGCGCAAGTTGGCATTAACACTACAACGCCTTTAAGTACTTTAGACATTAATGGTAATGTATCGCTAAAAACAGTGACGCTCACCGGAAGTGGTTCGGCAACACTGATTAATGACGGGGTATACATTTCCATTGCTCCGCAAGCTACCGACCAAGAGTTTAGGTTACCGAATGCCGTGACATATCCGGGAAGAATTTATATTATCAGAAACATTCAAAATACAGTTACGGCCAAGCTGACCTCGGCCGGCGGATTGCTCTTTCCGAAAGGCTCTACTACCGGCAGTACCGAAATTTACATGTGGGAAAATAACAGACGTAGTGTTATTGTGGTGAGTGACGGCTCCAATTGGACCTACTTCGACTAAATAAAAAGCCTTCTACGATTGAAGGCTTTTTATCTTTTTGAGTTTTTTCAACAAGTCGAACATGGGGCATCTTTTGCATCTTTTCTCCTCCGACTTTTTGTATTTTTCACAGCATTCCGATTTGCAATTTTCGGCAATTTTGTGCGTTTTGTGCAGGAGTTTTTTGTGCTTTTTCTCCAAGTCGGCTACTTTATTTTTTTCTTTCTTTCCCAATCTTACCACATTTAATAATAGAAGATACGAAACACGGTTCCTTACGGATTTGTGTTTAATGACACCGAGCTGGTTACGGTTAATTGTTGAATATCGCGGTCAAACAAATACAAACCACCGCGGTCTTCACCAATCAAATTGATTTTGTCTAAGATGGTTTTGGCTTGTGCTTCTTCTTCTATTTGCTCAGCCACATACCATTGTAAAAAGTTGTGCGTAGCATAATCTTTTTCGGCCAAAGTAATATGTACCAATTCGTTAATGGAGTTGGATACAAACAATTCGTGTTGATACAATTCCTCAAACATTTCTTTAAAAGTACCAAACTTGGTTTTAGGTGCTTTGAGTTCGGTAATTTCGGCATGCGAACCTCTTTCGTTCACATATTTCACCAATTTCAGCATGTGCATACGCTCTTCATCAGATTGGTTGTACATAAACTGGGCAACACCTTCTAAACCGTTTACTTCGGCCCAACAAGCCATAGACAAGTAAATTTGTGAGGACTCTGATTCGATGCGAATTTGGTGGTTGAGTGCTTTCTCAATATTAGCTTTTAACATATTTTTCTTTTTTCGTAAAGTTAGAAAATTATTCGTTCATCAATTCTTCAAATAACGTTAAAAATTGACCCACATGATAGCCGTCGACTAAAGCATGATGTACGTGAACCGATAGGGCCATCGTTTTACGATGGTTTTCTTCAATCATTTTGCCAAAGGAAATTTTCGGACAACTATCGGGAAAACTAAAACTACGGGCATGAGAATACGAGGTAAAATCAATCCACGGCACGGCAGAGAAATGAATCAAATTAATGTCGAATTCTCGAGTTAAAAGTCCGCTTGTATTTTGAATGCGTTCAATTTCTTTTCGGGTAATTTCAGCAAATTCGGTGAAGTCTTTGCGGTATTCCATCAACGAAAAACCAAACGTTTTATCTTCGCGTAAAATGGTAGCCGAGGCATCAATACGATCAAAAACATACACTTCGTCATCGATAATTCGATAACGGAAATTCTCAATCGAATTAACAGCAACCAGGGTTTTGTGCAAATAATTGGTAAAAAAGGAAACACCGGTTGCTTTGGCATTGGCATACGCTTTAGTACAGTCGACACGGGTGGTAATACCAAAAAAAGGTTCTTCCATTTGCTTAAAAAAATGAAAGTGTTCTTTTCGGTTCCAGGTATCGAGATGGAGTTTTTGTTTCACGTTAGGCTAATAAAATAGGTAACACTTCGGTGATTTTTTCTAATGCTTTAAAGTTGGGATGTTCTACTTTGTGACTTATTTTTTCGTGTTCCCAGGTCGTGTGAAACGGAATGTGAACGGCATGACCGCCTATGTTTAACACCGGTAACACGTCTGATTTTAAAGAGTTGCCAATCATAAAAAACTCATCAGCATTAATGTCCAAACGCTTTAGCAAGTCTTCGTAATCTTTCTCTTTTTTATCCGACATCACTTCGATATGGTGAAAATAATGGCCTAAACCTGAGTTGTGCAATTTTCTTCGCTGGTCTAACAAATCGCCTTTGGTAGCGACCACTAATTTGTATTGTCCGTGCAAAGCGGCCAACGTTTCTTCCACTCCGTCTAACAGTTCAATGGGTTTTTGGAGTAATTCTTTCCCGTATTGCGTAATCTTTTCAATCACTTCCACCGAAATGGTGTGATTGGAAATTCGCATGGCGGCTTCAATCATGGATAAGATGTAGCCTTTAATACCATAGCCGTACAACTCCAAGTTGGCGATTTCGGTTTTAAACAATTCCTGCGACAATCCTTGGTGCGATAAGTAATCACTCATCAAGGCACAGAATTTTTGTTCGGTTTCCTGAAAGTAGGGTTCGTTGACAAACAAGGTGTCATCGGCATCAAAGGCAATTACTTTTAGATTCATAGTTTAATCTTCAAATTGATAGAAAGAATACTCTTGAGTTGTTTTATTGTAACCGCTTAAATACAGTTTGTTGTTAAACTTGAAAATCGACCGATTGATTAGTTTATCGTTTTCTTCGGCAAACCATCGCAGCTTGTCAAAAGCCAATTTTTTTCCTTCACCGTCAATATGATTGAAATTTTGGTCAAAAAGACAGTTGATGTAAACCACTTTTTTGTCGTTATAAGAAGTCAAGTTTTGCATCGAATAGTTATGTGAAATAGCCGCTCCGATTAAAGCACCGGATAACCCGCCAATCATTCCTCCATACATTATGGCATTTTGCTGCGGATAAGAAACACCACCTATGACTACATTGTACTTCCCATCATTGAAATACGAAGAAACAGAAGGATTAAGAGTGTAAATTTTTCTGATCAGCTGATTGGTGTTGTCCAATATTCGGGTGCTTTTGATACCTCCATTCTCCTGAATAATTTCTGAATTTTTGAATTCGATTTCTTTACCCGTATAAGCTGATAGTTTTTTTAATTCGGTTCCGTCCATTCCTTTTACAGTGATGTAAAGCAAACTGGGATCCGACTTAATTTGAATGAGTTTATTGTTCACAAAAAAGGAATTCGAATCAATTTCATCGTATTCTCCTTTTGGAATGTGAGGTTGGGGAAATGCTTTTTGAACAGCCGTAAAATCATTTAAATTTACAGTCAGTGTTTGTGTAAAATCCTCATTGGTATCAAAGGTGAAAATGATACGGTTTTCATAAATGAATGCTTTCTTTTTATAGGTGCTGAAGACCAAAGAAGCCGGCGTTTCGTCTAAAATATTTTTAATGCCGTTGTAATATACGGTTCCGCTGAACTCATTATACATTTCCCAAAAAGTCACTCGTTTGGTTTTACTGTCAACAAATCGATAGTCGGTACAATCAATCGTTTTTTTATTCATTTTTCCTTCCGAAAAACTATATAAGTTCAAGAGACTAGTTCCTTTTAAAGCCGTAATAATGTAAAAGGTATTTTGAATGGTTATTTTATTGATAATTTTTTCTTTACCGTAATCCATAGCAATAGGGGTGTTTTTGACTTGTTTAGTCTCAAAATCGTAACACTGTGCCATGATTTGCTGGTCGCTGGACGTAGTCCAATACAAATAGTATCGTAGTCCGTTAAAACTACAGCCAATAAGGTCATCCACGTCTTTGTTGGAATAGGTTGCCGTGACGGCATCCTTAGCCTGCAAACTTTCATCAAAAAGTTGTGCTGTAGTTGAGGTTTTATCGCTAAAGAACAACACTACTTTTTTCTCGGGCTCATTAACCACCGTAAACACATCTTTTTTTTCTTTTACGGTAGGGGTAAATGAAGTTGCTTTTTCTTGGGCAACAGCATGGACAAAACTTATCAGGACGCTGAGAAGCAGCACTGTTTTTTTCATATCAAAACATTTATAAATTTAAACTAACTGATGAGCGCTCCATTTTCCACACCATCTGCATCCGGATTGACAAACACCAATTTCCCTTCGGCATTGTTGGTCATCAAAATCATCCCTTGACTTTCTACGCCGCGTAAGGCTCTCGGGGCTAAGTTTACCAAAACGGTTACGCGTTTCCCGATTACTTCTTCGGGGGAGAAATGCTCGGCGATACCCGAAACTATGGTGCGTACATCCATTCCTGTATCGACCTTTAATACCAACAATTTGTTGGCTTTCGGCATTTTTTCGGCTTCTAAAATGGTTCCGACGCGCAAATCCAATTTCGAGAAATCTTCAAAAGTAGTGGTCGGTTTTTGAGGCTCCGGTTTTCGGTTCTCCATAGCATTGGCGTTTTTAGTGGCTTCGAGTTTGTCTATTTGTTGCTGAATTTCGGCATCTTCAATTTGGGCAAATAAGATTTCTGCTTCTCCGATTTGGTGACCGGCCGGAATCAAATCGGAAGTTTCCGAAACGCTGTTCCAATTGAGGTTGCAACGTAAAATCCGTGCTAATTTCGACGAGGTAAAAGGCAAAAACGGTTCGGATAATACTTGTAAGGCCGCTGCAATCTGCAGGGCTACATACATTTGTGTTTGCACGCGCTCCGGATTTGTCTTAATCATTTTCCACGGTTCTTCATCCGCTAAATATTTATTGCCTAAACGAGCCACATTCATCAATTCGCCCTGCGCTTCACGGAAACGGTAGCGCTCCACAGAACTGGAAATCACCGAAGGATAGGCTTTTAATTCAGCCAAAGTGTGTTCGTCTATTTCCGTCAAGTCATTCGGTGTTGGTACAATACCGTTGTAATATTTGTTTGTCAAAACCACGACACGGTTGATAAAGTTCCCGAATATGGCCGCCAATTCATTATTGTTTCTGGCCTGAAAATCTTTCCAGGTAAAGTCGTTGTCTTTGGTTTCGGGTGCATTCGCGGTCAACGCATAGCGCAACACATCTTGTTTGTCCGGGAAGTCGATGAGGTACTCGTGCAACCAAACCGCCCAGTTTTTGGATGTAGAGAGCTTATTGCCTTCCAAATTCAAGAACTCATTCGCCGGAACATTATCAGGTAAAATATAACTGCCTTCGGCTTTTAACATCGCCGGGAAAATAATACAGTGGAACACGATGTTGTCTTTTCCGATAAAGTGAACCAGTTTCGTGTCGGGGGATTTCCAATAATCCTCCCAGTTTTTGCCCACACGAGCCGCCCATTCTTTGGTAGAAGAAATATAGCCGATAGGCGCATCAAACCAAACGTATAATTTTTTGCCTTCGGCGCCGGCTACCGGAACGTCGATACCCCAGTCTAAATCACGGGTTACGGCGCGTGGTTTCAATCCGTCGCCGTCTTCCAACCACGATTTGACTTGCCCCAAAACATTGGTTTTCCAATCGTTTTTATGACCTACCAAGATCCATTCTTTCATAAAATTCTGGTAACGGTCTAAAGGCAAAAACCAGTGTTTGGTCGATTTTAAAATGGGCGTTTCTCCGGTGATAGTCGATTTTGGGTTGATTAAGTCGGTCGCATTTAACGAGGAACCGCATTTTTCACATTGGTCGCCATAGGCTTCTTCGTTACCGCATTTTGGGCAGGTTCCGGTCACGAAACGGTCGGCCAAAAACTGCTCGGCTTTGGCATCGTATAATTGTTCGGTAACTTCCTCAATGAAGTCGCCGTTGTCGTATAATTTTTTAAAGAATTCCGAAGCGGTATCGTGATGAATTTTAGCCGAAGTGCGCGAATAATTGTCAAACGAAATCCCGAAATCTTCGAATGATTTTCGAATGATACCGTCGTATTTATCGATGACCTCCTGTGGCGTGATGCCTTCTTTTTTAGCTTTCATCGAGATGGCCACACCGTGCTCATCACTCCCGCAAATGAACGCCACATCTTTTCCTTGCAGTCTCAGATAGCGGGCATAAATGTCTGACGGAACGTAAACACCGGCCAAGTGACCGATGTGTATAGGACCATTGGTATACGGCAAGGCTGCCGTAATGGTATATCGTTTTGGATTTTCTAGCATAAACTTTAAAATAGACTGCAAAAATAACTTTTTAGCTACGAAATCCCGAATTAATTTTGGGATTTGTTTACTTTTGGGATAGCCAATTTACAATCATTTTTCAGATTCATGCGAATCCTTTTTATCTTAGTTTCATTCCTAACATTTTCTTCTTATTCCCAAAAAAAGATGATTACACCTCCTTATCTCCAAAAAGGCGACACCGTTGCCATCGTTTCCACGGCACGAAAAAACATAGAGGACAATTTGAAACCCACTATCGATTTGCTCGAGGGATGGGGATTGAATGTTAAAATCGGAAATACAATAGGACTGGATTATTATCAGTTGGCCGGTACCGATGACCAACGAGCGGCAGATTTTCAGGAGCAAATGGACAACCCGAATATCAAGGCTATTTGGTGTGTACGTGGCGGTTATGGTACGGTAAAAATCATTGATAAATTGGATTTTACCCAATTCAAACAAAACCCCAAATGGATTATCGGGTTTAGCGATGTAACCGTTTTGCACAGCCATTTGAACCGAATGGGTATCGAATCGATTCACGGCACGATGCCGGTGGCTATTCCGAGAGCTACGGATGATGCTAAGAATTCGTTGTGCGCCGCGTTATTCGGGGATAAACTGCAGTATACTTTAGATTGCGATGCCTTAAATCACAACGGCACAGCCAAAGGCGAACTAGTCGGCGGTAATTTGTCTATTTTGTACAGTTTGTTGGGCTCCGAATCGGCTATTGATTGTACCGATAAAATTCTTTTTTTGGAAGATTTAGACGAATACCTGTACCATGTTGATCGCATGATGATGAATCTCAAACGGAACGGCTGTTTGGGTAGTTTGAAAGGAATCATTGTGGGCGGCATGACCGAGATGAAAGACAATGAAATTCCGTGGGGAAGAAATGCCTTAGAAATTATTGAAGATACGGTAAAAGGATTGAATATCCCTATTATTTATAACTTTCCGGCGGGTCATATCCGAGACAATCGCGCTTTAATTTTCGGGCGACAAGTTACGATGGAAGTAACCCCTGAAAAAAGCAAAGTGATTTTTGAATAGACCTCTCAGACTATTCAGAAAGTTAGTTTTTAAATAAAATCTAAGAAGCCTGACTTTCTGAAATCTAACACGCTAAAAAATGGCAAAACACAACGAATTAGGCAAATTCGGCGAAGAACTAGCGGTAGATTTTCTGCAGCAAAACGGCTATACCATTTTGGAAACCAACTGGACTTTCCAAAAAGCGGAAATCGACATCATGGCACAAAAAGAAAATGTATTAGTGGTTGTTGAGGTAAAAACGCGATCTTCTACCGAATTTGGTTTGCCTCAAGATTTTGTCACCCCCAAAAAAATCCAATTGTTGGTTAAAGCCGTACATGAATATGTTATTTCTAACAATTTAGATTTGGATATTCGCTTTGACATCATAGCTGTTTACAAAGAAGAAAATCACTATAAAACAGAGCATATTCAAGACGCATTTTACTATTTTTAGATGAAACAAATCTTAAAATAGTTGATATTAGGTAATTATTAATTGAATTTCAATAACTTTAGCCACAATTTTAAAAAACAACAATTCTAAACAACATGAAAAAAGTATTACTTTTTGCTGTTTTATTATCGGTAGCTTCTTTGGGCGCTCAGAATAAAATAGCGCAAAGAATCGGAGAACTACAAAAATTGAGAGCCGATTTTAAACCGGTTTCTATTCTTTCTACCACACAAAATGCCCCGGATAGCGAAGTGAATAAAGTGGTTGACGGTGCGACTTTAGCTACCTTGGATATGGCAAGAGTCAATGAAATTGTAGCCAACCAATACAGCACTATTGAATTAACCATTCCGTACCAAGGACAAAATTATGCGTTGCTTTTGTACAAAGTAAATCCATTAGCGGAAGGATTCCATGTGGATACCGACAAAGGCAAAAACTACCCGTATCAAGCCGGAGTTTACTATCGTGGAATCATAAACGGCGACACCAATTCGGTTACTTCGTTTAACTTTTTCAACGGTGAATGTAACGGTATTTTCTCCAGCTCAGCACTAGGAAACATCGTAGTCGGAAAGTTAGACAAATCCAACAATCAAACCGATTATATTGTCTATTCCGATGCTAAGATGAAAGTATTGAATCAGTTTGATTGTCATACCAAAGAAGAAGGTGTCGAAATGCCGAGTTCTAACCCTACGCAAAGAAGTGTCAACAGTGACCGTTGTGTACAATTTTATTTTGAAATCGATAACGATTTGTATACCAGCAACTCCAGCAGT
This sequence comes from Flavobacterium sedimenticola, assembly GCF_030053345.1. Classification (GTDB taxonomy): domain Bacteria; phylum Bacteroidota; class Bacteroidia; order Flavobacteriales; family Flavobacteriaceae; genus Flavobacterium; species Flavobacterium sedimenticola. The sequence goes on from NZ_JASGBP010000001.1 coordinate 495,690, forward strand.
GAGACGGCCACCACCAATTGGATGACTTCTGTATTCAACAATGTGCAAACGTTGTTTGAAAACGACGGGATTTCTACTTCCTTGAAATCAGTATTTATTTGGACAGAGCAAGATCCATACGATGGGGTAGGAACCAGTTCCAGTGCATACTTGAATTTATTTGCGCAAACGCGTACCGTTTTTGATGGTGATATCGGCCAATTAGTAGGTATTGATCCCGGAGGATTGGGCGGAGTAGCCTTTTTGAACACGCTTTGCTCCACCAACAATTACAGCTATTCTGATGTAAACTTGTCTTTTTCTACGGTACCAACCTATTCTTGGACGGTTCAGGTAATAACCCACGAATTAGGACACTCATTAGGGTCGCCTCATACCCACCGTTGCTTTTGGAATGGCGATAATACCGTGATTGACGGTTGTGGACAACAAGCCGGTTATACAGAAGGAACTTGTGCTCAAGGCCCTATTCCTGCCGCTGCCGAGAAAGGGACAATCATGAGTTACTGTCACTTAATTTCAGGAGTTGGGATTAGTTTTAACAACGGCTTCGGCCCTCAACCGGGTGAATTGGTGTTAAACAACGTCAACAGTAAAACCTGTTTAAGTTTAGATTGTACTACATCGTGTACGAATACCGTAACCGATATTATGGTGACCAACATCACCGAAAACACAGCAGCTATATCATGGACAGAAACAGGTTCGACAACTTCTTGGCAGGTTTCCGTAGCGCCTTATGCCAGTACAGCATTAACCTGGGTTACGGTTTCTGAACCTAACTACATCGCCGCCGGATTAAGTGCCAATACCTATTACAGAGTAAGAGTCAGACCATTGTGTGAAAATGTAGATCCGTTAGTGAGACAAACTATCTTTGCCACTCCGGCCAGTAACTTGTGTGGCTTTACCTTTACCGATGCTGCCGGTCCCTCTGCGAACTACTCCAACAACGAATCTTGGATAAGAACTTTGATGCCAACCGGAAACGGATTGAAAATCAGAGTAACTTTTACCAGCTTCCGATTGGAAACGGATTACGATTACTTGTATATCTACAACGGGCCCAATGAATATTTCCAGGATTTAACCTTAGGAGGTTTAACCGGAACAGCACTTCCTAGTCCGTTTAACTCCACACACGCCAGTGGTGCGTTGACCTTTAAATTCTATTCAGACCAAGGAGTAGTCGATCAAGGTTGGGTAGCCAACATTACCTGTACCGGAACGTTAGGAACCGATGAAAACAATTATTTGGATTACAGCTATTATCCGAATCCAACTAATGGAGTGGTAACCATCAGCTCTAAAGACATGATTAATGAAGTGACCGTGTACAATGTTCAAGGACAGTTATTGTTCACTAAAAAGATGAATGAGCTAACGACCAACGTCGACATATCGGCCTTTGCCACCGGAACTTATTTCTTTAAGTTGAAAATTAACGACAGCCAAGCCAACTTTAAGATATTGAAAATGTAATTTTCGCAATCGATGCCCATAAAAAAACCACTCATTCAGAGTGGTTTTTTTAATTTATGCGGTCATTAATTCCATGTATTCCAAAGCCTTGTTGATGGATTTGACGTTTTCAAAGGTCAGCAACAAACGCAAACCGTTTTTGGTTTCTTTCTCTTTCATTTTACAGATATTGCCATGTTGTTGTACAAATCGCAACACCTTGCTGAACTGCTTGGAATTGTAATACTCCGATTGTTGGTCGGATACAAAATACCCAATCAATTTTCCCTGTTTCATTACGATTTTCTCGATGCCCATATGGGTGGCAATCCATTTGATCCGAATACTGTTTAATAAAGCTTTGGCTGCTGTAGGCAACGGGCCGAAACGGTCGATGAGTTTGGTTTCAAAAACGTGCAGTTCTTCCTCCGTTTTAAGGTTGCCCAATTCGTTGTACAAATTCAAACGCTCCGAAATATTGTTGATGTACGCATCAGGAAACAACAACTCGAAGTCGGTGTCAATTTGTAATTCTTTGACGTATTCCTTAGTATCAATGTCGTTTTCGGACTCGTACAATTCCTTGAATTCATTCTCTTTCAACTCTTCAATGGCTTCGTTCATGATTTTTTGGTAGGTTTCGAAACCAATTTCATTGATGAACCCACTTTGCTCGCCACCCAGAAGATCTCCGGCGCCGCGTATCTCCAAATCTTTCATCGCAATGTTAAAACCACTGCCCAACTCGCTGAACTGCTCTAAAGCTTGAATACGCTTGCGGGCATCTTCGGTCATGGCGGAATACGGCGGACAAATAAAATAACAAAACGCTTTTTTATTGCTTCGACCCACGCGACCGCGCATCTGATGCAGGTCGGATAGCCCGAAATTATTGGCATTGTTGATGAAAATGGTGTTAGCATTCGGCACATCCAACCCGCTCTCGATAATGGTAGTGGCGACCAAAACATCAAAATCACCGTTCATAAAACCGAGCATTAATTCTTCTAACTTCGTGCCTTCCATTTGACCGTGACCGATACCCACGCGCGCATCAGGCACCAATCGCTGAATCATACCTGCTATTTCTTTGATGTTTTCGATGCGGTTGTTGATGAAAAACACTTGTCCGTTGCGCTGGATTTCATACGAAATGGCATCGCGAATCAATTCTTCATTAAAGCCTACCACCTGCGATTCGATAGGGTAGCGATTGGGCGGCGGCGTAGTAATCACCGATAAATCACGAGCCGCCATTAACGAAAATTGCAGCGTTCTCGGGATAGGCGTGGCCGTTAAGGTCAACGTATCTACGTTGGCCGCGATGGTTTTGAGTTTGTCTTTTACATTCACGCCGAACTTTTGCTCCTCGTCTACAATCAACAACCCCAAATCTTTGAATTGGACGTTTTTATTCACCAATTGGTGTGTTCCGATGATGATGTCGAGTTTGCCCGAAGCCAAATCTTCTAAGGTTTGCGCTTTTTGTTTGGCCGTGCGGAATCGGTTGAGGTAACCCACTTTCACCGGCATATCTTTCAAACGTTCGGAGAATGTACGGTAATGTTGGTAGGCTAAAATAGTGGTTGGCACCAAAACGGCGACTTGCTTGCTGTTGTCCACGGCTTTAAACGCCGCTCGAATGGCGACTTCCGTTTTCCCGAAACCTACGTCACCACAAACCAATCGGTCCATCGGACGGTCTTTTTCCATGTCGGCTTTTACGTCCTGCGTGGCTTTGAGTTGGTCGGGCGTGTCTTCGTAAATAAATGAGCTCTCCAATTCTTTTTGCAAATAACTGTCGGGTGCAAAGGCAAATCCCTTTTCCAAGCGGCGTTTGGCATACAACTGAATTAAGTTGAACGCGATATGTTTAACACGCGCTTTGGTCTTTTGCTTTAAGGCTTTCCATGCGTTGGAACCGAGCTTGTATATTTTGGGCGGGGTACCGTCTTTGCCGTTGTATTTTGAAATTTTGTGGAGCGAGTGAATGCTTACGTACACAATATCGTTGTCGGCATACACCAGCTTGATGGCTTCTTGTGTTTTACCCTCGACCTGAATTTTTTGTAAACCGCCAAACTTTCCGATACCGTGATCGATGTGCGTGACGTAATCGCCGACGGTTAGGGAGTTGAGTTCTTTTAGCGTAATGGTTTGCTTTTTCGAATAGCCGTTTTTAATGCTGAATTTGTGGTAGCGTTCAAAAATTTGATGGTCGGTGTAGCAGGCAATTTGGGTTTCTTCGTCAATGAACCCCTGGTACAGTGAAGCTACTACGGTATGGTATTGCTTGCGAATATTTTCGTGATTCTCCTCATCTAAACTTTCAAAAATATCGTGAAAACGATTGGCTTGTGCTTCATTGGCACAGTACAAATAATTGGTGTAGCCGTGGAAATGGTTGTCGCTCAAATTGTTCAGCAACAAATCGAATTGTTTGTTGAACGAAGGCTGTGGCTGAATGTGAAATTCGTACGTTTTGACTATTTTAAACAGCGGTTTATTCGACAATTCGATGATGGAAAAATCCAAGGCTTTGCGCAAAAATCCTTCCTGATTTAAAAACAAATGTTCCGGCGAAGCGTGTTTCACGTCTCCCGAAAGCTTATCAAAGGTCTCAATGGCTTTCCCGAAAAGTTTATCGAGTTGTGCGGTCAAAAATTCGGTATTTTCAATCCACAACACGGTTTTGTCGCTGATGTATTCGAGGAAACTTTCCCGGTTTTCTTTGATGAATTTGTTTTCCAGATTCGGAATGATGGTAATCTTGTTTTGTTTTTCTACCGAGAGTTGGGTTTCTACATCAAAGGTTCGGATGCTGTCCACTTCATTGCCGAAAAACTCAATGCGATACGGGTTGTCATTCGAAAATGAAAACACATCTAAAATACCGCCACGCACCGAAAATTCACCCGGTTCGGTAATAAAATCCACACGTTTGAATTCGTATTCAAACAACACTTCGTTGATGAAATCAATCGATACGTTGTCGCCCACCGCTACTTTCAAGGTGTTTTTGTCGAGTTCTTTTCGGGTGACAACTTTTTCAAAAAGGGCTTCGGGATAGGTAACAATAACGGCCGGTTTTTTACGCGAGTTGATGCGGTTCAACACTTCGGAACGCAACAATACATTGGCATTGTCGGTTTCTTCAATTTGATACGGGCGGCGGTACGAGCTTGGGTAAAACAACACATCGTTGGCGCCAATCATTTGCTCTAAATCGTTTAAATAATACGCTGCTTCTTCTTTTTCGTTGCAAATAAGTAAAAAAGGTTTTTCACTGTGTTTGAAAACCGATTGAAACACAAACGACAACGAGGAACCCAAAAGGCCTTTTAACTGTATTTTAGTCAAAGGCTGTTCGAGGCTGTCTGCAATTTGCTTGACTTTCGTGGAATGCAGGTAACTTTGGTATAACGAATTTTGACTCAAAACGAATTATTGACGCGGTTGTACAACAGGGGTCGTCGGAATGGCTCGGGTTGTGTCTAACATGCGAAGCATATCCGATTCGCCTTCTTCCATTTTAATTTGTCTTTTACGGGTGATTTCCTCGAGTTGAAATTGCAAAGAAGCCACTTCAGTATTGATTTCCTGTATCAGTTTCACAATCTCTTTATCGGGAACTTGCTGCAAATTGATATACAAATTAATCGCATTAATTTTGGTGTTTACCGCAGCAATCCGACTTTTAATTTCCGGTAAATTAAATTCGGCAGGTACCGAATTATTCAATTCTTCCCCTCTTTTTGAAAGTGCTTTCGCTTTAATTTTAAAGGCACCCAGACTGCTTTTGGGTTTTTGCCCTAATTCGTTTAAAAACATACGCCATTCTGCCCAAGAACCCGTTAACGAACTCGAGGTAAGATTCATCGGTTTGGCGTTAAAATTCCAACCGTTGCTAATGGTTTTAAAAACCGCTTCCTGTTTTTGAGCTTCTTTTTGCTGCTCTAATAGACGTTGCTTTGGGTCTTCCTGACAGGAAACCCAACTCAAAGCCACCAAAAGCAGGACGGGGAAAAGCGTTTTCATGTATTGATGAGGATTAAGTTACAAAAGTACAAAGGTAAAAGGAAACTTCAGTATGCTGCGGCTAAACGAATTATAATTTTGTTAAAAAAAGAAGCTATTCGTTTCCTCGAATTAGCGATGGGAAAAGTATCTTTGTGGTATAAACAAACAACTAAATGAATACAAAAATCTTGATTATTGGCGCTTGCGGACAAATCGGAACGGAGCTGACCAAAAAACTGAGAAGCATCTACGGCTTGGAAAACGTGATTGCGTCGGATATTCGCAAACTCAATATTGATATTGTTAATGAAGGTATTTTTGAAGTAGTCAATGCCCTCGATTTCAACCAAATCGAACATCTGGTAGAACACTACAAAATCACCGACATTTATTTGATGGCCGCTTTGCTTTCGGCCACGGCCGAAAAAAACCCGGCTTTTGCCTGGGATTTGAACATGAATTCGTTGTTTCACGTGTTGAATTTGGCGAAAGCCGGAAAAGTGAAAAAGATATTTTGGCCTTCGAGTATTGCGGTTTTCGGACCTACAACGCCTCGGATTAATACGCCGCAATTTACCATTATGGAGCCGACAACGGTTTACGGCATCAGCAAGCAAACCGGCGAGCGTTGGTGCGAGTATTATCATAACATTTACGGCGTTGATGTGCGTAGTATACGCTATCCGGGCTTGATTAGTTGGTCTACGGAACCCGGCGGCGGCACTACCGATTATGCCGTGGATATTTACCACAAAGCGTTGAAAGAGGGAACATATGAATGTTTCCTTTCGGAAGGTACGGCGCTGCCGATGATGTATATGGACGATGCCATTCGTGCTACGGTAGAAATTATGCAGGCTCCCGCCGAAAACATCAAGATACGGTCTTCTTATAATTTGGCCGGTGTGAGTTTCACGCCCAAGGAAATTGCCGCGGAAATTAAAAACCACATTCCCGAGTTCACCATTACCTACAAACCCGATTTTCGTCAAAAAATTGCCGACAGCTGGCCGGCTTCCATAGACGACAGTTGTGCACAGCGTGATTGGCACTGGCAACATCAGTTTGATTTGGCTTCGATGACTGTGGAAATGCTCGAAAATTTAAAATAAAAAAACGCTACTCTTTCGGGTAGCGTTTTTCGTAGTTTTTCGTAGTGGTATTTATTGCACAATGGGATCGCGTAACGATTCTAAAACCGCTACAATATCGGCATACAATTCGGTATTGGCAGCTACTCCGTTTTGCTGAGCCGCCGCACCCACGTAGCCTACGAATTTAGTGTAATTCGCATCGGTAGAAGTGGTTCCCATTCTCGGATTCAACGACGGATTGTGCGCCGTAACCATATCCAAACCGGTGTACGTGTTTACCGCATTGGTTCCGCCGGTATTAAACGAGAAGAAATCGGTTAGATTGTCTACCAAAATAGCCAAGTTAGTGGTGTTTCCGGCACCCACTTCGCCTAAAATCGGCGCAAAATGCGCCCCTAAATTACCCGAGGCATTGGCTTGTACATCGGCTACAATTAGACCTACTGTGGTGTTTACCACTTTGCGATAGCTCAAACGCCCTTGCTCAATCATTTGACCGGGATTGTCCGGATCGGCTACCATCGTGGTGCCGCCTAATCGTTCGTAAATAGAAGGAGTGGGAGCGGGTGAATCATCATCACTGCTGCATCCTGTAAAAGCGATGGCTCCGAGCGCTAAGGCCAATAGGCCCCAATTTGAAAACTTTTTCATAACGTTATATTTAGAGGATTAATTAAAAATTCCTTGGATAAACTTGCTGAATTTGTATTTGAAGCTGTCTTTTTTCATCACCGGACAAGCTTGCTGCATGGCTATATTGGCCGGAAGTACAAAACGTTCGGCTTTGTAGTTTCCTTTAGTCATTAGTTCGTCGTATACTTTTTTAGAATCGGCTACCGTGTTGTCATGGAAATAGACGACTACATTTTTCTTGACAATGATTTCACTTTTTACGCCCGGAATGCGGTGTAATTTTTGCTTGATATCAATGGTGCCGAGCGAGTCAAACGGGCGATCAAAGTCGATGCGGCTCACTTGTATCGTTGCATTTTCAATAGGACGGGCATTGGCAATGTGATAGACTAAAATGCCAAACAGGAGTAGGGTAATAGCTAAAATACTCCAAACTATTTTTTTAAGAATGTTTTTGCGGTTCATGGTCTGTTGTTTTCGCGTTTGGAGTCATGTACGAAAGAAGTTCCGATTTGGTTTTCTGAGCGCACAAAAAATGGAAAAGCGCCACTGAAATCAGTAGCGCTCTTCTCTCAAACAAAAACAAAACTAACCTTTAGGATGTAGCCGTAATTCGTTTTTCCGCAGTGGGAAGTTAGGGAGCAAACAGGGCAAAATACCAAACCGAAAGCACCAAAGCCACAATCACAATTACCGTGATGGCTTGATAGAGTACGTTAATTTTTTTATTGATATCCATAATCCGTAAATTGGGGTTCTTTACCCAATTACGAGAAAAGCGCGATTATGGTTTTATAAAAGAAAGAGGATTATTTTTTTTCTTTTAAAGTACGGATGAGTGGGTCTTCCAGAGCCGATTTAATGTCGACTACTTTATCCACATTGTCATTCGGCACCGTCATGGAAAGCACGTAGTGTTTGATTTTCCATTGGCCGTTTACCCAAACCAAAACCCCAGAGCCGCGGCAAATTTTCATTTGCGTATCCAGCAATTCATCGAACCAAGCCGTTTTTTTATCGGGGCTAAAGTAAACGTGTCGTTCTAAAGCGGTAAAATACCATGCTTTACCTTTGTCGAAATACGGTTTGGCAAAAGCTTGAAAAGCTTTCTTGTCCCAGTTTTCGGTGGCATCGGTACCGATAAAAATCGATTCTTCGGCCATGGCTTCAAAATACGTGTCAAATTGGGCTTCGGCGGCTGCTTTATGCCAACGATTTAAAAAATCGTTTACCGATGCGGTATCTTGGGCGTTGATAAGCCCGGCAGAAAAAAAGAAAATCGAAAGCAGTACGTATTTTTTCATCATGTATGGGTTTAGCCGAATAAAACTGTGAAGTAAATATACAACATCCAATTTTAGGAAGCCGATTTCTTTTTTGTATTTTTATGTGGTAAATTAAAAATGACTATGAAAAACAAGCAGTGGATAAGCGCCGGACTCCTATTGTTGGTCTTGGGATTTTCGCTCACCAGTTGGTTTTGCGCCAATAAAGAAAGTAAGATTTCCAAGAAAGTCAACGTGTCCAGCCGATTCCATCCCGAAGAGGTGTCATTGTCCTTTGACAGCACTTTAGTCACTTCTTTTTATGCCAAATATCCCAAACTAGTGTTGTACCAAAAACAAGCTGTTGATTTATATCGAAAAAACCAATACACCTATTTGTGGTATGATAAAAAAGGACGTAAAGAAACGGCAGAAGTCATCTACAACAAGATGAACAATTTGTTTGAAGATGGTGTGTCGGCCAAAGTGCCTTACAAAGAAATAGTAGACGGGTTGTTTTCCAAAACCGGCACCAAGCCCAACGTTGAAGTCGAATTATTCTTGACGAACTATTATTTTTACTACACCAATAAAGTACTGCGGGGCATCGACAGTACTAAGGTTGAAGAGTTGGGATGGTACTTGCCGCGAAAAAAAATGGCTTACAGTCAGTATCTTGATTCCATTTTGGTGGACCCGAAACTGATGGACAACAAAGCCCAATTGATAGGGCAGTATTACAAACTCAAAACCGTTTTACAACGTTACCGAACAATTGAAAAAAACGGCGGTTGGGAAACCATTGCGGTGCCTACTGATTTTAAACAACTGAAACCCGGCGACAGTTCGGATTTGGTGGTTCAGATCAGAAAGCGATTGTTCTTGACGAATGATATTGCCACCGATTCCAAAAGCAAGGTGTATGACGAAGCGTTACAACAAGCCGTTTTGACCTACAAGAAGCGCAACGGTTTTTCGGAAGACACTATCATTTTGCCCAAACATATCGATGAAATGAATGTGCCGATTAGCGACCGAATTAAAACCATCATGGTCAATATGGAGCGCTGCCGTTGGATTTCGACTGATTTAACCAAGGCCAAAGAATTTATTGTGGTCAATATTCCGTCGTATCGTTTAACCTATTTTAAAGAAGGGAAAGTGGCTCTGGTTTCTAATGTAGTGGTGGGAACGGCACTTAATGAAACAGTCATCTTTAGTGGAATGATGAGCTATATCGTGTTCAGTCCGTATTGGAATGTGCCCAAAAGCATTCGCGATAAAGAAATCCTTCCGGCCATCAAAAAGAACAAAAACTATTTGGCCCAGCACAACATGGAGTGGAACGGCAGCAACATTCGTCAGAAACCCGGACCGAACAATTCGCTGGGTTTGGTGAAGTTTTTATTTCCGAATTCCAACAACATTTACCTGCATGATACGCCGGCAAAGAACTTGTTCAGTCAGGAAAAAAGAGCCTTTAGTCACGGGTGTATCCGCGTGCAAAAGCCCAAGGAATTGGCTAATTTGATTTTACAAGACGACCCGAATTGGACCCCTGAAAAAATAGAGGCTGCTATGAATGCCGGTAAAGAAAAGTGGTACACTTTGAAAAACAAAATCCCGGTGTACATTGGTTATTTTACCGCTTGGGTGGATGATGACGGTTTGGTGAACTTCCACAAAGACATTTACGGCCGCGATAATGCGTTGGCGAATTTGTTGTTGGAGGAGTGAGTTCTCGATACGATTTCAACTCCTGTGCCATGAGCTGAAATCACTCGAACTGACGGCAGTTGCTTAGAACTTCTCTCCGTGTTGTGATATGTCTAGTCCCATGTTTTCTGATTCCTCTGAAACTCGGATTGGGATCATGAGGTTGGTTAATCGGAATAACAAATACGCGCCGCCGAACGTAAACACGGAAACTAAAACCAAGGCCAGCATGTGGTGGCCGAAAACGCTCCAGCCGCCATGCAACAAACTCGCGTTTTCTCCTTTGGCAAACACGGCGGTGAGTATCATGCCCATAATACCGCCTACGCCGTGACAAGCGAATACGTCGAGGGTGTCGTCAATTTGTTTTAGGGTTTTCCAATACACCATTTTGTTGGAAACCATAGCGCCGATAAATCCGAAGAAAATACTTTGCGGAATGCTCACATAACCGGCCGATGGGGTAATGACTACCAAGCCTACTACGGCTCCGATACAAGCGCCTAAAGCCGATACTTTTCGACCGTTTATGCGGTCGAAAAACACCCAAGTCAACATGGCGGAGGCCGAACAAATCGTGGTAGTGGCAAAGGCCATGGCGGCAGTCGCATTAGCGGCTAAAGCCGAACCGGCATTAAAGCCAAACCAACCAAACCACAACATGCCCGTGCCCAACAACACAAACGGAATATTGGTAGGAATGTGTTCGCTGTTTTTTCTTTTCCCTAAGACTAAAACACCGGCCAAGGCTGCAAAACCGGCACTCATGTGAACGACCGTTCCACCGGCAAAATCCTTTACGCCGAAATAGCTGCCCAACAAGCCGTTGGGGTGCCAAATCATATGGCATAAAGGCGCGTAAATGCAAACGGTAAACAAACAAATAAAGAGCAAAAAGGAGATAAAGCGGATGCGTTCGGCTAAGGCGCCGGTAATGATGGCCGGGGTAATCACGGCAAACTTCATTTGGAACAAAGCAAACAAAATGAAGGGAATGGAGGAAGCCATGGTTTTGTGCGGATGCATCTCGACATAACTAAAGAAAGCAAAGTCAAACGGGTTGCCGATGATGCCGTAATGCGTACCGTTAAGAGTTATGCCGATTGGTGTCCCGAAAGACAGGGAAAACCCAACCACAACCCAAAGCAAGCTCACCACACCCAAGCAAATAAAGCTTTTCAGCATGGTGGAAATGACATTCTTTTTACCCACCATGCCTCCATAAAAGAACGACAAGCCGGGCGTCATGAGCAACACCAAACACGAAGCAGTTAAGAGCCAAGCCACATCAGCATAGTTAATCGTATCGATGGCGTTAAAGGCTTGGTGTTCCTCGGCGGTTTTTTCGGGCCAAAACAGTCCGGTGACAGCCACTATGGTAATGATAAGAAAAGAAACAATCCAGCGTTTTTCGATTTTCATAAAAACTCACTTTTTTACAAACACCCCTATTTTTGATAGGGTAAATTTACAAAATAGTATAGATTATGAATTTTAAACGCTAAATTATTTAGGGAAACAATTCATTTTTGTGTAAAATATAATCAAAAGAAATTATTTTTACAGATTTCGAAATTAAGGGTTCTGTTTTTAGGAAAAGTAAATTTTGGCCGCCCATCGCAAACACATCAATTCGCCTCTTTGATATATTTTGGCAGTCGGTTTGCCCTTCGATATACGTTGGCGTCAGTTCGAGTTCGTCTGAAAGGCGCGTATCGAGAACCGTTGTTACTTGTAAAGGTTCTCGATACATCCCGATTGCATCGGGACACTCGAAGGGACGGTTCTTACTTCTTTTGTGCCGCTTTTTGCAGCTCTTTGAGATCGCCGTTTTTGAAATTCGCTGCCGAACCGCTATAGGCCAAATAGATAATCTCACCCGTTTGCGATTGGGTTACCGTGACAAACTTCTCGGTGGGCGTTTTAATAAACAACAAATAGTAAAACGGTGTCGTTTGGTTTATAATTTTGTTGTTAAGTTCGGCTGCGGACAATACTTTATAGGCTAGGGTAATGCCGTCGAAGATTTCTTTTTCAGTGTATTTTTTGCTCTCGTCGTCGGAGTTTTTATTGAATTTCGTCAGTACATAATCGGGGACAAACAAGGTGCTTCCTGCCATTTTTTGGAGTTCGTTGGTGTTGGCTATTTCGGTTTTGGCAATGCATTCATTGCCTTTTTCCAGTAAAGTGCAAAGTTGTTGCAGGTAATTGCTCAGTATACCGGCGCCCCAGTTTTTAAAATGGCCTGCGGCATCATAATCGGTTTTATACATCGCACTCGGATTGTTTTGCGCATAGTAATCGGCAAAGAGTTCTATAGTGGCCACCACGATTTTATCGGCTTGGTTAAAGTGGCGGCGTTTTTTAGGGTCGTAGGTATATTTGCCGTTGGTGGTCCACAGTTCCAAATACATGCGGGTTTCGGTAGCAGCCAAGGTGCTGTTGGAGGTAGTCATATTAGCGCCCAAGGTAACAAAGCTGTTGTTGGGCGCGATGTTTTTTTCTACCTCCGTATATTTAATACATTCTACTTTACTGAGTGACCACGCTTTTTTAATAGCCGCTACATACCCCGCTGCCGCAGGCGAAGCCGGATCTTTCATGGCAAAATACGTGGTGCCTTGTTTGATTTTAGTGACTTCGGCGGTGTTGGTGAGGGTGATTTGGGAGAGGCTGGCCAACGGCAGCCCTAACACTAGTAAAAGCAGGATTGACTTTTTCATGATAAGCGTCTTAGGTAACCAAATGTAATAAAATTTATAGTTATCTTATGCTATTTGACATAATGTATGGTTTGATATAGTACTCATATAGTAAGTAGGGCGCAGGTAGGGGCAGGTAGGGAGGAGATGAGAAGGAGGGGATTGTTTTGTTTATTGTCGATCCGATGGAGGAGGAGTCACATTTCTTCAAATTCATTAGAGAATTATTCGGGGTTGGGATAAATTTGATTAAAATAGTTTTCAAAAGCTTTTCCCAAAAGTTCTTTGTTAAGTTCCATTAGTTCTTTTCTAAAATCCCAGTCTTTAATGTACTCTTCATCTTTTTCGCAGATTTCCTCACCATCTAGTTTTCTTGTTATGATATCGCTTAGTAATACATTATTACAATGATCATAATTGGGATAATATTTTTCAATGAACCTCCAATAGTTAAACTCTTCTTCTTTAGGTGTTTCTTTAGTTTGAATCTCTTTAATAATTTCGAATTCTACCCATCCATTAGATTCTGACAACCCTTTGTAGAATGCATTTCTTTCAGCTAAGGTTTCAAATTCAAATCTCTTCTTATGGATTAAATTTTCATAGTCAGTAAATTTTTCACCACGATGGTGTTTTTTTACCTCGTCCTTTCCAAAGATAATTTCAACTATAAAGCCCATATAAAGAAAAATATTACCAAAAATAAAAAAAACCGGACTGTACTCCGTTGTTTTAAAGTCTACATTTTTCAAATTTTGTTAACATGGATATTAAACAACGATTTGGAATAAAAATTAAAGAATTGCGAAAACAAAAAGGATTATCGCAAGAGAAGTTAGCCAATTTGGCCGAAATTGATAGAACCTATTTGCCGACAATTGAAAAAGGAGAGCGTAATGTTTCTATTGAAGTGGTTGAAAAATTAGCAAAAGCACTAGATGTTAAAGTAAAAGATTTATTTGATGAGTAGTATAGAAAATATTCGAAGTTTTATCAAAGAAAAAGCAGAGCAATACGGGGCCAAAACAGAAAACGAGTTCAACAAACCCTATATTGAAAGAAACAATACAGGACAAGAAGCATTAAAAGATAATGGGGCTTATTTTGGGTTTATCCATCCAGAAGAAGAAGTTTCAGGTCCTTTTCATGATTTTTCATTAACAATATTTCCTAATGTTGAAAATAAACCGTGGCTTATTTGTTTGGGAGTTGGTTCAAGTGGATTCAAAAATGATTATGAATTAGCAACCTATCCTGGACTTAGAAGGTTGTTTTCAAAACTCACAAATGAAAGAGGTTTTTGTAAGTCAGACTTTGCAGATATTGAAACAAGTTTACCTAAGACTATCACTGGGAATGATGCTTTGCAACATATAAAAAATACAATCAAGACTTATACTAAAGTTTTACCTGCTTGTAGGATAGTTGATAATCCCGAAAGTGAAGAAGGGAAAAAAATTATATCTGCTTTCGTTGCAGGTTATGCTAAACTGAGAGATTGGCCATCTAACAAAGACCATAGAAAAGCAATTTCTGATGCTTTGGAACCATTTCTAAAGAACGAAATAATTGATGAAGCGGGAGAAATTAAAAATCTTTTAATTGAAAGAAAATACATAGTTCTTCAAGGACCACCAGGAACTGGGAAAACTAGAACGGCTAAGGAAGTTGCAGAGAAATTATTAGCAAAAACATTTTTTACCCAATTTCATGCCGAAACAACCTTTTCTGATTTCATATTTGGAATAAGACCAGACACAAATAACACAGGACTCATTTATAAAGAAAGTTTAGGATGCTTTACTGAAGCTGTAAAATACGCCAAAGAAAATAAAGGAGAAAAGGTGATATTAATTATTGATGAAATTAATAGAGCAAATCTTTCAAATGTTTTAGGACCAATATTCTATTTGTTTGAACATAAAATGGATAAATCAAATGTAGAAATTGAAATTTCTCCAGGTTTTAAAATTAATAAACTACCTGAAAACTTTTCTGTAATTGCAACAATGAATACAGCTGATAGAAGTTTAGCGGTTGTTGATTTTGCTTTAAGAAGAAGATTTGCTTGGTATTCTCTTAGACCTAAAAAAATTACATCAAAAGAGTTTTTCAAAGAAGATTTTTCAATTGTCCAAGAAATATTTGATTGGTATGCAACAAGCAATGAATTATCTCTTCAACCAGGTCAGGGTTATTTTATTGCTAACAATGAAGAGGAAATGAAAAATCGTATTAGATACGAAATATTCCCATTAATAAAAGAGTATTTACAAGAGGGATTGATTAGAAATGCGAAAGAGGAGTTCAATAATTATTTTGCAACTAGAATAAATCAATCTCTTTTCGAATAATGAAAACATTAGATGTTTTTTGTGAGATACCTTGTTTGACTGAAAGATCAAAACAGTTGACAGGTGTTGCTTTGCAAAAGAAATGGTTTAAATCTGCTGATAAAAGAGTCATTGGTCAATATCTTCAAAAGTTTATTGATTATAATTCTAAAGAGCTCAAATTCCTTGATATCCATCCAATCATTATTGGTTCAGACCAAAATATTGCTTTGGCTTTTAGGTCATCCAGTTACATAGGAACAATCCCTTTAAGAGCTTCTGATACAGGAAAACAAATAGGAGATTTTGTTGTTACCCCTCGTTTTGTTGGATGTGACCGTTTTGAAGATTATATTGAAATTCTCAATTTACTTGGTACAGAAATAAGTCCAGAAGTTATAGATAGTTTACCTTTAGTATCAGGGAAAAATTTTAGACCACCATTGTATTTGGAGGCTGTAAAATTTATAACATCTTTAGAGGATTTGATACAAAAGCATTGGCGTAAGTTTGATAATATTGAAATGATTTCCAGTCAGCCGTTTGGTCAAATTAATTGGAGTAAATATATCTCTGAAGGGTACAAAGTTGAAAATCGATTAAGATTTCCAGTTAGAAAAAATATTCTTAGTGAATTCCATAATGAATACTCAGAAATTAGATATGTGTTTGATATTTGTAGAAAAGAATTAATATCCCCTAACACACCTCAAAGAGTAAAAAGTAGTATAAGAACTCGTTTAACTTTTTTGGAAGAGAAACTATATTCTCACAAACCTAAACAAACAAAAAATATTCTGATAAAGTCATCAGATAGTTTAGTTGTAAGTAATTGCAAAGAACAAGCAAATAAAATTTTAAACTTTAACTTAGTAGATAGTACTGCTTGGAGAGTTGATTTTTCAGATGTATTTGAAAAATTTATTCAGTATATCTTCAAAGAAATTGCTAAAGAATCAGGAGCTAAATTATTTTCAAATTTCAAATTTCAATCAAAAGCCTCAAAGCGATACTCCTGGGAATTAAAACATATTGAACCAGATGTGGTTTATCAAAAAGATAGTTTTTTAGTCTTTATTGATGCTAAATATAAATCCCATTTATACAACAAGTATGATAAAAGTGAATTGTTGAAAGAAGATCATAGGCATGATTTACATCAAATAATGGCTTATTCATCTTTCAGTAAAACAGTTTTAAAATATGGTGTTTTGTGTTATCCATCAGATAGAGTTGAAATAGAAAGAATAGAATATAAAAACTCAATTAATGAAGTTGTTAATACTGTTTTAATTGTTGGAATACCTTTGAAAAAAGATGCAGTTAAAGAAGCTAAAGCGCAATTGGCAAAAACATTGACAGATATATTAGACACATAATTTCCCACCAAAAAACCCCAACGTTTCCGCTGGGGTTTAAAAAACTACTTATTCAACTAACCCAATTTATTTTATCAGTAATTTTTTGGTGATACCCTCGGCTGTTTTGACCAAGTAGAGGCCTGCCGCCCAGTTGTGGGTGTTGAGGGTTTGTGCTGCTTTTTGCGACAGTAGTAGTTTGCCGCTTAGGTCGTACACTTCGATATCGGCGGCGCGGTTAAAATACACCAGACCGTTGTTTTCGCTCGGGTTCGGGAACATAGCAAAGGTATTCGCAGGTTGGTTAACCTCCGGTGTGGAAAGGTTGGTGGTGTTCACTTCAAAAATAGTAATAGTCCCGCTGATTTCGTTGGCTACTAAAATATAGGGCAAACCGGTTGGACTGTTTTCAGGGGCTACATAGGTAATGCCTTCCGGACCGTGGTCTCCGCTGTAGGCCGAAGTACTGCGACTGTTTTTATAATCGGTAAAAGTCGGATTATTGGGGTCGGTTATATTGTACACCATCACACCACCTATGCGTTCTAAGGAAATAAACGCAAAGGTTTGTCCGCCTATAGTGGCTAAGGTTACGCCTTCGGCTTCCGGTCCTTTGGCACGGCTTCTGCCTTTTGGGGTATTGTTTTCGTGGTCGGCATTAAAAAGGGTTGGGTAATTGGCGGCGGTGTACCTTTCAAAATCGTCGCCACTGTCGTACACCAACTGTTGGGTATTGGCATTGAAAATAGAGAAGGAACGCGAACCCACGGCATGGATGGCTTCAAACTCACTGTCGACATCTGTATTGCCGTTAAGGTTGGTTACGCGGTAACGCCCCATATTGTAGGATTGTTTTAACACGGCAGCATTAGGGAATATGGCAGGGTCTAACACATAACCGGCTGCGCCTACGGTAGTTCTTTCGTTTAAACCGTCGTATTCTTTTTCGTCGCCTTCGTTAGCGGTTACCAAATAGGTGTTGCCGCCTACAGTATAGTTCGCAATGGCATCCGGAATGTAGTAGGCATTGATAGGCCAGTTGGCAATAAGCACTTGACCGTTGTTATCGGAGATGTCAAAACCGTTGCCCGGGATGCTGACGTCTTTGGTGCCTAAAGCCCAAACACCGGTAATCGTATTGTTGCTGAGGTTGATTTCGGCTACCGCGTTGTTTTCTTGTAGGGTTATCCAAGCTTTTTGGGAATCCGAACTGATGGTGATGTATTCCGGCTCGAAGTCTTGCGACAAAGTACTCGTGGCTTTTAATTTTCTAACACCCGAAGCGATTAAAGCGGTTTCCTGTGCGTTGAAAGCCGTAAACAACAAAGTAGTCACATTGGCTTGACTCAAAGAAGCGATACCGCCCGAAATATCAATGATGCTTACCGAACCTTCCGGGTCAACGGTATAAGCGGTGTTCGGTTGGCCTTCATTGGCGGTTAAGACTTTAGTGCCATCGGGAGAAAAGGTAATCATATCGGGCAAGGCGCCTACGGTAACTTGGTTTAAGAAAGTACCGTTGGTATCGAAAAACACTACGGAACCGTTTAAGGTTTCATCGGCATTGGGCGAGGCTACGGCTACTACGCCATTTTTTACCGCTACACTGGTTACACCGCCGTAAACATTCATATTGATCGAGTTGACTACGGAAGGCGCTGTAGGGTCGGCAAAGTTGATGATGTCTAAAAATCCGGCTACGGCACTCGTGGTAAATAACCGTTGGGAAGCGGCATCGTGTACTACAATTTCGCAAGTACTGCTATTGCTACCCGAAGGATCAAAACTACCGATGTAATTTAACTCGATTTCTTCGCTGGCCACAGGCGCCAAACGGTCGTTATCGATAATGTAAATCGTAGCCATAGTGTTTCCGATAAGTGTTAACCCAACAGGATTTTCTAAGCTCACCACAAAATATTCGGCTTGTTGTTCTTCAACTGTATCGTCAACAATAGGAATATTGAGGGTTTGGGTTAAAGCACTGCCGCTATTGAAGTTGAGTGTTTGCGTAGTCAATGTAAAATCGGCTGCATTGGCAGTACTAAACGGGGCTGTTTTAACCACCACATCTACCGAACCGGTTTGCGGATTGGACAAGGTTAGGGTTAAAGCCACAGAGCCGGCATTTTCGTTTACGGTGATAAAATTGGAGGCTAAAGCAGCGGTAGCACTGCCCGTAGTAAAATTAACCGCAGTTGTAGCGGTAATGGCATTGTTGTTTACATCTTCAATAGTGTTAGGCAACAACGCCAAGTAATAGGTTTGGCTGTTGTTTAAAGCAGTAGTTGGAACTACAGTTATAGTGTTGCCGTTTACGGTAGTGGTAAAAGGCACATCGCTGCCCGAGGCATTGCCGAGTTTGAAAGCGATTAAGGCAGCGGCATTACTGTTGTTTAGGGCTGAGTCGTCAACCAATCGAACGGCTTCGTTAAAGGTGAGGGTTGGGTTTACGGTGGCCGCTACATTTATTGCGCCATCGGCCGGAACAAAAAGCGTTACAGGAGCCGTTGTATCGGGCGCTCCGGAAGGATTGCCTTCCAAGGTAAAATTGTCAAAGCGATTGTTGCCTACAGTGCCGCCTGAACCTTGTAAAAACTCCACTTTCAGTTTAAAGTTCGGATTGTTATCGGTAGTAGGAATAGCGGTGAAGTCGAGTGTCGCTAAGGCAGGATCACCGTTGTTGGGAATGATGTTGGTTAAGAAAGTATAAGTACTGCCATCGGTACTGTAAGACCATACTTGAGTTCCTGCTCCTGAACCGGAACGGCGGGTAGCAAATTTTACAATCACGTCTTCAAAACCTGTGGTGGGCAAGGCAAATTCTAACGCACCGCCAATGGGGTCGTTGAAGCGCAAGTGCGTACCCGAAGCATCGCCGTTACGGGCATTGAGGTTTTGTACGTTAAAGTTTTGTCCGGTTCCGCCGGCAAAATCAATAGTGCTGATGCCTCCCGGAATGGCCGTTAAGGTTGCGCCACCAAGGGTTTGGGAGGGCGTAGTAATGGCAGTTACAGAGCTGTTGTTGTTGAAATTCCAATAGTGTACCAAGGTTTGACCGAAGGAAAAGTTGGTCACTAAAAACAGTATGGTAAAAATCAACATTCTTTGGGCGTAATGGTGTGTCATAGTTGTATTGTTTTTGATTGTTGCAAAGTTCTTCTTACGGTGTTAATTGGTGATTAAGTCAACGACATTGGTTTATTAAGAAGTGGTGGCGGAAGTTTTATTTTTGGTTACCAAAGCGGTTTGGTGTTTTCAATTTCTTAATGTTCCGATTCCCGCCTGCGCGGGAATGACAAATGAAGAAAAACAAAAAACCCCAACGTTTCCGTTAGGGTTTCTAATCAAATTAAGTGGTAACGACTACCAAATCTTCACACGCTTTTCCGGTGCTAAGTATAAGGAGTCGGTAGGTTTAATATTAAATGCTTCGTAGAATTCCGGGATGTTGCGCACCGTTCCGTTCACACGGAATAAGGCCGGCGAATGCGGGTCGCCCGCAATTTGACTGCGCAAGGCTTCCTCGCGGATTTTCTCGGCCCATACTTGTCCCCAACCCAAGAATACGCGTTGCATACCTGTAAAGCCGTCCATTACCGGTGCTTCTTTACCGTTTAGGGTAGCTTTGTAGGCTTTGATGGCAATGCTTAGTCCGCCCAAGTCACCAATGTTTTCGCCAAGGGTAAAGTCGCCGTTCACATTTAAATCCGGGAAGGCTTTAAAGCTGTTGTATTGTGCTACCAAAGCCGAGGTTCTCTTTTTAAAGGCGGCTAAGTCTTGCGGGGTCCACCAGTTTTTCATCGTTCCGGTGCCGTCAAATGCGCTGCCCTGGTCGTCAAAACCGTGACCAATTTCGTGTCCGATAACCGCTCCGATACCACCGTAGTTTACCGCATCGTCGGCATTCAAATCAAAGAAAGGCGGTTTTAAAATGGCAGCCGGGAATACAATTTCGTTCAACGACGGATTGTAATAAGCGTTTACGGTTTGCGGGTTCATGCCCCATTCGGCTCTGTCTACCGGTTTGCCCAGTTTGGCCAAGTTGCGGTTGTATTCAAATTCGGTCGCACGGGCCGCGTTGCCGTACAAATCGCTTTTGTCAATTTTCAGGGCCGAGTAGTCGCGCCATTTGTCGGGGTAGCCAATTTTAATCATAAAATTATCCACCTTTTTCAAGGCTTCTTTTTTAGTAGCAGGGCTCATCCAGTCTAAGGTCTTGATGCTTTCGGCGTAGGCTTTCAACAGGTTTTTCACCATTTGCGTCATGCGCTCTTTGGCTTCGGGCGAGAAGTGTTTTTTCACGTACACTTTCCCAACCACTTCGCCCAAACCGCCGTTTACCATCTCTACGGCGCGCTTCCAATCTTCTTGTTGGCTTTCGGTACCGTATAAGTTTTTACCGTAGAATTCGAAGTTTTGTTTGTCGAGTGCGGTAGTCAACAAACCGGCCGCTTTGTTAATCACGCCCCATTTTAAATAGGTTTTCCAGGTGTCGATAGGCGTGTTTTTGATGAGGTTGTTCAGACTTTTGGTGTATGCCACCTGAGTCACCACTAACTTTTTCTCTTTATCCACCCCGGCATTTTTCAGCATGGCGGTCCAATTGAAGTCGGGCATCAACGTTTTTAAATCGGCCACCGCATATGCATTGTACAATTTGACAATGTCGCGGGTGTCTTCTTTTTTCATGTGTTGCGTCGCCAAAGCGGTTTCCAAGGCCATAATTTTCGCCGCACTTTCGGCAGCATTCGGCATGTTGGTGAGTTGGAACATCTTTTCGATATGGGCAACATATTTGTTGCGGATATCGGTCATTTTCGCATCGTTGCTCAAGTAGTACTCGCGCTCCGGTAAGCCTAAGCCACCTTGCCAAGTGATGAGCGTATATTTTGTCGGATCTTTAAAATCGGCCAATACCGAAACCGAAAACGGAATGTCTACACCGGCGCGGTTGGCTTTCCCGAAGTAGGCCGCTAAATCATCATAGGAAGCAATGGCATCGATGGCTTTTAATTCCGGTTGGATAGGCGCAATACCTTTGGCGTCACGGCCTTTGCGATCCATGAAGGAAGCGTAGTAATCGCCTATTTTTTGTTCGTCGGAACCTTCGGCATTGTTGCCTTTGGCGGCTTCTTCAATAATGGCTTTGACATCTTTTTGCGATTGGTCGTACAGCATGTCGAAGGCACCGTAAGAGGCTTTGTCGGCCGGAATTTTAGTGTTTTTCATCCAGGTACCGTTTACGTACATGGCAAAGTTATCTCCGGGCTTCACCAACGTATCCATGTTTTTTTTGGTAATACCTGAAGTGAGCTCTTTTTGGCTGCAGGAAGCTAAAAATAAGGCTGCCAGCAAGGTAAGGGTTGCATTTCTCATGTATAGTTTTGATTGAATTGAAAAGCTAAGGTAATGAAAAATGCGATTGTGTCACATGGCGACTAAAGATTGTAATTTAAGTTCACAAAAATATTGCGACCCATTCGCGGCACTTTATTCCAGTCGGAGTACGTGGTGTAAAACGCATCGAGTAGGTTTTCGACCCCAATTTTACAGTTCAAGCGGCTTCCGGAAAACACAAACTTATATCCGAAACTTGCATTAAGCAGTGCGAAATCGGCGGTATTGGTTTCGCCGTACACGGAACCGAATTGGGTTTGAGCCGTGTTTCCGATGCACTCTGCCATGGCATTGAATCTTGCCTTAGTGTATGTCAAAGCTGTTTTATAACTCAACGGATTAATCAAAGGCAGGTTGTTACCGTTGCTGTCTTTGCCCCAACTGTACAACAAGCCGATATTCCATTTTAAGGTTTTGCTGAGGGTGAATTCCGAATTCCAATCGATATTAAAAATGGCAGCATACGACAAAGCGGTGTACAATTTTACGCCACTTGCCCCTATGGTCATTGGGACTAAAGTAGCGTCGGGCATTCCGATAATATAATCCGAAATTCGGAAAAAGGAACTGCTGATTTTGGTGCTGATTTTATCTTTTTTACAGCTGATGAACGCCTGGGTTTCAATGGATTTTTCGTTGCTTAAGTTTGGATTCCCTACATAGTCAAAACGGTCGGAACTGTTGAACAGGTAAAAGCCATAGCCTTCGGAAACCGACGGTGCTCTTTCGCCATAACCCAAACCGAAACCGTATTCCCATTCGCTTTTGTGGTAGTTGTAATGGGCGGCGATGCTTTTTAGGAAACGCGTTTTTTGACGCGGCATCTCCGGGTAAAAAATTTGCAGACTTTGCAAACCGAAATCACTCGCCACATCGTTCGTATGACTTCCGGCTGAAACCGACAATTTCAGTCCGGAGTGGCAGTTAAAAACCCATTGGTCTTCGGCAAACAAACCGGTGTATAAGGTGCGCACATCGGGCCAAGTGTACATGAACATTGGGTTTTCATCGGGATTTTCAGGATACATGGTCATTTCGGCTACCGATTGGTTGTAAAACGCATTGAAGTTGGCTAAAAAGTGGTGGTGATTTTTTACGGCCGTCGCTTTAGAATACATCCCAAAAGTTTTGCTCCAGCCTGGCATGTCCATATGAATGGGTACAGACGGCCGCGTGGTATCGTCCATGCGATGGGTGATGGTGTTGAAATACACTTTGGTTTCCCAATCTTTGAGCAAGGATGATTTCGGAACTACTACATATTTTAATGAGGTAATCAATGCTTCCGCCAAAGACACGTCCATAGGCAAGGCCGGATAACCCACATCGGTCGCTTTGTCGTAAATGACGGAAGCTTCCAGTAGTTTGTTGCTGAAGAATTTGAACCCTGCGGTACCGGAGAAATTCAGTTTTCGGAATTGAGAATACAAAATTTCGCGCTCGTTTCCTGCCGAATAGTTATCCGCTTCGCGAAACATCACATCGGTATCCACGTAATAGGTGCTGTCGGCATAATTGACGGAGGAACCGATAATTTTTTGGCGGTTATTGGTTTCGAAACCAGTATTGACGGCGAAGTCCCATTTTTGACTTCCGAAACGGTTTTGGCTTCGTTTTAAATCAATGGCACCGCCAATGGTTGAACCAAAACACGACCCTTGTTGTCCGGATTTCACGGTGGCTTCGGATAAATTAGAGACTTCCACATAAGAAGTAATCGGATCCATTTTGTCGGTACAGGCGCCAAAAATGCGCATGCCGTCGATGGTGATTAACGTGCGTTCGGTGGCCATGCTGTTGATGAGGGGTTCCCAGGCATAAGCTCCGCGTTTGACTAAATCGACTTTGCTTCCTTTGTCGAGAAACTCATCGATGGAAGCGAGCGATTTGCTTTGTTTTTCGTGGATTTGGGTTTTTTTGCTGATGACAATGACTTCTTTTAAATCTTTGGGCACTAAAGAATCTTTGGCTTCTTGGGCATACGAAACGAAGCCACTGCACAAGAGCAATAGGAATAAATTTTTCATACAATGAGGTTTAAAAGGCCTCACTCCTTTAAAAGCAAGACCTTTTTGGGTGGATTTTTTAGAATTCGAGTTCGAAAAAAATGCTGCTTTCCAAAACAGTATCGGAAATAGTTTCCCCTTTGAGAACAGTGCCTTCGGCATTCAACAATTGCAAGTTGATTTTCCAGTAACCGGTCATGGTTAAGGATAGTTTGCCTTCGTACAAACCACCGACCGTTTTTTGCGTAGCATCCACATTATTCGGGGAACCATGGTTCCCCATACTCGGCATTCTCGGGTCGATTTTTACGGTGTAACCGTCTACTACCGGGAAGTTCATCATGTCTTGCATTTTCCATACGCCGAAAACCACATTGTTAACGGCTACTTTCGGGTGGTGTGGCTCGGCATAGGCCAGGATGTATTTGGTGCCGTCGGTTCCGGTAAAGGTATTCACACGTCGCTCCACAGATGCCGGGACATCAACGACTGATGTGGCAGAATACGCTGTCCCGTTAATGGTATAATCTACTTTTAAGTCCCAATATTCTGTAGCATTTTGGGCCATTTGGAATACAATGTAGCCTTCGTACAAAGTGCCGTTTGGGGTTACTTTTTCTACCGCCGATTTAGGACAAGAGTGATTCATCATGCTCATGTGCATCACCGGCATCCAACTGATTTCTGCATTTTTTACATAATCGCCGGTGGTGTTGTCTTTGATGCGAAGGACAATTTCGTTGTACCCTTGCTCCAAGCGGCCTTTATGCGAGTATAATTCGATGGTATGGGTTTGGTTAGTGAATTCTTTGAATTGGGTTAGGTTGGCTAATTCATCAGAAGAAGTAGTATTGTCGTCAGAAGAACATGAAATAAGTGTAGTGGCCAATAAAAATAAGGCGAGTGTGTATTTTAAAAGTGTTTTCATTTGATGTAAATTTAAGATGTGAAGATTGGATTGGAAGTTTTTCCAATAGGTTTGGACATGCATCGTCCGGTCAACCTCAGAGAGATTGATTGAAAAGAAAAATTTTAAGCCGAGAAAGTGGGCGGATGGAAAACAGAACCACACGCTAAGTGAAAGTAAAGATTGGCGTAGTGGTTGCTTATACCATTTTTAGGCTGAAAAAAAGTCTGCACGGAAAGCAGCAGTTGGACTTCCTGAAAAAACAATAGCTCTGTCTCATGAAGTGGTGTTTTCTTGGTTGGAGTAACCGGTTTTTCCTGCTCGGCTGCTTTGGCCAATTCTTTCATCAATTGACATTTTCCGTTACAATGTAATTCGGGTTTGGTTTTGTTTTCACAGAGTACTTTAGAGATGTAATCATAGTTGATTATGTAATCGGCCACCGGAAGTATCGGTTTGAGGAACATTAACAGGGCTACTATGATTACTAGCTTTTTCATGAGACAAAGATAGCTGTTAAAAAGAGGGCTTTTGTATGATTTCGGTCATATTTTTAGTATTTTTATGCAAACTAAATTTGTAACCATTAGTCGAAAAGCACAACAAAATGTGCGTTTTTGACGTAAAACACACAAAATCAAATATGCAAATAGACTTAGATTTACTCTTCACTTGGGGTGCCATTGCTAAGGAATATAAAAAAGGCGAAATGATTTTTTGTGAAGATGAGACAGCCAACTTTTATTACCAAATTATGGAAGGCAGTATCCGAATGTACAATTCGAATGATGACGGTAAAGAATTTACCCAAGGGTATTTTCATGAGGGACAAAGTTTTGGGGAACCGCCTTTGTTTATAAATGAATGTTATCCTTCTACGGCAGAAGCTTTCCAGGACAGTGTGATTGTAAAGCTGTCGAAAGAGAAATTCCTCAAAATATTAGAGGAATATCCGGCCATACAAAAGCAGTTTTTAACATTGATGTCAAGACGTATTCACTCCAAGGCAATGACCTCCAAAGACATCATTAACCAAAAACCGGAGTTTCGCATCATTGCTTTTCTGAATGCGCATAAAAAAGGAAGAAGCGGATGTGAGAAAGAACAGGTTCCGTTTACCCGACAAGAGATAGCCAACTTTACCGGATTGCGTGTTGAAACCGTTATTCGCGCCTTGTCAAAAATGGCTAAGGAAAGAAAAGTAGATATCGTTAACCATAAAATATATTTCTAATGCACTTTAAAGCGAAGTTCTGGTTGCAATTTTCATTACTTAATTTACTCATCGTAGCTTTATTAGGTTTGTTAATGCGCTACAAAATCGGTTTTGAGTTTCCGTTTCTGAACCAAAAGAACTTACAACATTCGCATTCTCATTTTGCTTTTGCCGGTTGGATTAGTCATACTTTAATGGTGTTAATGGTTGGGTTTTTGGAAAAAAGAGGCCCTTCTCCCGAAGCTTCGGGAGCGCTCGGGGTGACAAAAAAAGGACAAGGGTTAAGAATAGCTTTGTATAATAAGATGCTAACTGCCAATCTGATTTGCGCCTACGGGATGTTGGTGTTCTTTATCATTCAAGGGTATGCGGCTTTATCGATTGCTTTTTCCACCGCTTCTATTTTTGTAGCGTATCTTTTTGGTTACCAATTTTGGAACGATTTGAAACAGGTTAGCTCGGAATGGCTTTCGGTGAATTGGTTTAAAGCCGCCATTTTTTTTAATGTGATTTCTTCCTTAGGCACTTTTTTTTTAGCCTTTATGATGATCACTAAAAATATTCACCAAAACGAATATTTGGCTTCCATTTATTACTACCTGCATTTCCAATACAACGGTTGGTTTTTCTTTGCGTGTATGGGATTGCTCTTCCATTTTTTTGACCTGAAAGCCACAGCGCATCCTTACTTAAAAAAAGCATTTTGGCAGTTTTTTATTGCTTGTATCCCGGCGTATTTTTTATCGACCTTGTGGCTCAATTTACCGGTTTGGATTTATGTCCTGACGGTTTTGGCGGCATTATTTCAAAGCTATGCCTGGTTTAAATTGTTGGTGGTTTTGGCTAAAATCAAAAAGGGTTATATTGATAATTATCCGTTCTTTTTGCGTTACATTATTTTGTTTGTCGCCATAGCCTGCAGCCTTAAATTGTTGTTGCAACTGGGTTCCACCATTCCGGCTTTGAGTCAGTTAGCCTTCGGATTCCGACCAATAGTGATTGCCTATTTGCACTTGGTGTTGTTGGCGGTAATTAGTTTGTTTTTGCTGTTTTACATGTATGTGAACCATTACTTTTACATCAGCAAACCGATTAGGTTTGGTATTATTTTGTTCTCCGTTGGGGTGTTTTTAAACGAATTGGTCCTCGCCGTCCAAGGGATTGCATCATTTAGTTACACCATAATTCCGAGGGTTAATGAGCTGCTTTTCGGAGTTGCCGTACTACTGGTTTCGGGGATTGCTATTACGACATATCACTCCATAAAAAAAGTTAAAATTCCCCCTGTTTTATGAGTGCAATCATAAAATAACTATTTCATAGTTAGGTACTTTGTGTATATAAACCAAGTATTTAGTATTATGAAAAATTCCATTAAAATTCTGCTCTTCGCTTGCTTTTTGGCTGCGGTAGGATGCAAACAAAGCAGCGAAACCCCAACCGAAACCCCCGAAAGTACCCCAACTCAAAACGTAGGTCAAGAAGGTGTAAAAGACGAAACGTCTAACCCGAATATTGTTCAGGTAGCTTCCGGCAGTAAAGACCACACGACTTTAGTAGCTGCTGTAAAAGCAGCCGATTTAGTGACTTCATTGAGTAATGCCGGACCGTTTACGGTGTTTGCGCCAACTAATGCCGCTTTTGATAAATTGCCTGCCGGAACCGTGGAAGGCTTGTTAAAACCGGAGAAAAAAACCGACCTCCAAAACATCCTAGGGTATCATACCTATGTAGGGGTTTTGAAACCCGAGTACATGCAGGATGGTCAAGAGTTTGACATGGTATACGGTGGTAAGGTAAAAATTACCAAGCAAGGCGAAAAAACTTTTGTCAACGGTTCCGAAATAGTGACTTCTATTGAAACTTCTAACGGTATCATCCACGTGATTGGTGATGTGTTGCTTCCGAAATAGGATAATTATTAATTCAAAATTTTGTTTTTCTTAGGAAGGGAAAAGGCGTGGAAGTTATCATTCACGCCTTTTTTGTGATTAAAATCATAAATGAAGCCACTTTCTTTACGTCTCTTTGTACTTCCATTTCAATGCCCATACTATGTTTTCTCCCCGAAAATACCTGCCGGTTTTGCTGCTGTTATTACTCTTATTTACAGCCTACAATTATACCCTTTATACCAACCAATCGGATTACGGGAGAATCCGACTTTCCGAAAAAGCGCTGCAAGGCGAAAAACATTGGCGGGAAAACAATTGCAATGCTTGTCACCAATTGTACGGATTGGGCGGTTATCTCGGCCCCGATTTGACCAATGTGTATTCTTTTAGAAAAAAAGACGGCAACTATTTGAAAGCGATGTTCAACAGCGGGGTCAAAGCCATGCCGCGATTTGATTTTAACGAAACCGAAAAGGAAGAATTGCTGCAGTTTTTTATAGAAGTGGATCAAACCGGAACCTACCCCAACACCAAAGCCACGATTAACCCAGATGGTTGGGTAAAAATCCAATATAAAAAGGAAATCTATGAACACTAATCGCTACCCGTTTTACTTTATAACCGCCGGATTAGTATCGTTGTTGTTGGGTTTGCTTTGCGGCTTACTCGCCGGTTTTCAGTATGTAGTCCCCGATTTTATCAAAGAAACGTTACCATTTACCGCGCTGCGACCGTTGCACACCCTTTTTGTGGTGTCCTGGGTTTTGCTCACGGCTACCGGCGGTATTTATTATTATTTGAGTCAGAATCACAACGAGAGATTATCGAATTCCTTTTTAGTCCAAATTCATTTTTGGATTTTTATCCTAACGGGATTTGGCATTGCTGTATCCTATTTGTTTCGAAATTTTGCCGGGAAAGAATATTTAGAATTCCCAAGTTATTACTATTTCCCGATAGTTTTGGGCTGGTTGCTATTCGGCATTACTTACTTCAAAACATTGGCCGCTACTTTCAAGAGTTGGCCGGTGTATTATTGGATGTGGGCCACCGGAATTGGGATGATGATGTACCATTTCACCGAAGCGCATTTGTGGTTGTTGCCCTATTTTAAATCGCATTTCATACAAAACACGGCCCTGCAATGGAAAGCCGGCGGTTCCTATGTGGGTTCGTGGAATATGTTGGTGTACGGTACTGCTGTTTATATCATGGCTAAAATGAGTGGCGATGACGGTTACGCCAAATCGGGCAAAGCGTTTTTCTTTTACTTTTTGGGATTAACCAACCTTATGTTTGGCTGGGCACATCATGTGTATATCGTGCCGACAGCGCCTTGGATTCGTTATTTAGCCTACGGCATCAGCATGACCGAATGGATTATTTTAGCGTCTATGATTTATGATTGGAAAAACAATTTGACCCAAGACCAAAAAACCGCTTTTCCCATCGCGCACCAATTCATGCGATTGGCCGATTTTTGGGTTTTTCTCAATATTATTTTGGCGTTGTTGATATCCATTCCGGCGATTAATTTGTTTACCCACGGAACGCATATTACCGTAGCCCATTCTATGGGAACTACCATCGGTATCAACACCATGATATTACTGTCCTCCGTAACGTATATTATAGAATCGAATCAGTGTTCGTTTTCGGGGTCTAAAATCCGATTCGGTATGCGCCTGTTCCAAACTTCCTTTGTGCTGTTTTGGTGCTGTTTGTTGTTGATGGGTGTCCAAAAAGTACACTGGACTTTCTTCGACAAAACCTTGTCTTTTAGTCAATTCCAGGAGGCGATGCATGGGTTTTATTTGGTTTTTGTGCTTTTCGGATTGAGGATTTTTATCGGTCTCTATCGCATCGTATTCGAATTGCTAAACGGTTTGCGCCTATCCCTCAAATAATTATTGTAAATGACATATATCATGCTTTTCTCCGAATGTTTTCACAAAATTCGCCCCTTATTAAAACATACTACATGACCACTAAAAACGTCCATACTTTCCACATACCCGTTATGGGATTGGCCTATACCATCGACAGCCCGATTCGCGTAGCACATTACGGCATTTCCTCCGTAATTTCTATTACCGATGACGAACTGATTGAAAAAATGCGTGCCTTTTACAGCCGGAAATTCAGTTTGCCTTACCAAGAGATTACCCAAAAATGCCACGATTACCGCGCAGAACGCATCAAACATTATTTGAATTTGGTGGATACGATTGTCAAAGACAAGTTTGAACGATTTAAAAACGAATTGGCCGAAAGTAAAATCGCTTTGGAAAACTACATCAGCTTGTTACCCAATACATCAGAGTTTAAAAACAGCTTGCAAAAATTCATAGACGAAGGTTTGGCTATCAAAGAAAACGTAAAAAGCTATTTGGCCGAACATTTTGTTCCGGGCAGTATTGATGTGAATATCATGACCAAAGTCGATAAAGAAAATTACGATAAAAATGAACCTTTGCCCGTAGAGTTCAACGATGCGCACGCCTCTTTGCGCGGTTTTGCCCAAAGCAACCTCACGTCTTCGGTCGTACTTTCGGCCGGAATGAATCCGCGATTATACAGCTATTTCGAGCAGTTTCCGGTGTTTTATCCGGATGCCGACGGACAATTGCAAAAGAAAATTATACTGAAGGTGAGCGATTTTCGTTCGGCTATGATTCAAGGGAATTTCTTGGCCAAAAAAGGCCTTTGGGTGTCGGAATACCGTATCGAATCGGGTTTGAATTGCGGCGGACATGCCTTTGCCACCGACGGTTTTTTAATGGGCCCGATTTTGGAAGAATTCAAAGCCAAAAAAGAGCAACTCATCCAATCGGCGCACGAGCTGATGGTAAAAGCGTTGCAAGCGAAAGATTTGCCCGTTCCGACGAAGCCATTCGACTTAAAAATCACGGCCCAAGGCGGTGTGGGAACGGCAGAAGAACACGAGTTTTTATTGCAACACTATGACATGGACGCCGTAGGCTGGGGTTCGCCTTTTTTGTTGGTTCCGGAGGCGACATCGGTAGATGAAGCAACCCGAACGCTTTTGGCAAAAGCCCAAGAAAAAGATTTTTATTTAAGTGATATTTCGCCCCTCGGCGTATTGTTCAATACCGTAAAAGGCATGAGCAACGACATTTGGAAGCAAAAGCGCATCGACGAGAACAAAGCCGGAAGCGCGTGTCCGAAAAAGTTTTTGGCACTCAACAAAGAATACGATCCGCAAGGGATGTGCACGGCTTCTAAAAAATACCAAGATATCAAGTTAGCCCAATTGGAAGCACAAAAAGACCAATTATCAGAGTCAGAAATTCAGCAAAAACAAGCCAAAATCTTCGAGAAATCGTGTTTGTGCGTTGGTTTGGCGAATGCGTCTTATTTAGAAAACGAGATGGAAGTCAAAGGGCAGCAACAAGGCGTGGTGATTTGTCCGGGACCGAATTTGGCTTATTTTGACCGCGTGGTTTCTTTGGCCGATATGGTGAAACACATTTATGGCAATGCGAACGTGTTGGCCGATAATAACCGTCCGCATATGTTTATCAAAGAGTTGAAAATGTATGTGGATTACCTCAAAAACGAATTAGATACGTTTACCGATGACTTTACGCCGGCCCAACTCAAAAAATGGAATGCCTTTAAAAGCAATTTGCTTTCGGGCATAGCGTATTACTTGGATTTGTTTGCGCAGCGTGATTTTTTTACCCAAGAAAAGAAGCGCATTCAGCAGCAATTAGGGTGGTATAAAGCTGAAGTAAACCGGATTGAAATTCCGGTTTTAGAACAGGTTTAATTTACCGAAACATAATTTTCAGATTCGGATTTTCGGGGAGTTGGTGTTCCAAACGATTTCGGGAGTCCGGTAGTTGACCTATGGTTTCGACGTTATTTCGGAAATGCTGAATGTAATACGTTCCGGTGTATTCGTTGTATTTGAGGTAGTCAATCATGTCATGGAGTTCTTCTTTCGCCAGTAATTCCGAATGATACGTGGTGCGTACTTCAAAAGGAATATTGGCGTTCAGTAACAATTGCAGCGATTTTTCAAATTGGTCGAACAAATCCGATTGGGTAATGGTGGAAAATGACTCTCGGTTCGATTTAAAATCGAGTGCGACATAATTGAGTAAATCCTGCTCAATTAAAGTTTTCAGCACTTCGGGTTTGGAACCATTGGTGTCTACTTTGACTAAAAAGCCCATGGTTTTCACCGTTTGAATTTGCTCGACGATGTCTTTGTGGAGCAAACATTCGCCACCGCTGAATACTACGGCATCGAGCAAGCCTTTCCGACTTTCCAAAAAAGAAATCATTTCGGGAAAGGAAAATTTTCCTTTCCCGAAAACAATCTCCGGATTGTAGCAATACAAACACCGCATATTACAACCGGCATACCACAAGATACAGGCAGTCTTATTCGGATAGTCCAGCAGTGTGAACGGTGTTATATTGCTGACCGATTTAACCATTTTTAACTTTCTTTAAAATGGAGGCGTTGTTTGTGTTCGCCTTTTTTACCGATGTTGAAACTTTCTACCGGACGATGGTAACCCATTACTCGGGTGTACACCAGGCATTTGGTGCGCAGTTCTTGGTGTTGCTCCAGCACCGTGTTAGTTTTGGTTTTCATATTTATTTTGGTTTAGTTTATCTAATAAAGCATCGTCACATTTCGGGCAAAATTCGTGTTCGCCGTTGAGGTAACCGTGCACCGGACAAATACTAAATACCGGCGTTACGGTGATGTAAGGCAATTTGAATTTCGATAGCACGGTTTTGACAAAGTTTTTGCAAGCTTCGGGCGTGCTGATTCTTTCGTTCATGTACAAATGCAGCACGGTTCCGCCGGTGTATTGACACTGCAATTCGTCTTGCATCAATAAAGCTTCAAACGGATCTTGGGTAAAATCTACCGGAATTTGCGAGCTATTGGTGTAGTAAATATTCTCGTCGCCACCCGCTTGTAAAATGTTCGGATAGCGTTTTTTGTCTTCTTTCGCAAAGCGATAGGTAGTACCTTCTGCCGGTGTGGCTTCGAGGTTGTATAAGTTTCCGGTCGCTTCCTGGAATGCTCTCATGCGATTGCGGATGTGGTGTAAGATTTCCATCGAAAAGTCATGGCCGAATTGTGAGGTAATGTCTTCTTGGTCATTGGTAAAATTGCGAATCATTTCGTTCATGCCGTTCACCCCAATGGTGGAAAAGTGATTGCGGAAATGTGGCAAATACCTTTTGGTATAGGGATACAAACCTCTATCGTACATTTCCTGAATGAATTGTCTTTTTTTCTCTAATGTCGATTTGGCCAACACCATCAATTCGTCCAATCGGGTGAAAAGCGCTTCTTTATCGCCTTCATATAAGTAGCCCAAACGGGCCATATTGATAGTGACTACGCCAATGCTTCCGGTCATTTCGGCACTACCAAACAAACCGTTCCCGCGTTTGAGCAATTCGCGCAAATCGAGTTGCAGGCGACAGCACATACTGCGTACCGCATTGGGTTTGTAGGCATTTGGGTTTTCCATTTTATTGCCGTTTTCGTCTGTAGTATATTGACTTCCGATAAAATTCTGGAAATACGACGAACCGATTTTAGCCGTGTTTTCAAACAGCAATTCGGTGTTTTCGCCGTTCCAATCAAAATCTTCGGTGATGTTTACAGTCGGAATCGGGAAGGTGAACGGTTGGCCGTTGGCATCGCCTTCGGTCATTACGGTATAATAGGCTTTGTTAATCAGATTCATTTCGGTCTGAAAATGCTCGTAACGCAGCTCGGTTAAGCTTTCCACACCGCGTTCTTGGGCACGAGCCAAAATCGTTTCATCGGTTATTTTTTCAAATAAATGCCGGTCATTTTTGGTCGGAATTTGTGCTGCCAAATCGGCCGGGACTACCCAATCTAAGGTAATGTTGGTAAAAGGCGATTGGCCCCAGCGTGCCGGAACATTAAGGTTGTACACAAAACTGCGAACGGCTTTAAGTACGTCTTCAAATGACAAATTATCTTTAAAAACGTAAGGCGCTAAATAGGTGTCAAACGAACTGAACGCTTGGGCACCGGCCCATTCGCTTTGCAAGATTCCGAGAAAGTTGGCCATTTGTCCTAAGGCTTCTCTGAAATGCGATGGTGCTTTGCTTTCTACCCGACCGCGAACACCGTTGAAACCGTCATTAAGCAAAACCCTCAAACTCCAACCTGCGCAATAACCGGTTAAACAATCCAAATCGTGGATGTGGATGTCACCGTTACGGTGGGCATACCCTTCTTCTTTGGAATACACTTTATCCAGCCAATAATTGGCAATGATTTTTCCGGCCACATTGTTCACCAAACCCGCATTGGAATACGAGGTATTGGCATTGGCATTGATACGCCAATCGGTTTGGGCAATGTATTCTTCGATGGTTTGGGTGCTGTCGACATAAGTGGTATCGTCGTTCAATCCTTGTACGTGTTCGCGTTGCAGTTTTCGCGTATGGCGGTACAACATAAACGAACGCATTACCGTGAAATAGTGATTGTTAAAAAGCACTTTCTCGATAATGTCCTGAATTTCTTCGACGGCCCAAGTATCCCTGGTGTTTATGTCGGCAATGACTTTTTCAAAAACACGCTCATCAAACGGAAGTGAAACGCTGGTAAAGCTCTTGACTATCGCATCCTTTATTTTAAAAGGTTCAAAAGGTTTATAATCTCCGTTTCTTTTGATGACATATTTTTCCATGATGAGCGTGGTTTTTAGGTTAGATTGAATTTGATTAAGCAATATTGAATTTGGCTTCCATAGCCTGCGCTTTAGGGAACACAATATTGTTTTCCAAGTGGATGTGCTTGTGTAAATCCTGTTCGAATTCTTTCAGCATGGCAAAAGTCACGCGGTAGGTTTCACAAGCATCGGCCGGCGGGTTGTAGTCGTCGGTTAATTTAGCAATCAAGCGGAAGCGTTCGCCTTCGTTTTCGTGCTCGCTTTGCATCATGGCAATCGGATTGTCAACGGTACCGAAGTGGGGTTGCTCAATAGCCGTGTTTTCTGTTAAAGCGTAATACATTTTTTTGACAAACGGGAACAAAATCAGCTCTTCTTTTTTCATGTGTTGGGCCAATTCTCCGGCGCAAATTTTGAAGTGCAAGGCAATTTCAAACAGTTCCGGATGGCGCTGTCCATGGACTTTGCAGAGCTTGTCAAGGTAGAATAGTAAGGCGGTTGATTTTTCTTCTACATAACGATGGTGCGTTTTTTCGATGTAATCGATTAATAAGTCGATGGGCCAAGATTTAAAATCGATGTTGTTATCCGATTTCGATTCTAAAACAGCCATCAATTCATCTTGTATGGTATGGACATTAAGTCCTTTTTTTTCGCAAACTTCGTCTAAAGTCCGGTTGCCTTTGCAGCAAAAATCGATACCATATTTAGAGAAAACCGCAGCTGTTCTGAAATCACCCGCTACAAATTCTCCTACGGTTATTTGATCTAAAGCATTCATAATTAATAAAGTTTAAATTTTAATGTTTTCCAAAATTAAGACCTCAAAGCCGTTGCGATATATGATTAAAGTCATAGAAAATCGACTTTTTCAGTCCTTATTTTGTAGCTTCTTAAAGTATGCCCATGGAAAATTTAAAAGCGCAAATTCTTCGATTGAAGAAGGAGAAAAATGCCGTGATTTTAGCCCATTATTACCAGCAACCCGACATCCAGGAAGTAGCCGATTATGTGGGCGACAGTTTGGGATTATCGCAGGAAGCCGAAAAAGTACATGCCGATATTATAGTGTTTGCCGGTGTACATTTTATGGCTGAAACCGCCAAATTATTGAATCCGAAAAAGAAGGTTTTGCTGCCCGACTTGAAGGCCGGTTGTTCGTTGGCCGATTCGTGTCCGCCCGATATTTTTAAAAAGTTTGTGGAAGCGCATCCCAATCATGTCGTGATTACGTATGTGAATTGCTCGGCCGAAATCAAAGCACTGAGTCATTTGGTTTGTACTTCTTCCAATGCCGAAAAAATTGTCAATTCGGTACCCGAAAACATCCCGATTATTTTTGCGCCCGATAAAAATTTAGGGAATTACATCAACCAAAAAACCGGGCGACAAATGCTCCTTTGGGACGGCAGTTGCGTGGTTCACGAAGCATTTTCTTTGGACAAACTTATTGCGCTTCATAAAGAACATCCGAATGCCGCCATCATTGCACATCCCGAATCGGAACCCCATATTTTGGAAACGGCGCGTTATATTGGCTCGACTTCCGGGATGATTGACTACGTGAAGCAAAGTCCGAGAACCGAATTTATTGTCGCCACGGAGGCCGGCATTTTATACAAGATGCAGGAAGAAGTGCCCGATAAAATCTTAATTCCCGCGCCGGCTATGGAAGACAATACGTGTGCGTGCAGCGAATGTGCGTATATGAAACTCAACACGCTCCGCAAATTATATGACTGTTTGGTTAATGAAACGCCCGAAATAACCGTTCCGAAAGCGGTGGCCGAAAAAGCCATTGTACCTATCCAACGCATGCTTGAATTGTCGAAATGATGAAGATAGAAACCGATTATTTGGTCTTAGGTTCAGGGATAGCCGGACTGACAGTTGCTATCAAATTGGCGCAACAATTTCCGGAGCGAAAGGTATTGATTGTCACCAAATCCAACGAAGACGAGTCGAATACCAAATATGCCCAAGGCGGCATTGCTGTGGTGACGGATGGGGTGAGCGACGATTTTGAAAAGCACATCGACGATACTTTGGTGTGCGGTGATGGGTTGTGCCATCGAGCAGTAGTGGAAATGGTGGTGAAAGAAGGGCCGAAACGCTTGGCCGAACTCATTCAATGGGGGACGCAATTCGATGTAAACGACACGGGAAATCTCGATTTAGCCAAAGAAGGAGGTCATTCCAATTCTCGAGTCGTACATTATAAAGACCAAACCGGGCGTGAAATTGAGCGCGCTATTTTGGCCAAAGTCCATCAGCAACCCAATATTGAAATCCTCGATTTTCATTTTGCCACTGATTTGATTACGGACCAAAATGCGTGTCACGGCGTTTGGGTTTTGGATGAAAAAACCAATAAAATTTTCCCGATTTTCTCTCGTTTTACCATTTTGGCTACCGGTGGCATCGGGCAAGTGTATCAGCAAACGACCAATGCTACAATAGCTACCGGCGATGGGATTGCGATGGCGATTCGGGCCAAAGCCAAGATTCGCGATATGGAGTTTATCCAATTTCACCCAACGGCATTGCATGCGCCCAATTCAGCTTCGACTTTTTTGATTTCGGAAGCAGTTCGCGGTTTTGGGGCGTATTTGAGAACCAAAAACGGTCGTCGGTTTATGTTGGATTACGATGTTCGCGGCGAATTGGCGTCGCGTGATATCGTGTCGAGAAGCATAGCAACCGAACTCAAAAAATCGGGTGACGACTGCGTGTATTTAGATTGTACGCATTTGGATCAAGTTGAATTTCAAAAGCATTTCCCGACGATTTATCAGAATTGTTTGTTGGAAGGCGTTGATGTCGCCACAACATGGATTCCGGTGCTACCGACCCAGCATTATTTGTGTGGCGGTGTGGATGTGGATTGGAACGGATTAACTTCTATTAACCGACTATTCGCTTGCGGCGAATGTTCCCGAACCGGTTTGCATGGGGCGAACCGCTTGGCGTCGAATTCGCTTTTGGAAGCTTTAGTGTATGCGCATCGGATTTATACCTATCTCAGCGAAACGGATTCGGAACACACATTGATTTCGAAAACTATTCCAAGTCATTACCCTCAAAAAGCCAAAAGTGTTTCCTCCGCATGGGTATCGAAGCATCGGGAAGCACTGCAAAACCTTATGCAGCAAAATGCCGGGATTGTTCGGCACGATATCAATTTGAAAAACACCTTAAAGCAATTGCAACTTTGGAAAAACGAGTGTCGGGAAAAGGAACGGGAATTCGCCGTGACCAAAGATTTTTTGGAATTGAAAAACAGTATTGAGGTTAGTATTCCGATTGTTGCTTTTTCCTTAAAACGCCACGAAAACAAAGGCAGTTTTTATAAAGAAGGCCAAACTATAAACCTCCAATTCTAACCCAACTGCCTAAGATTAGCATCGCTACGCCAATCACCGTAATGGCGATAATTTGAAAAGCCACCGGACGTAGCTTATCGGATTTGATTTTAGGGAAGACAAACAATTGCGCATTAATAGCCATACCAACAGTAAGGAAAAGCAGTAGCAATTTGGCAGAAACCACTTTTTCGATACCATTGGAAAACGAAAACCAATGGGTAAAAGTGACGCCGTAATGATACGCCATCAGTATGCCGGTGACTAATAAAGTCAGTAACGACGGTAAGCCTACCGGTTCGAATTTGTTTTTAAAATTGACCAAAACTGAGGCATCTTTCTTTTTCAAGGCTTCGGGTAAATAGCGAATGGCCAAAAAAAGATGACCGCCTACCCAAACGGTCGCGGCCAGTAAATGAAAGACTAAAATAATTTGGTGTGTCATGTGCTTAAGGTTTTGTACATCATGGCGGCGGAAATATTCAGCGCGCGGTTTTTGATTTCCTCGGCTTTCGGACCTTCAAACAGCTTGTCTACGGTTTCGGTGAATAATTTATTCCAATGTCCGAAATGCGTCGGGTTCATCGGGCTTTTTTCGTGTAACTCTTTGTGACGGGCCATTGGATTGCCTTCGTAATTTCCGGTAAAGAAAAGAATGTTTTCCCAAAAATTGTACATTTTGGGCAGATGGTTTTCCCAATTGACCTGAGCCACATCGTTGAATAAATAACCGATAACCTCGTCGGTTTTTACTTTGTCGTAAAAGGCGTTGACCAATTTCTCGATGTCTTTGCGGTTTCGGATATCGGTTTTCATGTTACAAATCTTTTTGGTTGAATTTTTTCAGTGAGATAAAAAACGGAATAATGGCCCACAAGCACAGTAGTAAAAATGAGATGACTAAACCGACTGCGGTTCCGAAGAAATCCTGAAAAATGGCTCCCGTGTAACCCATCATGGCCGAAACATCCAAGTGCATCAAAATTTGAATGCGGGCCAAATCAATAGGGCTCAAAGCGGTCATGGCCACCATGGCGTGTTCGATAGGATAATCGGCCAATTGGAACAATAAGAATAACACGATACCGTCGAACAATAAGGCAAAGAACAACCAAGTCATGATAGCAATTCCGATACCTTTGGCTTTGTCGCGCGTTAGGATGGAACTCAAAAAAGCTAAGGCAACAAAAATGACTGAGATTAAACAACCCACGATAATCATCATGAATCCGACACTGTCGGGGGCATTAATCAGCAACGGTATTCCGGCACCGATACCAAAAGCCAACACCATAGAAAGAGATAATCCCAAGAACAAACCGGTCCAAATTTTTCGGCGTTTGATGGGTTGGCTGAGCAGCAGTTCAATGAATTCCGTACTGTTGTATAAGTAAATAGTGGCGAACAAGATGGAAACCAAGGGTACGGTGAACAGAATTACGTTGAGGATGGTGAGCAATCCTTTGGCCGAATTGTCTTCTAAAACAAAAGAACTCCATGACAGTGCGGCTAAAATCAAGGTATAGGCCAACACGATTTTGTTTTTGAGGATGTCGAGTAAGATGATTTTAATGATGCGGTTCATGGTGAGTTTCGGGTTTCGGGTTTCGGGTTTCGGGTTGTTTGGCTTTTAGGATGCTGGCAATGGCTTTGGAGATTCTGGTTTCGTTGGTTTCGGCTTTGATAACCATTACATTTTTATGGAAATGCACTTGGCCTTCCTGCATAAAAATAATCTCGGTAATTAAGTCGTCGAGTTCGCTGAGCAAGTGCGAGGTAATGAGAATGAGTTTGCCTTTTTCTTTTTCGCGTATGATTTTTTCTTTTAAAATTTCGGACGCCAGCGGATCTAAACCGGCGGTAGGTTCGTCTAAGATTAAGACATCGGGATTGAATAAAAAGGCCAAAACCGCACTGACTTTTTGGGTCGTTCCGCCCGAAAGGGTTCGCATTTGTTTGTCAAACATTTTTTCGAGTTCAAAAGCGCGGATGAGTTCTTCGTCTAATTCGGGGGCTGTAGGACGTACTTTTTTGATCATTTCTATAATTTGACCAATGGTCATATTGTCGGGATAACGCCCAATTTGCGGCATATAGCCTATGTTATTTCGGTACAAATAATCACCGAGTATAGATTTTCCATTGAACATAATCGAACCGCTGTTGGGAATCACCATGCCTAAAATCGATTTGATTAAAGTGGTTTTCCCGCAACCGTTAGGTCCGATGAGGGCAATGCATTGGCCTTTTTGGAACGAAAGGGTAATGTCTTGTAATACGGCTAATTTGCCGAACTTTTTGTTTATATTTTGTATGGTTATCATAGTTTGTTGCGGGTTTAAAGTTGCGAGTTTCGGGTTTAAGGTTTCGAGTTTTCTAACCCGTAATTCGTAACTTTCCAACTTATTTATCGAACTTACTTCCTTTATGGTCTGACTTTATCAGATAGGACATGAATGAACCTATTTTTTTACTTGCTGTTATTGTTTTTTCTTTTAAAAATTCAAACTCTTCTTTACTGATGTGTTTTCTATCAAATGCTCTGTGTAATTGAGATCGTAATTCGCCGCAAGAGCCTTTTGAGTAGCTTAAAAAATTAATAAATTCTCTTCTACCGTTTCTTTCAAATCCTTCCGCAATATTGTCCATTATCGAACCTGAAGATCTGTTCATTTGATTTCTTAATTCGAAATCTTTTCCTAATGCTGTTTTTTCAAATAAATCCCATATGTGATTACAAATTTCTCTGCTTAATTGCCAGATTTCCAATTCTTCAAAAGTATTTATAGTAGCCATAGAAAGTAAATTATAGTTTATTTCTACAATTTTAGTATATTTTTCTTACAATATGAAATTAATCATTTCTACTCCACCTATAACTCGCAACCCGTAACTTTATAACCTTAACTGCTTCATTAAGGGCGTATTGTCTACAAAATTATCAGGTGTGATACTGGGTAATACTTTTTCGGATTTGTCCAAAAGGGTAATCATAAAGCTGCGGTACAATAGCATCGACGACGGATTGCTTTCGGTGAGCACCGCAAACAAACTGAGCGGATGATAAGGGACATCGCCAATGCCGTCTTTGTTTAAATCGTAGCCCTCGTATTTGTCCCAATAATTGCTGTTGAAGGTATTGAGAACCAAACTTCCGTTGGTGCTGATGTCGAACGTGTTACCGATGTAGTTGTTATGCACCACTTCGTTTTCCATGCAGCTGGCTTGGATTTTCATGCCCCAGCCGTTGGCTTCAAAAACGTTTTTTTCGACTTTAATTCGGGACGTACCTTCCATATATATCCCCGAGGTGTTTCGTTTGAAATGGTTGTTGAAGATGTAACTGTCGGCTATTTCTTTGAGTAATAAGCCATAAGCCGAATCGCCCCAGTTTTCTTCGAAATAATTATTGAACATTTTGACGTTTTTGGTAAACATTACGGCGACTCCGGCTCCGTTTCCTTTGAAAACATTGGTGATATAGGAATCGTCGTTAGAAAACATAAAATGCAAACCGTAACGAATATTATAGTTGGAAATGTTGCGCCAAATCACCGATTGCGTTACAAATTCGAAATAAATCCCGTCGCGGTGTCCCGAAATTTTGTTGCCGATGATTTGCAGGTTATCACTTTTCCAACAGTGAATCCCGTTTCCGATAAGTTGTTCTTGTTTGCCGTAAGCTTTTATAGTATTGTTTTTGACCACCCCGTTTTTGGAATTCTGTAAGTAAATGCCAAAAAAATTATTGTCGAGGATGTTGTTTTCAATGCGCACAAAACTGCGGTCATATACTTTAATGCCACAGGGATCATCTAGTGCGGCGTGACCCGAATTGATGATTTTGAAGCCTTTGATTACAACACTGTCAGCAGCTACGGACAACACCTCGAATTTATTTTGACCGTCAAGCGTTGGGAAGTTTTTACCCAGAAAAGCAATTTTTTTGTGGATAAGAATATTCCCTTCTTTATAAATGCCTGTAGTAACCAAAACCGTATCGCCATCGTTTGCCAAAGTCAAGGCCTGTTTGATGGTTTTGACCGGATAGGATTTCCCTACGGTAATGGTTTTGGCATTACTGATGAGGCAAATAAAATAAAGAATGTACACTAAATTTTTCATGGATAGGTATTGTAAACTTCAGACCAAGTTAGGGTTTGAGCCCCCAGTTTTTTGGCGTATTCGCCTTGTTGTGCAGCGGTAGAAAACGCCGCCATATTGCCTCTCATGGGCGAATTAATTTTATCGCTTTTGATAAAAAAGGCAGATTCGACTGAAATCAGGGTATTGTCTTTTAAATAATCGTTTACAAAAAAGGATTGATAAGGCACCACCGTATTCGATTTGGCAAATTGTACCATACAAGCCAGGTCATCAAACTTATAATAGCGTCCTTTTTGAGTAATTAGTTCGGCTCCGAATTTCCCATTGGCAATGGTCATCTTGCAAAAATCACAAGAATCAATATTTAATTTAATGGGTTTGGGTTCATTGGAACCGCAAGAGATTAAGGTTAGTAATGTGATTAATGATAAAGCAAAAGTTCTCATGATTGTGGGTTTTTAGTAAACTTATATTCTTTGAGTACCACTAAAAATAGTAAAATTCCGGCTGCAGTTAATAGCCAACCGCCGGTATCAGGAATGGAGTAGGCACCAAAATTGAGCAGTTGTTTGTAACCTATGAGTGGCGGTTGGTATGCCATTCCGGGTACTCTGATGGCGGCATTCGGGTCGAGGTTGTGACCGTATTCATAATTCCATCGGTAGAAATCTACAGCTGCTAAAACCACAAAAACCACATAACTAATGAGAAATAGTAAAACGGCTTTTCTTTTGGCGACGAAAATCAGCAAAAGCGAAATTAGTCCGAACGTTCCGAAAATATAGGGCAAAACGGTAAACTCAAAAAAGTTCTCTGTATGTAAAGTCGCCATACCGATGTAATGGTTCAATCCGTTGATAATTTCCACATCGCCACCTATTTTGTTGGCATACAATTGCAATACAAGACCCTCGGGGTATTGTGGTGCTTCGAGTTGGATTTGCCACATCGGTACAAACAGTGCTCCTGCAAACAGTGCTCCGGTTACCAAAAGCAGTATTTTGGATAATCCTGAAATTGTTAGATTTTTCATTGCATTAGGAGAAAAAAAGGGAACAAATAAAATCTGTTCCCTTTGGTTAATTTTATTTGGTTGCTTTCGGTAAGTTGGTTCCCACACTCCACGTGAGCGGGACACTGCTTCCGGCAGGCGAAACCCTTACATAGCCTTGCATTTCCTGGTGTAGCGCACTACAGAAATCAGTACAGTACATTGGGTACATACCCACTTTTTTCGGAACCCATTTCAGGGTAGTGGTTTCGCCCGGCATAATCAATAACTCTCCGTTATCGGCACCTTTGATGGCAAATCCGTGCGGTACATCCCAGTCTTGTTCCAAATTGGTGACGTGGAAGTATACTTCGTCGCCCAATTTGATACCTTCAATATTATCCGGTGCAAAGTGAGAACGAATAGAAGTCATATACACATGGACTTGGTTGCCTTGACGAGTCACTTTGGCCTCTTTTTCCCCTTTGGTTACAAACGGGTGATTATTGTCGGCAATTTTATAGAATTTCAACTGACCGTTGTTTCGAATCAAATCGGCCGGTGCAGCTTGGGCGTAGTGTGGTTCACCGATGGTCGGGAAGTCGAGTATGAGTTGCATTTTATCGCCGCTGATGTCAAAGATCTGAGCCGATTGGGCTAACTCCGGACCGGTTGGCAAATAGCGGTCTTTGGTAATTTTGTTATACGCGATTAAGTATTTACCGAATGGTTTTTTACTGTCGCCGCCCGGGATACACAAGTGACCTACAGAGTAGTAAGTAGGTACTCTATCCAATACTTTCAAGGATTTGATATCCCATTTTACCACTTCAGAAGACACAAAGAAAGTGGTGTAGGCATTTCCTCTTCCGTCAAACTCAGTGTGTAACGGACCTAAGCCCGGTTTTTGAACTTCTCCATGCAAAGCAGCTTCATATTTTACTACAGGGATTCCGCCATATTCGCCTTCGAATTTTTTATCTTTGATAGCGCCCATCAACTTATCAAAACTGAATACCGGAATCAGAGCAGCCAATTTACCGGAACCTACAATGTACTCTCCTGTTGGATCTACGTCACAACCGTGTGGAGATTTCGGACACGGAATCATATAACAGATATCTTTTAAAGCCGCGGCATCCAATACTAGAACTTCATTTTTGATTTCAGAAGTGGCCGTATGTGTTTTCTCATTCCATTTGTTATGCGCATATTTTACCGCTTGTTTTTTGCCTTTTCCGGCTTTGATGTATTCTTCGGCTTTTTTCCAGTTTACCGC
The DNA here is from genome assembly GCF_030053345.1 of Flavobacterium sedimenticola. Classification (GTDB taxonomy): domain Bacteria; phylum Bacteroidota; class Bacteroidia; order Flavobacteriales; family Flavobacteriaceae; genus Flavobacterium; species Flavobacterium sedimenticola. The sequence continues at coordinate 540,145 of NZ_JASGBP010000001.1, forward strand.
CATGATAAAGTCTTTGTCGCGTTGAGAGGCGTTTACTTCCAACAACGTATTGGCTTGCTCAGTGTTGTAGCAAGAGAAGAAGAACCAACCGTGCGACTTGCCTTTACCGGCATGCGATAAGTCGAAGTTAACCCCAGGTGTTACAATTTGGAACGCTAAGTCCATTTCACCTTCTTTACCCACTTTCACAAAACTGATGTGGCCTTTGAAGTTTTCTTTATAGGTATTGATAGCTACATCACCATTGTCATAATCGGCCGGTACGCTGAAACGGGTTCCCGCTACTACGTATTCGGTATTCTCGGTAATAAACGGAGAAGAGTGATTTCCGCCACTGTTTGGCAGCTCAATAATTTCGGCTGTTTTGAATGTTTTCAGGTCGATGCGAGCGATACGCGGGGTGTTGTTGGCGTTACCAAAAACCCAACGGCCGTCTACCTCTCCATTGGTTTGCGACAATTCGGTGTGGTGCAAATCATCCCAAGGGACAAATCCGTTGGAGGTGTTAAGCATCGGTTTGGTTTCTTCGCTGTAACCCCAACCTTTTTCAGGGTCAACCGAAAATACCGGGATTACTCGGAATAATCTTCCGCTTGGGAGACCATACACACTTAACTGTCCGCTGAAACCACCGGACACGAAGTTGTAAAATTCATCATATTTACCCGGGGCAACATAGGCCTTCTGAGCCGCGTCGCCACTCACGGCATCGCTCGAGTTTTTTGGCTTACAAGAAGTGAGCAAAGCACTTCCCAGAGCAATTGTAAAAATTGCTTTCACAAACTTATTTTTCATTGTAATTGATTTTAAATAAGATTGGTCAGCACTTTCACGGGATAACCAATCTCTGGTTTTGGTTTATTTTACACCGTCATTTTTACGCATGTATTCTAAAATATGACGCGCATCATCATCGCTTAGTCCTTGGTTTGGCATACGAACCAAACAAATTTCCAATTGGGCTTGTACTTCAGGATCTTTGTCAATCATGGGGTCAGGATTGGTGATAAAGTTCATAATCCACTCCGGTCTCCTTCTTTCGGTTACGCCTTTCCAGCCCGGACCTACTAATTTTTCATCGGTCATTTTGTGACAAGAAGTACATTTTACAGCGGCTACTTCCTCACCTTTGGAGGCCATAGCCTGATCAAGAGTAGCTCCTAATTCAACAGTTGTAAATTTACCTTCACCTCTTTTCGGATCATAAGAAGAAGGATCTTTTGCGGTGGTCTCGGTTGCAGTTGGGTCTGCGGCCGGATTGTACTCTTCGGCTTCTTTTTCTTTTTTACCACAGGCAGTCATAAGAGAAAGGGCCAGAACGGTTAACAATAATTTTTTCATGATGGGATATGTTTAAATTTCTTATACAAATTTCAGCATTAAACAAGTGTTAATTTTATGACTGTAATCATAATCGGTAATAAATGGGTCAGAAATGTGAACATAGACTCCCTTTTATGGGATTAGAATAGCTCTAACTTTACTTTTTGTATCTGTAATAAATAGTATCTTTACTTCTCAATTTGTAATCATGCCGAATCAAAATATTAGAATATTACATCTCGATACCAATCATCCGTTGCTATGGGAGCAATTGGAACAAGCCGGATTTCAGAATGAAGCCGATTATACTTCTTCTAAAGCCGAAATTGAAACAAAAATTCAGCACTATCAAGGCGTTGTCATTCGCAGTCGGTTTAAAATCGATAAAGTATTTATGGATAAAGCGATAAATTTACAATTCATTGCGCGTGTGGGCGCCGGATTGGAGAGTATCGACTGTGAGTATGCCGCCGTCAAAAACATTCATCTGATTGCAGCACCTGAAGGAAACAGTAATGCTGTGGGAGAACATGCTTTAGGCATGTTATTGTCGTTAATGAATAAATTGAACAGGGCCGACCGGTTGGTTCGCAAAGGACTTTGGATCCGCGAAGGCAATCGAGGCTATGAATTAGAAGGAAAAACAATCGGGATTATCGGGTACGGCAATATGGGAAAATCGTTTGCCAAAAAATTAAGAGGTTTCGAAGTGAACGTTTTGTGTTATGACATCTTACCTAATGTTGGCGATGCCCATGCAAAGCAAGTAGCTTTATCAGAGTTACAAGAAAAGGCCGATGTATTGAGTTTACACATTCCCTGGACTCCGGAAACCGATAAAATGGTGAATGCCGAATTTATCAACGCGTTTGCCAAACCGTTTTGGCTCATTAATACGTCACGGGGCAAAAATGCAATTACCGATGATTTGGTAGCGGGGCTAGAATCGGGTAAAATTCTCGGTGCCGGATTGGATGTGTTGGAATACGAAAAGGTATCTTTTGAAAATTTATTTTTGGATGCCGAAAAGCCAGCGGCATTTGAATACTTATTGCAAGCCGAAAATGTTTTACTAACGCCGCATATTGCAGGATGGACCTATGAAAGCCATCAAAAGCTGGCACAAACTATAGTGGATAAAATCAAACAAAAATATGAGCGATAAACCTATAAAAAGAGTGACCGGTTTAGGGGGCTTTTTCTTTAAATGCGAAGACCCGAATGCGGTTAAAGAATGGTATAAAAATCATTTGGGAATACCCACCGATCAATACGGTTGGACGTTTTGGTGGAAAGATGCCGACGGTAATGATTGCTCCACACAATGGTCGCCCTTTGAAACCAAAACAAACTATTTTGCACCCAGCGAAAAACCCTTTATGATGAATTTCAGAGTTCATGATTTGGAAGCTTTGTTAGAGGTTTTGCGTGCTGAAGGCGTTACGATTGTTGGCGAAATGGAACGTTATGATTACGGCAAGTTTGGTTGGATATTGGATCCCGAAGGAAATAAAATTGAGCTTTGGGAGCCTAGTGATAGTAGTTTCTTATAAAATTTTATATTTTAGCACTACCTAACCAATTTAAAACATCATGGAAGTTATCAACCATCCTAATGAAGACTGGAATACCCCTAAAAACATTCCGGTGTTTAAAACCGATCCGATTTTGGTATTGCTTTTCAGCTTTTTAACCTGCGGATTGTATCTGATTTATTGGAATATTAAAGTAGCCGAGGTATTGAATGCGGTAGCCGAAAGAGAAATCATATCCACGCCTTTGGCCGTTTTTTCAGGATGTTGTTTGCCGATTCACGTGTATTTCTACTATATCGTAGGCAAAGAAGGTTTGCCGAAGGTGTATAAAATCACCGGAGAACTTCAAAAAGACCAATCCACTTTGTTAATCATTTTAGGCTTGTTTTTCCCCATTGCTGCCGCGATGATTGTACAAGGTGATATTAACAGATTGTACCGATAGAAAACAGCATAAAATATAAAGTTTACGGTATTATTGGTGCCTCGATTACACTGATAGTACCGTTTTTTTTAATGCTCAATAACGGCGACAATCACCTCAAAGACGATCAGTCGTTATGCCCGATTAAAGTGGTCACGGGATTTCCTTGTCCGTCGTGCGGGATTACCAAATCCATAGTCAGTTTTTATGAAGGGAATATAGCCGAAAGCATTACCTACCACATTCTGGGACCGGTCGTGGTGTTTTTCTGTTTGTTTACCATCGTTTTATTAGCGGTTGAAATTAAAACCCGAAAGGACTATTTTAACCAATACTTGTATCATCGTAAAACGGCCTACGGATTGGCGATTTTTTTAGGAGTATACCATGCCATCAGGCTTTTTCTTTTTGTACAGCAGCACTCTTTTCAAGAAATCCTCAAGGAATCCATTTGGAAGTAGTAAGGATTTTTCGGTAAAATGTTTTTCCTTACAGATTTTTTTTATTTTTGGAATAACTAACCATGCCGATTCGATACGATGAGGCCTAAAAAACTTTATAATTATGATTAAATGGTACAAAAAAGTAGTATTTGAAAATTATGCGAATTTCAATGGACGCGCCCGTCGTTCGGAGTATTGGTATTTCGTACTGATGAACCTGATTGTGTTAATTGTTGCTACCGTGTTGGATGGCGCATTAGGGCTTAATTTTTCACCACTGCCTTACGGATACTTGTATGCCGCGGTTGCCTTAGCGACATTTATTCCGGGTTTGGCAGTAGCCGTAAGACGATTACACGATGTGGGTAAAAGCGGATGGTTTTATTTCATCGTTTTAATTCCGTTAGTTGGTGCGATTTGGTTGTTGGTTCTTTTCTTTACCGAAGGACAACAAGGTGAAAACCAATACGGTCCGGATCCGAAAGCGGAAGGCGCTGAGATTAACGAAATCGGTAATGAATAATTACTTTTCACTATACCAAAAAGCCTGCTGAAAAGCAGGCTTTTTTTATTTGTAATTTTTTTCTTTTCGCTCCAGCTCGGCCTGAAACTCTTCCATGACCGGTTTTACGGTACTCTCGGGTAAGTCGGCAATACGAATGTACATTAACCCGTCCACCGCGTTATTAAACAGCGGATCGACATTAAAAGCAACCACGCGGGCATTTTGTTTGATGTATTTTTTAATCAATACCGGTAAGCGTAAGGTGCCCGGCTCGACTTCGTCTATGATTTTATCAAACTTATTCAAATCGGCCTCCGTTTCGTTGAATACAAAATCCTTATCGGCGTCTTTGAGTTTTACTTTAAATTCTTTTTTCGGATGAATGTATTGCGCCACATACGGGTCGTAATAATGCGACTTCATAAACTCAATCATCAACGACTTCGAAAACTCGGTAAATTGATTGCTGATACTTACGCCGCCAATCAAATATTTGTGCTCCGGATAACGCAAGGTGGTATGCACAATCCCTTTCCACAACAAAAACAAAGGCATGGGTTTTTGCTGGTATTCGTTGACAATAAAGGCGCGTCCCATTTCGATAGATTTTGACATCATATCGTACAATTCGGGTTCAAAGCGGAATAAATCGTGTAGGTAAAAACCATCAATGCCGAATTTGGCAAAAATTTCAGAACCCAATCCCATACGGTAAGCACCGGCAATTTGCTGGCTCTCATCGTCCCACAAAAACATGTGATGGTAATAGTTGTCGTATTGGTCCAGGTCGATGGATTCATTAGTGCCTTCACCAACCGCACGGAAAGTGATTTCGCGCAGGCGACCGATTTCGTGGAGTATGTTCGGAATTTTATCGGCAGTCACCAAAAAAACACTGTAATTTTTGCTTTGCAATAATCGGTAGTCGCCTTCCTGTAATACTTCAATTTCTTCTAAAATTTTATCGTGGTTGGCCGGTTTTACAATTTGTTTCGGACTCTTTGGGGTTTTTAAATTCAGATTCAAATTTTGAGAACTCAGCAATTTCGATTCTTCATTGAAGGAATTGGCCAACATATAGGTTTTGCGACGTAAAAATTCGGAGTATTCTTCGATGGTTTTGTGTTCGTTTTGCTCGGCTACCGAAATGGGTTTTCCGATACGCACTTTAATCACGCGATCTTTTTGCGTTAAGAGTTCCGACGGTAATTTGGCGGTGCGTAAGGTAGGGTTGATTTTGGATAAAAAGTAAAAGAAACGACTGTTTTTAGCATGAAAATAAATCGGAACCACCGGCACCTGCGCTTTTCGAATAACCTTAATAGCGCCTTCTTCCCAATCTTTATCAACGACCAATTGACCGTCTTTGTAGGTCGACACTTCTCCGGCAGGAAACATGCCCAAGGGCTTACCGTCGCTCAAATGACGTAAGGTTTCTTTAATTCCGATGACACTCGATTTGGCATCTTTGTGATTCTCAAAAGGGTTTACCGGCATAATGTAGGGTTTCATCGGTTCGATGCGATGCAACAAAAAATTGGCGATGATTTTAAAATTTGGCTCGCGCTCTAACATTAACTTTAATAGTAAGATGCCGTCAATGCCGCCCAGCGGATGATTGGATATGGTGATGTAGGGTCCTTCTTTGGGTAAACGTTTTAAATCTTCTTCGGGAATTTCAAACTTAATTTGAAATTCGTCTAAGATGGCGTTCAAAAATTCTACTTCGCTCAAATGTTTGTTGCGGTCGTATATTTTGTTTAAGGTCGAAATCTTTAAAGCTTTCATTAGTAACCAGCCGCAAAAAGTTCCGAAAACCCCGTATTTATCAGCTTTGATTGCCTTTGCAACTTCTTTAGCAGTAACTAAACCCATGTATGCCGTTCGTTTTTGAGTAAGAAACAAAGATAACAATTCTGATGAAATAGCTCGAGTAAAAAGCACAAATTGCCCGTGAAACTTTAATTTTTTATTATGGTTTTTTAGGTTTCAAATAGTTCCGATTTTATTACTTTTGAAAAAACTAAGACCTAATAGAATGCGAATCATTTCTTATAATGTTAACGGCATCAGAGCAGCTATCGCCAAAGGTTTTTTGAGTTGGTTGCAACAAGCCAATCCCGATATCATTTGCCTGCAGGAAATTAAAGCTACCGAAGATCAAATTCCGCTCCTTGATGTGGAGCTTTCCGGCTATCCCTATCATTACTGGTTTCCGGCTCAAAAAAAAGGATACAGCGGTGTGGCGGTTTTGTCTAAAGTGAAACCCAATCAGGTGGTTTTCGGCACCGGCATTGACTATATGGATTTTGAAGGCCGAAACCTGCGTTTGGATTTTGACAACTTTTCGGTGATGAGTTTGTACTTGCCTTCGGGAACTAATATCGACCGGTTAGACCATAAATTTCAGTACATGGATGATTTTTATACCTATGTAAATCACTTAAAGAAAGAAATTCCGAATCTGATTATTTGTGGTGATTACAATATTTGTCACGAAGCTATCGATATTCATGATCCGGTAAGAAATAAAACGGTATCAGGGTTTTTACCCGAAGAACGTGCTTGGTTGGATAAATTTATCAAAAACGGATTTATCGATACCTTCCGCTTTTTTAACAAAGAACCGCATCATTACAGTTGGTGGAGTTACCGCGCCAATGCCCGCGCCAATAATAAAGGGTGGCGTATTGATTATTGCTTGGCCACGGAAACCCTAAAAGACCGACTAACTCGAGCGGTAATTTTACCCGAAGCCAAACATTCGGACCATTGTCCGGTTTTGGTAGAAATTGATTAAAAAATAACCCCATAATAACAAACAGCATGATAAAAAGAATAGTGTTAGGCTTAGCCGTTTTAGGATTGATGACCTCTTGTGTTTCCAAAAAGATTTATAACGATTTGGAAAATAAGTACACCGATTTAAAAAAGGAAAATCGCTCCTTAGCCGATGAGGTAGAGGAATTACACAAAGCCAACGCCGAATTCGATTCGGTAAACAAATCCCTAACGGCCGAATTAACCAAACTCAAAGCCGATCGCGATAAATTACAAGCCGATTGTACCGCAACAGCCAACAATTTAAAAGCCTTGCAAGAGTCGTATGCCGCTTTAGAGAAAAACAGCAACGAGGCGCTGCAAACCAATATGACCAAGAACAGAGAGTTGTTGGCACAATTGGAAGCCAAAGAAAAAGCGATGGCGGCCGAGCAAGACCGACTCAATAAGTTGCGCGATGAGCTTGCAGCCAGTACCAAACGCTTGAACGAGCTGGAATCGATGATTGCGGCCAAAGACGCCAGTATGAAAAAGCTCAAAGAAACGTTGTCTAAAGCGCTTAACGCCTTTGAAGGAAAAGGGTTAACCATTGAGCAAAAGAACGGGAAGGTTTATGTTTCCATGGAAAACAAATTGTTGTTCCAAACCGGTAGTTGGGCGGTAGGGACCGAAGGACGTAAAGCGGTAGTAGAAGTTGGGAAAGTGCTGGCTCAGAATCCTGATATCACTGTGTTGATTGAAGGCCATACCGACAATGATAAAATTTACGGAGCAATAGGCGGCGGCATAGAAAACAACTGGGATTTATCGACTAAAAGAGCTACAGCCATAGTGAATATTTTGAGCGAAAATGCCGGTATTCAAAAGAAAAATTTAACTGCAGCGGGTAGAGGAGAATATGCTCCTTTGATGAGTAATGATACACCGGAAGGCAAAGCCAAAAACCGAAGAATCGAAATTATTTTAACACCAAAACTCGATGAGATTACTAAAATGTTGAATGAGTTTTAAGACAAAGGCACTAAGGTGCTATGTGACTAAGGTTCTAAGTTTCGGCTTAGAACCTTTTTTTCTGTCAACGACTCCAAAAAATGTGTTAACCAATCCCCATAAATAATAGGATTATTTTACTTTTGCGCAGCAAAAAAGCAGTACCAATGAATTACACTACGATACCCAATACCGACATCAAAATCAGTAAAGTATGTTTAGGCACCATGACTTTCGGAGAACAAAATTCGGAGAAGGATGCCCACGACCAACTGGATGTAGCCATCGCCAAAGGCATTAATTTTATTGATACTGCGGAAATGTATCCGGTGGCGGCACGCGAAGCCACGGTAGGACTAACCGAAAAATACATCGGAACCTGGTTGAAAAAATCGGGTAAGCGAGATACATTGGTGATTGCTACCAAAATAGCCGGACCGAATCGCGGTTTGGGGTATATCAGACAACCGCTTGATTTTTCCAAAAAAAGTATCGGGCAGGCAGTGGACAATAGTTTGAAAAATCTGCAAACAGACTATATCGATTTATATCAAATGCACTGGCCTGAGCGCGTGATGAATATGTTCGGTCAACGTGGCGTAGCGCATTTGGATACCCAATGGCAGGATAACTTTTTTGAAGTACTCACGACATTTGACAGTTTAATTAAAGAAGGTAAAATCAAACACATCGGGGTTTCGAACGAAAACCCGTATGGCGTAATGAAATTTTTACTTGAAAGTGAAAAACACGGTTTGCCCCGTATTGTAACCATTCAAAATCCCTACTCATTGTTAAATCGATTGTTTGAAGTAGGCTTGTCGGAAATGTGTATGCGCGAAAATGTTGGGCTGATGGCCTATTCACCGTTAGCTTTCAGTTATCTGACCGGAAAGCATTTAAACGGTATTTTACCCGATTCTCGCCTAGGCTTATTTCCGCAGTTTAAGCGCTACAGCAATGAAAACTGCCATCAAGCCACCAAATTGTATCAGGAATTGGCCTTGGCTAACGGACTAACCTTAACGCAAATGGCGTTGGCTTTTATCCACCAACAAGAGTTTGTGATGTCGACCATCATCGGAGCCACAACGATTCCGCAATTGGAAGAAAACATAGCGGCTTTTGACGTAACATTATCGCCTGAAATTATTGCCGAAATCAACCGAATCCAATCGATTTACCCTGATCCGGCCCCATAATTTATTCAATAGCCACTTTAGTAGTCAGGCGTTCCCCGCTTTGTGTTTCAACCACGGCCAAATACAATCCTTTGGTGATAGCAGCGACGTTAATTGTGTATATCGGCATGGTTGACAACGTTTGTTGCAGTACCACCTTTCCGCTGAGGTCGGTAATGGTAAACGATTTTAAGTCGAGGTTGTTATTGTTGGTCATCGATAATTCGGTTTTAGCCGGGTTCGGATACAAACGGATACCGTTTTGCTCAAAGTCGGTTGCCGCCAATGATGTGTCAGTCAATTTGTAAATTACATTACCCATCGCCACATACAACTCGCCGTCTTTGTCTTCTCCGAAAGTGGTAATCAATCCCGGGCCATCGTAATTCCAGGTAATCGTGCCGCTATTGTCAACCCAACCAATTTCTCCGGTACAGTAATCGGCAAAAAAGTATTTCCCTGAAAAATTAGGATAGGTCGAGCCGGTGTAAAAATAGCCTCCGGTTACCGAACATCTGCTGGTGGAACCATGAAGATAAACAGCTACAGGTGCAACTGTATTGGCATAGGTTGGGCAACTTCCGGTATTGTTGTAGGCTACATTGCCTTCGTAACAACGCCAGCCAAAGTTCAAGCCGGTATTCGGTAACGGACTGGTGATTTTATTAATTTCTTCAATGGCATTCTGGCCGACATCGGCAATCCACAAATCACCATTCAATCGGTTAAACGAAAATTTCCACGGGTTACGCATCCCGATAGCCCAAATTTCGTCATTTCCGGTAACCCCAACATAAGGATTGGCAGGCGGAATACCATAAGGGGAAGCCGAGTCGACATCGATGCGTAGCATCTTCCCCAAATTCTCGGTAATGTTTTGGGCTCTGTTGCCCGGGTCGCCACCACTGCCGCCATCTCCCATACCGATATACAAATAACCATCGGGGCCAAACTTGATGGAGCCGCCGTTATGATTGCTAAAAGGTTGTGAAACCGTCAATAAAACCGTGCCGCTCGAAGCATTGGCTACATTAGGGTCAGCCGAAACCGAGTAGCGGGCAATCACTGTCGCCCCGTCGCCCGCTCGGGTATAATTGACATAAAAATACCCATTTGTAGCATAGTTAGGGTGAAAAGCCAATCCCAACAAACCTCTTTCACCTCCGGATACGATTACACTGGTTCCCAAACTTAAAAAAGGCGTGGCGTTTACTGTTCCGTTAGGGTTTACAATTCGGATAAGACCACCTTGTTGTACTACAAACAACCGACTGTCGTTTACCGGGTGTGTAATTTCAATCGGAGCCGTAAAACCCGTGGCGAAACTTTGCAAGGCTATAGATTGACTCCATCCGAAAACGGATAACAAAAGGTTGATGAAGAGTATTGTTTTTTTCATACGAATCGATTTTTCGTAAAGTTATAAAATTCAATCAATTAAATTTAAAAAATTTAAAAATCAAACTCCTCCAAACTCAAACTATCATTTGCCGTATTGTTGATTGGCTTTTGTTTAAGGTACATTTTGGCCGGTCCGGAAATATCCAAAGCAAAGTTGCCCACCGTGTCGTTAGCAGTAATAAGATTTCTTTTAAACATCAGTCGCATCAAGAAATCATTGTGTTGTTGGGCATAAGGTTTGAATGTTTCACTGTTTTCCAAACGCGACATAAAGCCTTTAGGTTTCGGGATAATACCCGCTAAAAACAAACATTGATTTACGTTTAAATCTTGCGGAAGTTTGTTGAAATAAAAACGAGAGGCTTCGCCAATCCCATAAATATCGGGTCCCCATTCGATAATGTTAAAATACACTTCGAGCATCCGCTCTTTGCTGACAATTCGATTATTTTCCAAAATATAAACCAACAATATTTCTTCAAGCTTGCGCGAGAGGGTTTTCTCTCGGGTCAGAAAGACATTTTTAACCAATTGCATGCTGATGGTACTGGCGCCGCGAGCAAATTTTTTGGTACGAATGTTTTTGGCGATTGATTGTTTGAAGGCTTCATTGATAAACCCACGATGGCTGAAAAAAGAGGGGTCTTCACTCGTCAACACACATTTCTGCAAATAAGGAGAAATTTGATCTAGCGGCGTGTAGTTCGGATTAGAGGTGCCCACGATAATCGGTCTTTGTGGCACACCTTTATCGATGGCGCGGTAGGTAAACTCATGGTTAATTTTATTCAAATCGGCTTCGCCGTATTTAGTGATTTTAAGCCCTTCGGGTTGTAGTTTGCTGTCAAAAATGATAGCGTTCGGCTTGTGGTTGTTGTATTCAAAATGAAGCGCATAACTAAAATTTCCGCTGGCTTCCATTCCCTGAAAATGGCGGAATAACCCATTGGGTAACGATTCGATAAAGTCCTGAGCTTTCATTTTCGGAATTTTCAGTTTTAGGGCATACACTTTATCGGTTTCATTCGTGTAAGCGATATAGGGATGGCATGCAATCCGGTTCAACTGCATGGTTGAGGTACTGTCCAAAGCCAAAAATCGGGAGCCGATTAAAAAACGATAGTCAAAACGGGCTTTTTGAATAATCACATCTTTCTTAGCCACTTTAGGATGATTTATTCGCAAGCCTTGAATGGAAGAATAGCCGTCGATGTGCAGTTCACCGCTTTCCATCGCTACCTTTTCTACATTAAAACGGATGGATGTAAACCCGGTTTTGAGATGGAATTTTTTATCCAAATACGGGAGTTGTATGGTGTCGTTTTTAGGGTTGAAAAATTGCAAATCGGCTTTGCGGTCCCGAGGGTCGGCAAATCCGGTTACGGCCCATTCTTGCGAAAAATCATTTGATGATACTTGTATTAACGTGTTGAGTTTTTTGTCCGCTAAAGCCAATTCGCTAAAATCAAAAACCACTTTATTCCCGTTATCATTCAGCTTACAGGCAAAACCGGTCACACGCATGTCGGTCGGAACTAAATCGAACAATTTGGAGGTAATTTTGTGTAAAAGTTTGGCATAGTTGACCTCAGTGTTTTCTTTTTTTTCTTTTTTGGAACGTAGGAAAGCCTCATAGTTGCTGCCGTTTTTGGTTTTAACCAATTGGATGTAGCCCTTGTTGATTTCGAGTTGCCCCAATTGAATATCACCCACGAGTAGCTTCCAAAAGTTGACACTGGTTTTTAATTCATTGATTCGAACAAGGGTGTCTGCCTCTTTCGGAACCAAGGAAAGTTGATGGAACTCCAATTGTGTCAACCCTTTAAATTCGGCTTTGGCTATTTTGAAACGGCATTGGTACTCGCGTTCCATTTTAGTGTCTATTCGGTGAATGACTTGCTCTAAAAGGGTATCTCGAAACACAAAAAGCAACACCACGCCCAGCAGTACCAACGCTCCGAGGATACTCAAAAACAGTTTTACTTTTTGTCTTTTGATTTTCATGGCTCCGATTTTGTGATTTCCAATCCGACACCCAGTATATTAGGCAAATACGGTCCATCATAGCGATGCGAAACCGTCACTGTGTATTTGCCTTTGGAGAGTTTTAGGTTCTCTTTAACCATCGAATCCAAATCGCAAATGTCGCCAACACAGTCGCCTAACTCTTGGCCTTCCGAATCTTTCAACACCAAATCAAAAGTGAAATCTTCCGTCTTTCCGTCGGGTTTTTTGAAGCTGAAATGAAGCGGAACGGATGTCATGGGATAGCCGTATACATGACTGAATTTAAAAAGCACATTGTAGTGTGCCGCTTCGTCATCAATGGTAAAATCATATGATTTTGTATTGGTTTGTGCCCATTGATGGCTTTCGTCTAAGGTGTCAAACCGACTGTAAACCGTGTTTTGTGAACACGAGGTTATCAAAAAAAGAAAACAGAGGATAAGTAGATTTTGGATTTTCATACGCAAAAGGGTTAACAGTAAAAACGGTTTTAAGCAAACTTTATTGTGCTGATTGACTATAATTTAGCCAAACAACTGCTCGACCACTTCTTCAATCTTAGACACTAAAACAATTTTAATCAAAGGATTTTTAATTGCTATTTTGTTGTATTTGGAAACAAATATGGTAGAAAAACCTAGTTTTTCGGCCTCTTGAATTCGCTGCTCTACCCGATTCACGGGGCGAATTTCACCCGACAAACCGACTTCGCCCGCAAAGCAAACATCTTTGCCTACAGCGATATCTTCGTTAGACGATAAAATGGCAGCTACCACGGCTAAATCAATCGCCGGATCATCAACTGAAATTCCGCCCGTGACATTCAGGAAAACATCTTTGGTGCCCAATCGGAAACCGGCGCGTTTTTCCAAAACGGCTAAAATCATGTTCAATCTTTTGGCATTATAACCTGTTGTACTTCTTTGTGGTGTACCATAAACGGCGGTTGAAACCAAGGCTTGGATTTCAATCATGAGTGGGCGCATGCCTTCGAGCGTTGAGGCAATGGCCGTGCCCGATAATTCTTCTTCGCGGTGTGAAATTAGTATTTCCGAAGGATTGGAAACTTCTCGTAAACCCGAACCCTGCATTTCGTAGATGCCCAATTCGGCGGTAGAGCCAAATCGGTTTTTGAGCGAGCGCAAAATGCGGTACACATGATTTCGATCGCCTTCGAATTGTAGAACGGTATCCACCATGTGCTCTAAAATTTTGGGTCCGGCGATGTTGCCGTCTTTGGTAATGTGACCAATCAGAATCACCGGAATATTGGTTTCTTTGGCAAACTTAATCAGCTCGGCCGTGGTTTCCCGAATTTGAGAAATACTGCCGGCGGTGGATTCGATAGAATCGGTATGTAAGGTTTGAATCGAATCGATAATGACAATATCGGGTTCGGTTTCAACGATGTGCCGAAAGATGTTTTGGGTCTTGGTTTCGGTTAAAATCAAGCAATTTTCACTGTTGGGATTGATGCGTTCTGCACGCATTTTGATTTGTTTCTGACTTTCCTCACCCGAAACATAGAGTGTTTTGTAAGGAAGCTTTAAAGAAATTTGTAACAGCAACGTGCTCTTGCCAATACCGGGTTCGCCGCCCAATAATATTAAGGAACCGGGTACAATGCCACCGCCCAATACGCGGTTTAATTCGCCATCGGTAGTGTCCATGCGGACTTCCTGTGTCGAATCGATTTCCTTAATTTTTAGAGGCTTCGAAACGCGCTTGATTTCGGTACTCGCTGGTTTCCAACTCGATTTTTCTTCTTTCTGAATAATTTCTTCGGCTATGGTATTCCATTCTTTACAGGCATTGCATTGCCCTTGCCATTTGGCGTATTGGGTTCCGCAATTTTGGCAAAAAAAGGTGGTTTTGAGTTTGGACATTTTACTATTATTCTGATTTTTTCTCTTCAACAGGAGTTTCTGTTGGTGTTTCTGCCGGCGCATCGGTTGCCGGTACTTCTTCTACAGGTTCTTCCGCTTTGGCTTTAGCGGCTCCTTTGAGCGCATCGGCTCTTTCGAGCATCATGTCTTTGGTTAAATCGCCGATTTCCTCTTTTTGAAAGGCCGTTTGGTAACTTTTGATGGCTCTTTTTAAGTCTCCTGTTTTTTCATACAGCTGCGCTAAATGATAATCGGCCAACATCGATTTCGGATAATTTTTCCGAGCTAATTGTGACAGTTGGTCAAATTCCGGATAGGCTTTGTTTTTCAAAATAGCGGCTTCAATGGCTTTGAAATCGTTGATTCTGATTTGCAATTTTAAGCCCAATACTTTTTCAAGCATATCGTATTTATCAGTTAAATACTTGACATAACCTGAAGGCAATACGGCAATTTTTTCTTGGAACTCGGCCGTTGAAATCGGTTGGTACACTGAAAAAATCTGATACAAAGCACTCGGAATGGCATGTAGTACTAACGAATAATGCGAAGCGCCTTTGAATTCTTCGTATACATAATTGAGCTTCGGATTATTGATTTTTTTAATCTCCGCGTCCATTGCCTGGATACGGGTTCTCATTTTTTTCATATCGCCGTCGGCGGTGCAATGGTAGTAAAAAGTAGTTTGTTGCACGGCTGCCAAGCGTTCCGGAATTTGCTCTTCCATGCCGGTCGGGAGTTCCGGACTCATCGAAATAAAGGCATTGAAAATGGGCTGGTCTTTATACAAATAGCAGTTCAAAAAACCGGCAGTGGTATCTAAACCGGCCGCTATTCGAAATGGTGCTGCGCGGAAATTTTTCTGGATACTCGGAATCAATTCCATGCCGATAAATTCAAAAAAATCGGCTCCTTTTTCCGAGGGTAAACCGGTGGTTTCATCAACGGTACAATCGGTTTCGCGTTCGTTGTTTTTGTTTTGACTGATGCCTACAATTATCACCTCCGGTAAATCATCCCAATAATAACCATAACTCAGTGCGCCCTGAAAGGCATCAAAAAGAAAGTCGCCGTCAAAAAGGATAAGCAGCGGGTATTTTTGGGATTTGTTTTTATCATAGGAGGGCGGCAACCCGATTTTGATTTCGCGGTCTTCATTGAGTTTTTGAGACGTTATGGTGTCGGTGATTGTTCGTTGAGCCAGTAGTGAGCCCGAACCAACAAGCAGCAAAAAAAGTATCAATTTTTTCATTGGATTTCGTTTTGGTTAACAGTAAGGGTTGCTTTAACAAGCAGCAATATAGTAAATTATTTTTTGCTGTTGAAAACCGGCAGTAAAACATAAGAAATCAGTCCCAAAACGATGGTAAGTATTGTTTGAGAGGTCCAAACCAACCAGCCGAAAGCCGTGCCTACATCATTGGAAATACCGTAAAGCGAGAAAATTAAAGCAATGGAAAATGGATAAGCACCCAAACCGCCATTCGAAAAACCTACCGCCAAGCTCCCGAATATAAAGCCCATAATAACGATGTCAAAACTAATGGTGGCGGTTTCGGGTAACGCAAAAACGGCCACATAAAACATACTTAAGTAGCTCATCCAAATAAAAAAGGAATGGAAAAGATATTTCCATTTATTTTTCATCCTGAAAATGGTGGCCATCCCTTCGGTTAAACCCGAAAGCTTTTTTTTGAGTTTGACTAAAACAGGCCATTCCGCATAGATCCAAATCAGTAAAAAAATCAAACCAAGTATTACGGCTGCTACTCCGTAGTAAATCATAACTTGCAGGGACACATTGCGGCTTAACAGAAACTGATAAATCTTATCAAATTGCGAAATAAAGCCGAGACACACAAACAGAAAGAAAATGGCTAAATCGACCATACGTTCGGCCACTATAGTCCCGAAAGCTTTGTCAAACGGCACATCTTCATACTTTTTGAGCAAGGCGGCTCGTGAAATTTCGCCCGAACGCGGCACGGTAAGATTGACCAAGTAAGACACACTTACCGTAAAAAAATTATTGTGAAAATGGGTTTGGTATCCCATGTGATTCAGTGCAAATTTCCAACGATAAGCCCGTGACCAATACCCGACACAGGCAATAGCCAGCGACAACAAGATATACGAATAGTCGGCCTTTTGAAGGCTTTGTTTGATGTTGTCAATTTCGTGTGGTTTTAGCGTGGTATATTGATAATATATGATTCCGATTCCTATCAAAAGAGGAATAAAAATCGCCAGCCATTTACCAATTTGTTTTTTCAAGGATTAGGTGAGTGAATTATCGAGTTCATTCGGGAAGACCAACCAAGGTTTGAAGGTTTTGGCTTTTTCAAAATCCATCAAAGCATACGACATAATGATAATAATGTCGCCTTTTTGTACTCTTCGGGCCGCCGGACCGTTTAAGGTAATATCCCCGGAATTTTTAATTCCTTTGATGACATAAGTATCAAAACGCTCGCCGTTGTTGATGTTTACAATAGATACTTTCTCGCCTTCAATAAGATTAGCGGCATCCATCAAGGTTTCGTCAATAGTAATGCTGCCGATATAATTTAAATCGGCTCCCGTAACTTTAACGCGATGAATTTTCGATTTTACAATTTCAATTTGCATGGGGCAAAGGTAAATTAATTTAGTGAAATGGTGTCAATCAATCGGACGTTGTTGACAAAAACCGCAATAAAGGCGCGGTATTTTTTAGTTTTATTTTTTCGAATACAGGGCAACAAGGCTGCTTCATCCGCTATTTGAAAATACTCGAGAGTGAATTTCGGGTGTTTGGCAAATACTTTTTTTACCCATTGGGTAACTGCTACGGCCGATTGGGTGGCAAACCTTTTTTTGGCTTCTGTCATCGTTTTGTAGATGATGGCAGCTTCGGCTCTTTCGGCTTCGGTCAGTCTTTCATTGCGAGAGCTCATGGCCAATCCGTTGGGTTCCCTGAAAATCGGGCAGCCAATAATGGTAACCGGCAGCTTTTCTTTTTCGGTCATCTTTCTAACAATTTGTAATTGCTGAAAATCTTTTTCGCCAAAATACGCAAAGTTGGGTTTCACAATTTCAAAAAGGCGTTTTACGATGGTGCCGACACCGTCAAAATGGCCGGGGCGAAATTGCCCTTCCATTTGGTGTTCCAAACCGTCAAAATCAAAATGCTCCGAAAAAGGATGTCCTTTATAGATGTCGTCCACACTGGGGGCATAAACAATAATAGCATCGGAAACGGTTTTGATTTTGGCAATATCAGCCTCTAAAGTACGCGGGTATTTGGCCAAGTCATCCGGGTTGTTAAACTGGGTAGGATTGACAAAAATGCTGATTACAGTAATAGGATTCCGGGCAACAGATTCCTGCAACAAAGACAAGTGCCCTTGATGCAAAGCACCCATGGTAGGCACAAAACCAACGGTAGCTTTATTTTGAGAAACAGAAGCTAAATACGCTGTTAATTCTCTTTGATTGTTAAAAATGAGCATTGGCTTTGGTAAATGAGTTGCAAACTTACTATTTTCATAAATAACTGCATAAATTTTTGTACTTTTGCCTGTTTTTTATTGCCAATACAAAAAGTAAAATAAATTATGGAAGATAAGAGGATATTGTATGTATCATCTGAAGTGGTGCCTTATTTGGCCGAAAATGAGGTTTCTTTAATGTCGTATGATGTTCCGAAAATGGTGAATGACCAAGGAGGACAGATTCGAATTTTTATGCCGCGATACGGAAATATCAATGAGAGAAGACATCAATTGCACGAGGTAATACGATTGTCCGGGATGAATTTGGTGGTAAATGATTTAGATATGCCGCTGATTATCAAAGTAGCTTCCATTCCGAAAGAAAGAATACAGGTTTATTTTATTGATAACGATGAGTATTTTAAAAGAAAAGCCACGTTTAGTGATGAAGACGGCATTTTGTACCCGGATAACGACGAAAGAGCTATTTTCTTTGCCAAAGGCGTGGTGGAAACCGTGAAAAAATTAAATTGGGTTCCCGATATCATTCACGTACACGGCTGGATGGCGGGATTACTCCCGGTATATATGAAACATTATTACAAGCATGAGGCCTTGTTTTCGGATACTAAAATTGTGACTTCGGTTTACAGTCAGTCTTTCGACGGTACACTTGACCCCGAAATGATTAATAAAGTGAAGTTTGATAACATCCCGGAAGAGGCCGTACAAGATTTACAAGTACCTAACTATGAGAATCTGATTAAATCCGCCGTGATGCACTCTGATGCGGTCATCATTGCCTCCAATCAGGTCTCTTCAAGTTTAACAAAATTTATAGAATCTTCAGGAAAACCTTTTTTACCTTTCACCCCGAAAGAGAAATTTGCCGAAGCATACACTGCCTTTTACAAAGAGATGCTTCCTTAAAAAAAATTATTATCAGATTTATGTTTAAAAAATCATATTTACTTCAAGGTTTTTTCGGGCTTACGGCCGTTATATTGTTGGCTTCATGCGACAAAGATTTTAATGAATTAGGTACCGATATTGTAGGGGATGATCATTTCGGATTTGTCAAATATACCGATATCGGAATTCAATCTTACAATCAGAAATTAGGGCCGATAGCGTCCAACAATTTACCGATAAACCCGTTAGGATTTTACGACAATCCGGTCTACGGAACCACTCAGGCTAATTTTGTGACACAAGTGGAGTTGCCAACCTCAGTTCCGACGTTTAACAATACCGATCCGGATGAATACGATACGGAGCCGACCAAAATTGACAGTGTTATTCTCAACATTCCCTATTTCAGCACTTTACAGTCCGATTTAGATGAGAATGACAACAAAGTGTATAAATTGGATTCTATCTACGGGATTAGCGAGTCCAAATTCAAATTAAGTATTTATCAATCCAATTTCTACTTACGAGATTTGGATCCGGACCAATCATTTACAGGGCAACAGCTTTTTTACACTGATAAAGATGCTGAAATCGACAGTTATAAAGTTCCTGTTTTGTTGAACGATGCCCCTTTAACCGGGAATAATGCAGACGGTCATGAAAATACGGCTTTCTTTTTTGATAAAAGAGAACACAAAACCACGGCTCTTAACGAAGATGGTGAGGAAGTAGAAACCCGTTCGGTTCCGTCCATGCGTTTGCATTTGAACAAGCAAGTTTTTACCGATTTAATTTTGAATGCCCCAAGCGGACAATTGGCCAACAACAGCGTATTTAAAAATTATTTCAGAGGGTTGTATTTCAAAACAGAAAGTCTCGGGAACCCGGGAAATATGGCTATGATTAATTTCAAAGGGGGTTCCATAACCATTTACTACAATGAAGATAAAGCCACCACCACCAATGGGACAACGACTTATCAGAGGGTAAACAAAAACATGGTGCTGACCTTAAACGGCAATACGGTGAGTTTGCTGAACAACTCCAATGAAAATGCCAATTATTTGGCAGCGGCTAATTCGGCCCAGGAAGCTTCCAGACTTTATCTGAAGGGCGGACAAGGTTCGATAGCTGTCATCGACATTTTCAATCAGGCAGACACCTATCGATACGACCGTAAATTAGACGGTAACGGCAATCCGGTAAGTGATGCCAAGGGCAACCCTATTTACATTCGCGTGAATACACCAAACGGGGTTTCAGATGAGTTAGATGATTTGCGTTATCCTGCGGTAGACAATACCGGAATCGATCGTTCTACCAAAAACAGATGGATGATTAATGAAGCGAACCTTACCTTTTATATCGACAGAGACATTATGAGCAATCCGGCGCAAACAGTAAAACCGGTGGAACCCAACAGGATTTTCCTCTATGACTTGACCAATAAAAAGGTGCTAATCGATTATACGTACGACTTTACGTCTAATACCATCAGACCTAAAAATAATAAGTATATTCACGGTGGAATTATCGAAAGAGAACAAGTAACTAATGGTAGAGGCCAGCGTTACAAGATTCGTCTTACCAACCATTTGAGAAATTTAATTACCAAGGATTCCACTAATGTAAGATTGGGTCTGGCTGTTACGGAAACCATCAACAATGTTGCGTTTTCCAAATTGAGAACCGCCAACACCAATACCAACAGTGCTCCGAGTATGTCTGTTTTGAGTCCGTTAGGAACCGTGCTGTATGGTACTAATATTCCGGTGGGAGACGAAAATTATGACAAAAGACTTAAGCTTGAAATTTATTACACAAAACCTGAATAATATCTAAAAATATGTGCGGAATTGTTGGCTATATCGGATATCGTGAAGCATATCCCATAGTAATTAAAGGGTTAAAACGATTGGAATACCGCGGGTATGACAGTGCCGGGATTATGCTTTTTGACGGTAAAGAATTGGGTATTTCCAAAACCAAAGGAAAAGTTTCCGATTTGGAGGAAAAATCTAAAGCTTTAGCGTCGTCTAAGGCCACCATCGGGATGGGTCACACACGTTGGGCCACGCATGGTGTTCCCAATGACATCAACTCTCACCCCCATGTTTCCAATTCCGGGAATTTAGTCATTATTCACAACGGAATTATAGAAAATTATGAGCCTTTAAAAAAAGAGCTCATCAAAAGAGGCTATACCTTTACGTCAGATACCGATACGGAAGTGTTGGTCAATTTGATTGAAGATGTTAAAAAGAAAGACAATTTAAAAATCGGGAAAGCGGTACAAATTGCTTTGAACCAAGTTGTCGGAGCTTACGCCATTTGCGTTTTTGACAAAGAAAAACCCGATGAAATTGTAGTGGCTCGTTTGGGAAGTCCACTAGCCATAGGAGTTGGAAAAGATGAGTTTTTTGTAGCTTCCGATGCTTCGCCGTTTATTGAGTATACTTCTAATGCTATTTATTTAGAAGATGAAGAGATGGCCATAGTGAGGCTCAACAAACCGCTTAAGATAAGAAAAATTAAAGATGACTCTTTGGTAGATCCCTATGTGCAGGAGTTGCAAATGAATTTAGAGCAGATTGAAAAAGGCGGTTATGACCATTTTATGCTCAAAGAAATTTACGAGCAGCCTAATGTAATCAAAGATACCTACAGAGGAAGATTGTTGGCTAACGAAGGGATTATTAAAATGGCCGGAGTGGAAGACAATATCGAGAAGTTTCTTCACGCTCAAAGAATCCTCATTATTGCCTGTGGTACGTCATGGCATGCCGGTTTGGTCGCCGAATATATATTCGAAGAATTTACCCGTATTCCGGTTGAAGTAGAGTACGCTTCCGAATTTCGCTATCGCAATCCAATCATCCATCAAGACGATGTCGTGATTGCCATATCCCAATCGGGTGAAACCGCCGATACCTTAGCCGCTATTAAATTGGCTAAAGAAAAAGGCGCTTTTGTATTTGGGGTTTGTAATGTGGTAGGTTCTTCTATTTCCAGAGAAACAAACGCCGGAGCCTATACCCATGCGGGGCCGGAAATCGGAGTCGCTTCTACCAAAGCATTTACCACTCAAATTACCGTGTTAACCATGATTGCCTTGCGTTTGGCTAAAGCCAAAGGAACGCTTTCCAATTCTGATTTCCATCGTTATTTACAAGAGTTGGAAGTGATTCCGGAAAAAGTGCAGGAAGCATTGGAAACCAATGATAAAGCCAAAGAAATAGCTGAGAAGTTCAAAGATGCCAGCAACTGTTTGTATTTGGGAAGGGGTTATAATTTTCCGGTAGCTTTGGAAGGTGCTTTGAAATTAAAAGAAATCTCATATATTCATGCAGAAGGCTACCCGGCAGCCGAAATGAAACACGGCCCGATAGCACTTATCGATGAGCAAATGCCGGTGGTTGTGATTGCTCCTAAACAAGGCCATTACGATAAAGTAGTGAGTAACATCCAGGAAATTAAATCGAGAAGCGGTAAAATTATTGCCGTCGTAACCAAAGGAGATATACAGGTAAAAGATTTGGCCGATCACATTATTGAAATTCCGGAAACGTCCGATGCCTTATCGCCGCTTATTACCACCATTCCGTTGCAATTATTGTCCTATCACATCGCTGTAATGCGCGGATGTAACGTAGATCAACCTCGAAATTTGGCAAAATCGGTGACGGTAGAGTAAAAATTTACAACAAATTATAACAATAAGGCGAGATTTTTTCTCGCCTTTTTTTGTAAAAAATAATTGAGTTTTATGTAATAGATGCAGTCTTTTGTATGTGCGCATAGTATTTTTTTTAGCAATACGCTAAAAAAGTTAACAAAACCTTAAAAACTAAGATTTTGCAGATTTGATAATATTAAAAAGGAATAATCAATTATTGCTAAAATGTGCACGGCTTTTTTGATAATGTAAAAAAAATATTTGTACATTGGCTTCATAAACCAACAAAATTTAAAACCAAATGAAGATTTATTTATTTATCATTTCATTGTTTTTTTGCAGCATCAGTTTTGCACAGACATCGATTTCAGGGTCGGTAAAAGACAGTAAAAACGGACCTATTCCGGGAGCCAATGTCAGAGTGCTTGGGGATGATGCGGGAACTGTTACCGATGTTGACGGAAACTTTAGCTTGTCAACGTCAAAAAAACCGCCTTTTGAAATCGAAATCTCGAGTGTAGGTTTCGGGACCAAAAAAGTAAATGTTACTTCTAATAATCAAAAAGTAGCCGTATCATTAGCGGATGAAGAAACAAAACTTGATGAAATTGTAGTTTCAGCTTCTCGAACTCCGGAAAGAATTTTAGAGTCTCCGGTAACGGTAGAAAGAATGGGGCTACAACAAATTAAGAATACGTCATCGCCTACTTTTTATGAAGGTTTAGAAAACCTTAAAGAGGTACATTTTAATACCAGTAGTTTGAATTTCAAATCCATCAATACCCGCGGATTTGCAACGGTTGCCAACAACCGTTTTATGCAATTGGTTGATGGGATGGACAACTCTTCTCCGGCATTGAACTTTGTGTTGGGGAACCTTATCGGACTTTCTGAATTGGATGTAGCCAGTGTAGAATTATTGCCGGGTGCTTCGTCTGCGTTATACGGAGCGAATGCTTTCAACGGAATTTTGTTCATGAACAGCAAAAACCCATTCACCACTCAGGGATTGAGTTTTTATGTAAAATACGGTCAGACTACACAAGAAGTAGCCGGAACCAACGATTATTGGGATTTCGGGATACGAGGTGCCCATGCCTTTACCAAGCATTTTGCGGCTAAAGCCAATTTCACTTACATGAGAGCTACAGAGTGGATTGCCGACGACAGAAGAAGTATTACCGGAGGAACGATTGGTCATGCTAACAATCCTAATTATGACGGTTTAAATACGTACGGGGATGAGGTAACCACCTTCTTAACGAATATTGGTCAGGTATCCAGAACAGGATATGCTGAAAAAGACTTAAGTGATAATAAGTTGGAAAACGTAAAAGCCGATTTCTCTTTACATTTCCGACCTTTTGACAATGATTTCGAAATCAGTGCCACACATAAAATTGGTATTGGAAATACCATTTACCAAGGAGCCAACCGCTACCGTTTGGAGAACTTCATTATGCAGCAGTCCAAGTTGGAAGTAAAAGGGAAAAATTTCTTTGTAAGAGGGTATGTGACCACAGAAGACGCCGGTGATTCTTACGATATGCGTTTTGCGGCATGGAATATCAACCGTTTGGCGAAAGACAATACTGCTTGGTTTACCGATTATGCCACGGCCTTTTTACAGTCGCAAATTTTCTTAGGATTCAATGCTTCTCAAGCCGCTCAGTTTGCCCGAGGTTTTGCCGATGACAACATCAACCCAACACCGCTACCGTTAACACCAAGCGGATTACCGAGATTCCAACCGGGAACTCCGGAATTCAACGCGGCTTTGGAAACGGTTAAAGCAGATGCCGATTTTACTACCGGATCTAAATTTAAAGACAACTCCAAAATTTATCACTCCGATGCCAACTACAACTTCCGTGATATCATCAAATTTGCGGAGTTCCAAATCGGAGGTTCTTTCCGTAGATATGCCTTGGATTCAGACGGAACCATCTTTACGGATTATGACGGCGTTATCGAGTATGATGAATATGGTACCTATGTGCAAATGCAGAAAAAATTCATGAATGACCGATTGAAATTTACAGGTTCGGTTCGTTACGATAAGTCTGAATTATTCGACGGTCAGTTCTCCCCGAGAATTTCATTTGTATATTCATCAGGAGCCAACAAAAACCACAACTTCAGAGCATCATTCCAAACCGGTTTCCGTAATCCTACCACTCAGGATTTGTACATCGGTTTGAACCTTGGACCATTCGCTTTGATTGGTTCGGCTTCCGACAACTTAACCCGTTATGTGGAAACCTTACCGGTAAGTCAAAATGCTCAAAATACCTTAGGACAACCGGCAACTGTAACTATGTCGGGTGGGAATGCCTACACCAACGCCTACACTGTAGCGTCTGTTCAGGCATTCGCCGCTTCAGGAAACCCGGCCGATTTAGAAGTGGCTCGTGTGAGTTTAGTAAAACCGGAGCAAGTAAAAGCGTTTGAATTAGGGTATAAATCCGTATTGGAAAATGGTTTGGCAGTAGATATCAATGGATATTACAATATGTATAACGATTTCATGAGTACTTCCAGAGTAATTTCTCCATACTACGGTACAGCGGGAACAGATTCGTCAGATTCAAACGTTCAGTTGTCGTATGCGGCTTTAGCCAACGGAGACCGAAGAGTATACCAAGTTTACTCTAACTCGGCAACCGATATTACCTCTTTAGGTTTTGGTATCGGATTGTCTAAAAAAGTATACAAAGATTTTGAATTAGGAATCAATTACAACCACGCTCAATTTGAATTCGATCAGGACAAAGATCCGTCTTTCATCGCCGGATTCAATACGCCTAAACACAGAGTAAAAGCCAGTTTAGTCAATGATAAGTTGTTTAAAAACTTTGGTTTTGCCGTAAACGGAAGATGGAGCGACGAATATTTGTGGCAGTCTTCATTTGCCGACGGAATGATTCCGGCTATCACGGTTTTTGATGCTCAGATTACCTATAAAATTCCGGCCATTAAGTCGGTGTTGAAATTGAGCGCAGCTAACCTTGGCGGCGGCGATTACCTACAAGTAGTAGGAGCCGGTAGAATCGGTCAACAGTATTTGGCTTCCTTAACCATTAACCCATAAAATCTTTAAAAACCATGATAAAAAATTTCAAATGGATATTCGTTGCCTCAATAGCAATGGTATCTTGTACACAAGACGAAATCGATTATTCTAATCCGGAACCCGAAGTAATTGTTTCGGCCGGAGATGCCGATTTCTCTAAATATGTGGCCCTTGGAAATTCCTTAACAGCCGGATTCTCCGATGGGGCATTATTCATTGCCGGTCAAAATAACGCGTACCCTAAATTGTTGGCCGACCAGTTTGCTACCGTGGGTGGCGGAGCATTCAACATGCCACTTATGAATGACAACAACGGAGGATTGTTATTAGGCGGAACTCCTATACAAGGCGTTCGACTTGTTTTTAACGGCTCGTCTCCGGTGCCGCTTCCGGGTGCCACTCCAACCACCGATATTACCAATGTGTTGGCAGGACCATTCAACAATTTAGGCGTTCCGGGAGCCAAAAGTTTTCACTTGTTGGCCAACGGTTACGGCAACATAGCCGGTGTGGCTTCGGGACAAGCAAACCCGTACTTTGTGCGTTTTGCTTCATCACCTTCCACGTCCATTATTGCCGATGCCGTAGCCCAAAACCCAACGTTTTTCTCCTTGTGGATTGGAAATAATGATGTGTTGTCTTATGCTACATCGGGTGGCGTGGGTGTCAACCAATTAGGAAACCCGAACCCGGCTACCTATGGCGCTAACGACATTACCGATCCTACTGTTTTTGCCAGTGTTTATACGGCGCTGACAGATGCTTTAACGGCTAACGGAGCGAAAGGGGTCGTGGCTAATTTGCCTTACGTAAATTCGGTGCCGTTCTTTACCACCGTGCCAACCAATCCTATTCCGGCTACTTCTATTCCGTCTGCCAGTGCGGCTCAATTGAACCAACTTTTTGGTGCCGTAAACCAAATTACAACGGCTTTGGGACAACCGAATCGTTTTGTTAATTTAACATCCGACGATGGCAATCCGGCTACTGTGGAAGCCAATAACCCGTTGTTAATTGTAGACGAAAGTCTTCCTAATTTGTCGGCTCAAATCACTGCGGCATTGACGCCTACCTTGGGAGCAACAACAGCTGCTTTTGTAGGAGGTTTATACGGTCAGGCTCGTCACGCCAGAAGTACTACCGGCGATAGAGATTATGTGTTGTTAACCACCCGAACTGTTATCGGAACCAATCAGACCGGTGTTCCTGCCCCGTTTAATGTAAGCGGAATTTCTTATCCGTTACAAGACAACCGCATCTTAACCGCAGCCGAAGTTGTAGAAGTTAAAACGGCCACCGATGCATTCAATGTTTCTATCAAAAACATCGCCGATACTAAAGGACTTGCCTTTGTAGACGTTAATGCATTAATGAACCAGTTGTCCACTTCCGGAGTTCGATTCGGAACGTTCCACATGACGGCTTCCTTTGTACAAGGAGGGGCCTTCGGGTTAGATGGTATTCACCTGACCGCAAGAGCTAATGCTTATGTGGCCAATCAGTTCATGACAGCCATTTCGGCCAAATACGGATCTGTATTCAAAATGTATAAACCGGAGTCTTTCCCGTTAAGCTATCCGGCTTCTTTATAAAAGAACAATCGCATCCTTCAAAAAGCCACCAAATTCAGGTGGCTTTTTTGGTTTTGTCGAATCCGTAAAAAAATCTGCTTTTTTTCTGAAATAATTATTGATTATTCGATTTTTAAAAATTATCTTTGCGCTCTGAAAAAAGAGGTGTTTTTTTCAAACCTAAATAGCTATTTAATAAATACATAAACAATGTCAAAAGCAATAGGAAAAGTTTCGCAAATCATCGGTCCCGTAGTTGACGTAGTATTTGATACTAAAGATGTTGAGTTGCCAAAAATTTACGACTCATTAGAAATCATTAACAAAAATGGTTCAAAATTAGTGCTGGAAGTTCAATCTCACATTGGTGAAAATACCGTGCGTACCATCTCGATGGACTCTACCGACGGTTTGAGCAGAGGTACTGATGTTCACGCTACCGGAGCACCTATCCAAATGCCCATCGGAGCCGACATCTACGGAAGATTATTTAATGTAGTAGGAGATGCTATCGACGGTTTGGGAGATTTACCAAAAGACGGTGCCAACGGAATGCCAATTCACAAACAAGCACCTAAATTCGAAGATTTATCTACGTCAACCGAAGTATTATTCACCGGAATCAAAGTAATCGATTTGATCGAGCCTTATGCTAAAGGAGGAAAAATTGGTTTGTTCGGTGGTGCCGGAGTAGGTAAAACCGTTTTGATTCAGGAGTTGATTAACAATATTGCCAAAGGTCACGGTGGTCTTTCTGTATTCGCAGGAGTAGGAGAAAGAACCCGTGAAGGAAACGACTTGCTTCGCGAGATGTTAGAGTCGGGCATTATCAAATACGGAGAAGATTTCATGCACTCTATGGAAAATGGAGGATGGGATTTATCCAAAGTAGACAAACCGGGTATGAGAGAGTCTAAAGCAACTTTCGTATTCGGACAAATGAATGAGCCACCCGGAGCTCGTGCTCGTGTAGCCCTTTCCGGATTATCTATCGCGGAATACTTCCGTGACGGAGCCGGTTCAGACCAAGGAAAAGACGTATTGTTCTTCGTTGACAACATCTTCCGTTTTACCCAAGCCGGTTCTGAGGTATCCGCGTTGTTAGGACGTATGCCTTCAGCGGTAGGGTACCAACCTACGTTGGCTACTGAGATGGGTGCGATGCAAGAGCGTATTACGTCAACCAAAAAAGGTTCGATTACTTCCGTACAAGCGGTTTACGTACCGGCGGATGACTTAACCGACCCGGCACCGGCAACTACCTTTGCCCACTTGGATGCCACTACTGTATTGTCTCGTAAAATTGCTGAGTTAGGGATTTATCCTGCAGTAGATCCGCTAGATTCTACTTCTCGTATCTTAACCCCGCTTATCTTGGGTGACGATCACTACAACTGTGCGCAAAGAGTTAAAGAGATTCTTCAAAAATACAAACAATTGCAAGACATCATCGCCATCTTAGGTATGGAGGAGTTGTCGGAAGAAGATAAATTGGCGGTATCACGTGCGCGTCGTGTACAACGTTTCTTGTCACAACCGTTCCACGTAGCCGAGCAGTTTACCGGTATCCCGGGCGTTTTGGTAGACATCAAAGACACCATCAAAGGATTCAACATGATCATCGACGGTGAATTAGATCACTTACCGGAAGCGGCGTTCAACTTGAAAGGTACCATCGAAGACGTAATCGAGGCCGGACAAAAAATGTTAGCAGAAGCATAATCTAGTATTCAGTGTTCAGTCGCAGTATTCAGTACTGAGACTGCTAGCTGAGTCTGTAAACTAAAAAAAATGATTTTAGAAATAGTATCACCCGAAGCTACTTTATTTCACGGCGAAGTGACTTCCGTTTCTTTACCGGGGGTTGACGGTTCGTTCCAAATCTTGAACAACCACGCACCCATTGTTTCTATCTTAAAGCAAGGCGTTGTCAAAATCACAGCAGCCAACTTTAAGTTTCACAAAGAAGTAGCCGATAAGTTTACCAAAGTAAACGACCAAAATTACACGTTGGCTATCCAATCGGGTACGATCGAAATGAAAGACAACAAAGTAATCGTGTTAGCCGACTAATCCGATTCACAATACCTTAAAAACCCAATCTTGCCAAAGGTTGGGTTTTTTATTTTTGGAGCTATCCTGCCTGCCCGCAGGCAGGTCCGGCTGTCCGCTGTATCTTTTTCGTCAGTTCGAGTGCGGTGTTCACCGCGTATCGAGAACACGAAAAAGGATGTCGCTCCCATCCGGGCTATTTACTATATTTGAATGATGGAAAACAGCAACACGATTAAAATATATGCCGGAACCAGAAATTGGTATGAATTGGCATTGGCGGCGATTTTTTATACCGTCACAGCCTATACGGTATTGCTGCTTTTGTATTACCTAACCTTTGCTTTCAACGGCAAGGAAGCCACGCTCAAGCTTTTCGATTTCTTTTATTTAGGATTGCCAAGTTTGGCAAGTGCATTGGCTTTTTCAGTGACAAAAGATATTGAAATCGAAAACAACTCAAGCATAATCAGTTATTATAAAGTAGGGCCATTTACAAAAACGGTAAAAACTTCGACGCTTGCTTTTGAATATGTTTCGGTTTTTCAGGAAACTAAAGGTATTTTTCAAACAAACCTTTGGTACAAGGGAAACAAACATTATAAAATGTATGAGTTCGAAGTAAAGGCTGATGCTTTTAAATTTGCAACTTTGGTGTCTGATAAATTGAATATCGATTTATTGGATGCAACTGAGAGAGGAAATAATAAATGGGTTGAAAAAACATGAAACTGCCAAAATCCCTTCTAGCCAAACTCCACCAACGCCAGGCCGAAAACGCCTTGCGCCAATTGCCTGTAGCTACTCATTTGGTTGATTTTGCGTCTAACGATTATATAGGATTCGCCCAAAGCGAGCACCTCTTTCACCAAACGCATCAGTATCTGTTAGACCATAATATCAAAATCAACGGCGCCACCGGCTCGCGTCTCATTTCGGGGAACCATCCGTTGTACGACGAAGCAGAACGTTTCATCGCTAATTTCCACCAAGCGGAAAGCGCTTTAATTTTCAATTCGGGTTACGATGCCAACGTGGGCTTTTTCAGCAGTGTGCCGCAACGCCACGACTTTATCTTGTACGACGAACTCTGCCACGCTTCCATCCGCGACGGCATTCAAATGAGCCACGCCAAAGCCTATAAATTCCAACACAACGACACCGAGGATGTCGAGAAATTACTCCTCAAATTTGAACCCGCAACGCGCAACACGCAACCCGCAACCGTTTATATCGTCACCGAATCTGTTTTCTCCATGGACGGCGATTCGCCCAATCTCGAAGCTTTGGTTCAGCTGGCTGAAAAATACAACGCGCATGTCGTCATCGACGAAGCCCACGCACTCGGGGTATTCGGCAATCAAGGCGAAGGAGTCGTGCAACAGCTACAGCTACAAGATAAAGTGTTCGCCCGCATCATGACCTTCGGCAAAGGATTAGGCTGCCACGGCGCGGCTATTTTGGGCAGTGCCGAACTCAAAAGCTACTTGGTTAACTTCGCCCGCAGTTTTATCTATACCACCGGTTTGTCACCGCATTCGGTAGCGACAATTTTTGTGGCCTACCAACAGTTAGCCCAAGAAAAAGCAGCCTTGTCAACCCTAAAAAACAACATCATTTTCTTCAACCAAGAGAAACAACGCTTGGGTTTAAAACCGCTGTTTGTGTACAGCAAATCGGCCATACAATGCGCCATCATTCCCGGTAATGAAAACGTAAAAACCATTGCCACGCCATTGCAACAACAAGGGTTTGATGTCAAACCCATACTGTCGCCTACGGTGCCCGAAGGACAGGAACGCCTCCGTTTTTGCCTGCACAGCTACAATTCCGAAGCCGAAATTTCCGCGGTATTGGAATTGTTGAGTACTTTTGTATTCAAATAAAAAAGTCATGAAACTATTCATCACCGGAATCGGAACCGACGTCGGGAAAACCGTCGCTTCGGCCATCATCACCCAAGCCCTCGAAGCCGATTATTGGAAACCCATACAGGCAGGCGATTTGGAACTTTCCGATACGCACAAAGTAAGAGCCCGGGTATCTAACGATACGTCACAATTTCATCCCAATGCCTATGCGCTCCACACGCCGGCGAGTCCGCATTTAGCGGCGGCCTTAGACGGCATTACCATCGACCTAAAACAAATCAAAGAACCCCAAACCAACAACCATTTGGTGATTGAAGGGGCGGGCGGTATTTTGGTACCACTCAACGATACCGATTGTATCATCGACCTAATTAAGCCCGATTACAAAGTGATTGTTGTTTCCCGTCATTATTTGGGCAGTATCAACCACACCTTGTTAACTATCGAAGCGCTTAAAAACCGAAAGATTGAAGTTGCCGGGATTATTTTTTCGGGCGATGAAAACGAAGCCACAGAAACCATAATCCTAAAGAAAACCGGAGTCCCATGCATCGGGCGCATCGACAACGAACCCTATTTTGATGCCAATGTAATAGCCTATTACGCCGATACATTTCGGGACAATCTTTTGAATCTTTAATTGTAATAGTAAGCGTAATTTTGCTTAATGAAAGACCTTAATTCCTTACCGGTGAACATGACACTATCCGAAAAAGACCAACTATACAACTGGCATCCCTACACCCAACACAAAACCACAGGGTTACTTCCTGCCATCGTCAAAGGCGAAGGCGCCTTGCTTTGGGACGATAACGGAAAGGAATACATCGATGCGATTGCCTCCTGGTGGGTTAATCCGTTCGGACATGCCAACCCGGTAATGGCCGAAGCCATTTACCAGCAATTAACCACACTCGAACACGTGTTGTTCGGCGGCTTTACCCATAACAAAGCGGTGGCGTTGTCCGAAAAATTGCTGTCTGTTTTACCATCCAATCAAAAGCGGATTTTCTATTCCGATAACGGTTCTACCGCGGTGGAAGTCGCCCTTAAAGCGGCCTTACAGTACAACTACAACCAAGGCCGAAAACGCACCAAAATCATTGCTTTTGAAGACGCTTTCCACGGCGATACGTTTGGCGCCATGGCGTCGAGCGGTATTACTTTTTTTACCGAAGCCTTCAAAGGGTCGTTACTCGAAGTGGTGCGCATTCCGGTGCCTGTTCCCGGGAAAGAGACTGAGGCGTTACAAGCCTTAACGGCCTTAGTGGAAACGAACGAATTTGCCGCTTTTATTTTTGAACCCTTAGTGCAAGGCGCCGCCGGTATGGTGATGTACGATGCCGCGGTTTTAGATCAAATGATAGCCGTGTGCCAACACCACCAGGTGTTTACCATCGCCGATGAAGTGATGACCGGTTTCGGGAAAACCGGGAAAACCTTTGCCTCCGATTACCTGCAAAACCAACCCGATATGCTGTGCCTGTCGAAAGCGCTTACGGGTGGTACCATTCCGATGGCCGTTACCACTTTTACCCAAGAAATCTTCGACGGGTTTTACGACAGCGATGTCAACAAAGCGTTATTTCACGGGCATACGTTTACCGCCAATCCTACGGGTTGTGCCGCGGCCTTGGCCGCTATCAGCTTGTTGGAAACGCCCGAGATGCAACACAATATCGCGCGCATCAACGCCCAACATCTGGCTTTTGCTCAAAAAATGAAAAGCCATCCCAAAGTAAAAACCACCCGCGTCACCGGCGTCATTTTTGCGCTCGAAATCCAAACCGAAACCCACGAAAGTTACTACGGGTCCATGCGCATGAAACTTTATAACTTCTTTATCGATAAAGGCGTTATCCTGCGTCCGGTGGGGAATATCGTGTACATCTTGCCACCGTATATTATTACAACCGAACAACTGGAAAAGGTTTATGGTATAGTTGAACAAGCGGTGGAGATGGTGTAAACAGTTACGGGTTGCGGGTTGCGAGTTTCGAGTTCAAAGTTTCGAGTTTAAAGTATCAAGTTGCGGGTTTCGAGTTTCGAGTTCAAAGTTTCGAGTTTAAAGTATCAAGTTGCGGGTTGCGAGTTTCGAGTTCAAAGTTTCGAGTTTAAAGTATCAAGTTGCGGGTTTCGAGTTTAAAGTTTTGAGTTTAAAGTTTCAAGTTTAAAGCTGTGACCAACCGCCAAACCTAACCCGCAACTCCTAATCCGTCAGTTCGAGTAGCCCGCAGGGCGTATCGAGAACCCTTACCCCGTCAGTTCGAGTAGCCCGCAGGGCGTATCGAGAACCCGCAACCCGAAACTTTCCCAAAGAATAACTACCTTTGCCGTACATTACTTTACCATGTTGAAAACCAAAATCGCCATAACGTCGCTCGCTTCCATGTCGCCTTTAGGGAAAATCCCGGAGGAGATTTGGACGAATTATCTTTCGCCTAAAACCTTAATTTCTACTAAGGAATTTAATGGTAAAAGTCAATTCGCAGCCGAGATTCCAACCAAAATCAGAGCAGCCCTTGACGCCTTGCGCAAGGAAGACATCAAGTACAAAGCTTTAGACGAAACCGTACTCATGGCTATCTTAACCTCGCGCCAAGCCGTTTCGCAAGCCGGTTGGCAACAGGGCGATGCGTTCGGAATCAACATTGGTTCGTCGCGCGGGGCGACGCAGTTGTTTGAGAAATACCACCGGGAGTTTATCGAAACCGGTAAAACGGCGACGCTCACGTCGCCCACCACCACGCTCGGAAACCTCTCCTCCTGGGTAGCCCACGATTTAAAAAGTAGCGGTCCCGAAATTTCGCATTCCATTACCTGTTCTACCGCCTTGCATGCCGTGTTAAATGCCGTGGCTTGGTTGCAATCGGGGTTGGCGACCAAGTTTTTGGTGGGCGGCAGCGAAGCACCGTTGACCGCTTTTACCTTGGCCCAAATGCAGGCGTTAAAGATTTATGCAAATCCGAACCCAAACGAGACTACCAACCCGAAACCCGCAACCCGCAACCCGCAACTTCAAGATGTTGAAGCCTATCCTTGCCGAGCTTTTGATTTTGCCAAAACCAAAAACACCATGGTCTTGGGCGAAGCCGCAGCCGTAGCCTGTTTGGAAACCGGCGAACATCCTAACGCTTTAGGGTATATTACCGGGATTGGCTATGCCACCGACGATTTGGAACACAACATTTCGATTTCGGAAGAGGCGCAATGCTTTCAAAAATCGATGGCGATGGCGTTGCAAAACACCCCTTTAGAGCAAGTCGATGCCATTGTGATGCACGCCCCCGGGACTTTAAAAGGTGATACTTCCGAATACAAAGCCATCCAAAAAATTTTTGGTCCCAACCCGCCGATGCTCACCACCAACAAGTGGAAAATAGGACATACCTTTGGCGCTTCGGGCTTGCTCAATATGGAGTTGGCGCTGCTCATGTTGCAACACCAAACCTTTATCGGGATTCCATATTATGCCGAACCCCACCCTCGAAAACAAATGCGCAACGTACTCATTAACGCCGTGGGTTTTGGCGGCAATGCGGTGAGTGTGTTGGTTAGCAGGTCTTGAGTTTCGGGTTCAAGATGCTGCGAGCATCTCAGCGTTACCAACTTGTAACCCGCAACCCGCAACTATCTCTCCAGTTCCTTCATCTTGGCATACACCCAATCCGATTCCCAACCGCGGCGCAATAGGTAATCGCAGAACTTTTTGTTCTTTTTGGGGCCTTTTCTTTCGGTGAGGCTGTGCCAATACCGCTCGGCCAATTGGTCGAAGGTGGCTTGGTATTCGTCTTCCGGGATTTCGGTTAACGCCGCTTTGATATTGGGAGCGGAAATATGCCTTTGCTTGAGCTCGTTAACAATTCTGATTTTACCCCAAGATTTAATGCGGTGTTTGCCACGGGCAAAACTACGGGCGAAGCGCTCTTCGTTAAGAAAATTATGTTGCAGCAAATGCACCACTATCACATCAATTTCCTCGCCTTTCATACCCAGTTGGTACAACTTATCAACCACTTCACTATGGCAACGCTCCTGGTAGGAACAGTAATATTCCAATTTAAGCGTGGCTTCGGATAGGGTAAGTTTTTCGGTCATGGGTGAGTGGTTACGGGGGTAAAAGTAGGGATTTTTAGGGAAAAAGGAAAAGGAGTTAAGCGATATGAATTGGGCGTTATACGCTAGGGAAAGGAGAAGAAATTACGAATGGAGTGCATGTTTTTCCAAATGAAAAAGGATGCACTTGTTTCGTGTGCATAATTTTCAAAACAAAAAAGTATGCACTTGTTTTGTGTGCATAATTTTCAAAATGAAAAAAGATGCACCTGTTTCGTGATCATAATTTTCAAAATGAAAAAAGATGTGCACGTTTTGTGATCATAATTTTCAAAATGAAAAAAGATGTGCACGTTTTGTGATCATAATTTTCAAAATAAAAAAGGAGGTGCACGTTTTAGGGTGCCTTTTTATCGTTTGGAAAAGTTTGCACAATGGTGTTCCACAGAGAAGTAGGGAGGTTCGCAGATAACGGACCACTAAGCACGCCCAACGCCCAACGGGTACTCAAAATACGGCAAAAAAAATGTAAGCCGAAAGCCCTTTAAAACGGCATACTTATAAGATTTCGCTGATAAGTGGTAAGGGCTTTGCTTTCAAACTGAAAGGAATACCCCGAAATGTTCAAAAAATTGTTGATTACTTAAAGATTTCTTAAGCCAAGCCCCTTGGAATTTAGTAATTTAGATGTAGTTTTGTGTCCCCTTTTCTACCAGCCAAATTCTTGGCCTTTTTTTGTGCACTAAAGTGTAGTGTAACAAACTATGAAACAATTAGATAGCGTTTTATGAAAGTAAGGGGAATACTCGTATCAGTAATTATTTTTTTAATTTTTTCCGCAAACTCGTTTGGGCAGTTGGCAATACCGAATGCCACTCCGGTCACTCAAAATTTTGATGGATTGGGAGCTTCCGGAACGGCTGCTCTACCAACTGGATTTAAAGTTAGTTCCAGCAATGATTACAATAACGTTGCAAATACAACGGCAACGACTCTGGCTTACGGGACAACCGGAACCGGAGCTGTCACTAGCACTTCATCTGGGGGATGTATCAATTGGGCTAATGGTATCACCGCATCTGCTACAGATAGAGCATTAGGGTTTTTAACTACGGGATCATATGCTAGTCCGAGAAGTATAATACTTGCCATTCAAAATACAGGTACAACCAATATCACCGATTTAACCATCACTTTTGATTACGAAAAATACCGTTCGGGAAGCAGAGCTTTTGATTGGACATTTTTTCACGGCGCAACAGCTACGGCGGTAAACACCGCTGCCGCTGCCGGAAATCAATCGTATGCCGCTGATGCCAACAATACAACTATTTACAATCCACCAACCACCACCAGTAAATCAGTTACCCTTACAGGGCTCACGATTGCCCCATCAGGCTTGTATTATTTGTGTTGGACTTTTACCGGTGTCGGAGGTTCCTCCAATGGACAAGGTATTGGAATTGATAACTTAAGCATTACCGCTACTTTTGTTTCCCCCGGAATTACTACGGCTCAAGACGGCCCATGGAATGTGGGAACGACTTGGACGGGTGGCGTGGTGCCTACCAGTGCCCAAAATGCCATCATCAACCACGTGGTTACTTTGGATGCTGCAGTTACCAGAAATTCCGGAACCACCACCACTGTAAATACCGGCGCCAAATTGGCCACCGGGGCGTTTACGTATACCAACGACGGAACGACCACCATCGACGGTACCTTCGAACTCAATGGCGGTGGCTTTGCCAACGGATTAACCAACTTTACCTACGGCACGGCTTCCACCTTAAACTTTAATACCGGTGGTTCGTATAATATGGCCAATGCCCATGTGTACTGGCCGGCGACCAACAGTCCGAAAAACGTTAACATCGCCGCCGGAACTACCGTAGTGATGGCCGCCGATGCATATCGCACCATCAGCACGGGCGGTATCTTGAGTATCTCGGGCGCCTTAACCTTAACCACCAATCCTACCATTACCGTCAACGGTACCTTGCGTTTGGATGCCGGTGGATTTTTAAATACCGGTGCCATGCCGATTTACGGGAACGCTTCGACCTTGTTGTACAACACGGGCGGTACCTACGGACGCGGTTTCGAATGGAACGCCGCCGGGGTAGGCACTATAGGCACTACAGCGGGATACCCAAATCACGTACAAGTCAGCAACAGCACTACGCTTAATTATATTAACGGCGCGGCTTCGGGCGCGGTAGGTTCTAAAGCCATGGCCGGTAATCTTACCATCGATGCCGGAAGTGCTTTCCACATGAATTTCGGCAGTGTATCAGCCGGAGGCGAATTGGTGGTGGCCGGAAACATAGCCAACGCCGGAACCTTAACCTTAGGGTTTGCCAACGGCGACGACCTGCGCGTAACCGGAAACCTTACCAATACCGGAACCTTTAACGGCAACAACCGCGCGGTGTATTTTAATAAAAACGGTACTCAAGTAGTAACCTCGGCCGCCGGAATTACCATTCCGTACCTCCGCACCGCCGGAACCGCTACGGTGGTTCAATTGGCCGCCGGAACCAATATGATTATTTCGGCTCCGTTAACCGGAAATGCCGTTGTGTTTGGTTCGGCATCGGATGTTATCGACATCAACGGCAATACGCTCACCATCGGAACGGCTGCGGTTGCCAATACGGTAAGCGGCACCGGAACGTTTAAAGGCAGTACCACGTCTAACCTTACCTTGTTGGGAACCGGCAGCATCGGGACACTCTATTTTACGACCGGTTTTCAAAACCTGGGCACCTTTACCATGAACCGTCAGGCCAACGCCACCGGCGCTGTGATGGGTTCGGCCGTAACGGTGAATACCGCCCTGACGTTAACCGCAGGCTTCATCGATTTAAATAACACCACCATGACTTTGGCGGCAGGCGTAAATCCTAGCGGTTCGGCCAACAGTTATGTGATTGCCGATGTGTCGGCAGGCGGGGTGTTGCGCAAAAATATGACGGCGACCGGTTCGCAATCGTTCCCTATCGGAAGCGGCGGCACCGAGTATTCCCCGGTGACGTTTAATCTTACCGCCGGAACCTTATCGGGGGCGTATTTGGGGATTTCGGTAGAAAACTCCAAAGACCCGTTGTTGGATGCCCTTTCTATTTATTTGAACCGCTATTGGGTGGTGACGTCGGGCGGCATTACCGCGCCAACCTATACCTTTACCGGAACGTACCTGGCTGCCGATGTGGTGGGCGGAACCATCGGAAATGTATCCAACCAACACAACGGAACGCAATGGTTAAACAACGGAGCGACCATCGCCGGAACGGTTATTATTAACGGAACAACCTTATCGGGGAACGACCACTATACCGCCGGAAGAAGAGATGCGGAAATCAATATTGTACAGTCGGCCACCAATTATATAAACGGCAGTATCTACAACTTCGGAACGGTATTGACCGGTTCCACACTCGATGTGGTGTTTACCATTCAAAACTTAGGAAATCAAACCCTCTTGTTGGGGGCAACGCCAACCATTACGGGCAATCCGCCGTACAGTTTGCAAGCCAATTATGCCTCGACCTCTATACCGGGAATGTCGGGAACCACTCCGAATACGCAAACGTTTACCATTCGTTTTGCGCCTACGGCAGCAGGAACCTTTACCGGAAGTATCAGTATCACCAACAACGACCCAACAGGAGCCGAAAGTCCGTATGTGATTAACTTTACGGGAGTGGGTCAAATTCCGGCACCGGAAATCAATGTGAAAGGATTTACCGGTGGTACAAACAGCATTACCAGTGGCAACGTAACCACCACCAGTGGTTTGGAAAACACCGCTTTTGGCAGTGTAAACTTAGGTTCCAATGTGACGAAAGATTTTGAAATTCAGAACTTGGGAACCGCGGTGTTAACGCTAAGCGGCGCGCCTTTGGTTAGCATCGGCGGCACCAATCCGGGCGATTTTGTGGTGACTACGGCTCCCGCCACCAGCAGCATTGCGGTAAGCGGCAGCACTACGTTTATCATTACGTTTACGCCACAAGCCGCCGGACCGCGTTCGGCTATTGTTTCCATTGCCAATAACGACAGCAACGAAAACCCATATACCTATCTTATTAACGGTACCGGGGTGTGTTTGGCTACGGCCAATACCATCACGCCAACTTCCGGACCGGTAGGAACCGAAGTGACCATTACGGCCACTGCGAATAACCTATCGGGTGCTACCGTTACTTTTAACGGAACCAATGCTACGCCGGTGACTCAGGTTTCGTCTACCCAAATTAAAGTGACGGTGCCAAGTGGTGCTTCTACCGGTAATTTGGTCACCACTAATGCGCAAGGATGTACGGCCACCAATGCCTTTACGGTGTTGACCAATTTAGCACAACCTTGTGAAGGCGGTTATATTCCAACCGACTTGTTTATTAGTGAGTTTACTGATTCTAATTCCGGATCCCTGAGTTATGTTGAAATTTACAACGGCACAGGTGTCACCAAGAATTTATCCAATTACTCTTTGAAGACTGCGAATAATGGAGGGGCCTACTTATTTACTTTGCCTTTAAATAATGTGAATTTGGCCTCAGGAAGTTCTTATGTAGTAGCTTTGGGGGATGATGACTTTTGTGCCATAGCGGGTGGAGACGGTTCGTATGCCGCCCAAATATCGGCCAGTGGCTCGGTGAATTTTACCGCGAACCAACACGATCACGTTGGGTTGTTTAATGGGGTAACCTTAATTGACAGTTGGGGGACTTTTGGTAGTAATAACTGGGGCAATGCTTTAGGAATCGGTACCGAGGGTGCGGATTTCCGAAGAAACACCAATGTTGTAGCGCCTAACGCTACCTACAGCAATTCCGATTGGACTATAATTGATTATGCGGGGACGACTTGTTCGAATAACGATTATTCCAATATCGGGACCTATTCGATGACTTTGGGCGTAGCTCCAACCGTGACCGTGCATCCTTCTTATACACCAACGTGTCGTTCCACTTCGTTAACCGTTGCGGGAACCGAAGGATTTGTGGGCGGTAATGCCTTGGCGTACCAATGGTATGCCGTAGCGCCCAATACCGCGACATGGACGGCTTTAACCGATGGTGGTTTG
Organism: Flavobacterium sedimenticola; assembly: GCF_030053345.1. Taxonomy (GTDB): domain Bacteria; phylum Bacteroidota; class Bacteroidia; order Flavobacteriales; family Flavobacteriaceae; genus Flavobacterium; species Flavobacterium sedimenticola. The sequence goes on from NZ_JASGBP010000001.1 coordinate 580,397, forward strand.
TACAGCGGAACGACTACATTAACCTTATCGATTTCCGATATTGCCACCTTAATAGGCTATCAGTTTTACTGTCAAATCCGAGAAAACAGTGCCACCTGTTACGCGGCTTCCAATGCGGTGATGATTACCGCCGGGATTACGACTACTTGGCAAGCCGGAAATACCTGGTCGAGTGGCGTGCCTACTTTGGATACGGCCGTTATCATCGACAATACGTATGATACCGCCAATGGGTATTCCCCAAGCTTTGAGGCGTGTAGCGTTACCGTGAACAATGCCCGAAACGTTATTGTTAGAGGCAATCACTATATTTTGATTAAAAACGGATTGACCGTTACCGGAACCGGAACGGCTACGTTTGAAAACAACGCCAGCTTGGTACAAATTAACAATGTGACCAACTCGGGCAATATTACCTACAAGCGAAAAGCGGTACAACGCCGCGTCGATTATGTATACTGGTCGTCTCCGGTTGATGGGTATTCGTTGAGCACTTTGCCTTCCGACGGGTACAAATTCCGCTGGGATACCACCTTGAATAACGCTAACGGCACCCAAGGAAACTGGGTGTTCTACACCGGAGCCATGAATCCGGGAACCGGGTATATTGTAGGCGGTCCGTCGTCACTCAGCAATACCGTTGCCGGCGATTTTGAAGTGCCGTTTTCGGGAGTACCGAGAAACGGAAACATCCCGGTGACCATTTCCCGCGGCAGTTATGTAGGGCCGGGGTACACGGTAGGCACCACGCCGGTAACTACGTTGGACGACAACTGGAATTTATTAGGAAATCCGTATCCGTCGGCCATTAGTTGCCGAGATTTCTTAACGGCGAACAGCTCGGCACTAACCGGAGCCTTGTATATTTGGACCCACGGGACCATGCCGTCTATTAACACCAGCAGTCCTTTTTACCAGGACTTTATTTCCAATTACGACCCGAACGCCGATTACTTGCCGTTTAACTTATCGGGGAACTTAGCCAATCCGAATCCTGATTTTTACATCGGCGCCGGACAAGGGTTCTTCGTGGTGATGCAAGACGGTGCCGCCGGCAGCACGACGGTGAATTTTACCAATGCGTTGCGCAATAAAAACTATGGCAATGTTACCGGAACGAATTTTTACCGCTTGGCCGATACGGCTGCCATGGAGCCGCAAGCCTTGCCGTTTAACCGAATCTGGCTGGATATTGTTAAAGATACCCAACGTCCGTCGCGCACCATGTTTGGCTACATCGAGGGGGCTACCATGGAAAAAGACCATTTGTACGATGCCATCACCAAATCGGATAACAGTTTGAAAATGTATACTGTTGCCGGGGGTGACAAGTTCATCATTCAAGGGCGTTCGTTGCCGTTTGATGAGTACGACCAAGTGCCTTTAGGCGTAGACATTCCGGAAAACGGAACGTACAAAATTGCTGTGGGTATGGTGGACGGTTTGTTCCAAAACGAAGACCAAAAAATTTATTTGGAAGACACCTATTTGAATATCATTCACAACCTGCGCGAAGCGCCGTATCAGTTCGCCGGCGTACCGGGAACCTATACCGATCGTTTCAAAATACGCTACACCACCGATGCTTTGGCGAATCCCGATTTTGACACCTTGGAGAATAGCGTCATAGTAACGTCTAACCACGGCGTGGTTACGTTACACTCGGCCATTCAAAACATGACTCAGGTATGGCTATACGATGTGCTGGGAAGACAGTTGTTTGCGGCCAAAGACATCAACAGCCAAGAGCTTACTGCAACGAACATTTCGGTTAGTCAGCAATCACTGATTGTGAAAATCCAACTTGAAAGCGGTGTAACGGTCACCAAAAAGATAGTAATTCAATAAAAAAAAGCGGCTCAGAAATGAGCCGCTTTTTTTATAAGAATTTGTTAGTATTGATAATGGCTTGTTCGTTTTTATAATCAATCCATCGTTGACCGCGCCATTTGCGCATGAGGTTGTCAAAATGACGCATGACAAACACATTATAAGCGGCTTTAGACAAGTTGCCGAGGCTTCTCGGGAACGCGCGCAAACTCATCGAAAATCCGGGCGTTACGTATTTCATGTAATGCCAATATCCCTCGGGCATGTAAAGCATTTCGCCGTGTTGTAAATCGGCTACCAAGCCTTGGGCTTTTTTCAGGGCCGGCCATTTTTCAAAATCGGGGTTGTCAAAATCGATATCTTCTCTGGAGATTAAAGCATGCGGGACTTTGTATAAATACGGTGTCTGGTCGGGCGCAAAGAGAATGCATCTTTTTTTACCGTGAAAGTGGAAATGAAGGATGTTGGAATAGTCAATATCGTAATGCATAAACACTTTCGAATTTTCGCCGCCAAAAAACAACATCGGGAGTTGTTTGACCAGTTTCAACCCAATATCCGGCCATTTGAAATCGTTTTTCAGCACCGGTACTTCTTTGATTAAATTGTATAAAAAGATGCGGTAATTGGTGGGTTTGCTGTTGAGCAAATCCACATACTCGCTCATTTTCATTTGCGCATGCGCTTCGTTAAAACCGTCTTTGTGCGACACCGGTCGGTCGTCGTAGAGCGGAACGGTTTTGTCACCGGCTATTTCCTTAATGTAAGCTAAATTCCATTTCTCATAAGCCGGCCAGTCCTGAGTTAATTGCTCAATCACAACGGGCTTTTGTTTTTTTACATATCGATTGTAAAAATCTTCTTTGGAAATCGTCTTTACGCGTTCAATTTCTGTTAAGGCTAATGGCATAGGTTGTTTTTAAAATAAAAAAGCTCCCATCAAAGCGATGAGAGCAAAGTTATAAAAAGGTTTAGAAAATGTAAACGATTAGTAAAAAGTTAACTATTTTCCTTTACCGGAAGCTTCTAAATTTCTCTCAATAGTATGTCCCGGTCGCGACCATCTCGGTTTTTCACCCAGGGATTGAAACTGAGAATCTTCGGCTTCCACCGTTTTGGGTTGCATGATTTTGATGAACGGTTTTTGAGGCACCAAGCCTAACATTTCAAACATTTTCATGTCTTCATTCACATCCGGATTGGGCGTGGTTAACAATTTATCCCCGGCAAAGATGGAGTTGGCCCCGGCAAAGAAACACATGGCCTGACCTTCGCGGGACATTTGTGTTCTACCGGCCGACAAACGCACCTGGGTTTCCGGCATTACAATTCGGGTAGTGGCTACCATACGAATCATTTCCCAAATTTCAACCGGCTTTTCATCTTCCATCGGCGTGCCTTCTACGGCTACCAAAGCATTGATCGGTACCGACTCGGGTTGCGGATTCAAAGTCGACAGCGCCACCAACATACCGGCACGGTCTTCAATGCTTTCGCCCATCCCGATAATACCGCCGCTGCATACCGTAACATTGGTTTTGCGTACGTTTTCGATGGTTTGCAAACGGTCTTCAAAACCGCGGGTTGAAATCACTTCTTTATAGTATTCTTCCGAAGTATCTAAATTGTGGTTGTAGGCATACAATCCGGCTTCGGCCAAACGTTGTGCTTGATTTTCGGTCAACATGCCCAAGGTGCAACATACTTCCATATCGAGTTTGTTGATAGTACGAACCATTTCCAACACCTGATCAAATTCTTCTCCGTCTTTCACATTACGCCAAGCAGCTCCCATACAAACGCGCGATGAGCCGCTGGCTTTGGCACGCAAGGCTTGGGCTTTTACCTGACTGACGCTCATCAAATCGTTGCCTTCGATATTGGTGTGGTAACGCGCCGCCTGCGGACAATAGCCACAATCCTCGGGACAACCTCCGGTTTTGATAGAGAGTAGCGTAGATACCTGAACCACATTCGGGTCATGGTGTTGACGATGGATGGTGGCGGCTTCGTAAAGCAAATCCATCAGGGGTTTGTTGTATATGGCAATAATTTCTTCTTTCGTCCAATTGTGCTTAGTAATACTCATAGTATGCTCTTTTAGATGTTCCAAAAGTAGTCAATTTGTATGTAAGTTACAATCGGAAAAAGAAATCGCTTCTAATCTTGTGCGGCCGTTTTATTTCTGAAAAATTGCATGGCGACAAAAACCAAGATGACGGCCGAAGCAATCCCTTCAAAAAGCAACCCGAAAGCATATTCGTTGGCGGTAGGATTGCCGCCGAACAGAAATTCGTCTGACAAATTTTCAACATAAGCATTACCGCCTTGTGCATAAATGTAACTCACTAATCCCGTCACACTGAGCAGTACGCCGATGATGGCCGTTGTGGCTGCAGACAGTAAATTGCTGACATAACCGGTTTTTCCTTCCTTAAAGTTAGATTGCAGGGTTCGGCTGACACCGAAATAAACAAAAGCGGCATTAAAGGCTCTGAGGTAAATAATTTTGGATAGACCAAAAAACTCCATGAGGAGAAAATACAAGGCAATACCAATGAAAATGAGGATGCCGTTGGTTACTTCTTTAGGTAATTTCATAGCACTGGATTTTAGGTGAATACTGATAACGAGTCATTCAAAATTAAGGAATTATTCCTAAAAATCAGCGGGTTATAACAAAAAGTAATGCGATGAGTCGGCTTTACAGAATAGTACGGCCCGTTTTATAAGGCTTCGAAGTAAGCTTTGGCTTGGCGTTGATCTTCGGCCAATTGGCTTTTTAAGGCGTCTAACGATTCGAATTTTTGTTCGGCACGCATGCGTTCTAAAATCGAAACCGTAAGGTTTTGCCGGTAAAGGTTTTCGTTGAAATCGAAAAAATGCACCTCAATGGTTTGGGTAGTGCCGTCAACAGTAGGGCGGGTGCCAATGTTCATCATCCCGTTTACAGTTGTCCCGTTGATAGTGCTTTGTACGATGTAAACGCCATTTTGCGGGATGAGTTTGTACTCTTCCGCTATGGCAATGTTGGCGGTGGGGTAGCCAATGGTTCGTCCCAATTGCTTGCCTTGAGTCACGGTACCGGTAAGCGAATACGGATACCCTAAATATTGATTGGCCAAAGTAACATGACCTTCCTCGAGAGCCGTTCTGATTTTTGTGGAACTTACCGAGACTTCATTGATTTGTTGCGCAGAAATTTGGGCGACTTCAAATCCGAATTCAGCACCAAATGCTACCAAATCATTAATATCAGCGGTGCGATTTCGTCCAAAACGATGGTCGTGACCGATAATGATTTTTTGTATTTTAAATGTATTCACCAAAACATCATGCACAAATTCTTCGGCCGTAAGACGCGAAAATTCTTTGTCAAACGGGTGGATGACCAAGTGGTCAATCCCTAAGCTTTCGAGCAATGCTGTTTTTTCGGCCATCGTATTGAGTTGCTTCATTTCGGTGCCTTGTTGCAACACCATTCTGGGATGCGGGAAGAACGTCAGTACCAAACTCTCGCTGTCTGATGTTTTGGCCGAATGAATTAATTGTTCCAAAATCTTGCGATGTCCCAAATGCACGCCGTCGAAAGTACCAATGGTTACCACGGTAGGCTTTTCGGCAGCAAAGGATGATATGGAATGGACTATTTTCAAATGTAAAGGTTAAGAAACCGTGCAAAAGTAAGGTTTCCAAATGGAATATTATAATTTTTTGCAACGACAACAGTTTAGTAAGGGACTTTGCATTAAAAGGGGAGAAAGTTTGGAGAAAAGATAATAAATAAGATAAAAAACTATTAAAATAAAAAACGGGTGTTGGTAAATTGTTGAAAGATAGCTATATTTGGAAACTTTTAATTTAACCAAAAAAACACAATGAAAAAACAGTACTTATTATTCATTTTTGTGTTCTCTTTAGGTCAGGTTTTGGCACAAAAAAACAACGCTTGGCTTTTTTTCGACAGCAGTAAAGGCATTACGGCTGAGCGCGTAAGAGAAACAGAGTATTCTTTGAATCAAAAATTGGTGCAATTCAACGCACTTCAATTTCAACAACAATTAACGAATGTGCCGGAAAGAGCTTCGGGCTTACCGGGAGTTGAAGTGGTGTTGCCGAATGTAAAAGGAGGTTTTGAAACCTTTTTGATTTGGGAGTCCTCTAACTTTGAACCGGCCTTACAAGCAGCGTATCCGGAGATTCGTGCCTATGTGGGTTACGGAAAAACAGATACTTCTGCTACCTTGCATATGAGTTTTTCGCCATCAGGAATCCAAACCATGGTGATGAGAGCCGGAAACGGTTCGGAATTCATTGAGCCTTACACCAAAGACAAATCAATTTATGTGGCGTTTGATTCCCAAAGCCGCATTGCCGGACAGTTGCCTTTTAACTGTTCGACAGAAGATGTTGCTTTAGTCAATGATTTACACCATGATGCCGCCATTGCGAACCGTGCCAATACACAGGTATACAAAACAATGCGTTTAGCCTTATCGTGTACCGGTGAATATGGTACGTACCATGGGGGTGCTGCAGGTGCTTTGGCTGCGATGAATGCGACCATGACCCGTTGTAACGGAATTTTTGAAAGAGATTTGGCTATCAAATTATTAATCATTGCCAATAACAATTTAGTAGTGTACACCAATGCTTCCACCGACCCGTATTCTCCGGCAGGAACAGGTACGGCAGGTGCTTGGAATACCGAGCTTCAAAATACTTTAACCAGTGTAATTGGGGACGCCAACTATGATATCGGACACTTGTTTGGTGCTACCGGAGGTGGTGGTAATGCCGGTTGTATCGGTTGTGTGTGTGATACCGGTAAAGGTAGTGCTTACACTTCTCCGGCAGATGGTGTTCCGATGGGCGACACCTTTGATATTGACTACGTAGCTCACGAAATGGGACACCAAATGGGAGCGAACCATACGTTTACGCACACCGCTGAGAACAATACCGTAAATATGGAGCCGGGTAGTGGTTCTACTATTATGGCCTATGCCGGTATCGGTGGAGGCGGAACAGATATGCAAATGCATTCGGATGATTATTTTCACTACAGAAGTATTTTGCAAATCCAGTCTAATATGGCGCCTAAAGCATGTCCGGTTAGTACCAGTATAGCATCCACTAATCCAAGACCAACCGTTACTACGGCAGGAAATGCTTTTTCAATTCCTATCAGTACCGCGTTCAAACTATCAGGTTCTGCCACAGATGCTACCAATAACGGATTAACCTACTGTTGGGAACAAAATAACGATGCGACTACCGTAGGAGGAACTTCTACGTTTCCTTCACCTACCAAAACAGATGGACCTAACTTTAGATCGTTGCCACCGGTAACTACGGGAGTGCGTTATATGCCTAAGTTCTCGGATGTGTTAAACGGCAACTTAGTCAATACTTGGGAGACTGTTTCTTCTGTAGCCAGAAGCTTAAGTTTTACGCTTACTGTAAGAGACAATGTATTGGGTGGTGGTCAAACACAAACCGCGGCGACTACAGTTACCGTAGTAAATACCGGAGCGGCCTTCGCGATTACCAGTCCGAATACCGACAACGTTTCTTGGACACCGGGTTCTACACAAACCATTACGTGGAATGTAGCCGGTACTACAGCTAACGGTATTAACACCGCTAACGTAAATATTTTATTGTCTACAGACGGCGGTCAAACGTTCCCTACGGTTTTGGCAGCGAATACCCCTAACGACGGTTCTCAGGCCGTTACCTTGCCAAGTGTTGCTGCACCATACTGTCGAATTTTGATTGAAGCCGTAGGAAATATTTTCTACTGTGTTTCTAAAAACATTGGTTTAGGATATACATTCTCTACGTCTTGTAATACATACACGAATAATACGCCGTTAGCGATTCCGGATGGATTGGGTGCTAACGTAGCCGGAGCAACCGTTTCTAAATCGATTAACGTGCCGGTTTCAGGAACTATCTCAGATGTGAACGTAACCGTAGCCGGAACCCACACCTACTATTGGGATTTGGTGGTAGCGTTAAATCACCCGGATGCGACACAAACCCGTTTGTTGAACCGAAATTGTAATCAAGTATCTACCGGATTTAATGTGTTATTCAATGACGGCGCTCCAGCCATTGTTTGTGCGGCCAATTTAGCCGGTACCTTTGCACCTAACCAAGCCTTGTCTGCTTTTAACGGTAAAAACATGTCGGGTAATTGGACATTGAGTGCTAACGATAATTATAACGGAGATACCGGAACGATTAATAACTGGACACTGGAAATTTGTGCTTTATTGCCTGCTTTAGCTGTAAACGATAACCAATTAGCCGACTTTTCAGTATATCCGAACCCGAATAACGGAAGCTTCAACGTGCAGTTCAGCAATCCTATATCAGAAGAAACCAAAGTGATGGTGTATGATATGAGAGGCCGATTGATATTTGAAAACACCTATACCAACCAAGCGACCTTTAATGAGAACATCACGTTGAGCAATGCTCAGTCGGGAATTTATCTTTTGAATGTAGTGGACGGCGGAAGAAAAGTAGTAAAAAGAATTGCAGTGGAATAATTTTCCAACCAAAAATGTTAAAATTTAGGGAGAAACAACAGGTTTCTCCCTTTTTTTTTTGATGAAACAATTTGTAATATCAAACTAATCAGTAAATTTGACCGCTTAAAAAAAATACTGCTATGAAAAAAATTATTCTTTCTTTGTTGTTAATCAGTTCTTTAGGGGCTTATTCGCAAAGAACCTGTGCTACTAACACTAAGTTGGAGCAACTAAAAGCCAACGATCCGAGTTTCGCCGTACACCATCAAGAAACGATGGATTATATCCGAAACAATGCTACCGCTCAAACTAACAGAGCGCCGGAAGTTGTGATTACCATTCCGGTAGTAGTCCATGTTTTATACAAAACGGCCGCTCAAAATATCAGTGATGCTCAAATTTTGTCGCAAATAGCGATTTTAAATGCCGATTACCGCAAAACCAATACCGATTTCAATACGGTAGTACCGGCAGCTTTTCAACCGTTTGGTGCCGATGTGGAATTGGCGTTTTGTTTGGCTACTCGTACGCCATCCGGACAAGCCACGAATGGTATCGAGCGAAAATCAGTACCATCCAATTTTGTTTTTGAAGACAGTTACTACACCTCGGCCGGTTTAACGGCTTGGAACCCAACCAAATATTTGAACATTTGGGTAGGAAGATTTACCGATTCATCCTTGCTGGGCTTTGCCTATTTGCCTTCTTCGGCCGGTGCCGCGTTTGATGGTTTGTGTATCGGAGACCAATACTTCGGAAATACCGGTACAGCCACTTTCCCGTTCAACAAAGGAAGAACGGCGACTCACGAAATCGGACACTATTTTGGTTTGGAGCACCCTTGGGGAGATGCACAGTGTGACACCGACGACGGCGTAGCCGATACACCGGGAACGTACAGTCCGTATTTTGGGTGTCCGACGTATCCAAACAATACGAATGTGTGTGCTCCGAATGCTACCGGCGCCATGTTTATGAACTATATGGATTATGTAGACGACCGTTGTATGGCCTTTTTTACAAACGGTCAGAAAGCAGTAATGCAGGCCACGATGAACGGACCGCGTGTCAGCTTAAAAACGTCAAACGGTTGTCAGTCGTTAAGTGTTACCGAGCAAGAAGCCATTCAGGCTATTGCGGTGTATCCGAATCCGGTGTCGCAATACTTCTTTATTACCTCACCGCACACGGCTGTTGATTTCGTAGAGATATTCAATACCAGCGGACAATTGGTACAAACCCAAACATTGGATGACGTAAACAACAAAATTGTCATCGACCAGTTGGCTTCCGGTATCTACTACCTAAGAATTTACAACGAAGGCAACTACTTGAAATCCGATAAAATCATCAAGAAGTAAGCTTCGCTATGATACTAAAAAGCCTCGCATTGCGAGGCTTTTTTATTTTCCGTTAAAACTGTTCATGGTGTTGGCCAATCCGGCTAAGGCAAACGATTCAATAATTTGCTTGGCGATTTCATAACGCTCGGGGAGTTTTGCTTTTTCGGCTTCGTCCCATTCGCCTAACACGTAATCGACCTGTTGCCCTTTTTTAAAGGCATCGCTGATGCCAAACCGGAAGCGCGGATATTCGGTAGTGTTTAAAACCAGTTGAATGTTCTTTAAGCCGTTGTGTCCGCCGTCGCTGCCTTTGCCTTTGATGCGGATGGTACCGAAAGGCAAATTCAAATCATCGGTAATGATCAATACATTTTCTTTGGCAATGTTTTCTTTTTCCATCCAATACTGCACGGCTTTACCGCTCAGGTTCATGTAGGTGTTGGGTTTCAACAATAGCAGTTTGCGGCCTTTGATGCTGTACTCGGCGATGGCGCCTAATTTGGCGGTTTCAAAAGACACGCCTTGTTGTTGCGCGACAAAGTCGACTATCTTAAAACCGATATTGTGTCGGGTGTTGGCATATTCGGCGCCAATATTGCCGAGCCCGACGATGAGGAATTTTTTATTCACGTTGTTTACATTGTTTTTTTGGAGTTCATGAATCTCCGATTTCATGGGATCTGTGTTGTCAACTTTAGGCGCTTTGCCAAAGCGTTTGGTTAACCAATTCATGCCGCAAAGATACTGGTTATTCTGAATTGTAGTATTGTCATTTCGACCGCAGGGAGAAATCATCTGTCTTTTTATAATTGTAATGAGATTTCTCCCTGCGGTCGAAAGGACATTGCCGGTAAAGAAGATATGTCTCAAGTTTAGCCTTAATTGCGTTAGGGATGGAAGCATAAATCCTTTTGATTACGCTGCGTTAACGTAGCGAAAGCAAAAGATTGACGCGGACAGCCCGGCGCGCCAAAGGCGGGCAACGCCCCAAAAAAAAGCCCCGTTTTTCAACGAGGCTTTTAGTATGATTTGGAAATCCATTATTTTTTCTTTCCTTTGGCCGGAGCTCCTTTGGCTGCTTTGGCTGCTTCTTGAGCTGCTTTCATAGCCGCACGTGAGATCTTCACCTGACAAACCACGGTGTTATCCGGGTGCATCAATTTGAAGTTGTTGGTCTCCAATTTGGTCACATACAATTTGTTCCCCATTTGCAATTCAGAGATGTTGGCCTCAACATAATCCGGTAAGTTTTTAGGCAACGCTTTTACTTTCAAACGACGTTGGTTCAAACGCAAATCGCCTCCTAACAATACACCCGGAGAAGTACCTGTAATTTTTACCGGAACTTCCATCATGATTTCTTTGTTTTCATTCAATTGGAAGAAATCAATGTGTAAAATTTTGTCGGAAACCGGATCAAACTGAATATCTTGCAAAATCACATTAGTGGTTTTGCCATCCAAATCAATCACAACGGTGTGCGCGTTTGGAGTGTAAACCAAGCTTTTGAACGCTTTTTCTTCTGCTGCAAAATGCTGTGGTGTAGTTCCTCCGTAAATAACGCAAGGGACCATTCCAGCATCACGTAAGGCCTTAGTAGCTTTTTTGCCTACGCTTTCTCTTTCTTGTCCTTTAATCGTAATCGATTTCATTGTTAAAATATATAGTTAATAAATAAAATACTTTTTAAGCTATTAGCTTTTGTTTTTTGGCGTTGCCTTCGGCCGCGCTTTCAACTGTAGTCCTCGCTACGCTGCGGGCTGCCGCTGCAATCGCTAACGCAATTTTTCCACATCAATTAGCTAATTGCTAACCGCTGAAAGCTGACTGCTACATCAAAAACTTCCCACTGATGGAGTTGTTGTGTTGCACCATGTGCATGACTTCGGCAAAGAGCGGTGCACAACTCACCACTTTTATCTTGCTCGACTCGCGTTTCAGCGGAATCGAATCGGTCACTATCAGTTCGCTCAACTTTGATTTTTCAAGCTTTTCATAGGCATCTCCCGATAAAATAGGGTGCGTACAAATGGCTCTTACGCTCAAGGCGCCTTTTTCAATCATCAAATCGGCGGCTTTGGCTAAGGTGCCTCCGGTATCGACCATGTCGTCTACCAAAATCACGTTGCGGCCTTTGACTTCCCCAATCAGCTCCATCGTATCAATCACATTGGCGGCTTTGCGTTGCTTGTAACAAATGACCACATCGGATTCTAAAAATTTAGAATACGCATACGCTCTTTTCGAACCGCCCATATCGGGTGACGCAATCGTTAGGTTGTCTAACTGCAAACTTTTTACATACGGTAAAAAGATTGTTGACGCAAACAAGTGGTCTACCGGTTTTTCAAAGAAGCCCTGAATCTGATCGGCGTGTAAATCCATCGTCATGATTCGGGTGGCACCGGCGGTCTCCAATAATTTGGCCACTAATTTAGCGCCTATCGGTACACGCGGTTTGTCTTTGCGGTCCTGACGTGCCCAGCCAAAGTACGGAATTACCGGAGTAATGTGTCGTGCCGAGGCTCTTTTGGCGGCGTCAATCATCAGCAACAGTTCCATCAAATTGTCGGCACTCGGAAAGGTCGAACAAACGATGAACACGCGCAATCCTCTTATCGATTCTTCAAACGAAGGCTGAAACTCACCATCACTATATTTTGAGAACGTAACTTTGCCAAGCGGAACACCGTAATGACGGGCTATCTGTTCGGCTAAATAGACGCTTTGCGAACACGCAAATATCTTTGCTTCTGGTTCAATGTGCGACATTGTCTTGTGTTGTTTTTATTCCGTTTTGTTTTTAAGGGCAGACTTTCGAAGGTTTCAAAAATCGACGCTGTAAACAGCTCGGATGTAGTTAGTTAGTTGTGTGTGGCGTAAACGCGGTGCAAATTTAGAAATTAAATCCGAGTCTGAAAGCATTTTTTTGTCTATTTTTTTGACGATATGACAAAAAATTATTTACATTTGCACCCACAAAACACCAAAAGTCTCTGGCCCGGATGGCGGAATTGGTAGACGCGCACGACTCAAACTCGTGTTCTTAGGAGTGTGGGTTCGATTCCCACTCCGGGTACAAAAGGAAAAACCTCTCAGTAATGGGAGGTTTTTTTGTTACTTTAGTATCTAAATCAAATTTCTATGAAAAAACTATTTGCCCTTCTTTTATTGCTAAAACTAACTTACAACAATGCTCAATCTAAAGGATTCAATGCTAACGAAGATCAATTCCTCACAAAGTTAGATTCCGTATCCAATGGAATCGTTGAACCAGGCTATGCCATCTATATTAACGATTATAAAGTTACTGAAGAAGACAAAGAATGGCTAGCATTAGCTGGGAAAGGAGATTTTATCTCAATCAAAGTCCTTAGTAAAAAAGAAGCCATGGCAAAATTTGGCGCTGATGGGGAAAAAGGAGCAGTGCTTTTGACGCCATTTACAGATGAATTGCTCGATATGAAATACTATAACGGAATTACCAATATGTTTGTTTTAGGTAAAATGGTTGATATGATGGCAGCGAAACAGATTGGGGCTAATCCTGTTTTTGTGGTCGATGGGAAACCATTGCGAGGTGATAGCATTGTAACAATAGTTAATGCTCTTAAAGAAGAAGAAATAAGTCGTTTGACAGTGCTGAAAAAGAAAGCTGCATTTTCTATTTATGGGATAAGAGCATTGCCAGGCGTTATTCTTATCTTCACAAAAGAGTATGAAGAAAAACATCAAAAAAAATAACACCTTTTCTTTTAAAACCCTAAAATCAATTTGGCAATCGAGAAGTAAATCAAAATTCCGCAGATGTCGTTGCTGGTCGTAATAAACGGACCGGTGGCCAAAGCCGGGTCAATCTTAAATCGGTGGAGTAAAAGCGGAATAAATGTCCCGATAAGTGAGGCAATAATGATTACCGAAATTAACGCAATGGTCACAATTTCGCCAATAATAATTTCTACATTCAGTAAGAAGTGGCTTCCCACAAACAAGATGGCTGCCAAGATGATGCCGTTGAGTAAACTCAGTGAGACCTCTTTAACCAAACGGTTCCACAACGAGCCGCTGATGGACTGGTTGGCCAACCCCTGTACGATAATCGCCGACGATTGTACCCCTACGTTTCCGGCCATGGCCGCAATGAGCGGCGTAAAGAAAAACAGGTTGCCGTGATTGGCCATGGCACCTTCGAACAACCCTAAAACCCTAACGCTGATAAAACCGCCGCACAGTGCCAATACTAACCATGGCAAACGCGCCCGCGTTAAGTCGAGGATGCTGTCATCGGCTTCTACGTCTTGCGAGATACCGGCCGCCAATTGGTAATCTTTGTCGGCTTCTTCTTTAATCACATCTACGATATCGTCAATGGTGATACGACCCATGAGACGGCCCATTTCATCGACTACCGGAATGGCTTCCAAGTCGTATTTTTGCATGATACGCGCCACATCGACACTCGGGGTATTGACTTTTACCGAATCTACTTTAGGGATATATACTTTGCTAATTGGGGTTTTGGTGGACGTGGTTAACAAATCTTTTAACGACAAACGACCTTTGAGACGGTTTTCGTCATCCACGACATAAATTGAATGAACCCGGGTCACGTTTTCGGCTTGGATGCGCATTTCTTTGACACACGTAAGCACGTTCCAGTTTTCGTTGACTTTCACCAACTCTTTTCCCATCAACCCCCCGGCGGTATCTTCGTCGTAGCGCAACAAATCGACAATGTCCTTGGCATGCTCCACGTCTTCGAGCTCCGAGATTACTTCTTCTTTCTTGCTTTCGGGTAATTCGGCTATAATGTCGGCCGCATCATCCGTATCCAACTCATCGAGCTCTTCCGCAATTTCTTTGGGAGATAAACCGCGCAATATTTTTTCACGCACATCTTCCTCCAATTCCATAAGGATTTCGGCGGTTTTTTCGCTGTCGAGGATTTTAAAAATATACGTGGCTTCGGCAATTTCTAATTCATCAAAAATCTCCGCAATATCGGCATGGTGCAAGTCGTTCAACAAGACTTCCAATTCCCGGTCGTTCTTGTCGTGAATGAGTTGCTCGATTTGCGCTAAGAGTTCTTTGCTGATTTTAAACTGCATGGGCTTCTAATTTTTGAGTCAGTTCGATGAACTGTTCCACAGTTAATTGCTCCGGACGGAGGTCAAAGATACTATCTTCTTTTAAATTATCAGTCAAATTAAAGGATTTTAAGCTATTGCGAAGTGTTTTTCGACGTTGCTGAAACGCTGTTTTGACCACGTTGAAAAACAGTTTTTCGGAACAAGGCAAATGGAAATTTTCTTTACGCCGTAGTCGCAAAACACCCGATTTGACTTTGGGCGGCGGATTGAATACATGTTCATGAACCGTAAACAAATACTCTGCGTCGTAAAACGCTTGTACCAAAACCGATAAAATGCCGTAGGTTTTGCTTCCTTTTTTTTCGCAAATGCGCTCGGCGACTTCTTTTTGAAACATCCCCGAAAATTCGGGTACTTGCTCGCGCAAATCCAAACAGCGAAAGACAATTTGGGACGAAATGTTATACGGGAAGTTCCCGATAATGGCAAAAGGTTGGCCTTCGAACACTTCGTTGATGTTGTATTTTAAAAAATCCTTAGAGATGATTTTGCCGTGTAATTTCGGGTAATGCGCATT
Source organism: Flavobacterium sedimenticola (assembly GCF_030053345.1). Classification (GTDB taxonomy): domain Bacteria; phylum Bacteroidota; class Bacteroidia; order Flavobacteriales; family Flavobacteriaceae; genus Flavobacterium; species Flavobacterium sedimenticola. The sequence goes on from NZ_JASGBP010000001.1 coordinate 595,779, forward strand.
TAAATAATCCACCGATTCGGCATCAATCTCAATCACATAGGTTGTGATGGGTTTTTCCAACAGGTACTTGGTTAACACACCCATACCGGGTCCGATTTCCAGCACCTTATTGTAGCCTTGAAACCCTAGAGTATCCGCTATATTTTTGGCAATATTTTCATCGGTTAAAAAATGCTGCCCGAGGTGTTTTTTGGCTTTTACTTGATTCATTTTTTTCTGCATTTGTCATTCCCGCGCAGGCGGGAATCCATTTTTAATTATTCCAATCTTCCGAAAGGTCTTTCCAGTCTTTATTTTCTTCTTCAATCAAGTTTATTTTCCATTGGCGATTCCATTTTTTGAGTTGTTTTTCTCTGTCAATAGCATCGTTTATATACTGGAATGTTTCATAATAAACCAACAAATTTACGTCATACTTGGCTGTAAAACGGTTTGGGTTTAGCTTGTTTTTGTGTTCTTCAACACGTCTTTCAATATTATTTGTTACGCCAATAAATAGTGTGCCATTTTTTTTTGCGGGCTAAAATATAGGTGAAGTATTGGCGGAAATATTGCATATTCTATAGTCTCTTTGTTTGTGAATTCCCGCCTGCGTTGGAATGACAAAAGTGCTCTAATGGTCACTTATCAATTCCAATTCCGTACGAAACGCCAGCATTTTATCGCCAAACAAACGGAGTCCTTCTTCACGGAGTCTTGGTGCGTCTTCGTCGTAATAGCGTTGTAAAGTCTCTTTACTGTCGGTGGTGTACTGAATGGAATAGGTAGTGCCACCCATTTCTTCTTCGACCAACACTTTCACCATACGTGCCGACGAAAATTTACCGGTGGCCAACACGTCGTTGATGTGTTTTTCCTGCATCCATTGCATCCATTGGTCGTGTACGCTTTCGTGTATGTTGATGGTAACGTTGTATAAAATCATTTGAATTTGAAAATTTGAAGATTTGAAAGTTTAAAATTAAAGGTTGGTATCACCTCTTAATTTTCGGTATTTGTTTCGCGCATCGACAAAGAAAATACTGTCTTCGTGTTTAAAGATAATTTCTTCGTACAACGGTTTGGCTTTTTCCGCGTCATTGAGGTTCAGGTTGTAAATTTCGGCCGAATAATATAAGGCTTCATCCACATAAATACTCTCTTTTTGCGTGGTGATGATGGTATTGTAAAACGCCAAAGCATTGGTGTAATCGCCCATCTTTTCATAGGTTTTGCCAATGCGAAGCAGCGTAACCGGTTCGATGGTTTCGCCTTTGTGTTCTTTGAGAATGAGTTGAAACTGTTCCAAAGCCGGTTTTTTCTTGTTTTGATACAATAAGAAATCGGCTCGGGCGAATTTTTTCAACGCCACCTGCGTGGAATCTTCCACGGTATTGTCGCTAATCAGTAAAAATAAATCGAGCGCATCGTTGGCAATCAATTGGGTAGAAGCCGATTTGAGTACTTTTAACTGGTGCGAAGCCCATTCGAAATCTCCTTTGAAATAGCTGGTTTTGGCTGTTTTGAGTTGGGCTTCCTGACCGACGATATCGCCGCCCATGTCTTCGCCCACCTGAGAATAGTAAATCAAAGCCTGATTGAATTTTTCTTCCAACAAAAGAATATCGGCCATTTGCATTTTCAAGTCGGCTATTTGATAGCGGTTCACCGGCATTTCCATCGCGTTTTTCAGGATTACTTTAGCCTTTTCGGGATTGTTAAGATGAAAAGCCGTGAAGTTGGCTTGCAGTTCCAGCAAAGATAAGGTGTACGGACTCACACCAAATTCGGTGATAAGCTTGTCTAATTCTTGAGTGATGGCTACATAATCTTTATCGGTAGCATGATTGATTTTCATTTCAATCAGATACGAATGCGCCTGAATGCGCAATTCCAAATCGTTGGTATTGTCTAACACAAACGTCAAAATTTCCTGAGCAGAATCTTGGTCGTTATCGTTAATGGCCATTTGGCCTAAGTTGACGATGTTGGAGAACGATTCGGGATTGCGTTTGTAAATGGCTTTTTGTTGGATAAATGCTTTGCCGTATTCTTTGAGTTGCACAAAGTACCAGCTCAAAAAGTCGTTCCAAAAAAGGTCTTGTGTTTTTTGAGCGCGAACCAACAAGGCTTTTTTGAGCGCTTCATTAAAGTTGGCATCGCCGTCTTCGGTCATAAAGCGCGACAGTTGGTTTTGAATCATCGGCAGGTTTTGCGGATTCCGGTAGGATTCCTCCAAAAAGGTTTCAATCATCAAATCGGTTTCGCCTTTTTGGCCGTACAGCATGGCCATTTGAAAGTTGAAACTCATCCTCGGGTCGGTTTCAATGGCGGTTTTGTAGGCCAACAGTGCATAATCAAACAGTGCTTTTCTCTCAAAAGAATAGGCCAAACCATAGGCTTCGTTGGCGTTTTTTTTAATTTTATCGATAGCCTGATTGTAGTACTTGACGGCTTTTTCCTGATTTTTCTGTAACTGAAAGTTGTATCCCAATTCGATTAACAAATTGCTTTGCTTGAAACGATTCAGACGCTCTTCTATGGCTTTTTCGGCTTTGTCAAATTGTTGCAACTGTTGGTAACATTCGATGACCTTTTGGAAATAGTTGGCATTCCCCACCTGATTTTTGAGTAATTCTTCATAGCTCAACAAGGCTTTTTCAAATTCGCCCCGGTCGAAATAATTGTTGGCCAATTGTTCACTTTGCGCATAACTGCACAGCGAAAACAACAGGCTGCAAAAGAAGAAAATTTTTTTCATGCAAACGGGTAAACGAACAATGTACTAAAGTAACACTTTTTGTGTTCGTTTAGTACATTGTTTGCTAAAGATTAACGTAAATTAGGTAATGATATCAAATCCGGTATACGGTCGCAACACCTCCGGGATTACAATGCCTTCCGGCGTTTGGTAATTTTCGATGATCCCGGCTAAAACACGTGGTAAGGCCAAAGAACTTCCGTTTAGCGTATGGGCCAATTGGGTTTTACCGTCTTTTCCTTTGAAACGCAATTTTAGGCGATTGGCTTGATAGGTTTCAAAATTAGAAACCGATGAAATTTCGAGCCAACGATCTTGTGCTGTCGAGAACACTTCAAAATCGTAGGTCATCGCTGAGGCAAAGCCCATATCGCCACCGCACAAACGCAAAATGCGGTACGGTAATTTTAATTCTCTCAGAATGGTTTTTACGTGCTCTACCATTCCTTCCAAGGCTTCATATGAATGGTCGGGATGTTCGATACGCACGATTTCGACCTTGTCAAACTGGTGCAAACGGTTCAAACCGCGAACGTGTGCGCCCCAAGAACCGGCCTCTCTGCGGAAACACGGCGTGTAGCCTGTGGCCAAAATCGGCAAGTCTTTTTCCTGTAAAATCACATCGCGGTAAATATTGGTCACCGGAACTTCGGCAGTCGGAATTAAGTACAAATCGTCTTTGGCATCATGGTACATCTGACCCTCTTTATCGGGTAATTGTCCCGTTCCGTAAGCCGAAGCTTCATTCACCATATGCGGCACTTGGAATTCCTGATAACCGGCTTCGGTATTCTTATCTAAGAAATACGAAATCAAAGCCCGTTGCAGTTTGGCGCCTTTGCCTTTGTAAACCGGGAAACCGGGTGCTGTAATTTTGGTACCCAATTCAAAATCGATGATGTCGTATTTTTTAATCAAATCCCAATGCGGCAAAGCGCCTTCGTGCAGGGTCGGGATATCGCCTTCCTGAAATACATTCAGGTTGTCGTCAGCCGATTTTCCGTGCGGGACTAAATCGGCCGGCGTATTCGGCAACAAATACATTTTTTGGGTTAAATCGTGCGTAAAAAGCTCCAGTTTTTCAGAAAGTTCTTTGCTGGTCTCTTTGAGCTGAACGGTTTTTTGTTTTAAAATTTCGGCTTTGGCTTTTTCTCCGTTTTTCATCATTTCGCCAATCGATGCCGATAGTTTGTTAGCTTCCGCCAACGTGTTATCGAGAGCCACTTGCGTGCTTCTTCGATTTTCGTCTAAAAGGATTACGTCTTCCACAATAGTGGTAGCGTCAAAATTTCTTTTGGCTAAAGCGGCAATCACTTTTTCTTTATGTTCTCTGATGTAACTGATTTGTAACATGGCATTTTCTTTAGTACGCCCGCAAATTTAGTGAAATGTTTGAGATAACCTTTCCGATGCCTAAAAACTTGTTTCCTAAGACAATGACGAGCGTTGTACAATCCTTAAATTTATCCTTAATTTGAATTATGCATATGTTTTATTGCTATATTCGCAAAAAAAACATGTCAGCACTATGAAAAAGCAATACTTATTACTGCTTTACCTTACATTTTCTATTGCTTTTGCCCAAAACAGGGTATCACAAATTAATAGAATTGCCGAATCTGAAATGAAAGCGGCCTCGCAGTTGATGGCTTTTCAAGTCAACCCGAATACGGCTAATTACGATGTTACCTACCACAAACTCGAATTTACAGTAAACCCGAGTGTCTATGCCATCACCGGAAAGGTAACTACCACGTTCACAGCGTTGAGCAACATGACCACCGTTACTTTTGATTTGACCAATCAGCTCAATGTGAGTTCCGTAAAACAAGGCACTACTAATTTAACGTACGTGCAAAACACCAATAATGAATTGGTGATTACTTTGCCAAGCACGCTAACCACCGGAAATTCGGCTACGGTAGAAATCAATTACTCCGGTGCTCCGGCTTCGGGAGAACAGGCTTTTACGCGAACCACGCACAACGGAACGCCGATTATTTGGACGTTGTCCGAGCCTTTCGGTGCCCGGGATTGGTGGCCGTGCAAGCAAGATTTAAACGATAAAATAGAAAGCATCGATATTTACATCACAGCGCCGTCACAATACGTCAGTGTGGCCAATGGCGTAGAACCGGCTCCGCCTGTGGTTAACGGTTCCAACAAAACCACGCATTTTCACCACGGGTATCCTATTCCGGCCTATTTAGTAGCCATAGCAGTGACCAATTATCAAGTGTACACGCAAACGGCAGGAACGGCACCCAATACGTTCCCGGTAATTAATTATATCTACCCGGAAAATTATACGAATGCTGTTAACGATTTGGCGCAAACACTTCCCATTATGGATTTGTTTGAAAATTTGTTTGAAATCTATCCGTTTCACAACGAAAAATACGGCCATGCGCAATTTGGTTGGGGAGGTGGTATGGAGCATACTACCGTATCATTCATGACTAATTTCAGTCGGGAATTGATTGCTCACGAAATGGCACACCAATGGTTTGGAAATAAAATTACCTGCGGGACCTGGAAAGACATTTGGTTAAATGAAGGTTTTGCCACGTATTTAGCTGCCTTGGTCATTGAAAATATGGACGGATTGGATTCTTTTATCTTTGAAAAAGCCGATATGATTAATTTCATTACGTCACAACCCAATGGAAATGTTTACTTGACGGATGCGCAAGCCACTAATGTGAATCGCATTTTCAGCAGCCGATTGAGTTATAACAAAGGGGCTATGGTATTGGAAATGTTGCGTTTTAAACTGGGAGACACCGCTTTTTTCCAAGGGATGAGAAATTATTTGGCCGATCCGAATTTAGCCTTTAAATATGCCGTAACCAACGATTTTAAATCGCATATGGAAGCCGTATACGGTCAAAGTTTAACGGAGTTTTTTAACGATTGGATTTACAATCAGGGTTATCCAACGTATACTATCACTGCTCAAAACTGGGGAACCGGTCAGGCCAAGTTTGTCATCAACCAAACCCAATCGGATCCGTCCGTCAGTTTTTTCGAAATGCCGGTTCCGGTGCGAATTTATGGGTTTAACGGCGAGCAAGCCGACTTGGTATTGAACAATACCGTTAACGGGCAAACTATCATTACTGCGGTGCCTTTTCCAATTGTGAATGTGGAGTTTGATCCGGAGCGACACATCATTTCGGCCAATTCCACCATTAGCTTGGGCACTGAAGTATTCGATATGGAAAACGCCATTGCGGTGTACCCAAATCCAACCAATGATGTTATTCATATTCAATTGCCGGACAATATCGGTGTTACCCGTATTTCGGTGTATAACAGTTTAGGACAAAAAGTATTGGAGAGCCACACTACTGATTTTTCGGTAAGTACACTGTCTGACGGGGTTCATTTTATCGACATCCAAACGCAAGAAGGGACGTATCATAAAAAATTCATAAAAAAATAATCTTCCACCAATATTATATGCAGGAGTAAGGTGAAAACCTTACTTTTGTGCGTTTATAAAATACAATTCTCAATAATGATACAAGTAGCACAAATACTTTTTATACTTTCTGTTTTAGTCATTCTTCACGAGTTCGGGCACTATATTACGGCCCGAATGTTTAAAGTGAGAGTGGAAAAATTTTATTTATTTATCGATGCCGGATTTTCGATTATCAAGAAGAAAATAGGAGAAACGGTTTGGGGCATCGGATGGTTGCCTTTGGGGGGTTATGTAAAACTTTCCGGGATGATTGATGAAAGTATGGATACCGAACAAATGAATCAGGAACCACAGCCTTGGGAGTTTCGTTCCAAACCGGCTTGGCAACGGTTGATTATTATGTTAGGTGGTATCATTGTGAATATCTTATTGGCTTGGTTTATCTACACCACCATGTTTGCTACCGTAGGTCAAAAGTATGTTTCTACCGAAGCGATTCAGAAAAACGGATTGGCTTTCGGTGAGATCGGCAAAAGTGTTGGCTTTCAAAACGGAGATAAAATTGTTTCGGTAGATGGTAAAGTGCAAGATAAATTCAACTGGATGATTATTGATGTGTTGTTGAGCGATACCATTAAAATTGAAAGAAACGGGAACGTTGAAAGCTTGGTGTTGAGCGATGAGCAAAAGGGGAAAATTATCTCTACCGAAGGTAAAGAGTTTGTACAACCCCGTTTAAAACAACCGGTCATCGATTCGGTATTCCCGAAATCGGAAGCCATGAAAGCCGGACTCAAAGTAGGCGATCAGATTGTTGCTATCAACCAAAAACCGTGTGCGTTTTACGACCAGTTTAAGGATGAAGTAAAAGCCAACAAAGGCGACAGCGTTTCGATAACCGTTAAAAGAAATAATGTCGATACGGTTGTTAGAGCGTTGGTGACTAAAGAGGGAATCTTAGGATTTAAAGCCAAATTTTCGGAAAAGACGGATTACATTATCAACAAGCAGCACTCTGTTTTAACAGCTATTCCGGCTGCGGTAAAAGAGTCATGGCAGTTGTTTGTATACAATATCAAGCAATTCAAATTAATCCTGAAGCCTAAAACCGGAGCGTACAAGCAAGTAAAAAGTCCGGTTGGGATTGCGCGTCAGTTACCCGATACGTGGGATTGGGAGTTTATTTGGAATTTTACCGCATTGTTTTCGATTGGATTGGCTTTCATGAATTTGTTGCCAATTCCGGGGCTAGACGGAGGTCATGCCTTGTTCACCACTGCCGAAATGATTACCGGCAAAAAACTCAGTGATAAAGCGGCCGAGTATGTTCAAACTGCCGGCATGATTATTTTGCTGACTTTGATGGCCTTAACTTTCGGGAAAGATATCTATCAATTAATCATGGATAAATTATTTTAAATTTTATTCATTTTTATTTGCAAAAAATAAAATTCGTTCTATCTTTGCAACCGCTTAAAAGATATAACATCTTCCTCCTTAGCTCAGTTGGTTAGAGCATCTGACTGTTAATCAGAGGGTCCTTGGTTCGAGCCCAAGAGGGGGAGCAAAAGCCGGAAGTTACACCACCACAGACTTCCGGCTTTTTTTATAAACCACACTTCAGCATTGTAGCGCAATTATCGTCAATAATAACGTCAATAATTAAGCTACATGAAATCAGAAAGAATCCTTTTGCCAAATGGTTGCTCATGCAGTAAACCATCAGTCTTTCCAAAGAATTGGAAAACATGTGACAAGTCAGCTTTAAAACTGTACTGGCGAATTCAGTACTATTTCTATGACCCAAACTTCCCCAAGCCTACAACTCCTATCGTAGTCAAAGGAATGAACGAGTATAAATCGCTCGCGGACCGCAGAGCAGTAACTCAAATGCTTATTGATGACGAACTCGATGCGCTGGTCAACAAAGGGTACAATCCTTACCTGAAGAAATACACAACTATCGAAGAAGAAAAATCAACTTCAGAACTTAATTCTGATCTGCCAATCATTGATGCTTTCCGCATTGCGTTGGGGAAACTTGAAGGCACTAAGGAACACCTCGACCAAGTTCGGTTTGCTCTGAATAGATTTGAGAAAGGAGCTGCAGAGCTCAATCTTTGTAATGTAAAAATCTATGATTTAAAAAGAAGTCAGTTCCGAATGATCCTTGAGCATCTGAAGTTAACAGATAACTACTTCAACAAGTTCAAATCTTACTTCTCATCGCTATTTAAAATACTAATCGGGTGGGAGTGTTGTGAAGTAAATTTAACTCGCGATATTGAAAAGAAGTCAACGGTAAAAAACATCAGAGAGGTTCTGTCGTTTATGGATGTAGAAAAGATACTCGATGCTTTGAGACATCAGCATCCTGACTTTTACCGTTACGGAAAAATTTTTCTATACTCCGGTGGCCGAAGTCGAGAACTTTTCAATATACAAGCCAAAAATGTTAGAATAGATCTGCAAGAGTATGATGTTTTGATAAAGAAAGGGAAGCAATACGTTTGGGAAACAAAGGTTATAATCAAGAATGCAATACCGTTTTGGAAAGAGATTATGTCAATGGCCAAATCTCCGGATGATTTTCTTTTCTCTGAAGGATTGGTTCCAGGGCCAAATAGTATTAGTTCGCGACAGATTACAATTCGTTGGCGAAAGCATGTCAAGGGAAAGCTTGTTTTCTACAATAATGAGGTTCGTCTGAAGTCAGAACTTGATTTATTTGGACTGAAAGGATATCAGGCTATCACCGCTGACTTTTACAGTATGAAACACTCCTTTTTGGATTTGTTGGATGAGGTTAGCACAGAGACTGCTCAGCAGATGGCAGCACATCGTTCGGATAAAATAACAAAGGTTTACGCTGTAGGGAATCAGAAGCGCAAGAATGAGCGATTAAAAAAACTTTCTGTATAAATGAAAAGGCACACCGGTTAAAGTGTGCCTAATCGCCCCAAATCTACAATAAGAACAGCCAAATTGTATGCTTTTATTTCTTCAACGTAAACAAATGCTTTTGAAACCCAACCAACCAAAAATCCTGCCCGGCTATTTTTTGAAAGCTACCGCTGTATAGATTTTTTTTACCATCCTGAACCGTGAGATTAAGCTTGTAGGTGCCTTGGTTGAGTTCTTTATTCATTCCGAGTTCGCCACCGGCGTACACCGATAAATACGGTTTTTTCTCGGGCACGGTAACCGTGCGCTTTTTGATGGTAAATTGTGGTATTGCGATGCGGTCGACCGGTCCGCGCGATACTCCGGCGATTAATGCTTTCAGCGTATCATTTTCAAACGTATGGGAAAACTCCCGATACTTTGACAGCTCGTAAATTTGCTGCGACATCTTATCGTTGGTGGCCATGGCCAAACTATCGAGGCTTTGGTTTTCCTTTAAAATGCGCTCTATTTCTTCTTGGCTGTAGTTGTATAGGCGTTTTAGCCGATTGATTTCGGCGGTATCTTTTACCGTGTTGGTTACGGTTACCGTGATTGGTTTTTGATTGGTAGGCTTTACCGCTTCAAAAGAACCTTTTACTTCGGGAACGTTTACCGGCTTGGTTGATTTTTCCCCGGTGCATTGGTAGACAATTACCGCCAAAAGCACGGCAATGACGATGTATGGAGTTATTTTTTTCATGATTTTAGATTTTGAATTACGCTTCGTTATCCGAGATTACACCGTTAGCGCCCAATTGAATAACACGAACCGAATCGGGTTGCGATACGCTCCACTTTGTTCTGCGTATTCCTATGCATCGTACTTTTTGAATGCGCACAATAGAAACCTTATCGCCTTGGTTGCCACCAAGCACATGGTAGCACTTAACATCTTCGCCAACATAAATACCAACGTGGCCGCCGGTGCCGCGCGTAAACACTAAAACATCACCAAGCATGGCTGTAGTTTGCGGCGTTCCGTAGTTTAACCAATTTCGCGCCCAAAGCGGATTCACCGGAAAAGCTTTTCCCGCCATGTGACACACGTAAGCCATAAACAAACCACACCACGGAATTTCATCGGCGGTGTATTGTTTTTTCAAGCCTACGGCATCTGCCCAACTTAATATAACCGGGTTGTTGTCTTTTCCCAAAAGCTCGGTAACGCCTAACAATTTATAGGCCTCTACCAATATCTTTGGTGCTTTCTCTTTTTTTAAAAAATTGTAACTCATTGTTGTGGTTTTTCGTTATCGGATTTGTGTAATTGCTTTGTAAATCGGGATAGAATAACTTCAACCGATTTCATACCGGAGTAGCCAAGCAAAAACGCTATTCCGTACAATGCTTTTTCGTTTAAACTTAACCATTCGCCTGTGATTGGTGTAAGATAGTTGGCGGTAAATCCTCCCGATAAAACCGTCAAAAAACGTGTTGTCCAGTTCATGTCTTTTCGTTTGGTTATAAAGGCAATCGCTCCGCTCATTCCGGCAATGAATGATGGCGTTTCGATGCCGAGTTGGTTTAATAATTCTAATAGTTTCATGGGTTGGCGTTTAGAGATAAAACCGCCCCGGTTAAGAGGCGGTTTGTGAATTTTTACTTTTTACTTAAATCATCACGCGCTAAAGGAACGCCTGTGTTTGGAGTTAAAAAGTTTTTAATTAAATAAGCTCCTGTAGCAATAGCAGAAACTTTCAAATTAGCCAAAATAGCTTCCCATGAAGGGAAAACACCGGCTTCAAAACTTTGTAAAAGGAATCCAACTATCAAAGACAGAAGGAACAACAAACAGGCTTTGCCTACGTCAAGCCAGTTTAATGAAAATAGATTACTCATGATATATAGATTTATTGATTACTAGTTTAAAATGTTCTGATTTTGCCTATGTTTAACCCTATCAATGAAGCTGTGTCACCGCTAGAGGCCAACTGAACCGTTACCGTAAACTTCCAAGCATTTGAAGCGGTCAATGAAGTGCTGTTCAATTGTGATGAATCAGTAACATCAGAGTAAGCCGCAATGGTTGCCCGCGAGTGCTCAACAAGATTTCCGGTTAAAAATTGAATCCCACGGCGTTCGGTTGATGTTCTTTCACTTCCGGCCGCCATTACCCCCCATGTAGCGATAAGGGCATCCGAAGTAGTGCCAGTAGTTCCAAACCTAACCCTATACGTTGCAGTACCTCCAGTCCCCGTTTTTTTACCAACGCCCAAAAAAGTGAGAATGTCTCCGGCCGTATACTCACCTGCTGAAATATCAACCGACAATAAAACAGTTTCCGTTATTGTTCCTGTGTGAGAGCCTAAAACTTGATTTGACTTTGCATATACAAACTGTTCTGTTTTCGCTAAAGCTGAACTTATAGCATTTAACTGCGTTTGCACATTTGAAGTAACCGAATTGATATACTGAAACTCGGTAGTGCTTACGCTGCCATCGCCAATTTTCGACGCATCTATACCGCTCGGCATATCGGATGCCGATAAGTCGGCACCGGCCGTTACCAAGCCTTTACTGTCGTACGTAATTTTGGTTTTTGTAGCGCCGGTTATAGCCGAGTTGGCCACCGTGTAATTATTGGTATCGTATGAAATAGTGCCCGAAGTTGATTTGACAAAACCGGTACCACTAAGCGCGTCCTGCTTACCGTTCCATGTGCTTTTTTCGGTTGATGATACCCACTTACGCCCCGAGGTTTCGGCGATATTATCGGCATCTAAAACCACGGTGCCGGTTTGTGCGTTTACCGAGGTTACCGGAGCTGTTACACTAAGTGAAATATTACCGCTTGTATCAGCATAGTTTCCATTAACTGATATAGGAATTGTTCGAGTCTCATTGTTCGCTGAAAATACAGGTGCTTCTAAAGAAGTATTTTCAAATGCCACATTTGATGCCTTGAAGGATACAGAGTTTGTGTATTTATATAGTTTCAATTCGGGATCTCCACTTGTTCCAAAGCCTAAAAAGTATCCCGAATCGGTTGAATTTTTATATCCAAGCAATCCGTTCGAATCAATAGCGTGCGAAAATGTACCAGACTTTGAATAAGAAAATCCTGAATCGGGACCGAAAGTAGCAAACAATGAATTTGATGGGTTAACTACCGTAATACCATAATCGGTATATGAACCATTATAAGTACTTGAGGCTATTGAAATACCATTGTACTGAAGGTTTGCATAATTCGATGGATTCAATTTAACTTTTATAGTATTTGTGGTCTCTGCATTTACATCTGTCGTTTCCTGAAGACCTTGGGCACTTGGTAATAATGACGACTTCAAAATCCAACCGCAATTGCCGGTAATTGAATCCTGAACCATTACCCTTGTAGCGCTGTTTTTCTTTTGATTCTGTCTGAGTTTAATTTGGTCAAATGGTGTAATGATACCCTGACCCAGCATTAAGGTTGTGATAAAAAATAACAGTATTGAAATTCGTGTTTTCATATTTTTAATTTTCGATGGTTATAATATTTGTTTCTGAAGGGTCAAATTCAACATAATCAACGGTTACAATGTTGTCCTCGACCGTATATTCATTTCTAAAAAGTTTCGTTCGGTTGTGATAAACAGACCTAACAATAGTGCCTAAAGGCACTTCAAATGTTTGCGGACCTTCTTCCCAAACAAACTCCTCATAATAAGGAACTGGTGGTGTTATGAATGCAAAGTCATTCTCGGTAACGTTAATTTGTTGAACGATAATCGCTCCGGCTGCTATTAAATTAAAAGGAGGTACAGCAATATTTCCGGAATCTGTTTCATCGCCACTCAACAATGTCATTTGTGATGAAGCATCAATGATTACTAAATCAATTCTAATTTTTCCAATTGCAGCAAAAGGCACGTTGAAAGTCTCTCCATCTGCATCGGTATAAATATTACCCTGAATTAATGCCGAAGCGCTCGCGATGGTAACATCGTTTTCAACTACCGTTGTGGCTCCGACAGAAAGTAATCGGTCGGCATTGCCAACGAATATTGTTCCCAAAGTATTGCGGCTGTAAATAACCGGCAGCAATGCGCTAATTAAGTTAGCAAGCGAACTATGCACAACTCCGTTTACCGAGTACTGTGTGAAATCCTCAAAATCTGTCAACTGAAGTTTACTATCATACACATTTACAATCCGAACCTTTCCGGTGGCCGGATTTGCAACATGTGATGTGAAGTTTTTAAAGTATGGAATTCCATTCAGTGAAAACTTTTGAGAATCTATATTGACAATTACATTCATCTTATTTTATAACTGTTGTTGAAAATCCGGTTTTTCTTTTCGGAGAGCAATCATTTGAACAATTCCAGCTGTCATAAACATCCATATTCAATTCAATGAACTTTACCACATCGCTCATCAGCTTGTTTGCTTCTTCACGCTTTTTGTAATAAATGTTTCTTCTTTCTTCCAATGGTACCGGTTCTGAGTATGGTGTGGTTTTAGTAACCATTCCGTGTGAAGTGGAAACTATTGGACCGTTTACCACCATTCGCGAATAAGCGAAGTATGAAATGACAGCATCAAATCCGCTAAATTCGTATGTTCGTCCATCAACGGCGTATGTTGCACCATCGATGAGCTTCTTCCATTCAGGCATGTCCTTCTTGGCTAACAAATCAGCATAGAACTGATCACACACCAATTCTTTAAAATCGAACTTCTGAGCCTCATCAATGTACTTGTTGAACTCAGCTTCTTCAATTCCAATAGCTATTTGTAAAAGCGTTGACGCTTTTGCTTTATTGACTAATCGGGTTGCCATCGGGGTTTGGATTTGCGGGTTCTGTAATAGGTTTTGGTTCTCCTAACATTTTCTTGGCTACTTCATTTGAGTAACCGAAAATGTTTTCAAGCATGGCCACACCAGCATCGTAAGAAGTTGTTCCGTTAGCCACTGATGTTTGAATAGCTAAAACAGCACTTACTCCACCAACTGAACCTCTTAAGGTTGCCTGAGCTGTTCGGATTTCTTTTTGTGCTAACTGTTCCTCACTTTCAACAATTGGTTGGCCCGGTGTATTGCCGCCGTTATAGTTAACGGTACCATCATCCAATAAACTGTATTGTTTGATTGTCCAATTTCCTGACGGATTGATATCGCGCTTGTAGCCTCTAAACAATTCTTTGAAGAACATTTCGACTTTCTCTTGATCACGAGCTACAATGGCATTGTAAACGGATTGAGCTTTAATCAAATCTTCTCCTGAAGTATTTCCGAGTTTTCCGGCAACATAATCAATGAGTTGCGGAGGAATATTCTTGAAAGCTTTACGAATGAAGTTTGCTGAAGAACTTTCAAAGTGAGCGTACTTGTCAGCTCTGATATCATTCTTAATGGTATCAAACTTAAAGTTTCCTGACTTTTCTCTTTCATCATCCCAATCATCCTCAATCATCATTTTACATGATGCGTTTTCCAATCCCGAAACCTCTTTCAAGTTTTTTTCAAAATCTGTTTTGTCCTGCTCATTTGGGAATTTGCGATGACGGATGAAAGTCAAATCTTCAAATCCTCTTTTTGATGTACCATTATAGTACAGTCCGAGTTGATGCTCAGTGTCGGCAAATAGATAAGCGGATTCGATAAGCGACATTGGATAGTCGTACTTCTCTGAAAGTTTCAAAAAAGCGATTTGTCCTTTGTAGTTTTCCCAACCTCCGGCAGCCTCTACTTGTGCCTGAATTACTTCGGGTCTTGGATTGTAGGCATCAAAAACATCGACTTCATCTTTCTTCAGACTTTTTCCCCAACCATTTTTGGAAACTAATATTTTTCCGATGTAGTCTTTGCTGTCTTTTTTTCCAAGACGACAAAGGCTGTAAGGAATTATCTTGAAATGGTCTTTCTCATAATTGGCATTATATCCAACTAAAACGAAAACTCCTTGGTGTCTTGACAATGGTTCTCCGGCATCAAATAGTAGATTGTTTGGGGTATATGGAAAAACGCCTTCTGATAGATTAACTTTTGACAGGTCTACTTCAAATCCTCCGCCACAAAGAAATCGCTCATATAGCCATGCGCACTGAAAAGCCGTTGGCGAGCTGTCGATAAGGTTTTCAACAACAATAGGCTTGAGGTTATCCTCGCCATTGAAGATAACCCCAAACTGTTTGTTGAAGATTTGTTTCTTCTCAACTTTGTAACTTTCGATTACTTTAGACTTCATGAGCTACTATTCGAATTTTTTCAACTCTTCATTTAGTTTCTCAATCTCCGTGTTGATTTCAGCAACTTTATCTGTCAGATCATTATCGATTGCGTCTTGCAAATCTTGTTGCAATTTTTCAATATCGAACTCAACTTCTTCGCGAGTTCTGATTTGTGTGTCTGAACCCGGAACTTCATCTTTTACTTCTGATGCTAATGCGATAAGCTCTGCTTTTTGTTCGTCAGAAAGTTTACCAACGAAGTTGCTAACACCTGCAAGAGTAGTAGCTTTGGTTTTTAACTTCATTTTATCCAACAAAGAAATTGCCTGCTCAACAGTTAGTGTTTTATCTCCTAAAACAACTCCTTCTGCTTTCTCTTCATCTTTTACTTCTGATGATTTGTAGGCTTTGATAAGCTCGTCTACATTCTCAGGAAGTTTAGCAAACAAAATTTTACGATTTGAATTTTCGGCCAATAGCTTAACAGCTATTTCATCGGTCAGGTTTGCATTGGAATATGCAATGCTTGTTCCTCTAACCGGAATTGTAGTCCCTTGATTTAAAAGGAAATTTGATTCTGATTTTTTTGTTTCTTTTGACATGATATTATCTCGATTAAGGTTTTTAATTTTTTGTATGTAACCTTGGAATTTACTCGTGCAGTGGTCACAAGTTTTTCCGAAAAGCACAAAATGAAGTTCAAAGAGATATTTCAAATAAGGGACACCGTTATCCTTACCTTTTAAGATGGTTTGATAATCAGCGTCCCATAGTTTTTGTAGCTTTTCCTTTTGTTCAAGACTAAGGCGCTGGTACATAAGTATTGGCATCAATCCAAGCTTGAGTAGCAGCAACACCTCCGGCAAGTAAGAAGGTTTTTAAACGGGTAGCTTCTTCCTCTCCTTCTTTGGTAGCGCAGATGATTGTAGATGTTCCGCTGTTTGCAGAAGAATCATAATCGTCATTGGTGATAAGCATACCGCTTTCAAAACCGGCTACTTTAAAAGTAGTCTCTCCGGAAACTCCGGTATCTACCATTTTCTCGATGGTAAAAACTCGAGCTCCTTCAACTAATTCTTGAATGCGTTGAGCTTCGTTATCTCCAATGTACATCGGGATATACTCATCCGTATGGATGTATCCGTTCCCATAGTCTCCAACCGCTAAAGCGTGCTTTGCTTTATGCGATTTATCGTTGCCGGCTGCTTTGTAAAGCTTGGCATCTTCTTTCAAAACGAGTGTGGTAATTTTGGTATTTCTATTTGCTAAGACAGTGGCCTCTCGGTCAATATCTTCCCAGTTACCATACCATTTTTCATCAACACCTTGTTTTGGTTTGAAACCGCACGCACGTGTAAACTCACCGGCTAATTTTGTATTACAACTCATGATACATAAGTATTAAAAGGGAGCTTTTACACTCCCTTTGATTTAACAATGATTAGATTGCCGCCTTCATAGCGTAAGGGTTCGTCATCTTAAAGTCTAACATGTAGTTAGCTTTAATCCAAAACTTCTCTTCAGAACCTCCGATGTACTCCATACGGATATCTGTTAATGAATTCGTGTCATCAACACCAACTTGCAAATACTCTTTACGAGTAAACAAAGCAAAGTGAGGTAAGTAGATACTCTCAGGATCTCCGGTAACGAAGTCTTTAGCTCTCCAACGGTCATAGTGAACAATTGGTGTGATTGGCTGCCCTGATACTCTCAAATTCTTAAGACCATTTACAACGGTATCAAGGTTTGATTGTAACGGACCTACTCCATCAGTCAAATAGTCCTCATAGTTCAAGTACAATTCGTTTGAAGAAAGCAACAAGTCGCCTGTGAAACCGTAATTTCTTCTTACTACTTTTCTGTACAAGTCTTTTGCGTAGCCGTTAGCCAAATTCAATTGGTCATCCATAGCCCCAGTGTTGGCATCCAAATCAACAAATGCATCAGCAAACTCAGGAAGAGTTTTCAAGTACACTAATGTTGAGATAAGACCTTTATCAATGGTGTTATAGAACGGCGCATAAGTTGCTTCGTCAGTCAAAACGTTCAATGCGGCGATGTCTTTATCGGCCAACAATACGATACGTTGTAAATCCAAAGCCATAGCTTTAGAAACAAGGTCCTGAATGAACAAACCAAGAGCGGTACCGTCAAGATTTTTACGGTCGTAACCGTTGTTCAATCCCCATTGCAAGAAAGATGCTTCGAAGTCTTGGTAACAATACTCGATTTTCACTTCTTGTAAAGTTGGATTCCACTTTTGCTCAAAGGCAGGGAATTCCGGAGAGATTCCATTTCCACCACACCCGGCAGATTTCTTGGTCACATATTCAAAACCTTTCATCGCAGCAACTTGTTGGCCACCTTTGATACCAGGAACGATTGTGAACATCGATTCAGTAGGTTGGTAGAAAGTATCGTTCATCACGATATCTCTCAAATCCGCGATATAGCGGTCATCGCTCGCTAAATCTTTGAAATTTTCTATTAAATTCATAGTCGATGTAGGTTAAATTATTTGTCTTTTTTTTCTCTGAATTCTTTGGCGGCATCCGGGTCATAGCCTTTTCTACCTTCGCCTGAACCTCTTGGTGCAGGAGGTGTTGCTGGCGGTACATCGTAAGAAGATTTGATGTTTTCAAACTTCTTTTTGGTTTCCGTTTGGAACGTTTTCAATTCTTGAGCAACAAGCTTTAACGATTCGTCAGTTCCTTCGACTGAATTTTCAAGCTTTTTAGAAAATGTTTCAAACTTTCTACCTAACTCTGCAACGGAGTTCATAACTTCTTGCATGGTAGGTTCAGCAGGTGGGTCCGCTGGTGGGTCACCGGCAGGAGCAGGGTTGATTTTGGTAATTTTACCATCAACGGTTTCAATGCTTCCTCCGTCAGGGAGTAAGTGAGTATCATCGCCTACCGGTTCTCCAGTATCGTCAACTACTTCATCTCCTTCTTTTGGTTGTTCGGCATCGGTTTTAACAGTTACGATTGAACCATCAGCCAATGTGACATCGATATCGAACTTATTTTCCGGTTTTTTGCCAAACAATTTTTTGAAAAAATCTGGTTTAGACATATTAAAAGTATTTAGTGATTTACGGTTTGCGTAGTTGAAGTATCTTTCAAAAAAGTCCTGAATGATGTTTGGATTTTTTTCAAGAGCTTCAAATATTGACGGGTTTTCGTCAAGGAATTGCGTTGTGATTACGCCAAGGTCATTAGGGTTTGAGGAAAAAAGGGAGTCGGTGGCTGCCGGGTCGTCTACCAAGTCACAAGCCTTGAATGTTTTTAAGTGATGATGAATTTTTAACTCTCCATCAACCGGCTTTTCATATTCTTGAGAGTAAATATGAATTGAATTTCCGAACATATCCGGATTGTTTTCAGCCATGGTAGTGATGTAGTCAAACATCTTCATTCCTTTGCCTTCAACCTCTAATGTTTTAGTGATTGGGTCAAGATATAGATCAGCGTAAAGCTTATTGTTTTCTATTTCAAAGTTTCTATAACGACCTATGTAAGTTCCAAAAGAGCCGGAACATATGTTGGGATGGTTAAAACGAGATTTAATTCCACCTTCACTTTTATTTCCTGCATTCATTAAATCATTCAGGAAAGTTTCGTCAAAGTATGAACCATTTTTATTGTCTCCAAAGTTGGCAATGCATGTCTTTTTTATAATACCATTTTCTCTGTCAACATTTATATTTGTCGAAGCGAAAGCTGGTAAAGATTTGAAATATTTTGAATTCATTTCAGTAATACATTATATTACAGCAAATGTAATTAAACGCTCAAAGCAAGTTGGTTACCATGCATTGACCAATAATTCGTATATTTACATCATGATAATCGTTTACACAGCACTCATACTCATTGGTATCGCCGCATCTGTCCTTTGGTGCAAAGCTGTGTTTTGGTTTTTCGGAAAACTTGAGAAGCGTATCAATAAAAAGAAAATTGCCGAGCAAAACAATCCGTACATTCAAGCTCATAAAGCTAAAATGCTAAACGACAAAAACTATGAAGAGTATTTGGATTGGATGGCCAAAAATGCCCATGGAGTACCGGTGCCTAAAATGATGACCCGAGAAGATTGGGAAGCCTCGCAAAAAATCAACCGATTAACTTTGTAACTATTTTTTTTATTGAGCTTGCAGATAAGCGCTCTTCTTCTGCAATTAGCTCGTAGCATTCATAAACGCCGATTCCTTCCTGCCTCATTAAAGTGTATCTCTCAACAATTTTTATGTTTCGGGACCAAGACGGGTCGACCACCCCAAGCTTTTCGAGTTCCTTGATTTCTTTTTCCAAGTGTTTGAGCTTCGTCCACAGCATAAACAAATATAGTAATATATTGTATTACCAACGATTCTTAGGGCATTGATGCTCTGCACTTCTCACGGCCGGAGATAAAGGACAGCCACATCCGCCTTCTTCTTTTGAACAGTACATGCCCTGAATTTCACTCAAAGTGAAATCGGGTAGCAATGCTGTGTGCAATCCGTATTTTGAAGCCGGACATGTCGCGCATATTTCAGCGCGACGTTTGGCCTCTTCTTTTGTGGTTTGATCTCCGCCGGTAAAGTAATTGCTCCATCCGTTTATGATATCTTTAGCTTTACTCATGCTTAATGATTTGCGCCATTCATAGCCGTTAAATAACTGTCATTTGCTTCATGGAAATGATTAAGACCTAATTGCGGAGCCGGTAAACTTCTGTTAGCGTCGGCAATTTTTCCGGCTAACATGTCATAATCTATCAACATGCTTTTGCTTGCTACTGTGTTTAATGATGAAGATATGCCAAGGTCACTTACCATGCCTCCGCTTGCAAACTTCTTACCTCCACCAACTTGATTTATCCAACTTAGAAGCGGACCGAACATTGATGTAGATTTTGCATTAATAACACTTTCCCCATTTGAGAGCATGGCCGGAATGCTGTCGCTTGTTCCGGTTCCAGGTCCTACTACTTTACCACCGGTTGCCAACTTAACTCCAGATACTTTTATCACGTTGGCCAATCCAAAAGCTCCGGCTTTGGCACCTGCTAAAATAGCTCTGCCGACAGATGTTGGGTCTCCGGGAATTAACTGTGACAAGTATGCTTTTTGTATAGCCAAGAACATATCAACGGAAGCAAGAGCTGCTGCAAGCTGTTTATTTTCACCGAAGAAAGCCGTAGTCAGTTGTCCTATTTCTCCAATAGCTTGACGCGTATTATCTACTTGGGTTACTCTTCCTTCTCGGACTAACTTATCTTTTGCTGCTTGGTATTTTCGATTTATCTTTTCGATGTCTGCTCCGGTCTTTTCAGCAGCCGCAACTTCTTGAAGTCTATCCTGTTCTAATCTTGCAAGAAGTATTGCCTGATTGTCTTGGAACACTAAATCTTCATAGGCGCGCTGGTTCTCTAAATCGATAGTTTTTTTCTCTTCCTCTGCTTGTTTTCTAAGTGCATTAGCTTCATCTTGCTTAGCTTGATAATCATCGCGTATCGCTTTCAAAGCATCTTGATACTCCGTTTCAGAAGTTATGCCTTGCTCAAATCTTATGCGCTCATAATTTAGCTGTTGTTGAAGTATGCCGTCAAGTCTGCGCTGTTCTTCCTGAAGGGCAAAGTCAGAGAAGAATTTTTGAGAATCGATTTTACTTTGATTTGTATCAATGTATGCCTGAAGCTCTCTGAACGCGTTATCTACTACTAATTGATTTTGCTTTTCTAAAAATTCATTTTTAGCATTGTTCTGATCTGTCAGCAACTTCAATTCGGCTGCTTTGTTTTTTTCTGAAGCATCAAATTCAGCCTGAGCTATTTTCAGTTTTTTGTCGCGAACTTGTTCGGCCAGCTTCACTTCTTCGGCCAAAGTTTTTGCTCTTACTCCTTGCTGAGACAAGAACAAATCAAGTTCTGCCTTTGCCAATACCGCGGCATCCGAAAGTTGTTTTTTTCTTCTTTCTTCCGCCTTTTTTCTTCTCTCTTCGGCTTCAGCTTCGGCCTTCTCAATCAAAGCATTCTGACGGTTGATAATTTTTTCCTGCTGCGCTGTTGATTGGTTATAGATATCAATCTTTGCTTCTTCGGCTTTGGTGATTAGGTCAACTTCTTCCTGAGTAATTTTACCCAAGTTTAAAAGCTGGTAGGCGTATTCTACACCACGTTTTTTTAGTGCCGCTATTTCTTGCTCGTTCAAGTCTCCTTTGATGCGAGCGGCCTCTATGGCCTGACGATATTCTTCATCGGCAAGGGCTGCGTTCTTTTTGAAAAGCTCTTGATTAATTTTTTCGGCTTTAGCTAAAAGAGCGATTCTCTCTTCTTCAGACTTTGTTCTGTCCTTAGACTGCAAAATCAATCGGGCAATTTCTCCCTCCTGCTTTTTATTGTTTACCGATTGGATAGCTTGTTGGTCTGCCAAATCTTGCTGAGCTTCTTTTAATGCAGCTGCGGCTTTGGCCGCCTCAGCCATTTCTTTGCCCATTTCTTTTAATGAACCAATTGGGTCAGAGAAGAATTTACCAAGCTTGCTAAACAAATCTCCAACCGATTTTAGATTCGAAATAAAGTCAACGATAGTTCTTTGAACCACTCTGATAACAGCTCCAAAGGCAGCAAAGCCTTGTTCGATTTTATCAACGAGAGGGTCAAAGGTTCTGAAGTATCCGATTAGCAAAGCAATGGCAATCACTATCAAACCTATTCCGGTAGCCGCAACGGCCAAAGCAAAGATTCTCATTGCTCCAGTTCCGAGATTTGTGGCTACCGCCAAGCCTTTTTGTGCTCCTGAAAATTCATTTGTACCCGATGCAGCGTTTTTCATTGACTTCCAGTTCTCTCCGATAGCATCGGTAAAAGGGGAAATAACACGGGTCCCGGTTTCATAAACTTTGGTTAGTCCTGATAGTTGGCCGTCGAAAATTCCGGTTTCTTGGATAGCTGCCGTAACACCTTCTTTGTAACGTCCGATGTTCAAAATTCTTTTATCTTCCTCTGAGCCTGTTCTTCTCAAAAAGTCTGTATGCTCATCAATCTTTCGATTGAGTTTATCCATCAGCTCCGCTTCTTCCTTTACATTTACATTAAGCTCATCTTTGATTTTATTCAATTCTGTAATGGCTTGCTTGGCTTTTAGACGAGTGCTGTTTTCTTCCTCAAGCAAAAGATTTACCTTAGTCTGAATAGGAACAGCTTTTCCGTTAGCTGCTACCAATGCCGATAAGGTCTTTTGATTATTGTTATACTCAGAGTTTAGCTTTTTCATTGAAGCCTCAAGCTTTACAATTTCAGCAGTATTATCACCCTCTGATTTTTTCAATCGGTCCAACTCTTCCCTTGCATCTTGGATGCTTTTCTTAAGCTCAACCGATTTGGCTATGACAGTATCGGTGCCTAAGTCTAATTCAAGTAATTTTGTTTTCTCTGACATAGCTTATTCTATTACGGTTAGTTTTATAATGTTGCTTTTTATTTCGATGGTTTCGGCTGTATTTAAGATGCTGCATTGTATTTCAATAACTCCGGCAGCTATTGGAGTAAGTTCAAAGCTGTATAAGTTCTTTTTAACGCCCAAGTATCTAAGCCCAAACTCATCATTATTATAAACTTCATTTTGCCAAATCGTTACTGTATCACCCAAAGTGATTGTCATTTCCGTTTTACCTAATCCGAAAGAAATAATCGGACGCTTGTTCCTTTCATTAGCTATCATACGTTTACTTCATTAGAGATTACATCATTGATTGAAATGCGAATTTTATTTATACCATACCCAACAACTAACTGCGTACCGTCATCACCATCGGTTTTTATATAGTCGCCAATGGACAACCATGTCGATAGTATTGTTGAATATCCCTCAACCTTCAAGAGATAAATGGTGCCAGGAGGTATTCCGGTATGAGTGTAATTAATAAAATATCGGTATGTTGGTTGGAACATTGCGCTTGGCTCAGTACCTAAGTTTTCAATTGAATTAATTACAAGTGTTTCAGGGTAGGATGGTTCTTCATAACAAGTTCCATCAAGAACAATAGCTGGTGATAAGTTGCTTGTAAAGCTCAGGAAAGAACTGTTTGAAATTATTGTAATACTGAATTTGTATCCCAACGCATTTGCAGGCAACATAGAAATTCCGAACGTTACTTCACCTCCCGACAATTCAGCCGTTATTGGCTCAGGTAATGAAAACTGATTGTAAACTAAAGTTGATAACTCATTGAAAGCGCCGGCAAAAACATTTACTATTACCATAACTGGTGTCTCATAGTCCGTTGTTACCGGTAAATTAATTTGACAATCTTCCAGAACAGGTTCTCCGACTTCAATAGTGTAATCAGGCTCTTCCGGATTTACAATATCTTGCTGAGTGAAATAGTCAACCTCTATAAGTTCAAATCGAGTAGGCTTTCCTTTTGTGAAGTTTGGAATCTTATTAGCTATAAAGTAAGACGATAATTGTCGTACATAAATCAATCTGCTGAAATCAAAGTTTGATATCTGTTTTGGTGATTGCCAAAAGTCTGCAGTTATTAATTTTGCTTTGTCAAATATGGCGCTCATTGGTCTATGCCAATCATAAAGTATTTCATCAAACTTTAATCTATAATAACTCTCTCTAAAATAAAAAGGAACGGTGACTGTGCCGCCAAGAATGTTGCTGCCGAGTGTTATTTCTTCATTAATCATTTCGGCGCGCATCAAATAGAAACGCCCATCCAAATCTTTGTATGTTACAGTTTCGTCGTCTTTGATTTCTTTATCCCAAATTTTATAAATGTTGCAACCACCAAGAAAAACACTTTTTAACCTCTCGGGAGAATAGAAGCTCGAATTTAAAATTGTAATTTCTTCAGCAAGGTTTTCATCCGCAATGGACAAATAACCATTGTTGTGCTTCATCTCATCATCATTGTATTTATACTTGAAATAGTTTCTCTTTGCGTAGTTTCCGATTTTTGTTTTTTCTCCAATCTTTGCCACGAAATTATCACTCATATCATTAACATTCGTGTTTTGTAACAGCTCATAAAGAGTTAAAAATGTGATGTGATTTTTATACTTGTCTTTGAATGGAGTAAGACCAAATCTTACCATCATATCTCTTACGAATTGTGTTACTTGGAAGTCAATGAACGCTTGGTCAAATCCTAAACTAAAACCAGTAATTAAATTCATTGATGTAGTTACTTCTCCGGATAAGGAAACATTACCGCTTGGATTTACAAATCCATTGAAAGGAAGAGTACTATCCATATAAACTACGGAAACAAATATTCTTTCTCCTGCATTAAGTAACAGATCAATATAATTACCGTTTGCAATATCAACATAGCTGGTCGAAACGATTTGATTCAAAGTGTCTCGGACAATTATCTGAATTCTTGAAGAAGTGGATCCGTTGGATAAACTGAAAGTTTCAGCAGAGAATGAAAACCGATATAGTCCGGCTACTTGTATTCCGGTTGTAAAGTTATAGTAGGCTGGATTAAACGATGATACGCTTGGAAATATGTTAGCATATGTAACACTGCCCAAAAAGACACCACCGCCAACTGGATACTGAACCTCATATGATGTAAGCTGACTATTTTGCGTTGTTACTTCTTCGGTAACCGGTGTTTCTGTTGACACTGGTTTTGGATATGATAGCCACGCATTTTTAAACTTCTCGTGTTGGAATATAGTACCTGAATAGGTCCAGCCTATGTAATTAAAAATTTTATCCCACAAATACGGAATACTTGCCGAGGGTACTTGAAAATCAATATTTATATTTCCTGAAGCGGTATTATTTCCATTGTAATCAGCAAGAATGTAACGGTATGGTAAAGTCGTGTCTGTCCATGTTCCAACAACATTGGCAAGGTTTTTTTCATGGTTTAACTCAGGAACTCCAATCTGTGTTATAGTTGTATTTTCAATCTCTTTATAAAAATCGATTACACCATCGTATATGTTAAAGATATAGTCCTTTTCGTTACTGTCAACCAAAACTGCCCATCCTTTATAGATAAGATGTTCGCCGGTGTCGGCATCAATGACATCGCACTCCAGTTGTCTGTAAGGAGCGTTTGATTGATTTCCAACTAAAGAAACGCCCTCGATGTTTCTAACATTATTGGCCGTCTTTTGAATCTTAACGCTAGGCATTACGTTAGAGTTTCTATTGGACAAATTAGCAATGTCATTCACTTGCTTAACCTGGGGAAAAACAGTGTTTTCGTAAAGCTCCATGCGTTGCCTATTTATGTAGCAGATGTAACTCATAGTTTTAGACCGTATCTGTTTGGAAGCTCGAATTCAAGCTCAATGTTGTAAAAATTAGTTTTTGGCTTTTTAAGTTGGAAACTGTTTCCTTTAAGCGTTACCTCAATCCAATCGGACGGCTCTGCTTTTGAAAAGCGCTCTCCGGTGAAAAGCAATATTTTTGGACTTTCAATAATACCATCAAGAATGGTTCTCTCTTCCTCATTTAATTTTTCGTAATAGCACTTAATTGAATCCGAAGCAGTTTTACCGGATTGTAAAGTCGGCGATACTGTTTCTGAAATGTTTTTGAAATCATTACCAAGCTCTGACTCATATCTTGTCGCCCGATTGCGATAGTGCTGTTCTGAGAAAAGCCAATAGTTCCATTTTCCGTATTTGTTCAGGAACTTAATGTATATGCCACAATCAGAGTCTTCCTTTCTCAAATTGATAATCGGGTCCTGAAGAACGGTATCATGTTCAATTCTTAAAACATTCAGGCCATCCACTAACGGTAAAAAGTTCTCAATGGTTTCGTTTGTTCTTCCATCAGACAAGTACAAAGATGTTACTCTACCTTTGGCAGCAAATGTGTAGTCTTGCGCGTTGGTAGTATTTATCAGTTTGAAGTTGTCGTGATGGTAGTTTGTGTAAAATGAAAATTCAAAAGGATATCCATCCCAATACTTCAGATACGTAGTGTTATTGGTTCTATCTTTTACCGGAGACAGTATCATGTAATTGGCCGAAGCAATTAAAATTTCATTCTTCTTCCAAGACTCAAGCTGCTCAACACCCGATAGGAATTTTAAGTCTCGGGACGCTGTTTCGAAAGAGGCATCATCAAAAATGATTTTGAATAAAACAGTATCGTTAAGATAGTGGCCATCGGTTGAATCATAAGTGAAGCTGTCATCATTGGTTCCATCCAATGCCGGTACAATAGTGTCCGTAAAATTATTGGTATTGATTTCAGCCTTGATGTATTCCATAAGATTGAAATAGAAGTTTCCCGATGGCGATGGATAGATCACGGCATTAATGTTAAATCCGGTTACCTCGCATTTTATAGGCACTTGAGTGCTGTTTGATGAGAACTCAACAATATTGTTGTTGTAAGCCATCAGTAGCTTTATGGTTGAAATATCTTTTGAAAATGTTATAGCCATTGGTAAAGTTTTATAAGGAAACAAATCAGGAAAAACAGCAACCAAGTGAAGACGAACTTCAGCGTGATTCTGTGAACGGTGTTATATCTTTTCGGGATTCTTCTTTTCATTTTATGCTGCTTTTAAAATTTCTATTACATCTGATTGTATTCTTCTTAAATAGATTACGCCAAGTTCCTCAATCATTTCATAAACGTCATTCGCCAAGAAGTCCTCAACCACGCTCGATATCACTTCTCCAGCATTGAACTCATTCGGCACTTTGATTCCTTCCTTAGCAATCTTACGAGCCACTAAAAAGGCAAACTGCTTTTTATTCTCGCGGAACACCGCCGGAAGTGTTGACTTAGTTTCAATCCATTCCTCAATGGCTTTTCTCGGAGGATACTTGCCCGGCTCTCTACCATGCTCCATGAACTGTGAATGAAAGGCTCCGTACATGATGAGCTTGTCTCCCTGAACGTCGGCTTCCAATTCTCTTTCGTACTTTCCGGAAGCTCTAAGTCCAAGCTGTTCATATTTTGCAATCAGCTTCAGCCTGAGTCTTTCTAAGTACTTGTGATATATTTCATCTTTGGTCATGTGCTTTTGGTAATCGTAAACTGTACTTTAATTCCGTCAAGAGTGTTGTCGTATATGTTCTCAATTTCAATCATCTTCCACCGGGTTACTTTGAATCCATCACAGTCTGATATCAAATCACAAAAGCTTAAGGCCAATTCTTTCAAATGCTTAATATGAGTTTCGAACTTGTAATCATAACTTGGGTCTGAAACTTTTGAAGAAGCCAAAATCAAAAGCTCTCCATCATATCTCATTGATTCAATCGCGGAATAACCATTAAGCTGCGGATCATCGTCAACCCAAAGCAATTTGAAGTACTTGTTTCTATCCACAAAAGGAAGGTTGTCGTCCTTGGCATGGTCGGCTAAGTTTTGCCAATGGTCTTTTCCGTATGCGTAATGAAACAAAGGCTCGGCCGGTTCCGGTTGGTTCATTCCATTAACGAGGCTTTTTATTTTTTCTTGCAATAATATCATTGTGATTTTTCTTTACATCATTTAATACTTTACTATGTGCCATATCCCTAAAAATAATCGAGTAGGGCAGTTTCAATAATTCATCGTGCTTCAACAAATCAGGCTCCATCGCCTTGAGCGAATTGTAATAGTCATACTCTTGCAGTTCTTCGGCTCCAGCTTCTATTTCTTCAGGTGTCAATTCAGAATGAAGTCTTTCTTCTTCTGCATTCCTCAACATTTCGAGCTGATCTGTTATGAATTTGAGCGCTGCAAAAACATTGAATATTTCCATCAGCATAAATTCTTTCTCGGTTATTCCGTAAACAATCCGGAAAGTCTCAAACAGATTCTCATCTTTGAATGACTTTCGTATCATAAGAATGTCCTGCCATGAAAAATTCCAAAAGTTTTCCTGCTTTGGCTTTAAATCTTTGCTTCTCAAGAATCGATACTTTCGGAGGATTGGATTTGGCTTAACATAGTTTTTAACTACATGCTCCACAAATTCCTTCTGTTCTTCAGAAAACCTTTCAAACTCAAACATTCTCGGTTTCGATAACAAAAGCTTTTCTACGCTGTTCTTGAACTTCCCCATGATTGATTGCCTCCTTTCTGGTCATAGTAAACAAAGTAACCGCCGGCTTCTGTCGGGTGGTCAAATCCACTTGTCTTGTCAGGCTCTCCGTTTTTGTACACTTGGTTTTCCAAAGCCTCCGTGTAATTTGGGCATTGGTCAGTATTAACGTAATACAATGTATTACCGTTGCTATCCAAAAAAGCCATGTTAACGGCGTTAACCCTGTCTTTTACAAATGGATTCTTGGAAAGCTTTCTTACTACGAAATTTGCACCTTTCAATAAATCAATATCAGAACGGCCACTTGACTTTCGATTTTCTCCGGAGGCATCCGGATAAACGATTACCTTGTGATTTGGAAACTTCTCTTTGATAAGCGCGATGATCTCCGCGGTATCGTAAGCATTTACAATTTCATCAACTGCAGATTTTATTCTGACTTTCTTTTTGATAATTGTTGCTTCGGTGGTTTTCCAATCAATCTCCTTCTCGTCAACCACATGAATGATAGCATTCATTTTGGTAACGTTAAAGTCCATTCCAATATGAAGAACGTCGTTTGGTTGAATTGTTCTGCTTGTATGATTTTGGGTGCGTTTGAATCGGTGGTAAACCGTTCCGCTTGTCAAATTTACGAATTCTCCGTTAAGATACGCCTCGAGTTGTTGAGGGGTATAAGAATCAGAAAGCATTTCGATATAATCTTCGGGCAAATATGGGTTGTCCTTCGTTTTTGCCTTTATGATAACACGGTTTGCCTTTTTCTCTTTTACAAAGAAATTGTAAGCAAATTTGAAACCTTCCGGAGTTCCAACTACATCTACTTGATTCTTTTCTCCATCGGGCAGTCTCTTACGGTTACGCGCAATTATTTTTTTGAATGCGTTGGTCATGTTTTCCGTAGGGAGTAAATCAGTCTCATCCACCAAAGAATATCCAACTTCATAACCAACAATCCGGTCCGGATTCATAAGCGAGCGCATGATGATTCTTCCGTAAGGTGTATCGTAGTAATATTTTGCTTTATTAAGATTGTACTTGATGCCAAATAGGTTGAAAAGTTCCTCAAACCTTTCGAAAGCTACATCTTCGATAAGTCCATAGGTAGGCATGTAATAGGCTACCGGAACGCCAGGGTATCTCATCTTCTTGCTGATGACTTTCAGAATACCGCCTTGAGTCTTTCCGGAACCATATCCACCAATCAGAGCGGTGTGTTTAGCTTCGCTCTCAATGAATTTTGCTTGGTGTACTAATACATTAACCGTTATCTCTGTTGCCATATACTACGTTGAATTTTACTGCAGCAACTTCAGGCAGTTCGAGTTTTATTGTTTTGTCCGGCTCAAGGCCTTCGAGTAAGTCAATACGTTTTTCAACTTCTGCTATTGCTCTTATTCCTGCTGGTGTTCCTTTATACTCGTCTTTTAAAGATTTGATGAGTTGTTTATAACGAGCAATCTTCAGAGTTCTTTTCATGCTAACTTTAACACCTTCAATTTCCTTCCAATTCTCATAGGCATCTTTAACATATCGCTGAGCTTGTCTGACGGTTAGACCCCAACGCTCGACAATATTTTTAACAATGAGGTGGTCTTGCACCCCTTCAATTATCCATCCCTGAACTATGAAGATTCGTTTCTCTTTTTCGATTTTGGTTGCTCGGTCTTGCTTACTCATAAATCAGGATATAAGGCTTCAACGATTTCGATTAGGTCTTTCTGCTCTTGCATTACTGCTCTTACTCTTGAGGCCTCTTCTTCACGCATCTTCTTAACCGATTCAGGTATGCTATCGGAGATATTGTCTTGAAGAGTGCCCAACAATTCAACTTTATTGGCGAGTCGCTTCTGAAGAAGCTTCTTGAATGTTGCAACTGTTTCTGCCATGATTTCTAACTTCTGTTTATCGTCCATAACCTTGCTGTATTAGTTACAACAAAGTTATGACTCTTGATTTAACAATCCTTCTTTTTTCTCAATCTGAATCATTTCCTTAGATTTCCAAGACTGGGTAAACTCCTTATCCTTGAAAAGCTTTGAGAAGCCGGTAATATGCTTCAGCTTGAGTAGTTCTTCAGGCTCCATGCCAAGCTCATTACAAATGTCATGATCTGCCCAACCATTTTTGAGCATTTCATAAACCATGTGACTCATTCCGTTGATTGAGTGCTCACCTCTTGCACGATTGTGTCTAACGGTTGAAGCCATACGGTCGTTGATGTCTTTTTGAATTACAACGATCGGCAGCATACCGTGATTACGTTCGAGGATGTCGGCTTTTGATTTGCAAGTGAAGTAACGGTGAAAGCCATCGACAATGATATACTTGTCAATCTTTTCATCATAGATAGTAACCACCGGCTGAGTGTAGCCATCATGCTTGATTGAGGTGTACAACAATCCCATTTCTTTACCGGCCACGCTGTTCGGGTTGTAGTCGTTAGCCTGAACCTTTTCAATTGGTACCCAACGAACTCTGTCAATAGGCTGAGACTGTAATGGGCATAACTCGTGAAGAGCCTGTCTATACTCTTCAATAATTTGAATATTTAAATCTTTATCATCCGTAAATTGATGTAAAGCGATATTCAAGACAGTATTGTCTATTTTAAATTTTAACTCTTTATCCATGGATATACTTGTTTTTCTTTTGTGGTAATACTCCTTTATTGTTCCAATGGCGCCATGCGTTTAACTCCGGATTGCGCTCCCAATTATTCAACTTGGTAAAGTGATAGTCATTCACAACAACCGTTGTAACCATCATCTTGTAAAGACTGTCCTTGTGATGAACAAGGTTTGCATACTTCTTCTCCAATGACTTGAACTTCTTGCCGTACTCCTTACGCTTGGTCTCATCAGTAACAAGGTTCTCAAGCAAGTAGTATGCATACTCTCTCCAGTTCTCAAATGCTTCCGGCAGATCATTCACGGCTGATATCGCTTCAGATTTCAAATGCTTGATTGTATTGATCCCGGTTAGCCTTCTCGATAGCTTCTCCCAAGTGGCCGGTTCTACTTCCTGAAGATAAAGCAATGACTTGAGAGCTGTCTCATGATGCAAGTTCGAAACACGCATATTCTGAATCTTGATGCCGTGGCGATACTGATAGTTGTAAATCTCATTGTATGGCCAAGCATTGTCATGTATTGCTTTCCATACATCAACATAAATCCAATCGTAAATAGGGTAGAAGGTATAGTGCTGCATCTTTCTGTTGAGAATCTTTCCCCAAGTGATGTGCTTATAGGTTTGAGCGGTAGTCAATGCCACGTATCTCGTTGGTGATTCCTCACAACGTACTCCGGCAAGATAACAAGCCTTTTGATTTGGGAAGTAATGCTCAAGAACCTTGTTGAACATATCCGTGAAGCGGTCAGTTCCGAAAACATTCTCCTTGATTGAAATCGGGTCTTTGTCTCTCATCCATTCCTTTCCCGGTTCCCAACAGTGTAACCAATCCTCTGTGTGACTTGTTGCATTGAATATTTTGAAATGTATCTGAAGCCACATTGGATTGACTTCGGGCATATACATAATCTCTTTCACGTAATCGGCCGTATGCTCAAACTCTGCTTCTTGGTCCAACCAAAGAACGTTGAGCGGTAATCGGTTTCTCTTTTTGGCTTCGGCCAATGCGAGGTTAAAAACGATTGTACTGTCTTTACCTCCGGAGATACCAACTACAACATTCTCGAACTCATCAAAGAGGTAAGACACTCTTTGTTGCGCTGCTTCATATACGTTTGTCTTTTGATAGATTTTCATAACTGAACGATGTAATAGTTATTGAACGCCTTTACTGATTCTTCCCCGAATATAACTTGAAGCTCTGCCATAGTTCTGTTCTTGTATGGAACAAACATGCTGAGTCTTTCGTGCGTAAAAGGGAAATAGTACTCTTTGTAGAACATAAGGAACATCTTTCCCTTTCCGTTCCACAAATCAAAGAATGCTTTAGGAGATTGAATGTATGATGCGCTGAACAGTGCAATAACATTATCATACTTTCGGCCACTCTTTGAAAGTATCTCGGCCTTGCAGATCATAACCTGATGTTTTCGATTTGGAAACTTCTCGATAAGCTTTTGCACCATTAGGGGAGAAGCATCTATTCCGGTATAATCTTCGATATCTTTAAGCTCAAGAAGCAATCCGGTACCACATCCAACATCGAGAACAGAACCTTCAAGTTGGCCAATCATTTCAGATAGCTTTGCATTCTCCATTTTTGAATCCTCATCTTGAAATAGATTGTCGTAAGCGTTCGGGTTCACGTATTCGGATATACTGATGATATAGGCTCTGTGAATGATTGTGTGCTTGAATCTTCCTGATGTTTCCACAACCCAATAGTAATAGTCTCCATCAACATAAGCCGGTATTGACTTATCGTTGATTCGCATCTTTATGCCATTGGTTTTGATATGAGCAACAAACAAATCGAAACGAATTGAATGCGCAGCATTTTTATCAATGACATAATGACTTTCTGAAACCTCACTTTTGGTCCAAGTGTTCTCGGATATGAATTGCTTAAAGTCCATGGCTAAGAGTTTTTGATATGGAACTCACATCCGCAATCCGGACAGATGACTTCGATTGTATCCGCTACACCGCTGCCAACACCTAAACCTTTTCCGGCTCTGTCAATGTCTTCCGGTGTAATCGCATCCGTATTAAAAGACGGTGTTAGATTTGGATTATAATCGGCCGCAGGAATGTCCAAACCAAATTCTGCTAACGGTTCGTTAAACCAATCCTTTGAAAGTATTTCCCAATCCCACTCCCCAAAAGAGGCGTTATCTTTTATGACGAATTCACGCTGTTTTTCTTCAGACCAGTCTACTTTGATGACCGGAACCGTTATCCATCCGGCTTCTTGCATCGCTTTAAGTCGCATATTACCGCCCAAGACTTTATTTTCCTGATTGATAATAAGCGGCCGTGCTTTTGCCATTTCCGGAAAGTCTTGCAATGATTTTACCAAACTTAAAAATTTGGCTTCTTTGATGTATCGAGGGTTTTCTTCGTTTGCGATAACTTCCTCAATTTTGAGATATTGTACTTTCATAGGTGCATTTCAAAAAGGTTTTTATAAACAATTACGGCAAGAAACTTTATCGTGTGAACGACGTTGATTGACACAAATGTAATACAAAATATTACAGAATAAAAAAAGCTACTCGATTGAATAGCTTTTTAACATGAAGAAAATTATTTTACTTTACCTGACGGGTTTGTTTCTGACTATAACGGGAGTAACGACCTTTACCGATTGTGTTCCGGTTGGGACGATTTCCAGCCTATAGTATTTGTAAGATGATGGTGTAACAATCCACGATGTGCTCTGTGTTGCTGTATTAGTTACCGTGTAAGAGCTTCCGATATCATTATAGCTTGTTCCGTTTACGGACCCCTGGAGCTTGACTGTTGCCGCTGCTGTTCCTGATATCTTTGTGAATGTTGGTTGTACTACTACGATATCATTATAGCCATCGATGATAGCATATTGATACATTGTAGTTGCATTGGTGATTGTGTCCGTGACAGCATGGTTAACAGTTGACTTGAAGTTTCCTGCGCCGTTGACAATCCGGAAAGTTTGTGCGTTCGTGACGGATAGTACCATCAGTAAACAGATTGCAAAGATTTTTTTCATTGTGAATAGTTTTATAATTACGTTATCGTTGAAT
This sequence comes from Flavobacterium sedimenticola, assembly GCF_030053345.1. Classification (GTDB taxonomy): domain Bacteria; phylum Bacteroidota; class Bacteroidia; order Flavobacteriales; family Flavobacteriaceae; genus Flavobacterium; species Flavobacterium sedimenticola. The sequence goes on from NZ_JASGBP010000001.1 coordinate 629,769, forward strand.
TCAAAGATAGTAATATTTTGTATTACAAATATGTTAGGGAAACATGATTACCCTTTCGGCGATGTTTTACTTTTTTTGTTAATAACTAAAATTGATTGGAAGTTTAATAAGAATTAACTTTGAAACAAACAAAAAAGCCGAGGGGTAAACTCGGCAATTTATTGATAAATGTTTTTTTCTTTGTTAAAGAAAATTAAGTTAGATTTTACCTTTCTGAGGATAAGAATCAATAAGTAACTTAGTTTTTTTGGAGAGGTGTAACGGGATGTTAAACGCTCCGCCGGTTTTTAGACCCATCTGTTGGCGCAGGTGGGTTTTTTGTTATTGCAAATATAGTGCACTTATCAAATAAAAAAAACATTTTTGTTATTTTTTTGAATTACTAAAATCCTTCCTAATTTTCGCGTTTTGTCCCGATGGGGAATTTAAGTTGTAAAAAATATTCTGTTAGCAACCGGTTATAAGACAGTCGTGGAAATTGCGTCATCGACTGGATGCTTGTTTAAACCCGCTTTTTCCATTTCCCGGAATAGCTTAACGAAAGCATCTTTAACACGTGGATAATTTTTTGCAAATCCACCACTCATAGCCATTCTGTAATTAATTGATTTGAAGACTTCCAATTCATCTTTAGGATATTCGATAAGGTTTAGATAATAATCACCATTACCCCCAAAATCCATATAAAAATGAACATCCCTGATATCGCAATCATCTGTTTTTAGCGCCATAATTCGACCGTCTTATAACCGCCGCTAAAAGAAATTGCTGGCGTGCGGTTGGTTGAACATTTATTTTTCACGAAGTATTTTTATCGTAGCGGAGAGAACTCGTTCCGCTTGCACCGCAACTTCGTTTAGCGGTCACTCGTTAGCCGCTAACCTAAGACACGTGCTTAACAACCCCATTTTCATCAGGATTTCCCCATTTTCTTTTTTTGTTGATTTCAAATTTTTCCTGAATGGCATTGCAAATGTCTTGGTATGTCATACCATCGGCAGCAGCCGCGCCAAAAAGAAGAAAAAAGCAGTCTGCAAACTCTAATCTTTTATCAATACCATCAATGGCAACATCAACAGCAAGTTCCTCGATTTCTTCTTTTAGGTGTTCGATTTTAGAAAATGCTGTTGCTTGACCGAAAGTTTCTTTTTGCCAAGCAATAATCTCGTTAAATTGTTGTTCTTTCATTTTATCTTTTATTTTAAAGATTCAAGTCTGTCTATTTCTGCAGCAATCAAGGCTCCGGCGATTATTAACCTTTCTTTATAACTCTTTTTGCACAGTCTTTCAAACCATTCAACATCCCAATTTACAGGGATAAAACAAGACCTTATTTCGGGCATCAATAGGGTTTCTGCGGCTTGAATAAGCTGCCGGTTATCATACCATTCAGGATGATTTGCATGGTGTTCACCCGTAAAACCATGTTTTTCAATTTGCTTTTGTCTCTCATCCGATATTAATTCAATTCCTGATTTTTTCATAATTATTATTTATAAAAGTTAATATTTAATTGTTACGACCGATAACCTCAGGCTATGGTCAATTGCTACTTTGTTTTTTATTTTTCAGCTTCGCTGTGGCTTCTTTTTTTCAGTCGCTTTCATGCTTTCCGCAATTTCAAGTAAACTTGAATTGCTCTCGCATACGCAACTGCACATAGCCTGCCTCCCGTTATAAGCCATTAGCAGACCGAGACCTTGAAAGACTTCCGTTAATGATTCCATACAGGTACGCTAAGACGACTTCTTTACTTCCGCTGCCGGAAGCTTGTTGCCTCGCTTGATATGGTTCTCGGTCAGGATTGCAATCGTGAAATATTGAAAATACCTGTTTTAGCTTTGGTTTTCTGAATAATCTTTGTTCCTCAATCCATTCACTTTGCCTTATCATTAGGCTTTTATCATGCTCTAATGCTTCTTGAAAAATTTTATTGACATCGTGGTCAATCACTTTTTTCATTTCAACTCGGTCTGTTTTGTCTATGTAAATGTAAAGTCCCATATTCTAAGGCTTATAACCGCGGTTTGGCGAAACCGCAGATGTTAATATTTATTTTCACTTTTTTTTTGGCGGCTTCGCCAAGCCGTCACTCGTTACTCAAATCTCAATTCGTTTAATATCATAACCCACCATGCTAAAAGCATGAATAGGTTGAAAAAAACGATTAAGCAGATAACTTTGATTTTTCGCTTCGATTTATTTCTTAGGTAGTCCTCAACCATGTTTAGCTCACGCCATTCGTTAAAGGCGCCGTAATTAATCACGCAGGTTACAAGTAGCATAACCAAAGTGATGCCTATAAATGATAATGTGTCCATATTATGCTGATTGTTTTAGAGGTTTGCTTTTTCTGTATTGGGATGCCTTTCGAATTGCTGGAATGCTTTTCTTCATCAATTCAAGTATTCTATCATGATGCTTGCTGTTGTCATTATGAATTCCTCTTGCCTGAACTATGCTCCATGTGATCATCTCAATTTCTATTGTTTCTGTCCTTACTCCATTTATCCGGGCAGATAAAAGGAGTGAATTCGTTTTCAAATGATAGTTGTTCGTGAATACACAATGCTTTAGCTCTTTACCCTCTTGCTTGAACTCATCAACGTTTTGCAGCGGCTTAATACTTAGGTCTCCATCAATAAACTCAAGAGATAAAAACCTGCTCATTCTTTTGATATAGTTCTCATTCTGCTTTTGTAAGTCCTGAATCTTTTCCTGCTCTCTTTGAATTCTTCTCTTTTCAACATAGCGATCATGCTCTGCTTTTAGGTTCTCCGGGCAAATGTATTTTGGACTATGAATGTCCTTCCCAAAACCACGAAGTAAATCCAAGTAGTCATACCATATACCAGGGTCATTAATTTGGTAACCTTGGCGCATTGCTATTTTGATTTGCGGCCAATATGAATAATATTTATTATCCTTGTGAACAGCATGTTGCAAAAGTTCTTTTTGCTTTGTTTTGAGAAGTGTTTCTATCTTAGAACAGCTTTGTATCTTACGCATCAAAACTCTGTAATCACATTCATGGTCAAAGCAATCTAGTGTATACTTTTGGAATATTGGAATAAACTCAGCTCGAGGGAAATTGTAGTCTGAAGCAAATATGTCGTAATCATTGCTTCTCCAACCGCTGTTATTGATGTATCTGACCTCATAAGTTCCATGAAAGCCATCACCGTACCGGCAAGCAAGCTGACCAACGATAACTCTTTTTCCCTTTTCATAATCTGTCCATTCCTCAAATAATCTATGAGTTGAGTATACCGGCTTCTTTTTCTTTGACATGTTCTTCCAACATGAAAAATATCTGATAACCTGAAACCGATCTACCACTTGAGCATGTCCGTAAGTAATAATTCTCACCGCTTGACCACCGTTTTCAGTCTTAATCTTTTTCAGATTCTTTTTGCACGATGGACACTCTACTCCTACAAGTTCTTCCTGCCATAGCTGATTAGGTTTCCATTGGTGATTACACTCCAAACAGATTAAGTTCTTGTAATGGGTAGTGTAGTAAAACTCATGCTTGGATATCATGTAAGGCTCATGCTCATTTATGCTGAGAAGTTTTTGATGCAAATTCCAAACCTCTTGCTGTAATTTAGTTTTTGGCTTCATAACTAAAACAGTGATGGTTGAACTTCTTCCGGTTTTTGTTCTTTCGCTTCCGCTTTCTTTTTTGATTTCATCTTCTCCAGTGCTTCGGATATGGCCAACTTCTTAGCTTCTTCTTTTGCCTCTGCAATTTCTTCAGGAGTAAGCGAAATGGTTTTTTTAAGTTCTTCTTTTACTTCAGGGATGTATTTATCCTTTTCGGCTTTAAAAGCCATTTCTTTAGCTTTTACCTTTTCATCATCGGTTAGTTCAACTGCTCGGTTAATAATAACCTTTCCGGAAATAGGAGAGATATTTTTTATATCATCCTCATCGTAATAGTGGACCGCCCAACCGAATACTTCTTCGTCGGTATAACCGGAAAAGCCTCCCTCTTTGGCGCATTTCATGACATAGTTGCAGCACTCGTCAATGTTCTTGTTTTCTTTTTTGTAATTGGCCGCGAAGAGTTCGTCTTGTGCAGCTCTGTTGTCAAGATAGTTCTTGATTGTTTCTTTGAAAGCATCTGATGTTTTCATACTTGCTCGGGTTTTAATTATTGATTTTGATTAAACGCTTGTTGTTTCTTTTGGAGCATTTGGACCGATATCCGTTTCTCCTTAACCAGCTGACCGATTTTATTTTCGATGAGGTCTCGCTGTGCTCTTGATAGTTTGCTTTTCTTGTTGATTATGAGGATGTACTCGTCAATCAATTGCCATTGGGTCATTTTTAATTTTATCATATTGGTAATATTTTGTATTACAATTTACTAAAAAAAAGCTCTATATCCTGAGCCAAATCGGAATAATTAACCGCGGTGTATCGCAATATTTTCCATCCGTTTATTGTCGCAAGGTTATACTTCTTACAGTCTTTAACATAGCCTTTGATAGTGGTATGTCCTGACTTTTCAGAGAACAGTCCCTCGTACTCTATGGCCAGCTTTACGCTTGGTATTGCCCAATCAAATCGATAACCTTTAACTTCATCAAAACGATGCTCTTTTACATACTCCGGAATGATGCCGTGTTGATAGAATGACTTGAGCATAAACTCGATGGCGTTCTTCTCAACTGATATCTTTTCTACCTTCAACGGAATTGCAGCATTAGTTATCTTTTTATTTTTTGATATTGATTCTAAAGGATTTTTAAAAACCGGATTGGTTTTAATTTGCTCTATTATAGCCATTCCTTTCTTCTCAAGAGCCTTTAAATCATTATCGCTCCAACGCTTTGCCATATTACGTGTTTTGGTAATTAATATCATTATTACGGTTTTCCGTAATGTTTTTTAAAAAATCAAAGTTTACCCAATCCTTCTCGGTCCATTCCTTTACTGACTTACCCCATAGGTAATGTCTCGGGGATTTTCTCAAAATATCGAGAACTTGGTATAAGCAGTACTTCTTTTTAACTTTTCCGATTGTCATCATTTCCTCTTGCTTTTGTTTTTCTTTTTCAAGCCGTTGTTTCTCTCTCCAAATCCGGTTTTTCTCATTGGCCTTTTGTTTATTCTTTTGGTACCACTCCCTTTTTTGCTTTGAGACTTTTTCTCGGTTGTTGTTATACCAATTCCTTTGATGCTCCAATTGGCGTTCTAATTGATTTTTTTCGCTCGGTGTAAGGTTCATGATATTGCTTCTTTAAATTTTTCAAAATCCGTTTTGAAATGCTTTAGGTAATTGCTTACCATAATCGACTTGCATCGGTTGACAACTACTCCAAGATGTTTGCCTTTTGCTATATTTTCTTTGGCGGAATCCAAAGTGTCTTTGAAACTTCTTCTTCCCTCATTTTTGGCAACGTCTTGTTTTAACTCGGTTATGTAGATGTGCTCTTGTTGTTTGTAGAGGTTTTTCTTTTGCTGGTCGTCTTGAGGAAGTTTGTCTTTCAAATCATCGTACAATAGCCAAGCATCATTAGAGTGTTCACGTTGAGTAATGTCATCAAAAACTGCTTTTAGAAAGTTATCTCTGATTTGAGCCTTTTCCTCATCGGTTGGACCTTGAACCTCATTGTAGGTCAGAAGCTTTTGCTTTGCTTCAGAATACTCCGGATTGCTTTTCTTGTATTCAATGTATTGGCAAAGAACATCTGAAGTGGTATTGATGCTAAGCTCCGGCAATAAATTGAAGTCACTTCCGTCTGATCTTTTCAGTTCTCTTGACATGGCAAGTCTGAAGGCTTCATAAACTTCTCCCGGTCTTAAGTTTTTAAACTTTTGAGTAGTGGTTAAGTATAACAGCCAATCTTTGGCCATCGATTCATTCTTTTCGCGAACCTGAAGAATCCTGATGATATCGTTTGTCAGTTTTGTTTTGGTCTCAACAGAACTATCCAGTATAGACACCTGGGATATTTCCATTTTCAACATCTTCGGTAAGCTCTCGTACAAGCTCTCCGGTATCAACTTCGGCAGGTTTGTAACCTGGACCTGTATTTTGTTTTCTGTCGTGGTTAGTTGTTGGGTTTGCATGGATGTTATTTTTTAGCCAGTTATTGAAATGGGTTAAAAAGTCTTTTTTGTTTGGGTGTTTTTTTTCGATGTTTCCGAGATAAAGCACAAACTCGTCTAATTTTTTTGGAATTACTTCAGGTGAAATTTCAAACTGCATCGCTGTTGTTTGAATCCATGTTGGGGATTCTGTTTTTTGAACATGGGCGTATTCAATATTTTTTGAATTATCGAAATTGCTTTTTAAAATTTCCTCTTCTTTACTTTTCTCTTCTTTACTTTTCTTTTCTTTAGGGATAACTTCCGGAGCTTTGGCATCTTCTTTATGAATAACTTCCGGCAATCCGGCGGAGGATTGACATAAATCAACCCCTATTTCTTTCAATACGTCGGAGTATTGGTAAATTTTATTTTTCCTTTTTCGATAAGCATCAGTCACACTTTCGGTAAACTTTTGCGACCAAATCACCTTATGGTTTTCGAATAAGTACTTATCAATAGCTCCCATCTTTGAGAGATCATTTAGAATGTTTCTTGTCATTTCTTCAGATATTCTGAAGGTGGAAACCAAGAAGAAGAAAGTCATTTCATCGCTGATATCGATATAATGGTTGTTGGCTTTTCCAAGTTGTTCAAGAAGCTTGAACCACGTAGCGTAACCATCATTACCATACTTTTGCTCGATGATGTGCATCTTACGGCCGTGGGTGCAGTCGTGAGGGAAATAGTCTACGTCTTTACGCTGTTCTCTTGCCATGAGCTGAAAATAAGTTTGGGGTTAAACAAGGTTCACAAATTCCATCATCTTTAGTAAAAAGACCTTCGGCTATTTCGTGAAGTTCATTGAATTTATTTCTATAAGCCGAATCGAAAAGCATAAGATCTTTGTGCTTTTTTTGATAGTATATCACATGGTCATGATGTACTCCGAAAACATTTCCAATCTTTTGAAAAGTATAGTATTTACGGCTTCTTAATATTACCGAAACAGCTATTCGAGCATCAACATTTTTTCTGATTCTTTTTTTCTCAAAGCAGTTGCCTTGAAATATTTCATTTGCCTTTTGGCATAGTGCTAAGTGGTTCATTACTTGAATAGGTTTACAACGTTATCAATAAAGCTCATATCCATTTCATCGGTAGCTCCGGTAATGGTGTTACCGATATGGCGTTTCTCCTGAATCATTTGGTACATTTCCTCATCAATGGTATTTTGCCCAAGGAAGTAGGTACACATGACATTATTCTTTTGGCCAATACGATGCGCTCTATCTTCACATTGAGCACAGTCCGCATAAGTCCAAGGGTACTCGATAAAAGCAACACGTGAAGAAGCGGTTAAGGTGATACCCACACCAGCTGCTTTAATGTTGCAGACAATTAGCTGCACTTTAGGATCAGTTTGAAAACTGTCAATTGACTTTTGCTTTTCTTCAGAAGTCATTCGGCCATTAACCGAAACAGCATTCGGGAACAATCTTCTAACCTCATCGCCAATCTCATGTAGATTATGGAACAAAATCAGTTTCTCACCGGCTTCCAAAACTTCCTGAACGAACTCTTTAACCTCATTCATTTTCCCTTTGGCCGAAATCTGTTTCAATGCTCCCATACGAACCATGATCTCCCCACGAAGCTTACGAGCGATTTCCTCATCATTACATCCTTTTTCCTCAAGCCATTGAACAAAATCATTCTTGGCTTTGTTGTACTCTGCTCTGTTGGTGATATCACAAAGAATGGTCTGACGTTGTTTTTCGGGAAGGTCTTTGGCCACATCTTTTTTCTCACGTCTGAAGAAACAAAACTCATTTAGTTTATAATTCAGCTCTCTGAGGTTGGAAGCGCCTGAACCTCCCTCACAGTATCGCTCTCTAAAAACCTTTTCATCTTTTAGTTTTCCGATGATGGCCAGCTGAGGTAATGCATCGATAGGTTTGTTGACAATCATAGTACCGGTTAAACCTATTCGGTAAAGCTTACCTAATGCGATTTGCAAGGCAATTTTAGTTTGTTGGGTGTTACGGTCTTTACATCTATGAATCTCGTCTATAATGACCGAATTGAATAGTTTAACTCGCGGATTCATAATGATGTCGGATGATTTGTATGGTTTCTTTTCCGGCATCTTATCTACGAAGTACTTCTTCATTGATTCATAGTTGACAATGAAAACATCAATACCGGCTACCTCATGGTATCTGTGCCAGGTATCTTTGATTTTATCATCAAGAATAATGGCTTTCTTTCCGGTCCACATTTCCCACTCACGTTTCCAATTGATTTTGGTTGATGCCGGACAAATTACCAGGCATGGGAAAGTTATCTCGTTGTTGTATTTCTGTGCTGAATAAATGGTTGCAATGGATTGCATTGTTTTACCAAGACCTTGCTCGTCGCCATTGATAAAACGTTTTAATTGAAGTCCACGTGCAACGCCTTGTAGTTGGTATGGTCTTGGTTTGAATCCGTTTTCTCGATTCACAATGTCGATTTCAAAAGGTAAATCCGGCATTGGTGGAAGCTCTCCGATTTGTTCAGGAACACGTGTCTGAGCGACAATCCACTCAGCACGTGTTTTCTTCTGAACTTCCTCAAGAGCTGGTCTTTGAGTAAACGGAAAAATCCAAGCCTTACGAGCCATCACGAACTTAACACCGGGTATCATCTTGATAAGATTAGTGTTGTTTACCCGAAAGCGTGTGTATGGTATTTTTACGTGAAACTCTGTTGGATGCTCTATGATTTGCATGTGCTCTATTCTATTTGATTATTGAACTCTACTCTACGAAAGCTTCGTTGTTCTTTTTGCCTTTCGGTCCTTTTGATTTTGGAGCTTTTAGTTCTTCCGTATGTTCTTCTTCCTCTTTTTCTTCAGAGTCGAACATCTCTAACTGAGACTTCTCAGCGTGTTTACCTTCCATGTAGGCAAGGACTTCACGTTTAAGGTTTTCAATGTCATTGATAAAAGCAGAAATAAATATGTACTTTGAACCTTCCATATCAACTGCCGGAGCTGTTAACGATAACGGTTCGCCTGAATGAAGCAATCTGTTTCCGGAAAGTGTTACGTAGTGCAGTCCTTTCTTTTCAACGATGTCAACTGAGCCAACATAGTACTTGAAGAATTCTTCAGTAACCGAGTGCTCTCTATCTTCGAGATAGCTTTCGGGACGAGTGAGCGCTGACTCTACTAAATCGGTATCGGTTACTTGTTCGCATAGGAAAGCGAAGTGTGGGATAAGTTTTCTGAAGCACGCTCTCAAATCGTCGTGAATTGGTGCATCAGATGAAACCTTGTTTAGGTTGTTTTGGTCGAAGTCCTTTTGCTCAAATTCGTAGTTAAGGAACAACGAGCTTCGGATGGCTGCTTTTCTGATAATGATGTTCATACTTGTTAGTTATTTAGGATTAAAAAATATTCTTTGAATCGGTTATCGGTTAGTTCTGATTGCACTGGAACACCATACTCATCTTTCAAGTCTTTCACTCTACGTCTTAGGTCTCCAATGCCATACTGCAATAATGCTGAGGTTGTGGTTAGTCTTTCCCCTCGAAGCATAGCTTCGTAAACTATTCGGCATTGATTTGAAAATCGGTCTTTGTTGGCCTCGTAAATCTTTTGGCTCTCAAGGTTGTTCTCGTGGTGTAACGGAGCAACTGTGAAGTCTATGGAGTATTGTGTTGTGTTCATAGCTTATCCGTTCATTTGTGACATTTCGGCTTTGGCTTTGCTGATCAGTGTTCTGCACCAATCGAGCTGATGTGTACATGCTCTGTTAATTCTTTCGCACCAGTTCACGATGTAGTTTTCATCTTCACAAAGTGCATCAGCAAATTTGTTGGCTGTGGTTGCCGGAAGCGCTGAGAGTTTTTTCATCTGCGCAATGATCTGAGAGTTAAGTTTTCTATCTCTGTGGATTTTGGCATCAGCGAGAAGTTTACCGGTTCTTGCCATTTGCGCTGCACAGTAGTTACCACGGTCAACAGCTTCCTGAACATCTTCAGACATTTCTGTTTCGATGGTTGATTGTATTAGTTTCAGCTCTTTGCTGATTTCTTCAATGGTTGAAATGTGATTTGTCATAATTTCAATTTTAGTGGAGAGGCCTGGAGTCGAACCAGAATCTCTCGGTTTTCACACGAGCGCATACCACTATGCTATCACTCCTTTTATTTAACACCCGGATGTGCGGTTCCAATTTTAGTATGCTTTGTTAGCTAAGTACTTTTGCAGTCCGGGTGTATGGTTAATTATTCTACAACTTCAATTGCATCTAAGCAGAAGATTTTAGTGTCGGTTATCTTCTCCCGATTCAATTCAAGAAACTCAATGAAACGCTCTACGTGAGAGGTCAGCTCAACAACATCCTTCTCAGGAATAAATCGGTAGTGTTCAGACCATGTGTTTTTGAAGTCTGTAATCACATACTCGAACTCGTCTATGTCAACTCCGTTCTGCTTCAAACAGAATGGATATACCTTATGCTGCCAATTGTTTTGATACTTGAAGGCGCTGTACTTTGATGTGGTTTTGATATCAACAATTTTGAATGGAAGAAGTTGGTCGATGTAACCATACAGCCTTACCGGTCCGTATTTGGTTTCGATAATTCCATCAGTGAATTGTTGAGTTAATGCATCTTTAAGGTACTTGGCAACCTCAACACAGATATCAAAAGGGAAATTGAAAACATGCTGTTTGTAATGAACTGCAATAACTCCGCTCTCCTTGAATGATTTGATTTCCATTGTTGTTGAAATGCGGTTCTCAATGATGCAATCGATAACCTCATTGAATGCAGTTCCTCTGTCGGCAGCCTCGCTTTCGAACGGTACTCGGTTGATTCTGTCAATCAATCCTTGATACTGTTCTTGCTCAAACTCTTCTTCAGTCTTGCTCGGGTTCTCTGAGAATCCCCAATACTCTTGGTAGGTTCGAGAGCTATTGATATAACCCTCGAATCCGTCCAATAGAGTAGCGTAAAACTGGTATTTAGGCTGTGGCTTCTGCATTTGCTGTTGTCTTTGGTAATTCATACTTCATAGAAGTTTTATTCAAAACCAATCCCAACTCTTTAGCTTTGGTAGCAATCTTTTGAGCTGCTACAGCTTTTGAGTTTCCAATATGTTCAAAAGCATCGATGCGACCGATTAAGTCATTGGCCGAATCCACATCGTGAATCAAGCAAATTTCATGGTCTAACTCAGCAATCAAAGCATTGTACTTCTCTCCGGCAGCCTTTCTGTCCTCAAGACGTTTGGCGTATGCTTTAATGATATGCTCATTGAAGAAGTTGTTTGGAGCAGTTGGCTCTCCTTTCTCATTCACGATGATAGGAAGCTTCATCAACGATGGTAGGTTACAAGTGTTTTTCCCATCGTTTCGGCTTGTTGGGTCAAAGGTTAAGGTTCTTTCTTTACCGTTGGCTTCCAAGTAGCCTACAAGGTCAAGCTCAGTAACAAGGCTGTCGTATGAGCTACCACCAAATTGAGGAACATAACGAGTGTCGTCTCCTTCTGTTTTGGTATCTCTGTGAGCCACAAATACGATGTGTTTGTCCATCATTGTGATTCTCTTTACCAATGCTGAGAATTCGGCTTTTCTCTCTCCGTAACCTTGCAAGGTTAACGTTCCGTTTGCTTTACCCATTTTCGGGTTACGAGCAATGATGTAGTTGCTCATGTAGTCGAGACACTTTCCACCGGTATCGATAACAAAAGTTTCGTAACCTGATAAGTCCTCTGTTTCCAAAACGGTCAAGAAGTCATCGTAAGAAGAAATCTGTACCGTGTCGACACCGTCAAGGTGTGCGAAGTTTACTCTGTGTACTCCGTTATCGAAGTCAAACAGTAATGGTTTTGGAGCTGACAACGCTAAGGTTGTTTTTCCCATACCTGGCTGTCCGTAGATTAGCCCTTTGATTTTGCTCTGAATGTTCAATTCATTCGACTTTTTAATTAGTCCCATAGTGTTAAAAAATTTGATTATTAATTATTGGCATCATGCCAGTGTTCATACTTATTACATTCTTGTTCTTCTTCTTTATCAGTAGGAGAACAAGATTTTTCCATCAGGTACAACCAGAACCAAAAGAATATTCCGGTTAGTATTCCGACGAGGATAGCAATACATACTATTGCTAAAATGAGTTTGAATGTTTCCATTATTGTATGTATAAAAGGGTTGCGTAATACATTACCATGATAAAGCAGTAAATGGCTAAAATCCCGAGAGACAGAAGAACTTTGTCAGAAGATTTGATTTCCTCGATTATGCTTTTTAAAGTATTTCTCATGATAAATACAAGTCTGTTTTAATAATTCCGTTAGATATTTTTATTTGAAGCTCAGCATATACCAATGATGTGAACTCAATTCCGTTTTTGTTCTGAGAAACAGCTGTCTTGGCTGTTTTAAGGTTTAACTGTGACATAGTGTAGGGGATGTTAGGTTGAACAAATCTTGTTTGGTAAGCACCGGAACATTCCAAAAGGTTGCTCCGTTAAACTCGATATTGATTTTGAAAACTCGGTCTTTGTAGTCGGGAAAGAATACTGTTGTGAACTTCTGAGCAAACTTCTCAATTGAATTGTCAATCGACATTGGACTCGCGATTCCACCGATATCATATCGGGTTGGTTTACCTTTTGACTTTACCAATTCTTCAACTTCTTGAAAGCTCATTTGCATACGCTTTCCTTCAACAACTACGTTGAGATTTTTTTTGCTGAAATCATTTGTTATCTTTGTCATGTTCTATTTGATTATGCCTTGCTCGGGCGTTATTAAATTTGATTATAAAACCACTTCTTGCTCGGGGTGGTTTTTTTATTAGAATAAAGTTTCAAGTTCTCCAAGTGCGCTATCAACATAGCTTTTCACTTTGTTGATTAATTCTAAATCAGACTCAAGGGTTTCTCTCTCATTTTCATTAGCTCTTTCTCTGATTGCTATTTCCAAATCTGCTTTTTGAGAGTTGATAACTGTTTCTGCGAATTGCAGATTTGTGATTATCTCTGATACTTTCTCGATTGACAACACGTTTTTCATTTTGCTCTATTTTTTGTTCTACTTTGATTACGTTTGGCTATTACTCGAACGAGTTGCCCCTCGTTCTTTTTCCCCTTTCGGGTGGAGTTACCGGACACCACACCCGGCAACTCCCGCTTCAGCATTGTAGCTTCTTCTAACATCATCACGGCTATACTCTCTAACCGGTTGATTCGGGTTAATATTTTTGAATCTTGACTCATTACGCTTCAACTGTTCCGAAGATTTGCTCATCACTAAATCCAAACTGATAGTAAACCTTAACCGCTGCCATCTTAGTCAGGTTATCGGAGTTGGCTTGTGCCAACTTTTGTACGTTTCTTTCACTAACTCCAAGCGCCAAAGCTGTACTTAATCGGAAATTCTTGTCGTTAAGCAGTTTTTCGATTATGATTTGTGTTACTCTCATGATTTTTTGTGTAATTTTGTTCGTATGTTTATGCAAATATACACACAAAGTGCATATCTCCAAATTATTTACGCACTTTTTTACACTTTGTACGTAAAAAGTTTTCAACATGGCAGAATCATTGACATCAGAAGAAATAAAAAGCATCAGAATCAGGCTTGGAATGACCCAAACTGAATTCGGAGAGATGCTCGGCGCCAAGTTGCGAACAGTACAATCTTGGGAGAATGGCGACCGAAACATGAAAGAAGGTACAGTGATGCTCCTGAAGCAAAAGACGGATGCGCACAATGCCGCACATAGTGTAAATGATACGCCCGACACTTATAATATAGAAGTCAAACATCTTGACGGCTTACGTTCGAGCATCATGCATGTGCCTATGGTAAATCAATATGCCTATGCCGGATATTTGTCGGGGTTTGCCGATAATGAATACGTTGAAAATCTGCCCAAGATACCTTTCATTGTTGATAAGGAATACCGAGGAGAATATCTATGTTTTGAAGTGAAAGGCGATAGCATGGAATGCGATACCGAAGAAAGTATTCCCGAAGGCTCAATACTATTGTGCAGGAATGTGCGCAAAGAATATTGGAAAAACAAGCTCCATATACACAAGTGGGATTTTGTGATAGTACATAATACCGATGGGATTTTGGTAAAGCGCATTATCAATCATAACGTTGAGGCCGGAATTATTACAATTCACTCCTTGAATGAGTTTTATCCCGATAGAGAATTACACCTGAAAGACATTCAACAAATATTTAACATAGTAGAAGTTCAAACAAAAAGAAAGAGAAGATGAAAAAAATAATCGCTTTGTTAATGATCTGCAGCAGTTCGTTAGCACAAGATAAGTTTTCCTATGATTCAAATACAATTACAGATTTTATTGTTATTGATACACCTGGCGCTTCAAGTGATATTTATAAAAAGGCAGTCAATTGGATAAAAGAGAACTACGTAAATCCCGATGATGTAATACTTATGCAAATGGAAAATGAGAAGATACGTTTTCAAGGCTTTAAAAAACAGTTTCATTGTATGAGTTCTGTATGTTCTGATGCTACATACATCATTGAAATATCTTTTAAAGACGGTAAGTATAAGTTTGACCCAATTTCATTAAAACTTTCAGCTGGTGCAGGTTCTTTTGATGTTCCGCTAACTGACTTAAAACCGTATCATGACAAAAAGGGAGAATTGAAAAAAGGCTCTAAGGAAGCTCTTGACAGTATAGTAAATTTGTTCAATTCTTTGCAGTTAAGTTTCGACGGTTATCTTACCGGTAAAACAAAAAAAGAAGATTGGTAATGAAAGAGGTTAACGAAAAGGTTTTTCTTTTTATCCAAGCACTCAAGGCAATGGGCAGAATAGAGTTTGAAAGCGACTTCTGTAACGCCATTGATATGAAGCGGCAAAATCTTAATAACATCAAGCACAATAACAAGTATTTTGCAACGAAACATATTTACAAAATCTGTAAAGTCTATGATGCAAATGCTAATTACTTTTTTGGTTCTGAAGAAAACATGTTCAGAAAGCTCAAAAATAAAGCGAAAGCATAAATTTCACAGTCAATAATAACGTCAATAATAAAAGGCTCTATGAATTAAAAGAGCCAATAAACAAAGATAATTGTAGCTTAATTATCAAGTGGTTAAGGTTTACGCTTACCGAATCATATCTCTGTTAATCAGAGGGTCCTTGGTTCGAGCCCAAGAGGGGGAGCAGCTAAAAAGAGTAACATGAAAATGTTACTCTTTTTTTGTTCAATATTTTTGAGCGGGTTTCGAAATTTCGGAATATCCCGAAGCCATGTAATAGCTATCGGGAAGCCCAAGAGCCTGATATGAAAGTATTGGGTTTTTGTTTCAATGCCTTTATCCCTATATTGTCGTCTAAAAGACGCAAAGATGACGTTTTTCCTGCAGTGGCTACCGTATAAATTTGTAGCCTGAAAACTAATAAATTTGTATCATGAAAATAGGAGAACACGTTAAAGAAATTCGAATTTCAAATGGGTTGACACAAGTTGAGCTTTCGGAGAAAAGCGGTGTAGCGCTCAGAACTATTCAACGAATCGAAAAAAATGAAGTTGTCCCAAGTATTTATTCTTTAAATGCTATAGGAGAAGCCCTAGGGGTAAAATTAAACGAAATATCATCCGGAGATGACAAGAAGAAGTTTGAATTCAAAGTAGTCGTTTCGAACGTCAATAACCTGCTAGAGGACAGTAAAGCATTGTTCAAAAGAAATTGGAGAATACTACTGTTATTGGCAAGTATCGTTGTCTTTACCGTGTTGTTATCTGAAATCAAATGGCTGATTTATAATTTTTGGGATGATTCCAAAGTCACAATAGCTACCCTAAATTGCGGAAGTCAAAATGAATGCGATATCGTACTGACTAAAAAAGAGGCCTCGGGTAAGATTCTTTGGGAACGAACCATTGGCGGCAACAGTTATGATAAAGCCGGTCAAGTGGTAAAAACCAAAGAAGGGGATTATTTGGTAGTGGGCTCTACCAGCTCTTTCGGGAAAGGCAATTACGATGTTTTAATTGCAAAAGTGAACTCTTCGGGTGAAATTCTTTGGCAAAAAACCTATGGCGAGTTTTTAAACGATTATGGATTAAAAATTTCTGTATCAGATGATGATTTCTATACCATTGCCGCCACTAAGCAAATTTGTGAGACCGTAAATGTGTCCAACAATTGTGTCGATCAAGAATGGCTGTTTAAGATTGATGGTGCCGGGAACATTCAATAGAATTTTGTAATCCGACTCAATAAGAATGAACTGTAAAAGCCTGATGCGAAAGTATCGGGCTTTTTTCTTTTAAACACTTTTTATCACATAAGTTACTATGCCCCAAATAATGAGTTTGTTGTCCTCGGTAACGGTAATGGGTTTGAAGGAAGCGTTCTCGGGCATCAGATACAGGGCTTCTTTTTCCATTTTAATTCGCTTTACGGTAAATTCACCATCAATACAACACACGGCGATTTTGCCGTCTTTCGGTTCCAAACTGCGATCGATTACCATGATGTCACCGTCGTCTATGCCGGCGCCTATCATCGAATTTCCGTCGGCTTTGGCGTAAAAAGTAGCCTCAAAGTTTTTCACCAAGACCTTGTCTAAACTAATTTGGGTGCCTTCAAAATCGGCAGCCGGCGAAGGGAATCCGGCTTTGATACCGCCTTCAAAATAGGGCAGTGGTCTCGAGTTTTCGAAATCGGGTTTGAAAAAGGTTAACGGACTTTTCATTGGCATTTTATCGTCAAGATTTCACGAAAATCAGTAGTGTATTTTTTGGACAAATGCTCCTGCTTCATGGTCCAAGTACGCGTCAAGTCTTGGTTGGCGAGCTTGATTTTGCGTTCGCCCGTTTTTTTATAGTAGTCGTCCATCACTTGCATGAGTTTCAAATGCTTCGGATTTTCTTCTTCAAACAAATGGAATTGCTTTTGATTTTCGGGGATAATTTCCGTGACAATTACGCCGGCTTTTTTATAGATTTCACCTTCCTCAAAAACAGCTTTCAACATTTTCACCGCCAAGTTACTAATGGTAATAGATGAATTGCTTGCGTAGGGCAGCGTTTCCATTTTATAGAAGTTGTACCGTTGTCGGTCGACTTTGTATTTGTCTTTTCGTAAATACAAAATGACACCGTAACAACACGATTTTTGTTTGCGGAGTTTCTCGGCACACACAGTGGCAAAAGTCGATACCCGTTCTTTCATTTCGTTAAGCGTGGTGATATTGCCGGCAAAGCTTCGGGTAATGGCGATATTTTTTTTGCTTTTAGGTTCTTCGAGCTCCAAAACCGATTTTCCTTCGAGTTCGTATTTCAAACGCAAACCCACCACGCCCATAGTAGTTTTAATAAAGGCTTCGTGTTGCGGCAATGTAAAATCGTAAGCCGTGTTGATGTTTTTGGCCTTCATCTTTTGGGTTAAACGAAAACCAATACCCCAAACGTCTTCAATTTTTGTCCATTTGAGTGCTTTAATTCGTTTTTCTTCCGAATCGATGCGGTACACACCTTGGGTTCTGTCGGGGAATTTGCGCGCAATTTTATTGGCCACTTTAGACAAGGCTTTGGTTTCGGCAAAACCGATAGAAACCGGAATGCTCAGCCATTGCATCAGTCGGCTTTTGATTTGTAAACCGTAGGTGTGAAAATCGGCGATAGCAACGCCGTCAAAATTCATAAACGCTTCGTCGATACTATACGGTTCGACATGCGGTGTGAATCCTTCCAGGATTTTCATGACGCGGTTACTGATGTCGCCGTACAGCGGATAGTTAGAAGAGAAAACATGAATATTTTTTTGCTTTAATTCGGCGCGGACTTTAAACTCGGGAGCGCCCATCGGAATGCCTAAGGCTTTGGCCTCATCGCTGCGCGAAATGATACAGCCATCGTTGTTAGACAACACCACGATGGGTTTTCCCACGAGTTGCGGTTGGAAAATCCGCTCGCAGGAAGCGTAAAAGTTATTGCAATCGACTAAGGCATACATGGTATAAAAGTACACATTCGTCGATTATTTTTTATCGGAACAAAGGTTAAATTTGGCGATTGTTGATAACAAAAAAGCCATCGGATATCCGATGGCTTTGGGCTGCGAGCAGTATATCTTAACCTAACAAATCGGTAACTAAAGCAGGATACAAACCGATAATGATATTGAATGCAATAGACAATACCGCTACGATGGTATACACCAACGGTACTGCTTGTTTCCCTTCGCCGGCTTCTTTGGTATACATGGCTAAAATCAGTTTGAAATAATAGCCCACACTGATGATGGAATTAATCACACCGACAATCACCAAAAACAAATAACCGGACTGAATGGTTTGGCTGAACAACATAAACTTAGCAAAGAATCCGGAGAAAATAGGAATTCCCGCCATCGATAATAATGAAGCCGTAAGTATAGCCGCCAGTAAAGGATGGGTTTTACCCAAGCCGTTAAATCGGGCTGTGGTTTCGTTTCCACCATCACCGGTTACCGAAACAATCACCGCAAAAGCCGCAATTCCGGCCAACGCATAGGCTGCCGCATAATACAACAACATGCTTCCGGCATTGCTAATGCTCAATAGTGCCATCAACATAAAACCGGCATGGGAAATTCCCGAAAATGCTAACATACGTTTTACATTGTCTTGGCGTAACGCCATAAGGTTTCCGATAGACATAGAGAGGATAGAAACGACTACAATAACCATTTGGAATTTAGAATCGATATCGGCATTCATTACACTAAGTAGCTTGAACAACGTAGCCATAGCGGTTACTTTCGCCAACGTACTCATAGTGGCAGTGGTTAGTGCCGGAGAACCTTCGTATACGTCGGGTGCCCAAAAATGGAAAGGCGCGGCCGCAATTTTGAATAGCATTCCGATGACAACTAGTATGATGCCGATAGGGAACCAAATCGGTAATTCGGCCGAACGCGACATTTCTTTGATGAAAGTAACATCAAAACTCATCATAGCACCGTAAATCAAACAAATTCCGAACAAAATAATACCCGAGGCAAATGATCCCATCAGGAAATATTTCATCCCGGCTTCGTTACTCTTAATATCCAATCGTTTGCTGGCTGCCAATACATATAAAGAAATAGACAACACTTCGATACCTAAGAAAAACATTGATAAGTTGGTAAACGACACCATGGCTACGGCACCGGCCAACAAGAAAATTTTAATGGCCACAAAGTCGGAGAACTTGGTGGGATGCTCTTGGTAAAAAGTATCACTCATCAGTACCAAAAACAGGGTCAATAAAACAAACAAAGTAGAGAAAGCCGAGGCAAAACCATCAACGGCAATCATACTCGTATATCGGGTATCCAACGCCGGATCAATAGACCAAAGCTGGAGTGTTAACCCCAAAACGGCCAATAGACCGACTACTGTTACAGGTACTAAAAGTTTTCTGAGATTAAAAATTTCAGCTATAAGACAAAATACACCGAGTGCTGTTATTGCGATTAATGTTTGCATTTTTTTATTTATTTATAACGGCTAAAATTTCTTTAAGAGTCGGTTCTACCAAATCGGTAATCGGTTTCGGGTACAACCCGAAGAACAATAAGAAGGCGATGATGGCTACCAAAGTGATGGCTTCAGAAGAAGTCACATCGGCGAAAGCCTTGGCGTTGGTTTCTCCTAACATCACATTCTGGAACATTTTCAACATATAGTAAGCGCCCAAGATAATGGTCGTACCGCCTAATACGGCAAACCAAAGATTGGCCTGACTTAAACTGTACAATACGGTAAACTCTCCCACAAAGTTGTACGTACCCGGTAAGGCTACCGAAGCCAAAACCAAAATCATAAACATTGAGGTGAATTTTGGCGTTTGTGTTCTAATGCCGCCCATATCGGTAATGGTGCGCGTTTCGTACCTTCTGTAAATGATTTCGGCGACAAAAAATAAGCCGACGATAACAAACCCGTGCGCAATCATCTGGGCCACCGCTCCGCTCAATCCGTCCAATGTTAGTGTATAACATCCGGCGGCAATCAAACCAACGTGTGCCAAAGAGGAATACGCCAATAATTTTTTGAGATCTTTTTGACGTAAGGCTACGATCGAACCATAAATGACACCGGCGATGCTCAGTCCGATAAGGATAGGCATGTATTCTTTAGCGGCATGCGGTGCAATGGGTAATTGCCAACGAATAACGCTGTACAATCCCATTTTCAACATAATACCCGAAAGCAACATGGTACCTACCGTTGGGGCTTTTTGGTATACTTTAGCCTGCCAAGTATGGAACGGTATAATCGGAATTTTAATAGCATAGGCTAAGAAGAAGGCCAAGAAAATCCAGCTTTCTTCACCAGCCGATAAATCAAGGTTGTACAAATCTTCCAACAAGAAACTTCCGGCTTTCGAATACAAATAAGCGAAAGCAATCAGCATAAACAAGGAACCGCCCAGCGTGTAGATAAAGAATTTCAATACCGCCTTTTTGCGTTCCTCGGCGTCGCCATTGCCCCAAACAAGCGCGATGAAGTAAATTGGAATCAAAGCCAATTCCCAGAAGATGTAGTATAATAATCCATCGGCAGCCAAGAATGTGCCGGCCATGGCAAAGGCCATAAACAATACTAAGGCGTAGAAATTTTTACTGTTGTTGAAGTGATTTCCGAAAGACGAAAACACAATTAATGGTGTTAAAGCTGTAGTCAACAAAACCATCGCCATGGCTAAGCCGTCGGCTTTGAAAGCCAAGGCTACCTTTGGGTTGTCAATCCACGTTCCGACAAAACTAATGTCGGTGCCTTGCAGCAGTTGATTGAGTAAAGAAAGCGACACGCCTAAAGTGCCTAAGCTAAAGACTAACGCGACTTTAGACGCTAATTTATCTCCTGCCAAAAAGGTGGCTACAGCACCTACAAGAAGTAATAATAATATAGTAGTTACATCCATTATGTAAAAATTATTGAGCGATAAATAAATAAGTGATGATGGCACAAACTCCAATCACAAAAACAAAAAGATACAAACCGATGTTTCCGTTTTGGATTTTTTTTCCTTGTGTTCCTAATCCGTTGGCTAAGCTTCCGAAACTGAAAACCACTTTACCTAAAGCCGGCTCTAAAGTAGTTCGGAAGAAATTAGACAACCCGTTGATAGGTTTTACAATCAGGAACGTATAAAATTCGTCCACATAATATTTGTCGTATATGGTTTTATTGAATCCGGTAATTTCGGCATCACTTTTCGGTACAAAGGCTTGCTTGATGTATTTGGCATTCGCCCAAAGAATTCCGACAAGCGCTCCGACCAAGGCAACGCCCATCAACATAAATTCGTGCGTGCCCAAAGCGTGTGCTTCGTGTTTGCCTAAAATAGGTTCTAAGAAATGGGTCAGCCACATACTGCCCGGTAGGTTAATCGCACCGCCAATAACGGCCAAAACGGCTAAGATAATCAATGGGATAGTAATCAAACTCGGACTTTCGTGTAAGTGGTGTTTTTGTTCCTCGGTACCACGGAATTCTCGGAAGAACGTAAGGTACATCAATCGGAACATATAAAACGCGGTCATAATAGAGGCTATCGAAGCAATCACATACAATACTTTGTTGTGTTCAAAAGCTACCATCAAAATTTCATCTTTCGACCAAAATCCGGCAAACGGAAAAATACCGGCAATAGCCAAGGTAGAAATCATCATGGTCCAGAAGGTTATCGGCATCGCTTTGCGCAAGCCGCCCATGTTACGCATGTCCTGTTCGCCATGCAAGCCGTGGATGACCGAACCGGAACCCAAGAACAAACACGCTTTGAAAAAGGCGTGCGTAATCACGTGGAAAACGGCTACGTTGTAGGCACCGAAACCTAACGCCAAGAACATCAATCCCAATTGGGAAACGGTAGAGTAGGCCAATACTTTTTTGATATCATTTTGCAACAAACCAATCGAAGCAGCTACCAAAGCGGTTAACGCTCCAACTATCGCAATAATATTTTGAACGTCCGGTGTTAAGTCGAATACGAAATTCATGCGCGTCACCATAAAGATACCGGCGGTAACCATCGTTGCCGCGTGAATCAAGGCCGAAACCGGAGTGGGTCCCGCCATCGCATCGGGTAACCAAGTGTATAACGGTAATTGCGCTGATTTTCCGGTAGCACCGATAAACAAGCACAAAGCGGCTACTCCTAATAAAGCAGTGTCGGCATTACCGGCGGCCAAAGCGGTTTTAATTTCGGCGTAATTTAAAGTCGAGAACAAAGCACCAATGATAAACATTCCGATGAGGAATCCTAAGTCGCCCACACGGTTCATGATGAATGCTTTTTTGGCCGCATCGTTGTAGTCCTGATTTTTGTACCAAAAACCGATAAGTAAATACGAACACAATCCAACACCTTCCCAACCGATGAACATGACCAATAAGTTGCTTCCGACTACCAGGGTAATCATGAAGAAGACGAACAGGTTTAGGTAAGCAAAGAATTTGTGCATATTCTCATCATCGTGCATATAGCTGATGGAGTACAGGTGAATTAACGAACCGATTCCGGTAACGAACAACAACCACAATAACGATAATTGGTCTAACAAAATGCCGAAATCCAATTTGAAATTACTCACTTGAATCCAATCGAACACCGAAAATTCAAATGGCTTTCCGCTTTGATTCAACTGTGAGAAGAAGCAAATACTCAATAAAAACGAGAGTACTACGGTTAGTGTTCCGATAGCACCGGAAACCGTGCGGCTTACTTTTTTTCCGAAGAAAATATTGAAAAGAAACCCAACAAATGGAGACAAGAGTAATACTAAAGCTAAATTTTTTTCCATTGCTGATTATCCTTTTAAATTCTTTAAATTATCAATATCAATCGAACCTAAGTTTCGGAATACCGAAACCAGAATCGCCAAACCTACCGCTACTTCTGCGGCGGCTACTGCCATAGAGAAAAACACAAAAACCTGTCCTTCCGAATCCTGATGGTAGGTAGAAAACGCTACGAACAACAAGTTAACGGCATTGAGCATAATTTCTATCGACATGAACACAATAATGGCATTGCGACGGTACAACACACCGAAAACTCCGATACAGAACAGTAGTACCGAAAGGAAAATGTAGTTTTCTATTCCTATTTGATTTAAAATATTATTCATGTTATTTTCCCGGTTTTTCTTTTTTAGACAATAATACCACACCAATCATCGCCACCAATAACAAGATGGAAGCAAACTCGAATGGCACCATATATTCGTTTAACAATATCTTTCCTAAGACTTTAATCGACTGAAAATCTTCGCCGGTAGTCGGATATTCGCCTGCAATAGGTTTGGAGTTAATGAAAATAGTAGTCAACACAATACTGGTTACCACAAAAACCACGATGGCACCCAATCGGGTAATGCGTGGTTTGTGGACTTCATTCTCTTTATTCAGGTTCATCAACATAATGGTGAAGAGGAACAAAATCATAATGGCTCCCGAATACACAATGATATGGACGATGGCCAAAAACTGAGCATTGAACAACAAATAATGTCCGGCAATAGAGAAAAAGCAAAGCACTAAGTATATCGCACTGTGAATCGGGTTTTTACTGTAAATGGTTAAAAACGCCGTAGCCAAAGTAATGGCAGCTAAGCAATAGAATGTAATTAATATGGGTGACATTAGTTAGCGTTTTTAAGTTGAGTATTCTTGATGGCCATTTCTAACGGCATTACCAATTTGTCTTTGCCGAAGATAAAATCTTCACGGTCGTATTGTGCCGGCACCAATTCTTTCGAAAGGGTTAGGTATATCGCATCTTTCGGACAAGCTTCTTCACACAAACCGCAGAAAATACAACGCAACATGTTAATCTCATAAATCTCAGCGTATTTTTCTTCGCGATACAAATGCTCTTCTCCTTTTTTGCGCTCAGCCGCTTTCATCGTGATGGCTTCGGCCGGACAAGACAACGCACACAAACCGCAAGCCGTACAGTTTTCACGACCTTGTTCGTCGCGTTTCAACATATGGCGGCCACGGTATACCGGACTGAACGTACGTACTTGCTCGGGATAATGAATGGTGGCTTTTTTACGGAAAAAGTGTTTGATGGTAATGAATAGCCCTTTGATGATGGCTACCAAATAAAGACGCTCCAGGAAGGTCATTTCCTTATTGGAAACTTGCTTCTTTTTTCCTGAAAGCGATATATTTTGAATTGCTGTTGACATATTTTCTTTTTATTTAAAAGCTAAAATGCAAATTCCGGTGATGATAATATTAACGATAGACAACGGAATCAATATTTTCCATCCTAAGTGCATCAATTGGTCGTAACGGAATCTCGGGATGGTCCATCGTACCCACATAAAGAAGAAGATGAAGAAACATAATTTGATAAATAAAGCGCCGATTCCGATGATATTAGCGGCATTCACACCCCAATTTTCAACGGCCCAACTCATGCCCGGATAGTTGTATCCGCCAAAGTACAACACGGCAATCACGGTAGATGAGATAAACATGTTAGCGTATTCGGCAAACAAATAGAATCCCATTTTCATAGAGGAATATTCGGTGTGGTATCCTCCGATTAATTCCGATTCACACTCGGCTAAGTCAAATGGCGTACGGTTGGTTTCGGCAAAAGCACAAATCAGGAAAATCAAGAAACCCAGCGGTTGGTAAAACACGTTCCAATCCATACCCGATTGTTGCATCGAAATCTCTTTTAAGCTCAACGTTCCGGTCATCATCAACAACGCAATCATCGACAATCCCATAGCGATTTCATACGATACCATTTGCGAAGCCGCACGAACAGCTCCCATCAAGGAGAATTTGTTGTTAGACGCCCAGCCTCCAATCATAATACCGTACACCCCAACGGAAACAACTCCGAAAATGTATAACAACGACACATCAATATCGGTCGCTTGGAGTTGTACGGTTCTTCCGAAGACTTCCAATTGATCGCCCCACGGAATGACGGCACTCGTCATCAAGGCCGTACTCATCGCAATGGCAGGGCCGACAAAGAATAAAAATTTATTCGGGGTATTCGGTTCGAATTCTTCTTTGGCAAACAATTTCATACCATCGGCCAACGGTTGTAATAATCCGCCCCAACCGGCGCGGTTCGGCCCTACTCGGTCTTGCAAAAAAGCGGCTACTTTACGCTCTGCCCAAGTAGAATACATCGCCATAATCATAGTGATGGCAAATACGGTTACGATAACCACACTTTTTTCTATGATAAAAGCACTATCCATTTTTCTTAGTGTTTATAGGGTTACCGTCTATTTTTTCGTTGTAATCGATGTCGGCCATACTGATTTTTTTACGATCCACATCACGTCCCATCAAAATGCCTTTTTCGGTTTCGATAACTACATTTTCGGTTTTGCCGAAATGTTTGTTTTGGTTGATTACCGAATCTTTTTCGAATTTTCTCGGGCCTTCAATCACCCAATCTGACACTTCTTTTTTGTCGAAACGACACGTATTACAGATGAAATCTTCTACTTCGTGAAACTCGTCCTTGCGTGCCGTCACTCTTTGGATTTCGTTACCGAACATCCATAACGTAGTTTTTCCGCAACAACCCGGGGTGGTACATTCTCTGTGTGCATTGAAGGGTTTGTTAAACCACACTCTCGATTTGAATCGGAAGGTTTTATCCGTCAAAGCACCAACCGGACATACATCAATCATGTTTCCGGAGAATTCGTTGTCGATGGCTGCGGATACACAAGTCGAAATTTGCGAATGGTCACCACGATTTAATACACCATGCACTCTTTTATCCGTCAATTGATCGGCGACTTCCACACAACGTTGACAAACAATGCAACGATTCATGTGCAATTGGATATACGGACCAATATCTTCCGGCTCGAACGTTCTTTTTTCTTCTATAAAACGGTGTTGCAGTTTTCCGTGTTCGAAACTCAAATTTTGCAAATCACATTCGCCGGCCTGGTCACAAACCGGGCAATCGAGCGGGTGATTAATCAACAAGAATTCGGTTACGGCTTTGCGCGCTTCTTTCACGCGATCCGAGGATTTGCTGGCCACTTCCATGCCATCCTGACAACCCGTTACACACGACGCTACCAATTTCGGCATCGGACGCGGATCGGCTTCACTGCCTTTGGTCACGTCTACTAAGCAACAACGGCATTTACCGCCGGTTCCTTTTAATTTAGAATAATAGCACATGGCCGGCGGAACAGATTCTCCGCCAATCATACGAGCAGCTTGCAGGATGGTGGTTCCCGGGGCTACTTCAATTTCTTGACCGTCTATGGTTACTTTCATACCAATATATCACTCCTACGGAGTTTTTGTTTTTATTAATTTGTTTTTTGTTCCTAAAGTTTACTCTTTAGCCCCGATTGCAGCTGGCTGCCATGCAGCGCGGAAAGCGGGAAAATGGAGGGCAAAATGCCCGAGCCATTCGCTTCTAATTTATTTTAAGCTTCTTGCTTTGCGATTAAATGCTTAACCTTTTCAAAAGGTTCGTGAACAAAATGGTCACGGTTTTTTACTTTTTCAGGGAAACGAATATGGTATTCAAACTCGTCTCTGAAGTGACGAATGGCTGCTGCTACCGGCCATGAAGCCGCATCGCCTAATGGACAAATCGTGTTTCCTTCAATTTTGGATTGGATGCTCCACAACAATTCGATGTCTTCTTCGCGTCCTTGTCCGTTTTCGATACGCCACAATACTTTTTCCAACCAGCCGGTTCCTTCGCGACAAGGCGTACATTGTCCGCACGATTCATGGTGATAGAAACGAGAGAAATTCCACGTGTTGCGCACGATACAAGCGCGGTCGTCGTATACGATGAATCCGCCTGAACCTAACATCGAACCGGTCGCGAAACCACCGTCAGCTAAACTTTCATAGGTCATTAATCGGTCTTCGCCTGCTGCTGTTTTGTAGATTAAATGCGCCGGAAGAATCGGCACGGATGAACCTCCGGGCACTAAAGCTTTTAAAGGACGGTCGGTTTGCATTCCTCCACAATATTCATCAGAATTCATAAATTCGTATACGGATAACCCTAACTCGATTTCATAAACGCCTTGGTTTTTGATGTTCCCGGAAGCCGAAATCAATTTGGTCCCCGTAGAGCGTCCGATTCCGATAGCGGCATAATCTGCGCCCGAATTGTTTACAATCCAGGGCACGGCCGAAATGGTTTCCACATTATTGACTACCGTTGGATTTTGCCACAACCCTTGCACAGCCGGGAATGGCGGTTTCAAACGAGGATTGCCTCGGTTGCCTTCCAAACTTTCAATCAAAGCGGTTTCTTCTCCGCAGATGTAGGCACCACCACCGATTTGAACATATAATTCCAAATCGTAGCCCGAACCTAATATATTTTTGCCCAACCAACCGGCCGCTTTGGCCTCGGCGATGGCTCTTTCCAAAATTTTGTACACCCACATGTATTCGCCGCGGATGTAGATATACGACAGGTTAGCCCCTAAGGCATAACTCGACGTAATCATACCCTCGATTAATAAGTGTGGAATGTATTCCATCAGATAGCGGTCTTTAAAAGTACCCGGTTCCGATTCGTCGGCATTGCACACCAAGTGACGTGGTTTGCCCGACTTTTTATCGATAAAACTCCACTTCATTCCGGCCGGGAACCCCGCACCGCCACGACCGCGTAATCCCGAAGTTTTTACTTCTTCGACTACTTCATCGGGGGTCATTTTTTTAAGGGCTTTTTCCACCGAAGCATAGCCGCCTTCTCTGCGGTACACTTCATAGGTTTTAATGCCCGGAACGTTGATTTTGTCTAATAATATTTTTCTTCCCATGATATTATTTATCGTGTAAAGTGATTTTTCCGTCTTTGCAATCCTGAATCAACTGATCCACTTTTTCTTTGGTCAAATGTTCTTGGTAGAAATCGCCCAGCTGCATCATTGGGGCATAACCGCAAGCGCCTAAACATTCTACACCACGTACTTCAAATAGCCCGTCAGCGGTCGGTTCGCCTATGCCTACCCCTAATTTTTCGCAAGTATAATCCATCAAATCTTCCACGCCGTTTTGACAACAAGCAGCGGTTTGACAAAATTCGAACATGTATTTCCCGATGGGTCTTTGGTTAAACATGGTGTAAAAAGTCACCACTTCATAGACTTCGATAGGTAAAATACCTAAAATTTCTGCCACTTTGTTTTGCAGTTCAATACTCAACCAATTGTCGTGTGCATCTTGTACCTCGTGCAACACCGGCAATAATGCCGATTTCTTTTTATCGGCCGGATAGTGACTGATGAGTTCATTGATGCGAGCCATCAACGACTCCGTAATATTTATTTCTTGTTTGATATGTGATCTTTCCATAATTCTTAAGCGTCTAATTCGCCGGCGATTACATTTAAACTTGATAAGATAACGATGGCATCCGAAAGCATGCCGCCTTTAATCATTTCGGTATACGCTTGGTAATAGATGTAACAAGGTCTTCTGAATTTTAAGCGGTATGGTGTTCGGCTTCCGTCGGAGATTAAATAGAATCCTAATTCTCCGTTTCCGCCTTCTACGGCGTGATAAATCTCGTCTACCGGAACCGGCACTTCGCCCATCACAATTTTGAAGTGATAGATCAGTGCTTCCATATTGGTATATACTTCTTCTTTCGGAGGCAAATAGTAATCGGGAACATCGGCATGAATTGGTCCTTCCGGTAATTTGGCCAGAGCTTGACGGATGATGCTTAAACTTTCCCATACTTCGGCATTGCGCACGCAAAAACGGTCGTACGTATCGCCTGATTTTCCTACCGGTATATCAAACTCAAAATCGTCATACGAAGAATACGGAGCGGCTTTACGCACATCATAATCGATACCTGCGGCTCTTAAGTTCGGTCCGGTTAATCCGTATTGCATGGCTTTTTCGGCAGAAATTGGCCCCACATTTACGGTACGGTCAATGAAGATGCGGTTTCTTTCGAATAAGTTTTCGAATTCTTTCCAAGCTACCGGGAACTCTTCCAAGAAAGTATTTAATTTTTTGAAGGCTTCGTCGGACCATTCTCTTTCAAATCCGCCAATACGCCCCATATTGGTTGTTAGACGAGCCCCACAAACTTCTTCGTAGATTTCGTATATTTTTTCTCTGAATTGGAATACGTACAAAAAACCGGTATAGGCTCCGGTATCTACACCCAAAATCGAATTACAAATTAAGTGGTCTGCAATACGCGCTAATTCCATGACAATGACTCTCAAATACTGGGCGCGTTTCGGTACTTCAATGTTCAAAAGCTTTTCTACGGTCATCCACCATGCCATGTTGTTGATGGGTGATGAACAATAGTTCATACGATCGGTCAACACGTTGATTTGGTAAAACGGACGATTTTCGGCAATTTTTTCGAAGGCACGGTGAATATAACCCACAGTAGGCTCGGCATCCAAGATGCGCTCCCCATCCATCAAAAGAATATTTTGGAAAATACCGTGTGTGGCCGGGTGGGTTGGTCCCAAGTTTAATATAGAGAGTTCGCTTCCGTCTTCGTTGCGAGTCTTTTCGATGATTTTAGCATAACGATGCTCCGGGGATAACAATAAATCTGACATTGAAAATGCTGTTTGGTTTAACAATTGGCCGGTGTTCTTCCGAAGAAACGGTCGTCTTTATCGGTTCTTCCGCCATCTTCCATCGGGAATTCTTTTCGCATCGGGTGGGAGACCATTTCTTCCATATTCAAAATGCGTTTAAGTTGCGGGTGTCCTTTGAAATTGATGCCAAAGAAATCCCACGCCTCTCTTTCCATCCAATTGGCACATAAAAACAAATCGGTTACCGTTTCCACTTCTGCCGGATCCGGTAAAAATGTTTTTACACGGATGCGGACATTTTCAATCCAATTGTGCAGCTGATACACTACGGCAAATTGGTGTTCGGCATCATTATCAGGGAAATGGATTCCGGTTAAATCGGTTAAGAAATGGAAGTTTAAATCTTCTTGTTCTTTGAGAAACCGAATTACTTCGTGAATCGTATTCGGGGTTGCCTCGAAAGTGAAAATATCGCGTTTCATTTCAAAATTCAGCACATGGTTGCCGAATGCTTGAGACAGTTTTTCTTGTATATGCGCTGTTTCTAAAGCCATATTATAGATTATAAGAAGCTAATAATTCTTTGTATTCCGGTGAATTTCTGCGACGAACGGATTCGTTTTTCACCAATTCCTGCAATTGCATTACGCCCTGAACAATTTGTTCCGGTCTGGGTGGACAACCCGGTACGTATACGTCAACCGGAATGACTTTGTCGATACCTTGCAGTACAGAGTAAGTGTCGAAAACACCGCCGGAAGAGGCGCAAGCGCCCACAGCGATAACCCAACGCGGTTCCGACATTTGTTCGTATACTTGGCGTAAAATAGGAGCCATTTTTTTAGAAATGGTACCCATAACCATCAGCATATCGGCTTGGCGCGGAGAGAAACTAACTCTTTCCGACCCAAAACGTGCTAAATCATAATGAGATGCCATAGTGGCCATGAATTCAATACCGCAACAAGAAGTGGCAAACGGTAAGGGCCAAAGCGAATTGGCTCTGGCTAAACCAACAACATCATTCAGTTTGGTAGCGAAGAATCCCTCGCCTACAACTCCTTCCGGTGGAGCAACCATATTTGGATTTGAATCACTCATGGATCATTCGTAGTTTAAATTCGTAACTAAATTTATTCCCACTCTAACGCTTTCTTCTTGATAATGTAGAAGAAACCGATTAACAAGAGTGACATAAAAATCACCATTTTAATCATGCCTTCTGTTCCTAATGCCTTGAAATTAACCGCCCAAGGATATAAGAAAATAACTTCCACATCGAAAAGCACAAAAAGAATAGCAACCAGGAAGTATTTTACCGAAAACGGTATTCTGGCATTCCCCACGGATTCGATACCGCATTCGAAGTTTTTGTCTTTGCTTTTAGAATGTCTTTTCGGGCCTAAAAAGCTGGAACCTATAATGGTTAAAACCACAAACCCGACGGCTAATCCCGCCTGCATGAGGATGGGTAAATAATCTAATTGATTGGACTGCATAACGCTCAAAATTAGAAGTAAATTAAAATAGCCACAAATATACATCGCAATATTGAATTCGCAAAAAGCAAGGCTAATCCTTTGACAATAATTCGGCTAAAAACGTTTATTTAAACTGATTTTAAATAAGAAAAAAAGACATAAAAAAACGTCCCGAAATTTTCGGGACGTTGAGTCAATCTAGGTAATCAAAAAATAATATATATTAGTCTTCGATAGCCACTACTTGAGCCGCTACTTTACCTTTTCTACCGTCTTCTTCTTCGTAAGATACTTTATCTCCTTCGTTTAAACCGTCTGATTTAATTCCGGTAGCATGTACGAAAATGTCTTTTCCTGTCTCGTCATCAGTAATAAAACCGTAACCTTTTGATTCATTGAAGAATTTAACTTTACCTGTGCGCATTTGTAATAAAAAAATAATTAATAATGCTCAAAGATATACTTATTTGCGACATAGCCAAAAAAATAGGATAAAAAAAATAAAAAAATAACAAAAAATTAAAAATTTAATTGAATGATTTTCAATATAATATTTGAAATATTCTAAAAAATGAAAACAAAAACGCCATCATTTGTTAATTTTTAAATAATGGCGCTCTGTTAAAATGAGAATATGATATTTATTTCGCAATATTCAATTGAATGTGTAACTCCGCTAATTGCGCTTCATCAATTGCAGATGGGGCATCAATCATCACATCACGTCCCGAATTGTTTTTAGGGAACGCAATGAAGTCGCGAATCGTTTCTTGTCCGCCCAAAATGGCCACCAATCGGTCTAAACCGAAAGCCAATCCACCATGCGGTGGCGCACCAAATTGGAAAGCATTCATCAGGAAGCCGAATTGCGCTTCGGCTTGTTCCGGTGTAAACCCTAACAAACTGAACATTCTGCTTTGTAATTCTTTGTCGTGAATACGAATGGAACCACCGCCGATTTCGTTACCGTTTAATACCATGTCATAAGCATTGGCACGCACTTTTCCGGGATCCGTTTCTATGAGTTTCATGTCCTCCGGTTTTGGAGAGGTAAACGGATGGTGCATCGCATGGTAACGACCGCTTTCTTCGTCCCATTCCAATAACGGGAAGTCTACTACCCATAGCGGTGCAAATTCATCAGGCTTACGTAAGCCCAATCGTGTGGCGACTTCCATACGAAGTGCCGACAATTGTGCTCTTGTTTTGTTGGCGTTACCCGATAAGATTAAAATTAAATCACCGGCCTTGGCGTTGGTGGCATCGGCCCATTTTTTTAAATCGTCTTGGTCGTAAAATTTATCTACCGAAGATTTGAACGTTCCGTCGGCTTCGCATTTTACATACACCATGCCTGAAGCCCCTATTTGTGGTCGTTTTACCCAGTCAATCAAGGCATCAATTTCTTTACGGGTGTAGGAGGCACAACCCGGAGCGGCGATACCTACTACGAGTTCAGCTGAGTTGAACACGGCAAAATCTTTATGTTGAGCCACTGCATTCAATTCGCCGAATTTCATGTCGAATCGAATATCCGGTTTGTCGTTACCATAGGTTTTCATGGCGTAATCGTACGTCATTCTCGGAAATTGGTCGACTTCGATGCCTTTTAATGCTTTTAACAAATGACGCGTTAAGCCTTCAAAAACGTTTAAAATATCTTCTTGCTCCACAAAGGCCATCTCACAATCGATTTGGGTGAATTCCGGTTGTCTGTCGGCGCGTAAATCTTCATCGCGGAAACATTTTACAATTTGGAAATACTTATCCATACCACCTACCATAAGCAATTGTTTGAACGTTTGCGGCGATTGTGGCAAAGCGTAAAATTGTCCTTGATTCATCCGACTGGGCACTACAAAATCACGGGCACCTTCGGGAGTGGATTTGATTAAATAAGGGGTTTCGATCTCACAAAAATCCAATTCCGATAAATAGTTGCGAACTTCCATGGCTACTTTGTGCCGAAAAAGTAAGGCATTTTTTACAGGATTTCTCCGGATGTCAAGGTAACGGTATTTCATTCGAATGTCTTCGCCGCCATCAGTTTCGTCCTCGATAGTAAACGGCGGTAACATGGCTTCGTTTAAAACAGTCAGTTCCGATACCAAAATCTCAATATCCCCTGTAGCCATATTCGGGTTTTTGGATTCCCGCTCGATTACGGTTCCTTTAACCTGAATGACAAATTCTCTACCCAACGATTTGGCTTTTTCAAAAACGGCTTTATCGGTGCGTTGTTCGTCAAAGATCAATTGGGTAATCCCGTAACGGTCGCGTAAATCTACCCATATCATAAATCCTTTATCGCGTGATTTTTGAACCCAACCGGCTAGCGTAACTTCGGTATTGATGTGTGTGGCATTGAGTGCGCCACAGCTGTGACTTCTGTACATTTTGAACTAAAATTTGAGTGCAAAAATAGTGTTTTGTTTCAAGTTTTTACAGTTAACCAACGGCTAATTTGATTTAATTTTTAAGGAACTTCTTGAATCCCAATGTTAAATTTTACTTCAATGTTACCAAATTGTTAACAAAAAGTTTTTTTAATGTAAATTAATTTATACTTTTGATATGATAATAGTAACCATTAAACCTACAGTTATGAAAAAGATATTGATTTTAAGCGCGTTATTCAGCAGTGTTTTTGCTTTTGCCCAAAGCCAAAAACCGGTTTTGGAACAAGAAGGGAATTTGGTAAAAGCAACCTATTACTACGATAATGGAAAAATCCAGCAACAAGGATACTTTAAAGACGGAAAGTTAACCGGAGTTTGGATTGCCTACGACGAACAAGGAAATAAAAAGTCGAGCGGAGAATACAACAATGGTCAAAAAACCGGGAAATGGTTTTTTTGGAACCAAAAATCGTTAGCCGAAGTAGACTATGCCAATAGTCGCGTTGCTTCTGTGAAAAACTGGAAACAAGAGGCGATTGTAAACAAATAAAAGCAATTCGTACTGTAAAAAAAGGAACCCTTTAGAGTTCCTTTTTTTATTTATGATTTGTACAACTTCTCATGCTTGTCAATCTCTTTAAAAGAGTTGATGATACGATTGATAGTTTCTTTGTGATTCTCTTTTCTGGATTTTTCGGTCCATACCATAATTTGGTAATAGTTCGATTTTCCCTCTACGATGGCATAACGGTAAAAAACATCGTAGCCTTCTACATTTCCGGTAATTGAGAAGAGTTTTGCTTTTTTACCGTGAATCTTAGTTTCAGCTTCTTCAGAAATCGTCAACCCTTTTATTTTATCGGTAAAATTGCTGCGTACCACATTGCTGTATCCGTCTAAGCTGGGCTCAATATCAATAGCATTAATTGCTATAGCATTGTGAAAACTCTCTTTGGTCTCATCAATCACAATAGTATATAATTCGCCCATCAGATTCTGATATTGCAAGGAAGCGTCACCGTTGAGATTTTCGGTTTTTTCCATAGAGTCGGGTAAGTCAATAGTATATTTATTGGCGATGGTTACCGTTCGGAATTCTTGATTAGAATCGCATGAGAAACACGCGAGTATCAGCAGCAAAACAATTTTTTTCATGGGTTTAATTTTCTGCAATATAAAAAAAGGAACTCTAATGGAGTTCCTTTTTTGTTTTGATTTGAAATATGTGTTAAGATTCTAAAGCTTTTCGAGCATTTCTTCGATCGCGTAACCAATACTTAGTACGCTTCACCAAGAAGAACATGACCGGTACCATAACCAATGTCAGTACGGTAGCATACGTCAATCCGAAGATGATGGTCCAGGCCAATGGCCCCCAGAAAATTACGTTATCACCACCCATATACAAGTGCGGATTCAAATCGGTTACCAATCCGAAGAAGTCGAAATTCAATCCGATGGCTAACGGAATCAAACCTAACACAGCCGTCAAGGCCGTCAACAATACCGGACGCAAACGCGATTTTCCACTTTCGATAATCACTTCTTTGATTTCGTCTAAGTTCAAATCGTCGTGACTTTCCACACCTTTTTCGCGTACTTTTTGATCTAATAACAATACAAAGAAGTCCATTAAAACGATACCGTTTTTCACCACAATTCCCGCCAGGGA
Source organism: Flavobacterium sedimenticola (assembly GCF_030053345.1). Taxonomy (GTDB): domain Bacteria; phylum Bacteroidota; class Bacteroidia; order Flavobacteriales; family Flavobacteriaceae; genus Flavobacterium; species Flavobacterium sedimenticola. Next base: position 664,967 of record NZ_JASGBP010000001.1, read on the forward strand.
TATAATACCCATCATGGTCATCAGGATCACGAAATCCATGTTGGCAATCACATAACCATAGAATACACCACTGAAACTCAGCAATACGGTAAACAAAATCACTATCGTTTTGGAAACCGAGTTAAACTGAAGTACAATAATGATGGTGATTCCGGCCATGGCCAAGAACAACGCGTACATCAGGAAACTTTGGTTTTTCCCTTGTTCTTCCTGAACACCCGAAAAGGAGTAGGTGATGCCTTTCGGCAATTGATATCCTTTCAATTCGGTTTGAATTTGTTTGGTAATCTCGTCTCCGTTATAACCGGTGAGTACATTCGAATAAATGGTCATAATTCGTTTGTAGTTCTTTCTCTTAATTTGGTTATAAGTGTACGTTTTTTCGGTTTTGGAAACTGCCGAAATAGGCACCTGAACAATTTGACCGTTATTTTGGTTGCGGAAGGTAATCGATTGATTGAACAAAATGTTCTCATTTTTACGTTGGTCTTCCTGCATACGAACCACGATGTTGTAATCATCATCGCCTTCTTTGAAGGTTGAAATTTCCTGACCATACACTGAGCGGCGTAAATTGAAGCCAAGCTGTCCGGTAGATACTCCGGTGCTTCCGGCATTTACACGATCAACAGTAACTTCCAATTCCGGACTTTGTTTGTTCACATCGACACTCAATTTTTCGATACCCGGAATGTTTTTGCTGTCAATAAACGCAATCATTTTGTCGGCTTCCACCAACATTTGGTCGTAATCACTACCGGTTAACTGCACACTGATCGGGTAACCGGCCGGAGGACCGTTAGCATCTTTTTCTACCGTTACGATGGCACCTGCAATTCCTTTTACTTTGGCTCTGATTTCCTCTAAAACATCCGACGTATTATAACCGCGTCTGAATTTGAACTCGGAGAAATTTACGGTTACTTTCCCTTTAAACGGCGTTTCCGAAGCCGATCCGGCATCTACGTTAGGGTTTCCGGCACCCACACCCACTTGTGACACGATACTTTCGGCCAAGAAATTGGTTTGGGTCTTTTCGTCTACGTATTTGCTTAGGATGTCAATTACTTGTTTTTCTACAAATAAAGTTGCCTTGTTGGTTTTTTCGATATCGGTTCCTTGCGGATATTCGATATATACAATAGCTTGGTTCGGAATGTTATCGGGGAAGAACAATACTTTTCTCGGGAAAACCCCCACTAAAATAAAGGACAAGAACAACATCCCGATGATACCCAACAATGCTTTCCAGGCATTACTTCCGGTAAGCACTTTGGCCAAGAAACGTTTGTATTTTTCTTCCATGCGCGGGAAGAAATCGTGCTGGAAGTCTTGTGTCCATTGGTACAATTTCCATTTGTACAACCACATCAATCCCAAGGCAATAATGGCTAAGTGACCGATAGCTCTGCCCAATTTAGAATCGTACACATTGCCTATAATCACAAAAATAACACCGATAATTCCGAAGAGGATGGAGTAGGTTTTTAGTGATTTTTTGGTCACATTGCGGTCTTCAATATCCATCGAGCCACCGGTCATGGCAGCGTTTACAATCATCGCCACGAATAAGGAAGCGCCTAACGTCACCGAAAGCGTTAACGGGAAATAGATCATAAATTTACCCATAGTGCCCGGCCATAAAGCGAACGGTAAGAACGCCATCAAAGTGGTTGCGGTGGAAGAGATTACCGGCCAGGCAATTTCGCCAATACCGATTTTGGAGGCTTGTACCCGCGGCATACCCTTTTTCATGTTGGCAAATACGTTGTCTACAACCACAATACCGTCGTCCACGAGCATTCCCAATCCCATAACCAATCCGAATAAAACCATGGTATTCAGGGTCATTCCGAAGGCCGATAAAATGGTGAAAGCCATCAACATGGATAACGGAATTGCGGCACCCACGAATAAGGAGTTGCGCAATCCCATGGTAAACATCAATACAATCATTACCAGTACAATACCGAAAATGATGTGGTTGGAAAGTTCGTCTACCTGATGCTCCACACGCGAAGACTGATCGTTGGTCAAATCGATTCGCAAATCATCGGGCAGGTAATTTTCCTGGGCCGTTTTGATTTTTTCTTTTACTTGTTCGATAGCCGAAATCATGTTTTGTCCCGAACGTTTCTTAACGTTGAGCATCACCACTTCTTTACCTCTTTCACGGGCATAGGTCGTTTTTTCTTTCTCCTTAAAGGAGATTTTGGCAATATCTTTTAAGTACACGCTACCGCCGTACGATTTTACAATCACGTTTTCGAGTTCTTTCGGGTCTTTGATTTCTCCTACAATGCGGATGTTGTTGCGCGAGCCTTGAGAAATTAAGTTTCCGCCCGAAAGCGTCATGTTTTCGTATTTTACGGCATTTTGAATGTCGTCAAAAGAAACTTGAGCTGCCGTCATTTTGAAGATGTCAACCGCAATTTCCACCTCTTTGTCATCCACACCCAAAATATCTACTTTTTTTACTTCGGGAATTTCCTCAATATCATCTTGGAGTTTCTCTCCGTATTTTTTAAGCTGTTGCGTGGTGTAGTTTCCTTTTAAGTTGATGTTCAAAATCGGCACTTCTTCCGAAATATTCAGCTCAAAAACGCTCGGTTCCACTTTGCTGCCGTTGTCTAAGTTGGGCCAATCGGTATCGGCTTTAACAATATCGACTTTATCTTTAATCTTGGTCTTGGCTTCTTCGATACCTACTTTATCGGTAAACTCCACAATAATCATCCCGTAATCCTGGAATGAACTGGCCGTGATTTTATCGACACCGCTGATGTTCTTGATTTCTTTTTCGAGCGGTTTGATAATGAGCTTTTCAACATCTTCCGCTGAATTCCCCGGGAATACAGAAGAAATGTACACTTTGTTTTCAATAATTTCCGGGAAGTCCTCACGCGGCATGGTGACATAAGCAATCAAACCGGTAATGACAATAAGGAACGTAAATATGTAAACGGTTACGCGATTATCTATCGCCCAACTGGATATACTGAATTCTTTATTTTGATGTGACATATATTTTGGTTATAAGTTATGAGTTGTAAGTTATAAGTTAAAGATTGATCAAAACCCTGAACTTAAAAACTTAGAACGTACAACGTTTTAGAAATTAAGTTTCATGCCTTCGGAGATATTGTTTACACCGTCGGTAACAATAATGGTGTTGGCTTTTAATCCGGACACAATTTCAGTGACGTTGTCGGATGATTTTCCGGTCGTAACCACACATTTTTTGGCGGTTCCGGTTTTTCCGTTGCTGCCTTCCACAATGTAAATAAATTTGTTGCCTTCGCCGTCTTCCTGAATCACATTCGTAGGGACTACAATAGCCTCTTTATTCACATAATCGATGATTTTAAGTTTGGCTACTTGATTCGGGCGCAACAAGTTGTCCGGATTTGGTACACTTACTTCAATACCGAAACTACGATTGTTGGGATTGATAAAGTTACCCACCTGACGCACTTTTCCTTTATAGGTTTTGCCCAAAGAGGCTAAAAATACATCTACTTCGGTGCCTACTTTCAGTTTGCCGATATAGGTTTCCGGAACGGTAGTTGAAACATACATATTGCCTAAGTTTACTATTCGCATTAACCCTTGGGCACTAGGAGCTACTACTTGACCTTTTTCCACAAATACTTCGTCAATAGTTCCGGAAAACGGCGCACGAATTACAGTTTTGGCCAATTGTGCTTTGATTTGAGCTACCGCTTTTTGAGCCGAAACCATTTGGGTTTGTGCTTGTAAATACTGTATTTCAGAACCGATTTTTTTGTCCCAAAGATTTTTTTGTCTGTCAAAAGTAGTTTTGGCCAACTCGTATTGGTTTTGCGCACTGGCTAATTGTTGACTGATGCCGGCGTCATCTACACGGCCTAAAATTTGACCTTTCGTTACACTTTGCCCGGCTTTAACAGTTAACGAAGTCAGCGTACCGCTAAACTCCGGTTGAATCAGGATGTTTTCTTTGGTATCAACACTACCTTGAATGTCTAAATAATGATTGAAAACCGTGTCTTTTACTGTTTCAACTGAAACCAAAGCTTCTTCTTTTTTTACATCTAAAACCGCTAAAGCGTCTTCGATTTTTAAGATTTCAGCTTGCAAAGCGGCTTTCTTTTCTTGTAAACCTTTGATGTTTTTGGTTTCAATAAGTTTGTCTACCGTTTGGTTTCCTTCTTTGCCACCACAGGCAACGAGCACAACGGTTAAAAGGGATAGTATGATTGTCTTTTTCATGGATGATATATTAGATTAGTTTTTATTTAAAATTTTCTCAAGCGTTGCTTTTTTATTGATAACGTCTACCATAGATTGCAGGTAGTCTTGTTGTTTGGCATACAACTGTTGCTGTGCTTCGGTGAAGTCGAAACTCGAAGACAAGCCTTCGCGAAACTTAATGGATTGTTTGTTTTCGATGCGTTCGGCCAAACTCAAATTGTTTTTGGCGGTAGCAAATTGCTCCAAACTGTATTCGTAATCGCTTTTTGCTTTTTGGAATTGCAATTGCAGCTTTTGTTCGGTTTCGGTTAATTGGGTTTTGGCTTGTTCGAAGGCGATTTTCGCTTGTTGCGTGCGAGCGCTTCTGCCGAAACTGCTGAAAACAGGAATGTTTAAATTCAACCCTAAGTTAGAATAGTTCAACCATTTTTGATCCGACGCAAAAAATCGGAATTCGTTGTTGAAAGCATTGTAACCAAAATTAACGGCTGCCCCAATAGAGGGTAAGGCTTTGCTTTTTTCAAACAACATCAACAATCGTTTTGATTCCTGATTGTTCTGACCGATTTTGTAATCGATGTTATTCGTTACATTAAATTCTTCTTTCAACAAAGCCAAATCCAGGTTGTTGTCGGTGAGTGCCGATAAATTGTCGGTTAGGATTAACTCTTTTTCCAGCGGAATCCCCAACACCAATTTCAACATGTTGTTGGCAATGGTTTTCATACGAACGGAATACTGTAAAGAACTTTCTATCGACGCCAAGGTTAACTGAAGTTGCTCTACATTTTCTTCCTCGATTAATCCGTTTTTAAAAACTTCTCGGGTATCGTTGAGCGTTTTGGTCAAAATGGTTTTGTTTTTTTCCAAAATCAAAACGCTTTCTTGTGCCAATAATACATTGCCGTAAGAGTTGATGACAATTTCTTTCAGCTCTTGTTGGGTTTTTACCTTGGCGTTTTCCGAGATTTTTAAATACGTACGTGCCGATTGTAATCCTACCAAATACGAACCGTCAAAAATAAGCTGACTTAATGTGGCTCGGGCATTCATGTTGTGTTTGGTTCCGAAAGCCACTTCAGCAAATTCACCCGGATTTCCGCCAAAAAATTCGGCCGGAATCAACGATTTTTGCAATTCAAAATTGTTTTGGTAGTCCACCACGGCATTGAGTTGCGGCAAACCAATGGTGGTGGTTTCCCACTTTTTCTTTTTGGCGGCTTCTACGTCTCGATTGGCGTTGATGGCCGAATAGTTGTTTTGCAAGGCATGATCAATGGCTTGTTGCAAACTAAACGAATACGATTGCTGTGGTTCTTGAGCCCATAAGCTGCTTACGGCCAAGAGAAATGTTAGTACTAATTTGTTTTTCATAGATTGATGATTATATATTGAATTTCTGTAAATGTTTTTCGAGTTCAGTAATGCCTTCCGGCGTTGCAATCGCCCGGGTATGGTACTCCAAAGCTTTAGCTTCCAGTTCGTAGGCCTCTTTTTCCAACATGGTGTTTTCGTTGATGGAAAAAATCAGCGTGTAATAAAATTTGACAGCAGCCTCAATGTCAGTCTCTTTTCGGTATAACCCTTCGGCAATTCCTTTGATAATGTTTTGTCGAAACATATGGCTGCAATCTTCAATTTCATTGGCCATCATCTTTTCATAGATTTCAGGGTAATGTTTTTTTAATTGATAAGCCGGCGATTGGTCAAACGATTGAAACATCTGTTTGAACATTTCTCTCATTTCGAAGTTCTCGGCAATAGCATTGTGATTTTGCGCTAAGACTTCATCCATCATGGCGTGAATTTTTTGATGCACTACTTCGGTACCTTCTTCAATTAGCTTTTCTTTGTTGCTGAAATATTTGTAAATCGTTTTTTTGGAGATACACATTTCACAAGCAATATCATCCATGGTAACGCTTTTAAAACCTAGTTTCAAAAACATGTCTGTTGCTTTTTTGATGATTTTATCTTTCATTTGTTTAGGGGGTATCAGAATTGCACTGCCATACAATTCTTAAATAATGCGGCAAAAGTATAATGGAAACTTTTAACACTAAAATAGTTTCCAAAGTATTAACGTAAATTTAACATTCGCCCCTTGCTTGATTAAAACCATTATTTGAATTACATTAGCCAAAAAAACTTCATGCGTGCTGTTTCCCAATACCAAGACATAATTTCCAACCATTTTGAGGCTTTAGCTTTAAAGAATGAACCTAAAAATTTATACGAGCCCATTCGCTACATTCTTTCCTTAGGTGGTAAGCGTCTTCGTCCGGTTTTAACGTTGATGGCCGCTGAGGTTTTTGAGGCCGATTGCCGATTGGCATTGCCGGCAGCTACCGCTGTGGAAGTGTTTCATAACTTTTCATTGATTCATGATGACATCATGGATGATGCGCCGCTGCGCAGGGGGAAAGAAACGGTGCATGAAAAATGGGATGTGAACACCGGGATACTTTCGGGCGATGCTATGTTAATTTTAGCCTATCGTTATTTTGAGAGCTACGAGCCGGAAACGTTTCAAAAATTAGCCCGATTATTCAGTAAAACGGCACTTGAGGTATGCGAAGGCCAACAGTACGATGTGGATTTTGAAACCCGGGACGATGTTACCATTCCCGAATATTTAAAAATGATTGAGTTTAAGACTGCGGTTTTGGTCGGCGCGGCCATGAAAATGGGTGCCATTGTAGCCGAAACCTCAGAGGAAAATGCCTCGGCTATTTACGATTTCGGGCTCAATTTAGGGATAGCCTTTCAATTGCAAGACGACTTTTTGGATGCTTTCGGCAATCCCGAAACGTTCGGAAAGCAAGTAGGAGGTGACATCATCGAAAACAAAAAAACCTATTTGTATCTGAAAGCCATGGAGTTTGCCCAACCGGAGGAGAAAGAACAGCTGCTGCATTTATTTTCAATTCAACCCCATGACAATACCGATAAAATCAATTCGGTCAAGCGAATCTTTACCCAAACGGGTGCCGCCGAGGCCACGCAAAGTGCTATTCAGGAATACACCCTGAAGGCTTTTCAAACACTTGATACTATGAATATCAGTGAGGCTAAAAAAATCATTTTGAGAGCCTTTGGCGATAAATTGATGAGCAGAAATGTCTAAATTTGTATAGGATACCTTATTCAAAAGAGTATTGCAGACGTTTACTTTAAATCCCATTTTCATTTGTTTGTAGCGCCATTAAATACCGATCAATTGCTCTCGGAAGCCGAGAAAGAAAATCTGTATGCCAAACTGATTGAGCAACTCAACAAAGATTTCAATTTGGCCAACGAACCGGTCGATTTTCCGCAAAGCACTTCTCCCCATGAACTCAAAGTACAATTGCATGAAAAAATCTACCGATTAATTCAGTACCAATACACGGAACTCCTCAACTTACTATATATTATCGACGTTCCCGAAGAGAATATCAAGCAATTGCAAGGTGCTGACACCATGCAACTTTCCGAGCAAATCGCCTTTCTGATTTTACGAAGAGAATGGATGAAGGTTTGGTTTCGAAACCGCTATTAAAACTTTTTTAAAAACGAATTTACAACACCATTAACAATGCCGCTTCCCAAGTCGCGAACCCCACTGGGATTGAAAGAATCTATTCGGCTTCCGTCAAAATTATAAATCGGAAACGATTTAGTATTCGTTACATAATATTGATTGCTAACATTGACATAATGGTCATTCATTTGTGTCATCGGGTTGTAAACCACAAGTAAATATTGGTTGCTGTAATTTTTAATGTCAGTAAGATACAGGTTAAATGAAATGTCTTTGACATTTAAAGTTGCAGCATTGGTTGAGAATGAATGGTTCGTTTTTCCCAAAACCAACGAAACCGGCTGTTGTGAAAATCCTGCCAAACTAAAAAGCAGAAACAAAGAAGAAAATAATGTTTTCATAACTCAAAAATAAACTCTTACAAAAGGCATAAAGGCATCGCTGTAAATGTCTTTATCTCTGTCAAACAATACATTAAATCGCGCACCAATCGTAACGTTCTCGGCACAATAACCGGCGCCTAAATACAATCCGGTATTCCAAAAACTTCTTTTAATATTGCCATACAAATCGGCGTAGGTGTTATTCACGTTAACTTCTTCCAATTCCACCGATAATTGTATTTCTTCAATTGGATTGTACAATCCGATCAAACTCGCACCGATCACGTTAGAAGTGTAAAAATTTTTCTGTTTCAAATGGCTGTATTGCAAACTCACACCGGCAGCAAAAGGGCTGTTAAACCGGTAAATGGCACTGGGTGCTATGGTAATGTCCGTAAAATCATTGCCGACCGCTAATCCAAATCCGCCTCCAAATTGCACATGATCCCAAAAACTGTCGGTTTTAGCTTTAGGTGAATTTTGTTCTTGCGAAAATCCGGTATTCGAAACGGTCAAAAATAGTAGAAATGACCCTAATTTTACAAGAGTTTTAAATGGATTCATTTGCATCGCAATGTGTATATTTATTTAGCGTTATAAATGTACTAAAAACATTGAAAGATTATTACAAATGTCATACTTTTGCATCTGATTTTCTAATACTAAGATTATATAGCGATAAATCATGGATAGGTTTTCCTTTTTAAATGCAGCACACACCGAATTTTTTGCCGATTTATACGAACAATACCTTCAAAATCCCGACAGCGTAGAGCCAAGTTGGCGCGCCTTTTTTCAAGGGTTCGACTTCGGAATGACGACCTATAACGAGGAGCAAGCCGAAGGGCAGGTCGTTTATGCCTCAGACAGCAATCAGGATTGTAGCGTTGTTTCCGATAAATTGCAAAAAGAATTTAATGTTTTACGATTGATTGATGGCTACAGAACCCGTGGTCATTTGTTTACCCAAACCAATCCGGTACGTGAAAGAAGAACCTATTCTCCTAATCTCGATATTGAAAATTTTGGTTTGTCAACGGCCGATTTAGATACTGTGTTTGATGCCGCTAAGATTCTAGGAAAGCAACCCACAACGCTACGACAAATCCTCGAGCATCTTAAAAATATTTACTGTCAGCACATCGGTATCGAATACATGCATATGGAAAACCCGATTTTTGTGAATTGGGTACAAGAGCGAATCAACAGTAACGATAACCAGCCGAATTTTAATGCCGAACAAAAGAAACACATCTTGGGCAAGTTAAATGAAGCGGTTTCTTTCGAAAACTTTTTGCATACTAAATATGTCGGACAAAAACGCTTCTCACTCGAAGGAGGTGAAAGTTTAATTCCGGCTCTCGATGCCGTGATTGAAGCTGCAGCCGAAAAAGGCGTAGAGCATTTTGTAATGGGAATGGCACACCGCGGTCGTTTGAATACGTTGGCCAACATCTTCGGAAAACCAACCCAAGATATCTTCTCCGAATTCGATGGAAAAGACTACGATAAAGAATATTTCGACGGCGATGTAAAATACCACTTAGGGTTAACCGCCGAGCGAAAAACCAGTTCGGGTAAAAAAATCAACATTAACTTGGCACCGAATCCATCACACTTGGAGACCGTAGGTGCTGTGATTGAAGGAATTACCCGTGCCAAACAAGATAAATATTTCCCGGATGATTTCTCCAAAGTATTGCCTATTGCCGTTCACGGGGATGCGGCCGTAGCCGGACAAGGTATCGTGTATGAAATTATTCAAATGTCGCAACTCGACGGGTATAAAACCGGTGGTACCATTCACATCGTGATTAACAACCAAGTGGGCTTTACCACCAACTATCTCGATGCGCGTTCGTCTACCTATTGTACCGACATTGCCAAAGTGACCTTGTCTCCGGTATTGCACGTTAACGCCGATGATACCGAAGCCGTTGTACACGCGATGTTGTTTGCGTTGGACTTCCGTATGCAGTTTGGTCGCGATGTGTTTATCGATTTGTTAGGGTATAGAAAATACGGTCACAACGAAGGCGATGAGCCGCGCTTTACCCAACCGGTATTGTACAAAATCATTGCCCGTCATAAAAACCCAAGAGATATTTATGCCGAACAATTGATTACCTCGGGTATAGTCGATGCGGCTTACATCACCAAAATAGAAAACGAATACAAAGCCAAGTTGGATGAAAACCTACAGGCTTCTCGTAAAAAAGATAAAACCATCATCAAGCCGTTTATGCAAGATGAATGGAAAGGATTCGTACAGGTTTCTGATGACGAAATGCTGAAAAAAGTCGATACCCAATTCGATAAAAAGAAATTGGACGCCATTTTAGAAACCATTTCCACCTTACCGGCCGATAAAAAATTCATCAACAAGATTACCAAAATCGTTACCGACCGCAAAACGATGTACGACAACGACGCCATCGATTGGGGAACAGCCGAAACCTTGGCGTATGGTACGCTCTTGACTGAGGGATACGATGTGCGTATTTCCGGTCAGGATGTGGAGCGTGGTACTTTCTCGCACCGTCATGCCGTCGTAAAAGTGGAAGACAGCGAAGAAGAGGTAATTTTGTTAAATACGTTAAAAGACAAAAAAGGAAAGTTCAACGTCTTCAATTCGTTTCTTTCCGAATATGGGGTTCTTGGGTTTGACTACGGTTACGCCCTAGCCAATCCGAATGCCTTGACCATTTGGGAAGCGCAGTTCGGGGATTTCTCCAATGGCGCCCAAATCATGATTGACCAATACATTTCGTGTGGGGAAGACAAATGGAACAACCAAAACGGAATCGTACTCTTGTTACCGCACGGCTACGAAGGACAAGGCGCCGAACACTCGTCGGCCCGTATGGAGCGTTACTTGCAATTGTGCGCCCGTCACAATATGTATGTAGCCGATTGTACCACACCGGCCAACTTCTTCCACTTGTTGCGTCGCCAAATGAAAACGAAATTCCGCAAACCGTTGGTGGTATTTTCGCCAAAAAGTTTGTTGCGTCACCCGTTGTGTGTGTCCACTCGCGAAGAATTGTACAACGGTCAGTTCCAAGAAGTCATCGACGATACGTCGGTTGACAAGAAAAAAGTAAAAACACTGGTATTCTGTACCGGAAAATTCTATTACGATATTTTGGCCGAAAGAGAAAACTTGGGTCGAAATGATGTAGCTTTGGTACGCCTTGAGCAGTTGTTCCCGTTACCGGTGGAGCAATTGAAAGCTGTGATTGCGAGTTATCCGAATGCCGACGATTTCGTTTGGGCACAGGAAGAACCAAAAAACATGGGTGCTTACAGCTATATGCTCATGAATTTCGACTTGGTGCCGTGGCGTTTGGCTTCGTTAAAAGCCTATGCTGCACCGGCTGCCGGAAGTCACACGCGCGACAGAAGACGTCATGCCGATGCGATTCGTATGGTATTTGACAAGAATTTATTCCGTTAGGAGCTGATTCCCGCTGTCCGCTATATCTTTTGTTTTGTCCTTCGACTCCCGAAGTTTCGGTACAGGATAACAAAACAAAAGGATGCCGCTTCCATCGGGGCTAGATTTGAGATTAAGAGGAGAATGTCCGGTGGACATTCGGTAAAACTATAAAACCAATAACATAAACTAAAATATAGTAGTATGATTTTAGAAATGAAAGTCCCTTCACCGGGCGAATCGATTAAAGAAGTAGAAATTGCCACTTGGTTAGTACAGGACGGTGATTATGTAGAAAAAGACCAAGCCATTGCTGAGGTAGACTCTGATAAAGCTACCTTAGAATTACCGGCAGAAGCCAGTGGTATCATTACCCTGAAAGCTTCCGAAGGTGATGCAGTAGCGGTAGGTGCCGTGGTTTGTTTAATCGACACCGGTGCCGCCAAACCAAGCGGTGCAGCTCCGGCTCCGGCTGCTGAAGTTAAAGCGGAAGCACCGAAAGCAGAGGAGAAAAAACCAGAAGCACCCAAAGCGGCTCCGGCTCCGGCCACAACGTATGCGGCTCAAACACCGTCTCCGGCGGCTCGTAAAATATTAGAAGAAAAAAACATACAACCCTCTGACATCGTAGGCACCGGAAAAGGCGGACGCATTACCAAAGAAGATGCCGTTAATGCGGTACCTTCCATGGGAACGCCAACCGGAGGTAGCCGCGGTACCGAAAGAACCAAGTTGTCGATGTTGCGTCGTAAAGTAGCCGAAAGATTAGTATCGGCCAAAAACGAAACGGCGATGTTAACTACGTTCAACGAGGTGGATATGACGAATATCTACGCGTTGCGCGATCAGTACAAGGAAGAATTCAAAGCCAAACACGGTTTAGGCTTAGGCTTTATGTCGTTCTTTACCAAAGCGGTAACCCGCGCGTTACAATTATACCCGGATGTGAACTCGATGATTGACGGGCAAGAGAAGATTTCTTATGACTTCTGCGATATTTCGGTAGCGGTTTCCGGCCCTAAAGGTTTGATGGTTCCGGTTATGCGCAATGCCGAATTATTATCGTTCCGCGGGGTAGAAGCCGAAATTAAAAGATTGGCGTTGCGTGCACGTGACGGACAAATCACCGTGGACGAAATGACCGGCGGAACGTTTACCATTTCTAACGGTGGTGTTTTTGGAAGTATGTTGAGTACGCCGATTATTAATCCGCCGCAATCGGGGATTTTGGGGATGCACAACGTGGTAGAAAGACCTATCGTAAGAAACGGACAAATCGTCATTGCACCGGTAATGTATGTAGCGTTATCGTATGACCACCGTATTATTGACGGGCGTGAGTCGGTTGGATTCCTAGTAGCGGTCAAAGAAGCGTTAGAAAATCCGGTTGAAATTTTAATGGACAACAACCCTAAGAAAGCTTTAGAGCTGTAGGGTTTCTACCGCCTCGGATGAGGCGCCTATATATGTAAATCCCGTCTTGTTATAAAGAGACGGGATTTTTTTTTGGTAAAAAGGGTTCTTATTGCACTTTAAAAGAAGTACATCCGGAGAATAAAAACTATTCTTGAAGATAATTCATGAAAAGTATAGCTTATTATTTATTTTAGCGGACTAAATTTTTTTTGCATTTTTTTCCTTTTTCCCATGCATAAAATTATCTTTCATTTTGTAATGCTATTGTTTTTCTCTTCGGCCTTGGCTCAGGAGTTAAATGAACGTCAAATTAAAAAAACCCGATACATACAGGAACAACTCATTGCGAATCCCGATAAAGCCTATGCGGAAGCTTTGGCAATCAGTAAGGATAAAGACGAATTGTTTCGCTTTTTCGGCCGGTATTATGTGGCCAATTATTTTTACAATAAATCCGAGTTTACCAAAGCCAAGCAACAGCTCATGGCGCTTATCGCTACGATTGAGAAAAGCGATTTGGACAAATCGAGCAAAGTATACCAGGCTTTAACAGGCATGTGTGTCAACAAGCTTTTCTACATTCATAAGAATTTAGGAGAATATGACTTGGCCTTGTTTTACTTGGATAAATATAAAAAGCGGTTACCCAATAGTCATTTTAACGAGCAATATGGTTTAATCAAAGTGGCCATGGGTGATTATGTCAATGGTATTGCTTTGTTGAAGCAAGAATTAAAGACTTCGCCACACTTAAAATTGGGAGTAGGTGAAAAAAGGGTGATGAATAAAAAATTATTTGCCGATAAATACAATTTTATAGGAGAAGCGTACCAACAGTATTATATTCAATCCAAAAAAGCGGTTTACCTCGATTCTGCAAATCACCATTTCAATATAGCTGCTAATATGTTGCTGCAAGAGAACTTTTACCCCGAGTACACCAAAGCATTGTTGTATATGCGGGAAGCCAAAAGTGCAGCGCTAGCCGGGCATTATGTCCAATCGCTGTCGTTGTATCGAAAAGGAAAGAAGTATCCGGTGATTCAGGAACATATCAGAACCGTTCAGCTATTTGATTTAGGGATGGCCGATTGTTTTTATCATGTAAAACAAGTGGATTCTGCCTTTTTCTATTGTGAAAAATACATCAAGAGTTATCCCGTGACTAAAGTGTCAAAAGAAAATCTTTTGATGGCCTATAACATTATGACACAATGTTATAACGAGAAAAATGATGCTAAGAATGCGTATCGTTATGCCCAAAAGAGTTTGGCATTAATTCAATCCATAGAAGGCATCAAAAATAAATCGTTGAATTTTTTGCACAACTATGATTTGAATAAAATAAAAGAGGAATCGAATGCCGTTATTGCCGCAAAGAATTATTTCAAAATCTCACTTTTCAGTATTTTGATTGTTTTAGCCATCGTGGTTTTCAGTTTTTATTTTTACTATAAGGATCAGAAAGAAAAGCATTATCGCTTTTTAAAAATTATCCAAAACCTGAAAGACTCCAAAATATCAGGGATTGATAAAGCACCCGACAACACTACAGAAGCACAGCCTAAGCCCCTTATGGATGATGAACTTATTGATAAATTGGCGTCGGGGTTAAAAAAATTAGAGCAGAAAGAAGCTTTTTTAGATCCGAATTTCAAATTGGGTTTTGTGGCCAAAAAATTAAATACCAACACGGCTTATTTATCGCAATACTTCAATCAGGTGATGCAAAAAACCTTCTCAGAATATACCCAGGAATTGCGCATCCATTATGTACTCCAAAAGTTAGTTGAGGCACCGTATTTTCGCAAATATACCTTGCAGGCGATAGCCGAAGAAGTAGGCTATAAAGATGCCAATACGTTGGTCCGCGTTTTTAAAAAGCAAACCGGACTCTCTCCGAATTACTATATTGAAAAATTGGAAAATACCGAATAAGTCTTTTAAAATCAATAGTATACCTCTTATTTGATCAGCTGATTATTTATAAATAGTCCGATAAACAAATTGGTCTGACCGTTCTTATCGCATAGTTTTGGCGGGAATTCAATCAAACTTCAAAAAAGTTTCATCCAAAACAGCAAATATGAAAAGAACCATTACTATTTTATTATTATGTATATCATTACAACTATCTGCACAATGCTGGCAAAGTATTAGTGCCGGAGAGTATCACTCTTTAGCCATAAAAAATGACGGAACCCTTTGGGCTTGGGGTAGAAATGTATTATACCAATTAGGCGATGGCACTGATGTAACTAAAAACATTCCAACACAAATAGGAACAGCCAATAATTGGGTTAAAGTACATGCCGGTTATTCCTCTTCATACGGCATAAAAGCGGATGGAACACTTTGGGTTTGGGGGAGTAACGCTGGCGAAAAATTAGGTACCGGAAATACAAATTATGTTATAGCTACTCCTACTCAATTAGGCTCCGCTACCAATTGGTTAAGTGTTAGTGACGGATGGAACCATACCATCGCTTTAAAAACAGATGGTACACTATGGGCTTGGGGTAAAAATGAATACGGACAATTGGGCGATAACACCACGGTGAATAAACCTACGCCAACACAAATTGGCACAGCTACAAATTGGCAAACTATAGCAACGGGAATAAATCATTCTCTTGCCCTAAAAACAGACGGAACTTTATGGTTTTGGGGTTCGAGATTTAATATATATGGAACCTCTAATCAAAACAACAGTCCTACTCAAATAGGTACTGATACCAATTGGTTAAAATTAGCCGGAGGACAACACCATTGTGCGGCCATAAAGACCAACGGTACACTTTGGACTTGGGGCGAAAATTCAACCGGGCAACTTGGCGATGGAACAACTACTTACAGAACAACTCCTATTCAGGTCGGAACGGCAACGGATTGGTTAGAGGTATCCGCCGGTACTCGTTATACCATTGCTACCAAAAATAATCTTTCCTTTTGGAGTTGGGGTTATAATTATTCCGGGCAGTTAGGTCTCGGCACATCCGGGAATACGTCTGATGTATATATCCCAACGCAAGTGGGTACTTCTCTGGATTCAAACAAAATTTCTGCAGGAGGGTATCACGCCTTAGTCATCAATAATGATGGCTTTATTCGAGGTACGGGAAGCAATGTCACAGGTCAAATAGGCGACGGCACTTATGTACAAAAAAGCACATTTACTTACATTTCATGTTATGCTTCCGTACTTTCTAACGAAGATTTTGTCGCTAATGAGTTAAAAGTGTATCCCAACCCTGTTAGCGATATCGTTAACGTTTCATTTGAAAAAGCAATTACGACCGTTTCAATTTTCAATCTATTAGGGCAGGAAGTAATCTCAAAATCTTTAAATGCCAACGAAGCTTCAATAGATGTTTCTCGTTTGGCTTCAGGAACCTACTTGATAAAAGTGACTTCTGATAACGAAGTAAAAACATTGAAAGTGATAAAGGAATAATCTACACTATTAACCATTTTTTATAAAAACCAAAGATGAAAAAAATTATTTTGCTGGCTTGTATCGCGTTTACCGTAAGCAGCCAGGCACAGTTGTTAAACAAATTGAACAAAGCAAAAAACCAAGCCTCTCAAGCTTCAGAAGTGGTTGATAAAGCCAGTGAAGCCACTAAAGGCGGGAAAAAGAAAAAAGGAGGAGGCGGTTTCCCGACCGGTTTAAAACTAGATTGGACGATGTTCAAACAAACACCGGCCATAACCTTCAACTCGCTGCTTTACGGAACAGGTTCCAGCCCGGGATTAA
This sequence comes from Flavobacterium sedimenticola, assembly GCF_030053345.1. GTDB lineage: Bacteria > Bacteroidota > Bacteroidia > Flavobacteriales > Flavobacteriaceae > Flavobacterium > Flavobacterium sedimenticola. The sequence continues at coordinate 681,715 of NZ_JASGBP010000001.1, forward strand.
TTAATAGTTATACGGCCACTTTTATCCCGAATAAAACGGTTGACGGAAGAACAGTTCATGCTTTTTCGGATCAGTCGGAGTATTTAAGAATCAAAGTATTCAAAGACAACCAATACATGAACTATTTTGAATATTCGGGAGACCAAGTTTTTGATGACGGTAAGAAGACCAAGTTCAATGAGCCAAGCAGCCGTTACCAACGTGATGGCGAATGGGTAGGACATTCGGAATCCTTTATCACAGACTGGGGTCCCGGAAATTACCGATTGGATTTTTATGCCGGCGATAAAATGTTTTATTCGTTTGATTTTGAATTGGTGAAATTAACCAATAATGATCCGTATGCGGCGATGAATGAAATGTATGTGGTTCGTGGTCCATGGAATAATTTTGCCTATATGAATCATGCCAATACCGGAAACCTTCTTTTCGGGTTTTACATCACGCACGAAGAATTTATGCCGAATCCATCGAACAGCCGAAAAACAAATAAGAGCGTAAAATGGTCGGTAAACATGTTCAAAGACAACAAATTGTATGCGCAACACTACGGTAACGGACCGAACACCGCTCAAGTAGAGCAAGCCAAATGGAACGAAGTGCAGTGTGCGTTCAAATTAGTGAACAAACCGGGTGAAATTAAATTTGCCGATTTAACCGATGGTGCGTACAGAGTGGAATTGACTGTTGAAGGGGAAGCCAACCCAAGAATTTACAAGTTCACGGTTAAGGATAAAAAAATTGTACAAATTCCGGAGCAAGACCGAAGCAAAAATACCGACCCAACCCGACTTATTGAAGGATGGAATGACTTTTTTTGGATGAAATTGGAAAAGTAGTCAACAAAACTATAACAATAAATTAGTATAATTGTGGATGGCGGGCCCGACAGTAATGTCGGGTTTTGCTTTTTATCCGGGTTCCAAAAACGTTATAGTTTTTGAATGTTGTGTATAAAAGTCCCGTTTGGTCTTCTCAACGGGATTTTTCGTTTATTTGCAGAGCGCGTGAGTGATGGAAGCAAGTACCGCGTACTGCGGACAGCACGACCCGCCATGGGCGGGGCACGCCCAAACAAACCTATTTTATGAAAAAAAACCAAAAACAAGCGGCGATAGGCTTTATTTTTATAACCATGCTTATCGACATTACCGGCTGGGGTATTATCATTCCGGTAATTCCAAAGTTGATAGCCGAATTGATTCACGGCGACATTAGTGAAGCCGCCAAATACGGAGGTTGGTTGACCTTTGCTTATGCGATTACGCAATTTATTTGTGCGCCGCTCATTGGCAATTTGAGCGACAAATACGGCCGTCGTCCGATTATTTTGATTTCGCTTTTTGCGTTTGCCATGGATTATTTGTTGTTGGCTTTTTCGCCCAATATTTTTTGGTTGTTTGTAGGCCGAATCATTGCCGGATTGACCGGAGCCAGCATCACAACAGCGTCGGCTTATATTGCCGATGTGAGTACGCCTGAAACCCGCGCCAAGAATTTCGGGATGATAGGCGCGGCATTTGGTTTGGGCTTTATTATTGGTCCGGTGATTGGCGGTTTGTTAGGTCAGTACGGTTCCCGTGTGCCGTTTTACGCGGCCGCTGTTTTGTGCTTGCTGAACTTTTTATACGGGTATTTTATCTTACCCGAATCGTTGGCTAAAGAAAACCGACGTGCTTTTGAATGGAAGCGGGCCAATCCGGTGGGCGCTTTGTTACGGTTAAAAAAATACCCGACCTTAATCGGGTTGATTGCGGCTATTTTTTTGTTGTATGTAGGGTCGCATGCCGTGCACAGCAATTGGAGTTTTTTTACCATGTATCGCTTTGGTTGGGATGAAAAAATGGTGGGGATTTCGTTAGGTGTGGTCGGACTTTTAGTAGGGTTGGTTCAAGGCGGTTTGGTGCGTTTTACGAGTCCGCGTTTGGGAAATCAAAAAAGCATATACCTGGGATTGTCGTTGTACACCATTGGCATGGTATTGTTTGCTTTTGCCAGTGAAAGTTGGATGCTGTTTGCTTTTTTGGTGCCGTATTGTTTGGGCGGTATCGCCGGACCGGCTTTACAATCGGAAGTTTCGGGGCAAGTTCCGCCTAATGAGCAAGGCGAAATTCAGGGAACGTTAGCCAGTTTGATGAGTGCCTCTGCGATTATCGGTCCGCCCATGATGACCAATACCTTTTACTTTTTCACCCATAAAGAAGCCCCGTTTCAGTTCCCCGGGGCACCGTTTGTTTTAGGCGGATTTTTGATGTTACTCAGTACGGTTTTAGCGTATTATTCGATGAAGAAACATTTTACTTCAGGTACAAGCAATGGTTAAAGTAATCGATGATGCCTTTACCTTCGAGTAAGATATCCGCGCCGATAATCCCATCTACCGGTTTGGCTTTGTATTGCGTCAACGCTTCGTTTACATGAGTCATGTCAAAAATCACCAAATGCAAAGCCTCGGTTTTCCAGCGCCCTATTTTTAAGGTATTGTTTTTAGCGATTTGAGTGGTCATGCCCGTAGCGCCGGCACCTGCCGCTTTGGTTTTTGACTTCCCGGCTTTTAGATTAAATTTTTCAATACTGTTGAAACCCACACAACTGTTGGAAGCACCGGTATCTAAAATAAAGTTACCCGAAATACCATTGATGGTTGCTTTAATGAGCAAATGTTGGGTTTTAGATACTTTAAAAGTAATCTTCTTGTACTTTTCTTTTTTCAGTACTTCGTGCAAGTCTTTCATAATAGTGTATTGGTTTTCAAAAGTAATCTAAAATCCATTATACCGGAAAATTATCGGTAAACTTAGTACCTTAGCACCTCAGAACTTTAGTGCCTTACAGCCCAATGATTTTAACCGATACGCACACCCATTTGTATTCCGAAGAGTTTGCAAACGACCGAACCGAAATGATTCAGCGCGCTATTAACGCCGGTGTTTCTCGCTTTTTTGTACCTTCCATAGATTCTTCGTACACGCAAAAAATGTATGACTTGGAAGCACAGTTCCCGCAAAACATTTTTTTGATGATGGGATTGCATCCGTGTTATGTGAAGCCGGAATCCTATTTGGAGGAATTGGCGCATGTGGAAGCCGAATTATCAAAAAGAAAATTTCAGGCCATTGGTGAAATCGGAATCGATTTGTATTGGGATACATCTACCCTGGCCATTCAACAAGAAGCATTTCGTCGCCAAATTCGTTTGGCTAAAAAGTACCAATTGGCGATTAACATCCATTGTCGGGATGCTTTTGAGGAAGTTTTTGACGTTTTGGAAAGTGAAAAGAGTGATGATTTGTTTGGTATTTTTCATTGTTTTACCGGTGATGCCGCACAAGCAGAGCGCGCTATTTCACTGAATATGAAGCTCGGAATCGGAGGTGTCGTGACTTTTAAGAACGGGAAAATCGATCAGTTTTTAGATCAAATAGAATTGCAGCACATCGTGTTAGAAACCGATGCACCTTATTTAGCACCTGCCCCGTATCGCGGTAAACGAAACGAGAGTAGCTATACCTTGTTGGTAGCACAAAAATTAGCGCAAATTTACGGTCTGACGGTAGCCCAAATTGCAGAAATCACCACTCAAAATGCCAAAACTGTTTTTGGGATTTAACGCTGAAATCGTTAAAAATTGAGTTTTTTTTTGTTCATTTGTTTTCCTAAACAAACCCACAGATATGCAAAAATTCGACGCCATCCGTCCGTTTTACGATTCGGAAGTCAACTCCGCCCTGCAGGCCGTTGCTAATCACCCCATGATGAAAGCGTTAATGAATTTTGCCTATCCCAATGTGGAGGAAACGGTATGGAAAGAACAACTCAAACGCACGCATTCCATTCGCGATTTTCAAATCAATTTTGCCTATCAGGCGGTTCAAAAAGTACTCGAAAAAAGTTCTGACGGGTTGTCGACTTCGGGTTTTGAAACCCTGGAACCCAATACCTCTTATCTTTTTATTTCGAATCACCGCGACATCATTTTGGATACCTCGATACTCAACGTGTGTCTTTTTGATCACGGTTTGGTCATGACGGCTTCGGCTATTGGCGATAATTTGGTGAAGAAAGATTTTTTAAAAACGCTGTCTAAACTCAATCGGAATTTTTTGGTACAACGCGGTTTGCCGCCACGAGAGTTGTTGGAAAGCTCTAAGTTGATGTCGGAATACATTGCCCAGCTATTGCTGCGCGAGAATCGTTCGGTATGGATTGCCCAACGTGAAGGACGCACCAAAGACGGTAACGATGCTACGCACAGCGGTGTTTTAAAAATGTTAGCGATGGGTTCGGATGAAAAGGATCCGATGCGTTATTTTAAAAAGATAAGAATTGTTCCGGTTTCCATATCGTACGAATACGATCCTACCGATGCCTTGAAAATGCCGCAATTAATGGCTGAGGCTAAAGCCGAGATTTATGTCAAGGAAAAGAATGAAGACTTTATCACCTTGTTAAGCGGAATTATTGGTCAAAAAAAGAGAATCCATCTGCATGTTGGGAAGATTTTAGACGAAGAGATTGATCAAATTTGTGCCGAAAACGATAATTTTAACAAGCAGATTCAAGCCTTAGCGCAGGTCATTGACGACTCCATTTTGCAATCGTACAAATTGTGGCCGACCAATTATATTGCTTATGATTTACTCCATCATACCCAACAATATGCTTCTTATTATACGGAGGCAGAGAAATCCTTATTTGAGCGCCGATTGGAGATGCGTATCGATGTGAATAACGAAATGATGCGTGAGAGTTTTTTGGCTATGTATGCCAATCCGGTAGTCAATAAATCGAAATATCAGTATGGTCACTAAACCGAATATATTACTCATATATACCGGCGGAACTATCGGAATGATGAAAGATTTCGCAACCGGTGCATTGAAAGCGTTCAACTTTAAAAAATTACTGCAAAAAATTCCCGAAATCAAACAACTGGATTGTCATATTGAAACGGTTTCTTTCGAAAAGCCTATAGATTCCTCTAATATGAATCTGCAACAGTGGATTACCATTGCTACGATTATCGAGGAAGGATATGCGCGTTTTGACGGCTTTGTAGTTTTGCATGGTTCCGACACGATGTCGTATTCGGCTTCGGCTTTGAGCTTTATGTTGGAGAATTTGAGCAAGCCTGTCGTATTCACCGGTTCACAGTTGCCCATCGGAGATTTGCGTACGGATGCCAAAGAAAATTTAATCACGGCCATACAAATAGCCTCTTTGCAAACAAAAGGAAAACCGGTTATACAGGAAGTGTGTTTGTATTTTGAATACAAATTATACCGAGGCAACCGAACCACAAAAATCAATGCCGAGCATTTTAATGCCTTTTCGTCCCCTAATTATCCACCGTTGGCCGAATCGGGGGTTCATTTAAATATTACACCGAGCATTTTAGTGCAAAAACAAACGGTTAAAAAGCTAACGGTGCATAAGGAGTTAGATGACCGTGTGGTTATTGTTAAGATGTTTCCCGGCATCAGTGAATCGGTCCTCAATGCCATCATTAACATTCCCAATCTCAAAGGGATAGTGTTGGAAACGTATGGTTCCGGAAATGCGCCCTCAGAGGAGTGGTTTATTCAAATACTGAAGAAAGCGGTAAAAAGTGGTTTGCATGTAATAAACGTTACCCAATGTTCCGGGGGTAGTGTTAATATGGGGCAGTACGAAACCAGTACGCAGTTGAAAAACATTGGAATCATATCGGGAAAAGATATTACGACAGAAGCAGCTATTACAAAGCTGATGTATTTGTTAGGGCAAAATGTAGCACCGTCAGTTTTCAAGACTATTTTTGAAACGTCCTTACGCGGTGAAATGCAATAAGAATTTTGCAACACACTTTTATAAATCATTTTTTTTGTTGTTCTTTGCACCACGAATTAGAGAGGTGTCCGAGTGGTTGAAGGAGCAAGCCTGGAAAGTTTGTATGTGGGTAACTGCATCGAGGGTTCGAATCCCTTCCTCTCTGCGATGAAAACCGAAGTGAAAGCTTCGGTTTTCTTTTTACTGCAAAAAATGGAAAGTTTACGTTCTGATTTTTTGCAGTAAAAAGAAAATAGCCATTTCTAATGGCGGGTTTTCGACGACAGAATTCCCGTTGTGGATCACCGCAGGTAATCCCGAGTTTACGTTCTGATTTTTTGCAGTAAAAAGAAAATAGCCATTTCTAATGGCCGAGTTTTCGACGACAGAATTCCCGTTGTGAATCACCGCAGGTAATCCCGAGTTTACGTTCTGATTTTTTGCAGTAAAAAGAAAATAGCCATTTCTAATGGCCGGGTTTTCGACGACAGTATTCCCACTGCAGTTTACCGCAGGTTCCCGTTTCAGCAAACCATTGTGTATTCCGTTGAAAAAATGTACTTTCGCTATTCACTATACAGTTTATGCGGATTAACTATTTTTTTTGGGTTTTCTTAGTAACACTTGGCGTTTGGGCTCAAGGAGTGGAGAAAGATTTTGACGCCCCGGATTCGCTTTACCGAGAAGACCAATTTTATCTCAACATTACCTATAATACCTTACAAAAAGGACCGGACGGTTTGCGACAGAATAAATTATCGCCCGGATTGGCTTTTGGTTTTTTGCGAGATATGCCGTTAAACAAAAAAAGAACGGTTGCTGTTGCCGCGGGTTTAGGGTATTCATTGGCCATTTACAATCACAATTTGGGAATAATTCCGGTCAACAATCAATCGACCTATCAAATTTTTGATTCGGAAGTGATTACGTTTTCAAAAAACAAATTATCCCTGCATTATGTCGATGTACCGATTGAGTTCCGTTGGCGCAACTCTACTCCGGAAAGTCATAAATTTTGGCGTGTTTATACCGGTTTTAAACTCAGTTATTTGTTCTCTAATCAATACAAATCAGAGACTTCACAAGGGAATTTCAACCAAAATAATCTGGAAGATTTAAATCGTATACATTACGGCGTATATGTCACTGCCGGTTGGAATACTTGGAATATTTATGCCTATTACGGTTTGAACTCCTTATTTGACGCGTCGGCCGAGACCAACGCTAACGAAAAGGTTAACATGAATACGGCCAATTTCGGCATCATGTTTTACATTTTATAACCAAACGGCGAGTAGCCCTATTTGTGGAAGTAAGCCACATAAAAAACCAATCGTCAGTTCTTTATAGGTATGGGCGTTCATGGTTAGGCGAGAAGACGCAACCAATCCGTTCAGCACTACAAAAAAAGCGACTAAATGTACCGTATTCATTTCGTTTTTCAAACTCAGCCCAAAGATAAAAACGGTAAGCGCACTAATGCCAATCATGTGAATGCTGGCTTTTATTTTGGCAAATAAAAAGAGAAAAGCAATGGCCGCACTGATGATTCCACCCAAGAAAAAATAGTGTAACGATTCGAACGATTCGGCCGTAATACTTTTTTGGACTAAAACCGACAACAGACAAATATGCAACACCAGCGGAATTTTGCGATGAGAAATATCTGAGAGCATAATGCTTTCTATTTTGCCGAAAGTTCGCAGCAAATAAAAAAAAGCGATCGGCAGTAAAAAAGTGATAATGATTATTTGAAGAAACAAAATCAGGTATTGTCCCGGTGTGAAATACCGTTCTTCCAGCAGCACATAAAAAAAAGTCCCGAATAAAGGCACAAAAATAGGATGCAGCGCATACGAGAAAAACGGAAGTAATTTTTTCAAAACATTTTTTTTAAATCTTCTTCCTCATTCGGGCCACCGGAATATCCAACAATTCGCGGTATTTGGCAATGGTTCTTCGGGCAATTGGATACCCTTTTTCTTTTAAGATTTCTGCCAATTGATCGTCGGGTAGCGGTTTGCTTTTGTCTTCTTCTTCGATTACGGTTTTCAGAATTTTTTTGATTTCCAAAGTGGAAACGTCTTCGCCTTGGTCGTTTTTCATGGCTTCCGAGAAGAATTCTTTGATGAGTTTCGTGCCGTAAGGGGTATCCACATATTTGCTGTTGGCTACACGGGAAACCGTAGAAATATCCAACCCGACCAAATCGGCTATATCTTTCAATATCATCGGTTTGAGCTTGGTTTCGTCGCCGTCGAGGAAATAGTCTTTCTGGAAATGCATAATGGCATTCATCGTCACATAAAGTGTTTCCTGACGTTGGCGTATCGCATCGATAAACCACTTGGCCGAATCCAGTTTTTGTTTGATGAACTGTACCGCATCCTTTTGTTGATGCGACTTGTCGCGGGAGTCTTTGTATGTTTGCAACATTTCCTGATAATCTTTGGAAACGTGTAACGTAGGTGCATTTCTGCCGTTAAGGGTTAATTCCAATTCCCCGTCCACAATTCTAATGGTAAAATCGGGAACGATTTGTTCTACTACGCGACTGCTGCTGTCAAACGAACCACCCGGTTTTGGGTTTAGTTTTTCGATTTCTTCGATGGCTTTCTTTAGGCGCTCTTGCGTAATCTCGTATTTCTGCAGTAACTTTTCGTAATGTTTTTTGGTGAAGGCTTCAAATTGATTTTCAATAATATTGATAGCCAACTCCACGGATTCGGTAGGTGTTTTGTGTTTCAGTTGCAACAACAAACATTCCTGCAAATCGCGAGCACCAACACCGGCCGGTTCTAATTCATGTATAACGTGTAATATTTTTTCAACCGTTTTTTCATCGGTATAAATTCCTTGAGTAAACGCCATATCGTCAACCATATCGGGGATGCTTCTGCGCAAATAACCATCATCATCTATACTGCCGACCAAAAACTCAGCGATTTCACGTTGCTCATCCGTTAAGATAAAAGTATTCAATTGATTGATTAAATCCTGATGAAAACTCACCGGTGCCGCAAAAGGCATTTCGCGGTCGTCGTCATCGTCGCTGTAGTTGTTGGCTTGTAGTTTATAATCGGGCGTTTCGTCGTCGCTCAGGTATTCATCGATGTTGATTTCATCGGCATCAATACTGTCGTTGTCGTCGAATTCATCGTAGTCGTCATTGTTGTCGAATTCGTCTTTCTCATACAATTCCTCTTCTTCTTTACCGCTTTCCAAAGCCGGATTCTCCACCAATTCCTCTTTCAGCCTTTGTTCAAAAGCTTGCGTAGGCAACTGAATTAACTTCATCAGCTGGATTTGCTGAGGCGATAATTTCTGGGTGAGTTTAAGATTTAGAAATTGTTTGAGCATTTTTTGTCGTATGTTGTAAGTTGTTGGTTGTGAGTTGAAGTTAACATAGAACCTACAACTTACAACCCAAAACATTTTTTAAAATTCTGCATTTTGCGGTGTTCTCGGGAACGGAATCACGTCTCTGATGTTGGTCATTCCGGTTACGAAAAGCACCAACCGTTCAAAGCCCAATCCGAAACCGGAGTGTACAGCCGAACCAAATCGACGCGTGTCTAAATACCACCACAATTCTTCTTCATCAATGCCGATAGCTTTCATTTTTTCGACCAAAACATCGTAGCGTTCTTCTCTTTGCGAACCACCCACAATTTCGCCAATACCCGGGAATAAAATGTCCATGGCGCGAACCGTTTCTTTACCCGGTTCGGTATTGTCGTTTAAACGCATGTAGAACGCTTTAATTTTAGCCGGATAATCAAACAAAATTACCGGACATTTAAAATGTTTTTCTACCAAGAAACGTTCGTGCTCACTTTGTAAATCGGCACCCCATTCTTCAATTAGGTATTGGAATTTTTTCTTTTTATTCGGCGTTGAATCTCTCAAAATATCGATGGCTTCAGTATAAGAAACGCGTTTGAAATCGTTGTGCAACACAAAGTTCAATTTCTCTAACAACGCCATTTCGCTGCGTTCCGCTTGTGGTTTTTGTTTTTCCTCGTCGAGTAATCGGCCTTCAAGGAATTTCAAATCGTCGCCACAACGGTCAACGGCATACTTGATAACGAATTTAATGAAGTCTTCCGCCAAATCCATATTGTCGGTCAAATCGTTAAACGCTACTTCCGGCTCAATCATCCAAAATTCGGCTAAGTGGCGCGAGGTATTCGAGTTTTCCGCACGGAAAGTCGGTCCGAAAGTATAGACCTGACCCAAAGCCATGGCATAAGTTTCGGCTTCTAACTGACCCGAAACGGTTAAGTTGGTGTGTTTTCCGAAGAAATCTTCTTTGTAATTGATTTGTCCGTCTTCTGTTTTGGGTAAACTGTCTAATGGCATAGACGTTACTTGGAACATTTCGCCGGCGCCTTCGGCATCCGCTCCGGTAATAATCGGCGTATTCACATACACAAAACCTCGTTCTTGAAAATAAGTATGAACCGCGTGAGCTAATACCGAACGCACACGCATGATGGCGCCGAATGCATTGGTACGCACACGCAAATGGGCATTTTCTCTTAAGAATTCCAACGAGTGTTTTTTAGGCTGCATTGGGAATTTCTCCGCATCGCAATCCCCTAAGATTTCCAATTGGGAAACCTGAATTTCATATTTTTGTCCGGCACCCTGACTTTCCACCAATTTTCCGGTTAGCGCCACAGCCGTTCCGGTGTTGATTCTTTTTAAAGTGGTTTCGGGGGTGTTTTCAAAATCAACCACACACTGTAAATTATGAATCGTTGAACCATCGTTCAACGCAATAAACTGATTGTTTCTAAAAGTTCTTACCCAACCTTTTACGGTTACTTCATAGTTCGTTTGCTCGCTGCTCAGTAAGTCTTTAACTTTCGAATGTTTCATTTAAATATCAGATTTTATAGGTAAATAGTTGCTGCTCTTATTTTAAACGCAAATATAAATTATTTATTGCTTTTTTCTAACTCGTCAATCTCCTCATCGGTATGTTCCAGGATGTCGATGGTAGGTTCGGGTAATTCCTGTTGGTTGGCCAAGGTTTTGTTCAGTGAAAGCACCAAAGAAGGCAGTAAGACCAAATTGGAGAGCATTCCGAAAGAAAGCGTCAAGGCTACTAAGCCACCCAAAGCAACGGTACCTCCGAAGCTCGATAACATAAAGACCGAGAACCCGAAGAACAGTACAATTGAGGTGTAAAACATACTGATTCCGGCATCGTCAAAAGTGGCGAAGACTGATTTTTTGATTTTCCAATCGTTACGCGACAACTCCAATCGGTACTGCGCTAAAAACCGCAGTGTATCATCTACCGACATGCCAAAAGCGATTCCGAAAACCAAAAGGGTAGACGGTTTCAGCGGAATGCCCAAGAAGCCCATTAAACCGGCGGTCATTAATAAAGGCAACAAATTCGGGATAATCGAAACCAGTACCATTTTAAACGAACGGAACATAATAGCCACCAATCCTCCGGTTAAAAAGAAAGCAAACAGTAATGACGACAGTAAGTTGTCTAACAAATATTGGGTTCCTTTTTGAAATACCGAAGGTTTTCCGGTAATGATGACTTCATACCGCGGTGACGGAAAGAGTTTGTCTACTTTGTTGCGTATATGTGCTTCAATATCCTCCATTCTTTCTCCGTTTTCATCCTTGATAAAAGTCGTCATACGGGCAATACGACCATCAGTAGTGATATAACTTTTCAGTTGGTTGTCTTTGGCATGTTTGAGCGAATTCTTGATATACGGCAACAAAAAGATTTCTTCCTGAGCCGAAGGCAACGCGTAAAAATCAGGGTTACCGTTGTAATACGCCTGATTGAAACTTTTGGCAATATTGACAATGGATAAGGGTTTAGACAATTCGGGCACATCCATAATGGTTTGTTCCAATTCTTCCATGCGGCGCAAATTGCTGAGCTTCATAGCGCCGTTTTTGCGTTTGGTATCAATCATGATTTCCAACGGCATCACCCCGTCAAATTCTTTTTCAAAGAAACGGATATCCTCAAAAAAAGCGGTGTGTTTCGGCATATCCTCTATGATACTGCCGGAGACTTTTATTTTTCCGATTCCGATAATTCCGAAAACCAGCAAGCAGATAGCTGTGATGTACACTCCTAATCGGTTGTATTTTACGGTGTTGACAATCCATCGTAAAAAGGAAGTCAGCGATTCGCGTTCCAAATGGCCCAAGTGTCTCGGTATGGGCGAAGGAATATAGCTGAAAAATATCGGAATCACCAACAAACTCAGCGTATAAATAGCCAAAATATTAATTGTAGTTATGACTCCGAACTCACGCAACAGCACATTATTGGTGGCTATAAACGTAGCAAAACCAACGGCAGTGGTAATATTGGTCATCAACGTAGCCGTTCCTGTTTTGGTAATTACGCGCTGTAAGGCCTTGGCTTTGTTTGAATGTTTGTGGTATTCCTGGTGGTATTTGTTGATAAAGAAAATACAATTCGGAATACCGATGACGATGACTAAAGTCGGTACTAAAGCGGTGAGCACTGTGATTTCGTAACCCAACCAACCCATCAGTCCGAAGGACCACATAACCCCTATAATCACTACAATTAAGGAGATTAAGGTGGCGCGGAACGAACGGAAGAAGTAAAAGAAAATTAACGCTGTTATCAATAAGGCTGCGCCAATAAACAGCCCAATTTCGTCTATGATGGTTTTGGCGTTCAGCGTTCGAATGTACGGCATCCCCGAAGTGTGCAAGCTGATACCGGTAGCTTTTTCAAATTTTTGAATAGCCGGAATCAAGTCGTTTAATACGTATTCTTTTCGGGCTTTGGTATTGACAATTTTTTTATCGAGATAAATGGCTGAGCGAACGGCACCGGTTTTTTTATTGAAGAGTAGTCCTTCGTAAAACGGAAGCTTGGTGAACAATTCTTTTTGAATACGCTTCAGGTACTGTTGGTCTTGGATTTTAGTAGGGTCAACTAAAGGTTTTAGCTCAAAGGTTTCGAGGGAATCATTTTTGGTGAGTTTCTGTAAATTATCCACGGAAACTACCAAACTGACTTCCTTGTGCGATTTAATGGTATGCATTAATTCGGTCCAAGATTGGAATACTTTGGGCGAAAACAGGTGTTTGTCTTTGGTCGCAATGACAATTAAATTACCTTCTTCCCCAAAATGAGATAAAAAGGTATCATAGTCAACATTAACTTTATCATCAGCGGGAATCAGGTTGGCTTCGGTTTGGGTAAATCGAATGTATTTCCATTGCGTAGACAACAAAATCGTAATTAAGATGATGCTGACCAAAATAATAATTCTGTTTCTGAGAATAATTCGGGCTATAAATTCCCAAAAACCAATACCTAACAACTTTTTCATAAATCCGCAAATGGGTTGCAAAGGTAATTAAAACCCTAAAAATAAGGGGTGATTCTAATAAAGTTTTTCTTAATTTAACAACGAATTAAGAATGCGTTTTAAATAATAGTTAAGCGATAAAAAAAATAGTTATAATTAAGCCCTTTTTTAGCATCTTTGTTAAGCAAAAAACACAATTTTTTTAGATGAGAAAACTCAAAAATACACTGTTCTATTTAATCATCACCGGCGGTTTTACCTATCTGATGTATTGGATAGTAGAGCAAGGAAAGTTGCTGGAAGTAGGGCGTAAAATTGTCTCACCTTCTTCTACTGACAGCGAATGGATACAATTTTTGAGTTCGCTTTTTCACAATCTGAAACATCCTTTGGCCCTTTTACTCATCCAAATCATCACCATCGTTATTGTGGCCCGGGTTTTTGGTTGGATTTTCAGAAAAATTGGCCAGCCTTCGGTTATTGGGGAAATCATTGCCGGAATTGTCTTAGGGCCATCGTTATTCGGGTTGTATTTTCCCGATTTAAAAGAAGTGCTTTTTCCGGTTGAATCCTTGGGGAATCTTCAGGTATTGAGTCAGGTTGGACTCATTCTTTTCATGTTTGTTATCGGAATGGAGCTCGATCTCAAAGTGCTCAAGAACAAAGCCAATGATGCCGTTGTAATCAGTCACGCCAGTATCGTCATTCCGTTTGCCTTAGGTATTGGATTATCGTATTTTATTTACCATCAGTTTGCGCCCTCGGGTATAGAATTTTTGTCTTTCAGTTTGTTTATGGGAATTGCTATGAGTATTACGGCTTTTCCGGTTTTAGCGCGCATTGTTCAGGAACGCGGGATGCACAAAACCCGCTTGGGCACTATTGTCATTACGTGTGCCGCTGCCGATGACATCACGGCTTGGTGTTTGTTAGCAGCCGTAATCGCCATAGTAAAAGCCGGTAGTTTTGTGAGTTCGTTGTATGTGATTGGTTTGGCCATACTCTACGTCTTGATGATGCTTTTTGTGGTGAAACCGTTTTTGAAAAGAGTCGGAGAGTTGTATGCCAAAAAAGACAACATCAAAAAATCAGTAGTAGCCATCTTTTTATTAACCTTGATGGTATCGGCCTATCTTACCGAAATTATCGGAATTCACGCTTTGTTCGGCGCTTTTATGGCCGGAGCCATTATGCCCGATATTGCTAAGTTTCGTAGCATCATTATTGAAAAAGTTGAAGATGTTGCGGTTATTTTATTGTTGCCGTTGTTTTTTGTGTTTACCGGATTGCGCACCGAGATCGGGTTGATTAACGAGCCGTATTTGTGGAAAGTTACCGGTTGTATTATTGCGGTGGCAGTGGTTGGGAAATTTTTCGGAAGTGCTTTGGCTGCTAAGTTTGTCGGACAAAGTTGGCGCGAAAGTTTAACCATCGGTGCCTTGATGAACACCCGTGGCTTGATGGAATTGGTAGTGTTGAATATCGGTTACGAACTCGGGGTACTTTCGCCTCAAATATTTACCATGATGGTGATTATGGCTTTGGTTACGACGTTTATGACCGGTCCGGCGCTCGATATTATCAATTTTATTTTTAAAACCAAAGATGTGATTATACCGGGAGAAATTACCAAAAACTCCAAATTCAAAATTCTTATTTCTTTCGGAAACAATGAAAAAGGGAAATCACTGCTGCGTTTGGCCAACAGTTTGGTGAAAGCGCAACCCGAGTCTTCCAATGTAACGGCTATGCACCTTACCGTGAGCGATGAAATGCACGCCTACAACATTGAAGACTACGAAAAGGAGACCTTTGAGCCGATTGTTAAAGAATCGAAAAAACTCAATCAGGAAATTACCACCATATTTAAAGCAACCGGAGATATTGAGACGGATATTGCCGATGTCGCCTTTGAAGGCAAATACGATTTGGTGTTGGTAGGTTTGGGAAAATCTATATTTGAAGGTACCATTTTGGGAAAAGTGTTAGGCTTTACGTCGCGGATGATTAATCCCGATCGCTTGTTGGATAAGTTCAAGGGAAAAGAAGGGTTGTTTGAAAACTCTCCTTTTGATGACCGAACCCGACTCATCATCTCCAAAACCAAAACACCGCTGGGGATTTTAATTGATAAGGATTTGCAAAAGGTGGATAAGGTGTTTTTAGGAATGTATGGCGTTGGCGATGTATTCTTGATTGATTACGCGCAAAGATTGATGCAAAATAATAATTCGGAAGTCACCATTTTAGTCGATACCGATTACACCAAGAACAACTTCTTAATCCAAAATTCTCTCGAAGCCTTAGAGCAAAAACACGGAGAGAAGTTTGATGTATTCGAACCCAAACAAATCAACAAACCTTTTTTAGCACAACAGGATTTGGTGATTTTCAGTCTGGAAACCTGGAAAAAATTGGTAGACGATCAGGTGTCGTGGTTGCAGGATATTCCTTCGGTGTTGATTATTAAGCCGTAAGTAGTGAAAGGTCAATAATCTTTCTAAGGGTTGGTTCGCTACAAACCTAAGTCCAATACAAAACTCAATTTTAGCGCAATGTTGTCTTCAAAACGCGCCAATTGATACGGACCGTAACGGTAAAATCCGGTCAACCCGAAACCTTTATAAATCTGATTCAATTCGATACCCGATTCGAAAAAGCCATCGTTCAGGGTTTTGTACGTGATACCGATATGTTGTTGCGGATTTTTTAAATCGCCCCACGCCATTCGGCTCACCAATACCAAGGAAGGCCGCACTTTTTTAAACAACTCAATGCGTTTAAAACCGTGTTTGAATTGCAACATCACAAACTCACTCGAGAAGAACTCATTGAAATACATCGTCTCAAAACTGTTCTTACCTGCTATGGTTATGCGTTGCAGCAAGTTGTCTTTGGTTAAATTATTGGGCGAGGAATTGTACAAATGGGTAATCGGCACCGCACCGTTTACATATCCGGCCTGAATCAACACCGTTGATTTTTGACCGTTTAAATATTTTTTTTCGTATTCTATTCTGGCATCTACTTTGGTAAACTCAAAATCGTTATTGAATAAATTGGCCACCGATTGGGTAAACTGAAACGTAAATTTCGGGTAGCGTTTTTCGAATTCAATTTTGCCGTTAGGCGTTTGCATATAATCACTAAACGGATTCCATTGTATCGAAACCATGGCCATCGTCATACCAAATTCGCGATACAAACGGTCGTTATTCAAGAAAGTATAATCGAACAAAGGTTGAATATCGCTGTGTGTTAACTGCCAAATGCTTTCGGTTTTGGGGATAATCTTGGTTTCTACAAAAGCGCGCCATGTTTTGTGATTGTAAAAGGTACTGATGTTAATAGGTCTGGGATCGTAGAGTTTAAAAACACGCTTGTCGATGGCAAAAGTGGTACTCGCAATCTCTCGGAGATCATCGGTAAACGAACCGCCAATCCACGAGTTGGAAAAGTTACCTATGCGAACGGCGCCACCCAAATGGTATTTGCTGTCGTCGTCTTTTATACCATAAGCGGTATAGCCTTCCAATCGGAATTTTTTGGAAAAAACCTCGTTGGTAATGCCGCCAATCCCTAATCGAAAACCTTCGTAATTGTTGTAACTCAACAGGTAGCGTAAATCAAAATCAAACGGTCCGAAAGGCAGATAACCGTTGATAATCTTGCGCCCGAATTTGATTTTCTTTTCAATTTTTTCTTTGGTCACCAAACTGTCCAAAGCCACGTATGTTTTTTCGCTTCTTACATCCAAACTGTCGAGGCGATAAGCCTTCCAAAACGTTTCCTCTTTTTGATTGGCATTAGGTCGGACATCAATGGCGATGTACGATTTTTTAATTTTTAATTTCGGATTGATTTGCAAATCAAATACGCGCATCTCCGATGCCAAATAGGTAAAATCAGAAGCATTTTTTCCTTTTGTATCCTCATCGCTCTCGGCGGCAAACTCAATACGACCGCCTAAAATGGAGGTGGGCTCTTTGCTTTTTCCTTTACTGATTTTGAAATCCTTCCGAACCGGAAACCAAACTTTTTCCTCGGGCAAATAGTCAAACTCATGAATCCCGGTAATATTCAATACGCCTCGGATACGCATCACGGCTTTGGCCACGGCAAAATTTTCACGGTCAATATATAATAATCCCTCGAGACCTTTCCGACTAATCTTATTGTTGAAATAAAGGACCCATACTTTTCGGTTGCCGAGTGTAACCGTATCTAAAATTTTATACCGATATTCCTCGAGTGCGTTGTCACTAATCGGACTTTTATACTTGGTTTCAAACAGTTCGTATTTGTCGTCATATACCGAAGCCGATTGCAGACTAAAACCTAAAAGCTCGTAAATGGGTTCTTTAAATCCGGCCATTTTGGTCCCGATGATGGTTTCCTTTACTACCGGTTTTTCAAACTGAAAAACCGATACTTTTTCGGTTAAGAACAAATGCTGTTTGGTGATGATTTTTTTGAATTTGTAATCGGATGAATCAATTTTGAAGCCTTTTTCTTTGGCTGAAAAATCCGTAAAAAGGGTGTCAATTTTTCCCGAAATCGAATCGGGATTGGCGGTTACCAACAGTTTATTATACGTTTTATACTGAAAGGTGTTTAGCTTTTGAAGCGGATTGTTTTGGTTTTTCAAGCGAATGACTTCTCTAATAACCCGATGCGCTAATGTGGTATTGGAAACGATTGCCTCTTTCATTTCTTCCGTTCTTGGTACAAGCAGTAACGTCAGAAACTTTTTTTGTTCAAACAAGGAATAGGATTGGGTAGTGTAACCCACATAAGAAACCGTCAGTGTTTCGGGAGCTTCGGGTAATAGTAAGTTGAATTTACCGTCCACATCGGTAATCGTGGTGAAGCCTTTTTCGGTTTTCAGTGTGGCAAAAGGTAATGGTTTTTTGGTTTCGGCATTTTTAACAATACCGTTGACTTGAAATTGTGCCTGAAGCGACAGGGAAAAGAAGAACAGTAAATAGAGGAATCGCTTCATTAGAAAGTGTTTGGCTCAAACGGCATACAAAAATAGGAATAAAAAAATCCGTACGAGACGGATTTTAATATCGAATTAACAATAGTTAGACTTTCATAATCTCGGCTTCTTTGATGGCCAAATGCTCGTCTATTTTTTTGATGAAAGTATCGGTGAGTTTTTGAACGTCTTCCTCGGCATTTTTACATAAATCTTCCGAGACACCGTCTTTTTCTAATTTTTTAATTTCGGTATTGGCATCTTTACGGGCATTTCTAACCCCAATCTTAGCATCTTCCGCTTCCGCTTTGGCTTGTTTTACCAATTCCCGTCTTCTTTCTTCCGTAAGCGGCGGAACACTGATGATGATGTTGTCACCGTTGTTCATGGGGTTGAACCCGATATTCGCCATCATAATCGCTTTTTCAATAGGTTGCAACATGCTTTTTTCCCAAGGTGTAACCGTGATGGTTCGTGCATCGGGAACATTAATGTTGGCTACTTGAGACAATGGCGTTTGCGAGCCGTAGTAATCGACAAACACACCACCCAACATTTGTGGCGTGGCTTTTCCGGCACGAATATTTAAAAATTCTTTTTCCAAATGCGCCACAGAACCGCTCATCGATTCTTTGGTGCTGTCTAAAATAAATTCAATTTCTTCCATTTTCTAATTAGATTGTTAGCGTGTTAGATTTTAAGATTGTTAGACCTTTCTAAGCAGTCTAATAATCTAAGTCAGTCTAAGTGGTCTATATTTTAACTACGGTTCCTATATTTTCGCCTTCGCAAATTTTGAGTAAGTTTCCTTTTTTATTCATATCGAATACGACTATCGGCAATTCGTTTTCCTGACTTAAAGTGAAAGCCGTGGTATCCATCACGTTCAATCCTTTTTTAATCACATCATCAAAAGTAATGGTATCAAACTTCACGGCATTGGCGTTTTTCTCCGGATCGGAATCATATACACCGTCTACGCGAGTGCCTTTCAATATGACATCGGCATGAACTTCAATACCGCGCAAAACCGCTGCAGTGTCTGTGGTGAAATAAGGATTTCCGGTTCCGGCTCCGAAAATTACGATTCTGCCTTTTTCCAAATGACGCACCGCTCTACGTTTGATGTATGGTTCGGCGATTGCTTCAATTTTTAAAGCGGTTTGCAAACGGGTTAGCATGCCTTTGTCCTCCAAAGCACCTTGTAACGCCATTCCATTAATTACGGTAGCCAACATACCCATGTAATCGCCTTGAACTCGGTCCATACCGTTACTGGCTCCGGCAACGCCTCTGAAAATATTACCGCCGCCAATCACTATCGCAATTTCAACGCCTTTGTCGTGAATCTCCTTGATTTCTTCGGCATATTCCGCCAAACGTTTCGGGTCAATACCATATTGTCTGTCGCCCATCAGCGCCTCGCCACTTAATTTCAGGAGAATTCTTTTGTATTTCATTGGTGTTGTTTGTTTTTGAAGCTGTAATTTTCGTTTGTACGGCTGCGAACCGCATTGATGGTTGCAAATATAAACATATTCTGTTTTTTGTAAGCCCATCGTTAAAAATAATGTTAGGTAACAAATGTCACTTTTTTATCGCTTGGGGTTTTGTAGCTTTGCAACACCAAATGCAACAACCATGAAATCCATACTTACCGACAGCTTAGCCAAAAGCTACACCTACGACCAATACAGAAATGCCATCACAGCGCTTTTAAAAGAAGGCAAATCGACCGGTAACGAACAATCGGAAGCCTTAACGCATTATTCCGAATTAAACGAAACCCGCATGAATCGTTTGGAGAAAACCATCACTATTACAGATGAATTTTCAGCTCAATTACAACAGTTACAACGCGAATACATTTGGTTAGTCATCTCCGAAGGCTGGTGTGGTGATGCCGCTCAAATTGTGCCGGTGATTTATAAAATGGCGGAGTTGTCGCCTAAAATCGATTTAAGATTGGTGTTCCGAGATGAAAACGATGCATTGATGAATGCCTTTTTAACGGATGGCGCCAGAAGCATCCCGAAGTTGATTGTACTGGATAAAGAAACGATGGCTGTTTTGGGCGACTTCGGACCGCGGCCACAAGGAGCCAAACAGTTAATTTCAGATTACAAGGCCGAACATGGAAAAGTAGACGAAACAGCCAAAACCAACTTGCAATTGTGGTATTTACACGATAAAGGGCTTTCGATTCAAAAAGAAATCATGGCGTTGATGGCTACCTTGGAGCCAACTGCTGTTCAAATGCCTCAGGAGTAAGACCGTTGGTCACGTTATAATCGCCAATTTTGGTTCTTCGCAACACCGATAAATAGCCGCCGGATTGCAAGGCTTTGCCAAAGTCGTTGGCCAACGAACGAATGTAAGTGCCTTTGCTGCAAACTACCCGAAAATCTAGTTCCGGTAGGGCAATACGTGTGATTTCAAATTCGTAAATCGTAGTTTTTCTCGATTCAATTTCCACCTCCGAACCCTCGCGCGCGTGTTCATACAATCGTTTTCCGTCTTTTTTGATGGCCGAAAACACCGGTGGTTTTTGATCGATTTCACCCAAAAACTGCGGAATTGTTTCCGCAATAAGTTCCGGAGAAATATGGGCTGTAGCGAAAGTGGCATCTACTTCCGTTTCCTTGTCATAAGACGGCGTCGTGGCGCCTAAAACGATAGTTCCGGTATATTCTTTGGCTTGCGCCTGAATCTGCGGGATTTTTTTGGTAAACTTTCCGGTACAAACAATCAGCAAACCTGTAGCCAACGGATCTAAGGTGCCGGCATGGCCAATCTTAAATTTTTTCGGAAGGTTGTACCGTCTTTTTAAGACATACTTTAATTTATTCACCGCCTGAAACGAAGACCAAGTCAACGGTTTGTCGATTAATAAAATCTGACCTTCTAAAAAATCTTCAGCGGTTTTCAATAGTTTATGGGTTTAAGGTAAAATAAATCAGCAACAATACACCGGCAATGATGCGGTAATAACCCCAAGGCTTGAAACCGTATTTTTTGATAATGCCGATAAAGAATTTGATAGCAATTACCGCTACTATAAAGGCAACTGCATTGCCAATCAAAAACATTTTCAGGTTGTCTGGAGACTGTGTCAGTAATTCATATCCTTTAAGCTGAGACACTTCATACGTTTTCAGGAATAACGAATACGTCGTTACCGCCAACATGGTCGGAACGGCCAAAAAGAACGAAAACTCGGCTGCCGTTTCACGAGTCAGGCCTTGTTGCATCCCGCCGATAATAGAAGCGGCCGAACGGCTGGTGCCGGGCATCATGGCCAAACACTGCCAAATACCAATGGTAAAGGCTTTTTTTACGGTAATGTCTTCCTCATTAGCCACAGTCGGATGATGAAATCGACCGTCGATGAATAGCAAAACAACGCCGCCAATAATTAACACTATGGCAATCGGAATGGGGTTGCCGAGTACGGCATCAATTTTATCATCAAACAATTTCCCTAATACCAAAGCCGGAATGACCGCTAAGGCTAATTTGAGGTAGAAATGAATGCGTTTGAAATCGAAAAATTTACGCCAGTACAATACTACGACCGCCAGGATGGCACCGAATTGTATCGAAACCTGAAACAATTTGACAAAATCGTCTTCCTGAATCCCGAAAAAAGAACTGGTAAAAATCATGTGAGCGGTCGAGGAAACCGGTACGTATTCGGTTAAACCTTCCACGATGGCAATGAGAACAGCCTGAATGTAATCCATGTCTTGAGTGATTGGTAATTAGTGAATAGTAATTAGTAATTTGTATAGTAATCACATGATTTTGGCTAATCACTAATTACTAATTACTAATCACTTTTTTTTAAAAATCGAGTAAATCGTGATTCCGAAACCAATCAACACAATAGTCGGCGCCAAACGAATTCTTTGAAAATTAAAAACCGAATCGTTCCAAACCTTTGGGTCGTCACTGCCGCCGCCACTCATCAGAATGAAACCAACGCCAATCACGGCAATACCGATTAGTAATATTTTATAGTTGACTTTTTCAAAAAGAAAATCAGGTTTTTGTTCGTTGTTTTTCATGTCTAAAAGTTTTTGACTAATACAAGTCGTCGGTTCTCAAATTCAGGAAACGTTGCGTGGCCAGGAAGGTACTAATCCAAGTAATTACAATTCCCAAAACCAATACGCCCAACAACACAATGCTGATGGCCAATTGGTCCTCCATAATGCCCAGATTCGGGAAGTTCGTTTGAATGTACAACAACATGCCAATTAACGCTAAAATGGCTAAAACCGCACCCACAAAACCTAAGATCACATTGGTTTTAATGAATGGTTTACGGATAAACGATTTGGTTGCACCCACCATTTGCATGGTCTTAATGATAAAGCGATTGGAGTAAATAGACAACCGCAACGAACTGTTAATGAGCAATACCGAAATCAAGGCAAACACACCGCTCACCACCAAAATCCACATGCTGATATTGTTGATGTTGTCGTTCACCAGAGTCACCAATTGCTTGTCATATACCACATCGGCAATCATATCGTTTTTACGCAAACGGTTCTCAATTTTAGTCAGTTCCGTATTGTTGACATAATCGGCTTTCAGGTAAATATCAAACGAATTCTGCAACGGATTCACCCCCAAAAACTGCATAAAATCTTCGCCAATTACTTTTTTGTGTTGCTCGGCTGCTTTTTCTTTCGAAACATATTCAAACCTTTTGGCAAATTTGGCGGTTTTTAATTCTTCGTTAAAGGCCGTCGTTACCGAGTCGGTCGCTTCGCTTTTAAAAAAGACCGTCATCGCAATCTCTTCCTTGAAATTATCGGACAAGCGTTTGGAATTAATCACAAACAGCCCTAAGGTCCCCAATAAAAACAGCACTAAAAAGATACTCAACACCACCGAGAAATAGGAGGTAATCACTCTGCGTTTCTGAAACTTTTCAAATGACGATGACATAAGCGGGATTTTAAGCGGTAAAAATAATAAAGAAAATTGTTTTTCTCCTTTATAACGCGCAAACTTTTAACTTTATTATAATAAACGTAAATTTGCCGCTGAAATTTTAGGCTTGTCCCCAATTTAGTTTGGGAAGCGAATGGTTCGGGCCGTTTCAGCCGGCCATTTTCCCGCTTTCCGGGTTACTCCGAAGTGTCGGAGGTAACCTCTCCAATCGGGGCTAGAAAGTAAACGAATCAAAAACCACAGAACCTTAGCGCCTCAGTGCCTTAGAACCTTTATAAGAATGACTCGAGCTCGCAAGAGCGACTGCATGAGACCGATAAAAAACAATATAAACGACGAATGAAATACCATCACGAAAAAATCGAAGCCAAATGGCAACACTATTGGGCACAAAACCAAACCTTTGCCGCTACCAATCAATCGGATAAACCCAAGTATTACGTCCTCGACATGTTTCCGTATCCCTCGGGAGCCGGTTTACACGTTGGGCATCCGCTGGGGTACATTGCGTCCGATATCGTAGCGCGCTACAAGCGTCACAAAGGCTTTAATGTGTTGCATCCGCAAGGCTATGATTCGTTTGGGTTGCCGGCCGAACAATACGCCATCCAAACCGGGCAACATCCCGAAAAAACCACCCGTGAAAACATTGCCCGGTACCGCGAGCAGTTGGATAAAATTGGGTTTTCCTTCGATTGGAGTCGCGAAGTGCGCACCTCTAATCCCGATTATTACAAACACACGCAATGGATTTTTATCCAACTCTTCAATTCGTGGTACAACCTCGAAACCGATAAGGCCGAAGACATATCCGAATTAATCTCAATTTTCCAAAAAGCCGGAAACGCCACTGTTAAAGCCGTGTGCGACGACGATACCGAAATCTTTTTTCCGTCCGATTGGAATGCGTATTCCGAAGAAAAAAAGCAACAAATTCTCTTAAAATATCGATTGACCTATTTGGCCGAGACCGAAGTAAACTGGTGTCCGGCTCTGGGTACCGTATTGGCCAACGACGAAATCGTTAACGGTGTTTCCGAACGCGGCGGGCATCCGGTGATTCGCAAAAAAATGACCCAATGGTCCATGCGCATTTCCGCTTATGCCGAACGTTTATTGCAAGGCTTAGACACCATCGACTGGAGCGAATCCATCAAAGAATCACAACGCAATTGGATTGGAAAATCGGTTGGTGCCATGGTGAAGTTTAAAGTTCAAAACCCGCAACCCGCAACCCGCAACTCGGAACTTTTTATCGACGTTTTTACCACACGCCCCGACACCATCTTCGGCGTTACGTTTATGACTTTAGCGCCCGAGCACGAATTGGTGTCTCAGATTACTACGCCGGAGCAAAAAGCAGCCGTTGACGCGTACGTGGAAGCTACTGCCAAACGTTCGGAGCGCGATCGTATGGCCGATGTGAAAACCATATCCGGGGTGTTTACCGGCGCCTATGCCGAGCATCCGTTTACCAAAGAGCCCATTCCGGTTTGGATAGGTGATTACGTGTTAGCCGGTTACGGCACCGGTGCCGTAATGGCCGTGCCTTGCGGCGATGAAAGAGATTACGCTTTTGCCAATTTCTTCAAAGGACAAAACGGCATGCCTGAAATCAAAAATATTTTCAATCAGGATATTTCGCAAGAAGCCTTTGCCGCCAAAGACGGTTTCGAATTGGTGAATTCCGATTTCTTGAACGGTTTAGGCTACAAAGAAGGCACTCAAAAAGCCATCGAAGCGTTAGAGCAAATCGGGCAGGGGAAAGGCAAAACCAATTACCGTTTGCGCGATGCGGTGTTCTCCCGCCAACGCTATTGGGGCGAACCGTTCCCGGTATATTACGTAAACGGCTTGCCGCAAATGATTGACTCGAAATACTTGCCTATTGTTTTACCGGAAGTAGAAAAGTATTTGCCCACCGAAGACGGCCAACCGCCATTGGGCAACGCCACCCATTGGGCGTGGGACAGTGTGCAGTGTTCAGTAGTCAGTAATCAGTTGATTGACCACAAAACCATATTTCCTTTAGAACTTAACACTATGCCGGGTTGGGCCGGCAGCTCCTGGTATTGGATGCGCTATATGGACGCGCACAACGACACCGAGTTTGCCTCAGCCGATGCGCTAAAATACTGGGAAAACGTCGATTTATACATCGGCGGAAGCGAACATGCCACCGGGCATTTGTTGTACTCGCGTTTTTGGAATAAATTCCTAAAAGACAAAGGTTTTGCGCCAACGGAAGAACCGTTTAAAAAGTTGATCAATCAGGGCATGATTTTGGGGATGAGTGCGTTTGTGTATCGTTCTGAAGATTCCAAAAAATTATATTCAAAAGGATTGATTGCCGGTGAAAAAGTACACCCAATTCATGTTGATTTGTCTGTCATCAACGACATCACCAACGAATTAGACATCGACGCTTTCAAAAATCATCCGTTGTATTCCGACTATAAGGATGCTGAATTCATTTTAGAAAACGGCAAATACATCGTAGGACGCGAAGTCGAAAAAATGTCGAAATCCAAATACAACGTGGTGAATCCCGACGATATCTGTGAACAATACGGCGCCGATACCTTGCGTTTATACGAAATGTTCCTCGGGCCGCTCGAACAAGCTAAACCTTGGAATACTGCCGGAATCACCGGAGTATCGGGCTTCTTAAAAAAACTGTGGCGTTTGTATTTTGACGATAACGGTTTGATAGTGACCAACGACGAGCCAACGGCCGACATGTACAAAACACTCCACAAAACCATCAAAAAAGTGACGGAAGACATCGAGAACTTCTCGTTTAATACCTCGGTGTCGCAGTTTATGATTTGCGTAAACGAGTTGGCGCAGCAAAAATGCCGCCATCGTGCCATCTTAGAACCGTTGGCCATCATCGTGTCGCCTTATGCGCCGCATATCGCCGAAGAATTGTGGGAACAATTGGGCCATCAAGGGTCGATTGCCACCGTGGCATTCCCCGTTTTTGAAGAAAAATACTTGGTGGAATCCGAAAAGGAATACCCGGTATCGTTTAACGGAAAAATGCGCTTTACCATCAAGTTGCCGCTCGATTTAACCGCTGCGCAAATTGAGGAAATCGTCATGGCCGACGAACGCACCCAACAGCAACTGCAAGGCAGAACCCCCAATAAAGTGATTATCGTTCCCGGCAAAATCATCAATTTGGTGGGCTAATCCATAAAAGGGATATCAAAAGGGATTAGGGATGAGTTGAGTTACTTGTCCCTAATCCCTTTTCCCTTTCTATGCTTTCTTTCTCCATTTGTCAATAAAAAGTTAAACCTACAGCAGCGGTTTTGTTCTCTTTTTATTTTTGAATTAAATTGTAAATCAATCATCATGAAAAACACTATTTTATCCCTACTGCTACTCTCCTTTTTTATCGGTTTCAGCCAAGAAAAGACAACCGATTCGACCCAAACCAAGAAAATCAAACTCGACGGTTATTTCGGATTCACCGGAAACATCAACGACAACTTCAATCTCAACAAAAAACTACGCAACGCCAACTTACCGGAACTCGACAGTTTTATCCCCGAACTCACTTTCGGATTGAATTACTTTGCCCCACACTATTCGGGCGATATCGAGTTTGGTGTCTTGTTTGCCAAGCCCGAGGAAAACAACAACGAAATGAAATACCGCGGTTTCAATACCCGTTTGCGTGTGCATTACAACGTGGTGAACCAAGAAAAATTCGCCTTTACAACCGGACTATCCTTAGCCTATATAGGGAGTCAATACGATATTTACTCCAAAGACAACACGATTGATTTAAACGATTTAGATCCCGACAACAACAGCGGTCACGTAAATTTTACCAATCAAATGTTGTACGTAGGACCGTCGGTTTCTTTGTATTTGTTTAAAAAATCCAATTTACAAGTCAAAGTAAACGCCGGCTATGAATTTGCCATCACTCGTGGCCGATACGATTCGGAATACGGTAGCGTGCTCAACAACATCGGCGAATCGGGGAACAACCGTTTTGTGTTCGGTGTGACCTTGTTGTAATGACAAGCTGTCATTCGTTTTGGTTTGGCGTACACTTTGTTAGGCTTTTACTAAACTTAAATATAAAATTATGTTAGGCTATTATATTTTAATCGGATTGATTGCTTTGGTCAGCTTTGCGGTAAGTTCCAAGCTGAAGAGCAAGTTTGACGAATATTCGCATTTGCATTTACGCAATGGTATGAGTGGTGCCGAAATCGCCACACAAATGCTGAACGATCACGGGATTTATGACGTTAAAGTGATTTCCACCCCGGGACAATTAACAGACCATTACAACCCAACCGACAAAACGGTGAACTTGAGTGAAGGGGTGTACAACCAACGAAATGCTGCCGCCGCTGCCGTGGCGGCGCACGAGTGCGGACACGCTGTGCAACACGCCACAGCGTATAATATGTTGCAGTTGCGCTCGCAACTGGTTCCTATTGTGAACATCGCTTCGGGCATGTCACAATGGTTGATTATCGGAGGGTTAATTTTAGGAGCCGCCGCCGGTTTAGGCTTGGGCTTTTACATCGCCGTAGCCGGATTGGTTTTGATGGCTATTGCCACTGCGTTTAGTTTTATTACGCTGCCAGTGGAGTACGACGCCAGTAACCGTGCTTTGGCTTGGTTAAAAAATAAAAATATGGTGAGTCAGCAAGAATATGCCGGTGCCGAAGACGCTTTAAAATGGGCTGCCCGTACCTATGTGGTGGCCGCTATCGGAGCGCTGGCTTCGCTCTTGTATTGGGCGCTGCAAGTATTCGGAGGTTCCCGAGACGAATAAAAACAACCCGTTACGAAAGTAGCGGGTTTTTTATTTGGGAGCGGAATGGCTCGGGCTTTATCAGTGGTCCGTTTTCCCGCTTTTCGGGTTACGCGGTAACCTCTTCACTCGGGGCTAGAGAGAAGCAATAAGTGTACTTGTGAGCAAAGGTTCTCGATACAATTTTCACTCCACTGCGTTCCGTGAAAACCACTCGAACCGACGAACCCAGCAACTTTAAACCCGTAACTCGCAACCCGCAACTTTCAACTAAAGTTGAATCTGACGTTCCAACTGTTGCTCTAACGAAATAAAAGTCTCCGTTCTCGAAACACCTTGAATGGGTTGGATTTTTTTGTTGAGCAATTGCATCAAATGTTCGTTGTCGCGGCAAATGATTTTGATGAGAATACTCCAGTTGCCGGTAGTGTAGTGGCATTCTAACACTTCGGGAATTTTTTTGAGTTCGCGCACGGCATCGGAGTTGCTCGAGGCTTTGTCGAGGTAAATCCCGATAAACGCCATGGTTTTGTAACCTAAGACTTTGTTGTCAATCACAAATTTGGAGCCCGAAATAACGCCGGCCTCTTCGAGTTTGCGCAGGCGTTGGTGAATGGCTGCACCGGAAATTCCGATTTTGTTGGCGATTTGTAAAATGGGTTTTCGGGCATCTTCCATGAGGTCGCGCAGGATTTCTTTGTCGATGCCGTCTATCTCTATTTGTAGCTGGTTAATTTTCATAGTTTAAAACTTTAAAGTAAAAATAGTAATTTACTTTATATTTAAAATAAAAAAACCAAAATCGGTTAAGATTTTGGTTTTATACTATTGCCCGCTGAAAAGAAAACGGAAACCTCTTTAGCCCTGATGGGAGTGGCACGGAGTAAAACGGACAGCAGGAATTACCCTGCCAAAAATGCCCGAGCCATTCGCTTCCAAGTATATCAGCAACTCAGTTTCTCAGCTACTTTGTTAATTTCCTAACAATCGGTCCGGATTGTAGCCGATATACGGCATTTCGGTTTCTTTGAAAATCACGCCGAAGGTTTCCAATTCTTTTAAGATGGGGTTGTATACTTCGGGACGGATGGGCAGTTGTACGCCCGGTGTTTTGATGTTGCCGTTGAGGATTTGTAGGGTCGCCATAGCCACCGGTAACCCTACGGTTTTAGCCATGGCGGTATAGGTTTGGTCGTCGCCGATGCAAACCATTTTGGAGTCGATTTGCTTGCGCTCGCCGTTAATTTCGTACCCGAATTTGTGGTACATCACAATCATGTCTTTGTCTTCGGGTTGGAGCGACCAACTGTCGTTGAGGATGCGTTCGAGAATTTGCGCCGGTGTGGCATTTTTAAGTCCGACCTTTTTATTGGGGTTAAACAAATCGAGTTCGAGCAGTTTGTCCCACATGATGTCGTCTTGTTCGATGCCCAATTGCAATCGGGTTTTGATTTCCACCGAATCGGTTGGCGAATAGGGCAGGAACGAATTGATGAAATCGCGGTAGCTCATGTTTTCCGAGTCTTCCATCACATAGGTATCATCGGTCATACCCAATTGTACAAACATATTCCAGGCTTTCGAGAACCCTACGCGACGAATGGTGCCGCGGTACAACGTGAGTACGTCGTCTAAGCCGTATACGCTGCGGTATTTGAGCGAATCGCGGTTGGCGTAGCCTTCAAATTTGCCGTAACCTTCCACTTCCAAGAACTCCGTTCTGCGGAACAGTTTGTGGTACGGG
Organism: Flavobacterium sedimenticola; assembly: GCF_030053345.1. Taxonomy (GTDB): domain Bacteria; phylum Bacteroidota; class Bacteroidia; order Flavobacteriales; family Flavobacteriaceae; genus Flavobacterium; species Flavobacterium sedimenticola. The sequence continues at coordinate 711,342 of NZ_JASGBP010000001.1, forward strand.
ATGTATTTGTATTTGCCTTCTTGGATGAATTTGGAAGCGCCGCCCTGACCGGCTAAAACCACATTACGCGGTGCCCAAGTGAATTTGTAGTTCCACAAATTGGTGTCGCTTTCGGGCGCTACTAAACCGCCGCAGAACGATTCGAATAAAATCATCTTGCCGCCTTTGGCTTTAATCTCGTCGATGACTTTCATGGCACTCATGTGATCGATTCCCGGGTCGAGTCCTATTTCGTTCATAAAAATCAAGCCTTTGGCTTTCACTTCGGCATCCAGACTTTGCATAGCGTCGGAAACGTAAGAGGCCGTGACCATGTTTTTTCGGAACGTCACACAATCTTTGGCGACTTCAATATGCATGTGCGCCGGCAGCATCGAGATGACGATGTCGGCTTTTTGGATTTCGGCTTGACGTTGGGCTGCGTTGTTAATGTCGAGTGCAATAGCCGTGGCGTTTGGATGGTTGTTGGTTTTGCGTTGCGCCAATTCCAAAGACAAATCGCCTAGGGTAAGGTGTATATTTTCTTCGTAGGATTTGTTTAAGAGGTATTGTATTAAGGACGATGCGGAACGACCGGCACCGATGATTAGGATATGTCTCATGCGTTTGTTTGTTGTTGGCCGTAAAGGTATGAATTTGATTCCACAAAAAAAGCGCATCGGAGGAGATGCGCTTGGTGTTATTCTAACCCTTCGAGTTCTTCAAGCTCTTTTTGGGCTTCTTTTTTGGTTTCCATTTTTTGTTGTTCAAATTGAGTATCGGTGGCCACTTCGTCTTTAATTAAAAGTGTTTTTCCCAATACCACAGCGGAACACAAGGCTCCGATAAACAAAACTACTTTAGGTATTTTTTTTTGATGGTCTTCCGATTTGACCAACGTCAGCAAACCGAAAACCAAAGCGAGTCCGATAGGAAGAAACGCTAACGTGTCCATAGGCAATGCTGTGAAAACTATACCCAACACACCGAAAATACAACTTAAAATTAAAAACAGTTTTCTCATAAAAGGGTTATATTCCGGTAGCTGAGGTTAATACTAATTGTCCGGTTCCGACCGGAATACTGAATTTGAGTAAGGCCGGAATTTTTTTAGCATCGGCTGTCAGCCAAATCAGGTTTTTGTCTTTACCGCGGAGCGCATCGGTTTTAGCACCGATAGAAATTTTGTAACACGGTTTTTGGCCTAAGTTTCCGGCATTAACGGTTTCCTTACCCATATATTTGAGGGTAACCGGAACTTGTTTTTCATCAAAAACAATCATGAGCGATTGTGTTTGGCCTTCTTTCATTTTGCTGAAATCGAGCGTACGTACTTTGTACAACATTGAAATTACATCTTGCGTTGAGCCACCGATGGTAAACGTTTTTTGGGTTTCGGGACGGTTTCTTTTTTTTACGGTACTGTTCACCGTGTTTCCTTTAAAGGTGTATTTTTCTTTTTTGGTATACCCGCCTTCGTCGATGCTTCTTTTATATAAACTTGGCTTCAGATTGGTCGGATTTACATAGGATTCGTAAATGTCTCTAATCTTAAAGAAAGAATCCCATTTGCTGTAAGTAGACAATTCGCAGCTTAAATGCAGATAGGTGTTTTTGGAAGTAGCCACCGTTTCGGTACTCATGGTAACCTGTGCCAATTGTGTCATTAAACCGCTCATATTATAGGAACCGGCATACACTAATTTTTCGCCGGCTTTGATGGCAGGGTTGCTTTGAGGCGCAAATGCGCTCAACAAAAAAGCTGTGCCTAAACATAACAGTAATCGTTTCATGGAAATAAAATAAGGTGCAAATATAAAGTTTTAACAAAAATGGCTGACCAAAAGAAAAGTGAAATTTCTTTATTTCTAAAAAGATAACGGATAAATTTGTGGTTTTGTATTTTAAATGAGTTCTCATGGAAAGAAAAATTACGATTACGGCGCTTTTATTGGGTGTTACGGCTATTATTTTAGGTGCTTTCGGAGCGCATGCGTTGAAGCAGCATTTATCGTCCGAGGCGTTGATTACTTTTGAAACCGGTGTGAAATACCAAATGTACCACGCCTTGTTTTTATTGTTTTTGGGGCTTACGGTTGCGGTGGATGAAAAAGCCAAGAAAATGGTTTTTAATGCGATTCTTTTGGGCGTGATTTTCTTTTCGGGGTCGATTTATTTGTTGGCCACAAAAACCATTACGGGAATCGACTTTAAACCATTGGGTATCATTACGCCTATAGGCGGAACCTTGTTAATAGTGGGATGGATGATTTTATTGCGTCAAATGGTGAAGCGTCAAAAATAATATTTTGCTAAAAAAAATACTTTCTGACAATATAATTTTTACCTTTGTTGCCTCATTCATAATACAACACAAACTAAATTTTATGGAGAACTACGCTCAAATTACGAAATCGATTTCGTTGGAAAAATACGGAATCAAAGACGTTCAAGAAATCATCCACAATCCTTCCTTTGAAAAATTATACAACGACGAATTAAATCCGAATTTAACCGGATATGAAAAAGGACAATTAACCGAATTAGGCGCTGTAAATGTAATGACCGGCGTATTCACCGGACGTTCTCCAAAGGACAAATACATTGTAAAAGATGCGGTTACCGAAAATACCATTTGGTGGAATTCAGATAAGGCTGCCAATGATAACAAACCGATTTCTCAACATACCTGGGAAGCGTTAAAGACAACCACTGCGGATCAACTTTCAGGAAAAAAATTATACGTGGTAGATGCTTTTTGTGGGGCTAATGAAAATACCCGTTTGAAAGTACGCTTTATTATGGAAGTAGCGTGGCAGGCGCATTTTGTGACCAACATGTTCATCCGTCCGACGGCAGAAGAGTTGGCTCATTTTGGGGAACCTGATTTTATTGTGATGAACGGTTCTAAAACGTCTTTCAAGGACTACGCTGCTCACGGATTAAATTCTGAGGTTTACATTGCCTTTAATTTAACCGAAAAAATGCAGTTAATTGGCGGTACTTGGTACGGTGGCGAAATGAAAAAAGGCATGTTTGCCATGATGAATTACTACTTGCCGTTGCAAGGAATTGCGTCGATGCACTGTTCGGCCAATAAAGGGAAAGACGGTGATGTGGCAGTTTTCTTCGGATTATCCGGTACAGGAAAAACCACTTTGTCTACCGACCCAAAACGTGAATTAATCGGAGACGATGAGCACGGTTGGGATAATGAAGGCGTTTTCAATTTTGAAGGCGGTTGTTATGCCAAAACTATCGATTTAAGTAAAGAAAACGAACCGGATATTTATGGGGCTATCAAAAGAGATGCGCTATTGGAAAATGTAACGGTTGATGCCGATGGTGTGATTGATTTCAAAGATGGTTCGGTAACGCAAAACACGCGTGTTTCGTACCCGATTTATCACATTCACAATATAGTTAAACCGGTTTCGAAAGCCGGACACGCAACCAAAGTAATCTTTTTAACCGCAGATGCTTTCGGAGTAATGCCGCCGGTTTCTAAATTAACTCCGGAGCAAACACAATACTATTTCCTTTCCGGATTTACGGCCAAATTAGCCGGAACCGAAAGAGGTGTAACGCAACCGGAACCTACTTTTTCGGCTTGTTTCGGGAAAGCCTTTTTGACGTTACATCCTACCAAATACGGAGAGGAATTGGTTAAGAAAATGGAGGAGCATCACGCGACTGCTTATATGGTAAACACGGGATGGAACGGAACGGGGAAACGCATTTCGATTAAAGACACGCGCGCGATTATTGATGCAATCCTAGATGGTTCCATTGAAAAAGCCCAAACCAAAACTATTCCGGTATTCAATTTGACCGTGCCAACAGCCTTACACGATGTGAATTCGGCTATCTTAGATCCGAGAGATACCTATGAGAATGCTCAAGATTGGCAAGACAAAGCTACCGATTTAGCGTCTCGTTTTATCAAAAACTTTGTACAATATACCGATAATGAACAAGGTCAAAGCTTGGTTAAAGCCGGGCCGCAATTATAATTCCAACTAATCTAACCAAAGAAAAAGCCATTCAAATTGAATGGCTTTTTTATGTTTTGTAATAAGTAACGATTACTTTCCTTTGTTGGCATCGGCAATGTATTTTTCCAAAGCCATAGTCATGGAAGGTGTTTCGGGTGTTGGTGCCAATATATCAATTCGCAGGCCGTGCTCCAACGCTTCTTTTTGAGTAGTGCTTCCAAAAACGGCAATACGGGTGTTGTTTTGTTTAAAATCAGGGAAGTTTTTAAACAATGATTTGATTCCGGTTGGACTGAAAAAAGCCAACACATCGTAGTACACATCGGCTAAATCAGACAAGTCACTCATAACCGTCTTGTAGAAAGTAGCTTGTGTCCAATCTACTTTTAAGTTGTTCAGGGTTTGCGGTACGTCATAATTTAATTGGTCCGACGCAGGCAAAAGGAACTTTTCGTCTTTGTATTTTTTAATCAGTGGCGATAAATCGACAAAATCTTTTTGGCCGACATAAATTTTACGTTTTCGGTATACCACATATTTTTGCAGGTAAAAGGCGATGGCTTCCGATTGGCAAAAGTATTTTAAGTCTTCCGGTACTTTATAACGCATTTCTTCTGCTACCCTAAAAAAGTGATCTACTGAATTTCGACTGGTTAAGATGATAGCGGTAAAGTTATTGAGGTCTATTTTTTGAGCTCTCACATCTTTTGCACTAACGCCTTCTACATGTATAAACGAGCGAAAATCAACTTTTACTTTGTGTTTTTGTTGCAGTTCAAAATAAGGCGAATTCTCGACTTTGGGTTCCGGTTGTGACACCAGAATTGTTTTCACTTTCAAATTTGACATTTTAATGTGCTAAATTTTTTGTAATCAAATAATATATAAAATAGTAGGGCGCTATTTCAAGTGCGCAAAGATACAAAATAAAATAAAACAGTTTACTCAGTAGTAAGTTTTGATAAATTTTCAAGGAAACAAAGTAAGAAAACAAGTTTATTATTAAAATCACACCAATAACGCAAAAAATCAAAACATTTGATGAATTATTGTTATAAAAAAGATAGATGTTTACCGGGAGCAGAAGCAAGCCGATAAACGTTCTGTAGCTTACTTTCTGTAAATTGAACTGTTCTGTGAATTCTTCGATGTTGAAAGTCGTGGCAATAATTTTTTCAATCAGAAACTTTGACAGGACAAAAACACCGAAAAACGTAAAAATCCGTATAAAAAGCACCCAATCGGTTTTAGATACATGCCCGAAATGCGCTAAAACAAGCTGGATGAAAAAGGAAAAGGAAATTACCTGAACAATAAACAGCAGAACGGTAAAGCCACTCATTAAATGGGAAGTGTCTTTATACACTTTGATGTATTTGTCGGATACTAAAATTTTCAGGAAGTCATTGAACCTTGTTTCAAACGCCGTACGGGTAATGGCTATTAAGACAAACGCAAAGAGGAAAAGAAAAGTGGCCCAATCTTTTGCTTCTAAAACCCTTGGCTGTAAAACAATTTCTGTCATCATTGGCGCAAAAATACTAATTTTTACCGGCTAAATTATTATAAAATTATTAAGAGGCTCGAGTGATAAAAAGTTTATTTTTGCATCGAAGTATCTTTTTTATGAGCGACGCTATTGTCATTATTCCTACCTACAACGAAATCGAGAACATCGAAAGCATTCTTCGTGCTGTTTTTGCCTTGCCCAAATCATTTCATGTTTTAATTGTGGATGACAATTCGCCTGATAAAACGGCAGATAAAGTGATTGAGTTACAAAAGGAGTTTGACAATCGTTTGTTTTTGGCTATCCGAAAGAAGAAATCGGGTTTAGGAACGGCTTACGTTCACGGCTTCAAATGGGCGCTTCAAAACGATTATCAGTATATTTTTGAAATGGATGCCGATTTCTCTCATAACCCAAATGATTTAGAGCGATTGTATGCCGCGTGTCATGACGATGGGGCCGATTTGGCCATAGGCTCGCGTTACGTTACCGGGGTTAATGTGGTGAATTGGCCTTTGAGCCGTGTTTTGTTATCCTATTTTGCTTCGGTGTATGTGCGTATGATTACCGGCATGAAAATTATGGATGCCACCGCCGGATTTATATGTTATCAGAGAGAAGTATTGGAGAAAATCAATTTAGATGCCATCAAGTTTGTGGGCTATGCATTCCAAATCGAAATGAAGTACCGTGCATTTGCCAAAAACTTTAAAATTAAGGAAGTGCCGGTCATTTTTACCGACAGAACCAAAGGCCAATCCAAAATGAGTGGTGCTATTATTAAAGAAGCCATCTTTGGCGTAATTTCGCTCCGATTCCGGAAATTTTTAAACCGTTTATAACGACACAACTATGAATACCGTTTTAATTAAGAATGCCAAAATTGTCAATGAGGGAAAGATTACGGAAGGCGATGTTTTGATTGAAAACGAGTTTATTTCCGAAATCGCTTCCAGTATTAGTGCGAAATCATCCGATTGTAACATTATTGATGCCGAGGGTAATTATTTGATTCCCGGTGCTATCGACGATCAAGTTCATTTCCGTGAACCCGGTTTAACACACAAAGGAACGATTGCCAGTGAAAGCCGCGCAGCCGTAGCCGGCGGAATCACTTCTTTTATTGAGCAACCCAATACGGTTCCCAATGCCGTGACTCAGGAATTGTTGGAGGACAAGTACCAAATAGCGGCAAAAACGGCTTATGCCAATTATTCGTTCATGATGGGCGGTACGAATGACAACTTGGAAGAACTGTTAAAAACCAATCCGCGTAACGTAGCCGGAATCAAATTGTTCTTGGGTTCTTCTACCGGGAATATGTTGGTGGATAATGAAGAAGCTTTAGAAAAAATATTTTCTTCTACCAAAATGCTCATTGCGGTTCATTGTGAAGATGAAGCCACCATTAAAGCCAATTTAGAGCGTTATAAATTACAATTCGGCGATGACATTCCGGTCGATTGCCATCATTTAATCCGCAGTGAAGAAGCCTGTTATTTGTCGTCTTCCAAAGCGATTGCCCTGGCTAAAAAAACAGGTGCCCGTTTGCACGTCTTTCATTTATCGACCGCCAAAGAAATGGAGCTGTTTACCAATGCCATTCCGCTGGAAGAAAAACAAATTACGGCCGAAGTGTGTATCCATCACTTGTGGTTTACGGATGCCGATTATAAAACCAAAGGCAATCTAATTAAGTGGAATCCGGCGGTTAAAACGGCCAACGACAGAGCGGCCTTGTGGGAAGCCTTGCTGGATGACCGTATCGATGTGATTGCTACCGACCATGCCCCGCATACCTTGGAGGAGAAAAGTCAAAACTATCTCAAAGCGCCATCGGGCGGCCCTTTGGTGCAACATGCTGTAGTGGCTTTGTTTGAAGCACACCATCAGGGAAAAATTTCGGTCGAACGCATCGTAGAAAAAATGTGTCACAATCCGGCGAAGATTTTTAAAATCGAAAAACGCGGATTTATCCGAGAAGGCTACTATGCCGATTTGGTTTTGGTGAATCCTAATTTACCGTGGAATGTGAAAAAGGAAAACATCCTGGCGCAATGCGGATGGTCGCCTTTTGAAGGGTATACATTTACCTCGAGAGTCACCCATACTTTTGTAAACGGTCAATTGGTGTATCATAATTTTAAAGTCAAAGAAACACCTGTCGGACAACGGTTGTTGTTTAACAGATAAAGTAAAAGTATGAGAAAAGTTTGTTTCGTTTTGGGATTCTTTTTGCTGCTGATGAGTTGCGAGAAAGCCATTGAAAAGCCAAAGAATTTGATTGCCAAAGACAAGATGATTGACATCTTATATGATTTGTCTTTGCTGGAGGCGATTAAGTCGCAGAATATTGGGGGCGGCATCAGCAACAAAAGTGCCAACGCCTTTATTTACAAAAAGTACAAGATTGACAGCACCCAATTGTCGGAAAGTAATAAGTATTACGCCACTGATGTCGAAGCCTACAAAAAAATGTTTGAGACGGTAAAAAAGCGATTGGATGATGAAATTAAAAAAACAGGAGGTAGCGCAACCATAACACCAACACCTGTGAATCCCGATGTGCCGCAAGTGCAGTAATCGCTATGATTCTTTGTTGATGACCTCTTGAATTACTTCCGTTATGTTTTGAAAGTCAAAATGCAATCCCGAAATCTCGGGATTTTTTATTTTTTGATTCGAAATCATATCGGTTGAGAATAGGGCGTTAGCACTGTATTTAGACAATCTTCTTTTGGTTCCGAAGAATGTTGAAGTTAACCAATCGAGGCGCCAGGCTATAGCCAATAGCCAGGGTTTGGCTTCGAAAGTAGGCGGTTTTACACCATAGTGTTTTGCGATTTCGTAAATTACTTCTTTGAAGGTCAGGTTTTCGGCCACTAAAGCGAAACGTTCGCCGCTGACGGAGCTGTTCATTAAAGCAATCATCACGGTAACCACATCGGTAACGCTAACAAAACCGGTGCTGCCGTGAGTGTAAAAGGGAAAGCCTTTTTTGACTTTGGAGAAAAATACGCCACTGCCCTGATGGTTAAATCCGGCTCCGAAAATAACACCGGGATTCACAATTATTACATTCAGTCCTTCTTGTTGGCCACGCCAAATTTCCATTTCGGCGCCGTATTTGGAGATGGCATAATCGCTGTGAAACACTTCGGGGTTCCATTCGGTGGTTTCGTTGATGGTGGTTTCGTTGGGTTTTACATCGCCCAAAGCGGCAATGGAACTGACGTGACAGAATTTTTGAATGCCGAAATCCAAACTCAAATTTACCATATTGGCGGTACCTTCGATATTGATTTTGCGGAGTCGGTCTTCGTCTTTGGGATCATACGAAATTAGTGCGGCGCAATGGTACACGTAAGTGATTCCGGAAAAGGCTTTTTCTAAAGACGGAATATCGATGATATCGCCTTGTACCCACTGGATTTTTTCAAATTGGGCTTCCTTATCGTAGCGTTGGAACAGCGCTTTGGTTTTGGCGATGCTTTTTTCGGTTCGGAACAAGGCGCGAACTTGGGACTCGCTTGCGGTTACTTGTAACAGCAAATGCGCTCCGACCAAACCTGTTCCGCCTGTGACTAAAATCATTTGGTAAAGATAATTAGATTGTTAGATTTTTAGCCTATCAGATCAGAGAAAAAGTATGCCAAACGTTTCCTCTTTTAGCCCTGATGGGAGCCAACTACCCTGCCTGCCTGTGGGCAGGCAGGTAGTGCGGACAGCAGGAACACGGACCACTGATAAATCCCGAACCTTTCGCTCCTAAATAATCAATTCTCATTATATTTGCGCAAATTTGATTACACGATGAGAAATTTAGTAGCAGAATTGCAATGGCGCGGTTTGGTGCACGATATGATGCCGGGAACGGAGGAACAATTGTTGAAAGAAATGACCACGACCTATATTGGGTTTGACCCGACGAGTGATTCGTTGCATATTGGGAGTTTGGTGCCGATTATTTTGTTGGTGCATTTGGAGCGTTTTGGTCACAAACCGATTGCTTTGGTGGGCGGTGCTACGGGTATGATTGGCGATCCTTCGGGGAAATCGGACGAGCGTAATTTGTTAGACGAAGCCACGCTGGAGAAAAATGTAGCCGGAATCAAAGCTGTGTTGTCCCGCTTTTTAGATTTTAATTCGACTGCCGCTAATGCGCCGATTTTGGTCAACAATTACGATTGGATGAAGGATTTTTCGTTTATCCATTTTGCGCGTGATGTGGGAAAACGAATTACCGTAAACTATATGATGGCGAAGGATTCGGTGAAGAAACGGTTGAGTGGCGAAAGCGGTGAGGGGATGAGTTTTACGGAGTTTACGTATCAGTTGATTCAAGGGTACGATTTTCATCATTTATACAAAACGCACCACTGTTTATTACAGATGGGTGGTAGTGACCAATGGGGTAATATTACCACGGGAACTGAGTTGGTGCGCCGAATGAACGGCGAAGGCGCGAAGGCGTATGCCATGACGTGTCCGTTAATTACCAAAGCTGATGGTTCTAAATTCGGGAAATCGGAAGGCGGGAATGTGTGGTTGACGGCCGATAAAACTTCGGTATACAAGTTTTACCAGTTTTGGTTGAATACGACCGATGTGGACGCCGAAAAATACATTAAGATTTTCACGTTCTTAGATAAAGACACCATTGATGCTTTGATAGCCGAACATCACACGGCACCGCATTTGCGCGTGTTGCAAAAGCGTTTGGCCGAAGAGGTAACCACTTTTGTGCATGGTAGAGAGGAGTTGGACAAAGCCATTTTTGCATCGGGTGCTTTTTTCAGTCCAACTATGGACGATTTGAAAAAGTTGGATACCCAAACGTTTTTGGAGGTGTTTGAGGGTGTATCGAAGGCGGAAGTAGCTAAAGCTGATTTAGAAAATGGGTTGGATATGATTGCGGCGCTTTCGGCAAAGACCGGGTTTTTACCCTCGAACAGTGAGGCACGACGCGAGTTGCAACAAAATGCCATTTCGTTGAATAAAGAAAAAGTGACGGCGGATTATATCATTACCGAAAAAGATCTTATTAACGGTCAGTTTTTGATGTTGCAAAAAGGCAAGAAGCATTATTACTTAATTAAGGTTATATAACCATCAGGTTACAACCTCGAATATCAGAATTATCAAAGCGGCCCAATATTTCGAAAGAATTATTGGGTTGTTTTTTGCCCAAATCTTGCGTGGCGATAAAGGAACACGAGTTGAGGTTGGCCAAGTCGATGATGTTTACGCCGCCGGTTTTGCCGTAATCGACATAACTCAGGGCGTCTTCGGTATCGCGGATTAAGATATGCATCCAGCTCGGGCACTCAAAAATCCCATGGCCTAAGGAATAGGCTTGGGAGAGCAATTCGGTCATCCCGTATTCCGAGTGAATACGCGGTACTCCAAACCCATCGCAGAGGATTTGATGCAGTTCTTCGCGAATCATTTCTTTGCGTTGGCCTTTCATGCCGCCGGTTTCCATGATGATGGTGTTTTTGAGTTGGAATTTTTGTTTTTCAATAAGATCCAACAACGCATAGGTCACCCCAATCAGTATTACGTTTTGACCGGAGTTGTCGAGTTCCATTAATTTCGCAATCAGTTCGTCGTAGTTGTGCAGGTAAAAGCCGCTGTGTTCGTTGTTGGACAATTCGATTAAATCTTTGACCATATAAATCAGTGACGAGCCGCTCCGTTCTAAATAGGATGGAAGCAACGCCAAAACCGCGTAGTCTTCGATATTGCCGTAGAATTCCGAAAAGGCCAAGCGATAGCTTTGTTCGTAGAGTGAAACATCGGTGACCAAATGTTTGCTGGTAATCATCCCGGTCGTTCCGCTGCTGGTAAAGGTTTCTTGAACCGCATCGGTATTAGAAACTACAGTATGGCTTTTAAAAAACTGTATCGGCAGAAATGGGATTTGGGGTAGTGATTTTACTTTTTGAACATCGGTATTCAGAAAGTCACAAAACTCTCGATAGACATGATTGTTTTCGTATTGGTACCGAAACACTTTCAATGCGATTTTTTCAAACTGCTTGTGGGAGGCAATGGTAAATATGTCTAGCGGATGAATCAAAGTCGGTATTTTGTGCAAAAGTAAGGAAAATAAAAAAGCTCCAACTTTCGTCAGAGCTTTTTAGTAGTATTGGAATGGGATTATTTAATCACCAATTTCGTAGTAGCGGTTTTACCTTCTTCGGTAATTTTTACCACATACACACCTGTTTTAAGTGCGCTTACATTGATGTTGTTATCAGCAGTAGTAGTATTGAAAACTTGTTTTCCTAATACATCATAGATAACAATGTTTTTCTCAGCGTTAGTGGTAGTTTCTACAAAAACAACTCCGTTTGAAACCGGGTTAGGATATACTTTTAAACCTGCGATTGCATTTTGGTTTACACCTAAAGTATAAGCGCCTAAGTTGATAGTACTTATAAGGTAAGCACAAGTGTTATTGGGAGCAACAAATGCGGCATTTCCACCATAAGTAAATGATGATGTTACAAAGTTACCTGCATTCGGTCCAACACCATTATTTCTGCTTGCATAGCTGTCTTGGTAAGCCCAAGGAGCAGAATAGTCAGAAGTTCCGCCCGGAATCTCTAATGGGTTTCCGAATTGGTCTACAACTGAAACAAGGTTACCTGCCGTTGGAGCATCATAAATAGCTATTCTGTATGCGTCGTTACCATTTCCATTAGGAGCACCTGTTGATATGATGACATTAGAGCCTGTTAGAGCAGGGTACATTTCTGAAAAAGTTTGAGCTGTAGCAGGTGTTCCAGCTCCAACAACTAAATAAAGAAAAGTATTAGTTTGTGAACCAAATGGTGTCATGTCAAAACCTGCGTTCCATGAAATGGCTGAAGCATCGATTGCTCCGTTAGATTCTGTTTGGAATCTGTAGTTTGTAAAGTCAATTGTTCCTGAAACATACATTTCCACAATTTTAGGGCTAGATGAACCGCTTGCTCCTGAACATCCGTCAGAAGCTAAAGTTCCGTCAACCACTTTAGTAATTACAACAGTTTGTGAAAAACAGATTGCGGAAAGAAACAAAAAAGATAAAGTGTAAAGTTTTTTCATTTTTTTAAAATTAATTAGCCTACAAATATAATCACAAATTTTCTTTGTGAGAAAAAAGAATGTGAAAAAAAGATTAAATTTAGATTAAAATGTCAAATTTTAACTATCTGACAATTAGTTTTCTAGTAGCCGTAGTATCTCCTTCCGTAATTTTGATGATGTAAACGCCCGGAGGAATAGAAGAAATGTTGAGCTCTTTAGAAGAGAGGGTTGTTTGTAAAACCTTTTTTCCTAACACATCAAAAATCAAAATTTCTTTGTCTACAGCTGTTTTGGAAGTAATATAGATTTTTCCGTTAGTCACCGGATTAGGGTAGAAACCAAGAGTCTCACCTTGTTGTTTTACGTCCTGTGCCATTGCCACAGATGCAAACAAAAGGGAACATAAAATGGTGAAAAAGTAGTTTTTAGCCATGACTCTAATTTGGTTATTACAAATGTATAAAAAATATTTCAAATATTGTACCAAAAAAACTCCTTCTTGTTAGGAAGGAGTTTTTAGCTTTTTTACGAATTATATTAAAGTGTCTTTAACCAAGTTCCTGAGGTAAAAGGTGCCGTATTGGCTCCAACAGCACCGGCATTAACACTGACAATACTGTCTATGTTAGTAGTGTCGCCGGATATTCCGTTTCGAGTTAGAGCTGTGATGAATGAGATGCTGGCATTGTTAATTTTTAATGAACCGTCTTGGAATTGACCCAATTGATTTCTTAAATCTACTCCGTAGCCTACATTTGTTACCTTTACGTTAGAAATATTCCCTGCTGTTCCTTCTTTAAAGTTGAAAGCAGCTTTGTTGGCATTGCCTGAACCTGTTATGGTTACATTTGTTACAGTTGGATTAGCTCTCGGAGAACTATTAAATTCAACAGGTAAGTTAGAGCACTCAAAACCAAAGTCGCCATTAGCCGGTTGGATAATCCAAATATTACTCAAGTTTCCTCTATAGCCTCTGTCCCAGTCGATATTATCATCCTCACATCCAAAAGCAGCTAAATTTGTTGCATTTACAGATCCGCCAAAAAATTCAAAAGCATCATCGGCTCCCTTGTAAGCTTGTAAGTTTTCTAAAACTGTACCGGAGCCAACTCCGAAGAAAGAAAAGGCATTGTATTCTGCTGTTCCTCCGGTAATAGCCGCGCCAGCGTATTCAACTCTTACATATTTTAATGAGCCTGAATTGTCAGCGTCATCGTTACCGCCGTATATTAAACCACCAGCCTCAGCAATTTCGGTACCGCCGGCAACGTTAATTCTGGCTTTTCCGTTGATGATGATTCCGCCCCAAGCACCGATTTGTTGTGATTGCGCTGTGAATACAATTGGAGACGAGGAAGTGCCGTTTGCAATTAATTTTCCACCTTGCTCTACTTGTAAATAGTTAGTTCCTGCCGCTTGGTCTGCTGTAGAAACTGTAAAAGTGGTTCCCGCTTCAATAGTTAAAGTAGCACCGGCTTTTACTACTACAACTCCTTTTAAATTGTAATTTCCTGAAGGAACGTTTAAGTCAGTTGTAATGTTTCCTTGAAGAACAGACCCTTCCAGGTTTGGTACATTTGTTCCGTTAGATTCGTCAGAAGAACAACCGAAGGTAAAAGTTAAGGCTGCTAAAGCGATAAATTTTAAGAAATTTGTTTTCATGTTTTAATGTTATATTGTTTTTACAAAAGTAAATTCGCAAATTTCAAAAGAGGTTAATCAATGGTTATTTAACGGTTACCGCCTAATGAAATATTTGTAAACAAAATGTTATGCAATAAAAAAGAGAATCGCAACGATTCTCTTTTTAGTATGTGATATTAAGCTTTATCAGAAAGTATATGAGAACTCTAAACCTACGTTAACACCCTGCGTTAAACGATTGTTTACATTGCTGAACTGACTTGGGTTAGCAATTGGTCGCGTTGGATCTTGTGTGGCCAAAATTTCGGCATTCAAGATGTTTTTTACCGTTAAATTCAGTTGATATTTTTTCGAGAAAGTATTACGCCAAGTAAAATCCAACATGTCAATAGGTTTTTGCTTGATATCCGAAGCACCGTCAGTTCCAACTGCATAGATTCTGTCAGAGAATGTATTGTAAATGAATGATACTTTGGATTCTACTTTTTCGTTTTTAATCAAGTCATACACGATATCCGCGTTGATAATAAAATCAGAAGCTCCTTGTAAAGAACGTTCGGTTGAAGTAATTCTTGGAAATTTAGCTTTATCGGCAATTTCTTCCGACTTCATGAAAATGGTATTCAAACCGAAAGAGGTTCTTTGGGCAAAGAAGCTTTCACCAAAAATTACGTCTAATCCAAAGTTTGATTCTAACTCAATGCCATATAAATTGGCTTCATCAAAGTTCACAAATTTGGTTAAGAAACCGGTTGAGGTTCCTTCTAACAAACGTGTGATCGGATCTTGAATATGCTTTCCGAAAATGGCTACGGCCACCAAGCTGCTTTGCGTTGGGAAGAACTCGTATTTTAAATCTACATTGTAGTTTTGAGTGTTCTTCAAATCCGGATTACCGATGCTGAAGTTTCCGTCCCCGTCTTGATAACGAAACGGCAAAATTTCACGGAATCGGGGCTTTGTAGATGTTTTTGAAGCCGTAAAACGCAAGTTGGATTTGTCGTTCAACTCGTATTTTAAGTTGAGAACCGGACTAAAGTCAATGGGGTCATATACCTGTACATCAAAAGGCGAAGTAACAGTACTGGTTTCTTTTCTCGATTTAGTCTCACGGAACATGTATTCAAATCGAGCTCCGATGTCCAAAGTCAATTTTTCCCAAATTCGGTTATAATTTACAAAACCGGCATTGATAAATTGTGCAATTTTTACGTTATAAGTTGGGTCGGAAGTGCTGGCGTAATATAAACTGCCATTATCAAAATTTGTGTCAAAAAAGGCTTGTGGATTGTTGGTGTCCATAGTAGTGTCTGCCAAGTTACCGCCGCCATTCACTCGGATGGTTCGGTTGAAAAAATCGTAGTTTGTCATGTCTCCGGCATAGCCAAATCGTATACTGTTTTTCGATTTTCCATCTACATCACCACCGAATTTTATTTCGTATTCTGCTTTTCCGTTAACATTAAGATTGTCTAAAATCGAGTAGAATCGGAACGGATTTGCGCCATTAAAAGTTACGAAGTCAGCATCTGAACCAACCCCTTCAGCGATTAAAGTTTTTCGATCCGGCATGTTGTTTTTTCCTAATGTTGCTGCAATACCGTACTCCAAAGTGTGCTTTTTATCTTTAAAATACAAGGTTCCTACTTGTTGGATTCCAAAAGAAGTATTTTCAACATATTTGGTATCTCTTAAGAAAAATGGTCGGTCAATGGTAATAAAATCGGTGTTTTCTCCTTGAATTTCTTCAATAGTACTCTCCGAGTTTTGAAGGTAGATAATGTTGAAAAAGAAGTTGTAAGCATTGGGTTTTTTAAAATTCAAACTGGCCAAGGCAGATTTTTGAGTAAAGTATTTAGAATTAGCGACATCAAAATCCTTAAAAGCGGTTCCTTCTGAATTCAAGTTTCTTCTTTCACCCGTTTGCGATAAGTAGTTGTTGCTGAAGTTTACATTGAATATATACCCAATTTTTCTGTCGTTAGATAAATCAAATGAATCCGAGTTAGTGATGCTGGTTCCAATACTCATAGGAGCTGTAGTTTGTTCCGGCGACCAGGACGAGTTGAAAAGATTTTTAGATTCCGCCGGAGAAGCCTGATAGCCTAGGGCAACATTTTCACCAAAAACACCCGGTAGAGCTCTATTGTTTCCACTATACCCGAAAAAATCAGTGCCGCCTTCACTGCCCGATTTGAAGTCTTTAAAGGTGGTAATCGAGTTGAATCCCGCTGAAATACTCACTTTAGTGTATGGTTTTGAACTGATATCTTTCGTCCAAATGTTCAATGAAGCTCCGGCAAAGTCTTGGTACAAACCCGAATTAAAAGTTTTAAAAACATCAATATTTCTAACAATATCAGTTGGAATAAAGCTTAACGGAATCGTTTTTAAGTTCGGATCCGAAGGAATAAAGTTCAACCCGTTAATTTGAAGATAATTATAACGGTCATCCAAACCGCGTATAAAAATTCCCCGGTCGGCAACTTTAGAAACCCCCGAAATTTTAGCTACTCCTTGTTCTACGGTGGATACCCCTTTGCGTTGCATTTCCTGAGCACCGATACTTTGTTTGATTTCCACGGCATTCTTTTGCTCTAACATTAAAACCGATTCTCTTTCGCGGCTTACAGTTTTTTGAATTACGACATCCTGCAACTGGTAGCTGCCCGAACCCAATGCTTTATTAATGGTAAGCGTTTCTCCGGCTTTCACTTCAATTTTTTCTTCTATCGATTCGTATCCCAAAAAGCTAAATTGTATGGTATACGTTCCGGCTTCTACCGATAGGGAATATTTTCCGGTTTCGTCAGTAGTAACACCTATGGTTGTTCCTTTAATCACTACATTGGCGAAAGGCAGGGCCTCATTGTTAAGGTCTTTGTCAGTCAGTATTCCGGTCACAGTTCCTTTGTTTTGAGCCCATCCGACCAAGTGTAACAGTAAAAAAGTAACAATTAATTTAAGTTTCATTTTTGTCTTGTTTAATTTTGGTGCAAAGAAACCACCGCATTGTAAAGGTCTTGTTAAACCGCTATTACGATTTTGTTCGCAAACCATTACCAAATTGTTAACATATTAAATTACGGTTAACTCAGTTTGTGGTGTATGTAAGCATTTTGTATTATCTTTACCTTTACATCCGGAAAACTTAACAGGTCCGAATTATGAAGAAAAAAGACATCAAGATTTTACTGGTTGATGACGAGCAGGATATATTAGAGATTGTGGGCTACAACTTATCTCAGGAAGGCTATCAAATTGTAACGGCAACCAATGGTAAAGAAGCCATTTTGAAAGCCAAAAAAGAACTGCCGCATCTGATCATAATGGATGTCATGATGCCCGAAATGGATGGTATGGAAGCATGCGAAAACATTCGAAAATTACCCGAACTCAACCACGTAATCATCACGTTTTTAACGGCTCGCAACGAAGACTATTCTCAAGTAGCCGGTTTTGATGCCGGTGCCGACGATTATATCACCAAACCTATCAAGCCGAAATTATTGGTGAGCAAAGTCAAAGCCTTGCTGCGCCGATTGAAAAATGAGGAGCAAGCCACAGAGACACTTAATGTGGGCGGTATAGAAATCAATAGAGAAGAATATAAAATTATCAAGGAAGGTGTCGAAATCATTCTGCCTCGTAAAGAGTTTGAATTGTTTTATCTGTTGGCCTCCAAACCCGGAAAAGTATTCAAACGTGAAGAAATTTTAGATAAAGTTTGGGGTAATGAGGTTATTGTAGGTGGTCGAACCATCGATGTGCACATTCGCAAACTTCGCGAAAAAATAGGCGAAGATTTATTCAAAACCATCAAAGGCGTGGGCTACAAACTGGAAGTGTAAATGAAAGTTAATTTCAAGAAAACATACACCTTTGCGTTGGTGTCTACCACGTATATTACCCTTTTTTCAACTGGTTTTCTTGGCATTTTACTTTGGTTTTTTCATGAATTTTCCTGGATGATATTGTTGGTTTTTGCCTTGTCAATGGCCATTTTTTCTTTTTTTGTCATCCAATACCGCGTAGAGCATTTTATTTACCGAAGGGTAAAAAAAATCTACGACGATGTGTCACTTTTAGAATCAACTTCTTTTAGAAACCAACCCATTACGACCGATATGGCAACGCTGACCCGACAAGTCAAAAAATTTGCCACCGATAAAAAAATGGAAATTGAAACCCTCAAAGTCCGCGAGGAATACCGCCGTGAATTTTTAGGAAATGTGTCGCACGAGTTAAAAACGCCATTGTTTACGGTTCAAGGGTATTTATCTACCTTGCTCGACGGGGCGATGAACGATAAAAACGTCCGCAAAAAATACCTCGAAAGAGCCGAAAAAGGCGTAGAGCGTCTTATTTACATTGTGGAAGACTTGGATATGATTTCGAAACTTGAAATAGGCGACTTAAACCTCGAGTTATCCAAATTCAACATTGTTGAGCTCATTCAAAATGTATTTGATTTATTGGAAATGAAAGCCGATAAAAAAAACATCATCCTGATGTTTGATCGCAAATACAGTAAACCCATCAAAGTGTTTGCCGATAAAGAAAAGATAGAGCAGGTCATCACCAATTTGGTCACCAACTCCATCAAATACGGTAAAGAAAACGGCACTACCGAAGTGACCATCGAAGATTTAGTCAACGATAAAATTATCGTTCGTTTTCGAGATAACGGAGAAGGCATCGAAAAGCAATACATTCCGCGTTTGTTTGAACGCTTCTTCAGAGTCGATAAAAGCGGGGCGCGCAGCGAAGGCGGATCGGGTCTGGGACTTTCGATCGTAAAACACATTATCGAAGCGCATGGCGAAAAAATTTATGTAGAAAGTGAATTCGGCAAAGGTTCCGAATTTTCATTTACCCTCGAAAAGTATAAATAATTGTTTCCAGTTGACGGTTTCGATTAACTTCGGCAACCCTTTATACAACCCCATTTCCAATAGGTTTTCAATTCTGAAATGCTCTTGTTCGGCAAAAGGCGCATAACCGTTTCTTTGGAAGCGTTTGGCTAAATATTCTTGTTCAAATTGACCCGGAGTCGGAATAAAAAAAGCGTTCTTTTGCAATTTCGCCAAATCCATTACAGTCGTGTATCCCGAACGACAAAGGACCATTTCACTTTCGTTGTAGGCTTGTTCGATTTCATCGGATGTCATGAAATTGTAGTAGGTAATGTGGCCAATGGTTTCTTGGGTTTGTTGCGGCGCTACTTTCCCTTTGATAAAAATGACGCTGCCGTTGTACCGTTGCAATTCAATTATCAGTTTTTCTTCTAACAGGGTACGCTGCGGTTCCGGACCCGAGAGAATGACCATCAGTTCATAGTGCTTAGCAGTTTCTCTTTTTTCCAAGCGACTCAACGGGCCGAGGTATTTCAGTGGTAAATCGTTGTTTTTGAGATGCCCTAACTTACCGGTTAAATTGGGTTTGTTTTTCATGTCGGGAATCCAACATTCCGTAAATTTTTTGATAAAGTACTGATGCAATTTGCTCGAAATCCAAGTGGTTTTCCCCGACAACACATTGAGCTGATGGGTGATAAAAACACTCGGTACTTTCTTGCTGTACACCCCTAATCGATTGTCGGAGATGATGCCTTTTAAATCCCATTCTCGGGTTAATTTTTTGACCATTTTTTTCTCTTCAAAAATAGCCTGAATCATTTTCGGACTGTTTTTGATAAGCTTCCACTTAAAATCGGAACCCTCTTTGGCATATTCAATGTCATAGGAGGGCAACGTAACAAAAGGCAAATGCGGAAATTCTTTTTGCAATAACTGTAAGGCCTCTCCGTCTGAAGCCAATACGGGTGTAAAACCATAGTGTTCCAAGACCCGGATAATCGGAATGCAACGAGTGGCGTGTCCCAAACCCCAATTGAGCGGCGCTATGAGTATGTTTTTGGTCATGGTTTTATTACGCTGATAAATTGTTCGGCCAATTGGTCTTCGTATTCAAAATGCGATTCGTCTTCTCTCAGCACTAATTTCGAATCGTGCTTGTACAGCTTCCATTTTTTGTTGTGGTATTCCAAAGCGGTTAAATTTTCAATCCAATCGCCCGAATTCAAATAAGTGGTACTGCCTTTTTCGGTTTCCGTTACTTTGATTTTAGGTTCGTGAATGTGTCCGCAAATTACATAATCAAATTGATTTTCGATGGCTAATTCGGTGCAAACCGCTTCAAATTTGGTAATAAATTTGATGGCCGACTTCACATTGTCTTTTATTTTTTTTGATAAAGAATACGGTTCTCGGTTACATCGGGTTAAAATCCAATTGAGTAATCGGTTAATCAATATGAGCATATCATAACCCCAACCGCCCAATTTGGCTAACCATTTGGCGTGATTGACAGAAGCATCGAAGACATCGCCGTGAAAAATCCACGCTTTTTTCCCGTCCAAATCCAACACTAATTTGTTGAGCAGGCTGATGGTGCCCAAATGTAAATCGGTAAACTTCCGTAAAAATTCGTCGTGATTTCCGGTCAAATAATACACTTTGGTTCCCTTAGAACTCATCGACATGATTTTCTTAATCACCTTTAAATGCGAGGCCGGAAAGTACGATTTTCGAAACTGCCAAATATCGATAATATCGCCATTCAAAATCAATATTTTCGGTTTAACCGAGTTGAGGTAATCCGTCAACTCGCGGGCATGACAGCCGTAAGTGCCTAAATGCACATCCGAAATCACCACAACGTCTACTTTTCTTTTTTTCAAAATAAATAAGTTTTTCAAAGAAAGGATTTTTTCAAAACAGCCAGGTTACTTAAACATTATCAAAACTTTATTTGAACTGTCTTTTATTTCCTTACTTTTGCCAACGTAAGGCCTTGAGCCGAGTAATACCTAGTAAAATGTAAGTTTGTGGGCAGTAAGAATAAGTTAAAACGATTTAAAGAAAACGAAACGTTCGGCAATGTGTTCCAACCTACTCGGGAAGAAGTAGTAGGCGGATTATTTCCGTTGAAAGGCAAATGGAACAGCGATTTTTTCAAAAATAACCATCCCATCATCATCGAATTGGGTTGCGGAAAAGGGGAATATTCGGTGGGTTTGGCCGAACGCTATCCGGATAAAAATTTTATAGGAATCGACATCAAAGGGGCGCGTTTTTGGCGCGGTGCTAAAACCGCTCATGAAAGTGGGATGCACCACGTGGCCTTTGTGCGCACTCAAATTGAACTCATTGACGGCATTTTTGCTGAAGGCGAAGTATCGGAAATTTGGATTACGTTTCCCGATCCGCAAATCAAATATAAGCGTACCAAGCACCGCATGACCAACAGCGAATTCTTGAAACTGTACAAACGAATTTTAAAACCGGACGGAGTAGTCAATCTGAAAACCGACAGCGAATTCATGCACGGGTATACTTTGGGATTGCTCCATGGCGAAGGTCATGAAGTGCTGTATGCCAATCACAACGTGTACAAAAACGAAGGCGCACCCGACGAAGTTTTAGAAATTCAAACGTTTTACGAAAAACAATATTTGGAAATCAACAAAGCAATTACGTATATTCGTTTCAAAATCAAATAGATGTATTATTTTTTGCCACCGGTGCTGGGTTTTTGCATTGCTTTTTTGGCGGTTATACTCCCGGGTCTAATCAACATGACAGCAGCCAAAATCAGTTTGCAGGAAGGCAGAAACGAAGCGGTTAACTTTGCATTCGGCGCTTCGCTGATTGTTTTTTTTCAAACCTTTATTGCCGTACTCTTTGCCCGATTTATCAGTGAGCACGAAGAAATTGTGGCGACCTTACAAGAAATCGGGATTTTTATATTCGCGGGGTTGAGTGTTTATTTTTTCTGGATTGCCAAGAAACCCAAAAAACTCAATCGGGAAGCCAAAATCAAAGCCAAATCCAATCGGTTTTTTCTCGGCATGTTGTTGTCCACGCTCAATCTTCTGCCCATTCCGTTTTATGTGTTTGCCAGTATGAGTTTGTCGGCAGCGGGGTATTTCAGTTTTGATAAAGTCCCGGTATCCGAATTTGTGCTGGGCGTAGTTTTGGGCTCGTTTACCGTGTTTTACATTTATATCGTAGCCTTCAAAAAAATTGAAAAAAAGACCGAGTTTTTGATGCAGAACATCAATATTGTTATTGGCTCGGTAACGACCTTTATGGCGATTATCACACTCCTCAAATTGTTGTACCGATGAAGGATGAAGCCAATTTTTTTGAGCGTGTTTATGAAATTGCCCGTCAAATTCCCGAGGGGAAAGTCACTTCCTACGGGGCCATTGCCAAGGCTTTAGGCGCGGCTCGCTCTGCGCGTATGGTAGGCTGGGCCATGAATGCCAGTCACGGGCGCGAGGATGTGCCGGCGCATCGTGTGGTTAACCGAATCGGAGTGCTTTCGGGGAAACACCATTTTGAAGGCACGAATCTGATGCAGCAATTACTCGAAAACGAAGGCGTTAAAGTAGTCGATAACCAAATTGTCGATTTCGAAAAACACTTTTGGCGACCAGAGGTTAGCGAGCAGTAATCCGCTATAAATTGTAATTATCCCATCATCAAAAACTTTTCCCTTTTCCCTTTTCCCTTTTAACTATTTTCAAACTATCTTTGCAATCTAAATTCAGTTTAAATAAAAGGAACTGAAAGATTTAAATGTAGTGCAAAATGAAATTAGATAGAAAAGAAATTTTGGCTGCTTTGGAAACCATTACCATTGCAGGCGAGGGAAAGAATATGGTCGAAAGCGGTGCGGTAAAAAACGTGCTCACTTTCGGTAACGAAGTGGTCGTTGATTTAGTCATTACGACTCCGGCCATGCACATCAAAAAGCGTGCGGAAGACGATATCAAAAAACTCATCCATGACCGATTTTCACCCGACGCTGTGGTAAAAGTCAACATCAAAGTGGAAACACCCGAGCAAAACCCAAATCAAATCAAAGGCAAAGCCATTCCGGGCATCAGCAACATTATTGCGGTAGCTTCGGGAAAAGGCGGTGTTGGGAAATCAACGGTTACCGCAAATTTGGCGGTTACTTTAGCCAAAATGGGCTTTAAAGTGGGCGTGTTAGATGCCGATATTTACGGACCAAGTATGCCGATAATGTTTGATGTGGAAAACGAAAAACCGCTTTCTGTTGAAGTCGACGGCAAATCGAAAATGAAACCCATCGAAAGCTACGAAATCAAATTGCTTTCCATCGGTTTCTTCACGGCGCCGAGTCAGGCGGTGATTTGGCGCGGCCCTATGGCGGCCAAAGCCTTGAACCAAATGATTTTTGACGCGGCCTGGGGCGAACTCGATTTTATGTTAATCGATTTACCTCCGGGAACGGGCGATATCCACTTGTCCATCATGCAATCCTTGCCAATCACCGGTGCTGTGGTGGTGAGTACACCGCAAGCGGTGGCTTTAGCCGATGCCAAAAAAGGCGTTTCCATGTTCCAATCCGATAGTATCAACGTTCCCGTGTTGGGCATCATCGAAAACATGGCCTATTTTACTCCGGAAGAACTCCCGAATAACAAATATTACATCTTCGGCAAAGAAGGTGCTAAAAACTTGGCGGCCGATTTGAATGTGCCGTTTTTGGGCGAAGTACCCTTGGTACAAAGCATCCGCGAAGCCGGAGATTACGGCCGTCCTGCGGCTTTACAAACCGCTTCGGTCATCGAAACCGTATTTGAAGAAATCACCCGAAATGTAGTACAGGAAACGGTAAACCGTAACGAAACCTTACCACCTACCGAGGCGATTAAAATAACCACCATGGCCGGTTGTTCGGCTGTTAAAGGGAAATAAAATAATGTATCAATTAAACAATGTATCAATTAAGCAATGTAACAATTAAGCAATGTAGCAATTAAACAATTCAATTGTAACATTTATACATTGCTACATTTACACATTGCTACATTTACACATTGCTACATTTACACATTAATACTATGACAAACGAAGAATTAATAGGCAATATCGAAAAGGCACTCGACGAAATCAGACCGTTTCTCAACTCCGATGGCGGTGACATCAGTTTGGTTTCCGTAGAAGACCAAAAACACGTTAAAGTACGTCTTCAGGGGGCTTGCACGTCGTGCAGTTTGAGTATTAGTACCATGAAAGCCGGTGTCGAAACCACCATCAAGAAATACGCGCCGCAAATCGAAACCGTAGAAAACGTAGCCTAACAAGAGCTTTTGTCGTTTTTCGGAGTAGGGCGTTCCCTCGTTTTTTTAAACGAGGTCGGGCTTTTCGCAAGTACGTGGTACTTTGCTTCAATCCCTAACGCTAATGCGTTTTATATGACAAAAATCATAAAATAAAAGTTCGGGTTTAAAGACCTTAGCGCCTTTGAATCTCAGAACCTCAGAATCTCAAAGCATGATAGAAACAGATATACTCATTATCGGAGCCGGACCCACAGGTTTGTTTGCTGTTTTTGAAGCCGGTTTATTAAAATTAAAATGCCACATCATAGACGCCTTGCCGCAACCCGGCGGACAATTAGCCGAATTGTATCCCAAAAAACCCATCTACGATATTCCCGGTTATCCCGAAGTATTGGCCGGGGATTTGGTGAATAACTTGATGGAACAAATCAAGCAATTCCAACCCGGATTTACCCTAGGAGAAACGGCTGAAACTATAGAAAAACTAGAAGACGGTAGTTTTATTGTAACTACTAACGAAGGAACCCAACACCACGCAAAGGCTATTGCTATTGCCGGAGGCTTAGGGACTTTCGAACCGAGAAAACCAATCTTGAAAGACTTGGAATTTTATGAAAAGGAAAATCGCGGGGTAGACTATTTTATCAAAGATCCCGAAAAATACAGAGGAAAAAACATTGTCATCTCCGGAGGTGGTGATTCGGCCTTGGATTGGAGTATTTTCCTTTCCGATGTAGCGGCTTCGGTGACTTTAGTTCACCGTCGAAATGAATTCCGCGGGGCACTGGATTCTGTAGAAAAAGTACAGGAACTTAAATCGGAAGGAAAAATTAAATTAATTACACCGGCTGAAGTTGTAGGCTTTAAGGGTTCCGAGCGAATCGAATCGGTAGACATTGAAGTCAACGGTGCTCGTATGAACGTGCCAACCGATTATTTTATTCCGCTTTTCGGATTAACCCCAAAATTAGGGCCTATCGCCAACTGGGGATTGGAAATCGAGAAAAATGCGATTAAAGTCAACAATGCGCTCGACTACCAAACCAACATCGACGGGATTTACGCCATAGGCGATGTCAATATTTATCCGGGAAAACTGAAACTTATTTTATGCGGCTTCCACGAGGCGACGCTAATGTGTCAAAGTGTGTATAACCGCTTGAATCCGGGCAAACGATACGTTCTGAAATATACTACGGTTTCGGGTGTTGACGGTTTCGACGGCACGCGCAAAGAAGCGGAAAAAGCGGTAGTAAAATCAATCAACTAATGGCTCAGGATATCACTATTACAATCACCGATCGCGATGGCATTACGCACGAAGTGCAAGCGCCGACCGATATGAATATGAATATCATGGAGTTGGTTCGCTCTTATGAATTGGCTCCCGAGGGCACTATTGGCATTTGCGGCGGGATGGCCATGTGCGCTTCTTGCCAATGTTATGTGTTGAATGACATCCCGCTACCTGATAAAAGTCCGGATGAAGAAGCCATGCTATGGGAAGCTTTTAATGTTAAAGAAAACAGCCGTTTGGGTTGTCAGCTTCATATTACGGAAGAAATGGACGGACTCGAAATTGAATTGGCTCCGGAAGCGTAGTTACAAACCCAATGTCATTTTTGCCACAGGCAAAATCCGCTCCACAAATTGAGTATAAGCCATTGTAGAAGGATGCAAACCATCGGTTGCCACCAATTCGGGGTCTAATAATCCCATTTGGGTGATATCGGTAATATACACAAACGAAATCCCATTGCTTTCACAATATGCTTGTGCAAAAGTATTGTATTGTTGCACACCATTGGAAATGGTGGTAGAGCCTTGGCCAAAGGGAGTATACGCATAATCGGGAATCGAAACTACAATCAGATTTTTTTTGTCACCACCGGCTTTGGCTATGGCAGTATTTACCAACTCCGGAAATTCCTGTTCGTAAAGACTGAATGGTTTATTTTGGTATTGATTGTTCACCCCAATAAGCAACGTGACTAAGTTATAATCGTTTGGTAAATTTTCGTTGGCAATAGCCGTTTTCAAGTTGGTAGTGGTCCAGCCGGTTTGCGCAATCAGTGTAATGGCAAACGTATCCGTTTCATTCAAATACGGGGCAAGACTGTCTTTTAACTGTTCCGGGAATCGGCAATCAGTACAAACGCTTTGGCCATAGGTATAGCTGTCGCCTAAGGCCAAATACTTAAATAATCGGGGAGCCGGAGGTGTGGTTTCTTTATCTTCGGAACAACTCTGTACACCCAAAGCCAAACCAAAAACTACAAGTATTTTAAAAAAGAATTTCATAACCGAATCTTTGGTTTAACGTTTGTTTTTAAGCAAGTTCCAAACGGGCTTCAATTTTTTCTTCAATCGCATCCCAAAGTCCGATTCGTTTTTCCAAAGCCAAAACCGATACTTCTTCTACTTCTTTCCATTTTTGCGCATCGTCTTGGCAAAGTTCATGAATCATTTGCATCGCCATCGGCCCGTGTTCGTCGGCATCCAATTCGATATGTCTTTCGAAGTAGTAAATCAATTTGGATAAATCCACATCCGGGAAGTTTTGCTGGAAATTTTTCAGGATTTCGGTAAACATAGTCGGAATCAAATCTTCGCGCCCAAAGGTAAACGCGGCCGCAATTTTATGCACTTTACTTTCTTCAATTACTCGGAAAGTAAAATCGAGAAACGCCTTAACATTCTCATGCAAATCACTTTGTTTGATGGCAATGAATACGTTTTTGGTATCGACTACATTCTTCAAAAAGGCTTTCAGTTCATCCGTTGAAGCACCGCAACTTTGCATGGCTTCGACATACATTTCAAAGTGACTCAAACGCTTTCCGTCTAAAGTTAAATCGCTTTCCTCAGCCAATACAATTTCGTTGATTAAATAACGGGTTTCCGGATTTTCTGAGGCAAACCAAGGTGTTGTAGTGCAAGTCAGTTTGTTTTGCAAGGCTTTTAGGAGCGACATAAAGTCCCAAACCGCATACACGTGGCATTCTAAAAACTGACGCAAGTCGTCGATGGTTTTTACTTTTTCATATAAAGGATGTTGTAATAAAGTATCTTTTTGCGGTTGGATAGTTTGATTGATGGTGGAGATCGTCATAGCTTTTTTGGTATTTACGTTCTATAAACCCATGTGGATTTATATGAACAAAAATAAAAATGCTTCCCGTAACAGAGAAGCATTTTGTATCAATTTTATTGATTGTTTAATATTTTATTTAAAGGCCGGCATACCGGTAATATCGGCTCCCGTAATCAACAAGTGAATGTCGTGCGTACCTTCGTACGTGATTACGCTTTCTAAGTTCATACTGTGACGCATAATCGAGTATTCACCGGTGATTCCCATGCCGCCCAAGATTTGACGGGCTTCACGCGCAATGTTAATCGCCATATCTACGTTGTTTCTTTTCGCCATCGAAATTTGAGCTGTGGTTGCTTTTCCTTCATTTCTTAAAACACCTAATCGCCAAGTCAACAATTGTGCTTTGGTGATTTCGGTAATCATTTCGGCTAATTTCTTTTGCTGTAATTGGGTAGCGGCAATCGGTTTGTCAAATTGGATTCTTTCTTTGGCATAACGCAAAGCGGTATCATAGCAATCCATAGCCGCACCAATAGCGCCCCAAGCAATACCGTAACGCGCCGAATCCAAACACATCATCGGTGCGCCAAGACCTGATTTGCCCGGCAATAAGTTTTCTTTAGGTACTTTTACATTGTCAAAAATCAATTCGCCGGTAGCGGAGGCACGCAACGACCATTTGTTATGTGTTTCCGGTGTCGTAAAGCCTTCCATACCGCGCTCCACGATTAGACCGTGAATTCTGCCTGATTCGTCTTTCGCCCAAACCACGGCAATGTCGGCAAACGGTGCGTTCGAAATCCACATTTTGGCTCCGTTCAACAAATAATGGTCGCCCATATCTTTGAAGTTGGTCACCATACCACTCGGATTCGAACCGTAATCCGGTTCCGTTAATCCGAAACAACCCATGAATTCTCCGGTGGCTAATTTCGGCAAGTATTTCATACGCTGCTCTTCGGTGCCGAATTTCCAAATCGGATACATCACCAAAGACGATTGTACCGATGAGGTGGAACGCACACCCGAGTCGCCTCTTTCAATTTCCTGCATAATCAAACCATACGAAATTTGGTCTAATCCGGCACCGCCGTATTCCTCGGGAATATACGGACCAAAGCCGCCAATTTCTCCTAACCCTTTGATGATTTGTTTAGGGAATTCCGCACGTTGGGCATAGTCTTCAATGATAGGCGACACTTCGCGCTTCACCCACGCACGTGCCGAATCGCGCACTAATTTGTGCTCTTCCGTTAATAAATCATCTAGTAAATAGTAATCCGGAGCTTGAAATAAATCGGGTTTCATAGTGTATAATTTGGTTTACGAAAACGTTTGCAAAGCTACACAATCTAAGTTAAAATCTCAATCAACAAGTGTTATAATTTTTTGAAGCTTTTTCCGGCTTTACACTGCAATCTTTCCCTTTTTTATCAAAAAGGAAAAGGATTTTCGTTGCAATCCGGGCTAGGGCAGTGGGCTTGCATTCAACGCTCTAGTTTTCGGAAGGCTTCGTTTTTTTCAAACAAAAAATCGGCCATTTCCAATACATCTTGGCGTTCGGCTAAAGCAGCCGCTCGGACATCGGCTTCGCAATAGGCAATAAATAAATCTATTTCTTCCGGTTTTAATTTGAGGGTATTCAGGTAAAAATTACGATCGTAATGACTGCTCAGAAAGTCTTTAAAATTGGGCGGAAGAACGGCTTTTTCAAGCTTTTCTTTGTCTTTGATTTTGAACCAATTGGCTATGCCTTTAAACATCCGCACAAAGTCGACACCGTTTTCAATCGTCCCGTCGTATACATTAACTACTTTTAGCGCTTGGCTTTGTTTGCTCAGTTTTATAGCATCGATATCGGCTTGGGAGATTTGGACTTTTAAACGTGACTTGTTTACAATCTCAACATCTTCCAGGGCTATGGGTTTCTTTTCAATGGTAATGGTCAATTGGTTTTGATTGAAGTGTGTTTCGGTAATTTTGAGTTTGAAATCAATGTATTCTTTAGAAAGGATATACAATTCATCGCCTACAGCAACGCCAATACTAAAATGCCCTTGAGGGTCTGTAGTGGTACTTTTTTTTGAAGTCAAGTTGACAAGGTCGATGTTGGCAATGCCTCTCCCTTCACAAACTATTTTTCCGCTTAGCACTTTTTCGTTTTGGGCTAAACAAAAGTTTGTCGTAAAGAACAAAAAGGTAAAGAGTAGCGTTGGTTTCAATAATCAGACTTTAAAGATGGAACCTCTAAAGTACAGTTTTCGTTTTCGCTTAGTGATAAAGTGGTGTTAATTAAGATTTTTTTACCACTTGGCGGATATTACATTTTCAAGTAAAAATCTTGGGTCAACGCCATGTATTCGGCGGTGTATTGGTGTCTGGCGGTTTCAATGACCAATTCGTCGATAGGGAAATCGGTGGTTTCGGTCAACGAAAAAGCCATCAAACTTCTTTTGATTTCAGAGGTAGGCGTGCCTTTCACACGGGTAATTTGGAGCGGAAACAAATCGCATGCTTGGGCCAACGCCATCAGTCTGTCTTCCTCTTTGTAGGGAACAATTATGGCCAAAACCCCTTTTTCAGAAAGCAGCACGGAAGCGGCTTCCACCAAATCCTCAAAAGGCAAAGCGTCTTGAAAACGCGCTAAGTCACGGGATTCGTTTTCGGTTTTGTAATCTTCGCTGTAAAACGGCGGATTGGAAACAATCAAGTCGTACTCCTCGTCTTCCAAATCGTCCATAAAATCATCGAGCGAGGCGTGAAAACAAAACAAACGGTCGTTCCAAGGCGAGTTTTCAAAATTGTCCACGCATTGTTCAAAGGCGTTTTCGTCTATTTCTATGGCGTCAATTTGTTCAGCATGACTTCTTTGAGCCAACATTAACGCGATGAGTCCGGTTCCGGCGCCAATATCCAATACCGAAAACGGGCGGTGGTCAATAGGAGCCCAAGCGCCAAGCAGAACGCCGTCGGTGCCGACTTTCATGGCACATCGGTCTTGTTGGATGGCAAATTGTTTGAATTGGAATGTAGACATTTGAAATTAAAAGGAATTTGATATTAAGAGGAGAATGTCCGGTGGACATTCGGTTTTATTCCAGTGGGCTTCAGGTATTTTTAATGGTGTTTTTTACTCACAAACAGGAATCAGAACTCAAACCCCTAGCCCCGATTGCAGCTGGCTACCATGTAGCGCGAAAAGCGGGAAACAGCTCCTAAAGATACATTTCAATTAAGCCTTCCGGTAAGTCCATAATGACTTTTTTGTTTTCCCTGTCGATTTTTACCAGGAACTGGTCAATCATTGGGACTAATATTTCTACAGAACCGTTTACCACTTCGAATAAAGGTTGTGCTGTAGTGTCGTTGATGGAGGCTATTTTTCCGAAAACCCCGAGGCGCTTGTCCTCAATTTCAAAGCCAATCACTTCGTGGAAATAGAATTTGTTGCCTTCGAGTTTAGGGAGCATCTTTAAAGGCAGGTAGATTTCACAGCCAATGAGTTTGTCGGCTTCTTCTTCGGTGTCGACATCTTCAAATTTTACCCGCAAAAAATCGTTCTTGTGTAAGGCGCTGTGTTCAATAAAAAATGGAACCAGATCTTTGTGGTATTCCACAAATACTGATTCCATATTTTCATATAATTCGGGTTCGTCGGTATCTAAATAGACTAAGACTTCTCCCTTGAAACTAAATTTTTTGGCAATTTTACCTAAATAGAAACACTCTTTTTTACGCATTTGCCTAAATAGATTAAGCTTCTGTTTCTTCGCTGGTTTCTTCAGCAGCAGGAGCTTCTTCGGTAGCTTCTGCTACAGTCTCTTCAGCAACTTCCGCTACAGTTTCCTCAGCAGCTGTTTCGGCTACTACTTCTTCGGCAGCTTCTTCGGCTACTTCAGCAGCTTCTTCGGCTTTGGCAGCTTCAGCAGCAGCGGCAGCACGCTTGTCATTAGCTTCTTTTTCAGCTTTTAAAGCTTTCGCTCTGGCAGCTTCTTGTGCTTTTGACAAACCTTCTTTTTTAGCCGTTACTTTACCAGCTTTTTCTTCTAACCAAGCCGCTAATTTAGCATCGGCTTGCTCTTGCGTTAAAGCACCTTTACGAACGCCACCGTCTAAGTGGTGTTTCAACAGCGCCCCTTTGTACGAAAGGATAGCTCTGGCCGTATCGGTTGGTTGTGCACCATTGTGTAACCAAGTTACAGCCTGATCCAAATTTAAGTCGATAGTGGCAGGGTTAGTGTTTGGATTGTAAGTTCCTAATTTTTCTAAGAATCTACCATCTCTTTTTGAACGAGCATCAGCGGCTACGATCCAGTAAAAAGGTTTCCCTTTTTTTCCGTGTCTTTGTAATCTAATTTTTACTGACATAATCTTTTTGATTAATTTGAGGTACTCGACCTCGGTTATTTAAGGGCGCAAAGATAACTATTTTTTAGAAACAAACTAACAGCGCGCAATATTTTTGATGATAACTTCTTGTTTGGTTTGGTGTTAACGTTATTTTTTTTAAATTTTAGTAGCATTTTTACTTTAAAAAGTTATTTTTGTGGAGAAATACCATGAAATAATGAAAAGATTTTTGTCCCTAATTCTTATAGCCATTGCGTTTACCTCATGTCAGGAAGATGTTAAGTTTAATGACCCCGGTCTTCAGGCGCTCAAAGACGATGTTTTTTGGAGAGCCAGTGATACCAGAGCCTACTTAACCACTGACGGGAAGTTGACAATTGAAGCCTACACTCAATTTGAACTGCTTAGTTTGAGCACAGCCAGCGCCAATGAAGGAGTTTACCTTTTGGGGTCGACTAACATCAACAATGCGGCATCTTATTCTTCAGAGTTTAACGGAGTGGAATTAGAATATGCTACCGTTCCGGTGCCGGGACCGGTATCAAATATTGCCATTGCAGATTCCGGAACAGGATATACCACAACAAGCGGTTCTTCTGTTGCTACCACCGGTGGTTCCGGTAGCGGATTAACTGTAAAAGTGGTGGCTAATGCCGGAGGTAATGTTACTTCTGCCACAGTAGTTTCGAGAGGAAACGGTTATGTAGCCGGAGACTTAGTCATAGTTTCAGGGGGTAATTTGAATTGTAAACTGAGAGTAGTGAATGTTCAAAACAGTAATGGTCAAATCGAAATTTTAGAATACGACAACGTCAATATGACCATCTCCGGAAAGTTTAAGTTTAATGCCGTGAATACCAATGCTAGTCCGTTTGGTGGGCCTATTTTGAACTTCCAATACGGAGAATTTTATAAAATACCGATTTTCCCATCGATATAAAAGGTAACGATTATACAACAGAACCATCTTCGGATGGTTTTTTGTTTCGGTTTCCGAACCCGTTTTTTGTAACACAACTAAATAATACTATATGAATATTTTCGTCGGAAGCCTTCCTTTTAGCATAAACGAAGCAGATTTAAAAGACTCTTTTGAAGCTTACGGAGCGGTTAGTTCTGTAAAAATTATTACGGATAAATTTACAGGCAGAAGCAAAGGATTCGGTTTTGTAGAGATGCCTAACGAAGCAGAAGCATTAAAAGCCATAGAAGAGCTCAACGGGGCTACGGTCAGTGGTCGTACAATAATAGTAAACAAATCCATTCCTAAAGAATAAGCATTAGTAAATGTCTTTTGCAAACCACTCCGTTTCGAGTGGTTTTTTGTTTTTTGTTAATAACTAAAATTGATTGCTACCTACAGAAATCTTATTTTTGAAAGGATTCAAATCCTCATATTAAACACGTTTAGTGTTTTGAAAATGGGGAGTTTAACTGTTGGATTATCCTCAAGCTATGTATTTAATTTTTGATACCGAAACTACCGGTTTGCCTCGTAATTGGGCGGCACCGATTACCGATACTGATAATTGGCCGCGTTGTGTTCAAATTGCTTGGCAGTTGCACGATGCGATGGGAAATCTCATAGAGCATCAAGATTACTTGGTACAACCTGAAGGGTTCAATATTCCGTATGATGCCGAGCGTATTCATGGAATTTCGACAGAATTGGCGCAAGCCCAAGGTATTCCTTTGTCGGAAGTACTCAAAAAATTCAATGCGGCGCTTTCCAAAGCCAAGTTCATCGTTGGGCAAAATGTAGGTTTTGATGTTAACATTATGGGATGTGAATTTTACCGTTTGGGTGTAGATTCACCCATGGCATCCATGCCCGTACTGGATACCTGTACCGAAGTGACGGCCGAGCTTTTAAAACTACCCGGCGGACGCGGCGGAAAATTTAAATTGCCAACGCTAACCGAATTGCATCAATACCTTTTCGGAGAGCCGTTTGCCGAAGCCCACAACGCTACTGCCGACGTGGAAGCCACTACCCGTTGTTTTTTGGAGTTGGTGCGAAGAGCGGTTTTTACCAAAGAGGAATTGGATGTTCCGGCCGATTATTTTCAAAATTTCAATCAAAACAATCCGAAAGAAATTGCACTGATTGGACTGAAGCATATCAATTTAAAACAAGCTTCAGACGAAATCAGAAAGCAGTTTCAGCCCAAAGTTGAGGAGTCCGGGTCTACGTCTCAAACCGGTATTCATCACGATTTATCGGAGGTCGATTTTGTGCATCTGCACAACCATACCCAGTTTTCGGTATTGCAATCGACCATCAGTGTAAAAGATTTGGTGACCGCTGCGGTGCAACACCAAATGCCGGCGGTAGCCATGACGGACCATGCCAACTTAATGGGTGCATTTCATTTTGTGAGAGATATTTTGGCACATAACAAATCGGTTCAAGCCAAGAACAAACAGGCGGAAGAAGCCGGCGAAGTGCCTTCTGAAAAAATAATCAAACCTATCGTAGGGTGTGAGTTTTATGTGTGTGACAACCTGCACGACAAATCCCGAAAAGACAACGGCTACCAAGTGGTCTTTTTGGCTAAAAATAAAAATGGTTACCACAACTTGGCCAAGCTTTCCTCCATTGCCTACACCGAAGGCTTCTATTATGTGCCGCGGATTGATAAAAAAACCATCCAACAGTACAAAGAAGATATTATTATTCTTTCCGGAAATCTCAATGGAGAAATTCCGAGTAAAGTGTTAAACATAGGCGAAAACCAAGCTGAAGAAGCACTTATTTGGTGGAAAGCACAATTCGGTGACGATTTTTACATCGAGTTAATGCGACACAATCAGGAAGATGAGAATCGCGTGAACGCCTCACTGATTTCGTTGGCCAAAAAACACGGGGTGAAAACGGTAGCCACCAACAATGTGTTCTACATCAATAAAGAAGATGCCAATGCGCACGACATTTTATTGTGTGTTCGTGATGGCGAGAAACAATCCACGCCTATTGGTCGCGGTCGCGGTTATCGCTACGGTTTTAACAATCAGGAATACTATTTCAAATCGAGTGACGAAATGAAAAAGCTCTTCCACGATTTGCCGGAAGCCATCCTTACTACCGAGGAAATCGTCCATAAAATTGAAATATACGATTTGTCGCGCGAGGTACTCTTGCCTAAATTCGACATCCCGGAGGAATTTGTAGTACCTGAAGATGCGCTCGATGGTGGCAAAAGAGGTGAAAACAAATACTTGGCCTTTCTGACTTATGAAGGTGCCAAAAAGCGCTATGGCGAAATCACGCCCGAAATTCAGGAACGTCTGGATTTCGAATTGAAAACCATTGAAAATACCGGTTATCCCGGCTACTTTTTGATTGTTCAGGATTTTATCGCTGCGGCGCGTAAGATGGACGTCTCCGTTGGGCCGGGCCGTGGTTCGGCAGCCGGTTCGGTGGTGGCCTATTGCCTCGGCATTACCAATATCGATCCTTTGATGTATGATTTGCTTTTTGAGCGTTTCCTCAATCCCGATCGTGTGTCGATGCCCGATATTGATATTGATTTTGATGACGAAGGTCGCGGTCGTGTAATGGACTATGTGATTAATAAATACGGGGCCAAACAAGTAGCGCAAATTATTACGTATGGTACCATGGCCGCCAAATCATCGGTGCGCGACACCGCTCGCGTGTTGGATTTGCCATTGTTTGAAGCCGATAAAATCGCTAAGCTCATTCCGACCAATTTGAATTTGGCCAAAATCTTTACGCTCGATAACGACAAACTCAAAGCTGCGTTACGCGCCGAAGAGTTTGATAAGGTGAAAGAGTTAATCGAGTTGGCCAACGGGAACGACTTAGGCAGTGAAACCATCCAACAAGCCAAGGTACTCGAAGGCAACCTTCGCAACACCGGAATTCACGCCTGCGGCGTCATCATTACACCGGATGACATTACTAATTTCGTTCCGGTGGCTACGGCCAAAGATTCGGATTTGTACGTTACGCAGTTTGACAACTCCGTAGTGGAAAGTGCCGGTTTGCTCAAAATGGACTTCTTGGGTTTGAAAACCCTAACCTTAATAAAAGATACCGTTAAGCTCGTAAAATACCGCACCGGGATAGAACTCGATCCCGATGCGTTTCCGATAGACGACGTTAAAACGTACGAGTTGTTCCAGCGCGGAGAAACGGTTGGGATTTTCCAATACGAGTCGCCCGGCATGCAAAAATACCTCAAAGATTTAAAGCCAACAGTTTTCGGCGATTTGATTGCCATGAATGCGCTCTATCGTCCGGGCCCACTCGAGTATATTCCGTCGTTCGTGCGACGCAAAAACGGCGAGGAAGAAATTGTATACGATTTAGAAGCCTGTGAAGAGTATCTGAAAGATACCTACGGAATTACCGTGTACCAAGAGCAGGTAATGTTGCTTTCGCAAAAATTGGCCAACTTCTCCAAAGGTGATGCCGACGTCCTCCGTAAGGCGATGGGTAAAAAGCAAAAAGATGTCTTGGATAAAATGAAATCCAAATTCATCGACCAGGCTGTGGCCAACGGACACGATGCGGAAAAACTCGAAAAAATCTGGAAGGATTGGGAAGCTTTTGCCCAATATGCTTTTAACAAATCGCACTCTACCTGTTACGCTTGGATTGCCTACCAAACCGCCTATCTTAAAGCGCATTATCCGGCCGAATACATGGCAGCCGTACTCTCCAATAATATGAATGATATCAAACAAGTATCATTCTTTATGGAAGAATGTAAGCGCATGGGCTTACAAGTGCTCGGTCCCGATGTGAATGAGAGTTACTATAAATTCACCGTAAACGAAAACTATGCGATTCGTTTCGGAATGGGCGCCATCAAAGGCGTTGGCGGTGGAGCCGTTCAAACCATTGTGGAGAATCGCAAGGACGGCAACTACAAATCGATTTTCGATTTGGCCAAAAAAATCGACCTCAGAGCCGCCAACAAAAAAGCCTTCGAAAATTTAGCCTTAGCCGGCGGATTCGATTGTTTTTCCGATACGCATCGCGCGCAATATTTTCACGACGAGGGCGACGGCATTACCTTTTTGGAAAAAGCCATGCGTTACGGTGCCAAGTTTCAGGAGAATGAAAATTCATCCCAGGTAAGCTTGTTCGGCGAGTCGAGTGAAGTGCAAATTCCGGAACCTAAAGTGCCGCCGTGTGAAGAATGGAGCACTATGGAAAAATTAGCCAAAGAAAAAGAGGTAGTCGGCATCTACATTTCGGGACATCCGCTAGACGATTACCGTTTTGAAATGAAATATTTCTGTAACAGTAAGCTGGAGAATCTCAAAAACCTCGGAAGTTATGTGGGTAAAACGCTCACGTTTGCTGGTATTGTAACCAATGTGCAATACAAAACCGCCAAAAACGGTAAAGATTGGGCCATGTTTACGTTAGAAGGGTACGACGAAAGTCACGAATTCAGAATCTTTGACGAAGAGTACCTGAAATTCCGTCATTTTCTGGTGAATAACCAGTTTGTGTATTTCAAAGTCACCGTAAAAGACGGTTGGGTGAACCGCGAGACCGGTAAAAAATCGGAGCCGCGATTGCAGTTTGCCGATGTGAAACAATTGCAGGATGTGTTGCCGCAATTCGCCAAAAAACTGAGTATCCACATGGATATTCACGAGTTGCAAACCGAATTCATTCATCAACTCAATCAATTGTTCACGGCCAATAAGGGCGATCATACCGTGACATTCGAAGTCATGGAGTTTGAGAAAGTGCTCAAACCGGTCGAGCCACTGCCCAAAGCGGGAGTCGACGAAGAATTGATGGCAGATTCCGATAATCCGGAGGAAGTTGAACTGGATTTACCGGTGGTGGAAGAGCAAGTGCAGGTAGCCACGCGCATTTCGTTGCCGAGCCGCAAATTAAAAATTCGAATATCTAACGAACTATTGTCGGAATTAGAAAAAATGAACATTAAATTCAGTCTGAACTAAAAAATCAATTCTGATAATGACGAAATAGCCAAAACTGATTTTTTTCGGGTACAAATCCGAAATAAATTGCCTAATTTTGGCGAAATAATTTCATACAATAATTTAAAAAATAAAAATATGGCTTTAGCAATAACAGATGCTACTTTCGAAGAAGTGGTATTGAAATCAGATAAACCGGTAGTAGTAGATTTTTGGGCAGCTTGGTGCGGACCATGTCGTATGGTAGGTCCGGTAATCGACGAAATTTCATCGGAGTACGATGGCAAAGCAGTAGTCGGTAAAGTAGACGTAGATGCTAATCAAGAGTTTGCCGCTAAATACGGTGTTCGTAATATTCCAACCGTGTTGGTGTTCCAAAACGGAGAAGTGGTAGGTCGCCAAGTAGGCGTTGCGCCTAAAAAAACCTACACCGACGCTATCGACGCTTTGTTGTAAAATACCATGAAAAAGAAACGAAGGTCTAACGCAAGTTAGACCTTTTTTTATTTTCAGGAGCACGGCATTTGTAATGTTTAGGAAAACGCGTCCCGCTTTCCGCACTACGCGGTAGTTTGCTCCAATCGGGGCTGGTCTACTCGTTGGGGATTTTTAAACAACAGGTGTTAAAATTTTCAAATTTTCAAATTTTCAAATCTTTCAATTGGCTATATTTGACGGATGAAGATTGAAGCACAAAAAGAACTCGTTTCCGGATTTAAGCATTTGGAATTGCTGGCCAACCAAGTCGTGGAAGGCTTTATCTCGGGCATGCACAAATCGCCTTTCCACGGATTTTCCGCCGAGTTTGCCGAACATAAAGTATACAACACCGGTGAGAGTACCAAGCACATCGATTGGAAACTGTATGCCAAAACCGACCGTTTGTATACCAAGCGATTCGAGGAAGAAACCAACTTGCGGTGTCATCTTATTATCGACAATTCGTCTTCCATGCATTATCCGAAGTTGCAATCCCATGAGCCGTTTTACCACAATAAAATCGGTTTTTCGGTCTTGGCTTCCGCAGTATTGATGAACTTGCTCAAAAAGCAGCGCGATGCGGTCGGACTCAGCGTATATTCGGACACGTATGAATATTATGCGCCCGAAAAAGGCAGCGACCGTCACCATCGGATGATTCTCAATAAACTGGAAGACTTACTCGAAAATCCCAAAGTAGCCAAGTCGACCGATACCATTACGTTTCTGCATCAAATTGCCGAAAAAATGCACCGTCGCTCCATGATTATTTTATTTACGGATATGTTTAATCCCGGAATGCAAAACAAGGAAGCCTTGTTTAATGCGCTGCAACATTTAAAACATAACAAGCACAAAGTAGTGGTTTTTCACGTCATTGATAAGCAAACCGAAATTAATTTTGATTTCGACAATGCACCGCGTAAATTTATCGATCTGGAAACCGGTGAACAAATCAATATTTTTGCCGATTCGGTTAAAGAAGCCTATGAAGCAAAAGTGAACGACTATTTTAAATCGCTTGCTATGACTTGCGCTCAAAATAAAATTAAGTATGTTCCGGTAGCGGTAGAAGAATCCTTTGAAAAAATTTTAACCACGTACTTAGTTGAAAAACAAATGTTTGGTTAGCCTCGAAAAAAACTGTTGATTTTTTTAGAAAAAAAAGTTGCAGGAATCAAAAACGGTTGTATATTTGCAACCGCAATTAAGCGATGGTTTGGTAGTTCAGTTGGTTAGAATACATGCCTGTCACGCATGGGGTCGCGGGTTCGAGTCCCGTCCAGACCGCTAAAATTGGGAAAGGATTTCAGAAATGAAATCCTTTTTTGCCCAAAAAAGGATTTTGAAAAAATACTTTTTCAGGCTCCCAAAAAAGCAAAAGAAATGCATCCGAAAGGTTGAAAATCGGAATCGGGTCATTCAAAATTAGTTGTGTTGTTTCGATACGAATTTGTAACTCGTATCAAGGTTTAGTAGTTAGACCAATGAAAAGCTTTCCCTTTTTAGGGATGGCTTTTTTGCTTTTATACCTTTCGATTTTTTTCTCCGTAATTAATTGAAAATTTGTACCTTGCATTGCTTTATTGCTTCAGACAAGTAATAAATGCTGTTAATCAATCAAACCAAACCAATAAAACATGAAAAAACTACTACTCGTATGGGCGTTGTTTTTGGCTACGTCACTAATGATGGCTCAAAATTTCAATCAGCCGACACAGTTTAACAACGTGTGTGATGATAACAACGACGGAATAGCGTCCTTTTGGCTGGATGAAATCTCTGCGGAAATTATGGGCAATAACAACCCGCAACAGTTTCTCATCACGCATCATGAAACGCAGTTGGACGCACAAACCGGAGCCAATCCTTTGACAAGCCCCTATTTTAATATTAGTCCCAATACCCAAACTATTTTTGTCAGAATAGTGACCATTGCCACCCAGGAAGTACAATATTTAACCTATCAGTTACAAGTCAATGAAGCTCCTGATGCCCCAACGTATACGGTGACGAATTGTGCCGATGTGACTACCAGTTTTCCTTGTTGGAACATCGCTGTGGTTACTCCGGGACCCACACAAATAGTATCTTATTTTGCGACCGAGTTTGATGCAATGGCTCATGTCAATGAGATTCTAAATCCAACGTGCTATATCAGCCAGTTCGCCTCACCCAATCAGCCACCGGTTTTTTACCGCATAGAAGATCCGCTTACCGGTTGTTTTGCCATAGGAGTGATTGAGTTAGCAACCATTCAATGCGAGAATCCTAATTGTCCGGCACCAACGCAAATTACCGTGAGCAATCTGACCCAAACGTCAGCGGTAATTGGCTGGACCTCACAAGGAACCGAAACGTCGTGGAATATAGCCATTTCCTCGAACGGAGGACCTACTATTAGTTTATTTGCCAATGTAAATCCTTATGTGTTAACCGGTTTGTCTTGTGACACGAATTATATTTTCAGTGTTACTGCCAATTGTGACGCCTCGGGTACCAGTGCTGCTTCCGATTGGAGTGAGTTTATGACAATGCCTTGTTCGCCGCAACCCGGACAGCCTATCAATCTAACCCAATGCGGGGATACTGCTTTTGCTTGTTTTGATTTGACCCAAAATGATGCCTATATCATGGGGAATTTAAACCCGGCAGAATACACCATAACCTACCATCAAACGCAAGCCGATGCCGAAAATGGGGTAGCGGCCATCACTAATGAATCAAATTTTTGTGCCCAACACGGACAAGTGATTTATGCTCGTTTGCAAAACAATGCCACCGGGGAGTTCCAAATTTTTGGTTTTGCTTTAGTGGTTGAGACATTTACCAATAATGTAACACCATTAAACAATATGCAACAATGTGACGAGAATAACGATGGTATGGTAACCTTCGATTTAACCACGGTGCAGGCGCAACTCAATACCTCCAATTCGATACAATATTACCCGAGCTTGTCCAATGCGCAAAACCAAGTAGTACCGTTTACCAATCCTGCTGCGTTGAATTTAAGTGTACAAAACCCTATTGTTACTGTTTTTGTTCGCGAGACTGTGCCTAACGATTGCGATAATATCTACAGTTTCCAATTGCAGATTTTTGCCAATTGTAATGTGGCTTACACTTGTTCACAAGCCAATTCCTTGTGCAGTTCTCTGGGTGTTCCATTTGCCAACACCGTCAACTTGGGTAATTCCGGTACTTCAGGTTGTTTGAGTACCACGCCTAATTCGACATGGTTTTATTTGCCGGTCAGCAATGCCGGAACCATCAACTTACAAATTAGCCAAGTGTCTAATCAAAGTGGAAACCAGATAGATGTTGATTACATCGTCTATGGTCCGTTTACCGATCCGGTTACGCCTTGTGCCAATCAAAGCCAATTGCTTAGCAACATAGTTTCTTGTAGCTACTCGACATCCGCTATAGAATTTCCTGTAATTCCGAATGCGTTACCGGGACAGTTTTATTTGATGATGGTGACCAACTTCAGCAATCAACCGGGACTCATTACCATTATCCAAACCAATCAAGGAGGAGGTTCGGGCTCCGGAGCCATCGATTGTACCGGATTGCGTTTGAACGCTTTCTTAGATACCAATAACAACGGCACGCAAGATAGTGGGGAACAAAATTTCCCATTAGGACAATTCACCTATGAGATCAACAGTAATGGCAATGTTCACAATTTAGTTTCACCAACCGGAGTATACAATATTTACGACACCAATGCTTCTAATTCATATCAACTGTCTTACACCATCGATC
Organism: Flavobacterium sedimenticola; assembly: GCF_030053345.1. Classification (GTDB taxonomy): domain Bacteria; phylum Bacteroidota; class Bacteroidia; order Flavobacteriales; family Flavobacteriaceae; genus Flavobacterium; species Flavobacterium sedimenticola. The sequence continues at coordinate 753,341 of NZ_JASGBP010000001.1, forward strand.
CGAATTATGCGTCTTCCTATGCAGTCTCTACGGCGTCTTACAGCAATGTTCATGTGGTTGTCGGTGCCGGTATGCAAACCTATAATTTCCCGGTAACCGTTACTCAAAATTACAACGATTTGGCGGTGGCGATTGTGCCGATTAATGCACCAAGACCGGGATTTACCTATCAAAATAAAGTGGTATACACCAATCTAGGCAACCAAACCATAGCCTCGGGGACCGTGAGTTTCACCAAAGATCCGGTAGTCACCATTACAAACAATACACAATCGGGAACTACGCCAACAGCAAACGGATTTACGTATAATTTCGCCAACTTACTGCCTTTTGAAACCCGAGAAATGACGGTGACGATGCAGGTGCCTATCATACCAACTGTAAGTATCGGTCAATTATTAACCCATTCGGCTACTATTGTTCCGCTCGTTGGTGATGTGGTTCCGGCTAATAATGCTGCTTCAAACAGCCAAATTATCATTGGAGCCTACGATCCTAACGATAAAATGGAAGCCCATGGGGAAAGAATTCTTCATTCTTCGTTTACATCGAACGACTTTTTAACCTATACCATCCGTTTTGAAAATACCGGAACGGCCAACGCTATCGATGTGCGCGTAAATGATGTGCTAAGTGCCGATCTCGATGAAAGCACCATTCGCATGATGAGCGCCAGTCATCCTTATGTGATGGACAGGGTAGGCAACAATGTCAATTGGATTTTCGAGAACATTCAATTACCGCCTTCAGTTGCCAATACCAACATCGGAAAAGGATACATCACCTTCCAAATCAAACCGAGAGCCGGCTATGCGGTGGGCGATATCATTCCGAATACGGCTTCGATTTATTTCGATTTCAACCCACCGATTATTACCAATACGTTTAACACCGAGTTTGTGCAACAATTGGGTGTTGATGAATTTGAAAGTGCCGACTTTGTGTTCTATCCGAACCCGGTTTCCGATATCGTTACCATTACCGTGAAAAACAACAGCGCGATTTCGTCAGTGACGGTGTATGATGTGTTGGGTAAAATGATACTATCACAAAAACCAACGGCTGCTTTACCAACGCAAACCATCGATTTCTCCGCGGTTTCCAAAGGAATATATTTGTTGGAAGTAACCACCGAATCGGGGCTCAAAGCCGTTAAAAAACTCATCGTCGAATAAACTAAAATACACCTATCAGATAAGCCTTCTCTCGAGAAGGCTTTCTTTTTTGGGGAAATCGGCGCACCGTGAATTTAATTTCTTATTTTTGAAATTGTTAATCCATTGAAGTCATTCATGAAAAAAGCGGTTGCTTTACTTTTATTGTCCCTTTGTTTTTCTTGCCAATACCTCGAGAAGAAAGTGCCTTCCGAACAAGAACTGCTCGACAAACAAATGAAAGAAATCAATTGGAATGAAGTCGATGAATACCCATCGGTAGACGATTGTGAGAAACTCACCGATGAAAACCTCCGCAAACAGTGTTTTTTCGATTTTATCACCACCACCATTCAGCAAAAACTAGCCGTCGATACCTTATCGACACTATTTCCCAAATTGGATACCATTGAAGTCAGAGTCACCGTTTTGCCTAACGCCACGTTGGAGTTCCAACCCGAATTTCCTAAAGATTCCGGGGCCTACGATACCATCAAAATCGACAGCATATTGCGCGCCCGTTTGGTCGACTTCCCGAAAATAAATCCGGCACTCAAACGCGGTATTCCGGTCAAAACCCAATTCGTGTTACCGGTCATCATCAAGCAAGAATAATCATTTTTAGGAGTTGTTTCCGGCTTTCGTCTTTGTCTTTTTCAGGCAAGGTCTGCGCTAAAGTTTCGCCCTTTCCTAAAAAGGATATCGGATTACGCGAACGAAGCGACTGCCGAAGGAATCGGGGCTATTTTTGAAATTGCCTTCCCTTCCATGTAAAAGTGCCGAAGAGCGAGTAAATGCCAATGAAACTCGCATACAAAGGATATACTATACTGCTTGCCAAAGGCAACAGCCATCGGCCTTTCAGCAAATAGGTGTTGGCTTTAAAAAGCAATCCGTAATCAATGACATACTTAGCCGAAAATACACCCAATAGGATACGTCCCTCTAGTTTTCCCACTATCCATAAGCCGCAGCCCAGCACCAAACTCAGATTCATCAACAAGACCACCACGGCTAAAGTTTTGGCGTAAGTGCTTTGGTAACCGGTAGTCTTGGCGGCCCAACGAACCCGCTGCATGAAGAACGCAAACAAATCGTTTTCGGGTTTGGTTTTTACGATCGTGTTGCGGTTTTTGAGATAATGCACTTTTTCCGGGTTTTGGGCTACTGCTTTCTGCAACAAAAAGACATCATCGCCGGAGGCTATCTTTTGGTTGCCGTTAAACCCGTCGAGCGCTATAAAAAGCTTTTTGGTGTAGGCAAAATTAGCCCCATTGCACATAAACGGTTTTCCCATACCAAAACTGCCTATAGTGGTGCCTTGCAAACTCAACAAATCCAATTGTTGAAATTGGTGAAACCAATTGTTTTTAGCTTTGTAGGCTACGGCGCCGACTATCATTTCAGGCTGATGGCTTTGGATGTAATTATCTATAGTGAGTAACCAATTCTTAGGAACCGTGCAATCGGCATCCGTGGTGATAATCCAATCGTGTTTGACAATCGGAATGGCTCGGGCGATGGCATCTTTTTTAGGGGAATCGGACAGTCTTAGATTTTCCAACAACGTGGTGTCGATAGCGTCATTTTCCATACGCCACCGAATACAAATGCGTTCCGAGTCATCGGTCGAAAAATCATCTACCATAATAATTTCTATGAGCTCGGGCGGATAATTCAAACGCGAAAAAGAAGCTAATAAGTTCGGTAAGCTTTTCGCTTCGTTGCGAAAAGGAACAATAATAGAAAAAGCGGTTTTGGGTGCCGCTCCGTTTCTTTTGTAGGATTTAATTTTGTCAAAACCCAAAATCAGTTGCAGGAGTATGACGATATAAATGAATACGATTGAGGTTAGTAGTATAGTAATCAATTCCATTTCGGTTTAAATTTTAAGACAAAATAACTGCCGATTACTACCGGTAACACGATGTTTAAAAACCACATCAGCATCGATATGAATACCACAATCCATTCGTTTACGCCTAATTTTCCGAAAAAAAACAGCGCTACACTTCCTTTAACGGCAAAGTCCAGAAATTGAAAACTCGGCAATGAAGAAGCCAGAAAATAAACAACTGCTATGGTAGCCATCAGCATTAGATAAGGTAAATCTACATCAAAAGCCAGAAATAAAAAATAATATTGGTGTGAAAAAACCAAATAGCGACCCAAAGCCAGCAGTATGTTTTTTCGATGAATCGGTTTAGGGATTTCGTTGATTTTATCTTTCAATTTCCCCAAGGAATAGCCTTTTATTTTGATTGTATGGGTAAGATATGAAAGCAATCCGGCAAAAGTTAGGATTCCGATAATAGCTAAAACCCATAGGTGGTAACCCAAAATCCATAGTCCGATAGTTCCGAAGAGAATGGTCCATACCATCTGAATTCCGTTGCATATCAAATTCAGAAAGATGATTTTTTTAGTTTTCTTTTTATCAAAAAACAAGGCTTTCCCTGCATATTCGCCCAAACCGTTCGGGGTAAATAGGCCGGCCGTCAGCGCGCCTAAAACTTGCTGGGTTGATTCCCCCATTGTAATAGGTTTGATACACTGAACTAAGTTTTGCCACTTTACAATTTCCAAATACCGATTGGCAACGCTGAACGACAACAGAAAAAGCACTCCTAAAACCGATTGTTTTTGAACCACCAATTGAAAAAACTTTTCCCAATCGAGTTGGGTATTGCTGCTGAGTTCGGTGTAAATAAAGTAAAAACAAAGTAACACTATCGTCAGTTTAGCTGCGAAAAGAAAGGTTTGGTTTTGGAGACTTTTTTTCATGAAGCAAAGTAACGTATATCTGTAATGGTTTCCTAAATTATCTGATACTGATAAACTTAAAGAGGTAAAGATTGTTTTTTTGAAAAAAAAATATACTTTTACGACTTTATTTGAATTATTCTATAAAAACTAACTAAACTACATCCAAAAACTCAAAAGTATCCATGAAAAAAAGTACCTTATTATTTTTCTTTTTGCTCAGCGTTACGGTTTTCGCGCAACACGCAACATGGGAAAAAGTAACAGCACAAAATCTGGTGCCGTTAAAACAAGTGCAACGCACTACTTTTCCAACGGCATTTTCTCTTTTTACGACCAATGTAGCGTCATTAAAATCGGCTTTGCAATCGGCACCGAATCGTTTGACAGCGAAACATTCGGCCACCATCATCACGGTGCCGAATGCCACTGGTGGGACGGAACGATTTCAAATGTTTGAATTTTCCAATTTTGCGCCCGAATTGCAAGCGCAATTTCCGAATATCAGATCGTATATCGGTGTTGGTATAGACGATAAAAAAGCGCAAATCCGAATGAGTTCGGACGATTCCGGCATACAAGCCATGATTTTTCGTACCGATAAGCGAAATGAATTTATTGAGCCGTATACCGAAGGTGGTGCTGTGTATGCGGTTTATGAATCGAGCAGAGTAAGAGGCGAGTTGCCTTTTCATTGTACCACTGAAGATGCTTCTATAGCACACAGTTTGCAAAGACAAACATCGCCGTCTCCTATGTCAAGTTCGGGAGAATTGTTATTGTTCCGATTAGCATTGTCTTGTAACGGGGAATATACCGCTTATTTCGGCGGTACTGTAGCCGGTGCATTGGCAGCAATGAACGCTACCATGACACGTGTTAACGGCGTTTTTGAAAAAGATTTGGCCATTCACATGAATATTATTGCCAACAATTCGGCTGTCATTTACACCAATGCTGCAACCGACCCCTATACGACTATGGGGAACTGGAATAACCAATTGCAAACTACCTTAACCAATGTAATCGGAGAAGCAAATTACGATGTAGGTCATATGTTCGGTTCTACCGGCGGTGGCGGAAATGCCGGTTGTATCGGTTGCGTTTGCGTTGATGGCATTAAGGGAAGAGGAATTACGTCTCCGGCCGATGGTGTCCCTATGGGAGACACTTTTGATATCGATTATGTGGCACACGAATTAGGCCATCAGTTTGGCGGAAACCATACGTTTTCCAATAACGTTGAAGGTTCCGGGGTTAATGTAGAGCCGGGTTCCGGTTCAACTATCATGGGATATGCCGGAATTACAGCACAAGATGTGCAACCTAATTCCGATGATTATTTTGTGTATGCTTCCATCAAGCAAATTCAGGATAACATGGTCAATAAAACCTGTCCGACCCGTGTTACATTAACCAATGTTGCTCCTGTGGTGGATGCAGGTTTGGATTATACCATCCCTAGGAGTACTCCGTTTGTATTGACAGGGATAGCTTCCGATGCTAATGGTGACGAATTGACCTACTGTTGGGAACAAAACGATAGCGCTACGACACAAACCGGTACAGCCAGTGCGGCTTCTGCCACTAAAACCGGCGGACCGAACTGGCGTTCTTACGATCCGGTATCTTCGGCTTCCCGTTACTTTCCGCCTTTGGCTCGAGTGGTAGCGAACCAATCCACTACACAAGGAACGGACATCATTGTTGAGGCATTGAGTTCTGTGGCCAGAACCTTAAATTTTGTGTTAACGGTAAGAGATAATTTTGCCGGTGCGGGTCAAACCAATTCCGATGCGATGCGCGTTACGGTAAACGGCACCGCCGGACCATTTTTGGTTTCAGTTCCTAACACAGCAGTGAGCTGGACAGTAGGAACCAATCAAACGGTAACTTGGGCTGTGGCCGGAACAACAGCAAACGGTGTAAACGCACAATATGTGGATATCTTCCTTTCTACGGATGGCGGATTCACCTATCCGATTCAATTAGCGAGTAAAGTGCCTAATGATGGTTCGGAAACGATTACAGTGCCGAATAATGTGGGGACAACCAACCGCATTATGGTAAAAGGATACAAGCATATTTTCTACGATATCTCAAATACAAACTTTTCCATCGTAGCGCCAACCTCGGATTTTGCCGTGGCTTTCAATGGTGTGGCTGAGGAGCAAAACAAGCAAATTTGTACCGGTAATACTGTTACTTACACAATTCCGTATACAACCTATGGCGGATTTTCGGGAACTACTTCTTTTACTGTCAGTGGTCAACCGGCAGGAGCTACGGCAACCGTTACACCCAATCCCCTAACGGCCGATGGAAATGCCACATTAACCATCAGTAATACCGGTGCCGAAACGCCCGGCTTTTACAGCATGACGGTAACGGCAACTTCGGGTGCCGTGTCTAAAACGGTACCGTTTTATTTGGAGTTATTCAATTCCAATTTCCCTGCGCAGAACTTAACGTATCCGGCTCATTTACAAACCGGAATTCCAACTACTGTGACCTTGACATGGCCGGCCAACGCCAACGCCACGATGTATGAGGTACAAGTAGCTACAGATGATAATTTCAACAACATAGTAGCTTCGGGTACGGTAACGACCAATTCGTTCAATGTAACCGGATTGGCTGATGCCACTCAATATGTGTGGCGCGTGTTGCCTAAAAATAATGCGTGTGTAGGGGCCTTTAGTACGGCTAATTTGTTTAAAACCGGATTGCCCGATTGCAGCGTTTTTAATTCAACCAATGTGCCGATTACTATTCCGACCACGGCGAATGTGACGGTGAATTCAACGTTGAGTGTGGCCTCTACCAACATCATTTCGGATGTTAATGTAACGATGAACATTTCACATACTTGGGTAAACGATATGACGATTACGCTAATTAGTCCGGCCGGTACCCAAGTACAATTGGTCGCACAGCCCTGTGTGAGTGATGATTTACTCAATGTAGATGCTACCTTTGACGACTCCGGTATTCCGTTAGTTTGTGAAGTGAACCCCGCTATTACCGGAACGATTCGACCGTTACAATCATTAACGGCATTCAACGGACAAGCCATGAACGGTACCTGGACACTGAGAGTTTTAGATTCGTATAACCAAGACGGAGGTTCCATTAACAGTTGGAGTTTGGAATTGTGTAGTACGGTTCCGGTGCCATTGAGCGTGGAGCAAAATACCATTCAAGATTTTGCCATCTATCCCAATCCGAATAACGGAAACTTTACGGTTCAATTCAACTCTACTTCTGCGGAAGCCATTCAATTAGCTGTTTTCGATATCAGAGGAAGACAGATTTTTACCAACAATTACAGCAATAACGGAATGTTTAATGAAACCATTCAATTGAATAATTTACAGTCCGGCGTTTATTTGGTAAAAGTAAAAGACGGTAAAAATGAATTGACTAAAAAATTCATCGTGCAATAAGAAATAAAACAAGTGCAAGAAAAGGTCGTTTTTTAAACGGCCTTTTTTTTATGGAATCCATATTTGTTTGCTATTTTTACCAAAGTAAAAAAGCGCACTTTGGCCCACGAACGCATCATATTAGGCATTGATCCCGGAACTACCATCATGGGTTTCGGATTGATTAAGGTTGTCAACAAAAAAATGGAGTTCATCCAGTTGAATGAACTTATTTTGAGTAAATACGATGATCATTATACCAAGCTCAAAGTCATTTTTGAGCGCACGATTGAACTCATCGAAACGCATCATCCTGATGAGATTGCCATTGAAGCTCCCTTTTTCGGGAAAAATGTCCAATCGATGTTAAAGTTAGGAAGAGCGCAGGGCGTGGCTATGGCGGCCGGTTTGTCGCGTCAAATTCCGATTGTCGAATACGAACCCAAAAAAATCAAAATGGCCATCACCGGCAACGGAAACGCCAGCAAAGAGCAAGTAGCCAAAATGCTGCAGCAACTTTTAGGCTTAAAAGAATTGCCCAAAAATCTGGATTCCACCGATGGATTAGCGGCAGCGGTTTGTCATTTCTTTAATTCCGGAAAAGTTACTGCGGGAAAGAGCTACACCGGTTGGGAAGCTTTTGTCAAACAAAATGAAGACCGTGTAAAAAAATAAAAGCCGAACGTTTAGTTCGGCTTCTTTTTTTGTCAGGATTATTAATCTTGGTATTTGTATCGGAAGGTACCGTTGGTTACATTGAAATTCACCGGACCCATTGGATCCAATTCATTAACCGTATAGAACTCAAAAGTTCCTTTTACAATTTTAGTGCTGGTGTTGACTTCCGTAATCACAATAGTTCCGTTTTTAGTGTGCTCTGAGACATCGTTGGCATTGTCAATCAAATCAATAAAATGCGATGGTGGCGTGCTAAAAGTTTCCTGTCCGATAGTGTAAGTACCGACAGCAATATCACTTCTTTTCAGCCAAAGATTGATTTCGGGATTACCCCATACGCCTCCTTGTCTGCCTTGCAGTAAAACATAGTCTTCTAACGGGAAATAATCCCAGATATTAGTGTCCGAAAACAGGTTAGTTCCAAACGGATTATTGGCTTCAAAGGTCACTCCGTTGATTTTTGCGGTCATCGCAAATTGAGAGGAATTCGAATCACTGTTGCTGTCTGAGGAACAGGAAAATAGTGTTAAGGATAACACTAAAAATAAAGCAGAAATTTTTTTCATAAAAGTTGGTTATAGTTTTTGCGAATATATAAGAATAAATTTAACTTCTTAAAAAATAAAAATGTAAAAAAGAATATATTTGTAAAACTAACCTTAAAAACTAATTTATGAAAAAAGCACATTCTCTGGTTTTATTATTCGTTTTAGCCGTTCTAACGGTTTCATGTTCATCCGATAGCGGCTCCGGAGGCGGAGGAGACAGTTTTACCTATGTTTACGATGGCAACAATGTTAATATTATTGATGTTACAGCGCAGAAAGTGGAAAATTCCCTAGTGGTTTCAGGAACTGCAGCCAATGGTCAGAGTATTGAGTTTAATTTTAACAAATTCGGGGATTTGGGAACGGTAAGCTCGTTTTCAGTTTCTGATTTTGATTTTCCGGATACCGAAACGTACCAAAATTTCAGTGGCCATTATTTTACGTTCAATTTGATTTCAATTGATGAAACCAACAAAAGAGTTCATGTGTCTTTCTCGGGAAATCTTTATGAAGAATTCGATAATTTAAACTCCAATTCTGTTCCGGTTAGCGGAGAGTTTGAAGTTACTTACATTGAAACACAGCCCAATGTAGCAGGCTTAGGTGTAGATTGTAAAATTGCCGGTGAAAATTGGTATTCTACCAATTCATATACTAACAACGGATACTCTATTGATGATTTTATTTTACGCGAATTAAGTGATGATGAGAACAGGATAAGTATAGGATTTGATGCTACCAATAACAATCCCGGAACGTATAATTTTACGGCGGCAAGCACCACCAATTTTGTAAAACTGTCTAAGTTCAATACAGCCAGTGTTGATTTTACAGACTATAATTGCGCCGGAACTTTAACGGTAACAAATAAAACCAGTGCCGGTTTCATCGGATATATTATTGAAGGAACGTATTCCTTTACAGCTACCAATCCATCCAATCCGTCACAGGTCATTCAAGTGACCAACGGCAGATTTAAAACATTCTATTCCTGGTAATCAGTATTAGTTCTGTTTTTTTACAACTATATTTGCCAGACTTATGTCTGGCATTTATATTCATATCCCTTTTTGCAAACAAGCGTGTCACTATTGCGACTTCCACTTTTCGACTTCCCTAAAAAAGAAAGAGGAGATGGTTTTGGCTTTAGCAAAGGAAATAGCTTTGCGTAAAGACACGTTTAAAAACGAAGTGGTGGAAACCATTTATTTTGGCGGCGGAACGCCGAGTATTTTGCAAACGGCCGATTTGCGATTTTTGATTGATGCGGTTTTTCGCCATTACAACGTAATTGACAGGCCCGAAATTACTGTAGAAGCCAATCCCGATGATTTATCGGAAGCCCGAATCGTTGAGCTGTCTCAAAATAAAGTCAACCGCTTGAGCATTGGGATTCAATCGTTCTTTGAAGACGATTTGAAACTCATGAATCGGGCGCACAACGTTGCCGAGGCCAAGCAATGCCTGCAAATGGCCACGAAATACTTTGATAATATTTCGATTGACCTGATTTACGGCATGCCCAATATGAGTAGCGAAAAATGGCTCCAAAATATCGAAACCGCCTTGTCATACAACATTCCGCATATTTCGAGTTATGCGCTTACCGTAGAACCCAAAACGGCATTGCATACTTTTATTCAAAAAGAACTCATTCCGCCACTCGATGACGATTTGGCGCAAGCCCATTTTCACTTGCTGGTGGAGACTTTGGAAAACAACGATTTTATACATTACGAGTTGTCTAACTTTGGGAAAGAAGGCTATTTTTCCAAAAATAATTCGAGTTATTGGTTGGGCAAAAAATACATCGGCATTGGTCCGTCGGCGCACAGTTATGACGGTCAAAAGCGAGGTTGGAATGTGGCTAACAATGCCCTTTATTTAAAAGCGTTGGCCGAAAACAAAGTGCCGATGGAAACCGAGAGGTTAACCAAAACGGACCGCTACAACGAGTACATTATGACCGGTTTGCGTACTATTTGGGGCGTTTCTTTAGACCGGATTGCCGCCGAATTCGGGAAGACCTATTTGGACTATCTCCATCAACAAGCGGCCAAATATATCGAAGACCATTTGCTTTTTATCGACGACAATACCCTCAGAACTACCCAAAGAGGGAAGTTTTTGAGCGACGGAATTGCGAGTGATTTGTTTTTGCTAAATTTGGAATGATTTTCAACATTAAGAAGTCAGGTTAAATAAAGGCTTTCTAAAGTCTAAACTAATCTTAGTGTCCATTTCTTAACTCCTTAACGGTTATATTTTGAAAGCAATTATTGACCACCAATATCCTATCGATTTATCAAAACCCATTGATATTTCCATTCCTTTGTCGAATACCGAAGCCAATCCGATTGCGTGGTACATCGAAAAACCGGTGATTGAGCCGGTGCGTTTTGGCGAATGGGTGGGCAAAGTTTCCGAAGGAAGTTCGACGAATTTCAACAATATTTTTTTCAATCCGCACGGACACGGCACGCACACCGAATGCCTCGGTCATATTACAAAAGCCTTTTACAGTATTAATCAGTGCTTGAAGCAATTCTTCTTCATCGCCGAATTGATTACGGTAACTCCCGAAAAAGTAGCGGACGATTGGATTATTACCAAATTTCAACTAGCTACAGCATTGAACGGAAGAACGCCCCAAGCAGTAGTCATTCGAACATTGCCGAATGACATCATCAAAACACAGCAAAAGTATTCGCATACCAATCCGCCCTATTTATCTGAAGATGCAGCCATTTTTATCCGCGAAAGTGGAATCAAACATTTACTGATTGATTTGCCGAGTGTAGACAGGGAAGAAGACGGAGGGAAATTAGCAGCACACAAAGCTTTTTGGAATGTAAAAGATGTGAACCTCCTCAATGCCGACGCACGATTGGATTGCACCATAACCGAAATGATTTATGTGGGTAATGAAGTGCCGGACGGCAACTATCTTTTGAATTTGCAAATCGCTTCGTTTGAAAACGATGCCTCGCCATCCAAACCTATTCTATACGCCTTATGATTGAAGTTTCTACCGATAAAAGTAAGTTGGATGTGCCGTTTGTCCAAAACTTTTTAAAAGACATTTATTGGGCTGCCGGCAGAACCATCGAAGAAGTGCAAACCACCATTGATGCTTCGGTTTGTTTCGGAATTTATCTGAATGAAAAGCAAATTGGTTTTGCCAGAGTCATTACCGACTATGTGGTGTTTGCGTATGTGATGGATGTTTTCATCGATGAAAATCATCGGGGCAAAGGGTATGCTTCTGTTTTGATTGATGCCATGATGCAAGAACCGCAACTACAAGAAGTCAAGATTTGGCGATTAGCCACTTCTGACGCCCATTTTTTATATGAAAAATTCGGATTTAAGGCCTTGGCGCATCCCGAAAAAATGATGGAAAAAGTAATCAAATGAAAACAACAATACAGTTAGAAGAGCTGGGATTATTTCTTTTCGGAATATTCCTTTTCAGCCAGTTGCATTTTGCCTGGTGGTGGTTTTTAGTTCTTATTTTAACGCCCGATTTCTCGATGATGGGGTATCTCTTTGGGAATAAAGTCGGAGCCGGATGTTATAATTTTTTTCATCATCGTGGTGTAGCCGTTTTGGTTTATGTAGCCGGATTGTATTTTTCAAACGAAACTATACAACTCATAGGGATTATACTTTTTGCACATGCTTCAATGGACCGAATGTTGGGTTACGGATTGAAATACGAAACCGGATTCAAGTTTACTCATTTGGGTGAAATAGGAAAAAATCAAAAACAATGAATATTCAGCAACTTTATGAATTCTGTCTCTCCCAAAAAGGAGTTACCGAACACTTTCCGTTTGATGAAGATACGTTGGTGTTTAAAGTCGGCGGTAAAATGTTTTGCCTGACTTCTTTGAAAGAATGGGAAAAAGGTTCGCCTTCACTCAATTTAAAAGGAAATCCCGAGCGAAATGAAGCACTGCGAGCCGAATACGATGCCGTCAATCCGGGTTATCACATGAGCAAAATTCATTGGAATACAGTCGCTTTTAACAGCGATGTTTCCGATACGATGATGCGTGAATTGATTCGGGATTCTTATGAATTGGTTTTCAAAAGTTTGACTAAAAAAATTCAATCCGAAATTCTTCAAAGTGAGAATTAGGCATTACTTTTGCAGAAAATTGGTGTCGAACAAAAACCATAAATCATGTTAGATAATTTAAAGAAGATACTCAACGAAGACCAAGATCCTAAAGCCATTGAGAAAATCACAGGCAAATTAAACAACTTGCTGATGACCAATGAAACCGTGGGCTATATTGCCGTGCAAAAGAAACCGGCCGTGACTATTTTCCCCGACAGTATTGTGGTAACCAACAAGCGTATCATTTTATGCAAACCCAAAAATCTGGGATTGTCGATGGAGTTTATCGATTACGATTGGGACGATATCGAAGCGAGTTTTGTAAAAGAAGGCATTTTGGGAGCCGATTTTACATTTTCCACCAAATCCGATTTGACCCATACGGTAGATTATTTGCCGAAAAATCAAGCCCGAAAATTATACACTTTTGCCAAGGAGCAGTTGGATTTACTCAAACATCCTAAAGCCGAAACAATAGTACAAGAACAACCTGAAACAGCTGAAGTTGTTGCGGAAGTACCGCTTACTCAAGTACCCGAAATCATTGAAGAAGTAGCTACAGAAGAAGTGACCGATTTTGCCGAGATTATTCCGGTAGCGCAATCGGGTTACCGCGACGAAAAACAATTTCCCGATGATAAATCGGGCTTAGCCGAATTATCACAAGACGAATTGTTTGAAAAATTACAGTCGTACAAAAAATTATTGGACAACGGACTCATTCTGCAAGGCGAATACGATGCGTTGAAGAAAGAGATTTTGAGTCATATGTAGTATAGGGAATTAGTAATAAAGGAAAAGGGAATCGTTAAAATGATGCTTAACGATTCCCTTTTTGCTTTTCTTTCAGGGTTGTTTTTACATTGACTTCTTTTGTTTGTCCACAAAACCATCGGCTTGTAACTTGAGCAATTCGATGGCGCCTTTTTTCTTGTATTGGTACAATTCCTTATCGTCGCGAATGTCGGCATATACTTTATCGTAAATTGCCGCATCGGTTTTTTGCTGTAAGTCGCTTTGGTAGCGGTTTTGGGCCAACACGTTTTTGATACCCATTTCGGCTTCTTCCTGTTTTAAATCGTATTCGCCTTTAGGCGATAGTAATTTGGCAAAAATCGGTGAGGTTTCGATAGCTAAAAACAACAGAATGATAAAGAACGAAGGTAACCAAGGCAATTTTCCCAACGCATTAATGCGCGCCATCAAACCATCGAAACGATCAATTACAGGTTGCGTCTCGGATACTTTTTTATCCAAATCGGCCTGCAGGGTTTGGGCTCTGCTTTCCTTTTCGGCTATAATTTTGGCATTGGTTGCTTTTAACGAATCGAGTTGTTGGACCGCCAAGTCATGAGCGGCGCGTTTTTCTTTATAAATCGGACCTTTTCCCATTTTTTTGGTGCCGGCGGTACCTTCAGCTTCGGTGATGTAGGAATTGTAAAGGGTCGCTACTTCTTTTTCTTTTTTGGTGATAGCCGATTTCAAGCTGTCGATTTCAGTCTTGTTTTTATCCACATCATTTTTGAAATAACGGGTCACCTGATTTTTATTGGCAATAGCCAATTCATTTTTTTCTTTCAATAAAACCGCTTCAATTTCTTTTTGAAAGATTTTGATTTCCAAAGGTTTTGATATCACAATGGCAATAATCACGGCCAAAATAATTCGCGGGGATGCCTGAATCAATTCGTCTGAAAAACGCTCCCTTTTTTTGATGGTCGAAACAATAAAACGGTCCAAATTGAAAATGAGTAATCCCCAAATCAAGCCAAAGAAAATAGCCGTGTAAAGGTTGTCAAAAACAGTGTACAGCGCGTAACTGCCTGCAATAAAAGCCATGACGGCGGTAAAGAAAACAGTGGCGCCGATACCGGCATATTTGTTTTGTTCTCCGTTAGAACACGAGTTCACAATATCACAGTCGACACCGGAGCAAAGAAGGAAGAAACGTTTGAGCATGATGATTGATTTTTACACCGAAACGAGTTCGGAAGATTTTGATTGATGATTTATACAAATATAACGCCAAAACGCGAAACTTTCGTTAAGGGGTTGATTTTTAACACTAAAGAATTTATGGATTGGAAATAACCTGGACTTCAGTCTCTGACAGCAACTCGCCTTTGTCGTATTTTTTGATGCCGATGACTTGACCTTTTGCATCGAAAAAAGTCCAATCACCCACAATATACCAATGGGTTCCGTCGGCCTCTTCTACCATGATAGATTGACCGGTGGATGAAATTCGTCCACGGTTGTCGAACGTTTTTATATTGCAAATGCCGTTTTGGTATTGTTCTGTTTTGACTAATTTTCGGTTTTCATAATACCGCCATGTTCGGGTTTCAATACTTTTTCGGTATCTCCCTTTGGATTTGTAGCGAATCCCGTTTACGGTGTCTTTGTATACCCATTTGCCTTCCCGATGATGGTTAATGGTTTTGTTAATTTTACAGCTCTGTAAAAGCATGACGAACAAAACAAGTATCCCGAAAATGAGTCGTTTTTGATTCATAAGCATAAAAAAATCCGTTTTACAATAAAACGGATTTTTTCAGATTTTAGTATTTAGCGGGATAGTTCCACAAAATATTTATAGAATAACGGTATCGTTTCTATCCCTTTCAAATAATTGAAAATGCCGAAATGTTCGTTAGGCGAGTGAATCGCATCGCTATCCAAGCCAAAGCCCATCAAGATGGTTTTGGATTTCAATTCTTTTTCAAACAAGGCTACAATCGGAATACTGCCACCCGAACGTACCGGAATTGCCTGAACGCCGAAAGTTTCGGTGTACGCTTTATTCGCTGCTTGGTAACCAATGCTGTCGATAGGCGTAACATACCCTTGACCGCCGTGATGCGGGGTAACTTTTACTTTTACCGCTTTGGGAGCGATGCTTTCAAAGTGTTTTTGGAATAATTCGGTGATTTCTTCCCAATCCTGATGTGGAACTAAACGCATCGAAATTTTAGCGTATGCTTTACTGGCGATAACGGTTTTCGCGCCTTCACCCGTGTAACCACCCCAAATACCGTTCACGTCTAAGGTTGGACGAATGGAGTTTCTTTCGTTAGTAGTGTAGCCGGTTTCACCATACACCTCTTCAATGTCTAATGCTTTTTTATACGCGTCTTCGCTGTAGGGACGCTTAGCCATCTCGGCTCTTTCGGTGGCCGATAATTCTTCTACTTTATCATAAAAACCGGGAATGGTTATATGGTTGTTTTCGTCGTGTAACGATGCAATCATTTTAGTCAACACATTAATCGGATTGGCTACCGCGCCGCCGTATAAACCGGAATGTAAATCGCGGTTCGGTCCGGTCACTTCTACTTCTACATAGCTCAAGCCGCGCAAACCTGTTGTGATAGACGGTTGTTGGTTGGAAATCATACCGGTATCGGAGATTAAAATCACATCACAGCTGAGTTTTTCTTGGTTTCTTTCTACAAACCAGCCCAAACTTTTAGAGCCGACTTCCTCTTCCCCTTCAATCATAAATTTGACGTTACATGGCAAA
This sequence comes from Flavobacterium sedimenticola, assembly GCF_030053345.1. Lineage (GTDB taxonomy): Bacteria > Bacteroidota > Bacteroidia > Flavobacteriales > Flavobacteriaceae > Flavobacterium > Flavobacterium sedimenticola. The sequence continues at coordinate 769,558 of NZ_JASGBP010000001.1, forward strand.
CAGTTGTTGGCTATCATGTATTCGAAGGCTTTGACATGCATGTACATCTGGCCTTTGTCGTCGCAAGCACCACGGGCAAAAATAGCGCCCTCCGGATGGATTTCGGTAGTTTTGATCACGGGTTCAAATGGTGGTGATGTCCACAATTCCATCGGGTCCGGCGGTTGCACATCGTAATGGCCATACACCAAAACAGTGGGTAAGGTTTTGTCGATGATGTGCTCTCCAAAAACAATAGGATAACCGGGCGTTTCGCAGATTTCAACGAAATTGCAACCCGCTTTTTCCAAACTGGTCTTCACAGCTTCGGCCGTATTGATGACATCTTGAGCGTAAGCGCTGTCGGCACTTACCGATGGTATTTTTAAAAGTTCTATAAGTTCAGAAATGAATCGTTCTTTATTTTGTTGAACGTAATGTTTAATGGTGTCCATAGTATAATTTTGTTGTGCTTCAAAATTACTAAAAGACATTCAAAAAAATTTATAATTCATCATTTATAATTGATAATAATATTTATATTTGCACTCACAATTCTCCGCGGGTGTGGCGAAATTGGTAGACGTGCCAGACTTAGGATCTGGTGCCGCAAGGCGTGTAGGTTCGAGTCCTATCACCCGCACAGCAAGTCCAAACGAAAGTTTGGACTTTTTTTATGCTTTAAAATAGATTAATAATATGTTTACAGTTTGTTGTTTTTGAATGTTTTAGATTTTAAAAATTCGATTATTTTTATAGCAGGATAATGATTTGATTTAATAATCCTCTATTACAATGAAAGGGGAAAAGCTTATGTTGACTTCAGTATTGGTTGAGTTCTCACGTTAAATATAAAATCAACCCCTTGTAATTAAAAATATTGATTATGAAGACTACAATCAAATTATTATTTGTGTTACTATTAACGTCTAGTTGTAAAGCACAAACAATTGACATTTCCCAGCAAAATGGGGAAAATGCAACAGGAGTATATTACAAAGACATTCAGAACTTATTAAATACTTTTGAAGGAACCTATCTTTATTCTGAAGGGACAGCTTCTCTTAAAATAATTTTTCGTAAGCAGGTAATGTCATCGCCGGCAAATAACAGGTTTCGTGAAGATTTATTGGTTGGGGAATATCAATACATTGAAAACGGAATAGAAAAATCAAATACGCTTTCTAATTTAAATATTTTTCATTCAAACGGATGGAAGTATAGTATAGATGGAAATACTGTTTTAGTTCAAGGGGATCCTGGTTGTCAAGACTGTTTACCAAACGAGAAAGCACTGAGATTAGGGATTGTTGAAGAATCAACTAATAATTCTGGGTTTTTGATTGTAAGAAAGACTAATGTCGCTGGACAAGAGGCTATAGAAGTTAGAATTATTTGGGATGCATTAAAAACAGTGGGAGCTAATAATCCTGCTCCGATTGAACCTACTATACCGGGAGAACTTTTTGTTTTGCTGAAACAGTAAAATATAAAGCTTTAGTGTTTTGGCTGTATTCACAAGCACAAAAGCTCTAACGTTCGTTAGGGCTTTTTTATGCTTTACTATTGGTTAATAATATGTTTACAGTTTGTTGTTTTTGAAACTGTTAAATCTTGAAAATTCCTTTATTTTTACATCGTCAATGATAATTTGATGTAAATCTTTTATTCTAATGAAAGGGAAAAAGCTTATGATAACTGTGGTTTTGGCGATTATTGGTTTTGTTTTATTGGCATTATCCGGCTATTTGCTGTACAGAAACAACGCGAATTCCATGTCGGCCGAAAAGCAGAAACAATTAGAAGAAGCCATCAAGCAAATTGAAGTATTAAACGCCGAGATTGTAGAAAAAGATAAAATTGTCGATGAAGCCGAGCAAAAATTAAAAAGCCACAAGTTTGATGCTTTTACGCTGGCTCCGGGTCAAAACATTCCCATAGTTGAAATTGTGGATAACGATTTGAGTGAAAACAGCACGGTGGAAGAAGGCAACAAAAAGGTACACAAACTGATGTACCATCATCAAATTCGGTTTTCTTTAGTCAATGCCGGGAAGAGTGCCTTAAAGGATGTCATTTTTTCCATCAAGGACGATTACAACAAAGGCAAAGAGAAAATGAAAAATGCCAAAGCGGTTTCCAGTATCAATTATTTAGGCAAGAAAGTGGATGACAATGAAATGGGCGAATATGAAAACTTTGAAATCACGACACTCAATTTAAAATCTAAAAAGTTACTGTATACCAGTAATCTGCCCAGTAGTTTCGGCGTAGGAGATTATCAGTACCATATAGTGGTCGAATGGAGTCAAGGATTTTATCAAATGTTAATTAAAATTGATGAAGTGGACGGGAAGCTAAAATATACCTATGAGTTTTTTGATGTCAACGGTCATACTATCGATTTTAACAAGCTCGAAAGCAATATCACCAATTAAAAAAAGCCTATCCAAACGGATAGGCTTTTTGCTTAGTTTTCATCGGCAATCCAACGGTTTACTTTCTGTTCCAAAAGCGCTAACGGCATCACGCCCGATTCTAATACTTTTTGATGGAAGACTTTAATATCAAAGCGGTCTTTCATTTTTTCCTCGGCCTTTTTACGAAGTTCCAGTATTTTCAATTGACCTATTTTATACGATAACGCTTGCCCGGGAATTGCCATGTAGCGTTCTACTTCAGCGGTAATACTGGCTTCGCTTTCCGCTTCGTTTTCTAAGGAATATTGTATGGCTTGTTCGCGGGTCCATCCTTTGGCATGAATTCCGGTGTCGACTACCAAGCGAATGGCACGGTGCATTTCATTACCTAACATTCCGAAATATTGGTAAGGATCGGTATACAAGCCCAATTCTTTCCCCAAACTTTCGGTGTACAAAGCCCAGCCTTCGCCATAGGCGCCAAACCAGTTAAACTTTCTGAAATCGGGTAATTGTTCGTTTTCTTGTTGCAACGAAATTTGGAAATGATGTCCCGGAATGGCTTCGTGCAAAAACAAATCTTCATCGCCATACATATTGTACGCGGCAATATCGGGAATCGGAACGTAGAAAGTGCCCGGGCGGCTTCCGTCTGCCGAACCTTGTACGTATTCGGCACTCGCCGATTTTTCACGGAATGCTTCCGTGCGTTTGATTTGAAACGGTGTTTTAGGTTGTAACGAGAAGAACTTATTTACATTGGGTTCAATAATTTTGTGGATGCGCTCAAAGTTGGCAATCACTTCTTCCGGTTTTGTAAACGGCTTAAGTTTCGGATTGTTGCGCACATGGTCGAAAAATTCAATGATAGTGCCTTTGAAACCCACTTGGGATTTCACTTTCTCCATCTCGGCTTTAATACGTGCCACCTCTTGTAATCCTAATTGATGAATTTCTTCAGGGGTTTTATTGGTGGTGGTCCATTGTTTGACATACACTTTATACAATTCGTTACCGCCTTTAATACTGCCTATGCCGCTTGTCGTTCTTCCGGCCGGCAAGTATTCGTCTTTCAAAAAGGCAATCATTTTACGGAATTGCGGCGTGAGTTTTTGATTAATCAGATTGGCGTATGCTTCCGACAGTTCTTTCTTTTGCACAGCGCTGAAATCGGCCGGGAATTTTTTACAGGCCGAATAGTACAAATTGTCTTCCACTCTAGGCGTAATGATGTCTTCGAACTGCGGAATCACCTTTTCGGTTAATGCTTTCGGCAAGACTACTTTTTCCTGTATTCCCTTTTTCATGTACACAATAGCGGAATCAATCCAAATCGTGTACGTGTCCATTCTTTTCAGAAAATCGCGGTAGTCTTTTTCGGTTTTGAAGGGTTGTGAACTTTCGGCACTGGCAAATTGGCCCATGGTTAAATGGGTTCCCCAAAACTGATGAATGGGCGTCAGATTCGCATTTTGTTGCAGCAAATCTTTGCCTATAGTAATTTCCCAACGGATAATGTCATAGCTGTTTTTTTGCTCGTCAGTGAGCGAAGTCGTATCGATGGTAGCCAGCTCTTTTTCGTATTTGTCAAAAAAAACCGCCTGCTTTTTGCGATGAGAGTCGGTCATTTCAAAAACCAATTTATCATTAAATTGACTTTGGCCGTTTTGTGTCGCTTCCAGCGGATTAAAAGCATTTTTATCGTTAAAATAGTCTTGGGCAATTTGGTCGATGTTGCCGGTTTTTGGTTCCGATTTACAGCTGTACAACAACAGGGTTGCAGCGGCTACGATTACAAGAGAAACTATTTTTTTCATGAGCTATGGTTTAGGTAAAGTAAAACTATCGGTTTTTTTGCCATTGATTTGTTAACAGAATGATAAATTATCCGTGATACACTCTTGAAGCGATGATGGAACCGTCTTTAATTTCGAGGACTTCGGCCACTAACATATCGGGTTCGTTGGCTACTGTTCGGATGTATTCCATAAAAACCCGATCCGGATTGGCAGTGAGTGAAGTGACTTTGTAATGCAAGGTCGGCAATCGGTCGAAAGCGTCTTGCCACCAAGTGCGTAAGGCTTCTTTTCCGGTGACCAAACCGTTGGTTTCGGGTTGACGGATTTTGAGTTTCGGGCTGAAATGTTGTGCTTCGTCGTCATACAACGACAGGAGCTTTTCGAGGTTATGCGCGTTAAAAGCGTCAAACCAAAGGTGTGCAATTGCTAAGTTTTTTTCTGTTGCCATGGTGTTAGAAATAAAAAATCCCAAGGATTTGGGATTTTTGTAAAGGTACTTATATATTTTTCAAATTGATGATTTCCTGCTCGGTTAAGAAACGCCAATTGCCGCGAGGCAAATTCTTTTTGGTTAATCCGGCAAAAGCGACGCGGTCTATTTTGAGTACGTCGTATTTAAAACTTTCAAAGATGGCGCGTACTACTTTTACGTTAGGCGTGCGGAGCTTTAACCCGATTTCAGTTTTTGGTTCGCCATCGATATACGAGATTTCATCAATAAACAATCGGTGACCGTCGAGCGTTACACCGCCGGCAATTTTCTCCAAATCTTCAAACTTTAAGTTGCGGTCTAAAGACACCTGGTAAATTTTAAAAGACTTTTGATTGGGTAAACTGAACTTGCGAATCATATCGGTATCGTTGGTAAATACCAACAATCCGGTAGTGTTTTTATCCATACGGCCAATAGGCTGAATTTTGGCTTTGGTGGCGGCGCGTACTAATTCGAGTACATTGCGGTGATCGGCATCGTCTTCGTTAGACGTCGTGAAGTTTTTCGGTTTATTGAGTAAAATATACTCTTTGCGTTCGGGGGTTAACACCGTGCCGTCGAAGTTTACGACATCGCCCGGTTTTACTTTATAGCCCATTTCGGTAATCACTTCGCCGTTGACTTTTACATTCCCCGATTGGATGTAAATATCAGCATCGCGACGCGAGCAAACACCCGAATTGGAAATGTATTTGTTTAAACGAATATCGTCGGATTTCAACGGTTTCGGGATATTGTTAACCGGTTTACCAGTTTTTTGCGGTTTTTTGGCATCGCCTTCAGCCGCTAGAGTGGTGTTCTTTTTCGGTTTTTGCGAGCGTTTCGGCATCGGCGGCTTAGGCTTATTCGAATTAGGGCGCGCACTGTTTGGTCGCGAGCCGCCTCTTTTGTTGCCATCCTTCTTGTTCATACATTCTTAATTTAGGGCAAAGATACGGTTTTAATGGGAACAAAGCCACGGATTGTTGTTAGCCCCGACAGCAGCGATTACCGTGTAATGCGGATGGCGGGAATAGGGTGTAGCAATTGCCCGAACTATTCGCTCCTAACGGACCATGGTTTCTACTATTTTTTTGCCGTGGATGAGTACCGACGGATTGATGAGTACGATGCAGAAAACACCCGAAACGACCAGGAATTTCAAGATATTGTGGAGTTTGAGGTAATCGGGTTTGGTGGCCGATTGCCACAGTTTTTGCAAGAAGAAAATCAGCACAATCATGCTGATGTAGAAATAAATGTCCATGTAGCCTACTTCGAAAACTTCGACCAGGTAATAAATGGGCACGATGGTGGAAAAGGTGAGTAGTGTGATGATTTTTTTGGCAAAAGTTTCGCCATAGAGCACCGGTATGGTTTGGTAATCGTTGGCAATATCGCCTTTGAGGTTTTCTAAGTCTTTAATCATCTCTCGGATGAGAATGAGCAGGAATAAAAACGTAGCGTGTGCAAAAATTTGCGGGTATAAATTTTTATAGTACAGCAATATGGCAAAAAACGGCAGTACGGCCAGGAAGGCTGCGGTTAAGTTGCCGATAACGGTTATTTTTTTGAGTTTGTGCGAATAAAACCAAATGAGGAAAATATAGGCGGAGAAGAACAGTACGGCGCGCAGCGATACGAAAAAAGCCAATAGGAATACAATAAAATTGACGGAGAAATACACCTGCAATTTGGTTTTTTGGCTCACCAAGCGATCGAGCTGCGATTTGTTGGGCCGATTGATTAGGTCTTTTTTGCTGTCGTAAAAGTTATTGATAATGTAGCCCGAAGCGATGGTAAGCGAGGAAACCAGTACTATGATGAATAAGTTAAAATCGAGTAGCACCTCGAGTGCTCTTTTATTTTCGGGTGCCAGGATAAAGATAGCCGATAAGTATTGTGCCAATACAATAATGGGAATGTTATAGCCGCGCACCACAGAAAACATACTGACAATTTTCAGTAGGGTGTGCTTTGTTTTTCGGCTTAACATGAATGAGGCATTAAAACTGATAAACTACTTCGAGTTTATAGTCTTTGAGCGATGCTTTGGCTTTTTCCAAATCTTCGGTAAATCCGAGGATATAACCGCCGCCGCCCGAACCGCACAATTTTAAGTAGTAATCGTTGGTTTCGATGCCGCGTTGCCAAACGCCGTGAAATTGCTCGGGAATCATGGGTTTAAAATGATTGAGCACGACTTTGGACAACTGTTTGGTATTGGCAAAAAGCGATTTCATATCACCATGCAGAAAGTTCTCCACACAGGCATCGGTGTATTTCACGAATTGGTTTTTGAGCATTTTACGGAAGCCTTCCTCTTTGAGGTTTTCCATAAAAATTTGCACCATCGGTGCGGTTTCGCCTACGATACCGGAGTCGAGTAAAAAGACAGCACCTTTGCCGTTAGTGCTTTGAGAAGGAATGCCGGTTGCTTCGATGTTGTCTTTGGAATTGATGAGAATCGGGATGCTCAAATAGCTGTTGAGCGGATCGAGACCCGAACTTTTGCCGTGGAAAAACGATTCCATTTGGGCAAAGATATTTTTAAGTTGCAACAACTTTTCACGCGTCAGGTTTTCCAAAACGGTGATTTTATCGTTGGCATATTTGTCGTATACTGCCGCTACCAAGGCGCCGCTACTGCCTACGCCATAGCCTTGCGGAATACTGGAGTCGAAATACATGCCGCGGGCTACATCGGCTTGTAAAGCTTCCATATTAAAAGTGACCAACTCGGGTTGGTTGTTTTGCAACTCTTGTAAATAGGTTACAAAACGACGCAGACTGGCGTTGGATTTCAGCGCTTCTTCCGACGGGTTTTCGTCTACTTTGAGCGCGCCGTTGTAAAAGTTGTACGGGATGGATAAACCTTTGGAGTCTTTGATGATTCCGTATTCTCCAAAGAGAAGAATTTTTGAATAAAATAGGGGTCCTTTCATATTTTTATACGCTAAGGTTTATGGCTCCTTCGCCAATTTGATCACAAATATACTGACCATTTTGACAATAGCCAACTAATTCGTCCTGAATAAATTGCAAAACGGTTTCTCTAACGTTTTCGGGATATAAAACGTGTACATTGGCACCGGCATCCAAGGTAAAACAAACCGGAGTTTGGGTTTGAGTTCTGAATTGCCAAATTTTGTTGATGATTTCCAACGTATTGGGTTTCATCAGGATGAAATAAGGCAACGACGTCATCATCATGGCGTGCAGTGTTAAGGCTTCGCTTTCTACCAATTGGATGAACTCGGTTAAGTTGCCGTTTTCCAGCACTTTTTTGATGGTGCTTAGGTTGTTGTGCGCCTGTGCAAAGCGTTGTTCCGCAAACGGATGGTTGTGCATTAAGTTATGGCCTACCGTACTTGAAACGACTTTTTCTCCTTTGTCGACCAACAAAATCGTGTCTTGGTAGTTTTTGAAGTTGGCGTGTAGGCGCGTTGGTAATTCCACACCGTAAATATCTGAACTGCCGTCAATTTCCGCGTGATGGCCCCAAATCACGACTTTGCCTTTTACACTTCGGCAAGCACTGCCCGAACCTAAGCGAGCCAAAAAGGACGCTTTTTGGTAGAAGAAATCTTCGGTCATGTCGGGATACAATGCTTTTTCCAAACTCATGATGTTTATGGCCAATGCCGCCATACCTGAGGCGGAAGAGGCGATTCCGGAACTGTGCGGAAACGTATTTTGGGTAGCTATGGTAAAATGATAGTCTTTTAAATACGGACAATAGAGGGCAATTCGCTCCAAAAACTTTTGAATTTTAGGTTTGAACTCTTCTTTGGGTTGGCCTTCGAAAAGCAAGTCGAATGAAAAATTGTTGCGGTTTTCTTTTTTTTTGAAATCCAATAGGGTGATGGTTTTACAATGATCTAACGTAAAACTAATCGAAGGATTGGCCGGAATTTGTTCCGAGGTTATGGAGTTAATCCTATGAACATTTTCTTTTTTACCCCAATATTTTACTAAGGCGATGTTGCTGGGAGCGCTCCATTGAAAACTTCCGTTTTCGATTTCCGTAACGGTTGGTTTGGCAATAAAATCCTTTTCGGATAGCATAGATGAAAATTTAGTAATGTCGGGTGAAAAGGTATCCGACAAAGCAAAGATACTTTTTTTTTGGAAAAGATTTTCTTTTTGTTTAGTATATTTGACAAAAATTTAAACAAAATATGCAAAAGTTCTTAAGAATTGCCGTAGTTGTTTTTACTTGTTTAGCGGTTGGTTATTTATCGGGCATGGTAACCCGTGAAAGTATTGCAACTTGGTATCCCACTTTAGTGAAGCCGGTTTTTAACCCGCCGAATGCTGTTTTTGCTCCGGTTTGGACGGTACTTTATTTGATGATGGGTATAGCCGGTGGTATGATTTGGAATCGAATTGAAACCGAGGAAACTGCCGTGAAAAAGGCCTTTTTGTTTTTTATCACGCAATTGGCGTTAAATGCGCTATGGTCATTTCTTTTCTTTGGGATGCAAAATCCACTGTTGGCTTTGATTGAAATTGTGTTACTGTGGTTGCTGATATACGAAACCTATCATCAATTTCGAAAGATTGATAAAACAGCCGGTATGTTATTGATTCCGTATTTGGCCTGGGTCAGTTTTGCCACGGTGTTGAATGCTTCGATTTGGTGGCTGAATAGATAAAAAAAGCCCGACTTACAAGTCGGGCTTTTTGGTATCATTTGGCTATTGAATCATTAATTTTTTAAGGGTACCCGAATGGTTTTCGGTACTTATTTCCACCATGTAAAGGCCTCGTGACAAATCGGAAACATCTACGGTTACGTTGTTGGTGTTAGCCGTCACGGTTTTTACCACTTTTCCAACGACATCATAAAATGTAATTTTCTGAAGTGGTTCTGAAGTGTTGGCAAGTGCAATTTGGACTTGGTTATTAGCCGGGTTTGGATACATCACCAAGTTTCGATCATCAAAATCGGCAGTGCTCAATGCATTGATAAACTTAGTCGTAAAGGTATTGGTGACGATGGCCGGATTGGTATCGAAATAAATTGATGCGTTGTTCGGTATCAAATCACCCAATTGGAAGCCCGGATTTACTTTTACCTGAAACTGTACGTATCCGGTGCTGGCGGTTGCACTTACAATGGATGAGGGTAAATAGATGTTTCTGAATTCCCACACCAAATGATTGTCTACTTGCGTCATGGTGTAATTATGACTGGCGCTTACCATACGCACACTGGTTTCGTCCAATTGGGCATCCAGCAAGTCCTCAATGCGAATATCGATGGCACTGGCCGTTCCGTTGTTTTGGAATCGGATGGTATAGAACAAATAATCATTGGCGGTGAATTGGTTAATCGGAATCTTGTCGCCGTGTGCTTCCATCTTATCATTCGGATCCCATGAATTCACCACAATCTGGGAATTGGTACTGGTATTGTTGGCCAAATTGATATCTCCGGACGGAGCGGTAATGGAGGCGCTCGCTGTCAATAAGTCGTTGGCATTCACCGTAGGTACCGCAGGCACATTCATGGTTACAAAAATAGTTCGGGTTTCGTTGGGCGACAGATTGGTAAAGTTATACGTAAATCCGGCCGTATTGTTTGTGGTTCCGGTTTGGCTGACATTGGTTATTGTTATCGGAGTCGGTTTGGTAAAGGCCAACGTTCCGTTGGTGGCAGTTACGCCCGTATTTCTGTACGTAATTTTGTTCAGGTAAGTAAGACCCGGTCTTGGGGCTGTAACTCCGGTGACAACTACCGATACATCGTTGTAAGGTTGGGTCAAGGTTACCGGGAAATATAAGATTTGAGGCCCGCTTCCCACCGGAATATTGATGTTGCTGTAGGTGTTACCGGTTGCCGCATAGTAGGCTTGGTATTCCGGTAAAATTTGATAACTGATGTCATAGGTGTTCGTTGGTTCACTGTCGTAAATCGAAAATTGCCCTGAAGGAGAATAACCATCGATATTGGTACCCGAATCATTAACCTGGTAGATGAAATTCCCATGAGGGAATAGGTTTTCACCCACATCTCTAGTTCCGTTATTGTTACTATCGACAAAGGCCACTAAAACAATTTTATCGGCATCGGGGGCGCAAGTTACATTAGCAACCCAACCCGGTCTGTTTAAAGTTGGGTCACTTCTAAAGCGGAAAGTTAAACAGCCATCCGGACTTGTTGACGTAAACGGTCCCGGGATTGTAGTTCCCCAATAGCCTCCGGGTAAACCACCCGGAACATTTCCGGCTCCGTTACTGCTTGCAATTTGAGGGGCTGCAATAGAGCTTCCGTCAAAAACGTAGAGCGCATCCCAGTTGGCCTCAGTGTCAAAAGCCGAAAAAACAACGGTCACAATCTCTCCGGGATTAGCAGGACAAATGATGTAAACGTTATCAGAGCTGGCGGCATAATTAGCATTAGGCCCGCCATTATCAAAAAACTGCCCTCCACAACCCGGTGGTAGTGCAGTAGTACATGTTGATGCGGCCACCGACCAAGTACTCCAATCGGTTTCAGAGCAAAGCGCACGAACATATACATTGTAGCAAGTAGAAGGGAGTAAACCGGTGATAACAATTGGATTAACTGAAACGACTACGCCGGTGGAGTTGGCCGTAGGCTGCGGACTTCCCGCAGGAACGATGTAATATTCCCAAGCAGTAGCATTACTATTGTTTAGCCATCCCAAGACAAAACTTGTAGGTTCCACATTAGAAATAGTAAGCGCTGTAGGTTTCGGGCAAGTTGGCGGGATGCCGCAAGTAACATTCGCAATCCACCCCGATTGATTAATTGTTCCGTCACTTCGGAATCTAAAAGTTAAACAACCGTCTTGACTGGATGAGGTTAACGGCCCGGGAATTGTGGTTCCCCAAAAACCTCCGGCTAGTCCACCGGGTACATTTCCTGCAGGATTGGTACTGGTAATTTGTGGTGCCGCAATGGAGTTTCCGTCAAAGACGTACAAAGCATCCCAGTTTGCCTCAATACTAAAAGCCGTAAAAGTTACAGTTATCGCATCTCCCGAGCTGGAGGGACAGATTGTTTGTGTGAAATCGGTATTGTTGGCGTAATTGGCATTGGGACCACCGGGATCCGTAAAAGTATCCCCGCAAGTGGTTTGCGCCAATGTACTTGAGGCAAATGAAGATACTAAAATTAAAAAGAAGAGTAGTTGTTTTTTCATATGGGTTGGTTTTTGAACTATCAAATATAGTTTAAATTTTAGTTGGTTTAAAACGGTATCTACTTAATAATTAGCTTTTTGGTTATTTTCTGATGGGTGTCAGTCATCACTTCCAGCAAATACAAGCCTTTAGCGAAATTCGAACTATTGATGCTGACTTCATTTGACAAGACATTGGAAGCGTTGTAAATTCGTTTACCCGTAATTTCATAGATAACTATCGATTTTATACTTTGAGACGCATTGGTGTTCGATAGGGTAATCATTTCATCCGCCGGATTCGGATACAATAGAATAGTATCCTGATCAAAATGGGGTACACCTAAACTTTCAACAAATTCCGTGTTGAAGGTATTGGTCACAATAGGCGGGTTGTAATCAAAGAAAATCGAAGCTGTATTCGGAATAATATCTCCAATGACATAGCCCGCTCTTGGTTTGAGACGGAAATGGATATAACCGTGACTGTCGTTTGGATTGGTGGCTGTTGGCGGTAAATTAATGTTATAGAAATGCCAAGTCAGTTGGCTGCCGGCACGTCGGGTATTTACGGTATGGCTCGAAGCAAGCATTTCAAAAGTGGTTTCGTCTAAATCGGCATCGAGAACATCTTCTACCCGAATGAACTCGGCTTCAGCGGTTCCGGTATTTTCAAACCGAATAGTGTAATACAAATAATCATCGGAGGTAAAATCATCAAAAACAATCCTGCCGCCATGCGATTCGGCCTTATCATTCGGGTCGTAGGAACCCACAATAGTTTGTGATAAACCGGCGTTGTTATTGTTTGGAAAAGCATCGCCAATCAATGGTTCTATGCTCACCGCATGGGTTACTATGTCTCCTAATGACACCGTTGGAATCGTGGGAACTTGCATTAGGATATAAATATAACGCTCTTCATTTGGCAACAAATTGCTGAAGGTATACTCAAAACCGGAAGCCGTTGCAATAGTGCCGGTTTCCGAAACACTCACTATAGAAACTACCGGACTTTTTGTAAAAGAAATGGTTCCTGTATTTACTGTTTCAGTTCCTTTGTTTTTATAGGCTAGGGTAATACCGTACGTAAACCCCGGTCTTGGATTTCCGTTTGGAGTTATTCGTACTTCTAAATCGTTTAGAGTTTGAGTCTGTAGGATAGGGAAGTAGAGCGTATTGCTGCCGCTTCCTGTAGGTAACGTAATGTTGGTGTAGGCTGTTGCCGAATTGAAATAGGCCGCATATTCTGTATTAAACGAGTAAGCTATGTCATAGGAATTCGTGGGATTGGTATCAAAAATGTAAAAAACACCATGATCAGGATAGCCGAAAAGCGTTGTTCCGGAGTTATTAATTTCATATTCGAAATGCCCAATATCAATCCCGCTTTCACCTACATCTTTACTGCCGTTATTATTGATGTCTAAAAAGGAAACCAATGTTAAACTTTCGGGACACATTCCATTGTTTGTACAATCATAAGTACAAAATTCGAGAGCACTACTCCAAGTTCCGTTTATGGTATTGGCACAAACGGCTCTTACAAAAAACAAATAGCAGGTTTGTGGGTTGAGTCCGGTAATCGTAAAGGGATTGGTTTGTGTAAAAATACCGTTGGTTGCCGATGTTGGATTGGGAGAACCAATCGGAAGCACGAGTACTTCCCAGGTGCTGCTGGTGCCCGGGCTAGTCCAACCGAGCGTAACAGTGGAATTGGTTATCGAGGTAGCTGTCAAATTCGTTGGCGGTTGGCAGTTTTCAAAGCAATTTTGCGTATTCAAAGTTAATGTAGTAATCGCAAAACACCCGGTTTCCGGTCTTTCTACTCGGGCAAATAGCGTTTGTGTCCCCGGATTAACTATAGGAATGTATACGGCTGGCAAGGGGTTAACACCTAATTGAGCATTGGTCAAAGTATCATAATAGGTAATAACGACGTTGGTATTACCATTACTTATCATCAGATCAGCCTGTTCCAAATTATAGATAGCCAACTCCGTGGGATCACAAAAGAAAAGTTCTCCGGGATTGGCTACCGGTATGGGCAAAACGCGAATATCTACGGTTGAGATATTGACTACGCTCGTTGAATTGTTTAGAATTCTAATGCCTATGGTTTGGATTGCCGCAACGGTGTTTACAAAACTATTGGGTGTTGTAATGATGCCGGTATTGTTTTGAGCAGCTACAAAAGATTCATGATACGTTAGGGTATAATCAGTCGGGTTCACAGTAGCCAAAATGGTCGAATTTAACTGCGTCAAATCAAAAACAGCAAATTGGTCATTGTTGTCATCACACACTTCTAATGGAGGATAAGCCGTTTGAAATTGGGCATTGGCCGTTACAGTAAAAAGGAAAAGAAGTAGAAGTTGTTTCATAAGTCAGTTATTTGAAATTCAAATTTAACTGATTCAGAATTAACTACTTCAAAATCATAAGAAAATTTTTAATGTAAACTTACCACTTTGGCTATCTTCCATTTCCCATTAATTTGTTTCCAAAAAATGGTAAAGCGACTCACTTTTTTGGGTTCATCGGGCGGATTGGTAGTGTTGCTGAAAGAATGAAGACCAATCTCTACAGCGCCATACTCTTTAATAGGATACACTTCTATGCTACCGGGAACAAGCGCTCGCGTGACTTTACCACAAATGTGTTTTTGGGTTCCTTCGAGGATGTCTTTTTTCGAATGGGATAAACCGCCTTGATCGTGGTAAAACTCGATGTCCTCCGTGTAGAAATCAGCATAGACTTCAAATTTTGTGTCGCAATGATTGTAAGCATCAAAGAAAATGCTGTCTTGTTTAACAATAGTCCGGTACAACGCAGGATTGTCCGGAATATAGTTTTTAGTCAGTTGATAATCATTTGATTTTGAGGAGCCACAACTCACCAATAACGGGAACAGGGCTACTAATAAGATAATCTTTTTCATGATGCTGTAATGGAATGAGCTACTATAAATCCGCCGGTCCAAGCGTTCTGAAAGTTGAATCCGCCCGTAATGGCGTCGATATTGACAATTTCTCCGGCAAAGTAGAGGTTTTGGTGTAATTTACTTTCCATCGTTTTGAAATTAATTTCCCGTAAATCGATGCCACCCGCCGTTACAAATTCTTCTTTGAAGGTGCTTTTACCGTTCACCTGAAAATGGGCATGGGTGAGTTGGTTGGCCAAATCGGTCAGTTGCTTTTTCGACAAATCAGCCCATTTGGTTTCGTTTGAAATGCCGGAAGCCAACACCAAACTTTCCCACAGCCGATTGGGAAACTTGAAAGGCGATTTTTTACTCACTGCTTTCTTGGCATGTTCTTGTTTGAGTTCTTTTAGCGTTTCCATCGCTTCCTCAACAGTAATGTCGTTAAGCCAATTGACTTCCAATACAAATTGATAGTTTTTCTCTGCCAATAGTCGGGCGCCCCATGCCGAAAGCCTCAAAATTCCCGGTCCTGACATTCCCCAATGCGTAATCAATAATGGTCCTGAAGCTTCTAATTTGGTGCCTTTGACTCTCACATGAGCTAAAGCCGAAACACCCATCAAATCTTTGATGCGGGCATCTTTGATATTAAAGGTAAATAACGATGGCACCGGAGGGACAATCGTATGGTTCATGCCGGCAAGCAGCTCCCAAATCTTAGGGTTGCTGCCCGCAGTCAGTACTACTTTTTGGCACGAAAAAGTCTCGTGATGGGTTTCGACTTTCCAAAAGTTTTCCCCATGAAAAAGCGATTGAACGCTTTGACCGGTTAAGACTTCTATTTTTAGTTTCCGGGTTAAGCCCAAAAAGCAATCGATGATGGTTTGTGAGGAATCAGAAGTAGGAAACATGCGCCCGTCATCTTCAATTTTTAATGCGACACCGTGTTTTTCAAACCATTCAATGGTGTCACCCGAGCAAAATTGATGAAACGGACCGCGCAATTCTTTTTCGCCTCTAGGGTAAAACTTGACCAACTCATTCGGCACAAAACACGCATGGGTCACATTGCAACGTCCGCCGCCCGAAATACGCACCTTTTCCAATACGTTTTTGCCGCGTTCGAGTATGGCAATCTTCAGCTTCGGATTTTGCTCTGCGATATTGATAGCGGTAAAAAAACCGGCTGCGCCGCCGCCTACAATGATAATGTCATACTTTGCGTTCATAGTCTTTCCGGGAAATCAGTAATAATGCCGTCTACTCCTAAGGATATAACAAAGGTAATATCTTCGGGCTCATTTACCGTCCACGGAAAAATTTTAAATCCTTTTTCTTTGATTTTTGCGGCATTTTCAGCCGTTAGTAAATGAAAGTAAGGATGAATGGAGTAGGCTTTGATGAATTTGGCATAAGCCAATGCCAAGTCCAAATCAGTTTCGGTTAACACGCCTATTTTAAGGGTTTCGTCGTGAAAACGGATTTCCTGCAAGGCATTCCAATCGAAACTGGAAATGAGGATTTTGCTTTTGTCGAAGGTGCTTTGGGTTATCAAATCCAAAACAGGTTGCGTAGCCGAAAAGGTTTTGAGTTCCACATTAATTTCACAACGGTTATTAACCAATGTAAATACATCTAGTAAAGTAGGAATGTCTACTTGTCGTAATTCTTTGGCACTGTAATCAGTTACCAATCCGGTTTTCGAAGTGGTTCGGTCAATGGTTTCATCATGGATAACTATCGGAACTTTATCCAAACTGAGTCGGACATCCAACTCAATCATATCCACGCCCAATTCTATAGCCTTTTGGAAAGAGACCAACGAATTTTCGGGCGCATGGCCTTTCGCACCGCGATGACCTATTTTGAGCATGATTATAGTTTCTCCAACAAAACTAAGGTAAAATTGGTTTCTAAAGTCACTTTTCCGTTTTCCACGGTAGCTTCCGTGTTCGAATACGTGTCTCTGACTTTAGAGCCATTGGCAAAAATGGTCCCCACAGCGATTTCTTTTTTCCCTTTGGGTAAATCCAAACCTACCACTATTTTGTCGCTGAAATTTCCGCTGGTATAACTTCGGCTGAATACATAGGGCGAAGCTGAAATCATTTGGTGAACGCCGGCGCCCACAGCGGGATGGTTTTTGCGGAACATACCCAATACTTGATAGTGCATTAACAATTGGTTTTTAATGCGGTCGATTTGCAAATCATCCCAATTCATAAACGAACGCAACGTGGCATCGCCTTGTGCGCCTTCAATATCCAACGGACGTGCCGTTTCATCGCCGTAATACACTTGTGAAATTCCCGGAGCCAGCAACAATTTGGTTCCGGCTTCAAAAACGCGTTCTCTTTTTTTGTCGAAGGGATACCCGTCATCGTGCGAAGTCGTGTAGTTCATGACGGTATGACCTTTTAGCTCGTTTTGTAAAATGTTGGCATACTTAGAGAACAATTCTTCGTAACCCATCTTGGCTTCATTTCTGAAATCGAAATTGATTAAACCGGAAAACCCATTGGCATAATAATCGACTTTTTTATCGCCAAAATCGTAAAGTCTTTTGGCTCCGATATTGTAACCGTAAACCTCACCAACCGTAAAGAAACCGTTGTTGTCCAAGACTTTTTTCGGGTTGTTCTTTTTGTATTCGGCAAAAGCCAAGTCACATACTTTTTTAAAATCCGACCAAACGTCTTCGGTAGTATGCTTGGCGGTATCTACCCGGTAACCGTCTATACCGTAATCGGTAATATAATCCGAAAGCCATTTCATGATGTAATATTTCGGTGCTCTCGGATAGCCGGTTTTTTTGAAGAAAGCATCCAGTTCGGCTACTTCTTGGTCGTAGCGACCTTCTTTTTTCCATTTTTCTGCCAGCATTGGCGGTAAAGCCACATTAGCATTGCTTTCGGTTTTTACATCGGGCAAGTTTTCCACCAAGGTGCAATTGATGTAGGTATCATACGATTGATACGTACATTTAGGCGAAGTCCGAACCCAATCGCTCGGATAAACGGGGTCGAGTTCCGTAACCGGTCCGGTGTGATTGATAACCGCGTCTAATAAAATTCGGATGCCTTTGGCGTGTGCTTTTTCGATTAACTCTTTCAGATCTTCTTTGGTGCCGTAACTCGGGTCGACAGCGGTCCAATCTTTAGTCCAATACCCGTGAAAACCATAGGTGTTTCCGGTGCCTTCATCTACCGAACCGTGAATTTGTTCTACCACCGGTGTCATCCAAATGGCATTGATGCCTAAATTGGTGAAATAGCCTTCGTCGAGTTTTTGAATCACCCCGCGGATATCGCCGCCTTCAAAACCACGAAGTTTTCCGGTAGGTTTGTTACGGTTGATGATGTTATCGTTGTTGGGATTTCCGTTTTGAAATCTGTCAATTAAAAGAAAATAGACATTGGCACTTTCCCAAACAAATGGCGTTTGAGTGGTCGGAGCTTCTTTTTTTACTGTTTCTTTGGTACAATTACAACCCAACAATAGGAGCGAAGCCGATAGGGTAAGGAGGATATTTTTCATAGGTTTAGTATTCAATTTTAATTTCGGGCGCTGCGCCTTTTTTCCAGGTTACCGAAAGGGATAAAGTTTCGTCGGTGGTTTTGAAGCTTGCTTCTTGTCCGTTAACAAAAACACGTTTGGCCTTGATGTTGTGCACGAGTACCGTCACATTTTTGTCAGTCGCACTGTAGTTTTTACCAACGGTTGAAGTGAATTTCAGCATCAATTCTTTGCCATTGTTATTGCTGTTGAAATACAATAGTTCGTACTGCCCTTTTTCAAAAGCTTGCGGTGTTTCGCCGTTGTCGTGGTATACTTTTCCGGTCGACGTTTTTACGGTGGCATCAAAATAAAAATGCAAGTTGAACTTGTTAAGGGAATATTTTGTAGTGTTCTGAATCGTCTCAATCATCGGCACAAAACTACCGCCTCGCACGAAAGTCGGAATCGAAGTTTCGGCTACCGTTATAGTTTCGGTCGAACCGGCGGCGTATTTTTTACCCGAATAAAAATCGAACCAATTGCTGCTTTTCGGAAAATAGACTTGGGTTGTCGTGACACCGGCTTTGGTAATCGGTTTGATTAAAAAGGCATCACCCCAAAGGTAACTTTCCTTTTCGTTGAGCAATTTTTCATTGTTTGGTTCTTCAAAGAATAACGGTCGCATGAACGGTGTTCCTTTTTGGTTGTTGTCGAAAGCCAACGTGTAATTGTACGGCAATAGTTGGTAACGTAGTTCCACTGCTTTTTTGGCTTTAGCCAAAGTAACGATGTCTTTTCGTGCAATTTCTGAAGCGACTTCCTCTTGTGCATGCGGACGGAAAATCGGGTTGAAAACACCGTATTGCAACCAGCGCAAATACAACTCGTTATCGTTGTAATCGCCGGCAAATCCGCCCAAATCAGAATGCATGTACGCCAAGCCTTGCATTCCCATTTGCAGAGAAATTTCCATTTGCGATTGTAGGCCGCCCCAACTGCGAGAAACATCGCCGCTCCACGGAATCATCCCAAATCGCTGTGAACCCGAATAGCCGGCGCGCATCAGAATAAAAGGACGTTGGTTAGGGAAATCTTTTTGGTACCCTTCGGCGATTAATTGCGCCCAATGATGTCCGTAAATATTGTGTACTTCGTCGGCCTTGCCGGCTGCGGTAATGACTTTAGACGGAAATACTTCGGGTTCGCCCAAATCGCCCCACATACCACCAACGCCCTGATTGATGAGTCGTTGGTATACCTTCCAAAACCATTGCTTGCCCTCGGGTTTAAAAATGTCAACCACACCGGTATTGCCGAAATAAAAATCCCAAGTGGCCGGTTTGCCCTCTTTGTCCTGTACCAAGATATTTCGAGAGGCTGCTTCTTGCCATTTGGAGGAAGTGGTTAATATGAAAGGTTCCGTAATTACAATGGTTTTGATGCCTTTGGCATTCAAATCGGCCATCATTTTTTCGGGATTGGGGAAGTTATCGGTGTCCCAATCGAGGTTGCCCATAGTGCCTTTTATGGTTTTTCCGAACCAAAATAAATCCAAAATAACGGCATCGACCGGAATGTTTTCCTGTTCAAATTTGCGAATCGTTCCTTCTAAAGATTCCTGAGAGCGATAGCCAAAACGACTTGAGAAGTTGCCAAAGCTCCATCTCGGCGGTAAGGGTTGTTTTCCGGTTAAATCGGTATAATTGGAGATCAAATCGTCCCAAGTATCGCCTACAATCACTTGGTAGGTCTTTCGTCCCGAAATGGTTTCGTATTCTAACGTATTGTTCTTTTTGCTGTCTAAATCCAAGTAGCCAATCGCGGCATTGTCGAAGTGTACGGCGTATAATTTGGAAGACAAAACCAGTGGGATACAAAAGTTCATCAATTCGGCTCGGGTTTCATAACCATAATGGGCTCTGTTGTATAAGGCCAAACGATTGCCCCGACGATTCATGCCCAAAGCACGGGCACCACCGCCGTATAACACTTCCGAATTGTCGAGGTTGAATTGCAGCACTTCGGTGCTGTCTTTTTTGAGGTAACCGTTTTTTTCCGAGAGCAACACTTTACCTTGGTTGGAATAAGTGATTTTAAAAGGCGATTTATTAATCACAACCATGAGGTCCGGCGTGGCCAATGAAACGGAACCTGCTGTTTTCGATACCGTAGCCTTGACTTTCTCGGGAGTTTTGATAACGGCATGCGAATTAGGATTGAATACTTCTCCGTTGGGCACAAATGAAGTTTCTATGATTTTATTCGAGTACGGTTTGATGCGATAGGTGCCGTCTGAGGTTTTTACTTCCAACAAGTTGTTTTTCCAACTGTGGGACACATAGTTTCGGTTCGCATTTTGGGCGAAGGTAACAGCGGATAGAAATAGTAATAAAAATAGTTTTTTCATGCGGGATTATCGGACAGGTCTTTGGGTTAACTCTAAAATTAAAGCCGATTTCGGTTCCAGTGTCAAATCATTGGTCAAATCAAATCGCTGACCGCTCAGGACGTCATTACCTATGGACAACTTTTTAATGTTTTCTTTGAATCGTGCGGTTTTTAGTGTTTGTTTTTCGTCGCTATTGTTTAGGATGACCATTACGCTTTCTTTTTCGTTGTAACGGAAATGCACGTATACATTGTTCTCGGGAACGTATTGGGTTGTTTTTCCGGTATGGATGACTTCTTTTGATTTTCTCCAGTTGAATAATTTGGCTGTGAAATCGTAGAATTCGTTCTGGAATTTGGTTCGCCCTTCTTTGGTAAAAGCATTGTTGGTGTCACCTTGCCAACCACCGGGGAAATCCCTGCGAATGTCGCCATCACCGACACCTTTATCTCCGGCCATACCGATTTCGGAACCGTAATAAATTTGCGGAATGCCGCGAATGGTAGCTATTAAAGTCATGGCCATTTGGTATTTTTTGAAGTCGCTGCCATAGGCTTGGTTAAAGCGATTGGTGTCGTGATTTTCGGCGAAAACTAAAATATTATTGATGTTCGGATACAGAAAATCGTTGGCGAAATTTTCATAAAGTTTGATGATTCCGCTATCCCAGGAAGCTTTGTCTTCGTTGAAAACACCACCGTTAATGGCATCGTGCAATGTAAAATCCATGACGCTCGGCAAGTAGGAGTTGTAACTCTGAATGGCGCCAATTTTACTGTCTTTTTGCCAATACGCCATTTGCGCTTGGTCGTGCATCCAAACTTCGCCTACAATGTTGAAATTCGGATATTCATCGGTAATGGCTTTGGTCCATTTGGCAATACCTTCTTTGTCGTTGTACGAATAGGTGTCAACGCGGAAGCCATCTAAATCGGCGTATTCAATCCACCAAATCGCATTTTGAATCAAATAGTTCAGTACCAAAGGATTGGATTGATTCAAATCGGGCATCGATTTTACAAACCAACCATCGGCACATTTTTGATAGTCGCTTTGAGAGGCATTCGAATCAAACTGTGTTGTCATTCTGAAATTGGATTGGGTGAATTCGGGCCATTGATGCAACCAATCGCGTGTCGGCAAGTCGTTCATCATCCAGTGTTTGTAACCCCAGTGATTGGTCACATAATCCATAATGTTTTTCATGCCGCGTCGATGCAATTCGGCACTCAGGCGCAGGTAATCTTCATTGGTGCCGAAACGCGCATCAATTTTATACACATCCGATTGGCCGTAGGTGTGATACGAGCCGCGCTCATCGTTGTCTTCGCAAAGCGGCGTCGGCCAAACGGCAGTGGCACCAAGCGATTGAATGTAATCGAGGTTTTTGATCATCCCTTCGATATCGCCGCCGTGACGGCCGTCTTTATTGCTGCGGTTGGCTTTTTCAAAAAGTTTGTCGTTGCTGTCGTTGTTGGGATTTCCATTGGCAAATCGATCCGACATGATGAGATAAATCACATCCGAACTGTCGAAACTTTTGCGGAAGCGGGAGTTTTCTTTTCTTGATTTCAGCACATAGGATTGGGTGAACGATTTTTTGCCGTTTTTGAAAGTGAACACCAAGTCCTGGGCCGGAACATTTTTAGTATCGATGGTTACGAACAAATAATTCGGGTTTTCGGTTTTTTGAACACTTTTGATACTAATTCCGTTAGAAACGGTGACTTCGTTTAGAGCAATGTTTTTGCCGTAAAACAGAATTTGTAAATCGGTATGGGTCATATCGTTCCACCAAAAAGGCGGTTCTACTCGGTCTATTTGAGCCAAAGCCGAGACGGAAATCAGGAGAAAGAAAAGAAGTTTTTTCATTGTATTAGGTTTTCATTTTGTTGTTTTTTTCTTTTCGACCATGGAGAGAAATCTCACAATGCCGGGTTGATCAAATAGAATCGCTAAATAAAAAACCCTCTCAGAGTAGTATCCGAAAGGGTTTGATAATTTTAATTATACCGTCACCAAACTATTCGGCTCCACCAAAACCGCTTTGCCGTTGACAAAAACGGTAATCGGGGAATTGCCTTCTAACGTAAATTTGGTTTCATGTTGGTGAACCGAAACTTTTAGAATTTGGTTTCTGAAATTGATTTTAAACGAATAACCGTTCCATTCATTAGGGATTCTCGGTTCGAAATGTAAGGTATTATTTTTAACCCGCATACCGCCGAAGCCCTCTACGATACTCATCCAAGTGCCGGCCATAGACGTTATGTGTAAGCCTTCTTCGACTTCTTTGTTGTAATCGTCTAAGTCCAAACGCGAGGTTCTTAAATAGAACGTATACGCTTGCTCCATTCGGCCCAAAACAGCGGCCTGAATCGAGTGTACGCAAGGCGATAGCGAACTTTCGTGAACGGTAAACGGCTCGTAAAAATCGAAGTGTTTTTCCAATTGTTCTTTGGTAAAATGATCTTCAAAGAAGTAGAAACCTTGCAGCGTGTCGGCTTGTTTGATATAAGGCGAACGCAGGATTCGGTCCCAAGACCATTTTTGGTTAATTGGGCGTTGCGATTTGTCTAAATCGTGTACTTTGACCAACTCTTTATCTAAGAAACCGTCTTGTTGCAAGTATACGCCGTGTTCTTCCGAATACGGGAAATACATGTGGTCGGCCACTTTTTTCCAATGCAGCATTTCGGCATCGTCTAAATTGACTTTGCTCATGATTCTGGCGTAATCAGAAGCGTATTCTTGTTTTACTTTTTGGATTTGCTCGATGGCGTAATCGATACACCATTTGGCGATATAATTAGTGTAGAAATTATTGTTGACGTTGTTTTCGTATTCATTCGGACCGGTCACACCCAAAATCACATATTGATTTCTGTAGGTAGAGAATGTCGCTCTTTGGTGCCAAAAACGAGCGATGCCAATCAACACTTCCAATCCTTTTTCGGGAATATAACTGTAATCACCGGTGAATCGGTAGTAGTTGAAAATAGCAAAAGCGATAGCGCCGTTTCGGTGAATTTCTTCGAAGGTGATTTCCCATTCGTTGTGGCATTCTTCCCCGTTCATGGTTACCATAGGGTAGAGAGCCGCACCGTTTTTGAAACCTAATTTGGCTGCATTTTCGATAGCTTTATCCAATTGATTGTAACGATACGCCAATAGATTTCGGGCGACTTGTTGGTCTTTGGTAGCCATATAAAACGGAATACAATAGGCTTCGGTATCCCAATAGGTGGAACCGCCGTATTTTTCTCCGGTGAATCCTTTTGGTCCGATATTTAAGCGGGAATCTTTTCCTAAGTAGGTTTGATTCAATTGGAAAATGTTGAAACGAATCCCTTGCTGTGCTTTGACATCGCCTTCGATAGTAATGTCGCTCATCTCCCAAATTTTCGCCCAAGCGTCAATTTGGTTTTGTAACAAACTGTCATAACCCAAGGCCAGTCCTTTTTGAATCACTTTTTGGGCTGCCGGAATTAAGTCGGCCGAAGCATGATTCATAGAAACGGTATAACCGCCCAGTTTTTGAAGTGCAATGGTTTGTCCTTTGGGAACCAATTGTTCGTAGGTAAAAATTACTTTATCAGAAGTGGTATCGGTAAATACCGGTTCGGCATTTTGATTTTCGTTGTTGAGGTAAATGCTGTTGTGCATAAAAGTGGCGACTTCAAAATGGGTTTTGAACGTGCGCGCTACCACAAAAGCTTCGTTGATATCGTGTTGCGTTTGTAACGGTTCCCAAAATTTCTCTTCCCAGTTGGCATCTTCGTTGTGTACACCGGCATCCAAATAGGGCTTGAATACGACAGTGGCATCTTGATTTTTCGGCGTGATTTCGTATTTGATGACACCCAACTCATCCATATCTAAAGATAAAAATCGTCTGACGTTGACCTCTACTTCGATACCGTTGTGTAAAAGTGCGGTGAACGAGCGATGGTACCAACCTTCTTTCATATTCAGTTCCCGTTTGAAATCAGACACTTTACAAGACGCTAAATCGAGTGTTTCGCCATTGATTTCGACTAAAACGCCAATCCAATTCGGGGCGTTTAACACTTTAGCGAAATATTCGGGATATCCGTTTTTCCACCAACCCACTTTGGTTTTGTCCGGATAATAAATACCGGCTATGTAGCTTCCTTGGAAGGTTTTCCCTGAATAGAATTCTTCAAAATTGGCACGTTGCCCCATGGCACCGTTACCAATACTGAATAAACTTTCCGAGGATTTCACTCTGTCTAAATCAAATCCTTCTTCAATAATCGACCAGTTGTCTGGTTTGATATAATCTTGGTTCATTGTAATTTTTTTATTGTCCTTTTGTCATTCAATTTTTAGTCGATGAAGGCTTCTATAAAAGCCAAATCCATAAACGTAAAATCTTTAAAATTATATTTTGCTTCATGTAAAATCGTGGCATCTCCGATGCCTACGCTAATCATGTTGGCGATGTTGGCGGCTTGAATTCCGGCTACACTGTCTTCAAAAACGATGGCGTTTTCGTTGGACACGTTCAGTAATTGCGCGGCTCTGAGAAACACTTCCGGATCCGGTTTGGCATTTGACACATCGTTTCCGTCAACAATAGCATCAAAAAAATGCAAGATTCCGGTTTTTTCTAAAATGGGTCGTGCATTTTTACTGGCGGAACCCAAAGCGATGAGCTGTTTTTTTTCTTTTATAAATTCGAGTACATGCAATACTCCGGGCAATATTTCGCTTTCGTCCATATCGACCAAGTAGGATAAGTAATCTTCATTTTTTTGAATCAACCATTTATTCTTGTCTTCTTGAGAGGCTTCAATATTGCCCAAAGCCAGGATAATGTCAAGGGAACGAACGCGGCTGACTCCTTTTAATTCTTCGTTGTGTTCGGGGGTAAATTCGATGCCCAATTCCTGAGCTAATTTTTGCCACGCTAAAAAATGGTATTTAGCCGTGTCAACAATTACGCCGTCGAGATCGAATATAAATGCTTTTTTACTCATTAAATAGTGTCTTTACTGTCTTTCACTTTAAGGGCTAAATAGGCCGCAATAATAAAGCTTACGCCGCTCATTACTAAAGCATAGATAGCGTGGTCGCCGTAAACATATTTTACCAGCGGACCGCCGATTAAAGCATTGATAATTTGAGGGATTACAATGAAGAAGTTAAAAATTCCCATGTAAACGCCCATTTTTTTCGGGTGAATAGCACCGGCTAATATGGCATAAGGCATGGCTAAGATACTCGCCCATGCAAAACCGACCAATACCATAGAGAAGATTAAAGCTTCTTTATTAGGCATAAAGTACATTGAAATTAATCCGATTCCACCCAAAACCAAGGATAAGGCGTGTGTTTTTCTTCGACCGATTTGTTTGGCTATGTAAGGAAGAAGAAAGGCTACAATAGCTGAAACAAAATTGTAAACTCCGAAAATGATTCCGACCCAATCTCCGGCCGATTGAAATTCAGGACTTTTGGTATCGCCAACAGACAAGCCGTAAATGTGTTGGGCGATGGCAGGCGTAGTGAATACCCACATGCCGAATAGTCCGAACCAGGAGAAGAATTGTACCCAACTCAACTGACGCATGGTCTCCGGCATTTTGGCAAAGTCGGTAAAAATATCAGAGAGTTTGGATTCTTTTTCTTCACCCATGGCTTCAAGATGTTCTTTTTCATCTCGAAATTGGGCTAATTCTTCCGGAGAATACTCTTTTGTGGTAATGACTGTTATTACGATAGAGCCAATTAAAATTAAGGCACCGATGATAAAGGAATAGATTAGGTTGTCGGGAACTGCCGAGTCAGCGGTAGATTGATTGCTAATGCCAAACCATTCGTTTAACACGTAAGGGAGCCAAGAACCTACAACGGCACCAATGCCTATTAAAGCCGTTTGAACGCTAAAGCCCAAGGTGTGTTGGTCTGCTCTTAAATTGTCGCCGACCAAGGCTCGGAAAGGTTCCATGGCAATGTTGAATGAGGCATCCATAATCATTAGCATTCCGGCACCAACCCATAAGGCCGGCATGAAAGCGATGAAAATTTCGGCTTGCGGCATCAATATCAAACCAATGGAGGCCAATAAAGCACCGGTTAAAAAATACGGTTTTCTTCTCCCGAATTTTCCCCAAGTGTTATCGCTGTAATGACCGATTAAAGGTTGGACAATCAATCCCATTAAAGGTGCAATAATCCAAAACCATGATAATTCATGAACATCGGCACCAAAAATTTGAAGAATTCTGCTGGCATTAGCATTTTGAAGGGCAAAACCCATCTGTATTCCCAAGAAACCGAAACTCATGTTCCAAATTTCCCAGAAACTTAACTTACGCTTTTCCATTTATCGTAATGTATTGATTTATAATACGATAAGCGATTTGCTTATCAAAACTTAATTGGGTTCGAAGTAAAAGTATAAGCTTTGATAATTGCGGTAAAGATAATAAAGAATTTATAATGTGACCATCCGACCCCAAAAAAATGAGTTTAGAAGGTAACGCAAACGTTTTTTGTTGATAAGAAATCTTTACTTGGTAGATTCTCTTTCCACTAATTCGGTCTCGATTACTTCTGTTCGGTATTGTTCTTCCTCTTCTTCCTCTGCTTCTAATCTTTCAATAAGCATTTTGGCTGCTTTGCCGCCCATTTTTACGCCGTTTTGACTCACTGTTGTGATGCTGGGAGAGGAATATTTCGAAATGATTCCGTCGGTAAATCCGATTACAGAAATATCGTCAGGGACTTTTTTGCCTAATTTATGTGCTTCTTTGATGGCAGTGACTGCAAACAATTCATTGACGGCAAAAACAGCATCAATTTCGTTGTTTGTCAAAAGATTGGCGATGCTGTCTTCGAAGTTTTCAGTATCTTCAATTTTCAAGATCAAATTTTCGTCAACTTTCAGGTCGCTGTTTTTTAAGGCTTTGATGTAGCCTTCTGTTCTTAATTTGCCTACGCTGACATAGTCGACCGTTGAGATTAAGGCAATCTTTTTGAAACCTTTATCAATAAAATATTGCGTGGCATTAAAGGCAGCCAAGCTGTCGTCAATGATTACTTTGTCGCATAAAATTTCATTGGTGATTCGGTCAAACATGACAACCGGCATACCTTGGTTGATTACTTCGGTAATGTGATGAAAGTCCTTTTTTAATTGTGTTTCTTTGGATAATGACATGATAAAACCGTCGATACTGCCATTGGCCAACATTTCCATGTTAATTACTTCTTTGTCAAAAGATTCGTCTGACAAACACACCAAAACATTGTATCCGTTTTCATTGGCCACATGTTCTACACCGCTGATGACGGTGGCGAAAAAATGGTGTATGATTTCAGGAATAATGATGCAAATCGTTTTCGTCTTTTTATTTTTTAAACTAAGAGCGATATTGTTGGGTTTGTAGTTATACAACTTGGCAAATGCTTGTACTTTTTGACGCGTGTCTTCACTAATTTCCATACTGTTTCGCAACGATTTGGAAACGGTCGATATGGACACATCCAGTTCTTTGGCTATTTGCTTTAAAGTTACTTTTCTTTTCATTCTGGGGATGTCGTAAATATTGTTTTCCGAATAAAGATATAGGTTATTTTTAATTCTGTCAATTTTATACTTAAAATAATGAATTAACGAAAAAGTTTTCAACACGAAAACGTTTTCGGCTCATATTTAACAGCTGTTTATTCCGGCGATTGAAAATTTTGCATAAATTTAACATTCGAAGTATAAAGTATAAGCACAAAATTAAATTTTTTAACCTAAACAAAACGTATGAAAACAATTTACAAAAAGTTGTTATTTTTATTCTTGCTACTACCGTTTGGAGCTATCGCACAGAGTGCTTTGAGTGGGGTTGTAGTTGACGGAAAGTCAAAACAACCATTGCCGGGAGTAAATGTAATTGTTCAAGGTGCGCAAAACAGCACCTCAACTGATTTTGACGGGAAGTTTCAATTGAATGGTCTGAAAAATGGAGACAAAGTGGTCTTTTCATTTATTGGTTATGATTCAAAAACAGTGACTTTCAGCGGCCAAAAATCGGTTAATGTTAGCCTTGATGAGAGCGCTAACCAACTACAAGAAGTGGTAGTACAAGTGGGTTACGGTACCGTTAAGAAAAAAGACGTAACCGGCTCTGTGGCTACTTTGACTACAAAAGACTTCAATAAAGGAACAAATGTAACCGCTGAAAATTTACTCAATGGTAGGATTGCCGGTGTTACAGTGAATTCCGGCGGAGGTGCTCCGGGTACCGGTTCACAGATAAGAATCAGAGGGGGATCATCTTTAAGTGCCTCAAATGATCCGTTAATTGTTATTGATGGTTTGCCAGTTACAAACTCAACTAATTCAGGGTCTACATCTATTTTGGCTGCATTGAATCCTAACGATATCGAAAGTTTTAATGTTTTAAAGGATGCTTCTGCCTCTGCGATTTATGGTTCCAGAGCTGCCAATGGTGTTATCATCATCAATACTAAAAAAGGATCCAAAAAATTTGGGGTAGAGTATAATTTTCAATATGGCTCAGGTAAGTTGTACAATCAAGTAGATGTGTTTAATGCCAAAGATTTCATTTCGCAAGTTGAAGCCAATACTATTAATGGAATTTTATCTGCAGGAAGCACCAATTTGTTGGGGGTTGATGATCCTAATACCTCTCTGACTGATGATTTGTCAACCCCGGGAATCATAGAAGGTCGAATTCTCTACAATACCGATTGGCAAAAAGCAATCTACAGGAGAACAGATTTTGTTGATAATTCATTAACAGTTAAAGGCTCTCTTTTCAATAGAATTCCTGCTAGGTTGACCATAGGTAATACTTACCAACAAGGATTAAGATTAACTAATCATTTCAACAGAAATACCGCTTCAGTTGTATTAAATCCTAATTTTTTCAACGATCATTTAAAGTTGCGATTTAATGCAAACTTTGCCAATGAAAATAATCGTTTTGCTGATGGAGTAGAAGGGACGGCCATTAGATTTGATCCGACTAAGCCAATTTACGATGCAAGTTCGCCTTATGATGGTTTTTTTGAATACAGAAACGGAAATACTACTGCCGATTTCTTAAATCAAGTGCCAAGAAACCCTGTTGCTCAGTTAAGACAGACATACGATACAGGGATGAACAATAGAGTGTTAGGAAATTTTGAAATCGATTATAAATTTCACTTCTTTCCTGATTTGAGAGCTGTTGTTAACCTGGGATTTGACGAAGCTAATGGCGAAAGAACTCGTAAAGTTGGAACCACTGCTTTGACAGGATTTATCAACGGGAATACCCTCTACGGAACTAATGAATATTCGGAAGCCACCAGAAGAAACAAGCTGTTAGATGCTTATTTTGTTTACAATAAAAAATTTAATAAAATTAATTTTGAGTTGACCACAGGTTATTCGTATCAAAAATTCCAAGTGTATGGTTACAATACATTTAACGTAAATAACCCAACGGCTCAGCCACCAAGAGCATTTGCTAATCCAGACGAGGTTTTATTAGGCTTTTTTGGTAGAACAAACATCTCAATCAATGACAAGTACTTGTTTACTTTCTCATTGAGAAGAGATGGTAGTTCAAGATTCAGTGATGCAAATAGATGGCTTAATTCTCCCGCAGCGGCGTTTGCATGGAGATTTGGACAAGACTTATTCAAAGATTCAAAAGTGGTGAGCGATATGAAATTGCGTTTGGGTTGGGGAGTTACCGGACAACAAGATATCCCGGTTGGCGATTTCTATCTTGAAAGATACAACGTCGGAGATCCAAATTCACAATACTATTTTGCTTCATCACCTTATCCGGTCGGAATTCCGGCACCAAGAAATCCGAACTTGAAATGGGAATCAACCACAACTTATAATTTAGGTTTGGATTATGGTCTTTTCGATGACAGAATTACGGGTGCTATAGATGCTTTCTATAAAAAGACTAATGATTTGTATTTTGGAGATACACCCTATGCCGATGGAAGTAACTTTTCTAACTCGGGTCCGGCTAATATCGGAAGTTTCTCCACAAAAGGTATCGAATTCAGTTTGAACGCCGATGTAATTAAAAGAGATAATCTGAATTGGAATATTAATTTCAACGCAACCAAATTTGAAAGACGTATCGATGAACTACCGGCTGGCTCTGATGTGTTCTTTGGTCAAGCCGGAGGAACCGGAGGAACCGTGCAAATTCATAGAGAAGGTTATACACCGGGTTCATTCTTTGTCTACAAACAATTATACAGTACTGATGGTTCACCAATTGAAGGTGCCTTTGCCGACTTAAACGGAGACGGAATTATTAATGGTGATGACCGTTATATTTACAAAAACCCGGATCCGGATTTAGTACTTGGATTTGCATCTAGTTTTAATTACAAAAACCTTGACTTCTCATTTAACATGAGAGCCAATTTAGGGAACCGAATTTACAATGCATTGAAAGCCAACAGAGCCTACAGAGCCTTATTAAAACCGGATGCTGAACTAGGAAATGTTTTGACTAGTGTTTTAGACACCAACTTTACCAACGTTAATGGTGAAAATGTAATTTCGGATATTTATATTGAAAACGGATCATTTTTGAGAATGGATAACATTACAGTTGGTTATACTTTCCCTAAATGGTTAGACGGGAAGGCCTCATTACGATTATTTACAGGTGTTCAAAATGCCTTTATCATAACAGATTATGATGGTTTAGATCCCGAAATTAATAATGGTAGAGATGATACTATTTATCCGAGACAGCGTCAGTTTTTATTTGGTGCTAACGTAAAATTTTAAATAAAAAACTATGAAAAAAATTAAGTATAACATAATGCTGATTGCAGGAGTTTTTGCTCTTGTAATGAGTTCGTGTACCGATGATTTAGATGTTAAAAGTGATGATCCTTTAGTGTTTTTATCCGATGAGTTTTTTGAACAGCCTGATGCATACCGACAAGGATTAGCAGGGGTTTACGGAAACTTGTCTTTAACAGGTACTACCGGAGCCGGTTCCTCGAATATTCAAGGAATTGATGCCGGAACGAGTCAATACGGAAGATGTCTGTGGTATTTAGAAAATCTCTCCACAGACGAAGTAATTTGGAGCTATGAAAATGACCCGGGAACAAGAGAAATTCAAAGAAACATTTGGACGGCTTCAAACCCAATTTTTAGAGGGATGTTTGGTAGAGGGATGTTTCAAGTAGCACTTGTAAATGAATACCTGAGACAAACTACTGCCGATAAATTGGCCTCAAGAGGGGTTACGGATCAAGCTCAGATTAGTGAAATTAATGATTTCAGAAATGAAGTCAGAGTATTGAGAGCATTGGCTTATTATCATTTGATGGATTTGTTTGGAAAAGCGGCGTATAATGATGAGAACTCAGCTTTAGGAGTTGCTGGACCGGAATATAACAGACAACAACTTTTTGATTACATCGAAAGCGAGTTGAATGAAGTGATACCTTCTTTGAAAGCACCACGCACTAATGAATACGGAAGAGTTGACCAAGCTGTTGCGCGTATGATTTTGGCTAAAATGTATCTCAACGCCCAAGTCTACATAGGACAAGACCGTTATGCGGATTGCGTTACACAATGCAATCAAATTATTGCCGGAGGTTATACTCTTAACCCGACTTATTTGAACAATTTCAAAGCCGACAATCATACTTCTTCAGAAATGATTTTTACATTACAATCTGATGGTATTGCGACTCAAAACTATGGTCCGACAACGGTAATGGTAAACGGTCAAGTAGGTTCTATCGAACAAAACGGTGTTTCTCTTGGAGTTGGTTCCGGTGGCTGGGGAGGAGCATTACGTTTGAGAAAGCAGTTTGTTCAAAAATTTGACGGTAGTGATTTTGATAATGATACCCGCAAAACTATTATTTCCGGAGTAAGAGATATCGAAATTAGTGATATTGCAAACAGAGACCAAGGTTATATTTTGGCAAAATTCTCTAACAGAACTTCAGCGGGTATTGCAGGTCCAAACTCAACTTTTGTGGACACTGATTTTCCATTATTCCGATTGGCAGATGTGTATTTGATGTACGCGGAATGTGCCGCAAGAGGTGCTGCAGGAGCCACCATGTCACAAGCTGTAACTTATGTTAATTCACTCAGAGAAAGAGCAAATAGCGGTAGTACAGCAGCTAACATTTCGGCAAATGAACTCACATTGGATTTTATTTTGGATGAAAGATCAAGAGAGTTGCATTGGGAAGGTCACAGAAGACAAGACTTAATTCGCTTTGGTAAGTATACCGGAGGTAGTTACAATTGGGCATGGAAAGGAAATGGGTCTAATGGAATCGCTATTTCAGCCAACCTTGCATTATACCCGATTCCAACGGCTTCTTTGGCGGCCAACCCTAACCTAACTCAAAATCCAGGCTATTAAAAACATTATAAACTATAAATTACAAAAGAAATGAAAAATATATTTAGAAACATTTTAGCTGTGGCACTAATAAGTGGTTTTGCTTCTTGTACAGATGAACAAGATTTAAAATTTTTAGACAATGCCGCTGAGTTTAAAATTCTTTCTCCGGTATCGGGAGAAGGTGTAGTCTTAAGTCCGGAAACACCAACCAATCCTGGTTTATCCATGACATGGGAAGATATGGATTATGGTACTCCGACTCAAGTAACTTACACCGTACAAGTCGATAAATCAGGAGATAATTTTGATACGCCATTCGATTTAGTGAGTACTAATAATACTTATGTAACGGTAACTTCTGATGCTTTGAACGGTGCTACTTTAGCCGTTGGATTAACACCTTTTACTCAAGGTGGACTCGAAATCAGAGTAAAGTCAACAGTAGGTCAACCGGCCAGCGAAGAGAAGTTTTCAGATGTTATAACCTATTTAGTAACTCCGTATTCATCTGAATTGCCAAAATTAGCCGTTCCGGGTAATCACCAAGGATGGAACCCTCCAACAGCACCAAGAATTGCCTCTTCTGCTTTCGGTCAAACCGATTATGAAGGGTATATTTGGTTAGACGGTGGATTCAAGTTTGTTGGTCCGGATCCATCAGGAAACTTCAACTGGGGGAACACTGATTGGGGCGATGACGGATCATTCTCTGGTGTTTTAGTAGAATCAGGAGAGTCAGATTGTACCGCTACAGCCGGCTATTACCGAGTAAGAGCCAATACCACTACGTTGCTTTACACTGTTGAACCAACCACTTGGGGTATTGTAGGCGCTGCAACTCCGGGAGGATGGGATAACAGTACAGCATTGACCTATAATGCTTCAACTCAAAAATGGGAAGGTGTTGTTACGTTATCAGCAGGGGAGTTTAAATTCAGAGCGAATAACGCCTGGACAATCAATTTTGGTGGAGATCCGGACGGAGACGGTTCTATGAATTATGATGGTCCGAATTTGTCTGTGGACGCCGGTGGTACGTATAATGTAGTTTTGGACTTAAGTAATCCAAGACAATATACCTACTCCGTTACACTTCAATAAAAGAATAAACAATTAAAAAAGGGTTTCCTTTGGAGACCCTTTTTTTTAAATTTAAGGCTATGAAAAAAGTTTTTTTATGCATTTTAGTCGGTTTAATAACCAACTCAATCTTTGCCCAGGTTTCTTGGCAAGGGGGTTCTAATCCCGATCAAACAGCTTCCGCAACCATTTTATTTGACAAGTCTACCACACCTTTGTCTTCCTACAGCGGGACAATTTATGCTCATACAGGTGTTACCCTTAACGGAACCCCTTGGCAAAATGTGATTGGTTCTTGGGGAAATAATACGACCCAACCCGCATTAACTTTAGTTTCGGGAAGTATTTACAAATTAGATTTGACACCAACAATAATGGCTTTCTATGGTCTCGGATCCGGTTCCGTTACCAAGATTAATATGGTGTTCAGAAATGCAGTAGGAAATGCACAAACAGCTGATTTGACATTAGATGTTGGTGCTTTTCAAGCGGCTTTGCTGACTCCCAATGAAGGCAGTAATACTATCATTAACAGTGGTCAAAATTTAACGATAACGGCTTCCAACACTAACGGAACAGCGAATTATAATTTGTTGGCTAACGGCGTAAGTATTAATACGTTTTCCGGAACAAGTTATAGTTATACCGATACTAACATAACGGTAAATAAAACGTACGAGTTACAAATTACTCAAGGAAGTACATTTTTCTCAAAATCTTTCGGAGTTATCGTAAATGCCGGAACAGTTAATCAGGCAATGGCAGGAGGATTAGAGGACGGTATTAATTACAATACTTCCGACAACACTAAGGCTACATTAGTTTTAGATGCTCCGGGGAAAGACTTTGTTTACGTTGCCGGAAGTTTTAATAACTGGCAACCCGGAACCGATTATTTAATGCGCAAAGACCCTTCAACCGGAAAGTTTTGGTTAGAACTCACAGGATTAACGGCCGGCCAAAACTATACCTATCAGTATTGGGTGGTCGATGCAACTCCTACCGCCAATTCACCAGCGGTGGTAAAAACAGCGGATCCATATTCTACGTTGGTCTTATCACCTTTTGATGATCCCTACATTTCTCCGGCCAGTTATCCAAACTTACCGGCATACCCTTCAGGACAACAACGGGAAGTTACAGTATTGAAAACCGGT
This sequence comes from Flavobacterium sedimenticola, assembly GCF_030053345.1. Taxonomy (GTDB): domain Bacteria; phylum Bacteroidota; class Bacteroidia; order Flavobacteriales; family Flavobacteriaceae; genus Flavobacterium; species Flavobacterium sedimenticola. The sequence continues at coordinate 804,830 of NZ_JASGBP010000001.1, forward strand.
CAAGTACCGTACAATTGGAGCACAGCCACGACTAATTTCGTGAAACCAAAAAAAGAGGATTTAATCGTTTACGAAGTTTTAATTCGCGATTTCGATGCCGATAGAAACTATCAGGATTTAATTGATAAAATTGACTATTTTAAAAATTTAAAAGTAAATGCGATTCAGTTAATGCCTGTGATGGAGTATGAAGGCAACGAAAGTTGGGGATACAATACATCATTCCATATGGCTTTAGATAAATTTTATGGTACGGCCGACAAGTTCAAAGAGTTTATCGATTTATGCCACCAAAACGGTATCGCTGTGATTCTTGACGTGGCACTAAATCATGCCTTCGGAAGAAATCCGATGGTGAGAATGTGGATGAAAGATCCGGATGGCGACGGATGGGGTGATCCTGCTGCTGACAATCCTTATTTTAATGAGTTTGCAAGACATAGTTATGGAGTTGGAGCCGACTTTAATCACTCCCAAGCCAGAACAAAATACTTTACTAAAAGGGTAGTAAAACAATGGATTCAAGAATTTAAAATTGACGGTTTCCGTTGGGATTTAACGAAAGGATTTACGCAAGCTTGCTCTTCCGGAGATGATGCATGTACCAATTCTTATCAGAGTGATCGCGTTGCTGTTCTGAAAGAGTATGCCGATTATTCATGGTCGCTCGACCCAACCCATTATGTGATTTTTGAACATTTGGGTGCTGATAACGAGGAACAACAGTGGGCTAATTACCGTATCAATGAAACGCCAAGCAAAGGGGTTATGATGTGGGGCGAATTGCATGAAGCCTATAAGCAATTAATCATGGGGTATTCTACCAATGCCGATATTACCAGAATGGGTCACGTGAGCAGAGGTTTTACCGCTAAAAGGCTATTGGGTTACCCTGAAAGTCATGATAAAGACAGATTGGTTTATGAAGCTGTGACTTATGGTAACGGTGGAGGAACCGCACCGCCACTTAACAATTTAAACAATGCAGTTCCAAGAATGTCAGCTATCGGTGCCTTGTCAATCTTAGTGCCGGGACCCAAAATGATTTGGCATTTTGGCGCTTTAGGGATGAATAATTCAATCTATACGTGTAATAATGGTACTGTAAACACAGAATCAGATACTACGCCGGGCGACTGTAAATTAGACACCAAACCACAGCCGCAGTGGACAAATAATTGGTTAACAATGACTACACCAAACCGTCAGCAGGTTTATAACGATTGGAAACGTTTGATTCAACTTAAAATTACTGAGCCGGTTTTCGAAGGTGATTACGCTATCAGTCCGGATGGAAATAATATCAGACAAAGAATTTACGTGTACGACAATGCTTTGCCTGCCAATACATTGAAAAATGTGGTAGTGATTGCCAATATGTCGGTGGCGAGTCAGAATGTTAACCCGAGTTTCCCTTACACGGGAACATGGTACAATTTGATGGATAATACTCCTTTCACTGTAACCAATACTACCGCGACCATTACTCTGGCTCCCGGAACATTCAGAGTATTCGGGAATCAACCGGCTACTTTAAGTAATGACGAATTCAATGCGGTGGCTAATGTGAGCTTGTATCCTAATCCAACTTCGGGTAGTTTTTCTATTGCAGGCTCGGTGGCAAAGGTAGAGGTGTATTCTATCACCGGTCAATTGGTAAAATCATTTGACAATATTACGTCAGAAGATTATCAGTTTGACATTAACGACTTAAACAGAGGTGTGTATTTGGTAAAAGCGTTCGACGCCAACAACAATACCAAAACCATGAAAGTCATCAAACAATAAGGTTAGATTAGTTATATAATTAAGGGCAAGAGCCGCGTTTTCAATAACGCGGCTTTTGTTTTTTATAAAAAAATTCCCCTTAAATTTTTTTTGTAAGTCTCGTGCGTTGTATTTTTGAGGTATGAAAAAACCGCGAAAGGCCATCATAGTCAAGATTTTAAAGATCACTGGAATCTCTCTGGGGACTGTTCTGCTTTTGATGTTTTTGATTCCGATTCTGTTTCCCGGGAAAATTGCCGAAGAAGTCAAGGTTTTTGCCAATAAAAAACTTAACGGAAAACTGAATTTCAAAGAAGCCAATTTGTCTTTTTTTAATCATTTTCCGTCTTTAACGTTAACCCTTACCGACTTTTCACTCAAAGGATCGGCGCCTTTCCAAAAAGAAACCTTGGTATCCGCTAATGATATCTCGTTTGGAATCAATATCAAATCACTTATTTTCGACAATACAGTGATTATAGATGAAATTTATGTGTCAAAAGCTCTTATGAATGTTCGGGTGAATGAAAAAGGGGAAGCCAATTATAATGTGTATGTCGCCGAAGAAGAGACCAAAGCCAAAGACACCACTGGTTCTACTTCGCTAAGATTGAATCGTATCGCCATCGAAAACAGTCACCTGGTTTACGATGACAAATCGACCAAAATACGTATCGATGCCAAAGGATTTAATTATGTGGGCAACGGCGATTTAGACCAAGCCATATTTGATATTTATACCGAAGCCGAAATCGAGGCGTTCGATTTTACCTATGATGGGCAGCAATACCTTAAGAATAAAAGAGTCAAAGCCGATTTAATTACCAAAATCAATACCAATTCCTTGGCCTTTGTTTTTCAGCAAAACAATTTAAAAATCAACAAACTGCCGGTGGAATTCAACGGAAAATTCGACTTCCTGAGCAATGGGTATGATATGGATTTTAATATCAAATCCGAAGACAGTAAACTCAACGATTTTTTCACCGCTTTGCCGCCGGCCTATGTTACTTGGCTCGAAAAAACCAAAGTCAAAGGACGAACCGATTTGTCGTTTACACTCAAAGGAAAATACATCGCTTCAGTGAACCAAAAACCCGATGTGGCTTTCCATATGAAAATTCGAGACGGATTAATCGAATACAAAGACGCACCCTTTCCGGTGTCGAATATCTTCTTGAATTTTGATACGCAATTGCCTTCTTTGGATACCGAAAAACTAAAAGTCAATATCGATTCGGTTTTCTTTAATGTCGATAAAGATTACGTAAAGGCCATCATCAAAACCGAAGGATTGTCAACGCCAACGATTAAAGCCCGAATCCATTCCAAAATAGATTTGGCACAAATGGACAAAGCATTCGGATTGCAAAACATGGATTTGCGCGGTATCTTACAAATGGATATCCTGTCGAACGGAGTTTATGATAAAAAGAAGAACAAAATACCGGTAACCCACGGTAAAATCAATTTCCGAAACGGCTATGTAAAAACCGATTACTATCCCAATCCGATTCAGAAAATTAATGTCATCGCCACAATTCTAGATAAAAAGGGCTCGCTCGACGATCTCAGCATTCATATTACACCGGCTTCTTTGGAGTTCGAAGGCAAACCGATTTACGTCAATGCCAAACTGCGTAATTTCGAAAACATTCAATACGATATGAAAGCCAAAGGCGAACTCGATTTGGGCAAAATATACCGTGTCTTTTCTCAAAAAGGACTCGACTTAGAAGGCTATATCCATGCCGACGTGGCATTCAAAGGATCACAGGACGATGCGGTAAACGGCAGGTATCACAAGCTGCAAAATCAAGGTACGCTAAAACTTCGCAATATTAAAACCACTTCCGAGTATTTGCCGAAACCGTTTGTGATTAAAGAAGGTACTTTTGCGTTCCGTCAGGATAAGATGAGTTTCAACGATTTTGTTGCTGCATACGGTCAATCCGATTTTAAAATGAACGGCTACCTGCAAAATGTCATCGATTTTGTATTGACCGACAAAGCCGTTCTCAAAGGCAACTTCCAATTGCATTCGGACTATATCAATGTCGATGAGTTTATGATGCCGGTGGCATCAACTGCTGTAACCGATTCGACAAAAACTACCGAACCCGCTGTTGCTTCAGGAGTTGTGGTAATACCTGCTAATTTCGACTTGCAGTTTAATGCTACTGCAAACAAGATTAACTTTGACGGTTTGACTATCGATAATCTTAAAGGCAATATGACCCTTAACAAAGGACAATTAGGACTGAAACAATCGGGTTTTGAAATGGTTGGCGCCAAAGTCACTATGGATTTGGCTTACGGGAGTCAGTCGCCTGAAAAAGCCTTTTTCGATTTTAAAATTGCAGCCAAAGAGTTTGATGTGAAACGCGCCTACAACGAAGTCAAACTGTTCCGTGAAATGGCCACTGCAGCCGAGAGTGCCGAAGGCATTATCTCATTAGACTATCAATTGGCCGGAATCCTCAATGCCGAGATGATGCCGATTTATCCTTCACTTACCGGCGCCGGTACCTTATCGGTTAAAAAAGTCAAAATGAAAGGCTTTAAAATGTTTGGCGTGGTGAGTAAAAAAACCGGAAAAGAAGCTATTAAAAATCCCGATTTATCGCAGGTAGACATCAAAACCAAAATCAAAAATAACATCATCAATATTGAGCGTTTCAAATTTAAAGTGGCCGGTTTTCGCCCGAGAATAGAAGGACAAACCAGCTTCGACGGTCAATTGAATATCAAAATGCGATTGGGCTTACCACCGTTTGGCCTCCTCGGCATTCCCATTAAAATTACCGGTACCCAAGATGAACCCAAAGTGCGTTTGGGTAAGCAAACCGAAGACTTGCAGGAAACCGAATACGAAGGCGAGGTGCCGCAACCAATTTCTACCCAACCACAACCGAATTAGTAGGTTTGAAAGTGTATCTTTGCACTAATTAATTCAGTACTTTTTTACTATGAGTAATGCAGTTTCGGGCTTTTCTAAATTGTCCAAAGAAGAAAAAATCAATTGGATTGCCCAACAATATTTCAGCCAACCTGAAGTAGCGGTTGCTACACTAAAGCAATATTGGAACAGCGATACCCAATTGCAACAGCTTCACGATGAATTTATAGAAAATACGATATCCAATTTTTACCTTCCGCTGGGCATTGCGCCTAACTTTCTGATTAACGACCGCTATTATTCGGTACCGATGGTTATTGAGGAAAGTTCGGTGGTTGCAGCCGCAGCCAAGTCGGCTAAATTTTGGAGTACTCGAGGCGGATTCAAAGCCACGGTTATAAACACTGAAAAAATAGGACAGGTTCACTTTTTGTTTTCGGGAGAGGCAGACAAGTTACAGGCTTTCTTCCGTTCCGTAAAGCCGGCTTTATTGAATGCCACAGAAAGCATTACTAAAAATATGCAAAAAAGGGGTGGCGGCATCGTATCGTTAACCCTTCGCGATAAGACTGCCGATTTGCCTCAGTATTACCAACTCCATGTGACTTTTGAAACCAAAGACAGCATGGGTGCTAATTTTATCAATTCGTGCTTGGAACAATTAGCTAAAACACTACGAGAGGAAGCACAAAAATATGCCGAATTCAGTGAGGCCGAAAAAGACATTACGGTTGTGATGAGCATACTGTCTAATTTTGTCCCGAATTGCCTGGTTCGTGCCGAAGTATCTTGTCCGGTAGAAGATTTGGCCGAAAAGAAAATCGAGAATCCGCAACTGTTTGCCGAAAAATTTATACAAGCGGTTCGCATTGCCGAAATCGAACCGTATCGAGCGGTAACGCATAATAAAGGTATCATGAACGGTGTAGACGCCGTAGTATTGGCAACCGGTAACGATTTTCGAGCCGTAGAAGCCGGAGTACACGCCTATGCTTCTAAAAACGGGACGTATTCGAGTTTGTCACATGCCAAAATTGAAAACGGTATTTTTAGTTTTTGGATGGAAATCCCGTTAGCATTAGGTACCGTTGGCGGATTGACTTCTTTGCATCCGATGGTGAAAATGGCTTTGGAAATTTTAGGCAAGCCATCGGCACAAGAATTAATGCAGATTGTAGCCGTTACCGGATTGGCTCAGAATTTTGCGGCACTACGTTCGCTAACCACTACGGGTATTCAGGAAGGACACATGAAAATGCATTTGAATAACATATTAAACCAATACCAAGCCACCCCGGAAGAGCGAAAAGCCATCACCACCCATTTTCAAAACCATACCGTGTCGCATGCATCGGTGGTAGAATTGATTGAAAATTTAAGAAAATAAAACTGTATCTCTCGAGGATTTCAGGGAAACCAATAGCATGAAACAACGCTTTTACAGTAACGGAAAATTACTCATCACCGGCGAGTATGTCGTGCTCGATGGCGCCAAAGCTTTTGCGTTGCCCACCAAGTTTGGTCAAAGTCTCCAGGTGGAAGAAGCATCCGGTAATCTCATTCATTGGACCAGCTATGACAGCGACGGCAGTATTTGGTTTGAAGATACTATTTCGTTTGCTTCGGTGATTCGAAAAGAACACGCCGATGAAACCGGAAATATCAAAAATACGCTGATTGATATTCTTCACGAAGCCTATTTGATGCATCCCGATTTTATAACCCAAGGCAATGGCTATCGCATTGCAACCGAACTCACCTTTCCCAAAAATTGGGGATTGGGTACGTCTTCCACTTTAATTAATAATGTGGCGCAATGGTTGCACATTGATGCTTTCGAATTGCTGCAGCGAAGTTTCGGCGGCAGCGGGTACGATATTGCTTGTGCGCAGAATAATTCAGGGATTTTGTACCAATTGGTTGATGACAAACCAATGGTAGAGTTGGTGGAATTTCATCCTGATTTTGCCGATAAAATCTTTTTTGTTTATCTCAATAAAAAGCAAAACAGCAAAGCCGCCATCGCGTCCTATTTTGGGAAACACGGCGCTATTTATAAAACCATTCCGGTAATCGATTCTTTGACTCAAGAAGTCATCGAAGCCCAACAACCCCAAGATTTTGCCAAGGCATTGGCTCAACACGAAATTGAACTGAGCAACATCCTTGAGTTGTCTACTGTGAAGGAAATGTTATTTGATGATTTTGACGGTGTTATTAAGAGTTTGGGGGCTTGGGGCGGCGATTTTGTACTCAGTATTTCCAAAGAAAATCCAACCGCTTACTTTAAGAGTAAAGGTTTTGAAACGGTCATTCCGTACCATGAGATGATATTGTAATAAAAAAAAAACCCGTTAGTGAATCTAACGGGTTTTTTTAAGTTGATTTTTTATCTTAATAAAAATTAGCTCTGTTGTCTACAATATCAGCATCGTCTCTCAAAGCTTGTAAAAAGCGTTGTGCATTGCTGATGGCTTGTGGCTTCATTTTATTGATGTAGTCAGTATACTTTTGAATAGCCGGTGCTTTGGTGGTGGCTTTAGTCACGACAACATAAACACCCGAATTGCCGTCGATAGGAGCAGAAACTTGTCCCGCTTTAGAAGCAAAAGCTGTACCTACCACTTTAGGCTCGTAACCGGCACCCGGAACAGCAGGATTTTCAATAGTTAAATCCACTGCATTCAAAACCGTAACTTTGTTAGAAGAAGCAATAGCCGCTAAAGAAGAACCTTTCATTTTTGCTTTAATCATTTCCGCTTTTTTCTTGTTCTTAAGGATGAACTCTACTTGCGGACGCGCTTCTTCCACCGACATTAAGCCTTTCTCGGTTACTTTTTTCAGTTTGGCAATAATATGACCCATATTAATCACTTCAAAACGCTTTACATCACCAATTTTGGTATCGTCAGCAAAAGCCCATTTCACGATTTGTCTTTGATTGTTTACAGCACCAAAACTTTCGTCAATCGCTTTTACACGAACCGATGGATTTACCGTTAACTTCATTTGCTTAGCTAAAGCAGCAAAATCTTTAGTAGCCGCATCCATTTCAAATTGAGTAGCTTGCGTATAGATTTTATTGTTGGTTGCTTCTGAGGGTTCAATTTTTTGGGCAATAGTAGCCAAACGAATAGCATCTTGTTTGTCCGTTACATTGATGATGTGGTAACCGAATTCAGTTTCTACCAAACCGATTTTTCCAACCGGATTGTTGAATACAAAGTCATTGAATGGTTTTACCATTTGACCCGGACTGAAATAACCCAAATCACCACCTTGTTGTGCAGAAGAATCATCAGAATTGGTTAAGGCCAACATCATAAATGAGCTCGGATTGGCTTGTGCTTGCGCGAACAAACCTTCTGCTTTGGCTTTGGCTTGTTCTTTGGTTCTTTTTTCTTTTTGGTTCGGAACCTGAGTGCCTTCCCAGCTAATTAAAATATGACTGGCTTTGGCTTTAGCGCTTGCTTTTCTGCCTAAGGCTTTAGAGATACAATAGTAGTTGGCAAACATATACGGGCCGTAGATTTCTCCGGCAGCCAAATTGAATAATTTATCAGCATGTTCGGCCGGTAAATCTTGTTTGGCAATATAAGAAGAATCATAAGGGATATCAGAGTTGCTGTTTACAAACTCGGCAATGTTGGTAGCCGAACGGAAGCCCGGAATGGTGTCGTTTTTACCGGTTTCTTTATTGTACGTAACACTTGGCACCAATAAACGATCCACGTTTTTCTTAATCTCAGCTTCATCTTCAGCAGATGGCTTTTCCTGAATCATTACATAATCCAATTCGCGTGTTTCTTCTGACTTGAATTTTTTCTCTTTGGTTTTCATGTAAGCCAAGATTTCTTCATCGGAAATTTTAACATCGCTGTCTTTGATAGAAGAAAAAGGAACCGTCACAAAGTCAAAACTTACTTTGTTGTTTTCGGCTTCGTACTTAAATTTACCTTCGGCATCGGTTACGTACATAGCGCCTTTGATTAAAGATGCATAGATATCGTATTTTGCACGCAATTCAGCGTTTTCTTCTCGTTGTTTGAAAGCGGTCATGCCTTCCGGATTGGATTTGAAATAATCCTCGAATTTTTTCTCGTCAAATTTACCGGCGGCATTTAAAAAAGCAGGGTTCTGACCGATATTCGGATCGGCTTTGAAAATTTCTACTATATGTTTTTTGCCGACACGCAAACCTAATTTTTCAAATTCTGCGGAAAGTAGGGCAATATCCACCTCGTTATTCCAGACTTGATTAGAAGCTTGTAAGGTAGATACCGGCTGACCGTTTTGTCCGCCTTTTTCCACTTCAGCAACTTTGATTCTGAAGTCTTCATAAGAAATATCTTTTCCATTTACGCTACCTACTTCTTTAGAGATGCTGTTAAAGCCTTTGGTAAACAAATCTTGCACCACGAAAGCTAACAAAGCAAATCCGATTGCTAATAAAAGTAATCCTGAGCGATTTCTAATTTTTGATAAAACTGCCATTTCTATTCTTGTTATTTTTTATTTCAGTTTGCGAAAATACAATTATCTGTGAAATAATAATACTCACTTCCTTATAATTTCATTTAAAATATTGATTTTTTGACAGAAATTAGTCCAACAGAATTAATTTTACCAATTCAATCTTCTTGTCGGTGGCTTCTTCAATAACAAATTGGAAGTTTTCCATGGTAATTTGGTCGCCTTTTTGCGGAATTTCTTTAGAGAAATCAACAATAAATCCGCCTAAAGTCCCGTAAGAATCACTCTCGGGAATGTTTAATTTATAGGTTTCGTTGAGATATTCCACATCCAATCGGGCCGAGAGCAGGTAGGTGTTGTTGTCCAATTGTTTTTCGATAAGTTCCTCATCGGAATCGTGTTCGTCTTCAATTTCTCCGAAAAGTTCTTCCACAATATCTTCAATGGTTACGATACCCGAAGTACCACCGTATTCATCTAAAACCACCGCCACACTTTTTCTTTTTTTAGTAAGCAAATTCATCACTTCTTTAATAAAGATGGTTTCGGGGACAAATTCCACCGGAATCATAACCGATTTGATGGTTCTGGGTTTTTTGAAGAGTTCAAACGAATGCACATAACCTACGATATCATCCATAGTATTGAGGTAAACCAGGATTTTGGAATACCCGGTAGTGATGAATAATTGGCGCAAATCGGCTACCGAACTGTACAAATCCACAGCGACTAATTCCGTTCTGGGTGTCATGATGTCGCGTGCTTTCACACCCGAAAACTCCAGGGCGTTTTGGAAAATTTGGATTTCGGAATCGACCGTTTCGTGGTCTTCGACCGAGTTCATTTGTTCGGTGATGTAATGGCCCAACTCGGTTTTGGTAAACGATAAGTTGATTTGGTCGCCTTCTGTTTTAAAAAATTGTTTCAGAATAACATCGGAAACCCAAATCATAAAGGAAGAAATATAGTAAAACAGTCGGTAAAAAAAGTAGGCCGGCAGTGCAAAAAACTTGAGGAAACTGTTGGCGTAAATCTGAAAAAAAACTTTGGGTAAAAATTCCGAAGTCATTAATACAATGATGGTGGAAATAACCGTTTGAAAGAGCAAGCTCGATAAATCAGTCAAAGCCAAACCGAAATGGGTGAAGCAACGCATGAGCAAATCGCCCATAAAAAAACCATAGACAACCATGGCTACGTTGTTGCCAACGAGCATGGTGGCGATAAATTTCGATGGTTTTTCGGTGAGTTTGGTCAGGATTTTGGAAACAAAATCGTCCTGTTTTTTTTCAATCTCCAGATAAATTTTATTAGAAGAGATAAAGGCGATTTCCATTCCGGAAAAAAAAGCGGAAAGTATCAAACACAGAATGATGATTCCGATTTCCATGGGTTATGGTTTTTTGTTTCGCTCTTCGAATTTTTTGGCAAAATTTCTTCTGAAGAAAAACAGAAACACACAGCCCAAGGCAAAAAGCCCCATCAAAATCGCTTTGTTGTTGTCGCCTTCCTGCAGTTTCAAAAACGCTTCCACAGCAAAAAGAATGGCAGCAATAATGTAAGCGTACGAGGTAAATTTTAAATAGTTCATGTTATTCTGATTGGACTTGTCCTGATATTTTTTGTGAGTTTACTTTTTTGAAATCTTTGCTAAAATCGATGCCTTCACCGTAGGAAACGCCTTTGGGTGACGTAAATTTAAACTTTTTTTCGGTAAAAAACCATTCGTTTTTTTGGTCGTAATACAATTGCTCGGTTTCCAACTGTTCACCACTTTGATTGGAGATTTTTACATTCCCTCTCAAATCAATAAGATTGGTGTTTTTATAGGAAACGGCATAATTCGCATCGATATAGGTTTGCTTTCCCTTATTGTCATACAGTGTTAGATGCATGCCTTTAGGAAACTCGGTGTACGGAAATTGTACCGTGGCATAATCCAACATTTTCGGACTGATTAAGTTGGCGGTAATGCGTCCCGAATCGGTGTATTTTAAATTAATCGAATCGGCATCACCACTGGGAGCAAATTCGGAAACCCCCATTTTTTGAACGTCTTTAAAATTGCTTTCGCAACCAATCATCCACAGGCTAAGACCTAACGCCAAAAAACGGAAGCTATTTAGGCAATAACGATTCATTTACTTGGCGGGAAAGGTGATGGTTTCATTAATCCAACAACCAATAGCATAGTCTTTACCGGCCAATTTGGCTTTGTTGATGTCCGCCTGAGTCAAGGCTTGGGCTTTAAAATCGTCGGCCATTTTCTGAGCAGCAGCCTTCAGTCCCGGATCAGCTTCACCGGCTTTCAAAGCGGTCTTGACCGCCAAATAGTAAATGGCTTTCTTTTCAAAATCATCTTTGCCGCAATCTTTTTCCGGGGCATAAGAGTACATTTGGGCTAAGAACAATAAAGCCCGACCCATTTTAGGATCGTTTTGAACAGCCTTGTTTAAATTTTCTTTCGATTTCGCCATATCGTTGGCCAAAATTCCGGTGCCGAGTATGTAATAAATCTTCGCTTTTTTAGCCGGGTTGGTTTCTAAGTTGGCCGCTTCATTATAGTACTGTTCGGTTTCGGCAAATTTTCGTTGTTTGATAGAGGCTAAGGCCATGTATTCTGCCGAATTGGCCGTGGCTTTGATGCGGTACAGTTTTTCGGCCATACGCGCATAAATAGGATTGGCACTGCATTTAGCGGTTAGGGTAGAGAGGGCTTTATCCAACCAACCAGCGTTGTCTTTATTTTGTTCAAATTTTCCTTCGTAATATTTGGACAGGTTTTCACAAGTCATTAATTCACGGGTTATCGATTTGAGGCTGCGCATTGCGGTTTTGTATTCGGTGGCTTTGTCGGAATGTGTAGTTTCCAATTCGGTAAGCATGCCTGAAGCCAAGCTGTATTTGTCTATCAGGAAGTCGAATCCGTATTTACTGTCGCCTGTTTTGTATTTTTCGTGACACAAACTAAAATAGGTAAAGATGGTGTTGGCATCGGTTATGCTTTGCGGAACTTTGGAAAAAGCACTGTGTAATAGCCCGAAAATTTCTTCTTTGGCTTCTATTTTATTGTTGTACAAGGCCATGGCCTTTTTGACTTCAAAATCAGGAACGGCATCAGGAAAATTTTTGTTGTATTGGTCGTACAATTTCATCATCTCGCGAACCAAGGTCTCTTTTTCTTCGGCAGACGCGGCATTATCTGTTTTGTATTGTAGTATTTCAATACCATCGGTGTAAATGGTTTCACTTTGCTTGGGGCAATTTTTTCGTACTTCATTCCAACTTTCAAAAGCCGAATTCATATTTTTAGCCTTGTAAAAGGCTTGGTATTCGGCTGTTTTTGATGTGCAATCAAATTTTTGAGCGTTGGTCACTGCAAAAAGCAGTAAGGCAACTAAGGAAAAAATTGCTTTCATAATAAAAATGTTTAATCAAATTTACGCTTTACAAACCATTTATCACTAAAAGATAAACCGACACTGATGTTAAAATAGTTTTCTTCCACCAAATTGTAATACTGGGTACCTCTTTTGCCCATTTCCAAACCAATGTTGATTTTTGAAAAAGTACCGCTTAAAGGCAAACCAAAACCTAAGGTAGCAGCAAAGTCAGTTATGGATTTATTCTGAATGACCAAACCGGTATTTTCGTAACGAAGACCGGCCCGATACGTGATTTTCTTGAAATAACTTGAATACGAATTGTAATTCGGGATGTAATAACCTCCCAAGCTGTAACGCACCGAGTTTTCAAAAGTAGCGCCCTCAATATCCACAAAACGATTCGACATTACACTGTTGTTTATTAAGGTCACCTCTCCGCCTACTAACCATTTTTTTACTTCCCCGTAACCGGTTCCTATGGCCAGCTTTGAAGGCAACTTTATTTCGGTGTCTGCGACGTCAATATCTTGAGATTCTACCACGCTGGTGGTTCCTGATGTAATCAAGACTACGGCTATATTTCTGGAATTGTTGAGTCGTAGGGTGGATTCCGGAGTGTAAGCCAAACTTCCGAAAAAAGTGTGCTTACTGTTTACTTTTGTTTGATAAGTAGCTCCAAAATCAACATTAAAGCCTTGTATATCGGATTCGTTTTTTTCGCGAGTACCGTTTTCTACTAAATCAACACCGGTTTGATAGCGTAAATTCTGGGTTTCGATGGTTCCGAAATTATACTGAATGTCGGCTCCGATATTGATTTTTTTGGTTAACTGATACCCAATTCCGGTAAACACTTTATTAACACCTCCCACTCCGGTGTATCTTGAATACACGGGACTGTCGCCCTCTGTTAAATCTTGAATTTTGTAGCCCACAGAAGAATAAGGGACTAATCCTAAACTGAACCCGAGTTTTCCTGCCGGTATCCCTACGGCCAAATAATCTAAAGAAGTTCTTCTTGCTTTGCCTTCGTCGGTTTCGGTTTGAAATTTAGTAGTAGCATAAGTGGCACCTACAGAAAACGCAGTTAGTTTTAAGCTGGCTAAATGGGCCGGATTTTGCAAATTAATATGAATACTATCGGAAAAAACATTCAAACCACCCATGGTTCGGGTATCTACGGCGCCTTTAAATTTAATGTCACCGATACCATAAAAAGAATAAGGCGAAGAGGTTCCTTCTTGGGCTAAAGTGGTAAGAGATAAAAGCAAGCACAAGCTTGCCGCCATTTTTTTAATCATTTTTGATTGTATTGAAAAGTTTGGTTCAAACTTTCAAGCAGAAAATTTGAATGGGCAAATATGGTATTTTTTAATCGGTTAGCCAAAAATTCTGCATCACCACCCGTTAAAATTATGATAAATTTAGCGTATTGGGCTTGGTATTCGGCAATGAAGCCTTCAATTTCGTGAAGTACACCGCCAATAACGCCCGAATGAATCGACTCTGAAGTAGAATGACCAATGAAATTTTCCGGGGCCTGACGCGTCAGTAAAGGCAACTTGGCGGTAAACTGATGTAACGCTTCATAACGCAATCGGATACCGGGCGATATGGCACCGCCCCAATATTCGTCTTTCTCATCAATAAAGTCATACGTGATACAAGTGCCGGCATCAATGACCAATCGGTTCTGACGGGGAAATTGCAATACGGCACCGGCGGCCAACACCATGCGATCAATGCCCAACGAATTTGGAGTAGCATAGCGGTTTTTAAACGGAAACTTGGTTTGAGGCGTAATTAGGAAAAGTTTCGCTTTGTCTTCAAAGGAAATCCAAGCAGCCGGATCTAATTTTCCCACCGAAGCCACTGCTATAGTATTTATTTTGGGGTGTTTTTTTAAAATAAAATCAATTTCATTTTCCACCATCTTCAAGTCGAAGACAACTACATCCAAAAGGGTATTCTCTTCAAAGACAGCGGCTTTGATTCTGGTATTTCCAACATCAACGGCTAACAGCATACAGTCATATTTTATGAGGCTAAGGTACGAATAGATTTTTTTTATTATTTGTTTTGGATAAATTAAAAATCGTTCTATATTTGCACCCGCAACAACGCAAGGTACCTTAGCTCAGTTGGTAGAGCAATGGACTGAAAATCCATGTGTCCCTGGTTCGATTCCTGGAGGTACCACTTTAAAAATCCGTAATACACTTGAAAATCAAGTGATTACGGATTTTTTATTTTGTTTTTGTACGGTTTTTGTACGGTGTTTTAAATATAGTTTTAGAAAATATTAATTATTGAATACAAACCTTTTTTGCTTGTCTTAGCTTGTAAATTCCATTCTTGATACAATGGAAGCATTTCACAGAAAACATCGTTATATGGCTTTGCATAGCCTTCTTTTATCATAATTTCGTTCAAAACTCTACCATCATTTAAAATAAGATAGCCTAAATGTCTTCCGTATTTATCAACTAAATTATTTTGTTCCTGTACTAATGTGCAATAATCACCCAAATTAACTTGATCTTTTAAAAAGTTAAATGATAAATAACCTAATTTGATTAATAGTGCAGCTGGAACTTGCAACTCTTTTTCATCTTGTTTTATTTTGTTACAATAATTTATTTCGGGTGCATCTATACCCAAA
Organism: Flavobacterium sedimenticola; assembly: GCF_030053345.1. Classification (GTDB taxonomy): domain Bacteria; phylum Bacteroidota; class Bacteroidia; order Flavobacteriales; family Flavobacteriaceae; genus Flavobacterium; species Flavobacterium sedimenticola. The sequence continues at coordinate 820,017 of NZ_JASGBP010000001.1, forward strand.
AATCTAACTTCAAATTCCTTTTTTGAAATAATATCTTCTAAAATAATTCCATCACCATCAACAAACTTTACAATTTTGAGAAGGTTTTTTTTAATCGTTGTTTCTTTTGCGTTAAAATGCATTATTTTACCTTATTTAATATGTTGTAAATCAATACTTTACGTTGTAAATTTAAATGAAATTTTTCACAAAACATAATTATTTTTTTTAAGCTTATGGCTCAACAAAAAGGACATGTTAAATATGTCGGGACGTTAGGAGAAGTTCGTCACTTCAAAATTAAAGGTAACACTGGTTACTATGCAGGATTAAAAGGTGGACCAACAGGAGAGCAAGTAAAAACCGCTCCGGGTTTTGTTCGTACTCGTGAAAACATGTCTGAGTTTGCAGCATGTGCAATGGCAGGAAAATCTGTTAGAATTGCTTTATCAGCTTTAATGAAACAAATGACTGATAGCCAATTTACAGGTAGATTAACTGCTATTATGAAAAAAATAAATATTGAAGATGGTTCAGAAGCCAGAGGACAAAGAGCTGTCTTGGTTTCACAACAGCCTCAATATTTAAGAGGATTGGATTTTAATAAGAACATTTCTTTTAATGGTATTCTTAGTGCTCCATTTACATTAACTGCTACAGTTGATAGAAACGAAAGTACTTTATCATTACCAGCTTTTAATCCGTTGAGTTTTTTAAATGTTCCATCAGGAGCCACACATTTTAGAATTATCAATGCCTTAGCTGCTGTATCGGATTTTGTTTATAATCCCGCTACAAGTGCTTATGAGCCTGCCGAACCAACATTGAATGAGTTATCAGATATTGCCTATTCTGCTTATACTCCTGTTAATGCTGTGACTTCATTAATTGATATTACAGCAACTTTGCCAGGTTCTCCAACCTTAACAACTAATATAGCTGTTTTAGGTTGTGTTGGTATTGAGTTTTATCAAGAAGTTGGAGGAAATTACTACTTATTCAATGCAGGTAACGCAATGAAAGTTCAAGAAGTATTCTAAAAAGACCATCAGTTTGCAAGTTTGCAAAGTCTGCAATGTTGCAAAGTAAACCCTTTCGAAAGAGAGGGTTTTTTATTTTGCACTCATTTATCTATAATCCGCACTTATATAGGGGTTATAGTGCATTTAAGTACGGAATATCTACGAATTAAGAGAAAAAAGAACAACCGTTTTTTTATCCATTCCACAATCGCAAGGAAGCCCGAACCTTTCCATTCAAAAATCAACATTCGGATTGGTTAAAATTTGAGCTGTTTTTTTTGAAAGAATGCCTACCGCTAAATTTCAATCGGAGTGAAAAACGTCTGGCATTATTTTAAAAAAAATTGCACCCTAAGGGGTTTGGGGAAATGGGAGATTTCCCCTACTGAACTCTACCTAGTGCGTTGGCAGTAGCGAAACAAGGGTATAGTTTTTTATTTGCTTTACGGTTTTTTCTGATTGTTTTTATTGACGGCTTGATGCTAGATTGGTCTTTTTAAAATCGGGGTTGTTTGTTTATTGAATTGTTCTACGACATTGTATAGCATCAAGACGACTTAAAAACAATTTACTACCAATGTTCTGGCAAATTAAAAACTATACTCTTGTGGGCAAATTTGATTTTTGAGGATGCCTGACTTGTCTTTTGAAATGGGTATTTTCTATTTACCACAAATGTTGTTGTGATACGTTATGGCATCTTCAAAAAACAATGAAAATACTGTTCCTATTTCGGGTGGGAGCGTTGGCTGAGCGGATATTTTACATAATGAAATTATAGTTCTAAAAAAAAACCATCGAAAATATTAACGCTTTTTTTTGAACTATAATGTTGCCTTCATTATGTAAAATAGCTTGGGAGTGGTTTTTAGCGTTGGCAAGCTCTTGTTTTTCGAGCGTTGGGAAAGTGCAGGGCTTTTTTTGCCTGTTTTATGTGCGATGGGGTTGGGAAAATAAAACAGGCAAAAAATGCTTTGCACAGCATGGGAAAAAACAAGTGCTTATTGCGCTGGGAGAAAACCACTAGAGCGTTGGCAGAGCGTTGGGTTGGGTGGGTGAAAATACGTCAGCGATAGCGTTCCTATTTCAATATTATATTAGATATTTATAAAATGTAAGTACTTTTGTAAATATTTAATTAACTGTAAGAATGAACAATATTACTTTTGTTATATCTCCATTAGAAGAAGCTGTAGATAGTATATTAGAATTAATTGACGATAATTTTAATAAAAAAGATGATGATAATTTTATTGAGCAAGAACTGTACAAAATATTTGATGAATTAAAAGAAGATTTATGGGTAATTATAGAATATCCATATGTTGATAAGATATACAGAGATAGCTATTATACATACTTTGCTTCTAAGCATAATCATTATTATAGAGATTGTTTGAGAGTTTCATTTTTTTCCGACGAAATAACAAATGAACATTTTAGAAATGAAGAATTAGTATCTGAGTTAAATGAAAAATTTTTAGGATATCTAGTAGTTAGACCAACTTTTACTTGTCCTATTGGTAGGTCTTTAATTAGTAAAGACGCTTTTGAAGAAAATAATTTCATCACTTGTAACTATAAAGGAAGTGTATTAGTAAATGGTGTAAAGTTAACCGTGGAAGGCTATCCACATAGCTCACAAGACACAGAAAGCATATCATGTGCCGAAACAACTATATGGAGTGTAATGGAATATTTTGGTAATAGATATCCTGATTATAAACCAACAATGCCTTCAAATATAATTAATGTATTAAATAAATTTTCTAAACAAAGATTATTACCTTCAAATGGTTTAACAGTTGATCAAATATCTTTTGCTTTAAAGGAGTTTGGTTTTGGAACAAGTATATACGCAGAAGACGATGCCTTTGAAAATGAATTAGATAATATTATAGCCTATTATATTGAATCGGGTATTCCTGTAATTGCCGCAATTGAAAATGAAAATATAGGTCACGCAACTGTAATCATCGGACATGAATATGATGATGAATATGATTTTGGCACTGTTAAAACCAGAGAGTTAAGTTATTCCGATGAAATTATTAACTATATTGATTATACGGATTTACCAAAAAAATATGTTGTAATAGATGATAATTTAGCACCTTATAGGTTAATTGATTTGAATAATCCTGTTGAACATTATGAAGATGATGATTTTAAAGGAGCAACGATAGAGTCTATAGTCGTACCATTATACAAAAAAATCTATCTCGAAGTTATAAATGCCAGAAGTTTAGCAATAAGTATAATTTCAGATGCAAATTTTGGTTATAAATTTAAAAATGGTTTTGTATTCAGGTTCTTTCTCACATCTAGTAGATCATTTAAATCTCATGTAAGTAAATTAAAATCAAACGAAGATATATTGATTGAGGCATTGGTATTAGCTAAAATGCCAAAATTTATATGGGTTGCTGAAATATATGAGAATAATAACTTTAATACTGGTAAAGCTGATGGTTTGATAGTTATTGATGCTACAGAAGCTAATAAAAACTTTATAGATTCATTATTATTTGCAGGTTATCCAGATAAAATATTTGTAAAAAGTGAAAAAGATTTTGTAGATTTGCCCTATAATTTAGATTTTTACACTAAATTTAAAAATAATTTAAAATAAAATGAGTACCAAAAAAACAATTATTTCTTTAACTGATATGTTGAAAGACCTAAAAAGAGTTGAGAGCGCAAAGCTTATCGAGTCAAATAGTCGTATCAACACATTAATGAAAGAAACTGTTCGAGAATTTAAGCAGAAACAAAATGTTTCTATAGAAAAGTCATCACAAATTGTTTTGAACGCATAAAAGATATCAACATAAATCCAAAAAAAGAGAACTAATCGGTTCTCTTTTTTTATTATTATATAAGCTAAAAGTATTAAAACTAAATTAAATCAAACCTCTTAATTGAGGTTTTTTTTGGTTTAAAAAAAATATTAACGAAATAAAGCAAACAAAGAATTGATGCTAGGAATACTTGGACTAGGAGCGATTTTTGTGCAGATGAATGAGGTAATATTTATTGTTTTCTCCATTCGGATGGTTCTATAGGATTATTGTCTATCCATAAACCTATTTTATTCTTTTTAGCATTATCTTCAAATAAAGCTAGTTCTTTTGACTTAGAATATCTTTTGTAATGCCACCCCATACCTGCTTTTATTATTTCTGCCGATAAATATTTATTATCTACGTCATAATAAATCATAGCTATTGAGCGACCATATCTATCTGTATCTGTAACCACATATTTTATTGTTTTAAGATATATTTGGTCTGATGTGAATTGTTTTGCTTTTGTACCGAATGGTTGACTTTTTTCTGGGCAATCAACTTCAGCTAATCTTAATGTAATTTGATTATTTAAACTATCTAAAACAACAACTGTATCACCGTCTTTAATTCCGACAACTTTAGCCGTTAATGTTTTTTGACTGTAAATAAAATTAGTTACAAGTAAAAATAAGAGTATTTTAAAACTGTATTTCATTATTTAATTACTTGTTTAATTAAACTCATAATATATTCTAAATCGTTATCGTTTTCAATTTGTATTTGATATTCACCATTACCTCTATGTCCAATATTTGAAACATCTTTTGCTATATTTTTAGGGTCATTTATTGAACCAAACTTTGCATTGATAAATATTTTCAATGCTTTTTTTTGCATTTCAATATCTGTAATATTACTACCTTTTTTAAAAGCAATGTAGGTTTTTTGGGGAAGAATTTCAATATTGTCAGCTAAATTAAGAATAGAAGATTTAAACTTTTCATATAACTCAATTGTTGCATCAGAACCATTTTTAAAGTGATCTTCTTCTGCATAAACTTTTATATTTTCTTTTACTTCTTTAAAACTTTCATTATTTTCCAAGAGTGGTTTAATACTTTGTGCGGCATTACTTTTCTTTATACTATTTACACTTAAAATATTATTTTCAAATTGCTTTACCTCCCATAATTCAATACCCAAATCTTTAAAGTCACTAGCAGATATTTGGTTTTCAGTAAAACTTGGCGAAACAAATGCAACTCTAGATTGTGTCCAATCAACGTCTTTACTATGTAATGTTTCGTTTAATGTTTCATTGTATGTTAATATAAATTCTGCTCTATTTTGTAGCATAATATTAAGATAAGTTAAACCTTGGTCGACAACACTATAATTTTTATCTCTTTTATATTCTATTATTATAAAAGCTTGAGATTGCTTGTCAAATGCTAAAGTATCTATTCTTTTGTTTTTTATTGAAAACTCTGATTTAACTAATTGTAAACCCATTATTTCAGACAAATTTTCTTCGAAAATATTTTGAATATCCTTCTCCAATTTAAAAGAATTTTCTTTTAAAGATTTGATTTTTGATGCATTTGAAGAGTTGTATAATTTCATTTTTTTTTAGTTTGTATTTTTATAATACCTTAATGAGGATTTAATTAATTAGAGATTCAAATTTGAATTTAAATAACTAATCATAACATCTTTGGTTTTAAGTTTTTGTGAAATAATCGTTGTTGATGATGTACCTTCTTTTACATATGAGTCTGCTAGACTGAAATGTATTTCAGATGTATTTTCATTATCGCTTGGAATTATTAATGCACTAATTGTTTTGTTCTCATCTTTATTAGACTTTAACATTTCATGATATGAATACTGCTTATAATTCAAATGGTCAAGTACATCATAATACTTAGCATCAAAAATGTATTGTAAATCATCATCTATAAAGTAATGATCTGGTTCTATAGTAAAATTGTTTATAGATTTATCAACTTGAAAGGTTTTTTTAGAAAATCTAACTTTCGAATTAATGTTTTCTGTCTCAAAATACAGATTATTATCATTGTCTATATGAGAGAAGTGATTATTCAGATAATGCCCTATCATTTCTTCCCACACTAGATTGAAATATTTAATTTTTACATGAATATCTCCTCCTTTTTTATGACCTTCTATTTCTGTAAAATAATTAATCAAATCACTTATCAATCTCTTATTAATATCTTTAAACACCTGATTTTTATATTCTTGCAATTTTCTAATAACAAAATCTATATTTTCTAAGAAGTCAAATGTCGTTTTTTTGTGATTAGTTTTTGCTAGTTGAAATAAAAACGGAAATCTTTCTAGAGTATAATCAATTACAAATGCCATACAGTCACTAATAAAAACTTGTTTTGATTTATTTTCTTTAATATAGAGTGGTAAATGTATAAGGTTACCATTGCTGTATATTTTATGAGATTTTCTTATTGTATCTTTCCATGATATTTTTCCTTTATAACCAACTTTAGTTTTAGTTATTCTCTCATTATAAATACCAAATTGCTTAAAATAGTTGTAAACAGAAAAAAAAGAAGCAAAAGGGTAATCAGATTCAAAATCTAGTTTTTCACCTGCAAATTTTGTAGCAGTTGATTTCCTATTAAAAATATATTTTTGAATTACATCAAATAATAAATGAACATCCTGTTCACTACTATTGTTGTCTTTTTCATTTTCTTTTAAAAGATTATTTGAATAATAGTGTTTAGGAAATACTACTAACGTTTTGTCTTTCTTGCATACAAGCCCTACAAAGTCATACACTTCAGAATTAATATCTTTATTTTTAAATCTTGTATCCAAACCTTGAACCAACTCAAATTCTTTTTTTGTTGATTCAAAAATAAAAGTACCGTCTTGACCTAAAAATATATCTTGCATAACTTTTATATTAATAATTTACTATTTCAAACAATCAAAAAAATCAACTGAGAAAATATTTTTATCTTCTTCGAATAAATCATATAACTCAGAAAAACTTGATATATCTTTAGAGAAAAGATGTATGTTTCTTTTAAACGATGCTTTATGAATATCGCTCCAAAGAAATTGTAGTAATTTATTTTGAATTTTATATTTTATTTGTTCATCACTTTCATTAGACGAAAATTCAATAAAAAACTGACCTATCTGTTTATCCTCACCTAAATCAAGATAATCTTTGTGAGATATAAACTTATTTAAACCTTTATAAAATTTAACCCATTCAATTTTTTGTAATTTATTTGAATTGTCACAAATATTTAAATTTACATTGTTTAAATATATATCACCTTTTTTTACAGGTTTAGTACTAACATATTGCCAATCAAATCTTCTTTTAAAAGCTGTATCCATAACAAATACATTTTGATCGCTAGTATTTACTGTGCCATAAATAAATAAATTTGGTGGTAATTTGATTTTGTTATCAATAATAGATGTTATGTCTTTGGCAATTATATCATTATTTATAAAGTATCTACTATAACCGGCTAAAGGTCCTTCTTGAACCCTATCTAACAACTGGAATATATCACCAAATATTGCCGCAACATCACCTCTTGACATTTCTTCTAAAATCAAAAAAACATTTATAGAAGTGTCTTGATATGCCTTTTCTAGAGCTTGAGTGAAAATACCTTTTGTAAATTCATAATTAATCTCTTTTTCACCATCAGTATTTGTTTTTACACTGGGAAGTAGTTGCCCAATAAAGTCCGAATAAGTATATTCGGGATGAAAAGTTACACGAAAAATATTATCATCAAGGATATTATCAGTTTTAAGCATTTCGTCAATTAAAAAACTTTTACCTGTGCCAGGTGTACCATAGTATATCTTTTGTATCATGAGTTGTATATTTTTTTGAAATAATTTATAAATGAATCAACCGTTTCGCTATTTTCATTATTTACAATTTCATTAATATCTGATTCGTAACCGTTCAAATAAGAAAGTTTTAATGCTGGAAATTGTCTAGATAAAAATTCGTATCTATCACTAGTACCGTCTTTTAATCTATTTCTACCTGTATGAAAAGTAACCTTTTTTGTTGTTTCATCTATTGAAAACCAATTATTGTTAATAGAACCACTTAATCTAATTAATTCCTGATTATATTCTTCAAGACTATTAAAAGGAATAAAAGAATTGCTATTTATAATATCAATGTAATGTAAACCCATGTTTAAAGAACCTCTAATTGTTGCAATTTTAGAATCTTGTAAATCATCCTCATTGGTATTAATTATATAGACAGGTTTATTGAAAATGTCGTTGCATATTGAATCAACGCAATATTTATTAAAAATGTTGTGAATGCCACTATAAGCTTGTTGTGACAAAAACATATTTCTTGCAATGGAACCTGGAGAAATAAAAAATACATACGCTATTTCAAAATTACTATCCTCATCTACGATTAGTGCAGTATGCATATTTCTATTATCTTTTGTATTACCAACAATTATACTCTGTAAGTTAAACTTACTATTGTAATTGTTTATTTTAAAAATTATATAACTGAATAATTCCTCTACATTTGAAATATTTATATTTTGCCAAGTAGATAAACTAAAATCTGTAGACTCAAATTTTTTAAATAGTTTTTCAGAAATAATTAGACTTGATTTCATATTTCAAAATTTTTTATTAGCACTTCATTTTTAGCATAACGCCACCCAGAAGTACCTGCGTTGACAATTTTAAAATTGTGTTCTTGTATCCATTCTATAAGCATATGATTTGTTTTATCTCTGTGATGTAATACGTTAGAAAGTATAAATTTATAATTTAATTTGTCTAATTTAGTAAGAATACTCAACAATTCAATTTCTGAGTCACCATTCCATCCTTTCATACCTCTCTTACCATCATTATATGCTGCACTTGTAATAAAGTAAGGAGGGTCAAAGTAAAAAACTGTGTCCAATGGATAATCTTCCCATTTTATGTCTGTATAGCAACCGTTTTTTAATACAATATTATTTATGTTAGTTTTTGTTTTGAAATTTAAAATACGATTTTTTATATCATCACTATATCCAGCTACTCCAATAGGGGTATTAAATTTTTGTGAATTATTAAATCTTATCATATTTTGAAAGCCATACATATGTAAAATATATAATAATAATGCTTCCGGTTTTTCATTATTGTAGTAATCTCTGAGTAATAAGTATTCTTTTTTGCCTCTCTTTGTGAGTTTGAATTTTGAAATAGTATTTTCAATACTACTAACAATATCTTTTTTATCATTTAATAAAAGCCATTCTACAATACCGAAAACTTTATCATTTATTTCATTATATACTATTTTATCAGTAGTAACTACATTTGCCCCAACATTAAATGCACCACCCATTACATCAACGAACGTTCCAATATGTTTAGGCATTTCTTTTATAATATTTGGTAATAATGTGTCTTTACTGCCAGAATAATTTAATGGTGACTTAGTAAAGTCAATTTCTTTTTTGAAATATATGATTACTTCTTTCAAGGTATCACCATTTCTTTTATTGCTTGATCTGTGATTTTGATATTCTTTATAATTAACATTCTCAACATGAACTATATTATCAATTGAAAAAAGTTTAGCTAATTCAACTAACTCCTCAAGTGGAACTATACTTTGATTACTATAACTGATTAAAATGTGTTTGAATTCTGATTGTCTGAATAAATCTTCAAACTGTTCTAATGCAAATTGTTTCCTGCTGTAAAGAGAAATGTATTTACTTTTGTCTCTTTTACCTCCAACCCCTTTGATATCTGGAAAGTCATATCTTGCTACAGTTTCAAGAACGTGGTATGCTGATGCGTATTGTGTTACAGAATATGGTGGGTCAATATAAAGAATATCGCCTTTTATTTTTCTGATAATAGAATTGCTATCCTCATTGTATATTATGTTTGAAAATTTAGTTTGAACTTTATGAAATTCAAGAGGTTCAATATTAAATTCTTTTGTAGCTCTTGATTCCCAAAATTTAAAAAATGCTTCATAAGTGCCAGAAGTGTTTGAGACTTTGGTTATACTTTCTAAAAGAGATGCTAGTAGAAAAAAATATTCGTTTTCATTTATTACTAAATCACGATACAATTCTTCAATACTTATCCTTATGCCATCTATTTTAAGACCATTATTTTCTGTAAAAAACATTCTATTACCGATTGGCGTATAGTTGTTGTATATAAAAAAATGTTTGTTTTGCTCATATTTTTTTTCATTTAACCAATTAAAAATACAAGTATGATATTTAGAGTTAAAATTTTCAAATTTAGGAACATCACTATTTAATAATTTGGCACGATTGAAAACATACGAATAATACATAAAATCATTAGAAATGATATTATATTTATTTTTAAAATAATCACCTACACTACCAGTCCCCGCAAATAAATCTGCAAAAATTTCACCTTTAATTTTGTGTTTATTGATAACTTTTTCAATAAAATGAAGAAGCTTTGTTTTGTTGCCTATGTATCTCATTTATAGTTGCTTATATAGTGCATGTAAATAGTATTAGAAATCTAACAAAAATAGTAATTAAAAACTTATTTATTGGCTTGTTTGTTGATTTTCGTATATATCCCATAATCAGGCTGTTGTAAGTATCTTCCTAAACATGATTTAAGAAAGTTACCCACTGAACGCTCTCCAATATCAAACTTTTTACCGATTTCAATTGCTTCTTTTCTTTGGAATTTATTAGGTAATGCATCAAAGAATTTCTTTTTATTTTCACCTGATTTGAATGATCCTTGTTCTCCTTGTTTTGGTAGATTAGTAAACATTATTACACTGTGTTGAATGTAGGTTTTTGTTAGTGTTAATGCTGTTTCAAAATCAATATCTGAACAATAGATTTCTTTGTGATAATCATTTGTTGCAAACTTTCTTAAAGCTGTGAAAATCATGCAAAAACGATATAATATCAATCCTAAACGCTTAACTATACTTAGGGCATCTTCACTGACAAACGTGTTTATTTGTTCTAAAAACGAACTGAAAATAGGGTTAAATCTATCCCATTGTTCATCAGTTAAATGTAAAATTAATTCGTCTCTTTCGTAAAACTCTACCAACTTTAAAACTAGTTTTGATTGTGTTGTGAAATAGTCTGTTAAGTTTACAGGATTTCCTTTTGGTGATGGGTCTAACCAAACTGCATCGGTTTTAAAAACATAGAATATAAATCGACTAAACAAACCATCTTCTGCTGATGCAATGATATTAAATACTTGTTTTGGTGTTCCTGACAAGGCAACTGATAATTGTGGATTATTAACTTCTATATATTCTCCATCTGTTTTAATACTTTTTGATATTTTTTCGTGATGAAATGATTTTCTCAACATATCCGAATACGAACCCCACTCGTTTTTAAAAGTTTGTCCTAATGTATCTGCTTCGGTTTCACAAATAATTCCTCTACCATCGTTCCAATCTAAGTGCTGCATTATTTTTGCATTACTTGTATTAGCCGGAATATAAACAACTTTAAATTTTGGAGGCATTGGCAATTCTTGTCCTGGTTCTAGTTTACCTTTTCCTTTTAGCATTTTATAAGCTGATAATTTTTCATCATAAATCTTTTTATCTTCTAATGAAAGTGCTAATGTTTTATCGTGATATTTATCTGCTAATGATTTAGCAAATTTCAACGCTCCTTTTCCTGAAGCTGCTGGAGCTAAAATGAAAGAAAACAAACTTGGATAAACAATACTTCCACTATACAAACCTGATACATTAGGTAAACAACCTGAAAGAATTGCCAATGCTCCTGTAAGATATACATCTCTTTCTCTTTCTTGTGTAAATACTTTACAGCTTTCAAACAAAATAGGCGGTAAATTATCGTAAACCGATTGTGGAATTATTGGAGTTGCTTTTAGACAATCTTCATAATCTTCAAAACTACTTTCTACTCTTGTTTCGTTGGCTATTATAGAACTTTGCAGGTTTGCAAAGTTTGCATACTTTGCAAAGTCGGCACTTTGGTTTCTGTATGTACTGTTTACTGTTGCTTTTATTTCTCTTTCCTCTAAATCAAAATTATTTAAACAGAAATTCAATGTGTCTTCTTCGTAAATACCATATTTATTTGCATTGCAGGAGAATAGGAAAATGAAATTGTTTCTGTTACCATTGTAATACTGTTCTTTGTTTTCTGTGAACTTTAAGCATTTATCTAATAATTCATCCGTTGTAAGCTTGTGTTTAACTTCTCTTATTGGTTCTGAATTTAATGGTTTAACTTCTTCCTTTACTTCAAAAATTACTGCATTTTCATTTAAAAATAAATCTGTATCACAAGAAACAAAACACAATCGGGTAATGTCTTTACATTTTGCATCAAAATCATAACCTGATAACTCTTTATAAAAATTTGCGATTTGATTGTAAACTGTTGTGTGTTGTGCTGCATTTGAATTGACTTTAATGAATACTTTTAAACCTTCGTTACTTGGACTTATAAATGATGCGAACGTGTATCTACAGCCATTTACAAGCGTTACAAGATTGTTTATTTCGGTTAATGGTATATCATCAAAATCTAAACATACTACTTGTGAATAGGTTACAATATTTGCTTTTGTTCTGCTTTGTCCAAATGTTCCAGAAGTTGTAAAGCCTAATAACCCGTTTTTGATTTCTTCGGCTGTTTTTTCATCTCCTTTATGCAAAGCATATCGTATAGAATTAATTTCACTTTGGTATTTATCGGATTTGATTTCTTGAAAGACATCTATAAGATTTCTTTCTCCTAAGTTGTGTTTGAACTCTTGATAAACACTAACCATCAGTTTGTTATTTGCTATCTGTTCCATTGTTACTTAGAATTATAGTTATCATTTAGTAATTTTTGAATGTCTGAAAGTCTGTAATAGATTTTATTACCTACTTGAGAGAACTCGATAATTTTCTTGTTTCTCCATTCCTGTGCTGTTCTTTTACTAATGTTCATTAGTTTCATAAATTCACCGTTATCAAAAAACACATCTTCGGGATCTAATTTGCCACCTATTTTCATTTGTGCAACTATTAAGGCAACACTCTCGTCTAACCTTTTTAATACTTTTTCGGCATCGTCATAAAAATTATTCATAGCTTACTTTTTTAATAGGGTTAAACATTCCATTATTTCAGACTTTTTGTAGTAACGTCTTGCACCTATACCATAAGCTTTAACTTTACCATTGTTTGTCCATGCCCATAAAGTGCTGCTATCAATTTTTAGAAATTGGCAGGTTTCTTCTCTGGTCATTAATTCTTCTGAATTGTCTTTTGTTTGAATTTCCTTTTGAAGTTCAATAATACCGTTTCTAACGGATGTGCCTATTAGCTGTTGAAGCTGTTCAACAGTTAGGGTTTGAAGTAAAATTGCATTGTTTTGCATATCCTGTATTTTTATTGTTATACAGGACAAAGGTTGTTGGGCGGTCGTGTTGTGGATTGAATGAAATCGTGTGTTTTATAACACGGTTGTTTTGAGCTATTTTAAATTCTATTATAAATACCTTCTCTTAAATCATTATTACCTAATTGGCTCTTAGGTTTTATTCTACTTATGTTAATATCAAATTCCAATAAAAAGTAAACAAACTGTATTTGTTGATAGTCATCAAAAATTAGTTTATCCTTTTTCATTCTGTGATAAACAAAACTGTAATTAGCTAAATTCTCATTACCGGTTCCAAATTCATCTAAAAGATTTTTGAATTTTATATAAGCACCAACGCTTGTGAAAATTCTAGGATATGGATTTTCTTGACTTGGTATTTTGCTTTCCGTTTCTTTACTTTCAACTTTTACTACTTCCGAGCTTTTGGTTGTAGGTTTCATTAAATCAGAAATTGATTTTTTCCTTGTTTGTTCTTCAACTTCATCTGGAGTTTGAAAAGAATTAAATTCTTCAATCCTGTCCCAAGCTATTGAAGTTATTACATCACAATCATGGCAAAACGCTTTATTGTTGTATGCTTTTACATTTTCAAAGTTTGTTTTATCATAATCAACTCTGATTTGTTCTGTTAGTCCCCAATATTGCCCAACACGTTTACAGTTTTCATAATTGTAATTTTCTGATTTTCTTGTGAAATAAAACAACTCTGTAAAAGCAGTATTAAAATCAAAATGTTTGTAATCGTTTATTGTACCTGACATGAAAGCTTCCAATTTGAAAAAAGCATCATTAAGTTTTTTAACTACTTTATCATAATTCAATTCGCTATCGTTAGGAATATCAAGGAATGATTTATAAGTGAAATAACTATTTACATCACAAACCCCTTGAACAAAGTCTTTTAAAGGTTTGTAATCATAACCTAAATTTTCAATAACACTTTCAAATTGATAACGCTCTAAATCTTTAATATCACTGTTTACTAATTCTTCAAATAACTCATAGTATTCAGTAAAAAGAAAATTTTTAGTGATGATTTCTCGTAATTCTTCAAACTCAGTATTTAATGGGTCGGGAGTTGTTAAAGCGTTAAGATAACCTGCAATGATTGGATTGCATTTACTTAGTCTTTTTTTGAATTTCTGAACCTTTTTAGTAGTTATAGTTTGTTTTTCGGCATCATCAGAACATAGAGAATAGTCAAGTCTGCCCAAGTCTCTTTCTTGCTGCTCAATGCTGAAAATTTCCATGTTTACAAAATCCAACAGGAAGTCTAAAACTTCCTGTTCTTTATCGCTTAACTTACCCATCAGTTTGCGTAATTATTTAAAAAATGTGAAAGTATGAAAAACCTTTAAAATTTAAAAGTAATTTGTTAGCTCCATTGCTATATCCTTGTTACTCTTACCGATGTAAGTTAAAAACATTTGCTCTGTACTGTGACCGGTTACATAAATTAAATATGTAGTTGGAATAGTTCCATAAAAATTAGTTGCAAATGAACGGCGACCAATATGTGAAGATACTAATTTCCATTTCTCGTAATTGCCTGATTCTTTTCTATAGATTTTACTTTCTGGAGTGATTTCAACTTTTAAGCTGCCAGGTACAATATCATTTATTTTTGCTATTCGACATACTTCTTTTATGTATAGGTTGTATTTTTGATCAACAATAGGTTCAGGAAATTTGCCATTTCTTTTCTTTAAAATCTCTAAGACTTTTGGATGAAGCGGAACAGTCATTAATTTACCTGTTTTAACCTGTTTAAATTCTAATAAATGTTTACCTTTTTCAATACGAATATTTTTTTCTGTTAATCTCATAAAGTCGGAAATTCTTTGACCAATGTAACAACTAATGATTAACCAGTCTTTTGCATCTTCGTAATGAATATTGTATGATTTTACTTTTGCTTTTTCAATCTTTTCTAAGTCTTCAAAAGTTAAATAAATATTATCAACAGCTACTTGTTTGCTCTTTATGTTTCTCAATTGATTACTTGTTTCTAAACCATTTGATTTAGCATGGTTGCATATTGTTTTTATAAACTTGAAAGCTATGCCAATTGTATTAGGAGCATAGTTGTTTTCTAAACAATAGTTTTCAAAACTAATTTTGAAATCTGCATTTATATCTGTTATTGATAGTCTTTTTTTTGTGTGGTCGATATAACGTAAAATAAGCTGTTTTATGACGTTTACTTTTTTAATGGTATTCTTGGTTATGTCATTCTTTTTAAGCTCTAAATACTTGTCTAAATAAGCGATAAAGTCGGTAGGAAGTTGTTCTGGTTCAGCTGATGGATTGTAAAAATTGTGAATTTGGTTTTCTAACCATTTTTTATCAACGAAATTAATATCTGTATTATCAAAAGCTTTTAAAATAAATTCTTCGATTTTACCTATTTTTTCATTTACTTCATTACGCTGAGCAATTGCTTCACTATCTTTTAGTCTTTTATTGCTGTGTTGTTTCGACCAGTATTCTTTAGTTACCTTTATTTTAGTTGAAGCACCAAAAACAAAATCTTTGTTGTTGTGTCTAAAAAGTAATCTCAAAGTTAATGGGGCTTCTTCTTTTGTGGAGCGGAATAAAAAGTTAATTGTTGCCATCGTTTTTTATATTTTTAATTATACTCAAATATACAAAATTTGTACGATAGTTGTACGGTAAAGTCAAAATATATTCAAACATATTCAAAGCTATACAATATCAAATAACCTTGTAAAGCCTTGTGTTTGTTGGGTTTTGTAAATAAATTACAAAAAAATAAGGTGTTTTAAAAAACAGGGATTTTGGTAATATTGGTACTGGAGGTACCACTTCAAAACCCCGATAAGAAATTATCGGGGTTTTTCTTTTCAGGTTGGTGGTTTTTATTTTTGGGCGTTTCCCTCAGTGCCTTCGGGTCGGGTTTTCCGCAGTACACGCTCGCCTGCGGCAAGCGGGGTACTCGCTTCAACCCCTAACGCTACCTTATAGTACAATAAGGAAACCCTCTTTTGCCGGCTAAGAAAACCTCAAATTCCGGTTTAAAATCGCATTTAACACAAAAACCGACGGTATATTGTAAAATTTTCACTAAAATTGACGGTTTTTTATAATCAATCAATACAATGAGAATTAAATCTGCTCTTGCACTGTTTATATTGTGCTGCTTTTCACTAACAGCACAACAAAAAATAACAGTCGAAGAAATTTACACCGGGGCTTTCCGAGCCCAAGCCATGGACGAACTCTTCGCCATGAAAAACACCAACCAATATACCGTATTAAATTTTGACCGAAGCACGCGAAGCATGCAAATCGATTTGTATGATTTTGCGACCTTAAAAAAGGTAAATACGATTATTGATACCAAAAGTTTCCCGGAGTTGGCCAACGGTATCGACAGTTTTGTATTCAGTGCCGACGAAAAACAACTTTTGATAGCCAACAATTCCAATCCTATTTTTCGGCACTCTTTTACCGCTGATTATTTCTTGTATAATTTAGAGACTAAAAAGCTTTCCAAACTGTTAGAGCAGGTACAACAACCTACATTTTCTCCCGACGGGACCAAAATCGGTTTTGCCAAAGCCAACAATCTTTTTACCTACGATATCGCCTCCGGAAAAACCACTCCGATAACTTCCGACGGGAAGAAAAACAGTATCATCAACGGAATTACCGACTGGGTGTACGAAGAAGAGTTCGCTTTTGTCAGGGCCTATGATTGGAGTGCCGACGGCAAAAAAATAGCGTACATCCGTTTCGACGAAAGCGAAGTACCCGAGTTTTCCATGAACGTTTATAAAAAAGATTTATATCCTGCTGTTGAAACGTTCAAATACCCGAAGGCGGGGGAGAAAAACGCCGTTGTTTCTTTGCATATTTACGATGTGACGACCGGAAATACCAAAACGGTTGCTTTGGGGAACTATACCGATTTTTACATTGCCCGCATGAAATGGACGAACGACGCCAATGTGTTGTCGGCTCAAGTCTTAAACCGTCATCAGGATAATTTAGACTTGTTGTTCATCGACGGAACAACAGCCGCCGCAAAAGTGGTGTTAAACGAAAAAGACAAGGCTTATGTTGAGGTAACCGATAACCTGACTTTCTTAAAAGACAACAGTTTTATTTGGACCTCCGAAAAAGACGGCTACAATCACATTTATTTGTACGACAAAACCGGAAAGCTTAAAACCCAAATCACCAAAGGCAATTGGGAAGTTACAGCATATTACGGCTTTGACGAAAAAACCAAAACGGTGTTTTACCAATCGGTCGAAAAAGGGTCAATTCTCAGAGATGTCTACCGTATTGGTTTAGACGGAAAAAATAAAATTAAATTATCACAGCAAATCGGAACCAATTCGGCTACTTTCAGTCCGAATTTCCAGTTCTTCATCAACAGTTATTCCAGTGCAACCCAGCCAACCGTGTACAGCTTGCACCATGCCAAGGACGGAAAACAAGTACAGTCTATTATCGACAATAGTGCTTTGGCCGAAAAAATCAAAAAATACAATTTACCCAACAAAGAATTTTTTGAATTGACCACTGAGAAAGGGCACAAACTCAATGCTTGGATGATCAAACCAAAAGATTTTGACGCGGCTAAAAAGTATCCGGTATTTATGTTTCAATATTCGGGGCCGGGTTCACAACAAGTGGCCAACGATTGGTTGGATACCAATGATATGTGGTTTATGATGTTGTCACAGCAAGGCTATATTGTGGCTTGCGTAGACGGCAGAGGAACCGGTTTTAAAGGGGCGGAATTTAAAAAATGTACGCAAAAAGAATTAGGAAAATTCGAAGTCGAAGACCAAATCGATGCTGCTAAAGTTATCGGGAACTATACGTATGTGGATAAAACCAGAATCGGTATTTTTGGCTGGTCGTATGGCGGATTCATGAGCAGCAACTGTTTGTTTAAAGGCGCGGATGTGTTTAAAATGGCTATTGCAGTAGCACCGGTTACGAATTGGCGTTTTTACGACAGTATTTACACCGAACGCTACATGCAAACCCCACAAGAAAATGCGAGCGGTTACGACGATAATTCACCGATCAACCACGTGAGCAAACTCAAAGGGAAGTTTTTGCTAATTCACGGTACAGCCGACGATAATGTGCACGTGCAAAACAGCATGCAAATGATTGAAGCCTTGGTTCAGGCCAACAAACAATTTGAATGGGCTATTTATCCCGACAAGAACCACGGTATTTACGGCGGTAAAACCCGTATTCAGTTGTTTAACAAAATGACCGATTTTATCAAAGAAAATTTATAACAACCAATTCAAGACTAAAACCAATTTTATGAGTGAAACTACAGTAAAAACAGGACATCCAAAAGGACTTTGGGTACTCTTCGGAACCGAAATGTGGGAGCGATTCAACTTCTACGGAATGCGAGCCATTCTAACGCTGTTCATGGTGAATTCCTTATTGATTAAAGAAGCTGATGCCGCTATCATCTACGGTGGATTTTTAGCGCTTTGTTATTTAACACCGCTCTTAGGAGGATTCATTTCCGATAAATACATCGGAAACCGCTACAGCATCATGTTAGGCGGAACCCTGATGGCCATTGGTCAGTTTTTATTGTTTATTAGTGCTTCCACTTTTGATTCCAGTATCGGTAGCGCCAAACTGTTTATGTGGGTGGCCTTGTTTATTATCATCTTCGGAAACGGATTTTTCAAGCCTAACATTTCTTCCATGGTGGGTAGTTTGTATCCGAAACAGGAAAAAAGCAAGTTAGATTCGGCTTTCACTATTTTCTATATGGGAATCAACATCGGCGCTTTCTTAGGGCAATTCATTTGTCCGTGGGTAGGCGATGTAAAAGATGCCGAAACCGGAGTGCGTGATATTTTTGCGTTCAAATGGGGCTTTTTGGCCGCTTCCATTGCCATGGTTATCGGAACGGTTACCTTCTTTTTGTTGAAAAATAAATATGTGGTTACTCCCGAAGGAAGGCCTATCGGAGGGTTGCCTAAGCATAATATAGCTGACGATTTTGAAGAAGGAGAAACGCAAACCGCACAATTCAGCAGCAAAGCTATTGGAGTGGCTTTGGTTTTATTTACTGCTTTGTTTTTTGTTTTCCGATATATTTTGGTAGGGGAGTTTGGTTTTTCTTCTGTCGAAATGGGTCAGTTGATTAAAGGAATCATCTATCCGTTTATTTATTCTGCCGGTATTTCTTTGGCTTATTTGATTATGAGTTCGGCCGAAACCAAAGTAGAAAGACAGAGAATCTGGGTAATTTACATTGTTTCATTTTTTATTATTTTCTTCTGGGCGGCGTTTGAGCAAGCCGGTTCGTCACTTACCTTTATTGCTGATAATCAAACCGACAGGAATATTTTCGGATGGAATATGCCGCCTTCGATGGTACAAATCTTCAACGGAATTTTCGTAGTGATGATGGCTTTACCTTTCAGTTTGTTGTGGGATAAGCTGAGAGCTAACGGAAAAGAACCGGTTTCGCCTTTAAAACAAGCAATCGGTTTGGCTTTAATTGCGTTGAGTTATTTTATCATAGCACACAATGTAAAAGATTTAGGAAACTCCGGTTTATTAGCCATCAAATGGTTGATGTTGTTGTATTTTATCCAAACCTTGGGTGAACTTTGTTTGTCGCCAATCGGATTGTCTTTGGTCGGTAAATTAGCGCCTAAAAGATTTGCGTCATTATTGTATGGTGTATTCTTCATCTCCAACGCCGCCGGTTATGCTCTAGCGGGTTCCTTGGGAGCCATTATTCCGGCTACCGGAGACAAGTTTGCAAAAGCTGAAAAGTTAGGGATTAACCTTCAAGATGTTTTAGATAAAAAAATAACACTAACTCCCGAGCAAGTGGCTCTTTTTGAAAAAGAACAGTTGCCGTTGGAGAATACGTCATTTGCCGGATTCGAAATCCACAATTTGTATGAGTTTTTCATGGTGTTTGTAGTGTTGTGCGGTATAGCAGCGATTATCTTAGCGCTTTTATCGCCGCGCTTAAAGAAAATGATGAACGGCATCAGGTAATTTACATATCAAAATATTTTTATATCTTTCAAACCTCCAAGATTCTTGGAGGTTTTGTTTTTTAAATTCAAAAAATATGTGGAAAAGTCATCCTAAGGCACTGCCTTACTTGTTTTTATCGGAAATGTGGGAACGCTTCGGATATTATTTAATGATTGGAATTTTTACTCTATACCTGAAAGATGTAGAAGCCGGTTATGCCATGACCGAAAAAGAAGCGTCCGATTTATACGGAACCTTCATTGCTTTGGTGTTCTTAACACCGTTCATAGGCGGTTTGATAGCCGACCGGTATTTCGGATATAAAAAATCAATCATTATCGGCGGAATCATGATGGGCGCGGGGTATATGATGATGGGGATTCACGATATCAGGATGCTTTATGTAGCCATGACCTTAGTCATTATAGGGAATGGATTCTTCAAGCCCAATATCTCAACCTTGCTGGGGAATTTCTACAATGACGAACAATACAAAGACAAGAAAGACGAGGGCTACAATATTTTCTACATGGGAATCAATGTCGGGGCTTTCATCTGTAACTTCTTCGGTGCCGCCTTCAAAATCTTATTTGGTTGGAAATATGCCTTCATGGCGGCCGGAGTCGGAATGTTTATTGGCGTAGTCGTCTTTTTATTGGGTACGAAGCACTACGGCGATAAAACCGAAAAGAAAGGGGTACAACCCGGCGACATGCCTTTTTACAAAATAGTGCTTTTTATTTTATTACCGTCGGTTGTTTTCGGGATCATCGGATGGTTGCTTAAAGGTGTACAATCGGATGCCAATCCGGATTGCGCCATCTTCGGTTCGGATAGTACCGATGCCTTTATTTTTGCATGTCTCCCTGTGATTTTCTTTTACGGAAGCTTGTATTTTAAGGCTAAAACCGAAGACAAAAGACCTATTGGAGCTTTGTTGGCGATATTCGGTGTAGTAATTTTATTTTGGGCAGTTTTCAAACTCAACGGTTCGGCATTAAACAACTGGGGCGATAAGTACACCGACAGAGAGTTGACCGGAACCGCGCAACAAATAGGCTCTAAGCTGATTTTGGTCGATACCTTAACCTATAAAAAAGACTCTGTGGCTTTGTATGATGAGGCTTTTCGCATTCAGAAAGAAGACGGGAAAGTGGTTAAAACAGTCGATTATCCTTTGTATTTCAGAAATGTACATCAGGAAAAATTACCCGAAGAAGGCAGTAAAGTCTTTACGTGGTCGGCCAATTTGAGTCAATCGATTAATCCGGGATGGGTCATTATTTTGACACCTTTGGTGGTGGCTTTTTTTACCTATTTACGAAGCCGGAGAAAGGAACCGAGTACACCTACCAAAATTGCTTTCGGGTTATTAATTTCAGCCCTTTCCGTTCTGGTCATGGTCGCCGCTGTTCACATAGGGAACAACGGTTCCGAAAAAGTTTCGGTTTGGTGGTTGGTCGCCAATTATGGTGTAATCACTATTGGTGAATTGTTTTTGAGTCCTATGGGATTGTCAGTGGTGTCGAAACTTTCGCCTAAAAATATTACTTCACTAATGATGGGCGGATGGTTTTTATCGACATCTATTGGGAATAAAATGTCGGGTGTCTTGGCCAGTTTATGGGATACCTATGACAACAAAGCCAACTTCTTTTGGGTAAACTTTGTATTGCTGATGTTTGCCACCTTATTGATGTTTGCTTTGCTGAAACAATTGAATAAAGTCATGAAAGAAAAAGGAATAAATTAAGTATGGAGAAAAATCAAACGTTAGAACAAATCAGAAATTTTAAAGGAGCGTATCCGAAACAGCTTTGGTATTTATTTTTCTCCGAAATGTGGGAACGTTTCAGTTTCTACGGCATGCGTGGAATGTTAGTCGTTTTTATGGTTTCTCAGTTGGGAATGGACGACAAAACCTCACAACTCCAATATGGTGCTACGCAAGCTTGGGTGTATGCCTTTACCTTTATCGGAGGTTTATTTGCCGATAAAATTTTAGGATTTCGTAAATCTCTTTTTTGGGGTGGTTTATTGATGATAGTCGGGAGTGTTATTTTGGCTGTCGATCCTAAGAATTTCTTTTTCTTAGGAATTAGTTTTACCATTGTGGGTACCGGGTTTTTCAAGCCGAATATTTCTTCTATAGTAGGACAATTGTATCACGATGGGGATGTGCGTCGCGATGCCGGATTCTCTCTTTTTTATGCGGGAGTGAATTTAGGGGCTTTGATAGGCGGTTACATTTGTATTGCGGTCGCCAATGGTAATTTATGGTCATCGTTTGTGCCCGAAAATCTCCGTTGGAATTATGCTTTTGGATTTGCTTCCATAGTCATGATTGTGAGTTTGCTGACGTTTACCCAAACCCAAAAAAGTTTGGGAGAAATTGGTTTGTCGCCTTTGGCAGCGCTTCAGGCCAATAAGAGAAAAACACTCGAGCTTGTCACTTATATAGGTTCTTTGGCTTTGGTGCCACTCATTATTTTAATGGTCGCCAATACCAAATATACCGATTATTTTATGATGGTAATTGGACCGGCTTCGATAGTGTATTTGTTTATTGAAATGCGCAATTTTTCGGTCGCAGAAAACAAAAAGTTATTAGCGGCTTTGGTTTTTATTATTTTCTCCATTTTCTTTTGGGCCTTTTTTGAACAAAGCGGCGGGTCATTGAGCTTGTTTGCACTGAATAATTTAGATAATAAATTAATCGGAATTGAGTTAGATCCCAATGGAGTCAATAATTCGGCCAACTCTTTGTTTGTAATTATTTTTGCCGCTTTAGTAGGTATTGTTTGGGTTTGGATGGCCAAAAGAAAGATTGAACCCAATACCGTAGTGAAATTCGGATTGGGATTCTTGTTTTTGGCCGGAGGGTTTTGGGTATTTTATTACACCAAATTCTTTGCCGGTCCTGACGGCAAAACTTCATTGGATTTGTTTACGCTCGGATGGTTTGTAATTACGTTCGGCGAATTGTGCTTGTCGCCTATCGGGATGAGTGCTATGACCAAGTTATCGCCTCAAAGGACCCAAGCGGTTATTATGGGGATGTGGTTTTTGGCCAGTGCATACGGACAGTATTTTGCCGGATTATTGGGGGCAAATATAGCCGAAGCTTCTGAAAATGCGACTAATCTGGAAAAACTGAACACCTATGCCGATGGGTATCAGCAATTGGCCGTTTATGCCTTAATAGCCGGTGTGTTGCTTATTGTAATTTCTCCTTTGGTCAAAAAATTGATGCAGGATGTAAAATAGCCGACATTAGTTGGTATTATTTTTGTATATATTTGTAAAAAAATAAATAACACATGAAAAAATTTGCACTTACATTGTTCCTTGTTTTGGGTTCATTAACGATACAGGCACAAGAGTTAAAATGGGAAACCGACATCAATAAAGCGATGGAGATTTCCAAAAAATCAAAAAAACCTTTAATGCTGTTCTTCACCGGAAGTGACTGGTGCGGATGGTGTATTCGTCTTCAAAAAGAAGTTTTAAAAACACCTGAGTTTGCTAAATGGGCCAATAAAAATGTGGTTTTGGTAGAGCTTGATTTTCCAAGAAGATCACCACAACAGCCGGAACTCCAAAAACAAAATCAGGAATTGCAACAAATATTCGGAATCCAAGGATTTCCGACGGTTTGGTTTGCCAAAGCTTCCAAGAAAGACGGTAAAATTAATTTTGAACAGTTAGGCAGTACCGGATATGTAGCCGGTGGTCCGGCAGCTTGGTTATCGGGTGCGGATAAGATTTTAGCTAAAGATAAAAAGTCGTAACGCAACTTTTTAAAATTTATAAAATCCCTTTTCACAAGTAGCATGAAAAGGGATTTTTTCTTGGTTACAGGTCGCTTGCCATAGTTTTATGTAGCTCTTATAGTTGGTGCCGTCGGCAACAATTTGTTTTGGTTTACACGTTTGAATCAAGCGCTCTAAGTTGAGTTTAGGAGAATGGGTAAGAATAACTATGTCAGGTTTAATTTTATCTGAAAGCAAGGCCAAGCTGTCTATCAATAGTATTTTTTGATGCTTCAAATACAAGACATTCTGGGATTGCTTTCGCTCTTTAATGACACAAAAGTTCGCGGTAATATAATTTTGAAACATTGTATTTGCTTTAAACGAGCTCCAATTTTCTGCATTGCAATACAAGGTGACCGAATTCTGTTTCCGATGCGACAATAGGCTGGCTTCTTTGCTGTTAAAAACAATCACCTCTTCTTCAGTTCTGATTTTTTTTATTCCTACATACAATAGTTCAAAACAAATGAAGGCCAACAGTAGTAATGCGAATCGTTTAAAATTCGGATTGTTGTACCATAAAATGAATAGGATTATCATGAGATATGAGAGCAGCATCATGGAGGTGTTGAATGATATGTTTTGAATAACAAAAGCTTCCATTGAGGCTACTTTGTGAATGATGTAATTTTGCCAAGCAATCAAAAGCGACTCGATTTCAACGATAAATAAGGGTACTTTTCCGAAACACGCGATAACCACCGCAATCAAACCTACAGTCATAACAACACCTAATAAAGGAAGAATTACAATGTTAGTAACCAAAAATAAGCCGGGAAACTGATGGAAATAGTACAAACTCAACGGTAATGTTCCTACTTGTGCAGCGACAGAGACCGTCACAATATCCCAAAAATAGATCATTATTTTGTGTTTAGTTTGCCAAGTCGCTTTTAGTTCGGGTTGCCACCACAAGATAAAGAACAGAGCCAGATAACTCAATTGGAACCCAATATCGAATAGAAAATACGGATTCCACAGTAAAATGAGAAATACAGAGACCAATAAGGTATAAAAAGGATTGATGCTTCTTTTGAGATGGTGACCGATGGCCACAAACGAAAACATCACAACCGAACGAACTATGGATGGAGCTAATCCGGCCAGTATACCATAACTCCATAAGATCATCAGTATCAAAATCAGTTTGATGAGTTTGTTGCGATGGGTATTTGGAATCGGCTTAAGTAAAAAAGTAACCAGCAGCATCAAAAAGCCCACATGCAAACCTGACACCGATAAAATATGAACCGCACCGGCCAATTGATAATCTTGTAAAACTTCCGGGTCAATGTCTTGTTGTTGTCCTAACAACAGAGCCGCCACAATGGCTAATTCGTTTTTTTGGAATTGTGACCGCTCTAAATTCCGGATGATTTTTGTCCTGAAATTAGCAAAATGAGTCCACACACTCGATTCTATACCGGTAATATTCAATTTTTTATCCTCGTTGAGGTATAACCGGCCATAGATTTGCTGGTTTTCTAAATACTTGCCATAATCGAACTGATTGGGATTCAACGGTTTTTTGTTTCGGATTATAGTGCCTGTTGCTTCTGCAATGGAACCCATCGGAATTTCTTTTACGGGATTCGATTTGGGAATGGAAAGAATTATTTTTCCGAAACAGGGCAACTGATTCAGCGCTTTTATTTCGGCTACATATCTAACATTTTTGGGTGTACTTTTTAGTTTTTCGGTTACCCTTAAAGTAATTGAATACGCAACATTTTCTTCAATAAAATGGATGAAATGGGTCGATTTTAAACACTCTTTGTTGGTTGTTGTAGTTGATACTCCGAGTAAAAAGGAAAGTGTTAAAGCAACACATCCGAAAAGCCACTTAAAAATGATTTTCTTTTTGATAAAAAAGTGAAATAGAATCAAAAAAAACAAGAGAAAACCTGAAAGACTATTAACTGAGTTCGCCTCCGGTTGAAACTTTTGATAAAAAAGAATCCCGAAAATAAAACAAAGAGTGACTTTGGTCAATGGAAATTGTAAGATTTTCATGTAACTAAATTACATGAGAAACTTTACTTATGCAAGAAAATTACTGTAAAACTCTATTTATTTGTACGAAAGTCCTGTTATAATAAGGCTCTTTCGTAGAAGAAATAATCACGCCGCTTTGGGTAGAAGAATGAATAAATTTGACTTCATCATTACTCACTTCTACTACCATGCCCACATGATTGATGCGGCGCTGGCCTCGGTTAATAAAGAAAATCAAATCGCCTTTTTTGGCATCCGACAAATCAATTTTAGTCCCGATAGTCGCCATTTCATGGGAAGAACGCGGTAAAGTGATGTCAAATTTTTTAAAGGTTGAATAGATTAATCCTGAGCAATCAAAGCCTGCTTTAGTGGTTCCGCCACCGCGGTAACCCACCCCTAAATTCTCGGAAGCGCTGTTGATGAGCTGTTTGACTAAGTAACTTGCATCCTCGTCATCAATAATAATGTCGGATTCATTTTGATTGTTGAGTCCAGTTCTTTTAGCAGTATTAGAGGGGTTGTGAGAAGGCTTCAGGGCGACTTCCCTGACTTGATTTTTTTTTCTCTTTTCCGTATTCCTAATCTCGGTAGTTGCTACTGCTTTCGGCTCGGTATACATGCCTTTTTTTACTGCTGTATCTTTGGATGTCACTATAGAGGAAGTGGGTTTACAAGCTGTAAAAGCAATGAGAATAAGTGTTATGAATACGAGTTTTTTCAATCCAATAATTTTTTTACAAAAATAATAATTCGAAACGCTTACTAAAACTAACGAATGTCATTTATGATAAATTTAGCAGTTTTTTCGCTGGCACCAACGCCTCCTAATTTGATTTCCAATTGGTTGTATTTTTCTAAAAGAAGAGCTTTGTGTTGCGGATCCAATAGCTTTTGAAGTTCTTTTTTCAAATTTTTACGATTGAACTGATCCTGAATTAATTCGGTGACCACGGCTTCATCCATAATTAAATTTACTAAAGAAATGTACTTCAGCGTGATAATTCTTTTGGCAATTTGGTACGATACCCAACTGCCCTTATAACACACCACTTCGGGCACTTTAAAAAGAGCGGTTTCTAAGGTAGCCGTTCCCGATGTTACTAATGCCGCTTGCGCAATACTCAACAAATCATAGGTTTTGTTGGCTACGAATTTTACATTTTTATTGGTTAGGAATTGTTCGTAAAAATGAAAGTCCTGACTCGGGGCGCCGGCAATCACAAACTGATAGTCGGTAAAATCGTCGGCAATACTCAACATTACCCCTAACATTTTGGCAATTTCTTGTTTGCGACTGCCCGGGAGTAATGCAATAATCGGTCGATTATCTAAATGATTGGCGGCTCGAAACGATACATCATTCGTTTGAGGGCGATTGTGGATGGCATCAATCAGCGGATGCCCAACAAATTCCACCGGGAAATGATGTTTTTTTTCAAAGAAATCTTTCTCAAACGGCAGAATCACAAACAACTTGTCAAAGTCTCTTTTAACGGCTTTGATGCGATTTTCTTTCCAAGCCCAAATTTGAGGCGCAATGTAATAGTGTGTTTTGATGCCACGTGATTTGGCCCACTTAGCGATACGCATGTTAAACCCCGGATAATCAATAAAAATAATCACATCGGGTTTAAAGTGTTCGATATCGGCTTTGCAAAACTTGATATTATCAAGAATGGTTTTTAAATTCATCACCACTTCGGCAAAGCCCATAAACGCCAAGTCGCGATAGTGTTTAACCAGCGTTCCTCCTATACTTTGCATCAAGTCGCCTCCCCAAAAGCGAATTTCGGCAGCTGCGTCTTCTTTGTAAATCGCTTTCATCAGATTGGATCCGTGTAAATCGCCCGAGGCTTCGCCGGCTATAATGTAGTACTTCATGCTGTATGCTTTATAAATCCCAAGAATTTAACTGTTGTATGGCGTGGTATGCGGTTAAGTCAAATTGTACGGGAACAATAGAGACATAACCATTTTGCAAGGCCCATTCATCAGTATCTTCGCCTTTGTCCTGATTGACAAACTCTCCGGTCAACCAATAATAATCTTTGCCGTAGGGTGTTTGCCTTTTGTCAAATTTTTCCATCCAAATGGCTTTGGCTTGACGACAAATTTTGATGCCTTTAATGGCTTCTTGAGGTAGTTTAGGGAAATTTACATTCAAGATAGTGCCTTCGGGCAATTTTTCAGTCAAAACTTTTTGGGCAATTTTTTGTACGAAGGGTTTTACAGCCTCAAAATCGGCTTCCCATGTGTAATCTAACAAGGAAAATCCGATCGCGGGAATTCCCTCAATTCCGGCCTCAACAGCAGCGCTCATGGTTCCCGAGTAAATTACATTGATCGACGAATTTGAACCGTGATTGATGCCCGATACACATAAGTCGGGTTTCTTTTTTAAAATTTCGTTAACGGCTAACTTAACACAGTCCACCGGTGTTCCGGAACAAGCGTACTCCACTACATTTGCGTTTTCGGGCGAAATCTTATTCAAGTACAAAGTGCTGTTGATTGTAATAGCATGCCCCATGGCGCTCTGCGGGCTGTCAGGAGCCACCACGATAACATCCCCTAACGTTGTCATAACTTCAATAAGCGCGCGGATTCCCGGAGCATTGATGCCATCATCATTGGTTACTAAAATGGTCGGTTTTGGATTCATATTTATGGTAAATACTGTAACAGAACACGCTTTCGAGGCGTCTTATGCTATCAGCAAAATTAACCATTTTAAACCTTTGAAGCCATACAAATTTTTATAACTTTGAAGCAATCGGTGTTTTCAGAAATAATCCGAATTGTTTTTTAACAAAAATTTATCTCGTGCGGAAATTCTTGGCATGGTTTTTTGTTTAATTTAGAGTAAAAAATTAATGAATATTATAATGCAGTTTATGAAGAGAAATTATAAAATACTGCTGGTAGTTTTAACACTGTCGGTAGCCTTGTTGGGTTTTAGTTTGTTTCCAAACAAGAAGGAATCCGATCCTGAAAAGGACAAATTGCTGATAGAGTTACTGACTTTTGTTATCGAGAAAGGCCATTACAATCCGGCCGAAATTGATGATAATTTTTCCAAAGGGGTTTATAAAGATTATCTGAATGCTTTAGATCCTTCTAAGCGTTTCTTTTTGCAATCGGACATTGACGAGTTTTCTAAATATGAAACCCAAATTGATGATCAAATTTTGAATAAAGATTTGACTTTTTTTGAGTTGACATATACCCGTTTAATGAAACGTATGGAGGAAAGCAAAGCCTACTACAAAGAGGCTTTGGCTGCTCCGTTTGATTTCAAAAAAGACGAGTCATTCAATACTGATTATGAACATTTGCCGTATTGCAAATCGGTTAAGGATTTAAAAGAGAGATGGCGTTTACAAGTCAAGTTGTCAGCCTTATCCACTTTGGTTGAGAAACAAAAATTGGAAGAAGACAAAGCCAAGAATAAAGAAGAAGCGGCCAAATCGACTCCGAAAACTTTTGAACAGTTGGAGAAAGAAGCTCGTGAAAGCACTTTAAATTCTTTGAATGATAATTTTAGTTTTATTAAAGATCTAGACCGTGAAGATTGGTTTTCAGTGTATGTTAATGCCATAGCGTCCCGTTTTGATCCGCATACTTCCTATTTTGCGCCAAATGAAAAGGAGCGTTTTGATTTAAGTATGAGCGGAAAATTGGAAGGAATTGGTGCTCGTTTGCAAAAGAAAAACGACTTTACCGAAATTTCAGAATTAATATCCGGCGGTCCTGCTTGGAGAGGAAAACAACTGGAAACCGGCGATGTTATTTTGAAAGTAGCCCAAGGCAATGCCGAGCCTGTAGATGTAGTAGGCATGCGTTTGGATGATGTGGTGAAAAAAATTAAAGGCCCAAAAGGCACTGAAGTTCGTTTGACCGTCAAAAAACAAGACGGAACCATCAAAGTTATTACCATCATTCGCGATGAAGTGGAAATCGAAGAAACCTATGTGAAATCGAGTGTGGTAGAAAAAGACGGGTTTAAATACGGGGTGATTTATTTGCCGAAATTTTACATCGATTTTGAAGACCAAAACAGCCGCGACGCCGGAAAAGATGTCGCTATTGAAGTTGAAAGATTGAAAAAAGAAGGCGTCCAAGGAATTGTTATGGATGTTAGAGATAACGGGGGCGGATCCTTGAAAACCGTGGTTGATATTGCCGGATTATTTATTGACCAAGGACCAATTGTACAAATTAAATCGGCTGCCGGTAAGAAAGAAGTATTGTACGATCGCGATGCCAAAGTACAATGGGACGGACCATTAGTTGTAATGATTAATGAATTTTCGGCTTCGGCGTCTGAGATTTTAGCTGCAGCCATCCAAGATTACAAACGGGGCGTGGTTATCGGCAGTAAGCAGTCGTACGGAAAAGGAACGGTACAAAATGTAATAGACCTGAACCAATTTGTACGTGGGAATACGTTTGGGGATTTAGGGGCGTTAAAAACAACCACCCAAAAATTCTATCGAATTAATGGGGGGTCTACCCAGTTAGAAGGCGTGAAGAGCGACATCGCTATTCCGGACAAATATTCATACCTCAAAATGGGAGAACGCGACATTGATAACGCCATGCCGTGGGATAAAATCGATCCGGCCGATTACAAAATTTGGGACAAACAAAACAACTTCGATTTGACCATCAATAAGAGCAGAGCGCGTATGCAAAACAATCCACAACTGCAGTTAATTGACGATAATGCGAAATGGCTGGATGAGAGAAATAAAGAAAACGTGTACAGTTTGAATATTGATAAGTTCAAAGCGGAACAAAAGGCCTTGGAGGAAAAGAATAAGAAATACAAACCCATTGCCGATTATAAGAATGCTTTTGAATTCAAATCGTTGCCGTACGAAGAAGAAACTATGAAAAAAGACCCGGTACTCAAAGAAAAAAGAGACCGATGGCACGAAAGTTTATCCAAAGATATATACATTGAAGAAGCCATTCATATCTTAAACGATTTACAATCGGAAAACGATAAAGGATTATCCAACAAAGTGAAAAAAGACAAAGTGGTAATTAAATCCTAACCCATTAAAAAAGCCTCCAAATTTGGAGGCTTTTTTTTAATTTCTGAGTTTATTCACTTTCTTTTCAGATTTATCAATATCTTGTTGAAGTTCCCTGATTTTAATTTCCTGTTTGCTGATTTTGATATTCTCTTTTTCAATTTCAATATCGGTTAACTTTCCTTTTCGTTTGTTTTTCTCGAGTTTGGATTTCATCTTTTCCAAATCCTCTTTGGCATCGTTGAGTTTTTCTTTTTGCCTGATGAGTGATTTTTCGGCAGAAGCGATTCGCTTTTGTTCTTTTTCAAAACGCTTTTGTTCTTTTTCCAACGCCCGTTGCTCTTTGGCTAGTTTTTCAGCTAGTTTTTCGGCTTCCGCTTTCATTTTTTCGGCTTCCTGTTGCTTTTGCAATGCATCTTTTTGTAATGCTTCCATTTGCGAGGCGGTGAGTACTTCAGCCGGCTTTGTTTTCTCTGCCGTTTCAATAATGACTTGCTTTAAAGCAACAGAGTCGATTTTAACAGCTGCTGAGTCTTGAACGGTTTGAGCTGAAAGAGTGACTAATCCGAAAAAAGGTAAAAGGAATAGGGTACATTTTGTTTTCATGGTTTGAAAGTATTGGTGCAATACTCAAAGTTACAAAAACCATTTCTAAGTGTTACCACTCATTCACTTTATTAGCATCCATTTTTAGGAAGATAAACAGTAAAATGGTAAAACCCCATAAACCCGAACCACCATAAGAAAAGAAAGGCAGCGGTACGCCAATTGTAGGGAAGATGCCCACTACCATGGCAATATTAACGAAGAAATGAATAAACAAAATACCTGCAACACAATACCCGTAAACCCTACTAAACTTGGTCTTTTGCCGTTCGGCCAGGTAGATAATACGAATAATGAGAAGCACAAAAAGAGCTATCACAAACAAAGAACCCACAAATCCCCATTCTTCGCCAACGGTGGTAAAAATATAATCGGTGTGTTGTTCGGGTACAAATCCGCCTTTGGTTTGTGTGCCCTCCAAATAGCCTTTTCCGAACCAACCGCCCGAGCCAATGGCAATTTCCGATTGGTTGGTGTTGTATCCGATTCCTTTCATATCAACTTCTTTTCCTAAAAGAATATTGAAACGATCGCGGTGGTGTTGTTTGAATACATTTTCAAATACATAATCGACCGAGAATACAAATCCGCCGATGAGTAGAAACACAATGGTGCTTAAAATCCAGTTGCGGTTAATAATCCGACTTCGGTAATACACAAAAATAATCACGGCTAAAGCTACCCCCGTTAGTACTAAGGGTTTAATCATCAAAGCCAAAACAAACAGCACCAGGGCGATAAAACCGGTCCAAACATACCATGACGGCAATCCTTCACGATACAATACTAAAATAAAGACCCCATAAATTAGAGCACTTCCGGGATCATGAGGTACAATGAGTAAAATGGGAATGGCCAATATACCCAAGGCCTGTATTTGCCGGTTGGTGTCTTTTAAATTGACCTGAACATCGCTAAGATATTTGGCCAAAGCCAAAGAGGTTGCTGTTTTTACAAATTCTGATGGTTGTAAACCGAAGGAGCCGAAAGAATACCAGTTGGCTTGTCCTTTAACGGTTTTTCCGAAAACAAATAAACCGGCTAATGAAAGCAAACCTACGATATAAATGACACTCGAAAATTTTTCATAGAATTTGCCGTCCACAGATAACACTATGAATATCAAAGGAATTGAGAGAATAATAAATAAAAACTGTTTGCCGTAAATCTGAGTGAAATCAAAAATCGAAGTCTGATCTTCAACCGATGATAATGAAGATGAATAAATATTCAGCCATCCTAATATCACTAAAATGATATAGATGAAAACACTCATCCAGTCGAGATTGTTGGTTACACTTTGGTTTTTCATATCCTCCGAAATTAGTTTCCGGTACTGTCTTTAGCTTTAGAATCTTTCGTTTTAATCGCTTCTTTAGAAACCAATTTTACCGGTTTTTTAGCCATTTGATTGATCAACGTATCTTTCACCGGATTAGGAATATACTTGTTGTATTCGGCCTCTAAGCTTCCCTCTAGCATGCGTTTTTCAAGATCTTTACGGGTAATTTTTCGTTTAATGTATTTTTCAATCATTAAACTGGTAATCGGTCCGGCCCAACGTGCACCCCAATAACCGTTTTCTACAAAAACCGCAATGGCAATTTTCGGATTGTCTTTAGGAGCGAAAGCCACAAAAATGGAGTGATCTTGCAATTTTACGCGTTTTCCGTTGATTTTAGCAAAGTTCTCAGCGGTACCTGTTTTTCCGCAAATATCAATCCCTTCCACGTTGAGTCCGTGCGCAGTACCAAAATTATATACGTCAAACAAACCACTAATCACCGGGTCAAAATACTTTGGATTAACGGTGGTTACATGTTTGGTACGGAACTTTTTATCGATAGTGCCGCCTTTAATTTTTTTAATGATATGGGGTGTATAATAAAAGCCTCTGTTAGCCACAGTGGCAATCATATTGGCTAATTGTATTGGTGTCATCAGTACTTCACCTTGTCCGATGGCATTGGAAACGATAGTTTTACTCGACCAGCCCCAACCCGGATACATTCTTTTATACGTTTTAGAAGTGGGAATTTTTCCTCTTCTCCCGGTTGGCAAATCATAGCCCATAAATTCACCCAAACCAAAACTTTTCAGGTGGTTACTCCAAACATCAACGCCTCGCGGCGGATTGTTGAACTTGTCGATGATTCGCATATAAGACGAAGAAAAATAGGTGTTACACGATTCGTAGATGCCTCGGTGTAATTGTAACAAACCGCCATGACAGTGACAGCGCATAAAGCGACCCGGTGCGTAACTGAAACCATGACTACAAGAGAATCCGGTGTTTTCATCGATGACACCTTCTTGTAACGCCACCAAGCCGGTTAAAATTTTGAATGGAGAACCCGGCGTGTATTCGGCTAACAAACCTCTGTCATATAATGGTTTGGCGATAGAGTCATTGTAAAGCATCGTGTAGTTTTTAGACCGTTGTCTTCCCACCAAGATGGCCGGATCGTAGGATGGAGCCGTTACCAAAGCTAAAATTTCGCCGGTTTTGGGTTCAATGGCCACAATTCCGCCACGCTTGTTAATCATCAATTCCTCGCCGTATTTTTGCAATTCGGCATCAATGGTTAGGTTGATGTCTTTTCCTTGAACTGCAATCGTATCAAATCGGCCTTCTTTGTACGAACCAATATCTCTGTTGTATTTGTCTTTTTGAATGTATTTTACACCTTTAATACCGCGTAAGATCTCTTCATAACTTTCTTCAACACCTTGTTTTCCGATCAAATCACCCGAGTTGTAGTATTTGTTTTTGTTGATGATGTTTTCATTCACTTGGGTAATAAAACCGAATATATTGGCGCCGTAATTTACCTGATAATCCCGAAGTGATCTTTTTTGGATGTAAAAGCCATTGAAATTTCGTTGTACCTCCTGAAAGGCCGCATACTCTTTTTTGTTGAGCTGTGCCAAAAACACAGAAGGTAATCTCGGACTGTAAACCCGGGCTTTTTCAATTTTTTTCAAAAAATCTTCCTTGGTAATATTCAGCAAACTGCAAAACGCTGTAGTATCAATATTCTTAACGTCTTTGGGGATTACCATAATGTCATACGACGGTTGATTGGCGACCAAAAGTTTACCGTAACGGTCGTATATATAGCCTCGTTCCGGATAATCGTACTTAATTTTTATCGCATTATTAT
This sequence comes from Flavobacterium sedimenticola, assembly GCF_030053345.1. Classification (GTDB taxonomy): domain Bacteria; phylum Bacteroidota; class Bacteroidia; order Flavobacteriales; family Flavobacteriaceae; genus Flavobacterium; species Flavobacterium sedimenticola. Next base: position 854,901 of record NZ_JASGBP010000001.1, read on the forward strand.
CCGATTTAAGTTTTAAAGAATCATCTATCACCTGTAAATAAAACAAACGCATTACCAATAAAATAGTAACCACGAAAATGATGGTAGGCAACAAAACTTTTCTCATCGTTTGCTGGGCTTAATAATGTAAATGATGATAATACAAGTAATCAGCGTAAAAATGGTGCTTAAGAGTGTTCGCAGCAAGATATCCCAAAGGAAACTTAGCTTAAATACTTCCAGTAAAAATAATATACTGTGGTGCAAAACAACAGCAATCAAAATGAATGAAAAACGTTCGGGAGTTAAGGAATCATTCAGTTTCACCGTTTGGTATTCGTAACTTAATCCAAAAGAAAATTTAAAAATGGCGGGTCTGTAATAAGCTAAAATGATACAGGAAGCTGCATGCACACCACCGGAATTACAGAACATATCCATCAATAATCCCAAAAAGAAACTGGACAGTAATAATCCGGTTTTGTTTCCGTTTACCGGAAATAAAATGATGAATAGGATGTAAGGAAACGGATTGATGAATCCAAAAAGTTCAATCCGGTTGAATATCAATATTTGCGCAGCCAGCAGCAAGATGAATCGGGCAATATTTCCAATTACATTACTGTTCATCTTTTTTGGATTGTTTTTCTAAGTTTAAAATCTCTTCTGCGTCCTTATTCTTAAGGACATATACATGTCCTAAATTCGTCATATCATTAAACAATCGGATATTCAGCGTATAATAATTAGTTTCTTCTTCGGTGTATACATTTTCAATGGTACCGATGCCAATATTAGGCGGGAAAATAACCGATTGGTCTCCGGTCACTATGGTATCGCCTTTGCGAACCGAGGCCAGTCTCGGCACATCGATCAATTGTACAAAACCGGTACTTTTCCCGTTCCAAATCAATGAACCGAAATGATTAGACTTTTTGATTTTGGCATTGATTTGCGATTTTACATTCAGGATGCTGATCACAGTAGCATAATTTTTGGATGTCTTGTCAACAATACCCACTATACCGGCGCTGTTAATTACGCCCATATTCGGTTTAATTCCCGAAGACGAACCGTTGTTAATAGTCAGGTAGTTTTCAAAAACGCTGTACGAGTTATGAATTACCTTCGATACAATAATGTCGGTTTTTTTAACCCCTTTGATGGTATCTATTTCCGGTAACTTGGTAGTGTCTTTTAAATTAAAAAGCAATGATTTTAATCGGGCATTTTCTTTGGCTAATTCTTCGTTTTGAGCGCGCAAGCCAAAATATTCGTTGATATTGTTCACCTTCTCGTAGATGCCGCCGGTAAAGAAATTAGCCGAACTAATCACTTTGCTCTTGTGGTAGGAATGGGATTGAATAGTAAGCGATAACGATACGACTAAAAGCAGCAAAAACAGTAAGCGATTACTGTTTTTTAGTATAAAATTAAAAATTTGCTGCATCTTTTTTTAGTGTTCAGTGTTCAGTATTTGAGTTCGGTTTGTTGAAAACAACACCCTGTTATTTGATAAGGATGCTTCTGAATTTCGGGATGTTTTTAAGCGCCATACCGGTACCGCGAACAACAGCTCTCAACGGATCTTCGGCAATATATACCGGTAAATCCGTTTTTTGAGAAATACGCTTGTCCAAACCTCTTAACATCGAACCACCACCGGCTAAATAAATACCGGTGTTGTAAATATCCGCTGCTAATTCCGGCGGTGTTTGCGATAACGTTTCCATGATCGCATCTTCAATACGTTGGATGGATTTGTCTAAGGCTTTGGCAATTTCTCGGTAAGACACTTCTACTTGTTTCGGTTTTCCGGTCAACAAGTCACGCCCTTGAACCGACATGTCATCCGGTGGTGTTTCCAAGTCATCGGTAGCAGCACCAATCGTAATTTTGATTTTCTCTGCAGTGCTTTCGCCCACAAATAAATTATGTTGGGTTCTCATGTAATACACGATGTCGTTGGTGAAAACGTCACCGGCAATTTTAACCGATTTGTCACACACAATTCCACCTAAAGCGATAACTGCAATTTCGGTAGTACCACCACCGATATCCACAATCATGTTTCCTTTAGGTTGCATAATATCGATACCGATACCAATAGCCGCAGCCATCGGTTCGTGAATCAAATACACTTCTTTTCCGTTAACGCGTTCACAACTTTCCTTTACCGCACGCATCTCTACTTCGGTAATTCCGGAGGGAATACAAACGACCATGCGCAGGGCAGGAGTAAACATTTTTTTCTTGAGAGCCGGGATGCTTTTAATGAACATACTGATCATTTTTTCAGAGGCATCAAAGTCGGCAATAACACCATCTTTTAACGGACGAATAGTTTTGATATTTTCATGGGTTTTTCCCTGCATCATGTTCGCTTCTTTACCAACGGCAATGATTTTTCCTGATATTCGATCCCGGGCAACAATCGACGGGCTGTCAATTACTACTTTGTCATTGTGAATAATCAGCGTATTCGCCGTACCAAGGTCAATCGCGATGTCCTCAGTCATGAAATCAAAAAATCCCATAAGTCTGTTAAGGGTTTAAAATGTTTATATAAATTTTAACGCACAAAGTTACACAAATTAATGTTTAAAATGACGTGTTCCTGTAAATACCATTGCAACTTTATTTTCGTTGCAAAAATCAATACTCAGCTCGTCTTTTATCGATCCGCCGGGCTGAATTACAGCCGTAATTCCTGCGTTGTGTGCAATTTCCACACAGTCCGGAAACGGGAAAAAAGCATCACTGGCCATTACGGCTCCCTGCAAATCAAACCCAAAACTATGAGCCTTTTCAATAGCCTGTCGTAAGGCATCAACACGTGATGTTTGACCGGTTCCCGATGCCACTAATGTACTGTTTTTTGCCAAAACAATGGTATTCGATTTGGTATTTTTACAAATTTTTGAAGCAAATAACAAATCGGCTGTTTCTTGTTCGGATGGCGCTGTATGAGTCACCACTTTTAAATCGGATTTCGAATCGGTCACGTTGTTGCGGTCCTGTACTAAAAGTCCGTTTAAGCAAGTTCTGACTTGACGTTGCGGTAAAGCCACATCGTGTTGTACTAAGATGATTCGGTTTTTCTTTTCCGATAAAATGGCAATGGCTTTTTCATCGAAATTCGGGGCAATCACCACTTCACAAAACAAACTGTTGATTTCGTGAGCTGTGGCTTCGTCAATCGTGCCGTTTGCAATTAACACACCGCCAAAAGCCGAAGTCGGATCACCGGCCAAAGCGGCCAAATAGGCCTCTTTCATAGTGGTTCTGGTCGCTAAGCCGCAAGCGTTGTTGTGTTTTAAGATGGCAAAGGTTGGGTCGTTATCTTTAAATTCCAAAATCAAATTCACCGCTGCATCCACATCTAATAAGTTGTTGTATGACAATTCTTTGCCGTGTACTTTGGTAAACATTTTGTCGAATTCCCCAAAGAAAAATCCTTTCTGATGCGGGTTTTCACCGTAGCGCAGCACTTGTCCGTTGGCCATACTGACTTTGAAATAGGTGTCATCGGTGTTAAAATAAGTAAAGATAGCGGTATCATAATTCGATGACACATGAAAGGCTCTGGTGGCTAACAATTTTCTTTGATCCAAAGTGGTAGCGCCGTTCTGGGTTGAAATCAAGTCGAGGAGTAGCGCATATTCGTTTACCGAAGCCACGATTACGGTGTCTTTAAAATTTTTAGCGGCTGCTCGGATAAGCGAAATGCCGCCGATATCAATTTTTTCAATAATATCCGCTTCGCTCGCCCCTGAAGCCACGGTTTTTTCAAACGGATACAAATCCACAATAACCAAATCGATTTGCGGGATTTCAAAATCTTTCATTTCCGCTACATCGGAAGCGTTATCTTGGCGATTCAAAATGCCGCCGAAAATTTTCGGATGTAATGTTTTGACACGGCCGCCCAATATAGACGGATACGAAGTGACATCTTCTACCGGAACGACCGGAATGCCCAGGTTGGTAATGAATTCTTCTGTGCCTCCGGTAGAATAAATGGTGACATTTTGTTGGTGCAATTGTCGCACGATAGGCTCTAAGCCGTCTTTGGAAAAGACCGAAATCAAGGCCGATTGGATTGTTTTTGTTGTACTCATGTGTTGTGTTGTGTTAGTCTGCAGACCTTTTAATATAAGGTGACAAAAGTAGTTTTTTTAGCTGCAAAATTCAAGTATGTATTGTAACAATATTTTATTTTTTGACACCTATAGGACATTGTATAAAAATGTGGCGATTTCCATTATTTTTATTGAAATTTACAAAACCAAAAACCACTGCTGATGTTGCTCTATTTACGATTACTCAAAGAAAGTTTTGCGTTTGCGATGAATGCGCTTCGCAATAACAAACTGCGCACCATGCTTTCTTTATTAGGAGTGACTATAGGTATTTTTTCGATTATTGCAGTTTTGGCAGCGGTTGATTCATTAGACCAGAAGATTCAAGCCGATTTAAGTACGCTAGATAAAAATACCATTTATTTAACCAGTCAATCGTTTGGGCCAACTGATGTTCCGCGTTGGAAGCGAGAGCAATTCCCCAATGTCACTTTTGAGGAATACCAATATTTGAAAAATACGTTAGGTAATGTTGAAGAGTCTTGTTTTCAGTATTTCACGGTATCGCAAAATATCACTTACGAATCAAAGACTTCTTCAGCTGTCAATATGGTGGCCGTGACCTCGGAGTTTGTCGATGTGCAACGTATGGAGTTTTCTAAAGGACGTTTTTTTAATGATGCCGAATCGTATTCGGGGAAACAAGTGGTCGTTTTAGGGTTTGATATTGCCCAGAATTTATTCGATGATGTTGACCCGATTGGCAAAACGGTGCGTATGTACGGTCAGCGTTTTTTAGTCATCGGTGTTACTAAAAAGAAAGGGGAAACCATGGATATTGGAGGTGGTGATGATACTTCCGCTTTTTTTCCGGCTACTTTTTTGAGAAAAATATACGGAGATAACAATCCGCAAGTATTGCCGGTAATCGTGATTAAGCCCGAAAAAGGAATTGATATCGACGCACTGAAAGGCGATATTGCACAAAAGCTTCGAAACTTCAGAGGTGTAAAACAAGGAGATATTGACAACTTTTTTATCAATATACTTTCGGGGTTGACCGATATGATTGACGGTGTTTTGAGTAGTTTGCGCATGGGCGGGATAATTATCAGCTTCTTTTCGTTTTTGGTAGGCGGATTCGGGATTGCCAATATTATGTTTGTATCGGTTAAAGAACGTACCAATCTTATCGGAATTCAAAAGTCGTTAGGCGCTAAAAATCGCTTTATCTTGTTGCAATTTTTATTTGAAGCCATTATTCTTTGTTTGTTTGGCGGTGCTATCGGATTGCTCATTGTATGGCTTTTGGCTATGGTACTAACCAACATACTCGATTTTGAATTTATCTTGAGTTTTACCAATATTGTTATCGGAACCGGATTATCAGTGATTGTAGGGTTGATTTCCGGTATTGTACCGGCTATCTCGGCTTCCAAATTAGATCCGGTGGAAGCCATTCGCAGCGGAATGTAAGTTGTTTGACCGATTGGTCAATTGTAGAAAATAAAAAAAGACACAAAATGTAAACTTTGTGTCTTTTGTTTTTTTAGAATAGTGTAACTATCGGATATCCTGATTCAAAATCAAATCCAAATACAAATTGATTTTGTTTTTCAATTCTTTACGATGGGCAATAAAGTCAAGGAAACCATGCTCCAAAACAAATTCAGCCGTTTGGAAACCTTCCGGTAAATCTTTTCCGGTGGTGTCGCGCACTACGCGTGGACCGGCAAAACCGATTAAAGCACCCGGTTCTGATATGTTAATGTCACCCAACATCGCATAGGAAGCTGTCGTTCCTCCGGTAGTGGGATCGGTACACAATGAAATGTACGGAATTTTAGCCTCCGATAATTGAGCCAATTTGGCCGAAGTTTTGGCCAACTGCATCAAGGAATAGGCCGCTTCCATCATACGCGCGCCACCCGATTTGGAAATCATTAGAAAAGGAATCTTGTTTTTAATAGAATAATCGATACCGCGTGCAATTTTTTCACCTACAACCGCTCCCATAGAACCGCCGATAAACGCAAAGTCCATACAACAAACCACTAAATCTTTTCCTTTGGATTTACCAACAGCAGTACGCACCGCGTCTTTCAATCCGGTTTTTTCGATGGCATCTTTTAAGCGATCGGAGTATTTTTTGGTGTCCACAAAGTTCAGAGGATCTTTGGCGGTCATTTTGGCATCCAATTCTTTGAATTCGTTGTTGTCAAATAAAATTTCAAAGTATTCTTTACTGCCGATTCTTACATGGAAATCATCTTCCGGGCTTACCCATAAGTTCCGCGCCAATTCATCTTGATCGATGATTTTTCCGGTGGGCGATTTGTACCAAAGTCCTTTAGGAACGTCTTTTTTATCTTCTGTAGGGGTTTGAATCCCTTTTTCTGTTCTTTTAAACCAAGCCATTCTTTATTCGTTTAAGGTTAAAAAGTTTCAAGTTTCAAGGTGCGATTTTTTAACGCGAAACCTTGAAATTCAAACCAATTTTATAATGTATTTACGTTATTCAAGTCGGCAAAAGCTTGTTCTAATCGTTTGTTAAAAGTTAACTCGCCCTCGCGAACCCATTTTCTCGGATCGTAATGTTTTTTGTTTGGAGAATCCGGTCCTTCAGGATTTCCGATTTGTGTTTTTAAGTACTCGATATTTTTAGTGATATAATCCCTGATTCCTTCGGTAAAAGCAAATTGTAAGTCGGTATCGATATTCATTTTTACAACACCATAGGAAATCGCTTCTCTGATTTCTTCCAAAGTAGAACCCGAACCACCGTGGAAAACAAAGTCAACCGGATTGTGACCGGTGTTGAATTTATGTTGAACAAAGTCTTGTGAGTTTTTCAAAATTTTAGGAGTTAGTTTCACATTTCCCGGTTTGTATACCCCGTGAACATTTCCGAAAGCCGCGGCAATAGTGAATTTCGGAGAAACTTTCATTAACTCCTCATACGCGTAGGCCACTTCTTCGGGTTGCGTATATAGTTTAGAGCTGTCTACATCAGAATTGTCAACGCCGTCTTCTTCACCGCCCGTGATACCCAATTCGATCTCCAAAGTCATCCCCATTTTACTCATACGAGTTAGGTATTCTTTACAGATTTCGATATTCTCGTGTAGCGGTTCTTCCGATAAATCAATCATGTGGGAAGAGTACAAAGGCTTACCGGTTTCAGCAAAATGTTTTTCGGAAGCGTCTAACAAACCGTCTAACCAAGGCAATAAATTTTTAGCGCAGTGATCGGTATGTAAAATTACGGTAGCGCCGTAGGCTTCGGCTAAGGTGTGAATGTGTTTGGCTCCGGCAATGCCGCCCAAAATGGCTGCTTTTTGACCTTCGTTTGACAATCCTTTTCCGGCATTATAGGCTGCACCACCGTTGGAAAACTGAATAATAACGGGTGCTTTTAGTTTGGCTGCGGTTTCTAATACACCATTAATGGTACTCGATCCGATAACATTTACGGCAGGAAGTGCAAATCCTTTTTCTTTAGCATAATTAAAAATTGCTTGAACTTCATCTCCGGTAGCAACGCCCGGTTTGATATTGTGAGCCATTGTTTTGTGTCGTTTTTAAGTTAAGGTTACAAAAATAATAATTTCTGATTTTAGAAAGGATAATTTATTCCAATATTTAAAACCGATTGGTCAAAGCGCATTTGCTTGAACCATTTGTCTTGTACAAACTCCGAAGGATTGTAAGTTTTAAAGCCTAAATCCATTCGTACGATAAAGAAATTAAAGTCGTAACGGAATCCGAATCCGGAGCCAACGGCGATGTTTTCCAACGATTTTAATCCGCTGAAAATATAGGCTTCATCTTCGGTGCTGTCGAGTACGTTCCAAATGTTACCGACATCGGTAAACAAGGCCCCGTTTAATTTCTGAAAAATATTAAAACGAAATTCGGCACTAAAGGCCAATTTCATGTTGGCTTCATTGAAATCCAGAAAACTACCGCTCGCACCCGGACCTAAACTATACGATTGCCAAGCCCTGTTGTCGTTGGTTCCGCCGGCAAAATAACTTCGGGAAAACGGAATGTCTTCCGAGTTGCCGTAGGGAATGGCAATTCCCGCAAAAGCTTTGGCGGCCAGCACTTTTTTTCGACTCAAGTCCCAGTGTTTGATGTACTCGAATTCGGTTTTAATGTATTGGGAAAATTCGACATCCAAAAAGGTATTGGCACCGTTCTGATTTTGTAATTGTTTGGAGGCGCGGGCAATCAGCGATAAGAGATTTCCGGCCGATTCAATTTTAGCCTTTATCGCATAAAAATTGTTGCTTAACAAATCTTTTCTGGAAGTCTTAGTGAAGGTAATGTTCGATGCGAAAATTAAATTATTCTCTATCAATCGTTGCCTGCGTTCCATAATGCTCAACAACGATTTTAGGTCGGATACCGAAAGCGAAACATCACCCGCTGCCACATCATTCACAAAATTTAAAACCCCGTTTTCAATGATTAAGTTCCCGTTTTGAAAATAACTCGGATCAACGGTCGGATAGCTTTGGGCAATCTCGTTGATGGTGTTGTAGGAGGATTTGTAAATGTTGAAATAGTTAGACGGATTCAAATTTTTTACGAATTGAATATTGACTAAATCGAGCTTGAAGTTAGTGTTTCTTTTCGGCGTCCAATTGTAGGTGAGTGAACTGGTAAAGTTTTGTTTATCGAGACCGATGTTGGTTTGTTTCGAATATCCGACACTCAACGTGGTGAACGGAATCATGGTTTTCGGAATGATTTTATCGGTTTTGAAAGGTAAAAAGATACGCGGGAAGTTGAGTTTGGCATCGACCCCGATTTCCGAAATGTTAAAGAAAGTATTGTTTGGATTCGCCAAATCTTTAGACGAACCAATGTTGCCGCGGAACCCTATTTCAAAGGTTTCGGCACCGTTAAATACATTTCGTATGCCTAAAAAGGTATTTCCCGAAATCCCAAAATCTTGTATGTTGGAATGCGTAAAATCGGTCGAGAAACCAAACGTATATTTTTTTCTCGGTGTGAGATACACATTGGCAATCAAACTGTTTTTTTGTGTTTTGTCTTCCACATATTGAATCAGCGGGTAGTTAAATACTTTTAAATTGCTCAAATAACGCGAGGTAATGGTGGTTCTGAAATCGGAAAAATAATTGCCTTTAGTGACAAAAATACCATCAGCAATGGCTTTCGGACGGTATTTGAGCTTGTCTACACTATATAAATTGACATCATTGTAGGTAAGGCTGTCTTTGATGGGCGCGTTCGGGTTCGACGGACTGTGATCGGTGAACACATTTACTTTGCTGATTTTGTACAATTCAAACGGTTTAATGCTCACGCTGTCTTCGTTACGAACACTTTCGTTGTCGATGATTAAATCTACATTAGCCTTGTGGGTTTTACCCAACGTATCGATGTCGAAAGTGACATAATTTTGTTGAAATCGGAAAGCACCATTATTTCTGAAATCCTCCGTAATTCTTTTCCTTTCATCATCAAAATCGGTAGTCATAAAAGGTTTTCCGCGTTTTATCATCGCGTTTTGTTTGCGCAATTGATAAATGGAATCCAACGGTTTGCTCGCTATAAACGTTTCGATGCTATCGATAATGTAAGGTTTTCCGAGTATAATGTCGTAACGCAGTTTAGCTTTTTTAGGGCCTAAAGTGTCTATTTTATATTTGGTGGCAACATCAAAATAACCGCGATTGTAATAGTATGATTTTAATCTTTTGAGTGATTTTCGGGTGCTGACAGTATCCAAAATAACAGGAGCTTCACCGGTTTTTCTCAAAAAATTATCTTTACCCGAATACAAGAACGATTCCCCTAAACGCTTCACTTGTTTTTTAGATAACCATTTGGCTTTACGGTAATACCGTTTCGGATTTTTAATCATTTTGTCCTTAAATAAGGAATCCGATTTGGGTTTGGCCAAATTGTATAAATTCAAACGCAATCGATAACCCAATATCGAAGTGTTTTGTTTTTGGTACAATTGGTTGAATACGTCTTCGAGATTATTTTTTTTGTTATCTACAAAAATATCGTTTTTGGTCAGTAGCTTTTTCCCGTCGGGAACTCGTTTGGTGCTGTTACAACCTAAGATAATTAGTCCGATTAGAATAAATAGTGATATTTTTGCGATACGCCTTTTCAAGTGGTGCCAAATTTTAATTCAAAAATACAGTATTTTATGGTTAGTAAAAACCAAATAAAATTAATTACCGGTCTGCAACAAAAAAAATACCGAATCGAGCATCAATTGTTTATTGCCGAGGGTGTAAAAGTAATACAGGAATTGCTCTCGGCAAATTTTGTACCACAGTATTTATTTGCCACGGAAGCAGATTCGGATGTGTTTGGTACTGTTGAAAAAATAGTGGTTAACGAAAATGAAATGAAAAAAATATCGGCATTAAGTACGCCGAGTTCTTGTTTAGCGGTTTTCAAGATACCAAAACCGGTTGATCCCGACCATAAAGGTTTGATTGTAGCACTCGACGACATTCGGGATCCGGGCAACTTAGGGACCATTATCCGGTTATGCGATTGGTTTGGTGTTCGCGATTTGCTTTGTTCCAAGACAACCGTCGATTTGTACAACCCTAAAGTCATACAAGCCACTATGGGTTCTGTTGCTCGAGTTCGTGTTACTTATGTGGATTTGCCCTCTTACTTGGCGGAAACATCATTACCGGTTTTCGGTACTTTCATGGATGGCCAAAATATTTACAAAGAAAAACTACCGGCTGAAGGGATTATAGTGTTCGGGAATGAAGCCAATGGGATTTCGCCAACATTGGAAACCCAAATTAAAAACCGAATAGCCATTCCGAGATTTGGCGATTTACAACAAACCGAAAGCTTGAATGTAGCCACTGCCACGGCGATTTGCCTGAGTGAATTCCGACGTTCTTCTTAATGAAAGGTAAAGTTGATTAATACGGCACGTGTTTTTAACGACTCAATATTGCCGGTCCACGGACTGTTCGGGTCATCGTCGCGAATCAATTCATCATTAAATCCGAAAACACCGCGAATGGAAGGTGAAAATTTGAAGTATTCAAAATACAAGTCAATGCCGAATCCGAAAGTGTAATTGCGTGTCCACGGTTGAACCCTGAATTTTTGTTCCGAGTTGTCGTCTTTTGATTTGGAATTACTCGATAAATTGAGTGTGGTTGAAACCCCGCCTAACAAATACGGACGAACATTTCCGGTGCGCAACGAGGAAAATTTCAATAGTAACGGGAAATCGATATACGTTGCTTTTACTTCTCGCAATGCATCGCGATCATTAGTAAATCCGGGATAGGTAAGCGTTCTGCTGGCGTAATACAATCCCGGTTCAAAACGCAGTTCCACATATTCGTGTAGTCTTAAAACACCTACCAAACCCACATTAAAACCGGTATTTCCTTTCACATTAATGTCCTGTCCGGGTACTTTATAATCGGTTTTGAAATCAAAAGTACTGAAGCCTAAAAAATAACCCCAATAGACGCGTTGTTTGTCAAAATTTTCCAAATTGATAATCGGATCTTTGGCAAAAGTACTCTTCCCGAATTGCGCTTGCGCTATTACGGTAAAAAGGAGACAAAGGAGCGTTATTTTCTTCATTATGCTGCTGAAAATCAGTTTTTTTATTTTTTTGTGGCGGTGTAAATAGTGGCTGCTCCAAAAGTTTGCGGCATTGCTTTACACTCTATAAACGAAATTTTTCGCAAAATATTGTTTAAGGTTTCTCCGTATGGAAAATTGGCCGCCGATTCCGATAAATAACCATAGGCATTATTGTCTTTGGAAAAGAGTTTACCGATTAACGGCAAAATGAATTTTGTGTAAAAAGCATAGCCTTGTTTAAACGGAAATTTTGTGGGAACCGAAGTCTCTAAAATCACAAAAATGCCGCCCGGTTTTAAAACACGGTAAATTTCTGCCAATCCTTTTTCCAACGTTTCAAAATTTCGAATGCCGAAAGAAACCGTAATGGCATCAAAATGGTTGTCGGGATACGGAATGTTCTCACTGTCACCTACCACCATTTCAATTTTATCGGTTAGATTTTTATTCAGAATTTTTTTCTTGCCTACTTCGAGCATGCCCACCGAAAGGTCTAACCCGATAATTTTTTGGGCGGCTGTGGCTTCCGCCATCATAATGGCTAAGTCACCGGTTCCCGTGGCAATATCAAGAGCGGTTTTGGGGTTTTGTGCTTTGACTAAGGCAATCACTTTTTTACGCCATTTTACATCAATACCCAATGAAATCACCCGGTTTAAACCGTCGTAATTTCCCGAAATGGTATCAAACATCTGGGTTACCTGTTCTTTTTTTCCCAAATCAGATTCTTTATACGGCGTAATTTGCTTTGACATTAGTGCAATTTTCTGCAAATATAAGTCAATATCATACAGAGTTGCAAAGTTTTGAAAATAGTATGCCTTTCGTGAAGCATAGCTTTAACGGTTGGATTTCACACTTTGCCGTTTGTTTACTTTCTGATAAAGGTTTGAAAGGTAAAATCGTATAGGTGTTTGTCGTCTTTGGGATGAAATTCTTCCGATACCAATTTCCATTCGTTGGAATCAATTTCGGGGAAAAAAGTATCGGCTTCAAAGGCGTGATGCACTCGGGTAATATCGATTTTATCGACTATGGAAATAGCTTGATGGTATATTTGACCGCCGCCAATAACAAACACTTCTTCTGTTTTCGGACAAGCGGCAATCGCTTTTTCCAACGAGTCGACCACAATACAACCCTCAGGATGGTAATTAGGCTGACGTGAAATGATAACGTGTGTTCGGTTGGGCAACGGTTTGGGGAAACTCTCAAACGTTTTGCGTCCCATAATAATGTAGTGTCCTGATGTTAGGGCTTTAAATCTTTTGAAATCATCAGGTAAATGCCATAACAACTGATTGTTTTTTCCCAGAGCATTGTTTTCTGCCGCAGCGGCTATGAGCGTTATCATGGTTCCAATGATTTTGAATTTTCTAAATCATTTTTCAATTGCTCTATTTTTTTGGTTTGCTTGAGCATTAATTTATCTATTTGTGCTCTTTCCCAGTTTTTGTTCATAAAACTATCGGTAATCAATACTTTGATGCAATGGAATATAAAAATGAATAACCAAATCGTAGCGGCCCAAATCCACCAATTGATTTCATCGTGATAGGACAACCAATGATTGGCTACAAATAAAAAAATACTACCGACAAAGAAGATAATGAAATGAATAAACAAATGTTTTTTTTGTTTGATTCGATTTCTGGCATATTCGTACAATTCGTGTTGGTTAGGTTCCATAAAGCGAAATTTGTGGCTTAAAGGTAAAATTTATTTTTAAATTGATAAAATTCCTTTTTGGGATAATGCAGTACGAAACCGTTTTCTTAATTGGGAGTATAAAATTAAATGGGTGTTAAATTGTAAATCTTCTTCGAAAAGGGTGCTGATTTTAGCAATCTCGTAAAAGTTATTCGCCTTGTAAAAGATAAAAAAAAATGACTTTACTTTGTTGCAGTAATCTATAAATGAATTAGTTATGGCGATTAAGAAACAAGTTATAAAAACAAAACCGGTTGTTAAAGTTACGTTTTCAATCGAAGCAAAAGAGGCAAATACGGCTGCCGTAATTGGCGATTTTAACAACTGGAATCCGGCGGAAGGCGCATTGGCTAAATTAAAAAACGGCACTTTCAAAGCGACTTTTGATTTGCCTAAAGACAACTCTTTTGAGTTTAAATATTTAGTGGATGGTTCGTATGTGAACGATCCGGAGGCCGACCGTTATGCCTATAACGAGTTTGCCGGTTCAGAAAATAGTGTGGTTACACTATAGGTTTTAGTTTTGGTTAGAAAAAACGCCTTGAGTATTCAAGGCGTTTTTTATTTTATACTGCAACCGCTCCTTTAATATGCGGATGCGGATCGTAATCTACCAAAGTGAAATCCTCAAACGTAAAGTCGAATATATTTTTCACATTTGGATTCAAGATCATTTTTGGAAGCGGTCTAGGCTCGCGCGACAATTGCAATGCCACTTGTTCGAAATGGTTGTTGTAAATGTGTGCGTCGCCAAACGTATGAATGAATTCGCCCACTTGCAAATCACAAACCTGCGCAATCATCATGGTAAACAAAGCATACGAGGCAATGTTAAACGGAACGCCTAAGAAAATGTCAGCACTTCTTTGGTACAGTTGACACGACAGTTTTCCGTCGGCCACATAAAACTGAAAGAAGGCATGACACGGCGGTAAAGCCGCTTTTCCGTTGGCTACATTTTCGGCAAACGATTTGGAAGTGTCCGGTAAAACCGAAGGATTCCAAGCCGAAACCAACATGCGTCGGCTGTTGGGATTGGTCTTTAAGGTTTCAATCAGTTCCGAGATTTGGTCAATTTCTTCGCTGTTCCAGTTGCGCCATTGGTGGCCGTATACCGGTCCCAAATCGCCGTTCTCATCGGCCCATTCGTCCCAAATTCGTACGCCGTTTTCTTTTAAATAACCAATGTTGGTGTCTCCTTTTAAAAACCAAAGCAATTCGTAAATAATCGATTTTAAATGCAGTTTTTTGGTGGTTACCATGGGGAAGCCTTCGCTTAAATCAAATCGCATTTGGTAGCCGAACACACTTTTGGTTCCGGTTCCGGTTCGGTCCCCTTTTTGACAACCGTTTTCTAAAACGTGTCGCATTAAATCGTGGTATTGCTTCATTGGGTTGTAAGTTTTATGTTGTAAGTTCTAGGTTTTAAATTGTTTAACATACAACTTATAACCTAGAATTTTTTTACGATTCGCGTTTGGAAATTTCGTCTCTTATTTTCGCTGCTTTTTCGTAATCTTCGTCCTGAACGGCTTTTTCCAAAGCGTCGTGGAGTTCGGAAAGACTCATGCTTACATAGGTGTCTCCGGCCTTGCCTTCGCTATCCAAACCAAAGGTTTCGGGTGTGGAAAGTACGCCTTCGTCATCGTCGTTGGTATCAGTTTCCGTCGGACTCGGATTCAAATAAATGCCGGCTTTGTCCAAAATATTTTTGTACGTAAAAATCGGGGCATTGAATCGCAGGGCTAAAGCGATGGCATCGGAAGTCCGGGCATCGATGATTTCTTCTATTTTATCGCGTTCGCAGATGATGCTCGAGTAGAAAACACCGTCGACCAATTTGTGGATAATGACTTGTTTCACTACGATATCAAAGCGGTCGGCAAAGCTCTTGAATAAATCGTGGGTTAACGGACGCGGCGGTTTAATTTCTTTTTCTAAGGCGATGGCTATGGATTGTGCCTCGAAAGCACCGATGACAATAGGCAGTTTTCTTTCGCCGTCTACTTCATTTAAAATTAAGGCGTACGCACCGTTTTGCGTTTGGCTGTACGATATTCCCTTTATGGTTAGTTTTACTAAACTCATTTTAGCTCTTAGATTGCTGGTATTAGTTTTAGACTTTGAATTGAATCATTGACACAAAGTTTCCCGACATTCAATACAAAACCTTCATAGCCCTGACAGGAGTGGAAATACTTTTTGTTTTGTACTTCGACAGGCTCAGTATGACAAAACAAAAAGATTGCAACGTATGGCAGGAATACGGACTGCAAAGTAACAAAAACTTTTCGCTTCTTAAAATGGATGTCATAAAAAAAGAGCCGCTAAAATTAGTTTTAACGACTCTTTGTTAGGGATTATTAAAAGCTTACGCGTTTTGTGCTTTAAAGGCAGCCAGTTTTTCGGTTAATCTTGGTAAAATATCGAAAGCATCGCCTACGATTCCGTAATCGGCTACTTTGAAGAACGGCGCTTCCGGATCACTGTTGATAACCACTTTTACCTTGGAAGAGTTGATGCCGGCGATATGCTGAATGGCACCCGAAATGCCTACGGCAATGTAGAGGTTGGTCGCTACCGGTTTTCCGGTTTGTCCTACGTGCTCGCTGTGAGGTCTCCAACCCAAATCGGATACCGGTTTGGAGCAAGCGGTGGCTGCTCCTAATACAGTAGCCAGTTCTTCTAACATACCCCAGTTTTCCGGTCCTTTTAAGCCACGACCTCCGGATACCACGATATCGGCATCGGCGATGGTTACTTTTCCGGTTGTTTTTTCTACGGAAGCTACTTTTACGTTAAAATCGGCTTCGTTTAAACTTGGTACGAAATCTTCTTCAGCGGCTGAAGCAGTGCTTTCAAAAACCCCGTACGAGTTTTTGGCCAAGCTCAATACTTTAACATCGGTAGTGATTTCGGTGATGTTGAACGCCTTGTTGGAGAAAGCGGTTCTTTTTACCTGGAATGGTGAAGTGCTCACCGGTAAACCTACTACGTTAGAGGCAAATCCGGCGTCTAACCCTACCGCTACCAATGGTGCCATATACAAACTATCGGTTGTAGAAGACAATAAAATTACTTTGGCGCCTTCTTTTTGAGCGGCTTGTTTGACTACATCAGCGTAGGCTTTGGCGTTAAAGTTGGCCAATTTATCGTTGGTTACTTTTAATACTTTATCTACACCGTATTTCGATAAATCGGATACGTTTCCGGCGTTTACTGTTACAGCCGTAACAGTGGTGCCTAAGGTTTCGGCTACTTTTTTGGCATACGACGCTAATTCAAAAGCTACTTTTTTGAATTTTCCGTCGGCCGATTCTGCGTATATTAATAATGACATGATTTTTTTGTTTTAAGTTGTACGTTCGGAGTTGTAGGTTAAGAACTGCCTACTGTGACTGAACACTGAATACTAAATTACCTTTGCTTCGTTGTGTAAGGCATTGATTAAGCCGTCTAAATCGTCGGCAGCAAATAATTTTACAGCCGATTTTGGTGCCGGTTTTTCAAATTTCACCGCTTTGGTATTGTTATTGGCGCCTACCGGTTCTAATACCGTTAAGACTTTGGTACGAGCTGTCATGATGCCGCGCATGTTCGGGATGCGTAAGTCTTTTTCTTCTACCAACCCTTTTTGACCGCCAATCACCAATGGTAAAGCAGCGGAGATGGTTTCTTTACCGCCGTCAATTTCACGAGCTGCTTTGGCTGTGTTACCCTCGATGGTTAATTCGGTACAAGAGTTCACAAAGTTGTAATCCAACAAACCGGCTAACATTCCCGGAACCATACCGCCGTTGTAGTCTAACGATTCTTTGCCGCAAATCACCAAGTCATATTGTCCTTGTTTTACCACTTCGGCCAATTGTTTGGCTACAAAAAAACCGTCGGTTGGCGTAGCGTTCACGCGAATGGCTTCGTTAGCACCAATGGCCAATGCTTTTCTGAGTGTTGGTTCCGTGTCGGGTCCGCCTACGTTGACCACTGTAACGTTGGCACCTTGTTGTTCTTGAAACCAAATGGCACGTGTCAAGCCAAATTCGTCATTTGGATTGATAACGTATTGAACGCCGTTTGTATCAAATTCGGTATCACCATTCACGAAGTTAATTTTAGACGTGGTGTCCGGCACGTGACTGATGCAAACTAATATTTTCATTGTGTTATGATTAAAAATTTCAGAGCGTAAAAGTATAAAATATATTTCTAATTTTTGTATGCTCGCATACTATTTTTTCAATTTTCAATCGATTTCGTAGGATGTGAAAAAGAGAATTGATAAAAAGGCATAAGAATAGGCTATTAAATAAGGTTTAGAAATGTTTTTTAATCGTTTTTAATTTTTATTTTTGCCTTTCAAAAATATTGACAGTAACAGAATTCAACATATGAGAACGATACAATTTAGAGAAGCGGTTGCCGAAGCCATGAGCGAAGAAATGCGTCGCGATGAATCAGTTTATTTAATGGGGGAAGAAGTAGCCGAGTACAACGGAGCTTACAAAGCCTCTAAAGGAATGTTGGATGAATTTGGTCCGAAAAGAGTCATTGATACACCTATTGCCGAACTTGGTTTTGCCGGAATTGCGGTAGGTTCTGCGATGAACGGTTGTCGTCCTATTGTAGAGTATATGACTTTCAATTTCTCTTTGGTAGGAATTGATCAGATTATCAATAACGCCGCCAAAATGCGTCAGATGTCGGGCGGACAATTCCCGATGCCGATGGTGTTTCGCGGACCGACGGCTTCTGCCGGTCAGTTAGGAGCGACACACTCGCAAGCCTTTGAAAATTGGTTTGCCAACACGCCGGGATTGAAAGTAGTGGTGCCGTCTACGCCTTATGATGCCAAAGGATTATTGAAATCGGCCATTCGTGATAACGATCCGGTAATCTTTATGGAATCGGAGCAAATGTACGGTGATAAAGGCGAAGTGCCCGAAGAAGAATACACCATTCCGTTAGGCGTGGCCGATATCAAAAGAGCCGGAACCGATGTGACCATCGTATCTTTCGGAAAAATTATTAAAGAAGCCTATACAGCCGCTGATGAGTTAGCTAAAGAAGGCATCTCGTGTGAGATTATCGATTTGAGAACCGTTCGTCCTATGGATTATGATGCGATTATCAATTCGGTGAAAAAAACCAATCGTTTGGTGGTTTTAGAAGAAGCTTGGCCTTTTGCCAGTGTGGCTTCTGAAATAACCTATATGGTACAAGAGCGTGCTTTCGATTATTTGGATGCGCCGATTCAAAGAATTACTACTGCTGATACACCGGCACCGTATTCGCCAACCTTATTAAAAGAATGGTTGCCTAATGCGGACGACGTAATAAAAGCCGTAAAAAAAGTAACATATAAATAAAAGGATAGTCTAACGGGAATTTTAGTGAATACAATTTACTGAAAGTCTCAAATACGATTTGTCGAACTGTTTATAAATAAACTATATTTGAAACTTCATCCGATGTAAAAAGATGAAGTTTTTTTTTGCCATGAAGAAACTATTTTTATTCTCTCTGTTTTGGATTACAGCTGTTACGGCACTTCACGCTCAAACTAAGGTGAGCGGTATGGTGGTAGATAACACGAACCAACCGGTTCCTTTTGCCAATATTGTTTTTAAAGGAGCCAAAACCGGCGGTGTCGTGTCTAATGAAGACGGACGCTTTTATATCGAATCGCCCGAAAATTACACGGCTATTGTAGTGTCATTTGTCGGTTTTCCGAACAAAGAAGTAAAATTGCCCAAGCAGGTCAACTACGATTTTAAAGTGGTGATGAGCGAAGGCAATAACCTGAAAGAAGTAGTGGTTTATGCCGGAAAAACCTCCAAAAAGAACAATCCGGCACTCGATATTTTGAGAAAAATATGGGAACGCCGTCGAAAAAACGGACTCAAAATGTTCAAGCAATACCAATACGAAAAGTATGAAAAGGTAGAGTTTGACATGAATACCATAGACAGTGCCTTTATGAAAAGTAAAATTTTCAAAGGGATGGAGTTTGTCTTCAAAAACATCGATACTTCGCGTGTGACTGGGAAAACCTATTTGCCGATTTTTATCAACGAATCGCTCTCTGATTTTTACGGCGATAATGAAACTAAAAAGACCAAAGAAATTCTCAAAGCCAATAAAAACTCCGGTTTGGGCAATGGTGATGGGGTGAATATGTTTATCAAAGATTTGTACAACGACTTTGATATTTATGACAATTACCTCAATTTTTTTGACAAAAGTTTTACCAGTCCGCTTTCCAAAACCGGTATCGACGTGTATAATTATGTGTTGGCAGACACGGCGGTTATCGATAACAAACTTTGTTACAATATTGTGTTTTATCCCAGACGTAAAAACGAGCTTACGTTTAAAGGGGATTTTTGGGTAAATGACACCACTTTTGCTATCAAAACCATCAATATGGCGGTGACCAAGAGCGCCAACATCAACTGGGTAAAAGATATTTACATCGAACAGGAGTATGAAGTGTTGAACGATTCGGTGTTTTTGCCGACACGCGACTACATGATGTCCGACTTCGCACTCAATAAAAAAGAGAAGTCAAAAGGCGTGTATGGGAAACGAACCACCTTATACCGCAATTTTAAATTCAATGAAAAGAAGCCGGAAAAATTCTTTAAAGAAGAAGTCAACTACATAGACAATTCGGTTTACAATAAAAACGATGAATTTTGGGAAGAAAACCGCTTCGAAAAGCTCAGTAAAGACGAAAAGGGAATCTACAAAATGATTGATACTTTAAAAACGGTAAAACGATTCAAGCAGATTTACAGTTTGGCCGAAATTTTAGGTAGTGGTTATATCAATTGGGGCAAATTTGATTATGGTCCGATTTTCTCTACGGTTGGGTTTAACGAAGTAGAAGGTTGGCGTTTACGTGCCGGAGGGCGAACCTATTTTGGCCCGAATGATTTGTGGCGTTTGCAAGGATATACCGCCTACGGATTTGACGACAATAAGTTCAAATACGGCATGTCGGGGAAATGGATGATCGACAAAAAAAATCGCATCATTATTTCGGGAGGAAACCGCAGAGATGTGGAGCAAATCGGTGCCAGTTTAACGACTACCAATGATGTTTTGGGACGAAGTTACGCTTCCTCGGGATTATTTACCACGGGTGCCAACGGGAAACTAACCAACATCAATTTGAGTACTTTGGCGGTTGAAATGGAGCCGGTGAAAAATTTAACCCTCCAATTAGGGTTCTCTTACCGAACGCTCGAATCGGCATCAGATACATTCTCGTTAGATTATTATACCGATGATACGTTTACCAGTACCGCTTCGGAAGTCAAACAATCAGAAGTAAATTTTCAAATAGAGTTTACACCGAAACGCAAAACGATTGGTTACGGCGTGGAACGACGAGAAATCGACAGCCCGTACAGTCGTTTCTTTATCAACTACAGCCAAGGTTTTAAAGGATTTATCGATAGCGATTTTGATTACCAAAAAATTCAATTGTATTACAAGCAACCGATTGTTATCGGAGCCATTGGACGATCGAATTTCACCATGGAATTGGGTAAAACCTTTGGTCAAATTCCGTTAGGGTTGATGAGTGTGGTGCCCGGAAATCAAACGTATTTTATCATCGACAACACGTTTAACAATTTAAATTTTTACGAGTTTGTTGCTGATACCTATGCTACTTTCCAATGGCAGCATAATTTTCAAGGTAAAATTTTTGCCCGAATTCCGGGAATTCGCAAGTTAAACCTTCGCGAAATCATCGGTATCAAAGGCGTTTACGGAACCGTGTCTGATGAAAACAGAGCGATTAATGCCTCCGGATTGGTGTACCAAGCGCCCGAGAAACCCTATTGGGAATACAATGCAGGAATCGGAAACATCTTTAAAGTATTCCGTTTGGATTTTGCATGGCGTGGCAACTACCGCAATTTGCCGGATACCCATAATTTTACCATCAAAGGTTCGTTCGGATTTTATTTCTAATCATGCAGGAAGCGATTGCTTTTTTGGTCGAAAGGGATGCTGTGTTTAAACAACTGCATACCCAATACGGCAATCCGAATGTGCCTACTAGACCCGAGGGTTTTGAAACGCTTTGTAAACTGATTTTAGAGCAGCAGGTTTCGTTGGAATCGGCGCGGGCATGTTATGTTAAAATCGAAAATACATTGGGCCATGTGGCACCTGAAATAATTGCGGTCGCCTCAGAAGAAACACTCCGGAGTTGTGGGGTAAGTCGTCAAAAGACGACCTATCTGAAAGCACTGTCGGAAGCCGTATTGAACCGCCATTTGGTATTGGAATCTTTAGCGCAAAAGCATCCTGACGACGTTAGAAATGAGTTAATCCAAGTCAAAGGTATCGGGCATTGGACCATCGATGTGTACCTGATGTTTTCCTTGCAGTCGCCCGATATTTTGCCCATTGGCGATATCGCTTTGGTGAATACTATCAAAGAACTGTACGGTTGTCAAGATAAAAATGTGATGCTGGCTTTGGCCGAGAATTGGAAGCCTTATCGCAGTATGGCTACCTATTTTTTGTGGCATCATTACCTCCAAAAACGAAATCGCAAATTTATCTATTAGCGAAATAAGCCGTATTTAAAAATACAGTAAATCGCCCGAAAGCCATCGCGCCAATTGATTTTTTTGCCTTCTTCAAAGGTTCTTCCGTAATAACTGATACCTACCTCGTAAATTCTGATTTTCGGAATTCGCGCCACTTTTTGGGTAACTTCGGGTTCAAAGCCAAATCGGGTTTCTTCTAATGAAATCGATTTTAAAATATCGGCACGAAACATTTTGTAGCAGGTTTCCATATCGGTCAAGTTCAAATTGGAAAACATATTGCTCAAAAAGGTCAGGAATTTGTTTCCGATACTGTGCCAAAAAAACAAAATGCGGTGTGGTTTTCCACCCATAAAGCGACTGCCATACACCACATCAGCCACATCATCGGTTATGGGCTTTAAAAGGATGTTGTATTCCTGCGGATCGTATTCTAAATCGGCATCCTGAATCACAATAACCTCGCCGGATGCTTTTGCAATTCCGGTGTGCAGTGCTGCTCCTTTGCCTTTGTTTACGGGGTGTTCCAAAAAAACGATAGGCAGTTCCGGGTTTTTGGCCATGTAGGTTCTGACACTTTCCGCGGTATCATCCGAACTGCAATCATTAACAATAATGACTTCCTTTTGAATGCTGTGAATCAACAACACCCCTTTGATTTTATCCAATATTTTATAAATCGTCGGACCTTCATTGTACGCAGGGATGATAATAGAAAGTGTTTTAATTTCCATCAGAGAGAATTTGAACTCAAAAATAGTTTTTTTGGTTTAGTAGGCAAGAGTTTAAAGGTAGATTTAATAGGATAAATTTCATGTATACCATTTAAACGAATATTCACAACGGATATTGTTTTTATTTGTTAAAGTTTTGTTACTTTTGCGACCGATAAATAAAAAAACAATGGAAAAATTTATGATGTATGTGCCAATTGTAATGGCAGTTTTAGGACTTGTATTCATGGGTATTAAAGCCATGTGGGTAAATAAACAGGATGCAGGTGATGAAAAAATGCAAAGCATTTCTAAAAGTATTCAGGAGGGAGCCATGGCTTTCCTTAAAGCGGAATACAGAATTTTAGCCATTTTCGTGGTAATTGCTTCGGTGGCGCTTTTTGCGGTTTCTCAAGTAGTTAAAACGTCTCACTGGATGATTGTGGTGGCTTTTATTTTCGGAGCCATTTTCTCTGCATTAGCCGGAAACATCGGGATGAGAATTGCTACCAAAGCTAATGTTAGAACCACACAAGCTGCTAAAACCAGTTTGCCAAAAGCCTTGAATGTATCTTTCGGTGGTGGAACAGTAATGGGATTGGGAGTAGCCGGTTTAGCGGTGTTAGGATTGAGCATTTTCTTTTTATTATTCTTAAACCAATTCATGGGTGATGCTACTAAATCATTCTATGAAAATATGACTTTAGTACTGGAAACCCTTGCCGGTTTCTCTTTAGGAGCTGAGTCAATCGCCTTGTTTGCCCGTGTGGGTGGTGGTATTTATACCAAAGCCGCCGACGTTGGTGCCGACTTAGTAGGTAAAGTGGAAGCAGGCATTCCTGAGGATGATCCGCGTAACCCGGCGACTATTGCCGATAACGTTGGAGATAACGTAGGTGACGTAGCCGGTATGGGGGCTGATTTGTTCGGTTCTTATGTGGCTACCGTTTTGGCTTCGATGGTATTGGGTAACTACATTATTAAAGATATGACCGAAGCTTCGGGGACTCAGTATGCTGATGCTTTCGACGGAATGGGACCAATTTTATTGCCATTGGTAATTGCAGGTGTGGGTATATTGGCTTCTATCGTTGGTACTTTCTTTGTGAAAATCAAAAACAATGACGCTAAAGAAGCACAAGTACAAGGTTCCTTAAATTTAGGAAATTATGTGTCTTTGATTTTAACCGTTGTAGCTTGTTGGTTCTTAATCGATATGATGTTACCGGAGAAAATCCAAATGAAATTCTTTGGGGAAGGCGTTAAAGAAATCGCCCGTATCAACGTATTCTATGCTACTTTGGTTGGTTTAGGTGTTGGTTTATTGATTTCAGCGATTACAGAATACTTCACCGCTTTAGGTAAAAAACCGGTATTAAATATCGTTCAAAACTCTTCAACCGGAGCGGCTACTAATATTATCGCTGGTTTGGCAACCGGTATGAAATCAACTTTCGGTTCGGTATTGTTATTCGCTGCCGCTATTTGGGGTGCTTATGCTTTAGCCGGTTTCTACGGAGTAGCCATCGCTGCTTCGGCTATGATGGCTACTACTGCTATGCAGTTGGCTATCGATGCTTTCGGTCCAATCGCTGATAACGCGGGTGGTGTAGCGGAAATGAGTGAATTGCCAAAAGAAGTGCGTCAAAGAACAGACGTATTGGATTCTGTCGGAAATACTACAGCGGCTGTAGGTAAAGGTTTTGCTATCGCTTCTGCAGCCTTAACGGCTTTGGCTTTATTCGCAGCTTATGTAACGTTTACCGGAATTGACGGTATCAATATCTTCAAAGCCGATGTATTGGCGGCCTTATTTATCGGAGGCATGATTCCGGTAGTATTCTCTGCATTAGCAATGCAATCGGTAGGTAAAGCAGCGATGGACATGGTACAAGAAGTACGTCGTCAGTTTAGAGAAATTCCGGGTATCATGGACGGTACCGGAAAACCGGAATACGGAAAATGTGTGGACATTTCTACCAAAGCCGCTTTACGCGAAATGATGTTGCCGGGTGCTATCACAATCATCACGCCAATCATCGTTGGTGCCTTGATGGGTGCTGAAGCTTTAGGTGGTTATATGGCCGGTGTATGTGTATCAGGTGTGCTTTGGGCCATCTTCCAAAACAATGCCGGTGGAGCTTGGGATAACGCTAAGAAGTCATTCGAAGCCGGTGTGGAAATCAACGGCGAAATGACTTTCAAAGGTTCGGATGCACACAAAGCTGCGGTAACCGGTGATACAGTGGGTGATCCATTCAAAGATACTTCAGGACCATCGATGAACATCTTAATCAAATTAACGTGTTTGGTAGGATTGGTTATTGCTCCAATCTTAGGTTCAGGTCACGGTGCCGAAGGCAAAAAAATGGAGTGCACTATGGAAATGAAGAAAGAGTGTACATCAGCAATGATCGGTAAATGCGATATGAGCAAATGCAAAGACATGACTAAAGAAGAATGCGCTAAAATGTGCGATTCTTTAGGGTGTACACCGGAGCAAAAAGAAGCTTGTTTGGCTCACTATGATGCCGACGGAAAATTTATCGCTGATAAAAAAGATTGTTGTGCTAAGCCCGGAGCTGCTGCGGCAACTAAAGATGTAAGGGTAGAAATTACCAATACTAACGGGAAAGCTAAAGCGACTGTTACTACTACAGTTGGTGGTGTGTCTTCAACGCAAACCTTTGAAGGTACCGAAGCTGAAGTAAAAGCTAAAGTAGACGCTTTGAAATAATCGAAAGATTTAAATATAATAAAGATGCCTCGCAACTGCGGGGCATTTTTTTTGTCTTTTTTGTGTAAATTAGCCAGCAACAAACACAACATTAATGACTTCCAGAATCACTTTCTTTTTTGTCCTATTCTGCCACCTAACCTTTGCTCAGCATACATTGCCGTTAATTCCTACTCCAAAAGAGATAAAACCGGGGAATGGTTTCTTTGTCTTAAATAGTGAAACGATTATCAATGCCGATAAGAACTCTTTTGAAGCACAATATTTAAAAGAAGTTATTAATCAAGAGTTCGGACTGAATTTGGAAATTTCCCAAAAAGCTACTACTTCTTCAAAAATTAGTTTATTGACCGCCGTACCGGATGCTAGCAAATTCACCAATGAAACCTTTTATTTGTCGGTTGATCAAAACAGCGCAGAAATCAGTGCTGTTTCAAACCACGGTATTTTCAACGGAATCCAAACCCTTTTACAGCTTTTACCGATTGAAAAGGCTTCTGTGGTTAAATTGCCGATTGTCCAAATATTTGATACACCCAAATACGCCTGGCGCGGCATGCACCTCGATTGTGCTCGTCATTTTTTCTCGATAGATTTTATCAAAAAGTATATCGATTACTTAGCGATGTATAAGTTCAATACGTTTCATTGGCACTTAACCGATGACCAAGGTTGGCGCATCGAGATCAAACAATATCCGAAACTCACAGATGTAGGCGCCTGGCGCAACGGTTCGATGGTAGGCCATTATAACGAACAAAAGTATGATACCATTCGCTATGGCGGTTTTTACACCCAAGACCAAATCAAAGAAGTGGTAGCGTATGCCCAACAACGTCACATAACGGTTGTGCCCGAAATTGAAATGCCCGGCCATGCTGTAGCCGCTTTAGCGGCTTATCCGCAATATTCGTGTACCGGAGGCCCGTTTGAAGTGGAAAAACAATGGGGCGTTTTAGACGATGTGTTTTGTCCGAAAGAAGAAACTTTTACTTTTCTGGAAAACATTTTATCCGAAGTTATCGCTTTATTTCCTTCTGAATACATCCACATCGGCGGCGATGAATGTCCGAAAACCCGATGGAAAAGTTGCGGGCATTGTCAAGGATTGATGAAAGCCAAAGGATTAAAAGACGAACACGAGCTCCAAAGTTATTTCATCCAAAGAATGGAAAAGTTTGTCAACAGCAAAGGCCGAAAAATCATCGGTTGGGACGAAATCCTGGAAGGTGGTTTGGCACCGAATGCTGCGGTCATGAGTTGGCGTGGCACCGAAGGTGGCATAGCCGCTGCCAAAGAAAAACACTTCGTGGTAATGACACCGGGTTCGCATTGTTATTTCGACCATTACCAAGGCAATCCGCAAAACGAACCTTTAGCCATTGGCGGCTATACTCCGGTCGAAAAAGTGTATGCGTTTAATCCGATTCCAAAAGAGTTATCTTCAGAAGAAGCCCAATACATTTTGGGCGCACAAGCCAATGTGTGGACCGAGTACATCGCATCACCGGAACAAGTAGAATACATGATTTTCCCGCGGATGATGGCACTCTCCGAAGTGCTTTGGGGAACTTCCAATCCTGAGAAATATGCCGATTTCGAAAAACGAATGATACAACAGTTTACCGTTTTAGAGCAAAAAGGCATTCAATACAGCAAAGCGTTATTCGAAATTACTTCGGAGGTGATGCCCAAACCCGGAGGCCATGGCGTCTTGTTTTTGTTGAAAAGTAATCAATCCGGAGATAGCATCCGCTACACCACTGATGGAACGCAACCCACAGCACAATCAAAGTCTTACGACCAACCGTTGGAAATTACCAAATCGCAAACCATCAAAGCCACTTATTTTGAAAATGGTTTGGCCAAGAGTAATGTTGCCGAACAATTTTTTCGGATTCACAAAGCAACAAGTCAATTGGTGTCGCTTCAAAATCAACCCAAAGGCAGTTATGCCAAAGGAGGCGGATTCACCTTGGTAGACGGGATTAAAGGTGATACAGCCAAATTCGGTCAGCATTGGTTGGGTTTTTCGGGAACCGATTTAATCGCTACTATCGATTTGGGCAGCAAACAAAAAATAAATCACTTGAGCATTGGTTTGTTGAGCAGTCCTTCGTCGTGGATTTATTTTCCGAAAAAAGTAACTTTTCAAGTGTCAGAAGATATGATTCAATTTAAAACGGTCGGCACTTTTTCTTTCGAAGAAATTCAAAAAGCCAAGGGTCAAGTTGAGCTGAATTGTAAAAATAAGAACATTCAATTTGTAAAAGTCACTGTCGAAAACTTCGGCACTATTCCCGATGGCCAACCCGGTGCCGGAAATAAAGCGTGGCTTTTTGCAGACGAAATAACCGTAGAATAACCATGAGTAACCGCAGAAACTTTCTCAAAACAGCCGCAGTAGGCTCCGTAGCCATAGCTTTGCAATCGTTTGCTTCTAAAGAAGATAATTTGGCAAGGCCCAAAGGCAAAGTCAATAAACCGATCGTTTTATCTACATGGAACTTCGGCGTACAAGCCAATGGTGCTGCTTGGGAGATTCTAAAAAATAACGGTCGTGCTCTCGATGCGGTGGAAGCCGGGGTAAAAATTCCCGAGGGCGATCCCACGGAAAGAAGTGTTGGTTACGGCGGCCGACCTGACAGAGACGGCAAAGTAACGCTCGATGCGTGTATCATGGATGAGTTTTCGAACATCGGTTCGGTAGCCGCTTTGGAACACATCAAACATCCTATTTCCGTGGCGCGAGCCGTCATGGAAAAAACGCCGCATGTAATGTTGGTTGGCGATGGTGCGCTGCAATTTGCCTTATCTCAAGGGTTCAAAAAGGAAAATCTCTTGGTAGAAGCTTCCGAAAAAGAGTGGAAGGAATGGCTTAAAACCAGTCAGTACAAACCCATGGCCAATATCGAAAATCACGACACCATAGGAATGATTGCTTTGGATGTTCACGGGAATCTTTCCGGCGCCTGTACTACGAGCGGGATGGCGTTTAAAATGCACGGTCGAGTAGGCGATTCGCCCATTATCGGTGCGGGTTTGTATGTGGATAACGAAATCGGAGCCGCGACGGCTACTGGTCATGGCGAAGAAGTGATTCGCATAGCCGGCTGTCATTTGGTGGTCGAATTAATGCGACAAGGGAAATCCCCGCAACAAGCGTGTGAAGAAGCCGTCATGCGTATTGTAAAACTCACGCAGAACCGGAACAAAAACCTAAAAGACATTCAGGTCGGTTTTATCGCCTTAGACAAACAAGGTAATTATGGGGCCTATTGCATTCAAGGCGGATTCAACTATGCGGTAAACGACCATTCGGGGAATCGATTAATAGATGCTGATTACTTTTTGAAATAAACAGATAGGTCTTATATGGTTCAAAATGCCCAACTCGAAATCGCTTGTTTTAACCCGGAATCGGCCCTTATCGCCCAAGAACACGGCGCTGATAGAGTAGAACTTTGTAAGGGTATAGCTGTTGGCGGAACGACACCTGATTTTGAAACGGTAAAGCACATTCGTGAAAAGTTAAGTATCGATTTGTATGTTATGATTCGCCCAAGAGGAAGCCATTTTGTATATACTGATGAAGAATTTCAGCAAATGCAAGCCGATATCGTAGCGTTAAAACAATTGAATATCGACGGATTTGTCTTCGGGATTTTGAAGGATGACAAAACCATAAATATAGAACAAAATAAAATGTTAGTCGATTTAGCAAAGCCAATTCCCTGTACGTTTCACCGCGCTTTTGATGAGGTGGAAAATGCTTTTGAATCGTTAGAACACATTATAGCTTGCGGATTCAAAACCATTTTAACTTCGGGTCAGGCACCCAATGTAATGGAAGGCTTGCACCGTTTATCCGAATTGGTCAAAGCGGCCGATAACCGAATTGTCATTATGCCCGGCGGCGGTTTGCGTTCCGGCAATATTGAACAAATTCAAAAAAATACCAAAGCTGATTTTTATCATTCTTCGGCCATAACTGATGGTAACGAAACGGCTTCACCAACAGAAGTTCAAGCCTTAAAATCTAAGCTTCAATGAGAAAATTGTGGTTGATATTTGTTCTCTTTTTTTGTTTGCCAATGGTTCTTTGGGCACAAAATAACGAACGCAATTTAAGTTCTGAAAAATGGCAATTCAAAGGAGTCAATAACGATAAATACAAATGGTATCCCGCCAAAGTTCCCGGAACGGTACATACTGATTTGTTGACCAATAAACTCATTCCCAACCCTTTCTTCGGAGCCAATGAAAAGCAGTTGCAGTGGATAGAGAATGAAGATTGGCAGTACCAAACGACTTTTAGCATTTCCAAAGAAGAATGGAATCATCAAAATGCGATTTTGCAATTCAACGGGTTAGACACTTTTGCCGAAGTTTTTCTCAACGGAACTAAAATTCTCTCTGCCGACAACATGTTTCGTACTTGGAAAATCGACGTCAAAAAACTATTGAAAATCGGACCAAATCAACTCGAAATCACTTTTGTTTCAGCAGTAAAAAAAGGAAAAGAAGCAGTAAAGAAACTACCTTACACTTTGCCCGGAGACGAAAAAATATTCACCCGAAAAGCGCAATACCATTTCGGTTGGGATTGGGGACCGCGATTCGTTACCTCAGGAGTCTATAGAAATGTAGTCCTTCATTTTTGGGACAATGCGACGTTGGAAACTGTTAAATCGGTTCAAAAAAATATTTTCGCCGACAAAGCAGAACTCCAATTTGAAGTACGCATCAAAAGTGTTGTAGCTGGAAATTTTCAACTGAAAATTAATGATAAAATACAATCCATTGTATTAAAAAAAGGACAAAACCATATAACGGTAAACAGTGAAATCCAAAACCCGAAATTGTGGTGGCCGAATGGTTTAGGCGAGGCGCATTTGTATCCGTTTGAAGTGAGTTTGGTCAAAAACAATCAAACCATCGACCGAAAAAAACTAAAAATCGGTTTGCGAACCATAGAACTGGTTCAGGAAAAAGATCACATCGGCAAGAGTTTTTATTTCAAAGTCAACGGCCAACCGGTTTTTATTAAAGGTGCTAATGTCGTTCCGCCTGATAGTTTTTTGCCTCGCGCCACCGATTCGGTTTACCAATCCATTGTCAAAAATGCGGTTGATACCCATATGAATATGCTGCGGGTTTGGGGCGGTGGAGTCTATGCGGATGACGCTTTTTACGAAGCCTGTGATAAAAACGGTATTTTAGTTTGGCAGGATTTTATGTTTGCTTGCGCCATGTATCCCGGCGATGAAGCTTTTTTATCCAATGTAAAGCAGGAAGTTATTGATAACGTTTCTCGCTTGCAAAATCATCCGAGTATCGCCCTTTGGTGCGGCAATAACGAAAATGATGAAGGCTGGCACAATTGGGGCTGGCAAAAGCAATACAAGTATACCGCACAAGATTCCACAAAAATTTGGAAGGATTACCAAAAGTTGTTTCACGAACTCATTCCGAAAACGCTTGACAGTTTGTTGCCTGAGAATGAAAACCGTTATTGGCCGTCCTCGCCATCCATCGGTTGGGGCAGAAAAGAAAGTTTATTAAGTGGCGATGCGCATTATTGGGGCGTTTGGTGGGGCATGGAGCCATTTGATATGTACCGACAGAAAGTGGGGCGTTTTATGAGCGAATACGGTTTTCAGGGGATGCCCGATGTCAAAACGTTTCAGGCTTTCGCCAACAATGGCGAACTTAACTTTGACTCGGAAGCGGTGAAATCGCATCAAAAACATCCGACAGGTTACAAAACCATCAACGCGTATATGGCGCGCGATTATAAGGTTCCGAATACTTTTGAAGATTATATTTATGTGTCCCAATTGCTCCAGGCCGATGGCATGAAAACCGCCATAGAAGCGCATCGCACCGACCGAAAATGTATGGGCACTTTATTTTGGCAACTCAATGATTGTTGGCCGGTGACTTCCTGGAGTTCGGTGGATTATTACGGACGATGGAAAGCGTTTCAGTATCAGGCGAGGCGGAGTTTTGAGAAGGTGTTGCTATCGGTACAAGAAAAAGAAAATCAGTATGATGTTATTATTACCAATGACGATGTGATAGCCTATGACGGTGGCTTTGCATTGCAGTTGTTTGATTTTAACGGGGAACTTCTTTGGGATGCATCGGCGGCCGGAAGCATTCCCGCAAGTTCTGCCTTAGTTCATTTTGAAATTCCCAAAATGGATTTAAACGGATTTGATTTGGCAAAAGCAGTGCTTTCGGTTTCGTTTACTTCAGAAAAAAAATCAGCCTATTCGCTGTACTATTTTGTCAAACCTAAAGAGTTACAACTTATTAAACCCAACCTTCAAATTACAAAATTAGACGAGCTGACTTATGAAATCAGTACCGATGTGTTAGCCAAGAATGTTTTCCTTTCTTCCGAAGAAGATGCTTTTTTCAGCGATAATTATTTTGACATTTTGCCTGGGCAGAAAGTGTTAATCAAATTGGCGAAACCGGTGAAAGCTATTCGTGTAAAATCGCTTTTTGAGGTTATGAAAAACTAAACTTTGCAAATGACAAAACCTTTTTAGCCCCGATAGAAATGAAAATCTCGTCTTTTGGGACGAGATTGTAATGTATAGCGGGAAAAAGGACACCAAAAATGCCCGAGCCTTTCGCTCCTGAATTCTAAAACAAACCGTTTAACTCTGCGTCAATACGGTTGATAATCATTCCTAAATCTTCCGGATTGTTTACGAAATCCACGTTGTCGACATCAATAATCAAGAGTTTTCCTTTGTCGTAGGTGGTAATCCACGCCTCATAACGCTCGTTGAGACGGCTGAGGTAATCGATGGAAATGGTGTTTTCGTACTCGCGGCCGCGTTTGTGAATTTGCGACACCAAATTAGGAATCGAACTTCTGAGGTAAATCAGCAAATCGGGTGCGCCAACCAAGCCTTCCATCAATTCGAACAAGTCGGAATAGTTTTGAAAATCGCGATTGGTCATCAAACCCATCGCGTGCAAATTGGGCGCAAAGATGTGTGCGTCCTCGTAAATCGTGCGGTCTTGGATGATGTTTTTGCCGCTTTCGCGAATTTGCAACACCTGACGGAAACGGGAATTCAGGAAATAGATTTGCAGGTTGAATGACCAACGCTCCATTTGATGGTAAAAATCATCGAGATACGGATTATCTACCACATCTTCAAAATGCGGTTCCCACTTAAAATGTTTGGCTAAAAATCGCGTCAATGTTGTTTTTCCTGCGCCTATGTTTCCGGCTACCGCTATGTGCATTATGGTAATTTTATTTTATAATTTTTAATTTGCTGGTTGGTAAAAATAGCTAAAATTTGGTCTTTGTAATAAAAATTTCGGAACGATTTCTCAACAATTTCGATTTCAAAAACGGTTTTCAGTTTATTGTTCAAACAATACAGCGTGTTGTCTTTAACGAACAATATTCGCTCGTTATCTACAATTTGCATTTTTTCGAACGGGGGAATATTCGCCAACAAGGTTACTTTCCCGAATAAGTCAATCGCATACCAGTTGTTGATTTCGTCTATCCAATAAAAATAATTAAAGTCGGATTGGGTGTATTTGATATTTTCTTGTATCGGATTGCCGATGTTTTTAGCTGTGTTTTTTAAATAATCAAACAACATGATTTGCTGGGTAAGTGCATTGTAAACCCAAAACTGATTTTGAGAAGCCATCCCGATTTTGGATACAAAAATGGTGCTGTCTATGTCGAAAATATTGAGTCGTTGAATTTCATTCAATTGGTTGTCCAACAGTATAACCGTATTGAAGTCTTCATAAAAAACGACTATCTTGAGCGGGTTGATAAAATCGACCATCGAGATTTTTCCCAGCGCCACGTTTTTATATTCCCATTGCTGGTTGTCGTTTTGTTTGATGAAAATGTTGTTCTTAATGTAATAATGATTGTTTAAGCCATCAAAACCAATATAGGTTTTGTCTTCGATGGCAGCGGCAGTTAACGCGGTGGTTTTCAGTTTCGGATTTTGACTAAACCCAACGGTGCTGAAGCATAAAATCAACCATAAAAAAAGATATTTCCTCATCTCGCTAATTTACGGGAAAGCATGTAAATTCCCAATACTGTGGCACAATAATTTAACAAAACATTGGTAACAGTTTTCAAAATGTATCGTCATATTTGTTATATCAAAAAACCAACAGCCAATGAAAAAAATAGTTTACGCTTCGTTTTTTCTTTTCTCCTATTTAGCCACGCATGCCCAAAAAGATTTTCAGGGTATGGCTGTGTACGAGTCCAAAACCAGCACATCGGATTTTAAAAGCCGGTTTGAAGGCAATAAAGACATCTCGCCCGAGATGCAAAAAATGATTGAGGAAAGAGTCAAAAAGATGTTTGAAAAAACGTTTATACTCCATTTTGATAAATCGGCATCTATTTATAAAGAAGAAGAGAAACTCGATGCGCCTACAGCACAAGGCGGTGGCGGAATGCGTATGATGTTTAATTCGGTTACCGGTGGCGGTGGTACGTACTATAAAAATGTAAAAACGAAATCCTATACAGTTGATAAAGAGTTTATGGGGAAGTCTTTCTTAATCAAAGACTCATTGCCCAAATTAGAGTGGAAAATGGAAGCAGAAACCAAAGTCATTGGCGGCTATACTTGTTTCAAAGCCACGGCGGTAAAACCGGTTTCGGTGTCCGATTTCAGGAATTTCAGACCTAAAAAAGAAGCCGATAAAAAAGAGGCAGACGGAACAAAAACAGAGGAGAAAAAAGAAGATAAAGATAAAACTGAAACCAAAACCAATTTTATGGACGGTTTCGAAATGCCTAAAGAAATTACCATTACCGCATGGTATACACCCGATATTCCGGTGAATCAAGGACCCGATAATTATTGGGGTTTGCCGGGTTTAATATTGGAAGTCAACGATGGAAAAACTACTATTTTGTGTTCTAAAATTGTGTTGAATCCCAAAGAGAAAGCTGACATCAAAGCGCCTTCTTCCGGCAAAGAAGTAACCCAAAAAGAATACGATGACATCGTGATTAAAAAGATGGAAGAGATGAGCGAAATGAATGGAAACGGCCGTGGCGGTTTCCAAATGAGAATCAATCGATAATCGCTTAAACAGTCTGTTTTTCATGAAAAAATTGTCCTTATTGCTGCTGTTATTTTCCGGAATTGCCGTAGCACAAACCATCCGTTT
The DNA here is from genome assembly GCF_030053345.1 of Flavobacterium sedimenticola. Lineage (GTDB taxonomy): Bacteria > Bacteroidota > Bacteroidia > Flavobacteriales > Flavobacteriaceae > Flavobacterium > Flavobacterium sedimenticola. The sequence continues at coordinate 889,516 of NZ_JASGBP010000001.1, forward strand.
CGAAGGAATCATACAAGACAATACCAACGCTCCTTTAGAAATGGCCAACATCATGGCGGTGAATCAAACCACCAAAGCTATGGATGCCTACGCCATCACAAATGATAAAGGGAAGTTTGTGCTCAATCTAAAACCGAACACAGCTTACACGGTAAAGCTGAGTTATCTCGGCATGAAAAACAAAGAGATTGCCGTGACCACGCAAAGCGAAAACATCACTCAGGTAATTACTATGGAAAGCGGTGGCATCGAACTCGATGGGGTGGAGATTGTGCGCGAAATGCCGGTGTCTATCAAAGGTGATACCATAGTATATAACGCCGATTCTTTTAAAAGTGGTACCGAGCGAAAACTCGAAGACGTGCTCAAAAAATTACCCGGAGTAGAGGTCAATGCCGACGGAGAAGTTGAAGTGGAAGGCAAAAAAGTCTCCAAGCTCATGGTAGAAGGCAAAGACTTTTTTGACGGCGATACCAAACTCGGGGTTAAAAATATTCCCGCCGATGCCATCGACAAGGTTCAGGTATTGCGCAATTACAACGAGAATTCCATTCTGAAAGGTGTTGAAAACAATCAGGATAATGTGGCCATGAACATCAAACTCAAAGAAGGCAAGAAAAACTTTTGGTTTGGCGATGTTACGGCAGCCGGAGGTTTTCAGCCTGAAACCAAATTCGACCGGTACAATGTCAACCCGAAATTGTTTTATTACAGTCCGAAATACAGCCTCAACATTATCACCAATTTCAATAACATAGGCGAGTTGCCGCTCACCATACAAGACTATTTCAAATTCACCGGCGGATTCCGGAATATGATGGCCAAAGGCGGTTCGAGTTTTACGGTATCAAGCAACGATTTGGGCATTTCACTACTGCGAAACAATCGCGCCAAAGAAATTGAAACCGATTTCGGGGCGACCAATTTCTCCTATAATCCAACCAAATCATGGAGTTTGAGCGGTTTTGCTATTTTGTCGTCTTCAATTACCGATTTGGAGACGGTGTCGAGTACCAATTTCCTCGACCCGACTTCCACCGAAGTGGCTTCTACCGAAAACCGTTCGGAAATAGCGCATCAAAAAAGTAATTTGGGCTTATTTAAACTGAGTTCCACCTACAAACCCAATACGAATTTTCAGTTTGACTACGATATTTTGGCCAAGTTCTCCAAGCAAGATGAAAACAATGCGCTTTTAAGGGAAACGATAGACGAAAGCAACACCTCAACCACGGAAGATATTTTTACGGTGAAAAAACAAGATCCGGTGACCATCAATCAAAACCTGAGTTTTTATTACACCGCTGCCGAAAAACACGTTTTTGCTTTCGAGACCCAACATTTATACCAAGACGAAAATCCGTTTTACAATGCCAATTTGGCTTCCGATCCGTTCACCACACCAAGCACCAATATTTTGGGGTACGACACAACTCAAAATAGAACCGATTTGAATCAGAACCGTTTTGTAAAAACCAACAAACTCGATTCAAAGCTCGATTATTACTACATGCTGACGCCCAAATCGAACATCAACATCACACTGGGAAATACCTATTCGGCTCAAAATTTCAACTCCAGTATGTACCAGGTGTTAGACAACGGTGGTGTCAATAATCTCGATAATACCGCCAATACCAACGATGTGGATTACCGTTTTAACGATGCTTTTTTAGGGTTTCATTACAAAGTGCTTACCGGCAAATTCACCTTTACGCCGGGCGTGAGTTTTCATACCTATGCCTTAAACAACGAGCAATTAGGTACGAGTTTCAAACAAAATTTTACCCGAGTGTTACCCGATTTTACGGCGTTGTATCAAATAAAAAAAGCGGAAACGTTGACATATAACTTTGCCTTCACCAATAACTTTACCGACATTAATCGTCTGGCAGAAGGTTTTGTCTTGAACAATTATAACAGCTTATCAAGCGGAAACCGAACCTTGGAAAATGCGATTCAGCAATCGCATTCCCTGCGTTACTTCAAATACAATATGTTCAATTTTGAAAATATTACCGCTGCGGCAAGTTATAATCGTACAGTGGATGCTATCAAGACCAGAGCTTTCTTTAATAACGTAAATCAAGTATCTTCGCCTTTTAACTCAGAGTTTGCCGATGAGACCTTGTCTTTCTTTGGGAGCTATGGGCGATCGTTTTTTAAGTACTACAAGGCTTCACTCAATGCCACACTCAATTGGTCGAAATTCAACAACATCCAAATCGATCGCAACACGCTCCAAGAGGTGTTGGTGACCAACGAGAGCTTTACGCAAAGTTATACTTTGCGAGCATCGACCAATTTTAAAAACCTGCCTAACATCGAATTAGGGTATAGTTATACCATCAACGATTATCCGAATGATACGTTTTTTACCGACAGACCGACGGTTAAACTGGATTACTTCTTCCTGAAAAGCTTCTCCTTTGTCAGCGAATACGAGTTTTATCATTACTACAACAGCGACAAATCGGTCGAAAACGAATACGATTTTCTCTCGGCCAGTTTGATTTACCAAAAAACCAAAGACAGCAAATGGGAGTACAAAATTTCGGCGACCAACTTGCTCAATACCACCTCGCTCAACGACGATAATTTCTCGCAGTTTTCCACCAGAACCTCACAATACCGGGTACAACCGCGTTATGTGATGTTGAGTTTGAAGTATAATTTGTAGGAGCTGATTCCCGCTTTTCGCGCTACACGGTAGCCTGCTTCAATCGGGGCTAGTTCTTCTTTTGTCTTGAAACAAAAGAAGCAAAAATTCAAGGCGTTGCATCTTCGGCGGTCAAACCTCATTTTAAATCCGAAAATAAAAGAACTCGCTTCGCTCAAACAGCTTTTATTTTTACGGATTTTTCAATGGGTTGACACCCGCCTGCCAGATGCTAAAGCCAAAAAGAAAAGCCCGCAGGTGCGGGCTTTGTTATATCATTTCCGGAATAATAATTAAATTCCGAAAGCGGCTTTTACCTTGTCCACAAAATCTAATTTCTCCCAAGTAAACAATTCTACGGTTACCGTTTTGTCTTCACCGTTTGGCGATTTAAACGTTTTGGTTACGGTTTCCGGAGTTCTTCCCATATGACCGTAAGCCGCAGTTTCACTGTAAATCGGGTTTCTCAATTTCAAACGTTGTTCAATGAAGTACGGGCGCATATCGAAGATGGTTTCCACTACTTTACTGATTTCACCATCGGTCATGTTTACTTTGGCAGTACCGTACGTATTCACGTTGATAGAAGTAGGTTTGGCCACTCCAATCGCATACGATACTTGCACCAAAATCTCATCACACAAACCGGCAGCTACCAGGTTTTTTGCAATATGACGGGTGGCATAAGCCGCAGAACGGTCTACTTTACTTGGATCTTTTCCCGAGAATGCACCACCACCGTGAGCGCCTTTTCCACCATAGGTATCCACAATAATTTTTCTTCCGGTTAAGCCGGTATCCCCGTGTGGACCGCCAATTACGAACTTTCCGGTTGGGTTGATATGATACGTAATATCGTCGTTAAACAAATGCGCGTATTGCGGGTATTTGGCTTTTACTCTCGGAATCAAAATCGAAATCAAATCGCTTTTAATTTTGGTCAACATCGTAGCTTCATCAGCAAAATCATCGTGTTGTGTAGAAATTACAATCGCGTCAATACGAACCGGTTTGTTGTCATCGGAATATTCCAAAGTTACCTGAGATTTAGCATCCGGACGCAAATACGTGATTTCGTTGTTTTCTCTGCGGATGGCCGCTAATTCAATCAACAAGGCATGCGATAAATCCAAAGCCAACGGCATATAATTCTCGGTTTCATTAGTCGCGTAACCAAACATCATGCCTTGGTCGCCGGCACCTTGCTCTTCTTTGCTCGCGCGGTCAACACCTTGGTTAATGTCGGCCGATTGCTCGTGAATAGCAGATAAAACCCCACACGAATTCGCCTCAAACATGTACTCGCTTTTGGTATACCCGATTTTGCGAATCACTTCTCTGGCAATTGATTGTACATCCAAATAGGTGTTCGATTTTACTTCTCCTGCCAAAATTACCTGACCGGTAGTCACCAAAGTTTCGCATGCTACTTTCGACTCCGCATCAAAAGCTAAAAAGTTGTCAATTAACGCATCACTGATTTGGTCAGCTACCTTATCCGGATGTCCTTCACTAACGGATTCCGACGTAAATAAATACCCCATAACTATAGTTTAGTTTTAATATTAAATGTTGCGAAAAATAGAGGATTGCCGTAAAAGCTAAAGGAGAGTTTCTGCTTTAGCATTTTTTAACGAGGTTGCAATCAGTACAAATTTTTCCTCTCAATTTTCGGTTGCAAATGTATAAAGACTAATTCGAAAACAAAAAACTATTTGACTTTTTTTATTTTTTTTAGGATTTTACCAAAAATCTAAATACGTAGTATTTAAATATATATCCGCAAATTTCAAATGTTAAATTTTCAAATTTCGTTTGGTCAATTCAAAAAACATTCAGAAGTTTGTCCCATACAAAAACAGCAAAAATGAACTTTACAATTTGTCATATGTGTCGCATGATGTGGAAATCTCCGCAGAGGACGCTAATGGCATAATTTTAAATTTAAAAATATATCCATAAAACCTCTGCACAACCGCAGAGGTTTTTTTATTTAAAACAAATCAGAATTAAACAAAGTAAAACAATGAAAGTAACAGGAAAAAATTTGATGATGAACCGCATGATGCACATGATGATGTGTTGTATTGGCGTGTCCTGTTACCAAAAGCGAAAGACGTAATCGAAGTTTGTATATACTCTAGAAGTCCTTTTGGTAAGCCATCCAAAAGGACTTTTTTTATGCTAAACATCTAAAAACAATAATCTTAATACTTAATACTAACATCTTAATACTTTACAATCATGAGCACACAAAAATTTGCTACCAATGCACTGCACGCAGGACACGACGTTACTAAAAACGCAGGAACCAGAGCCGTTCCGATTTATCAAACCACTTCGTATGTATTTAACAATGCAGACCATGCCGCCAACTTGTTCGGTTTAGCCGAAGCCGGATTCATTTACACGCGTTTGAACAACCCAACCAACGACATTTTGGAACAACGCTTGGCCGCACTCGAAGGCGGTATCGGAGCGGTCGTTACCGCATCGGGCACTTCAGCCATCGCCACCACGTTGTTAGTTTTATTGAAAGCCGGTGATCACATCGTAGCTTCTAACAGCTTGTATGGCGGAACGTACAACTTGTTAAGCGTAACCTTACCCAGATTGGGCATCACAACAACTTTCGTTGATCCGTCCAATCCGGAAAATTTTACCAAAGCAGCCCAAGAAAATACCCGAGCCTTCTTCGCCGAAAGCTTAGGAAATCCTAAATTGGATGTGCTGGATTTGAAAGCCATTTCGGCAGCAGCCAAAGCCTTCAAAGTACCTTTTGTTGTCGATAATACAGTCGCTACGCCCTATCTTTTAAACCCGATTCAACACGGAGCCGACATCGTTATTCACTCACTGACCAAATACATTACCGGCAACGGAACGTCGCTTGGCGGTGTCATTATCGATGCCGGAAACTTCGATTGGAGCAATGGAAAATTCCCTGAATTTACTGAACCATCAGCCGGTTACCATGGTTTAAAATACTACGAAGCTTTAGGGGCAGCGTCATTTATCGCTAAAGTCAGAATCGAAGGATTACGCGATTTCGGAGCCGCTCTGAGTCCGTTCAATGCCTTCCAAACCATCCAAGGACTGGAAACACTGGAAGTCCGCATCAAAAAACACAGCGAAAATGCGTTGGCTTTAGCCCAATGGTTGCAAGCACAGGAAGAAGTAGCTTGGGTAAATTATCCCGGCTTGGCATCTTCCAAGTACAAAGCGTTAGCTGAGGAATATTTGCCCGAAGGCCAAAGCGGTATTGTTACTTTCGGATTGAAAGGCGGTTTCGAGGCAGCGAAAAAAGTAGCCGATGAAACCAAATTGTTCTCGTTATTGGCGAACATTGGCGATACCAAATCGCTCATCATCCATCCGGCCAGTACAACCCACCAACAATTGTCTGACGCCGAACAAGAAACCACAGGAGTGACCAAAGACTTAATCCGTTTGTCGGTTGGTTTAGAAAATATCGACGATTTGAAAGCCGATTTAAAAGCAGCCTTTGTAAAAATTAAAACCCCGCAAACCGTATAACATGAGCACAAAAACCGTAAACGTAACCGGCTACGCCCAAAGCAACAACCAATTCGTAGTGAAGGCCCAAAACTTCGACATTCGAATTAGTAAAAATGACCAATTTCCTGAACTGGAAGGGCCAAGTCCGATAGAATACATTTTAGCCGGTTATGCCGGTTGCATCAATGCCGTCGGAAAGTTAGTCGCCAAAGAGCAAGGCATCGAGCTAAAATCACTTCAAGTAGAAATCTCCGGGACCCTCAGTTTAGACAAATACCAGGGAAAAATTAGCGAGGAAAGAGCCGGATTTAAATCGATTGAAGTAACCGTAAAACCAACAGCTGACGCTACTTTGGACCAATTAAAAGATTGGTTAATCACCGTGGAAAACCGCTGTCCGGTTCAGGACAATTTGATTAATCCAACACCGGTTTCTGTAGTGTTGGTTAAAGAATACGAAACAACAGCAACCCTGCTGTAAAACGAAAAGCCATTGGTTTTGTTTGTTTGTTAAGACTGTCTTCAAAATTGACGTTGAGGACAGTCTTTTAAAAAACAGCTAAAAAAAGAGGATATGAAAAAATTAGAAAAAATAGACTTGTTTGATTTTAGATTGGAAAACGGAAAACAACGACCTTATATTCCGCTGTTTTACCAAACTTTCGGGCAACCCATCGGTTCGGCCCCGACAGTAGTGGTCAATCACGCCCTGACCGGGAATTCCAATGTGTCCGGTGAAAACGGCTGGTGGAACGACGTAATAGGTGCCGAAAAAATCATCGACACAAATTACTTTACGGTAATCGCTTTCAACATTCCCGGAAACGGTTATGACGACAACTTCGGTAATTTGATTACCAATTACAAAGATTTTAGCATTCGCGACGTAGCCCGCATTTTTTGGGAAGGGTTATCCTTTCTTAAAATAAACGACGTTTTTGCGGTGATCGGCGGTAGTTTAGGTGGTGCCGTAGCCTGGGAAATGGCGGTTTTGAAACCCAATGCGGTTCATAATTTAATCCCAATTGCCACCGATTGGAAAGCGACCGATTGGGTGATTGCCAACGTGTTAATTCAAGACCAAATCCTCAACAATTCCGATGATCCGATTGCCGATGCGCGTTTGCACGCTATGTTGTTGTACCGAACACCACAGTCCGTAAACCAACGCTTTCAACGAAACAAGTTCCAAGATTCTTCGGTGTTTCAAATCGAAAACTGGCTGGCCAATCACGGCATCAAACTCAAAAACCGCTTTCGTTTATCGGCTTACAAATTGATGAACCATCTGCTCAAAACGAATGATATTACCCGTGACAGAGGCAATTTTTTGACCGTGGTCAATGACATTCAGGGAAATATTCACGTAATCGCTGTAGATACCGATTACTTTTTTATTCCGGAGGAAAACCGTGAAACGGTTGAAAGCTTAAAGCCAATCAAGGAAAATGTGTTCTATCACGAAATCCAATCCATCCACGGACACGACGCTTTCTTAATCGAGTTCGAACAGTTAGCCCAAATATTAGCTCCTATTTTTAACAAACAAAAACAAAACCATTATGTCAGCGCTTAGAATCAATATAGTTCTCTTCGGTATCGGAAACGTCGGGAGTACTTTAATCAATCAGGTCATTGAGAGCCAAAAATTCTTCCTCGAAAAAAGAAACATCGACCTGAGATTTCCCATCATTACCAATTCGACTCTGGCTTTTTTTGAAAAAGACGGATTAAAAAACCAATGGGAAGCCAACTTTGCCCAATCGGCCATTCCGTTCCGCATCGAAGACATCATCGAATACGTTCAAGAACAACAATTGGAAAACCTGATAGCCGTTGACGCCACGGCCAGCGAGGAAATCATCAAAAATTACATTCCGCTAATCCAAAACGGGTTCAACATCGTGGCGGCCAATAAAAAAGCCAATACGTTGCATACCGACTTCTACAAAGAATTGCGAAGAAATCTCAAAAAGTTCGACAAGACTTTTCTCTACGAAACCAATGTAGGCGCCGGTTTGCCGGTGGTTCAAACCATCAACGATTTGTATTTTTCAGGCGAAGAAATCACCAAAATCCGTGGTGTATTCTCGGGTTCGTTGAGTTACATTTTCAACCGATTTTCAGCAGAAGATTTAACGTTCTCTAAAATTTTACGCGATGCTGAAAAAAAGGGGTACACCGAACCCGATTCCCGTGATGACTTATCCGGACATGACGTTGCCCGAAAGTTGTTAATACTGGCCCGAGAACTCGAACAGGAATTGGAGTTTTCCGATATCAAAATAGAATCCCTTTTGCTTCCCAATCTGAATGAAAAAAACACCAAAGCCGAGTATGCCGTTAACAAACAGTTGTTCGACAAACCGTTTCAAATCGCCAAAATTACCCAAGCTGATAACCACGTGCTTCGGTATGTAGGCGAATTGGAGGTGAAGACCAAACAACTTAAAGTCAAACTGGTTTCGGTGCCCAAAAGTTCGGCACTCGGCCAACTCCAAGGTGCGGATAACTTGATTGAAATTTATACCCAATCCTATGGCGACATCCCAATCGTCATTCAAGGCGCCGGTGCGGGAAAACAAGTCACGGCACGCGGTGTTTTGACCGATATTCTCAAAGTAGCCGAGAAAATCAAAATTCGGGAAGCGATTTGGCTTTCCTAAAAAGGGTTATTGTTGTTTTAAAACTTAAATAAAAAGATACGCTATGAAGCTGGAATATATTGCTTTGGCCATTCCGTTCTTTGTCTTTTTCATGCTGTTGGAATATTACATCAGTCGAAGAAAAAATAGAAAAACACATCAGTTTAACGAAAGCATAGCCAATCTCAATGTCGGAATTGTGGAACGGATATCCGATTTGCTGACCACCGGAACCTTCTTTTTTGTATTTACTTGGTTGCATCAAAATTGGGCGGTCTTTACTATTGAGAGCAACTGGCTGACTTGGATTTTATTATTTCTGGCGACTGACTTGGTTTGGTACTGGTACCATCGCTTCGGTCACGAAATCAACTTGTTTTGGGCTGCCCATATTGTTCACCATCAAAGTGATGATTTCAATTACACGGCAGCGGCCAGAATCACAGTTATCCAAGCGGTATTTCGCGGTTTGTTTTGGAGTATTTTGCCCATCATCGGTTTTCCGGCAGAAATGATTACCGTTTTATTGCTCATTCACGGAACGTATCCGTTCTTCACACACACGCAACTCGTTGGGAAGTTGGGTTGGCTCGAATACATTATCGTGACGCCCTCACACCATCGGGTGCACCACAGCAGCAATCCGGAATATTTGGATAAAAACTATGGTGACATGCTGATTATTTGGGACAAAATCTTCGGGACTTTTGCCGAAGAAAAAGCCGAACCCCAATACGGTTTAACCAAATCACTGGGAAGTCACAGTTTCCTTTGGCAACATTTTCACTATTTTCTTGAACTGATTGTTGCTGTTCGTTTGGCCAAAACTACTAAAGCCAAACTCAAAATCATTTTCGGAAGTCCGAATGATCATGACCCGAGAATCAGAACCCTTTTGGAGCGGAAATTGTCCCAAAAAGTAACCCATATTCAATACACCGAAAAACTCATCCGTGCGATACAAATCAAGACCATTACTACAATTATTGTACTTTTTGGTACCATTTTATTTTCACACCATATCTCGCCGATTAATCTTTGGCTAATGACAACCTTTATCGTCTTGAGTGTAATCATTACCGGCGCCATGCTCGAACAGAAACGTTGGATTTTCCACCTTGAGTTTGCCCGATTCAGTATCCTCTGTTTTATTTTTAACGAAACCGTAATGACCATTTATGTCACTGCACTAATACTGATGATATACACTTTAACCTTACTGTTTTACAAAACCATCCATACAACTTATCAGAGATTTTTATTTTCCAACTAACCTTTACCACAAAAACCTACAGCACTACAACGTTGTAGGTTTTTATTTTTTCAAAACCCTTGCAAATGTGAATTCTGTGTCCTTACTTTGCACCGTTCATTAACATCATGTTTGTTATCACGAAAGCCGGAGGGAATAGACCCGATGAAAGCTTAGCAACCCTTTGCCAAAAGAAGGTGCTACATTCTATCTCACTATGAGAAAAGATAACCCAGAGATATTCTATCTTACTTTCCTGATACTTTTATGATATTGTCACACTGAGCTTGTCGAAGTGTGAGCGAATGGTTTGCGCATTGTTGCAATCCCTATTCCCGCTGTCCGCGTCAATCTTTATTGTTTTGTCATCCTGAGCCTGTCGAAGGACAAAACAATAAAGGATTTTGCTGCCATCGGGGCTAAAAAAGTAAAATGTATTGATTTTTTGGAGTCAGTAGTCTAACCGACAACCGACAACCAACAACCGAACAACTCAAAATACTATGTCAAAAATACAAGACGCCATCAAAGAAAGAATCCTCGTCCTCGACGGTGCGATGGGAACCATGTTACAGCGCAACAACTTCTCCGAAACCGATTTCCGTGGCGAGCGCTTTAAGGATTTTCCACATCCGTTAAAAGGCAACAACGATTTGTTGTCGATTACCCAACCCGAAGCGGTAAAACAAGTCCACCGCCTATATTTTCAAGCCGGCGCCGATATTGTAGAAACCAATACGTTTTCCGGAACCACCATCGGCATGGCCGATTACCACATGGAAGATTTGGTGTATGAGTTAAATTACCAATCTGCCAAAATTGCCCGTGAAGTCGCTGACGAGTTCACCGACAGACCGCGTTTTGTAGCCGGTTCCATCGGACCAACGAATCGTACGGCTTCCATGTCGCCCGATGTAAACGATCCGGGTTTCCGCGCCGTCACTTTCGACGATTTGCGCATCGCCTACAAACAGCAAGTGGAAGCTTTAATTGATGGCGGTTGTGATGTACTTTTGGTAGAAACCATTTTCGACACACTCAATGCCAAAGCGGCTTTGTTCGCCATCGAAGAAGTCAAAGAAGAAAGACATTTAGACATACCCGTAATGGTTTCCGGAACGATTACCGATGCTTCAGGAAGAACACTTTCCGGACAAACGGTTGAAGCTTTTTTGATATCCATTCAGCATATTCCGTTATTGTCCATTGGATTCAACTGTGCTTTGGGTGCCGACCAGTTAAAACCGTATCTGAAAAGATTGGCGCAAAACACCTCTTTAAATATTTCGGCACATCCCAACGCCGGTTTACCCAATGCGTTTGGGCAATACGACCAAACACCGGCCGAAATGCAAGCGTTGATTCGCGAGTATTTGCAGGATAACTTAGTGAACATCATTGGCGGTTGTTGCGGCACCACTCCGGAACACATCAAAGCCATCGCTGAGGTAGCGGCTCAATTCAAACCCAGAACAATTTTAGAAACGATATAATGGCGGAAGCAACCAAATACTTAAAACTATCCGGTTTAGAACCGTTAATCGTTACGCCGGAATCCAATTTCATCAACGTAGGAGAACGTACCAATGTGACCGGTTCGCGCAAATTCCTGCGTTTGATTAAAGAAGAGAAATACGAAGAAGCCCTCGATATTGCCCGTGCCCAAGTAGAAGGCGGTGCTCAAATCATCGATGTCAATATGGACGAAGGAATGTTGGATGGGGTTTATGCCATGACCAAATTCCTGAACTTAATTGCCGCCGAACCCGATATTGCCCGCGTTCCGGTAATGATTGACAGCTCGAAATGGGAAATTATCGAAGCCGGTTTGAAAGTCATTCAAGGGAAAGGCGTGGTGAATTCCATTTCCTTAAAAGAAGGTAAGGAAGCGTTCATCCATCATGCCAAATTAATCAAGAGATACGGTGCTGCGGTTATCGTAATGGCATTTGACGAAGAAGGTCAGGCCGACACCTACCAAAGACGCATCGATATTTGTAAAAGGAGCTATGACATTTTAGTCAATGAAGTTCATTTTCCACCGGAAGACATCATCTTCGATCCGAATATTTTTCCGGTAGCTACCGGTATGGAAGAGCACAAGTTAAACGCCTTGGACTTCTTCAAAGCCACGCAATGGATACGCGAAAACCTGCCTTATGCCGGTGTTTCCGGCGGTGTGAGTAATGTGTCGTTTTCATTTCGGGGGAACGATAAAGTGCGTGAAGCCATGCACTCGGCCTTCCTATACCACGCCATTAAACACGGTATGACTATGGGCATCGTAAATCCCGAAATGTTGGAGATTTATGATGAAATCGATCCGATTTTGTTGGAACATGTGGAAGATGTGTTGTTGAACAGAAGAGAAGATGCGACGGAAAGATTATTGGATTTAGCAGAAAGTTTTAAAGGCGATTTCAAAACCAATAACAAAGCAGTACAAGAGTGGAGAAACGGTTCTTTACAAGACCGATTGACTCATTCCTTAGTGAAAGGAATTGATGAGTTTATCGAAATAGATGTAGAAGAAGCCCGTCTTTCGGTAGAAAAACCCATTGAAGTCATCGAAAACCATTTGATGAACGGGATGAATGTCGTAGGCGATTTATTTGGAAGCGGGAAAATGTTCTTACCTCAAGTAGTAAAATCTGCCCGTGTGATGAAGAAAGCCGTGGCGTATTTGCTACCTTATATTGAAGCCTCCAAAGACGGTAAATCGTCTTCGGCCGGAAAAGTATTGATGGCCACGGTAAAAGGTGATGTACACGATATCGGTAAAAATATTGTTTCCGTAGTATTGGCCTGCAACAACTTTGAAATCATCGATTTAGGGGTTATGGTGCCGCCTGAAAAAATCATCGAGGCGGCGGTTAGAGAAAGTGTCGATATTATAGGTTTGAGCGGATTGATTACACCTTCACTCGATGAAATGGTGTATTTGGCCAAAGAGATGGACAAGCTGAATATCCAAATTCCGATTATGATTGGCGGCGCTACCACATCGCGTGCGCATACAGCAGTGAAAATTGCCCCGGAATACCAATCGACTGTAGTACACGTTAACGATGCGTCGCGAGCGGTAACTGTGGCCAGCAATTTGTTGCAAGCCGAAACCAAAAACAGTTATGTGCAATCGGTTCGAGAAGAATACGACAAATTGCGTGAAGGCTACTTGAGTCGCAGTCGAGACAAAAATTACCTATCGATTGAAGAAGCCCGTAAAAACAAGCTCCAATTGGATTGGAACAATTTTACCCCGGTAAAACCGAATTTCATCGGTACAAAAACGGTTGAAGTGGAACTGGCACAATTGGTTGATTTTATCGACTGGACGCCATTCTTCCAATCGTGGGAATTGTTTGGGAAATATCCGGCGATTTTGAAAGACGAGGTAGTAGGAGAACAGGCTTCCGCTTTGTTTGCCGATGCGCAAAAAATGCTCAGCCAAATCGTAACCGAGAAATGGTTTACCGCCAAAGGCATCCTAGGAATTTTTCCCGCCAATACTGTCAATGACGACGATATTTCAGTTTACGAAGAACCTGAAACCCGCAACCCGCAACTCGCAACCTTTTTAACCTTACGCCAACAATCCCAAAAAACTGCCGGCGCGCCCAACATTGCCTTAGCCGATTTTATTGCGCCAATAGAAAGTGGAAAGCAAGATTACATCGGTTGTTTTTGTGTCACGACCGGTTTTGGTGTGGATGAAAAAGCAGCTGAATTCGAAAAGCAATTAGATGATTACAATTCGATTTTGGTCAAAGCTTTAGGCGATAGATTAGCAGAAGCCTTTGCCGAATATTTGCACTTAAAAGTCCGCCAAGACATTTGGGGTTATGCCTCGGATGAAAATTTATCCAATCAGGAGTTGATTAACGAGGAATACAAAGGCATTCGTCCGGCTCCGGGGTATCCTGCCTGTCCGGACCATTTGGAAAAACCAACCATTTGGAAACTGTTGCAAGTCGAAGAGGCTATTGGGGTAAAACTCACCGAAAGCATGGCGATGTGGCCGGCAGCCTCGGTTTCGGGTTATTATTTTGCCCATCCGCAGAGTAAGTATTTCGGACTTGGGAAAATTAAAGAAGACCAAGTGGTAGATTACGCCAAACGAAGAGGAATAGCAACAGAAATAGCAACGAAGTGGCTATCACCGAATATAGCAGATTAATTTGGTTACGTGTTACGAGTTTCGGGTTCAAAGTAAACTCGCAACTCGCAACTCGCAACTCGCAACTCGCAATTTTAAAATTATGAAAGTAACCCAACATATTGAAAACGCTAACGGTAAACCGTTATTCTCTTTCGAGATTTTACCGCCTTTGAAAGGCCAAAACATTCAATCGATTTTTGACAGCATTGATCCGTTAATGGAATTCAATCCGCCGTTTATTGATGTAACGTACCATCGTGAGGAATACGAATACAAAGAATTGCCGAACGGTTTGTTACAAAAGAAAATCGTCAAGAAACGTCCGGGAACAGTGGGGATTTGCGCCGGGATTCAAAACAAATACAACGTGGATGCCATTCCGCATATTTTGTGTGGTGGTTTTACCAAAGAAGATACCGAGAACTTATTGATTGACTTGGATTTCTTAGGGATTGATAATGTGGTAGCGTTAAGAGGTGATGCCTTGAAAACGGAAACCTATTTCCACCCCGAAAAAGAAGGGAATGCGTATGCAAGCGAATTGGTTACGCAAATCAGCAATTTGAATAATGGCATTTACTTGGATGAAGATTTAAAGAATTCGGCCAAGACCAACTTTTGTATTGGGGTGGCCGGTTATCCGGAGAAGCACATGGAAGCGCCGAGTTTGGACAGTGACATCTATTTTTTGAAGCAAAAAATCAAAAACGGCGCCGATTATATTATTACCCAAATGTTTTTTGACAACAAACGCTTCTTCGATTTTGTTGATAAATGTCGCGCCGCGGGTATTACCGTTCCGATTATTCCGGGACTGAAACCTATTGCGACTAAGAAGCAGCTGAATTTGATTCCGCATCGCTTTAGTTTGGAATTGCCCGATGATTTAATTATGGCCGTGGTCAAGGCCAAAGACAACGATGCCGTAAAACAAATCGGGATTGACTGGTGTGTGCAACAAAGTAAAGAGTTGGTCGCCGCCGGCATTCCGGTGTTGCATTATTACTCGATGGGCAAAGCCGAGAACATCAAGGCGATTGCCAAAGAAGTTTTTTAAGCCTTCCCGAGACACAGGACTATCCCCGTCTAGCCCCGATGGCAGCGATGCCGCGCAAAGCGGACAGCGGGAAAACCGATCACAAAAACGCCCCAGCCATTCGCTCCTAAGGATAAAAGTTTATATTTGTGCCTTTACAATCGGAGCATGCGGCATTTTTACGGTTTCTTTTTACTGATTTCTACAGTTGTAACGGCACAACAAAAAAATACGTTTGCCTTGGATGTGTCGGTCTTGCGAGGCAATACCATTGCGCACAAAGAAGATATGTATCATTTGATTAACGGGCATCCGCAAGGATTGTTGTTGGAATTTACGGTGCAAACCCACGGGCGCAAAGAGTGGCAAACGGAATACAATTATCCTGATTACGGCGGGTATTTTATGTATCAGGACTTTAATAGTCGGCCTTTGGGGTTAACCTATTCCGCCGGGGCGTTTTACAATTTTTATTTTTGGAAAAGACAGTTGCAACTCAAGTTTGCCCAAGGAGTGGCGTTGACGACCCATCCGTATGACAAGGCCGACAACAGTACCAACAAGGCTTTTGGAACTCGAATTTTAGACAACACCAATATCGGCTTGGCCTATTCCAATCAAACAGTGCTGTATCCGATTGGTTTTCATGCCGGATTGTTGTTTACCCATTATTCGAACGGACGGGTTAAATCGCCCAACAGCGGCATCAATACCTTTTTACTCAATGTGGGTTTGCAGTACAATTTTACAGAAGAAAAACCACGCGCGCCGCAATTTGACAGCACAGAAGTTCGAAAAAGTTACCGCGAACCACTGCATTACAATGTGGTGTTTCGTACCGGAATTAACGAGAGTCCGATTATTCGATCGGGGCAAAAACCGTTCTATCATTTGGGATTTTATGTCGACAAACGATTGAACCGCAAATCGGGCTTGCAGTTGGGAACCGATTTGTTTTTGACGGAGTCGTTTAAAGAATACATTCGCTATTATGCGGTGGCCTATCCGGAGGAACAGCTCGATCCGAACACCGATTACAAACGCGTGGGACTTTTTGCCGGTTATGAGTTGTACATCAACAAGTTGTCGCTCGAGGCCCAAGTAGGCTATTATGTGTACCAACCGTTTAAAAAAGACATTGCTATTTACGATCGCGTTGGGATGAAATATTATATTACGAATCAATTTTTCGGGGCTTTCACGATTAAAACACATCTTTTTTTGGCAGAAGCCTTGGAGTTTGGTGTAGGGTATCGATTTTAAATAAGGACGTATGAAAAGAATAGTTTGGTTTGTGGTCTTGTTTTCGGTTTTGAGCGCGTGTGAAAAGCCTTCCGATTGTGTGGAAAGCACCGGCGCAATCATCACCAAAGACATAGCGGTATTGCCTTTTAAACGTATCAAAGTCTACCGCGGTATTGCGGTAGTGGTTACCGAAGGCCCCGAATATCGGGTGCAAATAGAAGCCGGGGAAAATTTTATAGAGAATGTGGAAGTCAAGCAATACGGTGATCAACTCGTTTTTAAAGACGATGCCAGTTGCAATTGGGTGCGTTCGTACGGTAGGGTTACCATTCATGTGACCACACCGACCTTGGAAGAAATTTATTCTAAGACCGACCGGAAAATCAGTTCCAATGGGGTGTTGACCTATCCGTTTCTGAGTTTAATTTCGATGGACAAAGACGGCGACGGCGAAAGCGGGGCAGGGACCGGCGATTTTGTGATGCACATAGAAAACAACAACTTGTATATTGCCAACAATAATGTGTCTCGATTTTACATCACGGGGCAAACCAATACGGCCACTTTTAATTTTTATTTCGGAGACGGACGTATTGAAGCGCAAAACTTTACCGCGCAAAACATCAGCGTGTTTCACAGAGGTTCTAATGACATGATAGTAAAACCGATGCAAAGCATTAGCGGTGTTTTAAACAGTACGGGCAATTTGGTCCTGAAAAATGTGCCACCGGTGGTGGATGTAACCGAGCTGTATCAGGGAAGTGTGGTTTATCCTTAATCAGTTTACAGTCACAGTTTGCAGAGTGATTCGTAAATGGTATTTATTGAATACAGCGACTGTTGGGGAAAGCTATTTTTTCGTTTTTTCCCTAAAAATTTCTTCCAGGTTTTTGCTTTTCAAACTCATTTGAAGTGTTTTCAATCCGTTGCTTTGGGCAAAGTCGAATACCGCCGGGCGCATGTCTTCTTCGGTGTTAAACGTCAATAACCATAAATTACCACCGGTGTTTTTGAAGTTTGTAAGATGCACTAGTTGCGTCAATGTAGCAGCAGTGATGGCTTTGTCAAATTCGACTTCGATGATTTGTTCTTTTTCTTCGGCTACCAATTTGTCCAGTTTTTTGTCGGTGACAATTTTTCCCTGATTGATAATAATGACGCGGTCGCAAATGGCTTCCACTTCCTGCATAATGTGAGTAGACAGAAAAACGGTTTTGTTTTTCCCTACGCTCTTAATAACGTTTCGGATTTCTACCAATTGGTTCGGGTCGAGTCCTGTAGTGGGTTCGTCTAAAATTAAAACATCCGGGTTGTGGAGTAAGGCTGTGGCCAAACCCACACGCTGGCGAAATCCTTTAGACAATTGTCCGATTTTCTTATGGCTTTCGGGCGTTAAACCGGTAAGCACAATCACTTCTTCAATACGCGATTGCGGCACCTTGTAAACATCGGCATTAAAAGCCAGGTATTCGCGCACGTACAAATCGAGGTATAACGGATTGTGTTCGGGTAAATACCCTACCGATTGCTGTACTTCTTTTTGCGCTTCGGTAATGTCCTTGCCGTTGACCAAGGCTTTGCCTTCATCTGCGGTGATATACGTCGTTAATATTTTCATTAAAGTCGATTTTCCGGCACCATTCGGCCCCAAGAAACCCACGATTTCTCCTTTTTTAACAGAGAATGAAACCTGATCCAGTGCTTTTTGAGCACCATAACTTTTGGAAATATTTTGAACTTCTATCGACATAAAGGAACAATTTGCCGCAAATGTACTAATTAATCAAAGGATAACGAATAATTCTCGATTTTATGATGGGTACGAAAACGTTTCCGTAGATTTTTTGGCACCCATTGGTAAAACCAACGATTTATTTTTTTACATTAGCCAAAGACAATACATTTCTATGAGACTCAGTAACACCTTTTACAACTATTTCTGGTATTTCTTCTTCGGACAGCGAACGGGAATGGTATGGTGTTATGTCAAACGATAAAGAGAGAATTAACAATACTACACATCCCGACGAAAGTTGGGATTTTTTTTTGAATATATGGAAGCAAAAATAGCAATACAAGGCATTAAGGGTTCGTTTCATCATCAGGTAGCTCAGCACTATTTCGGACCATCGGGCGATATCCTCGAATGCATGTCATTTGACGAAGTGGCTAAAAAGCTGGTTCGTCAAGAGGCTGCCAAAGGCGTGATGGCATTGGAGAACTCCATAGCCGGTTCGATAGTGCCGAATTACGCGCTGATTGACCGTAACAATTTGCACATCATTGGCGAATATTATTTGGATATCCATATGAATTTGATGGCCATCCACGGTCAAAAAATAGAAGACCTTAAAGAAGTTCATTCGCATCCGATAGCCTTGTTGCAATGCGCTGTTTTTTTTAGTCAGTATCCGCATATTAAATTAGTGGAAAGCAGGGACACGGCCGAAACGGCACGCCGCATTCAGGAACAAAAGCTTACGGGAATTGGTGCGGTAGCGTCACCAATTGCCGCGGAGTTGTATGATTTGAAAATTTTGGCGGCCGGAATTCATACAGTACAAAGCAACAAAACGCGCTTTGTGATTTTGAAATCCACCAATAAAGAATGGCCCAAAGAAGCCATCAACAAAGCTTCGGTTAAATTTGAGTTGGATGACACGCCGGGAAGTTTGGCCACCGTGCTCAATGTGATGAACAATTGCAAATTGAATTTAACCAAAATTCAGTCGATGCCCGTTATTGAAACCCCGTTTCACTATTCTTTTTTTGTCGATGTGGTTTTTGAAAAGTACAAGCATTATGAAAAAGCCAAAAACATACTCGCTTTAATGACGACCCATTTTAAGGTGTTGGGTGAATACCCGAAAGGCAAGCCATGATGATTGATGGAAATCCTTTTATTCCCGATTGTTACGGAAAAATTCAGAACGCTTTGCGTCCATTTTACCCAAAAAGAAACTAATTTTGCAACAGAAAATCAGCTATGAAGATTACAACAGAAAACAGGAAATGGTTGGATGATTTTAACTTGAGTCATCCCTTGGTTATTGCCGGTCCGTGCAGTGCCGAAACCGAAGAACAAGTACTCAAGATAGCGTCTGAATTGAAAGATTCGGACGTGTCTGTTTTTCGTGCCGGCATTTGGAAACCCCGAACGCGACCGGGCGGATTTGAAGGCGTCGGAGCTATTGGTTTAAAATGGTTACAAAAAGCCAAAGCCCAATCCGGTTTGCTTATGGCGGTTGAAGTCGCCAATGCCGCACACGTGCAGTTGGCTTTGGAACACGATATTGATGTGTTGTGGATTGGTGCCCGTACTACGGTGAATCCGTTTGCGGTTCAGGAGATAGCAGATGCGCTAAAGAATACCGATAAAATTGTCTTAGTCAAAAATCCGGTAAATCCCGATTTAGCGCTGTGGATTGGCGGTGTTGAACGATTGTATAATGCCGGGATCAAAAAACTCGGTGTCATTCATCGCGGATTTTCCACTTATGAAAAAACCAAATACCGCAATATCCCCGAATGGCAATTGGCGATTGAGCTGCAAAATCGTTTTCCCGATTTGCCGCTAATTTGTGACCCGTCACATATTACCGGTCGTCGTGATATGATTCAGGAAGTGTCGCAACAGGCACTCGATTTGAATTACGACGGTTTGATTATCGAAACCCATATCGATCCCGACAATGCTTGGAGCGATGCAGCCCAACAAGTAACACCAACAGTTTTAAAACAAATTTTTAAAGATTTACGCATCCGTAAAGTAACCGATGATGCCGATGATTATAACAACCGATTAGCGCGTTTGCGTTTGGATATCGATGAATATGATGTTCGTCTTTTGGAAATTCTGGGCAAGCGAATGAAAGTGGCCGATAAAATCGGAGCCTTAAAAAAGGAAAAAAACGTAGCGGTTTTGCAAAACAAACGGTGGAATGAAGTCTTGGGGAAAATGATACTCGACGGAGAACAAAAAGGGTTGAGTGAAGAATTTATCCTTCGGATATTCAAAGCCATACATCAGGAAAGTATCAGCCACCAAGAGAAAATTATCAATAGTTAAATTTTTTTAGATAAAATTATAAACCTACGGCTTTTCCGTAGGTTTTTTTTGTATCATTGTCGCGCAATAAAAACAATCTATTAATTTTAAATTACAAAAAAATGAAAAAAATTATTTTGATGGTTGCGATGACACTTTGCTTGAATGTTGTCAGCGCACAAGTGGATATCATCACCAAGCACAATGGCGAAGAAATCAAAGGTAAAGTAGTAAGAGTGGAAGAGTATACTATTGTATTCAAGTATGATGGTGAGGATGCCGAAAACACGATTGGAAAATACGCGGTACAGAAAATTGTATATGGTAAATCGGGTAGAGTTGAGGAAGTTACTGAAAAAATTGTGATCAATGGGGAAGATGATTGGGAGAAAGTAGTTATCCTTGAGGAGAAATCGTATATCGCCGGATTGAAAAAAGCAGGAGAGGTTCGTGGCAAAACAGGTTTAATTAATTTTCAAACGGGAAATACTGGGGACAAAAAAGCGTCTAAAAAGTTAAAAATGGATGCTGCCAAATTGGGTTGCCCGTTTGTGTTGTTGATGTCTGATAAAACTACAGTTGGAGCAAGTTCTAATTCTTTAGGAGGTTCTCAAGCCATCAAAACCGGAGTAGCCTATAAGTACTAAAAAGATATTTTAATTTTTTGTAAAAGTTGCCTAAGGGCAACTTTTTTTATTCTCTAAATGTAACTTGTAAAATCTTATCTTTGCGAAATGACAGGACTCGTTTACAAATCAACCGGTAGTTTCTATTCGGTCAAAACCGAAGACCATCAGGTTTTTGAATGCCGTATTAAGGGAAAATTCCGAATGAAAGGCATCAAAAGCACCAACCCGATTGCGGTGGGCGATGTGGTTGATTTTGAGATAGACGAATCAACCGATGAGGTCATCGGACAAATTCACCATATCCACGACAGAAAAAATTATATCGTCCGGAAATCGGTCAATTTGTCGAAACAAACCCATATCATTGCGTCCAACATTGATGTCGTTTTTTTACTAGTTACCATCAACAATCCGCCCACCACCACCAGTTTTATCGATCGCTTTTTGGTCACAGCGGAAGCCTATGGGATTGAAGCCGTGTTGGTCTTCAATAAGATTGATACGTTTGATGACGCCATGCTCGATGAACAACTGTATTTGCAGCATATTTACTCCGAAATCGGATACCGCTGTCTACGGGTTTCCGCCATAAACGGTAAAGGAATCCAAGCGTTGAAAGATTTGATGGTGGGTAAAGTCAGTATGTTTTCGGGGCATTCGGGTGTTGGAAAATCTACTTTGGTGAATGCTTTGGAGCCAAACTTAAATTTAAAGACAAAACAGATTTCCGAGCAAAGTAAGCAAGGACAACACACTACGACTTTTGCCGAAATGTACGATTTGTCTTTTGGTGCCAAAATCATCGATACGCCGGGCATCAAGGGCTTCGGTATTGTAGACATGGAACCTTCGGAAGTCAGCGATTATTTTCCCGAATTTTTTCGACTTAAAGAGGATTGTAAATTCAACAATTGTTTGCACAAAGATGAACCGCATTGTGCTGTAAAAAAAGCGCTGGAGGAAGACAAAATCGCTTGGTCTCGCTATAACAGTTATCTCAAAATCTTAGAAGGCGATGAGGAACATTACCGTACTGATATATACAACGATGACCGTATCGCCAGTGACGAGTCGCGAAAATCATAAACGAAGTTATTTTGAAAGCGTTAATCCAAAGAGTCACACAGGCTTCCGTCACTATTGAAGGTCAAAAAACAGCCGATATTCGGCGGGGGTTATTGGTTTTGGTAGGTTTTGAAGACAGTGATACGCAAGAAGACATCGCTTGGTTAGCCGCCAAAATCATCAATCTGCGCATCTTTGCCGATGAAAATGGAGTGATGAATGTTTCGCTAAAAGATATCAATGGTGACATGATTATCGTAAGTCAGTTTACCCTACACGCCCTAACCAAAAAGGGCAACCGTCCCTCGTATATCAAAGCAGCCAAACCTGAAATCGCCATTCCGCTGTATGAACGTTTTATCGCGCAGGCAGAAGCCGAATTGGGCAAGAAAGTACAAACGGGACAATTCGGAGCGGATATGAAAGTAGCCTTGCTCAATGATGGACCGGTCACGATTATCATCGATACTAAAAATAAAGAGTAGCATTTTAATTGTAAGTTTTTTTCTTTATATTTGGGTAAATTTACCTAACCATGACAATCAGAATTACGGCATTGTTGTTGTTTTTTATATCAATACAAGCCACTGCACAAAAGCTGGAATACAGCATTCTTACGTTGCCCGATAGTTTAAAGCAAAACGCTAATGCGATTATCAGGCTCAATAAAGTAGATATCCATATATCGTCTCAAAAATCGATGACAGTAAACCAATACCGAGTGGTAACGGTTTTAAACGAATTGGGTTTAGAAGACCTCAATTTAGTAGCTCATTATGATAAAAACACCCGCGTTTCCGGAATTGAAGCAACCGCATACGATAGTTTCGGTAAAGAAATTAAAGCCTATAAAAGAAAGGATTTTAAGGATGTTAGTGTAGCAGACGGTGTTTCGATTTTTAATGATAACAGAGCGCTCTACCTTGATTATACCCCTGTCGGATATCCTTTTACCATGATTTTTGAATGTAAAACCGAAACGGCGAATACGGCTTTTATACAGCCATGGGTTCCGTTAGAGGGGTATCTCATCAGTACCCAAAATTCGGAGTTTACCATTACATACAAACCGGAACTTCACCTTAGGTACAAAGAGGTTAATTTTTCAAACGGCATCACATTGAATAAAAATGAAACCACCGGAAAAATCAGCTATACCGCAAAAAATTTGGTCGCTAAGAAAAGAGAAGATTTGTCTCCCGATTTTTATGATGTTTTTCCAATAGTATATTTTACTTTGGATTATTTTGCGCTCGAGAGTGTCGAAGGAAAAGCGTCTAGTTGGGAAGAGTTCGGAAAATGGTATTATGATTCGCTCTTGAGCGGAACGGATGAATTACCCGAGGCCACACAAGAAAAAATAAAAGAGTTAGTAGGGACTGAAAAAAATCCAATAGAAATAGCCAAAAAGGTGTATCATTTTGTACAACAAAAAACACGTTATGTCAGTGTTCAAGTCGGTATTGGCGGTTGGAAACCCATGTTGGCTAAAGATGTCGACAAATTGGGTTATGGCGATTGTAAAGCATTGACCAATTATACCCGGGCTTTGCTCAAAACGGTTGGGGTAGCTTCCTATTATACGGTGGTGTATGCCGGAGATAGAGAGATGCGTGATTTGCAGTCTGATTTTTCTTCATTGCAAGGCAATCATGCGATACTTACCTTGCCTACGGACAACGGTTTGGTATGGTTGGAGTGTACCAGTCAGGTGCAACCTTTCGGATTTCAAGGTGATTTTACCGATGATCGGAATGTATTATTGATAAAGCCCGAAGGAGGAGAGATTGTTAAAACCAAAACTTTTACCGAAAAAGAGAACTTAAAAACAACCACTGCCCAATACCAAGTTACTGAAAATGGTCATCTGTCGGGTAAAGTCAAGATGGTTAGTAACGGCTTGCAGTACGATTGGTCCTTTCATAAAGAGAGAAAAAGCAGGGAAGACCAAATTAAAGATTACAAGGAAGAGTTCAGTAATATCAATAACCTCAAGATTAATAAAATAGCGTTCCATAATAATGTCCAACAAATTGAGTTTACAGAAGAATTGGAAATGGAAGCCGAAAGTTATGCTCAAAATTCTGCCGGCAAGTTATTGTTTGCGTTAAATGCTTTTGACCAAAACGCTTTTGTACCCAAGAAATATAAGAACCGTGAATTTCCGTTTGCCATAGACAGAGGGTATACGGATATGTCACTAACTGAAATCACCTTACCCGAAGGCTATGTAGTAGAAGCAAAGCCCGAGGGGATAATGCTGGACAATGAATTCGGATACTATAAGATTGAATTTATTCCGGAGGGAAACAGTAAAATAGTCTGTAAAAGAAAAATGGTATTGAAGAAAGGATTTTACGATAAGTCTAAATACGAAACCTATCGTAAATTCAGAGAAACCATTGCCAAAAACGATAATTCCAAAATAGTCATTACGAAACCTTAAATTTATGAATAAGTACTTTTTTACATTAACCGTGTTATTAGTTTGCTTCAACTTATCTGCTCAAAAGAAAGAATTGGGAGAAGTAACAATCGAAGAATTGCAAGAGAGAAAGTGTCCTAATGATACTGCAGCTGTAGCTGCAGTTTTATTTAATGTCGGGAAGACTTATTTTGATTATGATTACGATGATGGTTTTCAGATAATTACCGAAATAAGCACTAAAATAAAGATTTACAAAAAAGAAGGGTATGATTTAGCAAATTATGCAGTTGCCTATTACGACGGAGGAAATGAAAAAGTTTCCTTTGCCAAAACAGTAACTTATAATTTGGTGAATGGTAAAATTGAAAAAACTAAATTGGGTAGCGATGGTATCTTCATTGAAAAGATAAACAATGATTACAAAAGAAAGAAAATTACCATGCCCAATGTAAAAGAAGGGTCGATTATAGAGTACAAAGTTGAAATCAAATCTCCTTTTATTTGGAATTTTCCGGAGTGGGAATTCCAAAAAAATATACCTGTGAAATATTCTGAATATACGACTTTCATTCCCGAATATTATATTTATAATACCCATTTGAAAGGTTTTTTGACCCCAGTGACCACCCAAGACGGGAAGATCAGAAAGATAAATTACACTTACAAGACAAACATGATGCCCGGGATGTCCGGTCAGAGTTCAGAGCGTGTAAACTCAACCCTCGAATTTAATGAGAAAATTGTGAAATATGTGCTTTCTGATGTCCCGGCACTCAAGGAAGAAGCCTTTGCCAATAATATTAACAATTACAGAACGACATTATTACACGAGTTATCGGGGAAGAGAGTCCCCAACATGCCACATGAAAATTTCACTACCGATTGGGAAAGTGTCACTAAAAAAATCTATGATCAAGACAGTTTTGGCTCAGAATTGAACAAAAATGGTTATTACGAAAATGACCTGAATACATTACTTAACGGAATTACTTCACACGAAGAAAAAATTGCCACTGTTTTTACCTATGTAAAATCCAGAATGAATTGGGACGGTTTTTATGGATACAGTTGTAATGATGGTGTTCGTAAAGCTTATATAGATAAAAAAGGAAACGTAGGCGAAATTAACTTAATGCTTACGTCTATGTTGCGTTACGCCGGTGTTGAAGCCAATCCTATTTTGCTGAGTACCCGATCCAACGGTATTGCCATATTTCCAAGTCAATCAGCCTTTAATTACGTGATTTGCGGGGTAGAACTTCAAAACCAAGTGGTGTTACTCGATGCGACCAACAAATACGCATTGCCTAATATTTTGCCGATACGCGATTTGAATTGGTTTGGAAGAATCATCAGAAAAAACGGCAGCTCTTCTGAAATTAACCTGATGCCGACTTCTAACTCTAAAGATATTGTGAATATTATGGCTTCCTTAGATACTGAAGGTAAAGTAAAAGGAAAAGTCAGAGAACAACATTTTGATTACAACGCGTTTTTGCATCGTGATAATTATGCCGCCATCGCAAAAGACAGTTATATCGAGAGAATGGAAAAAATACACAAAGGATTGGAAGTTGAAGAGTATGAAGTTCAGAACGTCAATGATTTAGGAAAGCCGGTGGTTGAGAATTATACTTTTTCGGCTGACGGTTCTGTAGAAATCATAGGAGATAAAATATATTTCTCTCCCTTCTTATTTTTTGCTTTGGAAGAAAATCCTTTTAAACAAGAAACCCGCGAATATCCAATCGATTTCGTATTCCCGCAACAAGACAAATACAACATCAATATTGGTATTCCCGATGGCTACATCGTTGAAACGTTGCCGCAACCTAAAGCCGTGGCTATGCCCGATAATTTAGGTTCCGTGAAATACAATATTTCAGTCAACGGAAATCAAATACAAACACTATACTCTCTCGATATTAATCAAGCAATCATAAGCAATGAGTACTACGATGCCTTGAAGAGCTTCTTTAAAGAAATCATTGCCAAGCAAACCGAAAAAATTGTACTCAAAAAAGTATAGTGATGCGCCTAACCTTATTTTCACTTTTTGTATTACTCACTTTTTCTAACGTTTTTTCGCAAAGTTTAGACATGGAAAGTGTCACTAAAGCGGAACTCAAACAAAAAGCATTTCCTGCCGATACAGCAGCATCGGCAGCGATATTGTATAAAAAAGGGAAAACGAGTTTTAGTTATAACATCAAATCGGGTTTTGTATCGTATACCGAAATAGCCATAAAAATCAAAATCTACAAAAAAGAAGGACTCAAATGGGCTAATTTCCAAATACCGTATTACACCGGTTATAAAATTTTAGAAGATGAAGCGGTCGATATCAAAAAAGCCTACACCTACAACTTGGAGGATGATAAAATTGTAAAGGAAAAAGTATCAGGCGACAGCAGGTTTAAAGAAAAAATTAATGAATATTGGACGGTACGAAAAATTACTTTCCCCAACGTAAAAGTGGGATCCGTGATTGCAATTAATTATGAGCTCAAAACCGAAAATATTTCGGAATTACCTGATTTTCAATTCCAATACGATATTCCGGTAAATCATATCGAATACACCACGAGAATTCCGGAATTTTATATTTACAAAGCCATCAAAACGGGGTATGTCGAACTCCAGAAAGAGGATGTGATTGAAAACGGTTCGCAATCTTTTGATAATGAATATCATAAATCGATGGTGATGACCTATAAGCAAGTCAAGTCGGTTTACAAAGCTCAAAATATACCCGCCTTAAAGGAAGAAAAGTACGTCAATAACATTAACAACTACTATGGTAAAATTAAACACGAGCTCGAAATTATCAGAATGCCCGACGAAACTCCCAAAAGCATCAGTGGTACTTGGACAGATGTAGCTAAATCGGTTTATAAAGAAAAATATTTCGGAAGCGAACTCGAAAAATTCAATTATTTTATCAATGATTTAAAAGTAATCATCAAAGATGGTGATACCTTAGAGACCAAGATGACCAAAGTTTTTAATCACGTTAAAAACAAGATGAATTGGAACGGCGAGTATGGTTTCTATACCAAAAACGGTGTGGAAAAGACCTATGTCGAACGGACAGGAAATGTGGCCGACATTAACTTAATTTTGGTGGCAATGCTTAAAATGAGTGGTCTTGAAGCCAACCCGGTACTGTTGAGTACTCGAGAGAACGGAGAGGCATTTTTTCCAAATAAATCTTTTTTAAATTATGTGATAGCTGCTGTAAACCTTAACGGGAAAAGGTACTTACTCGACGCTACCGATAAAAATGCGGCACCCAATTACATTCCGGTGAGAGCACTCAATCAATTGGGAATATTGATTAAAAAGAATTTGGAAGCCGAAGAAATTGAATTAATGCCTAAAACCAATTCAACTATAACAACAAGCATAATGGCATCAATTGATTCTGAAGGAGAAGTAGCCGGTAAAATCCGCAATCAATACACCCACTATGATGCATATCTCTTTAAAGAAAGAAATGACGGTTTCGCTCCCGAAAGCCAAATAGATCGAATTCAAAAGCAACATCAAGGGTTAGAGGTTTCTGATTATAGTGTGCAAAGCGCCACTGACTACGCCAAAACCATCAGCGAAAATTTTAATTTCAAATTTACCGAAGCCATAGAAATCATCGGGAACAAGATGTACTTGACCCCTTTTTTATTTTATACGATAAGTGAAAATCCTTTCAAACAAGAAAACCGACAATATCCGGTTGACTTTATGTTCCCTCATCAGGTGAAATACAATATCAATTTAAAAATTCCCGATGGGTATACTATCGAAGTTACTCCAGAGCCTAAGGCTGTTTTACTTCCCGACATGTTGGGAGGAATGCGGTATAATATTTCTGCTAACGGAAATCAAATCCAAATTCTGTATACCTTTGACATCAATGCTGCTGTAATCGGATCAGGTTATTATGAAGCATTGAAAACGGTATTCAAAGAAATTGTCAATAAACAAACCGAAAGAATTGTTTTAAAGAAAACATAAAATGGATTTAAAAAACGCCCAACTCGAAGTGGACCAATGGATTAAAAATCATGGCGTTCGCTATTTTAACGAATTGACTAACATGGCACAACTCACTGAAGAAGTAGGTGAAGTCGCCCGAATCATTGCCCGCCGTTATGGCGAACAATCCGAAAAAGAGAGTGACAAAAACAAAGACTTAGGTGAAGAATTAGCCGATGTGGTATTTGTGGTACTCTGTTTGGCCAATCAAACCGGTGTCGATTTGCAAGCCGCTTTCGATAAAAAAATGCATCTAAAAACCCAACGCGATCACGACCGCCATCATAATAATGATAAATTAAAATAGTTTGAATTGGATTCTACTCATCATCGCCGGACTATTTGAAGTTGCTTTTGCTTTCTGCCTCGGTAAAGCCAAAGAAACTTCAGGTACTACTATGTGGTCCTGGTACGGTGGTTTTTTAGTTTGCTTAACACTCAGTATGGTACTTTTGGTCAAAGTGACTAAAGAATTACCCATCGGTACAGCTTATGCGGTGTGGACAGGCATCGGAGCCGTGGGTAGCGTTTTGGTCGGGATTTTAGTTTTTAAAGAGCCCGCCACTTTTTGGCGTATTTTTTTTATCAGTACCTTAATTATTTCTATTATCGGACTTAAAGTGGTTTCGGAATAATGAATGTACATCTAACTTTTAACTCGCAACCCGCAACCCGCAACCGGCAACTCTCTATCACCGGTTCCAAATCAGAAACCAATCGTTTGTTGTTGTTGCAAGCATTGTATCCGAATCTCAAACTAGAAAACACGTCCAACTCCGATGACTCGGAAGTGATGTCGAAAGCATTACAAAACGCGCAACCCTTAACACTTAACCCGCAACTTGTGGACGTTCACCACGCCGGCACTGCCATGCGATTCTTAACGGCTTATTTCGCCATGCAAGAAGGAAAAGAAGTGGTGCTCACCGGTTCTGCCCGAATGAAAGAACGACCGATTCAAATTCTGGTGGATGCTTTGCGTCAACTCGGAGCCGAAATCCGCTACGAAGAAAAAGAAGGGTTTCCGCCATTGAGAATCAAAGGAAAAAAAATATCAAAATCCAAGGTGTCTTTGCCGGCCGATGTCAGCAGTCAGTATATTTCAGCATTGTTGCTCATCGCCCCAAAATTAGAACACGGTATCGAACTAACCTTAGAAGGCAAAATCACCTCCGTTCCCTACATTCAAATGACGCTGGGGTTACTCAATGAAATCGGAGTTAAAACTTCTTTTACAAGAAATACGATTAAAGTTAACCCGCAACCCGCAACCCGCAACCCGCAAACTATCACGGTAGAATCCGACTGGTCATCGGCTTCTTATTGGTATTCGATTATTGCCCTGTCCGAAATCGGAACCCAAATCACGTTGTCGAGTTACAAAAAAAACAGTCTGCAAGGCGATAGCGCTTTGGTACAGATTTACAAAGATTTCGGTGTGGAAACCATTTTTGAGAACAATAGTATTTTATTACGCAAAAGTAGCAACCCACAACCCACAACCCACAACCTACAACTTAACAATTCCCCAGACATCGCCCAAACCATAGCGGTCACTTGTTTCGGTCTCGGTCTCGGGTGTCGTTTAACCGGATTGCATACGCTTAAAATCAAAGAAACGGATCGGTTGGAAGCTTTGAAAAATGAATTAACAAAGCTTGGAGCAGTGATTTCGGTAACCAACGACAGTTTGATATTAGAATCCTATTCCCCTCCGCTGGAGGGGAGCCCAAAGGGCGGGGTGGCTATTAAAACCTATCAAGACCACCGTATGGCCATGGCTTTTGCCCCTTTAGCCCTGAAAGTTCCCATCGTTATCGAAGAAGCCGAAGTGGTTTCTAAATCGTATCCGACTTACTGGGACGATTTGAAATCGATTGGCTTTACCGTTTCTGAATTGTAAAATAGCCTCAAAGCCTCAGAACCTGAGCGGCCTCAGCCCCTTAGTTCCTTAATTATCAAAAATAAACCACAAAACACTTGACAACGCCTGTTTCGCAATAGTATATTTGCAGCCGTTTGTAATTAAATCCCCAACGCATCCGCCGAGGGCATAATCGGACATCTTAACTATAACTCTTTTTAAATGAAATTATCTCATTTTAATTTTAATCTTCCGGCCGAATTGTTAGCCGAATTTCCGGCAGAAAACAGAGACGAATCCCGCTTGATGGTGGTGAATCGTAAAACCAAAACCATCGAACACAAATTATTCAAAGACATCATTGATTATTTCGACGATGGCGATGTGATGATTCTCAACAATACTAAAGTGTTTCCGGCGCGTATGTACGGAAACAAAGAAAAAACCGGTGCCCGCATCGAGGTGTTTTTGTTGCGCGAATTAAATGCGGAACAACGCCTTTGGGATGTGTTGGTCGACCCGGCGCGTAAAATCCGTATCGGAAACAAATTGTACTTTGGCGACGACGATTCGTTAGTGGCTGAGGTAATTGATAATACCACGTCTCGCGGAAGAACGCTTCGTTTTCTGTACGACGGTTCGTACTCTGAATTCCGTAGAAAATTAACCGAATTGGGTGAAACCCCAATCCCGAAATACATCAACCGCGACGTGACCGAAGAAGATGCCGAGCGCTACCAAACCATCTACGCCAAAGAAGAAGGTGCTGTGGCAGCGCCAACTGCCGGATTGCACTTTTCCAAGCATTTGTTAAAACGCTTGGAAATCAAAGGTATCAACTTTGCCGAAATCACCTTACACGTTGGATTGGGAACCTTCAATCCGGTGGAAGTGGAAGATTTATCCAAACATAAAATGGATTCCGAAGAATTATTCATCTCGCAACAAGCGTGTGATATTGTGAACAAAGCTAAAGAGAATAAGCGCAAGATTTGTTGTATCGGAACGACTTCTATGCGGGCCATCGAAAGTTCGGTATCGTCCAACAAAACCTTAAATCCGTATGTGGGATGGACCAACAAATTCATCTTCCCGCCTTATGATTTCAGCATCGCCGATTGTATGGTAACCAATTTCCACACGCCAAAATCGACCTTGTTGATGATGATTTCGGCCTTCTGTGGGCACGACCTTATGAAAAAAGCCTACGAAGAAGCCATCAAAGAAAAATACCGCTTTTATTCCTACGGCGACGCCATGTTGATTCTGTAATTAAAAAAAGTGTCTATTATCATAAATCCCGTCCGGTAAGGCGGGATTTTTTTTTGGGGGAAGCCATTTCCCGCTTTCCGCTACAATCTTTTTGGCTTTCAGAAAATGAAAAGCCAAAAAGGATTTCCACTCTAATCGGGGCTAGGGCAATCTGCGCAATAAACTTTTCCCTTTTTCCTTTTTTCTTTTCGCTTTTTTTTACTTTTACGCCTTCTAAACACAACCCAACATGACGTTTCAAAACACCCGTGAATTCGCCCAACAGTTAGACGCCCAAGACGCGCTTAAACACTACCGCGATGAGTTTATTTTTCCGCAGCACCACGGTAAAAATGTAGTGTACTTCACCGGAAATTCCCTTGGCTTACAACCCAAACGCACCAAGCAATATGTCGATGACGTGATGAACGATTGGGCCAATCTTGCCGTAGAAGGCCATTTCTATGCCGATAAACCTTGGTGGGATTACCACGAGCGTTTTGCCCAACCGTTAAGCCAAATTGTAGGGGCCAAACCTTCGGAAATCACGGTAATGAACACGCTTACCATCAACTTACATCTGCTGATGGTGTCCTTTTACCGCCCGAACGGGAAACGATACAAAATCATCTGCGAAGAAAAAGCTTTTCCGTCCGATCAATACATGTTCCAAAGTCAGGTAGCGTTTCACGGTTACCAACCCGAAGAGGCTATCGTAGAAATCAAACGCCGCGAGGGCGAACACAATATTCGTTTAGAAGATATTATTGCCAAAATTAATGAAGTCGGAGACGAATTGGCCTTGGTGTTATTTGGTGGCGTTAATTATTATACCGGTCAGGTGTTCAACATGAAAGCCATCACCGAAGCCGGTCATCAAGTCGGCGCCATCGTAGGATTCGATTTGGCGCATGCCGCCGGAAACATCGCCTTACACTTGCACGATTGGAGCGTCGATTTTGCGGCGTGGTGCAGTTACAAATACATGAACTCCGGACCCGGAAATGCCTCGGGTTGTTTCGTACACGAGAAGCATCATAACGTCAATTTACCGCGTTTTGCCGGTTGGTGGGGACACAACAAAGAGCGACGTTTCAAAATGGAACCGCAGTTCGATCCGGTTCATGGCGCCGACGGTTGGCAAGTGAGTAACTTACCCATTTTGTCCTTAGCACCGTATTTGGCATCCGCCGAAATGTTTGCGGAAGTCGGCATGGAAAAACTAATTCAAAAACGCAATCAATTAACGGCCTACTTAGAATTCATTTTACACGAAATCGACGCCGAATTAGATGGCGCCGAATTTGAAATTATTACACCGACCAATCAAGAAGAGCGCGCGTGCCAGCTCTCCGTTTTCTTACACGGTCAAGGCCGAAGCTTATTCGATTATTTAATGCAAAACGGGGTCATTACTGATTGGCGCGAACCGAATGTAATTCGCTTAGCTCCGGCACCATTTTACTGCTCGTATGAAGACATGTACGAGTTCGGACAGATTTTAAAACAAGGAATACTCACACTAAACAATAAATAAAAGGAATATTTAATGATTGTCATTCCGACAAAGGAGGAATCACATAACATTCATAACAACAATTATGTGATTTCTCGTTCCTCGAAATGACAAAAAGCAATCAAACATGACTAAACAGCAAATCATAGCCAATTTCGATCCTTCGCAACCCGGTTTAGCCGACGCTACCGTTTTTGGTTTACCCTTTTCGGCCGAACAAAGTGACATCATTGTAATTCCTGTGCCTTGGGAAGTGACTGTAAGCTACGGTGCCGGTGCTTCGGAAGGTCCGGATGCCGTATTAGACGCTTCTTTTCAAGTCGATTTAAACCACCAAGATTTTCCTGAATTGTGGAAATTAGGGATTTATCTTGATGAAGCACCGGCGCATTGGGCAACCAATTCCGAGAAATACAAAGACTTAGCACAACCCATCATTGAGTTGCTAGAAAGCGGGGAAGCCGTAGAAAATTATCCGGCCTTACAAGCCGATTTGGATAAAATCAACAAAGTATGTCGCGAGTTGCACACCGAAGTTAAAGACCGCGTACTACACTGGATGCAACAAGGCAAAAAAGTTGTGCTTTTGGGCGGCGATCATTCTACGCCGCTGGGCTATTATGAAGCTTTGGCCTCGGTTCACGATAATTTCGGAATCCTGCATTTGGATGCGCACATGGATTTAAGAATCGCTTACGAAGGATTTACGTATTCGCACGCTTCTATTATGTACAATGCGTTGCAAATTCCGCAGATTTCTAAATTGGTGCAAGTAGGGATTCGCGATTTCTGTGAACAAGAAGTGGAAGTAGTACAAAAAGCCAATGGTCGTGTGTTGGTGAATACGGATGCCGATTTAAAAAGGGAAACGTTTGAGGGCAAAACCTGGGCAGAACAATGCGAAGCCATTATCGCTTCCTTGCCGCAAAAGGTTTGCATCAGTTTCGATATCGATGGGATGTATCCGTGGTATTGTCCGAATACAGGAACACCGGTGCCCGGCGGATTTTCATTTGAACAAGCCACGTATTTGTTCAATGCATTAGCCGAAAGCGGTAAAGAAATTATTGGCTTCGATTTAGTGGAAGTGGCTCCCGGCGAAACCGACGATTGGGACGGCAATGTAGGCGCCCGAATGCTGTTTCACATGTGTGGGGTTTTAGCTAAAAATAACGGACTCCACGTAGGTCAGAGAATCAACTTCCAAAGAAAATAACACTCTTATATGTATCGCAAACCCTTTCCTCAAGAAAGGGTTTTTTATTGTTCTATGCGAACTCGAAATGCTTATATTTGGGTAATCAATCTCTTTTCCATGAAACGCACCAAGAAAATTCTACAGTGGCTTTTAGTGATTATCCTTTTGGTTGTCATCCTCGGCACCGCTTATTTGCAATTCACCAAGCCAAATTACGAAGGCGAATACCAACTCCAACATTTAGAAAAAGAAACGACCGTTTTTTATGACGACTATGGTGTGCCACACATTTATGCCGACAACCAGAAAGATGCGATGACCACGTTGGGTTATGTTCATGCTCAGGATCGCTTGTGGCAAATGGAACTTATGCGTCGCATCGCACCGGGACGATTGGCAGAAATTTTCGGAACCCCGGCGTTGAAAACCGATCAGTTTTTTGCGGGTATCGGAATCGATGAGAATTCGGCTAAAGCCGTAAAACAGTTGGACAAAAAATCGCCGACGTATATTTTGGCGCAAGCCTATTTAGACGGCATCAATCAGTATATCGATAACGGCACCACTCCGGTGGAAATTCAACTGTTAGGCATAAAACAAGAAAAGTTTACCTTAAAAGACGTGTACAATATTCTCGGTTTTATGTCGTTTAGTTTTGCGATGGCTCAAAAAACCGATCCGCTTCTTACGGATATTCGAGACCGTTTTGGAATGGCGTATTTAAAAGATTTTGGTATCAACGGCGAATTGGGAATCCAACAGTTACAATCTCACCAAGGGAAATACAAAGAATACAGCGAAATCTCCAAATCGGTGGCCGCTTTGTTGGAAAGTTCACCGGTTCCCGCTTTTATCGGGAGTAACAGTTGGGTGATTGGTGCTGAAAAAACCAAAAACGGCAAAGTGATTTTGGCCAACGATCCGCACATCATGTACGCCCAACCCGGAACTTGGTACGAAGCCCATATCGTTTGCCCCGATTATGAAATGTACGGCTACTACATCGCCGGAACACCGTTTCCGCTTTTGGGACACAACCGTGATTATGCCTACGGTTTAACCATGTTTGAAAACGACGATGTGGATTTCTTTGCCGAAGAAGAAAATCCGAACAATCCGAAACAATACCAAACGCCGGATGGTTATAAAAATTATACGTACCAACAAAAAATCATCAAAGTCAAAGACAGTACTGAGGTCAAGTTGAATGTAAAAACGAGTCAGCACGGACCCATAGTCAACGGTTTGTTGGACGGTTTGCAAAGCGATACATCGGTGGCCATGTCGTGGATTTACACCCAACAAAAGAACCGCATTTTAGAAGCGGTTTACGCCTTGTCGCATTCGGAGAATTTAGCACATTTTCACAAGAGTATCGAATGGATTCACGCACCCGGACTCAATGTCATGTACGGCGACGCCAAAGGGAATATCGCTTGGATTACTTCGGGGAAACTCTATAAATTACCCAAAACCGTTAATGGTAATTTCATCTTAAATGGCGCTAACGGAACTGACGACCAAAAAGAATGGTTGCCGTTTGCTCAAAATCCGCAGGCGATAAATCCGCCTTGGCATTATGTGTACAGTTCGAATAACCAACCCGCGGCCATCAACGGCTATTTGTACCCGGGTTATTATTTGCCGAAAGACCGAGCCATGCGAATCGATGGTTTGTTAAAAGCCAAAAACGATTGGACCAAAGAAGACGTTTCAAAAATGATAGTCGATAATACGTCGGCAACGGCAGAAACCATTGTAACGCAAATGACTCAACCGTTGCAAACCAATGATTTCACAAGCAATGAAAAACAAGCGTTATCGGTGTTGCAATCGTGGAAAGCCACTCACGAATTGAAGGACATCGCACCAACGATTTACAACAAATGGTTTTATTTTTATTTGAAAGCGACTTTGGAAGACGAGTTCGGAGAAGAAAATTTCAAGCTATTACTCAGTACACATATCGTCAAACAACTCCTAGAGAACCAAACCGCAAATGCCGCTTCGCCGTGGTGGGACAATGTTACGACCAAGGATAAAAAGGAAACCCAATCGGAAATACTTACGAAGTCTTTCAAACAAGCGGTGGCTTCCTTAGAAACCCAATTGGGTACTGATGTTTCGCAATGGCAATGGCGCAAAGTACACCAAGTCACCTTCCAACATCCGATAGGGAAAGTGAAATTGTTCAGCGGCTTTTTTAATGTAGGTCCGTTCCCGATTTCGGGCACGAATGAAGTCATCAATAACCAATTGTTTATCTACACCGATGAGGCTGTAATTCCGGTGAAAGGCGGACCGTCAACACGAAGAATTATCGATTTCTCGGATATCGAAAACAGTTGGAGTGTGTTGCCGACGGGACAAAGCGGCAATCCGATGAGTAAGCATTACAGCGACCAATCGGAACTGTTTGTCAATGGGAAATTCAGAAAAATGAAGTTAAACAAGAAAGAAATTGAATCGGCTTCCACTAAAGTAGTGTTTCAACCGGCTCGTTAAAAGGCATCCGGGTTTTCAATGATTTGAGCGGCGCGTTGTTTGTGTCGGAACAATTCTTCGGGTTTCATTTTTTGCAGCAAACGCAACATCATTGCCATGCGTTGGTTGTTTTGGAAATGTGATTTTTTGTCGTCTAAAAAGTTCCAATACAAACTGTTGAACGGACAGGCGTTGTCGCCGAATTTGTCTTTCACCTTATAATGACAGGAGTCGCAGTAATTGCTCATTTTTTGGATGTAACTCCCCGAGGACACATAGGGTTTAGTAGCCAAAATGCCGCCATCGGCGTACTGACTCATTCCTCGTGTGTTGGGTAATTCTACCCATTCAATCGCATCGATGTACACGCCGAGATACCAAGCGTCAACCGCATCCGGATGACGTTGGGTGAGTAGTGAAAAATTCCCAATTATCATCAAACGTTGGATGTGATGCGCATAAGCGTCGTTCAAACTCTGACGCAAAGCATGATGCATACAATTCATTTTGGTTTCTCCGGTCCAATACATTTCAGGTAAAGGTTCTGGATTTTCCAAGGCATTCATTTGAGCATATTGTGGCATTTCTTTCCAGTAAATCCCACGCACAAACTCACGCCAACCCAAAATTTGACGCACAAAACCTTCAACTTGTGCCAAAGTTATGGTTTCTTGATTTTGGTAAAAATGCTGTACCACCGCATCGATGACTTCTCTAGGAGAAAGCATTTTGGAGTTCATGGCAAAGGACAAACGCGAGTGAAACAAATGCGGCTCGGCGGTGTGCATCGCATCTTCATACGTACCGAAATGTGGCAATAACTCATGACAGAAGTATTGTAGTTGTTCCAAGCATTCGGCTCTTGAAGTCGGCCAACCGAAATCATCTGGGTCAATGTGGCCAAAAGTAATGACACCGGCATTTTCAATTTCGGCTACCAACTCGGCTACTTTTTTAGAAAAGGTTTTTGCTTTCGGAACCGGTACTTCGCCTTTGTATTTCTTGCGGTTGTCGTGGTCAAAATTCCATTGGTTGCCCAATGGTTGCTCGCCTACCATCAGCACTCGGTGCTTTTTACGCATCATGCGGTAGAAGCTTTCCATGAGCAATTGTTTTTTGCCTTGGAAAAACCGATTCAGTTCGGTTCTGTCGGTATAAAAATGTTCCGTGTCACATGCTGTTGAAGAGATTCCTATAGTTTGACAAATTCTTTTTAATTGTTCGTCCAAACGGTATTCATCGGGAAGTTGGTACTCAAAATGGGTGATGCCATGCGTTGCAATTTCGCGTTGAATTAATGTTTCAAAATCGTGCAGATTATCCTTGTCTGAGATTTTATAATAGCGAACCTGATGTCCGTTTTGCTGCAGGTTTTCTGCAAAATTTTGCATGGCCAAAAAGAAGGCCGCAACTTTTTGAATATGGTGTCTCACATAATCCGTTTCTTGTCGCACCTCGGCCATCAAATAGTAAACGGTATTGTCTTTTTGTTGGAACCAAGAATGTTGCAGGTTCAGTTGGTCGCCTAAAATCAGTCGGAGTACTTTCATTTAAAATAAGCTCGTTTGTAACCAAAGTTTTTGAAACGCACCTTTGGTATCGTACATTTCTGCTTGGCGTTTGATATTGAATTTACGGTCACGCGGATCATTGCCTACGCCCGAGTTGTATAGCCAATTCCCGTAATTGGAATGCACATCGTAATCGAGTAACATACTCTCGAAATACGCGGCGGCTATGCGCCAATCCTGTTCCCATTCTTTGGCCCAAAAACTGGCTACGTTTTGACGGCCGCGATTGCTCATCCAACCGGTTTGTTGGAGTTCGATCATGTTGGCGTTTACGAAAGGTTCTTTGGTTTGTCCGTTGACCCATTGTTGGAAAGCTTTCGGGTGAAATTTCCAGTCGTAATTTTTTCCTAAAATGCCATGTAATTGGAAAATTTTGTTGCCGTGTTTGAGCGAAATGTATTTGAAATAATCGCGCCAAATGAGTTCGAAAATCAACCAATAGGTGTCTTCATTGGCTCCGATTTCTTTTTCGTAACGTTTCACTTCCCAATAAATGGTTCTTGCCGAAATACTGCCGTTGGCCAACCAAGCGGAAAGTTTAGAACTGTAGTCTTTGCCCACTAAACCGTTACGTGTCTTTTTGTACACGGATAGTTTTTGGGTTTTCCAAAAGTATTCTTCAATACGGGAAAGCGCCTGGTTTTCGCCGCCCTGAAAAGGAAAAGCGGTTTTCGGAGGTGTTTCGAAATCATCGAAACCTAAATCGGTTACTGAGGGAATTACAGTGGTGTTTTCAATCAAATTCGAGTCGGGAAGCTTGGGTGTTTCCAAACGACTTTTTACGCGTACCGTTTTTTCACATTGTTTGCGGAATTCGGTAAAGACTTCGGGGATTTTTTTGAATTCGGTGTACGGAATATCCTCGGGATGGAATAAAAACTGGTCGTAGGTTTCCTGCCAAGTGATGTTTTTCAGTTCACTTTTCAACGCTTTTGTAACTTCTGTTTCTTCCGAAGTCCATTCTCGTTGAAGATAAACAGCTTCAATATAGTAGTCTGCAATCAGTTTCGGAATCACTATTTCCGGTTTTTCGAAATACACCAACAAACTAATGTTTAACGTCAACAAATTGTTTCGCAATTCCTGAATCGTTTCCATCAGAAATTTAGCCCTGAACTTTTCCGTTTTCTTAAATCCAAATTGGGTATCGGCAAAATGCCTCGGGTCGAAGCAATACAAGGCAATGACTTGTTCGCTGCTTTTTACGGCTTGGTATAATGAGATTTGGTCGTTGACCCGCAAATCGTTACGAAACCAAACTAAGCTTGTTTTTTGTTTTTTCTGCATCGGTCACTACAATAAAGTACATCATTCCAATTTTTCTCCCATTTTTTGCACCAACTGAATGGCAATCCGCAGCTTTTGCAGATTTTTTCGGGTAAGTTCACTTTTTTATGAGCCATTTTTTAAGATTGATTTCGTTGGGGTGTTTGGTCGCGCATAGTCAAAGCGATCCACAATTTTAGGCAAACAATAGCCGTCCAATCCGTTGACAGCCACCACATCGGCTTGGTCGAGTTGGAGCCAATAATCATAGTGCACCATTTCGTCTCGGAAATGAATTTCTTCAATGGCCGCAATAATGTGAATGGTATTGTTCTCGGCAATGTCGTATTCGTTTACGTAGCGGCATAACAATTTTACCGGACTCTCTTTGACATACGGTACATCAATCATAGATAAGTATTCTTGTTCCAAACCCACCATGTCAAACTCGGAGATTTCGGCGTCATAGCCGGCAGAAGTTTGGTGTGCTTGAGCAATCATGTTTTGGGTAATATGGTTGACGGTGAAATAACCGGTCGTTTTGATGTTGTTGTAGGTGTTTCTGGGAACCACATTCGGGCGAAGAATAAAACCCAACAACGCCGGGTTGCTGCCCAAATGGGTAACACTGGAAAAAACAGCCACATTGGCAATACCATCTTTCGATTTGGTTCCGATGAGGTTGGCCGATTTGTAGCCGGTGCAACTGTTAATCAAGTTGAGACGATGTATTTTGGAGAGTGAATCCCATTCGGAACGGGTAATTTTCTTCATGCTTTTTTATTTCAAAGATAGTTTTTGTTTAATTTATATTAAAAATAATTAAACAAATTTTATGATTTCGGACAAATAAATGGGTGTCAGGCGTTTTACTTCCGCAATATTTGAGTAATTTTGCCTAACTTTTTTAGAAAATTTGATGCAGATTCCTCAAAAAATTGCTGTAGTCGGTTCGGGCTTAGTCGGAACCTTATTGGCAATTTACCTCAAGCGACAAGGCCATACGGTACATGTGTACGACAGAAGTCCGGATATTCGAACCGTGGAGTTCTCCGGGCGTTCCATTAATTTGGTGATGTCCCATCGCGGTTGGAAAGCCATGTCAGATGTTGGTTTGGATGATGAAATCAGAAAAATCGGGATACCGGTAGACAAAAGAGCGATTCATTTACAAGACGGGAAACTCAACTATCAGTATTACGGTAAAGACGGCGAAGCGATTTTTTCGTTGTCTCGTGGTGTGCTCAATCGGAGAATGATTGATTTGGCTGAAGCGGAAGGTGTTGAGTTTTTCTTCAACCATAAAATCTGGGACGTAACCTTGGCCACCGCAACGCTGCACATCGGAGAATCCGAAAGAGGCGAGTGGACCGAGTTGCATTATGATAAAGTGTTTGGCGCTGACGGTGCCTTTTCCAGAATTCGCCATCGCATGCAGCGCCAAAGTATGTTTGATTACTCGCAAGAGTTCATGAAGATCGGGTATAAAGAATTGCACATTCCCGCCAATCCCGACGGCACGCACAAAATAGACCAAAACTCGTTACACATTTGGCCGCGCGGTAATTTTATGTTGATGGCCTTGGCCAATCTGGACGGTAGCTTTACCTGTACGTTATTTATGCCTTTTGAAGGTGAAAACTCGTTTGAGCAACTCAAAGACGAAGCCACGTTGGTCGATTTCTTTGCGCATTATTTCCCCGATACCGCTGCCGTAATTCCCGATTTGGTGGAAGACTTTTTTAAAAATCCAACAAGCTATTTGGTGATGATGAAATGTTTTCCGTGGACATTTGAAGATAAAGTAGCCTTAATCGGTGATGCTTCGCATGCGATTGTGCCTTTTTACGGTCACGGTATGAATGCCGGTTTTGAAGACATTACCGTATTGTTTGAAATGATTTCGAAATACGGCGACGACTGGAAAACTATTTTTTCCGAATACGAGCAATCGCGCAAACCCAATGCCGATGCCATAGCCGAATTATCGCGCAGAAATTTCATCGAAATGAGCACCAAAACGGCCGATTCCAACTTCCTGTTGCAAAAGAAAATCGAAAAATGGTTTTCCGACAAACATCCCGATAAATGGATGCCGCTCTACAGTCGCGTGACCTTTAGTTTGCAACCCTATTCCGAAGCCTTGGCGATAGGCGACTTCCAAAACAAAATCATGGAAGAAGTCATGCAAATGCCGAATATTGAAGAAAAGTGGAATAGTGTTGAAGTCGAGAACAAAATTATTGATTTGTTGAAGTAATTTTTAGGAGCTTTATCCGGCTGTGCGCTCTATCTTTTTACTTGTTCTCGATACTTTTGTTTCGCTTCTCGAATGCATCGAGAAACAAAACAAAAACTCGAACTGACGTAAAAAGGATGCCGCTGCCATCCGGGCTAAGCTATTCAGCTTCCCGATGCACTTTTGTAAAATCGAATGCCGGTTGGCAAATGGCAATGTATTCACACGGTTCATCAAACGGATTGGAATATTGTACCCGCGTATTTTTTTCAATTTTAATCGATTGGCCGGCTTCTAAAATTACCGTTTCGCCTTCAATAATAAACTGCTTTTTCCCCGATATGATATAGGTGTATTCGTCAAACTCGGGCGTTTGAAACGGTTCCCTCCATTTAGGCGGCGCTATCATGTGCGCTATGGAAATGTTTGGATTGTTGGTAGTGGCGTTACCGTGGTGTTCTTCGATAAGTTTGCCATCAGTGGTTGGCACCACAAAAGGCGTTTTTTGAATAAAGTACTTTTTCATGTCCTAAAAATTAATCCCAAGTATATTTCCAACTGCCGTCACTTTGCTTTTTCCAAACCGTGTGGAAAACACCTTTGAATTCGCGTTCTTTTCCTTGGTAATCTTTGATAGACCACACATACGTACCATAGGTATAGCCCATGCTGCCGTCTTGGGAGACATCTACAAAATCAGGCGTCCAAGTCACTTTAGCCGATTGGTATTTTTGATCGCTGTAATACAGTTTGATGTTTTCTTTGCCGATAATCAGCGTGTCGTTTTCCCGTTTGATGACCGCATTGCTGTCGGCAAAAGTATAAAACGCTTCAGGGATGCCTTTGGTTTGTGCCATTACTTTAAAGTCTTCCTCGGCTTTTAAAACTTCTTTTTTGACGGGTTCCAAGTCGAGTTGGGTTACCGCTTCTTTTTTAGTACAGCCCAAAAAGGCAATAGTAAGGAGTGCTACGATTATTTTTTTCATAATTCGATTACTTTTTAAAGATAAAATATACGGCTAAAATCAAGAATACAAAACCCACTGCATGATTCCAACGAAAGGTTTCGTTTTTAAAAAACAGCATGGAGAAAATCACAAAAATGACTAAGGTAATTACTTCTTGTATGACTTTTAACTGCATCAGTGAAAACGGTCCACCATTGCCTTGAAAACCAATTTTGTTGGCCGGAACCTGAAAGCAATATTCAAACAAAGCCAAACCCCAACTGATTAAAATAATGGTAATCAATCCGGCATTTTCAAACCATTTGAGTTCTTTAAATTTCAGATGTCCGTACCAGGCCAACGTCATGAAAACATTGGATAGCACTAATAAAGTTATGGTTAAAAACGACTTCATTATTTTCGGAACAATTTATTTAGAATGCCAAATACACCCCGAATAAAAGTAGCACTGGTCACTACTTTAGTCACCGATTTTCCGATGACTTCCGCGGTGCTCGGTTCGTTGGGTTTACGCTGTTCCTGTTGGGCTTC
Source organism: Flavobacterium sedimenticola (assembly GCF_030053345.1). Lineage (GTDB taxonomy): Bacteria > Bacteroidota > Bacteroidia > Flavobacteriales > Flavobacteriaceae > Flavobacterium > Flavobacterium sedimenticola. The sequence goes on from NZ_JASGBP010000001.1 coordinate 933,124, forward strand.
AACTTCGGCTTCGGCTTGTTGGTTAACGGCTTCAATTTTTTGCGTCAGCATTTCGTAAGCACTCTCTCGGTCGATTTCTTCAGCGTATTTTTTAACCAATTTTGATTTGGCGTTGATTTCCGCAATTTCAGCTTCGGTTAAAACATCCATGCGACTCATGGGAGCGCGCATCATGGTAGCCGCTAGCGGAGTAGGAATTCCTTTTTCGTTCAGTGCTGTGACAAAGGCTTCTCCGATACCTAAAGAGGTGAGTACTTCATCTATTTTATAATAATCGGATACCGGATAATTTTCGGCGGTTTGTTTGATGGCTTGGCGGTCTTTGGCGGTAAAGGCTCTCAACGCGTGCTGAATTTTTAAACCCAATTGCGCTAAAACACTCGCCGGAACATCCATAGGGTTTTGGGTGATAAAATACACACCGATGCCTTTGGAGCGAATGAGTTTGATGATGGTTTCAATTTGATCCAAAAGCGCTTTGCTGGCTTCATTAAAAATCAGATGCGCTTCATCAATAAAAATGACCAACTCGGGTTGTTCCACATCGCCTTTCTCGGGCATTTGCTGGTAAATTTCGGCTAACAAGCTCAGCATAAAGGTAGAAAAGAGTTTGGGTTTGTCCTGAATGTCGGTCAATCGCAGAATGTTTACGTAGCCTTTCCCGTTTTCGTCAATGCGCATCAAATCGTCAATGTCAAATGATTTTTCGCCGAAGAAAATATCGCCGCCTTGTTGTTCCAATTCGATGATTTTACGCAAAATAATTCCGGTAGTCGCCGTCGAAATTTTACCGTAATGTTCTTCAATTTCGGCTTTGCCTTCCTCGGAAATGTAGTTAATGACTTTTTTGATGTCTTTCAAATCCAACAAAGGCATTTGATTGTCGTCGCAATATTTAAAAATTACCGCCATCACACCGGCTTGGGTGTCATTAAGGTCCAGAATTCGGGAGAATAGCACCGGTCCGAATTCCGACACGGTAGCCCGTAATCGCACACCGTTTTGTTCCGATAACGACATCAATTCTACCGGAAACCCTTCGGTTTTGTAGGGAATATTGATTTTGGCGTGACGTTCTGTGATAAAAGGTTTTTCTTCGCCTGCCTTGGCAATGCCGGAAAAATCACCTTTGATATCCATCATTAAAACGGGTATTCCGAAAGAAGATAACTGTTCGGATAGGACCTGTATGGTTTTGGTTTTTCCGGTACCGGTAGCGCCGGCAATTAATCCGTGACGATTTAAGGTTTTTAATGGGACTTTGACAAAAGTATCCGGCAATGCATCACCATTTAAAATAGCGCCGCCCAGAATAATGCTGTCTCCATTAGTGCTGTAACCTTCGTTGATGTAATTTGAAAACTGGATAGTGGCAGACATTGAAAAACAATTTAATATTATAAAGGTAACGCAAAATAATGCAAAATGAAAAATTATCAAAAAGTTAATTGTTTTCGTTTTCTGTAAAAAATCAGGTAATTTTAAAATTCACAAAAACTTAACCTTAGAAATACATTTTCAATACTTTTCACGTTATAGTTGTAATGTGGATTTAATTCTCGAAAAAACACCTATATTTTTGGATAATATTTAAGGAATGTTTTAAATGTTGCTCAAACCCTTGAGAAATCGAGAGAAAACAAGTGTTATTAAAATTAAAAAAAGTTTTTTTATTTCGAGTAAAAAATTAAATTTGCTCCTATTCAAGTTTATTAACAACTAAAACTTATAATTTATTTAAAACAATTAAAATTTAAAAAAAATGGCAAACGTTAAAAAAGAAAGTGGTTCAAACGGAGGAAATGTGTTCTCTGGAATTGTGATTGTAGCATGTATTTTGATCGGATGGTTAGTGTGGTATTTCATAATGGGAGATGGTTCAAACTTTGAAGGAGGAGATAATACAGGGCATCCACTGCCAGGAAACTATTTAGCAATGGTTTACAAAGGTGGTGCTATCGTTCCTGTGTTGATGGGGTTATTGTTGATGGTTGTGGTGTTCTCTATTGAGCGTTTCTTTGTGATTTCTAAAGCAGCCGGAAAAGCTAATTTGGATACATTCATGAGAAATGTACAAACCAGCATCAAAGGCGGTAACATCGAGGATGCGATCAGTGCTTGTGACAAACAACAAGGTTCCGTAGCGAATGCCATCAAAGCCGCTTTGGTAAAATACCAAGAAGTAAAAAAAGAAGGATTTACCAGTGAAGAAGCTTCTGAAACACTTCACAAAGAAATTGAAGAAGCTACTTCCTTAGAAATGCCGATGTTAGAGAAAAATTTAACAATCCTTTCCACTTTAGTAGCGTTAGGAACTTTGGCAGGATTATTAGGAACAGTAACCGGTATGATTAAAGCGTTCGGTGCTTTGGCAACGGCTGGAACTCCGGATCAAGCAGCTTTGGCCAACGGTATTTCTGAAGCGTTGATTAACACCGCTACCGGAATTTCCACTTCAGCTTTAGCTATCGTAACCTATAACTTCTTTACCTCTAAAATTGATACGTTGACTTACTCGATTGATGAAGCAGGTTCAACCATTGTGAACACTTACAGAAAATTCAGAGGAAGTTTAAAATCATAATTAGTTCATATTCTAATTATCTAAAACAATAGAATAATGGCTAAAATAAAAATGTCAAAAAAGTCAACTTCCATCGACATGACGGCGATGTGTGACGTGGCTTTCTTATTATTGACGTTCTTCATCCTGACGGCTACGGCAAAAGTGCCGGAACCGTTACCGGTAGACACACCGAACTCAACAGTGCAAACTAAATTGCCTGAAACCGGTTTGGTGATGATTACCGTTGGGAAAAGTGACGGCAAAGATCAGGTGTTTTTCGGAATGAAAGACAGAGCTGTTCGATCCGGTGCTTTGGACTATATGGCTCAAAAGTATAAAGTTCAATTTACCGATCAACAAAAAGCTCAGTTTGCATTGGTTGAAGAGTTTGGGGTGCCTATGGGAGCATTGCCGGCATTGTTGGACTTGAAAGGTGCCGACAGAGCCAAAAAAGGTGTGCAATCGGGTATACCATTGGATTCTCTCGATAACCAGTTGCAAGATTGGATTCAATACGCCAGAAAAGCAAATATCGACAACGGGGGAACCAAAGAGTTGGAGTTTGCTATCAAAGGTGATGCTAAAGAATTATATCCACAGATTAAAAAAGTTATGGATATATTACAGGACCAAAAAATCAATAACTTTAATTTGGTTACCGGTTTAAGAGGTAAAGATTATCAATAATAAAAACGATTAGAAATGGCTGAATTAAATACCGATGACGGTGGAGGCAAGAAAGGTGGCGGCAAAGTTAGAAGTAAGAAGTCCAATGCAAAAGTGGACCTTACGGCTATGGTGGACCTGGCGTTCTTATTGATTACCTTCTTTATGTTAACGACTTCTTTGTCTAAACCGCAGTCTATGGACTTGGGGTTGCCCGATAAAGATGATGATCCTACCAAGAATAAAGAGGTGAAAACTGACCAAAGAAGAACCATGACTATAATCTTAGGGAAAGACAATAAGATTAAATGGTTTCATGGGCTTCAGAACGAGCCTGAACCGGGCGGATCACCGACCAATGCGGTTTACGGCAAAAACGGAATCCGTAAAGAGATTCTAAAACGAGTAGCTTCTGTACCACAAGTTACCGGAGATCCTAAAAAAGGGTTAATTGTGATTATTAAGCCTACCCAAAAATCTAATTATCGTAACTTAGTGGATATATTAGATGAGATGGCAATTTGCAATGTACCAACGTATGCTATCGTTAATGACTTTTCTGATGATGAAAAGAAATTAGCTGAAGAGATGAACAAGTAAGGCTGAGGCACTGCTATAAAACATTAAGAAAATGAAATTAGACTTATTTACAAGACAATGGATTGACATTGTGTTTGAAGGGCGAAACAAAGCCTACGGAGCTTACGAGCTGCGTCAGGAGAACCCTAAGGTTACGATGCGTTCTTTGCTTATCGGAGCATTAATTTTCTCTTTCGCTGTGGCTTCACCGTTAATCATCAGTTTGATTCCGGAAGGAAATGATGATGAGGCTAATATGGATAAGAAAATTGTAACCGTAAAGTTGCCTCCGAAAGAAGAGCAACCCAAAGACCTTCCGCCACCGCCACCGCCACCGCCAAAAGTGGATCAGGTGAAATTCGTTAAACCGGTGGTTGCTAAAACGGAGGAAGTAACGGAAGAGCCACCAAAGATTGAAGAAATCAAAGATAAAAAATTGGGAGATGAAACCATTAAAGGAGATCCTGATGCGCCTTTGACTATTGAGCCTGTGGGCAATGGACCAAGCGTAGTAGAAGAAGATAACAACATCTACAACACCGCCGGTATCGAGGTGAAGCCTGATTTCCCTGGAGGTTTGGAAAAATTCTACAAGTTTGTGGGTAAAAATTTCCAAGTTCCGGAAGAGGAAGGGTTAAAAGGGAAAATCTTTGTGACTTTCGTAGTAGAAAAAGATGGTTCTTTAACAGATATCAAGGTAATCAGAGATATTGGTTATGGTACCGGAAAAGAAGCGATCAGAGTATTAAAATCATGTCCGAAATGGAATCCCGGTGAGCAAAACGGAAAAAAAGTGAGAGTATTGTACTCACTTCCTATTTCTATCCAATCAGCGGAATAATGATTACAAGATTTATAGAAAACTTTCAGAAGAAATCGCTTAAAGAGCGATTTCTTCTCGTTATAGGCATACTCTTTTTTTTGATTTATTTAACACTTGGTCTAATGATTATCCTTTGGAAGTCATTACCCTTAACATTGCCTTATAATTACAGAATTGTTTTTGGAATTCTATTGATTGTATATTCTTTTTTACGATTTTTGCGTTTCTTTAATAAAGACTAGCCAAATGAACAAACTCACCAAAACGATAGTAGGCTTTTTAGTGCTTTCATTGCTTTTTGTCTTAGCCTGTCAGAATAATAAAGGTGAAAAGACTGACACCATTTTGGAAGGTAAAGCTTCTATTTATGTAGATGAATCTATTTTACCTATAGTTGAAGATGCAGAAGCCGTATTTGAAGTTCAATACCGAGCAAAGCTTCATTTGGTGCCACAGTCAGAGAATGAAGTGTTGAATTCAATGTTTAAAGATACCGCCAAAATTGCGATACTAACCAGAACTTTAACCGAAGATGAATTAAAAGCATTCCAATCAAAAAAGATTAATCCGAGAATAACGCCTTTTGCGACAGATGCTGTTGCTTTTATCAGGAATAAAAAAGCCAATGATACGCTTATTGTCTTACAAGATGTAATCGATTTTATTAAAGGTAAATCTGTTCCGGGTATAAAAGGGTTGGTGTTTGACAATGCCAACTCAAGTACAGTCCGTTTTTTGTCTGAAAAAGCCGGGGTAGTCATCAGCAATCAAAAAGGGATTTTTTCTCAAAAGAATAATGAGGATGTTATAAAATATGTAGCCGAGAATGAAGGTTTGGTCGGTGTTATCGGGATGAATTGGATTTTTCAACCCCCATTGGAGTTACAAGAGCAGGTTGATAAGGTTAATGTTTTGGGCGTAAAAGGGAATGATTCAAGTGAGTTTATCTTTCCAACTCAAGATAACCTGGCGATAGGTAAATATCCTTTGGCACGTCATTTGTACATCGTGAACTGTCAGGGTTACTCCGGTTTAGGAATGGGATTTGCTTCTTTTCTCGGCGGCGAAAGAGGACAGCGAATTATATTAAAGTCAGGATTAGTCCCGGAACGCATACCCACACGGAAAATTGTGGTCAGAAATAAGATAATAAAAGATAAAAATTAAAAATTGCGACATGAAAAGATTTAAAATATTCAGCTTAGCGCTAATCGCCACTACAGTGGCCAATGCACAGGATTTAGAACAAGCGAAAAAAGCTATTGATGCTGAACAATTTGAGAAAGCCAAATCGCTGTTAAAATCAGTAATACAAGCCAAACCGGGAAATGGTAGAGCCGCTTTTTTGTTGGGTAATATTTACTTAAAACAAAATATTGCCGATTCTGCAACCATTTATTTTCAAAAAGGATTAACCGGTACCGAAGGAGCCAAACTCAATAATATAGGTTTAGGACAAATGGATTTGGATGCCAATAACAAAGCGGCAGCAAAGGCTAAATTTGACTTAGCAACTAAAGATTTGAAGAAGAAAGATACGGAGGAATATGTGGCTGTGGCTCGTGCATACATGAATGCCGATAAACCGGATTATGCCGCTGCCATAGCTGTTTTAACCAAAGCGGCTACCGCTAATCCTACCGATGCTCAAGTACAATTGGCTTTAGGAGATGCTTATTACGGTGATAAAAAGCAAAACGAAGCCTATGTAGCCTATCGTAATGCTTATCAGGCTGATAGCAGTTTGTTGAGAGCTAAAATGCAATTGGGTGTTTTATTGAAAGGTGCTAAAGCTTATACCGAAGCCGTAAAAGCATATAACGAAGTAATTGCTATCAACCCGAACTACGGTCCGGTGTACCGTGAATTAGCAGAAACTTATTATTTGTGGGGTAACAATGTGCCGACCACATACAATGAAAATATCCAAAAAGCATTAGGCTTTTATGAGAAGTATATGAGTTTGACCGATTACTCGGTAACCTCTCGTATGCGTCATGCCGACTTTTTGATTTTAGCAAAAGATTATAAAGCTCTGGAAGTAGAGGCCAACAAGATGAAAGAAATTGATGGTGTGAACCCGAGAATTTTGAGATATTTAGGATATTCTGCTTACGAAAACGGTAATGCGGATGCGGCTTTAGAGGCATTGCAAAAATTCACCTCCAATCCAACCAACAAAATCATCCCGCGGGATTACTTGTACTTAGGACAAGCGAAAATCAAAAAAGGAATTTCTGTTGACGGAAAAACAGTAGATGCCACTTTGTTGGCCTCGGCAGTTGAGGATATCAAAAAAGCTGTTGAGATGGAACCTTTGGCGGCTAACGAATTAAATGAATTGGGGAAAAAATTATACGATCAAAAATTATTCGGTGCTGCAGCAGCTGTTTTCGAAATAGCCGTGACGGTTCCTACTTCTAAAAACTATTTGATTGACAATTTTTATCTCGGAAATGCCATTTATTATGATAACACTCGAAAAGACGTCGTAAAAGCCGACCCTATTGCTTTACAAAAAGCCGATACCGCTTTCGGTAATGTTATCACAGCGTCACCAACCACAGCCGATGCCTATTTGTTTAGAGCCAGAACAAATCGTTTGGCTGAAAATGATGAAGCTATGGCCAACAATTATCAGTTGTATGTTGATACGGTAACGGCTAAAGGCGAAGCCGAAGTAACCAAAAATAAAGCTAAATTTATAGAGGCGTATAACAACATGGCAGCTCATTATGCTAACACTGATAAGGCAAAAGCCAAAGAAATGTTTAACAAGACATTGGCGTTAGATCCAACCAACAGCTACGCTATGGAATCGTTAAAATTATTAAAGTAGTTATCTGAAAGTAATATTACAAACCGTTCTGTTCACAGGACGGTTTTTTTATGGCAAATCGTTTTCAAATAAGTATCTTTGCCCACTATATCAAAAGTAATGTTATCAAAAGAAACACAATTGGCCGTTGAAAAAGGGGAAATGCTTCCGCTCATGGAGGAATTTTATACCATTCAAGGCGAAGGATTTCATACCGGAACCGCTGCTTATTTTATTCGAATCGGAGGTTGTGATGTGGGCTGTCATTGGTGTGATGTAAAAGAAAGCTGGAATGCTGAACTACACCCGCCAACGGCAACAGATACCATTGTAGATAATGCGGCAAAATATGCCGACACGGTTGTAGTTACCGGAGGGGAGCCGCTAACGTGGGATATGAGTGTACTGACAAAAAAGCTAAAAGATAAAAACCTAAAAGTACACATTGAAACTTCGGGAGCTTATCCGGTTTCGGGTCGTTGGGATTGGTTTTGCCTGTCGCCCAAAAAAACCAAACTACCGGTACCGGAGGCCTATGCCCTAGCGCACGAACTTAAGGTAATTATTTACAACAAACACGATTTTATTTTTGCCGAAGAACAAGCGGCCAAAGTAAATTCGAATGCCATTCTTTTTTTACAACCCGAATGGAGTAAAAAAGAAGAAATGACACCGCTCATAGTCGATTATGTAATGCAAAATCCCAAATGGCGTGTCTCTTTACAAACACACAAATACTTAAATATCCCCTAGTTTATGAAGTGGTTCCGTTTTTTTATTTTCCTGCTTTTTCCTTTTATGACCTTCGCTCAAATTGATGGAGAAGATGAAGTGTATTTAGCAGGAGACTTAATAGAGGCCAAATTTAATGGCGGAGGTTTGGAGAAGTTTAATGCGTTTATCGATAAAGAGTTTGACAATTCCAAAGTGACCAAATCCGGTACTATGGTGGCCGCTTTTACTATAGGAACCGACGGAACTGTTAACGCCATCAAAATTGTTCAAATGTTGGATGTTGAATCGGCTAAAGAAATGATTCGCGTCTTAAAAAAATGCCCCAAATGGGAACCGGCCAAACGCGGCGGTAAACCGGTGAGCATCGAAATGAAATATCCGATGACGTTCACCATTAAAGAAAAGGCGAGTCCGCTAACCGTTATTCCTTCTCCACATATTCCTGTGGAAAATGGAGCCGAAGACAACAACATCTACAATACAGCCGGTATTGAAAAAAAGCCTGATTTTCCCGGTGGGCTTCAAGAATTTTACAATTATGTAGGTAAAAATTTTAAAGTGCCGAATGTTAAAGATTTGAAAGGCAAAATTTTCGTGACTTTTGTGGTTGAAAAAGACGGCAGTATTGCCGATGTTAAGGTAATCCGAGACATGGGTTACGGAACCAAAGAAGAAGCCATTCGGGTATTAACCCTAAGTCCTAAATGGATTCCCGGCGAGCAGTCCGGAAAAAAAGTGAGAGTGATTTATTCGCTTCCCATAAGCATCCAATCTAAATAAATACTAATAACTATTATAAAACTAAAAAAGATGAAAAAATTACTTTTTGTTGTTGCCTTTGCTATGGCTACCCAATTCGGTTACTCACAAGACAAACCTACGCGTGAAGAAGTAGAGCAAGTGATTGAAAAAAGCGGTGCTTCCGGTCAGATGAACGCTGCCAAAAAACAAGTTTTGGGTATGATTCCTAAAGAAAAACAGGCGGCTTTTGTGATTGAATTTGATGCTTTGTTAAAAAAAGTCAACAGCTCTACAGTAGATTTGTATATGCAAGAATATACAAAAGAAGATGTCAAAGCCATGTTGGCATTTTACAACAGTCCGGTTGGAAAAAAAATGGCTGAAAAATCAGAAATCATCGCCCAAAAATCGCAAGAGTCCATGATGGCGTTACAAGGCGAATTACAAGCGTTGGTGATGAAATACATGCAATAAATTGCCATTCAAATATTTTGTTAAATCCCGAGCGTCTCGTTCGGGATTTTTTATTTTTACACCTTAATATCATCAATCACAAAAATCTATGAGTGTTTCTCCTTTTTTATTGGATCCGAGTATTACATTTTTAAACCATGCTTCTTTCGGCGCTTGTCCGAAACCTATTTTTGAGGAATTTCAACGATTTCAGCGCGAACTCGAGGCGGAACCGGTGCACTTTATTCAAAAAAAATTACCCGTATACCTCAAAGCGGCTAAGAAACCGTTAGCGGAATTTATCGGTTGCCATCAGGACGACTTTTTCTTTGTGCCGAATCCGACCATAGCCATCAATACGGTGATGCGCAGTTTACAATTACAGCCGGGCGATGAAATTTTGGCGACCAATCACGAGTATGGCGCTATGGACAGAACCTGGAACTTTTATTGCCGAAAAACGGGTGCCAAATACATTCGCCAGCCCATAAGTTTGCCCATTGTTTCTAAAGAACAAATCATTGAAGAGTTCTGGAAAGGCTATAGCAGCAATACCAAAGTCGTTTTTTTAAATCACATATCCAGTTCGACTGCTTTGATTTTTCCGGTGAAAGAGATTTGTGATAAAGCGCAGGAGCTGGGCCTAATTACTATCGTGGATGGTGCGCATGTTCCGGGTCACATCGATTTGAATATAACCGATTTGAATCCGGATTTTTATACCGGAACCTTACACAAATGGATGTTAGCGCCTAAAGGCAGTTCGTTTTTGTACGTTAAAAAAGAATTTCAGGACGATTTGGATCCGTTGGTGGTGAGTTGGGGTTATGAAAGTGTGGCGCCCGGTGAGAGCCGGTTTTTGGATTACCATGAATACCAGGGTACCAACGATTTTTCGGCGTATTTGTGTACGCCCACTGTAATCGAATTCTTAGAGCAACAGCATTGGAAAGCCACTTCCAAAGTATGCAAACAATTGGTTTTTGACCACTACCAACGCTTTTGCGATTTGCTGCAAACCCAACCTTTAGCGCCGATTACGGAGGAGTTTTTAGGGCAGATGGCCAGCATTCCGGTAAAAACATCGCGACTGGCGGAATTGAAAGACGTGTTGTATGACCGTTATAAAATCCAAATTCCGGTGATGCCGTTGAACGGAGAAGTGTATTTGCGGTATTCGATTAATGTGTACAATTCGCAAAAAGATTTGGAAGTGCTGTACGAAGCTTTGGAGGACATTCTGAACACCTCCGATTTGATAGAACGCTAAGGCCCTAGCCCGGATAGGAGTGGCATCCTTTTTTGTTTTGCATCCGACAAGGCTTCGACAGGCTCAGCCTGACAAAGCTATGGGCAAAACAAAAAAGATAGAACGGATAGCCGGAATCAGCTTCTAAATAAGAAAAAATTATACGGTAAGTCGCGCCAAATAATCGAAATGATCGCCTTCGAGGAGCAGTTCGCACTGCAACCCATTGGCATGCGCCGCGTTTTGCAGCGTATTGTAATCGAGATACAGCCACGGAAACGGGTCTTCGGTTTGGCCTTTGTAATGAACGGTAAAGGTCAATTCGCCGTAGTAGCCATCGGCCGGTACCAGATAGGCACCGTCTTGGTCTTGGTCAAACATGTAAATGATATCGGAACTGTCAATCAAAATTTGCCCGTTGGGCGTTAAAAGCGATTTCAACTTCTGCAGGTATTTTGTGGTTTGGGCCAGGGTTCCGAAGATGCCCGTACCGTTCATGAGCAACAGTATGGTGTTGAAGGATTCGTTTTCCAATTCCAGTAGATGTTGTGCCCTGGCGTTTTTTACCCCGCGCAACTGACAAGCTTTTATGGCGTTTTGCGAGATGTCGATAGCGGTAACCTCGAATCCTTTTTGCTGAAGATAAAGGCTGTGACTTCCGGCACCGCAACCCACATCGAGGATTTTACCTTTGGCGAGTTGCAATGCTTTTTTTTCGATTTTCGGCATGTCGTTGTAGGTGCGAAAAAGATACGCCACGCTCATGGTGTCCGCTTCCGAAATGTTGGTTTCGGTAATCAAATCTTCCGGAGCATGGTTGGTTTGGAAATCGAGTAGAGCCTGGCCGAATACGTCTTTCATTAATTTTAGTTTCAGGTTTCAGGTTTCAAGTTTCAAAGTTCTTAACTTTGCGGTATCCAACGTCAAACCTGAAACTTGAAACAAATTTTAAATAGCATTCAAAAGTTAGCCAAAGATAAGCATATCGAAAACAAAAAGTATTTTGATAAGCTCAAAAAGAAAACGCCGAAAAACTTGGATTATGTGATGCAGGAGTTGCATGAAGCCGAATTCAGGAAAACCGATTGTTTGACGTGTGCCAATTGTTGTAAAACCACCGGACCGTTGTTTACCTTGGCTGATATCGAACGAATTGCCAAGCATCTCAAACAAAAACCGCAGCAGTTTATTGACCGTTATTTGCGTATCGACGAAGACAACGATTATGTGTTGCAAAGAGTGCCTTGTACGTTTTTGGATGCTGAAAATCATTGTATGATTTACGAAGTGCGACCCAAAGCGTGTCGAGAGTTTCCGCACACCGACCGAAAAAAGTTCCAACAAATTTCCGATTTGACGCTGAAGAATGTGGCTATTTGTCCGGTCGCTTATAATATTGTGGAAGCTATGAAGAAAAAATTACCCTTATAAAATGACTGTTTACAAATCTAAAATCGACTGGTGGTTGATTATCGTAATCGGCGTTCTTTTTTGTTATCCGATTGTGGAAGGAATCATAACAAAAGACTATTTCCTGTCTCTTGTTTTTTTCGGGCTAATCAGCTTAATTTTTTTGATGTTTAAATCGATTAAATACAAAATCGACGGTCAGTTTCTTATCATTTGGTGGATTAAAATTGATATCCTGAAAATCAAAAAAATCTACAGCACTAACAATCCGTTGAGTTCACCGGCCTTATCATTAGATCGTATAGCGGTGACCTACAATAAATTTGATGAAGTGTTGATTTCACCTAAGAAAAGAGCCGAGTTTATTGCAGAACTGCTCAAAATCAATCCGAATATCGTAGTAGAAGTTTAATGCACTTTGGTCAGCCGAATCCATTTGCCGTAGGTAAGTTGTCGCCAAATCCACTCCAACGGACCAAATTCAAAATAGCGCAACCACAACCGACTTAAGAAAGCTTGCAACGCATAGAAACTTATGGCAATCAGCGGAAAGAATACCGAACCGGTTTTGCCGAATAATGCGAGTCCGGTTCCGTAAAAAAATAAGTATGCCGAGCTACTTTGTAAGATATAATTGGTGAGCGTCATTTTACCGACAAAACCAAAAAAAGTGAAAGTATTGGCATTTCTCATATACAGTAAAACAATACTGCACACGTAAACAAAAGCCATCGGAATCACACTCAACGCATAGGTAGCCGCCTCCAGTACTTGAGGAACATCTTTCACAAATACGTTGATGTATCCAAAGAGTAAGGTTGTTGGAAAACCTAAAAGAAACATTTGCTTTCGAAACCGAATCAGAAACGATTTTTTCTCGTTTAGATGTTCATACCATCGGTTCCGACCAATCATCATGCCTATCAGAAACAGCGCCAAAACTTTAGGAAATCGATTCGACTCGAATAATCCGCCCCAACGGTAATAAAATCCGGACACCAATAAATCCTTAATTTGAGAATAATCGGCCTTTTGAACTAAAACAATAAAGTCAGTGTTGGAAGCAATGCCCATTTTTTTATCGACTTCGCCTCCTCTTTTATAAAAGTACATTTCAGGGGCGAACTTGCCATGGCTGAGTTCTCGAGTTGCGTCTAAAAGAATCGGACTCAAAATCAAACAAACCGCAATAACCAGAATCGACTTATTCGATAATTTGGCAAAAAGCGGCAGCAACAATCCCAATAGAGCATACAACAATAAAATGTCGCCTTCCCACAACAAAAAAGCATGTGCCAATCCTATTCCGATAAGGATAATCAGTCTTTTGTAAAAGATGAGGATGCCTTTTGATTTGGTTAAGAAAACCGCAAAGCCAATGCCAAACAGAAGTGAAAAAATAGAATAGAATTTCCCGTCTATAAAAGCAAAATGAATAAAATCGTATATCCGATTGGCTTCGGCTGTAGGCAGGTCGTTTTTTTGTTTGAAAGTCAAAAAAACATACCCCGAAAAAACACCTAAGTTGGATATAAAAACGCCAAACAGCGCAATGCCTCTGAGGATGTCTAAAATTGGAGAACGTGAGCCGGCAGCAACAGGTTGATTCATAAGCAATTATTTAGTAAGCTAAATGTACTAAATAATGCATTGAAAATCAGATTTTTATTGGTAAATCAAATAAGGTTGTCGCATGGTTTTAAAATCAGCCAATCCTTTTTCCCATGTTTTTCGGATGTCGGCTTCCGAAACACCGTCTGTAATTTGTTGTTGTAATTTTGGGGTACCTGCCAATTTGGTGAAGAAGTCGTTAAAGAATTTGGTTTTGTCTGAGGTGGTATTGTAGGCTTTAATCAACCATTTTAGTTCCAAACGGGTCACTCTTTGAATTTGAGTCAAATCTTCGCCATAACACAATTGGTTTTTATGCATCGGTTCTTTGGCACCGAAATTCGGTACCGGGGTAAAACTAAAGTCGCTTTTCGGTAAAAAAGGCGAACCGTAAATTTGGAATTGCTTCTCGGTGCCACGCCCCACACTCACATTGGTGCCTTCGAACAAGCACAGGCTGGCATACAAATTTATAGCCTGATCGTTCGGTAAATTGGGCGAGGGTTTTACGGGTAACGAATAAGCCCTACTTCGTTGGTAGTTCAAACACGGAATTACAGTCAAGCGACACGTTGCTCCGTTTTTTAACCATTTTTCACCATTAATCATTTGAGCGTATTCGCCAATAGTCATACCATGTAACAACGGAATCGGATGCATGCCCACAAAGCTGCTGTGTTCTTTTTCTAAAACCGGTCCGTCAACGATACCGCCGTTCGGATTCGGTCTGTCTAAAACCAGCAGTGTAAGGTTGTTTTCCGCACAGGCTTCCATAATATAATGTAGCGTAGAAATGTACGTGTAAAATCGAGCGCCCACATCCTGCAGGTCAAATACCATCACATCAATACCGGCCAGCTGTTCGGGTTTTGGTTTTTTATTGTTGCCATACAGCGAAATTATCGGCAAACCGGTTTGGGTGTCTTTGCCGTCTTTAATCAGTTCACCGGCATCGGCTGTCCCGCGGAAGCCGTGTTCGGGCGCATAAATTTTTAGGAGGTTGATTTTTTGGGTTAATAGATAATCGACAACATGAGTCTTGTTCGAAAGTATCCCGGTTTGATTGGTTACGATGCCCACTTTTTTGTCCTTTAATAAGGGTAAGTAAGCGGCCGTGTTGTCGGCTCCCGTTTGTATTGCTGTTGACGGAGTCTTGACTTCAGTCATTTCTTCTTCCTTTTTCGTTATCTCTCTTCCCTTTTGGCTTCCGCAAGAAACCATTAGCAAAACCGAGAATAAAACTGTATTTTTGAACACCAAATTTGAAATCATACCGTTGAAATTAGAATATTTTATTGCCCAAAGGCTTGTCTCCGCAAAAGACCATAAAAGTAGTATTTCCGCACCAATAATAAAAATTGCGGTTACGGCTATTGCTTTAGGTATTATTATGATGGTGGTTTCCGTGGCCACCGGTATTGGCTTGCAACAAAAAATACGCCAGAAAGTATCGGCCTTCAACGGTCATATTATAATAACCGGCTACAACGATAACAACTCCGATGTCAGTACCCAACCCATTTCCATTCGTCAAAGTTTTTATCCGGCTTTTACCAATGTTAGCGGAATTACCCATGTGCAGGCCGTAGCGAGTAAGGCCGGAATCATTCGAACCGCCACTGCTTTTGAGGGGATTATATTTAAAGGTGTCGGGAAAGAATATCAATCGGCCAATATAAAAGAATATTTAGTCCAAGGTCGTTTCCCGCAAGTTAACGCCGCACTCAACGAGGAAGTGCTTATTTCGCAATACCTTTGTGACCGACTCGGGTTACATCTCGGCGATCGCTTTGTGACCTATTTTATGAAAGAAAACAATGAAGGCTACAACCTGCGCAATTTTAAAATTGTCGGGATTTACAATTCGGGCTTTCAGGAATTCGACGCCAACTACATCCTAGGCGATATTCGCCACATCCAACGCATCAACAAATGGAAGCCCGATCAAGTGGGTTCTTTCGAAGTTTTCATCGAGGATTTTACCCAAATCCGCCAAAAAGGGGAAGAAGTGTACAATGAAACCGCTTCTACGCTCGACTCTCAAACCGTAGAAAATAAATTTTATTACATCTTCGAATGGCTCAAACTCTTTGATGTTAACATCATTGTTATTCTTATCGTCATGATACTCGTGGCTACTATTAATATGGTGGTGGCGCTGTTAGTGCTTATTTTAGAGCGTACCCAAATGATTGGTATTTTAAAATCATTAGGGGCTAACAATTGGTCGGTTCGAAAAATTTTCCTGTACAATGCGCTGCATCTTATCAGCCGTGGCTTGCTTTGGGGTAACGCCATCAGCATCGTCCTCTTGTTGCTTCAAAAGTATTTCGGTATCGTTAAACTCAATCCCGAAAGTTACTATGTCAACGTGGCGCCTGTCGATATTAATCTCTGGTATATCCTATTGCTCAACTTGGGAACCGTAGTTATTTGCCTTTTGGTGTTGCTGTTGCCCTCCTATATTATTACTAAAATTACACCTTCCCAATCCATACGTTTCGATTAAGGAGCGAAAGGTTCGGGTTATATTTGGATACGGTATTCCCGCTTTACGCACTACAAGCCTGCCGAAGTCAGGCATGGTAGTTGCTTCAATCGGGGCTAAGCGGTGATGGTTTGGTTTTTTTCGGTTGCGGGTATTTAAAAATTTGCTTTGTAAAAAACGCGCAATCAGGGGTTTGTAAAAAAGATGTAAAAAGTGGCAAAAAATATTTGGAAAGAGGGAAAAAAGATTTCTATATTTGCACCCCGCAAGAGAGGGATGGTGCTTTGAAAAACTGTGAAACGAGGAATTTAAAATAAATTCAAAAATAATTTTAAAATTACTTGTTAGTTTAAAAAAGATGCTTACTTTTGCACCCGCTAATCGAGA
>NZ_JASGBP010000010.1 GCF_030053345.1 Flavobacterium sedimenticola
GCGGATGTGCTCCAAGCGGCAGCTTCACCGGACAACCGGTAGCACCAAGCTTGTGTGAGGGCGGCACCACTACAGTAGTTTACAATGTAAGTGATAAATGCTACAGTGGTTCGGTAACCAGAACCTTTACCATTACAGTGGCTCCTGCATTAATTGTCAATTCACCGGATTCAGCAGTGGTTAGTTCTTGTGATTATACCGACCAGGCAGCATTGGATGCAGTATTTGCCACATGGTTAAGTCAGTTTAATGTTTCCGGAGGTTGTGCGCCAGTAGGTAATTATGGTTCACCAATAGCTCCGCCATTATGTAGCGGAGGAACAACTACGGTAACTTACGTTGTGAATGATTTGTGTTCTTCTCCTGAAGTGACTGAGTCGTTTACTGTGATACCGGCACAAAAACTTGAGATTAACTGCCCAGCAGACAGAACAGTAGCTTGCGGTGAAGATGCTAATTTCATTTTCAATGAATGGAGAAATTCATTTGGTTACACCGGAGGTTGTGCCAATGCAACAGTAACTGACTTATCTCAATTACAATTACCTGAACCTGGAGTACCATTGGTAGTTACATTTACAGTGACTGACAATTGTCAGGTTGTTTCTTGTACCGCCAGATTCATGGTGGCACCATGTGCTAATTGTACGTATACTCAAGGATATTATGGTAATGTGAATGGCGCTGCTTGTACTCCGGAGGGAGAGACTTCAAATGCTAAAACAATCATGATGAATGCGGTTAATAGTGTAGGAGGAACTGTAAACTTTGGTAGTACTGTAACCGGTAATTATTTCACGTTGACAATAGATAATATTACTAGTAATAATATCTTTAAAATGTTGCCGGGAGGTGGTACGCCGAGAGCTTTAGTTGGATTTGCTACTTATGACGATTATTCAACATGGTCAGACAGCAATCCGTTGAGTACTAACAGAGCAAAAAGAGGCGGAATTAACAATGTGTTGTTGAGTCAGACCATGACCTTGTTCTTCAATATGCAATTGAATGGTGAAGATTTAGCAGACTTTAATTTGTCAAGTACTTTTGTAACAGCTGATACTCAAACATGTGGTTCTAGTGTGCCGGTTGCCGGAACTGAACAACTGTTTACCATTCCTCAGGCTGTCATCAATTACTTAAATGCGAATGGTGGAGCTAATGTGGGTAATTTATTAGTATTAGCTAACAGAGCCTTAGGAGGTGAGAGTATCGGAGGTTTAACACCATCTCAGGTGAACCAAGCGGTAGATGCTATCAACAGAGGATTTGACGAATGTAGAGTATTTGTCGGAACTTCAATGCCTTCTACAGAAAGACAAGAAGATGTAAAAACAATTGCTAGCGTTGAAGCCGGTATGGGTGTTAGAATATATCCTAACCCTTATTCTGAGAACTTCAATGTAGTCTTGACGAATGCTAAAACAACTAAAGTGACTATTGCAATTTATGATATGGTAGGTAGACTTATCGAAACCAGAGAAGTTAATCCTGCTGAAACATCAGAAATTAAAATAGGTGAGCGTTATCCGTCAGGAGTTTATAACGTAGTTGTTGGTCAAGGTGATGAAGTAAAAACACTTAAAGTCATCAAAAGATAAAACTTTCCGACTATAATTTAACAAAAAAACCTCTTCATTATGAAGAGGTTTTTTATTTTAAAAGGTATTGCAACCTATTTTGATTCGCTTCTTTTGATGGAAACAATAATTCCGATTAATAACGAGAATGCGATGAAACCTAAGGAGACCCACTCCGGAAATTTATAGTAATGAATAATGAGCATTTTAACGCCAACAAATGTCAATATAGCAATCAAACTATATTCCAAATAGCTGAATTTTTCGAGCATGTTGGCCAAAAAGAAATACATCGACCGAAGTCCCAAGATTGCAAAAATATTAGAGCTAAACACTAAAAAAGGATCAGAGGTAATCGCCAAAATAGCAGGAACACTATCCAATGCAAAAAGCATATCCATTACTTCGATAACAATCAATGCAACAAAAAGTGGTGTTGCTGCAGTGATGTGTCTTCTTTTTACAAAAAAATGTTCCCCATCGGCATGACTCGTAATCGGCATTATTTTTCTTAGATTTCTGTATACAAATGATTTTTTCGGATTGAACTCTTCTTCCTCTCCTTTAAATAACATTTTGAAAGCGGTAAAAATTAAAAATGCTCCGAATAAATAAGTCATCCAAGAGAATTTATTAATCAGAATTACGCCAAAGAAAATCATCAATCCTCTAAAAACAATAGCGCCAATAATTCCCCAAAACAATACCCTGTGCTGGTATTTTTGCGGAATTTTGAATGAAGCAAAAATGACCGCAATCACAAATATATTGTCCACACTCAACGAGAGTTCTATCAAATAACCCGTTATAAACTTCATCGACGCTACCGCTGGCTTAATACCGGTTGGATTGGCAATGTACTCATTGCTGTATAGCCAATTCACTACAATACTGAATATGAATGAAAGTGTAACCCAAATGGCGGTCCACATTCCGGCCTCTTTGGGTTTAATGATGTGTGGATTTTTATTAAAAACACCCAAATCGAGAGCCAGAAAAAGAAAAATAAAGCCAAGAAAAATAATCCAAACGGTCATAATGTATCTATTTAGTTGCTACAAATATAGTGGTTTGTATTTTCAATGCTGTACAATTAACGAGTCCTAAAGAAAATAAATGGACACAAAAAATGTTTAAAATAAAATACCCCTAAAAAAAATAGGGGGTACTTTATTTTTAAAAACAAATATTGCTATATTTGCATCAAAATATTAAGGGTATAATTAAAAAAAAATAATTTTTATGTCAACTTTACGTTTCCAAGCATTAAAAGATGCAGCAGACAGAAAGCCTGTGAAATTTGAAGAAACCGATAAAAAATCGGTTATCTTCGGTTCTAATGTGTTTAATGATAAAGCCATGAGGCAGTTTTTAACTCCCGATGCTTATAAAGGTGTAAAAGATGCCATACAGCATGGAACTAAAATTGACAGAAAGTTAGCCGATTATATTGCCATGGGTATGAAAGAGTGGGCAGTGGCCAAAGGTGTTACACATTATACCCACTGGTTTCAACCCTTGACCGGAACAACTGCAGAAAAGCATGATGCTTTTTTTGAAACTTCCTACGATGGTTCCGACCCGTTAGAAAAATTCGGTGGCGGACAATTGGTACAACAAGAGCCGGACGCTTCTTCTTTCCCGAACGGCGGTATCCGAAATACGTTTGAGGCTCGTGGGTATACGGCTTGGGATCCAACGTCACCGGCGTTTATCTTTGGCACAACCTTATGTATTCCAACGGTATTTATCAGTTATACCGGCGAGGCTTTAGATTATAAAACACCATTATTGCGCGCCTTAAATGCAGTGGATGAAGCCGCGACAGAAGTGTGTAAGTATTTCGATAAAAATGTAAAAAAAGTAACCGCTACTTTAGGTTGGGAGCAAGAGTATTTCTTGGTAGATAGTTCATTGGCCAATTCTCGTCCCGACTTACTGTTAACCGGGCGTACCTTGTTGGGTCATACTTCTGCTAAAGGACAACAATTAGACGATCATTACTTTGGGTCTATCCCGTCTCGTGCCTTAAATTTTATGCGAGAATTAGAGGAAGAGTGTATGTATCTCGGTATTCCGGTAAAAACCCGTCACAATGAAGTGGCGCCTAATCAGTTTGAGTTGGCTCCTATTTTCGAAGAAACAAATTTGGCCGTAGATCACAATTCTTTATTGATGGATGTAATGTCGAAAGTAGCAGAGCGCCATGACTTTAAAGTGTTATTCCACGAAAAACCTTTTAAAGGAGTAAACGGTTCCGGAAAGCACAACAACTGGTCATTGGCTACCGACACCGGTGTCAATTTATTGTCTCCGGGCAAAACACCCATGAGCAATTTGCAATTTTTGTCTTTCTTTATCAATACCATCAAAGCGGTACAAGAATATGAAGAATTATTAAGAGCTTCTATTGCTACGGCCAGCAATGACCACCGATTGGGAGCTAATGAAGCACCTCCGGCCATCATTTCGGTATTCATCGGAGCGCAGTTAACCAAAGTTCTTGAAGAATTGGAAGGTGTTACCAAAGGAAAACTGTCTCCGGAAGAAAAAACCGATTTAAAATTAAATGTAGTAGGTAAAATTCCGGACGTATTGTTAGACAATACCGATCGAAACCGAACCTCTCCGTTTGCTTTTACCGGAAATAAATTTGAATTCCGCGCCGTTGGTTCTTCAGCCAACTGTGCCAATGCCATGACTACCTTAAATTCTATTGTGGCCAAACAATTGAAAGAATTCAAAAAAGAAGTGGACACTTTAATTGAGAAAAAAGATTTAAAGAAAGATGAGGCTATTTTCAACGTGTTGAGAGAATACATCAAACAAACCAAGAATATTCTTTTCGAAGGTGACGGCTATAGTGATGCTTGGGAAAAAGAGGCTAAAAAACGCGGCTTAAGTAATCATAAAACGACTCCGGCTGCTTTAAAAGCGAAGGTTTCTAAAAAAGCATTGGAATTGTTTCACGATTTGAATGTGATGAATCATGTAGAAGTGGAAGCGCGATACGAAATTGAATTGGAAGAATACACCAAAAAAATCCAAATTGAGGGTCGCGTTCTAGGGGATATTGCTCGTAATCACGTGATTCCAACCGCTATCCGTTATCAAAATACGCTTATCGAAAATGTGCGTGGCTTAAAAGAAATCTTTGGTAAAGATTTTGAGAAAATTGCCAAAGAGCAAATTTTCTTAATCAAAGAAATTTCTGCCCATATCGAAGGTATTAATACGAATGTAGAAGCCATGACTGAAGCTCGTAAAAAAGCCAATGCTTTAACCGATGCTCAAAAAATGGCCGAAGCCTATTGCGATAAAGTCAAGCCTTACTTTGAAATTATCCGCGAGCATTGTGATAAATTAGAACTCTTGGTTGACGACGAAATTTGGACATTAACCAAATACAGAGAACTGTTGTTTACCCGATAATTTTTCTGATTCTACAGCTTATACACCCGACAGTTTTTAAAATTGTCGGGTGTTTTTATATTAAAAATGGCGTAACTTCGTTATACTAAATATCTCTAACCCATGTTACGCAAAATCAGTATTCTTTTTATTCTTATTTGCGGTGTAGAATTGTCTGCCCAAGAACAGATTAGTTTCTATTTCGACAGCAATAAATTTGAGCTGAATAAAAAGGAGACGAATAAGTTAAACCAATGGATTTTAACCAATAACAACAATAAAATTGTTGCCATTCATGGGTTTACCGATGAAGACGGTACCACCGGATTCAACGATACCTTGGCCCGCAAAAGAGTCGATTTTGTTTACGGAATTGTCAAAGGTCAAATCAAAATTCGAGACGATTTTAAAACCTTGAGTTTTGGTGAAAAGTTTCAACAGTCGGCCAATAAAGCCGAAAACCGAAAGGTTACCGTCTATTATATTTTAGAAAAAGATATTCTTCGGGAAAATGAGATTTTGGGAATTCAAGAAGAAAAAGCACCGGAAGAAGCCAAGCCCGAAATCAACTATCCCGAAACCTTGGTTTTTGAAAATCCCAACGGCACCAAGTCAGAGTTTAAACTCGATCGTGCGTTTATGAACAAAGTCGGTCATGCACAACCCGGGGAAAAACTCAAAATTGACAACCTCAATTTTATCGTGAATACTTTTGCGGTTGTCCCCGAATCCCGTGGAAAAATGTATGAACTGCTATTGGTATTGCAAAACAATCCGCAATTGAAAATAGAAATTCACGGCCATTTGTGTTGCATGCCTACTGATCGCCTCGATTTGTCTACGCAACGGGCTAAGGCCATTTATAATTTTTTGGTGGCCAATCAAATTTATCCGGCGCGTCTTTCCTATAAAGGTTTCGGAAGTACACAGCCCATTTATCCGTTACCCGAGAAAAATGAAGCCGAGCGAGCCGCCAATAGACGTGTGGAAATTTTAATTGTAGCGAATTAGCATGAAAAAAATCGCGGTTATATGGATTTTATTGCTGCCGCTTTTGGGATTTTCTCAAAAGCAGTTTGTAGTTTTTTTCGATTTCAACAAAGATTTTCCCAATCCGAGTTCGATACTCGAGCTCAATCAATGGATAGCCAACCATAGAAACATTGAAATTACCAAATTGCAAGGGTTTTGCGATAGTATCGATACCAAAGATTACAACAGGAAGTTGGCCGAACGACGCATCGAAAGTGTGCGCGAACTTTTGGAAAAAAGTGGTTTGAAATTCAGTCAAGTATTAGAAAAAGTAGCGTTCGGAAAAGAATTTAAGCAATCTAAAGTCCAAGCCGAGAACCGAAAAGTCACCATTTTTTACACTGAAGCAGCGCCCGTAGTTCCCGAAAACGAATTGATTAAAAAGATAAAGGAATCCAAAGTAGGCGAGACCATCAAGTTACCTAACCTATACTTTTTTAATAATTCGGCGCGAATTGTGCCTAAATCAGAAACTACCTTGTATGATTTGCTCTGTGCGCTCGAGGAAAATCCAAACATCAAAATCGAAATCCAAGGTCATATTTGTTGCCAAACGGTGGAAGACAGAAATGACGTTTCTACGGCAAGAGCGCGAGCGATTTACAATTATTTGCTGCGCAATAAAATCGACAGAAAGCGAATGAAATTCAAAGGCTATGGCGTTTCACGTCCGATTCATCGTATTCCCGAACGAACCGAGGCGGAAGCGGATGAAAACCGCCGTGTCGAAATTTTGATAATTGAAAAATGATTTGAGAATCGGAGGATTTGAGAATTTGAAAGTAATATCCATTCAAATAAATGAAATTTCATCTTCAAATCTTCCAATTGACACATTTTCAAATTATCTTTGCGCCACAACAACACAACACTACACAATGAGTTCTGATAACAGCAAACGCTACAATCTGCGCGGAGTTTCGGCTTCCAAAGAAGATGTGCACAATGCCATCAAAAACATCGATAAAGGATTATTTCCCAAAGCTTTCTGCAAAATTGTTCCGGATTATTTAACCTATGATGAGGATTATTGTTTGATTATGCATGCCGACGGAGCCGGAACCAAGTCGTCTTTGGCGTATCTGTATTGGAAAGAAACCGGGGATATTTCGGTTTGGAAAGGAATCGCGCAAGATGCCCTAATCATGAATATCGACGATTTATTGTGCGTAGGTGCTACTGATAATATTTTGTTATCCTCTACTATCGGAAGAAATAAAAATCTAATTCCGGCCGAAGTCATTTCGGCGATTATCAACGGGACTGAAGAGCTAATCGCAGAGCTTAAGGCATTTGGAGTAACCATCCATTCTACCGGTGGCGAAACCGCCGATGTGGGCGACTTAGTGCGCACCATCATTGTCGATTCTACTGTAACGGCACGCATGAAGCGCAGTGATGTGATTGATAATGCCAACATCCAACCCGGTGATGTGATTGTGGGTTTGGCTTCTTTCGGTCAGGCTCAATACGAAAAAAGTTACAACGGTGGTATGGGAAGTAATGGATTAACTTCGGCGCGTCATGATGTTTTTGCGAAATATTTGGCCCAAAAATATCCGGAGAGTTTTGATGCGGCTGTACCGACCGAGTTAGTATATTCGGGAACTACTAAATTAACCGATAGCGTGGAAGGTTCCCCTATCGATGCCGGGAAATTAGTGTTGTCGCCTACCCGAACCTATGCGCCGATTATCAAAGCTATTTTAGATAAATATACCCCAAAAGACATCCATGGCATGGTACATTGCAGTGGTGGTGCGCAAACTAAAGTGCTGCATTTTGTCGACAATGTTCATGTGATTAAAGATAACTTGTTTCCGGTACCGCCGTTGTTCAAATTGATTCAAGAAAATTCCAAAACCGATTGGAAAGAAATGTACCAGGTATTCAATTGTGGACATCGCATGGAATTATATGTACCGCAGGAAATAGCCACTGATATTATAAGTATTTCAGAGTCCTTTGGTGTCTCAGCCAAAATTGTTGGAAGGGTAGCGGCTTCTGAAAATAAAAAACTCACCATAAAAAGTGAGTTTGGAACCTTTGAATATTAAAAGTAGGTTATGACAATCCATCTCAAAAACGGTATCGAAAAGTTACTTTTCGGAATGCAACAAAACCATGTGGAGGCTATTTACGGCAAACCCGATAAACAGTATAAGGATGAAGATGGGAATGTGATAGTAATGTACAACACGTTCCAATGGAGTTTGACTTTTTATGCCGATGAAGATTTTCGTTTAGGCTATATCAGTTGTTCGAACCCTGAAGTGACTATTTTAGAGCAGCAAGTAATGGGAAGAAAGACTGAAGAAGTGAAACAATCATTGCCTTTTAAAGCCTGGTCTGTTGAAGATTTTGACTCTTTTGAAAATCATTTCAACGAAAGCAATTGGCTTATCTTACAATCAGAGTACGGAGTAGTTATTCGAGTAGAAATCGGAGCCATTATCAAAGACAACGACGAATTTGACTGGAAGTTTAAAGCCTAAATAATCTCGGCACTCAAACCGGCTTCCAATAATTGGGTGCATTGTGGTTTGAGTTCATCATAAGCACCTGTTTTTACGGTACATTTTCCTTTATAATGTACAATTATAGCACATTGCTCGGCTTGTTCGGCAGTGTGTTGGCATACGCGAATTAAGGTGTCAATTACATGATCAAAAGTATTTACATCGTCATTGTACAACACAATTTCGTTGTTGGTACCCACTAATTCTTCTACTAATACGTCTTCTTGTACTTTTTCTATCGTGTTCATGTATTCGGTTTCGAGTTTAAGGTTTCGGTTCGATTGGCTAAACTAGGAACGTTCTGTTAATAACGGTATTTCAGAGAAACCCAATTGTTTTTTTCGAATTGCTTAACAAAAGTCAATCCTTTTTCGGTACAAGACGTGTCAATAAAAGGAATGTCTTCAGTGTAAAATCCACTCAACAACAGGATACCATTTGGGTTCAAACAATCCACATATTGTTGCATGTCATTTAATAAAATATTGCGATTGATATTGGCAATAATGAGGTCGTATTTTTTACCTTTCAGTAATTCGGCATCACCTTCGTACACGGTTATTTCTTGGCAATTATTGCGTTCGGCATTTTCGATGGAATTCAAATAACACCAGTTGTCAATGTCAATGGCATCAATAGGTTTGGCGCCTTTCATTTCGGCTAAAATGGCTAAAATAGCTGTGCCGCAGCCCATGTCTAAGGTTTTCATTCCGGTAACATCGGTTTCTAACAAGTGCTGAATCATCATGTGTGTAGTTTCGTGATGACCGGTACCGAAACTCATTTTCGGTTCAATCACAATATCAAACTCGGCGTTGGTTTTAGGATGAAAAGGCGC
The DNA here is from genome assembly GCF_030053345.1 of Flavobacterium sedimenticola. Lineage (GTDB taxonomy): Bacteria > Bacteroidota > Bacteroidia > Flavobacteriales > Flavobacteriaceae > Flavobacterium > Flavobacterium sedimenticola. The sequence continues at coordinate 9,381 of NZ_JASGBP010000010.1, forward strand.
ACGGACGTGGCACTTGCCGTCCACATCAATGGGTTCAAAGTTTTTTTCCCATTCTTCGTTCCAATTCACTTGATCGATTTCTTCAATAGTGAATGAAATGGTAAACTCGGGAGAAGTTAACAGAAAAATGTCATCAAGAATATCTTCAGTCCAAAGATCTTTCTGAATGTAGGCACTAAAACCATTATCGGTTTCAATAAAACTTTCAAACGGTTTTTCACCCAATTCTGCGATTAAGATTTCCGAACCCAATTGCTTCGCCTGTTCGCGATTGCTCGGGTCTTTGGGTTCCACCGAAAAATGATACCCTAAATAGCTATTTGACATGATTCACTTTTTTGCAAAGGTAACTATCAACGCCATTTGTGTAAAGTCATTTGCTAAAAACTTTTAATCCGTTTTTACGATGGCCTTCAAGCTGGCATTAGGGAATTCATCGGGTGAAACAGTAAAGATCATTAGTTTGCGGTACCTTTTATTATCGGCATCATACAAGTACGTAATGGTGTTTTCTTTAGCGTTGTACGTTAATTTGGCTCTCATATATTTGGAACGAATGAGCCAAGTACCTTCATTTTCACTGGTTTGTGCAAACTCATATATCGAGCCGTGATGCAACCGAGCGACACCGTTATCAATCATACTGATTACAATGTAACCGTTGGTTTTAGAACCGATTTCCCGAATGTCAATCACCGTGTTTTCGTATTCGGTTTCAATCATTTCGTATTTTTCATGCTCAGCACTCCAAACATAGTACTTTCTGGAATCAGACTGGAATCGCTTTTGGGTATCAATTTGAGCCAATACGGTACCACTAATGGATAGAAAAAGAAACAGCAAAAGTTTTGTTTTCATTGTTTTGTGTGATTTAGGGTGCCGTAAAAATAGAAACATAATCGATTAAATGCAAATAAAACCGATTAAATACATTAAAATAATTTTAAATATAAAAAAAACCTTTCATTTTATTGAAAGGTTTATGTTTAAAAGAGGTAGGCTGTATTATATAGCGCTGACGATAGCGGCAAAGTCATCGGCTTTCAGTGCGGCACCACCAATGAGTCCACCGTCAACATCGGGTTTAGAAAAAATTTCTTTGGCATTCTCCGGTTTCACGCTACCACCGTACAAAATTGAGACATTTTCGGCAATATCGCTACCGTATCTTTTACGAATGGTTTCACGAATAAATTCGTGCATTTCCTGAGCTTGTTCTGGCGTAGCAGTTTCTCCGGTTCCAATGGCCCATACGGGTTCGTAGGCCAAAACAATTTGTTCCCAATCGCGGTTTTCAATATGAAAAAGGCCATCGCGTAATTGGTTTTCCACTACATTAAAGTGTTGTTTGTTTTGTCGGTCTTTTAATTCCTCTCCAAAACAAAAAATAACGTTCATATCGTGTTTGAGTGCGGTGGTTACTTTTTGAGCCAGGATAGTATCCGTTTCATGAAAATAAGCTCTTCTTTCGGAGTGACCTAGAATCACAATATTAACTCCAACGCTTTTCAGCATATCGGCAGAGATTTCACCGGTGTAGGCACCGCTTTCATTTTGATGCATGTTTTGTGCGGCCACGCCTATATTGGTAAACTCCAAATGGTCGACAGCAGAAGCCAAATTGATGAATGTTGGCGCCACTATGATTTGTGCTTCCACATCGTTGGGTAGTTTGTCAATTAATTCATTCAATAAATCTTCGGTCTCTTCGGCATTTTTGTGCATTTTCCAATTACCGGCAACAATCTTTTGTCTCATTATTCTAACGTTTTTAGGGTGGCATTGATTTGATCGAAATCAGTTTCGATAGCTCTGTACGTAATTATTTTTCCTTTTTTATCTAAGATAATGTATCTCGGAATCCAATCTAAGTCGATTGATTTTCCGAATGCTCCTTTCATACCATCGGTTGCCCAGTAATGTGCTCCTTTCAATTCGTGTTTGGCAATACCGTTTTTCCATTTATCAAAAGCTTTGTCCATGGAGATAAAAACATAGTCCACTTTTGGGTGATTGGCTTGCATGTCTTTTACTTTGGGCATGGCTTTCACACAATCGCTGCACCAAGAAGCCCAAACTTCTATGACGGTCGTTTTTCCTTTGTGTTGGGCTAAAATCTCTTTAAAAGTTATTTGTGTGCTGTCGGACGTTATGAGTTTTTGACTTAAACTCTCTTTGGAAAATTCTGTTTTTTGTTTGTTAGTGAAAGCAAACACTGCGACTACAGCAATAATTATAAAAAGTACTTTTTTCATTTTCAGTCAGTTATTTGGTTAAAGCGACGCATTCGTTTTGGTCTTGCTTTTTGATCGGCTTCGGTTGGAGTCCTTCAGATAAAAAAGCTTATGATTTCTCCGTTTTCGCTCTTTTCGTTCTTTTCTTTTTTTGTTATCATACATGTATTTCAAAATCAGAATAACCCCAAGGATGGAAAGGAAGGTCAGGGCACTTCCGATTAGAATGTAAATAGTGTTTCCCAGAGGCGGATCTTCTAGGGTAGAAACGTGATTCAGCACAAAGTAGCCCAAAACAAAAACAATAATGCAAAGACCAATACCGATGAGGCCTCTTTCATTTACTCTTCGGGACATTATATATTTTATCATACAGTAAATATTAAAATTATTTACGAAACAGTTTTTAGTCGATTAATTCACTTCAGCAAAGCAACCTTTTTATAAAAACACCTGACAAACCAATCAGTATTTAAAATGGAATTCCGGCAATTTTAGTTTCATCGGGGCTCATGGTAATCAAATAATTCCCAATACCATGAACAGCAATGCCATAAAAATATTAAAATAAATCGAAGCTTTTTTTACAATATTAACTTCAATCTTAAAATGAACTTACTTTTTTAATTCAGAGTAGGTCTTATGAATTAGTTTCTCATAATCTACCGGGTCAAATTTGTTGTCGTTAATTCCCCAATAGTATTTGTATTCATTACCGTTCCACAAATATTTCACACCCGGTGTATCTTTGCCCGAACCCAAGACTTTCCAAAACGGAATTACCTCTATAATCTTGTACGGATATTCGGCTCCGGCTTCTTTGAAGAAGGCCGGAATTAAATCGGCTTCTTCATTCATAAAAATAATAGAGATTTCCGGAAAGTTTTTATTTTTCTTTTTGAGTTCGGTAAGTTCTTTGGCAGCCACTCGGCAATGATCACAGCCCGGCACAAAAAAACAAAGTGTTTTTCGACCTTTGTCAATATGAGAGAAATAGGAAGCATACCCCGATTTTTTCGGAGCGGGTTCAGTAGGTTCCGCTTTCACTTCCACCGCTTTTTCGATTTCTTTTTTTGCTGTGTCTATAGTAGGTTTTTCAACCTCTTGTGGTAGGGTTACCGGGGCCGTTTCGGTAGTGTCTGCTACTGTTTCTTCAGGTGTTGAAACCGAAAAATCAGATTCCACCGGTTGGATAGGAGCCAACATAAAAAGCATCAATATAGCCGCGAAAGTTGTGGTGGTAAGGACCCAAAAGTTATCGTGTCTTTCGTTGGATTTCGGCATAATGATGACCAACCAAATCAATAAAATGATAGCAACTACGTTTTTGACGATAGCCTCTATAGGAGTCATTGGTAATAGGCTTCCAAAGCACCCGCAGTTCCCCGAATTGCCACCGTTTTGAATGGTTTCAATCATTAAATGCGTGGTAAAAACTGCCAACAATAAAATCGTGGCCGGGATGACGATGCTTCGTAAAAAGTTTTTTTGCAGAATTAAAATACCCAAAGCGAATTCAATTCCGATTAAGATTCTGGAAAAGAAAGGGGCAAATCCTTCTGAGAACCCCATCGGGTACAATTGTTTTACTTCAAAAGTGGAAATCGCAAAGTAAGGCGACGGATATAACTTGGCTACTGCCGAAAGTAAGAAAAGAATAGCAATGATCCATCGTATTCCCCAAGCAATGTTGTTTTTTGAATTCATAGTGTTATAATTTGGTGCGTATAGTTATTGTCCGAAACCCATCAAAATTAAGGCAAAGACCGAATAGTTTATCATGTCTTGATAGTTGGCATCGATGCCTTCCGAAACCAGGGTTTTTCCCTGATTGTCTTCAATTTGTTTGACCCGCAAAAGTTTTTGTAAAATCAAATCGGTGAGCGAACTTACACGCATGTCTCGCCAAGCTTCCCCATAATCGTGGTTTTTGGCTTCCATAAGCGATTTGGTCAGCGCCACTTTGGCATCATATAACTCCGTAGCTTTGGCCACATCCAAATCGGGTTGCTCTACCACGCCCAAATCCAGTTGAATTAAAGCCATAATGCAATAGTTAATAATCCCAATAAATTCTCCGGTTTCATCTTCATCCACTTTGCGGATTTCATTTTGCTGTAAGCTGCGAATGCGTTGTGCTTTGATAAAAATTTGATCGGTAAGCGACGGTAATCGCAAAATGCGCCAAGCACTACCGTAGTCTTTCATTTTATTGATGTAAAGTTGTCTGCAAATTGCAATAACCTTATCATATTCTTGAGCAGTTTTACTCATTTCAGTGTATCTTTGTGTCAATTTTTTAAAAGGATATCTTCCAAAAAGAGAAGGTACCGTGTCAAAAGTAAAGAATAAAGATTGAAGTTCAAAGGACTTCATCTTATAACTAACTTAATTTGTGATGACCATTAACTGTCGCGGAAAATTAATCGATTTGTCGTTGCCCAAAGTCATGGGGATACTGAATGTGACACCCGATTCTTTTTTTGACGGTGGAACATACAATAACGAAAAAGCCATACTCCAACGTGTCGAAAGTATGCTGGCAGTCGGTGCAACTTTTATCGATATTGGTGCGTATTCGAGTAAGCCCAAGGCCGATTTTGTTTCGGAGGAAGCCGAAATCGAAAGATTATTACCCATCGTAAAATTGGTGTTACAGCACTTCCCTGAAGCCTTACTTTCTGTGGATACTTTTCGTGCTGCGGTGGCCCAACAAGCCTTAGATTATGGCGCTTGTATGATTAATGATATTTCAGCCGGACATTTAGACGATACCATGTTGTCCACGGTCGCGGCCTATCAGGTACCTTACATTATGATGCACATGCGAGGAACCCCGCAAACCATGCAGCAGTTCACAACCTATGATGATATCCTGAAAGAGATGTTGTTTTATTTTTCCGAGAGAATTGCGACAGCCAGACGTTTTGGTATCAACGATTTGATAATTGATCCCGGATTCGGATTTGCCAAAACCACCGCGCAAAATTTTGAAGTGATGCATAATCTCGAACTATTTCAAAACCTTCATTTGCCTATGTTGGTGGGTGTTTCGAGAAAGTCCATGATTTACAAAACGTTACACGGAACCCCCGATTCGGCACTTAACGGCACTACCTTTCTCAATGCCGTTGCGTTGCAAAAAGGGGCACAAATTCTCCGTGTGCATGATGTGAAAGAAGCAGTAGAATGTGTTACTTTGTTCCAAGAATTATCCCGAAACTTCGAAGCCCAAACAGAAATCCCAAATTGATTATGAAGAATATTGCCTTACTACTAATTACAATGCTGTTCCTTTCTTGTGGTGACGATAAGGAAGTACTATTGCCGGTAGCCAAAGAGACTTTGGTGGCGGATGTTAAAGACCATTCGCCGATTTATTTCTTTTTTAAATTAGAAGAAAAAGATACCATAGTCGATGTAAACCGAAACAACTCCATCAGTTCCACCAACTGGTTGTTTAACATCGACAAGCGATTGCCGTTGCGCAAAGTTATTTTGGAGGTTAAAAAACTACAAAACAAAAAAGAAGGCAGTGCCCACAAAAATACCCTTTCTGAAAATTATTTTACGTACACCGACACCGTGAAAAAGAGCTTGGCTTTTATGCCGTTTACCAAAGTTCATTTCAAATTGGAAAAACCCGATTTTAACATCGTATATTTTCATTTGGATCGAAATGACTTGGTGCATTTTAACGAATTGGTTTTTGCTAAAAGTCAGCTACAGGAATTCATCAATAAGTTACCCAAACAAAGCCGAATTTATTTTTCTTTTGACAAAGGCATGTCTTTCGGAAAATACATCGAATGGACTTTCTTTGTGAAGCAACTCGATTACAAGGAAAACAGCATCAAAGTCAACGAAAAAAGAGTCTACATTTATTGATGATGGTAAGGTTCGTTGCGCAATATGGTGAAGCCGCGATACAATTGTTCGATAAAAAATAAGCGCACCATTTGATGTGAAAAGGTCATAGCGGATAGCGAAATTTTGCCTTGCGCTTTTTGATACACCGCTTCGCTAAATCCATACGGTCCGCCAATCACAAAGACCAAGGTTTTGATGCCTGAATTCATCTTTTTTTGCAAATAATCCGAAAAGCCTACACTTGAAAAAGTTTTGCCGTTTTCATCCAACAGAACCAACTGGTCTGTTGGTGTTAACTTGGCCAAAATCAATTCGCCTTCTTTTTCTTTTTGTTGGGCTTCCGATAGATTCTTGACGTTCTTGATATCGGGAATGAGTTCTAAATCAAATTTGATATAAAACGACAATCGCTTGGTATAATCGTCAATCAGCGTTTGTAATGCTTTGTTGTCAGTTTTGCCTATGGTGATTAATTTGATGTTCATAGCGACTTATTTATTCCAAATTTTCCATGCTTTTTCGGCTTGTAAAACCAACATTTCATAACCGTTTTTGACAATTGCACCATGTTGTTTGGCCTTTTTCAAAAAAACGGTTTCCTCGGGATTGTAAATCAAATCGAAAGCAATGTGTTTGTCCGTGAAATAGTCATACGGAATAGGAGGAAAGGCTTTCGTATCGGGACTGGTACCCAACGGTGTGCAGTTGATGATAATGTGGTAATTGTCGAAAGTAGTGGCATTGATCCGATTGTAATCCATATGACCTTCTCCGGCATTTCGGGAAACAAAAGTGTACAAAATACCGAGTTCATCTAACGCAAACGCCACCGCTTTGGCCGCGCCTCCGGTACCCAATAGCAGTGCTTTTCGATGATGCGATTGCAACAAAGGTTGTAACGATTTCATAAAGCCGTAGTAATCCGAATTATAGCCTTTCAGCTTTCCGTTTTTAGTAAAGCGAATGACATTGACCGCCCCGATTTGGGCCGCTTTTTTGGAAAGTTTATCCAAGTAGGGAATGACCGATTCTTTGTACGGAATCGTGACATTTACTCCTTTTAAGTTGGGATGATGCGCTACGATTTCGGGAAATTCTTCGATAGAAGCGATGTCAAAGTTCTCATAAGTGCAATCGGTAAGTGCACCCGAAGCAAACTTTTCGGTAAAGTATTTTTTGGAAAACGAATAGGAAATGTTTTTTCCAATCAGTCCGAATTGTCGTGTCGACATTTATTCCGGTTTTGTGTGTTTGGCAATATATTCCTGTACTGATGGTCGTTCCCACACCATCGGAAACAATTCTTCCAATACGGTTTGGTGTTTCGAATTCAAACGCAAGGCGTTGTTCAGGTGAAAGTTTCCTTTTTCGGTTTCGTTGAGCATTAAGTGCAATCCGGCCATACGGTATTCTACCTCGGCTTCCTCCGGAAAATATTCGGAGGCCTGCATTAAGGTTAAAATAGCGTTGTTGTATTCGCCCATGTTTTGCATCATGTCGACCCAAAACAACCAAGTGTCTAATTGGTAATCGCCAAACTCCACGGCTTTTCGGTAGCCGAACTCGGCTTCTTCAAACAGCTTCATGGCCTTATTGATGGAGGCAAAACGCTTCCAATACAAACGGTTTTGGTCGTCTATAGCCAACGCTTTATTGACATAAAACAAGGCTTTTTGGTAATTTTTTTGACGTACATAAAAATCGGTAATGGCAATCCAACCTTTGTCTAACAGCGGATCTTCGTGTACCGTTTTATTGAAAAATTTTAAAGCTTCGGCTTTGTTACCCAATTTTTCATGACATTTTCCGATGCGCAACAGCGCGTAAGAAGTTGGATCGTCCAACTCGATAGTTCGGTTATAGCTTTCAATAGCTTCCTCATATCTTTTTAAGCGCTCTAACGATTTTCCTTTTTCGAGATAGGCTCCGATGAATTCATCATCAATATAGGTGGCAAACTCAAAAGCACGCACGGCATTTTCATAATCTTTCACGCCATAATATAAGCGTCCCGATTGATGCCAGGCGATTTCGCTGTACGGATTTCGATCGATGTAGGTTTTAAGGTATTCGATAGCTTCTAAATTTTGGTCTAAAAATTCAAAGCAATATACCACGTTGTATAGGGCGGATTGGTCTTCAAAGTCTTCTTCCAAACATTTGATAAAGTTTTCTTTGGCCAACTCTAAATTGTCCATAAAAAGATATTCCATGCCGATTAAGTTATACACATCGGCATAGTCTTCCGTATACAAAAGGGCCGTTTGCAATAACTCAACGGCTTTTTCGTGATGGTCTCTTTTGGAGTAAATATTGGCTTTTTGGATAAAAATTTCCTCGTTGGTCGGTTCGATGGCGTACAATTCGTTTAATAATTTCTCGGCCTGATCCAATTTGTCTTCATACACCAACATTTCTACTTGCACTAATTTTAATCCGGTAGATTTCGGGTGTTGCTCCAGTCCTAATTTCAAGGCTTTTTTGGCCAAATTAGCTTTCCCTATGTCGAGATAATGCAGTATGATTTCCTCGAATTCCTCTGAATCGAAAAATAAAACTTTGTTGGTTTTTAACATCGATTCAAATTTCGCTAAGGATAAGTTGTAATCTTCTTCGTCGTGATCCAGGTGCATAACAGTAGGGTTTAAAATTATCCTTAATAAAATTAGGCAAACACAATTCTTTTTTTATTTCGGGCAGGTATTGTTGTAAACAATTTAATTAACAATTTTTTTGGTTTTGAATCCGAATAGAATTCGGAATTCTAACCGGCCATTATTTCATTCATCGCTTCGATGATAATACCACAACCCTCTCTGATTTCGGCTTCGGAAATCGTAAGCGGAGGCGTGATTCGGATGGCGCAACCTTCAAACAAGAGCCAGAATAAAATCAATCCTTTTTCTTGGCATTTGAAAATCACTTGATTGGTGATTTCCGGATTCTCGGTCATGGCGGCCAGCATTAAGCCTCGCCCTCTTACTTCGGTTATCAAAGGATGTACCAAAAGCTCTCTAAATAACTTTTCTTTTGCTAAAGATTGCTGGGCATAATCTTTTTCTAAGATTTCTTCTAAGGTAGCCAAACACGCAGCGGCAATTACCGGATGTCCGCCAAATGTGGTAATATGACCTAATTTCGGGTCATGACTCAACAAATCCATGTGTTGCGCATTGGCAATAAAACCGCCTACGGGCATACCGCCGGCCATTCCTTTACCTATAATAACTACGTCGGGAACCACATTATAGTTTTCAAAACCGAATAATTTTCCGGTGCGACCAAAACCCGGCTGGATTTCATCGATAATCATTAAAGCCCCGACTTCTTCACACCTTTTTTTAACCTTTGCCAAAAAGTCATGTTGCGGTTCGATAAAACCGGCACCGCCCTGAATGCTTTCTAAAATGATACCCGCGGTTTTAGTGGTAATTTTTTCCAAATCGGCTTCGTTGTTAAATGTGATAAAATCCACATCGGGAATCAACGGGCGAAAGATTTGTTTGCGCTCTTCAAAACCCATAACGCTCATCGAGCCCATAGTATTGCCGTGATAGGCGTAGTGACAGGAAATGAGTTGACTTCGGCCGGTCACACGACGTACCAATTTCAAAGCACCTTCGGTAGCCTCGGTTCCCGAGTTCACTAAATATACTTTGTTCAAACTAGGCGGGAGATTTTCGACCAACAATTTACAGTAGGCTACGGCAGGATGCTGCGCATATTCGCCATACACCATTACGTGAGAATACCGATGCAATTGGTCGATAATGGCTTGATTGACTTTAGGGTGTTGATGGCCTAAACTACAAGCCGAAACACCGGCTACAAAATCTAAGTATTTTTTGTTTTGGGTATCGTAAATATAAGAACCTTTGGCATGAGATACTTCCATACCTAACGGATAAGGTGACGTTTGCGCTTGGTATTTTAAGAAATCTTCTTTCATCAATGGGTTGTCAGTTGTCGGTTGTCGGTCATGAAATAAATGTTGAAATCTGTTGACATTGACCGAATACGGTGACTATTTTACCTTAGGTTTCGGGTTGTTTTTATCGTATTCCAACGTTTCCTTGGAAGGCTCTAAAGGTTTGTCTTCTTTGGCTTTTTCAGCGTTGCTCTCAGCCTGAATCTTGGCGTCCAATTCGTTTTCTTCCGGCGGAAAAATATCGTCTTTCGATTTGATGCGTTCGTCGCCACGCCAAATGAACCCGCGCAATTTCCTTGCATTTTCGGGCAGTTCGGCTTCCGGATAAATGTCGCCATCGACTTGATTGTAATTGGTAATGGTTTCTATGGTATTCTTATCCAGAATCATATTGATTTTACTGCTCACACTTTTGTTGATACCGATTAATTCTTTTTGGTCATTGCGCATGTAGTAAATGACTTCGGTGTTCTTGATAATATCGACTTCCTTGAGCTTATTGTCTCTGAATTTGCCGTAAAGATTTTGTCCTTTGACCTGATTGTAGCCGGTACTCAGCGTGTCTTTAGAAATGATAAAGGCATTGTTCAACACCTTAAGCGAATCCAATTTTTCTGTTTTTTTGTCGCCTATCAAATGCATGATATCACCGGTCATTTGGTTTTCGTAATTCCAAAGAATCGGATTTTTGATGAGTTTGGTTAAGGCTGTTTTTTGATCCGAATGAATGGAGTCGCATTTCCCGCTCATGTCGGTTTTGTAAAAGCGAACGTTGTTAAAGGCACGTACGATGCGTTCACCCGGTTTTCCGGTGATGAGCATTTTTTTGCCGTGTACATACATCGAATCGTTTTCCACCAAAGTAATGGCTACGGCTCGCTTGGTAATCATCATCGAATCTTTCTCGGTTTTCAGATTGCGAAATATTTCGGCATAATGCCCTTTGATGATGCCTTTGTTGATGGAATCGGTAATTTTTACATTATTGGTGGCCGAAGCAAATTCACGGTTGCGATCGTAATACAAACTGTCGCCTTCAATGCGGCGGTCTTTGTATTTGATATAGGATTTTCGTTTGAAATAGGCCAGGTTTTTTTTGGTATCGTAGAATCCTTTTTCGGTGTAAATGTAATTCTCTTTGCTGGTGATGGTAGACGGCCCAAACAAGTACGAATGCCCCGAATTGGTGTAATAGTCCAAATGATTTGATTTAATCGTGTATTTCGGATTGGTAATAGTTACGGCGGTCAGAAAGCGAAACTTTTTTTCGTTGGCATAGTAACGCCCCGATTTGCTTTTCAAAGTGTTTTCACGATTGGTGATGGTGCCGTACGTATTGTAAAAAGCTTCCTGTGTATTGCGGTCAAAGTTAATGGTGTCGGTCACTAAGGTCGATTCCGGAGAACGCATAATGACATTTCCGGTGGCAAAAGCTTTTTTAACTTCACCATTGTATTCGGCGTATTTACTGTTGAGATAAAGCGTGTCACCTTGCACCATTTGCACGTCGCCAAAGGCTTTGATGTAGTTTTCTTTTTGAAAATAATAAGCTTTATTGCAGGTAAAAACCACGCCTTCATGACTTACCCGAACGTTACCGCGCAACAACAAGGCGTCCGGAATTTCCGTTTGATTGATATCGGCAAAATCAGAATATTCAACTTGGATAGGCGATTTTTTTTGAGCCACTGAAACCAGAGTGGAAAAAAAGACCAGTGTAAAATATAAGTGTAACTTTTTCAAGTGTTTAATTTTATTTTGTAGCATTACTGCCAAAACGGTAATAAGCCTGCAAATTTATGAAATTAGCCTCAATGAACACGGTTATTAAGAATAATTTATACCTTTCTAATTACAATCATTTCTTTATATTTGTCCATAGGTCTTGTCACTCAAACGACAGCTGTTTTTATTATGAAAAAAAGTATTCTAATAGTATTGTGCGCCATTGGTACTCAAAGTACCATAGCCCAAAATAACATCAATGTCCCTATGATCAAAAATACCGTGACCATCAATCAGCCTAAGAAGACTGTTGTGTATCAAGTTTTTACCCGTTTGTTCGGCAATAAAAACACCACTAACAAACCTTGGGGAACTATTGAAGAAAACGGGGTAGGGAAGTTTAACGATTTTACCGATAAAGCCTTGCAGGAAATCAAAAAGCTGGGCGTAACCCACATTTGGTATACCGGAGTGCCGCATCATGATGTGATTCGAGATTACACGAAATACGGCATATCCAACGACGATCCCGATGTGGTAAAAGGACGAGCCGGCTCGCCTTATGCCGTGAAAGACTATTACAATGTGAATCCCGATTTGGCGGTTGACCCGGCCAAGCGTTTGCAGGAATTTGAAGCCTTAATTGCGCGTACCCACAAGAACGGATTGAAAGTGATTATCGATATAGTGCCTAATCATATTGCCCGAAATTATAAAGGATTGACTAATCCGCGTGGTGTGAGAGATTTTGGTGCCGATGATGATACTTCGGTAGAATATGCGCGTAACAATAACTTTTATTACATCCCGGGAAAAGCGTTTGAAGTGCCCACCTCGCCCGATTATAAACCCCTCAATGGGGAACCGAATCCGTTGAGTGACGGAAAGTTTTCCGAGTTTCCGGCCAAATGGACGGGTAATGGTTCTCGTGCGGCCAAACCCGATATCAACGATTGGTACGAAACGGTAAAGGTGAATTACGGGATTCGTCCTGATGGGAGCAAAGATTTTCCGGAATTACCGGCCGGTTATGAAAACAAAGGCTATAAGGAGCATTTCGACTTTTGGAAGGATAAAGACGTGCCGAATTCCTGGAAAAAATTCCGCGACATTGCTTTGTATTGGATTGGCAAAGGGGTCGATGGCTTTCGTTACGATATGGCCGAAATGGTACCCTATGAATTTTGGAGCTACATGAACTCGGCTATCAAAGTGAAAAATCCCGAGGCGTATTTGATGGCCGAAGTCTACAATCCGAAAGAATACCGCAACTATATTAAGTTGGGTAAAATGGATTATTTATATGATAAAGTAGAAACGTACGATCATTTAAAAGCGGTGATACAAGGCAATGCCTTGCCCGATGCCCTTTCGGAAATTCAGGAAAGTATGGCTGATATCGAACATCACATGCTCCATTTTTTAGACAATCACGACGAGCAGCGTTTGGCCAGTCCGGAATTTGCCGGTACACCCGAAAAAGGGAAACCGCTTATGGTGGTTTCGGCAACCATCAGTTCCTCGCCAACGATGATTTATTTCGGACAAGAAGTCGGTGAACCCGGGAATGAAGATGCCGGATTCGGGAAACGCTCTCGCACCAGTATATTCGATTATATCGGTGTGCCACACCACCAACGTTGGATGAATGGCGGTAAGTTTGACGGTGGGCAGTTAACGCCTAAAGAGAAAGAATTACGCGATTTTTATAGTCGTTTGTTAAACTTTACCTTAACGAGTGATGCGATGACCGGAAAGTTTGAGGAAATTCAGTCCTTTAATCGAAGAGAGACCGAAAATTACGATTCGGGTTTGTACTCCTACGTTCGGTATACTCCGAAAGAGAAGCTCATCATTACAGCCAATTTTTCATGGGTTACCTCGAGTACTTTTCAACTGAGAGTGCCGTCGGAGATTTTGAAAAAATGGATGCTGAAATCGGGAGAATATCCCTTAACCGATCAATTGTACGGAAAAAAATATACCATGCGAATTGATGAAAATGGCGTTGGACTGATTAAAATGACGTTGAAACCGAGTGAATCTTTGATTCTGAAATTAGAATACTAAGTAAAAAGCCTTCTGTATAAGAAGGCTTTTTTGTTTATGAATTGAATATCTTGATTCTTATCGCACAATGGTTTGCTTTCTATCCGGTCCAACCGAAACAATTTTTATCGGTACTTCGACAGCTGCTTCAATGAATTCGATGTAGTCCTTTAACTCTTTCGGTAAAGCTTCATAACGGGTCATTCCGGTTAAATCGGTGACCAATGATATTCTTGTCTAATACTAAAACCAAACGAAAAGATTCGTTCGTTATCGCGGGAGTCCGAAGCTCGTTCTTAGGCTGCGAGGACTTGGAAATGATGGAAAGTTGGTTTTGAGAGGGATTTGGGAGTTTTGAGGATAGCACGGATTGCAAATCCGCGCTATCCGGGGTATTAATAATATTCTACTTCTGTGGCGTAACTGCCCCTATTAAGGTATTTACCTCTCTCATCTTTCAAGGATGGTTTACCTTTAAATCTCATTATCTTCTCTTGTCTTCCGGGACCATCAAGCCAAACAATACAGTGTTCTCCATCTTTTTCAACACCGAACACTATTCTGTTATAGTTTGACTTCTTTTTTGTCATCGGATTTAGGTATCGTTTTGAAAATTTTTGAGATAAATCTGCTGATATGGTAAATTTTGTATCAAAATGTTTATTTTCAGATTGCCATAATATTTCAACATCAACCGGCATAAAGAACTCATGAGTTTTCTCGTACTCATTAAATTGTTGATAGCTGGAACCCAATAAATCAGGTTTTTCCCCAAAAGGTTTCCCCCATTTAGTGATGTCTATTTGTTGGTTGAATATGGCATTTCTTACTCCTTCTTTTGAAATTGTATAAATAGCACCAAGCTCAGCAACTGAATTTTCTGAACAGAAACCATAGTCTAAAGAATATCTTTTGTCTGGATGCTCCCAATTTTTATAATTTATCGGATGGTGTTTTAAATAATTCATAATCTCAGTGCTATCCTCAAAAATCATAACAGGGGATTCATGATATGTTTCAATTTGATTTACTTTAAAACGTGTGATTTCTATATGATTGACCCAAACACAAACTCTTCCACCAGGAGCTAAACCTGTTGTTATACAATTAAATTTATTTTTCTCACCATCAAAAACATACCCAACTTCAAACAATTTCTTGATTCTTTCAACAGGCAGTTTACCTCCTCCTTCAAAAGTACACATCTGAAGCTTTTCATTAAGACCACCATAATTTACGGCTATGCTATCTGGGAATAGATCTATAAGTCCAGTACTTATATTATTTGTTGGATAACTCCATCCAAAATTTCCAATATCCGTAAGTGTTTCACTTATAGCTATTACTTTTCCTCTATGGAAATAAACTACTTTAGGACCTTCTATCGGATGAAAAACAGGACGGCTAATGGCTGCATACCATTCTGTTATAACTTCTCGTTTTTTACAAGAAACCAAAGTTATAACAGTGAGAAAAAAAATAATTAGCTTCAGTTTCATAGATCAATTTTAAAATGCTGATAAGACTTTTTTGTGTTATCATTCAATAAATATAGTCAAATATACTTTCTATGTCTTGTAGTCTAGGCAAAGGTCTAATGAGTTTTTTTTCTTTATGTATGGTGGTAGTTTCTTTTTCGGTATGAAAAGTTTTTGTTATATAACGACCGTTAGTGAGGTTAAAATCGACAGTCGTTTTTTCCTCAGCAGTTTCATGAAATTGGGTAAAACCTATCAATTCAAAATTTTCGTTTTGAAATCTGAATTTGTGTTCAAAATAGCCTTTAAGTGTTTGGTATCTAAAAGTGATAACCCCTTTTTTTGCAGTGACGCTTTCAAAACCACCGGGTTCTTTATATTCACCTTTGCCGTTTTGGTATTGGGCTTCAATTACATTAGTCGAGGAAACTGTTAATTTGAAGGTACCGTCTGTTTGAGCAAAAAATATTTGTAGGCTAAAAGGAGCATAATTATCAATAGTGTCCTGAGTAACAATAACTTTATCCTCCAATTGGTCTTTATTTAAATCACCCTTCACCTCTGAAATAAGAACTGAAAAGTTCAATTCTAAGCTATCGCTTTGTGCTAATGAACTCAACGGTATTAATGCTAAGATGGAGTATAGTATTTTTTTCATTGTTTTTACCGTTGTTTTATCAAGACAATATATTTTGTGCCACATTCTCCCAAAATAGTATAATAATTCATCGAGTTGCCGGTGTTTTGGATATACAAGGTGTCTTTACCTATAAATGCCGATATGTCTTTTGGGTTGTCTCTATCATTTTCGTCACCGCTCCATTCGTCATCTTTTAGTTCTTTATTGATGTCTCCGGCATATTCGTCCCAAGGAATTCCCTCTAAGATGAGGTAATGATTGTTTGGGCTGTCCGATTCAAAATGAATTTTTCCTTTTACATTTCTTTGGGAAGTTTTTAATTGATAATAGTATTTTTCATCCTTGTTAGAAATACGCAGCATAATATTACAATCAGTAAGAGAAGCGGATTCTGTTTGTTAAACTCCTGATATCGTATCTTTTTTAGGAACTTGATTAGCCGTTACTTTATTAGTTTGAATAACGGAGCTTTTTTGATTGCATGAAATTGCAAATAACAGTAGGAGGAGTGCGCTTTTCATTATTGTTTCAGATTTTTCTTTACAGCTAATGTACAAAAAAGCAGTAAAGCAAGAAACCATCTCGCCAGAGGCTTTTGGATTAATAGGGTTTAATGATATAAACTGCTGTTAGCCATTCGATTTTTTGAAAAGATATTCAATTTCAGGATAATAGAATTCTGAAGTATCTCCATCTTCTTTAGAGATATATTTCCCTGCTTTGAAACTTAGGATTTTTTCCTTCTTCCCAGGACCTTCAAAATAAACTGTTCCATGAGTTCCATCATTCTCTATTCCAAGAACTATCATTTGATAGTTAGAACTTTTACCAGTTTCAGCATTTATATAAGGTTCAAGAAAAAATCCTTGGATATCTTTCGATAAAATAATATTAGCTTGATAAAAATCTTTTCCATATCTCCATACATATTGAAGTTCCTTGGGCATAAATTGGCTCTCATTATCTAAAATAATTCTATTAGTCTCATTTTCTTTTTTTAAAACTTCATCAAAATTAAAAGACTTATTCCGTTCTCTTTTTTTAATCATTTGCTCATAGATAATTTTCCTGGCTCCTTGGTTTGAAATTACCCAGAAAGCACTAGATATAACAGACTCATTTTCTGACGTAAATCCAAAATCTATATCATGTTTTTTTTCTGGTTTTTCCCAAATACTATAGTCAATCGGATGATGTTTTAAATATTCGTTAACCTTTAATTTATCCAAGCTATCTCCAAAAAAAATGATAGGTTCTTCACTATAGACATCAACCAAATTAACTTTAAACCTTTTGATTTCAACAAAATCTACCCAAACACATACTCTACCTCCGGGAGCTAAACCTGCAGTTATATAATTAAAATTATCCTCTTTGCCATCACACACATATCCTTTATAAAATAACTCTTTTATTCTATTTACAGGTAATTTAGCTCCTCCCTTATAATGGCACATTTGCAATCTATCATTCAGACCGCCGTAAGCAACACTTATGCTGTCCGGAAAAGCGATTCCATATCCGGAATTTCTTGCAGAATCAGGATGTCCCCAACCAAAATCACCTATTGAAGTCAGAGTAGAAGTACTGTTTATCAATTTCCCTTTTAAATAATAATTAACTCTTGGACCATCAATCCTATAAGAATATGGAGCACTCATTGCTGCAGACCATTCCCTTTCCTTAACTTCATTTTTGCAGGAAATAACGAAGAAAAAAAATAAAAGTGTTGTATATTTCATTGTCTTTTTTTAGATGGTTGTCAAAACTGACGGCTAACTCTCTGATATGTGTTAGCACCATCTATTCTAATGCTAATATACAAAAAAACACTACAAAAATAAAGCTCTCTCGAGGCTTCGGGACTGAAAGGGTTTATTGTTACAAAACTACTATCACTAGTACTTTCTATTCTTTATAGATTTCTCATATTGATTTCACGGAAGATTTCCTTGTAAAGTTTGATTTCGTCAATAGAATCATAATCTCTGTAAGTAGTTTTGTTTATACTATTGCCAATTGACATAATCACAACTTCATTATTTTTATTTAACCAAAAGGTTGATATGTAAGTTTCATCACCTAATTTAACTTTTTTTAAAGTAATGATTTCACCTTCTCGCTTAACAATAACATCTTCTACGTAAACTAAAGGAACGTTCTCTATATAACCTGTAAGTTTGAATGAATTAATAAGATTTAGCGTGGCTATTTTCCCTTTTCTTGAATAGTCGAGTGTTGAAAGGTAATATGATAAAAATGAAAAAGGGATTGTTGGAAATTTAGTAATAAGTGTATCAACTTTGGTTCTGGATTTATAAGTCCAAATTTGAAGGCTATCTTTTTGTTTTACATTTACGTAAATGCTGTCCAACCTCATAAGTTCTCCTTTTTGTGCAAAGATTTCATAATCTATTTTATGTGTAGTTAATGAAGTATTATTATAACATTCAATACTTTCAGTCACTGTATATTTAGTATCTTCTAATATGTTTTCAGAAACCATTATCGATTTTAAGGACAGAGAATCTTTCGAAATATTTACTTCCCCTTTGCCGGATTTATCACTATATGATTTCAAAGTATAGCGACTAACGTTTGATTGGCCAAAAGCAAATTGAAAGAACATAAAAAAAAGGATTATCATTTTTTCTTTCATAAAGTTATAGAATTATTGTTAACTAACTAGTATGAAGAATTCTCCATCTATCCTGGATACTAATATACAAAAAATTAGGACAAAAAGAAAAACCCTCTCTCCCGAGGCTTCGGGGCTAAAAGGGTTTCTAAATTAGCATTGTCATTTTGAACGCAGTGAAAAATCACATAACACCAAGTTAATGAGATTTCTCTCCCGAAGTGTCAGGATCGAAATGACAAAGAGACTGTTTTATCTGGTAATCGTCTGTTTCCTATCCGGTCCAACCGAAACTATCTTGATGGGCACTTCGACTTCACGCTCTATGAATTCGATGTATTCTTTTAATTCTATCGGTAAAACTTCGTAACTGGTCATTCCGGTTAAATCGGCTTGCCAGCCTTTGAATTCGGTATAAATCGGTGTTACATTTTCTTCTTCTATATTGTAAGGTAAATGGTGAATCACTTGGCCTTTGTAGTTGTAAGCGGTACAAACTTTCAGCGTGTCAAAACCCGAAAGCACATCGCCTTTCATCATCATTAATTGCGTTACACCGTTGATTTGGATGGCGTATTTTAACGCTACTAAATCCAACCAACCGCAACGTCTTTTTCTGCCGGTTACCGAACCGAATTCGTTCCCTACTTTTGCCATGATATCGCCGTCTTCGCCGAAATCCTCCGTAGGAAACGGTCCCGAACCGACACGGGTCGTGTAGGCTTTGAAAATACCGTATACTTCTTTGATTTTATTCGGGGCAATGCCCAATCCGGTGCATGCTCCGGCAGCTGTAGTGTTGGAAGAAGTAACAAAGGGATAGGTACCAAAATCCACATCAAGCAAAGAACCTTGAGCGCCTTCACAAAGAATGGATTTGCCGGTTTTTTGAGCTTGTGCCAAATATTCTTCACTGTCGATGAAAGTGAGTTTTTTCAAATCTTCAACCGCTTCGAAAAATTCTTTCTCCAATTCGGATAAATTGTATTGAATATTCACGTCGTAAAACGCAATCATCGCTTCGTGTTTGTCGGCCAAAGCGCGGTACCGTTCTTTAAAATCGTCCAATTCGATATCGCCTACGCGGATTCCGTTGCGACCGGTTTTATCCATATAGGTTGGCCCGATTCCTTTTAACGTAGAACCGATTTTGGCTTTGCCTTTGGCGGCTTCCGAAGCGGCATCTAACAAACGATGCGTGGGTAAAATTAAGTGCGCTTTGCGCGAAATCAATAATTTCGATTTAATATCCATATTGAATTTCGCCAAACCGTCAATCTCACTTTTAAAGACTACCGGGTCAATTACGACGCCGTTGCCTATAATATTGATATTTTTGGAGTGAAAAATTCCCGAAGGAATTGTTCTCAAAACATGTTTAATTCCGTCAAATTCTAAAGTGTGTCCGGCGTTGGGTCCGCCCTGAAATCGTGCAATGATGTCGTATTGTGAAGTGAGAACATCTACGATTTTTCCTTTTCCTTCATCGCCCCATTGTAATCCGAGTAGTAAATCTACGGTCATTGTGTTGTTGGTGTTGATTATTTGTAGTTAGTAGTTGTGATTTTTTATTCTTTTTTATTCGCATAGAAATACAACGAGTGGTTGTGAATTTCAATCCCGAAAATTTCTTCGATGGTTTGTTTGATGGTTTGAATTCTCGGGTCGCAAAATTCAATGACTTCGCCGGTATCAGTCATAATAATATGATCGTGTTGCTTGTCGAAGTATGACTTTTCGTAATGCGCTTGGTTTTGACCGAACTGGTGCTTGCGAACCAAACCGCAATCCAGTAAGAGTTCAATGGTATTGTACAACGTAGCACGCGACACACGGTAGTTTTTGTTTTTCATTTTGATGTACAAATTCTCGATATCAAAATGTTCCTCACTATCGTAAATTTCCTGAAGGATAGCGTAGCGTTCAGGGGTTTTGCGATGTCCGTTATTTTCCAGGTACATCGTAAAAACGTTTTTTACAATCTCCTGATTTTTGGCGTTATCGTTAGCGATTAATGTCATGTGGCAAAGGTAATTTTTTTGTTTAAGGTTTCAAAGTTTCGCGTTCAAAGTTTCGGGTTTCGGATAGAACGGTTACTAACCGCTACCGGAACCTGCTTAATTGGTGTACACTCGGGTTACTTTATCCACGCCGTCTATTTTTTTAATGTTATCAATGAGTTTTTTCAAAATACTGTTGTTTTGAACAATCACCGAAACCTGTCCGTTAAAAATTCCGGCTTCACCACTGAGCGAAATACTTTGAATGTTCACGTGCATGTTATTGGAAATTACTTTGGTTAACTCGTTGGTCAATCCCAAACTGTCCATTCCGGTAATTTTCAGAGTGGCTTTAAATTCTTGTTGGGTCGAATCAATCCATTTGGCCGGCATAATGCGATAGGCGTAATTGGATTGTAATGTGATGGCGTTCGGGCAATCTTTTTTGTGCACTTTGATACCCTCGTTGATGGTAATAAAGCCAAACACATCATCGCCCGGTATCGGGTTGCAACAGTTGGCCAATTTGTAATCGAGTTTGTCTTGTTCGGTTCCGAATACCAATAAATCGTAATTTTTACTCAATTCCGGTTTGTTAATTTCATCCGGATTCGTACTTGGCGAACGCTTGATTTTACTTTTGAAGAAGTTCATCAAGGTGTTGCTTTTTTGCGCGGCAAAATCTTTCAATTGTTGGTTTTCAATAGAACCGATACCTACGCGGTAAAACAAATCGAGACTGGTTTTGAGTTTGAAGAAATTGACCAATTCATTGACCACCGATTCGTTGAGAGTGATTTTGAGATGCTTTAATTTTCGCGTCAGCAACTCTTTACCGTCTTCAGCAATTTTTTTGGTGTTTTCGTTGAGAACATTTCTGATTTTATTCTTGGCTCTTGATGTCGTCACATAATCCAACCAGTTGATGGTTGGTTTTTGATGCGGCGAGGTAATCACTTCAATTTGATCCCCGCTTTTCAATTCGTGGTTCAGCGGAACCAACTTTCCGTTCACACGCGTTCCTCTGGTTTTGATGCCGATTTCCGAGTGGATGCTGAAGGCAAAATCCAGAGAAGTGGCACCTTTGGGCAGCGATTTGATTTCGCCTTTCGGGGTAAAGACAAAAATTTCTTTAGCATACAAATTCATTTTGAAGTCTTCCACAAAATCAACCGCATTGGTTTCCGAACTTTCGAGTGCTTCTTTCAACAAATTCAACCAAACATCCAATCCGCTTTCTTCGGTAGCACCTTGTTTGTATTTGTAATGGGCTGCGTACCCTTTTTCGGCAATTTCATCCATACGCTCGCTTCGTACCTGAATTTCAACCCAACGGCCTTTAGGACCCATCACGGTGATGTGTAGCGCTTCATAACCGGTTGATTTGGGCGACGAAATCCAATCGCGCAAACGGCTCGGGCTAGGACGGTAGTGATCGGTGACAATCGAGTAAATCTTCCAAGCCAAAAACTTTTCGTCGTGCAAGTTCGATTTGTAAATGATGCGCAAGGCGAATTTGTCATAAACTTCGTCAAAAGTTACATTTTGTGCGGCCATTTTTCGACGGATGGAATAAATCGATTTCGGTCGGCCTTTGATGGTATATTCAACGCCTTCTTCGTCTAACGATTTCTTCAATACATCCGAAATGGTTTTGATGTAAGCGTCTTGTTCTTCTTTGGTTTCTTTGATTTTACTGACAATATCGGCGTAAACTTCGGGTTCGGTATATTTTAATCCTAAGTCTTCTAATTTGGTTTTGATGTTATACAATCCCAAACGATGCGCCAAGGGCGCGTAAATGTACAAGGTTTCGGAAGCAATTTTGACCTGTTTGTAATCGGGCATCGAATCCATGGTTTGCATGTTGTGCAAACGATCGGCAATTTTGATGAGAATCACCCGAACATCATCGTTCAATGTCAGCAGCATTTTGCGGAAATTTTCCGCCTGCATCGAAATGTTCATGTCTTTTTTAACCTGAGCAATCTTGGTTAAGCCTTCCACCAAATGGGCAATCTTAGGATTGAACATACGCTCAATGTCTTCCAAAGTCACATCGGTGTCTTCCACCACGTCGTGCATTAGGGCTGCTGCGATACTGGTGGCGCCCAATCCGATTTCGGAGGCCACAATTTTGGCTACACCAATCGGATGAAAAATATAGGCTTCGCCCGATTTGCGGCGTTGGTCTTTGTGGGCATCAACGGCAACGTCAAATGCCTTGCGAATCATTTTTTTATCGGCATCTGTCAGGGTTTGGTAACTAATGCGGAGTAATTCTTTGTATTCTCGGGCAATGGCTTTTTTTTCTTCTTCTAAATCAATCTCAGTCATAGCATATTCTTCAATTCTCTAAAAATAAGAATTATTGGTTAAAATTACAACAATAAAATTCTTAAATCCGTATTAAATTCTACCGGGATTAATTGACCCGATTGAAATCCAAATCATGAAAATCGTAACTGAAATCGGTTAGTGGTGAGATGGCTTTCATTGTAAAATGCGAAACGGATCCGTTATCCGATTTATCGAAAAAAATATGGGCATCGGCGTTAAAACTTCTGACATTCCATTTTACCACAAAATTTTGGTCTTTATAAAAGAATATTTCACCGGTTAATCGAGGTGAACGTTTGGAAGCGAAATACAATTTTCCTTTTTTCTCGGTAATCACCACTTCTCCGAACCAATTATCTTTGAAAGTTCCGATATAAGGAGTGAAGTCGATTTTACTTTTTTTATCGTTCAAATTTCGACTCACTACAGCCCAAACTTCATCCGTAATTTTGTCGGCATTATCTACCTTTTCTCTTCTTTCCTGACCCAAATAAGCCAAGTGATCAAATTTCGGCAAACCCAAATAACGGTCTTTTATGGTGTTGGAAATCACATTAAAAGCAGCTCCGGTTTGTTGGTTGGTGAGGACTATGATGCCCAATTGTACATCGGGAATCATTAGGGTTTGCGTCACAATGCCATCCAAGCCGCCGGTGTGTGAGACTTGCAAATGACCGTTGAGGTCGGTGAGTTGCCAACCCAACCCATAGCATTTAAAATTAGAAGTATACGGATAGGGATTTCCGGTCGGCAAAATGGTCTGCGGTTTCCACATTTCTTTCCATTGTTTTTCACTGAATAACCTTTGGCCGTTGCCGTATTTTCCCTGATTCATCTGTACAATCAACCACTGACTCAAATCGTTTACCGAAGCGTATAAGCCGGCAGCGGCGTCAAAAATAGGGTTGGTGTAGCGCGGAATTACTTCCAGTTTATCTTTCATGGGTACATGAGGGACAATAATGTTGGTGGTATCTTTTAATCGAGACCATGATGCAGCGCTTCGGTTCATGCCAATGGGCTTCATCAATCGTTCCTCCACAAAATCACACCAACTTTGGCCCGATACTTTTTCGATGACTTCTCCGGCAATCACATAGAGTAAATTATCGTAGTCGTATTTGGTTCGAAAACCCGAAACGGGTTTCAAGTAACGGATGTTTCTAACGATGTCCTTAGGTGTAAAATCGTGGCCGTCGGGCCAAATCATCAAATCACCGGCGCCTAAACCGAGTCCGCTTTTATGGGTGAGTAAATCGCGAATCGTAAATTCGGCAGTCACATACTCGTTATACATTTTGAATTCGGGCAAGTAGGTAACCACTTTATCGTCCCAATTGATTTTTCCTTCATCCACTAAAACAGCCAAGGCGGAAGCCGTAAAAGCCTTGCTGTTGGAGGCAATACCAAATAGTGTATTGGCATCTGTTTTTTGTTTTGTTTTGATGTTACGCACGCCATAGCCTTTGGCTAAAACCAATTTGCCGTCTTTTACAATACCTACCGCTATTCCGGGAATATTGAAGGTTTTCAGCGTGTTTTCAACCAAGGTGTCGAGTTCGGATTCCCTAATTTGGGCATGGAGCGATAGGCTTGTCAGTGCAAGCAGCAACGATACTTTAAAATTCATACGTTTTAATTTACATAATGCTAAAACCCTCTTTGGCGTTTGGCTTCAAAAATCAGGATGGCAGCCGCCACAGACACATTCATGCTGTCTATTTCGCCCTGCATCGGAATGATAATGTTTTGGGTCGCCTTATCCCGCCAAAGTTGGGACAGTCCGGTGGCTTCTGTGCCAACAACCAAGGCCGTAGGAGTAGTGTAGTTTTGGGTATGGTATGCCGTGGCATTTTGCAGCGTAGCACTGTAAAATGAAATGTTGTTTTGAATCAGATACGAGATAACGTCTTCGGTGGATGCCACAGCAATTTGATTGGTAAACAAGCAACCCACGCTCGAACGAACAATATTCGGATTGTATAAATCGGTTTTGGGATTCGCCAAAATTACCGCATCAACCCTCGCGGCGTCGCAAGTGCGTAATAGCGCGCCGATATTCCCGGGTTTTTCGATGTTCTCCATCACGACAATGAGCGGATTTTCGGGAAGTCGTAAATCGGATAGTTGCAACGACTTGGTTTGGGCTACCGCCAATAGTCCTTCGGTCGTGTCGCGATACGCTAATTTCTGATAGACTTCTTTAGAAATCGCAATCACTTCGGCCGGGCCGGAGCCGATAATTTTTCGGAGTTGAGATTCGGAAATCAATTCGGGCCAAAACAGCACTGTTTCCAATACATAGCCGCCTTTGAGTGCCAATTCGATTTCGCGTTGCCCTTCAATTAAAAAAGTCCCGGTTTGCTTACGAACCTTGGCTTTTTCTTGTAAAAGCACTACCGATTTAATAAAAGGATTTTGAGCGCTGGTGATTTGTTTCATGATTGGCAGCAAAACGTCAAAGGTACTGACTTTTTACAAAATACCGCGGGCTTTGATTTCGAGATACTTGTTGATGGTATCCAAGGTGAGGTTTTCGGGTTGGGTAAGTACCGAATGGATGCCGTATTTTTTCAGTTCGGTGACGATGAGTTTTTTCTCGAAAATAAACTTCTCGGCAATGACTTTATCGTACACTTCCTGTATCGTTTCGGCTTTTTTATTGGTGATTTGGTTAAGCTCTGTATTTTGAAAAAACACCACGACCAACAAGTGACTTTTGGCGATACCTTTCAAATAGGGCAATTGACGGTGCAAACCATCCATCGTTTCGAAATTGGTATACAAAATAATCAAACTGCGTTGGTTGATGTTTTTCTTGATATCGGCATACAATCGCGAGTAATCGCTTTCGAAAAAATCGGTTTTTACACTGTAGAGGTTTTCCAGAATTTTTTGCATTTGCGAAGTGCGTTTCTCAGCCACTACGCGATTCTCCACTTTTTTGGAGAACGAAAACATACCGGCTTTGTCTTGTTTTTTCAGAATGACATTCGACAATACCAGCGTAGCATTGATGGCATAATCCAATAAGCTCATTCCGTTAAAAGGCATTTTCATAACACGCCCTTTATCGATAGCCATGTAAATATTTTGCGATTTTTCGTCCTGGTATTGGTTCACCATCAAGCTGTTTTTCTTAGCGGTGGCTTTCCAGTTCAACGTTCGGATATCGTCGCCGGGCACGTATTCCTTAATTTGTTCAAACTCCATGGTATGCCCGATTCTCCTGATTTTTTTGACACCGTATTGGAATAAATTATTGGAGAAAGCAATCAAATCGTACTTCCGCAACTGAATGTATGACGGATAAGTAGGCACCATTTGGTTGTGGTCAAATCGGTATCGTTTAGAAACCAATCGCAATGGCGAGGCCACATAAATGTTGAGGCAACCGAAAAAATATTCCCCGCGCTCGGTAGGACGTAAATAGTACTGAAACTCGTCCTGCGCCGCATTTTTTATCTTACGGATAATTTCAAAATCCCTTATCTGAAACTGCTCGGGAATTTCATCAATTACTTTCGCCTGAATTGAAAAGGTGTAATAATTTTTAAGGGTGATAACTATAGGATTGGTATCGCCGTTAGACAGCTTTTCGGGTGTGGTTCGATGCGCTTCGATTCCTTTTTTATTGCTGAATAAAATCAAGACATCCAACACAAAAAAGACCAAAATGATAAATAAAAGATACCAAGTAGCGCTGTACAACACCGGAAACATAAAGGCACAGCAAAACAATACTATGATGCCGATAAGCAAATAGAAAAAGAAATTGTTGAGGTACAGTTGTCTAAAAAAGTTCAAAACTATCTTGGGATTTCGATGCTTTCAATAATTTGTTTGATGATTTCCACGCTGGTTAAACCTTCCATTTCGCGCTCCGGCGTTACAATAACACGGTGCTGCAATACCGGAATCGCAGCGTCTTTGATGTCCTCGGGTGTTACAAAATCGCGTCCTCTGATGGCCGCAAAACCTTTGGCCGCATTCAAAATGGCAATCGAAGCTCTCGGCGAAGCACCCAAGTACAAAAACGCATTTTCACGGGTATTCACGACCAACTTGGCAATGTATTGCAATAGGTTAGGTTCTACTAAAATTTGTTTCACCAAACCTTGATAGTTCATAACATCGTCAGCACTCAGTATCGGTTTGATATGATCTAACTTACCTGTATTTTGAAGGTTGTGTTCTCTGTGGATGATATCGATTTCTTCATTTAATTTCGGATAATCAATGTTGATTTTGAATAAGAAACGGTCTAATTGGGCTTCCGGTAAACGATAGGTTCCTTCTTGCTCAATCGGATTTTGCGTGGCCAATACAATGAATGGTTTGTCGAGTGTATAACAATGCCCGTCGATGGTAATTTGACGTTCTTCCATGACTTCAAACAAGGCCGCTTGTGTTTTGGCCGGCGCGCGATTGATTTCGTCAATTAAAACCAAATTCGAAAATACCGGTCCTTTTTTGAATTCAAATTCCGATTTTTTCAAATCGAATACCGAAGTTCCCAGGATGTCTGAAGGCATCAAATCGGGTGTAAACTGAATCCGGCTGAAATCGACCGAAATGGTTTTGGCAATAATTTTGGCCGTCATGGTTTTGGCCACGCCCGGAACACCTTCAATAAGCACGTGTCCGTTGGCTAAAATAGACACCAACAATTGGTCGATCATTTTATGCTGACCTACAATGACGGTTTCCATTTCGGCTTTAATTTTATCTATGCTTTCACGAAGCGGCTCAAGGTTTAATCTTGACTGAAAGTTGACACTTTCATTGCTTTCGAAGTTTTCTGTATTTTCCATTAGTTGATAATTTTTTCTATTGCATTATTGATTTCAATTAAATCACTTTCTATACTTTGATGGTAGCTTTTTCGCTGATAATTAATCAAATATACCAAGTGTTCTATATCTTTTAGGTCTTTTCCAGTTTTTAAATGTAATTTTTTGATAAAATTTTCATCCAAAACCGTAGTGTCAATCAGGTATTCGTTGCGTACTCTTTCCAAAAAGTAAATGATTTTTTTATCAATCAAGTTTTGATGATTGCCTTCCTGATAGTATAAATTACCGATGGTTTTGGTAAAATCGACGGTAGTATTGGGCAACGGTTTAATAATCGGGATAACGCGTTGTCTTCGTTTGGCGTTAAAAATCATAAAGACAACAATACCTATCAAGAAAGTATACCACGCATACCGCAACGCCGGTTGGCTTAAAATATAGCGGAACGGTGAGCCCGATTCGGAGATGCCGGTTTGGGCTTTGGTAAACCAAAAGAGGTCACCTTTGGGTACATAAGAAAGGACTTTACTCGCATAGTCGGCGTGATTGTCTTTGAGCAAATGGTAATTGGTAAAAGCCACCGGCTGTAAGTGAATGATAAAGTTTCCTTTTTTGTACGGGATTTTGATGAAATTGACTTTTTTATTGGCATCGGTTCCCTGATACCCTAAAACCGTGGTGGTTAAGGTGTCAAAGCTCGAGAAGAAATACGTGCCGGCACCTTTGCTGAGGTCGTATTTCTGATTCCCCAATTGGGTATTGGCCAACCAACAATCGGTTTTGTTATCGATGTTGAATGCTGATTCTAATTTTATCTTTAGCGAATCGGTGAAGATTTTAGGCAAATGTTGGACACTCAAAAAAGCCGTGTTTCCGTGACTCACAAAGTAGAACATCTCATTGGTTGATTCGTCGTCAATGACATATTCATCGCAGATATTCATCAGTGTTCCCTTTATTTTATACCCATTTTGGTTGTCGTAATCGTATTGACGGTCCAAAAACTCATAAAAGGTGTTGTTGATTTTTTTAATCTTAGTACCGCCCAAAACGTTTTCGGCTTCCTGATCAAAAACATACAACCCGAACGGCACTTTGTCTTTAATGATATAGCTTGGTCTCCAATCTACCGGTTTGGGTCGTACCGCATCAATATAAATGACAATGCCCAGCAGAACCACCAAAAAGAAGATGTATATTTTTAACGTTCTGCTCATAGTCGTAGGGATTGTATGGTGGTTTCAAACGCTTTCTTTGCATGGCGAAACGTAGGCTCGGTCATCTCAAATTCACCGTACCAAATGTAATTGTACAGGTAGGATAAATATTGGAAATCGGATCTCAAATCGGACGATTGAATTTCGTATACATAATCGGTGTTGGTTTTATCGGCATGCCATTCGATAATACTTTTTTCCGACATCCGTTTTAAAACCCAGAGATAGTAATAGCGCACCGCCAAACGATTGTTGCCTTCTTTTAAGGTTTGAGCAATCAATTTTTCGAAGTCAACGTGCACTAAGTTTTTCTCAATATCGTCATCGTGAATGATTTTTTTGGTGGTCGATTTGCCAAACACCCATTGTCCTTCTTTGTTAAGAATGATTTTTACAATAAGGTAAATCACATAAATGACAATCAGCGCTGCAATGACTTTAAGCGTGATTTCGACATAATTTTTGGAAACGTTCATGTCCGATAGCCCGAAAATCTTACGAAACCAGTAGGCAAGCCATTCTTTAAATTTATCCCAAAGACTTTTCTCTTCTAATTGTACTTCGTATTGAAAGTCACTGTCTTTGTATTTTTCCTTGTAATCGGAAGGGAATTTTGTGGGGATTACCACGGAGTTTTGGTCAATGCGAATATCATTTTCGGTATAGGTTACAGTTTTCTTTTCGGCGGTAGCCAAAGAATCTTGCGCCCATAAAGGAGCGGCTGTCAGTAACCAAAAAAGAAAAAGAAATTTATTCACTGCCGATTAAATCTATAGAATGATCTGCGCTTTTGTTTTCATTGTGTTCGATTCGGCTGTAATACACCAGGCCTTGGTTTATCATCAAAATGTTGTTCATGATGTAACTCATCAAAATAGAAATCACCATCACTATGGTCATCATAATGCGGAAGGTAGAAAAGGCATCACCGTCAGCCTCCATGTTTTGGGTTGATGATACCATAGAGACAATTCCGAACATGTACGGAATCATCGTAAAAACGGACATCGTAATTTGAATGATGATGTAAATTACCATGGTCGAACCTACAATAGGGAAGTATTGACTTAAAATACTGCGAAACCCTTGTCCGTAGGCTGAAAACAATCCTTTGTCTGTATTTAAATATTCGAAGAAACTCAAGGTAATCCAACTGAATGCCGTAGGAATGGCAAACAACAATAGCGGAATCCCAATCAAAATAAAACACAATAAAATCAATACAACAAATACTAAAATGAGTAACGGCGTGATAATAAAAAGTGTTCCCAAGAAGAAAATCAGAATTTTTCCGAAACGACTTTTGAACTGTTGTAAAATTTCTTTGGAACTAAAAGAATTGCCGTTATGTTTATCGTATAAATCAAAATAAATTACCGGTATCGCATAGCTGAGCATACTCATAAATACCAAGAACAGGAAAAAGAACAGGGCTACGGCAACCACCACTAAAAAGTTATTGGAAAGGTAATTTTCAAGATATTGTGAATTATCCATACCGTTGCGATCGAAGCGCAAGACAAAGTCGAAATACACTTGGAACAGGAAATACGATAAGACCACCATAATCAAAAGCAGCGGACCACTAATGGTAAAATAATTTTTCAAATAGTGCTTGCCGGTTTGTCTGAAAAAACCAAAGGTATCGCTCACGTAATCGCCAAAATCTCTTCTTTTAAAAAGTGTAAACATCAGGTAGGAGGATTTAATTTTTTAAACACAAAAGTAGGATATACCAAAAAGTAAAACCCGATAATCGATAGCGTGCCCAAAATAATGACCACATTCAACCAGCCCGGCATTTCGATGGCATATCGGGTGATAAAACCTTCCAAAAAACCGGCGGCTATGGTAAACGGTATGGTACTTAAAAATATTTTTAGACTGTCTTTAAAGCCAATTTTAAAGGAGTTCAGTCGGGAATACGTTTTCGGAAAAAGAATAGAAGCGCCCAAAATAAAGCCACATCCGGCTTCAATCACCATTCCGAAAATCTCCATGGAACCGTGAATCCAAATACCGCTCACACTTTGCCAAAAAACACCTTGTTGGTAAAAGAAATATTGGAAAGAGCCAAGCATAATGCAATTTTGAATCAACACCAAAAAAGTACCGATTCCTCCGAAAACACCATAAATATAACACCGCGCTCCTACATAAAGGTTATTGAGCGTAATTCCGATAAAGCTTCCCCAATTGCTGCCCGACTTATACACCGCAACCGGATTGCCTTCTTTGATGTTTTCCAAAGTCATGTTGACATAACTATCGCCCAAGATCAAACGGACAAAGTTTTCGTCGTATTTGGCAGAAACCACGCCAATAGCTACGGAAGCAAAGAATAAAATAAAGGCATATTTAAGGTATCTTTTGTATTGGTATACCAGCAACGGTACTTCGGTCGAAAAAAAATAAACCAATCTATTTTTCTCTTCGCGCTTGGTTTTGTATATTTTCTGATAAATTTGTGACGCTAAATAATTGAGGTAAACAACGGTCTTGCTTTTAGGGTAGTACGTTTGTGCGTAGGACAAATCGTTAACCAAATGAATGTACAAACTGGCCATTTCATCCGGATTTTTTTTAGCTTTACCAAAAATAGCTTGCTCAAAGTCGAGCCATTTTTGTTTATTTTGTTTTATGAATGCAACTTCCCTCATCGAATGCTAAAATAGGAATTATGACACAACTTTCCATAAATACCACTCAAAATGTTATTATAAATTTTACAGCGGCTTCTGTAGGGGAACGTATCGGTGCCTATGTGCTTGATTTTCTGATTAAAACAGCCTATATCATAGTGGTTTTTTATATATTCTTTTACACACTCAACCTCAATCTGATTATTGAACAACTCGACAGATGGTCGCAAATGGCCATTTATATGATGTTTTTTTTGCCGGTTGTATTTTACTCTTTAGTGCAGGAATCGTTGTTGGAAGGACAAACGTTAGGCAAAAAATTAGTCAAAATAAAAGTGGTGAAAATTGACGGCTATCAGGCCGGTTTCGGTGACTATTTAATTCGATGGTTATTTCGTTTGATTGATATTACCATGGCCAGCGGCATTATCGGGTTGGTTTGTATGGTGGTCAACAAGAAGGTACAGCGTTTGGGTGATATTTCGGCCGGAACGGCAGTCATCACGCTTAAGAATAAAGTCACCATCAACAGCACCATTTTGGAAGAATTGGAAGAAGAATACAAACCGAAGTATCCTTTGGTTATCAAGCTTTCGGATAATGATGCCCGAATTATTAAGGAAACGTTTCATAGCGCCGTTAAAAATGCCGATTATGTTATTTTAAACAAATTAACGGCAAAAATTGAACAAGTTACCGGCATCAAGAATGATTTGGGAAGTACTCGTGAGTTTATTCAAACGATACTGAAAGATTACAATTATTACACGCAGAACATGTAATTAGTGAATAATATACAGGTATCCGGTTAAAGGTTCCGGATAATCGGGGTCATTGAGAAAAAGTACATAAAAATACGTGCCGTCGGGTGCATTTTTACTGCCCAAGCCTTCCTTGATATAACCGTCCCAATTTTCGGTATTTTGATCTCCGGTCCAAACTAATTTTCCCCAACGGTTGTACACTTCCAATTTGAAATTGACAAATATGTCGCGCAAACCGGCGATGTAAAACGTATCGTTGAGTGAATCATTATTGGCCGAAACAAAATTGTATACGGTAGGCGGACAATTTCGGGTGGTCAATAGAAAAGAAGTTACCGCATAGCAATTTTCATTATCAATGCGCACAAAAATTTCTTTGGGTGTCGTTACAGCCACATAACTGGTTGTGTTTAGTATTGGGTTTAGTCCAATGGCTGCGTCTTCAGCGGTTTCATAAAAATAAACGGTGTTCGCAAAATCGGTTTTGACCGCATCTTCATAGGCTGAAAAATCAAAGGTTCCTTGTGTAAGGCCTTCATTACAACTCACTAAATTTTCCAAAATGTTGAAAGTAGGCGAAACGCCCAAAACTTCATTCACGGCAAAGGCATTATTGTTCTCAATCATTTCAGTGACTATGCCGGTACCGTCGCCTTTGTCATCCACTACAATGCGAATTTCAAAATTGGACGGAATCGTATCAGGCAGCGTCAAACTGATTTGGGAACTGATGGATCCGTTAACCGGAATGACCACTTCGGTTTCCAAGAGTAACATTAGTTGTCCGTTAACGTAAATGGCAATCGGAGTGCCCACCGGTAATGGGCCGGTACAATTCAAATTAGACACCGTATAATTCACATTAACGGTTCTCGAATCACATTGTTTGTTCACAGAGTCAATGGTAACCGTTCCGTCAGGAAGCTGACTGTTTAATTTGGTTACCACGGTATTGATCATCACAAAATCTTGAAAAGAAGTCAAGGTGATTTCCGCTGAAGTATCCCCGATAGCAATATTGTTTTGAATGTTGTACACATCCAAGTCCATATTGTACAAGGTAGTACTGTTGTTGAAAGAATTGGTGCCGTTAAAAACATTCGTCGGCGGATTTAAGCTGTTGTTGAGCAAATCGCCGTTAATACGAAATTCCTCTGTAGCCAAACCCGAATCGCCTTCCCACGCCAAAAAACCCACTTTAGAGTTGGCGTTGTCCACCACATACAAATTACTTAATGTAATGTCTAATTGATCAGGAACGCCCTCCAAACCATCATATACATTAATTTGATTTTGAGGTAACGCGGTATTTCGGTAAATAATCAATATGGCCCAACCGGCAAAATTAGTACGTCTGGTGGCATGCAAATCTTCAAAAGCGGTAATGTCTAAATCCGATAGCGTATAATTGCCGTTTCCGGTATTTTGAATAAAAGCCGTCACATCTTTAAAAGCACTGAAATAGGTAAACGTCACGCCATCAAATACTCGGGCATACCCAAATGTTCTGTCGGGCGTCATGGCTGTCGAATTTAAGGTGACATTGAAATCGCCGTCGCCACTACCGGCCCAGTACAGATACGCTTTTTCAATACTGTCATTCGGTCCCAAATTCAAAGACGCCGAAGACGATGTTCCGGTGACTAAACTGAGTGTCGAATTGTTTTCCACACTATTCATTGTGTTCCCGAAAAAGGTAAAATCAAACGGACCGTTGAACTGCTGGTATAAGGTAATATCCTGCCCGCTCATACCGTAAAAGTTGAGAAACAAGGCAATAAAACACAGCAATTTTCGTTTTAAAATCAAGTATACATTGAGTTTAATTAGGTTAAAAGTAACTATTTATTTTGAAATTCTTATTTTTCTGGTGTTGAATGCTATTAAAAAATAAATGTTTAATTTTCCAAAGTCTAAATTGAACTTGTGAAAAACTATACGGTAAGGCGTTATTCTTCTAATGATTTTGAGCTTTGGAATACTTTTGTAAGCGAAGCCAAAAACGCTACGTTTCTCTTTCATCGCGACTTTATGGAATACCACGCCGATCGTTTTGAGGATTACTCTTTGATGGTTTTCGCCGCCGATGATTTGGTTTCCGTTATTCCGGCGCATCGTGTGGGGAATCGTGTGTTCTCGCATGCCGGATTAACCTATGGAGGTTTTGTTTTTAACGCCAAAATTAAATTGGGAGAAGTCATCGTCATTGCACAGTCGGTATTAGCTTTTCTGCATCAGCAGCAAATTCAATCCCTGCAAATCAAAATGGTTCCAACCATTTACCATACTTTTTTTGCCGACGAAATGGCTTATGCTTTGTTTTTGACGAAAGCCCAATTGATTCGAAGAGATTGTCTTTCGGTCATCGATTTGCAGAAACCGTTTTCCATAACCAAAACCCGCAAAGTAAGTATACGTCGTGGCGAAAAGAACCGTTTGGTTATTAAAGAGGAATTGGAATTTGATTTGTTTTGGAACGAAATTTTGATTCCGAATTTACAAAGAAAATACGGTGCTCAACCGGTGCACACCGCAGCGGAGATTCGCCAATTGCAACACCGTTTTCCTCATAATATTCGTCATTTCAATGTGTATTATGAGGGGCAGATTGTCGCCGGAACTACTGTTTTTGTGACCGATACCGTCGCGCATCCGCAATATATTTCGGGGAATGTCCAAAAAAACGAGTTGGGCAGTTTGGATTTTTTATACCATCATTTAATCACTGATGTTTTTCCCGATAAAACTTATTTTGATTTTGGTCCGTCACACGAAGAAAACGGTCAAAAAATCAACGAGGGCATTTTGTTTTGGAAAGAAAGTTTCGGCGCCAAAACCACCGTTCAGGATTTTTACGAAGTAGCCACCGCCCATTACCCATTACTTGAAAACGTCTTGATATGATAAAGTTTCTCGATTTACATACCATCAATCTGCCGTATCAAGAGGCATTTCATCAAAAAATGCAGCAGGTATTGGATAAAGGCTGGTTTATATTGGGTGATGAAGTCAACGCCTTTGAAACCCGTTTCGCCGACTATGTAAACGCCAAACATTGCCTCGGTGTAGGCAATGGGTTGGAAGCCATGGTGCTTATTTTTAAAGGCTATATCGAATTGGGAATGCTGCAAAAAGGCGATGAAATTTTGGTTCCGGCCAATACCTATATTGCCAGTATTTTAGCCATTTTACAAGCCGAATTGGTTCCGGTTTTGGTAGAACCCAAATTGGAAACCTACAACATCAATCCGGATGCTATAGAAGCGCAAATAACTTCCAAAACCAAAGGCATTTTAGTCGTGCATTTGTACGGTCAGTTGGCCGAAATGGAGCGTATTATGGAAATCGGCTACCGTCATAATTTATTGCTGGTAGAAGATGCCGCGCAAGCGCACGGACTTTCTTTTAAAGGCAGTCACGCCCGTGCGTTTAGTTTTTACCCCGGAAAAAATTTAGGCGCTTTGGGCGATGCGGGCGCCATTACTACCAATGATGACGCGTTGGCGAGAGTTATTTCGGCATTGCGAAATTACGGTTCCCAGCAAAAATATTACAACGAATACCTCGGTGTCAATTCGCGCTTAGACGAGATTCAGGCCGCTTTTCTGAATGTCAAGTTGCCACTTCTGCCAGCCGAAAACGACCGGCGCAGGGCAGTAGCACAGCGCTATCTTTCGGAAATTCAAAATGACAAGATAGTGTTGCCCGACTGTGCAAATTTGGACCAACACGTATTTCATTTGTTTGTGATTCGAACGCCAAACCGAGACGAGTTGCAAGCCTATTTGAAACAAAATAACATCGAAACGTTAATTCATTATCCGGTACCGCCGCACCAACAACAAGCCTTATCGCATTGGAACCATTTATCGTTTCCGATTACCGAAAAAATACACCGCGAAGTATTGAGTTTGCCGATGAGTCCGGTGTTGATATCCGATGAAGTCAGTCGGATAATTCGCATTTTAAATCAATATTGATTTATGACGGACTCCCAATCATCATACAGGCAAATTATTAAATCAACTTCTGTTTTTGGAGGAGTACATGTTTTTAATATTGTTATTTCACTAATCAAATCAAAATTCATCGCACTTTGGATTGGTCCGGCTGGAGTAGGTATGATTGGTCTTTTCAATTCGACACTTAATTTAATTTCGAGTTTTACCAATGCAGGCATTGAAACGAGTGGTGTAAAAGCCATATCTGCATCTGAAAAAGATCCCGGTTTGTTGGCTAAAGAATTTTCTATTTTGAAAAGGTTAGTGTGGATTTCGGGTATAATTGGTGCAGTACTCGTGGCTTTATGTTCACCTATTTTGAGTCGGATATCCTTTGGTAATGAAGACCAAACATTGGCTTTTGGTTTAATTTCTCTGACTTTGTTGTTTAAGCAGCTTACAGCCGGACGACTTGTTTTACTGCAAGGACTGAGTAAAATCCAATTTTTAGCCAAAGCCAATTTGTATGGAAACATTATTGGATTGCTGATATCATTGCCGTTGTATTATTTCTTTAAAATTGACGGAATCGTTCCATCAATTTTATTTTCTTCATTTGCAGCCATGATTGTTGCTTTTTATTTTAGTAAGAAAATAACAATCGAAAAGGTAAAACTATCTAATAAAGAAGTCATAATAGAAGGGAAGCATCTCATATTATTAGGATTTTCATTGAGTTTTATAGGCTTGTTAACTACTTTATCTTCTTACTTGTTACAAGTGTTTATCAGCAATTATAAAGATATAGCAGAAGTAGGTTTTTATAGTGCTGGAATGACCATTTTGAATACTTATGTAGGTATCATTTTTACGGCAATGGCAACCGATTATTATCCGAGATTAGCTAAGATTTGTTCTGATAGTATTCAGGTAAAAAAAATGGTAACACAGCAATCAATTGTTGCTGTTTTACTTTTAACACCAATTGTAGTTGCATTTCTGATTTTTGCCCCCTATGTCATTCAAATACTCTATTCTAAAGAATTTTTGCCGATTGTTCCCTTGGTTTGTTGGGGAATTTTGGGTATGATTATCAAGGCTGTTTCATGGTCAATGGGTTATATTTTAATTGCTAAAGGCGATTCTAAATTGTTTGTCAAAACCTCAATTGGATTTAATTCTATATTTTTAATAACTAATGTTTTGGGATATTATTTTTTTGGTTTGTTTGGGTTAGGAATCACTTTTTTAGTCAATTATGGAATCCATTTTTTTGGATTAAAGGTCATTGTTTCAAGGCAATATGGGTTTGGTTTTGATAAAACATTTTATAAAATATTTGTATGTTGTATTGTACTTTGTGCTGCCACTTTTTTAAGTTTAAACGTTGAATTAACTGTTTTAAAGTATATCTTGACCTCGATTTTATTCTTAACTTCAATCTGGTTTTCCTTTACTGAATTAAATAAAAGATTGCATTTTAAAGATTTTCTGTCAAGAAAAAACAAATAAAAATGAGATTTAGAGACTTTTACCATAGATTAGTATTCATTTTCTCCATCAATTGGACAAAAACATTGTATTTTAATTTTAAAAAGTTTCCATTTGCCGTAGCCAAAAAGTGTCCGATTTATTTTTACGGAAGAGTAAAGTTTAAAAATATTTCAGGAGAAATAATCATCAATGCCCCGATACAATCCGGGATGATAGGTTTTGGGCAATCTTACGAAATCATTTCTAGCTCAAAAGGAACGGCAGAATTAAACTTAGAGGGGAGAATAATTTTCAACGGACACACTCAGTTCGGAAAAGACTATTTTATATACATTGCGCCTAAAGCTAGTTTGCAAATGGGTCACATGTCATCATTAGGATATTCCGGAAAAATTATTTGTTACGAAAAAATTGTGATGGGGGATTTTGCCAGAGTAGGCTTTGAATCGCAACTGATTGATACCAATGCTCATCAAATGATTAATACTTTAACCCGAGAAAAATATCCGATGACAGTACCCATTCATATCGGAAATTATAATTACATCAGTAATCGTGTTACAATTTTATCGAATACTATTACACCCGATTATTGCACCATCGCTTCCAATAGTCTTTGTTTAAAAGATTACACAACTTTCGGACAAAATATTCTTATCGGTGGAGTTCCGGCTCAACTTCTGAGAGAGAATATATCTAGGGATTGGTCAGATGAAATGGCTCAGCTTGAGCGCTGGTTAAAAATATGATTTTTAAGTTATTTCTCATTTTTTTTTCATTTTTATAATGTTATTTGGATTACCTTTATATAAGTTTAATCTTAAATTTATATTATATGAAAAAAAGTGCTCTTATTTATGGTTTATTACTTAGTGGTATTTTTGGATACGCACAGAACACATTTCCAACAGGTGTTGGTACTAATGTAGGTATAGGAACTACATCACCTTCTACAAGGTTACAAATTACCAGTGCCACTGCCGGTACTTCCGGAGTTAGATTGACAAATATGACTAGTGCTACAGCTACAACGACAGGAAATAGTAAAGCCCTTAGTGTTGATTCAAATGGTAACATTATTTTAACCCCGGTTTTGAATACAGCTTCATCTGCCCAAAACATTTATAATACCGATGGGACTTTAACAAGTAACAGAAATATTTCATTAAATAGTTTTAATTTAAATTTCAATGTACCAACTGCAGGGAGTAATTTGTTCATCAATGGTACAAATGGAAATGTTGGAATTGGGAATGTTTTACCAACAACAAGACTTGATGTCACCGGGGGGATCAAAGCAAAAACACTTTGGGCATCAAACACTGCGACTTCAGCAACTTCATTCCCGACTTCCTTGGATTATATGAAGAATTCCTATGTTTTGGGCGCTGGTTATGAAATGACTGACCCTAATTTTTCAGGCGGAGTAAGAAGAATGATTAATTTTTACGATTATCATGCTTGGAGTCCAGAAATTTCAGCTAATGACGATTTGTTTAGTTTAAATATAGTTGATAGAAATAATAAAGAAAGATTAGTGTTTTATGGTAATAAATCAGGTGGGCCATCAAATGGTCAATCAAATTTTATCATTCAAAATAAAAATGCGCAAGAAATTTTCAAATTAAGAGATGACGGAAATGATAATATCTATCTACAAATGGGCAGGGCAAATTCAAGATTTATTCTGGGAGGTTATGGGGATTATGCTCCAGGTGTGGGTCATAAATTATCAGTCCAAGGCGGAAGCGCATTCATAGAAGGGAATATTATAACGCATGGAAATATAGGAATAGGTAGTACAACTTTTGTCGACGGATCTGATAGTTATAGGCTATCTGTAAAAGGAGCATTAAGAGCAGATAGAGTAAGGGTATATACTACTTGGGCGGATTATGTTTTTTTTAAAGATTACAGTCTGCCGAGTTTAGAGGAAGTTGAGCAGCATATAAAGGTTAAAGGTCATTTAAAAGATATTCCCTCAGCTAAAGAGGTAGAAGCAAACGGAATTGAATTAGGAGAGATGAATAAATTACTGCTTCAAAAAATCGAAGAATTAACTCTTTATATGATAGAGATGAATAAAGAAATCACTGCTCTTAAAAGCCAAATTAAAAACTAGTTGACTATGAGAAAGATATTTTTTTATTTGTCTATCTTTTTTTTAACAACCGATGTCTTTTCACAGGAAACATATGTGTTTTTAGTTGAAGTAGCTGATAAAAGCCAAATGCCAAAATTTAGTTTAGAAAATGGCATTTTAGTATACTCAGGTGATGATATCAAAGAAAAAAGTTTTTTTGAAAATTATAAAGTTTTGGATTTTCAACAAGCCTTTCCAGACTCAAAAAGACAACAGACCCTCAATGTTTTTACTTTCATAACCTATGATAAAACACTAATGGAAGAACTGATGAATAATTTTCCAGAAAAATACATTAGATATGAGGATGTGAGTGATTTTAAAGGTATACTGTTGGATACATATCCAAATGATTATGGCACTACAAGTCCAATTCTCAATACAGGGATTAATGCGAGTCTAAAAAATTTCGATTATATTGGAGTTCCAAAGGCATGGGATTTTGAGCCACATTATGGTAGTTTAAATGTTAGTATTGGGATATCTGACAGTGCAATTGATACTGCCGATATTGATTTTAAGGAGAAGATAACTTTGCTTCCTGGTTATTTTGATTGGAGCTATAATCCACCTTATAGTTTAACCAATGACTCTTGGCACGGTACCGGAGTTGCAGCAATTGCAGCAGCATGGGGTAATAATTATCATGGTACTGTGGGTATATGTGCTAACTGCAAAATAATTTTCACAAAATTTTTGTATGGAAATCCGGGAACAGTGCTTAATCCTACTCCAAATTTTAATAGATTATTGCAGTTAGCAATCAATGGAGCAAATGTTATAAATATGAGTTGGCGTCATATCATAACTACAAATAATAACGATTCTTTTTATCAATGGATATTTGATGAGTTGTACGAAGATTATAATGTTGTTTGTGTTGCAGCATCAGGAAATGAGACATCATTCGATGCAGCTTATGCTAACAATAATTACATGTTATATGATTATCCGGCATCATATAATCATGTTATTTCGGTTGGAAGTGTAAATCATCTAAACAAATGGGGAGATGTCACTGTTAATGAGCCAGGTTGGGGACAAGTAACTAGATTTGCGGAAGACCAAATATCACCATCAGTTGTGATGGATTACCAAGGTAATGGTCCTTACTCATTTTCTAATGCAACTCACACAACTAATGATAAAATTGATATTATGGCGCCTGGATATAATTCCTTGATTTATCCATGGTATGTACTTGGAAATGTAGATTCTCATGGGAATAATCTTTATTATGGTAGTGGTACTTCACAGGCTGCGCCACATGTATCGGGTACTGTTGGCCTAATGCTATCAGTAAACCAATGTTTAATAGTTGATGAGGTTGAAGATGTACTTCAACTCACTTCGAAGAATCTTGAGCATATTCCGGGAAATGAGCCTTATTTAGGTCGTTCGGGTGCAGGCAAACTTGAAACAGGCGATGCAGTGGAATTTACCTATGAAATGATGAATGCTTCAGGAAATGCATTAATTGACGGGCAAGATTTTTGGAGGTTTGATTTTGATTTGCAACATATAAATAACAAGCTAACCATTTCCAATCAGATATTTAGAGATAGTAATACTTCTAATTTTGTAGCCAAAAATGAAATTGAAGTGCTTCAAAACTCTGATTTCAGGCCAAATAACAATGGTTTTGTAGATTTAAAAATTGATGGTAATCTAACTGTATGTCTTCCAACTTCAAAATCTTCAGGAATTACGAAAGATATAAAAGAACCCGCAAAGGTTAACAAAGCTATTCTTTACCCTAACCCTAATCAAGGTTCATTTTCGATATCATTAAACAACACTAATCTGAAAGATATAAGTGTTACAGTTTTAGATGTTTCAGGAAAAATAATTTATCAAACCAAAGTGATTCAGAATGATTTTGAGCTAACCATCCCTAATCTTTCTACAGGAATATATTTGGTAAAGCTATCTTCTAATGAGTTTAATGAAACTTTAAAATTTGTAAAGCAATAGATGTAAAAGTTGAATTTAATTTTTGAAAAGGATAGTAGTACTACTATCCTTTTTTTACCAAATTTTTAGGTATTTCTCAGCTATTTTTAAATAATCGTGTTCCTTTTCAATAAAAGCACGGGCGCGTTTACCGATGGTTTTTATTTCTTCCGGATTTTCAATTAAAAAAGACAATTGCGCCACCAAATAGTCCACATCGGGCAACGCATTAACCGCTACTTTTTCGGTTATATGATAGTGCTTTTCAAATACTTCCGAAGCGTTGGTAAACACCACTTTTCCTTTAGCCATAGCTTCTAAAGCATTGTAACCTTGGTCGTGACCGTACAACTGATCCAAAACAATATGCGCTTGGTTATATCGGTTAATATAGTCTTGGTACGGTACATCTCGGGTGACCAAAACAGAGACTTTTTCGGGGTATTTTTGCTGAATGATTTGCAAAGCCTTTTCAAAAAAATCATTTCCTTTTTTATAATAACTGCCGCTGTTAATGCCGTGAAAAATAATAATACGATCGCTGATTTTGATGTCGCTTTTCGGAAATTTCGACCAATGAATCGGATTGGGAATCAACCCCAAATATTTCGGATGATGTTGCAACGGAATGTGATAATCAATGTCGGTTGCCATCACGCCTTGTATGTTTTGATAGATAAAATCGTGTAGTTTTTGAAACGATTTTCTCCTGAATTTCAACACATTTTCAAAATCTTTATCGGCAATTTTCCCGTTGATATACGGTTGCACAATCGAAGGGTTATCGGGATGTTCAAAGTTGTAGTTTACATAGCTGTAATCGTCGCCGCAAGACAGCAAAAACACTTTTTTATTGTGTTGAAACAAGTATTTCAGGATTTTGGTTTCAAATCCATAACTACAAAAAAAACTGTGTTCGTTGATGAGTTGTACCACGTCAAAGCCTTGGCAATGCTTTTGGTATTTTAGAAATTGTAAATAGGTGAAGTACGAAGTCATGTCGAAACCGGTGCAACGTAAAACCGCCAATTTCAGTTTCTTCCGCCAACCGCGGTCCCATTTTTTTACCAACGGAAAATCAACCGGATAGTTTTTAAAGCCATCCGTAAAACCCAACAAGGTAACTTGGTGTCCGAGTTCCTGCAAACCTTCTTTCAGCGAATTGTGCAGTCTGCTGTATTCTCCGATGAGTAAAATTTTCATGATCTTTCGGTATTTCCTCTTTAAATAGTATTCAATTCCGGATCGGAAGGAAACTCGCAGTCAATTTTCCGTAGCGTTTACTTATATTTACGCTGAAAATGGATTCCGTTTTGAAAAAATACTGCTGCAATATAAGTAAGAAATGAAAAACAGCAATGCCATAGCCATTGTTTCCTCGTCACTCGGTCACGGCGGAGCGGAGCGTTTTGCCAGTTTACTGGGCACGATGTTGCATCAGTTGGGTTATGACGTGCATCATATCATAATTAAAGATATTGTAGCGTATGAGTATAAAGGGCAATTGCTCAATTTGGGGAAGCTGTATTCGTCCTCGAACGGCGGCCTGAAACCATTGCAAAAAGGCCGGTATATTGCCCGCTATTTGAAGCAACATAACATCGATACTATTATTGATATCCGATCGCGCCCAATGTTATTGCGTGAATTATTCACAAAAATCATTTACGGGAAGCGTCGTGTATTTTTTATGATTCACAGTTCGAATCTTGAAATGTACCTGCCCAAATCGGTTTTTTGGGCCAAATTCTTGTATCAAAAAGCCGCCAAACTCGTTTTTGTATCGCGGGAAATAGAAGCCAAAGCCAAAGCACAATACGGTTTTACCAATACGCAAACCATTTACAATCCGGTTGTTTTTCCGGATAAAGTGTATGACAAACCTACCGATGCGCCGGCACAGTATTTTATTTTTTTCGGTCGATTGGAAGATGCTATCAAAAATATTTCGTTGCTTGTTGAAGCGTTTTCGCTATCCGAAGCCAAGGAGAAAAACTATCAGTTGTTATTGGTGGGCGATGGTACCGACAAAGAACGCATAGCCCAAAAAATTCGCGAGGTCAAAGCCGAAACGTACATCAAGATTTTACCATTTCAAAACCCAATCGTTCCCTATATTCAACATGCCAGAGCAACACTGTTAACGAGCTATTTTGAAGGCTTTCCGATGTCGTTAGTGGAGTCGTTGGCTGCGGGAACACCGGTCATTTCGGTAGATTGTGAAACCGGGCCGCGAGAAATTGTGCAACACCTACGAAACGGATTATTAGTGCCCAATCACAACGTTCAAGCTGTGACGGAAGCCATCAATCAAATGATAACCGATGATTATTTGTATCAAACTTGTAAAAATAACGCTCAAAAAAGTGTAGAACACTTATCTTTGGATACCATTACCCAACATTGGCAACAATTAGTAAAGCAAGCATGACCACCATCAACGACATTAAAATTCTGAAAATACCCAAGATTCACGACACGCGCGGCAATCTTTCCGTGATTGAAGGGGAGGTGATACCGTTTCCCATAAAACGCGTGTATTATTTATACGATGTGCCGAGTGGTGCTGAGCGCGGCGGACATTCGCATCAAAAACAATCGGAGTTTTTGGTAGCGTTAAGCGGTA
The DNA here is from genome assembly GCF_030053345.1 of Flavobacterium sedimenticola. Lineage (GTDB taxonomy): Bacteria > Bacteroidota > Bacteroidia > Flavobacteriales > Flavobacteriaceae > Flavobacterium > Flavobacterium sedimenticola. The sequence continues at coordinate 53,859 of NZ_JASGBP010000010.1, forward strand.
GTTTTGACGTGGTGCTAACCGACGGCAACGAGCAGAAAACCGTGACACTCAAAAAACCCGATGAAGGCTTACTCATTCCGAACGGCATTTGGCGTGAGCTCAATAATTTTTCTTCCGGTTCGGTCTGTTTGGTTGTGGCTTCGGATGTGTTTGATGAAGCCGATTACCTCAGAAGTTATAAAGCATTTCAGTTATCTAAAAACCGACTTTCCTAAACCGCAGTCGGCCAGTATGGCTTTGAGACGAATCAGGAGTTTGAGTATTCCCGCGGGTAATCGGACCAAGATTCTTTTTTTCCAATTCAGATTTTGTGCATCTATTTGACGGAATAATTCCTCGGCTCTGGGGTCATTACCTATAATTTTGCATTTGATGCAAGCGGAAAACCGATTCAAGTCCATAAACTTTTTAAGCAGCGGATTTTCGCGTTCCAAAGCTTCGTATTTGGCAAAAGTATATTCCTCAAAAAAGTAATGATAGCCTCGCGAAATACTTTGGTGGTCATACACGTAACGCGCTAAAATTTGCCAAATAAACACCACGGGGAATTGCAATCCGATACGCATCCAAAGCTCGGTGTCTTCCCCTTTTTTGATCTGCTCGTCAAAAACACCTACCGTTTTTAAAACACTGCGATGTAGCGCTACGCCGGAAGTCCAAATAATCGATTTTTTGCTACTGGCCTCAAAATAATTTACGATTTCGTAGTCGCCGGTTTTGGCAACCGAATACTGCGCCGGGAAACTCGATTTTTCGGTTTCAATTTGTACGCCGCAAGTAAACACTTTTTGATTGGGCAATTGGTCGATATAACGGTGCATGACTTCTAAAAACTGTGGATACCAATAATCATCGGCATCCAAAAAACAGATGAAATCGGCCGAGGCTTTGTCAATTCCGAAATTTCGAGTGGCCGCCACACCTTCGTTGGGTTTAGAGAAATAGAGAAGGCGCGGATCCGAAAACGACAGCATTTTGGCTTCGCTGTTATCGGTAGAACCGTCGTTTACAACGATCAATTCGAAATCCGAAAAATGCTGCGCCAACACACTTTTTATGGTGTTTTCTACAAAATTTTCTTTGTTATACAGCGCTATGATTACGGAGAAAAACGGCATCGGTTAGGGCATTTTTTTGGTGACTACTAGTACGGTTTCCTGAGCGTTCAATCCGTTTACGGTATTTTCTTCAAAATGCGTTCGAACATCGACTTCAAAGCCACTTTGCTCCAATCGTTCCCGCAAACCCGAAACCGAATACACACGAACGTGATCTTCCTGCCCGAAATGTTTCAAACGCTCTTCAGCCGAAGTAATACTGTAATCTTCATAAATCGACCCTTCTTGAAACGGTGTTTGAATCAGAATTTTTCCATTGGGTTTCAGTACTCTGTAGAGTTCTTGCATGGCTTTTATATCATCAATCACATGCTCCAAAATATGGTAGCAAATAATCAAATCAAACTGATCATCCGGTGCTGCCATGTGGGTGATGTCGTATTGGGTATCGGCTATAAAATCGTTTGATAAATCGGTGGCTGTATACTTTATTTGCGGCACTTTTTTCAGTTTACGATACAAGCAACGCGAGGGCGAAAAATCGAGGATATGAATGCCCGGTCGGAGAAATTCGGTTTCCAGAAGCTGCCATAAGCGACGGTTTCTGGGTAAGCTGCCGCAATTCGGACACAACAGATTGCCGTTTTTTCCGGTGATAAAGGTACGCAAACCTTTGCCGCAAACCGTGCAGGTAAAGGTATGACCGCGGTAGCCTAAATACAACAGTCTACGTAACACCAATTCGCTTTTGAAAAATACCTTTCGCGGCAAAATAAAATGGATGAGTTGCTGGAGTACTTTATACATGAGTCACCGGTTTTGCAGCACACATATAGCCGAGTTTGTATAATTTGAAACACCACATGTTGGGTTGTTGTCGGAAAACCATTTTTTTCAAAAACGGCCCGAAGATTTTAAAAAGCAATGCCATCACAGGTAAGGCACCGTATTTTTTAAGAGTTAAATAGTAACGCGTAATAGGATTGATTTTGTGAATGTCTTTCAGGTCTAACATTAATTCGAGTTTGGCGTCTACCGCTTCCAATGATTTTTTAAAATAGATTTCATTGTTTTCCAATCCCAAATGATACACGGCATTGTCGATATGCTTTACTTTTTTGTGATGAATGAGCAGCTGATACGCAAAGTACGGATCGAGACCATAGTATTTTTCGCTTCCCTGAAAATTGTGTTGGATAAAATCGGCTTTGGTGATTAGAAAATTACCCGAAAAAACGTATTGATACGGGTTTTTATTGCGATCGGCAGCCGACTTTTCCTCGCTGGTTTTGCCGTACACATAGCGCAGTATTTTGTCCTGCACCGGGCGTTGGTTTTCGTATTGGTAGCCGCCAAAAACCGTGGCGTCTTCTCTGATAACGCCAACGTAATTTTTGATAAACGCAGCGCTGCCCGGCATGACGTCGGCATCTAAAAACAGTAAACGGTCGTACATGGCTTTTTCGCACAATAAGGCTCGGGTTTTGGTTCGACCCAAATTGATAGTGTTGCGTTCAAAGACACAATGGGGCAGCGCGTTGATTTTGCTGTTTTCAGCGGTAATTTCTTGGTCTTCCGAAGCATCGTCGAGTGCCATGATTTCATAAGGAATATCTTCCGCAATACACTGACGGTTCAATTCGCTCACCAAAGGCAGGATGTTGTAGTTGTATGTCGGAATTAAGATGGAAATCATTTAGGGAAACCGAATTAAATAAATACCTTTACAAAGAAAATTATTTTTTTGGCAATATGAGCAATTTGAACCGAATTGATTTGGCGAATCTTATTTTTGACAAACTCAGCGAAGCAAAAGAAACCTTAAAAGCGCAATTTCAAAACAATCCTACCGGAATTCGTTATTTTTTTATCGATGCTTTATTGCCCGAGTCGGTAGCACTCCAAATTGCCGAGGTTTTTCCGCAACCCGAGGCCATGGTTTTGAAGAAAAGCTTACGCGAAAACAAGTATGTGGCGGCTCAAATGAATTTATACCATCCGTTGCTCGAAGAGATTATTTATGCGTTTCAGGACAAACGCGTAGTGGAACTGATAGGCAACATTTGTAACATCTCCAATCCGATTCCTGATGAATATTTGTATGCCGGTGGTATTTCCGCTATGGGTAAAGATCAATTTTTAAACCCGCATTTGGATAATTCTCATGATAAAGACCGACAATGGTGGCGTGTGCTCAATTTGTTGTACTACGTTACGCCCGATTGGCAGGAAGAAAACGGAGGTAATTTAGAACTTTGGCCTAACGGACTTGAGGCTGAACCCATTACCATTTACAGTAAATTTAACCGATTGGCCGTGATGGAAACACACAACCAATCATTGCATTCGGTGTCGCCGGTGGTCGTGGATAATGTCAGACGCTGTGTGTCTAATTATTATTTTTCGGAAACGCCGTTATTGGCGACCGACACCTTTCATGTGACTTCATTTCGCGGTCGTCCCGAAAATAAACTCGCCGATGTGTTGTTGCGGGCTGATACGTTTTTGCGAATGTGTTTGCGCAAAGTATTTAAGAAAGGCGTGCGGGAAAATCCGCATGTATACAAGAAAGATCGTAACCCATGAGTGCCGTGTTCCGAAAATACCGCTACTATATATTCATTATACTGGTCGGATTAGGTAGTTTGGCAGTGCTCAACGGATTACTGCAACTCGACCAACAAACCATCATTTTTCCCGATTGCGACAACTATTTGCAGTCGGCTCAAAAAATGTATCACAAGTTTACCGGACACTTTTACCGACCGATGGTGATGGCTTTTATTACAGGAATCCCGTATTTGTTCGGGAGTTCGGATGCCGGAATTTTTACATGGAGTTTGGTGGTGAATATTTTCTGTTGGTTATCGACTTCCATTTTACTCTTCGAAATCCTCAAAAATTTTGTGAGCCCAAAAAAAGCTTTTGGTGTTGCGATTTTGCCTTTTTTGGTGGTAGGGAATACCGTACTCAACTTTCATTTGCTTACCGAAAACATCTTTGTGTTTTGTATCATGCTGGCGTTTTATACGTTGCTGCAGTATTATAAAACCCGGCATTTCGGTTACTTGTCTTTTTCGTTGGCGGTGTTTATAAGCAGTATGCTCATTAAGCCGGGAGCTAAATTTTTAGCTATTGTAATCGTATTGTTCTATTTCAAAGAACTCCTTAAAAACTACCGACAACGCAGTATGATTTTCTTTTACGGCAGTGTTTTGATGGTACTGATTCAGGTGGTTGGGATGCGAATTCAATATGGTGATTTTACGATTAGTTACATCGACGGTGTCACCTATCACAATTACATTTGCAGTAAGGCCGAATGTTTTAAAAACGGAACGACGTACGACCAAATTAATAATCCGAGAGCCGAATATTTGTTTACACTCGATTTTACCGAGCAGAAAAAAATAGCGGCAGCCGATTTAAAAAATCAACTCCAAAATAACTTTCCCAATTTTGTGAAGGCTTATTTTGATGATGTGAAAGAAAATACCATTTCGGGGAATTCTTGTATTCATTTTTTGGAAAACAAGAAAAACAGTCCCGATTTCGACTTTTGGAAAACATTCTTTTTTGATGTGACCAAATGGCAAAACAGACTGTTGAGCTTGTTGGCTGTGGTTTTGGCGGGTTATTTTATGTTGAAGAACTTCAGGACTAACCGATGGAAATTTGTAATAGCCTTTTTTATTGCCTACATCATAATATTGTCCGGCATTTCCTGTGGTCAGGGCGACCGCTTTCACTTGGTGACTTTTCCGTTTGTATTCTTGCTTTTAGGACTTTTTGTGTATCGCCAAAAGGGTACTACACTGTTTTCTGAACCACCTCAAACATAGTGTTGTCTTCGCACTTCAGGGTTTTGGCCGGGAATTTCATAATCACGGCATAATCGTGCGTCGACATGATTACGGTTTTCCCGTTTTCATTAATTTTTTTCAACACGCCCAAGACTTCCGCGCTGGTTTGAGGGTCCAAATTTCCGGTGGGTTCATCGGCCAAAATCAATTCGGGGTCATTGAGTAGTGCGCGGGCAATGGCCACGCGTTGCTGTTCGCCACCCGATAATTGATGCGGCATCTTGTTCGCAATACCTTTTAAGCCTACTTTTTCTAAAACATCGATGATTTTGTTTTGCATCGAAGCCGCATCGGTCCAACCGGTGGCTTTCAGTACAAACAACATATTCTCATTTACACTGCGATCGGGCAACAACAGAAAATCCTGAAATACAATGCCTAATTTTCTTCTTAAAAACGGAATATCGCTTTCTTTCAAGTTGGCTAAGTCGTAACCTACAATTTGACCCTGACCCACGGTTAAGGGCAAATCGGCATACAAGGTTTTCATAAAACTACTCTTTCCGGTTCCGGTTTTACCAATAATGTATAAAAACTCACCTTCTTTGACATCCAAGTTGATTTGGGATAAAATCACTTTGTTTTCCTGATAAATCGTAACGTCTTTTAATGATAAAACTATTTGTGACATGAGTAATTTTGTTTATGTGGTAAAAGTAGTAAATATAAATTCCAAATTCCAAATTCCAAATTCCAAAATCACAAGGTTTGACATGTAAAAAAGAACTTTCCACTTTAAGAATTGTTTACAACAATGTTTATAATAAATAACAATGTTTTTACGTTATAGGCTGTAGAGTAATATTTTTGAAAAACTAAAAATACGAATCATGCGTAAAGTTTTAATGTTATGTTTTCTGCTGGTAACGGCAGTGTTTTTTGAAGTTTCAGCCCAACAATCTGCTATTTATACGCATCCGCTGTCAGAATTTGACAAAGCACTTTTATTGTATAAAGACAAGCAGTATCAGTCGGCTCAAATTTTGTTTGAAAAAGTCAAACAAGAGAACAAACAAGACGATATACAGGCCGATTGCGCTTATTACATTGCCAATTGCGCCATTCATTTAAATCAAAACAATGCCGATGAGTTGATGGAAAAATTCGTGGCCGATTATCCTACGAGTTCTAAACAAAATCAGGCTTACATCGAAGTGGCGCAATATTACTTTGAGCAAGGCAAATACCCGCAAGCCTTGCAGTATTTTGATAAAGTAGATGAAAGCGCGTTGACCTACGAACAAACTGAAAAATTCAACTTTCAAAAAGGGTACGCGTATTACACCGCCGGAAACAAAAAAGAAGCCGCCAATTATTTCAATAAAGTTTCCAATTCGAAAGGATACGGTTCTCAAGCCAAATATTACTTAGGTATGATGTTGTATGAGGGCGACAATTACCAAGAAGCCAATAAAGTCTTCGAACAGATTGAAGATAAAGAAAAGTACAAAGACAAGCTTTCGTATTTTCAGGCGGATATGCATTTCAAAGCCGGAGCGTTTCAAAAAGCCATTGATGCCGGTTTGGAGGCCATGTCGAAATCGACGGCTCTAGAGAAGTCGGAGTTGAATAAAATCATTGGTGAAAGTTATTTCAACTTACAGCAGTACGACAAAGCGTTGCCGTATTTGAAAGAATACAAAGGTAAAAAAGGGAAGTGGAGCAATACCGATTTTTACCAATTAGGCTATGCTTACTACAAACAAAAAGACTACGAAAATGCCATTCTTCAGTTTAATAAAATTATTGACGGGAAAGATGGTGTAGCGCAAAACGGCTACTACCATTTAGGAGAATGTTATTTCAAAACCGACAAAAAGCAACAAGCTTTAAATGCGTTTAAGAGTGCTTCCGAAATGGATTTTGACACCAAAATTCAGGAAGATGCTTTCTTGAACTATGCTAAGTTGAGTTATGAAATCGGAAACTCCTACCAAAGTATTCCCGATGTGTTGTCGGCTTTCCTTACGAAGTATCCGAATTCCCCAAGTAAAACAGAGATTGAAACGCTCTTGATTAACTCTTATATTACCTCCAAAAACTACAAAGATGCTTTGGTGTTATTGGAAAAAAACAACACGGAAACCAACAAACCGGCCTACCAAAAAGTAACATTCTACCGCGGGATTGAGTTGTATACCGACGGGAATTACAAAGAAGCGTTGGCCATGTTTAAAAAATCGATAGCCACGCCGAGAAACGAAAAGTTCACCGCCAGAGCCACCTTCTGGAAAGGCGAAACCGAGTATGTGTTGGATAATTTTAATGAGGCGTTGTTGAGCTTCAAACAGTTTACGGGTTATGCTTCGGCTAAGGAAACGCCTGAAAATAAAAACATCAATTACAATATCGCCTATGCGTATTTCAAACAAAAAGAATACGACCAAGCCGGGAATTATTTCCAAAGTTTTATTGATGGGAACAAAGACGATAAAGTACGTTTGAACGATGCTTATTTGCGATTGGGTGACAGCCGATTTGTAACGTCCAAATATTGGCCGGCCATGGATGCCTACAACAAAGCCATCGAAATGAAAGGGATTGATGCCGATTATGCGGCATTCCAAAAAGCCTTGAGTTACGGTTTTGTGAATCGCAACGATCGTAAAATTGAGGATTTCAATAAGTTTTTACAAAATTTCAAAACATCACAATACCGTGATGATGCCTTGTTTGAACTAGGAAATACCTATGTAGCCGAGAACAAAACCGATTTGGCGGTGAAAACCTACGACCAGTTGTTGAGCGAATTCAAAAACGGTTCGTTTGCTTCGAAAGCGGTATTGCGACAAGGTTTGGTGTATTACAATGCCCAAAAAGACGAATTGGCTTTGGCCAAATTTAAAAAAGTAGCCGCCGATTATCCGCGTTCTCCCGAAGCGTTAGAGGCCGTGTCTACCGCGCGTTTAATTTACATGGATAACGGCAAAGTAGACGAATACGCTTCTTGGGTAAGAACGCTCGATTTTGTGGAAGTGTCCGATGCCGAATTGGATAACGACACGTATGAATCGGCTGAAAAACAATATTTACAAAACAATACCAAGCAAGCCATTTCCAGTTTGAGTGGGTATGTTTCTAAATTTCCGAACGGCATTCACGCACTCAAAGCCAATTTTTATTTGGCGCAGTCGTATTATGCCGATGGTTTGGAAAGCAATTCGGTTCCGAATTACGAATTCGTAATCAGCAAACCGCGAAACGAATTTACAGAACAATCCTTGGCGCGTTTGGCTGAAATTCATTTGAAAAAAGACGATTACACCAAAGCGGTTCCGGTTTTGAAACGTTTGGAAACCGAAGCCGATTTTCCGCAGAATGTCACTTTTGCGCAAGCCAATTTGATGCGTGCCTATTACGAACAAAAAGACTACACCAATGCGGTGGTTTATGCCGATAAAGTGTTGGCCAATCCGAAAACCGACAACAAAATTAAGAGTGATGCGCAAATTATTGTAGCACGTTCGGCGATTAAGGTAAATGATGAGGCCAAAGCCCGGGTAGCGTATGCCAAATTGATGACTATCGCCAAAGGAGAATTGGCAGCAGAAGCGTTGTATTACGACGCCTACTTCAAAAACAAAGACGGAAAATTCGAGGATTCCAATAAAGCGGTGCAAAAATTAGCCAAAGAGTATTCGGGCTACAAGTATTTTGGTGCCAAAGGATTGATTATTATGGCTAAAAATTATTATCAGTTAAAAGATAATTTCAGCGCGACTTCTATCTTAGACAGCGTTATTAAAAATTTTGCCACCTATACTGATGTGGTGGCCGAAGCGCAAACCGAATTGGATTTTATTAAAGGCGAAGCCGCGAAAACGAACTCATCTATCCAAAATTAATTTTGATTCCCATGAACAAGACAGTGCACTATACGCTCACAACCATACTATTTTTGATTGGCTTGCCCAAGGCCTTTTCTCAAAAAACAAATGACAACATCGGTACCGAAGTGGTGAATGTGGTGAAACCTTATACGCCGACCATTTCAGATGCTTTTAAAGTAAAAGAAACACCTTCTTTGGATGATGAAGAAACCCAGCGCAAAGAAAACATCCAGTACAATATTTTTTCTTTTCCGGTAGCGTCTACTTTTGCACCGGCCAAAGGCAAAGCGGCAAATGTGGATAAAGAACCCGCCGAGAAAATTTTTAGCAATTACCTAACCTTAGCGGCCGGAAATTACGGTACCATAAACGCCGAGTTATTTGTGACACAAAACGTGAGCAATACCGATTATTTTGGAGGGATGTTGCGCCACAATTCCACGCAAGGCGGCATTAATGATGTAGTGTTGGACGATAAATTCTTGAATACGGCTTTAGATCTAACGTATGGAAGCCGAACCAAAACGATGACTTGGAATGCTGATGTTGGCTACCAAAACCAAGTTTACAATTGGTACGGTATATTTCCAGGAACATTGTCTGATGCCACCATTGACGGTATCGACGAGCAACAAACCTATCATACGTTGTATTTAGGCGGAAGATTGGGTTTAGGGGATAGTTTCTTAAAAGAAAGCTCGATTAAATTCAGTCGCTTTTGGGATGCTTTCGGTTCGGCCGAAAATCGTTTTGTAGCTAAGCCTTCTTTGGCGTTTGATATTGTAAAAGAAAAAATAAAAGCCGATTTTGTGTTGGACTACATCAGCGGCACATTTGATCAAACCTATTACGGAGGCGCTTCGTTTAAATATGGTTTTACCAATGTGGGTTTTCAACCGAGTGTCGTGATTAAGAAAGACGATTTAACCGTTAATGCGGGTGTCGGATTCTTTTACAGTGCTGCGCAGGAAGCCGGAGAAAGCAAATTCTTTATCTATCCGCAAGTGACCGGTTCGTATAAAGTAGTGGGTGATTTAATGATTTTTTATGCCGGAATCGAAGGTGGCTTGAAGCAAAATTCCTATCGCGATTTTGTACAGGAAAATTTCTTTGTATCGCCAACGTTAGCCGTAGCGCCGACCGATCAAAAATTTGATGTGTATGCCGGATTAAAAGGAAAACTAGCTAATAGTGTGAGTTATAACATCAGAGCTTCGTATTTGAATGAAGAAAACAAACCGTTGTTTAAAAGTAATGGCTACGATGAAAGTAGTGCCAATACCGATGGGTATGCCTATGGCAATTCTTTTGATGTAGTGTATGATAATGTAAAAACCATCAGCTTTTTCGGGGAGTTGAAAGCCGATTTTTCTAAAAATGTTACTTTCGGAATCAACGGTACGTTCTCGAGTTACTCGATGGATATCCAAAAAGAAGCGTGGAATTTACCGGGAATCAGCATTGGAACCAGTTTGGATGTGAATATCACGCCTAAATGGTATGCCGGTGCCAAAGTATTTTTTGTAGGCGAACGAAAAGATCAATTTATCCGCAGCTCTATTTTAATCGACTATCCGATTGTGAATGCCACACTTGACAGTTATTTTGATTTGAATGCCCATTTAGGTTACAAACACAACGAGCGTCTGACCTTCTTTTTAAAAGGAAACAATTTGGCCAACCAAGATTATCAACGTTGGTTGAATTATCCGGTGCAAGGCATTCAGGTAATGGCCGGAGCCAGTTATAAATTCGATTTTTAAACTTTTTTAATGCCCATAACAATCCTGTAGCGTTACCTTTGCGCTACAGGATTTTTTTATACTGCGTATATGACTTTCAAAGGAGAGGTGTATTCCCGTTACCAAGAGTTAGTTCAAGACCGAATAGATGTCTTTCAGGATATGATTGCAGGCTTAACCGAAGATGCACAGAATGATGCCAAAGGTTCGGCCGGAGACAAACACGAAACGGCTTTGTCGATGATGCATTTAGAGCAGGAGAAACTCAACCACAAGCTCCAAGAAATTCTGAATCAAAAAGCCGTTTTGAATAAAATTGATCCTACGGCATCGCATCAAAAAGTAGCTTTGGGTAGCTTGGTACGAGCCAACGGGATGTGGCTTTTTGTGAGTACGGCCTTGCCTAAAATCGTTGTCAATGGTAAAAGTGTATTTGCACTTTCACCACAATCGCCTTTAGGCCGTCAATTAATGGGTAATCCGGCAGGAACAGTTATCGCTGTTAACGGGAAAGACTACCTTATTGAAAGCATCGATTAACAATTTTTAACTTCAAACGTATATCTGCCACTTTTTTAGTTTCATATTTTTCGTAATATTCTATATTTAATTTAAAATTAAAATCAATACTTTGTTTTAAGTTTTCAATTAAAATCAATATAATCATTTTTGCTTCATCAAATAAATGAAAGAAGTAAAATTAAGATTATGTGCGGAATATTAGCCATTATAGGAAAGGGAAAAGACGAGCAATTGGTGAAGCAATTGTCTAAACGAATGTCGCATCGCGGACCCGATGAAAGTGATATGCATGTTACCGAAAACGGACATATTTTAAGTCATGAGCGATTGTCTATTATCGATTTGCATTCCGGCAGACAACCTATTCAAGGCTGTTCGACTGCATGGATGGTTCATAATGGTGAAATATACAACCACCAGGAATTGCGTGATACGGTTTTAAAAGATCATGTGTTTCGTTCCAAATCCGATTCAGAGGTAATTGTGCATTTGTATGAAAAATTCGGATACGATTTTGTTCACATGCTCGACGGCGATTTTGCTTTTGTGGTGGTGGATGGTGACGATTACATCGCCGGACGCGATCCGCTGGGCGTAAAACCGTTGTATTACGGTATGGACGACAGAGGACGGATGTATTTTGCTTCCGAAATGAAACCGATTGCCGACCAATGTAAAACCTTTTCCACCTTTCCCCCGGGCCATTATTACACCGCCGAAACCGGTTTTGTGAAATACTACACGCCCGAGTATGAAGATTATAAAAAATGTGATGCCGAAGTTGATTATGCGCTCTTGCGAGAAGCCTTGACCGAAGCCACGCGTAAGCGATTGATGAGTGATGTGCCTATAGGGGTGTTGTTATCGGGCGGATTAGATTCGTCGCTAACCTCTTCCATTGCGGCTCGATTGTTACAAGATAAGGGCAAAGAACTGCATTCCTTTTCTATCGGATTGGATCAGGAAGCGCCTGATGCCATTGCAGCTCGAAAGGTGGCCGCGTTTTTAGGAACGAAACATCACGAAGTACATTTTACCATAGATCAAGGAATCGAAGTGTTGGATAAATTAATTTGGCATTTGGAAACCTACGATGTGACTTCCGTACGTGCCAGTACACCCATGTATTTTTTGTCGAAAGCCATTACCGATTTGGGCATCAAAGTGGTTTTATCAGGGGAAGGTGCCGATGAGGTGTTTGGCGGCTATCTGTATTTCAGAAACGCGCCGACAACCGAAGATTTTACCAAAGAAACCATTGAACGCGTACAAAAGCTGTTTACAGCCGATTTATTGCGTGCTGACAAATCGACGATGGCGCACGGCTTAGAAGCCCGAGTACCGTTTTTGGACAAAGACTTTCTCGATGTAGCCATGAAAATCAAAGGCGAAGAAAAATTGCCTAAAACCTATGGGGGCCGAGAGAAATACATCCTTCGAAAAGCTTTTGATACGCCGGAACAGCCCTATCTTCCCCAAGAAGTATTATGGCGTCAAAAAGAACAGTTTTCCGATGGCGTAGGGTACCGTTGGATTGATACGCTCATCGAGTATTGCGCTTCTCAAGTAACCGATGAACAAATGGAGCAGGCGGCCACGCTATATCCGTATAACACTCCGGTGACCAAAGAAGCCTATTATTACAGAACTATTTTCCATAAATACTATCCACAAACGAGTGCGGCGCAAACCGTTCGAAAATGGATACCGAAATGGCAAGAAAATCAAGATCCGAGCGGTCGAGCCAACGCGGCTCACGTGCAAGCGGATGTTGAAATCGCAAAGTCAGGGGTTGTAGCCTGATTGAATTGAAGTTTAGTTTGTTTGTTAAAGAACGTCCGTCATTTTTGGCGGGCGTTTTTTTGTTGAAATCATCCTAAAAATGTTAATAACTTAAGGCTTTTACGACTGTTTTTCAATAGGAAATCGGGGTCGTTTTTATATATTTGCGTGTTAGACAAAAAATACATTTTTTACGATAAATTTATATGAGCGAAGAGATTAAAAAGAACAATTATTCGGCCGACAGTATTCAGGCGTTAGAAGGAATGGAGCACGTAAGAATGCGTCCGTCCATGTACATTGGAGATACGGGAGTCAGAGGTTTGCATCACTTGGTTTACGAAGTAGTAGACAACTCTATTGACGAAGCTTTGGCCGGACATTGTGATACCATCACAGTCACGATAAACGAAGATAATTCTATTACCGTTGAAGACAACGGTCGCGGTATTCCGGTAGACATGCACAAGAAAGAAGGCGTTTCAGCCTTAGAGGTGGTTATGACCAAAATCGGAGCCGGAGGTAAGTTTGACAAAGATTCCTATAAAGTTTCCGGTGGGTTGCACGGGGTTGGTGTTTCGTGTGTGAATGCGCTTTCCGATCATTTGCGTGCTACAGTTCATCGTGAAGGGAAAATTTGGGAACAAGAATACGAGCGAGGAAAAGCGTTGTATCCGGTAAAACAAATCGGCGAAACGTCTAAAAGAGGAACGGTAGTGACTTTTAAACCCGACGGTACGATTTTTACGCAAACTTTAGAATACTCCTATGATACCTTAGCGGCACGTATGCGTGAGTTGTCTTTTTTGAATAAAGGCATCACCATTACGTTAACCGATAAAAGACACACCAAAGAAAACGGAGAATTCGAAGGCGAAACATTTCATTCGAAAGAAGGATTGAAAGAGTTTGTCAAGTTCTTAGACGGCAATCGTATTCCGATTATCGGTCATGTGATTTCGATGGAGAACGAAAAAGGAGAGGTTCCGGTAGAGGTGGCTTTGATTTACAACGAAAGTTATTCTGAGAATATTTTCTCTTATGTAAACAATATCAACACGCACGAAGGCGGAACGCATTTGCAAGGATTCCGAATGGGGTTGACCCGTACCTTGAAAAAATATGCCGATGCTTCGGGCTTGTTGGAAAAATTAAAATTTGAAATTTCGGGAGATGATTTCCGTGAAGGATTAACTGCCATTATCTCGGTAAAAGTAGCTGAGCCGCAATTTGAAGGTCAAACCAAAACCAAATTGGGGAACCGTGAGGTGGTTTCTCCGGTATCGCAAGCGGTAGCCGAAATGCTCGAGAATTATTTGGAAGAAAACCCGAACGATGCCAAAATCATTGTACAGAAGGTTATTTTAGCGGCTCAGGCGCGTCATGCGGCCAAGAAAGCGCGTGAAATGGTACAACGCAAAACCGTATTAGGTGGTGGTGGTTTACCGGGGAAATTATCGGATTGTTCCGAGCAAGATCCGGCCAAATGTGAAGTGTACTTAGTAGAGGGAGATTCCGCGGGCGGAACGGCCAAACAAGGTCGCGACCGTAATTTCCAAGCCATTTTACCGTTGCGCGGTAAGATTTTAAATGTGGAAAAAGCGATGCACCACAAAGTATTTGAAAACGAAGAAATTCGAAATATTTTTACGGCGCTTGGTGTAACTATCGGAACCGAAGAAGATTCCAAAGCCTTGAACTTAGAAAAACTGCGTTACCACAAAGTGATTATCATGACGGATGCCGACGTGGACGGTAGTCACATTTCGACCTTGATTTTGACATTCTTCTTTCGCTTTATGAAAGATTTGATTGAAGCCGGACACGTATACATTGCTTCTCCGCCATTGTACATGGTGAAAAAAGGAAATAAAAAAGAATACGCCTGGAATGATGACCAGCGCGACATGATTTCGCAACAAATGGGTGGCGGTGTAAGTATCCAACGCTACAAAGGTTTGGGTGAAATGAATGCGGAGCAGTTGTGGGAAACCACGATGGACCCGAATTTCAGAACCTTGCGTCAGGTTACTATTGAGAGTTTGGCTGAAGCCGATCGTATTTTCTCGATGTTGATGGGTGATGAGGTACCGCCGCGCAGAGAGTTCATTGAGAAAAACGCGGTGTACGCTAAAATCGATGCGTAACTAGCCCCGATTATTTGATATTAAGAGGAGGAAGCCCGGTGGGCTTCAGGTATTTTAAAATTTTCAAATAGAGTTGAATATAACACAAGAGCCATAGCCCCGATTGAAGCGAAAATCCTTTTTTGGTTTGCTCACAAACTAAAAAAGATTGTAACGGAAAGCGGGAAACAGCTCCCAAAAAAAAGAAACAAACAACACTCGCAGTCGGAAAGGGCTGCGGCCTTAAAATTAGATAAAACAAATGAAAGTTACCATTGTAGGAGCAGGAAACGTAGGTGCTACTTGTGCCGATGCGATTGCTTACAGAAGAATTGCCAGCGAAATTGTGCTGGTTGACATCAGAGAAGGTTTTGCAGAAGGAAAAGCGTTGGATATTACGCAAACGCAAACCACGTTAGGGTTTAATACCAAAGTAATCGGAAGTACTAACGACTACGCGAAAACTGCAGGTAGTGATGTAGTAGTGATTACATCGGGTGTGCCGAGAAAAC
Organism: Flavobacterium sedimenticola; assembly: GCF_030053345.1. Classification (GTDB taxonomy): domain Bacteria; phylum Bacteroidota; class Bacteroidia; order Flavobacteriales; family Flavobacteriaceae; genus Flavobacterium; species Flavobacterium sedimenticola. The sequence continues at coordinate 69,294 of NZ_JASGBP010000010.1, forward strand.
CCGGAATGACACGTGAAGAATTAATCGGTATTAATGCCGGCATTGTAAAAGGCGTTGCGGAGAGTTTGTTGAAACACTCGCCGAATGCCATTTTTGTGATTGTATCGAACCCTATGGATACGATGACGTATTTGGCCTACAAATCGTTAGGCTTGCCTAAAAACCGTATCATCGGTATGGGTGGAACACTCGACAGCTCTCGTTTTAAAACCTATTTATCATTGGCTTTAGACAAGCCGGCGAACGATATTCAAGGTATGGTTATTGGCGGTCACGGCGATACCACTATGATTCCGTTAACCCGTTTGGCTTCGTACAACGGTGTGCCGGTTTCTCAATTTTTATCCGAAGAAGCTTTGGCTAAAGTAGCGGCTGATACTATGGTGGGCGGAGCTACCTTAACCGCTTTGTTAGGTACTTCGGCTTGGTATGCACCGGGTGCTTCGGTGGCCTATTTGGTGGATGCTATTTTGAATGACCAACAAAAAATGATTCCGTGTTCCGTATATTTGGAAGGCGAATACGGACAAAACGATATTTGTATCGGAGTGCCTTGTATTATTGGTAAAAACGGTGTGGAAAGCATCGTGGATATTCAGTTGAATGATGCTGAAAAAGCGTTGTTTGCCAAGAGTGCCGATGCGGTTCGCAACATGAATAACGACCTAAAATCTCATTTGGGATAATATATATAGGTAAGACTCTAAAAAGGCTGCAAATTTTGCAGTCTTTTTTTTTGATATTAATCGAGAAAATATTGGTTAATCTTATCGATAATTATATATTTGCACGTTTCGTAAAAAACGGAATGGTTGTAAATTCAATACTTTAGGTTATAACGTTTTGAATTTCAACATTTTTTGCTTTTTTGTGAAGTGAACATAACCCAGAATTAATTAATTTTTAGTAATAATGCAGAATAAAGGACTAGTTAAATTTTTCGCAATTTTATTTGCCTTGGTAAGTATCTACCAACTTTCGTTCACGTTTGTGGCCAATAAAGTAAAAGATGACGCCAAAACTTTCGCCGGAGGAAATCCGGAGAAGGAAATCAAATATCTTGATTCGATAGGAAAAGAAAAAGTATTTCTTGACTTCTTTACCTATGATGAAGTAAAAGACAAGCAAATCAATAAAGGGCTTGACCTTGAAGGCGGTATCAACGTAACCCTTCAAATATCGGTTAAAGACGTGTTGAAGCAGTTGTCTAATAACTCTAAGAATCCGGTATTTAACAAAGCTTTGGAAGATGCTACTAGAAATCAAAGAGGAAATCAATCGTACTTCGATGCCTTTTTTGAAGCATTTGACGCTATCAAAGGATCTACCAAGTTAGCTTCTCCTGATATTTTTGCCAACCGAAATCTGCAAGGTGAAATTGATTTCAACATGACTGATGAGCAGGTGAAAAAAGTATTGGCTAAAAAAGTAGATGAGTCGGTTGAGTCGGCTTTTGGCGTATTGAGAAGTCGTATCGATAAATTCGGGGTAACACAACCTAACATTGCTAAATTAGGGCAAACCGGAAGAATCTTGATTGAATTACCGGGTGCTAAAGATGTAGACCGTATTAAAAAATTAGTATCAAGTAAAGCCGAATTGGAATTTTGGGAAGCCTACAACGGTATGGATTTCACCAATTTCTTGAGTGCAGCCAACAACTCGTTAAAAGCTACCGTGAAGACGGAGAATGTACAAGAAGAAACAGCCAAAGCGACTGATTCTATCAGTAAATTATTGACTGATAAAGACAGTGATTCTGCGGTTGCCAAAAAAGGAAATAATCCATTGTTTGACAAATTAATATTGAGTCCGGGCGGACCGATTTTAGGTTTTGCAGCTCCAAAAGATACAGCGGTTATCAATAGTTATTTCAAAAGACCGGAAATTCGTTCGTTATTACCTGCCGACAAGAGGTATGTTAAATTAGTTTGGGGTAAACCGGTAGTTTCGGTAGATGAAAAAACCAAAAAAGAAACGTCAAGAGTGGATTTGTATGCTCTAAAGAGCAACAGAGACGATATTGCGCCGTTAAGTGGCGGTGTTATTGTTGATGCTATGGATTCCTTTGATCAAATGGGTAAACCATCTGTTGAAATGCAAATGAATGGTGCCGGAGCTAAAACGTGGGAAGAAATGACCGGTAAGGCGTTTTCACAAAAAACATGTATCGCCATTGCTTTAGATGATGTAGTATATTCTGCACCGGGCGTAACCAGTGGTCCGATTGCCGGAGGAAGATCCATCATTACCGGGAACTTTACAGTGGCTGAAACCAAAGACTTAGCGAACGTGTTAAGAGCCGGTAAATTACCTGCTACTGCAGAAATTGTTCAATCGGAAGTGGTTGGGCCTTCTTTGGGAGAAATTGCTATTCATGCCGGTTTAATTTCATCGATTGTTGGTTTCCTATTGGTTTGTTTGTGGATGGTATTCTACTACGGAAGAGCCGGTTGGTATGCTAATGCGGCTTTGTTGTTAAACTTATTGTTCTTGTTTGGGGTAATGGCCAGCTTTGGTTTCGTATTAACGTTACCGGGTATTGCAGGTATCGTTTTAACCTTAGGAACAGCAGTAGATGCGAACATTATTATTTATGAAAGGGCTAAAGAAGAACTCAGAGACGGCAAATCGTTGGCCGATGCTGTTGTAGCCTCATACGGTTGGAAAGGTGCGATGCGTTCTATTATTGACGCCAACGTAACCCACGTGTTAACCGGTGCTATTTTATATACCTTCGGAACCGGACCAATTAAAGGATTTGCGTTAACCTTATTGATTGGTATTTTTACCTCATTATTCACTTCTATTTTTATTGCCCGAATCTTTATTGACAGAGATATTGCGAAGAACAGAAGTTTGATGTTTGCTACCAATTTGACTAAAAATTGGTTTACCGGTTTCCACTTCGATTTCATCGGTATTAAGAAATTCTCTTATGTTTTCTCTACCTTAGTGGTTATCGGAAGTTGTGTTTCTTTCTATTTCAATGGTTTGGATGAAGGTGTTGACTTTGTGGGAGGAAGAACATTCCAGGTTAAATTTGAAAAACCGGTTGAGTCGAGCAAAGTATCTGAAGAATTGTCCGCTGCTTTCGGAACTTCGGTAGAAGCCAAAGTTTTCGGTGAAGACAATCAGTTGAAAATTACGACCAAATACAAAATTAAAGAAGAAGGTGTTGAAGTAGATAAAGAAGTAAACATGAAGTTGTATGAAGGCTTGAAACAATATTTCGGTGCCGACATGACATATGAAAAATTCATCAATACTTTCGACGGAAAAAAAATCGGTGTATTGCAAGCGTCTAAAGTTGGGGCTGCTATTTCTGCCGATATCAAAACCAACTCTTTCTGGGCAGTTATCGGAGCGATGTTGGTAGTTGGTTTGTACTTGGTAATTTCTTTCCGAAAATGGCAGTATTCCTTAGGTGCGATTGCGGCGGTATTCCACGACGTTATTTTCGTTTTAGGACTATACTCATTGTTGTACAAATACATGCCTTTCCATATGGAAATGGACCAGCACTTTATTGCGGCCATTCTGACGGTTATCGGTTATTCGATGAATGATACCGTAATTGTATTCGACAGGGTTCGTGAATTCTTGGCCGGAAATATCAAAGGAAGCTTTAAAGATGTGGTAAATGCCTCTATTAATACTACCTTATCCAGAACTATCAATACTTCATTAACGATGATTTTAGTATTGTTAATCATGTTTGTGTTTGGTGGCGATTCGATCCGAGGCTTTATCTTCGCCATGTTGGTGGGTATTGTTGTAGGTACGTATTCTTCGTTATTTATTGCGACACCAATCTTGGTTGACAGTGTAAGCAAAAAGGATATTGAAGAAATTGAAAACCGTCACAAAGGACAATAATCAGTATTTTTCAAACATAAAAAAGGGTTGTCATTTGACAACCCTTTTTTTATTATTTATTTCCGGATGTTTTTTAAAACGGCCTTGTCGGAATAATTGATAATCTCAACAGTAATATCTTGATTGGCTTTGCTTTTTCCGGTGATGATGTAAAGTTTGCCGCCTTCTTTGGGTTTGTTGCTCAAATCAAAATCGACATCGCCATTAGTGAGTATGTTTTTAAGATCTTCTTTGCTGATGCCGCGTTGACTCATTTGTTGGCTGGCGATACTGTCGTAGTGAAAAGGTTTGTTCCGAATATCGTTTAAAACTCTCGCATTGGGGAAGTAATTACACCGTGTATCTTTGCCGCTAAGCACCAAGACCACAAAAAACATCCCAATGACAAATCCTACTAAATAGTAGGCTAATCGTTGGTAAAATTTCATGAGTATTTATTTTTCGGTAAAAATAATCAATGTTAGAGATACGGTACAGGGAAAACCCGATTTATTTTAGAAAACAATCAGATTGATGTCGTTGTCCGGTAAATTAAACCAATCGCCAATGGCTTTGTTGGTTAAAATGCCGTGGTAAAGATAAACCCCGTTTTTTAATCCTTTGTTGCAGCGGATGGCACTTTCGATACCGCCGTCTTCCGCTATTTGTAGCAAATAGGGTGTAATAATGTTGCTAATGGAAAGCGAGGCAGTTTTGGAGTAGCGCGACGGTATATTGGGCACGCAATAATGAATAATATTGTTTTTGATAAAGGTAGGTGATTCGTGTGTGGTCACTTCCGAGGTTTCAAAGCAACCTCCGGTATCGATACTCACATCTACAATCACAGCCCCTTTTTTCATATGTTCTACCATGGTTTCCGTTACCACAACCGGACAGCGGTCTTTGCCGCGCATGGCACCAATGGCCACATCACAACGGCGGAGTGCTTTTAGTAAAGATTTAGGTTGTATGGTAGAGGTGAATATACGTTGATTTAAATTGTTTTGTAAGCGGCGTAATTTGGTGATTGAATTGTCAAATACTTTAACGCTGGCTCCTAATCCCAAGGCAGTTTTGGCAGCAAATTCCCCTACGGTTCCCGCACCCAAAATAACAACATCGGTGGGAGGTACTCCGGTTATGTTGCCCAACAGTAATCCTTTGCCGAATTCGTTGTTAATCATCAATTCGGCGGCGATTAAAACAGAGGCTGTACCGGCAATTTCGCTCAGCGACTTTACGGCCGGATACGAACCGTCTTCGTCTTTGATGTATTCGAAAGCTAGAGCCGTAACCTTTTTTTTAGATAAGGCTTCAAAGTATTCTTTTTTTCGGGTTTTGAGTTGTATGGCTGATATTACGATAGCGCCGGTGTTTACCAGGGCAATTTCTTCCATGGTTAACGGTTCTACCTTTAAAATCATCGGACAACTGAAGACCTTTTTGGTGTCTTTGGTAATGGTCGCTCCGGCATCGCTGAATTCTTTATCCGTATAACTCGAGCTTAAGCCGGCACCCGATTCAATCATCACTTTATGACCGTGAGAGGTTAATGAATTCACCGCATCGGGTGTGAGACAAATACGTCTTTCCTGATAAGAAGTTTCTTTGGGAATCCCGATAAAGAGCTCGCTCTTATGACGATAAATCTCTAATTTTTCCTCTTGAGGTAAAAGTTGTTGTTTGGTAAACGGGGTTAACGACATGACGCTAGACTGAATTTAGAACCAAATTACAAAATTTTATCTAAGTTATATCAATCGGAGGTGTCTTTTACCATCCGCGGCTATTTGGAGTGTTATTTTGCTATAGCGTTCCGGTAAGAGATTCGGAATTTTTTCGGCCCATTCGATAAAACACCATTGCCCTGAATACAAGTATTCATCAATACCCATGTCTAAAGCTTCGGCTTCCGATTTCAAACGATAAACATCAAAATGATACACTTTGGATTGGCCGCCTGCGTGATATTCGTTCACCAAGGCAAAAGTCGGACTACTCGTAGCATCCATTACGCCCAACTCTTTAGCTAATGCTTTGATTAATGTGGTTTTGCCGACACCCATCGGACCGTTAAAAACAATGACTTTATTTGGGTTTTCGGCTATGATTTTTTTGGCAACTTCTTGTATTTCGTCAAGTGAAAAGATAATTTCCATTAGAATAGGTTGGACTATTTCGGATTAAACACTAAAAACGGCACAATCATTTCTTCTAAAGAAATACCACCGTGTTGGTACGTATTGCGATAGTAACTCACATAATGATTGTAGTTGTTTACATAGGCCAAAAATAAATCATTCTTGGCAAATATATACGAACTGCTCATGTTTATTGCCGGTAATCCAATTTTCTTCGGATCTTTCACCGCATATACATCTTTGTCTTCGTAGGTCAAACTGCGACCGGTTTTGTAGCGCAAGTTCAAACTGGTGTTTTTGTCGCCAATTACCTTAGACGGATTCTTTACGTTAATCGTTCCGTGATCGGTGGTCAAGATTAACTTAAAGCCCAGTTTTTGCGCTTGTTGAATAATTTCCAATAACGGAGAATTTTTGAACCAACTCGATGTGAGCGAGCGATATGCTTTATCGTCTGAGGCCAATTCTTTCACCACCTCCATTTCGGTTTTAGCGTGCGACAACATATCGACAAAGTTGTATACTACAGTAACCAGTTGATTGTCTTTGAGTGCTTTGAAGTTGTCGGCCAGTTTTTTGCCGCCGGCCAAATTGGTGATTTTAAAATAGTCTTGTTTGATATTCAATCCCAATCGTTTTAAATGTGCGGTTAAAAATTCGGCTTCATACAAATTCTTACCACCGTCCTCTACATCATTTTTCCAATATTGCGGGAATTGTTTCTCCATCTCCAACGGTGTCAATCCCGAGAAAATAGCGTTTCGGGCATACTGCGTAGCAGTAGGCAAACTGGCAAAATAAGGGATTTCTTTTTCCAATTTGTAATGATTGCCCACTACGTTTTCAATGGCTTTCCACTGATCGTAGCGCAAGTTGTCGATGACAACAAAAAGAACAGGCTTGTCTTTTTTGACCAATTCGGGCACCACCAATTCTCTGAAAAGGGTATGCGACATCACCGGTTTTTCACCTTTGGATGAAAACCAATCTTCATAATTACGCTCGATGAACTTACCAAATTGCACATTGGCTTCTACTTTTTGGCTCTCCAAAATTTCAATCATGCTTTGGTCATTAATGCTATCCAATTCCAACTCCCAAAACAATAGTTTTTTATACAGTTCTATCCAGTCTTCATAATGATTGACCATGGCCAATTCCATTGCAATTTTTCGGAATTCTTTTTGGTAATCTAAGGTGGTTTTCTCCGATATCAATCGCGAATGGTCGAGGTTTTTTTTCAAGCTCAACAAAATCTGATTCGGATTTACCGGTTTAATAAGGTAATCAGCAATTTTAGAGCCGATGGCTTCTTCCATGATGTATTCTTCCTCACTTTTGGTAATCATAATAATCGGCGTAGACGATTTCTTCTCTTTCATTTCCGAAAGCGTTTCCAATCCGCTCATTCCGGGCATGTTTTCGTCTAAAAAAACAATATCAAAATTCCCTTCTTCATAAGCGTCAATAGCATCCCGGCCATTATTATAGGTCGTTACTTTATAATTTTTACTTTCTAAAAATAAGATGTGAGGTTTTAACAAATCAATCTCGTCATCCACCCAAAGTATTTTGATTTTGTCCATAGTATTCCAGATTTTGGTGCAAATTACTATTTATAAAACGCAGTACTATTAAAATTATTATAAAATGCTGAAATCTTTTGGGAATGACCCAACCAAAAAAGTGCTGTCTCTATGACAACACTTCTTCACATTAAATAGAGTAACAGGGTTATTTGGTTTTACACGTATTGATGCCCAATAACGGGTACAACGGGCAAAAACCAACCAAACTGGTAAGCACAAAAACAGCGGCAAAAGCTAATAAAACATAGCTTACAGTACCGGTAACGGTGCCACTGAAATACAAATAAGCAAACACGGCAGCCAAAATTACTCGGATGCCTCGGTCTGCTGTTCCCATGTTTTTTTTCATGACGATAGCGTAATTTATTGGTTTATAGAAGATAAAGGTAGTGGTTTTGTTTTTTCGACGGAATGATTTTTATCATGTCGATTTTTAACCGAAATTTACAAGGCTAAACCCATGTCATTATGTTGTCGCTGTTGAAAGAAAGTTACGGTTATATTTTTGAAGAAAAATTATTGGATGAAATTGCGCAAGTCGCCCAATTGAAAACGTTTGAAGAAGGCGATATTCTGATTGATTTCGGCGATTATATCAAAACCATGCCGCTGCTGTTATCGGGCGCCATAAAAATTCTGCGTGAGGATTTTGACGAAGGGGAACTGCTCTTGTATTTTTTGGAAAAAGGCGATACCTGTGCCATGACGATGGCTTGTTGTTTGGGTGAAACCAAGAGTGAAATCCGTGCCGTGGCCGAAACCAAAGGCGAAGTGGTGATGATACCTGTCGCCAAGATGGAAGAATGGCTGGGCAAATACAAAAGTTGGCGCAACTTTGTATTCAACAGTTATAACAGCCGTTTGAAAGAAATGCTGATGGCTATTGATAATTTGGCCTTTATGAATATGGATGAGCGATTGTACAATTATCTTTTAGACAAAGCCCAAATCAACAAAACCGATTTTATTCAGAACACGCATCAGGAAATTGCGTACGATTTACATACCTCGAGGGTAGTGATTTCACGACTGTTAAAAGCGCTGGAAAACAAAGGTAAAATCAAACTCCATCGCGCTTCCATTGAACTCGTTCGGGCTTAGTTTTCGGGCAATGTAACTTTTGATACAGAAAACGGTTTATCTACTTCTTAATTTTGTTCCCGGTCAACTGATAATTATCATTTCAATTTCCAACTTGAAAAGATACTTTTGGTAGAAAACTGAGAACCATGAAACTAGAACAAATTTACACCGGATGTTTGGCTCATGCCGCTTATTATTTAGAATCAAACGGCGAGGCGGCCATTTTTGATCCGCTGCGCGAAGTGCAGCCGTACATTGACCGCGCCCGAAAAGACAACGCCCAAATCAAATACGTTTTCGAAACCCATTTCCACGCCGATTTTGTGTCGGGTCATTTGGATTTAGCCCAAAAGGAAAAGGCGGTTATTGTGTACGGACCAACGGCCAAACCGGGTTTTGATGCTTTGGTGGCCGAAGACAATCAGGTGTTTGAAGTCGGTCTTTGCAAAGTTAAAGCCATTCACACGCCCGGTCATACCATGGAAAGTACCACGTATTTAATACTAGATGAAAATGGCAAAGAACACGGCATTATCACCGGAGATACGCTATTCATAGGCGATGTGGGCCGACCGGATTTAGCGCAACATGTGGTGGCCGATTTGACGCAAGACAAATTAGCGCGGTTGTTGTACCATTCGTTACGAGAAAAAATTATGCCGTTATCGGATGATTTAATTGTGTATCCGAATCACGGTGCCGGAAGTGCTTGTGGTAAAATGATGCGCAAAGAAACGACCGATACGTTGGGAAATCAGAAAAAGACCAATTACGCCTTAAATCCGAATATGACGGAAGATGAATTTGTTTTGGCGCTATTGACCGGATTGACTACACCTCCGGCTTATTTCCCTAAAAACGTGCTGATGAATATTCAAGGCTATGAAAGTTTGGATACCGTTATGCATCGCGGTCAAAAACCTTACGATGCCAAATCTTTTGAAATGGTCGCTAATCAAACGCAAGCATTGATTTTAGACACTCGTAAAGCAGCTGACTTTGCTCAAGGATTCATTCCGAACAGCATCAACATCGGTTTGGAAAGTAACTTTGCCATGTGGGTGGGCGAATTAATCCCCGATTTGCAACAGCAGATTTTAATCGTTGCCGAAAATCACGAGAAAGTAGAAGAAGCCATGATTCGATTGTCCCGTGTTGGGTACGATCACACTATTGGGTATTTGGAAGGTGGATTTGAAGCTTGGGTCAATGCCGGCAAAGAAACCGACTCTGTAAATCGAATTACTGCCGAGGAATTAGAACGATTAGAAGAGATTCAAGCCCCGCCGATTATCGATGTCAGAAAGAAAAGCGAATACGATTCGGAACACTTAGTAAACGCAATCAATATTCCTTTAAACGAGATAAGTCAACGAATGTCGGAGTTTCCGAAAGACCAACACTTTGTAGTGCATTGTGCCGGCGGCTATCGCAGTATGATTGCCGCTTCTATCTTAAAGCAAAGAGGATTTGATAATTTTGTAGATGTGATTGGAGGTTTTAATGAAATCAAATTAACCCATTTGCCGATTACCAATTATGTTTGTCCGACCACTTTATTATAATAGTTGAAAATGAAAAGAATACTGTTTTCCAATTGGCATTTAATGCGTTATTTCAGAGTAGCGCTTGCCTTGTTTTTGTTTTTTCAAGCGTATGAAACAAAGCAATGGCTTTTTATAGCCTTTGGTGTTTTCTTTTTATTTCAAGCCATTTTTAATTGGGGTTGCGGCCCTAACGGATGTCATGTAACCTATAAAAACCAAAAAGATGAATAGCAGTTTCGACCAAATCATCAATTCAGACAAACCGGTGTTGATTGATTTTTTCGCCACTTGGTGCGGACCGTGCCAAATGCTCGGACCGATATTAAAAGAAGTAAAAGATAATCTCGGCGATAGGGTTTCCATTATCAAAATTGATGTAGATAAGAACCAAGCATTAGCGGCATCACAACAAGTTCGTGGTGTGCCGACGATGCTGTTGTTTCAAAACGGCAAACAGCTTTGGCGGCAATCCGGAGTGTTATCCAAAGAAGAGATTATCAAAAACATACTCGAAAAATCCAATAACTAAAGAATATGCAACAGCAATTTGAAGTTGAAAATATCAAGTGTGGTGGCTGTGTCAACAGCATTACTACAGCTTTGCTCAAAATAGCCGGTGTTACCGCTGTTGAAATCGACAAAGATAACGACACGGTTTTGGTGACCGGTGCCGTGAAACGTGAACGCATTACAGATAAACTCAACGAATTGGGTTATCCCGAAAAGGGTGGCAATACGCTGATGCGTAAAGCAAAATCGTATGTAAATTGCGCGATTGGCAGAATGACAGCGCATCATGATAAATAAAAAAACGTTTTTCACCATCATGGGAGTTGTACTTGGTGCCGTGGCGGGTTATGCCTACTATTTTTATATTGGCTGTGCCGGCGGGACTTGCGCGATTACTTTGAAACCGTTGAATTCCACAATCTATGGGGGCATTATGGGCGGATTGTTATTTAATATTTTCGCTTCCAAAACAAAGCAAGACAGTTGATTAGCCCTTTTTTATCATTAATAATTAAGTAAGTTTTAAGTTAAATTTTTGTCTTTCCCTGTTTTTTAATTTTACATTTGATAGCAGTAAACAGATTAATCACTAAATAAATTATAAAAATGAAAAAATTAGTTTCCGCATTTGCCGCTGTAGCGCTTTTAATGGCCATGAATGTTAATGCTGCCAATGGCGAGCCAAAGCAAAAAAAGAAAAAAGCCAAAACTGAAAAATCGTGCTCAACAGAAGAGAAAAAAGAATGCAGCACCGAGAAAAAGGCCGGATGTTGCGCTGCTAAAAAAGCAGAGGAAAAAAAGGCATAATTCAGAGTTTTGTAACGTAGTAAACGCTTCCCATAAGGAGGCGTTTTTTTATGGTTGAAACTCTGTAACAATTGTAACTGTACACGCTTTTCCGGCGTTTTATTTTTGCTTCATAATTCAGATAAAAACTATGAATATGAGCAAACTATTAGTAACACTGGGATTTGTATTCCTTTCTGCCTTCGGATTCAGTCAAGATACATTGACGATTTCTAAGAGCGATTTGAGACAAAAACTTTCCGAAAAAAATCTGCAACTCCAAATGGCTCGAAAAAATTACCAATCGGCCAAAGCAGATTACCAACAATCCAATGCACTCTTTTTGCCCAACATTACAGCGTCCTATACCGGAATGGTTACTACCAATCCGTTAATGGCTTTTGGTTCCAAATTAAATCAGGAAATTTTAACCCAATCCGATTTCAATCCGGCTTTGTTAAACGATCCGAAAACCACACAAAATTTCGCGACTAAAATCGAAATCCAACAACCGTTATTGAATATAGACGGAATTTTCGGAAGACAAGCCGCCAAAGCCAAAATGGAAGCGTTTCAATTGCAAACCCAACGTACCGAAGAATATTTGTTGTTAGAGGTTTCCAAAGCGTACAGGCAACTGCAATTGGCCTACAAAGCGGTTAACGTTTTGGAAAAAGCAGCATCCACTGCCAAAACCAATTTGAAGCTGGTGGAAAACTATTTCAAACAGGGCTTGTTACAAAAAACGGATGTTTTAAATGTGCAAGTTCGGGTGAATGACATTTCGAACCAACTGCAATACGCTAAGAGTAATGTCCAAAATGCTTCGGATTATTTAGCGTTTTTAATCAATGAAGATACCCAAGGCAAAACATTCAAGCCTGCAGAAGCTTTAGACAATACCATTAAAGTTGAAGTTGTTGATTGGCAATGGTCAGACCATAGAAAAGATATTCAAGCGATGCAAAAATCTTCAGAAGCATACCAAAAAATGCTAACGATGAGCAAAATGAGTTTCTTACCCAGATTGAATGCTTTCGGAAGTTATGAGTTGTATGATAGTCAGTTTTTAGGAACAGCGGCCAAAGGGTATTTGGTTGGCGCACAATTGTCGTGGACTGTTTTCGACGGTTATAAATCCATCGGGAAATACGATAAAGCCAAAGCCGATTTTCAAAAAGCAAGCCTCGAAACGGAGCAATACAAAAAACAAAGCCAACTCGAGTTCAACAAAACCCATCGCCAACTAAAAGACGCCGAAAACAAAGTCGGTTTGTCACAATTAGCCTTCGAACAAGCACAAGAAGCGTATCGCATTCGTCAAAACCGATTTGCCCAAGGCTTAGAAAAAACCACCGATTTATTGGTTTCCGAAACGCAAATGATTCAGAAAGAATTGGAGCATTTACAAGCGGTTTTTGAATACCAATTTACACAGGAGTATTTGACTTTTTTAACGAAGTAGTATTAAGATTTGAGTATTAAGTAGTAAGACAATTATAAAACAGAACAATATGAATAATAAAATAATAACAACACTATTGCTGTCGGCTTTCCTATTCCTTTCTTGCGGAAAAGACCGAAAAGAAATTACTGAAAACACATCGGCTATTCCGGTAAAAGTGAGTGGAAATTCACTTTCAACTAACCCTTCTTTTATAACGGCCAGTGGCAAAATTGAAGCCGAAAACAGCGCTAACGTCAGCACCCGAATGATGGGTTATGTGACCAAAGTACATGTGAAAGTCGGACAGAAAGTCAATGCCGGTCAACTCTTGGTGAGCATCAACAACACCGACTTACAAGCGAAAAAAGCCCAAGTTGACGCTTCTATCTTGCAAGCGACTGCGGCTTATAACAATGCTAAAAAAGACTTTGAACGATTCACCGCTTTGTTCAACCAACAAAGTGCTTCTCAAAAAGAGTTAGACGATATGACGTCGCGCTACGAAATGGCCAAAGCCGGATTGGAAGCGGCCAAACAAATGCGAAATGAAGTCGTGGCGCAATTCGGATACAGCAATATCACCGCGCCGTTTTCCGGAGAAGTGACCAACACCTTTGTCAAAGAAGGCGATATGGCCAATCCTGGAATGCCGTTGGTGAGTGTTGAAGGTGCTTCCCGTTTGCAAGTCACCGCGATGGTTTCGGAAAGCGATATTGCGGACATTCAAAACGGAATGGACGTGAAAATTTTAGTGAAATCCATCAACAATGAAGTAACCGGAAAAGTAACGGAAGTCAGTAGTTCGGCTAAAAATACCGGCGGACAATATTTGGTAAAAATCAACTTGACCCAAACCGATAAAGCCATTTTATCCGGCATGTTCGTAAATGTTCAATTTCCGTTAGCTAACAAAACACAAACTACTGTTTCAACTGATAAAGTTTTAGTACCCGAAAGCGCCTTGGTCAAACAAGGTCAGCTCACCGGAATTTACACAGTCGGAAACGGGAATACAGCCATTTTAAGATGGTTGCGTATCGGTAAAACTTTCGGCAATCAAGTAGAAGTATTATCCGGTTTATCATTTGAAGAATCATTCATTGTCTCTGCCGAAGGGAAGTTATTTAACGGTGCTAAAATCAGTGTTCAATAACAACTTTAAACTTTGAACCTTAAACTTTTAAACTAAAATCATGCAAGAAGGTATATCAGGTAAAATAGCCCATTTTTTCATCAATTCGAAGTTAACGATACTGTTAATGGTGGGTTTGATGATCATAGGCGTATACAGTTCGTTTCTGATTCCGAGAGAAGAAGAACCGCAAATTAATGTTCCGATGGCCGACGTAATGGTGGGTTATCCGGGAGCGAGTCCGAGTGAAGTGGAAAGTCGCGTCGTAAAACCGTTAGAAAAAATTCTTTCCAACATCAAAGGCGTAGAACACGTGCACAGTATGGCTATGAACGGTCAGGCGATGTTAATTGTTCAGTTTTATGTTGGGCAAGATGTGGAACGCTCGTATGTAAAATTATACGACGAGTTGGCCAAACACGAAAATCTATTCCCGCAAGGCGTGTACAAACCGATGGTAAAAACGCGATCTATCGACGATGTTCCGATGTTGGGATTAACGTTGTGGAGCGAAAAATTAAACGATTTTGAAATCCGTCAAGTTGCGGAAGAAGTGACTTCAGAGATTGAAAAAGTGAAAGATGTGGCCATAACCAAAGAAATCGGCGGCCGAAATCGCGAAGTCAAAGTGATTTTAGACAAAGACAAAATGGCCGAAAACGGTGTGGATGCTTTGGGCATCATGCAAATGATTCAAGCCAACAACGGCAGTTCGCAATCGGGTAGTTTTGTTGCAGCCGACAAAGAATATTTGGTGACCACGGGTGCCTTTTTACAAACCGCCGAAGATGTCGAAAACTTGGTGGTTGGTGTGAATGCCAACATGCCGGTGTATTTAAAACAAGTGGCTTCGGTCCAAGACGGACCTTCAACACCAAGAAGTTATGTGTCTTTCGGATACGGAAAAGCGAATGAAAAATTCGCTAAAAATAATTCGGAATATCCTGCCGTAACCATTTCTATCGGAAAAGTAAAAGGTGCCGATGCGATGAAAATTTCCGAAAAGATTTTGGAGAAAGTCGACCATTTAAAACAAACCTTAATTACCGATGATGTTCATGTAGAAGTCACCCGTAATTACGGTGAAACCGCTTCGGATAAGGTAGGTGAGTTGTTATTACACTTAGGTATTGCCATTATAGCGGTAACCCTATTGGTGATGTTGGCCATGGGCTGGCGCGGTGGTTTGGTGGTTTTTTTCTCAGTGCCACTGACTTTTGCTTTAACGTTGTTTGCCTATTATATGTTGGGCTACACCTTGAACAGAATCACCTTATTCGCTTTAGTGTTCGTAGTTGGAATTGTAGTAGACGACAGTATCATCATCGCCGAAAACATGCACCGACATTTCAAAATGAAGCGACTGCCGTTCAAGCAAGCCGCTATTTATGCGATTAACGAAGTCGGAAACCCAACCATTTTAGCCACGTTCACGGTTATTGCGGCCATTTTACCGATGGCGTTTGTATCGGGTATGATGGGACCCTATATGAGTCCGATGCCGATTGGCGCTTCGATTGCCATGTTATTATCGTTGTTTGTGGCATTGACTGTTACGCCGTATTTGGGTTACCATTTGTTGCACGAAAAGGAAGCACAAGAACACAAAGCCGAACAAGGACT
The DNA here is from genome assembly GCF_030053345.1 of Flavobacterium sedimenticola. GTDB lineage: Bacteria > Bacteroidota > Bacteroidia > Flavobacteriales > Flavobacteriaceae > Flavobacterium > Flavobacterium sedimenticola. The sequence goes on from NZ_JASGBP010000010.1 coordinate 85,013, forward strand.
TGAAACGTCATGGATTTACAAAATTTACAGCAAAATGGAGCGTCCGTTTTTGGAAAGTTATAAAAAACGCCGTTTGATGTTAGGCATAACTGTATTGTTACTTTTGGGTTCGGTACTGATGTTTTTTACCAAATCAGTAGCGGTGAAAATGTTGCCATTTGACAACAAAAACGAATTCCAAGTCGTAATCGACATGCCGGAAGGGACTACTTTAGAAAGAACTGCGGCGGTAACTCAGGAAATCGCACAATATCTATCTACAGTGCCCGAAGTGGTGAATTACCAAAACTACATTGGTACTTCTGCTCCGATTACCTTTAACGGTTTAGTCCGTCATTACGATATGCGTGGCGGTAGTAATATGGCCGACATTCAGGTGAATTTGTTGCACAAGGAAGACCGTGATTTACAAAGTCACGACATCGCTAAAATCGTTCGTCCGGAAGTGCAGAAAATAGCTAAAAAGTACGGCGCTAACGTAAAAATTATTGAAGTGCCGCCGGGGCCGCCGGTGTTATCGACTTTAGTAGCTGAAATTTACGGCCCTGATTATAAAGAGCAAATTAAAGTCGCCAACCAAGTAAAAGACATCTTAGAAAACACCTCTGATATCGTAGATGTCGATTGGATGACCGAAGACAACCAAACCGAATACCGCTTCGAAGTCGACAAAGAAAAAGCAATGTTAAACGGAATCGCACCACAACAAGTGGTAGGCAATTTAACTTATTTGCTAAAAGAATATCCGGTTTCAAATTTATATGATGAACATTCCAATGATAATGTAGGCATCGTGTTGGCTTTGGATGATAAAGACAAAACGAGTTTACAAGACATTCAAAGTCTAAAAATTAAAGGCAGTCGCGGCAATGTGGTTCCGGTAAGTGATTTGGTAAAAGTGGTGCAAGATACGTTGCAAAAAACCATTTACCGCAAAGACCAAAAAAGAGTCGTGTATGTAACGGCTGATATGGCCGGTGCCTTGGAAAGCCCGGTGTACGCCATATTAGGAATGAATGAGAAGTTGCAAAAAATGCAATTGCCGAAAGGGTATAAAGTCAACGAGTTGTACATGGAACAACCTTCGGATGAAAGTGACTTTACCGTAAAATGGGATGGCGAGTGGCAGATTACTTTGGAAGTATTCCGCGATTTAGGAGCGGCTTTCTTAATCGTAATCGTCATCATTTATATGTTGATTGTGGGTTGGTTCCAAAACTTCAAAACACCTATGGTGATGATGATGGCGATACCACTTTCCTTGGTTGGCATTGTATTAGGTCACTGGTTGTTGGGCGCTTTCTTTACGGCAACTTCTTTTATCGGAATGATTGCGTTGGCAGGTGTAATGGTGCGAAACTCGGTCTTGCTCATCGACTTTATCGAGATTCGTTTGAATGATGGTATTCCGTTGAAACAAGCCATAATTGAAGCCGGAGCGGTGCGAACTACACCCATTTTATTAACTACCGGCGCTGTAGTAATCGGAGCTTCCATTATTTTATTTGATCCGATATTTCAAGGATTGGCAATTTCGTTAGTGTTTGGAGCGATAGTTTCTACGTTACTGACTTTGATTGTGGTGCCGTTGATTTACTATATCACCGAAAGAAAAAAATGGGAAGGCCAAGCCAAGCCTTCTGAAATTGAAGAATCTAATGCTTAATGCTATGAAATTATTAATTATTACCGCTATAGCCGAATTTGAGAAAGACATCAAAAAACTACTAAAAAATGCTGAGGTTGTAACGTTTAGTTATCGAGATGTCACGAGTTACAAAGACGTTTCGGAAGAGTTTATCGAGACCAATTGGTTTGCTTCCGAAATGAACGAAACCGAATCTTTACTCTTTTACGCTTTCGTGAAAAAAGAAAATGTGGATTTGCTCTTCCAATGGGTCGCTGATTTTAATGCCCAACAACCTACTAAAGCACACGTACAAGTTGCGGTGCTGAATATTGAAAAAATGAATTAAATACTAATTATTATGAAAAACAGAATGATCAGAGCCATCGCCGGAACCTTTATATTAATTAGTTTGTTATTGGCGATTTACGTCAATCAGAATTGGTTGTGGTTTACTGCTTTTGTCGGCGCCAATTTGCTGCAATCTTCCATCACCAAATGGTGTTTGATGGAAGACATACTGACCAAATTGGGAGTCAAAGACTAATGAATCAACCACCTTCGGGTGGTTTTTTTATGTTCTATTTTAACAAATACATTACATTTGGTAACATTTTAAAATGATTTATGTCCAATAGCCATTAAAAACACGTATATGAAAATACTAACTAAACTAACCATAGGTTTGTTTTCTGCCACATTGCTGGTGAGTTGTAACTCAAAAGAAGCCGATTTTGTCGATCCGTTATTGACAAACCGAGATACCATGGTGAATCCCGGAGATGACTTTTTTATGTATGCCAACGGCGGATGGTTCAAGAGAAATCCTATTCCGGCCAGTGAAAAAAGTAACGGCATTTTCCGAACCATAGGCGATACCATCAACTCGCAAATCAAACAAATTTGTGAAAAATCGGCCAAGATGACTGATGCGCCCAAAGGCAGTAACGAACAAAAAATCGGCGATTTCTATGCTTCCGGTATGGATACGTTACAAATTGAAAAATTGGGATTGTCGCCTTTACGAGCCGATTTGAATAAAATCAAAGCCATTAATGATGTACCATCGTTGTTGAATACCATGGCTTATTTACATACCATCGGTGCCAATCCGGCCTTTTCCTTGTATGTCGGTCAGGACGATAAAAACAGTGCGAAGTACGCAGTTTTCTTGGGTCAGGGTGGATTAGGCTTGAGCAACCGCGATTACTATTTCAATACCGATAAAGAAACGGTGAATATTCGTGCTGAATACGTTAAGCATTTGCAAAAAATAAATCAATTGATGGGGAAATCGGAAGCTGAAGCTAAAGCAAATGCTGCGGTTATTATGAAACTGGAAACCGAGCTGGCTCAAAATTCCCGTAAGTTAGAAGCGCTGCGTGATCCGATTAAAAATTACAACAAAATGGGTATGGCTCAAATCAATGCTGCCACACCCAATATCGATTGGAAAATCATGACAGCCACTATCGGTATTAAAAATGCGGATACTGTTATTGTGGGTCAACCTGAGTTTTACAAAGCGTTGAACCAAATGATAAAAAAATATACCATTGAAGAGTGGAAAACGTATTTAGAATGGGATTTGGTAAACTCCTATGCGTCGTATTTGCACAATGCCATTGAGCAACAAAATTTCTATTTCTATGCTACCGTGATGACCGGTGTAAAAGAGCAAAAACCGCGATGGAAACGCATTGTAGAGCAAACCGATGGTTCTTTGGGAGAGTTAATCGGTCAAGTCTATGTGAGAGACTATTTGCCTAAAGGGTCAAAAGAAAAATTACTGGAAATAGGTAATAATATCCGTGATGTTTATGCCGAGCGTATAAAAAATCTTGATTGGATGAGTGAAGCCACCAAGAAAAAAGCATTGTTCAAATTGAGTAAAATTGTGATGAAAGTAGGCTATCCCGATAAATGGAAAGATTTGAGCAGTGTAACCATTAGCCGCGGGACTTATTTAGCCAATGTCATGGCAGCCAATAAATGGGCTATAAACGATATGGTTTCTAAATTCGGAAAACCGGTCGACCGAACGGAATGGGGGATGTATCCGCAAACGTATAACGCGTATTATAATCCGAGTAATAATGAAATTTGCGTTCCGGCTTGTAATATTTTGGTTCCCGGATTTGAAGGCAGAATGCCGGATGATGCCGTATTGTACGGGATTATCGGAGGTTCCACTTTCGGTCACGAAATTACGCACGGATTTGACGATCAAGGCAGTCAATATGACGAAAAAGGCAACTTAAACAATTGGTGGACTGCGGAAGATTTGGCAAAATTTAAAGCCAAAACCAAACTCATAGTGGAACAGTTTAATCAGTTTGAAGCCTTACCCGGTAAATTTGTCAACGGCGATGCCACTCAAGGCGAAAACATAGCCGATTTGGGCGGCGTTGTGATGGGTTTTGAGGCCTTCAAAAAGACATCGCAATATAAAAACAAAGAAAAGATAAGCGGATTAACACCGGAACAGCGTTTCTTCCTGGCTTACGGGTATGCCTGGATGGTGAATATTAAACCGGAAGCCTTAGCCAATCAATTGTTAACGGATGTTCACGCTCCGGCTAAGTTCAGAATTAACGGACCGTTGCAAAACAATCCTGATTTTCATAAAGCGTTCAACATCAAACCGGGCAGTACCATGCGAAGACCCGATAATTTGAAAGTCGCCATTTGGTAAAAATAAAAAATCCCTAATCGAACAGATTAGGGATTTTTTTATTTGGCAGCATTCACCTCTAAATACCGTTCACTGACTTTCTTCCAATTAATAACATTGAAGAAGGCTTCGATGTATTTTTTTCGCTTGTATTGATAATCGAGATAATAGGCGTGTTCCCATACATCCAAACACAAAATCGGAGTGCCTTTTACCGGTTGGTTCGGCATCAAAGGATTATCTTGGTTGGGTGTACTGGTCACCGATAATTTTCCGGCCTTATCGACTACCAACCAGGCCCATCCAGAACCAAATTGTTTTTCGGCAGCATCGGAGAATTGGTTTTTAAAAATTTCAAAAGAACCAAAATCTCGGTTCATTACTACCGCCAAAGTGTCTTTGGGTTGCCCTCCGGCTTTAGGAGCCATACTTTCCCAAAACAAACTGTGATTGTAGTAACCGCCGGCATTGTTTCGCAAATCGGCATTATTCATGTTGAGTTTCTTTAAGATATCTTCGATGGTCAAATCGACCATTGCGGGGTCATCAGCCACTAATTTGTTCAAATTGTTGGTGTAGGTCAGGTAATGCTTGGAGTAATGCACTTCCATAGTCAAAACGTCAATACTAGGCATCAAGGCGTTGTATTCGTAGGGTAATTTGACTAATTCAAATTGTCCGGGGTCAGCACTTACATCATCGGGGTGTCCGATAGTCACTTTTTCTTCGGCTGAAGGCAAAGGCACCTCAACAACTTCGGTTAGCTTTTTTTTATTGCAAGAAGCAATGATTAAGAGAAAACAAAAGTAAAATACAATGGCAACAATCCTTTTCATACTCATTTTTTTTCGTTTACAATAGCGTTAATGGCTTCGATATATAATTCCTTGGCTTCATCAGACGTAAGATGACTGATTTGCATCCAAGCATTAGTTTTAAAGGCATTTCTCAAATCTACCTGAGGAATGTAATTGGTTTCGATAGTACCGAAAGAAGCTTGTTTGTAGTAGGCATATAATCGCAATTGTACATCTTGCGGCAAGGAAGACTGTGTCATTTTGGAGGCTATTTCAACAGCTTCCCGAAATCGAATATCTAATTCTTTTTCCGACATAATTTTGGACTATTATTTTGACGCAATAACCGTTTGATTGCCAACAGCGTTTTGTTGTAAGACCACATCAACTTTAGTTCCGAGCGGCAAATACAAATCTACTCTCGAACCGAATTTGATAAATCCGGCATCATCACCTTGGGTAACTTGTTGGCCTTCTTCAGCATAATTTACAATACGTTTGGCTAGAGCTCCGGCTATTTGACGGTACATAATTTCCCCAAACTGAGCCGTTTCGATGACCACGGTAGTTCGTTCGTTTTCAGTACTGGCTTTCGGATGCCAAGCCACTAAGTATTTGCCGGGATGGTATTTGCTGTATTTTATGGTTCCGGAAGCGGCATATCGGGTTACGTGAACGTTAATCGGCGACATAAAAATAGAAACCTGCAAACGTTTGTCTTTAAAATATTCTTCTTCAAATACCTCTTCGATAACTACTACTTTGCCGTCAACAGGCGCCAATATTTGATTAACATTTGGGACTATTCTACGATTTGGGTTTCGGAAGAACTGCAAAATCATGACAAAGAGAAATATAGCAATCAGTTGTATCGTAATTCGCAGCCAATGCCAATGCACAAATTTGTCTGCTAAAAGCAAGACAACAATAAAACTGATGATACTGATAAAAATGATTTTATAACCTTCCTTATGAAACATAATAAATAATTTGGTAGAACAAATACACAAACGGTGCTACAAATATAATACTATCCAGGCGATCCAGAAAACCTCCGTGACCCGGCATGATGGTGCCGCTGTCTTTTACCCCGGCAATACGTTTAAATTTAGATTCGATTAAATCGCCCAGCGTGCCGAAAGCGCTAACAATCATGGCGATAATAATCCATTTGGTAGTGTCTTGATGCAAATAAAATTGGGCGAGTATAATTCCGGCCACTATTGAAAAAATAACACCTCCGGCAAAACCTTCAACGGTTTTTTTGGGTGAAATTCTTTCGAAGAGTTTGTTTTTTCCCATAGTAATCCCTACCAAATAGGCAAAAGTGTCGTTAGCCCAGATGATAATCAGGATACTGATAATAATTTCAGGAACATAAATGTTGTAAACAAATGGTATTTTGGTGAAAATAATAATCGGAATAATGAGATAGCCGATTAAAAAGACATATTTAGAAAGTTGGTCTAAATGACGGTCTTTCTTTTCAAAAAGAAACAATAAGGCTCGCACAGAGACGGTTAAGGCCGCAATGAGCAACAGAATTTCATTGGTTTTGACTGTGTTGTTGAGGTTGAAAAGAATATAACCGCCGGTGGCGATGAGTAACGGAAATATCGGTTTCAGATGTACTAATTTACAAAACTCGACCACAGAGAACAAGAGCAACAAACCAAACAGAAGTAAAAAACTATACTGTGAATATAGTGTGGCACCAACCAACAGCAGTACATACACCACTCCGGATAAGGCTCTTGTTAGGGTTGTTGTCATGCTATAAATCTTCTAAAAGCAGGAGGTATAAGTTCTTGGCGGTGCTTCCGTATTGCAGGAAATCTTCGTCTTTGGCTTTTTCGAAATATTTAATGGTCGTAATATTGGTTGGGTAATCTTTGTCGTATTTCTTTTTAATGACACGCAAGCCGTCACTTTTGGTTTCCAAAATCTGACTGGTAGTGGCTAATATGATGATATTGATAGGTAAGTCGTTGGGTTTATTTTGCTTGATTTGATTGGATGAAAACAACACCGAACCTTCATCGGCAATCAGGTTTTCACAACTGGCAAATAAAAATTTCGGATTAGTAGGTTTGTCATAACTGAGCTTGTTTTCGTCGAGCATACTAAATAATTTCGGCTCATAACACAAGGCTTCACATTCAAACCAATCGTTTTCTTCCAAGATATTCAGAAACTGATCTTTTACTTCATTTAAATTTTCGCAGTATAAAAATTTACCGCCATTTTTTTTGAAATTATAGGTAAACTTTTCGTCTACAGGAAGTAACGAAAAGCTCGAAGGTGCATTGTTAAATTCGCTTTGACTTTCTTCGTCAGAGGCATCGTTTCCCGTGCCGAAAATTTTTCTGAAAAGACTCATGCTGGTTACGTATAATCGGGTTTTGAATTTGAAATCCCTCAAAGATAAAAAAATCTTAATTCAAAAGTATGTTTTGAATTAAGATTTTAAAAAAATGTTAAAAAACCGTAAACGCTATTCGGCTACTGTTTCTTCGGGATGATGGTCGAACGGTCGCTTTCCGAAAATGGCTTCCAAATCGTCCTTAAAGATGACTTCTTTTTCAATGAGTATATCCGCTAATTGCTGGAGTTTCTCTTTATTATCTTGTAATATTTTAATGGCTCTTTGGTATTCGTTTTCGATTAAGTTGGATATTTCTTTATCGATTACCAGAGCGGTTTCTTCCGAATAAGGTTTTGAGAAATTATACTCGCTTTGTCCCGAAGAATCGTAATAGGTAATGTTTCCTAATTTGTCATTCAGACCGTAAATGGTCACCATAGCGCGAGCTTGTTTGGTTACTTTTTCCAAATCGCTTAAGGCTCCGGTGGAAATTTTGTCAAACATCACTTTTTCAGCGGCACGGCCTCCCATAGTAGCACACATTTCGTCGAGCATTTGTTCCGGTCGCACAATCAAACGTTCTTCCGGTAAATACCAAGCGGCGCCCAAACTTTGTCCACGCGGCACGATTGTTACTTTAACCAACGGTGCGGCGTGTTCGAGCATCCAGCTTACAGTGGCGTGTCCGGCTTCGTGAACGGCAATGGCGCGTTTTTCTTCCGGAGTGACAATTTTGTTTTTCTTTTCCAATCCGCCTACAATGCGATCAACGGCATCTAAGAAATCTTGTTTGTCCACGGCTGTTTTGTTGTTTCGTGCCGCAATCAAGGCAGCCTCGTTACATACGTTGGCAATATCGGCACCGGAGAATCCCGGTGTTTGTTTGGCTAAGAAATCGACATCTAAATCGTCCACCTTTTTTAATGGCTTCAAATGCACTTCAAATATTTCCTTGCGCTCGCGGATGTCCGGTAAGTCGACATAAATTTGACGGTCGAAACGTCCGGCCCGCATTAACGCTTTGTCTAATACATCGGCTCTGTTGGTAGCGGCCAATACAATAACATGGGTGTTGGTTCCGAAACCGTCCATCTCGGTCAACAACTGGTTTAAGGTGTTTTCGCGCTCGTCGTTAGAGCCCGAGAAGTTGTTTTTACCACGCGCTCTACCCACAGCATCAATCTCATCAATAAAAATAATCGCCGGTGATTTGTCTTTGGCTTGTTTGAATAAATCGCGAACGCGGGAAGCGCCGACACCCACAAACATTTCCACAAAATCAGAACCCGACAAAGAGAAAAACGGCACTTTGGCTTCCCCGGCTACGGCTTTGGCTAATAGTGTTTTTCCGGTTCCCGGAGGACCAACTAACAAAGCTCCTTTCGGGATTTTACCACCCAAAGTGGTATATTTATCAGGGTTTCTTAAAAACTCTACAATTTCTTGTACTTCTTCTTTGGCGCCTTCCAAACCGGCTACATCTTTGAACGTGACTTTTACATCGGTTTTTTCGTCAAACAATTTAGCGCGCGATTTTCCGATATTGAAAATTTGCCCGCCACCGCCACCGGCTCCGCCACCCGACATTCTTCGCATGATGATAATCCAAAGACCAATGATGACAATGATAGGCAATAAAGTGATGAATAATTCGCTCCAATTGCTTTTCGGTTTGAAGTCGTAATCTTTGAGTTTGCCGTCTATTTTGGCTTTTTCGATTTTGTTTTGGAACACTTCATCATTCCCTATTTCGAAGGAATAATGTGGTCCTTTGTTAGGGTTGCCTAACATGTCTTTGGCCAATTTACTGTGGGCTTTGTCTTTTAAAGCCGCAGCTGTAAGATAGGCTTCTCCTTCGGTTTTATTGTAGATTACTACTTTTTCAATTTGACCTTTATCTAAAAACTCATTGAATTTAGAAGATGAGATTTTGACAGTATCCTGAAAACCGGAACCGCCTAAGTAGTTTAATCCGAAGAAAATAATAATCAATCCGGCATAAATCCACCATGGATTTATTTTAAAATTATTGGGTTTCTTTTCAGTAGCCATATATTTTTTCAGTGCAATTTTTAATAATTAGTAGGGATAGTGGTAATTTGGGCATCACCCCATAAGCCTTCAATGTTGTAGAATTCGCGTATTTGTTTTTGGAAAACATGCACCACAACGTCAACATAATCCATTAAAACCCACTCGGCATTATCGGTTCCTTCTACATGCCAAGGTTTGTCTTTTAATTCTTTGGAAACCAGTTTTTGGATGGAGTTAACGATGGCGTTAACTTGGGTATTGGAGTTACCGTTGCAAATAATAAAATAATCGCATACGGCGGTATCTATTCCTCTTAAATCAAGTATGTCAATGTCATTTCCTTTAACTTCTTCAATGCCTTTGATGATACTTGCCAGAAGTACATCGGTGTTTACTGCTTTTTTCGTCATCTACTATTTATGTGTATTTGGCAAAGGTATTACTTTTTGTCCTTATTTTTGCTTAACAAAAGTCTAAAATTCACTCTTGTTTTTTAATTCGTTATGACACTAATCAAACTCGATGCCATAGATTCCACCAACGATTATTTGAAGCAATTGAATCGAGAAAAGTGGTTGGAAAATTACACGGCTGTCATGGCTCATGAACAAACCAGAGGGAAAGGCCAAATGGGAAATGCGTGGGAGAGCGAACCCGGTAAAAACCTCACCGTCAGTGTTTTGGTTAAAGATTTGCCCACGGATATGGTTTCGGTATATGATTTTAATGTGGCTGTGGCATTGGCTTGCATTGCGCTGTTGGCATTTTACGGCATTGAAAAAACAAACATCAAGTGGCCTAACGACATTATGGCAGAAAACAAAAAAGTAGGCGGTATACTAATTGAAAATCAGTTTAAGTCGAATGGGTACTATACTTCCATTGTGGGTTTCGGGTTGAATTTGAATCAAACCGATTTTGAACATTTACCCCAGGCCAATTCGCTGACCAATATAACCAAGCAAACGTATGTTATTGACGAAGTAGCTGAAAAGTTTGTCAAGCTGTTGAAGCTTCACTTGTTGCTATTTCCGGAGCGCGTTACCGAAGCTTGGTTTCGTTATAATGAGCTGCTTTTTAAAAGAAATAAACCGTCAGCTTTTGAAGCTGTATCGGGTCGACGTTTTATGGGAATTATCCGGGAAGTTTCCAAAGAAGGTAAGTTAGTAGTGATGCTTGATGATGATAGTGTAGTGCAATTTGATTTAAAAGAAGTCAAAATGTTATACTGATTAAGCGTCATTGAATTCGCCGATATGCCATAAAATGCCTGACGGGTCGTGTAAAAAGCACTCTTTTCCCCAATCCATTTGGCGTAGGGGCAGTAAGCGTACCTTTTCGTATTTGGACGAGAGATCTAAAGCGAACCAAGATTGATAAACATCTTCTACCAGATGTACTTCCATAAAAACCATCGTATTATCTACCCAATCTTTTACATAAGCATCTTGCAGGTAGAAAGCAAAATTTCCCCATTTGAAACAACTTAGGGTAGGAGTTAAAACCACTTCTTCAAATCCCAACTCTTTATAAAAACTTCGAGATATTTTGTAATCTTTTGCACCGATAAAGGGACGAATAGACTTGATAGGGTTTTTCATAAGGTTTCATTTCTTTGAAGAACTAATTTTTTCAGCAACACAATTTGACCCAAATGATAATAGCTGTGTTCTATCATGGCTTCAATATTGCGACGGTAGGTTCCATATTTTTCAGCGACAAAGACTTGGGATAATGTAGCTTCGCTCATGGATTGGACATGGTTGGCAAATGTTTCGCTGTGATTCCAGAAAGTAGTTAAAAAATAATCCCATTCTTCTTGGGTCTGTAACGACCTAAAATCAAAACTGTATTGGTCTTTAATATCCAATGTACCGCCATTGAAAACGGTATTTAATCCGTTGATGTAATAGTGTATGTGTTGCGCTAAAACCGCTATAGAATTGGCCGAACCCAAAACGGATGTTGCCATTTCCAAGGAGGTTCCGGTTAATTGTTCTTTGAAATTGGTATTGGCAATCCATTTTCCGTTTATTATCACGTCTCTGAATCGGTTGGCTAAATCTAAACCTGTTTCCATACGATTTGTTTTATAATTTTAAAAGACCTCTGAAACCTCGCGCTGCATAATATGACTCGGCTCCGTTGTGATAGGTAAAAACGCAGTTGTATCGGCGGTCACCAAATAAGGCGCCGCCCAGTTTTCTGATGGCTGGTGGTGTGGCAATCCAACTCGATGTTTTTGCATCAAAGACACCTACTTCCTGCAGTTTTCGGTATTGGTTTTCTGTTAAAAGGGTAATGCCCATGTCGGTAGCTACATCGAGCACACTGTTTTGCGGTTTATTTTCTTTTCGGCTGTCTAAAGCTTCTCGATCATAACAGTAACTTCTTCTTCCTTTGGGACTTTCAGCGGAGCAATCGTAAAAATGGTATTGCTGATTCGTTTCATCAAAATCGATTACATCGGGTTCGCCTCCGGTAGCTTCCATTTGGTGAAGCGACCAGAGTTGTTCGGGAGACGATTGTAACTTTTCTTCAATCTTCATCCAGATCATTCCGGGATGTCTGTGCTTGTTCTCGAGAAAACGATTTTTTAAAACAGCTATCAGTTCTTCGGATTGCTGTTGTGATAGTACTTTTTTGGTTTTCATGGGGATTGTTTTTGTGCAAAAGCGATGATATGTCCGTCCGGATCGGCAAAATAACACACTTTGTCGCCCCAGTCTCGGTCAGTTATTGGGCTTATCAGTTGGGCGTCTGAGGCAATAGCATTGTCAAACTCAAACTGAATATTTTCGACATAAAAATAGAGTTCGCATCGCGGAACACCATTAGCCAAATCGGGATGCGGCATTGGCGGAGTCAAAATTTCAGCCATTCCTTTGTTGGGCATTAATCCGATTTTAGAAAATTCCGAAAGGGTAAACTCAGTCATTCCCGGGACGTCTAAGTCGGGTTTTTGACGTAAAATCTTTTGATAAAAAGCACGGCTTTTTTCCTGATTGTTAACGTAGAGAATGGTTTCTAAAAATTTTTGTGACGCCATGACATCAAATGATTTGTACTATTTGATTTGTTTACTTCCGAAGATACGATTCTCAGCTTCTTAAAATTTTTTCCATCGCTTTTCCTTTCGCTAATTCATCAATCAGCTTATCCAAAAAGCGAATTTTTTGCATCAGTGGTTCTTTGATTTCTTCTACACGATAGCCACAAATAACCCCCGTAATTTTGGATACATTCGGATTCAGTTGCGGCGCCTGATTGAAAAACGTTTCAAAATCGGTTTTGATCTGTAAATGTCTTTGCAATGCGGTTTCATCATAGCCGGTGAGCCAGCAAATAATGGTGTCGACTTCGGCTTTTGTTCGGCCTTTCTTTTCCGCTTTATTGATGTAATGCGGATACACACCGGCAACTGACATTTTGTATACTCTGTGATTTTCCATTGGTAAAGAAATTTAAATAGAAAACAACGACAACTAAAAAGCCGACGCCCATGCTAAAATAGTAAAAAAACGATGAGTAATCGAATACGGAGAAGAAGTTGTCCGTTTTTTTATGAAAGTGTTTCGGAGAAGAATTGTCTGAACATAGCACCCCAAAACCCTCTTAATACAGTCTCAAAATACTAAGAGGGCGGAGTGGTAGGTTCTAAAGTGCCGATGCATCAGCGCATGCTGGTTTGCACAAAGTGCAATAACGTTTTGCGCTCCACCGGCGTGGGGAATATCTTAAAGCAACGATCAACTGCAGAAGCGATTCGTATCCGAGGAAACTCCGGGAATTCTTCGGCAATAACCTGAATAATGAACTTACGTTCCAATGGTTTATCGGCACTGATAAACGGTTTGTCGTAAATTATTTTGCATTGCTTTTCTACATTACTCCAACACATGATTTCTTATTTTTTAGTTAGTTAGTATTGTTTTCAATTGTATCTAGCGACCAAGTGTAAACTACGTTACAGAAAGCACCTGTTTTTTTTCTGTCAATTTCGCCATCCGCAAAAAACTCGTCTCCAAATCGTTCGAACATTGATATGAACCCCATATCCCTGTCAGGTACTCTGGCCAGCACTTTGCCTACCAGCGGTAGCGACTTTTTGGTGATTACCAACCATGGGTTTTCGGTATCTAACATACCGTCAACTGTTTGTAGTGCTTCGCCACCCATTTCATTTTCAATATCCTGAAGCACTGAGACTGCGTTTCTTACCGCTGAGCGGGAATGCCGTACATAAAAATGGACATTAAGCTCTTTGGAAGGCGGCATATTTCTCCGTAACAGCAGTAATCCTTCGCTTCCCGGACCATTATCATCAAAGTGGATTTCATTTTGCTGATTGGGTGTCACTTTGATAGGATTACTCGGCAAGGTACTCAGTACCATTTTGTCGGGATCTGTTGGATGTTCTGCAATTACTACAAAATAAAGTTTCCAACGTCTTTTGGGACGTTCTATGTTGAGTTGATTGATTTCTAATCGTACTTTCATTCTTCTTATTTTACGAAATTTTAAAAAGACCTGCCCATGGGTGTACTGCTTTACAAATACCACTAAGAAAGAAGATAATAGATGGGCAGGATTTTTAAACTAACCAAAACTCAATTAGCTGTTATTTTGATTATCTAAAATTCGGGATAAGAAATCAAAAAAAAAATCCCCATTAATGGGGATTTTTTATGCTGATTTTGGTGTAATTTTACTACAAATAGTCGTATTTCCGCTCTAAAGCGTATTTGGTCAAATCGGTTTTGCCAATCGTTTTGATTTTTTTTGACATGTTTTTTCGATGGGAATCTACCGTAGATTTTTCTATAAAAAGCGCATCCGCAATTTCTTGGGATGATTTTCCCTCGGCAATCAGCGTTAAAATTTCTTTTTCTCTTGCGCTGAAAAACAATTCATTTTTGGGTTTATCAAGTTCTTCATCGGTTTCATCGGCAAAATATGTAAATCCTTCCGATACGGCACGAACCGCGTCAAGTACCGTTTGTAATGAAGAGTTTTTCATGATGTATCCCGAAGCACCGGCTTCTTTCATTTGCAAAATAGCATCGTCGTTATCAAACATACTGAAAGCAATCACCTTCGTATTGGGCAATTCTTTCTTGATGGTTTGAGTGGCATTGATACCGTCACATTTCGGCATCCGAATATCAGTAATGACCACATCGGGTTTTAGTTGTAGGGCTAAGGTGATAAGTTCGAGACCATCGTTGGCATAGCCCACAATTTCAATGTCACTTTCATTTTTGAGGAATGCTTTCATTCCGTCAATCAAAGCCTGATGGTCTTCGGCAATTACGAGCGTAATCATAGCGGTATATCTATAATGATGGTGGTACCTTTTCCTTCAAAACTATCAATGTTAAAAGTACCGTTGAGTTGTTCTACTTTCTTTTCTATATTGTGTAATCCCATACCCTCATTTTTATTGAGAGCTTTCACGTTGAAGCCTTTACCGTTGTCTTCAATGATGATGTTAATACTGTCGGAATCTTGGGTGAGACTGATGGTAATTTGACTGGCTTGTGCGTGTTTGATGGCATTGGTGAGTATTTCCTGAATCATACGAAACAAGGTAACTTCGAGTTTGTTTTCCAGTCGGTTTTCCATCCCGAAAGGGATTACTTCGACTTTTAATTTGTTCGGAATGGCCACTTTTTTGGCGATGTTTTGAACCGCTGTCACCAATCCTTCATTGCCGATTACCCCGGCATTCTTAGCGTGAGCCATACCTCTGACTTTCTGATAAGCTTCTTCAATCAAATCGTCGGTTTTGGTGAAGAGTTCTTTTTGATCTTCCGAGCTGTAACCGCTTTGTTGGTAGAGGTTTTGAAAATTCAAACGCAACGTAGCCAAAATACTGCCCAAATTGTCATGTAAATCGTTGGCTATTTTGAGGCGTTCTTTCTCTTGTCCTTCCAATAGTTTGTCAATTTCAAGTAACTCTTGTTCTTTGAGTACGTTCTCCAGTTTTTGGCTTTCCAATAAGCGTTCCTGTTCGGCTATTTTTTTCTTTCGGTTAATGTAACTGATACGGAAGTAAGCACCGGTTAGGAAAATGAGAAATATTCCGATAAAGCCGTATATCACTAACTTGTTTTTCTCGTCTTTGATTTTTAAGGCTTGGTTTTCGAGTTCTTTTTCTTTGGTTTCGTATTTGGTGTTTAACTCATGAATTGCTTTTGCTTCTTCTTGCTCATTAATTATCTTTTCTAATTCAACTTTTTTATCATTATATTCAATAGCTTTTTCAAAGTTCTTAAGTTGTTTGTATGTGTCAGACATTTTTCCATATAGTTGAATTTTGAAGTTAGTTTTATAATCCTTCATTTCAAGAGTGTCTGTGATTAGATAATTTTTTATGGCTTCTTCTAATTTTCCTTCCTCTCTACAGAATGCCGCTTCATTTATAAAAATATAGGCCATTAAATCTGTGTTTTTTGTCCTTTTAAGGTATTTTAGAACATTAGCATTATACTTTCGAGCCCTATCAATGTCATTCATGGATAACCCATAGACCACAGCAATCGATATATCGAGCTTAGCCATTAAAACGGAATCCTTTATTTTTTTAGCTTCTTCTTTGGCTTGATCGTAATAATGAATGGCTCTTTTAGGTTCCTTACTAATTAAACCATTACCTATCTCTCTTAGTGTTGAACAAAGCAGTGGAATATTATTCTCTTTCCGTGCATAAACTACAGCTTCATCAAGTAGATGTTTATAACTTTCATATTTATATTTTGAGAGTCCTTTGATTTGAGCAATAATTATATTTATTTCAATAACCTTGTTGAAATTTTTTAACTTTTTATAACTGTCTTTAGCCTTTAAAAAGAAATCTAAAGCCTCATCAGCATAATTATTCAGATAATTAGTTTTGGCATAAAAATGATAATATTTAGCTCTCTCTTCCTCATTTATGTTGTTAGGATTTATTTTTTTTAAAAAAGAAATTCTTTCTGTATAATTTAGTTTTTCAAATTGATTTTCTAGTTTTTTTAAAACCATGTTTTGAGACAATGCAGGTATAGTAGCAACAAAAAATATTGCAAATAGTAACAATGCCTTAATCGGTTTATTTTTTAACATTCTCAAAATCAAATATTATCCGGGTAAATTTCCTGATCCGTTGGCACCGGGAGGTGAGCCATTAGCCAAATAAACATAAATCCCGGCTTTGTAATTTTCAATATACTTATTATCATCAGCATTAGTGGTCGGGTCAAACCCAATGCCGTGATGTACATACACGATAATTTCATCATTTTTGGTAATGTCGGCGATGTTTTTGTCGGAAGGAGTACAATAGCTTGTGTCTAACACACTGAACGAAATATCATTTTCGAGCAAGTTGTTATCCGGAGGGTAATGACTGAAATTGGTAGCGTTTCCATCTTTGGTTTGTAAAATAGCCACGATAGCAAATCGAGTTGGGCTACAAATGTTGTAATACGCACTGATGTAAAATTCGTCTTTGCCAATATCCGTGGTTTGTACATTCAGATTAAAGGATTTTTTGACCGGATCAAAATTTCCTGTGGATTGGTATACGAGCATCTTTTTTGGGTTTAGGTTAGTTGTATCAAAGATGAGAAATAAATTTGTAAAAAAAAATCCCCATCAATGGGGATTTTTAAAAAGGATAATGGAGTATTAGTAGTACAAAAGTTGGGATTGTTTGCTTAAAAGGTTGGTAATGATTCAATATCTACATTCACATAAATTGTCGTGCCCGTCTTTTTTTCAAAAAAATGTATCTTTGAACCCAAATTGTTGTTAAATGATACCCATTGCCACGCAAACTGCTTTAGAACAATATTTCAAACCGTTCCGACAAAATATTATCGGTATTGATCAGGAATTTGAATCGCCTTTCGGTAGAAAAAAAATCATCTATACCGATTGGACAGCCAGTGGTAGATTGTACCGTCCGATAGAAGAAAAACTCATCAATTTGTTTGGTCCTTTTGTCGCCAATACCCATACCGAAACTACAGTCACCGGAACCGCTATGACTATGGCGTATCACGAAGCTAAGCAAATCATCAAAAGGCATGTGAATGCTAATGAAAATGATATCTTAATCAATACCGGTACCGGAATGACCGGTGTAGTCAACAAGTTTCAGCGTATTTTGGGAATGAAAATACCCGAAAATCTGAAAGATTTTGTCACCATTCCGAAAGCGTTAAAGCCTATTGTGTTTATATCCCACATGGAGCATCATTCCAATCAAACGTCATGGTTAGAAACCATAGCTGATGTGGTTGTGATTCCGGCCAATGACGAAGGATTACTCTGTATGCACGAATTCAAAGCATTGTTAGCGCAATACCAAGATCGAAGTTTTAAAATAGCATCCGTTACATCGTGCTCAAATGTCACGGGTATTCGTACACCGTATCATGAAGTAGCCAAGTTGATGCATCAAAATAACGGGGTTTGTTTTGTAGATTTTGCTTGTTCCGGACCTTATGTAGACATCAATATGCACCCCGATGAAGAAAGTTACTTGGATGCGATTTTCTTCTCCCCACACAAGTTTTTGGGTGGTCCGGGAACGTCGGGAGTTTTGATTTTTAATAAAAATTTGTACAAAAATAATGTGCCCGATTGTCCGGGTGGCGGCACTGTTTCGTGGACCAATCCTTGGGGCGAGCACAAATACATCGATAATATTGAAGATCGTGAAGACGGCGGAACGCCCGGTTTTTTGCAAGTAATTAAAACCGCTTTGGCCATTCAGTTGAAGGAGCAAATGGGAGTTGCCAATATACTCGAACGCGAGCATGAGATAGTCGACTATATATTTGCCGAACTGAATTCTATTGAAAATTTGCACATTTTAGCTGGCCAGCATCAAGACCGATTAGGTGTTATTTCGTTTTATATTGATGATTTGCATTACAACTTAGGGGTGAAGTTGCTCAATGACCGTTTCGGAATTCAAACCCGTGGCGGCTGTAGTTGTGCCGGAACCTACGGGCATTATTTATTGCATGTAGACAAAGAAAAATCTCACGACTTGGTTTGTAGAATCACTTCGGGTGATTTAATTCAAAAACCGGGATGGATTCGAATGTCGATACATCCTACTACAACTAACGAGGAAGTACAGTTTGTTTGTGAAAGTATTAAAGCGTTGGCTGAGCATCACAAAGCATGGTCGGTTGACTATGAGTACAATTCCAAGACCAATGAATTTTTGCATAAGAAGGCACAACATACCGAAGCAGCCATGGTAAAAAGTTGGTTTAGGCTTTACTGAAATTAAAACTACTTTTTTCTGTGTTTCCAGCGTTTGTGTGTCCACAAATAATATTCGGGCGCCTCGTAAATCTGTTTTTCTACTCTTCTCAAAAAATCATCTGAAATCTGATAATTCGGAACTTCTTTCGGATTTTCAAACATTTCTTCAAAAGTAGCTTCGTAATAGCCTCTTTTTACTTTTTTCACCCGAAGAAACAGTACATTCATATCAAATCGTTTGGCCAACATTTCGGCGCCGGTGTGTATCGGCGTTTCGATACCCATAAAAGGACCCCAATGATAAGCTTTACTGGCTTGCGGCGATTGGTCGCTGGCAAAACCATAAAGTCCTAAATGTTTATTTCTTTCATTTTTTTCGATAGTCGGAATGGTTTCACGCGTGGTAATCAGGGTTGCTTTAAATCGAGATCGAATATCCCGAACTAATTTATCAAAGTATTTGTTGTTTATTTTTTTATAAATGGCAAAACCTTCAAATTGGGTATAATGATTCATCGAAATTACCCATTCATAACTGGCGTAATGTGCACATAGCAGGGCAATGCTCTTTTGTTTCTTTTCGTAGTTAAGGTATACATCCAAGTTGGTGAAAGTAAATCGTTTTTCAATTTCCTTTTTTGAAATAGACATGGTTTTAATCATCTCCAAAAACATGTCACATAGGTGTCGATACGATTTCTTTTCAATGGCTAATCTTTCTCCATCAGACAAATGGGGTAAAGCGATGGAAAGGTTGTGACGAACGGTCTTTTTTCGGTACCCAATAAGATAATATACAATCAGATAAATGCCATCTGAGATTAGATACAGTAATCTGAAGGGGAGTATAGAGATAAACCTTAACAGAGGATAGAGAAGAATAAAAGCAATAAATTGCATCTGTGATAATTTTATGCAAATATAAATGGAAATGTCGTTTTAAAAGATTTGCAGTAGCAAAACCTGGAGAAGTATTAGTATTTTTACGGAAAATATATTGAAAAATGAATAATCTTATTTTGTTAGGGCTCATATTGGTCAACGTTCTTATCAGTATTAAAGGATTTAACGATGCGGATTTTTTCAGAAAGTACCAGTTTCATGTGGGAAGTATCAGAGCCGGCGAACAATTCAGAATGTTCACGTCTGCCTTTTTGCATGCCGATGTGATTCATTTGGCATTTAACATGATTGCCCTTTATTCATTTGCTCCTGTAGTTTCAGAGGAGTTCGGTAATTTTTCGTTCTTAGTGATTTACGGAGGCAGTCTTATTTTCGGAAGCCTTCTAACCATGATATTTCACGGTAATGATTACAGTTATAGGGCTGTTGGCGCTTCAGGAGCGGTAACCGGAATTATCTACTCTGCTATATTGCTCTTTCCCAATATGAGTATTTTGATTTTTGGAGTCCTTCCGATGCCGGCCTATATTTTCGGAATTTTGTATTTATTATACTCCATTTACGGTATGAAGGCCCAAAATGACAATATTGGTCATACCGCTCATTTTGGAGGAGCGGTTGGCGGTTATGTTATTACTTTGTTAAAAGAGCCAATGTTGTTTCAAGATAATACCTTGATGGTTATTTTGTTAGCCATTCCTATTATTATTTTGTTCATTATGGCCAAAGTCGGGAAGTTATAAATGGCATAACTTTTGAAATGCCCATTTGCAAATCATAAATCAAAAAAAGAAAGCTATGACAACGAAAATTCAAGAAAAGTTCACTCAAATGAGTAAAAAATCAGTAATCATTTTGGCCTTACTAATTACAGGCATTTCGATGGCACAAGAGTCAAAACCTCAAATTCCTCAAATAACCGTTACGGGTGAAGGAAAAGTAAAAGTAACTCCCGATCAGGCTATCGTAACTGTTGGGTTCCAAAATTCGGGTAAAGACGCCAAAGAAGTTAAGCAACTCAACGACGAAGTAGTCGATAAAGTAATCAAGTTTTTAAAGAAAAGCGGTATTGCAGCATCGGATTACAAAACCAACAATGTGAGTTTGAACAAAAGTTATGACTACGAGAAGAAGAAGTATACCTTTATGGCCAATCAAACGATAAGTATTACTCTAAAAGATTTATCGAAGTACGACGATATCATGATGGGACTTAATGATGCCGGAGTGAATTCGATTCAGGGTGTAGAATTTAAATCGTCTAAAATGGAAGAATTTGAAAAAGAAGCCCGAAAAAAAGCGATGCTCAATGCCAAACAAAAAGCGACTGATTATGTATCGGTACTCAATCAAAAAATAGGTAAAGCTTTATTAATAAGTGATAATTCTCAAGTATATTATCCGCAACCGATGTTCAAAGGAAATATGATGGCTATGGCTGCTGAAGCAGATTCGAGCCGAGAAACATTGGCCGTAGGTGAAATTGAAATTAATGCCAACGTTACGGTCTCTTTTGTTTTAGAGTAAAACGTGAAGTTGATTATAAAAAAATCCCGTTTCAAACGGGATTTTTTTATGACTGCTTTTTATGATTTCGGAAGTGGAGCGCCCACGGCAATATCACATCGGTGACCGTCTTGTCCGTGTGGCGGATTCATCCCAGGGGCGGTTGTTGTTGTGGCTGAGCCGCTTTCGGTGCTCAAAATGGCCGGAGCGCCCGAGGGTTGTGTCGTTGTCGAGGTAGTAGTAATGGTAGCCGGATTAATTTGTTGTGTGGTTCCGGAACCGGCTTTTACGGCTGGCTTTACAGGAGAGTTCAATGGGGCGCCTACAGCTATGTCGCATCGATGTCCGGGTTGTCCGTGTGGCGGATTCATCCCCGGTTTGGTAGTTACCGGCGCCGGATTCAAAGTTACCGGTTGTCCTGTCGTTACGGGCTGCGCACTTTGCATAGGGGTAACATTTTGCGTTACCGGTTGCATATTGGGTGCGGTTTGATTCGGGATGGTTTGCACGCGCGGCATAATAATTTCTTTGGGTTTATCGCCGGATGTGGTTACGGCTTCTTCCTCTTTTTTACAAGACACCATCAGAAATGCAGCGGATAATAAGGAACTGAAAATTACTTTTGATTTCATAAGCTCAATTTTTGAAAATCAAATATACCGTATTTTGGTTTACCACCAACAAAAAAAGCACTCAAGTAAACTAGGTGCTTTTATTATTTATACATTCATACGTGGGGAGAGCAGGATTGCTTCGCCATCCTACGGAGTTACGCTCTGAAAATGCATAAAACAAAAAAACGCTCAAGTAAACTTGGCGTTTTTTATTATTTATACATTTATTCGTGGGGAGAGCAGGATTCGAACCGACCTTGCAATTCCTTTATTTACGAGGGTTTTAAAAACCTAAAAAACTAGGGTCTCGATTTTGCATCTGTACTGCAAAAATCATCAAATCTTATGAGGTAAATTTAATGATTATTAGTTATTTGAACAAATTAATTGGATGGAATCGTACTATTTTTTGTACTTCATAATGAACTAGTTTGGAAGCTTTTCAGTGAACCTGTAGACCTAAATCTATTAATCTTACCCTACAACATGCAACGCAAAACTTCTTCTACTGGAAGACCGGAATATTTGCAGAATTCTTCTACTGAAATATATTGATGATCTTCTTTATTAAGGTGTTTTTTTATCTTGATTAAATACAATCTTGCTTGAGTGTATTCTTTCCCCATTATGCGTTGAACGTCTTTCGGGTACATGCAGATTCTTCCATTGCTTGCTCCCATTTAACTTATTGATACTTTATATATGCCTTTGGTATGTCTTTGTCATGCCGAACATATTACACAAAACTAAAGAATTTTTGAAGAACTCCACAAATTAAAATTGGTGGTTATAGTTGATTATTTGTGGGTATTGATAGATACTCTTTTTAATGTGATTTTTATGTCTGAATCTTTGTTCAAATCATTGAGATTTAGTTGCAACGATTATCGAAATGAAAGTGAATTGTGAAAATGAGTATTAATCAAAAATTGTAAAGATTATGGCTAGACAGAAAGGCATAATTAAATTGAAAGGTACTATCGGGGATATTACCTTTTACAAGACGCAAGATGGGCATTTGGCACGCGAGAAAGGAGGAATTGATGCCAGTAGAATTGCCAGTGACCCAGCGTTTCAAAGGACTCGTGAGAATGGTTCTGAATTTGGTAGGGCAGGAAAGGCTGGGAAGCTTTTGCGCACTGCTTTAAGACCATTACTTATTAATTCTGCAGACAGTAGAATGGTAAGTAGGCTTACCCAAGCTATGGTAAAGGTTATTCAGGCTGATACCGTTAGTGAAAGGGGTTTGCGAAACGTTATTGACGGTGAGGCAGAATTGTTGTTTGGCTTTGAGTTTAATATTCGCGGAAAGTTAGGTACTAGTTTATATGCGCCATTCGTAGCTGCTATTGACAGGATTTCGGGAGAGATTACTGTTGATATCGCATCATTCATTCCGGCGAATATGATTGCTGCACCAAGTGGGACTACCCATTTTAAAATCATTTCCGGAGGCGCAGAAGTGGACTTTGAGGCTGAGACTTATGTTGTAGCTACCTCTGAAACGGCAATCTTGCCATGGGATGCCACACCAACTGCAGCTATCACTCAAACTAATGCCGTTACGGCCAACTCGACAAAGCCCTTGTTTTTGGCTTTGGGTATTGAGTTTTACCAAGAAATCAACGGGCAAATGTATCCATTAAAAAATGGTGCTTTCAACCCCTTGTCAATTGCTAAGGTTGATAGTGGAGTGTAATGGACTTCGACTCCCGAAGTCTCGGGACAGTCTCACAAACACAGTTTAGAAGTGGTTTTAGTATTAACCAGAACTTATTTCCCCAAGGGAACTAATGGTAAACTCGAATGCGAGGGCAAATTCATTTGTTATACCATTGAATTGCCTTGGAAGAATAACGAAACGAAGGTTTCCTGCATTCCTGAGGGGAAATATTTTATCAGAAAGCGATACAGTAAGAAGTATAAATGGCATTTGGAAATCATTGCAGTAAAAAACAGAAGTTTTATTCTGTTTCATCCGGCCAACAATGCCCGCAAAGAACTGAATGGCTGTATTGCACCGGTAACCAAGATATCGGGAGCCGGATTAGGTTTACTATCCCGAAAAGTTCTTGTCAAGTTTAAAGCTATCGTCTACAAAGCCATGGAGCAAAAGCAACGCGTTTTAATTATTATCAAATCTTAAATTTTTTACATTATGAAAACAATTTTTTTAAATAAACTGAAACAAGTATTGTTTCTTTTAATGGCTGTTTTAGGAACACTTATCAGCTATTCCCAACCAACTCGTACAGCTACCATAGGTGGTGGTAAGACACCAGATATGGGTGGTTTTTTTGATGTTGGAGGGAAAAAGGATCCCGGGCCAAATTTATTTACCATACAGCGTGGTTCAATTCAATTTGATAGAATATCAATATTTGAAGTTGGAGGCATAAGCCATGATTCGAGTGTTTTTACCATAGTTGCTGAAACAGGGGTGAAGTTAAAACCGCAGTCTACATTGATAAATGTTGAAAATAATTTTGGTAAAAGTCAAAAGAGTTTTTTGGTCGACTCAATAGTTCAAGAATATATGAACATGGCCGAGAGATTTGTTATAACTGAATCAAAGCGAGTCAGAGTTTCATTGATTGTTTAAAGATTAATTGTTATGACTATTAGAAAAAGAGCACAAGCTCCTACTCCGAAATTTTTTAAAGTGCTTCGAAACATTGGATTGGCTCTTGCTGCAATTGGCGGAAGTATATTGGCTGCACCAATAGCTTTACCAGTTGTTGTAACCACTGTTGGAGGATATTTGGTTGTTGCCGGAGGGGTAGCTTCGGCCGTAAGCCAATTAACTGTTGAAGATGCCAATGTCAACAAATAATTCAACGATGATAGGGACAGCCGGGGGTACACTTTTAAGTGTTGTGCCTAATATTTATTCGGCTGATATTGTAAAGACTGTACTTTTGGCCTCTATTGGAGCTATAGTTAGTTTTACAATCTCTTTGATTCTTAAAAGAGTTTTGAAGAAGCACAAAAAATAGTTTAATCTTTGTTGTGGTAACCTAGATTAAAAATGGTGAAGCCAAGTCGAGAGACTTGGCTTTTTTGGTTATTAATCTAGAAGGCTTTTTGAAAGTAATAAGATTTATTGTCTGCTTTGAATATAATCTGATAAATTGTCAACATTACTGCTGAAAGTAAAGATTCCATTCAATTTGAAGTAGTTTTTGGGTTCAATGCAATAGTCATATGCATATTTAGCAAAGTCTAATTTATTGTCTTCAAAGTTAAATAGATTGGCAATTTGGATTATTTGATTAACATTAAGGCAATTTACATTAATCACTTGTTTTGCCGTTTTGAGTCGGGTATCTTCGAAGCTTTGTTTTTTGATAGTTGCCAATGCTGAATTGAAATTGGCTGCTGTCATTGATGGTCGGCCGTTACAACCACGAGAGGGTTCAGGGGAATTAATAATTACATTTCCAGATTGTGTTGAAGAAGAAGTAGTGGTGGTGGTGGTGGTTTGTGTTATTACTCCATTTCCTATGTTGTCATTTATAGAGACTCCCATACTGATTCCACCTACATTTACTCCAACACCTACATTAGTGCCTCCAGATTGGGTTGTTGTTGTAGTTGTTTGAGTCACACCAGCAGTTTGATTTACAATTACAGGGATTTTAGGCTGACCATAATGGATTACATGAATATTTGACGGTGGTATAAAGTCGGGGCGGACCGGAATAGATGAAAAGTAATTCAATTTCATTTTTGTCTTATTGTTTTTATCTCGTTTGATTTTATAAGTTACATCGGAGAAGACATCATCTACATCAGTAATCATCAAATTGTTTTTTGAGATTTCTGATAGTGCTGTGTCCTCAAATTTTATTTTTACGTTGTAGTAAGGCTGATTTAAATCTTCAACTCTGAGATTTGTTTGAGGAGTATCATTGATTACTTCACCGTTTAGAATTAAAGTAAAACGGTCTCCATCTTCTGAAAAAATATTAAGATGTCCCACTGGGCCAGACTGAGAAAAACTGTATGTTGATACTAACAACAGCGTCATTAAAATAATTTGTTTTTTCATTTGTAAGTTTTTAAAACGTGATTTAAAATAGTTTGAGAAATAATTATTCTCCTTACTTTTTTAGAACTTTTCTATCAAATAGTCTAACTTCTTTTTATAAAGAAGTATTATATAGCAAATATAGATTGTCACAAGTTTTAATTTATACCTGAAAGCAGGTAATTTAATCTGAATTCTTTTGGGTTTAGGTTTTAGGGTTATCTTTTACAATATCTGTTCACTATTACTCTTTTTAAATCGTTTATAAGCATTATGTTCTGATGAAATTGATTTGCTTTTTCCTCCAGTAATTGCAGTGCTCGAATATCTTTTTGATGTTGCTCGAAATCGGCTAGCATTTCATCGGCTTTGCTTGAAAACTCACATACGAAATCATGGATTCGTAAAAAGGGAATTACAGAACCTACAAGGTTTCGGTGCCAAAATTTGGATTGCCATAGGCTGTACGTTATCCAAAAAATACTTTCACAATCCTGCTCCTTTTCGAAAATGACAACAAAGCAGTTTGTAAATGGTTCTTTTGATGGCTTCCCGCCATTTAGTCCTTTGTTAAGGATGAATAAATGAGGTTTCAGATAATTGATATCTTTTTTGTGTGTTTTGATAATGAAGTTTGTCATGATACTGGATTTAAAAATTACATCTTCTTTTCTTTCAGTTTCCAGAGGACGTGTATGCTGCGCTTTTCTTCGTATACAAAATTTTCTCAAAAGAAAAAGAGAAAAAAAGAAAGCCAGTCGTTGAAGTGGAGGGTTTCAAAAAAAGCAAGTTTTTCGGGTAAAATACTACCCGAGAAGAGAACGAAACATTAATCGTCTACACAAAAAATAAAAGTGATTGGAATTGTTAGGGTGGAGATTTTATCCGAAACCCGAAGGGCTTGAACTTGCTTTTTTGAATACCCGGAACTTACCTTTGCAGTCTTTTTTTATTTTTTTTTTGATTCCGAATTCATTGTTGTTTTCAAAGATGGGTGGAATCTACTACAGGGTTTGGGAAAGGGTATAAAATTCCGGTACGGATTTTATACGCTTTCTTGGTTTTGGTTTTATGTGTGCCTTGAGTATTGAACAGTAATCGATAACTGACTTAAGCAGTAAAGTTGTTAAGAATTAGCATAGGCACTTATAAAAGCAATGCAGATTCTGACCTAGTGCGACGGGGCAGTAGCGCGGGCATGGGTATGATTTTTTATTTGCTAAGTGGTATAGTTGTGATTGCTTTTTGGCTGGCCGATGCCTTGTTGATAACATACATTTGGAAGAGTTCCACAAGCAGCTAAAGTATATAGTTTGTTGTAGAGGCATTGGCTAGCCCGGAAAGCAATATAAACAATCGTTCCAGGCAAATGAAAAATTATACTCTTGCCGGGAACTTTGGTTTTATGGGTGCCGGGATAGTAGGCAGTGGGCAGTGGCAGTATTCAGTAGTTTTGCGTTAAAGTACTCGGAAAGGCACTTATAAAAGCAATGCAAACACTACCGATTTAAGCGGTTAGCTGATAAAGACAGTTAACGAGTGAGTAAATAGCAATTTAAATAACCGGAATGCTTCTATTGAAAAGGTAAACGTTGTTTATGGCGGCGGTGAAGTGGTGGTTTTTTTTAATAGCTGGGTGATGCGATGGGAGCTATTAAAAAAGTTGCCGCTGAACCGCCGACCAGAGCGTTGGGTGCGCGGCTTTTTTACATAATGTTGTTATAGATGCTTCAGCGCTATAACGCCACATTATGTAAAGAAGCTTGGAAGGAGAACTACCTCGCCAAGATGATAAACGAACGCTTTTCAACCAAGTATTTGTTAAGTTTTTTCAGTAGCCATAGTCAAAGATGTACTATTGTATGTTAACACTCAACAAGATTTTGTTTTTATGTAAATAATCAGTACAGTAAAAACTATTTACGTGAATGGATATATTTAATGTTCTTATTTTTTGATTATTCTAATGATTTTGAACCCATTTTCCGAATTTACTTTTACATAGTAAATACTATTTGCTAATGATGATAAATCAATAGTATTCTCATTTGAGTTTGTTTGTTTGCTTATTAGAATCTGCCCTAAGGTATCGATAACACTAATATGCAAAATATTTAATCTCGATTTTAAATAAACAATGCCGGTGGTTGGTGACGGGTATGCTGTAATAGAACTATTATCAAATGAAATTGTGTTAAGCGTTACACTTACTACAATTTCAAAAGGTTCACTGAGACACCCATCAATTGTATTTACAGCAAAATAGTTTTGTCCATTTTCCAAGACGGTATCCAACGGTAATGGGTTATTTCCTGATAGTGCATCTGATAAGGTGTCATACCAAATTACATTTGTTGGATTAATTATCAAATCTGCTATTGTTACATCACTTAAATTTTCAACGTTAAAGTTTTGAGTATTATTACCTGTTGGTGCAGGTGTAGTATTTACGGTAATGGTTAATGTTGTTGTAGTAGCACATTGCCCGGCAGTAGGCGTAAAGGTATATGTAGTGGTGTCGGTATTGTTTAGTGTTGGCGCCCAAGTACCGGTTACACCGTTATTGGAAGTAGTTGGTAAGGCGTTTAAAGTAGCACCAGCGCAAATTGGATTTACCG
>NZ_JASGBP010000011.1 GCF_030053345.1 Flavobacterium sedimenticola
AATCCGAGACGGGATTTGAGTTTCAAAAACAATAATGCAATAGCATAAGCATCATCAGAAGCCGATGATTTCTCACTTAACGGGAGTTTGTAATGTTTAATCAAATCATCAATAGAAAATGATTTGCTGGTGATGTCCATCAATTTTTGATGCATGATTTCGATATCTAAGGCTTCATTTTTGAGCTTTCCGCAATCCATTTTTTCCAAAGCTTCATTAATCAGTTCGATATCAAAATGAATTCGGTGACCTACCAAAACCGCATTGCCGATATATTCCACTAATGATTGTACAGCTTGGTACTCGGTTAATTTCGGGAGTTTACTTTCAATTAAAAACTCGTTAGACAAGCCATTATCATGTAAATATTTGTATTGCAAAATCACAGCTTCGAAATTATCGCCAATTTTAATCACATCATTAACGACACCAAGGGCGCCAAAAGAAAGTATAACATCTTTTTTAGGATTTAAACCGGTGGTTTCGGTACTTAAAATGACATAGCGGTTGGATTTGGTCTCCAACTTAGACAGGTACGATTTCCAAAATTCGGGGTATTCCTTATTGATGTTTTTAATCCAATCGAGCATACTATGAAAATTGGGTTAATTGAAATTTATCTTTGATGAGTTCTTCTAACTCGCGCATCGGGTGTAAGGCATTTTTAAGTCGCTCTCGTTCCACTTTTGTCAATTCATCAATATTGATATAATCACCGGAGCTGTCATTTTTCAATCCTTCTAAGGTTCTGAATTTCGATAAAATTAGGAAAGCTTCGGCACAATTCAGGTATATTTCCGAAAACTTGGGATCTACCAAGGCCAATTGCTTAAAGCGAAGATAGGTATTGTTGATGCCGCGCAGATTCAAGTTAATTGCAAACAATCGTGCACCATCCACTAACGGCATGATTCCTCTGCTTTTAATGTCGAATTTTCCTTTGTGTTCGCCTTCTTCCTCCAAATTAAACTTTTTAAAGAAGTTCAACGGCGGATTCTTACGCAAGGCGTCGTTGCCTAAATAATCAAAGAAAAGGGCGTTGCTTTTTGCATTTTTGAATATCAAGTCGGAAATAGCATCTTCAATCTTAGTTTCCCCGAAAGCGGTTTCGTAATCAAAAAAGATACTGCTGATATCGTTTGATTTTTCACCGGGTGTCTTCATCCAATTGTTGTATTGCTTTATCCAGTCGGATAGCGATTTACACCAAAGCATATTGCTGGCCATATGACCGTTAGGGCAGAACTGATATCCCACTTTTTCTAAAATAGCGGTAGTTCGTTTGGCTAATTTCAGAAAATAATCTTTGACATCACGGTATTTTTCGGGTGCTACATCTTCAAAAATTAAAATACTGTCTTGGTCAGTTAACAAAAGTTGTTCTTTTCGACCCTGACTGCCAATACTCAACCAGGCAAAACGCGATGGAGGAGAACCCAAATCGAGTATCGCTAACTCGACTGAGCGCTTGATGATAGCCGTAATGATTTCACCTGTGATATTGTAAATGTGCGGCAAAGGCACATTCTTGGCTATTGAGGTTTGGATTAAGTCGGTTAGTTTTTCACGTACCGAACGTAATTCTTTAGGCGATAAAGAACGCTTGATTTCTTTGATTAAAACTCCCGGATTATTCGCCTGTGCTACAATTAAATCGTGTTCCGAAATGACACCTTTAACTTCCGTTTTGTCTGAGCCGTCAACGGTGACACACAAGTGGCTCACATTGTGCTTGAGCAGGAGTAATTGTGCCTCGGCCACGGAAACATTTTCCGGAACTGTAATTACCGGAGCCGACATGATTTTGTCCACTGTTGCGGTAATGGGAAAGCGGCCGTTGGCAATTTTAGTTCTGAAATCGGTATCGGTTACAATTCCGATAGGTTCATTTTGCGCTATAACGATGGCGTTATCCAATAGGTTTTCGGTCATCCATTGTGCGGTATCTTTAACGGTGGTATTGGCGGCTATTTTGAGCGGTGTTTTATTGTAAGCTAAATTTTGAAAATACTGAATTTCATTGGCTTGACTGTCGGTATACACAAAATCGGTAATTAATTTACCGCGGTTTTCTTTGTCAAACGGATTTCGCGTATTGGTGGCAAAACTTTCCAGTAAAAAGTCGAGCACCTGAGGATTTTGCGCCACAAACGGTTTGAAAACAGCAATAGGTATGGCGTATACAATACTGTCTTCGCGCGCTTTAGCGGTCATCATATAATTGTTTTTGGCAAAAAACGGACGTAAACCAAATACATCCCCGGCGTAACATTTGTTGAGTAAGGTTTCTTCGGCATCCGCCACAACGGTCAAATTAATGGCACCCGAAGCCACTACATAAAAGCTATCGTGCAGTTTATCATCAATTTGAAATAAAATTTTATGCTTATCCAAATTGACAACGCCGATATTTTGAGTAACCTGAATTAATTCTTCATAAGTCAGATAATTAAACGGCGGATATTCTTTTAAAAAATTGGCAATATTTTCAGCGATCGAATTACTCATAATTTAGCTTAAGGATAAAATGATAATCTATCTTATGCAAAAATAACAAACTCACAACATCAATAGGGCATTGTTAACAAGATTTGAAAACTAAAATTACCGTGTTGGTGCAGTTGGTTTTTAAAAATTCTATTTTACATAATATAAATTATAGTTTGATTTGTATGAAATTCAAAAATTAAAATTAAAAATATTTAAATAGTTTAAAAACAGTAATTTACGTGACATTATGTGAATTTATTATGTCACAAATTCAATTCGCGAAAGGTTTTGCCTATTACCAAACTCAATTTGTTTTTATAATCTTCAATAAGCCATTCGCGATAATTCTTGCTGGTTTTTCCCAAACAGCTCACAAATCGTTTTACACGACTTTCGATATCATCGGATAATAATTTAGACAACATTCTGGCGCCGTTCAAATCTTTGGAATTTACCACACACATTAAAGCGTGTTGCTGAATTGATTTTTCGATGACTTCTTTGGCTCTGCGATTTTGTGCCATCACTTTTTTAAATTCTTCTTCAATATCCATAGTGACGTTGTCCGATTGCGAAAACATTTTTCGAACCGCCTCCGGCATGGTATATTTAAAATTCATTTCAATTTCGGCATCATCCCGTAAACTTTCCAAATACATTTCGGGTGCTTTAAATATGTGTTGCCAATCTACAGGATCATTCCACAAACCAAATCGCAAGGCATTGTTTCCCAAATCGATTACCGTAAACTCATCTTTGTGCGGTAATTTACGGGAACCGCGTCCAATCATTTGAAAATAAAGTGTTAACGATTTCGTGGCCCGATTCAAAATAATGCTTTCTACAGTGGGTTCATCAAAACCGGTGGTCAAAATGCCAACAGAAGTTAAAATGGCATCGGGTGTTTTCTTAAACCATTGTAAAATTTCTTTACGATCCTCGGAAGACGTGGTGTTATCAAGGTGTTTGATGTCAAATCCGGCTTCTCTGAAAGTATCGTAAACGTATAACGAAGTGTGAATTCCGTTATTAAAGATTAAGGTTTTTTTACCCAATGATCTTTCGGTATATGCGTGCAATAATTTTTCCTGCATCACCATATTCATATACAAATCATCGGACGATTTTACGGTATAATCCCCGTTGATACCCACTTTTAAAGACGTTAACCCTACGTCGTAACTATATGTAGTCGCTTTGGCCAAAAAGCCTTTGTCGATAAGCGATTGGATGGTATCACCCACAATGAGTTCATCATAATTTTGATGCATCGGCAGTTTGATGTTTGAACTCAACGGTGTGGCCGTTACGCCCAAAATAAAAGACTTTTTAAACTGGCTGAAGAGTTTTCGGAACGAGTTGTAATGGGCTTCGTCAATAATGACTAAGCCTACATTATCAATGAGTAACTTTTCATCATTTAACCTGTTTTTTAAGGTTTCCACCATTGCCACAAAGCAAGAATATTCGTCTTGATCGGGTAAATCCTTAATATTGCTGTTGATGATTTTATTTTTAACATCAAAGCCTTTGAGCATCTTAGAGGTTTGTTTGCACAACTCAATACGATGTGTTAACACCACTACTTTTTTATTGTGCTTGGAGAGATAACGACGTACGATTTCTGAAAAAATGACTGTTTTTCCACCACCGGTCGGCAATTGATACAACAAGTGATAATCGCTTGGTGCATTGTCTAATCGCTCAAAAATTTTGTCAATATCGCCCTTTTGGTAACCGTAAAGTTCCTTTTTTTCTTCGGTTTCAACATGAAATTCTTTGTGCGACATGGCAATTAGTACAATTTTGCAAAAGTACAGCTAAAAACGAGTTATTCGGCAATTAATTTTTTCAAATAACGAAAATTTAATACAACCCTTTTTCTATGACGGTGGTAAAGTCGTATCGATTGGGCCATTGCTGTGTTTGCACTTTTTCATTTACACTTATAATCCGATTTTTAAAGTCGGCTACCATCCCGTTTTCGACACAAAATCGGATGACTTGAGAAAATGAGGAAAGCATACTGCTGTAAAACGACGCTGGCTTTATGGTTTTTTCAGAAGAATAGGCCAACGCGATTTCTAAAGTATACAACATTACATCGGCCGTGATGTATGGGTCTACTCCTATAGTGATAAAGTGTTTGATGAACTTTTGTGCCACCGAACGACGCATTTTGGCTCTCTTATTCGTCGTCGGAAAATATTCATTAGAAATTTTAACCTTAGCTTCTCGCAACAGCTTGTCTTCATTGGGATTGAACGCGAAATCATAAAATGTTTTGACGTTGCTGAATTTATCGTACAACTCCACAATCTGGGTTTCGAGTTGTGCCTTAGAAAGCGTACCCAAGTATTTTTTTAAATCTCTTTTACTCATGTAACAAAAGTAATTTCTTTTTCGCCATTGTGGTTGTTATTACTTAATTTTGCCGGTAAATAAAAAAACTATGACAAAGCTTTTTAAATTCATTGCCATTGCCGAAGGCATATCCTATTTAGTGTTGTTTTTTAATATGTTGGTGATAA
The DNA here is from genome assembly GCF_030053345.1 of Flavobacterium sedimenticola. Taxonomy (GTDB): domain Bacteria; phylum Bacteroidota; class Bacteroidia; order Flavobacteriales; family Flavobacteriaceae; genus Flavobacterium; species Flavobacterium sedimenticola. The sequence continues at coordinate 5,022 of NZ_JASGBP010000011.1, forward strand.
AACCCAACCATATGGAACTCTATAAAACACTACTATTTCCAATTGGGATGGCCCACGGCTTATTGTTTATAGGTTATGTGTTGATGGCCATTATGATTAAAAACGAGCAGCAGTGGAATTTTAAAGAATTTGTTATGGTGCAATTGGCTTCCCTCCTGCCGTTCGCTACCTTTTATGTCGAAAAAAAGTATGTGAGAAATGCATAAAATAGCAGAAAAAATATTCGGTTGGAGCTATCCGATGTTCAAAAACTGGGATTGGGGCGAAACCCTTTCCTCCTATTTGAGTCTGGCCATTAATATTGCAGTATTGGCTTTTATCTCCTACCTGATTTTTCTGGTATTCAAATACGTTTTGGTCAGAAGTATGATTATTTTGGCCCGAAGAACCAAAACTCGTTTCGATGATTTATTGGTTTCCAACAAAACCGCCAAGTACATCGCGCATCTGATTCCTCTATTGTTCATTTACAAATCGGTGCCCATTATCTTGGAGAATTTTGTGTATTGGGAAGGTATTTTTGGCAAACTGGTTGGCATTTACATCGTTTTACTCAGTTTATGGATTATTAAAACGGTGTTGAATGCATTCCGTGATCATTTAAAATCCAATCCGTCTTACAGCGATAAACCCATTGACAGTTACATTCAGGTTATTATGATTGTCCTGTGGATTTTTGGGTTTATTGTTATTGTTTCCAAAATATTTGACATCAGTACCAATGCTATGTTGGGAACATTCGGAGCCGTTTCGGCCATTATTATTCTGATTTTCAGAGATACGATTTTAGGTTTTGTGGCCAGTGTACAAGTGTCGTTAAACGATATGGTGCGCATTGGCGATTGGATTACCTTTGATAAATTCGGTGCCGATGGTGATGTGATTGAAATCAATTTGGCTACGGTAAAAGTTAGAAATTTTGACAATACCACCACAACTATTCCCACGTATAGCTTGATTTCCGATTCGTTTCGAAATTGGCGCGGCATGCTCAACTCCAGCGGTCGACGCATTAAACGTCACATTTTGATTAAAGCCCACAGTATTCGTTTTTTGGATGAAAAAGATTTGGAAAAAATGAGACAAATACAATTGGTTACCCAATACATCGAACACCGTCAGAGTGAGATTGACAAGTTTAATGCCCATCGCCAAATTGATAAGACCTTATTGATTAACGGCAGAAACATGACCAATTTCGGTTTGTTTCGAAAATACATTACGCAGTATTTGAGTCAGTATCCCGGATTAAACAAAGACATGATTTTACTGTGTCGTCAATTGCAACCTACGCCACATGGTATCCCGTTGGAGATTTATGCTTTTTCAAACGACAAACGATTTGAAAATTACGAATACATTATGGCCGATATTTTCGATCACATTTTTGCCGCGATACCGTATTTTGACCTTCAAATTTATGAGATGCCTTCCGGTAAAAGCGATTTTGTCGATTAATCGCCCAATCGGTCTTTAATATATTCTATTTGCGTTTTTCCGTGAGGTTTCGGTTTGCCGTCTTCTCCTAAACTCACCATAGTAATGGTGTCAATCGAAATAATCGTATCCCGTGTCATCATGTTTCGCACTTCGCAAGTTAATGTGATTGATGTTTTGCCAAACCGAACGACATCAATACCAATTTCAACAATATCGCCTTGACGGGCCGAACTTTTGAAATTGATTTCCGACATGTGCTTGGTTACAATTTTCGGGTTTTCCAATTGAATAATCGAATAAAGTGCTAATTCTTCGTCAATCCAAGCCAACAAACGCCCGCCAAACAAGGTGTGGTTCGGATTTAAGTCTTCGGGCTTAACCCATTTTCTGGTGTGAAATCTCATTGTTATTTTTTAACAAAAGTACACATTTGTAAAATCCGGTTCGGTAAATTGACAAATCATTAACCGAAATCGATTTCAGAGTTATGTACCTATTATATCCTCGAGTAGTTAATAAGTAAAAAAGTTGATTATTAATTGTAAACAATTATATTTGCAATAGTAACCCGCTAATTTTAAACAAATACAAAGTACATCCACATGAAAAAAAGCCTACTTATTGTAATTTCTTTTTTTACATTTTCTGCCGTTTCCGCACAAACCGTTGTTGATACAACCGGTATCGTGGGAGACAGTTATAACAGATGGTCAATCGAATTGGCGGTTGGTCAGGCAAAAGGGATAAAGCCTTATGCTGACGGTTATTTTTCGAATGATCCTAACAAGTTTTTGGGTCGTGTTCAAGTCAATAGTTTTGGTATCGGAGCGCGATACATGATGAGTCCTAAATTTGGTCTTAAATTAGACTTTAGTTACGACAAGTTCAACAACCAATCCGGAAGCGGTAGTTTACCTTTTGAAACCTACCAATACCGAATGGGATTTCAAGGCGTTATCAATGCTATCCGATTGTTTAATATTGAAGAAGCTGCCGGACGCTTTGGTTTGTTGTTGCATGGTGGTTTGCAATTAAGCAGAATGCACTCTGATGTAGTGGATAAAGACGAAATGAACGGTGGTTTAATCGTAGGTTTTACACCTCAGTTCCGACTGACAAAATCCTTATCCGTGAATGCAGACATCAGTATGTTAAATAGTTTCAGACAACATTTAAACTGGGATGGTTCGTATTCCGACCCTTCTAATAATTTGTCCGGACAGATGATTGTAACAACTTTAGGATTGTCGTATTCTTTCGGAAACGAAAAAATACACGGGGATTGGGCAATTATTCAAGATAAAAAAGACAAAGAGATAGACGAATTGAACAATCGTATTGGTGAGATTGAAACTTTAATGAATGATGCTGATAAAGACGGGGTTCCGGATTACTTAGATGTTGAAAACAATTCTATTGCGGGTGTAGCTGTTGATACGAAAGGTAGAATGGTGGATAAAAACACCAACGGCGTTCCTGATGAATTGGAAAAATATGTGGACAGTTCCATTACCAATAACAATAACACTACCTTGTCGAAAGGAATGCTAGAGCAGCTTATCAACGAAGGATATATTGCCGTTCACTTTGACAAAAATGTATCGCAGCCAAGCCCGGCTTCAGCCGATAATATTGGATTTATCTTGAATTACTTGAGAAACAATCCATCCAAATCGATTGAGATTTCCGGTTATGCGGATGAAGTAGGAAATAGTGCTAAAAATGAAAAATTGGCTGCTACCAGAGCCGAAAATGTTAAGGCCATCTTGGTAAAAGCCGGAATCAGCCCTTCTCGTTTAGTAGCTAAAGGAGCCGGTATTGACAGCTCTGTCGATAAAAATTCGGAGTACGCCCGACGCCTAGTTCGTAAAGCGGTCTTTAAGATTACTAATTAACAATTAATTATTAATAACTATAAATTAACCTCTGTTTTACCGCAGAGGTTTTTTTATAACTTTAAAAGAAAAAATGGAAGCCAGAGACAACAATGTCCTTGAGTTAAGAGGGGAACCTTTCGGGACAATCAGCGTTCAATCATCGGTAGAAGAAGTTTTTCAAAATAAAACCCTACGCCCTATTCTAAAACTACAAAACGATTTATTCATTCAAGTATTTATCAATTATGCTGTAAAGCAAAAAAATGTTTTCTTCTCGCTAACCCCCGAAAAGAAAATGGCGTATATTGAAAATGTGATTCAACGCGATATCAAATTCAGAAACTCATTAAAGGGAATGGTCATCGCTTTCTTTACCTTAGAGGAATATGCCGAGTATATCCAAAACTCTTCAAACCTTAATAAGCGTATGATGCATATGCTTATCGAAAGATTAAAAAGCCAAATACAACTTATAGAAGTGTAATAGCATCATAATTCTTGAAAAAGCGCTTGATTAGTTTATCACTTGTGATTTCGGGCAGTTTTGTTATCATTAATTTATACTTATTGCCTTAAAATAAAAAAACCTAACAGTTTGTGCTGTTAGGTTTGTGTCCTTTGATTATTTGGAATCAATCTTCTTCGCCGTGTTCGCTTTGATTTTCACCGCCGGCATTGGTTTGAGTGCTTGCGTCGGCTCTGATTTCGGTGTGTCTGATTTCGCCTCCGGAAGTACCTACTTCTTTAACCAAAACAACTGCAACTATTGACAGCAATAAGGTTAACCATGCTAATAAATTGGCTTTGGAATGTTTTTTAATGTTGGCTAATAAGGACAACAGCGCAAATGCACCGGTTACATACAAGACTACAATGAATTTCTCGGCTAATTCTTCGTGTTCGTGGATAATGCTTTTGCCTACGGTTGGCATATCTTCCACCAATTCTTCGGCTCCTTCTCCGGTAGCCATTGAAGCGGCACCAAAGAGAGTCGCGACAATTAATACAATAAAAGCGGTGTTTTTAACGGCATTGTTTTTAAAAATAATACCGCCAATTAAAATGCCCAATCCGAAAATGGTTCCGATAATCGGAAAATGATTAACCAACAGGTGCAAATGTGCTTCGTTCATAGGATAAGAGTTTATAAGTTTAACCCAAATATAGCCTTATTCTTTGATTAAAACCATGATAATAATCAGTTTTACGGTCATTATTTGCGGAATCCTAAGATAACTTTGGTACCGCTTCCTTCCTTGCTTTCTATTTGCAAATCAATTTGCAGTAATGTGCACAAGCGTTTTACTATGGATAAGCCCAAACCGGTTCCTTTAATCTCAGGATGCTCGTTGGATTTGGAACGATAGAACTGATCGAATATTTTTTGCAAATCCTCAGCAGCAATGCCGATTCCTTTGTCGGAAACAGAACAAATAAGCTGCCGGTCGTTTTCGATAATGTCAAAAGTAATCGTTTCGCCTTTATTGGAATACTTCACGGCATTGGTAAGTATATTGTTTACGATGATGCCCAATAAATAGGCATCGGTATTCACGTAATACTCTTGTTCAAAATTAGAGACACACTTGATTTTTTTCTCGGAAATCAGGGTTGCGTTTCTGGAAATCACATCAAAGAAAACGGTGTTCAACGAGACTTTCTCGATTTTTAAGGATTGCTTTTGATTTTCAAATCGGGCTAATAATAAAAGCTCATCGACCAAGTGATTCAAGCGGTTGACTTCGTTGACACAGAACTCTATTTTTTCTTTATATTCCTCAGGATTACGAGGTTTACGAATCAATACTTCTAATGTTCCTTTAATGACAGCCAACGGTGTTCGCAATTCGTGTGACGCATCAGAAGAGAACTGTTTCTCTCTTTCGATGGCACTTTCTACTCTGTCTAACAAATTATTAATGGTTTGGGACAGCAAATACAATTCGTCTTTGTTTTGTGGCAACGGAATACGCGATTTTAAATTGTCTTTGGTGATGATATTGGAAGTTTCAATAATAGCACTTATCGGTTTGATGCTTTTCCCCGCGATGAAACGCGCGATGAGAAACAAAACCAAGAGAATCAACGGATAGGCAATCAACATGATGCTAAATAAGTTGTTGAGTACCATCACGGAGTCTTCCAACGACATGGCTACAATAAGATAGCCAATAATTTTGGTGCCTTGATACAACGGCACTTGAATTTGTCTGACCGAAATGTTTTCGAGCTTGGTATCAAACAATTCGTTTACCGGCGCATCGGGTTTGAAAGTGAGCTTTTTTTGTTTCAGATTGGGTGATTTTTCAACCATGCTGCCCAATTCGTCTACAAATTGGATGAAAGCCGGACTCACCTCTACTTTGTTGAATTGGCTCGACTTCCATTCTTCTTCCTCAATTAATAAAACACAGTTTTCAATCACTTCAATTTCTTTTAAGTGCTTGGCGACTTCGGTTTTAATTTCGTTATTCACTCGAATGTAAATACTGAATTTTACAATAGAGTAAATAGCAAAAAACACCACAAAAATCAATAATGCTGTGGTAATAATGTAATTGGAAGCAATTCTGTTTTTAAAAGAGAGTTGTTGCATGCTTATTCGTCGTTAGCAATGTACCCTACACCGCGAATGGTTTTGATGTAGTCTTCATCGACTTTGAGATTTAATTTTTTCCGAATGGCATTCATAAACACATCAATTACCCCGGTATCGTATTCAAAATGAATATCCCAAACATCCTGAATAATTTGAGTTCGGGAACAAACGGTTCCCTTATTTTTAACCAAATAATGCAATAAATCAAATTCTTTTTGAGTTAATGAAACCTCTTTTTTGTTCACGGTTACTTGATGCTTTTGTAAATTGATTTCTACCGGACCCAACGTTAATAGTTCACTTTCCGATTTATCGCGAAGTTGTACTTTGATGCGTTCTACCAATTCGTCGAAGCTAAACGGTTTTTTGATATAATCGTTGGCGCCCGACTGTAATCCTTCTACGGTTTCCTGAACGGTATCTTTGGCAGTTAAAAATATAATGGGCACTTTAGTATTTTGTTGTCGGATGGCTTTACAGATTTCTAAACCGGTCATTTTGGGCATCATCCAATCGAGTAATACCAAATCGAATTTTTCTTTTCGGAAGAGCTCAAGTCCGGCTTCACCATTGTTGGCCGAAGAAATTTGATAACCTTCCTCCTCTAACCCTTGCTTTAAAAATTGAACGATGCCTTCTTCGTCTTCCACAATTAAAATATGTTTCATACCCTAATAAATTATGAGCTAAGGTACAGCAAATTATCATTTTTAGTGACAACCCGTTTGGTTTTTAAGTGAAATTTAATTTGGACAATCATAAAAAAAGCAGGACTGAATCCTGCTTTTTTTAGTTTAGTATGAATTTGAAGACCATCGAGACGATATCTGCCGACAGCGTATCGCTTCTTTGATAGTGATTGTATCTGAAATCGATGTTTTTCAAGCCCAATTTCCAAATTTTAGCTTTGGTAAAAATATCGAGATACGTAGCACCGAAACCAAATTGATTGGCGTTGAACGTCGACAAATCATAATCAGAGGTATAGTATTTTTCGGTAGACACATGTGTTTCAAACGGTGCAAAATACTTCGACGCTGTTTGCGTGTAATAACGATACATCGGATAAACCGTAAACTGATCACTCAGCTTGATAGGGATTTCAATGTTAGCGGTATGCGCCTGTATGCCCCAATTGTCGGTATAGTATCGGTAATAGGTTCGGAGTTTGAAACGCTCACTGATGTAGTAATTTAAACGAAGGCCAAACGGTAATTTAAATCGCGTTCCCGGCAATCGCTCAATGTCATCAGCCAAACGATACACGCCCACGTTGGCCTCTGTTTCATAGACCGGAATGTATTGCGGTTCCCCTAAATAGTAATTGGCTTTATCTGCGAAATAGATGCGATGGTAAGGCGTTGACAATAATCCTTCTTGGAATAACAAATCAAAGAAGACGGAGGCTTGCAGTTTCTTGGTCAAAATCTGTGAAAAAGAGAACGAAACCGAATACGAATTACGATTCACGGAGCTGATAGTTTCAAATTGTGACGGTAAATAATCGGTCGTTGCAGCTCCGTTTTGATTGTACACGGTTTGACCGCTGAAATAACCATTGCTTAAAAAAGAATTCCCGTAACGACTGTATTCATGCAGTTCGGTTGGATAAATCGGACGCCATTGATCTAAATAAGCATTGGCTTTCAGGCTGACTTCCGTATTTTTTTGATTGAATAATTTGGCTATTCCACCACCAAAACCAATAGAGGTGTAATCGTACTCATTGGAAAATGATACATCGGCATTCCAAATAAAATTGCGATCGTCGGAACTGTGACTGTAATTGACAGTGACACTGGCCAAGGCATCTTGGGCAGAAGCTCCGGATGATGCCAACCAAGGCGTTCCTCTCGGGTTTACAGTCGCCCTGTCATCGTCATCATCATCATCGCCGCCACCCGAGGCTCCCGAATCGTTAAACGGATTGATATTACTGGAAGATGCAGAGGTGTACGATGAAATTCCTGCATCAACCGTTAATACATCATCGGCATTCATCGGCATTGTTACCACGATGTTGGAAGCCAAATCGGTGAGCTTTTCAGAACCCATTCCACCCGAAACCGCCGAATGCACACCGTCTTGTTTGTAATAACTAATCAGAAAATCCACTTCAGTGGCGTCTAACACCCGTTTTTTAAATACTTTGGTCGTATCGGCTTCCTGACAAAAGGCGGATAAACTGACTAGTGTGGCAAAAAATAAAAAGGAGTTTTTCATTACTTTAGACATTAATTACAGCCACAGCCACCTCCTGTTTTACCACCATTGGCCCCTGCTGCCGCTTCGCGATATACTTGAAAAGTGACTTCATAACGCTCCGCCGTTTTGGAAGATAATTTCATTTCAACATCGTTGATATATTCTTTTTCATATTCCTTCACCACCGTACAAGACGTCATGAAGAACATTACGATCAGTAACAAACCGAATCTATTCATTTTGATATTTTTTTAAATCGATATTATTTGAAGTGGCTATTTTGCCTTCGTCATCTACCATAATACATCCGATTCCGGGCAGCTGATTGATTAAATTCATGCCGGCTTCTTTTCCCATTACAAAAACGCCTGTGGCTAAGGCATCGGCTAATTCGGTGGTTTTGGCAAATACACTCACACTGATTAATCCGGTGGCCGGATAACCGGTTCGGGTGTCAATGATATGAGAGTATCTTTTGCCGTTGAAGGTTACATATTTTTCATAACTGCCCGACGTCTCGACAGCCGTGTCTTCGAGCGGAAAAGTGGCGAATATCTTGTTCTTGTTCATGGGGTTTTTGATACCTACTTTCCAAGGCTCACCGTTAGGTTGCTTACCCCAAGTGCTGATGTCGCCCGAAACATTGACCAATCCGGCCACGCAGCCCTTGGCAATGAGCAATTGTTTGATTTTATCGGCAATATACCCCTGACCAATACCGCCCATGCCCAATTTCATGCCTTCCAATTTCAGGAAAACAGTTTGCTTTTCTTTGTCAATGATGATATTTTGATAGCCCACTTTTTCCACGGATTTTTTAATCGCTTCGGGTGAAGGCATCTCTTTCATACTGCCGTCGAACTTCCAAATCTTGTCCATCGAAGCATAACTAATGTCAAAAGCACCGTCGGTGAGTTTTGAAATTTTGATGGAGCGTTCGATTAATTCAATTAATTCCAGAGGTACTTTCACCGGTTGTTTCCCGGCATTTTGGTTAATAGCCGATAAGGGTGTCGTCGGAATCCAATCGGAAATTAAATTTTCGATTCGTTTTACTTCCTGAACCGCTATGTCTTCATATTCGTTGGCTTGCGCCGTATCATTGGCCACTACAGTGACTTCAAAAGGACTTCCCAACAAACTTAATTTTCGTTTGTGTATGATTTGAGCTGTAGTTGAAAAACCAACCAATAGTGCCGTTAGAAAAAAGGAAGCTTTCATGTGTTATTTTAATATGGCTTTTAATTCGGAAATATATTGTGCAGCCGTCTGATTTTCATAGCCTTTTTTGGCCAAGACTTTACCGTTTTTATCTAAAATTACCACAAGTGGAAAAAAACCTTCTTTATTGTATTTTTCGGCTAACAGCAGATTATTGTTTCGGATATCTTCAGGCAGTGCGTTGTTTTTTTTCTTAGGAAAATCGGCGCGCACTAAAACCAACTTTTCATCGGCATACGCTTTGAAGGCCTCCGATTGCCAAACGTTTTTATCCAGTTTAATACAAGGCGCGCACCAATCAGAGCCCGAAAACACCAATACTATGTTTTTGTTTTGTGCTGTTGCGGTTGTTTTTGCTTCTTCCATATTGGTTTTCCAGGTTTGACTGAACCCAAATGCTGAAATCATTAGCAAACTGATACAAATTAATTTTCTCATAAATCCGATTTATAGCTAAAACAGTCGGTACTTGTTTTCCCCTACCCATGGTTATAAGTAATGTTAAAATGGTGCTCATGAGAAGGAAGATATTCTCTTAAGCCAAAATTAATTTAGGGTAAAACCGCTTGTAATTGTTTTACAATTATAAAATCATTTCAACCCTGTTTATGTCCTATTTTAAGCACTACTCTCCGTTCATTAAATTAGCCTATTTCTCCCTTCTTGTCAATTTTATCCTTCGAATTGTTTTAATGTTTCATCCTATTACACAATCGGAGTTTAACGCAGTACAACTACTAAAAATTTTCGGGTTCGGACTTATAAACGACATCGCCTTTTTTATTGTGATTGGTGTTTTTTTATGGTTGTATCTGTTATTTTTGTCCGATTCAAAATACAATAAACCTTGGGGATATGTCATTTTCGGTGTGCTTTTGATTGTATTAGTTTATATCAGCTTCTTTAACACCATTCTCAACGAATACGGTGGTTCACTTCCTGAAGTCGTCATCAGTTTTGTAGCAATAAAAACACTCTTTTTCGGATTGCTGTTGTTTTTGCCCAAGTATCGAAATGCTATACGAAAAGCATTATTCTTCATCACTGTTTTTATTTATGTATTGTTAATCGTTCAAAATGCGGTTAGCGAGTTCTTCTTTTGGAACGAGTTCGGTGTGCGTTACAACTTTATCGCCGTAGATTACTTAGTATATACCAACACGGTTATCGGCAATATCATGGAATCCTACCCGGTTGTTCCCCTTTTCCTCACAGTTGGCTTGGTAGCGTTTACCATTACGTATTTTATAGTGAAGCAAAGTCGTCCGTTTTTAAGGCATTTGCCTGACTTGAGCACTAAATTAAAAGGAGCGGTGTTGTATGTTGTTTTATTCTTTTTATCGCTGCAACTTATTCCTGCAATGGCACAGCGAGAATCGGACACTAATGTTTTTGCTAATGAATTACAGGCTAATGGTGCGTATAAGTTTTATTCGGCTTTTATGAGCAATGAATTGGATTATGACACCTATTATCCGTCAATACCCAAATCGAAAGCTTTTACGGTTTTACAAAATCAATTGTCAGGGAGTAAAAACGAAAGTACCCTTCGCACTTTGCAGAATGATTCCGCTGAAATTCGGAAAAATGTGGTTTTGATTACCGTCGAAAGTTTGAGTGAAGATTTCATGACCGAGTTTGGTAACGAAAAACACATCACGCCTTTCCTCGATTCATTAGCGCAACACAGCATGCAGTTTACCAACTTGTATGCCGTGGGTAATCGCACGGTTAGGGGTTTAGAAGCGGTTACACTTTGTTTGCCGCCTAGCGCCGCTGAAAGTGTTGTGAAACGAAAAGACAATAAAAACAAGTTTACCACGGGTGCTATTTTTAAACAAAAGGGCTATGCGGTAAAATACATGTACGGCGGTGATGCTTATTTTGATAATATGGAAGACTTTTTTGGAGGCAATGGGTATGACATAATTGATAAGAAAACATTTCAGCCAAACGAAATCAGTTTTTCTAATATTTGGGGAGTTTGCGACGAAGATATGTATCGGAAAGCGATTCGCGAAATGAATAAAGAAGCCGCCCAAAACAAGCCTTTCTTTAATCATATTATGACAGTCAGTAACCACCGACCATTTACGTATCCGGAGGGAAAAATAGATATTCCGGCCGACAAAAAGTCGAGAAGCGGTGGAGTGAAGTATACCGATTATGCTTTAGGACAGTTTTTTAAGGATGCCCAAAAACAGCCTTGGTTTAAGGAAACGGTTTTTGTGATTTTGGCCGATCATTGTGCTTCGAGTTCGGGTAAAACCGAATTGCCTTTGGAAAAATACCGTATTCCGGCCATGGTATACGCACCGGGGTTCATCCAACCCAAACATGTTACCACTTTGATGTCGCAGATTGATGTAATGCCTACCCTATTTGGCTTGCTTAACTTTAGTTACGACAGCAAGTTTTACGGTCAGGACATTTTTGATGCCACCTATAAGCCAAGAGCTTTTGTAGCCACTTATCAGGATTTAGGAATGATAAAGGATAATGTATTAACGGTTTTGTCACCGGTTAAAAAAGTAAAACAATACCAATTAACACTTGAACCTAAAGCGAATGTAAAACCCGAATTTCAATCGGTTTATTTGGAAAAGCCTATCTTAAAAAAGCAAGAAGATTTGATAAACGAAACTATTGCGTATTATCAAACTTCGGCTTATTTGTTGCGTCATCAAAAGCTCAATCGATAATTAATCGTTTATCTGGTCTTTTGCGCTACAATAATTAGTAAATTTACGCTTCAATCAAGCAAAAATTTTATGACCAAAAAAATCGCCTTATCGTTCCTTATTTTATGTACTACTTTCAGTGCATTCGCTCAAACATTCAACACGGCTAAACTCGACAGTTTATTCTCGGTTTTGGAGGCCAAAGACAAATACATGGGCAGTATTGCCATCAGTGAAAACGGAAAAACCATTTTTGCCAAAACCATCGGTAAAGCCGATGTTGCCGGCGGCAAAGAGGCTACAAGTGCTACGAAATACCGCATTGGTTCTATTTCAAAAACCTTTACGGCTTGCTTAATTTTTAAAGCGGTGGAAGAAGGTAAATTGGATTTAAATAAAACCATAGAGGGCTATTTCCCGGCAATACAAAATGCTTCTAAAATTACCATCAGTAATTTATTAAATCACCGCAGCGGCATTCACAGTTTTACCGATGATGAAGATTATTTGTCTTACAACACCAAACCCATTTCCGAAAAAGAGATGGTGGCACTCATAGCCAAAGGAAAAACGGAGTTTGAACCGAATTCCAAAGCAGAATACAGCAATTCTAATTATGTGTTACTGAGTTATATCTTGGAAAAGATTTATAAGAAGCCCTATGCCCTGCTCGTTGATGCTAAAATTGGCAAACCACTCGGACTGAAAAATACGTATTTTGGTGGTAAAACCAATATTGCCAACAACGAATGTTATTCCTATACCTTCGACGGTTCGTGGCAAAAAGAGACCGAAACGGACATGTCGGTTCCCATGGGTGCCGGTGCTTTAGTTTCGAATCCTGCCGATTTGACGAAATTTATAGAGGCTTTGTTTGCCGGAAAAATCATTTCCCAAAAGAGTTTGGATCAAATGATAACCATACAAGACAATTACGGTATGGGGATATTCCAAGTGCCGTTTTATGAGAATAAGGGTTATGGACATACCGGTGGTATCGATGGTTTTTCTTCTTCGGTTTCGTATTTTCCCACAAGTAAATTAGCTATTGCCGTGGCCTCAAACGGGAATACGTACGATAACAATCAAATTTTAATTTGTGCATTGAGCAGTTATTTCGGTAAGCCTTTCAAAGTACCATCCTTCAATACTATTGAGGTAAAGCCAGAAGATTTAGACTTATACGTCGGCGAATACAGTTCACCCGAAATTCCGTTAATCATTACCATTCGCAAAGAAGGAAATACCATAACGGCTCAGGCAACCGGTCAAAATGCCTTTCCGTTGGATGCGGTGCGTAAAGATGTTTTTGAATTTCCATTGGCCGGCATCAAATTAGAATTCAATACAGCCGACAAACAAATGACCTTAGACCAAGGCGGCATGAAACTCGTCATGACCAAAAAGTAGTTGTTCTATTTGAAGCACATTGGCCCATGTTCAGACATCAAGGTAAAGCAAGAACCTTTCTTCACAATCTCCGATTGGCAGCTTTACTGTCTTTGGTGGCCGGCATTGTCAATGTTACCGGAGTCTTGGCGTTGCAAACCCTGACGACCAATGTTACCGGTCATTTTGCCTATTTTGCCGAAGAGATTACCAAGCACAATTACGGTATTGCCGTTACTTTTTTGTTTTTTACTTTTTGCTTTTTGTTGGGTTCTTTTACAGCAAGCACTTTGGTAGAGATGGTACTGAAACGGAAACCCCGATTGGCTTATGTGGTACCCATAACCCTTGAAATTAGTATTCTGACTGCTGTAGCTCTGTTTTTGGCACCGGCAAGTATTGCTTTTTGGCAAGGTAAAGCCGCTGCCTTTTTACTGTTATTTGCTATGGGAGTTCAAAATTCCCTGGTGACCAAAGTGTCGCAGTCTACCGTGAGAACTACACATCTAACGGGCTTGTTCACCGATTTAGGTATCGAGCTGTCGCAATTGTTTTTTTACAAGAAAGAGGAACAGCAACGCAAATTGAAAAATAACATTTACTTGCGATTTTCGATTATTGCCTTCTTTTTTATAGGTTGTGTTTTAGGGGGATTTGTGTATGGTTCCGCCGGAATCAGAACATTGTTTTTGGCTTCGGCCATATTAGTGATTGCGCTGTATTACGATTATATTCGCCTCAAGATTTATTCGATTACCCGAGTGCACTAATTCAATTCATTCGTATTGATGTTTACTTTTTCGAAAAGTTATTTTATGCTGACCCTACTCCTTTTCGGTATAGAAGTGTGCATTGCCCTATTCGTTCACGATGGTTTTATTCGTCCGTATTTGGGCGATGTTTTGGTGGTTATGTTGATCTATTGTTTTGTAAAAACGTTTGTAAAAGTGGCTGTCCCGAAAGCCGCTTTGGGCGTACTTTTGTTTTCTTTCGGAATCGAATTCCTGCAGTATGCTAACATTATTGAGACGCTGGGTTTGCAGGACAACAAGCTGGCTCGTACCGTCATCGGCACTTCGTTTGCTTGGGAAGATTTGGTAGCCTATGTTGCCGGAATACTATTGGTGATAGCCGTTGAAAAAAGGGTTACGAGAAATCGTTTAGAGTAATCCGTTGTACTTTCGGATAAACCATTCTGCCGTTAAAGTGGCCGCCAACAACACCAACAACCAAATCCAATCCAACAACGGCGATTTTTTGGTAATCACTTTTTGAACGGCTTTGTAACTTTCATCAGCGGTCAGTTGCTGAATCAAATTGTCCACTTGATTGGGTAAATACGCTTTTCCTTGCGTTTGTTGGGCTAATTGATTGAGTTTATTCCAATCGGGATTCACAAACTGTTTTTCAATATCGAAATCCAAGACCTCAAATCCGCCCGAATAAGTTGAATTGGAATTCAATTCTTTTACGGTGAACGTATAATTTCCGGCGGATAAACCGTCTAAGTTGACTTGAAACGTATTGGTTGCCTTTAATAAATCATACTTTTTAACTTGCTTGGTTTTAGTATTGGTAACCGCAATGGTGAGTCGCGCTTTTTCGTCTAACTCATAGTTTTTATTAAAATATTGGGCGGTGATTTCGATACCTTCTCCCGAATTGTAAAACCGTTCATGAGTTACTATTAACGATTTTCGCGCATTGTTGGAGACCAAATACTGTATGGTTTTATCGGCAAATACATCAAAATCGGCAAAGCTTTTTTGGCTTAAATAACTTTCTGCACGCCATTTCCAGAGGTTTTCACCAAACAAATACGCCGCACGGTTGCCTTGTGTTTCGGCAAAAGAAAACAAAGGTTGATTGATATTCACACCGCGAATGGTAGCTTCCAACAAGGTGTTGGTGTTTGTTTTGGCTTCTATTTTGCCAAACGGATTTTCCAATGGCGGAAACTGCGCAAACCCGATATTGTCTAACGCAAATAAATTGAATTGCGCATTGAAATTGGGGCGAAAATCTTCCTTTTGAGAACTCATCTTAAACTGAAAGACCGTTTGATTTTGGTTCAGGAAATTAAAATCGGTATCGTTTCCGGTAATAATCCACGTATTGATTTTGGCGTTTTTATTCTGTTCGAAAACCGATTTGAATGCGGTTGTTGGTTGGTATAAAATCAGGATATTGTAATTTTCTAAATCACTGATTTGATTTGGTTTAAGTAAGGTTACTTTTCGCTGTGCATTAGACTCAATACTGCGTTTTAAAGCACCTAAGTCGGGATGCGACATCTCGGCTACCAACGCCACTTCTGTCTTTTGATCGATGACTTCCACCGCAAAATTTTTGGTGTTGTTGTAGGTGTTCTTTTCTTGCTCTTTGGAAGTTACAGTTGCTTTTAACACCTGAAGCCCGACTTTGTCTGCCGGTAATAAGACCTCAATGATTGCCGATTTTTTGTCTGGCGAAAATGCCACGGTTTGCTCATTTAAAACCGAATTACCTTGGGTAATTTTAAACGAAGCATTGATGGCTTTCGTTCCGGCATAGTTTAAGAAGACTTCCACCGGATATTTGTTTTTGTGGAAGGCATACTTGTTCACATTTAGTTGCGCAATTCTCAAATCCAAATAGGTGGTTGTATCGCCTACGACTAACGGATATACTTTGTTATTGGGATCAAAACCGAAAACATAATCTTCCCCCGACGTCTGATTGCCATCTGAAATTAAAACTGTCGGAAATGATTGGTTTTTATAGATATTTTTGAGGTTTTTGGCCACCATATCCATTTGCGATTGTTTTCCTTTGAAATCAAGGGTATCCGAAGGCAAAAAGTCCTCATCAAACTGATAGGTTTGCACCTCAAATTTAGCATTCAGCGCATCGTTATTTTTGAGCTTATCCCATACTTCCAAAGCCTGTTTATCGGCTTTCAAGTCGGCTATCGAAGCCGAGTTGTCTATCACAATCGGCAGCGGAACTTTGGTGGTTTCCACTGTTTTCCGGGTAATAATGGGATTGATGAACAGCAACAATACCCCAAACACGGTCAGGAAACGTAAAAAAGCCAAAAGCAATGTCACTCTCGACCGGCTTTTGGCTTTGTATAGGTATTGGAAAAATGACACAGCAAACGCTATTCCCAAGGCAAGTACGATCAGTAAAACAGTGTTGGTGGTCATTTTTTATAGTGTTCAGTGTTCAGTGTTCAGTGTCCAGTGGTCAATATATCAGGATTTCCGACTACTAATTACTGAACACTGCCAACTTTTTATTAATTCGTTTTTACTCCAAACTTATTGGGATTTACTATCATAAAATTAATGAGCTTTCCAACTTCTAAACTATAATTAACAAGTTCCTCGTAAGCAATTTGATTAATATAATTGCATTTAAAAGCAAATTCTAACCAAACTTGTGTTTCCGAATTTTCTGCGTCACTATCAGTCAGTTTACTATGAAAGCTCTTCGGGTAAATTCTTTTTCGGTAAGCTTCAGCGATATTGGCAGGAACGCTTCTTGATGAACGTCTGATTTGATCAGTCAATGAGTAGGTTTCTTCTTTTGGAAAAGACTTAGAAATTTCAAAAACACGCATAGCCAACTCAAATGATTTTTGATAAGCTAACAAATCTTGAAACATCATAAAAAATATTTTAGAAACACTTAATTACTGAAAACTGACCACTGATCTCTGCCTACTTTTTTTAAGTCAGCATTCCGCCGCAAACATTCAACACTTGTCCCGAAACGTAGGCACTCATATCGGAAGCGAAGAACAAACAAGCATTCGCAACATCCTCCGGAGTTCCGCCGCGTTTTAACGGAATGGAATCTCTCCAACCTTGTACTACGTCGTCATTTAGTTTGGCGGTCATTTCAGTTTCAATAAAACCCGGTGCAATGGCATTGCAACGGATATTTCTCGAACCTAATTCTAAGGCAACCGATTTGGTAAACCCAATCATACCGGCTTTGGAAGCCGCATAATTGGCTTGTCCGGCATTCCCTTTTACACCAACCACAGAACTCATATTTACAATAGAACCTTTGCGGTTTTTAAGCATGATTTTCTGAACAGCTTTGGTCATATTGAACACCGATTTTAAGTTGATTTCAATTACTTTATCAAAATCTTCTTCGCTCATACGCATCAAAAGGTTGTCTTTGGTGATTCCGGCATTATTAATAAGAACATCTACAGTACCAAACTCGGCTATGACATCATCCACTAATTTTTGAGCTTCGTTGAAATCGGCTGCATTCGATTGGTATCCTTTGGCTTTGATACCCATTGCGGCTAATTCGTTTTCCAATGCCAAAGCGCTTTCGGCAGAAGAACTATAAGTAAAAGCCACATGGGCTCCGTGTTGTGCAAAAACTTTAGCGATTCCGCTACCGATTCCTCTGCTGGCTCCGGTGATGATGGCTACTTTTCCTTCTAATAATTTCATAGGATAAAAAATTTGATTTATTCCGCTACACACACTACCCATTTAGTTGTGTCGCGGATGATTATTGTAATGAAAGGTCAAATATAACAATAATTTAAAGGTTGAAAAAAAATCAATCACTTTAAACCTTTGTTATTTCTCAAAGTCTTAAAGAAATCATAAAATTGCAGATGCAACAGCCAAACGCCGCTTTTAAAAGCATGTACCAAGAATACAAAACCCTTGTATTCAACATGGCGTTGCATTATTTGCAAAACCGGGAAGATGCTGAGGAAGTTACCCAAGATGTGTTTGTAAAAGTTTACCATTCGCTCGATACCTTTAATCATCAATCGTCGCCTAAAACTTGGTTATATCGCATTACCATCAATCAGTGTTTGGATGTTGTCAAAAAGAAAAACAGTCGCAAGCGGTTCTTTATTTTTGGTCCGAAAAGTCAAGACGAAAAAGAATATCTCAATGCCACCACCTTAGAACATCCCGGCATTTTGATGGAACACCGGGAAGATGCTCAAATTCTTTTTGACGCCATCAATACCCTGACCGAAAATCAAAAGACTGCTTTCCTCCTATCTAAAGTAGAAGGGTTGCCTAATCCCGAAATTGCGGCTGTAATGGAAGTCAGTATTTCCGCTGTCGAGTCACTTGTGTTCAGAGCCAAAGCATCGCTTCAGGAAAAATTAGGGGAAAAATTTGAGACCTATCGCAAGAAAAAAAAATAATTTTCGTCTAACTGAATATGGAAAAAGAACAATGGATTCAAAAAATAATGAGCAGCACTAACGGCATGACAACTGTTGAGCCGAATGACAATTTATTATCCACAATCCAAAAGAAAATACAGCAGCAAAACAAAGTATCACCCAAAACCGTTTGGATGACCGCTGCTTCTATTGCGGCCTTGATTGCCATCAATATTTTTTTGTTAGGAAACCAAAACAAGCAAAAGGACAATACAACCGCTATTTATTTTGAAAATACTGTAAACCAAAGCAACCAACTTTATTAGAAGTTATGGAGAAAACAAAGCTATTAACCATTGCAGTCATAGGATTATTGTTGCTCAATTTGGCAACTTTAAGTTTCCTGTTTTTGAGCGGCCCAAAACCCGGTAAATTACCTCATAAAGGCAGACCCGAACCCAGAGAAATTATCATAGAGAAATTGCATTTTGATGCCAAACAGCAGCAGGAATATGACAAACTGATTCAGTGGCATCGTGCTGAAATTGAACACTTGGATGATAATATCAGACACAAAAAATATTTGCTGTATACTTTTTTGTACAGGGATTCTACCGATGTAAAATTAAAAGAACGAAAACAGGGTATTTTAAACGAATTGTCTTATTGGCAACAACAAGTTGAAGAGACTCATTTCAAACATTTTCAGGATATCCGAAATTTATGTAATGCACAGCAACAAAAAGATTTTGACAGACTGATTAGCGAATTGCCAAAAATATTTGCGCCAAAACCTCGCGGACCAAGACATGACTAAAAGAAAATATACCGTTTTGTTTTTGTTGTTTTGCTTTCAGTTATTTGCGCAAAGCAACGATTCGCTGAACGTTAATTTTAAAGTTGTTTTTGACCGATTTCCATTGGAACTAAACAAACGATATGTTAGCACTAAAAAAGACACCATAACTGTAACGGCTTTCAAATGTTACGTTTCGGATCTTGAAATCCAATTTGCTGACAAAACCGTTTTCAAAGAAAAAAACAGCCATCACCTACTCGACTTAGCAAATCCGAGTTCGCTGCAAATCCCTATTACAAAGAACAGTGATAAAATAATTTCAAAAGTTACTTTCAATATCGGTATTGACAGTACAACTAATACTTCCGGCGCTTTGGGTGGCGATTTAGATCCGATTCAAGGAATGTATTGGGCATGGCAAAGCGGTTATGTCAATATGAAAATTGAAGGGCAAAGTCCAAGTTGTAAGACCAGGAAAAATCAATTCGAGTTCCATTTAGGCGGTTATTTACAGCCGTATAATGCGATGCGAAAAAAAGTAATTAATATCAATAATAAAAGCGATATTTCCATAAGCATTGATGTTTCCGTTTTTTTTGCCGAAGTCACTTTGGCTACAACAAACTCAGTTATGATTCCCGGAAAAATCGCTATGGAATTAGCAGATTTAAGTAGTAAAATGTTTTATTCAGAATGAAAAGAGCCATTCTTATATTGGGATTTGGAGGAGTTGTTTTTGGGATTTTAGCATTCTCCAAAAGTTATTTTACACCCCTTTATTTCGAAGTACCCAAAAGTTGGCCGCAGCCCGAATACGATTTCAAGAAAAATCCGCTGTCTGAAGAAAAGTTCCAATTAGGCCGCCATTTGTTTTATGACCCGATATTGTCCCGCGACAATTCTATTTCATGTTCAAGTTGTCATGCACAAGCTACCGGTTTCACCCATGTTGATCACGACTTAAGTCATGGCATTGAAGGAAAAAAAGGAACAAGGAATTCTTTGGCCTTAATCAATTTGGCTTGGAATAAAGATTTTCATTGGGATGGAGGCGTAAACAATCTCGAAGTACAGCCAATCAATCCGATTACCAATCCGGTGGAGATGGATGAAAAACTTGAGCATGTGGTTGCCAAGTTGCAACAAAGTTCCAAATATCGGAATCTGTTTGCAAAGGCTTATGGTGATGAAAAAGTTACGTCACAGCGTCTTTTAAAAGCTTTGGCTCAATTCACCGTTTCACTAAAATCAACTAATTCTAAATATGACCAAGTCATGCGTGGTGAAACATCGTTTGATGCACAAGAACAAAACGGATATGTTTTATTTAAAAAACATTGTGCTTCCTGTCATACCGAACCACTTTTCAATAGTGACAAATTTGAACGAAACGGTTTGGCGGTTGATACTGCATTGAATGATTTGGGCCGAATAAAAATTACCGGGCGCAAAGAAGATCACCTACGTTTTAAAATTCCGACTTTACGAAACATTCAATTTACAAAACCGTACATGCACGATGGCCGATTTAAAACACTAAACGAAGTCATCAAACATTACAATTCTTTAGGACATGATAAAAGTTTGCCGAAAGAATTAGCCAAACCCATGAACTTGTCTGATAACGAACGTGTTGATATGGAAGTGTTTTTAAACACCTTAACCGATAAAACCTTCCTGTTTAATCCGCGATTTCAATTTCCGAGAGAATAAAATGAAATCAAACGCAAGAATGTAACCATTTGTGCGTCTAACCCTATAACTAACCTTATGACCCTTATGAAAAGAATTGTATTTATGCTGCTTCTACTGACCCAAGTGACCACTTGGGCTCAAACCAACCCGGCCATTACCGCCTGGTTGCGCAACACCACCGGAATTACCGGACGCCATTATGTTTCGGGTAACCCTACACCTATTAACGATGCGGTTTTGGCCAACGTACAAACTGTGCAATATTCCAACAATTGGGTGTATGTGACTACCAACGGAATTCCGGCCTACATTACCGGTCCGTTTTTGGACGGCAATCCGTCGTTGGCGACCAGTAGAAACGGCGCTATTTTCCGATTTCCGTTAAGCCCAACCCAAAATACCGGCACACCAACCAATACAACCGCAGGCAATATCGGTTTATTTAAAAACGGTGTGGCTTTGTTTGATTACCGCGACGGTGTTTCCTGGAAGAATTCGACGAGTCAGATTTGTGGCGGCCCGATTATGGGTTGCACCGGAGACGGTGTTTGGAACCGTGACGCGGTATATGCGGAACGTGTTGGTTTTGATTGTGCCAAAGCGCATCCGGCGATGGGCAACTACCACCATCACCAAAATCCGAGTGCCTTTAATTTAGACTTGGTGGTCATTTCCAACATTTGCAATACCTACCCTTCAGACGGATTGTATGTGATTAATCCAAATGAGCATTCGCCTTTGATTGGGTTTGCGTATGACGGTTTCCCGATTTACGGTGCCTATGGCTACGCCAATGCTGATGGCACCGGTGGTATCGTGAGAATCAAGTCGAGTTACCAACTCCGTAATATTACTACTCGAACCCATTATGCCGACGGTACGAATGTGACCGACGGACCGGCCGTGAGTACGACCTATCCTTTGGGGTATTTCAGAGAAGATTATGAATTTGTAGCGCACCCGTCCGATCCGAGTTATTTGGATGTACACAACGGTCGTTTTTGTGTTACTCCAGAATATCCGAACGGCACGTATTGCTATTTTGCCACGGTTGATGCCAATCACAATTCGGCGTATCCGTATGCGGTTGGTCCGACTTTTTACGGCAATCGCACCGCCTCACAAGTGGCTTCCATAACTGAGGCGACGACCCAATACACGTTGGATAATGCCGAATTCGACGCTTCCGGAATACAAGTAAAAGTATATCCGAATCCAGCCCAAGAATTCATCGCCATTCAAACCGACAGTCAGCCAACCAACAGTACCGTGTGGCTGATTGATGAATTGGGTAAAGTGGTAATGACCGGTGAAATTTTACAGGGCAGCACGCTTAGTATATTGGATTTGATTACCGTTTATAACGGTGTCTATTTCGTTAAAATTGCCGGTGGAAACACCGAAAAAACGGTAAAGGTTGTCGTGAATAAATAGCGATTAAACCTTTTCTCTCTTTTGATATCAAAATCCTAACCCATCTCCGAGGCGCCACTTGTTGGTAGTGGAAACGGAATAAAAAACCTTTTAGTATGATGAAACGAATTTGGGTCGCCATGATAGTAGTCTTAGGCTATTCTTGCGGCAGTGATGACAGCTCCGACTATGTTCCGGTGAATCCGTATACGAATATCAGCGCTACTTTCGGGTCTGCTGTAAATCCGGATAATTTGTACAATTATGCCAACCAAACCATTCCGAATTACATTACCAAAGACAACAGTGGCGGAAACCCGATTACGGATAAAGGCGCCACTTTGGGACGGGTGTTGTTTTACGATAAAGATTTGTCTTCCAACAACACGATTTCCTGTTCGAGTTGCCACCAACAAGCCAATGCGTTCAGCGATACCCAAGTGGCCAGTACGGGTGTAAACGGTACCACCGGAAGGCATTCGATGCGTTTGATTAACACGCGGTTTGCCAACGAAACCCGATTTTTTTGGAACGAACGCGCCGTTAATTTGGAAACCCAAACCACGATGCCGATTAAAGACCACGGCGAAATGGGTTTTAGCGGTACCAATGGTGATGCCGATTTTAGCGCCTTACTTACCAAGCTCAGCGCCATTGGTTATTACAAAGAGTTGTTTCAATGGGTGTATGGTTCCGAAGAAATTACGGAAGCTAAAATTCAGTTGGCGTTGGCGCAGTTTGTGCGCAGCATTCAATCGTTTGACAGTAAATATGATATCGGAAGGGCGCAAGTCGCCAATGATGCCCAGCCCTTTCCGAATTTTACCAATCAGGAAAACCAAGGAAAAAATTTGTTTTTGGCACCGCCCGTTTTTGACGGTAACGGCAATCGCACCTCGGGCGGTTTGGGTTGTGCCGGATGTCATGCGGCACCCGAGTTTGACATCAATCCGAATAGCGGCAACAACGGTATTATCGGCGTTTTAAACGGCACCGGAATTGATGTAGGCAATACTCGAGCGCCTTCGTTGCGCGATTTGGTGAAGTTAGACGGAACCACTAACGGCCCGATGATGCATACCGGAGTGATTACAACCTTGCAAGCGGCGGTTGGTCATTATGGGACGATAAATATTGCGCCCGGAAATACCAATTTGGATGCGAAGTTGCGTCCGAATGGTTTTGGTCAGCAATTGCATTTGACTGCTCCTGAGGTTAATGCAGTGATTGCTTTTCTCAGAACGCTTTCCGGAACGAATGTATATACCGACCCGAAATGGTCCAATCCGTTTCCGAATTAATGCGTTAGGGATTGAGGCTTTGCGGAGCTCTCCCGATTTTTTCGGGAAGCGACAGCCGAAAGCCCGACCTGAAAGGGAACGCCAAAATTTAAATAAAAAAAGCCCCGATTTCTCGAGGCTTTCTATTATTTACAGCACATAAAGGAATAAATTATCCCATTACTTCTTTTACTTTTTTACCGATTTCTGCCGGAGAATCCACTACGTGGATACCACATTCTCTCATGATGCGTTTTTTGGCTTCGGCGGTATCATCGGAACCCCCAACAATGGCCCCGGCGTGTCCCATGGTTCTTCCTTTAGGGGCCGTTTCACCGGCGATAAATCCTACAACCGGTTTGCGGTTTCCGTTTTCTTTAATCCAACGTGCGGCATCGGCTTCTAATTGTCCGCCGATTTCACCAATCATGATGATGCACTCCGTTTCCGGATCGTTCATTAGCAACTCTACCGCTTCCTTAGTGGTTGTCCCGATAATCGGGTCGCCACCGATACCGATAGCCGTTGTAATTCCCATACCTTGTTTAACCACTTGGTCGGCCGCTTCATAGGTTAAGGTACCCGATTTAGATACGATACCCACATTGCCTTTTTTGAATACAAAGCCCGGCATAATACCTACTTTGGCTTCTTCAGGAGTGATTACCCCCGGACAGTTAGGCCCTACCAAACGGCAGTTTTTACCTTTTACAAAATTGTACGCTTTAATCATATCGGCCACCGGAATACCTTCGGTGATGGCGATGATGACTTTGATACCGGCATCAGCCGCTTCCATAATCGCATCGGCAGCAAAGGCCGGCGGTACAAAAATAATTGAAGTATCGGCTCCGGCTTGCTCTACGGCATCTTTAACGGTATTGAAAACCGGACGATCTAAGTGCGTGGTTCCGCCTTTTCCCGGTGTTACACCGCCAACCACGTTGGTTCCGTATTCAATCATTTGAGAAGCGTGAAACGTTCCTTCGCTTCCGGTAAAACCTTGTACTATTATTTTTGAATTTTTATTGACTAAAACGCTCATGTTTGTGTTTGTTTATTTGTGTTATGTAATGTGTTGCAAAAGTATGAAATAGTATTCAGTGTTTGGGTATGCGCAGAATAGTTTTTTGCAAAAATACTATAGCTGGCTCATTTGGTAACCGCGGTACAGTTTGTCGTCTTTAACTTCCCAAATCACCATAAAATGCGCCAAGAGCATCTCTTCTCTGGGATTCTCTATGGTTTTTACAAAATGCGAATAGCGTACCGATACGGTATTGCCGTCTGAAACGATATGAGAAATCCTTGATTTGGACCGCAGGTACGCTTTGCCCAACTCATGGCTGAGTTCGATAATCTGATCTTTGTGGAGTTTTAAAAAACCTTTACTGCTGTGCCATTCCAAGATTACATCGGGATGCAATAAAGCATTCACTTTTTCCGGTTCGAGCAGTACATCTGATTTGTAAAAATTTTGAACGATAGTTTTAGCGCCCATAACTTATTTCAATTTATTTAAAATATCGGGTATGCGTTTAACGTTGGCCAGTTGTTTTAGTTTTTCACGAGACTCCTCTACCGGTGTGCCGAAATAGCTTTTTCCGCCTTCGATAGATTTAGTGACACCGGTTTGACCGAGTACCACGGCTTTGGCCCCAATGGTAATACCGCTGGTGGTTCCGACTTGTCCCCAAAGCGTCACTTCGTCCTCAATGACCACACAACCGGCAATACCGGTTTGCGACGCAATGAGGCATTTTTTGCCAATAACAGTGTCGTGACCCACATGGACTTGATTGTCAATTTTGGTTCCGGCTCCGATGGTCGTGTCTCCGGTTACCCCTTTGTCGATGGTACAGAGCGCACCGATGCCGACATGGTCTTCGATGACTACCCTACCGCCCGACAATAATTGGTCAAATCCTTCGGGACGTTTTTTATAGTAAAAAGCATCGGCTCCCAAAACGGTACCCGAGTGGATAATCACATGGTCGCCAATAACGGTATTATCATACACAATCACATTGGCATGTAACACGCAATTTTTACCAATGGTTACATTATGCCCGATAAAACAATTGGGTTGAATAATGGTTCCCTCGCCTATGGTTGCCGAAGCCGATATGGCCGCTTGAGCCGCCACAAATGGTCGGAAATGTTGGGTAAGGATATTGAAATCTCTAAACGGATCATCGGAAATTAAAAGGGCTTTGCCTTCGGGACATTCGACTTCTTTGTTAATTAAAACAATAGTCGCCGCCGATTGCAGTGCTTTATCATAGTATTTGGGATGGTCGACAAAAACGATATCCCCGGGCGCTACCACGTGAATTTCGTTCATGCCATGCACCGCAAAATCATCGGCACCAACGTATTGGCAACCAATGATTTGGGCAATTTCTTTAAGAGTATGGATTCTTGGGAACTTCATATTTTAGTGCTCAGTATTCAGTACTCAGTGTCCAGTGTTGCATAATAGTTGCATACTGATCACTGAATACTGCTAACTGGATTAAACTCTTTCCATGTATTTACCGGTAGCGGTATCAATCTTGATTTTGTCCCCTTCATTGATAAACAAAGGTACATTGACCGCAGCACCGGTTTCTACTTTAGCCGGTTTGGTAGCGTTAGTCGCTGTATTCCCTTTTACTCCCGGTTCGGTATAGGTTACTTCCAAAACAATCGAAGCCGGCATATCTACTGATAATGGCATATCGGTTTCGGTGTTGATTTGTACCATTACGTTAGTTCCTTCTTTTAACAAATCGGGCGCATCTAAAACGTCTCTGTTCAGGGTAATTTGTTCATAGCTTTCGGTATTCATAAAATGAAAGTCATTGCCTTCTGAATACAAAAATTGGAACGTATGCGTTTCAACACGAACCACGTCGATTTTATGACCGGCAGAAAACGTATTGTCCAATACTTTTCCGTTGGTTAGTGATTTTAATTTGGTTCTCACGAAAGCCGGACCTTTACCCGGTTTTACGTGAAGGAATTCAACGATTTTGTATATATCGTGATTGAATTTGATGCATAGTCCGTTTCTAATATCTGCTGTAGATGCCATTGTAATGTATGTTTTTGTATTTATTTATGTGATTTGCTGTCTTGATAAAAGGTTTAATAGGAGCCTGAATACCCTTTCATAATTCCTCGTGACGAGTTACGGATAAAATCTAAAATTTCATCGCGTTCCGGTGTGGCTTCCATTTCGCCTTCGATGATGGCCATGGCTTGCGAAGTATTGTAATTCTTTTGGTATAGTATGCGGTAGATGTCCTGAATTTCTCTGATTTTTTCAGAAGTAAATCCGCGACGTCTTAAACCTACCGAATTAATTCCCACATACGAAAGCGGTTCTTTAGCGGCTTTGGTATACGGCGGTACATCTTTACGAACCAAAGAACCACCGGAAATCATGGCGTGATCGCCAATGTGAATGAACTGATGAATAGCGGCTAATCCGCCAATGATGGCGTAATTCCCCACAATCACATGTCCGGCTAACGCTACCCCATTTACGATAATGGCATTATCGCCAATGTGACAATCGTGTGCGATGTGCGCCGTTGCCATAACCAAACAGTTTTTACCGATTACGGTTTGACCGGAAGCGATAGTTCCTCTGTTGATGGTTACGCATTCTCTGATGGTCGAATTGTCGCCTATGATGGCTAAGGATTCTTCACCTCCGAATTTTAAATCTTGTGGCACCGCGGCTATAACAGCTCCGGGGAAAATATTGCAATTCTTCCCGATTCGGGCGCCTTCCATGATGGTCACATTAGAGCCAATCCAGGTTCCTTCGCCAATAACGACATTGTTGTGGATGGTGGTAAAAGGCTCTATAACGACATTCTTAGCGATTTTCGCTCCGGGATGTACGTATGCTAACGGTTGATTCATATACTACTTTTATATTTTTAACAATAGGTTGCCGTCTAATTTTTCTTTGCAATTTGCGCCATCAATTCGGCTTCGGCGACTAACTTTCCGTTCGCATAAGCACTGGCTTGCATGTGGCAAATACCTCTTCGTATAGGTGAAATTAAATCACATTTGAAGACTAACGTATCGCCGGGTAAGACTTTATGTTTGAATTTGACATTGTCAATTTTCATGAAATAGGTCAGGTAATTTTCGGGATCCGGCACCGAACTTAAAATTAAAATTCCCCCGGTTTGTGCCATGGCTTCCACGATTAAAACGCCCGGCATTACCGGTGCGCCCGGAAAATGTCCCACAAAGAAACTTTCGTTCATAGTTACATTTTTCAATCCGACTACGTGTTCGTCTGACATTTCCAAAATTTTGTCAACCAATAAAAACGGCGGTCGGTGCGGTAGCATGGCCATGATTTTATTGACATCCATCAAAGGCTCTTTGTGTAAATCGTACACCGGAACCTGATTTTTTTGTTCTATTTTGATGATTTTGGACATTTTTTTGGCAAACTGAGTGTTCACATAATGTCCGGGTTTGTTGGCAATTACCTTTCCTTTGATTCGGGTTCCGATTAAGGCCAAATCGCCCACAACATCCAATAATTTATGACGTGCAGCCTCATTCGGGTAATGCAATGTGAGATTATCGAGGATTCCGTTTGGTTTTACCGAAATAGAATCTTTGCCAAAAGCTACTTTGAGGTTTTCAAATGTTTTCGGCGAAATCTCTTTATCCACATAAACAATGGCGTTGTTTAAGTCGCCTCCTTTGATTAAACCGTTATCCAATAAGGTTTCCAATTCGTGAAGGAAACTGAAGGTTCTGGAATCGGCTATTTCGGTTTTGAATTCAGAAATGCTTTTCATGGTGGCGTTTTGAGTCCCCAACACTTTCGTACCGAAATCGACCATAGCGGTTACCTGATAATCATCGGCCGGCATTACCAAAATTTCACTGCCCGTGTTTTCATCCACAAAAGAAATCACTTCTTTCACCACGTAATATTTTCGCTCCGCATCCTGCTCAACGATACCTGCTTTTTCAATGGCTTCCACAAAGTATTTTGAAGAACCGTCCATAATTGGCGGCTCCGATTCGTTTAACTCAATGATTACGTTATCTACATCACAGCCTACAAAAGCTGCCAATACGTGTTCTGAAGTTTGGATTTTTACGCCTAACTTTTCTAAGTTGGTTCCCCGTTGTGTGTTCACGACATAATTGGCATCAGCCTCGATAATCGGGCTCCCTTCTAAATCAACTCGAACAAAAGTATAGCCGTTATTTACGGGAGCCGGTTTAAAGGTCATTTTGACTTCTTTTCCGGTGTGTAATCCAACGCCTGTAAGCGAAATTTCGTTTTTGATGGTTTTTTGTTTAACCATTGGTATGCAATTTTAGTTTAGTTTGTATTTAGTTTCTTTTTGAGGTCTTCAACATCAGCGACAATTTTAGGTAAGTTCCTAAAATGCACATACGACTTGCTGAAGTCACCGTAATTAAAGGCAGGAGAACCTTGTATGGTTTCGCCATCCGCGATGTTCTTTCCGATGCCCGATTGCGCCTGAATGCGAACATTGTTCCCGATAGTCAAATGGCCGGCAAAACCCACTTGGCCGCCAATCATGCAATTACTGCCTATTTTGGTTGAGCCTGCCACACCGGTTTGTGCCGCTATTACCGTATTCTCACCAATCTCCACATTGTGAGCAATTTGGATATGATTATCAAGTTTTACACCTTTGCGAATAATGGTAGAACCTAATGTTGCTCGGTCTATAGTGGTACAAGCGCCTATGTCAACATAGTCTTCAAGGATTACATTTCCAATTTGCGGTACTTTGCTGTAGCTTCCGTCTTCTTGCGGTGCAAAGCCAAAACCATCTGACCCGATAATAGCGCCGGAATGTAATGTGCAATGAGCGCCAATCACAGATTCTGAGTATATTTTAACACCGGCAAAAATGATAGTGTTATCGCCTATGGTTACATTATCGCCCACAAAAGTATTAGGATAGATTTTAACATTGGCTCCGATGGTGACATTTTTACCTAAATAACAAAAACTACCCAAATACAGATTTTCGCCATACGTTACATTGTCGGATATTACCGAAGGTTGTTCGATACCCGATTTCATCAATTTTACCTGATTGTAGTATTCTAACAACTTTGAAAACGACTTATAGGCATCTTCCACCTTAATGAGTGTGGTTTTGATTTCGCTTTCCGGTTCAAAATTAGCGTTGACTATAGTGATGGTCGCTTCTGTAGTATAAATGTAGTTTACATATTTCGGGTTAGCCAAAAAGGTCAGAGAACCCGCAGTACCTTCTTCAATTTTCGATAATTTGAAAACTTCGGCATCCGGGTTTCCCACCACTTCGCCATCCAGAATTCCTGCTATTTGTGCGGCTGTAAATTTCATCTTATGCTACAGTAATTTTGTGTTGTTCTATAAGATGCAACGCGCCGGAAGTTTTGGTGTATGATAGTATAATAATATTTACAGCTTGTTTCATCGAGACAAAAATATAAAAAAAAATTTATTGTTAAATTTCACCCAACTGTTTTGGGAAACAAATAAAGTACTTGGTCACCGGTTTCGATAAAGCTCTCAGGTTTAACTGGTCGGAAGCTTCTACCACATCTTCAATGCTTCTGTCTTTCTTTAAAATTCGAATAGGCTCCGCCTCTTTGCTGTAAGCCTGATTTTTAATCTTTCCTTTAAAGATAAAATATTTGGTTTCCTGAAGTGTGATGTTGTGTTCCTTGGCAAAGGCAGCACTCATTTCCTGTAATACTTCCGGAGCAAATTTCTCGCTGTTGAGTTTTATTTTGGATAAGTCGCGATGGATAATCATTTTGCTCAGACTGCTTAGGATGAAATCCTCGTGATGTTGCCAAACTTTAAGCGCGCTAATGATATCAAAATCATCTAGTTGTGCAAATGTATCTAAATCGGAAGTTGAGAAATTTTCCAAGGTAACTTTATGCACCATAAAATATTTTAACGGCGCACTGCAGGCTACTTCAACCCCTTTGGTCAATAGCTCTTTAGCGCGTTGCAAGGCTTTGGTTAAGGTAAGTTCTGCCACCAAACTGGTTTTGTGTAAATAGGCTTGCCAGTACATTAAACGGCGTGCCATCAGGAATTTTTCGATAGAATAAATGCCTTTTTCTTCCATCACCAATACATCATCCACCACGTTCATCATTTGAATTAAGCGATCCGAATTGATATTGCCTTCGGCAACGCCCGAGTAAAAACTGTCGCGCTTCAGATAATCCATACGATCCATGTCTAACTGGCTTGATATCAGTTGCAGCATAAACTTTCGATGGTACTCGCCTTTAAAAATTTGAATCGCCAATTGTAATTGTCCGTCAAATTCCCTATTGAGTTGATTCATAAACAACAAAGAAATGGCCTCGTGGTTCACTTCTTCTACAATACTATGCTCCATGGCATGGGAAAACGGCCCGTGTCCGATGTCGTGCAACAAGATGGCAATGTAGAGCGCATTTTCCTCTTCTTTAGAAATGGCCACTTCTTTAAATCGCAATACTTCAATCGCTTTTTGCATCATGTGCATGGCGCCCAAGGCATGATGAAAACGAGTGTGGTGCGCACCCGGATAAACCAAATACGACAATCCCATTTGCGAAATACGTCGTAACCGTTGAAAATAAGGATGCTGAATTAAATCGTATACCAACGAATTCGGAATGGTGATAAAGCCATAAATCGGATCGTTGAAAATTTTTAACTTATTGGTTTGACTCACAGATTTTTTAATTTTTATAAAGATATGAATTTACGCCAAAGCTTTAAAATATTCCTTCAAGCGCAAATCATTCTCGCGGGTTGGCGTAAACACTTCCAAAATTGCC
Source organism: Flavobacterium sedimenticola (assembly GCF_030053345.1). Taxonomy (GTDB): domain Bacteria; phylum Bacteroidota; class Bacteroidia; order Flavobacteriales; family Flavobacteriaceae; genus Flavobacterium; species Flavobacterium sedimenticola. The sequence goes on from NZ_JASGBP010000011.1 coordinate 36,612, forward strand.
GGTTGGTCGCTTATCGTGAAAAAATGTTTCAACGATTGCGCTAACGTTTCATGGTCATGAGCTGTAACATACTCCAATCGATACATCTTGGCCAGGTGTTCGGCAGTCAGACAGTGTGAAGTTTCAAAGTACGTATGAAAGGTTTCGTTTTCCTGATGACCCGGCAAAATCCTAAAAATACCGCCGCCGCCGTTGTTAATCAGGATTATCTTAAAATTCTTGGGAATGTAATTATTCCACAAGGCATTACTGTCATACAAAAAACCAACATCGCCGGTTATTAAAACGGTGGGTCGCGAATTAGCTACCGCTGCGCCAATGGCTGTGGAGGTACTGCCGTCGATACCGCTGGTCCCTCTGTTGCAAAAAACCTGAATGGAGGCATCGATATCAAATAATTGCGTGTACCGAATGGCCGCACTGTTACTCACTTGCAACTGAATGTTTGGCGGCAAATCCGAAAGAATGACTTCAAACGCTTTTAAATCGCAAAACGAAAGTTGTGCCATATATTTTTTATGACTGTCCTTGCGATTGCGAAGCAGTGTGGCGAAGGTTCTTTTATAATCACTTTCTACAGTTTTGACAAAAGGTAAAAACTGCGAAAAAAACTGATTCGGTGTCACATGAAAATGTTTGGTCAGCATTCCGAATGTATCGTATGCTCTGAGTTCGTCGATATGCCAATGGTGTCTGGGTTTGTATTTTCTGAGGAACGCTTTGATTCGTTTGGAGACAATCATTCCCCCAAAAGTCACTAAAATACGAGGCTGTAACTCGGTAAATTCTTTCGCTGAAAATGGCGTGATTAAGGTATCTATGGTATTGATTACTGTCGGATGATGCAAATTCGAGGTCGTTTCGGTCATGATGACTACCGAAGGCAATTCGGCTAACAAATCAATCCATTTTTGTTCGATGGTATTGGGTGCTAATTCACCCACCAAGATTAATATTTTCTGACTGTGATTCCACAACGTAGAAAACGCGATGATGTCTTCTACTCTAACCGTTCTGTGCGGTTTAAATAAACTTGTTACGTTAACATCAACCGTGAGTTTGTTTACCGTTTCGTATAACGGTTCCTCGAAAGGGGCATTGATATGCACCGGCCCTTTGTGTGCTATAGCCACGTTAATCGCTTCATTGATAAACACATCGTTTTCTTCGGAAGCTTCTTCGGTTAAATTAGCATTATAAAGCGAATGATTGAGGAATACGTTTTCCTGACGTATGGTTTGTCCGTCACCGATATCAATCTTTTCCAGCGGTCGGTCGGCCGAAATAACCACTAAGGGAATCTGACTGTAAAACGCTTCCGCAAAGGCCGGATAGTAATTGAGCACCGCGGATCCCGAGGTGCAAACCACCGCTACCGGTTTTTTCTTTTGTTGGGCCATACCCAAGGCAAAAAACGCCGCACAACGTTCGTCGGCGATACTGTAACAATTGAAATTGGGGTTATTGGCGAATCCAATCGTCAAAGGGGCATTTCTGGAACCGGGTGAAATAACGATATCGTGAACTCCTTTAGCATCGCAAATTTCTATAATGCTCTGTGCCAAGGGTATTTTGGGATAAATCATTCTTGTGTATTAGGAACTACAAATGTACAAAGAAGTGCTGTTTTTTCAATACTTATACCTACTTTTATTGCATGGAAATAACAATCAAACCGTATACTGTAGCCGACCTTCCGGCCATAGTTGAAATCATCAACGACAACATTTTACATTCAACCGCTTTGTATGATTATCAGCCCCGAACCTTGGAACAACAACGTGCCATTTTTGAAGATAAATTGCGAAAAGGATTTCCGGTAATTGTGGCTGTTGTTGATGACAAAACAGTTGGTTTCGGCTATTACAGTGAGTTTCGTTTTCGGGAAGCCTATCGGTTTACCGTAGAGCATTCGGTTTATGTAGATAAAAATTTTCACGGCAAAGGCATTGGTAGAAAAATCATGGCACATCTTATCGATTTAGCCAAAAAACAACAGTTACACACCATGATCGCGGTGATTGATTCCGAAAACCAAAGTAGTGTTGCCTTTCATGAGCAGTTTGGATTTACCACTGTTGCCGTACTCAAAGAAACTGGCTTTAAATTCGGGCGATGGTTGCATTCTCAAATCATGCAGTTGATGTTGGAATAAAAAAACCTGAAAGCCGGTGCTTACAGGTTTTTGAGTATAAATCAGGCCAATTCGATGCCGTTTTCTTCCAAAATAGCCAATAAATAGCTGCTCTGACTCGGGTCGTATTTTTCGACACCGCTTTGGTACCATTTCTGGATAACATCAATTTGAAATGCGGTATAACCGTCGGAATCGATGTCCATTCCCAGCATTCCTGCCAGTAGAAAATCTTCCAATACTTTGTTGGTTACAATCAGTTGCGGAATGCCATAGGCGACTTTTCCGTTCATCCTTTCATAATCCAATCGTCCTTGTTCAAATCCGAAATTATAGGCTTCACTCTTATTTTGGGTACATTTCAGATACGGATTGAGTCCAGATGAATAACCTTCAAAATAATCCTCTCTGTAAACCGGGTTGAATATGTTTTTCATATAATAATCATTGTGGTAGTTGATCTTTGACAAACCAAAGCTATTAACATTAATTGACTATTGCATGTAAAATCGTTGAACGGAAAAAAAACTCTTTAAATCACTACACCCGTGACGTTCGTCGATAGTATTCAAAAAAAAAACCTGACAAAATGCATGGTCAGGTTTTCTTTCGTTGATTAAAAAATTATTTGTTATTTATCCAGTCGACTATCTCATTATCGGTAGGCAAAACTCTTGGCGATAATACTTTTACCAGATGGCCTTGCTCATTGATTAGATATTTTTGAAAATTCCATTCTACGTCGCTGTCTTGAAGACCGTTTCGTTTTTTTTGAGTTAAGAATTGATATACCTCATTCATGTCGTTCCCTTTAACGGAGCTTTTCCCCATCATGGGAAATGAAACGCCGTAATTCATTTGACAGAATTTCGCAATTTGTTCATTGGTTCCCGGTTCTTGCCCGCCAAAATTATTGGCCGGAAAACCGATAATTACAAAATTTTTATCCTTGTACTTTTGATATAAGGCTTCTAAGTCTTTGTATTGCGGAGTTAAGCCGCATTCGGATGCTGTATTAACAATCAGCACTTTTTTTCCTTTAAGAGATGCAAAATCAAACGTTTTACCGTACAAGTCTTGTACTTTAAATTGATAAACCGTTTCGGCACTAACAGTAGTATTCATAGCAGTATTGGATGTTGTGGTTGCTGCCACCGTCTTGTTTTGAGCATTGTTTTGACAACTCCACAATGACATGACGCTGCAGCTAGCGATTAATAATTTTTTCATGGTTTTTATTTTTTATAAAATTAATCAATATTACACATTCGGATGTTATACAATTCCTAAAGTTTTACTAATTGATAAAAGCCCGATGAAAGAATTCAACGGGCTTAAAACAAACATAACGGAAAGTAATTATTTCCATTACCAAAACAAAAACCAAGGAAATCATAATTGAACTTCCCGGATTTATTTACGATAAAAAAAGAGAAAAGGTTTGTTTATCACAACACTAATTACTGGAATGATGTTGTATTTGAAATAAGTTTTGTTATTTTTAAGGCAAATAAAAATTAGGTATGACACAAGAAGAATTATTGCCCTTGCTTCTAAGGAAGGAAGAACGGGCTTTTACCATGCTCTACGATATGTATTCGAAGAGTCTGTTTAGTGTGATTTCCAATTTAATCAAAGATCGCGAAGAAGCCGAAGATGTACTTCAGGAAGTATTTGTTAAGATTTGGAAAAACATCGAAACCTACAATCAAAGCAAAGGACGATTGTACACGTGGATGCTCAACATTACCCGGAACACGGCTATCGACAAGTTGCGCTCTAAAGGTTTTAACAACAGCCAAAAAAACCTGTCCTCTGATAATTTCGTACATCTGTTAGACGACAGTAACAAATTGGTGAACCGCATTGATACCATTGGAATTTTAGAATTTGTCAAAAAACTAAAACCGAAATGTGTCCAAATTATCGACCTGCTTTTCTTCAAAGGCTATACCCAACAAGAAGCATCCGATGAATTAGCCATTCCCTTGGGTACTGTGAAAACCCAAAATCGATTATGCATGAATGACCTACGAAATTTTTTAAAAGTGTGATGGAAGCAAAAGAATATATAGAATCAGGCGTACTCGAGTTGTATGTTTACGGTTTATTGACTGAAGCAGAAAACGATGAAGTCAATGCTATGGCCAATCGAAATCCGGAAATAAAAGCCGAAATTATCGCTATTGAGAAGGCTATTATTAATCTCTCCAGCAGTTTTTCTCCGTTCTTGTCGCACAGCCAGTTTGAAAAAATTAAAGCGCAATTAGAACTCAAACACGGGAAAGTAGTGACCCTTAAAGCCAAAACCAAATGGACCAATTATATCGGTTGGGCGGCTTCGATTGCGTTGTTAATCGGTATTGGTTACCAATATTCGGCCCTGAATGAAAACAAGACAGAAATTAAAAATATTCAGCTCGAGAAAAACAAACTACAACAAACGGTAGTGGAATTGGAAACCCAAAACAAAGAAACGAATACCATATTAAGTGTCATCAGAGACGCGCAGACCAAAGCGATTCCGTTAGGCGGACAAGCCATTGATCCTTCAGCTTCTGCCAAAGTCTATTGGAATCAGGAACAGCAGGTGGTGTACGTAGATGCTTCGGGCTTACCGGAACCACCGGAAGGCATGGTGTATCAGGTTTGGGCCTTGAAATTAAATCCGCTTACGCCAACCAGTATCGGTTTGTTGGAGAATTTTACGGCTGATCGTTCGATTTTCAAAGTAGACCACAATGCCGGAGCGGAAGCCTTCGGAATTACCTTAGAACCGGCGGGAGGAAGTCCGTCGCCAACATTGGAGAAACTCTACACCTTAGGAAAAGTATAATTGTACATTGTTACATAAAAAAAGGTTCACTGATTAGTGAACCTTTTTTATTTATTTTCTTTTATAATGTTTGCGATAGCTCGGATACGCTAAAGCCCCCATCAACGTCATACCGCCTAATGTCATCCAAATCCAACTCAGCGATTTCGCTTCACCGCTGGCGTAGGAGTGCAATCCGACCAAGTGGAAATTCACCCCGTAATACGTAAACAAAATGGAAACAAAAGCGTACATCGCCATCAAATTAAAAATCCATTTGTTGCGCAACGCCGGCACAAATCGGGCGTGAATAACAAAAGCATACACCATAATACTGATTAGCGCCCAAGTTTCTTTCGGATCCCAGCCCCAGTACCTGCCCCAACTTTCATTGGCCCATTGACCGCCTAAAAAGTTTCCTATAGTCAGCATGACCAATCCGACGGTTAAAGCCATTTCGTTGATATAGGTAATCTCTTTGATGTTGAGCTCCATTTTGGCTTTGTTGTTTTTGGTGGTAAACAGGATGAGTAGTAACGATACAAATCCGAGTATCATTCCTAAGGCAAACGGACCGTAACTGGCTACAATTACCGCCACGTGAATCATAAGCCAATACGAATTTAAAACCGGCTGTAAGTTGGCAATTTCAGGGTCAATCCAGTTGGCATAAGCCGCCGTTAAAATCATGGCCGTGACAAAAGCCGATGACGCTACGGTAAGCTTGGATTTTTTATCAAAAGCCAATCCGAAAAACATCGTAGCCCAAGCCACATAAATAATACTTTCGTAAGCATTACTCCAAGGCGCATGACCCGAAATATACCATCGGGCAATTAACCCTCCGGTATGCAGCAGAAACAGTAATCCGATACCAACGTGGAAAACGTTAACGGTAATGGACAGCCATTTTCGTTCTTTAAAAATTCGGATAATGGTAAACAACATCATTAATGCGGCCAACCCTAAATACCAATACGGTAAACGCTGAAAGATGTTCCATTTGTTATACAGGATTTCAGCATCAATTTTGGCATCAGTCGGCATTACCGCTTTACCATATGTCTTTTGGTATTTTATCATACCATTGAGCAACGTATTGGCCATGGTATAATTTTTAGTTTTTTGGGCAGCGGCTAAGGATTCGAGATAATACGGAAACGCATTTTTGATGGTGTCCAAAACCGTACCGGTGGTATGACTGATTTCAATATTGGAAACCCATTTGTTGTTGGCGTCTTTCGGTACCGGATAAATTTTTAAGATACTGCCGAATAGCGCACTGTTCATCAGGTTGATTTTTTTGTCGGTTTCCACAAAATCTTTTTCAAACTGATTCGGATTAGCCGCTTTGTAAGCTTCTTCTAAATACGGTCCTAATTTGTAATTTCCTTTTTCGTCGAAGAATTTTTTAAACGGAATGTATTTGGCATCCGGCTCTACTCCTACTATTTTGCGAATACTGTCGTTACCGCCTTTCACGTAAATAATCGGCACTTCAATCCACGCAAACGGAAATTGCTTCATCGACAGCAATACCTGGTCGGAATTCATACCGTGATAGGTGTCACTATGGCTCACTTTTCTCAATAATTCAGATGAAAAAGTATTCACCGGTTTCATACGTCCGCCCGCATCCTGAATTACCAAGCGTCCGAAAGCGGCCGCTTGTTTCTCGGGCACTTTGTAATGCAGAATTGAATCGATGTAATTGATGTTAGACGATTGATGGCTGTGATTTTGCGCCATTCCGTTCAACGAAAATGAAACTGCCAACAAGAGCATTAGTTTTTCTTTTTTGCGCTTTACATTTTCAAGCTTTCGCTTTAAATCGGCAAAACGGGTATTTTTTACAAACAAAATAGCCATCATACTGAAGAACAATAAAAAGTAGCCAATGTAGGTAATGGTTGTCCCCCAAAAATCATGGTTGACGGATAGCACGGTTCCTTTTTCATCATCATCAAATGAGGCTTGGAAGAAACGATAGCCTTTGTAATCTAAAATATGATTCATGTATATATGCGCATCAAAATTGGTAGTACCGTCATAAACCGTTACTTTACTTTCAAACGAAGAAAAGCTCTTTTCAGTTCCCGGATATTTTTTGGCAATAAAATCATTGAGCTTCACGCTGAACGGAACGGTGTAAATTTTACTGCCGTAGCTTAAGGTAAATTCCAAGTCACCTACTTTAACCGCCTTAGGCTCACCTTGTCGGCCTTTGGAGCCAATCAAAGCCACTTCTTGTTCTTTTCCACCCGATTTTATGGTCAACATCAGCACATCGTCTCCTTTTTTGGCTTTAAAATCACCGCTTGATGTGTAGGTTTTACTTCCTTTTTTGGGCAACTCCGGAATCACAAACTGGCTTCCGCCGATGTTATAAAGCGAGCGATACTGCAACGGTTGTACCACATTTTTAGCTACACTCCCTTGCATTTTATCGGCCATGCGCATAAACTGTCCCTCAAAAGGCGAAGAAATCGTATTGTTTTTAGTATCGATATTGATGGCGCCTTGCGTAGGCTTATCGATGGCAAACAATACATTGTGAATGTTTTGCACTTCACCCGATTTGAGCATGTGTTCGTGACGTGTTCCATCGCCCGATTCTACTAATTTCAGATAGACATCCCCTTTATCATCGGACTGAATGGTTTCTTTAGCATCGAGTATAAAATCTTTGTACACAATCTCAAACGGAATTTGATCAAATTTTTCTCGGATGGCAAAATAATTGTCAGCCACGGGAGAAAGTAACATCGGTTTATCGAATGTGCGACGCATAACCTGCCCATTGTACATACCATCTACATAAACCGCTAAATGACATTTCTCGGAATAAATCTGATTCGAACTGGCGCCTTCTCGAATGGGCATCACCCCTTCATAACTGATGTATCGTGTGATGAAAGCACCGGCGATGATAAAAATAAACGATAAATGCAACAATAAAGTCGCCCATTTCTCTTTTTTATACAATTGGTAACGTTTGATATTGCCGAAGAAATTAATCATGAAAAACAACATAATCGCTTCAAACCACCAAGCATTATATACCCAAATTCGGGCTGTATCGGTATTGTATTTACTTTCGATAAATGTTCCGGCAGCCATAGCTACGGCAAAACCCAGAAACAAAACAGCCATTAATCTTGTGGAGAACAAAAAGGAGAATATTTTTTTTTCCATGAGGTGGAATTGTTTTTTTTTAAGCGTTACAAAAGTAGCGTAAATAAATAGATTTCAAGAGCATTTATTTAGGGATTTAAGACTTTTTTATGACTTATTCCGGGTTTTGAAAATGCCAAAGCTTTAGCAAATAAATCCCCCATAAGTATCATTGCTTTATCAAAAAATGTAGCTTTACTTTGTTATTCAAACTTTTAGTATGATAACCATTTGTATTATAGAAGATATTGAAGAGATTCAAAAAGGATTGCAATCGATTATTGAAGGGGAACCCCGTTTTCAATTATTGAGTTGCTTTACTACGGCAGAAAGCGCTATTGTTCAACTGCCTCATCTTAAACCCGATATTGTCATTGCCGATATCAATTTACCGGGAAAAAGCGGTATCGATTGTGTGCAGGAAATCAAAAAGCTAAATGATAAAATGCAGTTCATCATGTTTACCATTTACGAAGACAACGATCAGGTTTTCGAAGCTTTAAAGGCAGGTGCTTCGGGTTACATTCTCAAGAATACGGCGCCCGATAAAATCATTGAATCGGTAGTTGAACTGTATGAAGGCGGAAGTCCGATGTCGCCCAAGATTGCACGCAAAGTATTGAATACTTTTTCGCAAACGAACACTTCGGTGGATGAATTGATTTCCAAGCGTGAAAAAGAAGTGTTAGAATTGTTGAGTAAAGGGTTCTTGTACAAAGAAATTGCAGACAAACTCAACATCTCTTTCAGTACAGTGAAAAGGCATTTAAATCATATTTATCAAAAGCTACAAGTACAAAATAAAACCGAAGCCATTAATAAAATGTTGGGGCGCTAAAATGTTAAGAAAAACTCTCTTCTCTGTATTGTTTCTATGTATTACAGTTGCACTAAAAGCGCAGTCTGAGGAGTTTGTTTTTAAAAATTACGACACTCGTAACGGACTATGCAATAACAATGTGACCGCTATAACGGAAGATCAAAAGGGCTTTATCTGGATTGGAACCAAAGAAGGTTTGAGTCGATTTGACGGTGCCGAATTTCAAAATATTTTTGACAGCGGAAATTACAGTTGTCTCCATGCGATAGGGAACAATCTTATTTTGCTTGTTAAGAACAATAGGTTGAATGTTTTGAATAGTGCTGCTAACCAGCTACTCCCTCTAAAAGATTTTGCCAATATTGAAATTGTTGACATTACAAAGCTAAGTGAGGATTTGTATGCCTTTAATGCCGTCAACCGTTTTATCTTAACCGATGGAAAACTAAAAAAAACAGCTGAAATTAAAATAGAAGGAAAAATTTACAATAATATTTTTGTCCGTAGGCTGTCTGAAAGCCAACTTTTGGTCGGTAATTGCTTCGATTACTATGAGTACGATTTAACCACTCATAAATTAAGACCGTTTCCATTAAACATGAGAAAGTATAAAGATGAAAACTTTGATTTGTTTGAATTAAAATACATAGATGAAAAGGAACGAAAAATTTACATCAACGATTATTTTACCGGACTGTATGTTTTTGATTTTCAAGGAAGATTATTGGTGCATTACAACAAAGGACTCCCCAACAAACACATTTCATCCACAAATATCATTGCCTATTTAAAAGATAAAGACGGAAGTATTTGGATAGGGACACATGCAGGAATCAATTTGTTTAAAAAAGGACAAAATAGGATAATCCGGCACCAAAAAGAAAATGATTTATCATTAAAAGCAAACATAATAACATCATTGTTTTTGGACAGAAACAGCAATGTATGGATTGGAACCAACCAAGGAATCAGTGTTTATAAAAACAAGCTTAACTCCAAAGTCAATAAAATTTCCTTTACCGGAAATCACGATTACTTTTTTAACACAATAGCGTTTGGAAACCATACCGTTTTCGTTGGGGATTATCTCAACCAAGTATTGTCTGTAAACCCTGAAAACAACAAAGCAATTCCCGTTAACTGCCGAACCAAGGTATGGGGATTGTATAATTTTGATGACAAGATTGTCATAACCGGTCATAATGCTGTGAAAGAGGTCGAAACCTATTTTCCGAACACCAACACGATTGAACAAACCCATTTTTTGAAGACGATTTACGCTAAGACGGATTTAGTGACTTTGGCCTACCAACACTCCAATGGCGATGTTTGGTACAGCGGTAATGCCGGTGGAGGTTTTGTTCGTAGAAAAGCCAATTCCAATGAAGTCATTACCTATTATAAAGATAAAAACGGGAAGCCTTTGTTTAAATCCTCCTATTATGCTTTGGCCGTTGAAGACTCCGATAAAAATTTATGGTTTGGTGTAAATCGTTCGGAGTTGCTTCTGCAGTGGAATTATAAAACCAATCGTTTTAAAGAGATTGATTTTAACCGCCAAAATGGAACCAACATGCCCATCTTTGGCGGAGTAACAGGCTTAGAGATTGCTGAAGATAATATCATTTGGGCATCTTTTGAAGGCGGCGGTATTATTAAATTTAACCCTAAAACCAACGCGGTAAAGCAATATTCTTTGGCCAACGGATTGAATACAAATATCATTAACGATATCGAGCTGGATCATCGTGGTCGGGTTTGGATGTTGAGCAACGAAGGCATTGGTTGTTTGGATCCCAAAACGGAACGCTTCTTTTTGATGGATATTTGGGATGGTTTTTTTGATAATCCGGTAAATTATAATGTTTTAAAGAGAAACCCTAAAACACAAACAATGTGGATTGGTGCCATCAACAATTTATATTACTTTAATCCTGATGAGATATTAAAAAGTAAAAAGAATAAAACAAACCTTTATCTCGATTATTTGATTGTAAATGACAGAAAGATAACAGATTTTTATTCAAAGCCGCTTCATTTTCAACCGGATGAAAACAATATGGAGTTTAAAATGGTGGCGGTCGATATTGAAAACGGGAAAAATCTCGAATACAGTTATAAACTAGACGGGCTCAACAAAAAATGGTACAATTTAAACGCAACCAGAACGGTACTTTTTCAAAGATTAGAAGCCGGAACCTATACATTTAATGCCAGGGTTCGCAGCAAAGGCAGTAAAGATTGGATTTATCTAGCAAATCCGTTACCTTTTACCATAGCAAACTATTGGTATGAAACCTGGTGGTTTTTTACTTTATTAACTGTAGGATTACTTTTTTTGATGTTCCGAATCGTTTCTTCTTATTTTGACAGAAAGTTAGAAAAACAACAAAATGAAATTGAAAAGCAAAAACTGATTGAAGAGGAACGCAAAAGAATTGCTAAAGATATGCATGATGATTTAGGAAGTGGTTTGACCAAAATTACATATTTGAGTCAAATGGCTCTACAGAAAGAAGACAATAAATCGCTGCTATCGGGGATAAAAAATACGTCTACTGAGTTGGTGGAAAGCATGAGTGAAATTATTTGGGCTATGAAAGAAGAGAACAACAGTTGGGAAGAATTACTCTCTTACATCAAGTTGTATGCTCAAGAATACTGTGAAAGTAATAATTTAAATGTAACTTTTACTTTCCCGGACGAGGAGATGAACTTTAAAATTATAGGGGAAACCAGAAGGCATATTTTCTTGTCTGTGAAAGAATGTTTGCATAACATTGTGAAACATGCCGAAGCTAAAAATGTGGCCATAAAAATCCAAAAGAACAACTACATAAATATTACCATTCAAGACGATGGTAAAGGCATAAACCCCGGTAATGAGAAAAGTCTAGGTGGCAATGGTTTAAAAAATATCCGGCAAAGAATGGAAAAGATAAATGCGCAATTCGAAATAAAGAATAATAATAATGGAACCTCAGTTTCCCTGAAGATTCCGTATTAAAATCCACCTAAAGGCTTATTGAACAGCACAAAAGGAAATAATACCTTCGTAAAGTATTACGGTACTTTACATGGTGGTTATGAAAAAGCTTTACTCACTTATTTTATATTTCGTTTGTTTTAATAGCCTATATTCTCAAGTTGGTATAGGAACAACAACCCCTAATGCTGTTTTAGACATCAAATCGAGTAATGCTGCTAACCCAAGCAATACGGATGGTCTTTTGATTCCCCGGGTGGATACTTTTCCATTAGTTACCCCAACTACAGCCCAACATGGGATGCTTATCTTTTTAACTACCGCTTATGGCTCTCTGGATTCAGGGTTTTACTATTGGGATGGTCCATCAAGTACTTGGAAAAGTGTAGGCGGTGACAAAGGCTGGGGATTAAACGGAAACTCCGGAACGAATGCAGCTTCAAACTTCATTGGAAGCACTGACAATAATGACATTAGGTTTAAAAGAAATAATGTCTTATCGGGGCAACTCGCCTTGTATAATACCTCTTTCGGAAATAGCAGTTTAAATCTTACTCTAACCGGACTTCAGAATGCCGCTTTTGGAAACCACTCCCTTCCGGCCATTACCACCGGTAATTTTAACACCGCCCTAGGCAGTAACTCCTTAACCAATAATACCACAGGAAGCGGCAATACTGCAGTTGGTTTCGGGTCTTTAAACAACAACAGTACTTCGAGTGATAATACCGCACTTGGGATATACTCTTTAAGCTCCAATTTAACCGGTGAAAATAATACTGCCATTGGGGCGGAATCATTATTCAGCAATGACAATGGGTCTTACAATACTTCAGTAGGAAAACAAAGCCTCAGAAACAATCTCTCCGGATCATTTAATACCGCCATAGGAAGCATGGCCTTACGAGATAATAGCAATAGTGAATACAATAGCGCGGTAGGCTTTTTTTCTATGATCTCTAATACTACCGGAAACAGAAATACTGCTCTGGGCGCACAATCACTAAACTCGAACACCTTGGGAAGTTTTAACACGATTGTAGGCTTTAATGCCGGTTATAATAATAGTACGGGTAATAACAATACTGCAGTGGGTAGTGAATCGTTAAATGCCAATATCAGCGGAATCGCCAATGTTGCCATCGGTAAAAGCGCACTTCTGTTAACCAACGGATCGGCCAATACTGCATTGGGCACATTAGCCTTGGGAAATTTAACCGTTGGAAATAGCAATACTGCTTTAGGATCGGACGCACTGACTAATTTGACCACAGGATATAACAATACGGCTATTGGCGCGGGTGCTCAAGTTCCCGTCAATACCGGTAATGACCAATTGTCAATAGCCAATTTTATCTACGGAAAAGATATGGGCACCATGACTTTCGGAAAAATTGGTATTGGTGAAATGTCACCCAATGCCAGGCTTCAGATTTCCCCTTCTCATCCGGATTTTCCCGATATCACGGATGGGATTATTATACCCAGAGTAAGCTCATTTCCTTCAGGCAATCCTACAGCGGCTCAAAACGGGATGATGCTTTTCTTAAATACTGCTGTGGGTTCTAATAATCCGGGGTTTTATTATTGGGATAATGCCTCCGGCAGTTGGAAGCCCGTTGGTGAAAAAGGTTGGGGATTAACCGGTAATTCCGGCACAAATACCGCAACCAATTTCATAGGAACTACAGATGATAACGATCTTATTTTTAAAAGAAATGCTGCCTTTTCAGGATTGATTGGTACACAGAATACCTCTTTCGGATTAAACGCTTCGTCGGCAAACATAAACGGACAACATATAACTGCCTTTGGGAATGGGGCTCTTCAAAATAACTTCAATGGATTTTACAATACCGCAATGGGTCACAATGCCCTGAAAACAAATGATTATGGAAATAGTAATGTTGGTGTAGGTTGGAATTCACTTTTTAATAACAGTTTTGGCAATAACAATGTTGGTATTGGAAACAATTCACTCTATGCTAATATTTCCGGAGACATTAATACGGCGTTGGGACAGGATTCCTTGTACAATAACATTGCGGGCACCGGTAATTTGGCTAATGGTTCTTTTGCACTCTATAACAATACATACGGTAGCTATAATACTGCATTAGGAGCGGAATGTTTACTCTCGAATGCAACGGGAAGTAACAATACGGGGGTCGGTTGTGGTGCTAATGTTAGTGCAAGCGGTCTTACCAATGCAACCGCCATTGGTTGGAGAGCCTATGTAGGACAAGACAATTCGTTAGTTTTAGGAAGCATCAATGGTGTCAATGGAGCAACTAGCAGTGTAAATGTTGGTATCGGTACGCCAACTCCGGCCTATCGATTAGATTTAGGAAACGGGACATTCGGATTTGGAAATAGTAATGTTAGAACAGAAACAAGAAACAATGCCGGTTTACAAGGAAATGCCGGCGCACAGTCGGGCTTTTTTGAAACAGCATCACCAACCAACTATCCTGCAGGAGCCGCCTCATGGTGGCATTTAATTGATGTCCGACACAGTAATTCGACAAACAACTATGCCATGCAAATCGCAGGTAGCTTCTTTGATCAGGATATTTGGTTCCGCAAGACTAACGGTTCTGCTTCGACAGCTTGGACAAAATTTCTAACCGCTAATTCAGGCTGGAGCACCACAGGGAATAGTGGTACTTCTTCTGCTAATTTTATTGGTACAACAGACAATGTGGACTTACTATTCAAACGATCTAATATCATTTCAGGCCGTATCGGAATCAACAATACTGCTTTCGGAACCTTTTCGCTACAAAATATCAGTTCAGGTATTCAAAATACCGCAACCGGAAGCTCAAGCCTTCAATCAAATTCCACCGGTTCCAGCAATACTGCTATCGGAATGAGTGCATTATTCAGCAATACTTCCGGAAATTATAATACTGCTAACGGTGTAAATTCATTGTATTATAACACCAATGGAACATCAAATAGTGCGTTTGGTTTGGCTTCTTTACAATCTAATACCAGCGGTAGTTATAACAGTTCTGTCGGTGTCTACGCCTTATTGAGCAATTCAACCGGGGTTGCCAATACAGCCATAGGATATGAATGTTTAAAAGCAAACGGAATAGGAAACTATAACACTGCTTCAGGAAATGGCGCTCTGATTTCAAACACCAGCGGAAGTTTTAACAGTGGTTTTGGCAATGGTACCATGTATAACAATTCAACCGGAAACTACAATGTAGCCGGTGGTTTCAGAGCAATTGAGTTTAATACTGCCGGGAGCTATAATACAGCCCTGGGAACAGATGCGCTTCGTTTTAGCACCGGAAGCAACAACATTGGGATTGGTTATAATGCTGCCGTTCCGACAGCGGCCGGAAACAATCAAGTGCGAATAGGAGATACCAATATAAGCTATGCCGGTGTACAAGTGGCTTGGTCTGTCACTTCAGACAGCCGATGGAAATCGGATATCAACCTTTCTGACTTAGGATTGGAATTTATCAAAAAGTTAAAACCTGTTTCTTATTTTCGTAAAAACGATACGTTTAAAAAGCTGGAGTATGGTTTTATTGCCCAAGAAGTAGAGGAAACATTAACATCATTAGGCGTAACCAACAGCGGAATTTTAACCAAAGACGATAACGGATTTTACAGTTTACGTTACAACGACTTCATTGCTCCGATGGCGAAAGCCATACAAGAACAACAAAAAACTATCGAAACACAGAATGCCAAAATTCAATCTCTTGAGGAACGGTTAAAAGCTTTGGAAGAAAAATTCAATAAATAGTTTAGCTTCCACTTTGTCGTTAGTTTGCGTCATTACTTCCTTTTTTACTACTTTTACCAAATGATTTCGATTAGTATCATTGGTTCCGGTAATGTGGCACAACACTTGATTTCAGCTTTGAGCAAAGCGGAAAACATCGAATTAAAACAAGCTTTTACCCGACAAAAGAATACCCTGACTCACCTACTCGATTCCGATAAAATTATTGACGATTATTCTGAATTGTTGCCGGTTGATGTCATCATCATAGCGGTTGCAGACAACGCCATATCAGAAGTTTCCCGGCAAATTCTGTTGAAAAATCAACTGATAGTACATACTTCAGGAAGTATATCTATTGATGATTTACAGTCGCATCGCAAAGGTGTTTTTTATCCGTTACAAACATTCTCCAAATCTAAAGCGGTCGATTTTAAAACCATTCCGATTTGTCTGGAAGCGCAAAATCAGGAGGATTACAAAACCATAGAAGCTGTTGCTCAGTCTATTTCGGACTGTATTTATAAGGTAGATTCCCAACAGCGCAAAGCCCTGCATGTGGCTGCCGTTTTCGTCTCCAATTTTGTGAACCATTTGTATCTAATGGGAAATGAAATTTGTAACGAAAATCAATTACCTTTTGATATTTTAAAACCGTTAATACAGGAAACTGCCATTAAAATATTGACTCTCTCACCACAAGATGCGCAAACCGGTCCGGCCCAACGCGGCGACACCGTAACAATTAATACGCATCTTGCGTTTTTAACGGACACCAACCAAAAAGAAATGTATAAATTGCTAACCAAATCTATCATCGACCATGGGAAAAAGCTATAAAGAAATACTCAACAACATAACTACGTTCATATTTGATGTAGATGGTGTTTTAACCGACAGCACGGTTCATATCACTCCTACCGGTGAAATGCTCCGCGTTATGAATATACGAGACGGATTCGCCATGAAAGCGGCCATTGAAAGCGGTTATAACATTTGTATCATTTCCGGCGGTAATAACGAAGGCGTTCGTGTCAGATTACGCAATTTGGGTATTACCGATATCCATTTGGCTTCGTCCGATAAAGTAGCTACGTTTAAAGAGTATACAGAGTTATATGCCATTAACCCCGAACAAGTATTGTATATGGGCGATGATATTCCGGATTTTCACGTAATGCAATTGGTTGGGTTGCCCGCCTGCCCGCAGGATGCCAGTCCGGAAATCAAAGCAATATCCAAATATATTTCACACAAAAAAGGCGGAAAAGGTGCTGTGCGTGAAATGATTGAACAGGTTATGAAGGTGCAAGGCAAATGGCATTTGTACTACAATGGCAAACACGATTAAGAGTTAAAGTTTTACTAAAAAAGTCAGTTTATAAACTCCTATCCATGAAATTTTTACAATTAATTCGATACCAAAACTTGTTACTCATTGCTTTGATGCAATTTGTTTTCCGATACGGATTTTTAAAGCATCAAGAATTACCATTAACGCTTTACGATTGGCAATACGGTTTGTTGGTCTTAGCCACCCTATTGATTGCGGCGGGTGGTTATGTGATTAACGATATTATGGATCAGGAAACCGACAGGACCAACAAGCCCGGAAAAGTGATTGTTGGCCAAAGCATCTCCGAAGCTACGGCCTATAATTGGTATTTCGGACTCAATATTGCCGGCATGTTGATAGGCTATTATTTGGCCGATTTTGTCAACAAAACCTCTTTTTTCGGCATTTTTATCATCAGTTCGGCCCTACTCTATTTATATGCTACCAGCTTAAAACAAATGGCTGTAGTGGGCAATGTAATAGTCGCCCTAATTTTGGCTTTCAGCGTTATCATCATCGGAATGTTCGATATTATTCCGTTATTTCCCTATGTGAGTTTGGAACAATCGGCCAACATGAAAGTTCTTTTGGCTATACTTTTAGATTATGCTATTTTTGCCTTTATCATTAATTTGATGCGGGAAATCGTAAAAGATGCCGAGGATATGGAAGGTGATGACAAAGAAGGCATGCGAACGCTGCCGGTGATTATCGGCATTACCAAAACCACCCGACTTGTGTTTGGTATCGGATTGTTGGCTACAGCCTTGTTGCTGTGGTATATTAATGATAATTTGATGAACAACCAACTCTACACGGCGGTTATCTACAGTTTAATAACCGTAATCGGGCCAATGGTTTTCTTCTTAATTAAAATTTGGAATGCTTCGACTAAAAATGATTTTCGTTTGTTGAGCGCCGTCTTAAAGTATATCATTTTATTCGGTATTTTGTCTGTCATCGTAATCACTTATAACATCAAGGCCAATGGTTAAGAATTTTGGGAGATATAAACTTATTTTAGCTTCGGGATCACCGAGAAGACAGCAATTTTTCAAAGATTTGGATATCGATTTTGAAGTGCGATTGAAAGATATTGAAGAAATTTATCCCGATCATTTACAGGGTGTTGAGATTACCAATTATTTGGCCGAATTAAAAGCCCGAGCTTTTGAAAGCGACATAGCCGAAAACGAGCTCATAATCACGAGCGATACCATTGTTTGGTTTGAAAACAAAGCTTTGGGCAAACCTAAAGATTACGATGAGGCATTCGATATGTTGCAATCCATGTCGGGCAAAACACACGAAGTCATTACTTCGGTCTGTTTTAAAAGAAAGCAGCAAACCGAAACCTTGTTTGATGTTACTCGCGTTACTTTTAATACGCTGTCAGAAGCATCCATTCATTATTATCTGAAAAATTATAAACCTTTTGATAAGGCCGGAGCTTACGGCATTCAGGAATGGATTGGCTTAATCGGAATTAACAAAATTGAAGGTTCGTATACTAATGTGGTGGGTTTGCCAACCGATAAAGTATTTCACTATTTAAGCCATTTGTAGTTATGAATATATTCGAACATTATTACAGAGAATGCATCGGGACCGGACTGGTTATTTTCCTGGTTATTTTTCTGCGAATAATTGTCACTAAAGCCGTCAGACGCTATGCCAAGTCGCATACCGGTATTGAGAAGCGTACCAATTTGGTGATTAAATATATTCATTTGCTGATTAATATTTTAGCGCTCATCTCACTCATCGTGATTTGGGGTGTCCAAAAAAACGATATTCTTTTTACACTTTCTTCTATTGCAACAGTCGTTGGTGTAGCCATGTTTGCTCAATGGTCTATTCTGAGTAATATTACTTCGGGAATTATCTTATTCTTCTCTTTTCCGTTTAAAATTGGGGATGTCATCAAGATTCACGACAAAGATTTCGCTGTCGAAGGAGAAATCATCGACATTAATGCCTTCCACGTCGATTTGATAACTAAAGAAGGTGAACACATCATTTATCCCAATAACCTTTTACTGCAAAAGGGAATCTCTATTGTCAGAGCCAAGTACGACGACAGGGAATTTACAGACTAAATTTTAATTCTGTAAATTTTAACAAAAATCTTATAACACATTCCGGAAAGTCCTATTGTAATTTTGAATTGATAGAAACCAAATTAGTGTAACGAAGTTTTAACTTGAATTGGCATCTTAATATGTCATCAGACAATTGAAATTCCAAGCATAAACCTCACCACATTAATTTTAAATGTAAATATTATGAAATCAAAGATGTTATTTTATGCCTTGATGACTACTTTATTTGTCACTACAACCGGTAAAGCACAAGTATCGGTAAATGTAAATATCGGAACGCCTCCTGTATGGGCACCTGCGGCACCGGTTGATGTACATTTTTATTATTTGCCTGACATTGAAGTATACTATGATGTTCCGGCCCGACGATACATCTATTTACATAACGGAAGATGGCATCGTTCAGCTGCTTTACCGGCCCGATACAGAGGATACGATTTGTATCGCGGAAGAACCATTTACCTCACTGATTACAGAGGAAATCGACCTTATGCCTACTTTAAACAACACAAAGTAAAGTACAAAGGCAACGGTCACTGGAATAAAGGACACGGTAAATCTAAAGGTAAAGGAAAAGGTCGAGGTAACGGCTAATGCTCCTAAAACGAATAAAAGGCGAAGCTTTATGCTTCGCCTTTTTTTGAAATATAAATTTGAATATCAGTTATTTATATCAAAAAAATCTTATTTTAAACTAAAAAAAGTGTGTTTCATCGGTAAAACTATCATTTCAAAGAAAAAAATTGTATAACTTTGAGCTGTAAACCGTAACTATTTTAGTTTACCCCAAAACCTACTAATCATGAAAACAATCAAACTTCTGCTTGTATGGGCTGTTGTTGCTGTTTCAAATCAAGCGTTTGCGCAAAACACAACGGCCAAAATCGAAACGCTTCCTAAAGATAAAAAAACCAATTGTTACATACGATACTATTATTACCCGAATCTGGAAGCTTATTTTGACAACCTAACCTTAGTGTACCATTACAAGGAAAAAGGAGAATGGAAAACGGCTCCCGAACTTCCCCCTAATTATGGAGGTTATTCGATGTATAACAAAGCGCATGTGATTATCAACGATTACGATGATGACAAGCCTTATGAATTATTGAAAATTCACAAAAAGTTATATCCTTACAATTCAAAAGGAAGATTTACAACACGTACTACGGCTTCCTCAGAGTAAATCATTTGTTAAAAACATTCTAAATAAAATCTTGCTTTTTATTTAATGTTTATATTTGAAGCTATTGCCAAAATCCATATAATGCAAAAGCTTTACACCTGTTTTATTGCCTTTTTAATACTGTTTTCTCAAGACTGTTGGGCGCAACAACCCGCCAAACCCAGTGCCGTAGAAATTTACCACCAAATTCAAAAATTAAACTTTTTAGGCTCTGTTTTATACATTGCGGCGCATCCCGATGACGAAAATACTCGATTGATTTCTTGGTTATCCAACGATAAAAAAGCCCGAACCGGTTATTTGTCGTTAACTCGTGGTGATGGCGGACAAAACTTAATAGGGCCCGAACTTCGGGAACTTTTAGGTGTGATCAGAACGCAAGAATTAATCGAAGCCCGAAAAATTGATGGCGGTGAGCAGTTTTTTACACGTGCCAACGATTTTGGCTTTTCCAAAAATCCGGATGAGACGTTAAAAATTTGGGACAAAGAACAAGTATTGAGCGATGTCGTTTGGGCTATTCGTAAATTCCAACCCGATATCATTATCAACCGCTTCGATCATCGATCGCCGGGAACCACACACGGACATCATACTTCCTCGGCCATGCTTAGTATAGAAGCTTTCGAAAAAGCTAACAATCCCTCTATTTATGCTAATCAATTGCAACTGGTGAGCACCTGGCAGCCCAAACGCCTGTTTTTTAATACCTCATGGTGGTTTTACGGCAGCAAAGAAAAATTTGAAGCCGCCGATAAAACCAATCTCATCAACCTGAAAATCGGTACGTATTACCCCTCGACCGGAAAATCGAATCAGGAAATAGCCGCTTTGAGCAGAAGTCGGCATCAATCACAAGGCTTCGGTTCTACCGGAACGCGCGGTGAAGAAGATGAATATTTAGAACTTTTAAAAGGTGATATGCCGGCAGCCAAAACCAATTTGTTTGAAGGCATCGATACAACTTGGAATCGCGTTAAAGGCGGCAAAGCTATTGGCGACCTATTGTATAATGTGGAAAAAAACTTCGATTTTAAAAATCCCGAAGCCAGTATCCCCGAGCTGGTAAAGGCTTTTGCTTTAATCGACGAATTGGAAGACAAACATTGGAGAGCCATAAAATCGGAGGAAATCAAAAAAATCATTGCTGCTTGTGCGGGCTTGTATTTGGAAGCCGTAGCCGAGGTTCAGGAAATTACACCGGGAAGTCCGTTAAAAGTAAAAATTGAGGCCATCAACCGCAGTACTGTGGCTATTAATTTAGAAGGTATCGGTGCTGTGCCGGTTTATGTAACCGAAAACCAGGAAACTGTAGCCTTGAAAAACAATATACCTTATACAACCACGAACACCTTGCAAATTCCGTCCGACTTTAATTATACCAACCCCTATTGGTTGAACCAAACCGGAACCACCGGTATGTATCAGGTGGACCAACAGGAAAACATTGGAGTTCCCGATGTACTTCGCCAAATTAAAGTGGGTTTTTGGATAGGCATTAACAATGTCACTATACCTTACGAACGCAATGTAGTGTACAAATACAACGATGATGTCAAAGGGGAAGTGTATCAGCCGCTTGACATTGTTCCGATTGCTACTTCTTCTATGGCGGAAAAAGTGTATATTTTTAATAACGATCGAAGTAAAACCATAACGGTAAAAGTAAAAGCCGGAAAAGACAATATCGCGGGTACGGTTAAATTAGAGTTGCCTCAAGATTGGCAAGTTTCACCAACTGAAATTCCTTTTAGTATTGATAAAAAAGGACAAGAAGTGTTAGCTGTTTTTAGTGTTTCGCCATCTAAAGAAGCTAGTGAAATTAATATCAAAAGCGTTGTAATGATTGAGAGCCAAACTTTTGACAAAGAGAAAATCGACATCAATTATCCTCATATTTATAAGCAAATGGTTCTCAAACCGGCAGAAGCCAAAGCCATTCGTTTGAAAATCAAAACTAAAAACGAAAAAATAGCTTATATCATGGGTGCCGGCGATGAAGTGCCGAAAAGTTTATCGCAAATGGGTTATGAGGTTACGGTCATGAAACCGGAAGACATTTCGGCCGAAAGTTTGCAAAGATTTGACGTGGTCATGACCGGAATTCGGGCCTATAACGTAGTTAATGCTTTAGCGTACAAACAAAAAACCTTACTCGATTTTGTGTATGGCGGCAAAACCATGATTGTGCAATACAACACGTTGGATGATTTGGTAACCAAAGACATGGCGCCGTACTCGCTCAAAATTTCCAGAGATCGCGTCACCGAAGAAGACGCCGAAGTACGCTTTTTGGCGCCCAATCATCCGCTTTTGAATTACCCCAATAAAATTACCGCGGCCGATTTTAAAGGTTGGAAACAAGAACAAGGATTGTACTATCCGAGCGAATGGGATGCCAACTTTACGCCTATCCTTTCGGCTAATGACAAAGGCGAAAAACCGAAAAACGGAGCCGTTTTAGTCGCCAAATACGGAAAAGGAAACTACATTTATACCGGTTTGAGTTTCTTCAGAGAATTACCGGAAGGCGTTCCCGGTGCTTTCAGATTAATGGCCAACATGTTAGCAATTGGAAAATAATATGGAAACAGAGAAAAAAGCAGTGTGGAAAAACAGCTACACTTGGGTGTTGGTTGCCAATGCCATTTACATCATCATCTTTTTTATTTTAATGCAGCTCTTCTTTTAATATGCAACAACTCGACTGGATTGTTTTATCGGTTACCCTACTTTTCATTGTCATCTACGGTGTGTACAAAACCAAAGGTAGCGCCAATGTAGAAGAATATATTCTAGGCAACAAAGAAACGCCTTGGTGGACTGTAGGTTTATCTGTTATGGCAACACAAGCCAGCGCCATTACGTTTCTTTCCACACCCGGACAAGCCTATCATGACGGAATGGGTTTTGTGCAGTTTTATTTTGGTTTGCCCATCGCTATGGTTGTTATATCGATGACTTTCATTCCGATTTATCACAAGCTAAAAGTTTTTACGGCTTACGAATATTTAGAGCAGCGCTTTGACTTGAAAACGCGTTCCTTTACCGCCATTTTGTTTCTCATCCAACGCGGATTGGGAACCGGTTTAACCATCTATGCTCCTGCCATTATTTTGTCTTCTATTTTAGGGTGGAATTTAACGCTGCTGAATATCATCATCGGAATTTTGGTGATTATTTACACCTTTGCGGGCGGAACTAAAGCAGTCAATGTGACGCAAAAGCAACAAATGTTTATCATCATGAGCGGTATGTTTATCACATTTTTTCTGATTTTACATTTACTGCCCAACGACATGACATTCTCTAACGCCATGCACATTGCGGGCGCCAACGACAAAATGAACATCCTCGATTTTTCGGTAGATCCTGAAAACCGTTATACGTTTTGGAGCGGTATTACCGGTGGTTTCTTTTTGATGCTGTCGTATTTCGGTACCGACCAGTCTCAGGTGGGTCGTTATCTCTCGGGCAAATCCGACAAGGAAAGTCAGATGGGATTGATTATGAACGGGTTTCTCAAAGTGCCGATGCAGTTTTTTATCTTACTTACCGGAGTGATGGTTTTCGTTTTTTTTCAGTTCAATCCGGTGCCGTTGCATTTCAATCCGGTGAATAAAAATGCGATTGAAAAATCGGAATACGCAGCCGAATATCAGTCGCTCGAAAAGCAATTGGCTCAATTATCCGAAGAAAAAAAGGAATACAATCTGTTGTATATCGATCATTTAAATCAAAATTTCGACAACCCTATTTTGCGTCAAAAACTCATTTCCTTATCGGGAAAAGAAAAAGATTTGCACGACCAAGCTAAAGAAATTATTGCGAAAGTAGACAGCAAAGCGGAGACCAATGATAAAGATTATGTTTTCATTTATTTCATTCTCCATTATTTACCATCCGGGCTCATCGGACTGCTTTTGGCAGTTATCTTATCGGCAGCCATGTCTTCTTCCGCATCAGGATTAACAGCCTTGGCCTCTACCACTGCTATTGATATTTACAAGCGAAATATAAAAGGCGAGAAATCGGAGAAACACTTTGTGAATGCCACCCGATATTTCACATTGCTTTGGGGTGTTATTGCCATACTGTTTGCTTGTGTAGGTACGCTATTCGAGAACCTGATTCAACTTGTAAATATTGTGGGATCCATTTTTTACGGAACGGTACTCGGGGTGTTTTTGGTCGGTTTTTACATCAAGTTTGTCAAAGCCAATGCCATTTTTTATAGTGCTGTTATCAGCCAAACCACCATCTTCTTTATTTATTATTACACCATTCACATCTATCCGAACGGTCAGGAAAAATTGGGATATTTGTGGCTGAACTTCATAGGTGCCGTATTAACCATTATTTTATCCGTGCTGCTGCAAAGCATAAGCAACGGAAAACAAAAAGTAACCGCATAAAAAAAACCGCAAGTATTCACTTGCGGTTTTATATTAATTGAAAAAACAATTATTTTTTACTCCACTCTCTGATACTGTCATTATTCATTTTTACATAATCGGCATTGTTGGCTTTTTCAGCAGCCGCTAACGATAAACGAGCTGTTTCGATAGCACCTTGCTTGTTTCCTAATTTAGCTTGGATTAACGACTTTAAGCGCAAATGCCAAAAAGGAACTTCCTCGGAAGATTTAGCCATTGAAACGGCTTTGTTGATATACTCCAACGCTTTATTCATATCGCCGTTAGATTGATAAAAATATTGCGCTGCCGAGAAATAATCTCCGGCAGTCGGGCCGGCTAATACTTTTTCAATGCTGGCCATCGCTGCTTTTTGGGTAGGCACTTCAAACTTGATCGAAGCCATGGTTTTCTCCCAAGAAATATCCAGCGTAGCACTGTCATTGGTGATGTTGTTGATGGAAATAGTAAATGTTTCCACATTATTGCCCAAAGCAATTGGATCAACATTGGTTTTGAAAGCTACCTTATTTTCGTTCCAATTCTCAGGCGTTCCCCAGTTGTCCGTATCGGTGTAAAAAATAATTTCCCACATATCGGCTTTAGGGGTAGTAAATAAAGCGTATTTTCCTTTTTTCAAGGTTGTTCCTTTAATGACTACATCTTCACTAAAAGTCACTGTGGTATTGGCATTGGCTCCGGTTCTCCACAATCTTCCGAACGGAACCAAATCACCAAAAACAACTCTTCCTTTCGAACTCGGTCTTGAATATTCAACGGTTACATCGGTTAGTCCAACTACCTGATTTAAAGTAGCCTTAGGACTTGGCTGTGGTGTTTTAACCTGTGCTTCAATAGTGTAGTTAGCAATTAAAACGGCTAACAAAAAAATAATTTTTCTCATGATTATGTATTTAGTTTGTTCAAAATTACAAATACTTCCTTTTTGAAATGTTAATTAAAACCTAAATGAAGCATATTTTGTTTAAACTTTTTTGATGCAAGTTAAACAAATATTACCTTTACCAAAAAATAGTGATGAAGATATATACTTTAAAGACAGTACAGCGGTTGCCGATTACTCTTGAGGAAGCTTGGCTTTTTTTTTCCGACCCTAAAAATTTAAATATCATTACGCCCGATTATATGGGTTTTAAAACCTTGTCAGGAGATGACCGAGCCATGTTTCCGGGACAAGTTATTCAATATACAGTGACTCCGGTTTTGGGAATCCCTATGAAATGGGTTACTGAAATTACTCATGTTATTGACAAACGCTATTTTGTTGACGAACAGCGCTTCGGGCCATACAGTTTTTGGCACCACAAACACTTTTTCAGAGAAATTCCCGGGGGTGTGGAAATGGAAGATATTGTTGATTATAAACTTCCCTTGGGGATTATCGGGCAAATAGTTCATCCGTTTCTGGTGCAGCCTAAACTCAAGGAGATTTTTGATTACAGACAAAAAAAACTAACCGAACTTTTCGGAACTTATAAATAGTACATCATGAAAAAAATAATCTTTGCCCTTTTATTTTGCAGCTCTTTTGCTTTTGCTCAAGAAAAATTTCAATTAAGCACTCATATCTTGGATATCAGCAAAGGGATTGGTGCCTCCTATGTTGAAGTAGAACTCAGAAAACAAGACAGTACTAATCAGAACTGGTTGTTTCTGGACAAAAAAATGACCGATAATAACGGTAGAATTAAAGAACTTCTTCCCATGAACAAATCAAATGTAGGAATCTATAAACTGATTTTTAAAACCCAATCTTATTTTGTGAAGCAACAACAAGAAAGTTTTTATCCTTTTATTGAGGTTGTTTTTGAAATTAAAGATAACGAACATTATCATGTGCCTATTACCTTGAGTGCTAACGGATATTCAACTTACAGAGGAAATTAATAATGAAAAACATAGTAATAATTGGGGGTTCACATGGTATCGGACTCGCCATCGCTAAAGAATTACAATATGAAAGTAAAGTCTTTGTGGCTTCGAGAACGAATGACTTATTGGCGGATATGAATGTGACTCACATCTCTTTTGATGTGACCACGGATACTTTAGACACCACTGCACTACCCGACGTTGTTCACGGTTTGGTGTATTGTCCGGGCAGTATTAATCTGCGTCCTTTTCGCGGACTCAAACCGGAAGTCTTTGAAAGCGACTGGCAAATTAACGTTATGGGATTGATTAAAGTAATCCAAGCGTTATTGCCCAATTTAACAGCGGCCGAACAATCCAGCATTGTGACCTTTAGTTCTGTGGCGGCCGGAATCGGCATGCCGTTTCATACCAGCGTGGCCGCGGCTAAAGGTGCTGTGGAAGGCTTTGCCAAAGCATTAGCCGCTGAATATGCTCCGAAAATGAGAGTCAATGTCATTGCACCTTCTCTTACCGATACGCCTTTGGCGGAAAAGTTTTTGAGCAGCGATGAAAAACGTGAGAAATCGGCGCAACGCCATCCGTTAAAACGTGTGGGCAATCCGGAGGATATGGCTCAAATGGCGCTATTTCTGCTCGATAAGAAAAGCAGTTGGATATCGGGACAAGTTTTCCACGTTGATGGTGGCATGTCAACTTTATCGGTAAATACTTAATTTTATGATATGACAGTATTTTGGTTCAGACGTGATTTGCGATTGGAAGACAACACAGCACTCTATCATGCTTTAAACGACAATGATGGAGTGTTGCCTATTTTCATTTTTGATAAAAATATCCTATCGCAATTACCTTCCGATGATCCCCGTGTGACCTTCATTCACAACCAATTAACAGTCATTCAGAACCAACTACAAAAAACCGGTAAATCGTTAGCGGTATTTCACGGAGAGCCTTTTGAAATATTTGGCAAATTGCTAAGCGAGAACGCCATCAACGCCGTTTATGCCAATCACGATTACGAACCGTACGCCCGCAAAAGAGATTTGGAGTTATACCAATTGTTCAAAGAACACCGAATTGAATTCAAGACCTGCAAAGACCAAGTCATATTTGAAAAAAACGAAGTGGTTAAAGATGATGGATCACCCTATGTTGTATACACGCCCTACTCCAATAAATGGAAAGAGCGCTTCAGAAATACACCTTTGGCTCATTTTCAATCGGAGGCGCTTTTGTCTAAAATAGCATCTCATTCTTATCCATTTCTATCTCTAAAGGATATTGGCTTTACTCCTTCTTCCATCACCGTTACTCCGTATGATGTTTCAGACAGTTTAATTGATAATTACGAGGCCACCCGCAACTTTCCGGCGCTTAATAAAACCTCTTATTTGGGGATTTACCTCCGCTTTGGTGCGGTTTCTATACGAAAAATGGTAGCCAAAGCGTTGCAAAGTAAAAACGAAACGTTTCTGAAAGAATTAATTTGGAGGGAATTTTTTATGCAAATTTTATGGCATTTTCCACATACGGTTCACAAAAGTTTCAAGGCGAAATACGATGAAATTGAATGGGAAAACAATGAGATTCTATTTCAAAAATGGTGTGAAGGCAAAACCGGCTATCCGTTTGTTGATGCCGGAATGCGGGAATTGAATACTACCGGGCACATGCACAATCGCGTGCGTATGATTGTGGCTAGTTTTCTGTGCAAACATTTATTGATTGATTGGCGCTGGGGTGAAGCGTATTTTGCGCAAAAACTGCTCGATTACGAACAAGCCAGTAATGTGGGCAATTGGCAATGGGCCGCCGGCAGTGGTGTTGATGCCGCTCCGTATTTCCGGATTTTTAACCCTACCGAGCAAATTAAAAAGTTTGACAAGGAGTACCGATACATCAAAAAATGGATTCCCGAATACCATTCACCAGCTTATCCTGAACCGATTGTTGACCACAAGGCAGCACGCGATAAGTGCTTGTTTCTTTATAAAAAAGCCGTTGGGTAATGAAAATAGTTTGGCTGAAACGAGACTTGCGATTATACGATCACGAAGCGCTTTTTCGGGCTTTAGAAACTTCCGGAAAGGTATTGTTACTATACATCCTCGAACCTTCTCTACAGCAGGATTGCCATTACAGCCAACGTCATTTCGATTTTATCAAACAATCTTTAGAAGAATTACAGGCGGAACTGCTGCCTTATCATACCCAAATATTGGTTGTAGAGGAAGAAGCCGTTACAGTTTTTAAAAAGCTAATCGAAATCATCCCTATTCAGGGTATTTACTCGCATCAGGAAACCGGAATAAAAGTCACTTACGAACGGGATTTGGCGGTAGCCGAAGTATTTAAAGAGCACGGCATTCCGTGGTATGAATACAGTAATAACGGTGTCATTCGCGGCTTGCAAAATCGAAAGCATTGGAAAGAAGATTGGTATGATACTATGGAAAAACCCTGCTTTCCGTTTAAAGCCGATAGCCGAAGTTTTATCAAGTACCGGGAACTCGAAGCCATTGAACACTTTTTTACCGTACCGAATCTTAAAACCGAAAAGAATACGCCTTTCCAAAAAGGCGGTACGAAAACCGGCTGGCGCTATCTGCAATCGTTTTTGGAGCAACGCGTTGAAAATTACAGTAAGCACATCTCCAAACCTCAGGAAGCCCGTATGGGGTGTAGTCGATTATCGCCTTATATTGCCTGGGGCAATCTGTCGATCCGTCAAGTATATCAAGCGGCGCTGCAACAATCTAAAAGCGGAAAATTCAAACGACAAATTGCCAATTTTGCTTCCCGATTGCGTTGGCAAGCGCATTTCATTCAAAAGTTTGAAATGGAATGTGAAATGGAGTTTGTAGCGGTGAACAAAGGCTATCGCAGCTTAAACCAACCCGTTCGTGATGATTGGCACCGGGCATGGACAGAAGGCAGAACCGGAGTGCCACTTGTGGATGCTTGTATCCGTTGTCTAAAAACGACAGGCTATCTCAATTTCAGAATGCGGGCTTTAATCGTTTCGTTTTACACCCATCATTTGTTTCAACCGTGGCAAAAATGCAGTCCGTTCTTGGCGCAACAATTCCTCGACTTTGAACCCGGCATTCACTATCCGCAAATCCAAATGCAGGCCGGTGTCACCGGAATCAACACACTTCGGGTATACAATCCGGTTAAAAATTCACAGGAACACGATCCGGAAGGCCTCTTTATCAAAAAATGGGTACCTGAGTTGGCTAACTTGCCTGCTCCTTTACTTCACGAACCTTGGAAACTGACTCCTATTGAACAGATTTTTCATCAGTTTACGCCGGGAGCCGATTATCCGTTACCGATTGTGCCCTTGGAAGAATCCCGAAAAAAATCATCCGACTTCTTTTGGAATATGCGAAAGGAAAACGCTGTGCGAACCGACAGTAAACGTGTTTTAGAAAAGCATACGTTTCCCGACAGATCCGAATAAAGGCTTACTAGGAATTGACTTTTATCGTTTTGATTCGATCAAAACTCAATTCATTAAAATGTTGGATGACCATATCGGCTTTCGAGTAATCCTGCATTTTTGAGTGAAAACTTTCGTAACCAATACAAAAGATACCGGCCGCTTTGGCCGCTAAAATGCCGTTGGTGCTGTCTTCAATCACGATACAATTTTCCACAGGGGTTTGAGCCAAAAAAGCTGCGTGTTGAAAAATTGCCGGATGTGGTTTCGATTTTGGGAAATCTTCGCCCGAAACAATATGCGAAAAGTAAGGATGCAATCCAAACCGATTAAAAATTCGGTGAATCGTTACCGTAGCCGATGACGAAGCCAAAACCAATTGCATGTCTTTGCTGTGCAATTCTTTAATCAAATCTTCGACACCATCAAGCAAATACAAGTCTTCTTTCTGATCAAACGCTTCATTAAATAGTTCCCGCTTGGTTTCAACCAAGGTGTTGACCTCCTCGCTCAGGTTAAATTGGACTTTCAAGCGTTCAAAAATATTTTTGGTAGAATTCCCGGTAAATGAGGCATACATTTCGGGAGTAACTTCAATATTTAGTTGTTTGAAATGTTGGTTATACGCATAATGGTGTACCGGTTCGGTATCCACAATTACGCCGTCCATATCAAAAATTACGGTCTGAATCATAGCAGTTTGGAGTTGAGGCTTACTTTATTTTTGTTTTTTGAGTAAATGTTTCACTACAGTTTCGGCAGCGTGCAAACCAAAAAGACACGGCATCCAACTGTTGGTACCGTAAAAGGATTTTTTAAAATTGGTACCATCCGTCATTTTAACACTGCTTTCATCGGGTCTTTCATACGAATATACTACTTTGACGCCGCTCGAAATACCCTCTTTTTTAAGACGCTTGCGCACCACTTTGGCCAACGGACAGTAATCGGTTTTGCGGATGTCGGTTACTTTAACTTTCGAAGCTTCGTACTTGCCTCCGGCGCCCATATTACTAATCACTTTTACCCCTTTGCGTTTGGCTGCTATGATCAAATTGAGTTTAGGGGTTACGCTATCAATGCAATCGAGTACATAATCAAACTCGGGAGTGACAATTTCATTTGCTCTTTCGGGAGAAAGAAATTCTTTCACTACTACCAAATTAAGTTCCGGATTGATGTCTAACAAACGTGCGGCCATCAACTCTACTTTAGGCAAACCAACCGTAGAATGTAAGGCCGGCAACTGGCGGTTGATATTGGTGATATCAACCACATCCCCATCAACAATGGTCATATTTCCTACTCCGGCTCGAGCCAGAAACTCGGCTGCAAAAGAACCGACACCACCCAAGCCAACAACCAATACGTTGGCATTTTTTAAATTATTTAATCCTTCTTCTTTAAATAAAAGCTCAGCTCGTTCTTGCCACTTTGCCATCAGAATAATACATTTTCAATTGTGAAGCTGCAAAAATAAGGATAAAAATGAAGGTGCAAAACTTCCTCACATTAAGATTGGCTCGATTGGAACTAGTACTCTTTAAAAATCGTTTTCCAATTGGCAGCGACTTGCTGTTGCAAGGTTTCTAAGGTCATGCCTTTGTATTGGGCTGCTTTGAGATAGACGTCTTCCAGGGTTTCTTCCATCATATCGGTTTCGAGTAAAAATCGGTCATTCGGTACCGATGCAAAAACGTCTTTGAGTTCCGGGTTCCGTAATAAATATTTCCCGAATGACAGATAAAATCCATGGTCGACCATTTGCTGGGCAACTTGTGCATTCTTCGAAAATCCGTGTAAAACAACCGGAACCGTAATGTGTAATCGGTTTTTAATCGCCACCAATTCCTGATACGCGGCTACCAAATGCAAGACCAACGGTTTTTGGTAGTGTTCTGCCAAGGCAATTTGTTTTTCAAATACGGCAATTTGAATTTCCATCGGAATGTCGATGCGTTTGTCTAAACCGCATTCGCCCAAAGCCCAACATTCGGGTAAGGCTAATTGGGTTTCGATGCATTGCAAATCGCTTTCCAATCGATTCTCGTCGATATACCAAGGGTGAATGCCTATGGAATATTGCGGAATGGCATCATTAAATGCCCAAGGATATTGGTTAACCAATTCGATTATATTGGCATTATTTGTATAATGATGGGTATGTAAATTGTACAACATCAGTCGTGGAATTTCTTTACACCGGCCAAAATTTCAATCGGCAAATCGTTTTCCAACGGAACAATCGGGCAGGAATACTTGTGATTGTAAGCGCAATATGGATTGTAGGCTTTGTTAAAATCGATGACAACCGTTTCCGATTTCGGAATTCGCATATCAAGATAGCGACCTCCTATATAACTTTCCTTGCCGCAAGTCAAATCGGAAAACGGCAGAAACAGATAATCCTCATAACCTTCTTTCTGAATCAAATCGATATTTTGATATACGTTCAATTGAAACGCTTGGCCGTCAATAGCAAAATGAAGCTCGCCGTATTTAACGTATTCCGGCAATCGGGAACTCGTGGTTTTCATCTTAAACACTTTTTCGTTGGGTGTTCGAACAAATTGAGCCTGCACAATGAACTTTTCGGTTATCGGATAGAAAGACAAGCCCTTGAATACTTTAAAGTCTTCCTCGGTCAACGGACTGTCTTCCCGGGTGGCAAATTCTTTATTGAGATTATTTTGAAATTCCTGCGCTTTTTCTTGTGAGAGCAACAGGGAGGCTTGAAATAACAAGATAAGAAAGCATAATTTTTTCATCGGTCACTTTTTAACAAAAATAGTACAAAAAATGTTGGCAAACTCAGAAACTTACGCTGATAGAAACTCTCAATCTTCGTACCTTTACGACATCAATCAATCATCAATCATGCTCCATGCTTAAAACGGCTTTCCAACGCTATATTAATAATTTCAGAGGATTCTCCCGTGAAATTTGGATACTTACCCTAATCACTTTTATCAACAGAGCCGGCACCATGGTATTACCCTTTCTGTCAAAATATTTAAAAGAAGATTTAGGGTTTTCCAATGGACAGATTGGTTCGGTGTTGGCTTGCTTTGGGATTGGTTCTTTGGTTGGTTCGTGGCTTGGCGGAAAACTCTCTGACAAAATTGGCTTTTACAAGATAATGATTTTCAGTTTGTTGGCTACCGGAGTCCTGATGTTTTTCCTTCAGTTTATCCATAGTTTTATAGGACTTTGTATCGGTATGTTTCTCATGATGAGTATTGCCGATATGTTTCGCCCGGCGATGTTCGTTTCACTTGGTGCCTATGCCAAACCCGAAAACAGAACCCGCGCACTGACTTTGGTTCGATTGGCCATTAATCTTGGTTTTGCGGCCGGTCCGGCTTTGGGTGGTTTGATTATCATGGGAATCGGCTACAATGGTTTGTTCTGGATTGATGGCGCGACCTGTATTGTGGCTATACTGATTTTTTGGATTAAGGTAAAAGAAAAGAAGAAAACAGCTTTCAGAGACAAAGAGCATCCGGGAGAAGTGCTAACCCATTCTGTATTTAAAGACAAACCCTTTCTCCTATTTATGTTTACGTGTTTGGTTACAGGGATTTTGTTTTTTCAGGTCTTTACCACCATTCCGCTCTATCATAAAGATCAATTTAACTTAACCGAATTGCAAACCGGGTTGTTGCTCACCATGAACGGTTTGTTAATCTTTTTCCTCGAAATGCCTATCGTAAGTTATGTGGAACGAAACCATATCGATAAGATTAAAGTGGTGGCATTGGGTTGTTTTATGATGGCCATCAGTTTGTTTTTGATGCTAATCAATACTTGGGCCGGTATATTGATTATTATGATGTTGTTTATGACTTTTGGGGAAATGTTCGCTTTTCCATTCTCCAACTCTGTTTCCCTGAGCCGCGCTCCAAAAGGGCACGAAGGTCGATACATGGCGATTTACACCATGAGTTACGGACTTGCCCATATACTGAGTGCCGAAATCGGCATGCATGTAATAAACTTGGGGTATCAAACCAATTGGCTTCTAATGGGCAGCCTTGGCTTGGTTGGCTTGTTTTCCGGTATTTGGGTGTACCGACTTGTAAATCAAGAAAATAACCTTAAAACAATCAAATCCTAAAGGCCATAATTCTCTTAAATTCCTTAAATTTTAGTTAAATAACTATAATTATAGTTGTGTAACTAAAAAAATAGTTATACGTTTGTTTTGTCATAATTGATAGACCAAAAAAGAGAATCATGCAAAAGTTAACAAACAAAGAAGAAGAGATTATGCAGATTTTATGGAAGCTGAAAAAAGCTTTTGTAAAAGAAGTTTTGGCCGAAATTACCGAAGATCAACCGCATTACAACACGCTCTCTACCATCATTAGAAATTTAGAAGAAAAAGGTTTTGTAGGACACCATGCTTTTGGCAATACCCATCAGTACTACCCTATTGTAAAAATGGAAGACTACAGAAAGCGCTTTATGAATACGGCTATCGAAAATTATTTTAATAGCTCGTACAAAAATTTAGTTTCCTTTTTTGCCGAAGAAGAAAAAATTTCGGCCGAAGAACTCCGAGAGATTTTAGCGATTATCGAAAAGAAAAAATAATATGGAAGCGCTTTTCCTATACCTTTTAAAATCGAGCGGCTTAATTGCTTTGTTTTACATTGCCTACTATTTTTTAGTGCAAAAAGAAACCTTTTTTAACAGCAATCGATGGTTTCTGATTACCGGTTTGTTTACGTCATTACTCCTGCCGCTGTTTTCGTTTACGAAGATTGTCTATGTTGAGCGCCCTAAAATTCGCTTGGAAGACTTAGTGGCGTATGCTAATGATACCAATGCCACACCAAAAATAACCGCTGTTGAAGCATTTGATTGGATGCAATTAGTTTGGGTTAGTTACATTATTATTGCTTTGCTTTTACTTTCGAAAATTGTAATTAGTTTAGTGTCTCTATTTCAAATGCTTTATCAACAGCAAAGAATTAAAAATGAGAACTTTACACTTGTCGATTTAAACCATGATATTGCTCCATTTTCCTTCTTCAACTATATTGTATTTAACTCTTCTTTGTATACCCCCGAAGAATTACAAAGTATACTATTACACGAAAAGGTACACAGCAGTGAAAAGCATTCTATCGACATGATGATTGCCAAGCTGTTTTGCATTCTCTTTTGGTTTAACCCGTTTGTTTGGCTGTATAAAAAGGCCATCATGCAAAATTTGGAGTTTATCGCCGACCATAAAGCCATGCATCAACTTGAAGATCCTAAAGTATATCAACGCGCCTTACTTAAAGCAGTTACTCATCAAAACTGTTTATCCATCACCAATAATTTTTATCAATCATTAATCAAAAAACGAATCGTTATGTTAAACACCCATCCATCCCGACGAAGCAATTCTTGGAAGTACACATTAGTAGTTCCGGCATTAATCGGATTTGTGCTTTTGTTTCAAATCAAAACCGTAGCACAAGAAAAAGAGACTGAAATCGAACTCGGTAAAGCCCTGCAACACCGGGAAGAAGTTCGATTAGTAATCAATAAAAATTCGACCGAAGCCGAATTGAAAAAAGAAGCCAAACGGTTGAAAGAGAATCATGGCATCACCTTAAAATGCTCTAAAATCAAACGCAATGCCGATGGTGAAATCACAGCCATTAAAGTGGAATTTAAAGATAAAAACGGAAACAAAGGTGTTTCTCACGTAGCCGGAAATGAACCGATTGCTCCGATTCATTTTTACAAAAAAGGAGACGCTGTCGGATTTGGCAAACCCAAAAACAACGTAAAAGTGTATGCCAACGTTCCGGGCGTGAAAATTAATGAAGGTGATGTTTATGCCTTCAACTTCAACGACAGTGTGCCGGGAATAAAAGATTTCAATTTTGATTTTGATGTCGAAATCCCTGAAATGCCCGAAATCCCGAACATGCCCGAAGATCTTGGTCATATGACATGGCAAGACGGCACTGCTTCGAAAATAATTATCAAAAAAGGCGATAAAAAACCAATGGTAATTGTTAACGGTAAAGTACTCTCTGACGAAATTGAAATTGAAAAAGCATTAAAAGAAGGCAATGGTCAATGCAGTATTGTCATCGACAGTGATACGAATGGCAAAGACAAAAAGGTTATCATTAACGGTAAAGACATGTTGGCCATCCGAGCCGAAGCTATGGAAAGTGCAAAAGCTCAGATGAAAAAAATGAAACCCATCATGAAAGAGCAAATCAAAATAGCCAATGGCGACTGGAAGCGTGTAAAAGAGGAGTTAGAGCGCGCTCGTCCGGAAATGGAAAAAACGAAAGTCGAGCTCGAAAAAACAAAAGCAGAGCTTCTCAAAACAAGAGACGAAGTGGAAAAAGTGAAAGCCGAAATCGAAAAAGCCAAAGCCGAACTTCAAAAAAAGAAATAAACGTTAAAGTTTTGCAAATCAATTATACCGGTGAACGGTAACTTTTTAAGTTTGAATCAGCAATTTCTGTCTAACACAAAATTTAGCACTATGAAAAGAGTATTGAACCTAGCATCGATTCTTTTATTGTCAACTTTAGTAGGTTTTGCACAAACAAGCAAGCCTCGGGTTTGGAGGCCCAAAGCAGCTTCCGATAATGTAGTGATGACCTGGAACAAGAACACACCCGAAGAGGAAATGAAAGACGACATCAAAGCGCTGAGTGAGTATGGTGTAACCATAAAATACGCGAATGTAAAACGCAATTCGGCCAATGAAATTATTGCTATTGATGTTTCCTTTGAAGACAAAAACGGACACAAAGGCACTTTGAGCTACAACAACACGAAACCCATTTCGGTAATTAAATTTTACAAACAAGGCGAAGAGGTTGGCTTTGGCGAACCGGAGAACTCGTTCGGCGGAAGTCCTTTTGCCAACGGAATATCGGATAACGATTTTTTAAAACAATTCAACTTCAATTTTAACGATGGTGAAGCTCCCGGTGAACACTTTAAATTCGATTTCCCCGGAGATGCTTTGGGTAAATCCGGTTCAAAAATCATTATCAAAAAAGACGGCAAAAAGCCATTAGTTATTGAGAATGGTGAAGTAACCGAAGGCGGCGATGATTACACCCCGGAAGAGATTGAAGAAATTAAGAAAAATAACAAAACAGAAAACTTTAACCATGATGACATTTATCACTTCAATTTCAATGGCCCTGATGGTTTGGCTGAGCAAATGAAAAAAATGCAACAGCAATTGGACGAGTTAATGAAACAAAAAGACAGTAAGGACGACAAACAGGCTAACGAGAAAGCCTTGGAAGATTCTAAAAAGGAATTAGAGAAAGCCAAAGAAGAACTCGAAAACGCTAAAAAAGAACTCCAAAAAACGAAATCCCGTTTGAAAACACAAAAAGTATAACAAAGAAAACCGCTGTTCAGCGGTTTTTTTTTATCTTGGTCAATATCAAAGCAAACCATTATGTTTACCATTTTAGCAAAACTCAATAAGCTCATTTTACCGAGCTTTACCAAACAACAATTAGATTTAACCAAAGCCAAAAAATGGCAATTGGCGATTATTGCCTGGCGCTACTATGTTACTTCGAGAGCATTGGATAACAAAAAAATATTGCTTTAATTTTCACAATCGATTTGCAAGTTTGTCAAATATGCCTATATTTGCAGCCACAAAAAGGCCTCGTGGCGCAACTGAATAGCGCATCTGATTACGGCTCAGAAGGTTACAGGTTTGAATCCTGTCGAGGTCACAAAAAAACGCTCAAAGATTTGAGCGTTTTTTATTTTTAAATCTTTTTATGCTTCCATTTTACACTTCAACGACCTTCCATTTCCCTTTTTTGAAGAAGTAAAACGCCAATACCGCTAAAACGGTTTCGGCTGCCGGAATGGCAATAAAAGCACCAACAGGCCCAAGTTCTAAATACAAGGCTAAAAACCAAGCCAACGGAATCTGTATCATCCAAAAGCAAAAAATATTAATCCACGTCGGCGTTTTAGTATCACCGGCTCCGTTGAGCGACTGAATCATCACCATGCCGATACCATAGAAAATATAGCCTAATCCTATGATGCGCAAGGCCTGGCTTCCGTACTGCAGTATCACTTCATTGGCAGTGTAAATCCCGATAATCGCTTCGGAAAAACACACAAATAAAAAAGTCACCAAACTCATGAATATCACGTTGTACCGGGTAGTCAGCAGTACGCTTTTTTCGGCACGTTCGGGTTGTTTGGCTCCCAAATTTTGTCCTACCAAAGTAGCAGCTGCATTGCTTAAGCCCCAGGCCGGAAGAATAAAGAACACTACATTTCGTATCGCAATTTGATAGCCGGCGCTCGCATCGGTACTTCCGGTAATGGAAACAATGTACGTTAAAATAATCCAACTGCCGCTTTGGATAAAAAACTGAAACATAGCCGGAGTTGATATATTCAACAGCGATTTGACGATTTCAAAATCGGGTTGGAAATACTTTTTATAAATTTTAATCGTTCTGCTTTTCAAAAACAAATGCCAACATTGATACACTACTCCTATCGTTCTGCCCGTAGCTGTGGCAACGGCCGCTCCGGTCAAACCCAATTCGGGAAACGGACCGTATCCGTAAATAAGTAACGGACATAAAACAATATTAATTAAACTGGCCAACCACAAGCTTCGCATGGCCATAGCAGCATCGCCGGCACCCCGAAAAATTCCGTTAATTAAGAATAATAAAATAATAGCCGGACTACTGGCAAAAATAATTTGCGAAAAAGCCGTTCCTTCGGCAATCACCTCGGGCTTTGCTCCCATGATTCTCAGGATATCGGAGGCAAAATAAAACCCTAAACCGGCTACTACCAAGGAAATTAAAAATGAAATCCAAATGGCTTGCGCCCCGGAACGAGAAGCGGCTTCAAAATCTTTTTCGCCCACACGACGCGCTACAATGGCTGTGGCGCCCGTACTTAAGCCAATTCCTAACGTATACACCAAGGAAATCACGGCTTCGGTAAGTCCGACTGTCGCCACAGCTACATCGGCATTGGGCAAATGCCCCACAAAATAAATATCGACTACGGCAAAAACCGATTCCAAGCTCAGCTCAAGTATCATGGGAATCGCCAACAAAACAATGGCAATTTTTACATTGCCTTGGGTGTAGTCGTGTGCTTCGCCTTTAAGCGATTGTACAATAAGATTAAAAATTTTACTGATTTTTGATTGATGAATGGTCATATTGATTGATTGTTTTTATGATTGATAAAAATTCCGAATTACATTCCTGACGGAAACAAAGCCAATTTTTTCCAAGTCGATTGCCTCCCGACTAATCCAAACCAGCGCTTTGATTTCATCTTCGGCTTTAACGGTGATGACTTCAGACTGGAGCGAATATTCATAAAAAATATCCAGTGTTCGGTACGCCACATTTTTATACAAGTAATTATTGGGTGCCGTGGTTAGGTACCGAAGTTCCGAAGGCATTACATTCAGCCCAATTTCTTCTCTTATTTCCCGGCAGGCTGCTTCTTCTGCAGTTTCATTGGGGTCAATAAAACCACCGGGTAAATCGAGTTTCCCTTTGTCGGGTTCTACATTGCGTACCGTAAACAATAGCTTGTTTTCAAACGTAAAAACAATGGCCACCGCAGCCGCAATATTGTGATACAAAACAAATCCGCAAGCACTACAATCCAATTTAAAATTATTGGAATAGTGCACGTTTTGTGAACCGCAATGCGGACAAAACTTAAAAAAATCGGTTCCGATAGGTTGCATACACTTTTATTTCTGGGTCAATATTACAAAAATTAGTAGCTTTATCGACCAAAAAAAGCGTATGCACCCCGATTATATTACAGACCAGGAATTTCAATTCGACATCTTTGACGACGACAATACCCAATACAAGGAATTTGAAAACTGTACGTTTCGTCATTGCGACTTTACCAATTGTACCTTTAAAACGGTTTCGTTTGTAGATTGTAATTTTATGGATTGTAATTTTAAAGAAGCCAAAATCAATTATGTTTCGTTTCGCGGGGTTTGGTTTACCAAATGTAACTTTACCAACGTAAATTTTGCCATGACTGACCAAGTCATTCACGAATTCCACTTTAAAGATTGTTTGTTGGATTATGCCAAATTTTATGCGTTGAAATTGCGCAAGATTCAATTCATCAATTGCAGTCTGATTTCGGTTGATTTTATGGGCTGCGATTTAACTGAAGCGTTATTTGATAATTGTAATTTAAGAAGAGCCGTTTTTATTGATACCATTGCCAACAAAGCCGATTTTTACACCAGCTACGACTACGCTTTTGATCCCGAAAAAAACAAAATCAAAAAAGCGGTTTTTGCGACCGAAGGCTTAAAAGGATTGTTGGAAAAATACGATTTGATTATAAAAGATTAAGGGATAATCCTTCCGTCTTCCATGGTGATGGTTCTTTGCGTTCGGCTCGCAAAATCATTGTCATGCGTAACCACTAAAATCGTTTGGTTGTGGTCCTGAGTCAGATGCTTGAAAATATCGAACACAATATCGCTGTTTTTTTTATCCAAATTTCCGGTTGGCTCATCGCCCATAATAATCAAAGGATTGTTGATTAGAGCCCTGGCAATGGCCACACGTTGTTTTTGGCCGCCACTCAACTGATTGGGCATTTTTAAGGCCTGATCCTGCATCTCGAGCGTTTTAAGATGTTCCATAGCGTTATGTTCAATTTCTTCTTCCGACAATTTATTGAGCTTCATACCCGGCAGCATTACATTTTTTAAAACATTATATTCCGAAAGCAAATAGTGAAACTGAAAAACAAAACCAATATTTTCGTTTCTGATTTGAGCCAATTCTTTATCAGATTTACCGGTTACCAATTCTTCATGCATGTAGATTTCTCCTTCATAATCGGTATCCATAGTAGAAAGCAAATAAAGTAAAGTCGATTTTCCACAGCCTGATTTTCCCACAATGGAAACAAATTCGCCGTGATTAATACTCATGTTAATTGATTTCAAGACCTGAAATTGAATCGGGTCGTAAAAGTATTTGGTCAAACCTTTGGTTTCTAAAACAATATTACTCATTTATTTTCCTCTAATGATTTCCACCGGATCTATTCGGCTGGCTTTCAGCGCCGGAAATAACCCGGCAATAAAAGTAGTAACCAACGCAAAAGCAATTCCGATAACATAAAACATCGGATTGTAATTGATAGGATACGTTTTGATGGTAGGCAACGCTGCGGTGTTAAACGGAACCGCATCGATAATACTTGAAAAAATATAACCAAACACCAATCCCAAAATACCGCCGGCGATACCTATGACCATGGAAAGGGAAATAAAAATCCACTTCACATCATTTCCTGAAAATCCGGTGGCTTTGAGAATCGCAATGCTGTCCATCTTTTCAAAAATCATCATATTCAAAATATTGTAAATCCCGAAACCGGCCACAATCAACAACACGATACCCACGGCGTAGGAAATAATGCTTCGAATAGAACTCCCGGTTTCAAATTGCGAATTGGTCGTTTGGTAATCTATGGTATCCAAATTGTATTTTACGGCAAACTCCTCAGCCAAAGCCGGCGCCGTGCTGATATCATAGGTTTTCACCTGGATATCGGTAATATAATTAGTAGGTTCGCCTAACAATTTTTGAGCGGTAACTAAGGATGTGTAGCTCATTACATCGTCTATTTCGGAAATGCCGACCTGCGAAATCCCGACAATTTTTAATGACGCCAAATTGCCTTTGGAAGTTGTGACTTTAATGATATCACCTTTTTTTAATAACATCTTGTCAGCCAATCCTTTTCCGATAATAATACTGTTGTTCTGCAGCAAATCGGCTACCTGACCTTCAATGATGTATTCGCTGATTTTGAATAATTTTTCTTCTGCCAATACCTCAATACCATTGATAATACCCGAAATTTCGATCGTACCCGAATTGAAAAAAACCGGCGCTGTGATTTTCGGGGCTACATCCACTATACGCGCATCCTGTTTTAAATCGTGTATGATTGATTTGCAGTTGTAGATGGCTTTACCTCGATCTTTTGGTTTGACCGAAGCGATGAAATTGGTATTGTTTTTATAGTTTTCCGCATACGATATCGGTTGATTTTCAGAAGGTTTGATTTCGTTATACAAACGAACATGTGGCGTACGATTGAGCATCAAACCGTCGAGTAAATCATTCATTCCGTTCATAAAACTCACCAACGTTATAAACATGGCAATACCGAAAGTAACACCTACGCCGGCCACTACCGTTTGTTTCAATCGCGCCCGCAGCAAGTGTAATGCAATATTGATGATAAGTTTAAAATTCATTATTTCGGTCTGTAGATGGTTTCTTCTGCGGTCAATCCGTCTAAAATTTCAACATGCTGGTAATCGCTGAGCCCAATTTTTACTTTGCGTTTTTCATCGCCATTGACTAAGACATATTGATTATCAATCAAATAATTTCTGGGAATAGTAAGTGCCTCTTTTTTGGTTCTGATTACTATGTTGGCTTCAGCCGTGAGGTTTGGGTATAACTTTTCCGGTAAGGTAACAAAATGCGCCTCTATTTTGAAAGTACGCGAACGAACATCCATAATCGGATAGATTTTATCCACGGTAGCTTCAAATGCTTTGCCTTGATAACTGTCCATAGTCACAATTAGTTTTTGTCCTAATTTCACCCGAACCATATCATTTTCATCGACATCCAATTCGAGCAGGTACGCATTCTTTTCGCCGATAATGGCCAAAGGTGTTTGCGGATTAACCAGTGTACCTTCTTTAACCAATACATCAAACAGTTCACCGCCAATGGCACTTTTAACCGTGAAATCACTCTGTGATTCTTCATTGAGTTTAAGGTTGATGTTACTGCGGCGTTGTTCGTTTTGCAATTGCAATTTTAACTGAGAAAGCTGCTTCAGAGCCGCTTCATAATTGGATTTAGAATTTTTGTACGCCAACTCCACTCGCTCATATTCGACTTCTGAAATAATGTTGTATTGTTTGATATTCTTGTTGCGATTGTAAACCGATTGATCTAATGCCAGCTTGTCTTTGGCTGCCTGTACTTTGGCTTCCATCTCGGCAATTTTATCCTGAATATAACGACTGTTTTCATTGCTCAACTGATACGCCAATCGGGCATTTTCGGTACTTAATGCCGCTTTATCACTTTCAATTTGAAACAACGGCTGTCCCATCGAAACCGTTTGTCCGGCCGTAACCTCTATTTTTTGCAATACGCCGCTAACCGTAGCATATACGGTATATTGGTTTTCGGACTTGACCACACCCGACGCATAGACACTTTCGGTGATGTCGCCTTTTACGGGCTTGATTTCACCATTATCACTTTTCGAACAGGATATAATTAGAAGGAGAAAAAGAGAGCAACAGCAGGGATGGAAAAACTTCATTACTGTAGAGATTACGCGTTGAATAAGCCAAATTTACAATAATTGACCGGTAAGAAGCCTAACATTTGTCATAAAAAACCCCTCATAAAGAGGGAATTGTAATCATTAACCGTGAACC
This sequence comes from Flavobacterium sedimenticola, assembly GCF_030053345.1. Taxonomy (GTDB): domain Bacteria; phylum Bacteroidota; class Bacteroidia; order Flavobacteriales; family Flavobacteriaceae; genus Flavobacterium; species Flavobacterium sedimenticola. The sequence continues at coordinate 80,203 of NZ_JASGBP010000011.1, forward strand.
GTTTCTTTGGTACCGTACCTAGCGATGACTTGGGCTTCAAAATCCAACCATTCCTGCCAACGTTTATCAACGTCAACAGTCTCGGCATATTTTCGGGCAAAACCGATAAAAGTTGTATAATGCGAGGCTTCGCTCTCCATCAAATCGCGGTAAAATTTCGCCAGTTCGGCATCTTTAATATTTTCAGACAATACTTTGAAGCGCTCACAACTGCGGGCTTCAATCATGGCAGCAAAAAGCAAGCGCTCAATCAAACCACTTTCGCGGCTCCCATCGGAAGACTGCTTCATGTATTTGGCCAACTCGTTAGCATAATCGTCTTTGCGCTCTCGTTCAAGTGTTAAACCCCGCTGTTTGATTATATCGTGAACCATTTTAAAATGCTCCATTTCTTCGATGGAAATGGCCAACATCGCGGTCACCAGATCTTCTTTTTCCGAATTATTGATGATGAGATTAATCGCATTGGTGGCGGCTTTTTGCTCACACCAGGCATGATCGCTCAGGATTTCTCCGATGTTGCTTTCCACGATATTCACCCATCTCGGGTCGGTAGGCAGTTTGAGTTTGAGTACTGACATACAAATGATTTAAAAAAACCTTCAAAATTACTTTTGAAGGTTGGTATAATAAAGGGTTATGCTATTTTAGTAAACAAAAATGGCTCTTTCGCTCATCATGTCGTTTACCTCGTCGGCAATTTGTTCTAACAATTCGTCATTGGCTGCATTCATCAACACCCGATCGATTAAATCGACTATCGTTTCCATGTCGCTTTCCACCAAACCACGCGTGGTGATGGCCGGAGTTCCCACACGAATTCCGGAAGTGACAAAAGGCGATTTGTCATCAAAAGGCACCATATTTTTATTCACCGTGATTTCGGCTTTGCCTAAGGCAATTTCAGCGTCTTTACCGGTGATGTTTTTGTTTCTCAAATCGATAAGCATCATGTGATTATCGGTCCCGCCCGAAATAAGATTGTAGCCTCTTTTCACGAATGCTTCTGCCATGGCTTTGGCATTTTTTTGAACTTGTAGCGCATAGGTAAAAAACTCATCCGACAACGCTTCGCCAAAAGCAACAGCTTTGGCTGCTATGATATGCTCTAACGGTCCACCTTGGTTGCCCGGGAAAACAGACATATCCAAGACATGTGACATCATTCGGATTTCACCTTTTGGTGTGGTTAATCCCCATGGATTCGGGAAATCTTTACCCATCATAATCATACCGCCTCTTGGTCCGCGCAACGTTTTGTGCGTCGTAGTGGTCACGATATGACAATGCGGAATCGGATCGTTCATCAATCCTTTGGCAATCAAACCGGCCGGATGAGAAATATCGGCTAGCAACAAAGCCCCGACACTATCGGCGATTTCACGGAAACGTTTAAAATCCATATCGCGGGAATAAGCCGAAGCTCCGGCAATAATCATTTTCGGCTGTTCTTTGGTGGCAATTTCCTGGATTTTATCGTAATTCAACACACCGGTTTCTTTTTCTACTCCGTAAAATACCGGACTGTATAATTTTCCGGAAAAATTCACCGGAGAACCGTGGGTTAAGTGCCCGCCGTGGGATAAATCGAATCCTAAAATTTTATCACCCGGTTTCAAACAAGCAGCAAAAACCGCAGTGTTGGCTTGCGAACCCGAATGCGGTTGTACATTAGCATATTCGGCACCGAATAAAGCTTTAGCACGATCAATCGCAATTTGTTCAATTACGTCTACTACCTCGCAACCGCCGTAATAGCGCTTACCGGGATAACCTTCTGCATATTTATTAGTCAGTACAGAACCGGCGGCTTCCATTACCTGATCACTCACAAAGTTCTCAGAAGCAATCAGTTCGATTCCTTGAATTTGTCTGTCTTGTTCTTCAAGAATTAAGTCAAAAATTTGTTCGTCGCGTTGCATTTGAATATATTTCGTTAAATTGAGGTCAAAATTACAAAAATGGTTTGTTACTTTGATAGTAAATGATATATTTGATTGCGTAATTTTTCAACAACAAAACAAACAATACCATGCCCAATTCAACTAACAATCCCAAGAGAAAATCATGGCTTACTGTCCCCGAAAACAGTGACTTCCCCATTCAAAATATACCGTTTGGCGTATTTTTAACGAAAGATGACGTCATTACCATCGGAACCCGAATTGGGGATTATGCTATTGATTTAGGCGCGCTGCAACAGCTCAACTACTTTGAAGGTATCGAACTCACCGATGATATGTTTATGCAGGATACCTTGAATGATTTTATTTCTGACGGAAAAAAAACATGGCGCTTGGTTCGCAATCGAATCAGTGACATTTTTGAAATCAATAATCCCAAACTGAGAGACAATCAGGAACATCGGGAGATTGTTATTTTCAAAATAGAAGATGTGGAAATGCAATTGCCGGTGCTAATCGGAGACTACACCGATTTTTATTCGAGTCGGGAACACGCTACTAACGTCGGTAAAATGTTCCGAGATCCGGCTAATGCCCTTTTACCTAATTGGCTTCATATACCGGTGGGGTATCACGGCAGAAGCTCTACGATTATTCCGTCCGGTATTCCGGTACACCGCCCCATGGGACAAACCCTTCCTAATGGTGAAACAACTCCGGTTTTTGGTCCGTCTCGTTTAGTCGATTTTGAACTGGAAACCGCCTTTATTACTACCGATGCCAACATTATGGGTGAAAATATTCCGGTGACGGAAGCGGAAGATTACATCTTTGGTATGGTTTTATTGAACGATTGGAGTGCACGTGACATTCAAAAATGGGAATACGTTCCGCTCGGACCGTTTTTGGCCAAGAACTTTGCCTCTTCGATTTCTCCGTGGATTGTAACCATGGATGCCTTGGAGCCGTTCCGTTGCAAAGGTCCAAATCAGGAACCGATGCCGCTACCCTATTTACAACAAAAAGGAAAACACGCCTTTGATATCAACTTAGAAGTCTATATCGAACCCGAAAATGTAGAACCTACGTTGGTTTCCAAATCCAATTTTAAATACATGTATTGGTCAATGTCGCAACAATTAGCACATCACACCTCTAACGGTTGTCGCGTGAATTCGGGCGATATGATGGGTTCGGGAACGATTTCGGGACCAACGCCGGACAGCTTTGGTTCGATGTTGGAACTAACCTGGGGTGGTAAAAATCCGTTAATCATGAATGATGGTACCGAGCGTAAATTCATCAACGACAACGACACTGTAATTATGAAAGGATATTGCCAAAACAGTTCCATTCGTATCGGTTTTGGTGAGGTCAGTACTAAACTCTTGCCGCCATTCGTAAGAAAATAATCCTTCGACAAGCTGAGGATAACAATACACAAACAACAAACTCAATATAATTCCAAACAAATAAAATGAAAAATACAGCTTTAACACACGTTCATGAAAAATTAGGTGCTAAAATGGTACCGTTTGCCGGATACAACATGCCGGTGCAATATGAAGGTGTCAATGCCGAGCACGAAACTGTTAGAAATAACGTAGGCGTTTTTGACGTTTCTCATATGGGTGAATTTTTATTGACCGGTACAAATGCTTTGGCGTTAATTCAAAAAGTAACATCTAACGACGCTTCCGTACTCGAAATAGGTCGTGCCCAATATTCTTGCTTGCCTAACAATGAAGGTGGAATTGTGGACGATTTAATCGTATATCGCATGAAAGAAGATCAATATTTACTGGTGGTTAATGCCTCTAATATCGAAAAAGATTGGAATTGGATCAGCGCACACAACGATGTAGGGGTTGACATGCGAAACCTGTCGGATGATTATTCGTTGTTGGCCATTCAAGGGCCGAAAGCGGTTGAAGCGATGCAATCACTGACTTCAGTGGATTTATCCGCTATTAAATATTACCATTTTGAAGTCGGACCCTTTGCCGGCATTGAAAACGTTATCATTTCCGCCACAGGTTATACCGGTTCGGGTGGATTTGAAATATATTGTAAAAATTCGGAAGTCGAACAAATTTGGAATAAAGTCTTCGAAGCCGGTGCGGCTTTCGGCATCAAACCAATTGGTTTAGCGGCGCGTGACACCCTGCGTTTGGAAATGGGATTCTGTCTATACGGTAACGACATCAACGATACCACTTCACCATTGGAGGCCGGTTTGGGATGGATTACCAAATTCACCAAAGATTTCGTAAACTCCGAAAATCTGAAAAAACAAAAAGAAAACGGCGTAAGCCGAAAATTAGTAGGCTTTGAATTATTAGAGCGCGGTATTCCCCGTCACGATTACGAAATTGTAGATGCCAACGGCAACAATATAGGCATCGTAACTTCGGGAACTATGGCACCCTCTTTGGGCAAGGGAATTGGCATGGGTTATGTAAAAACGGAATTCTCAGCTGTTGATTCCGAAATCTATATTCAAATTCGAAATAATAACGTAAAAGCGAAAGTAGTGAAGCTTCCTTTTTATAAAAAATAAACACTGTGATCAGATTCTTGTCAGTATTGGTTTGTATACCGGGTTTTCTTTTGGGCCAAACCCCAAAAAACCCATGCAAAACCTTGGCCAAAATCAACCTGCTCATTCAGGAAAATCACTACAAACCCAAACCGATAGACGACAGTTTATCGGTTTATGTTTTTAATACCTTTTTAGATGCGATTGACGAAGACCATCGCCTGTTTTTACAGTCTGAAATAAACGCGCTGAAAAAGTATGAGCTTCAAATTGACGATTACATCAACAGTGGTAATTGTGCTTTTTTGGATGAATTTTATGGAGCCTACAACAAAACTGTTGAGCGCTACAAAAGAATCCTGCAAAGTATCGAGAACGAACCTTTTGCTTTTTCGAGCACCGAAAAGATTGAATTTTCCAAAAAGGCGTTTCCTTTTGTTAATGAAGAAAAGGAACTGAAACACTTGTACAAAAAACGAATTTTATTCAATATTCTTCGAGATATAGCGGAATTGAGTACCAACAAAGATTCGTTAGTTGCCCATTTCGAACCATTGGCTGTTGCCGGTAAGGCTAAAATTTTAGACCGATACAGATGCAAAACAGATAATCTTGAATTAACCCGAGACGAGTTCAACTCGGCTTTCTATAATGCTTTTTGTTCTTATTTTGATCCGCATACCGAATATTTTTCGCAAAGCGAAAAGTCCTCATTTTACTCCGCAGTGAGTTCCGATAATTTGTCATTCGGCCTGTATGTTTCGATGACTGAAAAAGATGAAATGACCGTGGATGATATCATTCCGGGCAGTTCGGCCTATTTTACCGAAAAGATTGACAAAGGCGATCAATTACTCAAAATAAAACATCAAAACGAAGAATATGAAATTGCCTGTGCTTCGATGAAAAAAATTGATGAAATCATCAGTTCCAATCAATACAAGACAGCCGATTTTACCTTCCGTAAAAAAAGCGGAGAAATTTACAGTGTGCGCTTGAGCAAAAAAGTCATGAGAGACTATCAAAACAATGTCTTCAGCTTTAAACTCAAAAAGGGAAATCAGTATTACGGTTACATTCGGATTCCGAGTTTTTACGCCACGTTCGAAAGCGGTATTTCCAGTGTGAGTAATGATGTTGCCAAAGAAGTCTACAAATTACAAGAAGATCACATTGACGGCCTCATCATCGATGTTCAAAACAACGGCGGTGGTTCTATGGAAGAAGCCATCAAGTTGTCGGGGTTATTTATTGATGTTGGGCCCTTAGCCTTAATGAACAACCATAAAAACAAGAAAGAAATCATCAAAGACATGCACCGTGGTAGTATTTATACCGGGCCGATGGTGGTTATGATTAACGGATTTTCGGCTTCGGCAAGTGAATTTTTTGCCAATGCCATGCAAGATTACAACAGAGCCATCATCGTAGGAAATCGCTCTTTGGGCAAAGCTTCCATGCAACGCATTTTTCCGTTAACCGATGAAAACGATGAGTTTTTGAAACTTACTTTAGAAAAATTTTATCGGGTAACCGGAAAGAGCAATCAATACTCCGGCATTACGCCCGATGTTACACTTCCATTGTTATTCGACAAGCAGATGCCGCGTGAAGACAGTTATAAAACAGCCCTGAAAAATGATGAAATTCCGATCCAGCTCAAATTCAATCGCCTACCGAATGACGTTATGAAGAGCACTGTGGTAGAAGCGGAAAAGAAACGGCTCGAAAAGGATGAAAATGCTATGGCCATACAAAAATTAAACGACCGCATCAATCCGCTATACGATGGCGATTTACCTCCTATTCTATTGCAGTTTTCGGCCGTTTTTGATGATGTCAAAAAAATCAACAGCTTGTGGAAAGAAATCAAAACCGTGAGCGAAAAAGTATATCCTGTCGACGTAAGCCAAAATTCGATAGATGAGGAATCTCAAAAATTTGACGATTATTTAAAAAGTTGTACTACTGAAAGAGTCAAAGAAGTTAAAACCAATTACCATATTTTGGAGTCGTTAAACATCTTGGATGACATTAAAAATTATAAACCGTAAACTAATGAAATTTAATTTTTTAGCTGTTTTTATATTTATTATCACTTTTAATACAGAAGCGCAAGAATTTAAGTCACCGCTCGACTACCTGAATTACATCGGCAAAGAGCAGGAATCCATTTCCAAAAGTATGTGGAAATACACTTCTGCCGTGGCGCATTCCAAAAGTGCGCGTCGCATCGACAATACCCGTAAACTTTTGGTGAAGAGCATTCAAACTGCGAGTAAAAAGATTGCTGCGTTGCAAAACGGCTACCAAGGTGATACCGAATTCCGGGATCAAATCATCGATTATTTGGCCATCTCCGAAAAAAACATCAACGAAGAATACGATAAAATTATCGACATGCAAGAAGTTGCCGAGCAATCCTACGACGCTATGGAAGCGTATATCATGATGCGTGATTTGGTGAACAAAAAGATTGAAGCCGAAAATGAAAAAGCCAATTTGGCGCAGAAAAAATTCTGTGCCAAATACAACATTAAACTAACCGAAGACTCCAGTGAACTGAGCAAAAAAATCAAGATTTCAAACGAAGTCTTTGAATACCATACCCAGTTATACTTAATCTTTTTCAAGGCCAATGTAACCGATTTGTACCTCTCCGAAGCCATCAAGAAAAGTGATATCGGTGCCATCCAACAAAATGCGGCAACCCTAATTCAATATGCCGATGAAGGTTTGGAAAAACTCAAAACCATCAAACCGTTCAACGCCGACAATTCGATGGTAACGGCCACCAAAAAAGCATTGGAATATTACAAAAAAGAAGGCCAACAGTTTGCACCGAAAGTAATCGAGTTTTTAATGTTCAACGAAAAATTCGAAAGCGCTAAAAAATCACTCGAATCTAAATCGGATAAAGACCGAACCAAGGAAGAGATTGACAACTACAACGGTATGGTCAAACAAATCAATAAAGAAATTGAAAACTACAACAAAATAAACAATACCAATTATCAGGAAAACAATGCTGTAATCAACGGTTGGAACAGTGCCGGAGACACCTTCATTTCGACGCACGTTCCTGTGGGTTAATTTGTTTGCATTAACCGAATATTACGTTATTTTTGCAATCAATTTAGCAATTAAAAATTCTATCAGAAATGGGAAGAGCATTTGAATTTAGAAAAGCCCGTAAAATGAAACGCTGGTCGGCTATGGCCAAAACGTTTACTCGCATTGGAAAAGATATTGTAATGGCAGTGAAAGAAGGCGGACCGAATCCGGAAACCAACTCGCGTTTGAGAGCGGTGATTCAGAATGCCAAAGCGGCCAACATGCCGAAAGACAATGTGGAACGCGCCATCAAAAAAGCATCCGACAAAGATACCGCCAATTTCAAAGAAGTATTATTCGAAGGCTATGCCCCACACGGCATCGCCATTCTTATCGAAACGGCCACCGACAATAACAACCGTACCGTAGCCAACATCCGCAGCTATTTCAATAAATGTAACGGAACGCTCGGTACGCAAGGCTCGGTAGAATTTATGTTCGACCATACTTGTAATTTCCGCATCCCGGCCGAAGGACAGGATGTCGAAGAACTGGAACTCGAAATGATTGATTTCGGGGTAGAAGAAATCTTCGCCGACGAAGACGGTATCGTGATGTACGCGCCGTTCGAAAGCTTTGGTGCCATCCAAAAAGAACTGGAAAACCGCGGACTCGAAATCTTGTCTTCGGGTTTTGAACGCATTCCGCAAATCACCAAAGCGCTTACGCCGGAACAAGTGGCCGATGTCGAAAAATTATTGGAAAAAATTGAAGAAGACGACGATGTGATGAACGTGTATCACACCATGCAGGAATAATTAACGGTCACATTTTTCAGCACAAACCATCCACTCCAAGCCTATTGCTTGGAGTTTTTTTTTAGGAGCACACCAACTCCGCTTTTTTTAACCCTGCTCCCGCTTTCCGTTGCAATCTTTTTTAGTTGGTCAGCTAATTCAATATCAGGCTAAGCGTGTCGAAGCAATGTCAGAGGACCATTGAATAACCAACTAAAAAAGGATTTTCGCTGCAATCGGGGCTATAACTCAGCAACGATTTTTTAAATACAAAAACGCCAAGCAAAAGCTTGGCGTTCTCTATATCTAAATTGAAGACAGACGGAACAGTCTATTTAATAAACTCTACTTTTTGTACTTCTTCAGCATTAATACTGTCAAAAAACCCTTGTTCATTCATCCAGTCATCACTAAATACTTTGCTCATATAACGGGAACCGTGATCCGGGAAAATAGCAATCACATTGCTGTTTTCGTCAAACTCACCTTCTTCGGCATATTGCTTAATGGCTTGCATTACCGCTCCGGAAGTATAGCCCACAAACAAACCTTCTTTCTTGGCTATTTCGCGGGTAGTGTGCGCACTTTCTTCGTCGGTCACTTTCATAAAGTGGTCAATCGAATCGAAATCAGTGGCGGTTGGAATTAAGTTTTTCCCCAAACCTTCAATGCGATACGGGTAAATTTCATCGGCATCAAATTCTTTGGTTTCGTGGTATTTTTTTAATACCGAACCAAAAGCATCCACGCCTAAAATTCGGATATTCGGATTTTTTTCTTTTAAAAATTTCGCAGCACCCGAAATGGTTCCTCCGGTTCCGCTGCAAGCCACCAAGTGGGTGATTTTACCGTTGGTTTGCTCCCAAATTTCAGGACCGGTTGATTTGTAATGCGCATCAATATTTAGTTGATTGAAATATTGATTGATGTAAATGGAACCTTTGGTTTCTTCGTGTAAACGCTTCGCCACATTATAATAGGAACGCTCATCATCGGCAGAAACATGCGCCGGACAAACATATACTTTGGCTCCTAAACTGCGTAACATGTCAATTTTATCTTTGGAAGATTTTGAACTCACCGCTAAAATGCAATTGTACCCTTTGATGATACTTACCATGGCCAAACTGAAACCGGTATTACCCGATGTTGTTTCGATGATGGTATCGCCGGGAGTTAAAATTCCTTGCCTTTCAGCTTCTTCAATGATATATAATGCTATTCTATCTTTGGTGGAATGCCCGGGGTTGAACGCTTCAACCTTAGCATAAAAGTTACCCGGTAAAGATTCTGTGATTTTATTCAGTTTAATTAACGGGGTATTCCCAATTAAACTTAGCACATTATCGTGAGCTTTTATATCTTCTTTCATAAAATAAATTAGTCAAGGCATGTTATAAAGTCCGATTTACAGACCTCCGAACGTTGCAAATTTAATAAAATATTTTAAACTATCTTTTTATTCCTTCTAAATCTAACAAAAAACTGTATTCTTTGGCGATTTCTTTAATGGCTTCAAACCTTCCCGAAGCGCCACCATGACCCGCATCCATATTCGTATCTAAGTACAATTGATTGTTGTCTGTTTTTAACACTCTCAATTTAGCGACCCATTTGGCCGGTTCCCAATATTGCACCTGAGAATCATGCAATCCGGTAGAAATGTACATGTTGGGATAATCCTGAGCCGTTACATTATCGTAGGGCGAATACGAAAGCATATAATCGTAGTACTTTTTTTGATTCGGGTTGCCCCATTCGTCGTACTCACCGGTGGTAAGCGGAATGGTTTCATCCAACATTGTGGTGACAACATCTACAAACGGCACCTGTGCAATAACGCCATGGTACAAGTATGGCGCCATGTTGACCACGGCACCCATCAAGAGTCCGCCCGCTGAGCCGCCTTCGGCATACAAATGCTTGACCGATGTATACTTGCTGTCAATTAAAAACCGGGAGCAATCGATAAAATCGGTAAACGTATTTTTCTTTTTTAACAGCTTGCCGTTGTCATACCAGGCTCTGCCCAAGTCTTCACCGCCTCTGATATGAGCAATAGCAAAAATAAAACCCCGATCGAGTAACGACAATCGCACCGTCGAAAAATAACAATCCATCGTAGCGCCATACGAACCGTAGGCATACAATAGCGTCGGATTGTTGCCGTTTTTAGACAACCCTTTTCGGTATACCATAGAGATTGGCACTTGAGTTCCGTCTTGTGCGGTAGCCCAAACGCGCTCTTCGGTATAATTGGCCTTATTAAACTTTCCGCCCAAAACTTCCTGCTCTTTTAAAACCGTTTTGGCTTTCGTTTTCATGTTGAAATCAATCACCGAGGAAGGTGTCGCTAAAGACTGAAAACTGTATCGCAATACCTCAGTATCAAAATCGAGATTCGTGGTGGTGTACGCGGTATAGGTTTCGCTATCAAACGGCAAGTAATATTCTTCGGCGCCACTCCACGTTATAATCCGAATTTGATTCAAACCATTGAAGCGCTCCGAAACCACCAAATAATTCGCAAAAATGTCAATATCTTCCAGCAATACGTCTTCGCGATGCGGAATCACATCTACCCAATTTTCTTTGGTCATAGCGGTTTCCGGTGTTTTCATCAACTTAAAGTTGGTGGCCTTATCCTTGTTGGTAACGATGTAAAAATGATCCTCAAAATGCGACATCGAATATTCCAATCCGCGCGTCCTTTTTTGAAAAACCGTAAATTTGGCATCGGGCGTGGTGGCTAACACCATGCGGTACTCGGACGTCAAGGTACTGCTCGAACTAATGATAATGTATTTTTTAGATTTGGATTTGTACACCGAAACATCAAAAGTCTCATCTTTTTCGAAGAAAACCAACACATCTTCGGTAGTATCGGTCCCGAGCTTGTGTTTGTAAATCGTATCCGAACGCAAAGTCTGGGCATCTTTGCGAGTGTAAAACAATGTGCAATTATCGGCAGCCCAAGTAGCACCACCGGTAGTGTTTTCTATTTTTACCGGAAGAATTTCACCGGTTTGTAAATTTTTAATCTGAATGGTGTATTGCCTTCTCGAAACAGTATCGACGCCAAAACTCGCCCAAACATTATCTTCACTGACGCTCAAACCTGACAAGTTGAAGTAAGCATGCCCTTTAGCCATTTCATTGCAGTCAAACATAATTTCCTCGGGCGCTTCCAAACTGCCTTTTTTACGAGAATAAATCGGGTAATCTTTGCCTTTTTCGAAACGCGTAATGTAGTAATAGCCGTTGTAGAAATACGGCACCGATTCATCGTCTTCTTTAATCCGGGCTTTCATTTCGGCAAACAAGGCTTCCTGAAACGCTTTGGTATGAGCAGTCGCTTGTCGGTAATAGTCGTTTTCCTGATTTAAATACGCAATCACTTCCGGATTGTCCCGTTCGTTGAGCCAATAGTAATTATCAGTACGAACATGCCCGTGTTTTTCGAGCTGTTTGGGAATTATTTTGGCTTTTGGCGGAAGTATGTTGGTATCGGTCATGAATTATAGGCTAAAATCATTTACAAAAATAAGTATTATGCAAGCCTATATTTTTGTTCCTGTCGGAAGTTATAAACGTAAAAATTAACAAACATTACTTATTTTTGGAGCCTAAATTTTAGAAACCATGTTTGGAGATATGATGAATATGATGGGTAAACTGAAAGAAACCCAACAAAAAATAGAAGCTACAAAACAACGCTTGCATACCGTTTTGATTGATGAACAAAGTCACGACGGGTTGCTCAAAGTGACCCTAACCGCCAACAGAACTCTGAAATCGGTGACCATTGATGATAGTCTTTTGGCCGATAAAGAACAATTGGAAGACTATTTGATTTTGGTATTGAACAAGGCTATTGAAAGAGCCTCGAGCGTCAACGAAACTGAATTAGCGGCCGTAGCCAAAGAAGGCATGCCGAATATTCCGGGAATGGATAAGTTCTTTTAGAATTTGATTTTAGTTAAATGCTCCAAGACGTATTCGTGCAACACTTGTTTGTAATCGAGATGCGTTACCATACGCAGTTTCCCTTGACCCATAGAACTGATGAGTATGCCTTTGGCTTTCAGGGTTTCAATGACTTGTTTCTCGGTTAGCGGAGATTTGACTTCAAAAATGACGATATTGGTTTCTGTCGGGGCCACATGGGCTACCCAAGACAGTTGTTCCAATACCTGTCCTAATTCTCTGGCACGGCGATGATCATCTTCTAAGCGTGTAATGTTGTTTTGTAACGCATAAATTCCCGCTGCCGCCAAATAACCCGATTGGCGCATGTTGCCGCCGAATATTTTCCGGATACGTAAGGCTTTGTGCATGGTTTCGGCATCGGAAATCAGCACGGAACCAATAGGCGCCCCTAATCCTTTGGAAAAACACACCGAAATGGTATCAAACAAAACGCCAAACTGTTTCGGATGTTGTTTTTTGGCGACCAAAGCATTCCACAAACGAGCGCCATCTAAATGGTATTTGAGATTGTGGTCGACACAAACTTGCTTAATTTTTTGCAGCTCTTCGATATCATAACAAGCGCCACCGCCCTTATTGGTGGTGTTTTCTATACCTACCATTTTGGATAGAGGCGCGTGGTAAAATTCGGGATCGTTAATCCCGGAAGCGACTTGTTCGGCCGTAATCATCCCGCGGTTACCGTCGAGTAAATTGAAATTCACGCCACTGTTAAACGAAGCGCCACCGGCTTCGTACAAATGGATGTGCGACCATTTATCGCAAATGATTTGGTCTCCCGGATTGGTATTGAGTTTAATAGCGGTTTGGTTGGCCATCGTACCTGAAGGGAAAAACAAAGCGGCTTCCTTACCGAATAAATCGGCTACCATTTTTTCAAAAGCATTTACGGTAGGGTCTTGCTTGAACACGTCATCCCCTACTTTGGCATTGAACATGGCTTGCAACATTTCGGGAGACGGTTTGGTTACGGTATCGCTGATTAAATTTATTTCCATATGAAAGTCAGATAGTCTATTTTTGTACGGGATCCTTAGCCCGGATGGGAACGGCATCCTTTTTCCCGTCAGTTCGAGTTTTTTGTTTCGCTTCTCGATACGTCCGCCAAAGCGGCCACTCGAAGTGACGAAACAAAAAGTATCGAGAACCGGGAAAAAGATACAGTGTACAGCCGGATGAGCTCCTAATTTTAAAAACACAAAACTACATTATTTATGACAAATACCGAACAAATAAAAGGTATAGTAGAACGCCTTGGTGCGTTGAGGAGGTATCTTTGACATTGATGCCAAGCTGATTGAAATTACCAACGAAGAGGAAAAAACGCTTGCGCCCGATTTTTGGAACAACGCTAAGGAAGCCGAAAATATTGTAAAAAATCTCCGCTCGAAGAAAAAATGGGTGGAAGATTTTAACAAGGCCGAAAGCTTGACCGAAGAGCTTCAAATTACCTACGAATTCTTTAAAGACGGCGATGCGACCGAAGCGGAGCTCGATCATCAGTACGAGTTAGCCAATAATCATATTGAAAATTTGGAATTCCGCAATATGTTGTCGGATGAAGGCGACAGTTTGAGTGCGGTACTCCAAATTACCGCCGGTGCCGGAGGTACCGAAAGCTGTGATTGGGCTTCGATGTTGATGCGGATGTATTTAATGTGGGCGGAAAACCAAGGCTACAAAGTCAAAGAACTCAACTTTCAGGAAGGCGATGTGGCCGGCATTAAAACGGTGACTTTGGAAATTGAAGGCGATTTTGCTTTTGGCTATTTGAAAGGCGAAAACGGCGTACACCGATTGGTGCGCATATCTCCTTTTGACAGTAATGCCAAACGCCATACGTCGTTTGTTTCTGTATACGTATACCCGTTAGTGGATGACAGTATTGAAATTGAAATCAACCCCGCCGATATAGAAATCATTACTTCGCGTTCGAGTGGTGCGGGCGGCCAAAACGTAAATAAGGTAGAAACCAAAGTACAGTTATTTCACAAACCTACCGGCATTCAGATTCAGTGTTCGGAAACGCGCTCGCAACAAGACAATCGTCAACGAGCGATGCAAATGTTGCGCTCGCAGTTGTATGAAATTGAATTGAAAAAACGCCAGGAAATGCGCAGCGATATTGAAGCCGGCAAAATGAAAATCGAATGGGGTTCGCAAATTCGAAATTACGTAATGCATCCCTACAAATTGGTGAAAGACGTTCGCACCGGTTATGAAACCAGTGATGTTGACGGCGTTATGAACGGTAACCTGGATGAGTTTTTGAAAGCCTATTTGATGATGATGGGACAAAAAGAAGCGTAAACCGTTAGCAGTCGCAGTCGGCACGATTTAAAATAACTGTAAACTGTGACTGCTAACTGAAAACTTTATCTTATATTTGCCACGAGGATTCCGTAAAGGAAGTTACACCTCACCGCATAAGTCGATCGCTCCAGGTCGGCTTTTGTATTTTATAACCTCAAAGAAAAGCCCAAAACGAGAACGGTTTTGGGCTTTTCAAATGGAAAAAAATTATTTTACAACACTTCTTTCAGAAAACTCAATAAGGCTTGCCACGAACGTTTGTCTGCTTTTTCGTTATAGGCTACGCCTTTTTTCTTGTCGCTTCCCGCATCTTTGTGCGTAAAAGCATGAACCGCATCGGCATAGTAATTCATTTGCCAATCGGCCTCGGCGGTGCGCATTTCGCTTTGAAAGTTTTCGATTTCTTCTTTGGGTACATAAAAGTCATCAGCACCATGAAGCACCAATACTTTGGGAGTGATTTTGTTGATGGTTCTCGAGGCATCACGACCTAGGCCACCGTGAAATGAAACCACACCTTGTACTTTGAGGTTGGCTCTCGCCGCCTCGATTGCTCCGGTGCCGCCAAAACAATAGCCGATAACGACAATTTTATCGGGATTGGCGCCAAGCTTGATTAGTTCGTTTAAAGCCAATTGGATTCGTTTTTGATATTCGAGGTAATTCTTTTTGTAGTATCCTGCTTTAGCTCCGGCTTCTTGGGTATTGGCCGGTCGGTTATTTTTACCGTATATATCCGCTACAAACGAATAATATCCCAATTCGGAGAGCATTTTGGCGCTTTCTTTAGCGTGTTCGTCCACACCTAACCAAGCCGGTAAAACCAAAACGCCCGGATTTTCTTTAAGTGCTTTAGCAGGGGGACTCCCAAAGCCACTTAAAATTTCCTGACCGTCTTGATAGTCGATGGCTTTGAGTTGGGCTTGAGTTTGAAAAACCATAGTTAAGGCAACCGCAGCGAATAAAATATTTTTTTTCATAGGAATATGTTTTGGATGTTTAAAGGTAACTATATAACCCTAAAACAAAAGTTAAGAAGCTATTAAATAAAAAAAGCCTCCGAAGAGGCTTGTATTTTAAATCCCGATTTCAACCTGAAAACGCAGGTACCAGTTATTTTTGGTAGATCCGTCGTAATATTTGAGTGTGTCGTAGTTGAGCTCGGCTTGTAATTTGAAGGCATGTTCCCAAATGTATTTGGTGACACCTATCGAATATTCTCGGGTATTGGGGGCCAACGTTTGGATGTCTTCACCTACATTTTGTATCGAATAGCGCGCTATAAATTCGTAATTCGATTTGGTATTGTAACTGGCCTGATAATCAAACCCATTACCTACAAATACATACTTACTTTGGGTACTATCCTCCGGATTCACAGTCACCGCATTCTGATTGGTGGTTCTCGACATATAACTCATCATGGCGGCCCAACCGTTGTATTTAAACATGGCATCGAGTAAAACCGACTTCATGGTGCGTTTCTCAAACAAATCGTCACCCAATTGACCTTGCGTTCTTCTGGCGTGATTGTTTTGTTGGAAGGCCCCGGAGACCATCAATTTAGGTTTCTTTTCTCGAATGACATCGCCCTCAAAATAGGTACCGTCTTTGGCAAAAGCACCAAAGGGAAATAATTCGACTTTTCCGGTTACGGCTATCCCGTCATCGGTTTTTCCGGTTTGATTGCGTCCTTCGCCGCCTGACAAAGCCGTTTTAAAGTTATACGAAAATTCATTGTTGTATTCATTCATATGATGCACCTGAAAACCAAAATCACGGTCTATGGTAAACTTGGCATTATTGATGGTTCTGTCTGTAAGCTGTAATCCTCCTGAAGAGTTTACCCTTTGGCGGTTACCGGGCAATTTGGTTTGTCCGAAACTGATATTCCAGTGCTTGTTTGGCCGATAAAAAATCACCGCGTCTCTGATGATATTGATATTTTCTCCTTCTTTAATTTCGCCCACATCGCCGGGTGCAAAAGAGAGTTGAATAGCGTAAAGGAATTTCGGATTCCCTACATACCCGTCAAATCGCAACCGCAGACGACGAATTTGTCCGTCGTAAGCGCCGTTTTCGTCTTCATTTTCCAGATAAGTCACGCGGTTTTGCATGCGAAAACGGATGTTTAATTGGAAAATACTGTCGGGAGATGTCATCCCGATTCCTTTACCGAAGCTGTAATACGGCAAGGCCGATAATTTAATGTCGTTGTCGTGTTTGGTTTGCTCAATAGTAACTTGAGCCGTGGTAGTCAGTGCCAGCAATAGCGTAAGTATTGCTAAAATGTTTTTCATGTTGTGTGTGTAGTTAGGTTTTTACAATTAATTGATGATTTTGAAATGATTTGATAACAAAGTAAAACAGGTTATAAAAAAAAGCCAACCATGACAGTTGGCTCTTATGTGAATACTGTAATTAGAAAAATAGTTTCAATATATAATACATGATAGCTGCTAAAACAGCGGAAACCGGTATGGTTAAAATCCAGGCCCATAATAATTTTACCGTAACGCCCCAACGCACCGCAGAAACTCTTTTGGTTACGCCTACCCCGATGATGGAACCGGTAATAGTGTGAGTGGTGGAAACCGGAATTTTAAAATGCTCGGTGGTGAATAAGGTTAGTGCTCCGGCCGACTCGGCAACAACACCCTCAAAAGCCGTTACTTTGGTAATTTTGGATCCCATGGTTTTTACAATTTTCCATCCGCCGCTCAACGTTCCTAAAGCAATAACAGTATAACAAGTAAGCGGAATCCAGCCCGGCATTACCCCTTCAATTTTTACACCGTCTTTCTCGGAAGGCAAAACCACATTCAAATCGAGCCAACCCTCTGAGAGATTGATATCCGGATTTGATTTGATATAAACTGCCACTGCTGCGGCAATAATACCCATTACTTTTTGAGAGTCGTTACCGCCGTGCCCCAAACTAAAGGCAGCAGAAGACAGCAACTGCATTCTTTTTAAAACCGTTTCGGCAGTAGCCGTAGAGAACGAACTGAAAAACAAATTAAAAAAGGCTAAAGCGTAAAAAATAAAGGCCACTAAAAACCATTTTATATTGTGAGGCTCCGTTACTACACTCCAAAACTCACTTTCAAACCTTGGTTTTTTGATGTCTTCGTAAGGGACCATGACAGAGTATAGAAACCAACCTACCAGTAGCATTAACACTACGGTTAATACTTTAGGCCAAACATTTTTCCTGGAAGAGTACATCAACCAAAGTGATATGAAATAAGAAATTATCATCCCCAACAATGGAGCGAAAACAATAAATAAAATGACGATAAAAACTCCCGATGGTAATAATTCACCCTCTTTGGCTTCTTTGAACCAGTTTACGATTTTAAAACCGGCATGTTCCGGATCGGTCACACCCACCAAACCGTGGGCAATAGCGGCACCGGCAAATCCTCCGATGAGCGTATGTGATGAAGACGATGGAATTCCCTTCCACCAGGTGAGTAAATTCCAAATGATGGCAGCGATAATTCCGGCCAAAATTACAATCAAATCAATACTGGAGGTATGGGCTGTTTTGGCTACCGTATCGGCTACCCCGAATCCGAATACCCAATACGCGAGAAAGTTAAACATCGCTGCCCATAGCACCGCCTGAAAAGGCGTCAGTACCTTAGTGGCAACAATGGTGGCAATAGAGTTGGCGGCATCGTGAAAACCATTGATGTAGTCAAAAACCAGCGCAAGAAAAATGATAACTAATAATAACGTAAAATCCATAAAAGTTAGGTTTAGGGGGAACTATTATGAATGTTTTACTGAAATTTGCTCCATTACGTTGGAAACACTTTTACACTTGTCTGAAGCTGATTCCAAGGCAGATAATACTTCTTTGTATTTAATGATGTTTTTTACATCGGTCTCATTTTCGAAGATATCCGCTACGGCTTTGTCAAATACCGAATCCGCTTTGCTTTCCAATTTGTTAATTTTCTTGCAGGTATCTTTGATGGCTTTGTGATCTTTCATGTCTTTCAATTCCAAAATCCCTTTTTTGATTAACTGACAGGCCTCTAAGTTAATTTCCGTTAACTTTCGAATCGATTTGGTAATTTTTTCTACCTGATACAATCGCATTCTGCTGGCTGCCCCGTGCATGTAATCGGCCACATTATCCAATGCCTTTACCAAAGCATGAATGTCTTCACGGTCAAACGGAGTGATAAAGTTGCGGCTCAACTCCAAATGGGTTTTATGGGTGATTTCTTCAATAGTGGCTTCTAATTCTTCAATCTTTCTGAAATATTCTTCACGCTCTGTTTTGGGCGCATTTACGGCTTCATGCAAGGTTTCGGCTAACGTCACTAAATTGGATGAGGCTTGTTCAAAAAGTGGAAAAAACTTTTTATCTTTCGGAACCAAAAACTGGAAAATACTGTTTATAGACATAGTGTTAAAATTTGATGCAAATGTATTACTCTAATGTTAAGTGAATATTAAATATAGTTGCCCGGATTTTACCAAAGTTTACAATTTGTTAACATCGTTTTAACTCCTGTTATACCCGTTCCTAATTTCTGTTATTGAAAACGATTTCGTAGCTTAGCAGCCGCATAATAACTACCATTACACATACAGCAGCATGGACATTAACTTCAATAAAAACGAAGACCACAACAAACTCCTTTTATCAGAACTCAAACAACGTTTGGCCAAAGTGAAACTCGGCGGTGGTGAAAAACGCATCACCAAATTACATAGCGAAGGCAAGATGACCGCTCGCGAACGCATCGATTATTTGTTGGATGACAAAGCGAAAAGCATTGAAATTGGTGCTTTTGCCGGAGAGGGTATGTATGCCGAACACGGCGGCTGTCCTTCGGGTGGCGTGGTGGTTAAAATAGGCTACATCAAAGGGAAACAGTGTATTGTAGTAGCTAATGATGCCACTGTAAAGGCTGGTGCTTGGTTTCCGATTACCGGAAAAAAGAACTTGCGTGCTCAGGAAATTGCCATAGAAAACCGATTGCCGATTATTTATCTGGTTGATTCGGCCGGTGTGTATTTGCCGATGCAAGATGAAATTTTCCCGGATAAAGAGCACTTTGGACGTATCTTCAGAAACAACGCCGTGATGAGCAGTATGGGCATTACCCAAATTGCGGCCGTTATGGGCAGTTGTGTGGCCGGTGGTGCTTATCTGCCGATCATGAGTGACGAAGCCATGATTGTAGACAAAACCGGAAGTATCTTTTTGGCCGGAAGTTATTTAGTGAAAGCGGCTATCGGTGAAAATATTGACAACGAAACATTAGGCGGTGCCACAACACACTGTGAGATTTCGGGCGTTACCGATTATAAAGCTAAAGACGATAAAGAGGCCCTCGACCGGATTAAAAGTATTGTCGGAAAAATTGGAGACTATGAAAAAGCCGGTTATAACCGCGACAAAGCGCATAAACCGACAGCAGAAGAAAAAGATATTTACGGCATTTTACCCAAATCGCGCGCCGACCAATACGATATGATGGAAATCATCAAGCGGTTGGTAGACAATTCCGAGATGGATATGTACAAACCCGATTACGGCAAATCCGTTATTACCTGCTACGCGCGTATTGATGGTTGGGCGGTAGGCATCGTGGCCAACCAGCGAACCGTTTCTAAAACTAAAAAAGGGGAAATTCAGTTTGGCGGTGTGATTTATTCGGATTCCGCCGATAAAGCAACCCGATTTATAGCCAATTGCAATCAGAAGAAAATCCCGTTGGTATTTTTGCAAGACGTGACCGGATTTATGGTAGGCTCCAAAAGCGAACACGGTGGCATCATTAAAGACGGTGCCAAAATGGTGAACGCGGTTTCGAATTCGG
This sequence comes from Flavobacterium sedimenticola, assembly GCF_030053345.1. GTDB lineage: Bacteria > Bacteroidota > Bacteroidia > Flavobacteriales > Flavobacteriaceae > Flavobacterium > Flavobacterium sedimenticola. The sequence continues at coordinate 100,646 of NZ_JASGBP010000011.1, forward strand.
TGGTACCGAAATTCACTGTAGTTATCGGCAACTCCTATGGTGCCGGAAACTATGCCATGTGTGGCAAAGCCTACGATCCGCGACTCATTGTGGCTTGGCCAAGTGCCGAATTGGCTGTTATGGGTGGCACGCAAGCGGCTAAAGTATTGGCTCAAATAGAAGCTTCTTCTTTAAAAGCCAAAGGCGAAACCGTAGACGAAAAGACCGAACAGGAATTGTTTGATAAAATTAAAGCGCGTTATGACGCTCAGATATCTCCGTATTATGCCGCGGCCCGATTGTGGACGGATGCTATCATTGATCCGCTGGAAACCCGCACTTGGATTTCGATGGGTATAGAAGCGGCCAATCATGCGCCTATTGAGAAGAAGTTTAATTTGGGCGTGATACAGGTTTAATTTTTAATATGAAACGACTTTTCTTCATTCTCTTACTGATAACAAGCTTTGGCATCAATGCTCAAACCGAAGATTGTTCCGGAAGTTATTTCTTCTTAATTGAAGGTAAAGACGGTCATATTCTCGACTACAAAATACAACTCAATCCCGACCAAACTTTTGTTTTTACGAGTTTTAACCGAGTAGTTGACATACGGGGTAATCATGATACTCACCAAAAAGGAAAAGGTACTTGGAAAGTGGAGAATAAAATTATCAAATTCACTACAGAGGTAACCGACTTAAACCAGGATTACACCTTAAATTTTAGTGGAACTACTGCCCGTATTGTCAAAAAATCGCCTCGAGATACTTCTGACAAGGTTATACCAACCGCACTTCAATTTTACAAATCTGAAATTCGCACGATAGAAAATTTGAAATTTTTGTTGAAGGAATAGTTTTGACCAAAATTCAGATTAACATACTAGCTTCGTTCCTGTTACTTCCCATACTTATTGGGATAACAATTTTAGCAGACATTACTTTTTTTATTGACGAAGGCAATTGTATAGAATACCGATTCAAAGGATTAGCCTGGATTTTGGATTTCTTCTTTGATGGTTATCACTACGAAGCAAATCTTTTTTATTTTGCGCTTATCTTTGTATTGAGTTTTCACATCGCAAAATCAATTATCAAATACTTGATAAAACTCAAAATTTTAAGATAAGCCGTTAATGTCTTGCACCCTCTTTCAACCTTTCCAACAAAACCTTTCCGGTATTCCACTACCCGAGAAATTTACCTTTCCATTTTATTACGAACCGCATGAATTAAGCATCATTGCTGCTAAAGAACTGCAACATTATCTCGAAGCCCAAACCGATTTTAAGCATAATTTCGGCTTAAATTCGGAACAAGACGGTTTAGCTATAGGTAAAATGTTTGGCGTGTTGGTGGTGCAAAAACAAGATGGTACCTTGGGTTACTTGTGGGCGTTCTCGGGGAAATTAGCCGACCGAAATCATTTACCGAATTTTGTTCCTACCGTATACGACATGTTGACACAAGACGGGTATTTTAAAGAAGAAGAAAAAATCCTCAATCAGTACAACCGAGACATTGAACTCTTGGAAAATTCGGAAGAATACAAAACAGCAACAAACACTTTAGAAGAATATATCAAAAATTTTGAAAAAGAAATAGTTGACTATAAAATAAAAATTAAAAAAAGTAAAAAAGAGCGCGCTGAGAAAAGAAAAAAGGCAACAGCGGATGAACTGAAACAACTCAACACCGAAAGTCAGCACGAAGGCATTTTACTCAAAAAAATGAATCAGTATTGGCAGTATAAAATCAACGATGCACGGGAACAATTGGCCAATTATACCAATCAAATCAATGTACTCAAAGAAGCCCGGAAGGAAAAATCATCAGCCTTACAGCAACGTCTTTTTAATGAGTATGCTTTTTTGAACCAGTATCAGGAATTAAAAAGTCTGGGGGAAATTTTTAACGGCAATCCACCCGCCGGTGCCGGCGAATGTGCGGCGCCCAAATTACTGCATTACGCTTTCCAACATGATTTAAAACCCATTGCCATGGCCGAGTTTTGGTGGGGACAATCCCCAAAATCGGAGGTTCGCAAACACCAACAGTTTTATCCGGCTTGTACCGGAAAATGTGAGCCCATCTTAAAACACATGTTAAAAGACATGCCTGTTGATGATAATCCGTTTGCTGTGAATTGGGCCGAGGGAAAAAATTTGGAAATCGTATTTGAAGACGATTATTTGTTGGTCATTAACAAACCGGCAGAATTTTTATCGGTACCGGGAAAACAAGTTTCCGATTCGGTACAAACCCGAGTCCAAGCCCTACACCCGAATGCCTTAGTAGTGCATCGATTGGACATGTCTACTTCCGGTTTGTTACTGATTGCCAAATCCAATGCGATTCACAAAAATCTTCAGGCACAATTTATCAAACGAAAAGTAAAAAAACGCTATGTCGCCCTGCTCGATGGTGTATTACCAGAAAACAAAGGCGTTATCGATTTGCCGTTGCGGGTGGATTTGGATAATCGTCCAAATCAAATTGTGTGCTTCGACTACGGCAAACCGGCACAAACGCAATGGGAAGTTGTTGAACGAAGAAACAACCAAACAATGGTATACTTCTACCCCATTACCGGAAGAACGCACCAACTGCGAGTTCATGCTGCTCATTCGCTTGGACTCAATTGTCCGATAATTGGGGATGACTTATACGGTACTAAAGCCCATCGCTTGCATTTGCATGCCGAGTCGTTAACCTTTGCACATCCTGTGAGCAAGCAAGAAATGACTATCGTAAAAGAAGCCGAATTTTAAAAAAAGTGAGCTCCAAAACTTTTCGAAACCCACTTTTTCATCTGATTTTAGCCTTAGTTACAGAGTTACTTACTCCTCTGTAGTCTTTCTACTTGAACAATTTCAAAATCTTTTTCACCCGCACCAAAATCCCATTTGATGTGGTCACCGATTTTATTGCCTACGAAGGCCAGTCCGATTTCACCAATAATAGACTCAGTATGGTTTCTCTTTTTGGCTTTTGAAGGTTCTACAAAAGTGTAAGTTTGTACTGCTGCGGTTTGAAGATCTTTGACCATAACCCGGCAATCTATAGTCACCACGTCGAGCGGCAGCTCTTTACGTCTGACTTGCTTCGCTCTTTTGAGTTGGTTGACCAGTTGATTTTCTACAAACTGACTTACTTTTTTCCTTCTGATACTATCTTTTATTAAGTCATATATACCGGTGGTTAATACAATATCGTGATTCATTTTGTATTTTTTTAAAATGCCTCAATGATAGCTTTATCAATGCCCAACCGAATCCCTTTTAGAGAATGCAGCGCAAAAGCATCAACAAGACAAATGATTATTAGTTATTGAATGTAAGAAATACGGATTTCCCTGCCATGGGCCTGACAGGGATTATCGGATGAAGTCTTTCGAACTTTTTAAAAAGGAATCATCGTGCAAATAATTTAGAATTATTGCCCTTGGAACAGTAATTGCGTTCAAAAGAATAACATGATTCATAACAAAGAAATAATCCCAAACTTAGAACTATTTAGAGCGATAAAAAAATATTTAACAATTCATTATTCTTTTATTCAGAATGCCAACAGCGCTTGATTTCAAAAAATAATGCCAAAGATATTCCGGAGTTCAAATACTGTGTTTTAAAATCAAACTCTTATATTTAAGTTCTGAAAACAACAAACATGAAAAATAGTTTTTTTATACTCCTGATTATAACGGGAATCCAACAAATTAATGCGCAATTTACGCGCCGTGATACGTTACAAGGCGGATTGCGTCCCGAACGCACTTGCTTTGATGTACAGCGATACGACTTAGATATCAAAATCAATCCGGCTGAAAAGAGTATCGTTGGCTGTAATACCATCACTTTCAAAGTTGTTGAAAACACTACAGCGATTCAAATTGATTTGTTTGAAAATATGAAAGTTGACAGTATTATTTACAACAACAGAAAGTTGAGTTACATCCGGGAACTCGATGCTGTTTTTATCAATTTCCCTCGGTCATTATTCAAAAACACCGAAGAACAGTCGCTCCGATTTTATTATTCAGGTAAACCCATTGTTGCTCGCCGTGCGCCTTGGGACGGCGGATTTGTTTTTACCAAAGACCTGAATGGTAACGATTGGATTGGTGTGGCAGTACAAGGAACCGGTGCGAGTTTATGGTACCCGGTGAAAGATTCCCAAACCGATGAACCCGATCGCGGCGCCAGTATCAAAGTGGCCGTTCCCGATGGACTAATGAATGTTTCCAACGGCCGTTTTTTAGGGAGTGAAAATCTAAAAAATGGTTACACCCGTTGGGATTGGGAAGTGAAGAACCCGATTAACACCTATGATATTACGATAAATATTGGCGACTATGTGCATCTTCACGACAACTACAAAGGGCTCGATTTAGATTATTATGTGCTTCGCGACCATGTGGCTAAAGCCGAAAAACATTTTGAAGAAGTAAAGCCAATGATGGATTGCTTTCAAAGTAAATTCGGAGAATATCCGTTTAAAGAAGACGGCTACAAGTTGGTTGAAACCCCGTACCTAGGGATGGAACACCAAAGTGCAGTAGCGTACGGCAATTATTTTATGAAAGGCTATATGGGAGCTGATTTATCGGGAACGCAGCTTGGTTTACTTTTCGATTACATCATCATTCATGAGAGTGGTCACGAATGGTTTGGCAACAGTATTACTTCAGCCGATATCGCTGATATGTGGATTCATGAAGGATTTACCATGTACAGCGAAGTGGTTTATATGGAATGTCAGTATGGCTACGAGAAGGCGCAGATTTACATGAACGGGATGAAGCGAAATGTAGATAATGACCAACCTATTATCGGGCCATACGGCGTAAACAAAGAAGGGTCCGGCGATATGTATTACAAAGGGGCTTTAATGCTCAATACCATCCGTCATATTATCAATGACGAAACCAAATGGTGGAAAATACTGTATGATTATTCGGTTACCTACCGTCATCAAATCATAGACACCAAAACGGTGATTGACTTTTTCTCGAAAGAAAGCGGTATCAACCTGACACCTGTTTTTAACCAATACTTACGTTATACTGCTATTCCGCATTTGGAATACCGAATCACCGATAACAAATTAGAATACCGCTGGCTAGCCTCGGAAAATGATTTTACCATGCCGATTGACCTCAAAATAAACGGAAAAAAAGTACGAATTCAGCCTACGACAACCTGGACAAAATCGAGTCTCAAGATTAAAAAACCGGAAGAGATTGAAGTGTTGACTCAGAATTTTTATATCAATGTGAATTAATGAGGTGATAAAAAATCATTAAAAACAAACCATATCTCATTAATAAATAGTAACTTAGATAAATTTTAAACGAATTTATTATGGATACTTCAGTAAAAGGTTTGAACAAATGGGCTAATGCTCATTCTACCATTTGGTTTGACGCTTTCAGAATTCTGCTTGGCGTATTCCTAATCTACAAAGGTGCTTTTTTCATCAGCAACAGTAGGGATTTTGAAGATTTAATTGCGCCGGTGAGTAATTTCTTGGGCGGAATGCTTACGTTTCACTACATTGCTTCAGCCCATATTATGGGCGGCATCATGATTATTTTCGGACTGCTCACCCGTTGGGCGCTCATTGCACAATTGCCCATTTTATTTGGGGCCGTACTCATCAATTTTATTGGAGAAATGAATGCCATGAACCTCTTGATTGCTACAGTAACCTTAGGACTAAGTGTATTTTACACCATTTACGGAAGCGGAAAACACTCGGCGGACTATTATTTTAAAATGCAGAAATAGCAAATCCATAACATTAGGATACAAAAAACGCACTAACGAGTTAGTGCGTTTTTAGTTGAGCCAAAGTTTCCTTCCGCAGTATCTTACCGCTTGCGGTTTCCTTAAACGTATCAACGAACACCATTTCTTTAGGCTTTTCATATTTATCCAAAACATCAAAAACAGCATTATCTAACTCCTGTTGAGTTCCTTCCATTACTAAAATTACTTTTTCACCTAACTCACTATCAGGTTTTGAAGCAATAAAAAAGCGTTGGTGCAATTTAGCACTGAGTTTTGCCTCTATTTGTTCCGGAAATAATTTGATGCCACCGCTGTTTATGACATTATCCATTCGACCCAAAAACACAAACTGGTTTTCATTAATCAATTCCACGATATCGTTGGTAACGATTACTTCTTCTGAAATTCGTGGCGCGTGAATCACCAAACAGTTCCGATCATCATAGGATACCGTCACGTTAGGCAAAACCGTGAACGCCTTCTCGCCTATCTTTCTGGCGGCGATGTGCGTAATGGTTTCCGTCATACCATAGGTTTCATAAACTTTGGTGGGCAATTTCAACAATTGCTTTTCGAGTGCTTTATTGAGTGCCGCACCGCCCACAATCATCTTTTTTACTTTTTTTAATTCCGACAACGAATTTTGAGCCTGCAACGGAACCATAGCCACAAAATCAAACTCGGTTTCGTTGTGATCCAACGGATGAGAACTCGGGGCTACAAACTCTAAATCGAGTCCTAAAATCATGGCTCTGACGAGCATCATTTTGCCGGCTACATATTTTACAGGCAAACATTGCAAGGCCTTATCGCCCGGATGTAAATCAAAAAAATCGCCTGTGGCCAAAGCCGATTCTACCATTGCCTTCTTGCTCACTTGAATCCATTTTGGCGGTCCGGTTGTGCCCGAGGTTTGCATTTCGATGTATTCTTTATCATCGAACCAATCCAATAAAAAATCACCTACGGGTTTTTCAAAATCTTCCCCTTCTTTAATGAAACTGTAGGCTACACGGCACAAATCTTCGCGATTCAAATGGAATCCGTTTAACTTAAATTGATTGTGTACATTCTTATACGTTGGGCTGCTCATTTATTTCATCTATTTGATTTGACTTTACAGTTACATCAATTTTACCGGTGAGTTTTTCTTTCCAATCGGTCCATTGGTATTTTTTACTAAAGATAAACAACAGTATCGGAAAAATAACCAGCACCGGAGTTAAAATTTCAAAACCTACTGATGGTGTTGAATTGTCTTTAAAAATAGAATGCGTTTGAAATGCCGACCAATCCGATGTGACTAATAAGGCGGTGACTAAGTTATTGGCGGCATGAAAACCCAAAGCCAACTCCATCCCTTCGTCCATTAACGTAATAATTCCCAGGAAAAATCCGGTTCCGATATAGTAAATTAAAACAATGTAGCCCATTTTTTCTACTTCCGGATTGGCTATGTGCATCATACCGAATATCAACGAAGTCATGACTAAGGGAAACCATCTGTTTTTGGCTAACACCGCAAACCCTTGCATCAAATAACCCCGAAATACATACTCCTCTGTACTGGTTTGTATGGGTATCATCACTATACCGATAATCGCTAAAATAAAGAACGGAATAGGTTTAAAATTTACCGTGAAATTTTCAGGGCTGTCAAAATAGGCCAACAGCGTAGCGCCGGCTGTGAAAAGGGTCCATACAAAAAACGCAAAAAGCACCCTGCCCCAATCCACTTTAGACCGGGAAGTAGTGACCGATAAAAAGGTTTGCTTATGAAAATATTTTACCACTAAAAAAATCCCGAAAAGTCCAAAAACAAAAGACAATAACAGTAAAAAGAGTGTCATGTTGGGTTCAAAAACAGTCATAACTTCTTCGTTAGTTGTAGGATATGGTTTTCCTGCCATTATTGTTTTTGCTACCACGGCAATTCCAAACGGAATTTGTCCGATTAATGACGCTGAAAAAATAATTATCGAACCTACCAGGTATTTCCAAAATTTATTCTGAGGATAAAATCCGTTTTCTAAAAACATACTTTTCTATTTTGTTTCGCCTAAATTAACTTTTTTCAGCAAATATCAATTACTTTGTAAAAAAAATAATGTTGCAAATTCTACACAATCCGCGCTGCGGAAAATCGAGAACCTGCCTGGCTTTTTTGGATGACAATACCATTGCCTATGAAATTCGAAATTATATCGAAAATCCGCTGACTAAAGAAGAAATCAAAATCTTACTCCAAAAGTTAGACATGAAACCTATCGAATTGGTTCGGGTTAACGAAACCGTTTGGGTTGAAAACTACAAAGGAAAAAAGCTTACCAATACTGCCATCATTAATGCCATGGTCAAATTTCCGATATTGATTCAACGACCTATCATCGTCCAAGACAATCGCGCCTTTATTGGTCGAGAGCCCGAAACTTTGGAAAAAATCCTGGAAAAATAGGTTGCGGCATTTTTAACAAAGATTTGGGAAATGTCAGGTAAACCAAACTGTATTTTTGCATTCATACAAAAAGAATCCGAAAAATACATCAATGAGACAAATTAAAATCCTCGCAACACTCTTACTACTCTGTCAATCTGTTTTCGTATTTTCTCAACAAAGACCCGAACGAGCTAAAATTATTATTACGGGGAATGTTATTGAAAAAACAAGCAATACACCGCTTGAATATGCTACCATCACACTTAAAAATACGCGAAATCCGAAGTTAATTTTTGGAGGGATAACCGACAGTAAAGGTGGTTTTTCCGTTGAGGCTGCTGCAGGAAATTATGATATTATTGTTGAATTTATTTCTTTCAAACCTACAGAAATCAAAGGCAAACAGCTCACCGAAAACACCAATTTGGGCACCATTGCTTTGGCCGAAGATGCCACACAACTCAACGAAGTGGTTGTCCGAGCCGAAAAAACAACAGTGGAAATTAAGTTAGACAAAAAGGTCTATAATGTAGGCAACGACTTAATGGTGAAAGGCGGAACCGTAAGTGATGTGTTAGACAATATTCCTTCGGTTTCCGTTGATGTGGAAGGAAACATCAGTCTACGGGGCAATGAAAACGTACGGGTCTTAATCGACGGACGCCCATCTAATGCTATAAATGTGAGTGAGGCTTTACGCCTGATTCCGGCAGATGCCATCGAAAAAGTAGAAGTTATCACCAACCCATCGGCACGATATGATGCGGAAGGCGGTGGCGGAATTTTGAATATTATTCTTAAAAAAGGAAAAAATAAAGGGGTCAACGGAACTTTCATCGGAACTTTAGGAGAACCGCGCAACAACGGATTGAGTGGTACGTTAAACTACAAATCCGACCAATTCAACCTTTTTACGACACAAGGATACAGCAACCGGAACAATCCCGGAAATGCTTTAACTAATTCTCGTTATTTAAATGACGATAACAGCACCCGTGATTACATGAACGAAACCCGCGAAAACGATCGTGTAAACAAGTCGTACAATGGAAACTTCGGATTTGATTGGTTTTTGGATAAAACGTGGACATGGACCAATATTGTTAACTTCAGAAAAAGTAGCGGTGATAATATCGATAATGTATTTCAAAATTATTATGATGTCGATTTTGTATACGATTACACCCGAAACCGTATCAACAAAGAAGAAAGCAACAGTAAGAATATTGAATACTCAACCAACTTCACCAAGAACTTTAAAAAAGAAGGACACAAACTAACCATTGACGGTTCCTTTTCTTCCAACTGGGATAAAAACTTTGCGTTTATTTCGGACACCAATACCAACTCAACCGATGTCTCTTTCGACGAAACGGCGAATCTCCAAGAACAAAGTCGAAACTTGTTCCAAACCGATTATGTGTATCCGTTCGGAAAAGGCAGTCAGTTTGAAATGGGTTACAAAGGCGATTTCGTGAAAAACACCACCAACTACAGTGTAATTTCCGATGGTACACCGAGACCCGAATTCACCAACATCTTAGAATACAAAGAAAAAGTGAATGCCTTGTATGTGAATTACGGATTCAAAGTCAAAAAATTCTCGTTCCTATTCGGAACCCGATGGGAAGACTCCGATATTGATGTGAACCAATTGGCCACTAACGATTTCAACAACAAAAAATACGACAACTTTTTTCCGAGTGCTTTTGTAAACTACGAAATCGGAGATCAAACCAATGCTTCCATCAGCTACAGCCGAAGAATTCAAAGACCCAGAGGTCGTCAGCTCAATCCGTTCAACAACTTGTCGAGTAACGTTAATATCTTTGTGGGGAATCCCGATTTGAATCCGGCACTCACCGACGCCATCGACTTAGGATTTTTAAAACGTTGGGATAAACTCACCTTAAACACTTCGCTTTACGGCAATAAAACCACCGGAGCGTTTCAATTTGTGCGCAGAGAAAGCGGCGATTTCCAAAACGGTATTCCCATCATCATCAGTTCGCCCATCAACTTAGCCACCGAATACCGCAGCGGCTTCGAGTTTACGCTAAATTATTCTCCATACAAATGGTGGAAGCTCAACGGAAATTTCAATTTCTTTTATGCCGAAACCGATGGCGATTACACCTACACCGATTTCAACGGTAACGAAGTGGTACAAAACTTCGACAACAGCGCTACTTCTTGGTTCACGCGTTTAACGTCTAAAATTACATTGCCGTACAAAATTGATTGGCAAACCAATGCCACCTACAACGGAGCACAACGCACTGCGCAAGGAAAAAACCTGGGTAACTTCAGCATGAACTTAGCCTTCAGCAAAGATGTGCTGAAAGACAAAGGAACGGTTTCGCTTAACGTAAGCGACGTTTTTAACTCACGCAAACGAATGATGGAAACCTATATTCCGGGTGTAGTCGATTCGTATGGCGAAATGCAATGGCGTGTGCGACAAATCAACTTCTCGTTTACGTACCGATTCAACGTACAGAAAAACGAAAAAGAAAGAAAACCACGCAACGGCGGTCAGCAAGACGACGGCGGAGATTTTCCCGGATAAACATAAAAAAGCCCCGAAATTCGGGGCTTTTTCATAACAATAAGTTTAACAATTTAAGCTGATTGTTCGGCTTCTTTTTTAGCTTTTCTTTCTTTCAAAAGCTCTCTGGTACCGCCAATTACCCAATACGGAATAATCGCTGTAATCAAGAAAATCATTAACCAAAAACCAATGGTCAAAATGGTTAAGAAAGCTAAGAAACCTAAATACTGTTGAAATTCAAACATGTTTTCCGGAATTTTTTTGAATTATACGCAAATGTAACGCTAATATTTCTGCTGACCAAACAACACTACACATTTTATTCCCGATGTTATCCACATTTTTATTGTACTTTTAAGGAGCTGTTTCCCGCTGTCCGCTATATCTTTTTTACCGTTCTCGATACATTTTGTTTCTCCTGCCACCGCATACGCTAAAGCTGTCACTTCGAGTGTTCCGTCCCGAAACTCGGGACAGGAATGTATCGAGAAGCGAAACAAAATACTCGAACTGACGTAAAAAAGGATGCCGCTGCCATCGGGGCTAATCACAAACCCGAAACGTTATGAATTACCGAATTGAACACGACACCATGGGTGAAGTACAAGTTCCCGCCGACAAATATTGGGGCGCACAAACCGAACGTTCCCGAAACAATTTTAAAATCGGACCACCGGCTTCCATGCCTATCGCCATCATCCACGCTTTTGCGCATCTCAAAAAAGCCGCAGCCTATGCCAACACCGACTTAGGAGTGCTTTCTCCCGAAAAACGAGACGCTATTGCTCAAGTCTGCGACGAAATGCTAACCGGCACGCTCAATGACCAATTCCCTTTGGTGATTTGGCAAACCGGTTCCGGAACACAAAGCAATATGAACGTCAACGAAGTGATTGCCAACCGTGCCCAAGTTTTGGCCGGATTCCAAATTGGTGAAGGCGAACCTATACTTAAAGCCAACGATGATGTCAATAAATCACAATCGTCTAACGATACCTTTCCCACGGCTATGCACATTGCAGCCTACAAAATGGTGGTTGAAGCTACCGTACCCGGAGTGACTAAGCTCCGTAATACGCTACACCAAAAGGCTGCGGCATTTCGAGAGGTCATCAAAATCGGACGCACGCACTTAATGGATGCGACGCCCATTACACTGGGGCAAGAGCTTTCGGGTTACGTTGCTCAATTGGACTATGCACTCCAAGCGCTCCAAAAGACATTGCCGCATCTGTCCGAATTGGCTTTGGGCGGCACGGCTGTGGGCACCGGTCTCAACGCACCCAAAGGATACGACACCAAAGCGGCACAATATATAGCTGCGTTTACCGGTCATCCGTTTATAACAGCTCCCAACAAATTCGAAGCCTTGGCGTCCCACGATGCTATGGTAGAAACACACGGTGCCTTAAAGCAGCTGGCGGTAGCACTCAACAAGATAGCCAACGATGTCCGAATGTTGGCCTCCGGACCGCGTTCCGGTATAGCCGAAATCCTGATTCCCGAAAACGAACCCGGTTCTTCCATTATGCCGGGAAAAGTGAACCCTACGCAATGCGAAGCTCTAACTATGGTGTGTGCACAAGTCATCGGCAACGATACCACTATCACTATTGGCGGTATGCAAGGCCATTATGAACTCAATGTTTTCAAACCGGTTATCGCCGCTAATTTTCTGCAATCGGCACAATTGTTAGGCGAAGCTTGTCTGTCGTTCGAAGAACATTGCATACGCGGATTGGAACCCAACTATAAGAGGATTAAAGAATTATTAGACAATTCACTCATGTTAGTTACGGCATTGAATGCTAAAATAGGCTATTACAAAGCGGCCGAAATAGCGCAATCTGCACACAAAAACGGAACTACTTTAAAAGAAGAAGCCATTCGATTGGGTTATGTTTCTGCCGATGAATTTGACCAATGGGTAAGACCGGAAGATATGGTA
>NZ_JASGBP010000012.1 GCF_030053345.1 Flavobacterium sedimenticola
TGGGACGGGACATATAATGGAGTGCCGTTGCCATCAACAGATTACTGGTTTACGGTAGATTATCCGGAACAAGGAGTGATGAAACAGTTTAAGGCACACTTCTCGTTGAAACGATAATGAAACAACTTATAAAACAAAAACACCCGCTTATAACAGCGGGTGTTTTTGTTTTTATCCCCAATCAGGTAAAGCATTACGATGATTAATTCGCCATGTTCTGATTATGATTCGGCTGCTACCTTGCACGTGCTGAAGTATGGAATTGGGGAGCCCACGCTTAGCTGACTTATAGTATGTGTCAGAATTTGTTTAACTCTAGCTATATAAAAGAAAGACCCTTTGATTGTATTCATGACAGTCTACTTTTTTTAGTAGCTTTGGGTTAGGAGAGTTTGAGTATTTTTTTAGATTCAATTTAGTAAAGCAATCGGAGTATATTTTATTTTTATTAATAGTTTCAAACCAGAGTCTATAATGAGAAATGCACTCGTTTTATTGGGATTTGTATTAGTTGGTTGTCAGCGCGACCATTCAACTTTGAATGTTGTTGCTTCTTTGCCGGTAGACCTGAAAGAGGTTTCGGGAATTCAGATGAATCCTGATAAAAACGCCCTTTTTTTAATTGAAGATAGTGGTAACGATAACTTTTTATATCTGTTCGGATTTAATAACGGAAATTTAGTTGCCACACTTGTAGCAGCTGAAAATACGGATTGGGAGGATTTAACTTCTGATAAAGACAGCAATTTATATTTAGGAGACTTTGGTAATAATGACAATGATAGAAAGGACTTGTGTATTTATAAAATCAATCCGATTGCAAAAAATGATGTGATAATCCCTGATTATAAAGTCTCATTTTATTATCCGGAGCAAACTGAATTTCCACCTTCTAAAAAGGAATTGTGGTATGACTGCGAAGCGTTTTTTGAACGGAATGGTTTCTTTTATTTGTTTACCAAAAACAGGAGCAAAGGTTTTGACGGCACCACCTTAATTTATAAGGTACCGAATAAAGAAGGCCATCACGCCGCCCAACTATTAGGTAAATATAAAACCGGAGAAGACTATAATGATAGTGCAGTAACCGGAGCAGCCATTAGCCCTGACGGTTCTAAGTTTGTGTTATTGAGTCATAGTAAAGTTTGGTTGTTTGAACATTTTGAAGGCGATAATTTTTTGAATGGAAAGATAACGCAGTTGGAATTGCATCATTATTCTCAAAAAGAAGCGGTCTGTTTCAAAGACAACAGCACGCTTCTAATAGCTGATGAAAAAGACAAAAAGACGGGAGGTCGTCTTTATGAAGTCCGTTTAAAAAGTTTAGAAGCCAAACCCTAAGCCAAAGGCAATTCGGGCTTTGTCAAGTTCGCTTTTGAAATACGTTATTCGAGCGGTTACGACGCCTAACCCATTGAGCCATAAACCGCCGCCATAGGATTTGTGCCAAGTGTTGGAGTTTTCTCCCTTAAGCCATACCCGGCCATAATCAAATCCGCCTAGTATGCCATAGGACATTGGGACCAAGCTGCCTTTGATTTTGCCTAGACTCAACCGCAAATCGCTGCTGTTGAAGAACGATTGTTGGCCTAAAAAGCGTTCGTTTCTGAAACCTCTTAAATCATAATCACCGCCTAAAGTGGCCCCTTGATAGAACTCGAAGTTGTCATTTAGTATTGCTTTTCCTTTGAAAAGTGTGGCAAAAACGAACTTGCCATTTTTGTCGATTTTGTGATTGATATTCCATTTGGCTTCCAGTTCGGTGAAGTTTTTTCGGGTTTCGTTCAGGTTCATTTTCCAACCACCGGAGATTAAAAATCCCATGCCTAAAGTTGGGTTTGAGGCATTGTCATAATTCTCAAAACTGTATTGCAATTTTCCACCGGCAAACTGTTGGTATTCAAAAACCTCAGGATTCACAATCCCGGGAATATTGACAAAACGATTGGAGGTTTGTTCGACTTCTATATTTTCAAACGAGGTTTGGAATTTGACTTCACTGCCATATTTTCCAACCTTTTTAATAGACGGCTCTACTTTTATCATTTGGATGCGTACCCGATTATAATCCATGCCCAGCTCATCGTCATTATTAACTGTTTCATTACCGTGGCCAAAGTAATTGATGGCGAAGTTCGGGCTGGTAAAACGCGTGTCTAAATCAAAATCCCATTGCCCCAAAACTTTTGGAAACTTGGCCGAATAATAAAGTTCAAATCCGTTGGTGGCAAAGTAATAAAACGCTTTGAAGGTGTGCTTTTGGGTGTACGGATTTTGCTTGAAACTGTAGTGGGTATAGTTGAGCATCCCACCAATTTTAACGCCGTCATCCGGATTGTACCCCAGGCTCGGCAAACCGGTCCATGCATTGAATCTCGGTTTTTTATAGTCGTACAGATGGGTTTCATAATCATCGGTCAAAAGGGTTTTGGTCTTGTTGTCTGTTTCGAAAGTATTTGGTTTTGATTTAAAATCATAAATCAACATTTTTCTTCCGTTTTCAATGGTGTATTTGTCATGGTTTTGTCCGCCGATTAACCTAATTTTTATTGTTGATTTTTCGTTGCCGTTAACCTTAAAAACATCATCGTCATCCAAGCCGTATACCCAAACTTCGGTGGTTTGATGGCCCGAAAGGATTTTGGTTTGGACTAATTTGTCACCTTCTTTTTTGATTCGGAATTGCTTAATTTCAGTTTGGTTGTTGGCTTGGCGAGTGATTTCAAAACGGTCTTTGTCTTCGGTACCGACAATCACCACGGTTTTTTGCAATACGGCATAATATTCTGAAGCATATTGTGGTAAATCGTTCTTTCGGATTTTTAGTTTCGCTTTAATACTCTCAATCGTTTCATTCTGCATTTCTTTTGGCAAATTTCTGAAAGCGTTGGTGATGTCTTCTTCGGATAAATGATCCTGAATGTATTGGGCTTCTTTTATCCAATCGGCTTCTGTTGCCGTTTTCAGAAAAGTGATGTCTAAAGGATACGGCTCGCGATTGAACCATTTTACATTGCTGATTTTTTCTTTGAAGGTTTGCATGTGGCGCAAATCAGGAATGTTCATCACAATGGCCAATAAAGCGCCGTCGTATTTGGTAAACGCTTGATCTCGGTCGCGCGGAATGGGTTTGTAAAGGGTTTTGTCTTCACTATTGTATTCTCCCCAACGCCACTGGTCATAGTGTCGGTCCCAATCACCTATCAACATGTCAAACAAACGCGCTCGGATGTAAGCCCTTTCATCGATTTGGTTTTTTTCGCTCTTTTGCAGTTTTTTCAATACATCATTGGTACTGATAATCGCATCGGGATTCCCAAAAGATTTTAGGTCTTTCTGAGAATCCGTCGGGCGTTCTTCCACCAGGTATAATTCGTCGCCGAAAGTGTCATTGAATTTCCCCAAAGCATTCTGTTTAGGAATATAATAAAGCGCAGGATTGCTGTGACTAACGCCGATTTTGTCCGCTAAATCGGCTACGGCAAACGGGGTATACGGATGGGAAGTGGTGTAAAAGTCGAGTAAAAAATCCTCGGCATAGGTGCTTTCAAATTCCTTTTCCACATATTGGTCTTTGAACGCTACGGATTGTAAAAAACGCGAAGCACTTTTCTTCAGCGCACGCATTACATATTCTTTTCCGGCGGCATCTTTGAGTCGGAGCGATTTGGATTGGTGTCCGCCTCCGGCTCGCTCTGGTTTTAATCCGCCGAATAAAGTATCTAAATTGACCGTTTTCACGTCAACCGGAATACTGTAGTAGTCTCTGTAATGCTTGCCTAAAAACCAATTGTGAAACCAGCTTTTGGTAGTCATTTCTTTGGTATACACAGAAGCCGAAGTCGTGCTCGGGAATTCATTCGGGTAATTGACCTCTGACGTTTTTACTTTTTTATGGAGGGACGTTTGCCACAACAGTTTTTCGGTTTTGTTTTCAACCCCGAAAAAGCGGATGACCATTGCATCATTTTTGGCAATGGTAATCTGGGCGTAACCATTGCCGCCATACGAAAAGTCATTTTTGCCGACAGCACGCGCCGCTTCGGTTTTAGAGCCCGAACCGCTAATGATTTGGGTAATATTATTTTTCTCTAAAAACTGCAAATTATGGTCATGCCCCGAAACCACCACCACATTGTCTTGCCCTTGCAGCAAAGCCGTGATTCGCTTGGTGTACACTTGATAGGCTTTGTTTTGCAAATCTTGCGGGTTGATGCCTGAAGTCTTTCGGATAAGATTTAAAACGCTTCCGAGTATGGGTAAAGGGAAATGAGTTTCAAACGGGAACAACTGTTTTTCCCATGAAAATTGACCGCCATGGGTACCGTTACTCAGTAATGGATGATGGAGGGCGATAATTTTAATTTTGTCCTGATTTTTATTCAGCAAGTTTTCCAGTTCTTCAAAGAAAGCCTCGCGGGTTTTGATGTCACAATTATCGTTAATCTTTGGATGGTTTTCCCAATCTTCCAAAAACCACTGACTGTCAATGGTAATCAAAACTATATTTTTAGCTATTTTGAGGTCTTCGATGGCACAGTTCTTTTTAGGCTGAAAGGCATGAGGATCTTTTAAAAAGTCATTGACCTGTTGGGCTTCGGCTTCCAAACCCTCTAAACCGCTATACCAGTCGTGGTTTCCGGGAATAAAGAGGGTTTTGCCTTTGAAGTTTTTGGTGATTGCTAATTGGTTATTGATTTTTTTGGCGGCCGATTCATATTTGGGATGATTTTTATCGGCAGGCATTCCAACCGGATAAATATTGTCGCCCAAGAAAATCAGCGTGCTGTTGGCCGTGGCTTTTTTTAATCTTTTCTCCAAATTGAAAAGCGTGGCATTGGTAGTGCTGTCACCGGCATTTCCGGCATCGCCGATCAGGTAAAACGTATGTGCTGCATTTATCGTATCCGTTGTTTTTACCGTAACCGATTTATTGCTATTTTTGTTATATTGCGGTTGTTGTGTAGCGCACGACTGCAGTAAACCCATTAGGGTTACCACAGCTAAAAGTTTACCATATTCACGGGTAGCTGCTTGGGTACAGAACAATTTCATAACTTGGATTTTTTACTTTGCCAATGACAATTATAGAACAAGCCGAAGATTTTGTCTACAAATTACTCAAAGATAAGTTATCTGATTCATTTTTGTACCATAATTTTAACCATACGTTGTCGGTGGTTAATGCGGTAAAGACTATTGCAACGGCTCAATCGGTAACCGAACATGAAATGGAGTTATTGCTTTTAGCCGCTTGGTTTCACGACACGGGCTACATAAACGGTTGTGAAAAGCATGAGGCCGGTAGTGTAGTCATAGCGGAAAACTTTTTAAAGGAGCGAAACTACAATCCCGAAGATATAGCGGTCATCCGCACCCTGATTAATGCGACGATTAAAAGTCATAGTCCGACCACCCCTTTAGAAAAAATCATACGCGATGCCGATTATTTTCATTTGGCAGAGAAAGATTATTTGTCAAGTGCTGAATTCCTGAAGTTGGAGTTAAAGTGTACGCTGCACACCGATTTTACGGATTTAGAATGGGCTAAAGAGAATTTAAATTTTCTAACGAATCACCACCGGTTTTTTAGTGAATATGCCTTATTGCATTGGCAACCTCAAAAAGAGAAGAACATTCAAAAGATTCAAAAAAGAATCTACCAACTGGAAAACAACCTTATGGAACCACTAACCAAGCCCAAAAAGCAAAAAGAGAAAGAGGAACGACCGGACCGAAGCATTGACACAATGTTTAAAATTACCCTAACCAATCACATTCGTTTGAGTGAGATTGCCGACAGCAAAGCCAATATTTTATTGTCTGTCAATGCCATTATCATTTCCATTGCGCTTTCTACTATCGTACCAAAATTAGACAGTCCGGGCAATGTGCATTTGATAGTGCCTACTTTTGTCATGGTGCTTTTTAGCGTCATCAGCATTATTTTTGCGATACTTTCCACCAAACCCAAAGTGACTTCGGGCCAATTTACCCGCAAGGACATAGAAGATAAAAAGGTGAATTTGTTGTTCTTTGGTAATTTCTTTAAAATGCCCTACGAAGAATACCAATGGGCCGTGAATGAAATGTTGAAAGACAAAGAATATTTGCACAACTCCATGACCAAAGACTTGTACTATTTGGGATTGGTTTTAGAGCGAAAGTACCGTTTGCTTCGCATAACGTATAATATTTTTATGGTAGGCATCATTGTTTCGGTTATAGCCTTCGTGATTGCTTTCAGGCAGGCTCCGATGTAGGATGTTGGTGAGCCACTTTTACCCGAATGCCTTTTAATCCGGATATGCCTTGGAGTTCTTCTACTTCAAATTGCTCCACTTCGGGTTCTAAAATTTCTTTGAACTGTAAATATTTGATGTAATCGAGGTATTCCTTTTTTTCTTGGGTGTGGGAATAAACAATGGTGATTTTTTCTTTTTCGGTAATGCGTTCTTGGGTGCCTTTGATATAGGCTTTATCGATTCTCTTTTTTACCACTTCGTACCGCGCATTATAGGTTCCGTCAACGTCAAACCGTTTTTCGTCCATTCGAAAACGGATAGAGATGGGTGAGCTGAAAACCAAAATCAATGAAGTAACTTCCAAATGGTAAGGCAATTCGGCTTTCATTTGATGGTGTACGAGTTCCATCTCGCATAAGGTTTGCAACTGCCAAAGCCTTAAATTATTCAGATAGATTTTGTCAAAAGGCTTGTTGGGATCAATCGAGGCACCTATGTAAAGATTGTGTTCTACACCATCGGTTTTAAATCGTTCGTAATAATGAGGGAAAATCTGTTGGGCTTCGACTTGTTTTTCATCCAAAACAGCAGCCAATTTTTTATTGACTTTACTGAGCGCGTTGTCAAATTTTTTGCGGGCGTGGTAGAACATGCCCGTTTTCTCATCGATTTTTTCAAAATATTTTTTAATAAGGGCTTTGCTTTCTTCCGGAGCATTTTGAGGATGGATGATCGGATGAATTTCCGATTCAATGTAGCGCTGCATAATTTGTTCCGTATCGGCTTTTAAGGGCAAATCCAATTCCCTTCGGAAAGACTCCAATTCAAATTTTCTTTGCTCCAATATCATCAAGTTAGCGTTTGATTTCAGACTTTCGATGATTTCAATTAAGGTGTCGAGCTGCCTTTGTAAATCGAGTTTTACGGTTTGATTGCGGTGTTCCGAAGAACCTTTGATGTCAATTTCGCCAAAGAGCGGATAGACTTCTTTGAAAACAATTTCCTTGAAGACATATTCTTTGGGTTCACCCGAATTTCTCAAGTATTTTTGGGCTTCTTTTCGGAATTTCCAATACACACTGGAATGAATGGACGTATATTCTTTTTGAATGATGGCTTCAATTTGGTTTTGTAAGTCCATACGGTATCGGCTCATCGTGTCGACCAAGTAAGGCAGTATCAAATCCAGTTTGTTGGCATTGATGCTGTTGAGTGCTCTTGGTTTTTCTGAGGCCAACTCGAAAACGCCTAACAACTCATTCCCTTTTACTATAGGTGCCATAATGCAACTTTGAATGTTTTGACTCGATAAGTGTATGGCAAACAGCTCGTTTCCTTTTTTTTCGGCAAAATGATTTACATTGGAAATGATAAAGACTTGATGATCTTTGATGACGCACTTGAAAAAACAATCATAAAGTTTTTTTCCGCATTCGGCTTCTTCGGCTTCATCGAGGATCAGACTTTGCAAGTTTTTTTTGCTGGTGTTGGGACGAATGAATTTTTGTTCTTCGGGGTCAAAAATGGTGAGCCCAATTTTTAAATCCGGTATTCTGAAGATGGATCTGAAGATGGATTGAAAGTCTTCTTCCAGCTGTTCATCGTGGTTGTCGGCCGCTTTTAGCAAATTGGTTTTCAGTGTTGAAACCGAACTTTCGGTGGTCGCATCAAAGAGTTGTACTATTCCGAATCCCTTTAAAATCCAACTTCCCATGGGGAATTTTTCTTTCCAAAGAGCAATGTTATCAAAGTTGTCTATCAGGCGGTCTATGTCTTCTTGTGTCAACGGAATAGCATCCGCTGTAGGGATAATTTCCACAAAATCGGCATTGTATAAAATGCGGTAATGTTTCATGACCCCGTTTCGGTCGGGGATGTCATAAAAAAGCGGGTTGTTGAAATCAAGATTTTGCTTGTAATAATCGTTGAGAATAAGACAACAATTCATGATGTAAAAAAGATCGTCTTCAAAATCTCGGATGTTCATATCAAAATCGACACCGGCATCGTCCAGAATTTTTTTAAAACGTTCTGTATAGTTGAAGGTAATGTTGTGAAAAGGTACCGCAACCGCTTTGATTTCATTATGCGTCAGTGCCGTCGGAAATAGATCGGCCAAGAGGTTCTTGATTAAATCTTGGTGCTCTTCGATTAAAGATAAGTCTTTGATCCCCGATCTGAATTGGGGTAATTTTTCAATTTCTTTGAGTAATGCTTTGGCATAATTGGCACGATAATCCACATTAGATTGAGCAATACGTTCCAAACTCTCAATCAACTTATGGAATGAAATCTGAGTGATAAAGGGTGTTTCGTATTGTTCTAATTTTCTTTTCATTGTTAGCAGTAAAACGGTAGGATAAAGGTAAGGCAATATTTGAGAATGGGCAATGGAAGTTTTGAGTGGTATAAATATTTCTTTACAGTGCTCCGTCAAACCCTTAATTTTACCTGCATCGGGGTTCCGTTTTGATCTATCGACGAACTTTGAGGTGTTTAGTTCAATCCTTTGTCCATCAATTGTAACTCTTAAGTAGATAGGTGTTAAGCCATCTTTGCTGGATTTTGCACTCTTTGCGTAAAAGAGTATTGACATTTTGTGCTTCATTTTGTGGTGACTTTTAGGTTCTTTAATTTAACTTTTTGCCAGTTTTGACACAAGATGTACATTTTGTGAACACCTTATTTTACTGGCTCTCCCGAGAAATTCGGTTACCCTAAATTTGAAATTTCTCGGGTAACCGAATTACTCACCAACAATTTGATTTTTAATGAATAATTTGACTAGAAGTAAAAAGATAAAAGCCTGTAAATCATACGATTTACAGGCTTTTGGTTTAAAATAAAGTAGTTTTTGTGGAGTCGGGGAGAGTCGAACTCCCGTCCAAACAGGCAACTAAAGAGCTTTCTACACGTTTAGTCTTTGATTGAATTTTCGACACCGGGCTATGCCAAAGACCGCAACCCGATGCTTAGCTCTGTGCGTGTCAGAAAGGATTTAGAGCCTTACCTTTCCTAGGTTTACTTTTACGGTTCCCCTTGACCAGCCGCCATAAACCAAGGCTTCTGAGGAGAATCCAGCTTTCCGACCTTGTCGGAACATGGCTCATCGTACTAAACTTCGGATTAAGCAGCTAAAGCGTAATTATTTTCGCCGTTTATAGAGTTGTACCTTTGGATTTACGAGCTAAAAGCACAAAGCTCGACGTGCTTACCATTCAATTCGACCTGCTGTCAAAACCAGTCGACCCCAGTATGTTTGCTGATTCAGCAAAAATCAGACCACAAAAGTAGTTTTTTTATACGATATGCGAAAAGAAAATTATTCCTCGCCCGATTCGTTCATTTTGAACGGGTAATCGCCGAAAAGGGAGGCTATTTTTTTGGTTTGATAGGTTTTCTTGGTGTACTTGTTGGATAGGGTAATGATGGTTACTTTTTCTTTTCGCAGCGTAATCATGGATGAAGTGTTGCCGTGCCACCAGCCGTTGTGGTAGAAAAAAGGTTCTCCCTTTTCGAACTCGATTATACGTACTCCTAGGCCGTAATTGCGTAGGCCTTTGGCTTCATAGCTGTAGCCTTGATAGACTTTTTTGAGCAACTCCGGATTGAGAAAGAACGGCGCGTAGCGTGCCACATCAAACTTGAGCAGGTCTCGTGGCGTAGAATAAATATTTTTATCGCCATAGATTCCATCGAGGTAATCGGTGCCAATCTCCACATTATTGCCTTTGTAAGACGGCACAATATGGTGTTTGTCTTTTTCGAAATCGCACACATAGGTATGGGTCATGCCCAGCGGCGTGAAAATCATTTCTTTCATGGCTTCGGGATACGAAAGACCGGTGATTTTTTCGATAATCAAAGCCAAAACGGCATAGTTGGTATTGCAATAGCTGAAATGGGTATCGGTTTTGGTTTCAAGCGGTATTTCTTTTTCGACCATTACCTTGATGATGTCTTGGTTGGTGAGTAATTTTTTCGTATCCCAATTGTTATTTTCATAAGTAAAGTAGGCATAGTTTTTCATACCGCTGCGGTGGTTCAATAGGGTTTGAATGGTCACGTCGGGATACGGAAAACTGTCAATGATGGTATTTACTTTTTGTTCCAGTTTGATTTTTTTAGCATCGATAAGCATGAGCACCGCTGTAGCGGTCAACATTTTGCTTACCGAAGCAATATGCAGCGGGGTATCTTTGGTTATTTTTTCGTCTTTTTGCTTGTTGGCATAACCCATATAATTCTCATAAATAATTTGCCCGTTCTTCGCTACCAAAAAACTGACATTGTCGTTTTTCTCCGACCAGGTTTTTTCGAAGAACATCGAAACCCCATATTTTTTATCGTTGATAAACGATGGAGAAAGTTTAGGTAACGGTTCTTGCAATGGTTGCATGACCGGGATACCGTTTTTATTTATTTTGATGACCCCTTCGGCTGTTTTTTCTTGTTTGGAACACGAAACGGTCAGCAAAAGAGATGTGGAAAAGAGTAGGCTGTATAGTGGGTTTTTGAAGTTCATTTTTAAAAATTAGCGAACCACAAATATACTTATTCAGTATAAGGATATCGAATTAAACCGACAAAGCTATCAACAGTTTTTTCACAATCTTATTTTCTGAAAAAAGTTTTGAAAACGTTTTCGTTACCCTTACTTTTGGGGCACAAAATACCATACCATGAAATTCGGAATTATAAAAGAAAGAAAGAATCCGCCCGACAGAAGAGTTGTTTTTACCCCGG
Organism: Flavobacterium sedimenticola; assembly: GCF_030053345.1. Lineage (GTDB taxonomy): Bacteria > Bacteroidota > Bacteroidia > Flavobacteriales > Flavobacteriaceae > Flavobacterium > Flavobacterium sedimenticola. Next base: position 10,992 of record NZ_JASGBP010000012.1, read on the forward strand.
AAGAATTAGTGCGATTACAACAAGAACATCCGGAAGCTGAAGTAGTGGTGGAAACATCGGATATTCGAATTTTTTCGGATAATGCCTACCGCAATTTAGGTATTACCGTAAGTGATGACCTGTCGGATTGTGATGTGTTATTTGGCGTGAAAGAAATTCCGACGGATCATTTGATTCCGAATAAAAAATATTTTTTCTTTTCGCATACCATCAAAAAGCAGGCACATAATCGAAAATTGCTGCAAGCTGTTTTAAACAAGAATATTACCTTATACGATCATGAAACCATAGTAGATGCCAACAACAGAAGACTCATCGGTTTCGGACGTTATGCCGGTATCGTTGGGGCCTACAACGGTTTCAGAGCCTTCGGAATCAAATACGAATTATTCACCTTGCCCAAAGCCGAAACACTAACAGGAAAAGATGATTTGATTGTTCGGTTGAAAAGGCAAATTTTGCCCAACATCAAAATTGTCTTAACCGGTCACGGAAAAGTAGGTATGGGTGCCAAGGAAATTTTAGACGGCATGAAAATCAAGCAAGTTTCCGTAGCCGATTTTTTGACAAAAGTCTACACCCAGCCGGTTTACACTCAGATTGATGTTTTGGATTACAACAAACGTAAAGACGGACAGGTTTTGGACAATCAGGACTTTTATCACAACCCTCAAGACTATGTATCCGACTTTGAGCGATTTACCAAAGTAGCTGATATTTTTATGGCCGGGCATTTTCATGCCAATGGCTCCCCTGATATTTTAACCCGTGAGATGTTGAATGCTCCCGATTGTAAGATTAAAGTGGTGGCCGATATTTCCTGTGATGTGGATGGTCCGATAGCATGTACTATTAAAGCATCGACTATAGCCGAGCCGTTTTTCGGGTATTTGCCGAGCGAACACAAAGAAGTACCCTACACACATCCGGGTTCTGTTATGGTGATGTCGGTTGACAATTTGCCCTGCGAATTGCCTAAAGATGCCAGTGAAGGCTTTGGCGAAATGTTTATGCAACATGTCATTCCGGCCTTCTTTAACGGCGATAAAGACGGTATTTTAGAACGGGCTAAGATTACCGAAAACGGCAAGCTCACGCCGCGTTTTGCCTATTTGCAGGATTATGTGGAGGGTAAGTAGGCCCCATTTATTTTAAATAACACCAAACCTTTCGGGAAGATAAGCCGGAAGGTTTTTTTTATTCCTAACAAGATATTTTTATCTTTAGCAAAAATAATTTTTATGAAAAATACGTTCACTTTTGTTTTGATGTTGTTGGTGTTTTCCGCAAAGGCACAAACGCTGCAATCGCCTTCCAAAGAAATCACCCTCCGTTTTTCCATAAGCGATAGCGGAACACCACTGTATCAGCTTGACTATAAAAACAAGCCGGTAGTTTCAAAAAGTATGCTGGGAATTTATCTCAAAGGGAATACCGATTTGGCGGCCAATTTTAAAATTGATAACGTAAAAACCACCACTTTTAACGAAACCTGGCAACCGGTTTTGGGAGAGCAATCGAACATTGTAAATCATTACAATGAATTAACGGTGGCTTTGTCTCAAAACGGAACCAACCGAAAACTCAATATAATTTTCCGATTGTTTGACGAAGGAATGGCATTCCGTTATGAATTTCCCAAGCAACCCCATTTGAATTATTTTATCATCTCGGATGAAAAATCAGAATTCAATGTAACCGGTAATCACAAAACGTTTTGGATTCCGGGCGATTTTGACAGTCAGGAATACGCTTACAACGAAACTAAGATTTCGGATATTAATACGGATAAAATCGATTTGAATAACGGTATCGGTTTAAAGTCGATAGCCGGCAAGTTTGTAGTGCAATCACCTTTGATGATGAAGACCGATGCCGGACTCTATCTCAACCTATTCGAAGCAGCTGTAGTGAATTATCCCGTAATGCATTTGGATGTTAATCCGCAAACCTTTGCTTTTACCTCGCGTTTGGTGCCCAATGCGATAGGTGACAAAGCTTATTTGCAAGCGCCTTGTGTTTCGCCTTGGCGTACGGTTATGGTGAGTGATGATGCGCGAAAAATTGTGAGTTCAAAGATGATTTTAAATTTGAATGAGCCCTCTAAAATTGACGATACCTCCTGGATCAAACCGATGAAGTATGTTGGCATATGGTGGGAAATGCATGTGGGCAAATCGACTTGGGATTATGCGGGAAGTCAGAATGCCCAAAATACCGAATCCCAAGAGCTGATTGCCAGTGGCAAACACGGGGCGACTACCGCCAATACCAAACGCTATATTGATTTTGCCGCCAAACACGGGTTCGATGGGGTTTTAGTGGAAGGTTGGAACGTAGGTTGGGAAGATTGGTTTGGCAACTGGAAAGAAGAGGTCTTTGATTTTACCACGCCGTATCCCGATTTTAATTTGGCCGAAATTAATGCTTACGCCCAATCGAAAGGGGTAAAAATGATTATGCATCACGAAACGTCCGGTTCGGTGGCGAATTACGAAAGACATCTAGACCGCGCATTGGAATTGATGAAGCGCTATGGTTATCCGGCTGCCAAATCGGGTTATGTGGGTCGGATTATACCCAGAGGTGAATTCCACGACGGACAAACGATGGTTAACCATTTTAATTTTGTAGCCCGTAGATTTGCCGATTATAAAATGATGGTGAACTCTCATGAAAGTTCCCGTCCAACCGGTTACCACAGAACCTATCCCAATTACATTGCCGCCGAAGCAGCTCGCGGTAATGAGTTTAACGCCTGGAGTGTGGGTAATCCGCCTATGCACGAAACTATTTTGCCGTTTACCCGATTGCTGGGCGGCCCAATGGATTATACCCCGGGTATTTTTGAAATTAAAATGAGTGCCTATGATAAAACCAAAAAGGAGCAGGTACATACGACATTGGCCAAACAGTTAGCCTTGTATGTAACGATGTATTCTCCGTTGCAAATGGCCGCCGATTTACCGGAGAATTATGAAAAATATCCCGATGCTTTTCAATTTATCAAAGAGGTAGCTGCAGATTGGCAGGAGAGTCGCTATTTGGAAGCCGAACCCGGTGATTATATTACCGTAGCGCGTAAAGCGAAAGGTTCCGAAAACTGGTTTTTGGGGGCTATCACCGATGAAAATGCAAGAAGTACCGAAATCAAACTCGATTTTCTCACACCGGGCAAGAAATACAAAGCGGTTGTTTATCAGGATGGTAGCGATGCCGACTGGCAAGAAAACCCTAAATCATATGCTATAAAAACTATACAAGTAACGGCAAAGTCAAAAATTAAATTACATTTGGCTAAAGGTGGCGGAACCGCCATTTCATTTACACCTGTTAACTAAACCAAACCAAAACTAAATTATGACTTCACAAAATTTAAAAACCAACTGGGCACAGTTTATTCCGTTAGTAACGGTATTTTTCTTCTGGGGATTTGTTGCGGCGAGTAACGATATTTTAATTCCCGTTTTCAAAAAAGCATTCGATTTGACCCAAGGTCAAAGTCAGTTAGTTTCCGTTGCTTTTTATGTGGCTTATACTGTTGGCTCCATTATTTACATGATTATTTCCTACCTTACTAAAGGCGACTTGATTAACCGAATGGGATATAAAAATTCTTTGGCTTTGGGCTTGGTTATTTCGGCTTTGGGAACGCTGTTATTTTATCCGGCAGCGAATTCGGGTTCTTTTACGTTAATGTTATCCGGGCTCTTTATTGTAGCTTTAGGCTTTTCATTACAACAAACGGTGGCCAATCCGTTGGCGATAGCTCTCGGCCCCATCAAAACGGGTTCTCAGCGCTTAACGATGGCGGGCGGCATTAACAATTTAGGAACGACCATCGGACCACTAATTGTAAGTTTTGCCATTTTTGGTTCGGCTACTTCCGAAAATACCGATATGAGTATTGAGAGTGTAAAAATACCTTATCTGGTTTTAGGGGCGGCCTTTTTGGTAGTGGCTGTATTGTTGAAGTTTTCATCGTTACCCGATAAACCCGAAGCTGTTGTAGAAGCTGAAGGTGATGTAAGTACCTCCAGAAGTTCCGCATTGCACTATCCGCAATTAATTTTAGGAATGATTGGGATATTTGTTTATGTGGGTGTAGAAGTTTCTACGGCCAGTAACTTACCGGCTTACATGGAAACCGGATTGGGATTTGAAACCAGTAAAATAGCGCCGTTTATTTCGTTGTACTGGGCCAGTTTAATGATTGGTCGATGGACCGGAGCGGTAGAAGCTTTCACCGACGACATGAACACGCAAAAAATACTTCGATTCATAGCGCCATATTTGGCTTTTGGCGTTTTCTTGGCGGTGAACAAGTTTATGGATCACGATTTGACCCCGTTTTATGTATACGCCTTGATTATTTTGGTGTTGATTTTTGCCGATATGGCCAGCAAAGGAAATCCGGCCAGAATGTTGTTGATTTTCTCCGTTTTAGGAATCACGGCTTTATTAATCGGAATGGCTACTGACGGTATGGTGAGTGTGTATGCCTTTACCAGTGTTGGGTTATTCTGTAGTACGCTTTGGCCTTGTATTTTTACACTCGCCATTAGTGGATTAGGAAAGCACACCAGTCAGGGTAGTAGCTTCCTGATTATGATGATTATGGGGGGCGGATTGGTGAGTTGGTTACAAGGTTATGTAGCCGATATTACTACCATTCATGCCAGTTACATAGTGGGTGTACTTTGTTTTGCGTACATGGCATTCTATGCTTGGAAAGTTTCGGGCATTTTAAAAAGTCAGGGTATCGATTTTGATCAAAAGATTAGCGGAGGACACTAACAGTAAGTAGCTTTTATAAAATCAAAAATCCCGCATCGTATACACTTTGCGGGATTTTTTCATCAAAACCTAACCAAAAACAACTAACTAATCTTTATCTTCTATTTTGGCTTTTGTGCCATCTGCTTTATAGTAGTAATACGCTTCATCATCATTGTAGTTTGACGTGTAATCGTTGTAATGATACACATTACTTTGATACACATACGCATCATTTCTCCATCCTTTAACACTTCCGATAGTGTCTACAATGTCACCTCTGCGGTTGTAGATGATTTTCATGCCTCCTATTTGTGTTAAAGCAAATCGATTGTAGCGCATATACACACTTCCGATTCGGCTTACTCGGTCACGGCTGTCGTAGTTGATAAAGGTGTTGCCCACTCTTCGTACGCGTCCGAAGCTGTCATGTTCAATTCGGATACCGTAATTGATTGGTCTTCGGGCCACTGCAACGGTGCCTCTTTTTCCGGCCGTGCGGTAAAAATAGTCGCCTTGGCTGTCTTGCGGACGGGTGTTAAAATCAAAATCTCCGTTTGGAAAAACAAAAAACTCAACACCTCGTTCCATAAATGAGATTGACTCATCAAAGCTGTATCTCGTTCTTTTTTCCTCGTCAGAAGTTTTCATTACTTCTGAAGCCTTCGCCATATTTCCTAACAGTAAAACAGTGGCTACTAAAAAGGTAATTTTTTTCATAATCAATAGAATTTGAGTTTTGCTTACTCTTCCGATTTTCAGCTTCTTCGAACAGTGAGTATCGCTGTTGTTTCGATTATTCCAATTGATGTGCCAAAACACGAAAGTAAATTCTTAAGGTTTGATTAAGAGGATGTAACCTGCAGTAAAACAATTTGTTATAAGAGGATTCTTTTCGTAAAAAACAATGGTGCTCCTAGTGGATTTGTATAAAATAATAGTACATTTGCTATCAAATTTTTAAAGAAAACTAATTGTTACAACGAATACTTCAATGAAAAACCTACTCTTTTCATTTTCTTTCCTCTGGCTATGTGCCACCGCCAACAGTCAAGAATTTATTCCGTATTATGCCGAAGTGGCCGACCAAGTTTCGGATGCCAACATCTTAACCCATTTGACCCAATTTGAAAACCTAGGGGTAAAACGAAGAGGCACTGCCGCATTGCAAAATACTTTGGATTGGCTTAAAACAAAGTATACCGGTTATGGGTATACAGCCTCACAAATGCAGGAATACAGTTTTACCAATGGAGCTTACACGTGTAAAAATTTGGTCGTGACCAAAGTCGGCACCCTATATCCGAATACCTATGTTATTCTATGCGGACATTACGATACCATTACCGGAAAAGGAACTAATGATAACGGCAGCGGTGTAGTGACCATATTAGAAGTCGCGCGTTTGTTGCAAAGTATACCGACCGAATATTCAATTAAGTTCATCAACTTTAGCGGAGAAGAAGACGGATTGGTCGGCAGTCAGCATTTTGTTTCTTCAGTGGTCAACGGTACTTCTCCTAAAATGAACATCCGCTTGGTGTTTAATATAGATGAAGTAGGCGGTAGAGCCGATATGACTAATGATACCATTACGTGCGAAAGGGATACCGGAAGTCCGACGTCTAACAATGCGCTTTCCAACACCTTCACCAATGAATTAATCAATTGTGTACAGTTGTATTCACCCTTGAATACCTATTTGTCGTATGCCTATGCTTCGGATTATATGCCTTTTGAGGACAACAATGAAATTATCACCGGCTTCTTTGAAAAAAATGAAACCCCGTATCGCCATACCGCCAATGATTTGTTGGTCAATATGGATCCGGAGTACGTATATAATATTGCCAAAGCGGCCATGGGTGCCATGTTGCATTTTGCCGTAGCGTCAACCTCGGCATTGTCGAGCGAATCGTATCAGAATTCCCGTCAAGTAAGCTTTTATCCGAGTCCGGCCAAAGAGGTTTTACACATTAACATGGGTACGCTGACCGATACGCGTTATTCGTTTTCGATGCTCGATTTGCAGGGTAAAGTTGTTTTAACAAGAGACGTTGAAAATCCGAGTATGATAGAAACGGTTTCCCTTTCGGGATTGTCTAAGGGAATGTATTTGGCGGTGTTGCAAACCACTACTGAGCGCATTACCAAAAAAATACTAATCGAATAATAAAGAAATTTTCATCAAAAAAAGCCTTCCGATTGGAAGGCTTTTTTTATAGTTTTTCTTTGAGATATTGCGCGGTAATCGACATCTTGTTGTTGACGATTTCCTCGGGCGTTCCCACGGCTAACAGTTGGCCACCGTTTTCGCCGCCTTCGGGTCCTAAATCGATAATCCAATCGGCACATTTAATCAAATCCAAATTGTGCTCGATGACAATAATGGAATGTCCTTTTTCGATTAAAGCATCAAAAGACGCTAATAATTTTTTGATATCGTGAAAATGCAATCCGGTAGTGGGTTCGTCAAATACAAACAGCGCTTTTTCTTTGGTTACTCCTTTCACTAAAAAAGAAGCTAATTTGATACGCTGTGCTTCGCCACCCGAAAGGGTAGAAGACGATTGTCCCAGTTGCACATAGCCCAAACCAACATCTTGTAACGGTTGTAGTTTTTGGATAATTTTGGTTTGCTTGTGTGTGTTGAAAAATGCAATAGCATCGTCTATGGTCATAGTCAAAATATCGTCGATGTTCTTACCTTCAAAAGTCACTTCCAGCACTTCTTTTTTGAAACGTTTGCCGCCGCAGGTATCGCAAGGCAATGAAACATCGGCCATAAAGACCATTTCTACATTAATAGAACCTTCCCCTTTACAAGTTTCGCAACGGCCGCCATCGACATTAAAAGAGAAGTGCTTGGCCTGATAACCGCGGACTTTAGACAGCTTTTCTTTGGCATACAAATCCCGAATATCGTCATAAGCCTTGATGTAGGTCACCGGATTGGAACGCGAACTACGTCCGATTGGATTTTGATCGACGTATTCGATGTGTTTGATGTGTGAAAAACTACCCGTTAATTCGGTGAACTGTCCGGCTTTGTCGCCAACACCTTCCAGCTTTTTTTGCATGGCGGGAAATAAAATTTTCTTCACAAGCGTACTTTTGCCGCTACCCGAAACTCCGGTAATTACCGTGAGGCTTTCCAGCGGAAAGGACACATCTATATTTTGGAGGTTGTTTTCCCGAGCGCCTTTGATTTCGATGTAATTATTGGATTTTCTTCTTTTTTTCGGAATGGCAATTTCGAGTTTTCCATTTAAATAATTCGCCGTTAACGTATCGGATGCTAAGATTTCGTCAAAGGTTCCTTCGGCAACCAATTCACCACCAAAGGTTCCGGCTTCCGGTCCGATATCGATAATTCTGTCGGCCGCTTTCATAATATCTTCATCGTGTTCTACCACGATAACCGTATTGCCTAAGTCGCGCAAATTTTTCAATACTTTAATCAGTCGTTCGGTATCTTTCGGATGCAAACCGATACTGGGTTCGTCCAAAATATACATCGAACCGACCAGACTGCTTCCCAATGAAGTCGCCAAATTGATACGCTGGGATTCGCCGCCCGAAAGTGTAGCGGAGTTTCGGTTTAAAGTGAGATAATCCAAACCTACATCACTCAAAAAGGCCAAGCGATTGTTGATTTCAATCAAAAGACGTTTCGCCACTTTGGCATCATAGTCCGATAGTTGCAATGCGGCAAAAAACGGAATCAAGCGCTTGATCGGCATGTCCACCAATTCGGATATGGTTTTTCCGCCTACCGAAATATAATTGGCTTCTTTACGCAAACGCTTGCCTTTACAGGTGGTACATTTGGTTTTGCCGCGATAACGGGACAACATCACGCGGTTTTGTATTTTATAGTTTTTTTCTTCTAATTCTTTGAAAAAGTCATCCAATCCGGTGAAGAATTTGTTTCCTTTCCACACCAACTCTTTTTGTTCTTCGCTGAGCTCAAAATAGGGTTTGTGAATCGGAAAATCGAATTTGTAGGCATTGTTGACCAACTGATCTCGATACCAACTCATGCTTTCGCCCCGCCACGGGAAAATGGCATTTTCATAAACAGACAACGCCGTGTTGGGAATGACCAATTCTTCATCAATCCCGATGATGTTGCCGTAACCTTCACAAGTAGGGCAGGCTCCGTACGGATTATTAAAGCTGAACAAATGGATATTTGGTTCTAAGAATGTCATGCCGTCTAATTCAAAATTGGAACTGAATTCCAATCGTTTTTGCGTATCGGCGTTTTGCAAATAACAAATCCCTTTCCCTTCAAAGAATGCCGTTTGTACGGCATCGGCTAATCGATTGTAAAAATCGTCATCCGCCTCAGTATCGGTGTTGATTACAATTCGGTCAATAATCAACAGTATGTCTTTGTTGTCGAGTGCATGTTGATCGATTTGGTCCAAGCGTACCATTTCGTTTTCTACCAAAATTCGGGCAAAACCTTGTTGCAACAGCACTTTGAGCTTGTCTTCAAGTTTTCGGCCTTCTTCCAAATGGATTGGTGAAAGCAATAGCCAACGGGTTTCTGTTTCAAAGGTTTTAACGGCATTTACCACGTCTGTCACAGTGTCTTTTTTGACCTCATTACCCGAAACCGGTGAAAATGTTTTGCCGATACGGGCAAAGAGAAGTTTCAGATAATCGTAAATCTCGGTTGATGTTCCTACAGTCGAGCGCGCATTGGTGGTATTCACTTTTTGCTCAATGGCAATGGCCGGAGCAATTCCTTTGATGTATTCTACTTTCGGTTTGTCTAAACGACCTAAAAATTGACGAGCATAGGAGGAAAGGCTTTCCACATAACGACGTTGCCCTTCGGCATATAAGGTATCGAAAGCCAAACTTGATTTTCCCGAACCCGAGAGGCCGGTTATCACCACCAATTCATTGCGCGGAATGGCAACGTCTAAATTCTTTAAATTGTGAATTTGCGCTCCTTTAATCAGGATGTTTTTTTTAGGCTCTAAGGTGGCAATTTCTGTACTTTTCATGGCAAAAAAGGAATGTTGGCAAAGATAATCATTTCTGAAGAGTGAAATGCCATGGAACGAACTACATTTTTTAAGTTTTATATTGACTACTTCAAAATGAAACAATATTTTTACCTTCTGTTAATGACAAACCAATTTTATGTGGCATCGTAAATTAATATCCAAGCCTTTATTGATCATAGTATTATTTGTATTTCACCTTTCGGCACAGGAACTCCCGCCGATTGTGCGTTACGGTTCTACAGTTTATGGTGCAGGGAATCAGAATTGGATGATTACTCAAGATAACAATCAGTTTGTTTATTTTGCCAACAATGAAGGATTATTGGAATTTAATGGTTCAAATTGGACGCTGTATGCCTCTCCAAATGAAACCATTATACGTTCAGTAAAAGTAGTAGGTAATCGCATTTATACCGGTTGCTACATGGAGTTTGGTTTTTGGAAAAGAGAAACTAACGGGACATTGAAATATACGTCTTTGAGCCAAAGAATAAAAAATAAATTAATCGAAGATGAGCATTTTTGGAATATTATCAATTTGGACCAATGGGTTTTATTTCAATCCTTTAACCGGATATACGTTTACAATACCAAGGATAACAGTTTTCAGTTTATTGACAAGCATCCTTATATTTTCAGATGTTATAAGATTAATAATTCCATTTATTTTCAAGCCATAGGCGAAGGTTTGTATGAAGTGGTTAACGGAAAAAGTGTATTGGTTTGTGATGATGACGCTATCAAAAGGAACCGGATTGTGGAAATATACAAACACAAAGACGGGCTGTTGTTCCAAACCGAAAGAGCCGGTGTTTTTAAGTTTGAAGATAACACATTAACTCCGTTTTATTTCGAATCTGACAACGAGTTAAGACCCAATTCTATTTTTTCCGCCAAGATGTTATCTGACGGTGGTTTTGCATTAGGTACCATTTCTAACGGAATTTACATCTTGGATAAATTGGGCAAAATTCGATACCACATTACGCAAAACAGCGGCTTAAGCAACAACACGGTTTTATCGATTAATGAAGACGCCGACAATAATTTGTGGTTGGGTTTAGACAACGGAATTGATTGCATCAATTTGCAATCGCCCATTAAAAGCTATAAAGATGACTCGGGATTTTTAGGAACGGTGTATGCTTCGATAAAATTTAAAGACCGCATTTATATAGGAACCAACCAGGGGTTGTTTTATAAAAGTGCGCTAACGAATGATACATTTCACTTTGTAGCCGGAACCAAAGGTCAGGTTTGGACGCTTTTTGAATTTGACAACCAATTGTTCTGCGGCCATGATTTGGGAACATTTCTTATTGGTGCAAATGATATTCGTTTAATCTATAAAGAATCAGGAACGTGGAAATTTAACAGAGTTCCCGGACATTCTAATCTTATTTTACAAGGAAATTATAACGGATTGTCGATTTTGGAAAAAGAAGGGAACAGTTGGGTTTTTAAAAACAAAATGCAGGGATTTGATATTTCATCGCGCTATTTTGAAATATCAAATAAGAATCAAATCTATGTTGGGCACGAATACAAAGGTGTTATCAAGGTTTCACCCGCTAACGACTTTTCTAAAGTCAATGCATTTCACATTCTGCCGACGCCACACAAAGGCAAACACATCAGTTTGGCCCAATACAACGGCGTCATATACTTTGCCGGAAGAGAAGGTATTTTTAAATTGAACAACAAAACAGACGTTTTTGAAAAAGATCAGCATTTGAGTTCTGTTTTCAAAAACAACGAATACATTTCGGGCAAGCTAAATGTAGACAAGTCCAATAAAATGTGGTTATTTACCAAGAGTTATCTCTACTATCTTACTTCCGGTAATTTTAATGCCGATTTAAAAAAGCATAAGATACCGATTCCCTTTTCGATTACAAATCCGATGATTGGTTACGAAAACATTACTCAAATCTCCGACGGAGAATATTTGGTAGGCAAAACAGACGGCTATTTTATTATCAACTTGGCCGATTTTAAAGTAAAGAGTCACAATATTATTTTAACCAATATTAGTGTCAATAAATTAAATGAGCGTGGTTTTGATCTTTCCATGACCGATACGGGAGAGTTACAGCACGACGAGAATAATTTGGTTTTTAATTATACTGTTCCTCAATACAATCGATTTATTGATGTGGAATACCAATATATGCTGGAAGGGCAGCAAGGGCAGTGGAGCGATTGGAGCGCTAAGTCGAGTGTTAACTTTAAAAACTTAGAGCCTGGAGAATACACTTTTAAAGTTAGGGCTAAAATTGCTAATTCATCACCCGAAAATACGGTAGAGTACAAGTTTACTATTGAAAAACCATGGTATGCCACTAATTTAGCTTGGTTTATTTACTTGTTTCTTTTTGTGATTATGGCTTATTATGTGAATAAGGCATACAAGAATTATTACCGCAAACAAGAAGAAAAACTGATTGAAGAAAATAATTTGTTGCTTGAAATTGCCGCCCTGGAGAACGAGCAACAATTGATGAAATTGCGAAATGAGCAATTATCTCAGGATGTTGATGCCAAAAACAGAGAATTGGCGGTATCTACCATGAGTTTAATTAAGAAAAATGAATTGTTGAACATTATCAAAGAAGATTTAAAGAAATCGGCAGAAGAAAATAGTGGTAGAAGCATTAAATCGGTTATCTCAACCATTAACAGAAACATCACTGAAGATGATTCCTGGAATGTATTTAAAGAAGCTTTTGATAATGCCGATAAAGATTTTCTTAAAAAGATTAAGGCAGCGCATCCCAGTTTAACGCCTAGTGATTTAAAACTGTGTGCCTATTTGAGGCTTAATTTATCCTCAAAAGAAATTGCTCCTATGCTCAATATTTCGATTCGGAGTGTGGAGATAAAACGATATCGTTTGCGTAAAAAATTAAATTTGTTACACGATGACGGTTTGGTAAATTACATTTTAAGTATATAACTATACAGCTTCTGTTAAAAATACCTCAACAATACCTTTACAACAACCTTTTCGTAAATCTTTTTTTTCCTTTTTTCACGCGTCAACGTGTATAATTTTCAATTGGATTTACGTTGTTTTTCGGCAGTTTTGTTAAATTCTTAATTATTAGCAACAAAAATTTCAATATGTATATTTTTTGTTGTGGTTGGTAACGTATATCGTATTTTCTAAATAAATAATTTAACAACATCTTAACAGGACACATAAGGTGACCTGAAAAATTAACCAAAAACCAATATAATATTAATCGCTTATGAATTTAAAGCTATTTTCTGAAAGATTTAGGAGAAATCTATTCCTATTATCTGTGTTTTTTGCCTTTGTAGCAGCAGCTCAGGCACAAAAAACGGTTACCGGAACAGTCAACTCCGGAGGCTTGCCTCTACCGGGAGCTAATGTGACAGCTAAAGGAACAAAAGTCGAGACTTCTACCGATATTGACGGTAAGTTTTCAATTAATGTGCCTAAGGATGTCAACACTTTGGTTGTATCATTTATTGGCTATACGACGCAAGAAGTTGCTGTTAAAGATGGCAACATGGTTATTGAATTAATCGAGGCCAGTAACAACCTCGAGGAGGTAGTCATCAATGTAGGATACGGTAGCCAAAAGAAGAGTGTAGTAACCGGTGCAATTTCTAAAGTTACCGCGAAAGACTTGGAAAACGTACCAAACGGTAGAATCGAGCAGGCGCTTCAAGGTAGAACCGCTGGTGTTACCATCGCTATGAATGCCGGGCAACCTGGTTCCGGTTCAACAGTACGCGTCCGAGGGATTACCACCTTAAATGATAATAACCCACTTTGGGTTGTTGATGGTGTTCTAATGGATCCGGGAGCATTGGGTTCAATCAATCAATCCGATATCGAATCTATTGAAGTCTTAAAGGACGCAGCTACAGCAGCTATCTATGGTGCACAATCTGCGGCGGGTGTAATTTTGGTAACTACTAAAAAAGGAAAATCAGGTAAACTAATAGTGAGTTATAATGGTTTTGAAGGTGTCTCTTCTCCGGAAAGAACCTTAAAATTGTTAAATGCCACACAATACGGAGCCATCATGAACGAGCGTTTTGTGAATGGAGGAGGATCCGGTTCTGTTCCATATCCTGACTTAGGTGCTTTGGGTAAAGGAACCGATTGGCAAAAGGCCATATTCAATGACGGTGCCCGTAGATACCTGCATGAATTGAGTTTGAGCGGAGGCAGTGAAATGTCTAATTACTATTTTTCATTCGGAACTCAAGAGCAAGAAGGAATTGTAATGACGGATATTTCCAAATACCAGAAAAAGAACATTCGTTTAAACTCGAGTCATAAAGTAAAAGATTGGTTGACTATAGGACAAACGTTAGGGTATACCCATCAAAAAACAATTGGTATCGGAAATACGAACAGTGAGTATGGTGGACCGTTGAGTTCAGCCATCAATTTAGATCCAACTACTCCAATTGTTGAGACAGATCCAATTATAGCTAACGGAATAGCTTATAGTAATCCTTATGTAATAAGAGATAGTGATGGAAATCCTTACGGAATTTCCAGTGTGGTGGGTCAAGAAATGACCAACCCTTTGGCTTATGCCAAGACAAGAATGGGACAATACAACTGGTCTGACGATTTCATTGGTAATGTTTATGCGGAAATCAAGCCTATGAAAAACTTAAAATTTAAAACCACTTTAGGAGCCAAATTGGCATATTGGGGCGGTCAAGGATTTACTCCGTTATATTATTTGAGCCCTACAGTTAATAACACTACGTTAAACAACATTTCAAGAATAGAAAACAGAGCGTTTAACTGGAATGTGGAGAATACACTAACCTATAGCAGAATTATTAAAGATCACAATTTTACAGTTTTATTAGGACAAGGAGCCTATAAAGATAATGAGTTCTACAAAGTGACCAGTGCAACTCATTTCGGATTGAGTACTAATATTTATTCTGAAGCCTCATTCAACGATGGTACGGTAATTCAAGATAATAAAGTAGGTTATGCTTATGATGTTCCGGCTAGAGTTACAACATCATTATTTGGTCGTTTGAGTTATGACTATAAAGAAAAATATTTGTTCACCGGACTTATCAGACGAGATGGTTCATCACAATTTGGACCTAACCACAAATATGGTAATTTTCCCTCTTTCTCTTTGGGCTGGGTTCCAACCAAAGAAGAGTTCTGGAAAGAAAACAAGATTTTAAACACCCTCAAGCTTCGTTTAAGTTATGGAGTTACCGGTAATAGTAGAATTCCAAGTTTTGCTTATCAGGCTATTATTGAAGGTGGTCGAAATTACAGTTTCGGAAGTAACGGTGTTGTAACGTCTGGTTCTACACCGGGTAGAATTCAAAACCCTGACTTAAAATGGGAAGAGACCACGCAAACCAATATCGGTTTCGATTCCAAGTTATTTAATGACTTCACCTTTACATTCGACTGGTATAAAAAGAAAACTTCAGGAATTTTGTTGGATCCGGATTTGCCGGGATATGTTGGTGATGAAGCACCACCATTTCAAAATATTGGCGGAATGAATAATACCGGAGTTGAGTTTGAACTGGGGTATAAAAAGAAGATTAACGATTTTAACCTATCGGTGAATGCTTCTCTTGCAACAATCAAGAATGAGGTTACCAATTTAGGTCCGGTAGATTATTATGCGGGTCCTGGATTCCAGTCAATGGGGGCTGTTACCAGAACTCAGGTTGGTCAAGCCTATAACTCGTTTTATGGTTACCAAACAGCCGGTGTTTTCCAAAATCAGGAAGAAATTAACGCTTATACTAATGACTCAGGTGGACTTATTCAACCTAATGCTGTACCGGGTGATTTCAGATGGAAAGACCTTAACGGTGACGGCAGTATCACAGCTGATGACAAAACTTTCTTGGGAAGCCCACTGCCAAAAGTCACTTTCGGTTTTACCATCAATATGGATTACAAAGGTTTTGATATGATGATTTTTGCACAAGGGGCAGCCGGGAACAAGATTTTCCAAGGATTACGTCGTTTAGATATTGCCAACGCTAATTATTCTACAGAAGTATTAAGTAGATGGGTAGGAGAAGGGACGTCTAATTCTTATCCGAGATTGTCAACAAGTGACAACAACGGTAACTTTACCAATATGTCTGATTTTTATTTAGAGGATGGTGATTATTTGAGATTTAAAGTAGTTCAATTGGGTTATACCTTGCCTTCAGACATTATTAACAAAGTTGGTCTGCAAAAAGTTCGTTTGTATGTTACCGCTGAAAACTTATTTACTTTAACCAAATATACAGGTTACGATCCGGAAATCGGAGGCGATGTGTTTGGTATCGACAGAGGTTATTATCCACAAGCCCGCTCATTTATGTTCGGAGCTAACATTCAATTCTAATAATAAAAGACATGAAAAGAAATATTAAAATTTTAGCCATAACCGTTTTAACAGCTTCAATGTTGCTTACCTCTTGTAGTGAGGACTTTTTAGAAGTTGACCCTAGCGGTTTAAATGTTGAAGACAATTACTATAGAAATGAGACTGAAGCTTTTGCCGGATTGGTAGGAGTTTATGATATGGTAAGGAAAAATTCAGGAGGATTTGAAAACATGATTACCATGTTCAATGCAGGTTCTGACGACCAATTTGCCGGAGGCGGTAGTTCTTCGGATGGTGCCGGAATACAATCATTTTCAAATTACACCATTAACTCTAATACCATTCCGAGAAGCTTTTGGGATGATTATTACAGAGGTATTTACAGAGCTAATTTGTTATTAACCAAATTACCGGGTGTACCAATGAATGAAACAACTAAGGCAAGGTTTGCATCAGAAGCCAAAATTCTCAGAGCGTATTACTATTTTAATTTGGTAAGAATGTTTAAGAATGTTCCTCTGATTTTAGAGCCATTGACCCCTTCACAATATTATTCGCTAACTCAAGCCAATCCGGCTGAAGTGTACGCACAAATTGAAGCCGACATAACCGGTTCTATTGCCGATTTGCCAATGACTGTAAACGTTTCTACAGATGGTGGTCGTTTGACTCAAGGTTCTGCTCGGGCAATTTTGGGTAAAGTATACCTTTATCAAGGGAAAAACGCTCAAGCAGCCGCCGAATTGGCTCAGGTTAACGGAACTCCCGGAGGTGTAAGTCAGTATGGTTACAGCTTATTAACAAACTATAATGACTTATGGAATTTCTCTAACAAATTCAACTCAGAGTCAGTGTTAGAAGTTGCCCATTCTGCTCAAGGTTCGTACTGGGGAATTTGGGGAGGAAACTCAGATGAGGGAAATACTGTAAATGTTATGGTAGGACCAAGAAGTTATGTAAGATTGAATAGTGCTTTTGCACCAGATCTTCCTTCCGGATGGAGCTTCAATGTATTCACAGAGGATTTCTATACTTTTATGCAGGGTGACCCGAGATTCAATGCCACAATATTAGATTTGAAAGCACTGAAACAAGCCGGACACGCCGATTACATCGGAGGATATCAGGATACCGGTTATTTCTTAAATAAGTTTATGCCAAAACAAGCCGATGTTTATTCCGGCCCCGGTGATGCCGTTTTAAATTACCGACAAAATACGTATGCCATCAGATTGGCAGATACCTATTTGATGGAAGCGGAAGCATTAGGCGGAACCGGATCAAGAGCACAAGCATTGCTCGATGCAGTAAGGTCACGCGTTGGTTTGGCTTCTGTACCGGTATCTTTAAATGCTATAAAAGAAGAAAGAAGAAGAGAATTAGCAGGTGAAGGTCACAGATGGTTCGATTTGGTTAGATGGGGAGATGCTCCGACTAAATTGGCCAGCAGAGGTTTTGTTGCCGGTAAGAATGAAATTTTACCGATTCCGGCATTTGAATTAGAAAGTACTCAAATTGTACAAAATCCTGGTTATAATTAATAGTAAAAGATATGAAAAAAATAATTTTAAGTTTTGCAATTTTATCCATGTTGGCAACTACTTCATGTAGTACTCCGGACGGAATTGATTCAAGTACATCGTCATTAAATTCGGCCGAAGCCGCTAATTTTGACAGAATATTTGATATTAGTACAGACAATTCGGGATTGGTTAAAATTACTCCAATCGGAGAAGGAGTCTCTCGTTTTGACGTTACTTTGGGTCACGGCTCAACGGATCCTATTTCAATCAATCCCGGCGGAAATGTTTCACACAACTATCCTGAAGGAAATTATACGGTAACCATTGTATCATATGATATTGCAGGTCACACTACGACCAACACCTACCCGTTGCAAGTTACATATGTGGCTCCCATCAATATAAATGTCAATCAAAGTTTTGCCGGAACAACGTTAACATTAACGGCTACTGCCGATTATGCTAACGGAATGGTAGTGACTTGGGGCGACGGCGGTGTCGGTGAAGTACCTACTGTAATGTCGGGCTCTTTGGGCGGAACATTTACGTCCCCGAGTCATACGTATGCGCCGGGAGTTTATACGTTAACAGTAACCGCCTTGAGTGGCGGAGCTGCCACAACAACAGTAACATATCCTATTACTGTTTTTGCCCCTTACAGTTTACCGATTACTTATGAAAGTCCGATTCAAAATTATGGTATCGGCGGAACTTTCGGTGGAGTTAATGTGGCAGTAGTAGCGAATCCTTTCCCGGGTGGAATCAATACAAGCAGTAATGTTTGGAAGTACACCAAAACAGTGGGAGCGGCATGGTGGAGTGGTACTTGGACACCTATGGCATCACCTAATTCTGTTCCGATAAATATTGATAACGGAAGTAAAATTAAAGTAATGGTCTATTCAACCGAAGTGGGCAAAATGCTTAATGTGGAATTAGAGCAAGGAACTAACGGTGTGCCGAATCAAATTTTAAAAGTTCCTTCTACTGTGGCGAACCAATGGGAAGAATTGGTGTTTGATTTTGGACCTGCCGGAATCCCTGCCGGTACAACTTTTAACCAACTTGTATTCCGTTATAATGATGTTATCGACGGTTTAGGAGAGGTGATTTATATAGACAACGTTACGCAATCAAACTAAAAAAATGTTATGAAAAATAATTTTAAACTTTTATCAGTAGGATTTCTTTTTGTGGCCTCGTTTTTTACGTCATGCCAAAAAGATGATTATTCGTTGGGAGATCTTACAGCTCCCACAGGGTTAACCATAGAAACTGATGTTGTGGGTCAGAATACTTCCAATCCTAACGGAGACGGCTCCGGGAATGTCAATATCAAGGTGACGGCAGAAAACGCCATTGCTTTCAAAATTGGTTACAATGAAATTAACGATTTAACCTCCCAAGTAGAATTGGTAAGTCTCCCCGGAACTATAATCAACAGTTTGCCTACAGCTACTGTAACTAAAAAGTTCACAATGTTAGGATTGCACACCTATCGTATAACCGTTGTGGCTTATGGTAGAGGCGGCACTTCAACTACGGCTACGGCTGAAGTTGATGTAGTGAGCAACTTCTCTCCGGATCCGGACATTGTTACCTACTTAACAAACGATACTTCTAAGACCTGGAAAGTAGATCAAAGTGTTCCCGGACATTTTGGAGTTGGTCCCTGGATAGGTGAAGTAACTCCTATTTGGTGGTCTGCCGCAATAGACGAAAAAGTGTTGTGCTGTAATTGTTTTTATACATCGCGATTTACGTTTACCAAAGTAGCAGCTTCCAATTCTTTCTCCATTCAAGTAGCTACTCCCGACGGAGCATTTACCAAAACCGGTTCGTTAGCTTCTATTCCGGGAATTCCTGCCTCTGGTGACGAAGGTTGTTACAGCTATGGAGGAGGTGATACTGCGTTCTCATTTATTCCGGCAAGTTCAGGAATTGCTGCCGAAACGCCTTCCACCCAAACCAGTATCATGTTGTCCGGCAGTACAACCTTCATTGGTTACGGTGCTTTGCAAAAGGAATATGAAATAATGGTGATTACACCAACCTATATGTATCTTAGAGTACAAGGAACAGAAACCGGAAACGCCTGGTATTTAAAAATGGTACCGGTGAACTAAATAGATTATACAGCCAACAGGGATTGTTGCAACCAATGCCTGTTGGCTTATAATTCTGAATTTATTAACTTTTAATTTTCTGATTTTGAGATTTAGCATTTCGTACAAAAGCCTTTTTAATTTAGGGGTGTTTTCAGTTATATCACTCTTTGCCTTAATCGGTTGTAGTAGTAGTGGTGATGGAGAAGACCAAAGTAATACGCCATCCAACTTAGTAGTTAACAAAGTTATAGTCGGTGCTACTTCCTCTTTGCCTAATGGTGACGGTAGCGGATTGGTTAACTTTACGGTATCGGCAGATAACGCTACCTCGTATAAAGTTTTAATTGGTTCGGATGTCATTAACTCCACAAGCGGAATATTCAGCTATACTTTTAATCAATCAGGAACAAATGATTACACCATTTATGTTTCGGCTTACAATGGTTCAAGATTTATTTCTACATCAGTGGTTGTGACGGTTTATGTTACGCCATCGTTAGTATGGTCTGATGAATTTAATGTTGATGGTGCGCCCGATAGCTCTAAATGGAGTTATGAAACCGGCGCCGGTGGCTGGGGAAACAACGAATTGCAATATTACACCAACCGTCCCGAAAACGTAATTGTACAGAATGGGGTTTTAAAAATTAACCTTATCAAGGAATCCTACAGTGGGAGTAATTATACTTCGGCCCGTATCGTAACAAAAAATAAGTATTCTTTTAAATACGGAAGAGTCGATATCAGAGCTAAACTTCCGGCAGGTGGTGGTACTTGGCCGGCACTCTGGATGTTGGGTTCCGATATCAATACCAATCCGTGGCCGGGCTGTGGCGAAATCGACATAATGGAGCATGTTGGTAATAATCCCAACAGAATTTACGGCACGCTACACTATCCCGGTAATTCCGGAGGAAATGCAGTGGGTGGTAATGTTTTAATATCCAATGCAACAACAGAATTTCACGTGTATTCCTGCGATTGGAATGCATCAACAATAAGGTTTTACGTTGATAATGTGCTGTTTTACACCTTTAACAACAATAGTGGTTTACCTTTTAACAAACCATTCTTCTTTATATTCAATTGTGCCATGGGGGGAAATTTTGGCGGGGCGGTTGATCCCAATTTCACATCGGCAACTCTTGAAGTTGATTACGTTCATGTTTTTAATTAATATTTTGTTTAGGTTAGATTAGCCATCCATCTATAGCTTCTGTTACTAAGTAACAGAAGCTGTGTTGGATACTTATTCGATTTGAACACTGTATTTAATGAAGTGTATCTTTTGGCAAAACCCAAAAAGAAGCAATCTTTCAAACCAATACATCCCAAGTCTTTCACATTCTAAAATGAAGAATAAATGCTAAAAAAAAGAAAAATACAAATCCTCCTTTTTGCCACAATTTTAGGAATATTATCCGGTTGTGCTCAATCATCAGAGGGTTCAGACGATACCCCGGATCCTACACCAACCGTTAACGAAGTCGATTTTTGGCTTACCAAAGGCAACGGTTCTGTTAAATTGGAAAAACAAAATACGGTATTGGCATTCACTAATACGACAAACATTTACCCTAATATTGAGGTAAATGACAATCAAACGTATCAAACCGTCGATGGTTTCGGGTTTACACTTACCGGTGGCAGCGTAGAGGTTATTAACCAACTAGGAGCTTCTAAAAAACAAGAGTTGTTACAAGAACTTTTTGGTTCTTCGGTTAATGCTATTGCTATTAATTATTTAAGAATCAGCATAGGTGCTTCCGATTTGAACAGCACCGTGTTTTCCTATAACGATATGCCGCCGGGTCAAACGGATGTCAATTTAAACAATTTCAGTTTGGCTCCGGATAGTCAATTAATCCAAATGCTAAAAGATATTTTGGCCATCAATCCGACTATAAAAATAATGGCTACACCTTGGTCACCTCCGGTATGGATGAAGGATAACAACAGTTCTATTGGAGGTAGTTTATTGCCTCAATATTACGGTGTCTATGCAAACTATTTTGTAAAATACATTCAGGCTATGCAGGCCGAAGGTATTTCTATTGATGCCATTACACCGCAAAACGAACCCTTGCACCCGGGTAATAATCCGAGTATGCTAATGTTGGCCACGGAACAGGCTAATTTTATTAAAAATAATTTAGGTCCGGCTTTTCAATCGGCCGGAATTACCACCAAAATTGTGACGTACGACCATAATTGTGACAAACCGGAATATCCATTGACCGTATTGTCAGATGCGGCAGCCAATGCCTTTATCGATGGCTCTGCCTTTCATTTGTATGCGGGTGATATTTCGGCTTTGAGTACGGTTCACAATGCCTTTCCTTCGAAAAATATTTACTTCACCGAACAATACACCGCTTCAACAGGCAGTTTTGACGGCGATTTAAAGTGGCACTTAAAAAATGTAATTATAGGTTCGATGCGCAATTGGAGCAAAACGGCTTTGGAATGGAATTTAGCCAATAATGCCTCTTTCGGGCCTCATACGCCCGGAGGATGTACAACCTGTAAAGGAGCGATTACGATTACCGGTAATTTCAGTTATGAGAAAAATGTCGGATTTTATATCGTGGGTCACGCTTCTAAGTTTGTGCCAACCGGTTCGGTCCGAATAGCCTCAACCCAATCGGGCAGCCTGAATACAGTAGCATTTAAAACCCCAAACGGGAAAAAGGTGCTTATAGTAGAAAATGACGGCACTGCGCCTTCAGTATTCAATATCAAATACAATGGTAAATGGACTCCGGTTTCATTGGAAGGCGGATCAGTAGGAACCTTTATTTGGTAATAATAAACAAACAAGATTTCTAATGAAAAAACTAATCATATTTTTTTTAACAATAGCATTTTCGGCCACAGGACAGTCGAAGAAAAAAATATTACCGCAACCGTTCTCCACCAAAGGTAAAATTGTTACGGTATATACTTCAGCCGACAGTACAAATCTTCGGTTGAGCAAAACAGCCGATTTACCTTTTCGGGAATTAAAGCAACCCTTGGAAACACAAACCTGTATTTTTGTGAATCCCAACAAGACTTTTCAAACATTCATAGGAATAGGCGGCGCAATTACAGATGCCAGTGCTGAAGTTTTCGCCAAATTGTCTCCTGAAAAGCAGCAAGAGTTTTTGGAAGCCTATTTTTCTAAAGAAAAAGGAATTGCGTATACTTTGTTGCGAACAAATATGAACAGTTGCGACTTTAGTTCGGATTCCTATACGTATGTGGCAGAGGGAGATAAAGAGTTGAAAACGTTTGATATTAAACATGACAAACAATTTAAAATTCCCTTAATCAAAAAAGCATTGGGAATCATTGGCTCAAAAGCTACTTTTTACATCAGTCCATGGTCACCGCCGGCTTTTATGAAAGATAATAAAAGCATGCTTCAAGGCGGTAAATTGTTGCCGGAGTATTACCAATCTTGGGCTAATTACTATGTGAAATATATCAATGCACTCCAAAAGGAAGGCATACCGGTTTGGGGATTAACCGTCCAAAACGAACCCATGGCCAAGCAAACCTGGGAATCCTGTATTTATTCCGCTACAGAGGAAAGAGATTTTCTTAAGAATTATCTCGGCCCTACACTGAAAAGAGCCGGTATGGGAGATAAAAAAATCACAGTTTGGGATCACAACCGAGATTTGTTGTTACAGCGGGCGAACACGGTTTTAGAAGATCCGGAAGCCGCTAAATACGTTTGGGGTATCGGATTTCACTGGTATGAAAGCTGGAGTGGTGGAGAGCAGATGTATGAAAATGTGGGTAAAGTGAATGAACTCTATCCGTCTAAAAAACTGATGTTTACCGAAGGTTGTGTCGAAAAATTTGATGCCCAAAAATACCAACTATGGAAAAACGGACAACGTTACGGAAAATCGATGATTAACGATTTTAATAACGGCACTGTGGCATGGACGGATTGGAACATTTTATTAGACCAAAACGGAGGCCCGAATCATGTGAAGAACTTCTGTTTTGCACCCATACATGCTGACACCAATACGGGAGAATTAATTTATACGCCAAGCTATTATTTTATTGGACATTTTTCAAAATTTATTGAAAAAGGTGCTAAAAGGGTAAGTAGCGCGGCCAGCAGAAGCCAACTGCTGACCACTTCTTTTCGAAACGAAACCGGTAAAATGGTGACCGTGGTCATGAATCAAAGCAATCAAACCATCAACTATTATTTATGCATCGGTACGGCCGCTACCGAAGTAGCTATTCAACCCAATGCTATTCAAACTTTAGTGTATTAACTAATTTATAAACAGAGATTTATACGGATGCTATTCAAAAAAATAAATATCGCAGTACTCTTTCTTTCTTCCGTTGTTTACGGACAAGGTTTCTTGCACCGAGAAGGACAAAAGATTGTTGATGGTAACGGAAACAATGTTCTTTTGAGAGGTTTAGGAATAGGAGGCTTGATGGTGCAGGAAGGCTATATGCTGAAAACGTCTGATTTTGCGGGACCACAACATCAAATTCGAAAAAAAATAGTTGATGTTATAGGAGAAGAAAACGCCGAAGAATTTTATAAAGCGTACCGAAAAAACGGATTGACTAAAACAGATGTTGATTCTTTGGCAGCTTGGGGATTCAATTCCGTTCGTCTTCCGATGCATTATAATTTGTACACTTTACCCATCGATAAAGAACCTGTGGCCGGGCAAAATACTTGGTTGGAAGAAGGCTTCAAAATGACTGACGACTTACTCCAATGGTGTGCCGCCAACAAAATGTATCTCATACTCGATTTACATGCTGCTCCGGGAGGACAAGGCAAAGACGCCAATATTTCCGATTATGATGCTTCCAAGCCTTCTCTATGGGAAAGCCTGGCCAATCAGGATAAAATGATTGCTTTTTGGAAGAAGATAGCGGAGCGTTACAAGGATAATCCTTGGATTGGAGGTTATGATATCATTAATGAGCCCAATTGGAATTTTTCCGGAACCAATCCCAACGGTTGTGATGAAACCCAAAACATACCGTTGCGCGATTTACAAGTTAGGATTACACAAGCGATTCGTGAGGTAGATCATAACCATTTAATTATTATCGAAGGCAACTGCTGGGGTAATAACTATAAGGGAATTTTTCCGCTTTGGGATGAAAACATGGCTTTGAGTTTTCACAAGTATTGGAATTACAACGACTTGGCCAGCATTCAGGAAATAACAAATTACAGAAAGGAGTACAATGTTCCGATTTGGTTAGGTGAGAGCGGCGAAAATTCAAATGTATGGTTCAAAGATGTCATCACTTTAATGGAATCCAATAACATCGGTTGGGCTTTTTGGCCCATGAAAAAGGTTGACAATATTGCCGGCGTGACTTCTGTAAAAGAGACAAAAGGATACAGCAGGCTGTTAGAGTATTGGAAAAAAGGGGAAAACAAACCCACCGTCGATGAGGCTAAATCAATATTGATGGAATTAGCCGAAAATTACAAAATGGAAAATGTAACCGTCAAGCGCGATGTTATTGACGCTATGTTCAGACAAATTTATTCATCCGAGACCAAGCCATATAAAGAACACCTTTTGCCGGGAAGAATTTTTGCTTCTGAGTACGATTTGGGTCCGATACAAAGGGCTTATTTTGATGGAGATGTGGCTAATTATTGGGTGGCCAACGGGGGAAAACACACCGAATGGAACAGTGGTCATCAAATGCGAAATGATGGTGTTGATATTCAAAAATGTGACGATACAGTCACCAATGGATATGCTGTAACCGACATTAAAGAAGGCGAGTGGTTGCAATACACGTTTGACCTGCAGCACAATCAGGTGTTTGAAGTTGCTATTCGCTACGCCGCAGCGCAACCCAACACAAAATTATTTTTAACAGATGAAAACGGGAACCCACTTTCTAAAATAATTGTTCTTCCTGCCACCGGCGGAAACGCAAAATGGAAGACATCGTTTATCGCTTCAATACCTTTTAAAAGCGGAATCAATAAAGTGCGAATTCATTTTAAAGAAGGAAATTTTAATTTGAATTATCTCGATTTTAAATTACCAATCCACAAACCCAATTGAGAATGAAAAAAATACTAATAGGGGTATTACTAACCGCTTCATTTTTGAGCTATTCACAAGGAAAGTCGATAGATCAAAAAGTAGAGGAATTGTTGCAAAAAATGACCTTAGAGGAAAAAATAGGTCAGCTGAATCAATATACCGGAGATAATACGGTAACCGGTCCGCTTACGATTAATCCGAATAAACAACAAGAAATTAAAGAAGGCAAAATCGGTTCAATGCTCAATGTTATCGGTGCCAAATATACCCGTCAGTATCAGGAATTAGCGATGCAATCCCGCCTTAAAATTCCTTTATTGTTTGGTTTAGATGTGATTCACGGACATAAAACCACCTTTCCGATTCCTTTGGCCGAAGCTGCCAGTTGGGATTTATCGGCTATGGAACTTTCGGCTCGTGTGGCAGCTACCGAAGCCGCCGCATCCGGAATTCATTGGACATTTGCCCCTATGGTAGATGTTTCTCGTGATCCGAGATGGGGCAGGGTAATGGAAGGTGCCGGTGAAGACACGTATTTGGGTTCCCGTATTGCTTTTGCACGTGTAAAAGGATTTCAAGGGACTAAATTAGGCGATTTAAATTCGGTTATGGCTTGTGCCAAACATTTTGTGGCTTATGGAGCCGCAGTGGGTGGAAGAGATTATAATTCGGTGGATATGAGCGACAGAATGTTATGGGAAACTTATTTACCACCATTCAAAGCCTCAGTGGATGCCGGAGTCGCAACGTTTATGAATTCGTTTAATGATTTGAACGGAATACCGGCGACCGCCAATCGTTACATTCAGCGCGATATTTTGAAAGGAAAGTGGAATTTCCAAGGTTTTGTAGTATCCGATTGGGGATCGATAGGAGAAATGATAGCACACGGTTATTGTAAAGATAGTAAAGAAGCAGCCGAGAAAGCTATTTTGGCCGGTAGTGACATGGATATGGAAAGCAATGCTTACCGCTACAATTTGGCCCAATTAGTCGCCGAAAATAAAGTCCCTGTCAGCGTTATTGATGAAGCGGTTAAACGAATTCTTCGCAAAAAATTTGAATTAGGATTGTTTGATGACCCGTTCCGATATTGTAACACGGAACGTCAAAATAAAGCTTTAAATAATCCCGAGAATGCTAAAATAGCCCGAGAAGTTGCCGCTAAAAGTATTGTGTTGTTGAAAAATGAACAAAAAGTACTTCCTTTATCCAAAGAAATTAAAACGATAGCTTTTATTGGACCTATGGTGAAACCCAAACGCATCAATCACGGTTTCTGGGCCGTTGATTTAAAAGATGTCGATTCTACTTATATTGTATCCCAATGGGAGGGTTTGCAAAATAAAATCGGAAAAAAAGCAAAACTGTTATACGCCAGAGGTTGTGGTGTGGAAGATATGAGCAAAGCCGGTTTTGAAGAAGCAATACAAGTGGCCAATCAGGCCGATGTAGTTGTTGTCAGTATCGGTGAGCGCTGGAATATGAGTGGCGAAGCCAAAAGCCGCAGCAATCTCAGCATTCCCGGTGTCCAAGAAGACTTAGTTAAAGAACTGCAAAAAACGGGTAAACCTATAGTGGTGCTCATTAATGCCGGCAGGCCGCTCATTTTTAATTGGACTGCCGATAATATGCCTACTATTTTATACACATGGTGGTTGGGTTCCGAAGCAGGAAATGCTATTGCAGATGTATTGTTCGGCGACTATAATCCGTCCGGAAAATTGCCAATGAGTTTTCCTCGTGAAGAAGGACAAATTCCTATTTATTACAATCATTTTAACACAGGAAGGCCTTCGATTAATGAAGATAAAGTATACAAATCGGCTTATATAGATTTGCCAAATTCTCCTAAATTTCCATTTGGTTACGGATTGAGTTACAGCTATTTTACATATAGCGACTTAAAGTTATCTAAGAAGAAAATAAAATCGAATGAAACCATTGAAGTAACCCTGAATATAACCAATACCGGAAGTTTTGCCGGCGAGGAAGTTGTTCAATTGTATTTGCGAGATCAAGTCGGTTCTGTGGTGCGACCAATAATTGAATTAAAGGATTTTCAAAAAATAAAATTAGCCAAAGGAGAAACCAAGACAATTTCGTTTACTATCGACAATGAAAAGCTCTCATTTTATAACAGTGCCTTGGAGTTCGCCTCTGAACCGGGCAGTTTCGATTTGATGATAGGATCCTCATCGGCTGATATTCGTTTGAGCGATACATTTGAATTAATTCCTTAAATTATATCATGAAAAAATTAGTGTTGTTACATGTGTTGTGCTTTGGTTTTGGCTTCGCACAAAATCAAGAGCGAAAATTAGTTTGGGAAGAAAACTTTAATGGTACGGTGCTCGATGATAAAGTTTGGAATTTCGAATTGGGTAACGGTTGCCCAAATAATTGCGGTTGGGGCAATAACGAAAAGCAGTTGTATACCAAAACCAATCACGAATTAATCAATGGTAATTTAGTCATTACTATTAAAAAAGAAGACGATATCTATTCATCTACCCGAATTACCACCTCCGGGAAAAGAGAATTTCAGTACGGCAGAATGGAGGCCAGAGCAAAACTTCCGACAGGCAAAGGCATTTGGCCGGCCTTTTGGATGTTGGGTTCTAATATTGCCAATGTCGGTTGGCCCAAATGTGGTGAAATCGATATTTTGGAATATGTAGGCAGAGAACCGCATATGGTATATACTACCTTACACACTCAGGATAGTCATGGTAATTCGGTGAATTCTAAAAAAACGGAGATTAAAAATATTGAAGACGGTTTTCATATCTATGCCGTGGAATGGACGAAAGATAAAATAGATTTTTTTGTGGACGATCAATTGGTTTATACTTTCAAACCCGAAATAAAAAACGAGAACACTTGGCCGTTTAATCAACCATTCTTCTTTATCTTAAACGTAGCGGTAGGTGGAAATTTCGGTGGCCACGAGGTAGATAATACCATTTTTCCACAACAGTATTCCGTAGATTACATAAGGGTTTATCAATAGATGTGACCTTGAAAATTTATTTTTTTCATTTTTTATTTGCGTATTACATAAAAATTATGTTAAATTTGATTTGTAATTAATTCTCTAACACTTTTTTGCCTATACAAAAACAATACTTTTTAGATTTTATTTTTATTTAACCCTCTTCTAAAAGGTAATGTTATGGCTAAATCTCAACTTCCTGATGCAGTATTAGTTGACAGATATGTTGCCGGCGATGAAAACGCTTTGGCACTATTAATTAATAGGCACCAATCAAAAATTTATGGGTATATCTATTCCAAAGTTTCGGATAGAGATGTGACAGAAGACATTTTCCAGGAAACATTCTTCAAGGTAATTCATACGCTGAAAGCCAAAAAGTATTACAACGAAGAAGGCAAGTTTTTGTCCTGGGTTTTGCGTATTGCCAGCAATTTGATTATCGATAAATTTCGCAGCGAAAAAAAGATGCCATTCAGCAGAGATACTGATGAATTGTCGATTTTTTCCAGAATTACGGATGATACTTTGGATGTAGAGCGCAGACTCATTAAAAATCAGGTGGAAACCGATATAAAAATGATCATTGAAAAGCTGCCACATGATCAAAAAGAAGTGATTATGATGCGCTACTTTTTAGATATGAGTTTTAAAGAAATTGCTGATTTTACGGGTGTTAGTGTCAATACTACTTTGGGCAGAATGCGGTATGCCATCACGAATTTGAGAAAAGTAATTGAAAAAAATAAAATTTATTTACCTTCTTAAACAATAAAAAGTAACTTTTTGCGTTCTTATATAAACATCCAAAACAAACCGATTTTATATATGGCAAAACTTTACTCCAAAAAAAAATTAGCTCCCAAAAAAATGTTACCTAAAAAAGAAACGATTCGTTTGATACTTCAATATTCTTGTGCGTTAAGTATCATGAAAGTAGGTAACTTGAACTTCGAAACCATAGCTAATTAAAGTATCCCGTCTTATTTTAAATAAGGCGGGATGTTTTTCTTATATATTCCTCTAAAACCGATTTTCTTCCAATGGTTTTAGTGATGATATCTTTTTCTAAATCCCATCCGCGAGCCGGAGAGTATTCTCTCCCATACCAAATGATTTGCAAATGCAGGTTGTTCCATGATTCTTTCGGGAAGATATTTTTGGCATCCTTTTCTGTTTGTACCACGCTTTTTCCGTTAGATAAGTTCCATCGGTACATCAATCGGTGAATGTGCGTATCCACAGGAAAGGCCGGTACGCCAAAGGCTTGTGACATTACCACGCTGGCTGTTTTATGTCCTACAGCCGGTAATTTTTCCAAAGCTTCAAAGCTTTGCGGCACTTCGCCTCCGTGTTCTTCTATTAAAATTTTTGACAAACCGTAAATCCCTTTCGATTTCATGGGGGATAAGCCACAAGGCCTAATAATATCCTGAATTTCTTCTACAGTAAGCTCCACCATATCATATGGGTTATCGGCTTTGGCAAATAAAAGCGGTGTAATCTGATTGACGCGAACGTCAGTACATTGAGCTGAAAGCAATACGGCAATTAATAGGGTGTAAGCGTCTTTATGGTTTAGCGGAATAGGAATTTCCGGGTATATTTCATTTAACGTATTTATAACAAACGTTGCACGCTCTTGTTTGGTCATTATGGTTACTTTTGATAGTAAAAATAATAAATTTAACCCTTAAAACATACAATTTTAAAATGACGACATTAAAAAAAGGAGATAAGGCACCTCAATTTTCGGCCTTAGACCAAGAAGGCAAATTGCATACGCTTGCCGACTATAAAGGAAAAAAACTGGTAGTCTTTTTTTATCCGAAAGCCAACACACCAACGTGTACTGTAGAAGCGTGTAATTTGCGTGATAATTACGAGCGTTTTAAAGCCAATAATTATGAATTATTAGGAGTAAGTGCTGATAAAGCTAAAGCACAAGACAACTTTAAAAAGAAATTTGATTTGCCTTACCCGTTGTTGGCCGATGAAAATTTAGAAGTCATCAAAGCCTTCGGGGTTTGGGGACCAAAGAAATTTATGGGTAAAGAATACGACGGTATTCACAGAACTACTTTTGTGATTGATGAAAATGGCATCTTGGAAGAAGTCATTACCGATGTAAAGTCAAAAGAGCATGCGAATCAAATATTGTAACAAAAAAGCCAAGTTCTACAACTTGGCTTTTTTTATGTTATGCTTTTTCCAATACTTTATTCGGGTCGTACCCAAACAATTGATGCTGCTTGATAATATCGGAAATCCCTTTGGGTAACAATTTTTCCCAACCCGGCGTACCGTTATTAATCATTTTGAGTACTTCGCGGGAAAAAATCTTCAAGTGGTCTTTATCAAAATCGGTAATGTCGACCACTTTCCCGTTATAGGCAAAGAACTTATAGAGCTCTTTCATTCTTGGGTGTACTTTCAAGTTTTGAGAAGTAATAATCTCACCGTTTTCATCTTCCATCGGATACAAAAACACTTTTAAGTCGCGGTAGAACAATTTTCCGAACGCCTCTAAAATACCACCACTTAAGTGACGGTAGTATTTCTCATCAAAAATATCTACCAAATTATTCACTCCCATTACCAATCCCATACGAGCTTTAGTATAATTAGAGAAGTATTCTACCACTCTGTAATATTCTTGGAAGTTGGAAATCATCACCGTTTGTCCTAATGAACACAACAATTCGGCTCTGTCCATAAAATCTCTCTCATCAATTTCACCTTCCGAACGCAAGTTGGACAAGGTAATTTCAAAAACGACCAAAGTATTGTCTTTGTCTACCTTACTTTCCTCAAGGAACATCTTTAACGATTTCTCATACATGTCCATGTTTACCTGGGTTACAGGTCGGAAACTACCGCGAATGGCCAAGATATTCTTCTTATATAAGATAGCGGCCGGTAAAATATTTTTGCCGTCAGGACCAAACATTACTGCTTCGGTCATCCCGTTTTTAACCAACTGCAAACTCATCAATCGGTTATCCACATTGGCAAAACGAGGACCGGAAAAGTTGATGGTATCAATTTCCAATTGGTCTTTATCCAAGTGATCGTAAAGATAACGGAGTAATTTTTTCGGATCGTTGTATTTGTAGAAGGCACCATAGATAAGGTTAACACCCAAAATCCCTAAAGTTTCTTGTTGTAATCGGGCGTCACTTTCCTTAAAACGAATGTGTAAAATGATTTCGTTGTAATCCTCATCGGGTTCTACTTGGTATTTGATACCAACCCAACCGTGTCCTTTAAATTGTTTGGCAAAATCGATGGTAGCTACCGTATTGGCAAAACTGAAAAACATTTTATTCGGATGTTTATCCCTTTTCAAACGTTTTTCAATCAATTCTACTTCGTGATTGAGCATTTTCTTCAAACGACTTTCCGTTACATAACGACCGTCATCTTCTACACCATAAATGGCGTCACTGAAATCTTTGTCGTAGGCAGACATGGCTTTGGCAATGGTGCCCGAAGAACCTCCGGCTCTAAAAAAATGCCTCACGGTTTCCTGTCCGGCACCAATTTCCGCAAATGTCCCGTAAATGTTTTCATTCAGGTTGATGCGCAATGCTTTGTCTTTAATAGCCGGTACCGATTCGATGGCTTTGTCACCTTTCAGTTTTATATTCGAAACTATATTGTCCATGGTAGATTGTATTCGCAGCAAAGTTAGTAAAATAGGTATTTTATTAAAAGATAATTAACCTATTTTTGTAATTTACTTCAAAAACCATTCCATCACTATGGAGACAAAGATGCAAGTGTATTTTCTGGGTACCGGAACCTCGCAAGGGATACCGGTCATAGGAAGCCATCATTCGGTTTGTCAAAGTAACGATCCTAAGGACAAACGTTTACGGGTATCGGTTTGGATTACTTGGGATGATTACTCGGTAGTTGTTGATTGTGGTCCCGATTTTCGCCAGCAAATGCTCACCTCGGGCTGTTCACATTTGGACGCCATTTTATTTACACACGAACACGCCGATCATACCGCCGGTTTAGATGATATACGACCTTTTTTCTTCAAACAAGGTAAAGACATTCCGATTTATGGACACCAACGAGTGCTCAATAATTTAAAAAAGCGATTCGACTATATTTTTGAAACAGAAAACAGATATCCAGGTGCACCCGGAGTACAGACATTTGAAGTTATCAATAACCAAAACTTTCAAATGGGTAGCACCGACATTATTCCGATTAATGTACACCATGGAAATCTTCAGGTTTTTGGGTATCGCATCAAGGATTTCGTATATTTAACGGATGTGAAATCTGTTGATGAAACTGAGATTCAAAAAATGAAAGGTGTCAAGGTGTTGGTGGTAAATGCGTTACGGGAAGAACCTCATCATTCACATTTTAGTTTGCAGGAAGCGCTAGATTTTATACATTTGATTCAGCCCGAAAAAGCGTATCTTACACACATTAGTCATCTGATGGGTTTTCACGAAGAAGTGCAACAGCGCTTACCACATAATGTGTTTTTGGCTTATGACAATTTAAAAATTACACTATAAACATGAGAAAGTCATTATTTTTATACCTATTCATTATTGCTGTTTTGATGAATCTTTTTACGTATAAGTACTTTTCATCCAAAGATGAAAGCCAATTAAAAGCGTTGACTTCCAAAAATAAAGAGCTTCAAGCTTCGATGGATGATTTAAACAATAAGTTGTCTGATGCCAATGCGTTTTCCTTGGAATATAATGACCGTGCTCAGAATTATTTAAATGAAGGTGAAATCAGTGACTTCACCGAAAGAGTAACACAAGCATTGTTGGCTTATAATGACGCTCCGGAAGGCAATAAATACACCGATCAGGCCAAGATAAGTGAGCAAAAATTCATCATTACTAAAGTAAAATTACTCAATCACCGATGGATTATGGCACAATACAGTAACGGCAAATTATGGGGAGAAGTTTTATTAAAGTATTTTGTAAATGAAGATAAAAGTATTTCCTTTGAAGTCCTCAATTCGTATTTGTACCCTGAAGAATTTAATTAGCAAACCAACCCCTGAAGCATGAAAAAAATAACTACACTGGTACTCATCTCGCTGTGTTTTCTTTCCTGTAAATGGACCGATCAACAAGTTCCTGAAGATGAAGTGAGCTCTAAAACTACAGTAAGCGACTCTACTCAAGTGAATGATAAAGACGAAAACGGTTGTTTGGCTTCGGCCGGATATGTTTGGTCAAAACTCAACAAAGAGTGTATCAAAATATTTACCGGTATTCCATTGAATCCTGTAACGCAACCGGACAATGAAGATGAAACACTGAGTGCTTTTGTATTGTTCAGCGAAGATTTGCATAAAGCAGAAGTGTTTTTGCCTAATGAAACGTCATCCATAGTATTAATAAGAGCTTCTGAGGGTAAGCCTTGGGTTTTTGAAGATTGGCAATTGGTACCTTGGAAAGGCTATGTCTTGAAAAAAGGAGCCGAAAGCAAATTTGCCGGGGATGGCCAAATGGGAAAGCGCGTCATGGGCAGTGATACCGAACAGTAACAAAAAAGGTCTTGATTTCTCAAGACCTTTTTTATGTGTTTTGCAACCAATGTTTAAAATCAAAAAAGTTTTGAGGGGCTACACCATGTCCGACTAAGTACTCTTTGAATACGATATCAATGCCCAAAACCTGCAGCATTGGTATGGATTTTCGTGCCCATTCCACCGGAATCACCTGATCAACGGTGCCGTGTGAGGCAAATATTTTGAGTCGGCTGAAATCATTTTCCAAATAATCATCTACGGCAATTTCCGGATTCCAATACCCGCTCATGGCCACTACACGTCGGACTTTTTCTGGATACGACAACGCCACAGCGTAACTTAAAATACATCCTTGACTGAAACCGATCAAGGTAACGTCCTCTGCATCAATAGGATAATTAGCCGCTAATTCATCGATAAATCCCGCAATAATATCCCGCGATGCTCTGGCCTGACCGATATCGGAAAACTTGTTTTCATCTGCATCAAAATTGATGGCATACCAAGCATAACTGCCATAGGATAAATCGAAAGGGGCTCGAGCCGAGACAATAAAATAATCCTCGGGTAATTCGCCGGCAAACGAAAATAAATCCTCTTCATTGCTCCCATAGCCATGCAGCAGTAAGAGCAATGGGTTTTTGTCTTTTCTTACTTTGGGTTCTTTGATTAAATAGTATAACGATAAGGACATCATAAATTTTTAAAAGTATTTTGAAAAAAGCGCCCCACTAACGGGATTTCTCTCTTTTGTTCCTGAACTGCTCCTAAAAAGCCGTAAATCCATAAAATAAAATAGAACAAGTAAAAAGCAGAGGTAGCCGTCCAACTATTGGCATAACCCACAAAATAACCCAAAATAAAAAACGACAAAAAGATACCTAATGCTTGTCGGATATGGAAAGAAGCAAAGTCAGATTTGTTTTCTTCCTGATTCATGAAAATAGCAATCACCGCTCCGATGATTGTCATATACGCCACTATAGCGGTATTTTTACCTTTGTCTGTTGTATTCATAATTACGATGCTAAAACTAATTTTCCTTGATTGTAAATGCCGAGGGCTTTGCCCTTCATTTTTTGACCCAAGAAAGCTGAATTCTTCGATTTCGAAAGGATGCTTTCTTGATTAAATTCCCATTGACTATCCACTTCAAATAAGCTTAAGTTGGCTTTTTTGTTTTTGTCAATAGCCTGACTTTCAATATTTAAAATCGCTCTACCGGAAGTTAATTTTGCTGTTATTTTTTCCAACGGCAGCACCGTTAGTAACGCTCCGAAAGTACTTTCCAATCCAATCGTTCCGTTTTTAGCCAAATCGAATTCCATTTTCTTATGTTCAATATCCATCGGATTGTGGTCGGAAGTGATGCAGTCGATGGTATCGTCTAAAACCCCGGCTAACAAAGCTTGTCTGTCGGCTTCCGTGCGCAGTGGCGGGCTGACTTTGTAACGGGTGTCAAAACCATCTAACTTTTCATCGGTTAATACCAAATGATGTACAGACACACTGCAAGTCACAGCTAAACCTTTGGCTTTGGCTTCTCGGATTAAAGCCACCGATTGGGCTGTAGAAATGGTAGGAATGTGTAACTTACCCCCGGTGTATGCTAACAAAAATAAGTTGCGGGCTACGATAAGCTCTTCGGCTAAATTCGGAATGCCTTTCAATCCCAATCGGGTCGAAACTACGCCTTCATTAGCCACACCATTGCCTTTGATGTTTTCATCTTGTGCAAACGCGATGACCAACCCGTCAAAATCTTGTACATATTGCAAACCAATTTTCAGCAAATTAGCATTAGATAAACTCTTTCCATAATCGCCAAAAGCCACAGCTCCGGCATTTTTCATATCATACAATTCCGCCAAATCTTTGCCTTCACTATTTTTGGTCAAAGCGCCAATCGGATATAAATCGGTGGCTGAATTTGCAGCTTTTTGTTTCACAAAATGCACTTGCGATTGGTTGTCAATTATCGGATGTGAGTTGGGTTGAAGCGCAATCCCGGTAAAGCCGCTTTTGGCTGCTACATATAAACCGTTAGCGATAGTCTCACGGTCTTCGAATCCGGGTTCACCCAAGGAAACACTGGTGTCAAACCAACCTTGCGAAAGATGTAAACCATCATGACTGAATTCTTCGTACTGGGCAGTATTGGTTACCGAAGCCGCTATTTCCTCAATGACACCTTCAGTAATTTTTAGATCAACGGTTTGGTTGTGATACGGACTTTTCGGGTCAATAATTTTGGCTTTTCGGATAACTAAATTCATTTTACAAATTTTTGAATGAGCAGTTCTAAGACTAAAAAGAGTAGGGTGAGCAGCACAAACCATTTCCAGATTTGTGTGTCGGTTCGATCGGTTTGAATGGTGTTGAACACCGATTCTATATCTTCAATTTCTTTGAAACCGGCTGCTATATCAGTATTAATCAAATTCAAATCACTTTCGGTTCTCGTATAGTTGAAGCTGATATTTTGTATTGGATTGGTGCCGTTAAAGATACCGAAATTTCCGGCTTCCGTCGGATTTTCGGCAAAATTCATTTTGACTTTAGTATTCAATAATTGCTGTACCGGAATAAAACGTTCTTTGGCATTTTTCACCGTTAGAATTTCATCCTTTGATAGTAAAGCGTCTACCACAAAAGGTTGGTTCTCTCCTATGGTTATGGCTACAACCCCTGTTTTTTGACTGTTTTGTGCCATATTGTAAAACGTGGGCACAATCAATGGTGAATTCTGGAAATTACTGTTGGATTTATTAATGGCCGCCGCAAAAACATACACCGATGATAAAGGGTTGGAAACCGCTGTCAGAAAAGCACTTTGATCGTCATACACCAAAATTGAAGGCGTGGCACTGCTTACATTGAAATTGTTTTTGGTGGAAGGATATTGAAAATTATCAATCTTTTTTTCAAAAACAGATTGGAACAGCGGATGATTGAAATTAATTTTAGTCACTTTTTTATCACCGTTGTTACCCGATTGCCACTTAATTGCACCAAACTGAGCTAAAAACGGATTCCAACTATTCAGATTGGCTTCTTGTGAGGGAATCACAATCAGATTCCCGCCTTTACCGACAAAGGATTTCAGAGTCGTTTGCAAAGCCTGCGGAATGTCTTTGAGTTCGTTTAAAACAATAGCATCTTGCTTTTCTAACAAGTTATAATCCAAATTGGCTAACGGGAAATTGGTATATGCAAACTCGTCGTTGGTGTAAATGCGTGAAAGGAAATTGCTTTTTTCACTTTCGCCTACACTGATAACATTGGTTTTGCTCGGTTTTGAAATGCTGAAAAAGTACGTGTTGTCATACTCCAAACCTTTATCGCTAATAGAAACATGGCCGTGAAAATCTTCTTTTGGAATCGTAAACTTAACCAATTGGGTGTTGGTATCGCTATCGAAATTTACCACGGTTTTAGCGGTTAACTTATTTTGATTGTAAAGTGCAATCGGTACGGTAGGTATTTCGCCGTTGGCGGATAACTTTATGGCAATTTCATAAAAACTGTCTAAGTTTTGTTGGATGTACACGCTGTCAATAGCCGCATTGTTCTTTTGCTCAGCTTCTGGTATGATGAAATATACATTGTCTTCTTTTTTGAAACTTTTCGATTCGTTGGCTTCGACACCAACGGCATCCGTAATCACTACGATATCTTTGTTGAAACCCGATTTTCGGGCATTAATCTTGGCAATCAAGTTGTCCAGTCGGAAAGGCGTTGCGCTGTATTTTAAATCCTGCAACTCTTTCTGAATCGATTTGATGTCGGTATTCCAAAACGATTCGGAATTGGTAATGAGCGAGAAGTTTTGAGTTTCGGGTGTGTGCTCTAATAAATCCTGAACCGCACGCTTGAGCAATTCGCCTTTCTTTCCTTTGGCTTGCATGCTGTACGAATTGTCTAAAATGATGTACATTTCATTCATCGCTTTCGAGCTTTCTTTGGCGGTAAAAAAGGGTTGCGCAAAAGCCAAAATCAAGCAGGCGAGAAGCAGTAAGCGAGTGAAAAGCAATAACCATTTTTTGATGGTCGAACTTTTTCGGGTTTGTAACGAAAGCTCTTTAAGGAATTGGACGTTGGTAAAATATTCTTTCTTGAAACGTCGTAACTGAAATAAATGCACCACAATTGGAATCACCAATAAGAAAAGAAAATACAGGATTTCCGGGTGTTTGAATTGCATTTAGTAAAAGTTTATCAAAAATAGCACTTTTTATGATTTGAAGGAGTCGTTTTAAAGATTTTTAAAAGAGGAAAGCCTATTTCTTTTTTTTCTTGGCCGCTCGGTTTTTTAAGATGTTGCGGTTCACCGAAGTACCCGTTTTCTTTTTGGTTTTGGATGGGCCGCCTAAGTTAACTTTCTTATTTTTATCTTTCTTCTCGTGAAAGGAAGCACCGCCTTCTAATTTGGGTTTCTTCAACAAAAACTTCATTTTCTTTTTCTTGTCTTTTTCAAACTCCAACAAGCGTTCGGCGATGACAACAGTTTCCGGTAAATCGAGGAATTCGATTTCTTTTTCCATCAACAATTCGGCTTCTATCATAATCTCTTCTTCTCTCGGACTGATTAAACTGATGGCGATACCCGATTTGTCGGCACGACCGGTTCGCCCGATACGGTGAATGTATTGCTCGGGAATCTCCGGAAACTCAACGTTAATAACGTGTGTGATATCCGAAATGTCCAAACCACGCGCCATAACATCGGTGGTCACAATACCTCTGATTTCACCGGCTCTGAAACTGGCCATGGTTTGCAAACGGTAGTTTTGTGATTTGTTGGAATGAATAATCCCAAATTGCTCCGGATACATTTCTTCTAATTTATCAGCTAATAAATCGGCGGTTTTTTTATTGTTCACAAAAAGTAACACGCGTTCAAAAGCTTCGTCTTGGAGCAGGTCGGCTATAAAATTGACTTTTGTTAGGAAATTAGGCACTTTGTAGCCTAATTGATCTATTTTTTCCAGAGGTGTTCCGCTTGGTGCTAAGGATACTTCTTCGGGAAAATCAAAATATTCTTCCAACATGTCATCCACATCATCCGTCATGGTAGCCGAAAATAAGATATTTTGACGCTTGCCTTTGAGCATGGTTAGGATGGAAGTAACTTGAAAGCGAAACCCTAAATTCAGAATTTCATCAAACTCATCGATGACCAATTTCTGCAAGTTGTCAAACCGAACCACATTGTCCAACGCCAAATCCATGATTCTTCCGGGAGTGCCGACCAAAATATCAATCCCTTGATAAACCGCGGTTTTCTGCGTATTGATATTCACACCACCGTAAACGCCCAAGGTCCGAACCGACATGTATTGACTGAGTTTTTCTACTTCGGCGGCGACTTGTACCACCAATTCACGGGTTGGTACTATAATTACCACGCGCGGCGTATCGGTAGCGGCAAATTTCCATTGTTTTAATATGGGTAACAGATAGGCGAACGTTTTTCCGGTACCGGTTTGGGCAATTCCCATCACATCGCGTCCCGACATAATTACCGGAAACGCTCTTTCCTGAATAGGTGTTGGTGTGGTCAAACCTAATTCGTCAACGGCTTTTTGTAAAGATTTCGGAAGATTAAATGACTCGAAAGTGCTCATGGCTTAGTGAATTTCGGGCAAAGGTACGGAATTGAAAATAAACCTTAAAAGCCTTCGAAAACACCCAAACCAAATAGGGCAAAATCGTACTTCACCGGATCGTTCCGGTCTAGTTCACGAAGTGAAGCATCTAATTCCGCTAAAGCCTTACCGTCGTTTTGTTTTCGGGTAAGTAAACCCAATTTACGAGCCACATTGCCGGAATGTACATCGAGCGGGCAGGATAAAGCGGAAGTCGGAATCTTAGGCCATAACCCAAAATCAACACCATTGTTGTCTCTTCGAACCATCCAACGCAAATACATGTTGATTCGTTTGGCGGCCGAACCTTGCGCCGGATCGGAGACGTGTTTCGTAGTTCGAGGCAAATGCGGCACAGTAAAGAATTGTTTTTTGAAAGCGGCAATGGCGTTTTGCATAGAATCGCTTTCCTGATGTTGGGTGAAAAAATATTCCAGGCCACCTTTATTTTGATACAATTGTTGTAAAGCAATGGCAAAAGTTTTAAAATCGGCACCGTTAAAGGTTCGATGGACAAATGTTTCCAGCGTACCCAAATGATGTTCTTCATGATTCATAACAAAATCATATGGAGAATGGCCCATCAAATCCATCATGCGTTGGGCGTTGTTGATGATTATTTTGCGATTGCCCCAAGCGATGGTAGCGGTAAGAAAAGCGGCAATTTCAATATCTTCTTTTAAGGTAAATTGATGCGGAATCTGAATCGGATCGCTTTCAATGAATTTAGGGTTGTTGTAAAGCACGACTTTTTCGTCTAGAAAATCTTTGAGTTCTGATTTAGTCATGTCGGTTTACGTTTTGAGCTTTAAAACCTTCACGAAGTGTTTCACCCCGTTTTTGCGGAATCACATGAAAATAGGTTTCGAAATAATCCAGTTGTTCTTTGCTTACTGTGGGTAGAGTACCGTTTCCGGTAATCCAGAACAATTCGGTGTTTTGCGGAGCGTTGTAGTGCAGATTACCTTTGATTTCAGCGGTGTAAATGCTCTTGTATTTGCTGTTGGGTTTCGGAAAAATCATATTCTCCATTTCAAAAGTACTGTTTTGCATGAGCATAGTATTGCGGGTTAAACTGCTGAACGACATCGGAATAAAAACCAAGACAGCACAGCCGACGCAACTCAAACCTATAACCGTAAGGATTATTTTTTCTTTTGACAAAAGAACCGCAAGTACTAACAATCCCAGGAATATGGTAAAGTAAACATAAAATCGGTATTGAGGCGAACTCAAAATCAGTAAAACCAAAAGCACAACAAACATCCAATAAAGGTTTTGTAAACCTTGTTTCGGATAGTACTTTTTGATGATAAACGGTGTACTGATGAGCAACAATAGGGTTGTGCATCCGATTACACTGTCGATTCCGTTTAATAAAAAGTAGTGCTTCAGCATGTCCGACAGCGAAGCCTTTTCAAGAGTGCCAAAAGGTATGTAAAAAGAATGCATCATATCGTGACTGAAAAAGTACGACAATATGTCTTTCGGCACTACATAATCCGCCTCGGAATAAGGTAAGAAAGTCAGCGGATAAAAAGGATAACCGGTAAGTAAGGTATTCTTAATTACCCACAGAAACAGCACCAAACCGGCGAGCAACCGAATCGGAATAAATTGACCGTTGATTTGACGAAAGTGTCTAATCAAAATAAGAATCGGCAAAAGCAAAAGCACTACGGCTGTAATTTTAATGTATACTGCAAAAAGCAATAAGACGCTGAGTAGTTTTAATTTTTCTGTAGCATTTTCATCTGAAGTGTAAATGGAAAACGCCAGGAATGCAATAACATAAACCGCTAAATCAGGCGAAGGCGCGTTGACAAATTGGAACAAAAAAAGATAGCTCAGCGGCAACAATCCGAAAGCCAAATCGATTTTATTCCCGCTAACCCGGTAAGATTGAAGGTGTTGAAAGGCCCAAAAGTTCAACATCAAAAGTAAAAAACCATTCAAGTCGTTGAAGTTCTCGTAAAGAAACGAAAGGGAATACACACTTTGTGTAATATGCCAGCCGCTGGTTTGTCCTAAAAATAAATGCAAGTTGGCCAAGCCGGGAACAAAACCGAATTCGTTGAGCCATTTAATCGTTTGAATGTAATAGGTTTCATTGTCAATTACAAACGGCGCCGTTGCGGATTGCACCAATATTAAAAGGCTACTCAGCCAAAAGAGTATTTTCAGTGGGAGCGAAAAAGATGCAATAGATTCAAGGGTAGTTTTCCACAACACGCGCCAATCGGCTCGGAAATAATACCCCGAAAGTATAGTGTATGAACTTAAAAAAACAGCAAAAACTAAGTTTATCGGCCCGAAAATGGCCCAAAGACCAGCCAGTAACGTTACTGCGAATAAGCCTAGGAGGCTTGTCATAGTGATGTGACGCAACGGAATTGCCCATAATTTTGAAAAGCTTATTCCCAAACTTAGTGAAGTGATAACGATAAATAACCAATTCAGCAAAATAAGCACCATAGCATCACACGATTAAACCATCTTTCATGATTAATTTGCGGTCGGCCATGTTGGCCAATTCTTCGTTATGCGTTACAATCACAAAGGTTTGCCCGAATTCTTCACGCAGTTTGAAAAACAATTGGTGCAAGTTTTCAGCTGAAGCCGTATCCAAATTTCCGGAAGGTTCATCAGCAAAAATTACGGCCGGTTTGTTGATTAACGCCCGGGCTACAGCAACCCGTTGTTGTTCACCGCCCGACAACTCACCGGGTTTGTGATGGCTTCTTTGGTCCAAACCTAAATAATGTAACAAGCGCATGGCTTCGGCTTCCGTGGCACTTTTGTCTTTACCGGCAATAAAGGCCGGAATGCACACATTTTCCAATGCCGTAAATTCGGGTAATAATTGGTGAAACTGAAAGATAAACCCCAAATGTAAATTTCTAAATTTTGAAATTTCTTTA
The DNA here is from genome assembly GCF_030053345.1 of Flavobacterium sedimenticola. Lineage (GTDB taxonomy): Bacteria > Bacteroidota > Bacteroidia > Flavobacteriales > Flavobacteriaceae > Flavobacterium > Flavobacterium sedimenticola. The sequence goes on from NZ_JASGBP010000012.1 coordinate 53,935, forward strand.
TCATTCATTTTCAATACGTTTTCACCATTTATCTCCAGTAAAGTAGTGTCTGATTTCGAAGCCGTATCCAAAGTCCCTAAAATTTGCAACAGCGTCGTTTTTCCGGCTCCCGAAGCGCCTACAATAGAAACAATTTCTCCTTTTTGAATGTGAATGTCAACACCTTTTAAAACGTGCAGACTGTCATAGTATTTGTGTATGTTTTGGGCAATAATCATCAATCCGATTTTTTCACAAAGTAACAAAGTATTTTCGTTTGACCATTTCATATCAGTTTTTTTTATACCCGGATAAATAATAAAGTTATGTTAATTAATTTTTATTGTTTAATATTTAACTAAATTTGTTAAACAAAATTTTAATTCTTATGAACACACCCATTGAACAAGAATTATTTGAACTGATCGGTGACAATCATCAAATGACTTCTGCAGAAACACCGCTTCGTCCGGATGCTTTTATCAAATCTGACGAGCAAAAGATGGCTGCCATCGAAAAACATTTTTTTGCCATCATGGAAGAGATTGGTCTTGATATGACTGATGACAGTTTAAGAGGCACTCCGCATCGTGTGGCTAAAATGTACATACAGGAAATCTTTTCAGGATTAAATCCCAAAAACAAACCAAAACTGTCTGTCTTTGAGAATTCCTATCAATACGATAAAATGTTAGTGGAAGCGGATATCAGTTTTAATTCCACTTGTGAGCATCACTTTTTACCGATTATCGGGAAAGCACACATTGGTTATGTTTCAGCCGGCAAGGTTATCGGGTTATCCAAACTAAACCGAATAGTTAATTATTATTCTCGTCGCCCGCAAGTGCAGGAACGCTTAATTATGCAAATATTTAACGAATTAAAGTCGGTACTCGAAACCGAAGATGTCATCGTCGTGATGGAAGCCAAACACTTATGTGTTTCCAGCCGCGGCATACAAGATGAAAGCAGTTATACGTCGACCATCCAATACGGCGGTATTTTCAATGAAAAAGAAAATAGAAACGATTTTTTCAATCTTCTCAACAAAGAAAAGTAGTGTTTTTTAGTTAAAGTTATTGAAAATTTTTTTGGGCGAAAATCCTGAGTAAGTCATTACTTGGGATTTTTTTTATCGGGTACCAAGAAGCCCAATCCCATGCTTTTAAGCATTTTCTTTTCGAATGCCCAAAAGAAAGTAAACTGCCCGAAGAGAAACCCAAAACTCACCAAAAGCACTTGATAAACCGGGAAAATAAGAATGATATATAACGGATAGTAAATCCAATTTGAAACAGTGCCTTTCTCAATCCCAAATAAGGCTAAAATAGGCTTAGAAAGATAGGCAGCCGTAGAACCCGTAACGGCAAATACCACCAAAATGACAAAAACCTGCCAATTTGATTTGATATTCCAGCGCTCTTTGAAACTTGCCATAAAGTGTTTTCTGCAAAGATAGGGGATTATTGCCTTGGTACAAAGCCGGCCAATCTTTGATTATATCGATTTTGAAAATAAATAAAGTAATTGTAAATCAGGTAATTTACCTCATAGCCGTACCGGATATTCGGTTCATAGTCAATTCGCATTTCATACAAATTCGGATCGTAAAGCATCGGTTGTAAAACGCGACTGTTCCATTCGTAAACATAGACTTGATTTTTGGCTTCCAAATAGTTCAACGAGTAATAGCCTCTTGGTCGGGCTCTTCCGGCTAACCATGAACTAAAGCCTGGGTCAATGATAATCACTTCGTATTCTAAACTGTCGTTGGCGATTTTTACCGTGTCGGATGCTTTGCTCAAATCAGCATTGCCGGTCTTAGCAGTTGTTTTGGAACTACTGCAACCAATGATGACCAGAAGGGTAAAGACAACAGCGACTAACGTTTTCATAGACTCAATTTGAGAATAAAAATACGCAAATTCAGGGAAAGTTACCGTTTTCAAAATGTTAAAATAAAAAAGCCACACGTTTCTGTATGGCTTTATATCTATTTTAAGTGTTATGCTTTTTGCGATTGGAGCAGACTGATAATTTGCTCCGCCAATTCGGTACCGATGCGGTCTTGTGCTTCCAAAGTTGCGGCGCCGATATGCGGTGTCAACGAAATTTTCGGATGCATCAAAATCTGAATCTCCGGATGGGGTTCGCGCTCAAATACATCCAGTCCGGCAAACAATACTTTCTCGCTGTCCAATGCTTCTATCAATGCCACTTCATCAATTACGCCGCCACGGGCACAGTTTACAATGCCTACGCCGTCTTTCATCAACTCAAATTCGGTTTTGCCAATAACATAACCTTCCTGCGCCGGCACGTGCAACGTGATGAAATCAGAATGCTTGATCACTTCTTCCAGAGGTTCGGTTTCAAATGCCACGTTGATAAATTGACCGTTGTAAAAATCGACTTTTACTTCGGCTTTGTCTACAAATTTATCGGCAGCAATCACTTTCATACCCAAACCCAACGCCATTTTCGCCACGGCTTGTCCAATTCGGCCAAAACCGATAATCCCCAACGTTTTGCCGCGCAACTCAATGCCGTTGGCATACGCTTTTTTCAAACCGTCAAAGTTCGAGTCGCCTTCCAAAGGCATATTGCGGTTGGAGTCGTGTAAAAAACGAACCCCGGTAAACAAATGCGCAAAAACCAATTCGGCCACACTTTCCGAAGACGATGCCGGTGTATTAATCACATGAATGCCTTTGCTGCGGGCATATTCCACGTCAATATTGTCCATGCCAACGCCACCGCGACCAATAACTTTTAATCCCGGACACGCGTCAATCAATTCTTTTCTAACTTTAGTAGCACTGCGCACCAACAATACCGAAACACCGTTCGCATTGATATAATTTCCTACTTGTTCCTGCGCCACTTTGGTGGTAATCACTTCAAATCCGCCTCTCTCTAAAGCCGCAATGCCGCTTTTCGAAATGCCGTCGTTGGCTAATACTTTCATTCTTTTATTGTCATTTCGAGGGAACGAGAAATCTCGTCCTCATTATTAATTATTTTTAGGAGCTGTTTCCCGCTTTTCGCTGTATCTTTTATTTTGTCATCCTGAGCCTGTCGAAGGACAAAATAAAAGGATGCCGCTCCAATCGGGGCTAGGCCTACTGTGCTAACTGCGACTGGTCGCTGAAAACCGACTCAAATTCGCGCATCACATCCACCAAAACCTGCACACTTTCCATGGGTAAAGCATTGTACATCGAAGCGCGATACCCGCCAACCGAACGGTGACCGGTAATTCCCGAAATGCCGGCTTCCTTCCACATTTTGTCAAACGACTCCTGAAGTTCCGGATTTTCCAACAAAAACGTAGCATTCATAAAACTTCTGTCCGCTACAGCTGAGGTGCCCTTAAATAGGGTGTTTCGGTCGATTTCACTATATAGTAAATTGGCTTTCGCTTCGTTTATCTTTTCAATAGCGGCAATGCCGCCTTGTTTTTTCAACCATTGCAACGTTAATAAACAAGTATACACGGCAAAAACGGACGGCGTATTGTACATGCTTTCCGCTTTAATATGCTTTTGATAATCTAAAATACTTGGAATCGTACGGCCGGTTTTACCCAAAATTTCTTCTTTGACTACGACTAATGTGGCTCCGGCAGCGCCCATGTTTTTTTGTGCTCCGGCATAAATCAAGTCAAATTGCGTAAAATCGAGCGTTCTTGAAAAAATATCCGAACTCATATCGCAAACCACCGGAACATTCGTTTTCGGAAATGATTTCATTTGGGTGCCGAAAATGGTATTGTTGCTCGTACAATGGAAATAATCGGCGTCTTCCGGAATGGTATAATCCACAGGAATATGATTGTAATTCTGGTCTTTAGAAGAAGCCACAATTACCGTCTCCCCAAACAATTTGGCTTCTTTAATGGCGTTGTTGGCCCAAGTTCCGGTATCCAAATACGCGGCTTTACCGTTAATGTTCATCAAATTGTACGGAACCATCAAGAACTCTAAACTGGCACCGCCCTGCAAAAACAATGCTTGATAGCCTTTGCCTTCCAAGCCTAACAGTTCCAAGACTAAAGCTCGCGCTTCTTCCATAACGGCTACGAAATCTTTACTGCGATGCGAAATTTCTAAAATAGACAAACCGGAATGGTTAAAGTCTAGTATGGCTTGAGCCGATTTTTCAAAAACTTCTTGTGGCAGTATGCACGGTCCGGCGCTGTAGTTGTGTTTTTTCATGAGGTTTTCCAAAAATTAAAGTGCAAATTTCGGAAATAGGTCTAAAATAAGCGGTTAGAATTCCGCAATAATAAGGCTATGTTATTAACGAAAACGTTTTAGTTTATAACATTTAGTTGCAATTTCGCAATCAAATTTCAATTAAAAACTGTAACGTATCGACATTATCCGCATAATCCCACAGCGCCGGCTGTTGTGTCTTTCCAAACGGAATGCTGTTCGGAGTCAAGCCATTCGAAACCACACACTGAATTTGGTCTTTATCGTTTTCCAATCGCTGTTGCACGTCTTCCAAACGATCGTAGTATTCGTAAAATAGGGAGGAAATAGGCGAGGCGTAGCTGGGGTCTTCTTTTAGGGTCAGGAATTCGTTATCGAGTAACGTGAAGTTACTCATTAGGAAAACGGCTTTGTTGTAATCGTAATTGTTGGCGTATTTCTCGTAGAAAATGACGTCTTTGTATTCGTAAATGGCTTGAAAAAAAGGCTGAAAATCGTAATCTCTCGGGATAAAAAGTTTGGAAACATTGCGACAACCCAATCCGAAATACCTGAAAATATCTTCTCCGAGACGCACCAAATCGGCCCGACTTTCATTTCCGGTCAATATAGCGACCGAATTGCGGTTCTTTCGGATAATACTCGGCTTATCCTTAAAATAATACTCAAAATAACGCGCCGTGTTGTTGCTTCCTGTGGCAATCACCGCTTCAAAATTTTCTAATTTTCCATCGGTAAAAGTGATGCAATCTTTCATGTCCGGACAAACGGCTATTAAGTATTTCGCCATAAACTGAATCAGATGTTGGTCGTTGGAAGACGTTTTGACCAATACATTGTGTCCCGAAATCAACACCGAAAGAAAGTCGTGAAAGCCCACTAGCGGAATGTTTCCGGCCAAAATTAAACCTACGGTTTTCGGTTGGACAGTCGAGAAATCGTATCGGGATAACCACTGGTTTAGATTGTCTTCCGTCAAGGCTTTGGCCCAAGATTGCACCGCATGGTAGACTTGCTCCGGCGTAAACCAACCGTTGTGCGATTGCGACGCATGAATCAAATCGACAAAAGAGTCAAAAAACAAATCGTTATGCCATACCGCATCGTCTTTCTGATTTTGTTCGTTGGAAAATTGACTCAAAAACCGGCCTAATGCGATAAAACAATTTTTTTTCTCGATTTGTGACATGAGTAGCTTGTTTATGAATGGTTTTGATTGTAATTTTGCGCAAAATTAATTAAAAATCAGCTATGGCTATCATTATAACTGACGAATGTATCAATTGCGGTGCATGTGAACCCGAATGTCCGAATAACGCAATCTACGAAGGTGCCGATGATTGGCGCTACAAAGACGGTACTAAATTAAGAGGTAAAGTGATTTTGCCCGACGGAACAGAAGTCGATGCCGATGCCGCGCAAAGACCGATTTCGGATGATATCTACTATATTGTACCAAGCAAATGTACGGAGTGCAAAGGGTTTCACGAAGAGCCGCAATGTGCTGCCGTTTGTCCGGTAGATTGTTGCGTTCCCGATGACAACCACGTCGAGAGCGAAGAAACCTTACTCAACCGACAATCGTTTTTGCATAACGAATAATCAAAAAAGCCCGAGTTTTACGCTCGGGCTTTTTACAAACATGAAATATATCAAGACTTCACAACACTATATTTCTCAAGGGTTATGGTGTCTGTTTTTTCGTCATACGTCTCTACAATGAGATTGCCTTCGGCATCAAAATACCCTACAGCGAATACACCCTTGTTTTTAAAAATATAATTGTTATTGGAAGTTCTTTTTAAATGGGTTTGTTGGTTACCACTGGCCGTTTTCATGATATAGCCCGAAGCGTCCAACAAAATCTGGTATTTTTGACCATCCTTCTCATAATAAGCACTGTGGTCTACATCAATAAATTGGGTTTCACCATTGACCGAGACTTTGGTCTTGGTCAATACGGTAACCGGACTTTCTTTAGTGTCGATATTGATGGAGTTTGGTTTTTCATTCTCCAACTCAATGGGCTGTAATTCTTTTTTGACTTCCGATTTTACGATTTTCTTTTCTCCCGAAGCGTCTTTTATGGTCGTGATAACGGTGGTCTCTTCCGATTTGATATTCGTGTTTTGGGCCAAAAGAGTTGTTGAAAAGAAGGTAAGCAGTGAAATAGCACATAGTGTTTTCATAACCAATTGATTTATGATGAACTAGATACAAAGTTAATTCGTTTACCAACGGAAGGTGTTACATGATTTTTTTAATTTTTTATAAGATATACATCAAAAAAAAGTCCTGAGTATCAGCTCAGGACTTTTAGTGTGATTCTACGAGATTAGAATTTAAAATTCATACGGGCATAGTAATACGCACCGCCGAATCCCATTTGTACAGCATCCCAATAACCACCGGCTTCTACCCAGTCGTCTTGTTGGTCGGGATACACATTGAACAGGTTGTTGCTTCCGATGCTCAACTTGGTGTTTTTAGATAAATTGAATCCCAAGGTTAAATCGGTTACAATCTTGGCACCATAGGTATCGGTAGCGGCTTTGATTTGATTGGCAAATGAACCGTAATCGGCTACGTCTTCATACATCTGGTAATCCAATAATTGGACTTCACTGAATCGGGTAAACGCCAATCCGGCATCGAACCATTTTCTGGAATAATTCAGGTTCAAACTGAATTTATTATCAGGAGCCGAAGCCAAAAGAAATGCTTTTTCTCTTTCTCCGAAAAAGGTTTGTTCGTCTAAGCTGCCGTTATTTACCTTGTCTACTTTCATGTTGTTGATGTTGCCCACCAAAGTAGCCCCGAAGTGGTTGTCACCGAATTTCTTTTTCCACGAAACGACCACATCCAACCCGGTGGTTTTGGTATCCACACCGTTCACGAAAAACTGCGCTTGGTCGACGCCAATGTTCAATGCCGAAGCATCAAAATAGCCGGTTAATACAATTCTGTCGGTAACATTTACCATATAACCGTCAACCGTGGCGGTAAAGTCGCCATAGCTTGCCGTGAATCCCAAAGAGGCATTGACCGCTTTTTCTTCATTTAATTTTCCGATGCCAAAAGCTTGGGTAACCGGACTGTTGTTAGGCGATAATAAAATTTCCGAAGCACCACTCGAGGAGAAGTTGGTGAAACGCAAATTGTAATAAATCTGAGCCAATGACGGGGCGCGGAAACCGGTACTTACCGAACCTCTGAAGTTAATGTTGCCACCGGTTTTCAAACGAGCGGCTAATTTTCCGTTCAAGGTACTTCCGAAATCACTGTAGTTTTCAAAACGCAACGCCGAGGAAACCATAAAGTTATCGCTGACATCCAATTCACCGTCGGCATACAACGAAACGTTAGAACGACTGCGGTCGACTACGTTGGCCGGACTGTAGCCCGGAAATCCTTGAGAACCACCCGGTCTCGGCTCACCGGTTTCAGGATCGGTCGGGATGGTTTGATTGGCCGGATCGGTTACCGGCTGACCGTTTACGTCATAGGTGGCATAGGAACCTTCTTCTCCGGCAAAAATGGTAAACTGCTCGGTTCGGTACTCCGCTCCAAACGCCAGGTTTAATCCGTTCAATACGCTATCGTAATTTTTGGATAAATCTAAATTTACGGTATTCTGACTCAACGTATGACCACCGGCATCAAACTCGGTAGGAGAAGCCTCTTCCAAAGAAGCGTTTAACGTTCCTTTAATGTAGTAGTGGAATACGTTTTTTCCGAACGTGTTGCTGATGTCTAAATTCCAACCCGAATTGGTTTTGGTTCTGAATCCGGCTGCTACAGAATTGTCGATAATTAACGAAGTAATTCTCGGCGTAAATCCATTCGGGTAAATGGCTGTTACAATACGTGGAGAAGGATTGTTTCGGGTAAAGGCATAGGCATCGGTATCGCGGTAATTGCGCCCACCGAAGGCATAAAACTTGGTTTTATCGGAAACCGGTATGGCCGCGTTCACAAAGAAATTAAAACTCTGTATCGAGGCTTCTCCGAAACCACGTCGGAAATCAAACCCGGGACGCAAGGTTTTTTCTTTATTTAAATACTCGGCGGTAAAGTTGGCAAAACCGCCCTTGTCTCCAATTTTGGTGCCGTAGTTGGTCATCACTTTAATCGAATTTCCGTCAAAACTTTTCCCATCGGCTTGCTTGTTCCCATCGGCATTCACATCCAAAAAGTTGTCTCCCGTATTAGGCGTTCCCGCCGGAAAATCCCCATCGGCATTGGTGCTGTACATGCCGTAGGTAACAGAACCGGTCAACTCGTCCACATTGTCATTCAATACAATATTAATGACTCCGGCTATGGCATCCGAACCGTATTGTGCCGCGGCACCGTCACGCAATATCTCGATGCGTTTGATGGCTGCGGCCGGAATTGCATTCAAATCGGTTCCGGTATTACCGCGACCGCGGGTACCAAACAAGTTGATTAACGACGATTGGTGGCGACGTTTTCCGTTAATCAAAACCAAAGTTTGATCGGGTCCCATACCGCGTAAAGTGGCCGGATCTACGTGATCGGCTCCGTCGGACCCCGATTGTTTGTTGGCGTTAAATGAGGGTGCCGCATACTGCAACAACTCGTTAATCTCAATTTTTCCGCTTTGGGTGGTGACGCTTTTTACGTCGATAATGTCAATCGGTACGGCCGAGTTCACCACCGTTCGCTTTGCATTTCGGGAGCCTACAATTTTAATCTCCTGTAATTCGTTGATTTTTGTGCTGTCTTGAGCTGCTGCATTCGGATTGTCCTGAGCGGCCATATATCCGAATTGCAGTGAACACAATAAAAGAGTAATTTTTTTCATAAATTATGGGTATGGTTAGTGGTTATGTGACGCAATTTACTGTTTTATTTATTTGTTTTTAACAGTATGACTAAAACTATTTCAACAAATTAACGAACATGGTGTAAAAATGTTGACAGAAACAAAAAAAATGTAAATTTGTCTAAACCCATATCTGAGATGAAGCCATTACATCTGCTGTTTTTTTGGTTTTTTGCGTTCGGTTTGTACGCCCAAACGGGTGAGAAATCCATCATATTAAAGGATGCCGAAACACAACTTCCCATAGAAGATGTCACGGTGTACATCATGAAAACCAGGCAGTCTTTGCTGAGTAACAGCGAAGGAAAAGTTACTTTTATACTCAACGGCTCGTCCAACATTCAAGTCACCCATTCGTCTTACACCAAAGTGGTAGTGCGCTCTTCCGCACTGCAAAAAACCGATAATGTTATCTACCTCAAAAGCAATGTCAAAGATCTCGACGAAATCATCGTTACCAAACAACATCCGCAAAAAATACTGAAAAATCTCATCGAAAATTCCATTCAAAAATTAACGGTACCGGCCCGACTCAAAGTCTATTCGCGCGAGTTTTTTAAAAAAGACGGAAATTATGCCTATTACAACGATGGTTTAATGAACTTTCAACTCTTCGGAAAAGACAAAAAATTCAAGAGTAATATTTTAGTCGAACAAAACAGGGCATTCGGACTCGTATTCGACGAGATAGCCTCGGATGTTTTAGGGTATAATCTCAATGATATTATGGAGAATTACTACAACTTCAAGTATTTAAATCCTATACTCGAAAAATCGGCTCAAAAGCAGTACGACTTCCTCATCAAAGCCTATTCGGCGAACAATGATTACAATGTGATGATTGTTACGCCGTTAGATACCAACAAAGAACTCAAAGACGATTATCGTATCGTATATGATTGGAAGAAAAAACTCATCATTGAAGCGGGCTCGTCGGTGTCGCCTATGACCGTGGCTAGCGTAAAAGAAAAGAAAGCCGTGGGCTCCAAAAACATCTACAAATCGGTGTTCAAAAACATGTACCGCGTTGACGGTGAAAACTACTACCTGATGAGTTCTAAAGAAGAAATCGGTTTTGAACGTATCGACAAACACAAAACCACCGAAATTGAAGTCCGCAACTACTTGGTCACCACCAACTTTAACACCCAAAATTTTACCTACAAGGAGAGTGAAGTCTTTAAAGACAAAACCTTGTACAACAAAAAAAATACTATTCTCAGCAGCTATTGGGATATCTCCGGACTCACCGCCACCGAGGAAGAACAGGCCATCATCAACCAACTGCAAGAACGCACGCATTAGTACTACAATCTGCTTGGCTACTAGTTTTTATTCTCCTATATTTGCACACTTTTAAAATTAAAATCAACTGTTAACAATTAAGTGTTAACTGTAACCGAATCATATGAAAGCAGGAATTGTAGGATTGCCTAACGTAGGGAAATCAACGTTGTTTAATTGTTTGTCTAACGCCAAAGCGCAAAGTGCCAACTTTCCGTTTTGTACCATCGAACCGAATATCGGTGTGGTTAACGTACCCGATCCGCGTATTAACCGTTTGGAAGAGTTGGTCAAACCCGAGCGTGTTCAAATGGCCACGGTAGATATTGTAGATATCGCCGGATTGGTTAAAGGCGCCAGCAAAGGCGAAGGTTTAGGAAATCAATTCTTAGCCAACATTCGCGAGTGTAACGCCATCATTCACGTATTGCGTTGTTTCGACAACGACAATATTGTGCACGTAGACGGCAGCGTAAACCCAATCCGCGACAAAGAAACCATCGATATCGAATTGCAATTAAAAGATTTGGAAACGGTAGAAAAGCGCTTGGAAAAAGTAAACCGTGCCGCTAAAACCGGAAACAAAGAAGCTCAGGTAGAGCAAGGATTACTTAACCGCATCAGAGAGGCTTTACTACAAGCCAAATCGGCGCGTACTGTAGTCCCGCAAAACCAAGACGAAGAAGCGTTGATGGAAGATTTCCAACTCATCACCACCAAACCGGTGTTGTACGTGTGTAACGTCGACGAAGGGGCGGCAGCCACGGGAAATCAGTACGTTGATCAGGTGCGCGAATTGGTAAAAGACGAAAACGCCGAAGTCATTGTTTTGGCTGTGGGTACCGAAGCCGATATCACCGAGTTGGAAACCTATGAAGAGCGTCAAATGTTCCTCGAAGATTTAGGCCTCAAAGAACCGGGCAGTTCCGTGCTAATTCGTGCCGCTTACAAATTATTGAAATTGCAAACCTATTTTACCGCGGGCGTCAAAGAAGTACGGGCATGGACCATCAATATCGGCGATACGGCGCCTAAAGCAGCCGGCGTCATTCACACCGATTTCGAAAAAGGATTCATCCGTGCCGAAGTCATCGCCTTCGAAGATTTCTCGCATTACGGTTCGGAAGCCAAAGTAAAAGAAGCCGGAAAACTCCGCGTGGAAGGCAAAGAATATATTGTCAAAGATGGCGATGTAATGCACTTCCGCTTTAACGTATAAATTTCAGACACCGCTTTTGGCGGTGTTTTTTTTTAGCGCCGGTTTCCCGCTTTCCATGGCAAGTTTTTGGGTGCGTGTCCCTTTTTACAGCGCGCTGCCGCGAGCTTCGGTTGGCGCTGCGGCAACGCGGTAAAAAGCAGCCACCCACCGCAAAAAGCTTTCTATTGCAATCGGGGGCAAAGCATCGTTTTTCAGTATGTTTAATTTTGTCATTTCGAGCAAAGCGAGAAATCTTTAAGTTCAGCGAAGCTAAATCGCATCAAAACCCTCAAAAGTTGTCAATATCATTATTAATAACTTCTGTAGTTTGCGCTTTTATTTCGAACCGAATTCCACTATATTAGCGCAATATCGTTACTTTCAACATGGCCGAACAAAATCAATATACCGAAGATAATATTCGCTCCCTCGACTGGAAAGAACATATCCGCATGCGTCCCGGTATGTACATCGGGAAACTCGGTGACGGTTCTTCGCCCGACGACGGGATTTACATTCTACTCAAAGAGGTGATCGATAACTGTATCGACGAATTTGTTATGGGCGCCGGTAAAGTCATTGAAGTGACCATCAAAGACAAAATGGTAACCGTGCGCGATTACGGTCGCGGCATTCCGCTGGGCAAAGTAGTCGACGTGGTGTCCAAAATGAACACCGGAGGAAAATACGATTCCAAAGCCTTTAAAAAATCGGTCGGACTCAACGGTGTCGGTACCAAAGCCGTAAACGCCTTATCCAACTATTTCCGCGTCGAATCGGTGCGCGACAACCAACAAAAAGCCGCCGAATTCTCAGCCGGAAATCTGACCGCCGAGGAAGAAGTACAGGAATCTACCAAACGCCGCGGAACCAAAGTAGCGTTTGTGGCCGATGAAACCATTTTCAAAAACTACAAGTACCGCAACGAGTATGTCATTCGCATGCTCAAAAATTATTGCTATCTCAATACCGGATTAACAGTCTACTACAACGGCGAGAAATTCTATTCGGATAACGGATTGAAGGATTTGCTCGAAGAAACCATTACCGAGGAAGACATGCAATACCCGATTATTCACCTGACGGGTGACGATATCGAAATTGCCATGACGCACAGTAAATCGCAGTACTCCGAAGAATACCACTCGTTTGTCAACGGACAAAATACGACGCAGGGCGGAACGCACCTCGGGGCTTTCAGAGAAGCGGTCGTTAAAACCATCAAAGAGTTTTACAATAAAAACTTTGAAGCGTCTGACATTCGCAAGTCCATTGTATCGGCCATTTCCGTAAAAGTAGAAGAACCGGTGTTTGAATCCCAAACCAAAACCAAATTGGGTTCTACCGAAATGGGACCGAAAGGACCATCGGTGCGTACGTTTGTCAACGACTTCGTAAAAACCAAACTCGACAACTTCCTGCACAAAAATCCGGAAGTAGCCGATGCCTTGCTCAAAAAAATTCTCCAAGCCGAGCGTGAGCGCAAAGAATTATCGGGCATTCGCAAATTGGCCAAAGACCGCGCCAAGAAAGCGAGTTTGCACAATAAAAAACTCCGCGATTGTCGCGTGCATCTGACCGATGTCAAGAATCCGCGCTATCTCGAAAGCACCTTGTTTATCACCGAGGGTGACTCGGCTTCGGGTTCGATTACCAAGAGTCGGGATGTGAATACACAGGCGGTATTCAGTTTGCGCGGAAAACCGCTCAACTCGTACGGTATGACCAAAAAGATTGTGTATGAAAACGAAGAGTTCAACTTGTTGCAAGCAGCTTTGGATATTGAGGAAGATTACGACAATTTGCGTTACAACAACATCGTAATCGCGACCGATGCCGATGTCGACGGGATGCACATCCGCTTGTTGTTGATTACCTTCTTTTTGCAATTCTTCCCCGAACTCATCAAAGAAGGGCATTTGTATATTTTGCAAACGCCGCTCTTCAGGGTGCGCAATAAAAAGGAAACCATCTATTGCTACAGCGAAGAAGAGCGCATCAACGCCATCGAAAAGCTCAAACCCAAACCCGAAATTACCCGATTCAAAGGATTGGGAGAAATTTCGCCCGATGAATTCAAACATTTTATCGGACAAGACATTCGCCTCGATCCGGTAATGCTCGATAAAGCCACGTCTATCGAAACCTTACTCGAATTTTACATGGGTAAAAACACGCCGGACCGCCAAGACTTTATCATCAATAATTTGAAAGTAGAATTGGATGTGGTAGAAAAATAATAGTTTACAGTTTACAGCTCACCAAATTGTTGTGGGCTGTCAACCGTTAACCGTTCACTAAAAAATATGAAAGACGAAGAAGAAGACGATATCATTCCCAACGAAGACGACAACCACGAAGCGTTGAACGAATCCTCGCATGAGGATGCCGGAGACGCCGGTTTTGACGATGTCATTCGCCCGGCAACCGGAAGTCATTTTTATGAAAACGACGAAAACCCCGAGGACACCATTACCAAAGTCACCGGGATGTACAAAGATTGGTTCCTCGATTACGCTTCGTATGTAATCCTGGAGCGTGCTGTGCCGGCCATTGAAGACGGTTTTAAACCGGTGCAACGTCGTATCATGCACTCGATGAAAGAACTCGATGACGGTCGCTACAACAAAGTGGCCAACATCGTTGGGCATACCATGCAATACCATCCGCACGGCGACGCCAGTATCGGCGATGCCATAGTGCAAATAGGGCAGAAGGACTTGCTCATCGACATGCAGGGGAACTGGGGAAATATCCTCACCGGTGACGGTGCTGCCGCGTCGCGTTACATTGAAGCGCGCATTTCCAAATTGGGTCACGATATTTTGTACTCGCCCAAAATCACCACCTGGCAAGCGTCGTACGACGGGCGTCGCAACGAACCGGTGAATTTACCGGTCAAGTTTCCGCTGTTGCTGGCGCAAGGCGCCGAAGGGATTGCTGTGGGGTTGTCGACCAAAGTATTGCCGCATAACTTTAATGAACTCATTGATTGCTCGATTAAAGTCCTCAAAGGCAAATCGTTTACGTTGTTTCCCGATTTTCCTACCGCCGGTATTGCCGATGTGTCGAATTACAACGATGGCATGCGAGGCGGACGGGTACGGGTGCGCGCTAAAATCAGTCAGCTCGACAAGCAAACCTTGGTCATTACCCAAATTCCGTTTTCAACCAACACGTCAACGCTCATTGACAGCATTCTGAAAGCCAACGAGAAAGGGAAAATAAAAATCAAGAAAATAGAAGACAACACGGCAGCCGAAGTGGAAATCGTGATCCACTTACCGCCGGGTGTGTCACCCGATAAAACCATCGATGCGTTGTACGCTTTTACCGCCTGCGAGACTTCGGTAGCGCCGCTGGGTTGTGTGATAGAAGACCACAAACCGCGCTTTATCGGGGTTTCGGATATGTTGCGCATTTCGACGCATCGCACGGTGGATTTGCTCAAACGCGAGTTGGAAATCCAGCTCGACGAACTCGAAAACAAATGGCATTTCTCGACCTTGGAAAAAATCTTTATCCGCGAAGAAATGTACATCGATTTCAAATTGTACGGCGACCGCGAATCACTCTACGAATACATGTACAATCGTTTTAAACCGTTCCAAAAGCAATTGGTGCGCGAGATTAACGACGACGATTTGCAAAAACTCACCCAGATTCCGATGATTCGTATTACGCGTTTCGACTCCGACAAAGCCGATGAGGCCATTGCCAAGTTGGAAGCCGAAATGGAACAGGTAAAACACCATCTCGATCATATCATCGACTTTGCCATTGCCTATTTCCAGAACCTCAAAGACAAATACGGCAAAGGCCGCGAACGTCAAACCGAATTGCGCAGCTTTGATAACATCGAAGCCACCAAAGTGGTGTTGCGCAACACCAAACTCTATGTGAATCGGGAAGAAGGGTTCTTTGGTACCGGTTTGAAAAAAGACGAATACGTGGCGGATTGTTCCGATATCGACGATGTCATTGTGTTTTTGCGCGACGGTAAAATGATGGTGTCTAAAGTAGACGACAAAAAGTTTGTGGGCAAAGACATCATTCACATTGCGGTGTTTGACAAAAACGACAAACGCACCATTTACAACATGATTTACCGCGACGGTAAGAACGGTTCGGCTTTTATTAAGCGTTTTAACGTATCGGGGATTACCCGCGATAAGTTTTATGATTTGACGCAGGAAAAAGCCGGTTCGCAAGTGTTGTATTTTTCGGCCAATCCGAACGGCGAAGCCGAAACCGTAACCATTTTACTGCGCCAAATCGGCAGTGTGAAAAAACTGAAATGGGATGTGGATTTCTCCGACATCGCTATCAAAGGGCGTGCTTCTCGCGGGAATACGGTAACCAAATACCCGATTAAGAAAATTGAACTCAAAGAAAAAGGCATTTCTACGTTGCGTCCGCGTAAGGTATGGTTTGACGATACGGTTCAGCGGTTGAATGTAGATGGAAGAGGCGAGCTGTTGGGCGAATTCCGTCCGAACGATCGCTTGCTGATTATCAACCAAAACGGTAAACTCAAAACCATTATCCCCGAACTCTCGACGCATTTTGACGAAGGCATGATTGTGTTGGAAAAATGGCATCCGAAGAAACCGATTTCGGCTATTTATTACGATGGCGAGAAAGAGCGTTATTTTGTGAAACGCTTTTTGGTGGAAAACGAAAACAAGGAAGAAACTTTTATCACCGAGCACGAAAAATCACAGTTGGAGATTGTGTCTACCGATTGGCGTCCGGTAGCCGAAGTAGTGTTTGCCAAAGTAAAAGGCGTGCAAAAAGAAAACCTCACGGTCGACTTAGAGCAGTTTATTGCCGTAAAAGGGATTAAGGCGTTGGGCAACCAACTCACCACCGACAAACTCAAGCAAATTAACCTGCTCGAACCACTGCCGTTTGAAGAGCCCGAAGAAGTACAACCGGAAGACATGGAAGTAAAAGGCGAAACCAATGCCGAAGACGAAGACATTCCGACGGAAACCAACGACGACGGTCAGATTACCTTAAGTTTGGAATAAAATAAAACCCCGCGGAAGCGGGGTTTTTATTTAAAGATTAAAGCTATTATAACTGGGTATAGACTATTTTTAGCTACCACTCCAACACACAGGTTTACCGATATGGCCCGAGCGATTAGCTCCTGATATTACGATTTCTTTTTGCGCATTTTCATGTTGATGAATTCCACCGCCAGCGAAAAGGCAATGGCAAAGTACAAATAGCCTTTAGGTACAACACCAACGCGTTGTCCTGCCAATTGGGCATCGGACAGGTGCATGCTCTCGGTAATCAGCATAAATCCGATAAGGATTAAAAAGGCCAGTCCCAATACTTGTATGGACGGGTTAGCGTTGACAAAGTTGCCTACCGGAACCGCAAAAAGCAGCATGACACCTACCGAGATAACCACAGCAGTCACCATGATGTACAGCGCGCCTTCGACTCCGTTGGTCATACCGACGGCGGTCAAAATACTGTCGACCGAGAAAATCAAATCGATTAATAAAATTTGGAGGATAACATTTCCGAACGATTTGGCGGCAGCCGTTTTCAAGTCTTTTTCTTCTTCCCCTTTATGGTCTACTTTTTCGTGGATTTCCTTGGTGCTTTTATAGATTAAGAAAATCCCTCCGAGTAATAAAATAAGCGCTTGTCCGGTGAAATCGGCGCTGAACCAGCCCCAATCAAAACCAAATAGGGGTTCTTTCATGGCGATTAAAATAGTAATCCCGAACAACAAGCCGATGCGCATAAACATGGCGAGAAACAAACCAATTCGAGTGGCTTTTTTGCGTTTTTCGACCGGTAACTTTCCGGTAACAATAGAGATAAAAATAATGTTGTCGATTCCTAAGACAATTTCTAAAAAGGTCAGGGTTAACAAGGCTACCCAAGCATCGGGATTTAAAAATACTTCCATTTTTTATGAGTTATGTGTGTCGGTTGTACGGGATTATTTGATTTTGGTTACAGTACCGCGTTGTTTTTTGGCATCGCCCACAAACGCGTACTCAAAAGTATAACTATTTCCTTCGGTAGCCAAAATAATCATGCTGATGGCTTTGCGTTCGCTCATGGTTTTCGGATGCAACTTTTGCAGGATGAATTCGCAGTCGTTTACCCAACGCACACTGGCGGTATCGGTTTTGCCGTTATAGGTTTCAATCTGCAGGGTTTCGGTACGGGTAAACACCGAAGTATGTTTTTTACCGTTGATTTCCTGAGTAAATTCGAAGGTTCCGGTTTTAAAATCGGCGCACTTACGCTCTTTATCCGAGCAAGACAGGGCGAGACCGGCGAGTAGGAGGAGAAGTGATTTTTTCATGGGTTGATGTTCGTTGTAAGTTGTAGCCCTTCGATACATTTTTGCTTCGCAAAAAGACTCAGGGTGACGTTGGTTGTCTATTATCTGTTGTTTGTTATTTGTCGTCTGTTGTTTGTAAACCCTTAACTGTAAACTAAAATCTATTGAAGTCGGTCGAGCTCATCATCCGTAAAGTTTTTAATGCTTTTTTCTTGGGCAAACTTATCGGCGTTGTAATGGTTCGATTTGTTTTTTGGGATAGAAAGCGAATCCCATTCGCCTTGCTTCAGCATCTTAGCATAAAACACAATTTGTCCGATATGGTACGGGTAGTGTGCCAATTGGCGGTTGATGGCTTCCATGACGGTATGACCTTCGTTGCGGATGTAGATGATGGTGTCCAATTGTTCCGGTGTCAGCGTATGGATAGCGTTAAAAAAACAAGCCCAGCCTTTTTCCCAAGCGGCATCAACTTCGGCCTTGGTGGTCAGTACGGTTTCAAATTCGGTATCGCGTTGCCGCCATTTTTTTTCGCCGTCGGTAGTGAGGAAATCGGTCCAGCGTGACAGCATGTTTCCCGATAAATGTTGTACAATCACGGCAATCGAATTAGTGTCGTCGTTTACGCTAACAAATAACTGTTCCGGTTCCAATTGCGCCATGGCTTTTTCGCCCAGAGTTTTGTAATACAAAAATTGTTTCTGAATGCTGGTGAGGTAATTGTTATTGTTCATCTTTAAAAAGGGCATCAGTTATGGTTTTCACTCCTCTAAACATAAAATAAACGGCCAATCCGCTCAAAAAAATACCTACAGCCAATACCAACCAATGCCATACGTTTTGCTTGTTGATAAACGCATTGTACATCACACTCGGTCCAATAAACATAAGCGGTAGTGCATAAAGCAGGTATTTGATGCCTTTGTCGAGTAAGGTTCTGTCGATAGCCATGGTTAAAACTGAATTTGCAGGCCAAAGCCGTTGGTATTCGAAATCACTTTCAGGTCGATAGTAGACTGTTGGTTGCCCAATAGGGTTTCGGGATGTTCGGAGTTATATATCCGCACCGCTTCTTCGTAGCGCTTTTTTCGTCCGGTTAAAATCGGAACGGCAATCGCCATCGAACCCACACCGGCGTAAGTCATTGCCGTTGGATAGTTTTGTGCCGAAAACATTCCGATGGCCACATCACCTACGGTTAACCCAACACCGAGGCCCAACATAAAGCCGCCCCAGGCTTCTTTCGACTTGGCTTGTTTGTACAGTGCCGCGGCTTTTACGTTGGTGGCGAACAATTCGCGTGCTTTTCGGCTGTCAATTTGATTGCCTTTCCAGTAAAAGCGACCGCGCTCCATAGTGATTTGTTGCGAAAACGAGAGCAGACTGCACAGTAACAGACCAACTAAGACTAGTTTTTTCATATTTTGACTTTTATTTTTTGGGGTAGCTCATCCGGCTGTTCGCTATATCTTTTGTTTTGTACTTCTACAGGTTCAGTATGACAAAACAAAAGAATGCTCCCGAGGCATCGGGACCATCCGGGCTACGGTTTATAGGCTGTTACGGCTTTGCGTACACTGCCGTGTTGTTCCAACAAAGCCGAAGCTTCCTCGTAACTCACGGGTATTTCACTCATAATCATACGAACACCGCGATCAATCAATTTTACATTGCTCAACTGCATATCGACCATTTTATTGCCTTTTACGCGACCCAATTGAATCATCGTTGTTGTCGAAATCATATTCAAGACCAATTTCTGTGCAGTGCCGGCTTTCATACGGGAACTGCCCGTTACAAATTCGGGACCCACCACCACAACTACCGGAAACTGAGCCGTCAGCGCTAGCGGACTGCCTTCGTTGCAGGTAATACAACCGGTGAGAATATGATGTTCGTGGCATTTTTCCAAACCGCCAATCACATACGGTGTAGTGCCCGAAGCAGCTATACCAATTACCACGTCTTTATCGGAAATGTTTTCGGCCACCAAATCGTTCCAGGCTTGCTCGCGGTCGTCTTCGGCAAATTCCACCGCTTTGCGAATGGCTTTATCGCCACCGGCTATAATGCCGTTGACTAAGTCGAAAGGCACACCAAACGTTGGCGGACACTCCGAAGCATCTACGATACCCAATCGTCCCGAAGTACCGGCGCCAATGTAAAAAAGGCGACCGCCTGCTTTCATTTTAGCCACCACTTGGGTAATGAGAGCTTCAATTTGCGGTAAGGCTTGGGCTACGGCTAAGGGAACGGTTTGATCTTCTTTGTTGATATTGACTAACAAATCGTGAACCGACATCTGTTCGAGACGGTCGTAATGCGAAGATTGTTCGGTGGTTTTGGTAAAATTCATATTCGGTGCATGCAATGCTTCAAAGTTACAAAGTTTTTTGGCTTTCCGCCGGATACTTTATATAAAACACGCCAATAATATTCCTAAAATAATCATCGAAATTTTAGCAATGTTGAATTTGTGTCCCTCGCTGCTTTCAAAAATAATAGTCGAGGAAATATGAAATAAGATACCGATGACAACCGCTGTAATTTTGGCATAATATTTTTGCAAACCGGGTAATGCTTCGGATGCAAAAGTGCCCAATGGTGTCATCACGGCAAAGGCCATCATAAAGAAGAATAATGCGGTTTTATTGAGCTGCGCATCCAGAAAAAAAGTGGTTAGGATGACTGCGATGGGCAAGTGATGGATGGCAATCCCATAGGCCAAATTGTGGTGTTGTCCTACCGGAAATCCTTCTAAAAAAGCGTGAATACACAAACTGACAAACAACAACCACGGTAATTTTTTGATAGTGCCATGACCGTGAACGTGTCCGTGTTCGGCACCTTTGGAAAAAAACTCCAAAATAATTTGAAATAAAATACCGAGCATGATAAAAACACCAATACCGGCTTGGTGGCTTTCATACACTTCGGGCAACAAATCCAATACGGTTAACGACAGTAAAAACGAACCGCTGAACGCCAACAACAGCTTTAGATTTTTTTTCTTTTTGGGTTGAATTAACAAAGCAATTGCATAGCCAAAAACTACTGATAATAAAGGAAGTATGTAATTCATTTATTTGAAAATCATAATTAAGCGTTCACTGGTGTTTTTATGGAATTTCTTGAGTTTATAATCGCCAAAAGTATCCAATAAATAAATACCGGTTTCTTCCATCATACGTTGAAAATCTTCCAATGTATAGGCACGTACTTTTTCGGTAAAATGATACGATTGGCCTTGATCTTCAAAGCGAATTTCTTTAATGATAAAACCATCTGTTACGAATCGCTTGATATGAAAGGTAATGCCGTCGACGGTTTTGGTTTCTTCTGGAATCAAATTGGCAATGACGTGCGGCGTATTCATAAAATCAATCACGGCAAAGCCATATTCCGACAGGCTTTCTTTGATAGCGCTTAATGTTTTTAAATCGTCGCCTTCACAATCAAAATATCCAAAGCTGGTGAATAAGTTGAAAATAGCGTCGAACTTTTGATCAAACGGCTCACGCTTGTCGTGCACCACAAAATGCAGGTTTTCGTTTTCGTTTTTTTGCGCTTCGGCTATGCTGTTCTCCGATAAATCGGCCCCAATCACATCGTAACCCAATTGGTTTAAGTATATGGCATGTCGGCCTTTGCCGCAAGCTAAGTCGAGTACTTTGGCCTTTTCGGGTAAATTTAAATAATGGGTAAGATTATCCATGAAGATTTGCGCTTCACGATAATTACGGTCTTTATATAAAATATGGTAATACGAGGTATCGAACCAGGAAGCATACCAATTTTCGGTATTACATTTTGTAGCGTCTGACATTTATTCTGTTCCAATGAATTTTTCACCCGCAAAATTAGTGTATTTTTGCCGAACTTTAGGCAGTATTGCGAAGGGATATTGTCGGTAAAATTGATAGGCAACATGGAGAATTTTAAAATGATAGCCAAAACCTTTTTCGGTTTTGAAGAAATATTGGTCAAAGAATTACAACTTTTAGGTGCTCAGGAAGTCGAGGCAGGCACCCGAGCCGTGAGTTTTAAAGGTGATAAAGGATTTATGTATAAGGCTAATTTATCATTGCGTACCGCGCTGAAGATTTTAAAACCGATTTATCATTTCCGGGCTTTTAACGACCAAAGTTTGTACAACGGAATCCAAAGAATCGATTGGAGTCAGTATTTAGGTGCTCATCAAACCTTTGTGATTGATACGACCATTCATTCCGATTATTTCAAACACTCCCAGTTTGTATCGCAAAAAGCCAAAGACGCTATCGTTGATCAATTTCGGGAGAAATTCGGACAACGTCCGAGCATCGATAAAGATTTTCCCGATTTACGGATTAACATTCACATCGACCGTGATCAGTGTTCGGTTTCCTTAGATACTTCGGGCGCTTCGTTGCACCACCGCGGGTACCGCACCGCCACAAACATCGCCCCGATTAATGAAGTGTTAGCCGCCGGGATGCTATTGCTTTCGGGTTGGGACGGTAGTTGTGATTTTTTAGATCCCATGTGCGGTTCGGGGACTATTTTGGCCGAAGCTGCTATGATTGCGTGTAATATTCCGGCCAACATCAATCGCAAGGAATTTGCTTTTGAAAAATGGAATGATTGGGACAATGATTTGTTTGACCAAATTATCGATTCGTTGATGAAGCGTACCAAAGAATTCCGCTATACCATTACCGGATATGACAAGGCACCAAGTGCCGTAAATAAAGCCAAAGACAATATTTTGAATGCCAATTTAGAAGATTATGTGACCATCAAACAGGCTAACTTTTTCGATACCAAAAAAGAAAATATCGGACCGTTACATATGGTATTTAATCCGCCGTATGGAGAACGTTTGGATATTGAATTGGAACGATTCTACCGCGAATTGGGCGATACTTTAAAATTGAATTATCCCAATACCAACGCTTGGTTTATCACGGCCAATTTAGAAGCCTTAAAGTTTGTAGGCTTGCGACCGTCGCGAAAAATAAAACTGTACAACGGTAGTTTAGAAGCCCGTTTGGTGAAATACGAAATGTACGAAGGCAGCAAAAAAGCCAAGTTTCAACAATCCTGACAATATTGTTTGATTACGATTTTAGCGCTTTGGTTTCGGCCTCAATTGCTTTAATCATGTCTTTCACTTTGCCGGCATCGATGCGTTTGGCTTTGATGACTTTGTTTTTGTCTAAGATGTAAATCACCGGAGTAGAGTAGACGTCGTACTTTTCGATGGCATTGTTGTAATGCGCACCGTCGTACACATTTATCCAAGGCAATTGATGTTCGGCTATATATTTGAGGTATTTATCGCCTTCGTGTTGCATGTACACACTAAACACTTTGACATCTTTCTTCTCCTTGAGCAAGTCGTTGTATGCCTCCAATAAAACTGGGATTTCTTTTTGACAATGTCCGCAATCCACATCCCAAAATACCAAAATAGTGTAATCGGCTTTGACATCGCTGAGTTTGACCCACATTTTGCTCACTTCATTGGCGTTTTTATAAAATACTTTGGTCATTTCTTCGCTGTTCTTGGCGTCTTCAAATCCCATAGCTTTCATCTTGCTGAAATCTTCGGCTTTAATCATGTATAAGTCGAGCGCTGTGGCACCAATGAGTAATGGCTTCAATTTATCGGCACGTTTAATAATGCGCTGCACCACATCTTCATCATCGTAAATGCCTTTGCCTTTACCGGTTTTAAAATAATGGTCGGACATGTGCACAAAGACCTTATCAAATCCCATAATTTTGGAAGATTCGTAGGTGTAGGTAAAGTTGGCCAGCATCAATTTATACAACAAACTGCCTTGTGTGGTTTTGCTCATGATGCGATCGATTTCAACGCAAACGGAATCGGGATGCGTCACGACTACTTTGTCAAAATAGGTTCTGAGCTTGTTGTACAAAAACGGATTTTTCATGATGTTTTCGTTTTTGAAATCTACATCACGCCAAAAATTTTTCTTGTAATATTTATAGACTAAAGTACTATCGGGTCTGCCGTTGGGAGCCAAAGGAGGATTTCGCAGCGTTTTTTCGGTTTTGAGATTGATAACATCGGCGATGAAACTTCCTTTGTGACGCGCAATAAATTCGGCTTCGTAATCCATGATTCTTTCTTCGAACTGTTTTTGTTTTTCAGTTAATGCCAGAGAATCTTTTTTGGTGGCTAACGGTGCTTTTTGTTTGTAGTCGAGAAAAGCATTGTTTTGTTCGGCCAAGTATCTGAAATAATTAAAAAAATCTTGTTCACGTGTTGAGTTTAACGCCGTTAACGATTTTTGAATGCCGGGGCCGTATTCGGCCTTGATTTCTAATTTTTGGGTAGTTTCATCGATAAAAAAATCAAAGAGTATGCTCTTTTGTTGGCTTACTAACGAGTAAATACCGGTTTCCAATTTGGTTTTGTCTTTAAATACAATTCTCCCGTTTTTGATGGTTCTGCAGGTGTCTTTGATTAGAGTTTTGTCAAACCGATAAAACGTTAGGTACGCTAAAGAATCATTACAGTTTTTTAAATCGATGGTTATTTCGTAGCCCGATTGAGCGAAAGATGAAAATGAAGTAAAAAATAAAACAACCGCGGTAATTAGTTTCTTCATATACAATCCTTTTATGTTTTTGCTTTCAAAAATAAACTAATTTTTGAATAAAAATCAGGCGTTTTTTTAAAGTTTCCTTAAAATAAAAGCGCTCTCGACAGAGAGCGCTTAGGAGTATGTTGTTTGATAAGGTTTAGAATTCATCAAATAATACAATTCCTTTTCGTTCCAAATTATTTTTAATCATTTGTATCGGAAGGTTGTATTGACTTGACAAGTCCGGTATGCTGATGCCCGAAAAGAATAATTCGACTAAAGTATCCAATATAATCGGGTTGATTTCATCATTATACAATTCAGAAGTACCGTTTTGATTAAAAAGACTCTTTCTGGTTTTGTATAAGGTGTCAATGATAGTATCGATATCGTTGCTGGGAAATTCAAACGTATTGATTTCACTGCTTTCTTCGGAAACCTGTTTGAGGACTATCGTCTTTAAGGTTTTCTTTTCCTTCTTTAAATCAATAGTGTAGTTGAAACCATTGCTCATAATGTAGTAATTTTAAAATTGTAAATTCGGGTAAGGCAAATATAGGCTTTTCTATTCTAAGAGAAATGTTAATTAACAAAAACAACCCTATTATTTTTCAACAAATTATCGACATAAAGATATAAAACAACGATAAAGTGTCGTTTTTGAGTGGCTTACATGACGGATAGGGGAAGAGTAAAGGAGAGCTGAAAAACGTAAAATAGTCTGGATTCGGGACATTTTTACCAATCAACCAAGACTTAATTTCTATATATTTGTCCCACAAAATAAGTGTTATGAACTCTAAAACAAAAGCATTGCTATTCAATTTACTCGGATTTGCCGTAGTTTTTATCCTTTCCAGAATGTTATTACAAGCCTATTCTTCCTTATCGGGTTTTTGGTTGCCGCTGACTGCTTTTGTGATTAGTACTATATTGGCGCCAAAGTTCCAGTCGGTTAAGACTAATGACGGAGAAAAAATCTTTATGAAATGGATTTTTGTAAAAGGAATTAAGCAGTTTTAGTTTGCTTTTTTCTTCTTCTTTTTTGATTTTGGTTCCTTTTTTTCTTTTGCTTTGACCGTGGCTTTGTATAGTGGGATAAAGTACGAAACGGTGTAATTGAATCCCACGCCGAATTCACCATTGTAGGTTCTGTTGTATCCCGGAATGTACAAATTGTCGAATCCGTTGGGTTTATTCTGAGTCATCAATCGGTTTAATCGGAAACTGAAACCCACAAAAACATTATTGAAAACTTCGGCTTTCATACCGGCTACCACTTCTACCCATTGAGCCGATAAGCCACTGAACTTTTCTCCGGAAATGATTAGCGGCGACTGACCAAAGTAGGGATTCGGATTGTAAATTTGGTAGCTGTTTAAGGTTTGACTGAAACTGCTCACTCCATAGCGTAACCCCACAGAAATAATGTTTTCCATATCAAGCCAATTTTGGTACGTATTGTAATCAAAACCTACTTTAATATAGGTTCCCTCTGTGGTAAAATTGAGCTGGTCTTCGTCGACGGTTTTGTCTTCATTACCAATCTCTGCCGCCAAGAAATGCTTTCGGGTCAAACGATAATCACCTACTAATTCAATGCCGCGGTAATCTTCTTCATAAAAGGAACGCGTTAGCTTAAACAAATCGACACCCACTCGTAAACCATAACGCTCGGTTTTAGGTTTCAGACTGTCTTTTGCGATTGGGGCTTTTTCTTGAGCATTTCCTGAAAAGGAAAGCCATACCAAGAGCATACTAAAAGTAAATTTTGAGATGTATTTCATTTTCAGTGTCAATAGTTGTGGTTTGTACGTCAAAGCTTTGTATCCATAGTAAATCGGGAGTTGCCGAATCGGTATGAATAACACCCCCGGGTGAGTTTAATTCAAAAATTGTTCGGTAACCGCAAGCACGGGAAACATAAACATTGTTTCGGGCATAATTAAACTGCAAAAAATCTTCGTTGGCATTGGTGGGGCTGGAGCTGTTAAGAATCATACTGTATTTCACCGAGTCGCCGGTTACGTCCAAAGGAAGCTTAATGGTACTTACCCCGCTGAAGGTATTTAATTCGGTTGGCATTCCGTCTCCGGTTATTTTTAAACCGGCTACATTTTTCAATGTCGTAGGATTGGAAACATCATAAAATTCTATAACCAATTGTGGTGTGGTTTCATCGGTACATATATCATCTTTCTCACAACCGGAGAAAGTAAATGCAGCGAGAAGTAATAACAATATTTTTTTCATCAGCTTGGGTTATCGTTTTTCCAAAAGTACGACATTTTCCACATGATGCGTTTGCGGAAACATATCTACCGGTCGCACTCGGGTTACTTTGTACTGCTCATCCATTAAGGCCAAATCGCGCGCTTGCGTGGCCGAATTACAGCTCACATACACCACTTTTTGCGGTGCAATTTTTAAGATTTGAGCCACTACATCCTTGTGCATCCCATCGCGTGGCGGATCGGTAATAATCACATCAGGCTGACCGTGTTGGGCAATGAATGCATCGTTGAATACATTTTTCATGTCGCCTGCAAAGAACTCACAATTACGGATATTGTTGCGTTTGGCATTTTCTTTGGCATCGGCAATGGCTTCCGGTACGGCTTCTACACCAATGACTTTTTGCGCTTGTTTCGATACAAATTGGGCAATGGTTCCGGTACCGGTGTATAAATCGTACACAATTTCTTTTCCGGTTAATCCGGCAAATTCACGGGTAATTTTGTATAATTCGTAGGCTTGCGCCGAATTGGTTTGGTAAAAGGATTTGGCATTGATGCTAAATTGCAATCCTTCCATTTCCTCTAAAATATAGTCGCGCCCTTTGAAAAGCT
Source organism: Flavobacterium sedimenticola (assembly GCF_030053345.1). Taxonomy (GTDB): domain Bacteria; phylum Bacteroidota; class Bacteroidia; order Flavobacteriales; family Flavobacteriaceae; genus Flavobacterium; species Flavobacterium sedimenticola. Next base: position 81,226 of record NZ_JASGBP010000012.1, read on the forward strand.
TGATGTCTTGGTCGTACAAAGTATCATTGGCTTTACCGTTAATGACGTATTGCAGTGACGTAATTTGCGGGAAAGTAGAATAAATGTGATTCAGGAGCAATTCGCGTTGCGCTTTGTCTTCCTGATAAAACTGAATCAGCACCATAATTTCGCCGGTAGAAGCAGTACGAATCATTAAGGTGCGCAGTAAGCCTTCATGATTTCGGGCATTGAAAAAAGGCAAATGGTGTTCCGAAGCAAAACGTTTGATTTCGTTACGGATAGCATTCGAAGGATCTTCCTGCAGATGGCATTTTTCGATATCCAGGATTTTATCCCACATTCTGGGAATATGAAAGCCTAAGGCATTTTTTGTATTGAATTCCACACCGGAACGAATTTCCTCATCGGTCATCCATCGGGTATCCGAGAAACCAAATTCCATTTTGTTGCGGTAGAAAAATGGCTTCTCCGAACCCAAAATCGGTTCAAAATCGGGCAGTTCAATTTTTCCGATGCGTTTCAGGTTGTTATACACTTCCTGGTTTTTATAAAACAACTGACGGTCATAGGCCATATTTTGCCATTTGCATCCGCCACAAGTCCCGAAATGCTGACAAATCGGCGTCACACGGTGTTCGGAATAGGTATGAAATTTAACGGCTTTGCCTTCGTAGTAGGCCTTTCGCTTTTTTAACGTTTGTACATCTACTACATCGCCCGGTACGACATTCGGAATAAAAATAACTTTGCCGTCGGGTGCTTTGGCTACCGATACGCCTTTGGCGCCGGCATCGTGAACCGTAATATTTTCAAATACGATTTTGTCCGTGTGTTTTCTTCCCATGGCGCAAAAATAAACTATTGCCGAAAATAGGGCAGGGATTTAAGAAAAAAATATAACTTTATGGCAAATTGTTCCGTATGACAACACATTTGGCTCTGCTCCGCGGCATCAATGTTTCGGGCCATAAACTGATTAAAATGGAAGATTTACGTCGTTGTTTGGAGGGCGTAGGCTTTCTTAACGTACGCACTTACATACAATCGGGTAATGTTTTTGTTTCTTCTGATGAGCACGATGCCAATAAGGTGGCGAACCAAATCAGAGAAGCCATACAACAGTCTTTCGGCTATGAAGTTCCGGTATTAATTATAGGGAAAGAAGATTTGCAGGCTTGCTTGGAACGCAATCGGTTTTTGGATGAAGAAGGTGTCGATTTGAAGAAATTATATGTATCTTTTATTTCAACCGAAGTGCCCGACCAAATGGTTACCCAACTTAATTTAAATTTTATCGAACCCGATAAAATTCAGCTCGATGGCAGACGGATTTATCTGAAATACCATTCCTCGCCGGCCAATACCAAACTCGACAATAAATGGATTGAAAAGAGTATGAACGTGATTTCCACGACACGCAATTGGAATACGGTAAACACTTTATTAAAAATGTTTCAGCAATAAAATAGTATAATGAGTGCTAAAAATACGTTTACAAGTGCCATTTCCGGTTTGGAATATCCGGTAGGTGAAATGGTCAAAGGCAACACCATTCGCCGGCAAGTAGTGAATCTGATCAAAAATGACCATCCCGACTTTACCGAAGAAAGTTGCATTGCTAATGCGGAACTGAATGTGTACCGCGAAAAATACATTTCCAAATATTTAGACACCGAAATCCATCAGTTGTCGGAATTGCAAAAAAATGTTTTGAACGCTCTTGGAAATGATACGTCGTTTGTATCCAAGATTGAAGAAGATACCGATACCAGGACGTTCGGACAAGTAGTAGCCGATCAGGTGGCGGCTTTTGGTGGCAGCTGGACTTTTATTATTTTTTTCTTCATTTTTTTAGCGTTGTGGATTGCGGCCAACGTATTTATTTTAATGAATAAAGGATTTGATCCCTATCCGTTTATTCTGTTAAATTTAATATTGTCGTGTATTGCGGCTTTGCAGGCGCCGGTTATCATGATGAGTCAAAATCGTCAAGAAGAGAAAGACCGTGAACGCGCCAAGAAAGATTATATGATTAACTTAAAATCAGAATTGGAAATCAGAATGCTCAACGAAAAGTTAGATCATTTGATTATGCACCAACAACAAGAGCTTATCGAAATTCAAAAAGTGCAAATTGAAATGATGAATGATATTTTGGAACGGATAAAAAAATAAACTCAAATAATAGAAGTACATTATTAGCCATCGCTTTTTTGTACTTTTGTACTACTATGGATGATTTCTCTCCAGTAAGAAGGAATGGAAAATACAGTATTTAAATTACTTTAAAAATGTCAGTTTTAGAAAAATTAACTTCTGCCGATGCCATAGCTTTAGAAGACCGATACGGAGCCCACAATTATCACCCGCTACCTGTAGTATTGAGTAGAGGAGAAGGCGTCTACGTTTGGGACGTAGAAGGAAAACAGTATTATGATTTTCTTTCGGCCTATTCGGCAGTAAATCAGGGGCATTGTCATCCCAAAATTGTGGGAGCCATGATAGCGCAAGCTCAAACTTTAACCTTAACCTCTCGTGCCTTTTACAACGACAAATTAGGCGTTTACGAGGAATATATCACGCGATATTTTGGATTTGATAAAGTTTTGCCCATGAATACCGGGGCTGAGGCCGTAGAAACCGCTTTGAAAATTTGTCGCAAATGGGCTTATGAGAAAAAAGGAATTGCCGAGAACGAAGCTCAAATTATTGTTTGTGAAGGCAATTTCCACGGTAGAACAACCACGATTATTTCATTTTCCAACGACGAAAATGCTCGTAAAAACTTTGGTCCGTATACTGCCGGATTTATCAAAATACCGTATGACGATATTGAGGCGTTAGAAAAAGCCATCACGTCTTCTAAAAACATAGCGGGTTTCTTGGTGGAACCTATTCAGGGTGAAGCCGGTGTATATGTACCGGCCGAAGACTACTTGGCCAAAGCCAAAGCCTTGTGTGAAGCGAACGATGTATTGTTTATAGCCGATGAAGTGCAAACCGGAGTTGCCCGAACCGGTTCGTTATTAGCGGTTTGCGGCAATTGTACTTGTGATAATCGTTGTGAAAAACAAAGCGGTTATGTGACCCCGGATATTCTTATTTTGGGGAAAGCCATTTCAGGTGGTGCTTATCCGGTTTCGGCCGTATTAGCCAATGACGCCATTATGAATGTCATCAAACCGGGACAACACGGTTCTACTTTTGGCGGAAATCCTGTAGCTGCTGCTGTAGCGATGGCGGCTTTGGATGTGGTGACGGAGGAACATTTGGCACAAAACGCCCGAAAATTAGGAAGAATATTCCGCGCCGAATTGGCAAAATACATTGAAACCTCCAATATCGTTACGTTAGTACGCGGTAAAGGATTACTCAACGCCATTGTAATTAATGATACGGAAGACAGTGAGACCGCCTGGAATATTTGTATGAAGTTAGCCGAAAACGGTTTGTTGGCCAAACCGACACATGGCAACATCATTCGTTTTGCACCGCCGTTAGTGATGAATGAAGAGCAGTTACGAGACTGTATTTCCATCATCATCAATACACTGAAAGCGTTTGAATCTTAGCAAATTAATTGATAAACCAACCAACCAAAACCCTTTGTATGGAAAACGAAAACCAATCCCAATTTGATTCTTTTGAATTGCACTTGAACCAAACTGCATTAGACTACCTGCGCGAAAGTGCCAAATGGTCGATGTTTTTAGCCATATTGGGCTTTATCGGAGTCGGATTTTTAGCGCTCATGGCTATTTTTATGACTTCTGTAATGTCTGTTATGCCCGAAACTCCCGGACCTTTTGGTGCCATCAGTGGTTTTATTTCTATTTTTTATTTGGTCATTGCGGTCATTTATTTATTTCCGATTTATTATTTGTATCGCTACGCCAATAATACTAAAAAAGCCATTTTTACTAAAAATTCGGAACTCTTAACAGATGCCTTCGGTGCGTTGAAATCGCACCATAAATTTTTAGGAATTGCGGCTATCATTATCATCTCACTTTATATTTTGGCGGCTATCGTGATGGTCATCGGATTTAATGCCATGCGATAATTAAAGACACTAAGTATATTATGAAAGCATCTTCGATTGGGGATGCTTTTTTTGTGATGTAAATCCGTTAAAGTTCAGTAATTTTGAAATGACAAATCAGCACTATGAAAAAAATCTTTCTTTTGATCACCGTTTTGGCTATTGCAGTCGGACTGTATGAACAATCAAAAGCCCACCCCAATGTAATTATTTTAGCCGGCACAATCGCGGTATTGATGTATGGCTTAATGAAATTAAGTGCTAAAGTGCCCAGTAAACATTCAGAAACAGAAGAGGAACATGATGCAGAAAGGTGATAAAGTATCGGTATTGGATGATGCCATTGACGGCGTGGTGGTTCGCGTTGCGGGAAGCGAAGTAACCATCGAAACCACCGAAGGATTTGAGCTGACGTTTAAAAGGCATGAATTGATTAAAACGGAAGAGTCAGGGTTATCCTTTCACTTCAATACTAGCAAAGTTATCAGCGAAAAAGAAATTCCGAAACCGAATTATACCAACAAAGAGAAAAAAGCTAAAAAAGAAAGTCCGGTACCCGAATTTGATTTGCACATCGAAAAGTTAGTCAAAAACCATAAGTCAATGAACAATTATGATATTTTGACCTATCAGATGGAAACAGCCAAGCGCCATATAGACTTTGCCATCAAGAATCGGATTCCTAAAATTGTATTCATTCACGGCGTAGGTGAGGGCGTCCTGAAAGCCGAACTCGATTTTATGCTCGGTCGCTACGACAACCTGACATTTCAGGATGCCAATTACCAAAAATACGGTTTAGGGGCTACCGAAATCTATTTTAAACAAAATACAAAATGAAAAAAGTCCCGATGCTCGAATCGGGACTTTTTTTCTAAAACTAACCAATTATATTTAATCCAAACTAAACTTCTTTTTCTAATTAAGCAACACTGCTTTCTTGGCTGCTTACTTTTTTTAACAACGATCTGATTAAGACACTGTTAGTATTGATGCCTGAGTTGATCAATGCTTTTTTGCTGAAGCTTCCGGTTGTTTTGGCATTGCCTGTTTTAGCAGTACCGGTAAACCAAATGGCAAAATCCATAGAAGCTACTGTGTTATCTGCCGATACAACCACTTGATCTTGCGCAACAGTTACTTCAGTAGTAACTTTAGTTTCTTTGTTTTCCGATTGGGTTTGTCCGAAAACACCGTTGCTTGATAAAACGAATAAAACGAATAAAACAAATAATCTAACGCGGGTTACATTTTTTTGAGCTACTGTGTTATGGGTTGTGGTCATCATCTGTGTTTTTAGTATCGTTGTTATTTCTGATTCAAAACTACTTCAAGACCTCAGGCGACTGAAATTTTTTCGATGACTAGCTCTAAAACTCGTTAAACGCACAAATCCAGCAAATTCAAGGGTTTTCAGCGTTTTTATCGTGCATTTCGTCTATGAAATGTTAAAAAAACGTGCATTTCATCGATGAAAAACCAAAAAAATCCATGAATAACACACTCCAAATCATAAACCTTTGTTGAAATGACAAAAACTCCTAAAATCTTAGTACATTAGCTTCGTATTACATTATTATTTCTGTTTCCGATGAAAGTTGAACAAAAAGGACACACCACCATTATTAAGGATACCCATGGTGAAACCGCCGCGTTTTTAAACACCTTGCAGCACGAACACAACAGCTATAAAAACGAGAATCTGATACTCGACTTATCGCACGACAAAAACCTGAAGCTCGAGGACATAAAAGCGTTTGCTGATTTAATCAAACAACACAAAAAGCAAAAGAAGTCTATCGTGTTGGTGACCGATAGCATTGATTTTAATGCCGTTCCGCAAAGTATTACCGTGGTGCCCACAATACTCGAAGCACACGATATCATCGAAATGGAAGAAATTGAGCGCGACTTAGGATTTTAATACCATGAAACTAACCATCTTGGGTTGCTATGCGGCCACACCGCGCACATTAACCAATCCGACATCTCAAGTACTCGAAATTCGCAATCGCATGTTTCTCATCGACTGTGCCGAAGGCACGCAAGTACAGCTGCGCAAAAACAAACTCAAATTCTCCAAAATCAACCACATCTTTATTTCGCATTTACACGGCGATCATTTTTACGGGTTAATTGGACTCTTATCCACTTTTATGCTTTTTAATCGTCAAACCGATTTACACGTTTACGGTCCTAAAGGCATCAAAGAAATCATTCTCTTGCAACTGCGTTTATCGGAATCATTTACCGGATACAATTTGTATTTTCACGAATTAACTTCAAAAGAAAGCGAAGTGATTTTTGAAGACGAAAAAGTAATTGTCAAAACCATTCCGCTCAAGCACCGCGTCTATACCAACGGTTTTTTATTTCAGGAAAAACCCAAAGAGCGAAAGCTCAATGTGGAAGCCGTTGAACATTATAATATTGATACGGTTTACTATCGCAAAATCAAATACGGCGGCGATATGACCCTGGAAGACGGAACGGTAATTCCCAATGCCGAACTCACATTCGATCCGGAACCGGTCAAAACCTATGCGTATTGCAGCGATACGATGTACGACGAAAGCATCGTGCCGCTTATTCAAAATGCCGATGTGCTGTATCACGAAGCCACATTTTTGGAAAGTGAAGCCGACAAAGCCGCCAAAACCATGCACAGTACGGCCAAAGAAGCGGCCACCATCGCCAAGTTGGCAAAGGTAAAGCAGTTGCTTTTGGGCCATTACAGTACGCGCTACAGCAGCATCGAACTTTTCCGAGCGGAAGCCGAAACCGTTTTTCCGAATGTATTGTTAGCCGACGACGGTGCCGTTTTCGATTTCGACTGATAGTAGGAGCGAAGCGTTTGGGAAGTGTCGGGAAAAGTAATTCCCGCTTTCCGCTATACAAGTCTGCCGGCAGGCAGGCAGGGTATCGCTCCAATCGGGGCTAAAAAGTAATCCATGGTATGTCCTGAAAACTTAGTACCTTAGCGCATCCGAATTCTGCAACCCATGAAAGATTTAAGTAACTACCGAAAGTCGTATGAAAAAAGCGAGCTTTTGGAAACCAATATTCCCGAAGATCCTATCAATTTGTTTCACAAATGGTTTTACGAAGCCGAAGCATTTGGCGGTATCGAAGAAGTCAATGCCATGACGGTTGCCACGTTGGGCGCCGATGGATTTCCGAAGAGTAGGGTAGTACTCCTCAAAAAATTCAATGAAGAAGGCTTTGTTTTTTACACCAACTATGATTCCGAAAAAGGGAAGGCCATACTCCGAAATCCGCACATTTGTTTGTCTTTCTTTTGGCATACGATGGAGCGGCAAGTTATTATCAAAGGCATAGCCGAAAAAACACCGGCTTCGGTTTCCGATAACTATTTTGATTCTCGTCCCGATGGTAGTAAATTAGGTGCCATCGTTTCAGCACAAAGCGAAATCATTCCGTCCCGTGACTATTTAGACGAGAAACTCAAGGCGTTAGAAAAAGAATATGAAGGTAAACCCATTCCCAGACCCGAGTATTGGGGTGGATTTTTAGTGTGTCCGGTAGAAGTAGAGTTTTGGCAGGGCAGACCCAATCGATTACACGACCGTATTCGCTACCGCTTAGAAAACGACTATGCTTGGAAGATAGATCGATTATCGCCTTAAATTCTGTAAATATTACTGTAAATTATGTAAACCACTCTTCGGAGTGGTTTTTTAGTTTTGTAAAGCAATAAAAAAGGATTGACAATACGCGTATAAGTAAGAAA
>NZ_JASGBP010000013.1 GCF_030053345.1 Flavobacterium sedimenticola
ACCGGTTGCGTACAGTTAGACGTAGTCGTAGCCAAATCACCAAAGCCGTCACCGTCAAAATCACGGTACCACGTTACGTTGGCTACCACTGTATTCGAAATCGAATTGCTGCTGGCCGTATTGGTAGTCAAACAAGTACCTCCCGAAACAGTAATATCAACACTCACGGACTGACCACTGGTTAAACCACTGGTAGTGTACGTATTGGACGCCCCATTTTGAACGGAAGAACCGTTAACTTTAAAATTGTAAGAAGCGGTGCCGCCGGCCAAACTTCCGGCAGTGGCTGTGAAAGTCACACTGGTTCCGGCACAAAACGTATTATCGGCATCATTACTTGCCAAAGAAACGGTAGGTGTTGAATTGGCAATCACCGTATTCGAAATCGAATTGCTGCTGGCCGTATTGGTAGAAAGAAATGAACCACCGGTAATAGTGATATCAACGGTAACCGCTTGTCCGTTAGTTAAGGCTGTAGTCGTGAACGCATTAGAGGCTCCCGATTGAACACTGCTGCCCGCTACTTTAAAATTGTAATTTACAGATCCGCCTCCTACATTGGATGCTGTAGCGGTAAAAGTCACGCTGGTTCCGGCACAAAACGTATTATCGGCATCATTGCTGACTAAAGAAACGGTAGGTGTATTATTAACGGTCAAAACCCCCGTAGCGGCATTGAAAGTAGCGGTTTGTCCGGCACCCAAACCCGAAGTAGACAACGAAGCATTACTAATCAAGGCACCCGGCAAAACTGAGTAATTTCCGGCCGCCGGCGCAGGACTAAAAGAAACACTAATCCCTGAGGTAGTAATGGTGGCCGTGTATCCTGATTTTTGGATGATTAAACTTCCACCGGTTACCGTTGTAGCACCTGTGTAGGTTAAGTTACCCGACAAAGTGGTAGTCCCCGAATCTTCTTTAGTGAGTTTACCTCCGGATCCGGATATCGTAGCCGTAACATTATTATTCCCGGCTCCTTGAAACACTACGGTGTTAGAATTCACAAAGATTTCTCTGTTGAAATTATTGACAGCACTGGAACCTGTTGCTTTTAAATAAACAAATGCCGCATCAACTCCAATTCTTACATTAAAATTGTGTGTGGTGTTTGATTCATTATACAAACCACTGGTAAAGCTCAAGCCCCGTGTATTATCATCCGGGGAACTATTCAAAGTTCTTGTGGATGACGCACCACTTGATAATGTCAAAGCCCGTAAACCCCAGAAAGCCGTATTCACACTCATTGTGGTGAAAACATTATTTCCGATAGTTACATTATGACGAGTGGTACTCCCATCGAAACAATCCGGTCGGTTTCGGGATGAATTACCCCCAAACCCGCCATAAAACCACTGGCTGTTTGCCGTTCCGATTTCATTACAATTTCCATTTTCCCAATTTCCATTGGCGGCTTCTGCCCTCCAAAAAACAGATTGCTGAGCATAGCCCGTAAAAGAAAATAAAGTTAAAAGCAGTAAAATTCTTTTCATAGTGTAATCTTTAAGTTGTTAGATTAAAAAGTGAATACCATGCATGTTCTCCCATAAAGAGAAGGAAAAGAATAGTGTAGAAATTGGGTGGTTAAAACTATAAAATTAAACAATCCAAATAACACACAAAACATATTGCGTGAAAACGAAAACGTTTTCGTGTTAATAAATTATAGATTTTAAGTTAATAAAATGATGGAGATGCAAATTTTACCATCAAAAATTGTCAGATTATAAATGAACAAACACTCATTCACAGAAGGCAATCTTCAAAATCGGAGCTAGGAACCGAAACAAATTTTACAGTCAATGAGTGCTAAACTTCGCGGAAAAGTTATGCCGGTTTATGCTGGCCTATATACTTTCTGTACCAATCAACAAATTCTTTGATTCCTTTTTCAATAGAAGTATTAGGACTGTAGCCAAAATCGGCTTGAAGGTCGGACACATCTGCCCAAGTGCGTTCTACATCACCCAATTGCATCGGCGTCATTACTTTATTTGCTTTTTTACCCGTACATCTTTCAATGGCTTCGATAAAATCAACCAACTTGATAGGTTTACTGTTACCAATGTTGTACAAGGCATATTTTTGTGTCATTTGGGTATCCGTAACTGTGGCCACTACGCCATCGACAATATCATCGATATAAGTAAAATCGCGATAAAGCTCTCCGTTGTTAAATACCTGAATGGGTTTGCCTTCCAAAATGGCTTGGGTAAATAAAAACATAGCCATATCAGGACGACCCCACGGACCGTAAACGGTAAAAAAGCGCAGTCCTATACATTGAATCCCGAACAGATGACTGTAGGTATGGGCCATCAATTCATTTGACTTCTTGGTAGCGGCATACAAACTAATCGGAGCATCAACCGAGTCAGTTGTAGAAAACGGTATCGATTTGCTGTTGCCGTATACACTCGAGCTGCTGGCATAAACTAATTTGGGAACACCGCTGTTTCGCATGCACTCTAATAAATTGATAAACCCGACAATATTACTTTCTACATATACCATCGGATTTTCAATACTGTACCGCACACCGGCTTGCGCCGCTAAATTGCAAACCGCATCAAAAGAATACTGACTAAAAAGTAAGGGTAAGTGCAACTGGTCTTCCAAATTCATTTTTATAAAATGAAAATGGTCGGGATGCGTATGACTTTTCGATATCTTATTCTCAAAAACATCGGTTACCCCTAACTGTTGCAAACGAGCCATTTTTAAGTTGATATCGTAGTAACCGTTTATATTATCCAAGCCAACTACCTGATGTCCTAAATCCACCAGTTTTTTACTCAGATGAAACCCAATAAATCCGGCTGCTCCGGTTACTAATAGTACCATCGTTCAATCAGGTTAATGCGGCTCAAGCGAGCTGCTATTGATATTGTTGTTCGTAATATTTTTGATACGCTCCTGAGGTGACATTGGCCAACCAGGCTTCGTTGGCTAAAAACCAGTCGATGGTTTTCTCCAATCCTTCCTCAAACGTCACGGTGGGTTGCCAACCCAATTCCCGGTGTATTTTCGATGCATCTATAGCATAGCGTAAATCATGACCCGGTCGGTCTTTAACATACGTAATCAGTTTTTCAGAAGTACCTTCAAGTCTTCCTAACTTGGCATCCATTTTTTGACACAATAACCTAACCAAGTCGATATTCTTCCATTCATTAAACCCGCCGATATTATAGGTTTCATGATTTTTCCCTTGATGAAAAACCAAATCAATGGCCATGGCGTGGTCAATAACATACAACCAATCGCGGGTATAGTTCCCGTCACCGTAAACCGGAAGCGGTTTGTTGTTAATGATATTATTGATAAAAAGCGGAATCAATTTCTCCGGAAAGTGATTCGGACCGTAATTGTTGGAACAATTGGTAATCACATAAGGCAAACCATAGGTTTCCCCGTAGGCGCGCACAAAATGATCGGAACTGGCTTTGGAAGCCGAATACGGCGAATTCGGATCGTACGGTGTGGTTTCGGTAAACAAACCGGTAGCGCCTAAACTTCCGTACACTTCATCGGTACTGACATGGTAAAATCTTTTTCCTTCAAAATGATCTTTCCAACTGCTTTTGGCAGCATTTAATAAATTCATCGTGCCTATCACATTGGTTTTCACAAAAGCCAACGGATCGGAAATAGAGCGATCCACATGAGATTCGGCCGCCAAGTGAATGACGCCGTCAAAATGATGTTTTTGAAACAAATCCATGACAAAATCCGCCGCTGTAATATCGCCTTTTACAAAATGATAATTGGGCGCATTTTCGATATCGGCAATATTTTCCAAATTACCGGCATAGGTCAAGGCATCCAAATTGAAAATTTGATATTCGGGATATTGCGTCACAAAACGACGCACAACATGCGACCCTATAAACCCGGCACCTCCTGTTATTAAAATTTTATGTATCACGACTCGATGATTAATTTAACTCTTTACAATTTCGCATCGGCTTCACTAAGAACGCCTTTCACATCGAAAACAACCGCTGTGTCTTTTTTCAATTTATCAAAATTAATACCGCTGAACTCCTTGTGAGAAACCGCCAATACAATGGCATCGAAAGTTCCCTCCGGAAGTTCGGAAACGGTTTGCAATCCGTACTCATGCATCACCTCAGCAGGATTAGCCCAGGGATCATAAATGGTGATTTCGGTTTCAAAATCTTTCAAAGCATTAACCACATCCACCACTTTCGTATTTCGAACATCAGGACAATTTTCTTTAAACGCAATGCCCAACATTAAAATTTTAGATCCGTTGACTTTGATATTCTTCTTAATCATCATTTTGATTACCTGAGAGGCAATGTATTCACCCATACTGTCATTTAATCGTCTTCCTGCCAAAATAATTTCGGGATGATAGCCTTTTTCTTGGGCTTTTTGCGCCAAATAATACGGATCCACACCGATGCAATGGCCTCCTACCAATCCCGGTTTAAACGGAAGAAAATTCCATTTGGTTCCGGCCGCTTCTAATACCGCATGGGTATCGATTTCCAACAAATTAAAAATCTTAGCCAATTCATTCACAAACGCAATATTGATGTCGCGCTGTGAATTTTCAATCACCTTGGCAGCTTCAGCCACTTTAATGGATGGCGCTAAATGCGTGCCGGCGGTAATCACCGATTGGTACAATTCGTTTACTTTTTGACCGATTTCAGGTGTAGAACCCGAGGTCACTTTTAGTATTTTCTCAACCGTGTGCTCCTTGTCACCCGGATTAATACGTTCCGGGGAATATCCGGCAAAGAAATCCACATTGAATTTCAAACCGCTCACGCGTTCCAAAACCGGAATACATTCTTCTTCGGTCACTCCGGGATATACCGTAGATTCGTAAATCACGATATCTCCCTTCTTCAAAACCTTACCCACCGTTTCGCTCGACTTATACAACGGATTCAAATCGGGACGATTGTTTTTATCTACCGGTGTAGGAACTGTAACAATATAGTAGTTGCAATCTTTGATTTCTTCAATAGCATTGGTACAGAAAAGTCCGGATGATTGCCGGTTAGCACCAACCAAAACGGCTTTCAAAGTCGCTTCATCTACTTCGAGGGTAGAATCTAAACCCGAATTGAGTTCTTGTATTCTTTTTTGATTGATATCAAAACCAACGACCGGATATTTGGTAGCGAAGAGCCTTGCCAAAGGCAAACCAACATATCCCAATCCTATGATTGCAATTTTAATATTCATTTTAGTTTCTTTTAAATAGGCTACTCAATTTCGCCTGACATTGGGTATCTTAAATTGAAAATTTTTGCTGTTTGCCTTCCGACTAACTTCCGATGGATTGGTAAACAAATCCGATAGCTCTCATTTCGGCAGGATCTAACAAATTGCGCCCGTCAAATACAAAGGCCGGTTTCAACATACTGTCGTATATTTTTTTCCAATCGTATGCTTTAAACTCGTCCCATTCGGTGAGTATCGCAATCGCATGCGCGTTTTCACAAGCTTGGTACGGGTCATCGAATGTTTTGATATACTTTTCGTTCTCGGCCGGTTGACGTGTCTCCAAATAATTCAAGTCGGATAACACCTGTTTGTGACCTACTTTCGGATCATAAAGGGCGATGTTGGCTTGCTCGTTAATCAAATCATCGGCTACATAAATAGCGGCTGATTCACGAGTATCATTGGTATCTTTCTTGAAAGCCCAACCTAAAAAAGTAATTTTTTTGCCCGAAACCGTGTTGTACAAAGTTTGCACGATATTTTTAGAGAATCTTCTTTTTTGATGGTCATTCATAATAATAACCTGTTCCCAATAATCGGCCACTTCGTGCAATCCGAAAGCCTTAGAGATATAAACCAAGTTTAAAATATCTTTTTGAAAACAAGAACCACCGAATCCTACGGAAGCTTTCAAAAACTTCGGTCCGATTCGGCTGTCCATTCCTATGGCTTTGGCTACTTCATTCACATTGGCTTCTGTTTTTTCACACAATTCAGAAATGGCATTGATAGAGGAAACACGCTGCGCCAAAAAAGCATTAGCCGTTAGTTTGGACAATTCCGATGACCATACATTCGTTTTTAAGATACGCTCTCTGGGCACCCAATGGGCGTAGACATCCACTAATGTCTCAATAGCCTCTTGTCCTTCCGGTGACGTTTCACCACCAATGAGCACTCTGTCCGGGTGCAGCAAATCCTGCACGGCAGTTCCTTCGGCTAAAAACTCCGGATTGGAAAGAATCTGAAACTGAACGCCGTTTCCGGTATTGTTCAAAATACTCTTGATGGCTTCAGCGGTTCGTACCGGTAACGTAGATTTCTCTACAATAATTTTATCGGTTTTGGCTACTCTGGCGATTTGACGCGCGCACAATTCGATATACTTCAAATCGGCAGCCATTCCTTTTCCGGTACCATAGGTTTTGGTAGGCGTATTCACCGAAATAAAAATGAGTTCTGCTTCATCTATGGCTTTATCCACTTCTGTTGAAAAAAACAAATTCCTACCTCTGGCTTTCGCTACTATTTCATTCAATCCCGGTTCATAAATGGGAATATTATTAACATCTTCGTCATTCCAAGCTGCAATTCGGGCTTCATTCAAATCGACTACCGTAACTTTGATGTGAGGACATTTCTCGGCAATAACAGCCATTGTTGGCCCGCCTACATATCCTGCACCGATACAGCAAATATTTGTTATTTTCATTATATAAAATTTATTTGAGTTCTAAATTATTCCAATACCAATGTACCGCTTCCTTCAACCCTTGCTCAAATGAAAATTGGGGTTGATAGTGTAACCGTTCTTTGGCTTTATCAATACTCGCTAACGAATGGGGAATATCCCCGACTCTGTTAGGCCCGTAAAGGACTTCTACTTCGGCTATGGCCGAATCATATTCGGATAAAAACTGTTTCAGAAAGTGCACCATTTCGTTCAGTGTGGTTCTGTCTCCGAAAGCCGTATTGTACACCGTATTAACGGCATCCGGGTTTTGGGTCAGCATGGCTAATTCATTCATTTGAATCACATTGTCGATATAGGTAAAATCTCTGGAATGATTTCCATCTCCGTTGATAACCGGGCTTTCGTGTCGCATCAGTTGCATCACAAATTTCGGAATCACCGCGGCATAGGCACCGTTGGGATCTTGTCGCCTTCCGAACACATTAAAATAGCGCAGTCCGATGGTTTCTAATCCATAGGTTTTACTGAAAATATCCGCGTATAATTCGTTTACGTATTTCGTAATGGCATAAGGCGAAAGCGGTTTCCCGATGACGGCTTCCACTTTGGGCAAACTTTCCGAATCGCCATAGGTAGAAGAACTGGCGGCGTAAACAAATCGCTTCACACCGGCATCTCTTGAAGCCACCAACATATTTAAAAAACCGGAAACATTCACTTCATTGCTCGTGATAGGATCATTAATAGATCGGGGTACCGAACCTAATGCCGCCTGATGCAAAACATAATCCACATTTTTTACCGCAGCGCGACAGGTCTCCAGATTTCGGATATCCCCTTCTATAAATTGAAAGTTAGGACGATTCAAAAAACCAACTATATTGTGTCGATGACCGGTAGCCCAATTATCGAGGCAAACGACTTGATATCCTTTCTCTAAAAAATACTCACAAAGATTGGAACCGATGAATCCGGCGCCGCCTGTAATTAAAACTGTTGTTCCTGTTTTCATGACAAGCCCAGTTTTCGCAATATTCGGAATTTCCACTTCGCAAAGAAACCGGTTGGCTCTTCATCTTCATGATAACCACTGCCGTAACCGTAACCATAGCTGTATCCATAGCCGTAACCGTATCCGTATCCGACACCGTATTTGGCTTTGTTTTCATAACCGTTAAAAATGATACTCACATTGTTCAACTCGCCGCGTTTAGCCCTATTGTTCAACAACGTCAGCATCTCTTTTTTGGTGAAATTCTGACGCACAATATACAGTGAGACATCACAAAACTGAGCCAATTCGAGAGCATCCGAAACCAACCCTACCGGTGGTGTATCTAAAATGATGTAATCGTACTTCGTTTTGAGCTCCTCCATCATCGTTTTCATCGAATCACCCATAATTAATTCAGAAGGATTCGGCGGAATCGGACCGGAGGTAATAACATCCAAATACGGGATATGGGTATGCTGTATCACTTCGTCTAATTTCTTTTGTCCAATCAGATAATTAACGGCTCCGACATCATTTTGAATATTAAAATCATCAAAAATTTTCGGCTTTCTTAAGTCGAGTCCCAAAATAATAGTTTTCTTCTCACTCAATGCGAAAACCGTAGCGATATTGATGGAACAGAATGTTTTTCCTTCGCCGCTGACAGATGATGTTAACATCAATGTTTTGGTTCCTTCGATACTTTGCTTTTTATACAAAAACTGCAAGGAGGATCGAATCGCTCTGAAGGATTCCGACAGGGCTGACTTTGGTCTTTCAAACACCGATAAATTGGTTTCGGAGTGTTTCACTCCAACAATTCCGATAAGCGGTAATTTGGTTAAACTCGAAATATCTTCAATATTTTGAATCGAGTTACTAATGAAGAAGATAAAGAAAACCAACACCAATGGCACTAGCAATCCGACAAAAAATGCTAGCACGTAATTCACGCTGGTTTTAGGTCCTAATAGTCCGCTGCCGACATCTTTGGCCGGATCGATAAATTGAATATCGGATAAGTTGGCTGCTTTTACAATGGAAGCCTCACTCCTTTTTTGCAGATACGTATTGTAGATGTTATCGCTCAGATCATACTTGCGGGAAAGGTTAAGCCATTCCAATTTGTTTTCAGGTAATCTTCCGATTTCGGCCTCAACGCCTTGTATTTTTTGGTTAACCTGATTTAAATCGAATTGTAATGCGGTTTTGAGCGTATTCGCATTCTCCAACAATGCTTTTTTAACCGATTGAATTTCATTGTCGATGCGTTCGTAATACACTTCGCCTTTGATGGAATAGGCCAACTCGGTTCTTCGAATAGACAAATCGATTAACTTAGACACATTGGTCACAATATTCGGCTCTTCAATTCCAACCACGGTTGGGGCCGGTAATTTTGAAAAATCAACGCTGTTTTTGAGGTAGTTTTTTAACGTATTGAGATAGGCCAACTTGCGCTCTACCAAATCTTTTTGCGTATCATAAGTAACCAACTGGTTTTTGTAGGTTAGTCCGCCTTCTTCAATATCGATGATATTATTACTCTTGCTGAAGTCTTTTAAATTATCACCCGATGTCTTGAGTTCTTTCTCCATTTTGAAGAGCGTTTCATCGATGAAGTTAATAGTGTTTTCGGCAAATTTATTTTTATTCTCGAGTTGTCTGGTGATAAGCACATTTACCGTTTCGTTCAGGTAGTCAACCATTCTGGCTTTGTTAGTACCTTCCATAGACAACTTAAGAATAGATCCTGCCTTTTCATCTATATCCACGCGCAACCCTTTATAAACGGAAACGGTGTTGTCAAAACTGTTAAATCGGACGGATATTTCTTCACGCTCGTTCTCGCCTTCATAGTTAACAGGTGTCAACTTCCAATTCAAAAACGGCAAATTGACTACTTGTCCCAATCGGTATACTTTGGAAAACTCCCCAACAGGGACATCTACTACGGTTCTTTTGTTATCGGAATAACGAATGACTTCCGCCTTATCGGATTGAAAAGAGACCGTCAATCGGTATGTATTGTCGGACAGCATTTTTACTTTCACAAATTGATCCAACAATTGGTACTGCGACTTGTCTATATTTACTTTGAAAGGCACACTGCCGTATACATCTTGTAAAAAGTATTTGGTTTTTTTCATGTAATCGATGAAAAACTCCAGCTTGTTTACCACTAACTCATTGTGCGATCTTGACTTGAGTGTTGTGGAAATCATTTGGACTTTATCGGAAGTACCGCCCCAGTTGAAAACCAAACTGGTGTTAGACGTAAAAAAAGGATTGTTTTCTTCTTTTACGGCAATAGTGGTCTCAATACCATAAATCTTTTGTTTTCTTACATTGACCTGATGCGCAATAGAAAAAGTAATGATTAAACCAACCACAAACCATTTCCAATAGCTAATGGTTTTGATCAAAAATCCTTTGAAATCAAAACTGTTTTGCTTGTCAAAAAAGGTAAAATCTTTTACGTCTAACATGAAAAATGGGTATTAATTTCTAAGCAACAAAAAAGTGGTTGTTGCCAAAGAGAGCAGCGTTACTACAGTCGTTAAAGATTCTATTCCGGTTTTTCCGGTTCCCCATGACTTTTGTTTTAGGGGTTTTACATAAATATAGTCGTTCGGCTGCAAATAAAAACAAGGGGAATTCACGGCATTACTATCGGTTAAATCGATGCTGAAGGTTTCGCTTCCTTGCGGAAAATTACGAATCACCTTAACGTCTTTTTTGTCACCGGTCAGATTGATATCACCGGCATTGGCAATGGCTTCCAAGATGTTTACCCTATCCTGGTATAGTGTTTTGATTCCGGTATTCGCTACTTCACCGTTAATAGTGTATCGGAAACCGGATAATTTGACAATCACAAAAATACCGGCTTCGCTCTTGAAATACTTTTCATGCAGGAGTGTTTCAATCTTGATTCTAACTTCTTCAGTGGTAAATCCCAAGACATTCATTTCTCCCAAAACGGGCAATCGGATATTCCCATGATCATCAATGGTGTAACCATTCAAATAATTTCCCTGATCGGGTGTTGAAATGATGGCCTGACCGCCCGAAGGATTGAAGATCTCAACTAATTTCGGATCGATAGCTCGTATGGAAATGTTTAATAAATCGTTAACCTGAAGACGGTAAGGCTTTTGGTTTGAGGCGGTTATGGGCGCCACACTAGTACCGTTTTTGTTTTGCAGGTAAACTAAATCCTTATTCGGAACACATGAAGTCAATAAAACGGGTAAAAGAAAAAGTATATAGAGTTTGATTTTATTCATTACTTATTAAAAAAAATTAGCAAACAAAGATAGTTTTTCAATTCTAAATACAAAAATGTAACATATTATTATTTTCTTATAAATTTTTCATAGAATGCTCAAACGGAATACGATTCAGAATACTGCGCCCCAAAGTGACCTCATCGGCATATTCTAATTCGTCGCCCACTGCAATGCCACGGGCGATAGCAGAGGTTTTTACCTCACAATCTTTAATTTGTCTGAAGATGTAAAAATTAGTGGTATCGCCTTCCATAGTGGAACTCAGCGCAAAAATTAATTCTTCGATACCACCGGCTTTGACTTTTTCTACCAAGGAAGCAATGTGCAACTGACTCGGCCCGATACCGTCGACCGGAGAAATTTTCCCGCCCAACACATGATATATTCCTTTGAATTGCCCTGTATTTTCAATAGCCATGACATCACGAATGTCTTCCACCACACAAATTACTTTGTTGTTGCGCAGTGGGTTACTGCAAATTTCACAAAGGGCAACATCGGAAATATTGTGGCAACTTTTACAAAACTTTATCTCCTCGCGCATAGTGGTTAAAGCCTGCGCCAAATACTGCGTTTGCTCCTCGGGTTGTTTGAGTAAGTGCAACACCAATCGCAAAGCGGTTCGTTTGCCGATACCGGGCAATTGTGCCATTTCGTTGACGGCTTTTTCTAAAAGCTTTGATGAAAATTCCATGGGGCAAAAGTAGTTAATTTGAAAATCACTCCATTTGAAAATTTAAAATTAATGTATAACCTCATCCTCAAATTTTCAAATCTTCAAATCTTCAAATTGAGACATTAATTTTTGTATTTTGGCTCACTGTAAAACCCAACTTATGACGCCGACTACTATTCTAATCATCATTGTTATTTATTTCGGATTACTGATTTTCATCTCGAATTGGGTCAGTAAAAAAGGCACGGATAATGACACTTTTTTCAAGGCCAATAAAAATTCCAAATGGTATTTGGTGGCTTTTGGGATGATTGGTACCGCGCTTTCGGGCGTGACGTTTATCTCGGTTCCGGGCGAAGTAGGCAACCCTGATTTACAATTCAAATACTTCCAGTTTGTGCTGGGCAATGCCATAGGGTTTTTAATTATTGCCAAAGTCTTGTTGCCGCTGTATTATCGTATGAATCTCACGTCGATTTACAGTTACATCGAACAGCGTTTGGGTACCATAAGTTACAAAACCGCAGCCTCTATTTTCCTGATTAGTCGCACCATAGGCTCGGCGTTTCGCTTGTATTTGGTGGTGATTGTATTGCAGCGTTATGTGTTTGATGCCTTCAACGTTCCGTTTGCCGTAACGGTTTTAATTTCGTTGGGATTGATTTTTGCCTACACCTACCGCGGCGGATTGAAAACCATTATTATCACCGATACCCTGCAAACCTTCTTCTTGGTTTCCTCGGTGTTTTTGACGATTTATTTTATCTGTAACAGCCTGGAATTTGGCGCTTTGCAAGCTTTTGAAGCCGTAAAAGAAAGTAACTATTCGAGGGTTTTCTTTTTTGAAGATTTTTTAAAAGGAAATTATTTTTGGAAACAGCTACTCGGCGGCATCTTTGTGACTATTGCTATGGTAGGTTTAGATCAGGATTTAATGCAGAAGAATTTAAGTTGCAAAAATATAGGCGAAGCCCAAAAAAACATGTTTACGTTCACCGGTATTTTTGTAGTGATTAATATTTTCTTTTTGAGCGTGGGTGCTTTGTTGTATTTATTCGCCGAGAAAAACGGCATTGCCGTTCCGATGGTCGATGGCGTAGCACGAACCGATTTATTGTTCCCCGAAATTGCGTTCCACCATCTAAGCATCGTCCCCGCCGTGGTCTTTTTGTTGGGATTGACAGCGGCGACATTTGCCACTACCGACTCGGCTTTGACCGCTTTAACCACATCGTTTTGTGTGGATTTCCTCGGTATGGATAAGGCCGAAAACCAAAACAAACCCCATGTCGTGAGAACGCGCCATTGGGTGCATTTAGGGTTTTCGTTTTTGATGTTTTTGGTGATTGTATTTTTTAACGCGGTGAATGATGCCTCGGTGGTGAAGATGATTTTTAAAATTGCATCGTATACTTACGGTCCGTTGTTAGGTTTGTATGCCTTTGGATTGTTTGTAAAATCGAAAACAGTTCAAGACCAATGGGTGCCGTTGGTGTGTATTTTGGCGCCGACCTGTTGCTTTTTTATCAGCAAATATTCGGCTGAATTGTTGGGCAATTATGTTTTGGATAACGAACTGATTATTGTAAATGGTTTGATTACCTTCCTTGGTTTGTTGCTGATTAGCAAACCGACCACGGAAAATACCCGATATTAAAAAGGATTCCTCATTAGCCCTGATGGAAGTGAAAATCCTGCATCCGTAAGTTCGAGTGTTTTGTTGCGCTTCTCGATACCACTCGGTCATCAAAGACCAAACTACTCGAAGTGACGCAACAAAACGTATCGAGAACCGGATGCAGATTGTAACGGAAAGCAGGAAAACGGATTCCCGATTGACCCGAACCTTTCGCTCCTACCTTACAAAAACGACTGAACTAATACTGGTTTGTAGCCAGTAAAACCAGCGTACACGCCACTTCTACCGCAATACCGTTGCTGCGCAACAATTGATAGAACTCGGGATTTTCGGTTCCCGGATTGAAGATGACGCGTTTGGGTTTGGTTTGGATGATGTAATTGTAATAGTCGCGCTGCCGCGTGGGATTGAGGTACAAAGTAACCGTGACGATGTTTTTTAACGGGATGCTTTTGGTGTGGATTTTGACGCCGGCGACTTCGCCTGCATTTTGACCGATGGCCAGTACCGAGTGACCGTTTTCCACCAGTTTGTGTATAGCGATGTTGGCGTAGCGCTCGGGTTTGGTCGTAGCGCCGAGGACGAGTGTTTTCTTATTTTTCATTACACAAATTTAACGATTATTGTTGTTATTGTAACACTCTCTTTTATTCTTTGCCTATCTTTGTAGCCGATAAGAATTATTGTACATGGAAATTTTTCTGAACACTTTTTTGGTCCTGTTGGGTGCTTTATTTTCGGTATTGAACCCGATTGGCGCTATTCCTTTTTTTGTGAGTTTAACCCAAGACTACAAGAAATCCGAACGTTCCAGGGTATCGCTTTGGACCGCCGTTAATGTTTGCATTATTTTGTTGATTTCGTTTTTTCTGGGCGAATACGTTTTGAGCTTTTTCGGAATTACCATTTCGGCGCTCCGCATTGCCGGTGGTATTTTGATTGCCAGTTCGGGATTTGGATTGCTCAACGCCAATCAGAAGAAGCGCAAAGGAATCAGCAAAGAAGTGGAAGAAGATTTGCAAAACCGAAATTCAATTGCGCTGACGCCATTGGCCATGCCGATGCTGGCCGGACCGGGTTCGATTTCGTTATTGATTGCGTTTAACCAAGACCACCATTCGACGCCCGAAATCCTATCATCGGTGTTTTCGATTATTATTGTTTCCTTACTAATCTTTTTAATTTTGCGAAGCGCTCATTATTTGGCCAAATACTTAGGAGCTTCGGGAATTGTGGCCATTTCACGAATCGTTGGGTTTCTGACGGTGGCCATCGGAATTCAGTATATTATCAGTGCGGTGTTGAGTATTATCAGAGGAATTTAAATTTATTTTTATGCGTATCTTTTTATTTTCATTGCTTGCAGTAGTTTGTTTTTCAAGTTGTAAAAGCGGGCAAACCGCTGCTTCACAAGACAGTTCACCCTTAGACGAACTGGTCTCCATTATGCAAGGTCACTATTCTTCGGAAAAACAATCGGTGACCGACAAAGACTATTTTAACATCTCCTTGCGCATGACGCCTATTTGGAAGTCGAAAGGCCACTATTTATTTGTAGAGCAAGCCCTTTTTGACAAACAAGACAAGCCGTACCGGGTGCGGATTTACAAAGTATCGCAACGCGGCGACTCGTTTGTAAGTGAAATATACACCCTGAAAGACGAAAAAGCGTGGATTGGCAAATGGGCTACTCCGGAAGTGTATGACCAACTCACCGAAGCGGATATCGAATTGAAACAAGGTTGTGAAGTGGTTTTGAAGCGCGTGGGCAAAAACCGATTTGAAGGCGCTACCGGAGACAAAACCTGCCCGAGTGAGTTGCGTGGTGCCAGTTGGGCCAATTCTAAAGTAACGGTTACCGAAAACAGCATCTTGTCCTGGGATCAAGGTTTTGACAAAGACGGTAAGCAAGTTTGGGGCGCTACTAAGGGCGGCTATGCGTTTTTTAAAATATAATATCCTATCATTTCAATAAAAAAATCCCAAATTTCTGTATAGAAATTTGGGATTTTTTGGTTTTCCCTCGACTGCGCTCGGGATGCCATTTATTATTATGCTCTCGGCAGGAAAATCTCGGCCATCATACAGCGGGCACTACCGCCGCCACAAGCTTCGATGGTATCTAAACTGGAGTGGATGATTTCGACATGGGCTTCGAGTTGGGCGATTTGCTTTTTGGTCAAACTTTTATACGCCGACTCGCTCATCACCACATACCGCTTTTCGTCTTTACCTTTGACTTCAAGCATGTTACCGGCGAAATTATTCACTTGTTCTTCGGTAATTAAGATAATTTCTTTGTCATCGCCCCGCAGGCTGTCGAGCACCATTTTGCGCTCTTTTTTGTCGTCGATACAATCGGCACAAATGACTGCAAAAGTATCACCTAAGCACATCATCACATTGGTATGATAGATGAGTTTTCGTTCGCCGTTAACGGTTTGATAGGCTTCAAAAATCACCGGCGTATATTCGAAATCTTCACAAAATTCAATCATCAATTCTTCGTCGGCTCTGGGCGATAACGCACAATACGCTTTGCCGTTTTCTCTGTCTAACAGCAAACTTCCGGTGCCTTCGAGGAAAATATCGGCTTCTTCAGCCAGGGTATAATCCATGATTTCATTGATAACAAAACCCTCATCTTCCAATAGGTCGAGTATGTCTTCGCGGCGTTCGGCGCGGCGGTTTTCGGCAAACATCGGATACAAGACAACATCGCCGTTTTCGTGAAACGAAATCCAATTGTTCGGAAAAATACTGTCGGGCGTATTTGGCTCTAAAGTATCTTCTACCACAATCACATGCACGCCTACTTTGCGGAGTTTGCTCACAAAAGCATCAAATTCGGCTTGCGCTTTAGCGTTAACGGTTTCGGGCGACAGTCCGTCGAGTACTTTTTGGTAATAGTTGTTCACAGCGGTTTGCTCATTCATACGAAACGCCACAGGGCGAATCATAAGTATGGAGTTGGTGGTTTGTTTCATTTTGTTTTGGTTTAACGTTTCAGGTTAGCTAACTTGAAACCAATTTTTAATCTCTAATCAACGGCAACGTCGAGCATCGCAACAAGCCTTCTTGCTTGGCGATTTCGGCATACGGAATTTCCTCTACGATAAAATCGTTGTCGCGCAGCCATTTGTTCAATCGGGTAAAGTTACGCTCCGATACGACCACGTTCTCATCGATGGAAAACACATTGGAATTCATGTGGTACATTTCGTCTCGAGTGATGTGAAATAGATTTTCTTTGCCGAATAATTTCACCAAGAAAACATAATCGGCCTCTTCTCGGAAACCGCTTTTATAAATAATGCCTTTGTTTTTGCCGACCGGTTGAAAACAACAATCCAAATGGAGCGCATTATCACGGGCTTCGAGTTTGGATTTCACCAAATCAAATTCTTTCACTTTCTTGTGCGGAAACATGTTGCGAATGTATTCTACGCCTTGCATGTTGGTTCGGGCTGTGATGTAATCTTTGTAATCGGAACCTTTATACGTACCGATGAAAATGTAATCGTTCCAAAGCATTACATCACCGCCTTCGATATGCACTTCTTCGGGCGGACGTACTACTTTGTTCGGATCCATTTGGTCGATTACGTATTGGATGGCATCGAGTTCCCGCTCTCTGTCGGGTAAAATATTGGCTTTGATAAAAATATCGTCGATAACAAAACCGATATCCCGGGTAAAAATTTGATTGTAATTTTCAATTAACTGTGGACGAAATACCTGCACATTGTATTTTTGAAACACTTGATTGAAAGCCTCCATTTCTTGCACCATATCAGCCTCAACCGGATAGGTACCGGCCAAGATATGCTCCAATGATTTCGGATCGTAGGCTTCTTCAGCTGTTGGTGTTGGACCGTTATTAACGGCAGAACCGAGCACTACGGCTCGTAATCGTGAGGTTTCGTTTTTTACATGTAATTGTAACATAAGGTTGTTTTGGTAATGGACAAATATAGCAAAGCTTCTCTGTTGGGAGAAGCTTTGTTTATAAGTATTTTTTGGGAATAATTAACTACTCAAAAATAATTTTTTTTGCATCTATACTTTTACCATTTATCATTAAACTCACAATATAAATTCCTATACCAAAATTATCTTTTTGAAAAGT
Source organism: Flavobacterium sedimenticola (assembly GCF_030053345.1). Lineage (GTDB taxonomy): Bacteria > Bacteroidota > Bacteroidia > Flavobacteriales > Flavobacteriaceae > Flavobacterium > Flavobacterium sedimenticola. The sequence goes on from NZ_JASGBP010000013.1 coordinate 17,414, forward strand.
TCTAGCCAAATTAGCATCACGTTCCTTAACATTTAAGCTACTTAACAAATTACCTTTCAAGTCATAAACTTCTAATTTTGCGTTTTGTACTGATTTTTCAATGTTGAAAGAGACAGATATCACATCTTTTGAAGGATTAGGAGAAACACTAATTATTTTGGTATTAGTTAATGTGATTAATTCTTGATTCTGATTTCTGAAGCTTTCAATTAACTGATTTTTTAAATCGTTAATTTGTATTTGTTGTTCTTTAATGGCTTCTACCAAGTATGGCATAAGCTCCATGTAATTAACTGCTTTATTCCCTTTTTCATCAGTTGCGACTAAATGAGGCATCACTTTTTCTAATTCTTGAGCAATGAAACCACTATGTAATCCATCATCAAAACCTAATTCTTTGTTTCCTTGTTTGTTCCATAAATAAGTTTTTCCATCTAATTTTTGAATTACTTCTAATGAATTGTTTATTGCCTTGATATCTTTTTTGAACTTCTCATCTGAAGAAGCCCAAAAAGCTACTGATCTGGTAACCCCATTAACATCTAATTTAAAAGTACCATTTCCAACTCCACCAGTACCACTTTGAAAAAGTGTACCTGGGGTTGTCCCTGATATAAAACCAAAATTAGAGGTTGTTCCTATTCCAACACTTGTCCCGTCATCAAAAATTTGGCTGCAAACCATACTACTTGAGCCTGTTGATTTGGGAACAAAATTATTAGTTCCACAAGTCGAAGTAAATGTAGTACCTGAAACTGTACCAACAACATCATCAACTAATATAACATCTCCTACGTTATTAACTGTTAATACCCTCCTATTGGTTGTTGGAGCTGCAGTACTATAATTAGTATTAGTAAAATTTCTAAATCTTAAACCTGTTGTACCTGCTACAATTCCAGCGGCACTCGAATTTATTTCAAATCTATTTTGAGGGATTTGATTATTACCTAAACCAACACCTACACAACCATTACTATGGGCATAAATTCTCTGATTACCTGAACCATCTGCAACAATAACCTTATTATTTGTATTGTTTCCTGCTGTAGTTGAAGTTGCTGCTACCGAAGGCATTGTTATTTGATGACCCAAAAAAGTATTTGAGCCACCTGTTGTCAAACCATTTCCAGTAGTTCTTCCAATAAGAATATTGTTGCTACTAGAAATATTTACACCTACATCAGTTCCAATACCAATATTAAATTGATTATTATTACTTACACCATTTTCCAGTGCACCTCTGCCCAGGGCTGTATTTCCTGAACCTGTTGTATTCCCATTTCCTGATAAATGGCCTATGAAAGTATTATTTGCTCCAGTTGTATTAGTAGTACATGCATTACCTCCAATAAAAGTATTCCAAGTTGCTGCAGCGTTTGTAAACGGATTGGCATTTAAGCCAACTGAGACATTTGAACCATTTGGCGAAGCAGTTGTAATTCCATATAAAACATTAGTTTGCGCAGAACTATTTACTAACCCAATAAAAAGTGTTAGACCTACGATAAAAAAAAAACTCTTTTGTTTTCATAAAATATTGTTTTTAATGTTATTATGAATAAATATATAGCTTTTTTCTGTAAGAATATGAAAAATAACATTAATTAGTTATCAACTCAGAGTGTGAAAAAAAAAATATCCATTAAATAAAACAAGAAACTTTTTTGTTTATCCTATGATGAAACTCTAACATCTGATAATAAACAATCAAACTTATTGTATAAAAAAAGGCTTCTCAATAGATAGAAGCCTTCAAGTTTAAATTATTAAATTCTCTATTCAATTTTGAGACCAGCAAAGGTGATGATTTCATTACCTCTGAAAGTAACAGTCTTATGTGGATAATTCATTTTTTTGAAAAACTCTTCCACTTTAATATATGTTGGCGCACCATTAACAATATGATAGGAAGCAATAGCAAAATTAGGCTTGAACTTTTTCATCACGTCAATACAACCGTCTAAAGCCTCTATTTCAGCCCCTTCTATATCCATTTTAATAAAATCGAGTCGTGTTAATCCCATAGTTTCTGCCCAGCTATCTAAAGTCACCGCTTGCTTTTTAACGATATTGGCTCGCTCTGAAAACCAAACGGCTGAAGAACCAACAGTCCCGGCTTCTTCAAAATCAACCATGGCATTTTCATTCCATAGTAAAACATCTTGTATGATAATGTTATCCGGTAAATCAGGATTCAGGTCTCTATTTTTTTGTAAACGCTCAATGTTGTATTTGTCGGGCTCAAAGCAATACACCTTCCCCTGTTCCCCAACTTGTTTCGACAAAAAAATGGATATATGTCCTAAATTCGCCCCGGCATCGATAGTTACATCTCCTTTTTGGGTTTTGCAAAAATGTTGATAGTAATTAAAATCGTCGGCTATAGGATAAAGCGCTTCGTTGGTTAGTAAAACGGTTTTCCCAAAAGTAGTTTTATAAATTACCTTCGTTTCTTGCTTTAAAATTTCGAATGAAATTCCTCGTCTAGGAAATAAATTGTAAAAAAATAACTTGATTTTTTCTTTAAAATATCCTTTCGGCACTAATGAACTAATTGCTTTTTTTAGTTTCTTTTTTAAACTCATTGAGTTGTGTTTAACAATTATGATTTATACAAATATAACAAAGCTTCTCTGTCGGGAGAAGCTTTGTTTATAAGTATTTTGAAAGTTATGATTAATTCTTAATCAATTTTTCGGTGTGCAACGAACCGTCTTGCGAAGTGATATTGATGATGTACACCCCGTTGGCATAGCCGCTCACGTCGAGTTGCAGTCGGTCGGTGAGTGCGATGGTTTTACTCATGACCATTTTCCCGTCAATAGCCGTTATGGTGACTTTATTGAACTTGGTATCCTTCATGACAATTTCGATACTGCTGCTGGACGGATTCGGAATAATGGCAAAACCATTGGCAACTTTCACCAAATTGATGGCTTCTTCCCTGGTAACGGCTTTGATATCGGTTACCGGTTCGGTTTGATTTTCGGCTCGGTATACAAAATTGTCGGTACAACCTTCGGGATAGGCAGCAAATTGGGAACCTAACACCGCTTCGAAGCCCGGATTTAATTCGACATAATTCGCAGCATGATACACCACACCATTACCGGTTACATTATCGCCAACAGAAATAATATTGGCGGCCTTAATCCAATCGGAGCGCTCTTTTTCTTTATTGGCTACCGGAGCCAAATTACTCAAATCATCGGCCGGTGAGGCTAACACCAGTGTAGCCTGGCAGCAATTATCGAATGTCACATCGGGACCAATTCCGGCAGAATTATCGGATATCTCATACATAAATGTTCCGGCCGGACAATTGACACTGAACGCGGCATTGACCTGAAACTCGAAATCACCGGTGGGCGATGCGCCGAAAGCACTTGGCGGAATCGTAAAACAGAAAGCACTCGAAGTTAAGCTGGTTGGGGCGGCTACCGTTCCTATTACGACGCCGTTTTGCGTTATATTTAATGATAATGTATTCAAAACAGCATTTACCGGCGGCTGATAGGTTCCGCAAACCTGAATAGGAATGGCGCCTGACATATCCGGACAGTCGAAATTGGTCGGATCGGTACTTAAAGCGCCCAATTGAGGTACGGCACAGGTTAATCCGCAAATGTTATCGATGTACACGGTACCGAAATGCGCCGATGGCTCACAGTCACTCACCGTAAACTCAATGGTCCCCGGTTGGTTCAGAATTTCACCTACATTAAGTCGGGCGCAAATCCAGTTGGTATACAACACTCTTCGGTTAGAGCCAATTACTAAGGTATTGAACAAACAGTTATCGGGATTGGCTATAATACAAATTTCATCAACAATATTGTTGTTTTGGTCGTAAACACGTGCTCTGAAAAAAGGCTGAATCGGTTGACCGTGCGCCGGTTTATTGTCCATGATTAATGAAAAATTAAAATCGATGGTCGCTTGATTAATCACCGGAAAATAGCGTGACACGGTGGTCACATCGGAGGAACCGAATCCTTGTGCATTATTCAATTTGATACATTTTGTTCCGCCGTTTGAATTTAGTGTCGGCACATTGACTCCCAGAGAAGCCAAAGTGGGATCGTATTGTTGGTATCCCGGGCTGGTACTGCTTATGAGCGTAATGGTGGAATTAAAATTATTGACACTGGGCGTTACCAAATTGGTAGCCGTTTGTGCTGTTGGCATAGAACAGGATTGAAAAAAGCCGGTTCCCGTAGCCGGTTGCGGATAGGCATCACTCCAGAAGGAATAGCCCGCCGTATTGCTTTCAAAATCACCGTTAGTACACGTTTGCATCACTGCCGGTGGTGGCGGTTTGGCCACATAATACTCTTTTTTATCGGGATTCTCGTAAAAGAAAAGTTTGCGCAATTCGACAATCTTAGCATTGATTAAGGCTTTTTCCAATTCGGCATCCGAGAATTCTTCCTCACTGTGAAGGTGCTGAATGACATCGGCCGTGACTTCTTTCGATAATTTGTAATTTTTAAAATTATCATTTACAAATCTCAAGATTTCATTTTCTGTTTGTTGCGACAATGAAATCCTGTTATTTTCAGCCGCAAGATATTCATCGAGCTGCGCCGAAACGTTGACAGAACCAAGTAGTATACAGCCCGTCAGAACTATTTTGAATATCTTAAACATCTTATTTCGATTTTGCTAATAACAATTGGATTTGAGCTTTAAGCGCTTCGATTTCTTGATTATTTTTATCGATGGCTTTGTTTTGCGCTTCTATTTTTTTCTCTTGATCGATAATATATAGCGTAAGTTCCTCAATTTTTTCCATTTGTTTTGACTGCATTTCGGCTACATCAATTCCGTTAGCCGCTAATTTTTCGGCTGAATCAATACCCGGTAAATGTTTGTTAGTCATCACAAACTGCTCTACTTCTTTCAGCGGCATCAGCTTGTAATCTTTGGCAAAAACATAATCAGCCCAGTTGGCAGAACTACGTAATGCTACTTTTACTTTTTCGGTAAGGATACCTCCTTCTACAAACAATTTGTAGTTTCCGGTTGTATTCGGATAAGCAGTACTGGAACCCAAATAAATTTTTCCGTTTGAAGTACTGTTGGCGGTATTAAACCAGATATTGCTGTTGTTCATGTCTACTACCCTGTTTCCGGCAGTAGTGGTTGCCTGATTAATGATACCGTTGTTAGCATATAAACTAGTGTCTGTTCCGGCAGCAGCACTAACAATGTAAGGAGAAGCCGCTGTTCCGGTTCCGGTTACGGTTACATTGGTACCCGCCTGAACTACGGTTTGTGGTAACGTGAAAGAACCACCCCCGTTGGATAAGGTTACAATGGCGCCGTTTTGAGTAATGGTTTGCGGGCCATGGTTCGGTAATACCACGCTATTTCCGTTAGAAATAGAAAGTACATTTCCGGTTATAGAAAGTGTTTGTGCGTCGGTATCTGTGAATGATGGAATCGTAACAGAACCGCCACCGTTGGATAGCGAAATGGTATTCCCCGACATTGAAATGGTTTGCAACTCATTAGTGGTACTGCCATCAACCTCTGTCAGTAAGGATTGCGGCAAGGTTACCGGAGCACTGGATACTCCGTTAACTGTAGTCACCAATTGGTTATTCGTATTAATTGTATTTGAGATAGAGTTTACAATTGGTGCCGAAGCCAAAATACCACTTACATTGGAAGTCATCGTGTTGGCGTTAGAAGAAATAGCATTGGTATTAATGACACCCGGCATTCTTTGTAACACTACATCCCCTGTGGCGTTTACCGTTAAAAACTTGTCGGTTGTGGTTGTTGTGGTAGGATTAAAAAGACTGGTTAAGTTGGTAAAACGAAGACCGGAATTACCCGTAACACCTTGGGTAATCTCGAGTTTGTTGTTTGGCGTTTTAGTTCCGATTCCGACTTTACCTTCTACTAACAAACCATTGGCAGGAGCCAAAGTCGTATTTTGATCTGTGGTACTGGCATTGGGAACAAAATTCCTACCGATAACCACACCGCCACCAACGTCTAATCGGTTGGCCGGTATTACATTATTTCCTAATCCGATTCCTGTGTTTCCGTTTCTGTTGACAAAGATTCTTTGATTCCCGAATCCGTCTGCGAGTATGATGGTATTGTTGGTATCATTTCCGGCTAATTTTGCTGAGGAAGGGGTAGCAAAAAGAGCCACTCTACCAATGAATACATTGTTATTTCCACTGGTCAAGTTAATCCCCGACTCGTAGCCGATAAATATATTAGAATTACCGTTTATTAAGTGTCTCGGCGTTCCGGCTCCAAGAGCGACGTTAAAACTACCCACTGAACTCAAAGAAGAAGCATATCCGATAGAGGTATTAAAACTTCCGGTCACATTGGCTTCCATAGAGCGGTGTCCCAAGGCCACATTCCCTTTTCCGGAAACATTTGCATATAAACTTCTGGTTCCAAATGCATTGTTGAGCGAACCGTCAATGTTAGTTGCCAATGATTCATTACCGAAAGCACAATTAAAACCGCCCGTAGTGCTACTCAAGGTATTTCTTCCGAAAGCACTATTGCTGTTACTGGTATTGTTTAACAGGGAATTAAAACCAAAGCCTGTGTTGAAATTTCCGATACTGTTGGTGCCTGATCCTTCTCCGGAAAAGGTATTGCCAATCTGTGCATTAGCCTTTACAGACAACAAAAACAATATTGCCGTCAGATAAACGTAGTTTTTTTTCATAACTTTTAGATTTGGGACGTTAGAAAATTAATTAAAAACTCATTACTTAATATGATAAACTCAGGTTTGGCTTAGAACTTTGGATGAATCGAAATATTCCGTATTTGTAGGTTAAGAATCGGTTCGATTTTACAGTTTCAAAAATAGGGTATTGTTTTTTAAAACATCTATAAAAAACCAAATAAATCGATGAAATGCACTTTTTTTTAATTTGTTAATTGTTTTTTCTTACATTTTGAAAAAAGAACAAAAATGTAATTCTAAGGGATTCATTACAAGAGTAATGCGAAGCCTTTGAGTCTATTTTTAAACCAAAAAAAACTCTTTGCAAGCAAAGAGTTTTTGGTGTAAATAAAGTATAAACTACTTTTTATCTTTCGTTAATGTTCTTGAATGGTCTCAACGGATAGCCGGTGTAAATTTGTCTTGGTCTTCCTATCGGTTCTTTGTTGATACGCATTTCTTTCCATTGTGCAATCCAACCCGGTAGTCTTCCGATGGCAAACATTACCGTAAACATTTCGGTCGGAATTCCCAAGGCACGGTAGATAATTCCGGAATAGAAATCGACATTAGGATATAATTTTCTGGATACAAAATAATCGTCAACCAAAGCAGCGGCTTCTAACTTTTTAGCGATATCCAAAATAGGATCATCTACACCTAAGGTATTTAAAACCTCATCGGCCGCTTTCTTGATGATTTTTGCTCTCGGGTCAAAGTTTTTGTACACACGGTGTCCGAATCCCATCAAACGGAAAGGATCATCTTTATCTTTGGCCTTGGCCAAATACTTATCAGCATCTCCACCGTCTTTTTGAATGGCTTCCAACATCTCCAGTACAGCCTGATTAGCACCGCCGTGTAACGGACCCCACAAAGCAGAAACTCCTGCTGAGATAGAGGCAAATAAACCGGCATGTGAAGAGCCTACTATTCTCACTGTAGAAGTAGAACAGTTTTGTTCGTGATCGGCGTGGAGAATGAATAACTTATCTAAAGCATCGATTACCACCGGATTGGTCTTATACGGACCGGTTGGCAATTCGAACATTAAATGCATAAAGTTTTCTACATACCCTTTGGTATTATCGTAATAATTCAAAGGATAGCCCATCATTTTTCGGTAAGTCCAAGTGGCAATCACCAGGAATTTCCCCATCGTTTTACAAACGGCTTCGTACATTTCCTTTTCGTTTTCAACATTAACTACTTTAGGATTAAATGCCGTAAGCGCACTGGTAAGTGATGCCAAAACACCCATAGGATGAGCCGTTTTCGGGAAACCATCGATGATGTTTTTCATTTCCTCATTAACCAAGGTATATTTTCGGATATCATTTTCGAATTGTTCCAGCTGCGTTTTAGTTGGCAATTCTCCAAAAATGACTAAATAAGACACTTCCAGAAAACCGGCTTTTTCTGCCAAATCTTCGATGGCGTAACCGCGATAACGCAAAATACCTTCCTCTCCGTCGAGGAATGTAATATCGCTGGTACACGAGCCAGAATTTTTATAACCCGGATCTAAAGTGATCGCACCTGTTAAAGCGCGTAATTTTTCAATATCGATGGCGGCTTCGTTTTCGCTTCCGACTATTACCGGAAATTCATACTTGTTGCCATCAAATTCTAATATTGCTGTTTTAGACATAATGTATAAAGGAAATAAATCTTAATAAAATTATTAATTCGACAAAATTAACGAATTGACCACGAAATAAAAAAGAATTACAATAACGTTTTCGTTAATTATTTGGTAAATTTTGCAAAATTAGTATATAAAAATAAAAGGCGCATAAAAATGCGCCTATGTCTCAACCTATTCCTCTCGAAATTATCGCTTGATTAACTTTTCTACTTTCATTCCATTATCAGAAATTACTTTTACAAAATAAATCCCGCTGGAATGGTTTGAAATATCCAGTGAGAAACTGGTATTGTTTACCAAATTTGTCTGTAATAATCGTCCGTGAACATCAAATAACTGGACCGAATTGAGATTAAAATCACCCGTTATGGAAACAAAGTCCTGCGTCGGATTCGGAAAAACTTTGATGGTATTATCATTTTCAAAACCCGGCGTGTTCAACAATTGGAAAACAGTTTCGGCATCATTCGTCTCTACAGGAAAGTTATAATCAAAATAAATATTGGCCAATTGGTTTACTGCGTCACCTTCCTGAAGCGTATTTAAAGATTTAATTTTAAACACTACATCTCCTTTTCCACCGGCCGGCAAATTTATATTCTCAAAAATAAACTCCGCAATATTGCCGTTCAATCTGGTGTCAACGGCATGTGAAGCATTTAATAAATAAAAAGTGCTGGTATCAAAATCGGCCGGATTAAATTCGACTTTTACGACAACATTTTCGGCTTGTGCTGTTCCGGTATTTTCAAAACGAATGGTATAGTGCAAATATTCTCCGATTAGTGACGGAGCAACAACCTCTCCTTCTATACAACTAATATCATTCGGGTCGAATGAACCAATGACAGTTTGATTGAATTGAAAAGTATTATCAGACACCATTTCATCATTGGCCAACGGATTAGCGACACCTGTAAAGGTCAACACATCATTAATGTTTACAGGGTTTGTATCGGTTGGCGCATTAATTCCCATGGTTACCAAAATGCTTCTACTTTCGAAAGGCAACAACGTTGAGAAATCCCAAGACAATACGCCCGAGCCTGATGTTGAGACCGGCACAGAAGTCGATACAAAATCCATTACATTATCATCATAAACAAAAGAAATTCCGTTTAACTGAGACATGACTTGGTTTCCTTTATTCTTGTATACAATTTTATAAATCGCATCAAAACCGGGACGTGCCGGAATTACCGGTGAAATTACAATTTCCAAATCCGGATGGACTCCATTGGCACTGATACAAAAACCGTTAATAGAGGTATTGTCGTTGTTATCTTGAAAATTTACGGCAATAGTAGCCGGCGACAAATTAAAAAAAGAGGGATTCTCGAGCGCCGGTGACACATTGAAGTCGCCTTCCTGAGTGTAAAAATTATACGTTCCCAAATGATCCGTAAACGAGAATCCCTGAGTAACGCCATCAGTAAGGCGGACTCTTACATTAGATTGTACCGAATCGTTAGAGTTGCAACCATTATTATCAACGTCAAAAGTCAACACGCCTCTAATCGTATTAAACGTTCCCCCCGGTTCGAAAGAACAATATGTATTGTAGTTGACATTTTGGAGCGAGCTGTTGGTCAATATCAGCTGAAGCGCCGCAATTTCAGTCTCAAAATCATCAACACAAACAAATTGTAAATTAGGATTATTACTCCAATCAGCACCATCAGAGCTCAAATTATTAATTCCGTTTTTCATACTTATGTAAGTCAGATTGTTGTCGTTACATTTCAAAATTGAAAAATTCGGATTCTCTGAAAAATCCAGTGCATTTAATTGGTTGTGATTGCAATACACCATTTCAAGCAACGGCAAATTTTGAAAATTTATGTTTTGCAGTTGGTTATGGTTACAATACAAATACTTCAGTGTTTGAGCGCCTGAAATCGAAAGACTATTGAGTTGGTTATTATTGACATACAATTGCTCTAGCATTTGCAAACTCGTAACATCAAGTGACGTCAATTGGTTGTAACTACAATTGAGACTGGTTAACTTTTGAAGTGGGGAAACATCAATATTGGTAAAATTACAATCGGCAATCATGAGCTGATCTAAGTTCTCCAGATTACTGAAATTGATTGTCGAAATCGGATTTCCGGCACAATACAATCTTACCAAATGTCCGGCATTAGATAAATCTATGCCGGAAATATTTACATAAGAGCAATAGAGTTCTTCTATGTTTGTAAGTAATGTAATATCAAAAGTATTCAACGGATTATGATCGCATGTAAGGCTCAACAATGCTTCCGGAGCCGGTAGTGATGCAAAATTCAAATTGGTTATTTGATTGTAAGAACAGTTCAATTTTGTGAGATTACTGAAGCCACTCAGGTTTAGAGAATTGAGTTGATTTGACGAACAATCTAAATTATTGATGTTGGTAAAACTTTCAATCCCCGTTAAATCGGAGATATTTAACGAAGACACGTCTAATACCGTTAAGGTTTGAGCCTCTGATACCTGAATTTCGCCGTCTAAATTAGCATCTACGCCTATGGACAACAGCTTGGCTTTAAAGTTGGCATCGGGTATAGTTACAATTTGGGCTTCAGCAGTTCCGAAAAGGAATAATAAAAAACAAAATAATAGTATTCTCATTGTTGAGCATGTTAATTAATTGATTTCAAATATAGTACTTTATTGTATACCTAAAATACCAAATCCTTTCCGAAATCGGAAAGGATTTTGATCCACAATTAATTTAACCCAAATTTATTGCTTAACTAATTTCTCAACTTTGATTCCTTTATCAGAAATTACTTTTACAAAATATACACCATGCGATTGGGTTGAAATATCTATTAAAGTATGTGTATTATTAACCAAATTCGTTTGTAACAACCTTCCTTGCACATCAAACAACTGCACGGTCTTGATATTTGTGGTGGCGGTGACGTTTACTATACCCGAGGTAGGATTCGGATAAACGCTTACGCCATTATCGGTTTCAAAACCCGGTGTGTTTAATGCTTGGAAAACCGTTTCGGCATTATTGGTTGCTACCGGAAAATTATAATCGAAATAGATGTTGGCTTGCTTGTGTACCATATCGCCTTGTTGCAATGAGTTAGTCGATTTAATTTTGAGCAATACATTGCCGTGACCGCCGGTATCCAAGTTAATGGTTTCGAACACAAACTCAACCGTATTGCCATTCACTCGGGCATCTACTTCATGGGAGGCACTGAGAAGTTGCAACGTATTGATATCGAATTCGGCCGGGTCAATCTCGGTTCTAACTACTATATTTTCGGCCTGAAAGGTTCCGGTATTTTCAAAGCGAATCATATAATGCAAGTATTCGCCAATCTCTGAAGGAGAAACTACATCGCCTTCAATACAAGTGACATCATTAGGATCGTAAGAACCAACCACCGTTTGATTCAGTTGAAAGGTGTTATCCGAAACCATTTCATCATTAGCTACCGGATTGATAACTCCGGTAAAGGTTAACACATCATCAATGGCAACCGGATTGGCATCGGTGGGAGCATTGATATTAAGTGTTACTAAAATACTGCGACTTTCGAACGGTTGCAAATTGGTAAAATCCCATGCTAATGTTCCGGTTCCTACAGTAGATGGTACCGTTGATGCGGCTACAAAATCCATCAAATTATCGTCGAACGAAAAACTTACACCGTATTGTTGCGATAGGATTTGATTGCCTTTGTTGCGGTACACAATCTTGTATACCGCATCAAATCCGGGGCGTGCCGGGAAAACCGGTGCTATCACAATTTCTAAATCAGGATGCACACCATTCGCAGTGATGCAAAAGTTTTGGGTAGCGGTATTGTTATTATTATTTGGGAAATTAATCGTTGCTGCAGACGGAGTCAAAGTAAACCATGAAGCATTCTCTATATCAGGAGTGATGTCAAAATCGCCGGCTTGTGTGTAAAAAACATAGTTTCCTGTCAAGCTCGTAAACGAAGATCCTTGTGTAGTTCCGTCGTCGATTCTCACTTTCATGTACGGATGAAATGCATCATTGGCGTCACAACCGTTGTTGTCGGCATCAAAGGTCAAAGTTCCTGAAATCGTATTGTAATTGCCGCCGGGTACAAAATCACAATAACTGGTAACCGGTACCGTTGGCGCCGGTGTAATCAAACTGTATGTAAAGGTATCGCCTTCATCCACACAGATATATGTTAAATTAGGCAAATTATAATAGCTGCTGTTGCTGTAATTAATGGTGTTAACCATTCCGCTTTTCAAATTAACATGAGTCAGGTTAGGATTGTCCGAATACATTATACTGTTCAGTAACGGACTGTGTGAAAAATCCATTTCAGACATTAACGTGGTGTATCCGGCAAACGACATCAGATTAACCAACGGCGAAAAATCACAGCTGGCAATTGGGTTTCCTCCCAAAATTAACTGTTGCAATAGCGGATTATTCGAAAAATCTAAAGAGGTTATGTTGTTATTATTAACTGCCAAACCTCTCAAATTAGGATAGCCGGTTAATGTAATCGAAGGAAAACCATTAGACCCTACATACAGATATTTGAGTGACGGTAAAGAGGTTGGCAACACTAAATTGGCTATTTGATTGCCTTGCAAGTTAATTTCTTCGATATTGTTGATGTTCGTAAACCCAGATGTATCCGTAAGATTGTTTGAGGCTAAATTCAATATTCTCAACAATGGAAAATTAGCGATGGCAATGGAGGTTAGGTTGCTCCCCGACAAATTAATTTCTTTGACTACAGGAGAGTTTGTAATTGATAAATTACTTATTACACAATCATTGGCCGCTAATCTGTCGAGTGCCGTTAAGCCAATCAAATTTAGAGTTGAGAGTTGTGAATTTCCCCAAATGTTAACATTGGTCAAACTCGTCAAATTGGTCAAGGTTAGGGATGTTATATTGCTGTAATAAAAACTGAAATGAGTTAACGACGGGAGATTTGAAAACGACAAAACCGTATTGGGATTATTCACGCCCGAGATATTAATGTTTTGAAGCGCAGCCAGTCCGCTCAAATTGAAATTAGTTGCCGGATTGGAATACGAACCGAAGAATGTGATATTCGTAAAGTTTTCAACCCCGGTAAAATCGGTAATGCCCGAGGACTGAAACTGCAACCCGGTAACAGCTAACGCTTCGGAGACCTGGATTTCGCCATCACTATTGGTATCAACAGTAACGTAGCCTGATGGTCCTAAAGCGGTGGAATTGGACGGACTTGCATTGAGTAAGGCCGCTTTAAAATTGGCGTCAGGAATGTTAATGATTTGGGCATTGACCCATCCTGAAATCAGAAACAAAAAAAAGTATAATTTTCTCATAATATGTAGTGTTCGTTTTTTTGATTTTCTTTTCACATTATAAATTTAAGTCAACTTTTACGAGCCGTTGGGCTTAAATGAGTAATTGCCAGTTTTCAATTAGAATTCGTTACATCGTTTTTAATAATTCCTGCAATCGGTCTTTTTTTCGTTGTGAAATGGGCAAATGACTGTTGTCGGCCATCACCACATAACCGCCGTCTTTTTTGATGTACGACTTTAAATACGCCAGGTTGATGAGATGCGATTGATGGATGCGTTCGAAACCGTGTTCCGTTAACAAATCTTCGTATTCTTTCAGCGTTTTAGATATCAAAATCGGTTTGTTGTTTTTGATGTAAAACTTGGTGTAATTGTCTTCGCTTTCGCAGCGAATAATATCACTAATCTCAAACAAATGGATTCCGTCTGAATTGGACAGGGCTATTCTTTTGAAATGATCTACCTTCTTTCTGATGTTTTCCAGCAGCAAATCGATGTGCGCTACATTGTCATTTTTATCAATCACCTGTTTGAGTTTTTCGATGACTTTTTGCAACTCATCAGGATCGACCGGTTTGAGCAAAAAATCGAGTGCACTAAACCGAAACGCTTTAATGGCATACTGCTCGTGTGCCGTGATGAATACAATTTGCGAGGTCAGTTTCCCTTTTTTGTTTACTTCTTCCAACAAGTCAAATCCGGAACCGTCTCCCAAATGAATATCGAGAAAGATTACTTGCGGTGGATTTTGCAGCAAAAGTGCCGTTCCGGTGGCCACGCTGTCGGCCTCACCAACAATCTTAATATCAGGAGCATAACGAGACAACAGAGTTTTCATTCCGTTTCTCAAATTGCTGTCGTCGTCAATCAATAAAGCTGTAATCATAATTCGTTTCAGGTCTCAGGTTTCAGGTTTCGAAAGTTAGTTAATGATTCGAAGCTATTTAACATACTGAATAGGCAACTGCAAGGTTACCTTGGTACCGGTTACTTCGCCTTCTTTATTTTTAGTTTCTTCAATGCTGAAATCGGTTTTTTGCTTGGTCGCCGATTCAATCATTTCCAATCGTTTTTTGGTAATGTCTAAGGCCATCGATTTGTGTGCCACCACCGAGTTGATCTTTTGGGCTTTCGACTCCTGAAAACCGATTCCGTTATCTTCTATAGTGCAAATCAAACTATCATTGGCTATGCTAAATCGAACCGCAATACTGCCGATTTCTTTTTTGGGGATGACACCATGTATGATGGCATTTTCTACAAAAGGCTGCATCAATAGAGGCGGCAAAGCCATATCGTCTTCGATATCACTACTTTTGTATATGGTAAAATTGAATTTGTTATTGAAACGCAACTGCTCTAATTCGAGGTAATTTTGCAAACTTTCTATTTCTTTGTGAATGGGAATCAGCGATTCTTTAGAATACTCCAAGGTCAATCGCATCAACTTCGAAAACTTAGACAAGTATTTGATGGCCGAATCGGTTCCGTTTTGCACAATAAAACTCGAAATCGAACCCAAACAATTGAATACAAAATGCGGATTCATTTGCAAATGCAAGGCTTTTTGTTCGTATTCCGCCAATTCTTTTTGTAAAGTCAAGTTCTTTTTTAACTGAATGCGGTTGTAAATTAAAAACGCAATTCCAAAAAGCAATAACCCGAAAACGGCCGCAAAAAAGAGTTGTAAGGTGTTTCGTTTTGATTCTTCTTGTAGCAATAAATCCCTTTTTTCGATCTCCTTTTGCTGCACCGCTTCGCGCTTTTCAAAATCGTAAACCAACTCTTCTTCTACGCTTCTCCGGATATTTTCTTCATTGGTTAAACTGTCTTTGGCTTCGCTGTACCGTTTAAAGTGTTGCAAGGCTAAAGCGGTGTTGTTTTGTTGGCTGTAAATATCGCTGAGCAATTTTTCGGAAATCACAATTTGCTCCAACACCTTGATTTCTTTGGCTAAAGTCAATGATTGCTGCGCCATTTGCATGGCTTCTGCCAGTTTGTTTTGCTGCAAATACAATTGACCTAAATAAATATAACTGTCGGCTATCCCGAATTTATCGTCAATACTTTGAAACGTTCGAATTGCTGAATTCCAATTTTCAATGGCTTTCGCCGGATTGCCGGATGCTTTGTGATACAATCCGAAATTATTGTACCATTCGCCCAATGCTCTGGGATTAGGATTCCGGTCTAATGCGATTTTGGCTTTATTATAATAGTTGAGGGCATTGGGCAGGTTTTTTTGACTCAAATAGCTGTTCCCGATGTTGGTATAGGTAATTCCAACATTGACATCTTTCCGTTTTTCCTGGATTTTTTGTGCCTTGATAAAGTATTCTAACGCTTTGAAATCGGCAGACATTGACTTGTAAACGATACCGATATTATTGTAGAGTTTGGCGCACTTTTCATCGTCTTTGAGTTGTTCGTATATCTTGACCGCTTTTAAGTAATACTCCAAGGCTTTGGAATAGTTGCTTTGCTCCGAAAAAATAATCCCAATACTCCCCAAAGCTTTGGCTAAGCCTTTTTGTTTGTCGGTATTGTTTTTCACCGTCAAGGTTTCGAACAAATGTTGTGCTTCGGTAAAATAGCGTAATGCCTTTGGATAATCCCCTGTGATGATGTTGGCATTGCCCAGATTCAAAAGCGCATTCCCTTCGGCTACTTCGAAATTAATCTTTTGAGCCAATTGATAGGCTTGCTGCGCATACTCTGACATTAGTTTCGGATGGCTTGTTTTGTACTCGTCGGCAATCGCATTGAGCAACTGTACTTTGTCGATATCATTGCGCGTTTTTTTCAAAACCGAAATCAAGCTGTCTGCTTTTGGATTTTGTGACCAAGCCCCGACAGCAAACAACGACAAGCAACAAAGAAGAAAGTATTGTTCTATTTTCATTCGTACACTAATGTAATGATATAAACAAAAATAGGGTTAAGTTTTGGGCCGGAATCGTCAAAATGAGTATTTAAGCTTTCTCAATGAGAATTCGATAAAGACTTATGCCTTTCGTTGAACAATACAAAAAGTACTCACCCCGAAAGGAAAATTAAAAACCTTGAGCAGTTTATTTTCAAAAACGATAAGCAGGAGCAACATGGTATTCACCCATGTATTTCCTATAGAAATATCACTTTCTCCTCTTTTGTTTTTTTGAAAGACTGCACTCAGTTTACGAAACACATATACCGGCAAAAACAAAAAGAAGTTCCAGTAACTCGATTTAAGAATATGAAGGTTTTCGGCCTCTAATTTCGACCGAAGCTCAGCATTAGTGTATCTTCTGTGATGCATGTTGACTTCATCGTGGTAGCTCCACAGCGACATAAAAGCCGGCACAAAAACATACATCTTCCCTCCTGTTTTCAGTAATGATTTCCAATTTTGAATGGCTTTTTGGTCGTTTTCCAAATGCTCCAAGCAATCGGAAGCAATGATGATATCGAATGATTCGTTGAGTGTGATATGTTGTGCATCCATCACAAAAGCATTCGGAATACCGTTGGCTTTGCAATTGGCAATTGCTTTTTCGCTGATGTCAACGCCGTATAAATTTTCAATGGAAAAACCCAACTGCACCAAATCTTTAAGAAAGATTCCGGAGGAGCAACCAATATCCAATACCTTGCTGTCTTTGGGTGCGTTTTGCAGCAAATCGAGCAGGTACTTTCTTCTGGACTTGAACCACCAATGCTCTTTTTCGACATCGTGGTATTTTTTTTCAAAATCCTTTTCCATTTTTAATCGACTCGTTTATCAATAAAATAGCGCGGTCTTTGTTTCACTTCCGAATAAATCTTTCCGATATATTCACCGATAATTCCGAAACAAAACAATTGAACGCCGCCCAAAAAGTACATCGGCAAAACGGTCGAAAGCCAACCCGGAACCACATTTCCGGTGTATAGTGCGAAAAGCGCGTAGCCGGTCATCAATAAACAGAAAAAGAAAATCACAAAGCCTACGATGGTGACCAATTTCAACGGATAATTACTAAACGAAGTGACGCCGTTCCAGGCAAAAGCGGCCATTTTGCGAAACGGATATTTTGATTCGCCGGCAAATCGCTCCAAACGATCGTAATACACTACATCGCTGCGGAAGCCTATAGACGGAATAATACCGCGAAGAAACAAATTGACTTCACCAAATTCGGATAAAGCATTCAAAACGCGTTGACTGCACAAACGATAATCGGCGTGATTGTAAATGATGTTTACCTTCATTATTTTCATCAATCGGTAAAACAACAACGCCGTGTTTCTTTTAAAAAAAGTATCGGTTACGCGTTCTTTTCGAACTCCGTAAACCACATCGGTCCCCGATTTGAATTTGACAATCATATCTTCAATAACCCGAACATCGTCCTGCAAATCGGCATCAATGGAAATGAGTGCATCGGCTTCGTCTTTAAAGGTAATCAAGCCGGCTAACAACGCTTTTTGATGGCCTACATTTCCGGCCAATTTTAATCCTTTGATGTGAGCGAGCTGCCGGGCTTGTTGTTCAATAATCGACCACGTTTGGTCTTTACTGCCGTCATCAATAAACACGGCAAAACTCTTTTCCGATATGAGGTTCCGCGCTGCCAAATCGGCCAAAACGGCGTTGATTTGCGCCGAAGTTTCGGGAAGCACCAGCGCTTCGTTATAGCACGGAGAAACAATTCCTACGATAGGCTTAGTATTCATTGGCAGTTGCTTTAGGTAACGGAAAAACAAATTTCGCAATAAAATTGACAACTCTTTTTATAAATCCTATTTTGTATAATCCGGCGGCACTCATAATATATAGTGCTACCCGAGCCGGAAACATATAACGCGGCTCCATGTAGGTCAGTGCATGAAAAATTAACAGTGCTACAATTACGCCCCAAAACGGCCAATACCGAATCAGTTGCTTCTCTTTAAACAAAAATAAAAACGCACCCAGCAGGATAATAACATTGATAGCGTTAATCAGCAATATAAAAAACCAATATCCCATGGCGCCTTGTAATGGCCCTAATTTAAACTCATTGGGTTTTACGCTATTAATAAAATAAACATGACCATAAAAACTTTTGACAAAAAACTGTCTGGTAAACCAAAAAGGATGCTCGGCGATATCATCGAGTAAAAACTCTTGGTATACTTGATTGTGAGATTTTCCGGTAGCAATCATTTGTCGGTCCAAATCGGAGATACTTCGCACCCAATTTTGGTAATCTTTGCTATCGGGTCTTATTTCGTTATCCCAAAATCGAAAATCGGTTGGCTCTTCCCTAAATTGAAACCTTCCTTGATGCGCTACAAAATAAAACAATTCCTCTTGATTGCCACCCGCTTTCGTTCCGGTAATGGTTTTGGCCAGTTGCAATACGGTAAAACCCAAAAGACCAACAGTGACACAAGTAATTATTATCTTTTTGCCGTACAACCAAAAGAAGGATTTGTTTCTCCAAAAGGCAAAAGCAACCACTACAATTCCCAAGCCCAATAAGAATACCGCGTTCGGTCGATTGAGAATCAGAAACCAAATGCCGACTGTCAGCCAAAGCCAACCTTTTATCTTGTGAGGATGGTAATACGCAACAGACCATCCGTACAACGCTAAAGCCAGAGAGAAAAAAGCAGGCGCTTCGGCTAAGATTCCCAACGAATAATAACAATGTATCGGGAAGACAAAGAATAATAAAACACTGAGAAGTCCGACTTCTTTAGAAAAAAAAGCAGTAGCAATTTTAAAAACAAGGAGCAAACTAATCGTGGTTATGACAAAAGTAAACACCACTCCGTACGTCCAAAGCTGATTGTCGGTAGCATGGGCCGGTGCCGCAAAATAAGCCGGTGTGTAAAAAATAACCGGACCGGGTGCTTTGGTTATGGTAACTTTATCAAAGCCGATATCGCCTTTCAGATAGAGTGCTAAATTCTTGGCTTCCTCATGAAAGGTTATATCTCCAAAAGGCTTGGCTTTGAAAGGAAGGTTTAACACCACTACCATCATCACGGTTGAAATCAGTATTATCAGCAGATTGATTCTTTGGGTTGAAAAGTTTAGCACACTCATTTGTGGTATTGACAATAAATTGAGGTCGAAAAGTAATAAAAAAATCCCGAGCTTGCACTCGGGATTTCATTTATGTAAAAATTTATTTTTAAGATAATGCGGCTTTCACTTGGTCGGCAGCTTCTTGGAATTGCACGGCTGATAAAATCGGCATTCCGGAATTATCGATAAGCTCTTTGGCAATTTCTGCATTGGTACCTTGCAAACGAACAATAATCGGCACTTTAATCGCATCGCCCATATTTTTATAAGCATCAACTACACCTTGCGCCACACGGTCACAACGAACGATACCACCGAAAATGTTAATCAGAATCGCTTTTACATTCGGATCTTTCAAAATAATACGGAAAGCGGTTTCCACACGTTTGGCATCGGCCGTTCCTCCTACATCCAGGAAGTTGGCGGGCTCAAACCCGGCGTATTTAATTAAATCCATCGTAGCCATCGCCAATCCGGCACCGTTAACCATACAACCTACGGTTCCGTCCAAATCAACGTAGTTTAATCCTACTTCTTTGGCTTCAACTTCGATAGGGTTTTCTTCTCTGATGTCACGCATGTCGGCATATTTCGGCTGACGGTATAAAGCGTTATCATCAATATTTACTTTGGCATCTACGGCCATGATTTTGTCATCAGACGTTTTCAAAACCGGATTGATTTCAAACATAGAAGCATCGGAACCAATATAAGCATTGTAAAGCGCTTCTACGAATTTCACCATTTCTTTGAAGGCATTGCCCGAAAGACCTAAATTAAAGGCAATTCTTCGTGCTTGAAAACCTTGCAACCCAACAGACGGATCGATTTCTTCGGTAAAAATTAAATGGGGTGTATGCTCGGCTACTTCTTCAATGTCCATTCCGCCTTCGGTAGAATACATAATCATGTTTCTTCCTTTGGCTCTGTTCAAAAGTACCGACATGTAAAATTCACGCGTTTCACTTTCTCCCGGATAGTAAACATCTTCCGCAATCAAAACTTTGTGTACTTTTTTTCCTTCCGGTGGTGTTTGAGGGGTTTTGAGCATCATTCCGATGATTTGCTCGGACAACTCTTCTACTTGCTGTAAATTTTTGGCCAGTTTCACTCCGCCGCCTTTACCGCGTCCTCCGGCGTGAATTTGGGCTTTCACTACATGCCAACCGGTTCCGGTCTCGGCAGTTAATTGTTTGGCTGCTGCCACGGCTTCTACAGGATTGTTGGCAACAATTCCGCGTTGCACGCGAACGCCATAGCTGGCTAAAATCTCTTTCCCTTGATATTCGTGAATATTCATATTGAAGTTTTTTGTGTTGAATGACTGAAATACATTTCAGTTTATTGTGCCACAAAAGTAACTAATTAGAATCAAACGAAAAAGAAATGTATATCAATTTAGTAGATTTGTTGCATTCCGCTTTTTGATACAGCACACGCAACCCTTTTGACAATGTTGCATCTCGTTTTCAAATCAAAAAACTATGAAATCAAGAATCAAATCAATCGTCTTATTGTGTTTACTCACAGTATCTTTATTCACAAGTTGCAGCAAAGACACAGAACCAACCACTTCATCCGTAGCCGGAAAATGGAAACTGACTAATGTTAGCGGAACGTTTGCCGGAATTAACAACGATATTACGCCCGGTTTAATTACTTGGGATTTCAACCCGATTACACAAACAGTGACTGTAGTTAACAATAATCCCGACAACGGTTTGTGGGATGTTTTTGAAACCGGTGTTTACAACTATCATATTGTAACCGATTCCGAATATCCGTGTGGCGAAATCATCCGAATTGACAACACTGACATGGGTTGCTTTGTGATTGAAAACGACAACTTCATCATCGATCAATCGGTGGATGACGGATTCCGACTTACCTTGAAACATTAACGAACTGTTAACTTGATTTTCTTTGGAATTACCACATCATACAAGTAGTTTTGCAAAAAAAATATTTAACCTGATGCAAACGAAAGACTTAGTAGCACTAGCCGAAGAATTTGGAAATCCCTTGTATGTTTATGATGCCGAAAAAATTGAATCGCAATACAAGCGCTTAACCAATGCTTTTTCCAAGGTAGAAAAATTACGGGTGAATTACGCCATGAAAGCCTTGTCTACGGTTTCTGTGCTTAAGCTGCTCAAAAATTTAGGTTCGGGTTTAGATACCGTTTCCATTCAGGAAGTACAATTAGGCTTACATGCCGGATTTACTCCGGATAAAATTATTTTCACTCCCAACGGTGTTTCTTTTGAAGAGATTGAAGCCGTGGCGGCATTGGGCGTTCAAATTAACATCGATAATTTGTCGTTTTTGGAGCATTTCGGCACCAAACATCCGACCATTCCGGTTTGTATTCGCATCAATCCGCATGTGATGGCCGGTGGCAACGAAAATATTTCCGTGGGTCATATCGACAGTAAATTCGGAATTTCTATTTATCAAATTCCGCACGTATTGCGGATTGTGGAAAATACCAAAATGCACATCAACGGGATTCACATGCATACCGGTTCCGATATTTTGGATATCGAAGTATTCTTGTATGCCGCCGAAATTTTGTTTGACA
This sequence comes from Flavobacterium sedimenticola, assembly GCF_030053345.1. Taxonomy (GTDB): domain Bacteria; phylum Bacteroidota; class Bacteroidia; order Flavobacteriales; family Flavobacteriaceae; genus Flavobacterium; species Flavobacterium sedimenticola. The sequence continues at coordinate 39,696 of NZ_JASGBP010000013.1, forward strand.
CGGCCAAACAATTCAAAAATTTGGATTTTCTGGATTTTGGCTCCGGTTTTAAAGTGCCTTACAAAAAAGACGACATTGAAACCAATATTGAAGAATTAGGAAAAAAACTCACCAAGCGCTTTTTGGCTTTTGAAAAAGAATACGGGCGCGAATTGACCCTAGCCTTCGAACCCGGAAAATTTTTGGTGAGCGAGGCGGGTTATTTTTTAGCCAAGGTGAATGTAGTCAAACAAACGACCTCTACCGTTTTTGCCGGAATTGACAGTGGTTTTAACCACTTAATCCGACCGATGTTTTACGGATCGCAACACACCATTGAAAACATCTCGAATCCCAAAGGGAAAGAACGTTTTTACACCGTGGTAGGCTACATTTGTGAAACGGATACCTTTGCCAACAACCGTCGCATAGCCGAAATTCATGAGGGTGATATTCTGTGCTTTAGAAATGCCGGCGCCTATTGCTTCTCGATGGCTTCTAACTACAATTCGCGTCTGAAACCTGCAGAAGTATTGTGGAAAAACGGCAAAGGCCATTTAATTCGCGCACGCGAAACTTTTGAAGATTTATTACAAAATCAGATTATGGTTGACTTATAAATTAAAAACCCCGAGATATGAATTTCGGGGTTTTTAATATAGTTGGGGAAGCAAAACACTTCGACTAGTTCAGTGTGACATTAGCATATATTATGATACTTCAATAGCTATGGATTGCTATTTTCCCAACACTTCTTCAAGCACTTCACTGTCGGTACCATTAGGCAGTGTAATTTTAAGTTTTTGAGCTAAGGTCGGCGCAATTTGTGTAATGACCTTTTTCTGATGGGATTCGCCTTTTTTGATATGCCAACCGTAAAAAATGAGCGGTACATTGGTATCATAGGCATAGGGCGAACCGTGCGTGGCTCCGGTGGCCGAATATTCGACGAATCCGGGTTTGTATACAAAGTACAAATCGCCGTTTTGCGTTGGGTCGTAGCCTTTGAAAATAAACTTCAACAACATATCATTCTGACCCGACGTTAAAATTTCTTCTTCGGTATACACTCTTTTGACGTAGTTTTTAGTGTATAAGAAATCTTTAAAACGCTGCTTTACTTCTCCCAAATGCAATCCTTTGGCTTTAATGGCTTCTTTGTCTAAATGCACGTTATAACTGTCGTATTTTAAGAGCAAATTGACGCCGAAAGTTTGTTCGGAAAAGGCTGTTAAATCTTTGGCTACATCTTTATAATTGATGTTGTCCACTTCGTATTTGTGATCCTTCAAATGGGTGGAATTTTCGGCACAGGCATGATCGGCCGTCATAAAAACCAGATAATTTCCTTTGCCTACCGTTTTATCCAAATAATTTAAAAAATCGGCTATGTTAAGATCCAATCGCAGATAGGTATCCTGAATTTCGATAGAACGCGGACCGAAGGTATGTCCGATATAATCGGTAGAAGAAAAACTCACCGCTAAAAAATCGGTAATAGCATCTTTCCCTAACCCTTCTTTTTCGATGGCTCTTTTGGCCAAATTCGCCAACACATCGTTCCCGAACGGCGTTACACGCAACACTCCGGCATCATTGCCGTTGTACATTTCTTTTAAATCATACGGAAAAACAGCCGGTTTTTTATACAACTTGCCTTCGTAATTGTTGGCATCGGGCAAACTCTCGTTGTATGCTTCAATCGGTTTTAACAATGACCAACCGCTGTTCAAATAAGACAGGTATTGTTTCTCTTTATTGAATTCGTCCACCCATCCCGGCAATTGATTGCCGTAAAAAGAGCTTGAGATGAATTCGCCGGTTTTGGTGTACCAAAACGCCCAATCGGCAAAATGCCCGGCCGGAAGGATGGCACCCCGGTCTTTAATACTCAGCCCAATTACTTTGCCTTTAAAGTTGGTGGCCAATTTTAATTCATCGGTAATCGTAGTGGATTGTAAATTTTTAGGCGACATTTTGCCTTCTTTTTCCGTTCCGGGAACCAAAGTAGTCACACTTTCATCATCGGTACAATATACTTCTTTCTTTAGGGTACGATGGAACCACTCGTTACTCACAATGCCGTGAATGGCGGGTGTCGTTCCGGTATAAATGGAAGCATGTCCCGGTGCCGTATAAGTAGGCATGTAATTGTAATGCATGTTGTGAAAGGTGTAACCTTCATTCATTAATCGTTTGAAACCCGACTCGGAAAAATCATTTTGAAAACGGTATAAATACTCCATTTTCATTTGATCGATGACAATTCCCACGACCAATTTGGGTCTTTGCTGTGCTGTCATTATGCTCACTGTCATCAGGAACCACAAGGCATCTCTTTTTTTCATAACCAAAAATTGTATCACAAAAATAGGGATAAGAACCCAACCTAGCGCATTTTTTGTGTTAATGTAGTGTTAGTCTTAGATTCAAAAACAAATGCATACCGGTTAAAGTATGCATTCGTTCAAAAAAATCCAATTTATAACAACACTTAACAACTAACTCTATTTCAAAATCATAAACGTACAACGGCGGTTGGTAGCATGTTCGCTCTCGGTACAATCGTTTTTCGGACAGATAATAAGCGGTTTGCTTTCGCCATAACCCACCGATTTTAATCGTTTTCTGTTGATACCGTTTTTCACTAAATATTCTAAGGCCGAAGCCGCTCTTTTGTTAGACAATCTCAGATTGTACATTTCGGAAGCGCGCGAATCGGTATGCGAACCAATTTGAATTTCCATGTACGGGTATTTCTTCAGTAAGCCCACCAATACATCCAATACTTGAGCCGCCTGCGGTTTGATGTCCCATTTATCCAAATCGAAATAAATGTTTTCCAATTCGATTAAAACCGTACCGTCGTCTTTTTTGTTGATGATGTCCTCAGCATCGTAATACGATTGTACTTTCATTTGTAAATCGAGGTATACTTTCCCTTTCTGACTTGTATCAAATTCTGTCTCAGCCGGAATGTAAAAATCTTTGAATGCCATGATTTTATACTTCTTATTCGGCTCCGTATTAAAGGCAAAATCGCCGTCTTTGCCTACCAAAATTTCTTCCAGAAGATTGCCTTGGTCGTCAAACAATTTCACGGTAGCACCCGGTAACAACTCGAGCGACTTCATATCTCGAACCTCGCCTTCCACCAAATATTGCAGTTTATTCTCTTCTCGAACAAAAGTGTACAAATTATCATCGCCGGTACGATTGGAAGCAAAATACCCCTTATCATTGGCTTCGTCTAAGATAAAGTTGAAGTCATCCATCTCACTGTTGATGGTTGAACCCAAATTCAAGGGTTTGTCAAATTCGGTTTCGCTCAACTTATAACTCATAAAAATATCGAGATTGCCATTACCCTGATGACCGTCGGAAGCAAAGTATAACGTTCCGTCTTCGGTGACAAATGGGAACTGTTCCCGATGAATGGTATTGATGGTTTCGCCTAAATTTCGCGGTTGTGAAAAAGTCCCGTCCTGAAAAATATCGACCACAAAAATGTCCATAGAACCTATAGTTCCTTTCATGTCGCTGGCAAAGTATAACTTTTTACCGTCTTTGGTTAAGAACGGATGCTCTACTGAATATTCATCGCTGGAGAACGAACACATTTTAACATTGGTCCACTTACCATCTACGAATTCGGCTTTATAGATTTTGATGGTCGCGACTCTTTCGTTGTTTACTTCTACCTGTTTTTCTCCGGAACGATTGAAATACATGGTTTTGCCATCGGCGCTGAACGTGGCATTACTCTCGTGTTTTTCTGTATTGATGGTTTTCGGAAAAGGTTCCACTTTGACCAATTGCCCTTTATCATTGACTTCGGCCATAAACAAATCCAAATAGGGTCTATCGTTCCAACCGTAGGCTTTAGATTCGCCGTTACGCAAGGAAGCAAAGGTTACTTTATCGCCAAAGAAAGCAATCCCGAAATCGCCGTTGGTTTTGTTCTTAGACATCATTTCGAGCTTAAAACTGTTAGGGGTATTCCGAGTTACATTTTTCATGAACTTAGGGGTATTTTGTTCGAACCCTAAATACTCCGACATGATTTTATCGCCTTTCTCAAAATCTTTGATGCCTTTTAGAGCATTGGCATATCTGAAATAAACTTCTTTTTTTACGCTGTCTTTGTGGGTAAAAAACAGTTGTCCGTATGCTCTCACTGCGTTATCCATTTGGAAATTGTAATAATAACAATCTCCCAAATTTTGTAACACTTGTTGCGACTGCTCTAACTGTTCGTAAGCAGCCGCGGCTTTCACATAGGCTTTTTTGGCAAACAAGCTGTTGGCTTGTTTAACACTGACTTTTTTTTGGGCAAAAAGAGTGGTGATACTGCAAAAAACAAATAGTATATAAAAGATTTTTTTCATAGTATCCGTATTAAAAGAATCGTGGTGATTTATCGTACCCTTTACCGGAGAGTCGACCCAAATCAAGATCGAACAACACAAACACTTCGTGTGAACCCGAATTAAATCGGGTCAAATTCGAGAGTGTGTAATCATAGGAATATCCTATTCGCAGGGTTGGCGTGACATAAAAACTGGCCAAACCACTCACCGAATCATCCATGCGATAACCAACACCTGCTTCAAATTTTTTATTGATTAAAACATTGGTGGTAAAATCGAGCGACACCGGCGCACCTGAAACTCCTTTCGCCATAAATGCCGGTTTGAGTTTAAAGTTGTCGTTACCGTTGAACGTAAATACATAACCTCCGGTGAAAAAATAGTGAATCGCTTCCACTCCGGTGGTGGTAATCCCGTTTACATTTTCAAGGTGTTTTGTGGTCAACAAATTAGGTGTTGAAAAACCCAAATAATAATTATCGCCAAACAAATAAGTTCCGGCTCCGATGTTGGGAAACGTTTGGCTGATATTGTTTTGAAAAGCGGGATCCGGCAATGGGTCGGTGTATTGAAATCCGTTAAAATTAGTGCTGAAAAGAGTTACTCCTCCTTTAACCCCAAAGGATAATTTTGTTGTTTCTGAAAGGGATAATACGTAGGCAAAGTCGGCAAAAATATTGCTTTCCTTTACCACATCACCTATTTCATCATGCACCACAGAAATACCCATTTCTACTTTTTTAGATAACGGTTTGTGTACAAAAAACGATTGAGTCGTTGGAGCGCCTTTGATGCCAACCCATTGCGCGCGATACATCCCCCCCATGGTAATAATATCAGTATTCTCGGTAGCATAGGCCGGGTTAATTACACTCATATTATACATATAATGCGTAAACTGCGGATCTTGCTGAGCCAACAATGATGAAGCGCTCCATACAATCAGTACTGCTGAAAGGTATTTTTTTAGTTTATGTTTCATACTAGTGCTCATCTTCATTATCGGTTTAGATATACTCTCCCCTGAACCGGTTTTCGGGTTCCGTCATTAAAATACAATATATAGAAATAGACCCCGGTTGGCAGTAGATTGTTTCCAAGATTCAATCCGCCTTGGTTAGTGGTTCCATCCCAATTTGGTGTATTTCTGTTTCCTTTATAGATTAAATTCCCGTAGCGATTATAGATTTCCAATTTAAAATTCGGGTAAATGATGTGCAGATTTTCAATTTCAAACGTATCATTAATACCATCATTATTTGGTGAATACCCATCCGGGATTAAAATATCATCGCAAATAGTCAAATCAACGGTCACTTCTAGTCTAACAGCACCTTCACATCCGCTTGGTGCTGTTAAAGCAGCATAGTACGTAGTGTTATGAACTAATAAATCGGTAGAAGCGTAAGCGGTTCCTCCTGTGGGAGCATCATACCATGTTACTGTAGGGAAACCTACCAAATTATTAGAAAGGTCTTCAAGGGTAGGCGCATCATCTTCACAGAAAAGATTCCCATCCTGAATGATGGTAGGCGTACCCAAATCATTTACATTAAAGGTCGTTGTGAGCACAACATTACCCATAACACCACAGGTAGTCACTACCGAATTGAGTTGGCTAATTGTCAAAGCTGTGGTACCATTGACCGTTAAATCGGTTGCCGGTATGGTGAATGTTCCCACGCCTCCGGTAAACGTAACCGTAACGGAATTGGAAGCCGAGTTAGCGCCGCTCAAGAGATAATCAATCACATAATCACCATCAGGCATATTGACAGTACCCGAGATGGTTACCAAAGTGGCATAATTTGCACATGTATCTTGAACCGTCATGGTAGCCGTACTTAAATCGGGTATCGGATTAATCACAAAATTAACTGTTGCGTTTTCATTGGCATTCGTACAACCGGAGGTTGACACGATTCCGATAATGGTAACCGTGTAATTTCCGGCAGTAGCAAAAACCGAAGCCGGAATAGTAAACTGCCCTGCTCCGCCGGTTATAGTAACACTTCCCGAATTTCCTGTGGTTGGGTTTCCGTTCGGAATTGAATAATTAAATTGATACACTCCGTCCGGTAAATTAACCGCTCCGGAAATAACAACCGTTACATCATTGCCAAAGCAAATTGCTGCAGCAGTTAAATTACCGCTATCGATATCTGCCAACAGATTCACAATTATTGGAACAGATACGCCTGTTAATGTATTGGAACAGTTCGTTACGGTGTTGAGGATGCTGTTAAACGTAATAATTGTTGTTCCGGTATTAGGTAGGGATGCCGAAGGGATTGTAAAGTTACCCACACCCGAAGCTATCGATACCGTAATCGTTTGACCGGTTAAGGTATTAGCACCCGACAGATCATAGCTCAAAGTATAAGTCCCATCCGTCATTCCGTTCAAATTCACAATCACATTAGAGCCCAAACAAGATGGTGATATCGAAATATTAACCGTTGCTAATTGTGGTGTCGGTAAAATCGTAAACTGTACTGTTTCCGGGTCAGAACCACATGAATTCGTCACGGTATAAGTATAACTGTAGGTCCCGGCCACCAAATTAAGGATGCTTATTGGGGATGTTACGGCTGTTCCGCTACTATCTGTCCAAATCCCTCCCGTATCTTGCCCTGATAATAACGTATTCAAATCTAAAACACCCACACTCGGACAAAGGGAAACCATACCTGTGAATGTACCTGCGTTAGGTAACGGATTCACCACTACAGTAACTGTTGATGTTGAATTAGCACATGGTGGTGTCCCGGTCACGGTATAAGTAAAATGATACGTTCCCAAACCTACAGCAGACGGATTAAATATAGTTCCGGATAACGCTCCCGTATTGTCATCATCATTCCAAATACCTGTCCCTTGAGTACCGTCTAAGCCTGTTGTTAAATCTAATGAAGTGATATTGATACACGTATTCAAGGTTTGTCCGATACCACCCGAATTTGCCGCCGGTATAACAGTAACGTTGACATTAGCGGATGCCGAAGGACAATACGTTGATGTAACCGTGTAAGTGTACGTATTGGAAGTATCAACAGCCGGATTAAATACACCGGTTCCACTGGCTAATGCCGGGGACCACGTCCCTCCGGTTTCTGCAGAAGTTCCTAAGAGAGTAAATAAATCCTGTGCTGCATCGGTGGAACACAACGTCAGCGAAGCATTGTTCCCGGCTACCGGAGCCGGATTAACAATTACAGTAACGGTTGAAGTGGCATTGGCACAGGGAGCTATTCCGTTGACTGTATAGGTAAAATGATAAGTTCCTACTCCAATGACAGAAGGATTAAAAATTGCACCCGATAATGCTCCTGTTGAATCATCATCACTCCAGACACCAACATCTTGAGTACCATCTAAGCCTGTCGATAAGTCAACCGATGTAGTGCTCACACAAACATTCAATGTCTGTCCGGCCCCACCTGAATTTGGCGCCTGTTCAATAGAAACAATAATATCTGCCGTACTTGTCGCACACAAGCCTCCACCGACACTGTAGGTATAAGTGCCTGCCGCGTCTACCGCAGGATCAAAAACACCACTGCCACTTGCTAATCCCGGAGACCAAGTTCCTCCCGCTTGAGCATTAGCTCCCAAAAGCGGAAATAAATCTTGTGCAGTACCATTAGAACAAAATGCAACAGCATTATTATCTCCGGCATTTGGAACAGGATTAACGGTAACTGTTATTACTGCAAAGTCATTATCACAAGGCTGTGTTCCGCTAAGTGTATATGTATAGTTTCCGGCCACATCAACAGCCGGATCAAATACTCCTGTGCCACTGGCTAAAGTTGGAGTCCATGTCCCTCCCGGTTGTGAGTTAGGACCTAAAAGCGGTGTCAAATCTTGTGGACTACTATTTATACATAATGTTATGGTATTGTCTGTTCCGGCCTCAGGACCCGGTGTTACCGTAACCGTAACTGTCGCTGTTGCATCAACACAAGGTGATATTCCTGTTATAGTATAGGTATAAGTCCCAGAAGAATCTACTGCCGGATTAAAAATTCCGGTTCCACTAGCCAAAGCTGGTGACCAAACACCACCTGACTGTGGCGTTCCGGTTAATGAATTAAATAAATCTACCGGATTTTGGTTAGAGCAAATTGCCAGAGTGCCATCACTTCCTGCATTCGGAACCGGATTCACAGTAACATTTACTGTTGCTGAGGCTGAAGGACAAGGAGCAATACCTGATACGGTGTAGGTGTATGCTCCGGCAGCATCAACTGCAGGATCAAATACACCGGTGCCACTTGCTAATACCGGAGACCACGTTCCTCCTGATTGAGCTGTTGGACCTAATAATGTAAATAAATCGGTGGGCGAACTTAAAACACACAATGTAACACTCGCATCCGTTCCGGCAATTGGAGGGTCGACTACGGTTAAGGTAACACTGCTGGTTTGCGGATTCACACAACTCGGAGTCCCTGCACTGGCGACACTAACAATATTCAATGTCGTATTGGCCGTGTAAGTACCACTAATGGTTGCCGTTCCCGCTCCGTTTAAGGTAACCGTTTGATTCGCTCCCCCGTTGATGTTATACGTTACCGTAGCATTCGGAGTACCGGTCAAGGTAAAGGTAGCGCTGCTGTTCGAACAAATCGTCGTCGGACTTACCGACGCACTCGCCGTTGGTAATGGCAACACCGTTAAGGTAACACTGCTGGTTTGCGGATTCACACAACTCGGAGTCCCTGCACTGGCGACACTAACAATATTCAATGTCGTATT
>NZ_JASGBP010000014.1 GCF_030053345.1 Flavobacterium sedimenticola
ACCGGTTGCGTACAGTTAGACGTAGTCGTAGCCAAATCACCAAAGCCGTCACCGTCAAAATCACGGTACCACGTTACATTGGCTACCACATTAACCGCTACCGAAGCACAGCTGGTAACATTACAATCACCACTATATCGTACATAGTAGGTTGTGGTTGACGTTGGTGACACGGTAATGCTATTACCGGTGCCGGCCGATGTTCCTCCGCAAGATCCGGTAAACCACTGTACTACAGCATTAGACCCCATAGTTCCGCCTTGAACGGTTAAGGTAGTGCTACCGCCGTTACAGATAGAAGTAATTCCGGTAATTCCGGTTGGAGCCGTTGAATTCGTACAAGCTAAAGCAAACGTTACGTTAATCGTGTGATTCACAAATACGTCGGTAAACAAGTCCGCATCAGTAAACACATAAGTACCTCCCGCAGCATAAGAACCTGTAGTGAGAGACGTAGAAGCAACACCATCTACTGTTAAGTCACTGATTAAATAACCAGGAGCCGGAGTAATGGTATAGGTTCTGTCTCCTGAACCATCACATGGCAACGTAGTCACGCCTACCGGCGAAATAGTTCCATTAGGACCGGCAGTGGCCGTAATCGTTGGATTAGGATTCACCGTAACACCTATAGAACCGTTTAACGAATTTGTACTCAAACAAGTACCCCCCGAAAGGGTAACGTCTACCGATACGGTATCACCATCAGCTAAAGTAGTGGTAGCATAGGTGTTAGAAGCTCCGTTTTGAACCGAATTACCATTCACTTTAAAGTCATAATTAGCGGTTCCTCCACTCAAATTAGCTGTAGTCGCTGTAAAGGTTACGTTGGTACCCTCACAGAATTCACCCGGATGAGTGGTTGTGAAGTTTAAGGTAGGAACAACTGATGGTGTAATTACAAAATTAACCGCTGTTCTACAAGCAGAACTAGAAGAACAAGCCACATAATAAGTTGTAGTACCCGGTGTATTCGTATTAGCCATAGCACCACTGGCAACTGGGTCAAAAGATGCCCCTGTACCCAATACTGTAGAAGAGGTCGCATCAGCATACCAGTTCAATACACCTGCACCGGTAGGTGTCTGGATGGCACCGCCAACAGGAGGTGTTACTGTTATAGTAATACCTGTCACTGCTACACCAGAACTAAACGGTGTGTATACTAAAACATAATCAACTCCAGCTGTTAAAGTTCTGGTTATTCTTGGGTCACTTGAACATAAAGTATTACCATCGTCATTTGCTTCTAGGAAATTAACGGCAGGAGTACCTGGTGTAAATGGTGAAATATACAATTGCATGTGGGTATCTCCACTGGCACAACCGTTTATCACATAACTACCCGTAACGGTAGGTCTGAAAACTTGAGTAGAATAGGCCACCGTTTGACTAGATGAATAAGTAGTCCCTCCAGAAGAACGCACATAGGTTGGCGCTCCGGTTGAAGGTATATTTGCCATAGTAAAGGTATTGTTTTCAACATAAATCATCGGACAACTCGCCGATGCTTCCAACGCAGCTGAAGGACCTCCTTGACAGATAGAAGCCGGAGTTGTAGTGATGCTAACAGGCGTTTGAATTACCACAACTGCTGACCCTTGAACACCCCAACATCCTGCTGCAGATTGCGCTCTGAAATAATAAGTTCCTGAGGTACTTATGGCTTGGGAAACTGAAGCAGTAGCGGTAGAAGTTCCGTCACTCGTAGTTCCTTGGAAATAAATAGTACCATCACCTCCATTATCAGCGGTGATTGTAGCATTGGAACAGAAAGTTCCTGCTCCGGATACCACTACAGCAGCAGGTAATGGATTAACGGTTACCGTTACGGAAGCTGTAGCTGTTTGAAAACAAGCATCAGTTATTGTAAGGTCATAGGTAGTAGTAACAGCTGGTGTTACACTAAATGAAGCAGCAGTACTAACCTCTGTACCGCCCACTTTCCATGAGTAGGTATTGCTACCGCCACCACCTGTGAATGCTGATGACAGAGTTACTGAAGTTCCTGCACAGATAGGAGTAGCAGGAGCCGCACTTGCACTAGCCGTAAGCGGGGCGCCCACAGCAAATACCGCTAAGGTACGTGTTGACACACAGCTTCCGTTAACAGCTTCTGCATAATAATTATAATTTCCGGAAACTGAAGTATTTGGTAAAGCAGGATCCAAACCAACCGGATTAAATGGTGACCCTGATCCGATTGAAGTCCCTCCGGTAGCAGCAGTGTACCATTGTATAGTAGCCGGATAGCTGTAATTTACCACTACGGTGGCCACACCGTTACCGGTTGGGAAAGTGGCTTCAGCACCTGAAGTATTATCATCAACATTATCCCAATACAATAAGTTTACTGTACCACCTGTGTTTGTGGATGTAATACCGGTTGTAGCTGTGCGAGTGTAATTAAGTGTTCCCGCAGAGTTTGCTGCAGAAGGGTCGGCTGCAGCAGCATTTACTATTGCTCCACCTAAACCTAATCTAATGTCAGCTCTCCATGAACTACTCAAAGCAACTAAACCTGGATAATTGATAACAACACTAGTTATTGTGGCGCCGGCAGGTAAAGCATTCATTGTTGCCGAAGCAACTGTTGTGCCCGGAGCTACAAGGGTTTCCGTTGGTTGAGCCGTCACATTAAAACTAAGTGTCTGGCTACCTGTTAAAGTAGAAGTGGTAGATGCTGTTAACCCTTGACCTACAGGAACACTTCCGTTCAAACAAACGTTATACCCTGATGTTGTTGGAGCAACAGGAGTTGTATTAACCGCAACTACAGTTGTGGCCACTGTCGAACTACAACCATTAGCAGTAGCTGTAAAGCTGTAGGTTCCTGCGGCAGCAGCCGTTAGGGAAGAAATGGAAGGATTTTGGTTTGTGCTGGCAAAACTATTAGGGCCTGTCCATGTAAAACTTGTTCCTACATCAGTAGTACCGGTAAGGTTTAAAGTACCACCTATACAAGCAGGGGAATTACTCGAGGCACTAGCAGTTGGGTTAGGATAAACCGTTACCACCAATTCATTAGAATATCCTGTTGCAGAAGCCGGAGTACAAGTAACTTTCAATCGGAAGTAATAAGTTCCGGCTGTAAGTGCTGCACTGGTATACGATGTAGTGGTAGCTCCTGTACCACCGGTAACATTGGCAAAGCCAGAGCCCGAGGTTGAAGAGACTTCCCATTGATAAGAAATTCCGGAACCGGAATCAAAACCTGTTGAAGTCATCGAAACTGTTTGACCAACACATTTAGACTGTGTTGCCGGTGAAATTGTTCCCCCTGAAGCTGCAGTACAACCTGCTACTGCAAATTGTTTAAATCCTAAACTCGGTGTTGCCGTTCTGGTACCGCAATCAATATCTGAAGCCACAACTGCAGTCAAATCAGCACCTGCAGTAGAAAGAGTCACATTAGCAGCATTAAGTGAATCCGGTCGTAAATCTGTCGCAGAAGTAAATACTGTATTAGTATTTAAAGAAGCGCCATCTTGACCAATTGCAGTTTGATAAGCTGCTAAAGAAGCAACGTCTGTTCCGGATCCTGTAGCAAGACTACCTGTTTTGGCAAATTTCGCTTCAGTTCCTGAAGTAAAGTAATTGTTATTGTTAGATACTAAATTAGTAAATGTTGAATAGCCAACACCCACAGCATAAGCTCCAACTCCTAATCCTGTACCTCCACCGGTGACAGCACTATTCATGAAAATATTATTTCTTACATTAACAGCTGGGTTACTACCTCCTATCGCTAAAGCAAAGTTTGGCTGACTACCCCCTGTAGCAGTACCACTCATGAAAACGGTATTGTGATAAACATTGGTTGATACCGCTCCTCCACCAACAAAGATTCCCGATCCAAAATCACCTGAGGTACCATTAATAGAAGTATTGGCAATAGCATTATTTGCTATTAAGTTAGTTCCTGAATTCGTCGATGTAACAAAATAAATACCACTAACCGAGAATGTAGAGGCAGCCCTAATGTTATCAATAACATTGTTGGTAACCGTGGCGTTGATAACTTCGTTACCGGTAAAAGCCGTCGTTGAAATACCTATGCTACCACATGCAATTGCAAAACCATCTCCTGATGAACCAGAGACATTAGCAATATTGTTTCCAGAAATAGTAATGTTATTTTCAAAACCAACAAAAATACCAGCTATCCTAACATTATTAGAAGAAGCCACAGTGCCGTTAATTTGATTTTGGTTAATTATTGTTCCTGTGTTTTTATTTGCAGCACTGGCTCCTTGAGAATAAATACCGATTTGAACTTTAGTAATGTTGTTGTTAACAAAACTATTGTTATTGTTTCCGGTTCCTAAAGAAGAAGAGCTAATTGTTGAACTCCCTGATCCAATTCCAACTAAAGTAGTTGTACTGGCATTTCCAACAATATTACAGTTCATTACCGTATTATTTGTAGCGCCATTCGCTCCGTTTGTTTGGAACCATACAACAGCACTTGAGGTACCTGTATTGGTATTCGAAATAGTTAAATCTCTTGAAGCAGAACTTGCCGGGCATACTGTATTTGAAGTACTGCTTAATGAACCATCTATAATTACTCTGTCAGCACCATTGAATCCTAGTAATGAACCTGTTGTAGTTCCGGAAATTGTTCTAGCAGATCCAGACGGTTTAATTGTTACAGTATAAGGAGAAGCAAATTCATTTAATTTGACAGCACCCGTTTCAGCCGTTAAATCACCTGTAATTTGTAAGACAACATTTGCAGATACCGTAGCATTATTAATTGCTTCAAAGGCACCGCCTGCCACTGTAAGTGTTGCATAATCACATCCTGAAGGACAAACTGTTTTTGTTCCTGCAATTGAAGGTGTTATTGTATAACTATTGATTGTACCTGTGATAGGAAATGCTCCGGATGTTAATGCTACTGAAGTTGGTGCAGCATTAAATATTCCACTATTAATTCCAACATTTGGTGTACCCGCTACATCTTGAGCCACTACAAAATATTGAATTACATCCCCGGCTGTTACTGAACCGGCATTCAATAAGGTATGATCGATTGTAAAACTGAATGGAGAAGAACCTGTTGCTTCTACATATTTCCAACCGGTCAAATCATTCGCATCAGTCGATTTTTTATAGTACACTCTTGGACTTGTACCTGCCGTTCCATTAATACCACTAGCATCTGACATAGTCACATTATTAAAAGATCTCGTAGATGTTGCAATTGAATTGCCTAAAGCAGTATATGAGATACTTGGCGCAGATAAATCAATACCTGTTCCGGCAAACTCATCAGCCCCTATATCAGGTGTTGAGGCATTACGAGTATCCCCCTCAAAGTCTGTTGTAATTCCTGATATAGCTGCACCGCCACTTTCAACTTGAGTCGCAACAGCAGTGTTCATTTTTAAGAAATTAGCATTTCCTGAAGTTGTACTTAAAAATGTTGAAGTAACGTTTTCGGACACTGAGGAAGCATCACGAGAGGCAACACGTGTTTTATATGCGGCAAAGGTTGCATCTGTATTTGTTCCATCAGTATAATACGATGAATTCGTAAAGAACAAATTATTGTTGGATGCTGCTGCATAAGAAGTTAAAGTAGTTGACGATCTTCTGTGAGCCACAGCCAAACCTGCTCCGGCTGTAGTAGAGACATTACTAAAAATATTATTTCTTAATGTAACTGTTGGCGTTGAAGATACTGAAATGGCACTGGAACCAAATAAGGCACCAGTACTACTTGCGCTTATATGAACGGTATTATAGTATGCATTTACCGTTGTTCCTCCTGTAATGTTGATCCCTACTAAAGGATTGCTTGCATTAGCTATTGGTGTGCGCAAATCTCCTATCCTGTTGTTATACAAGGTTGTTGTAGCTCCCGAAGAAACTAAAATACCATTAACTGCACCGGAAGCATTGTTAGCCTCTAAGTTTGATATTACGTTGGAATAAACATTTTGTGTTGAACCACCGCTGATACTAATACCACTAACAGTATTTCCACCAGTTGTCGTTAAACCAGAAATAGTATTGTTGAAGAAATTCTGTGCTCCTTGAGCCGAGGCTATCCCCGTAATACTCGATGCTCCGGCAACATTACTAATGGTGTTTCCGGAAACATTGTTTGTAGTGCTTCCGCTATTTGAATATCCTACTGATAAAAGCGTTACAGTGGAAGCACCAGTAGTAATATTACTAAAAGTATTATTAGTAACTGTTTTACTAGGTCCGAACGGACTCGTAGTTGAACCATCAGTACTAATCCAACCTGAGACCGTAGTTGCTCCGGTTAAGGTAATGTTGGAAAAATTATTTCCGCTATTCGTTTCTGTTACCGTAGTTGGACTTGTGGAATTTGAATTATAAAAATTTACAGTTCCTCCAACACCTGTTTTGGTAAATGAGGTTACAATTGAATTGTTATTGACATTCGTTACTGCATTCGCCGGACGCGTAAAGTTGGCCGCAATAAAGTTGACACTTCCCGTTGTATTTACCGTAATACCCGTAAAAGTATTACTGTTGATGTTTGTAAACTGATGCGTAGAAGAAGTTGAGATGAATGTAATTGTTCCTGATGCAGCAACAGTATGACTAAAATTATTAAAATCGTTATTATTAATATTTTGTGTACTGGTAGCACTAGCTGAGCCTGAAGCCACTAAAATACCATTTACTGCGCCACCAGCAAGTCCACTTCTTAATGAAATACTATTGTTGTTAATCGTATTGGTAAACGTTGCCGTAGGTGCACTCGTCGAGGCTGTTTGCTGAATACCGTTTAAGGTTCCAGAAGTTACTCCTCCATTGGAACTGCTAATCGTATTATGGGATATAATATAGCCATTACAATTTCGCACTAAAACACCATTTGTTGTACCCGACATGTTAACATAACCAGAAAAAGTACCGGTGGTTCCGTAATTTGTAATCGTATTACCCAAACCGGACCCTCCTATTTCAACCCCGGTATTGACATCAGCAATAGCTGTTGGACCAATAACAACAATACCGTTGTTGACATTAGTGATGGTATTACTGTAAATTTTCAAACCACTATTACCACCGGCTGTTGTTGTAGCTGTGGCAGATGTAGTGATTGTTGTTGCAGAGTGTGTTGAATTACTGTAAATACCAAACGTATTTTGATAGGTACGATTCAAGGTTATGGTGTTGTTTTGAATCGTACAGTTTTGAGCACCATTAGTGGTACTGGCATACAATAAAGCTACTCCCCACTCCACCATCGTATTTGAAGCTGCCGTAGTAACTGTATTGGCAGCATTTTCATTCATGGCAAACCCTTGAATAGTGATATAATCCCCACCAATAATTTTGAAGATAGCATCATTGAGGTTACCGGCGGTACCTGCTGGTGCTGGCGCAGTAATGACACTGTTTGCCGCACCATTACCCTGAATAATAATAGTGTTTGCTGCAGTACCTGTAGCCGTTATAGAGTAACCTCCTGCAGGAGATGTCTCTGTACCTGTCCCACAAGTCACCACAACCGGACCCGTTATTGTAAGTCCATTAACCGCAGTTATGGCGGCTGATAATGATGCAAATGGAGAACCTGCTACAGGCGAACCATTCATAGTTACTGTAGTTCCCGAAAACTGTGCATTTGCCGTCAGCCCTGTAAACAGCATACAGCATAACAACAGCAAACCCGACAACCACTTCATTTTAGTAGTCTTCGAACCGACACTAAATGGCATAGAATTTTCATTTTTGAGAAAGACATCCCTGTCTGCTCTCAAAGCCTTGTAATTTTTAAACATAAGTTAGTATTAGAATTTGGAGCTAAAATAGAATATTGGCTTGATTTCAAAATACAGGATTTAACATTTTTTTTACACATTGATAAAAAATATTCCCTAAATACTGTCATTCATCCACAAACTGCTCAAAAAATCCGACAAATTGTAACACGGCTGAAAAGCTCTGAAAAAGAGAAAAATATTTTTACATCTTTTTCTTACGTTTTTTTTTTAAACGCAGATTAATAAACTTAAAAGAAAAAGACCAACGGCATCTCAAAAATCTAAAATCAAGAACAACATCTTGACTCTCAAGCTCAATTTCGTGTATGCCAAAAAAAATCCCTGCCAATGGCAGGGATTTTCTATAGTAAGAAGTTCTAATGTAATATTAGCG
>NZ_JASGBP010000015.1 GCF_030053345.1 Flavobacterium sedimenticola
ATTTCGTGTATGCCAAAAAAAATCCCTGCCAATGGCAGGGATTTTCTATAGTAAGAAGTTCTAATGTAATATTAGCGTTTTACCACACGCACGGTTTGTACCTCCTCATCTTGAGTCACCACTACGTTGTAAACACCACTTGGGTATCTATCGCCGATAGTCGTACTCTCAACAGCTGAGGCTCTCACCACACGTTGCTCTACCAATCGGCCAACCATATCATACACCTTAATGTCGATACTGGATTGACTTGAAGTCGTTACCGCCAAACTAAAGCTGCCCGCAAACGGATTCGGATAAGCGGTTACTTCCAATGGTAAAGCCGTTACTCTTGATGGTGGTGTCGGAATAAAAATCAAACACTCTTCCTTCGGTATAACTACCGCAGGACCTAACTTAACCGCAACGCTGATGTAATAATCCAATCCACTCGGAATGGCCGGGAACATCGCCAAGGTAACATCGTTCGTGTTGCGATCTACATAGTGGTCATAGATTAAGTTAGTACTCAAATCATATCCCTTCAAGTAAAAACGGTATCGCGCACTTGGGTAAGTCTCTGACGTAATTACCGTAGATAATGAAGCCGGGGTGTATCCTGTTTCACAATCTCCGGCTAAACCTACAATACGAACCGTAGGAGTAAGCGGTGTAGTAACCACACACGGTACGGCCGCATAATCACCCCAAGTAGTAATACCATTAACCGTAGAACCGGCTTTAACCCATACATTATAATCCGTCTCATAATCCGCCGCAACTGTCGTTAAATTAGTCAACAACAATAACGGTTGACCAACAACACTTACCTCTTCCTCTACCTCAGGCTCTGCTACTTTAGATACTTTAAACTTGTACTCCGTAGCATACGCCACATTGGTCGCAGTTAAAGTCGTGCTCAAGCCCGGAATCTCAACATTACATTGTGAGGCTACTAATGAAGTCGTTGGCACACCTAACGTAGTAATCGTACAAGTACTTGGTGAGGTTGACCATGCTCCGGCTACCCTAGCGCGTACCGAAATGTTATATACCGTATTGTAAGCCGGTGTATAGTTCGGCATCATAGACAATCTAAAATTGTTCACCTGTCTGGTAATAACCTGACTCGACGGAGAAGTAAACGTTGGAGAAGTAATGGTAAACTCATAATCCGTTGCACCGGTTACCGAAGCACTAACAATAGTAGTACCTATTGGTAAACTTTGAGAACACTGAGTCGTTACTAAGGACGGACTCGCCAAGGCAGGGGTTCGGATAACGCGGGTATCCCCTAAATAAGGTTGCTCCTCTCCGTTTACGATAACCTTTACGCGAATAGCAAACGGAGTGTCATAAGCATAAATATTGGTCATCGTTAAATTAAACTTATTAATTGAACGTGGCAACGTTACCGTTTGATTGCTGGTCATGTTGGTAATCTCAAATACATAACCTGTTATAGGGAATCCTCCCGATACCGTCGGGATAGTCGCCAAGATAGTCGTACTGATAGAACCCAACACCAAATTATTCGGGTAAGCCGCCGTTAAGCTCGATGCCACCGGCTGACAGCCTTCTGATTTAATACCGTCGCAATCATCATCGATATTGTTAAAACAAATCTCAGGGGCCCCCGGATAAACAAAATTACGGGTATCGTCACAATCCAAACTGTTCGATACATAACCTACCGGTTGCGTACAGTTAGACGTAGTAGTAGCCAAATCACCAAAGCCGTCACCGTCAAAATCACGGTACCAAGTAGACTGCGGAATCACTACAATCTCCATAGTGGTAGAATTGGCACATTCAAACTCACCTGGCGTAAAAGTATAAGTTGTTGTAGCAGTAGTATTCAAAGCCGGAGACCATGTACCGGTAATACCGTTCAAGGAAGTGGTTGGCAAGGCACTGATGGTCGATCCCGAACACACCGACCCTACTTGTGTAAAGGTTGGGGTCGCTCGGGCGGTAACAACCAAAGCAATAGCACTGTTACCTCCTGAAACAGCTACATTAGAAGCGGGTGAACCCGTCAACTCCACAGAAGTCACTTGTAAGGTCTGCCCGTTATTAGCAAAAGTTAAAGGCAACGTAAAAGAAGCCAAACCTCCGCTATTAGCGGCTAACGAAACTGAGGTTTCACTACCGCCATTGATGGTGTAGTATAAAGTAGAAGAAGTATTTGGAAGCAATCCGTTAACATCAAATGACGTAACGCCTATTCCGTCACACTGTACTTCGGTCTGTGTAATACTGGCAAACGTAGGCGCCGGCATAGCCGTAGTAACCGATTTAACATCAGAATTAGCAGAAGTACTGTTCGTGCTTGTAGCACGTACCCGGTAATAATAAGTAGTTTGAGGATTTAACCCTGTTACTTGATAACTAGTTGTATTTCCTACATTCAGATTTTCGTAGCCTAAAACATATGTTGAAGCTTGACCGGTTATCAATATGTTATCAATACCACTAGTCCCTCCCGCAGCGACATTTCCTGAAGTCACTTGTAAATTTGAAGTCATAATCCATCGGATTAAAACAGAGGGCTGATTATCACAAACCGACGGTAAAGAAACATTATTCAAAACTCCTGTAGTCCAATTGTTTGCTACGGTTATCGCTCCTCCTAGTATATCCGTCCAAGCACCAGCCCCAATTTTATATTGAACCTTAAAGTCTCTAGGTCCCGTACCTGAAGAACGTTGAGCTGAAGATAATTTTAGTTGGCTATACCCAAGAGTTGAAATATCAATTTGCCAATATTTTACACCACTACCGGAATCCCATCCCGGACCAGAAGCGGCACTTGTAGTACTCGATTGTACTGGTGCATAACTGATGGTACCTACCCCACCTTGAGTGGTTAATGTTTTAGCATTATTGATTGTTACTCCTGAATCAATAATGTTATCATCCGGATTATTTGGGAAAGTCCAATTTGCAAGAGTAGTTACTGAACCTAAAAAATCAGGTGATGGACTTACATCCAATCGATAACCCGTAGCACCACTTACGGATTCCCAATTAGCAAAAAAGGAATCCGACTCCACCGTTGAAGCATTTAAGACATTCGGAGCAGAAAGATTGGATGTGGTAAAGTTTGATGACGTACCATAAACCGCACCTGTTCCATCAACAGCAAATGCTCTGTAATAATAGGTGGTATTAGGGGATAATGATGAAGCTGTTCCTCCCAAAGCCATGGTACTCGAACCGGTAAAATCACTGTTAACACTGTACTCTATCCCGGAAGCTGTTACAGCAGAGCAACCGGCTGTAAAAGAACCGTTCAAAACCGCGGAAGTTGAAGTTACGGAAGCATTGCTTCCGGTAATCACACTAACCGCTGTATTAATTCCTGCCCCGGAAACAGCTACATTCGTACTACTTACTGTTCCTCCTCCCGAAATGGCAAACGAACCATTATAGTTTGCTACAGCAGTAGGCGTAAACTTAACATAAACGGTTTCTGCCAATTCTCCATTCACATCCGGAGTATAGTTTAAGGAAGCCTGATAGGTCCCATTCAGAGAAGTAGCAAAGGTATATCCTGTCAACGGACCTACCGTTACCGTTTGATTCGTCAAATTGTACCCGATAAAAGCAAAACTTTGAGTGGCACTCGTATTGATACAAACAGAACCAAAAACAGGTAATGGATCGGCTTCAATCGTTGGAGATTGACTGATATTTGTGGTACCCGAAGCAGAGCCTCCGAAACCGGTCTCCACATTACTGCCGTTTCTGGCTTTTACTTGGAAAGCATAAAGTGTATTGGAAGACAAGCCTGTCACGGTTACTGTAGCACCCCATTGCGTTTCTGTCCTCCAAACTGTAGAAACACCCAAAGAGCCGTCAGCCTGAACATATTGTCCTCCGATTTCTTGAATGGCATACTCGGTTCCGGAAGGATTGTCATCATTGGTATCAATAGAAACATTTAAGGTATTTACTGTAGGCGAACCAACCGTTGGCATATTAGGCGTAACGGCTAGGGTGTAAAAAGTAGCCCCGGTACCATACGATGTTCCTATACTATTGGTGGCATAAGCATTATAACTATATTGCCTATTGACTAAAAGCACGTTACCTGTTCCGTTAGAAAAGGAACCTGTACCTGAACCTGGACTTGATGTCTGTAAATTAGTAACCCCTGTACCGTTAATGGCAGGCGCATTATTAACGCTGGTGAGTGAGTAAACCGAACCGTTGGCCGTTATCGCAGCACCACCGGTTGACGTTACATTACCGGCTAGTGTGGCAGAATTAAAAGTTATGGATGCTACAGCTGTATTGGTCACTGTTGGAGCAGATACTGACGAAGGCGTTACACTGGCCCAAGTAGTTCCTACCCGAATCCCATCAAAACGCGCAAGTGTTGTTGTAGCGAACTGTCTTATTGCAATAGCAGATAAAGCTGTGGCATCCGTTACTGCATCAGTAACATTAGAAATAGTAGCAACCGGTTCAGCACTTCCTGGCGTTGGGTTAACCCACATTGACACTGTATCATCTGTTGTGGTTCCTGTATTGAACGTATACTTAACAACTATAAAATGGGTGGTTCCTGTAGCATACGAATAACTTGTGTTAACAGCAGAGGCAGCAGCTGAAGACTTGGTTAATCCAAATCTCAACAAACCAGTTGTCCCATCCTTTTGAATAAAAACTCTTCCAAAAAAACCACTTGCTGTTGCTCCAGAAGACTGACATAAATGTATACTGTAGTCTGTTGTTGTAACACTTGGACTTGCATTGACCATAAAAGAAAAGTATACACTTCCTGAATTCGTACTAGTAAATGCTTTATTTACATCTTCACTGTTTCCAGAGGGAGATGTCGCATTTCCTACACCTGAAGAAAGATAGCCGGAATAACTTAACCCTGGACTAGTTATTGTCATGGGACCAGTTCCGGAACCACTATGAGCGACCCACCCATTTGCGGTTAAATTTGTTCCAATGGTACCTGTAAAATCATCAACCAATAATGACTGACTAAACACTTTTTCTGGCACCAATAACACCAACAAAGCAAAACTCCACAAAAAAAGCCAAGAAGGCTTCTTAAAAAGTAAAATGTTTTTCATATAAAAAAGTTTAAAACGATAACAAAACTAAGCAATAAATGCATCTTGCAAATAAAAAAATATTAACTAATTGTTAACCAATCACAAACAAACATTTGGTCGGATTTATTGTGCTTTTAATCGATATTATTTCGTTTTCGAGGGATTTACTTAAGTAAGAATATACATAAGTTTTAAAAACTAATAAATCATGCTTTGAGACGCAACAACCCTAACCAAAAAATCCCTGCCAATGGCAGGGATTTTCTATAGTAAGAAGTTCTAATGTAATATTAGCGTTTTACCACACGCACGGTTTGTACCTCCTCATCTTGAGTCACCACTACGTTGTAAACACCACTTGGGTATCTATCGCCGATAGTCGTACTCTCAACAGCTGAGGCTCTCACCACACGTTGCTCTACCAATCGGCCAACCATATCATACACCTTAATGTCGATACTGGATTGACTTGAAGTCGTTACCGCCAAACTAAAGCTGCCCGCAAACGGATTCGGATAAGCGGTTACTTCCAATGGTAAAGCCGTTACTCTTGATGGTGGTGTCGGAATAAAAATCAAACACTCTTCCTTCGGTATAACTACCGCAGGACCTAACTTAACCGCAACGCTGATGTAATAATCCAATCCACTCGGAATGGCCGGGAACATCGCCAAGGTAACATCGTTCGTGTTGCGATCTACATAGTGGTCATAGATTAAGTTAGTACTCAAATCATATCCCTTCAAGTAAAAACGGTATCGCGCACTTGGGTAAGTCTCTGACGTAATTACCGTAGATAATGAAGCCGGGGTGTATCCTGTTTCACAATCTCCGGCTAAACCTACAATACGAACCGTAGGAGTAAGCGGTGTAGTAACCACACACGGTACGGCCGCATAATCACCCCAAGTAGTAATACCATTAACCGTAGAACCGGCTTTAACCCATACATTATAATCCGTCTCATAATCCGCCGCAACTGTCGTTAAATTAGTCAACAACAATAACGGTTGACCAACAACACTTACCTCTTCCTCTACCTCAGGCTCTGCTACTTTAGATACTTTAAACTTGTACTCCGTAGCATACGCCACATTGGTCGCAGTTAAAGTCGTGCTCAAGCCCGGAATCTCAACATTACATTGTGAGGCTACTAATGAAGTCGTTGGCACACCTAACGTAGTAATCGTACAAGTACTTGGTGAGGTTGACCATGCTCCGGCTACCCTAGCGCGTACCGAAATGTTATATACCGTATTGTAAGCCGGTGTATAGTTCGGCATCATAGACAATCTAAAATTGTTCACCTGTCTGGTAATAACCTGACTCGACGGAGAAGTAAACGTTGGAGAAGTAATGGTAAACTCATAATCCGTTGCACCGGTTACCGAAGCACTAACAATAGTAGTACCTATTGGTAAACTTTGAGAACACTGAGTCGTTACTAAGGACGGACTCGCCAAGGCAGGGGTTCGGATAACGCGGGTATCCCCTAAATAAGGTTGCTCCTCTCCGTTTACGATAACCTTTACGCGAATAGCAAACGGAGTGTCATAAGCATAAATATTGGTCATCGTTAAATTAAACTTATTAATTGAACGTGGCAACGTTACCGTTTGATTGCTGGTCATGTTGGTAATCTCAAATACATAACCTGTTATAGGGAATCCTCCCGATACCGTCGGGATAGTCGCCAAGATAGTCGTACTGATAGAACCCAACACCAAATTATTCGGGTAAGCCGCCGTTAAGCTCGATGCCACCGGCTGACAGCCTTCTGATTTAATACCGTCGCAATCATCATCGATATTGTTAAAACAAATCTCAGGGGCCCCCGGATAAACAAAATTACGGGTATCGTCACAATCCAAACTGTTCGATACATAACCTACCGGTTGCGTACAGTTAGACGTAGT
>NZ_JASGBP010000016.1 GCF_030053345.1 Flavobacterium sedimenticola
AAAATAAATTCAAAAATAATTTTAAAATTACTTGTTAGTTTAAAAAAGATGCTTACTTTTGCACCCGCTAATCGAGAGGTTGGCGGAATAAAATAAGAGTGATACGTTCATAGACATATTGAATTGACAGCCGTCCCGATTGATAATCGGGACAACAAAAAAGAGAGTAAGAGAATCGGAAGATTTGAATTAAGCCTAGCCTTTGTCTATAAATTAGCTTGTAAGAGCAAACAATATACGATGAAGAGTTTGATCCTGGCTCAGGATGAACGCTAGCGGCAGGCCTAACACATGCAAGTCGAGGGGTAGAAGTTGCTTGCAACTTTGAGACCGGCGCACGGGTGCGTAACGCGTATGCAATCTACCTTGTACAGAGGGATAGCCCAGAGAAATTTGGATTAATACCTCATAGTATTTTCAAGTGGCATCACTTGATTATTAAAGTTCCAACGGTACAAGATGAGCATGCGTCCTATTAGCTAGATGGTAAGGTAACGGCTTACCATGGCTACGATAGGTAGGGGTCCTGAGAGGGAGATCCCCCACACTGGTACTGAGACACGGACCAGACTCCTACGGGAGGCAGCAGTGAGGAATATTGGTCAATGGGCGCAAGCCTGAACCAGCCATGCCGCGTGCAGGAAGACGGTCCTATGGATTGTAAACTGCTTTTGTACGGGAAGAAACACTCCCTCGTGAGGGAGCTTGACGGTACCGTAAGAATAAGGATCGGCTAACTCCGTGCCAGCAGCCGCGGTAATACGGAGGATCCAAGCGTTATCCGGAATCATTGGGTTTAAAGGGTCCGTAGGCGGTTTTGTAAGTCAGTGGTGAAAGCCCGCAGCTCAACTGTGGAATGGCCATTGATACTGCAAGACTTGAATTACAAGGAAGTAACTAGAATATGTAGTGTAGCGGTGAAATGCTTAGATATTACATGGAATACCAATTGCGAAGGCAGGTTACTACTTGTGGATTGACGCTGATGGACGAAAGCGTGGGGAGCGAACAGGATTAGATACCCTGGTAGTCCACGCCGTAAACGATGGATACTAGCTGTTCGGAGCAATCTGAGTGGCTAAGCGAAAGTGATAAGTATCCCACCTGGGGAGTACGTTCGCAAGAATGAAACTCAAAGGAATTGACGGGGGCCCGCACAAGCGGTGGAGCATGTGGTTTAATTCGATGATACGCGAGGAACCTTACCAAGGCTTAAATGGGAATCGACAGGCGTGGAAACATGCTTTTCTTCGGACGATTTTCAAGGTGCTGCATGGTTGTCGTCAGCTCGTGCCGTGAGGTGTCAGGTTAAGTCCTATAACGAGCGCAACCCCTGTTGTTAGTTGCCAGCGAGTCAAGTCGGGAACTCTAGCAAGACTGCCGGTGTAAACCGTGAGGAAGGTGGGGATGACGTCAAATCATCACGGCCCTTACGCCTTGGGCTACACACGTGCTACAATGGCCGGTACAGAGAGCAGCCACTGGGTGACCAGGAGCGAATCTACAAAACCGGTCTCAGTTCGGATCGGAGTCTGCAACTCGACTCCGTGAAGCTGGAATCGCTAGTAATCGGATATCAGCCATGATCCGGTGAATACGTTCCCGGGCCTTGTACACACCGCCCGTCAAGCCATGGAAGCTGGGGGTACCTGAAGTCGGTGACCGTAAGGAGCTGCCTAGGGTAAAACTAGTAACTGGGGCTAAGTCGTAACAAGGTAGCCGTACCGGAAGGTGCGGCTGGAACACCTCCTTTCTAGAGACGAAAAAAGGGTTTAGGTAATTGGGATTGGACGTTTTTTTTACTCTCGCTGTTAGTTCAAGATATAATAAGCAAATACAGAGTCTCGTAGCTCAGCTGGTTAGAGTACTACACTGATAATGTAGGGGTCGGCAGTTCGAGTCTGCCCGGGACTACTAGTATGCTTAGAGGGAAATTTTAGAAGTTGGGCATCAACAATCCGCTAACTGCTGATAGCTGATAGCTAACGGCTAGAAGAAGGGGGAATTAGCTCAGCTGGCTAGAGCGCCTGCCTTGCACGCAGGAGGTCATCGGTTCGACTCCGATATTCTCCACCAAAAAGCTAAAAGCTGACAGCTGTCAGCTAAGGGCTAACCGTTCATTGACATATTGAGATAAAAATACATTTAAAAAGTAGAAAGAACACGAATTATCTATTTAAATAGGTAATAAGTAACAAGTACAATAAGCAAAATAAGGGCGTATGGGGGATGCCTAGGCTCTCAGAGGCGAAGAAGGACGTGATAAGCTGCGAAAAGCTGCGGGGACAGGCACATACTGATTGATCCGCAGATATCCGAATGGGGCAACCCGGCATGTTGAAGACATGTCACATCGATAGATGAGCAAACCCGCTGAACTGAAACATCTAAGTAGGCGGAGGAGAAGAAAACAAAAGTGATTCCGTAAGTAGTGGCGAGCGAACGCGGATTAGCCCAAACCAGAGTTGTTACGGCAATTTTGGGGTTGTAGGACCACGACATTCTATGCAAAGTGAACTGGAAGGACCTGGAAAGGTCTGCGATACAGGGTGATAGCCCCGTACAGGTAAGCGATGTAATAGATAGTGGTATCCTGAGTAGGGCGGGGCACGTGAAACCCTGTCTGAATCTGGCGGGACCATCCGCTAAGGCTAAATACTCCTGAGAGACCGATAGTGAACCAGTACCGTGAGGGAAAGGTGAAAAGAACCGTGAATAACGGAGTGAAATAGATCCTGAAACCATACGCTTACAAGCGGTCGGAGCCCTTTAAGGGGTGACGGCGTGCCTTTTGCATAATGAGCCTACGAGTTACCGTTGCCGGCAAGGATAAGCACTTCAGGTGTGGATCCGTAGCGAAAGCGAGTCTGAATAGGGCGCTTTAGTCGGTAGTGGTAGACGCGAAACCGTGTGATCTACCCATGGGCAGGATGAAGCTGTGGTAACACATAGTGGAGGTCCGAACCGGTTGACGTTGAAAAGTCTTCGGATGACCTGTGGGTAGGGGTGAAAGGCCAATCAAACTCGGAAATAGCTCGTACTCCCCGAAATGCATTTAGGTGCAGCGCTGGAATTAAGTTATATAGAGGTAGAGCTACTGATTGGATGCGGGGGCTTCACCGCCTACCAATTCCTGACAAACTCCGAATGCTATATAATGTTTACCAGCAGTGAGGGCATGGGTGCTAAGGTCCATGTCCGAGAGGGAAAGAACCCAGACCATCAGCTAAGGTCCCCAAATGTATGCTAAGTTGAAAAAACGAGGTTTGTCTGCCCAGACAGCTAGGATGTTGGCTTGGAAGCAGCCATTCATTTAAAGAGTGCGTAACAGCTCACTAGTCGAGCGGACGAGCATGGATAATAATCGGGCATAAGCATACTACCGAAGCTATGGATTGATAGTAATATCAGTGGTAGGGGAGCATTCTAACAGCGTTGAAGGTGTGTCGTGAGGCATGCTGGAGCGGTTAGAAAAGAAAATGTAGGCATAAGTAACGATAATGCGGGCGAGAAACCCGCACACCGAAAGACTAAGGTTTCCTCAGCTATGCTAATCAGCTGAGGGTTAGTCGGGTCCTAAGGCGCACCCGAAAGGGGAAGTCGATGGCCAACGGGTTAATATTCCCGTACTACTTGTAATTGTGATGGAGTGACACAGTGATGAAAGTACCGCGAGCTGACGGAATAGCTCGTTAAAGCACCTAGCTATAGGTCCCGTAGTAAAATGCGCGGGGACTGGTGAAATGCGATAGTACACGGCGTCTTCGGACAAAGTGATAGTGTACCTAAGGGCTGTCAAGAAAACCTTCTAAACTTAGATTACAAGTACCCGTACCGTAAACCGACACAGGTAGTCGAGGAGAGAATCCTAAGGTGCTCGAGAGATTCATGGCTAAGGAATTAGGCAAAATAGACCTGTAACTTCGGGAGAAAGGTCGCCCACAGCGATGTGGGCCGCAGTGAAAAGGTCCAGGCGACTGTTTATCAAAAACACAGGGCTCTGCAAAATCGTAAGATGAGGTATAGGGCCTGACACCTGCCCGGTGCTGGAAGGTTAAGAGGAGATGTTATCTTCGGAGAAGCATTGAATTGAAGCCCCAGTAAACGGCGGCCGTAACTATAACGGTCCTAAGGTAGCGAAATTCCTTGTCGGGTAAGTTCCGACCTGCACGAATGGTGTAACGATCTGGACACTGTCTCAGCCATGAGCTCGGTGAAATTGTAGTATCGGTGAAGATGCCGATTACCCGCAGTGGGACGAAAAGACCCTGTGCACCTTTACTATAGCTTAGTATTGGTCTTGGATAAGTGATGTGTAGGATAGGTGGGAGACTGTGAAATGGCGTCGCCAGGCGTTGTGGAGTCATTGTTGAAATACCACCCTTTGCTTATCTGAGGTCTAACCCCGCACAAGCGGGGGACATTGCTTGGTGGGTAGTTTGACTGGGGTGGTCGCCTCCAAAAGAGTAACGGAGGCTTCTAAAGGTTCCCTCAGCACGCTTGGTAACCGTGCGTAGAGTGCAATGGCATAAGGGAGCTTGACTGAGAGACATACAGGTCGATCAGGTACGAAAGTAGAGCATAGTGATCCGGTGGTTCCGCATGGAAGGGCCATCGCTCAAAGGATAAAAGGTACGCCGGGGATAACAGGCTGATCTCCCCCAAGAGCTCATATCGACGGGGGGGTTTGGCACCTCGATGTCGGCTCGTCACATCCTGGGGCTGGAGAAGGTCCCAAGGGTTGGGCTGTTCGCCCATTAAAGTGGCACGCGAGCTGGGTTCAGAACGTCGTGAGACAGTTCGGTCTCTATCTACTGCGGGCGTTAGAAATTTGAGTGGATCTGATTCTAGTACGAGAGGACCGAATTGGACAAACCTCTAGTGTATCTGTTGTCTCGCCAGGGGCACTGCAGAGTAGCTACGTTTGGAAGGGATAAGCGCTGAAAGCATATAAGCGCGAAACCCACCACAAGATGAGATTTCTTTTAAGGGTCGTGGAAGATGACCACGTTGATAGGCTATAGGTGTAAAGGCAGTAATGTCATAGCCGAGTAGTACTAATAACCCGTAAGCTTATGTACGTCGCATTCGGGCCGCAAGGCCCGGTGCACCCTTTCTTCCCCAATGAAGTTGGGGCTGACAAAATGAATTTTATCTCAGTATGTTAAGATATTTGCAGCGAAGCTGCGTTTAAAGTTGCGAGTTTAGAGTTTACGGGTTATTAACCTGAAACTTTACAACCTGAAACCTTAAACAACAACTTAAGGTGGTTATTGCGTCGGGGCTCACCTCTTCCCATTCCGAACAGAGAAGTTAAGCCCGACTGCGCAGATGGTACTGCAGTAATGTGGGAGAGTATGTCGCCGCCTTTTTTT
>NZ_JASGBP010000017.1 GCF_030053345.1 Flavobacterium sedimenticola
CAGGCTGCCCTTCCTCTAGTCTTACCTAAAGGGATGTATCTTTTGGTATTGCATGCTCATGGCAAGGTGGTGGTTAGTGAGCGGTTTGTGAAGGAGTGATACCACCCCATCTCGTCCTGCACCACCCCGTCTCGTCCGTAGGACGAGACACCCCTCCTAATTTAGGAGGGGAGCTTTAATGAATTTAAAGCACAAAAATGATGGAGAACTTTATAAAAATATGAAAAAACAACTACTCTTATTAGGATTTTTAGGTTATGCCCTCGGCATTAACGCCCAATGTTTTAGTGATATTAGCTCGGGGAATTATTTTAACTTCGGAATAAAACCCAATGGTACTTTATGGGGATGGGGGTCCAATATGGCTGCTGGACAGTTAGGTGACGGCACCCAAACTGATAAATGGACCCCAACACAAATAACTGCAACGGCTGATTGGCAAAAAGTAGTTTGTGGTCCTTATGATACTTTTGCTATCAAAACTAATGGGACACTGTGGTGCACCGGGGATAATTCAACCGGACAATTGGGCATAGGAAGCACTGTGAGCTATCTTAACACTTTTACTCAAATGGGAACCGATACCAATTGGACCCAAGTATCTGCCAGTAATGGGTTTACCATCGCCCTTAAAACCAATGGAACCTTATGGGGCTGGGGACAAAATGACAGCTACCAGATGGGTGACGGCACTTGTTGCAGTAACCGCTTATCGCCGGGACAAATTGGTACTGATACTGATTGGTCGCTCATTCAAACTTCCGGTACAATTAGAACTGGTTTGGCACTAAAAAGCAATGGGACCTTATGGGGCTGGGGTGGTAATAGTACCGGATTGGTCGGCCCCTCGAATGTAGGCTCACGACAATATCCTACTCAGTTGCGCCCGGAAACCGATTGGGCCACCATCAGTGCCGGTAATGGTCACGCCTTAGCCCTGAAAACTAACGGTACTTTATGGGGCTGGGGTGCCGGGAATTACGGACAAGCCGGGGATCCCTTTCCTACCATTTATTTTAGAGATACCCCCGTACAAGTAGGGACCAATACCAACTGGGTGTATATTGGTACCGGACACAGCACCTCCTATGGGATACAGAGTGACGGCACCCTGTGGGGCTGGGGACGTAATGATACCGGACAAGTGGGTGACGGTACCACCACGAATCGAACACAGCCCGTGCAAATAGGTACCGATACCGACTGGGTAAGAGTTACCGGTGGCTGGTTTCACGGTATGGCTCAAAAGGCCAATGGTGCCATTTATACCTGGGGGTCGAATGACTTTGGCCAACTGGGTAATGGCGGAACGACAGCCGTGAGTTTGCCTACTGCCATCACCGTGCCGGGGTGTACGCTGGGTACTGAGGATTTTGAAGAAGTAAAAATGGTCATCTCCCCTAACCCGGTGGGTGAGACTTTGCAGTTTGCGTATCGTGGCAATGCGGTGGTGGATGGGTTGAAAATATATGATATGACGGGTAAAGTAGTGTATAGCAGTAACCCGGTAGCGAGTAGCCAGTTGCAGGCTACATTGCCCCTAGTTTTGCCCAAAGGGATTTACCTGCTGGTATTGCATGCCAGTGGTAAGGTGGTGGTTAGCGAAAAATTTGTCAAAGAATAAATATTTCTCAAGATAAAAGGAAACACAATTGATGAAAAAACAACTACTCTTATTAGGATTTTTAGGCTATGCCCTTGGCATTAACGCCCAATGTTTTAGCAGTATCAGTTCAGGGAATTATTTTAATTTAGGCCTTAAACCCAATGGTACGCTCTGGGGCTGGGGCTCTTCTGTTTTCGGACAAATGGGCAATGGAAGCGAGGCTGATTTTTACAATCCGACACAACTTAATACTGCTACCGATTGGCAACAAGCAGTTTGCGGGCCATATAATACTTTTGTCATTAAAACAAACGGCAGCCTCTGGTGTTCTGGCGATAATTCTACCGGGCAATTGGGTATAGGAAGCACCATAAACTATATTAATACTTTTGCTCAGGTTGGTACAACAACCGATTGGACACAAGTATCTGCCAGTAACGGGTTTACCATCGCCCTTAAAACCAATGGAACCCTATGGGGCTGGGGGCAAAACGACACTTATCAGATGGGTGACGGTACTTGTTGCAGTAACCGCTTATCGCCGGGACAAATAGGCACCGATACTGATTGGGTGCTCATTCAAACTGCAAACTTAAGAACAGCCTTAGCCTTAAAAAATAATGGAACCTTATGGGGATGGGGATTGAACTCAACCGGGCTTGTAGGCCCCTCGAATGTAGGCTCACGGCAATACCCTACCCAATTGCGCCCGGAAACCGATTGGGCCACCATCAGTGCCGGTAATGGTCATGCCTTAGCCCTGAAAACTAACGGTACTTTATGGGGCTGGGGTGCCGGTGGACAAGGCCAGGCGGGA
Organism: Flavobacterium sedimenticola; assembly: GCF_030053345.1. Classification (GTDB taxonomy): domain Bacteria; phylum Bacteroidota; class Bacteroidia; order Flavobacteriales; family Flavobacteriaceae; genus Flavobacterium; species Flavobacterium sedimenticola. Next base: position 2,424 of record NZ_JASGBP010000017.1, read on the forward strand.
GATACTTTTCCCGCGGCTTACTTTAGGGACACCCCCGTACAAGTAGGCACCAATACCAACTGGGTGTATATCGGTACCGGGTATAGTACTTCATACGGCATACAAAGTGACGGTACCCTGTGGGGCTGGGGGCGTAATGATACCAACCAAGTGGGTGACGGTACCACCACGAATCGAACACAGCCCGTGCAAATAGGCACCGATACCGACTGGATAAGAGTAACCGGCGGATTTAATCACGGTATGGCTCAAAAGGCCAATGGTGCTATTTATACCTGGGGGTCGAATGACTTTGGCCAACTGGGTAATGGCGGAACGACAGCCGTGAGTTTGCCTACTGCCATCACCGTGCCGGGGTGTACGCTGGGTACTGAGGATTTTGAAGAAGTAAAAATGGTCATCTCCCCTAACCCGGTGGGTGAGACTTTGCAGTTTGCGTATCGTGGCAATGCGGTGGTGAATGGGTTGAAAATATATGACATGACGGGTAAAGTAGTGTATCGCAGTAACCCGGTAGCGGGTAGCCGGTTGCAGGCTGCCCTTCCTCTAGTCTTACCCAAAGGGATGTATCTTTTGGTATTGCATGCTCATGGCAAGGTGGTGGTTAGCGAAAAATTTGTCAAAGAATAAATATTTCTCAAGATAAAAGGAAACACAATTGATGAAAAAACAACTACTCTTATTAGGATTTTTAGGCTATGCCCTTGGCATTAACGCCCAATGTTTTAGTGATATTAGCTCGGGGAATTATTTTAACTTCGGAATAAAACCCAATGGTACTTTATGGGGATGGGGGTCCAATATGGCTGCCGGACAGTTAGGTGATGGCACCCAAACTGATAAATGGACCCCAACACAAATAACAGCAACAGCTGATTGGCAAAAAGTAGTTTGTGGTCCTTATGATACTTTTGCTATCAAAACTAATGGGACTATGTGGTGCACCGGGGATAACTCAACCGGGCAATTGGGTATAGGAAGCACTGTGAGCTATCTTAACACTTTTACCCAAATGGGAACTGATACCAATTGGACCCAAGTTTCTGCCAGTAACGGGTTTACCATCGCTCTTAAGTCCAACGGAACCCTATGGGGCTGGGGACAAAATGACAGCTATCAGATGGGTAATGGCACTTGTTGCAGCAACCGCTTGTCTCCGGGACAAATAGGTACCGATACAGACTGGTCAATAATAGAGACCGCTGGAATTGTTCGCACCGCTTTAGCCATAAAAAGCAATGGTACCCTATGGGGCTGGGGCGGTAATAGTACCGGATTGGTCGGCCCTTCGAATGTAGGCTCACGACAATACCCCACCCAGTTGCGCCCGGAAACCGATTGGGCCACCATCAGTGCCGGTTATGGCCATGCGTTGGCCCTGAAAACCAACGGAACTCTGTGGGGCTGGGGTGCAGGTGGCCAAGGTCAGGCCGGAGATACTTTTCCGGCAGCTTACTTTAGAGATACCCCGGTGCAAGTAGGCACCAATACCAACTGGGTCTATATCGGTACCGGGTACAGTACCTCCTATGGGATACAGAGTGACGGCACCCTGTGGGGCTGGGGGCGTAATGATACCGGACAAGTGGGTGACGGTACCACCACGAATCGAACACAGCCCGTGCAGATAGGTACCGATACCGACTGGGTAAGAGTAACCGGCGGATGGTTTCACGGCATAGCCCAAAAGGCTAATGGTGCCATTTATACCTGGGGGTCAAATGACTTTGGCCAACTGGGTAATGGCGGAACGACAGCCGTGAGTGAGCCTACCGCTATCACCGTGCCGGGGTGTAC
>NZ_JASGBP010000018.1 GCF_030053345.1 Flavobacterium sedimenticola
GGTTAGCGAAAAATTTGTCAAAGAATAAATATTTCTCAAGATAAAAGGAAACGCAATTGATGAAAAAACAACTACTCCTATTAGGATTTTTAGGCTATGCCCTTGGCCTTAACGCCCAATGCTTTAGCGAAATTTCTTCGGGGAATTATTTTAATTTAGGACTAAAACCCAATGGTACTCTATGGGGCTGGGGTTCCAATTCTGCTTTCGGACAGTTAGGTGATGGCACCCAAACTGATAAATGGACCCCAACACAAATAACTGCAACGGCTGATTGGCAACAAGTAGTTTGTGGCCCTTATGATACTTTTGCTATCAAAACTAATGGGACTATGTGGTGCACCGGAGATAACTCAACCGGGCAATTGGGTATAGGAAGCACTGTGAGCTATCTTAACACTTTTACCCAAATGGGAACCGATGCTAATTGGACCCAAGTTTCTGCCAGTAACGGCTTTACCATCGCTCTTAAAACCAACGGAACCCTATGGGGCTGGGGACAAAATGACAGTTATCAGATGGGCAACGGTACCTGTTGCAGTAACCGCTTATCGCCTGGACAAATTGGTACCGATACCGATTGGGTACTCATTCAAACTGCCGGAATTGTTCGTACCGCTTTAGCCTTAAAAAGCAATGGGACCTTATGGGGCTGGGGGGGTAATAGTACCGGATTGGTCGGCCCCTCGAATGTAGGCTCACGACAATACCCTACCCAGTTGCGCCCGGAAACCGATTGGGCCACCATTAGTGTGGGTAACGCACATGCCTTGGCTCTTAAAACTAACGGTACTTTATGGGGCTGGGGTGCCGGTGGCCAAGGCCAGGCGGGAGATACTTTTCCCGCGGCTTACTTTAGGGACACCCCCGTACAAGTAGGCACCAATACCAACTGGGTGTATATAGGCACCGGACACAGCACCTCCTATGGGATACAGAGTGACGGCACCCTGTGGGGCTGGGGGCGTAATGATACCGGACAAGTGGGTGACGGTACCACCACTAATAGAACCCAACCCGTGCAAATAGGTACCGATACCGACTGGGTAAGAGTTACCGGTGGCTGGTTTCACGGTATGGCTCAAAAGGCCAATGGTGCCATTTATACCTGGGGGTCGAATGACTTTGGCCAACTGGGTAATGGCGGAACGACAGCCGTGAGTTTGCCTACTGCCATCACCGTGCCGGGGTGTACGCTGGGTACTGAGGATTTTGAAGAGGTAAAAATGGTCATCTCCCCTAACCCGGTGCGTGAGACTTTGCAGTTTGCGTATCGGGGCAGTGAAATGGTCAATGGGGTGACAATATATGATATGACCGGCAAAGTAGTGTATCGCAGTAACCCGGTAGCGGGTAGCCGGTTGCAGGCTGCCCTTCCTCTAGTCTTACCTAAAGGGATGTATCTTTTGGTATTGCATGCTCATGGCAAGGTGGTGGTTAGCGAAAAATTTGTCAAAGAATAAATATTTCTCAAGATAAAAGGAAACGCAATTGATGAAAAAACAACTACTCGTATTAGGATTTTTAGGCTATGCCCTTGGCATTAACGCCCAATGTTTTAGCAGTATCAGTTCAGGGAATTATTTTAATTTAGGCCTTAAACCCAATGGTACTCTATGGGGCTGGGGCTCTTCCGTTTTCGGACAAATGGGTAACGGCAGTGAGGCTGATTTTTACAATCCGACACAACTTAATACTGCTACCGATTGGCAACAAGCGGTTTGCGGGCCTTATAATACATTTGCCCTTAAAACCAATGGGACACTTTGGGCAACCGGGGATAATTCGACTGGACAATTGGGTATAGGAAGCACCATAAACTATATTAACACTTTTGCTCAGGTTGGTGCAACAACCAATTGGACCCAAGTATCTGCCAGTAACGGGTTTACCATCGCTCTTAAGTCCAACGGAACCCTATGGGGCTGGGGGCAAAATGACAGTTATCAGATGGGCAACGGTACCTGTTGCAGTAACCGCTTATCGCCTGGACAAATTGGTACCGATACCGATTGGGTACTCATTCAAACTGCCGGAATTGTTCGTACCGCTTTAGCCTTAAAAAGCAATGGTACCCTATGGGGCTGGGGCGGCAACAGTACCGGATTGGTAGGCCCCTCGAATGTAGGTTCACGGCAATACCCTACCCAGCTTAGACCTGAAACCGATTGGGCCACCATCAGCGCCGGTAATGGCCATGCCTTGGCCCTGAAAACTAACGGTACTTTATGGGGCTGGGGTGCCGGTGGCCAAGGCCAGGCCGGGGATACCTTTCCGGCGGCTTACTTTAGAGATACCCCGGTACAAGTAGGTACCAATACCAACTGGGTGTATATCGGTACCGGACACAGCACCTCCTATGGGATACAGAGTGACGGCACCCTGTGGGGTTGGGGGCGTAATGATACCGGACAAGTGGGTGACGGTACCACCACGAATCGAACACAGCCCGTGCAAATAGGCACCGATACCGACTGGATAAGGGTAACCGGTGGATTTAATCACGGCATAGCCCAAAAGGCTAATGGTGCCATTTATACCTGGGGGTCAAATGACTTTGGCCAACTGGGTAATGGCGGAACGACAACCGTGAGTTTGCCTACTGCCATCACCGTGCCGGGGTGTACGCTGGGCCATGAAGACTTTGAGAGCGTAAAACTGATGATTGCTCCCAACCCGGTGGGTGAGACTTTGCAGTTTGCGTATCGGGGCAGTGAAATGGTCAATGGGGTGACAATATATGATATGACCGGCAAAGTAGTGTATCGCAGTAACCCGGTAGCGGGTAGCCGGTTGCAGGCTGCCCTTCCTCTAGTCTTACCCAAAGGGATGTATCTTTTGGTATTGCATGCTCATGGCAAGGTGGTGGTTAGCGAAAAATTTGTCAAAGAATAAATATTTCTCAAGATAAAAGGAAACACAATTGATGAAAAAACAACTACTACTATTAGGATTTTTAGGTTATGCCCTTGGCATTAATGCCCAATGTTTTAGTGATATTTCTTCGGGAAATTATTTTAATTTTGGCCTTAAATCCAACGGAACCATTTGGGGATGGGGTTCCAATTCTGCTTTCGGACAGTTAGGTGATGGAACAGAAATAGATAGACTAACACCTACTCAAATTACAACTGCTACTAATTGGCAAAAGGTAGCATGTGGACAGTATAGTACTTTTGCTCTTAAAACTGATGGAACCTTATGGTGTGCCGGAAGTAACACTACCGGACAACTCGGTATAGGAAGTAGCCCTAATTACTCTAATGTATTAATTCAAATGGGAACCGAGAGCAATTGGCTACAAGTATCACCAACTAATAACTTTACTATAGCCTTAAAAACCAATGGAAGCTTATGGGGTTGGGGACAAAACGATTCGTATCAAATGGGAAACGGAACTTGCTGTTCGAATCGATATCTTCCAGGTCAAATAGGAACTGACACCGATTGGGTACAAATTGAAGCTACAGGCGTTAGAGCTGCGTTGGCTCTAAAAATCAATGGTACCCTATGGGGTTGGGGTGGTAATAGTACCGGATTGGTCGGCCCTTCGAATGTAGGCTCACGACAATACCCCACCCAGTTGCGCCCGGAAACCGA
>NZ_JASGBP010000019.1 GCF_030053345.1 Flavobacterium sedimenticola
CGCTTACCGATGTTACGTTCCACACGACTTTAGCGGATGCTCAAAACGATGCCAATGCGATTACATCGGAGACGAGTTATGTAAACCAAACCATTTGGACTCAGACCTTGTATGTACGCGTGGAGACTATCGCTACGGGTTGTTTTGACATTGTAGCATTGAACTTGGTGGTTAACCCGTTACCGAATGTTACCCAGCCGGCGTATCCGCAATATACCTTGTGTGATTACAATGCTCCGATAGGGTATGAGGTATTTGATTTGAACAGTCAGATTGCCAACATTTTGTTAGGTCAGTCGAATATGACCGTTACGTTTTACCCAAGTTTAGCAGCGGCTCAGGCGCAAGCACCGGGTACTTCGATTAATGAGTTGTATCCGACCCTGCAATACACCAATGCCGCTATTTATGTGCAAACTTTAGGGATAGTCATTACCAACGATGCCACAGGTTGTCAAAGCATCTCTACGATGGACATCCGCGTGGTGCCGTTACCGACCCCGATTCCACCGACCCAACCGTATACGATTTGTGACGGCGACCAAGACGGCTTCTCGTGCGACTTTGATTTGAATAGTTTGACAACCGACTTGTTACAAGGAGCGCTTTACAACATTAGCTACCACGAGACGATGACCGATGCGGAGCTTGGCAACAACCCAATTGATTTGACCACGAACTACTGTAATATCAATCCGTTTATCCAGATTATATATTTTAGAGCGGTAGACCCGTTAACCGGCTGTTGGAGTGTTATTCCGATCGTGCTCAATGTAAACCCGGCACCGGTAGCCCCGGTGAACTTGGCTGATATTACGGTTTGTGATTACGATAACAATACCCAAAACGGACAGTTCTTGGTGAATCTGACCATCCGCACGAACGATGTGTTGGCGCAACAACCGTTAGCGGCTTCGAACTATACGGTTACCTACCACGATTCGTTACTCAACGCTCAGAACGACCTGGCCATTAACCCGGCTACGAGCTACTATGCCACCAACGGACAAACCATCTGGGTTCGTGTGGAGGACAACACCACGGGTTGTTACAACATAGGAACATTCTTAGTGGTGATAAACGCCCCATTGTTGCTGACCACTCCGGCACCACTGAGCTTGTGTGATAATGATGCGACACCGAACAATCAGTTTACCGAGTTTGATTTAACGGTAAAAGACGCTGAGATAAGTCAGAACTTAAACGCTTCGGGTTATACGGTAACGTACTATCCGAGTTTGACCGATGCGCAAAACGGCACTAACGTGATTACCACACCAACGGCGTATACCAATACTACAGCTGCGGTGCAAACGTTAGGTGTAGTGGTAACGACTCCGGCACCGGCAAGTTGTCAGAGCATCACGACCTTGGATATCCGCGTACTACCGGTACCGACTCCGAATACGAATCCGGCGCCACTAGCTCCACAGTGTGACAACAACAACCCAGGTGATATGATGGAGGTGTTTGACTTAACGGTCAATGCGGCCTATATTGCCAATGGCGACCCGAATGTAACCTTGCATTATTACCATAACGTGGCTGATGCTTTGGTACCGCAAAACGAGATTCTAAATCCAGGGGCTGCTTTAGTAGCCGGACCGAAGATTATCATACGCGTAGAGAATACCCGAGTGGATTATTTAGGGAATAACTGTTTTGTACTGGTAGAACAACCATTGACGGTGAATCCGTTACCAACGGTGATTCAGCCGTTAGACCCATACAGAATGTGTGATGATGATACCGATGGTATTGCCGACTTTGATTTGAACAATCCGTTGTTGGCACCGGCGATATTGGGAGCGACCCAAAACCCGTCCGACTTTACCATTACGTATTACTTCACGGCGGCTGATGCTGCTACGGGCACTTCCCCGCTAATCTCTCCATATACCAATGTGATTCCGGACAGCCAGGACATCTATATCCGCGTGGTGAACAACGCCACGGGTTGTGTGAACGCTACGGGAATATTGAACTTGGCTGTTGAAGAATACGCTACGGCTACCGGCCCGGTAGTAGTACCGCCACAGTGTGATGATTACAACGACCCGTATGACGGAGTGTACCAATTGGATTTAACCCAGTATGAGGCTTCGATATTAAACGGTCAGGATCCAACGATCTTCTTGGTGAGTTATTACCATACCCAAGCCGATGCCATAGCCGGAACGAATGCTATTCCGCTGGCTGAGGCGCAGGCTTACATCACCCAAGCCGACACTGACCAAATATGGGTGAAGGTAGAGAACAGCAGCAACACCATTACACCGGTGTGTTATGCGCTGACCACTATTGATATTACTATTGTTCGTTATCCGCAACCGGTGCTCAGCACACCAAACGGAGTAACTACGATATGTGTTGACTTTACTACGGGCATCGTAATACGTCCGATAACCATCGACAGTGGTATTGCCAACCCGGCGGATTATACCTTCCAATGGAATGAAGTGGTAGGGGGTGTTTCTACACCGATTCCGGGTGAGACCGGCCCAACGTTGACCATCGATCAGGCTTTAGCTTCGGGTGTGGATGCTACCTATACGGTAGATGTGACCACTGTTAGTCCGACGCAGTGTACTACGACTTCGGATCCGATAACCATTATCCAATCGGGACCTGCAGTGCCGCAAGCCGGAACGATAGGTTACACCATATCCAATGGATTTAGCGATAACCAAATCATCACGGTATTGGTGGAAGGCTACGGTACGTATGAGTACAGTTTGGATGACGGTCCGAGACAAAGCAGCAATGTATTTGAGGGGGTATCGTTATTACCGCATACGATTCACGTTTGGGATACCGAAGGTGGTTTGGCGTACAGTTGTGATGAGTTAGTTATTGAAAATGTACAGTTGATAGACTATCCGCATTATTTTACCCCGAACGGAGACGGCTTCCATGATACGTGGAATGTTAAGGGATTATTTAATTATGCCAATCAAACAAAAATTTATATATTTGACCGCTATGGTAAACTACTCAAACAAATCAGCTCTGCAGGCGATGGTTGGGACGGGACATATAATGGAGTGCCGTTGCCATCAACAGATTACTGGTTTACGGTAGATTATCCGGAACAAGGAGT
>NZ_JASGBP010000002.1 GCF_030053345.1 Flavobacterium sedimenticola
TTCCGAACAGAGAAGTTAAGCCCGACTGCGCAGATGGTACTGCAGTAATGTGGGAGAGTATGTCGCCGCCTTTTTTTCAGTGAGTCCTGACTTTATAGTCAGGACTCATTTTTTTTATAGGAGCGACGCAGTTCGGGCAAAGCCCTCGGGTCGCCGCCCTGCCTGAGGCAGGCAGGCTTTTTTTAGACTCGAGCGGAGCGAACTGACGAAGTAAACCCTATCCTAACGGATGGGTTTTTTTGTTTTATGCTTAGGGACAAATTGAAGTTGCTCAATGCTTTGCGCGAGGGATGGAAGCAAGCTGCCTTGCAGCGCGGACAGCCCGACCCCTTTTGACAGGCTCAAGAAGGGACAAGGGGGCGCGCCACCAAAAAAAAACTCCTCATTTGAGGAGTTTTCGGATTATTTATTTTGGTTTTCAATCCATTTTCTGGCGTTGACAAAGGCTTCAAGCCAAGGTGAAACCTCGTCTTTTTTATCCCCCGGATAATGTGCCCAATTCCAAGGGAAAGTAGAACGTTCGATATGTGGCATCATCACCAGGTGTCTTCCGGTTTTGTCGCATAGCATGGCAGTGTTGTAATCGGAACCGTTAGGATTGGCCGGATACCCTTCATACGCATATTTGGCTACGATGTTATACTTACTTTCTTCGTATGGTAAGTGAAATTTGCCTTCGCCATGCGAGACCCAAACTCCGAGTGTGCTACCGGCTAAGGATTGTAGCATAACCGAATTATTCTCTTGAACCTTTACCGAAGTAAAAATGCTTTCGTGTTTGTGAGAATCGTTGTGTTTCATTTTACCGTGAATCTCATGTTCCGGATTGATGACTTCCAATTCCATAAACAATTGACAACCGTTACAAATACCAACAGATAAGGTGTCTTCTCTTTTGAGGAAGTTTTTCAAGGCTGTATTCGCTTTTTCATTGTATAAAAACGCTCCGGCCCAACCTTTAGCAGAGCCCAGTACATCCGAATTTGAGAATCCGCCAACAGCGCCAATGAACTGAATGTCTTCTAACGTTTCGCGCCCCGAAATCAAATCGGTCATGTGAACGTCTTTTACCTCAAATCCGGCCAAGTACATGGCATTGGCCATTTCGCGTTCGGAATTGCTTCCTTTTTCACGGATGATGGCGGCTTTTGGCTTCTCGATACGATTCCGATTAGCATCGGAATCACTCGAAGTGACGTCTTTTAGTTTTCCTGTGAAGTGGGAAGGGAATTGGTATTGTAAAGGTTGGTGACTGTAATTATTGAAACGCTCTCGGGCGGTGTTGTTTTTGGATTGCTTTTGGTCTAATAAATACGAAGTTTCAAACCAGCTGTCTCTTAAAGACGATATTTGTAGTCGCAGATTTGAGATTTGTAGCGTATCAGAATTCGTTACCGTTCCGATTTTAAAGTATTCAATGTCACCCAAAGCTTTTTCAAAAACGGTATCGTCTTTAGCTTGTAATACCAAACCAATGTTTTCGGAGAATAAAATCTTCACTAAATCTTTTTCTTCAAAAGAGTTGAAATCGATGTTAGCGCCTAAATTATTGTCGGCAAAACACAGTTCCAATAGGGTCGTGATTAAACCACCGCTGCCGATGTCGTGACCGGCCGCAATTTGGCGTTCTTTGATTAAGTGTTGTACTGCATTGAACGCTTTCTTAAAAAAAGCGGCGTCTTTAATGGTCGGTGTTTCGTTTCCGATTTTATTCAACACTTGAGCAAAGGAGCTTCCGCCCAATTTGAAATCGTCCTGAGATAAATTGATATAGTAAATCGAACCCCCGTTTCGTTGTAACACCGGTTCCACCACTTTGGTAATATTGGAACAATTTCCGGCGGCGGAAATGATTACCGTTCCCGGCGCGATTACTTCTTCGTTCGGGTATTTCTGCTTCATCGATAGCGAATCTTTTCCGGTAGGAATGTTGATGCCTAATTCAATGGCAAAATCTGAACAAGCCTCTACGGCTTCGTACAAACGGGCATCTTCACCTTCATTTTTACAAGCCCACATCCAGTTAGCCGATAAGGAAACGCTTTTTAAATTGTCTTTCAAAGGCGCAAAAACGATATTGGATAAGGCTTCGGCGATGGCATTTCTACTACCGGCTTTTGGGTCGATTAAAGCAGAGATTGGGGCATGACCGATAGAGGTAGCAATCCCTTCTTTTCCGTTAAAATCCAACGCCATAACACCTACATTGTTCAGAGGCAGTTGTAATGGTCCGACGCATTGCTGTTTGGCGACTCTTCCGCCCACACAACGATCGACTTTATTGGTCAACCAATCTTTACAAGCTACGGCTTCTAAACGCAGTACTTGCTCTAAATAGGTTAAAATATCGTCTTGGTTGTAGTGTAAATCAGTATAATTTCTATCAATAGTTTTATCGGTCATGATTGTTTTTGGCGAACTGCCGAACATGTCCTTCAAAGCCAAATCCATAGGTTTACTTCCTGTTTTTTGTCCTTCGAACGTAAAGCGTTTATTCGCCGTTACGTCACCCACTTGATACATAGGTGCTCGCTCTCTTTCTGCGATGCGTTGTAACGTGTCTATGTCTTTTTGACCAATGACCAATCCCATTCTTTCTTGCGATTCGTTGCCGATGATTTCTTTGGCCGATAGGGTTGGATCGCCCACAGGCAATTTATCTAAATCGATTAAACCACCGGTTTCTTCTACCAATTCGGATAGACAATTCAAATGACCGCCGGCACCGTGATCGTGAATGGAAACAATCGGATTATTATCGCTTTCCACCAAACCGCGAATGGCATTAGCGGCTCGTTTTTGCATTTCAGGATTGGAACGCTGGATGGCATTGAGTTCAATTCCGGAACCAAAAGCACCGGTATCGGCAGAGGAAACGGCAGCACCGCCCATTCCGATTCGGTAATTTTCACCGCCTAAGATGACAATTTTGTCTCCTTCAATTGGTTTCTTTTTGATGGATTGGTCTAATTTTCCGTAGCCAATGCCGCCGGCTTGCATGATGACTTTGTCGTAGCCGAGTTTTCGATTTTGTTCTTCGTGTTCGAACGTTAAAACGGAACCTGTAATGAGCGGTTGCCCGAATTTATTCCCGAAATCGGAAGCTCCGTTGGACGCTTTGATTAAAATGTCCATGGGGGTTTGGTACAACCATTGTCGCTCGGGCATGCCTTTTTCCCAAGCTCTGTTCGCTGCCAAGCGGGAATACGCTGTCATATACACGGCAGTTCCTGCCAGCGGTAACGAACCTTGTCCACCGGCCAATCGGTCGCGGATTTCGCCACCCGAACCGGTCGCGGCACCGTTAAAGGGTTCTACAGTAGTTGGAAAATTATGGGTTTCGGCTTTTAACGATATAACGGAATCAAATTCTTTTGTTTCGTAAAAATCGGGTTTGTCGGCACTTTTCGGTGCGAATTGCGTTACTTTCGGCCCTTTAATAAAAGCGACATTATCTTTATATGCAGAAACAATATCGTTGGGATTTTCAGCAGATGTTTTTTTGATGAGTTTGAACAGCGAGGTCTCTTTTTCTTGTCCGTCAATCACAAAAGTTCCGTTGAAGATTTTGTGGCGACAATGTTCCGAATTCACTTGAGAGAATCCGAAAACTTCAGAGTCGGTTAGTTTTCGCCCCATCTTTTCAGAAACACCATTTAAATAAGCGACTTCTTCTTCGCTTAATGCCAAACCTTCTTGTTGGTTGTAGGCAGCGATATTTTCGATTTCCAAAATCGGTTCGGGTTGGATGTGAATCGTAAAAATATCTTGGTTAAGCTCGCTGTACTTTTGCGACAACATCGGATCAAAATCGTTAAAATCGGCCGGAACTTTTTCAAATTCTTCGATTCGGACAATGCCTTCAATGCCCATATTTTGGGTGATTTCTACCGCATTGGTACTCCAAGGGGTAATCATGGCGGCACGTGGTCCAACAAAAAAATCCGTCATGACGGATTTTTCTATTTTATATGCGTTTCCAAAAAGCCAGTTTAATTTTGAGATGGTTTCTGTCGAAAGTTCGTTTTGCGCTTGCACGGCAAAAACAGTATTGCTTTCGTTTCCGAAAAAATGAATCATTGTGAGTTGTGTTGTTGTTTGTGCAAATTTAGGCTAAAAAATACAAAACCTGAAATCTGTTTTTAAAAATTTAATCCTGCGGAAAAACAATCGAATTATAAGCGCCCAAATCAAATACACCGTTTCGCGGATTTCCCAAAATATCATTCGGAACTCCCACATTTACCCCAAAGTTTTTAGCATCGGAGTCGGCACCAATCACCAATTTATTGTTGGCAATATCGAAGAAGTCCGGGTCGCCGTTTTTGATGATTTCATTGGTGTCGTTGATAAAAGCATACAACGGATTGTTAGTGAATTGATTGTTGGTGTTGTTGAAACGAATTTGACACTTGCTGAAACTGTAGTTGAATTGTTTGGTAGCGTCTGACCCTTTATTCAAGAGTAATTCTACTTGATTAGAACCGAAAATAATACAGTTTTTAAAGTCAGCCTGATTTAAGTCGTATGCCACTTGCTGGTTGGTTTGCGGGTCAGTGTAATAATTATCCACCAAAACAGCCACTTGACGGGAACTACTCCAATTGTTGTTAAAGGTACAATGTCTGAAATCATAACTTCCACCCAAAGTACAGGCTAATGCGGCATCTCCGGCGTAGTTAATTACGATGTTTTCCCCGCTGATTTTTGCAGTTTTGGCCCAAATTCCGATATTGGAAGAGTTGTAAATTTGGGTGTTTTTAATAGTGGTTGTAGTGCCGTCATTATGATCGATAAGCAATCCGACTACCGCATTTTTAATGGTTAAGTGATTGATTTCGTTATTGGTACTGCCGTCGGTAAGCCATACCGTTAGCCATTGCCCCGGAACATCCGAAAACCCCGGCTCCAGTCGGTCGCCTTCAAAAATAACTTCGTTTTCCAAAGCGGCCGTATTGGATACTTGTCCGTTTACTTTCAAGCTACCACCGTTTCCGATAATCAAGCCCGAATCGGCGTGAAAATGCACCCGCGCACCGGGTTGAACGTTGAGCGTTTTCCCATTGGGTACCGCAGCATAGCCATACACCACATAGGGTTTATCATTGCCCCAAACGTATTCGTTTCCGTTAATCGGGTCGTTTTCATCCAAATAAAATCCGTAGACTTCATCGTCACCAATCGGTAAGGTTTCGGTGGTGCCGTCATCAAATCGCTTCGGATACAAAAAATAGGCATCCTGAATCAAAGTCACCAGTTCTACTTTTTGAAAATTTTCGCCGCTGTCAAACTGAATTTGATCGGTATATAAAAAATCGGTCGGATTGGCTGAAGCCACATCGGCAGTAACTTCGATAAAAATATACATACTGTCTTTGGCTAACAACTCCACATCGTGAAAAATACGGTTGTTTTCGCCTGTCATTCCATCAACCGTCATGCGGTATTTCGAATCGGGTTTGCCCAATTTTATAGTAGGAATTTTGATGTCTTTATCACTTTTATTATACACTTTTAAGGTATAGGTACTCGAACCGATATTGGAAAACACCGTATCTAAATACACCGTATCTCGGGAAAAAAATAAATCGCCGGTACTGGCTTTGAATTCAAAATCTTGACGACAAGAGCTGAATGATACCGCTAAACCAACAATAAAAAGAATAATAAAATTGCGCATTGGGATGATAAGTTTTAAAAGGTGCCGTTTTACAATACGGTCTCGGTTGGTAAATGTAGGTATTAAAGTTTAATTTGAAAATAGGTTAAATTGAAAATTTGATGATTTACTGTACAGATAACGTCAAAACGGCTCTTTTAGTATTTTTGATTTATCCCTCTTTTTCCTTGTGATAAATAAGTAGTATTTTTACGGGAAAAATGTAGCTATGTCATTTGATAAAGAAAAAGTACTGCAGCTTTGCAACGAATGGAGTAAAAATACGTTAATGCAGACTTTAGATATTGAATATATTGATGCCGGAGAAGGTTTTTTAACCGCTAAAATGCCGGTGAATTCGAGAGTACATCAACCTATGGGACTGCTTCACGGCGGAGCCACAGTAGCTTTAGCCGAAAGTGTGGGCAGTGCGGCATCGTTGATGTTTATCAATACCGAAAAGCAGGAAGTGCGCGGTATCGAAATTTCGGCCAATCATTTAAAAAGTAAGCGTGACGGCGTGGTTTTTTGTACGGCCAAAATCATCCATCAGGGGAGAAGTCTTCATCTATGGGAAATCAAGATTACCGATGAGCAAGACAAACTCATTTCGCTTTGCAAGTTAACCAACATGATTTTACCCCGACGATAGATGACCGATTTATTCCTTAAACTAATCACGCAACGCGAGCAAAATTTGCCCTTTGTTTTGTATGTCAAGCCACATTCGGAGCGTATTGTTGGGTTGTTTCAGCAAAACGATCATCTCTATTTTTTGGAGGATTTTAAGGCGAAAGGTTTTGTATTTGCCCCGTTTGATGGTTCTTTGATACCAATCATTCCTCAAAACCAATCGGAAGTTTATGTTGAAAAAATACAAGCTACCGATTATATCCTGTCGGGAAACCCTACAGCTGTAACAGATGAAGTGGCTAAAGCCGATTTTGAAAAGTTGGTCCAAAAAGGGGTGGATGCGATTGCTGCGGGGCAGTTTGGCAAAGTGGTTTTGTCGCGTAAGGAAATCGTTCCGCTGTCCCAATGGGATTTAGAAGTGATGTTTAAAAAAATGATAGCCTTATACCCTTCGGCATTTCGGTATTGCTTTTTTCATCCTAAAATTGGTTTATGGATGGGTGCCACTCCGGAGCAATTGCTCAAGGTCAATCAAAAAGAATTGCAAACCGTGGCTTTGGCCGGTACCCAAACAGCAAGCGAATCTCAAAAGGTAGTGTGGCACGATAAGGAAATCGAGGAGCAGCATTTTGTATCGGAGTTTATTATAGCCGGTTTGGAACAAGAAGTGAGTGCGATGACAGTGTCCAGTCCCTACAGTGCTAAAGCCGGTCATCTTTGGCACATCAAAACCGATATAACCGCTACGCTCAAAAGTCAGAAAGCCTTGGGTAAAGTGATTGCGATTTTGCATCCGACACCGGCGGTTTGTGGTTTGCCCAAAGATAAAGCCAAAGCTTTTATTTTGGAACATGAGGGTTATGACCGGGAATATTACTCCGGATTTTTGGGTGAATTAAATATCGATTTAGCGACCTTTCGCACCAATGTTTCCGATTTGTATGTAAATTTGCGCTGCATGAAAGTAAGACCTCACGCGGCCGAATTATTTGTGGGTTGCGGCATTACGCAAAGTAGTATTCCGGCTGATGAATTCGCGGAAACGGTGCACAAATCAATGACCATGAAAAAGGTTTTGAATTAAAAAGTTGTAAGTTGTGGGTTCTATGTTGTAAGTGAAACAACAACCAATAACGAATAACTTATAACATACAACAAAGTAGAATATGAAATTAGACCTATTAGCTTTCGGGGCGCATCCCGATGATGTAGAATTGGGTTGTAGCGGCACCATCGCCAAGGAAGTAGCTTTCGGAAAGAAAGTTGGGATTATCGACCTGACCCGGGGAGAACTCGGGACGCGCGGTTCGGTGGCTATCCGCAATCAGGAGTCGGCGAAAGCGGCCGAAATTTTAGGGATTGCCATTCGGGAAAATCTCGACATGCGCGATGGTTTTTTTGTGAATGATGAAGCGCATCAAATGGTCATCATCAAACGAATTCGCCATTACCGCCCCGACATTGTGATTTGCAATGCCATCGACGATCGCCATATCGATCACGGAAAAGGCAGCAAATTGGTTTCGGACGCCTGTTTTTTGTCGGGTTTACGCAAAATCGAAACTACACATGAAGGAATGATACAGGAAGCTTGGCGACCAAAAGTAGTATATCATTACATTCAGTGGAAGAATATCACGCCCGATTTTGTAGTGGATATTTCCGATTATATCGACAAGAAAACCGATTCTATCTTGGCCTATGCCTCGCAGTTTTATTCGGAAGGATCGAACGAACCGGTGACCCCGATAGCCACTAAAAACTTTTTGGAAAGCATTCATTATCGATCTCAGGACTTCGGCCGATTGATAGGCGTGGAGTATGGGGAAGGCTTTACCGCCGAAAGGTATGTGGCGGTCAACCGTTTATCGGATTTGATTTAAAAAAAATAAAAAACCTTTGCAAAAGTTAAGTTTTGCACTATATTTGCACTCGCAAAAGCAACATAGGTTGTTGGCGCCAATATACGGTGATTGTAGCTCAGTTGGTTAGAGCGTCGGATTGTGGTTCCGAAGGTCGGGGGTTCGAGACCCCTCATTCACCCCAAAAGAGAAAGCCCTGAATTTCAGGGCTTTTTTTATTTATCACTTTTATCCACGACCAATTTTTGCTCTCGGTTGGCAATTTCCCAAGCAATGGCTAAAGCGTATTTCGTTCGTTTGGTCAAAGCATCAAACTCAATTTTTTCGACATCGTCACCGGGCTTGTGGTAATCGGCATGCGTACCGCTAAATAGGAAAACCGATGGAATACCGTTTTTGGCAAAATTGTAATGATCGGAGCGGTAATAAAAACGGTTCGGGTCTTTTTTGTCGTTGTATTTGTAATCTAAAGTCAGTTGTGTAAATTTTGTATTCACGCTTTCGCAAAGGGTATACAGGTCACTCGATAAATAATCGGAACCGATAACATAGATATAGTTGTTGCTGTCTTTGTGAAAATCATCGCGTCTTCCAATCATGTCGATATTCACATCGGCTACGGTATTTTTTAAGGGAAATAACGGATTTTCGGAATAATAGCGCGAACCGTGTAAGCCGTGTTCTTCTCCGGTTACGTGTAAAATAAGAATGGAACGCTTGGGTCCGTTACCTTCGTTTTTGGCTTTTTGGAAGGCTTTGGCAATTTCCATAATG
Organism: Flavobacterium sedimenticola; assembly: GCF_030053345.1. GTDB lineage: Bacteria > Bacteroidota > Bacteroidia > Flavobacteriales > Flavobacteriaceae > Flavobacterium > Flavobacterium sedimenticola. The sequence continues at coordinate 8,929 of NZ_JASGBP010000002.1, forward strand.
GCCACGGTACCCGAACCGTCGTCGTCGGCGCCGTTGTATATTTCTCCGTTTTTGATTCCTACGTGATCGTAATGTGCCGAAACGACTACGATTTCCTCGGGTTTCTCCGTGCCTTCTATAAAAGCCCAAATGTTCTCCGAATCGGGTAAGTTTTCATTGTATTTAGCATTTAAAAAAGCGGCCGGAACCGGTTGATAATAGCTTTTGGCACCTTTAGGAAAAGCGATGCCGTTTTTTTGGTAAAAATCGATAATGAAGCGCCCCGCTTTTTTTTGACCTTCGCTTCCCGTTTCACGACCTTCCATCTCATCTGAAGCAATCACGGTGAGATTGGCTTTCAGACTTTCGGTAGCGATATAATCAATATAGTTGCTGTTAGCAGTTTTAGTCGTCGGTTTGGGCGAACTGCATCCGATGAGCACGAATGCCAACAGCCATAAATGGCGTTTGATAAAATTTGTTTTCATAGTTAATGCAAATTGACAAAGGTGTATACAATCAGTATAATCAGCATTATGCCCATCAATACTGAATTGATGCCCAATATCGTTATACTTTTAAAAAAAGAAGCCAGGCGACTTTGACCGTAAAAACGATGGTGCGCCGGAAAGAAATAGTAACACATCCACGCATAACCTGCTATACTGACGATATCGGTTATGGTGGTAATGATGCTATTATCCCCAAAGCAGTCCATTAGTTCATGGAACAAAAACATCAATAATAGGATAAGTAACAAGAAGGAGAAATAATGTAAGGTAAAAATACCGTGATCAAAGTAATACCATCTTTTTTTGTTGTGAAAAAGCCACAAAACAAAGGCAAATAACGGCATGTATATAAACAAAACCTTTGGAATATTGTGCCATATGGCTTCCTGAAACTTTTGTTCGATTTCTTTATCGGTATATTTTTCATTGATTTCGATGCTTCTCTTGTTCAAATTGTATTCGAAATCGCTTATGGCATCCGGATTTAGTTTGCGAATAGAATCCATTTGTTCGATGCTGTCGTACCAAAGGGTCAAAAAGCCTTTGTCGCTTTTTTTCTCTTTTTCGATTTTTCCTTCTCTGACCAGCACTAATAAAGAATCGGCTTCGCGTTCGGTTAAAGCGCCTTTTTGATGCAACTCCAGGATTTTAATTTCTTCTTTGCTCAGGTTTTTATAATCTTCTTGTACGATACCGTTCACGGAGTATTGTATCATTTGTCCTTTCTTATTTTCTTTCAGCGTAACGGCTTCCGGTTGGTTTTCATCCGGGAAAAGAGAAATCAGTAAAAAAGTCACAAAACTGATAAAAATGTAGAGTCGCACCGGAGCCAAATACGATAATCGTTTTCCCGAAAGGTATTCTTTCGTTAAAGCCGCCGGTTTTAAGAGCAAATTGCGAATGGTTTTCCAAAAGGCATTTTCATAATGCGTCAAATCTTCAAAAAAGTGAATGAATAAGTGGTGGAATGTTTTGCGGGTGTCGGTGTTTTCCTGACCGCAATTCGGACAAAATCGGTTTTCAACCACATACCGACAGTTGAGACAGGTTTTATCTTTTCGTAATTCGTTTTTCGACATAAGTAAGCAAAGTGATTGGATAGGTAAAGCTATTAAAATTATTTCTATTTTTGAGAACAAAATCAGATACCATGCAATCTAAGGCACACACTCTGGCAGACTATATAGCAGAGCTACCCGAAGACCGAAAAGCGGTCATGCAACAACTTCGCAAAACGATTAACGATAATTTACCCAAAGGTTTTCAGGAAGGAATGGGGTATGGGATGTTAGGTTATGCAGTTCCGCATTCTATTTATCCGAAAGGATATCATTGCAATCCTAAAGATCCGCTACCCTTTATGGGTTTGGCTTCGCAAAAGAATTTTGTGGCATTTTATCACATGGGAATGTATGCCGACAAAAAGCTGCACGATTGGTTTGTAGCCGAATATGCTAAGCGCTGTAAGTACAAATTGGATATGGGTAAAAGCTGCGTGCGGTTTAAAAAGATGGATGACATTCCGTACGATTTGATAGCCGAACTGACGCAAAAAGTTTCGGTTCAGGATTGGATAAACCTCTACGAATCGGCTTTTAATAAAGCTTCCAAATGATGGTGATTGCACCGAATACAGATTCCGAATTTACCGAAATCAGAGCTATTGCCTTAGAAGTATGGCCCAAAACGTACGGTGCGATTTTGAGCGAAGCACAGTTACATTATATGCTCAATATGATGTATAGCGTGGCTTCGTTGCAACAACAAGCCCAAGAAAAGAAGCATCATTTTATACTGCTTAAGGTCGATGGTAAAGCCCTTGGTTTTGCTTCGTATGAATTGAATTGTGAAAACACCGGGATGACTAAAATTCACAAACTCTATGTGCTTTCAACCCAACAAGGCAAAGGTTTGGGTAAAAGGCTTATTGATTATATAGCGCAAGAGGCGTCACAAAATCACGATAAGGCGCTTTATCTGAATGTCAATAAAAATAATCCGGCACAGTTTTTTTATCAAAAGTTGGGTTTTACCGTTTTTAAAGAAGAAGTTATTCCCATTGGTAATGGTTATGTGATGGACGATTATGTGATGAAAAAAGACATAGAATAATGGCGTTTTTGAAAAAAATTAACAGCAAGGCAAAAACCGATAGTACTACGGGTTTCGGAACCAATGCCAATAGTTACGGAGGGCGGTTTTTAACCAAAAACGGCAATGCCAATATCCGAAGAACCGGTGTTGGCTTCTTAGACGGTATCAGTTGGTATCACACGATGGTGAATATTCCTAGGTGGAAATTTATGCTTATTATTTTGGTGTTTTATTTTACGGTGAATTTTTGTTTTGCCGGAATTTATTATCTGATAGGAGTAGAACATCTTAAGGGCATAAATGCTACCACTCCGTTAGATAAGTTTGGTCAAACTTTTTTCTTCAGTATCCAAACGTATACCACAGTGGGTTACGGACATATCAGTCCGAGTGGCTTTCTAACCAGTTTTGTAGCCGCTGTTGAAGCCCTGTTTGGGTTGTTGAGTTTTGCCATAGCCACGGGGTTGTTTTACGGAAGATTTAGTATGCCGAAAGCCTTTTTGCGTTTTTCGGAAAATGCGTTGATTGCGCCCTACGGCGAAGGAACGGCTTTAATGATACGTTTGTCACCCTATAAGAATACCCATCTCACAGATGCCGAAGCTAAAATGACGGTTGGTATGGCTGTTGAGGAGAACGGAAAGTTGGTCAATAAATTCTACAATCTCGATTTGGAGTTGTCTAAAATTAATGCTTTAACGCTGAGTTGGACTTTAGTACACCCGATTTCGGAGAGCAGTCCGTTTTTCCGCCTGACAGCCACCGATTTTGAAAATTTGAGTGGCGAGATTATGGTGTATGTCAAAGTTTTTGATGATCGATTTAGTACAACAGTGGTCAAGCGAACGTCATATACATTTAATGAAATTATACACGGGGCCAAGTTTACCCCAATGTTTTCTCGCAGTCCGGATGATAACAAAACACTGCTTCATATCGACAAACTTAATTCTTACGAAAAAGTAGCATTATAAAAAAATCCCCAAATAGGGGATTTTTTTATTTCAGTGTGCAATCGAGTGTGACGGCTACTTTTTTAGACAGCTTTTTACTGACTACGCTGGGGATTTCAATATCAAAATCGTCTGTGTTTACCGAAAAAGCGGCATCAATCTCCACGCCGGCTTCGGTTTTCTTAATTTTAGCGATTACTACGATGTCTTTGGTTTTCCCGTGTAGTTCTAATTTTCCTTTGATGGTATATTCTTTAGCAGCAGCAGTGAGTTTGGAAACGTCAAAATTGTCAATTTTACCTTTAAAGGTAGCCTTGGGAAACTTGTCGCTTTCTACATAATTTTCATTGAAATGTTCTTCCATCAAAGCTACTTTAAAGCGGAACCCTTTCATCAATGCCAAGCTGGCAATCTCTCCCGTAGCCGGATTGAGAATGCAAGTAACGGCTTCGTTTTTAGCCTTCACTTCTTCAAAAGCCGGGACAGACGCTTCAAAGGTTATTTTCCCGGTTTTGGTGACTAACTTAGTTTGCGCCCATTGCTGGCAAAACACAAGCAAAAGGCAAAGGAGAGCTGTTTTTTTCATAGTTATTCGTTTAAACCTTGTGCGTTCCATTCAAAAACCAAATCAATAAGCGATTGCGGAAGTCGGGTACCGCCGCTTGGCATCATGCCCGGTGCTCCTTGCGCTCTCGAAATACGATCTAACAGTCCTCGCTCTTGAACCGCTTGCTTTACATTTTCGTATGTAGTTAAAGACATGGGCGCTCCGTTTATAGGCGTGGCAGCGTGGCAGGATATACAATTATTATCGATGATGCTCTTAATGGTATTCGTATAGGTCACATTATCAAAATCATTATTTCCAACCAAATCGGAGGAAGAATCATTGGTACAACTGCTGACAAGAAGGGTGCCTGCCAATGTTAGTAGGAGTAAAGAGTTGTTCTTTTTCATATAAATTTTAGTTTTTTTCAATAAAAATAACAAAAAAAATGAGTTAAGTTTACATAGTATTATTTTAATTAACGGAAATATGAGAAGAAAGGTTTTGATTTTTGGGATACTTTTTTTGGTAATTGCATTTTTAGGCTATCGGTATCTTTATAAAGATCACAGGGATATTGCTTCTGAAAAAGCGGCTTATACGGCAACCGTAAATGAAATTTTCAGTAGTTATACCCAAAATGACAGTTTGGCTAATGCCACGTATTTAGATAAGACAGTAGCTGTAAAAGGAGTAGTTACTGACGTGGATGCAAACAATAAAATAATCACGGTCGACGGTAAATTGGCGGCTCGTTTCAAGGGCGACATTCCCAATTCGATACAATCCGGTGATGCTGTAGTGTTAAAAGGAAGAGTAACCGGTTTCAATGATCTTTTAGAAGAGATTGAAATGGATCAATGTTCCGTAGAAGAATAAGTCTAATACCATAAATATATTGTAAGCTATGAAAAAAGTACTTTTTTTGTTTTTATTCCCGCTGAGCGTTATGGCTCAGGATGATTTGTTGAAAGAGATTGATACCGATTCAACACAAAATGTCAAAGTTGAATCGGCTTTTAAAGGTTTGAAGATTGTGAATATAGAATCGACTAAATTAGCCGCTAAAGGCGACTTGTATTTTATTGTAGCACATCGTTTTGGTTCTGTGAAAGATGGTTTCGAAGGGTTTTATGGTTTGGACAACGCGGTTACCCAGTTGAAATTTGTTTACGGAATCAACAACTGGTTTACGGTTAGTGCGGCTCGCAGTGAGATTGCGTATGATTTTTCGGGTAAGTTTTTGATTCAATCCCAAGAGTCTAATGGTTTTCCTTTTGCCATTGCCGGTTTTACCAGTTTGGCAATCAATAACACCTTGAAGGAAAGTAACTATCCGGAGATGAAATTTGATAATCGGTTGATTTATGTTACGCAGTTGTTAGTGTCCCGAAAAGTAAATGAAAAACTATCGCTTGAATTGGCTCCAACTTTTTTTCATGAAAATTTTGTTTTAGATGACAATCAAGATAACAGTCAATATGCCATAGGTATGGGAGGACGCTACAAGTTTGCGAAAAGATGGTCGGTGAATGTCGATTATGCAGCTCATTTGAATCGTTCAAGTAGTTCTCCTTTCAGAGATCCGTTGTCAATTGGAGTTGACTTAGAAACGGGCGGACACGTTTTTCAAATGCACTTTAGCAACTCGCAGGGAATGCATGAAGCCGGTTTCTTAGGAAACACTACCGGTGATTGGGGAAAAGGGGATATTTTCTTTGGGTTTAACTTGTTGAGAGTATTTTAAAGTATATAACAAATAAAAAAGGCCTCGCAACTGCGAGGCCTTTTTTATTTGTGTATAAAATGATTTACTCTTTGATGAATTTTTGAGAGTAATTTTTCCCTTGCGCATCTTTCAATTGTAAGATGTAAGTTCCTTTAGCCAATTGATTTACCGTAACGGTTTGATTTTGTACCACAGCTTCTTGTACCATTCTTCCGTTTAAATCAAAGATTGATGCTGTTGTAAATTCAACCGGATTAGCGGTATTGATGGCAATGTTAATTTGGTCTTTAACCGGGTTAGGATAAACTGTAAATACAGAATTTTCGAATGCATTCACACCTAAACTGGCCCCTTCAGTAACCATTAGAGTCTGATTTGGTGTTACGTTGTTAAAAGTGTCAACAATACCTGATGGCCATCTTACGATTACTTGATCAATGGTAGTGGCTGTTCCAATACCGAAATGTGCGTTTAAGCTGCTCATATAACGGAAGCCTTCACCGCTGCGTACATCTCTGATTTGTTTACCCCATGGGCCGTAAATTTCAACTCGGGCACCAATCCCGTTGCGATTGCTTTGGATGCCTTCAAAAGCTACTTTGATCCAGTTATTGTTGTTTGGTACGGCATAACGAATAGTTGCCCCGTTTTGAATATCTAAAAAACCGTCATTGTTCAAATCACCCACAGCACCTACGGCAATACCACTGTAAGATACTCCGGCAAAGGTATTGTTTCCTTGGTTGAACATAATTTTGTTGCCACCGCCCAAAACATCAACTCTACCATCATTGTCAAAGTCATAAGCAACATTATCGATGTTTGTAGAAGGATTGGCATCCCAACCTGAACCGGCAGTAATGTTGGTGAAAGCACTTAAGGTATTGGTGGTTTCAAAGTTGTTTCTGAAGAATTTATGCGTTCCTGAACTGGCTGTAATGATAACGTCCATGTCGCCATCATTGTCAAAATCAGCCACTGCGGATGACCAAGTTTGAATCGGAGTTACATTAATTCCTGCTATTGCGGAAACATTAGTGTAAACATTACCGCCATCATATCGGATTAACTGACATGGAGGACCGGAACATTTGGAAATGAAAACATCGGTATCCCCGTCATTATCAAAATCAGTAAAAAGAGTAGAATAATTTCCACCGTTTTGACCGCTGGTAGTACTGCTTAAATTCATTGAACCCGGAGTAGTGTTAGATTGGTAATAGGTTAAGTTACCAGCACCATCATTTAAGTAATACACATTGTCATCTACATCGTGACATGAAAACAAATCCAAGTTTCCGTCTTTATTTAAATCAGCAAAATTAGTTCTTTGACAGAAGATGTATTCACCCGGGGTGATTCCGGTGTACGCGGTTCCGGTGCTGTTAGATCGCAAAATAGAAAGACCACTTCCGCTCCCTAAAATTAAATCGTTATAACCATCGCGGTTATAATCCCCGGCAGCCATGCTCCATCCCGGCATGTTTGATACATTCGTAAACGGATAATCAGTTACAGTGAATGTCCCGGGAGTATTTCCTTGATAGTGCACTCGTAAATTATTGTTACTCACCCCAACAATGTCATCTTTGTGGTCTCCATTCATATCTACGACACAAATATTATAGCCACTATTTATTGTTGCCACATTTTGAGTTACATACGTAATCGGTGTTACTGGAGGGACTACTATCGGTGCTTCAATTAATTGAAAGCTGAATCCGGTGTTTTGAGAGGTGTTTAACCAACGGTTATCCCAAGCAATGTAGTAAGTGGTACCTGCGGTTACGTTAAATACATCTATAGAGGAGTATCCTGAACCACTGTCATCATCTCCGGCAAAACAACTCAAAGCGTCACATGTTCCGGTATACACATGGAAACGAGTGTCTTTTCGCGGGGTGTTTTGCGAAATGTCGGATGTAATGGTTACTGTATAGTTTTGTGATGGAGTGTAGGCATACCATTCACCTGCCGGGACGTAGGCAACCGGAACCGCATCACCTCCGTTACAAGGTGTTGGTAAGGCTCCATTGATTGTTCCGACAGCGTATACACCAGCGCTTATTGTTAGGGCTGAAGCACATGAGTCTTGCGCTCTAGAGAGCTGAACTGCAAACAGCAAGACAAGGGTTAAAGTAATTTTTTTCATTATTGATATTTGTTTAGTTGTTTAATATTCATTCTAAATTTAAGGACAATCGGTTAATGAACTAATCCATTGGGCCATTAGGGCAACACCTTCATCATGAATTAAAGACCTTCCGTGCAACGGCATTCTGAAGTATTCATTAGTGGTGTTAATACGGTAGAACAGCATGGATTTGTCACTACTTCCCGGTTTGATAATGGTGTTTAATGTAGGAGGGAAGTCTTGCATGTCCTCTGTGGGTACGCAAACCCCCATATTGGTATGACCATTAACCCCACCGGTTTCGCCGAAAGGGAAACGCATTGGTCTGTAATCACAATGACCGTTTGTGTTGTGGCAATGTGCACAATTAATATCCAAATAGGAGCGCACCCGTTTTTCCAAGGGTTTGGAAGCATCATTATAATCCACTACGGTATTGGTTTCATTCGGCAAGTTGAAATTATTCTCCAAATAGCCTTGTTCCACCCATTTTAAAAGTTGATTTTTAGTTTGGGTGCCGTAGGTATAATCTGAATTTAAATTTTGTGGTTTGATACCAATCGGAACATGTTTTTCAATGTATTCTCCGTCGATAGTTTCTTTGTATTTATGGCAGACATTGCATTGGACTTCATTAGGAACTCTGTAGTTAACATTTCTGATGACATTATTTTCATCTTTCCAGCTAATATCTATATTCCTCCCGTTCAAGTCAAAGTAAGCTTCCGTTTGTTCGTCGTTCCAAACGTAATCCGCAAAAATCCAACCCGATGATTTTCGTATCATTAATCGAGTTTCAATGATTTTGGTGGTATTGCTCGGTTGTACATTATCGTAATAGAATGTTTTAATAATTACAGCCCCAACCGGCAATTCAAGCGTAGTATTGTCACTGTTGTAAATGGCTTTAGTACCCGGTGGCATCCAAACAAAACGTTTTTTATGTGCGTAATCGGAAAATAAAGAACTCAGGGGTTCATAAGGTAATACATTTAATGAAGGTTTTTGATTTTTCATTTCTCCTTCAAAAAACTTATAATCCGAAAGCTTCGGATAAGGTACCTGAGTTAAATCTACAGTTACGGGAGAAACCGGCGTGTAGTCATCATCATTGCTTTCAGAACAAGCAAAAATGAAAATGATGAGTATGGTTAATAAACCGATAAGGTAGTTATTCTTCATTTTGATAAAAAAGGCAAAAACCAAAAATAATAATTTTTTTAACTGTCTCAAAACTATTGAGATACTTCTTTTGAAGTATGTTGATAAAAATAAAAAGACTCTGCCTTTTGTTTGGACAGAGTCTGATTTTAGAAATAATAATTTATTCTTTTATAAATTTTCCACTGTGTTTTTGATTCCTATCGTCAGTTAACAATAGAAGGTAGGTTCCTTTTGCCAAAGACTCTACATCAATGTTCGATGATTGTAGGGTCAGTGACCTTACCATTTTTCCGTTCATGTCAAAAATTTGTGCATTTTTGAAGTTTATGTTTTCAGCAGTAATCATCAAAGTTTTTTGGGTTGGAACAGGGTACAGACTAAAGTTTTGATTTGAAAACGCGTCAAGTCCTAAGGTTGAACCTTCCACTACAAGCAACGACTGATTGCTGGTTGGATTTGTTATAGTGTCTACAATTCCCGATGGCCAACGGATGATTACTTGGTTGATCACCGTTTCTTGTCCGATACCGAAATGAGCAGTAATTTTACTCATGTTTTGAAAGCCTGTACCGCTTTGTACATCTCTGATTTGTTTTCCCCAAGCACCGTAAATTTCAACGCGTGCACCAATCCCGTTGCGATTACTTTGAATACCTCTTAAGTTAACATTTAGCCAATGATTCGAATTTCCGTTGTTGAATAAAACATTGGTTCCGTTTTGAATGTCTAAGAATCCGTCGTTATTTAAATCACCGATTGGTCTGTCAACAGTTGAAACCGGATACGTGTTGGCATTCGGAACAAAATGAAAGTTTCCGTCGCCAAACATAATATTGTTCCCCGAACCTAAAACATCCAGGTAGCCGTCATTGTCGAAATCCTCGGCTACATATTCTCTGCCCAACCAAGTATTGGTGTCGTATCCGGAACCTGCCGTAACACTGGTAAAAGTGCTGTCGCCGTTATTTCGTTTAACATTAGTATATCCGTTTGAACCGGAGTTAACACCTACAATTACGTCCATCCAACCATCATTGTTGAAGTCGCCGCAAGCACCAGACCATGTTTGTTCCGGGTTGGCCATACCGGCGGCATCAGCAATATTGGTAAACGTACCGTTTCCGTTATTTCGGTGTAATTGGTCGATATTCCCTCCAACTCCAGAACCACCTTGACCACATTTGGCTAAGTACATGTCGATATCACCGTCATTGTCAAAATCAAACCAATTCGAGGCATAGTTTCCTCCCGAAGGGAAATCCCCAATACCACCTTGTATATGATTCATATTGGTACCGTCATTAATGTAATAACGGTTGGGAGCGTTATCGTCACAGGCAAAAGCATCTAATTTTCCATCGTTGTTGATGTCGACAAAATTGGTGCGTTGCACTAAGTAACTTTGTGTTTTTCTGTCTACAGTATAGCCTGTCCCGGTACTGTTCGCCTTTAAAAATACTACACCACTACCGGAGCCGTAAATTAAATCGTTAAATCCGTTGTTGTCATAATCACCGGCTGCAATACTCCATGAAGGTAAAACACTGGTATTGGCTACCGTATAAGTTGTGGTGGTGAAAGTTCCACCCGGTTGCTGATACGAAATGGCTAGTTGTGTTGTGCTGATGGCCGACACAATATCGTCAAGGAAATCACCATTCATGTCAACCACACAATTGTTATATCCGCCGGTAATTCCGGGTACCGCTTGTGTCGTAAATGATAATCTGTCCGGTGCCGGGGGAGCCGCTTCAGTAACAGAGAAATCGAATCCCGCTGAACTGTAGCGATTATCAAAAGCGATGATGTAAGTCGTTCCGGTTGTTGCCGCAAAAGTCACTTGAGAGGTATAACCGCCATTGAAGTCGTCATTGGCGCCTACACAAACTAAATTGCTGCAATCCCCCGAATACACAATGAGTCGGGTGTCTACGTTATTGTTCTGCGGCAGCACAGTGGAAACCGTCATGTTGATACTTTGAGTAGCGGTAAATTTATACCATTTTCCCTTTGCGCCGGCGCCGTTGTTCATCCCACAAAGATTAGTTGGTGCCGTTCCGGTTTCGTTCGTGTAAGCAGATGCTGTTGTAGTAGAGCCAACAGCTACAGTAACCGCAGAAGCACAGGTAGCTTGCCCTATGGCCGATGCCACACTGAAAACGGTTAGAATTGAAAGTAAAGTTTTTTTCATTGTTTGAGAATGGTCTATATTGGTTGGTTTAGTTACAAGTTTGTGTCATCGATGAAATCCATTCTTCAATGAGAGCGACTCCTTCATCATGGACAATAGACCTGCCCAACATAGGCATTCGTTCACTTTCATCATTGGTGCTCATGCGGTAGTGTAAAATCGATTTGCTGAAATTTCCCGGAGAAATAATTTTTTGTAAAGTCGGGCTGATTACTTCATCGGCGGTCAAACAAATCCCGGCATTCGAATCTACATTGGTCATGCTGAAATTTAATCGAATAGGGCGATAATAACAACGGCCGTCATCCTGATGACAGTGAGCGCAGTTCGCATCAATGTACGAGCGAGCTCTCAGCGCTATTGGTTGCGAAGTGTCGTGATAATCTACCGTCGAATTAATGTTGGCCGGATAGCTTTGCAGATAGCCCTGCTCTACCAATTTCTGTAAGATATTTTTGTTTCCGTTGTTGAAAGTAAAATTGCGATTGAGGTTTTGCGGTTTTACGGCAATCGGAGTCGGGATTTCGTTGATTTTGTGGCAAGCCAAACATTCGGCATCCGAAGGGATTCGGTAATCGGTATTGATGATTTCGTTGTTTGGTTTCTTGAAAGTAATGTTAACACTACTTCCGTTCAGAAAATCAGTTCCCGATACCAAATCGGCATCCGTTTGTTCGTCATTCCATAAATATTCATAAAATTTCCAACCGTCTTCATGTCGAATCATGAGTCGGGTTTCTATAATTTTGGTTGTATTGTCAGGTTGAATGGTAGTGTAATAAAACGTTTTGATTAAAGCGGTTCCAACCGGAAAATCCAAAATTTTATTGTCGGCTACATAAGTTGCTTTCGTACCGGAAGGCATCCAGATGAATCTTTTCTTGGATGCGTAGTCGGTGAAAAGAGTACTGGAAGGCTCATAAGGAACTACATTCAGCGAAGGAATCTGATCTTTCATATCTCCTTCAAAAAAGTGATAATCGGATAATTTAGCGTAAGGAACTTGAGTCAAGTCAACTACAACAGGAGATACCGGTACATACTCGTCATCTTTGTCTGAACACGATGTAAAAACGGTAAAAAAGCACAATAGCACCAAGGCGCGGAGGTAATGTATTTTCATAAAAAATCTTAAAGGAAACCAAAAATAGTAAAAAAATTATAATATCCTATTAATTATCCGGTTAACGCTAAAAATATTTTGAAATTAGTAAGAATAATGTAAAAAAACCTCTAAATGTTTAACAACTAAGCATCCGCTTTGGTGTAATTTTAGGGCGCTGAGTCAGTTTCAATGATCATTATTGCGCCTAAGTTTAAATTGCATGTTTTTGAAGGTATTACAGAAACCTCTTATTTTACAAAAAGGATAGGAATGACAACTTGTGCTATTCGTCTTTTTCGGCGCGACTCAGAATATTTTCAGGAAGGGCTTTTTTGGCCTTGGCTCCCATTTTTTTCAGTTTCTCCACACTATTGATGAGGTTCCCTTTGCCTTCTACCAATTTGTTCATAGCACCTTGGTACTCGGTTTTGGCTTCATCCATTTTCTTGCCGATTTTGATTAAATCGGAAACAAAGCCTTCAAACTTGTCATACAAAGCCCCGGCCTGACGGGCAATTTCGACCGCATTTTCCTGTTGCTTTTGATTGGTCCACATGCTGTCTATAGTGCGCAACGTAGCCAATAGGGTAGAAGGTGTCACAATCACGATGTTTTTCTCAAAAGCTTTGTTGTACAAGGTATTGTCTTCATTCAGCGCCAACGCAAAAGCCGATTCTATCGGAATGAACAACAATACAAAATCGGGGCTTTCCATTTGGTACAAGTCCTGATAGTTTTTGTCGCTCAATTGGTCTACGTGTCTTCGGATGGCGATGATGTGTTCCTTTAGATGCTGCGATTTTTCGGCTTCGTCATCCGAATTAACATAGCGCTCGTAAGCTGTTAATGTCACTTTAGAGTCTACAATCATTTTTTTACCATCAGGCAAATTAATCACCACATCGGGTTGAACTCGATTGCCTTCTTCGGTAACAAAACTCTGCTGTACCTCGTATTCGCGTCCTTTTTCCAAGCCCGATTTTTCCAAGACGCGCTCTAAAATTAATTCGCCCCAATTTCCCTGCATTTTGCTGTCGCCTTTGAGGGCCTTGGTCAAATTTTCAGCTTCCTTACTTATTTTTAAATTTTGATCTTTTAAATGTTGAAGCTGTTCTCGCAAAGCACTGTGATAACCGTGGGTTTCTTTTTGAGAATCTTCCACTTTTTTCTCGAACAATTGAATTTTATCTTGTAACGGAGAAAGAATGTTTTTCAGATTTTCCTTGTTTTGCTCGGTAAACTTAACGGTTTTCTCTTCCAGAATTTTATTGGCTAAATTTTCAAATTCTTTGGTAAACTTCTCCTGAAGCTTTTCCACTTCTTCCTTTTGCTCTTTGTTACGTTCCCATAAATTGTCAAAATCGACTTCTTTTTTGGAAAGTTGAATCGCCAAAGCTTCTTTTTCGGTCCGAATCGTTTCGCGTTCTTGTTGGGTTTGTGTCAGGAGCAATTTCAGTTGCTCGATTTGTTGGATGAAACCGTTTATTTTTTCTTCTAATGAAGCTTTATCCGATTTGGCATCAGCTTTAGCCATTGATTTCCCCGCCAAAAAGCCAATGCCTAAAGCCACCAGAAAGGCGATAATGATTATCAGCGTATCATTCATATACAAGTTGCAATTATTGAGTGCTTAAAGATACACAGATTTCAAGAAAAGATTTGATTTGGTTTAAAATTGTTTTTTATCTTGGCATCGTTTTTGAAAAGAGCTTGAAAATAGTAAACAACCGAAAATAAAAAATAACAGTTATGATTAAAAAAATTACGCTTACCGCTTTTTTATGTATCTCTGCGTTGTCCTTTGCACAATTAGGACCGGTGGGGCATTTAACCATTTTTTCGGAAGATGGTGATAAGTTTACCCTTATTTTAAATGGGGAAGTGATTAACGATACACCGCAAACCAACCTCAGGGTTGAAGATTTGAATCAGCCGTATTACAATGCAAAAATTAAGTTCGAAAATTCGGCTTTGGCAGATATCACCAAAAACAATTTGATGTTGACCGATGTTGACGGCGTTTTTTCTGATGTCACTTACAAAATCAGAAGAGATAAAAACAACAAGACAAAAATGAAGATGAATTACTTTTCATCTATTCCGGTGCGTCCCGATTTTATTCCGCCTTCCAATGTACACGTCATTCACTACGGACAACCACAACCTCGTCCGGTAGTGGTACAACAAACTACGGGTGGTGTCACGCAAACCACTACCACCACAACCACGCAAACCGGCGGAACAGCTGTTGGTGTAGGAGTGAATGTAGGTGGCGTGAATATGGGTATCTCTATCAATGATTCTATGGGCGGCGGTGCAGTAACGCAGACTACTACCACTACTACGACGTCTTCTGTGGGCGGGACCAGACCGGTTGATTACGAGGAACCGGTGAGAGGTTGTAACGGCAGAAGTTGTATGACGGCAGCTAATTTTAATGCTGCGTTAGCGACTATTAAAAAACAAAGTTTTGAGGATACACGTCTGAAAACAGCCAAGCAGGTAATTACTGCCAATTGTTTGAATGTAGATCAGATTATGCAAATTGCCAATACCTTCAACTTTGAAGACAACAAATTGGAATTTGCCAAGTATGCCTACGATTACTGTATCGAGCCGAGAAATTATTTCAAATTAAACGGGATATTCTCTTTCAGCAGCAATGTGGATGAGTTGTCCGACTATGTTCAGAGTCGTCAATAAATCGGTTTAAAAACAGCATAAAAAAGACCATGGAATACATGGTCTTTTTTATTTTTGCACCTTATGGAAAACCCACACCGCCATTTCTTGTTGCACAAACCTCACGGGTATTTGAGTCAGTTTATTTATGAAAAAAAGCGACATAAAAAACTGTTAGGTGAATTGTATCCTTTTCCCGAAGGCACCATGGCAATCGGTCGTTTGGATGAAGATTCTGAAGGCTTATTATTGCTGACTACCGACGGGATGATGAGTGAAACGGTGAGAAGCCAAACCGTAGAAAAGGAATATTACGCCCAAGTAGACGGGTGGATTACCGAAGAAGCCATAACACAACTGAAAGCCGGCGTGGAAATTGGTTTTAAAGGCATTCGATACACGACCAAAGAGTGTAAGGCCCAACGCATCACCGAATTACTCGATTGTATTGGGGAGGGAAGAAGAATTCGCGATGCGCGCCACGGCCCAACGAGTTGGATTTCCATAACGCTTACCGAAGGCAAGTTCCGCCAAGTACGCAAAATGACGGCTGCTGTGGGATTTCCGACACTTCGATTGGTCAGAATTCGAGTGGGAAATATATCTTTGCAAAACCTGAAAGCCGGTGAAGTTTCAGAGGTTGATACATTCAATGTCTGACCATCCGGAAATCTAACCCTCTAACTGTCTGAGAATGCTCAATATTGTTTTAGTTGAACCCGAAATCCCGAACAATACCGGAAACATTGGTCGTTTGTGTGTAGGTACCGAAAGTCGCTTGCATTTGATAAAACCCTATGGATTTGAAATTACGGATAAGAATTTGAAACGTTCCGGTTTGGATTATTGGGTACACTTGGATTGGCACGAATACGATAATGTAGCGCAATGGATGGCTCAAGTAAACGATAAATCGCGCGTATTTCTAATGAGTTCCCATGCCGTTCAATCGATTTATGATACCGAGTTTCAGGATGGCGATTGGTTGGTTTTCGGGAAAGAAAGTGTGGGTTTGTCTCCAGAGGTATTGGCTTTGTTCAGTAATCATTTGACTATTCCGATGTCTCAACTCATTCGCAGTTACAACCTTGCTAATTCGGTGGCGTTTGTAATCGGCGAAGCCAAAAGACAAATCAGCTTGAAATGATAAACTTTCCTTTTTCATTGTCAAAAGTAATCGAATCGTCATTAAACAGTGAAGTAAAAACACCTTTCGTGATAAGGTTACACGGTTCATCCTGCCAAACATTTTCGGCAGTCATCACAATCATTTCATCGCTCAATTGAATGGCCAAATCGATGTCGTGTGTTGAGAATAAAATACATTTACCGGTTTCCTTGGATAATTTTTTGAGTAATTTGAATACCGATACTTTGTGAAGTAAATCCAAATGAGTGGTGGGTTCGTCCAGTATAATTAACGGGGTATCTTGTGTCAAAGCTCTGGCAATTAAAACAATTTGCAACTGTCCGTCGCTAATTTCGTAATGTTTTTTATCGAGCAAATGATCAATGTGAGTGAGTGCTATTGCCTGATTTATTTTGCTGTAATCTTCCTGCGAAAGTTTTCCAAGCCAATTGGTATAAGGTTGGCGTCCCAATGCGACCAATTCAAAAACGGTTAAATTGCTAGGAGGTAGTCTTTCGGTCAGTACCAAGCTTAAATTTTGAGCCAACTCGGCCATTTCATATTGAATTATTTCGCGCTGGTTTAAAATGACTTGACCCGAGAGTGGTTTCTGAATGGCCGTTAATGTTCGGAGTAAAGTAGATTTTCCGATACCGTTAGCGCCGACCAAAGCGATGAGGTTACCCGAACTCAGTTTTAAATTCAGTTTAGCAGCAATAACTTTGCTTTTGCCTTTGGAATGATAACCAATGCTCAGATTTGAAGTAGTTAGTATGTTTTTTTTGTTTTCCAAAATTATTCAATCACGATAGTGTAGTTTCTGCTGGTCGTATCGTTTCCCAAACAAATATTATTGCTGTCAGAGAACGGATCGTCATCATCATCTTCCCAAGTATCGGGATAATCAATAGTTAAGTGGACTTTAAAAGTGTGCGTTCCTGCTGCCGTAGGCGTACCGGTAAAAATAATTTTTCTTCCTTGTTGATAATAACCGATACCCGGCGGCAAACCATTGTCAATCGATAGATAATAGATGTAACTATCATCATTCGGTGCATTCTTAACCGATGCCTGAATGGTTTCGCTATAGGCCACTCCCACTTGTCCGATACGCAATGTTTTTGGCGGTAAAGTCGGTTTGGCACTTATAATACAATCCACTAATTCACCACAGGCCATTACTGTAAAAGACAAAATCAGGCATAAAAAGGCGACTATTTTTAAAGATCTTTTCACGTTATACAACTCTGTTTTTTCGATTTATAATTAGCCATATCACAACCGGCGCACCTATGATAGAGGTAATTGCGTTGATGGGCAGCGTAAATTCAAACCCCGGCATTTGGGAAACCGCATCACAAAGTAACATAATAATGGAACCGATTACCAAAGTTCCTAAAAATAATGTTTTATGATGGCTGGTTTTGAAGAGTAACTTAACCAAATGCGGTACGGCCAAACCAATAAAAGCAATGGGGCCGGCAAAAGCAGTAATGCTTCCGGCTAAAATACTGGTGGCTATGATAATGGTGTATTTGGTTTTTTGAAGATTCATTCCCATACTTCGCGCATAGTTTTCGCCAAGTAGTAAGGCATCCAATGATTTCAGCGTGAAGAGACTCAGCAACAATCCCAAAACTACCGCAACAGTGAGCAAGCTTATATTGGACCACGATAAATTACCGATACTTCCCATCGACCAAAAAGTATATTTCTGTAACTGTTCTGCCGAACTGAAATAGCTGAAAACACTTACGATAGCGCCGGTAAAACTACTGAACATTAATCCGACTATCAGAATCGACATGGTATCGCGCAGTTTTTGAGAAACAATCAAAATCAGCAATAACACCAAAACACTACCTAGGCAGGAAGCTAAAATAATACCGTATGAAGACAGTAAAAATGAAGAAAAAAACGACGGTAAAACGCCCGCGCCGAGTATTACAAAAGCCACGCCCAGACTCGAGCCCGAACTTAATCCCAAAACATACGGACCGGCCAAAGGATTTCGGAAGAAAGTCTGCATCAACAATCCGCTCACCGATAATCCCATACCTACCAAAATGGCTGTAATGGCTTTGGGTAATCGGAAATTGAGGATAATGTATTGCCAGGTTTCTTTTTCCGACGGACTGCCCATCAGGCTTTTAAAAACTTCTTTCAAGGGAATAGCCACTTGGCCAAAAGAAATATTGACCAACAAAGCCAATACCAATGTCAATGACAAAGTCGTGAAGAGAAAAGTATTTCGGCGGCTGGTTTTCAAACTATTTTAATTTTTCAAAGAAAAAAGGTTGGTAGGTCGGCAGCAATTCGGGGTGCAAAATTTTGACAATATCTTTCAACACTATATCCGGTCGGTTAGGAGCCAATTCGTAATACAAGATGCCGCCGGTTTTTCCTTTTTTTCCGCTGAACGAATATACATTTTTATTTCGGAATGCGTCAAACTGTGCATAATGTGGATTTTTGTCGGTCATTTCTCGTAAAGAGGAAAACTGTCCCGAAGTAATCCAAATGTCGGCGTTTTTAGCCTTGTCAAATACTGTTTCAAATGAAAGCGACAAACTACCGGTTCCGCTGGTCTCGGCCCATAGGTAGCGACTTTGCGCTTCTTTCAACAGCAAACTTCCCCAGCTGGTTCCTTTGGGTAAGTACCAGCGGTCTTCATACATGTCTCCGGCTAAAACGGTCGGTTTGTTTTGCGCGTTTTTGGCGATTTGGATGGTTTTCAAATACTCTTTTTCGATGGTGGTGAAAATGGCTGTCGCTTCTTTTTGTTTCCCTAAAAGGGCGCCGAAAAATTTAATCCATTCGGCTTTGCCTAGCGGCGTTTCCTCGTTCCAATCGCCGTTGAGCATGACTTTTAAACCGCTTTTTTGTAAATTATCCAACGTTGGATTGTTGTTGTCGATGCCGTAACCGATAATCACATCGGGTTGCAAATCGAGCAATACTTCGGTGTTGAGACTTTGATTCATCCCTAACTCCTTGACTTTTCCGGCTTCAATTCGGGCACGTACCTTTTCCGAAGAAATATAATCCAAATGGGGAAATCCAACCAGCGTTTTCTCGGCATCCAGCATTTCTAATGACGGAATATGCGTAGTGGAAGTAACCACCATGCTTTTCACCGGTATCGGAATGATAGTGTGTTTTTGCAAACTATCGGGCACACGGCCCTTTTTTTCCTGCAATATGTAGGTGTAGGTTTGGGTCGCTTTTGGCCACGGGTTTTGAACAGTGACTAAAGAATAACCGTCATAGTTTACAATAGAAAAACCTTTGGCATACCGAACTTTGTTTTCAGAAATGGTTGTTCGACTCGAATGAGTTTCGTTTTTACATCGAACCATAAATAAGGCAATCACTGAAAGCAATAACAGTTTGTGAACCGTTTTCATTACATAGATTTTTTACAAAAGTATAGTTTTGTTTTTAATTTAAAGATTTACATTTGCACCCGAATCAAGGTTGTGATTTTTGTTTTTTAAAATCGCATTAAAAGGGAATTTGGTTAAAATCCAAAGCTGTACCCGCAACTGTAAGCTACTAAGCTTGTTGTTATCTGCAATACCATTGTCTCGATGCCTCGGGATGAGAAGGTCAACAACAAGACGCAAGCCAGGAGACCTGCCTGATTTATTGAGTAACAAACTTTCGGGAAAAAAGGTTTGGGTATGGGTAAATTCTATGCTTTTCTCCCACGATTATTAAATTATTGTTGAATTTAAAAAATGAAAAAAACAATTAGGGCAGTAGCTGCTTTGGCTTTGCTGAACACTTGTGCGTATGCGCAGGTTTCCGATTCTACGCAAGTGAATGCGTTACAAGAAGTGGTGGTTTCCGATACCAAATTTGCCCAGCGCAAAGAAAAATCGGGAAAAATTATTGAAGTGATTTCGGCCCAAGAGCTCGAAAAAAAATCCGGTCAAAGTTTGGCTACCGTATTGTCACAAGTCACCGGAGTGGAGATTAACGGGAACCAGTCGGCCAACGGAAAAAATTTAGGGTATTACATTCGCGGGGGCAAAAACCGACAAGTTTTGGTACTCATTGACGGGATTCCGGTTACCGATGCTTCGGGAATCAGTTTGGAGTACGATTTGCGTTTGCTTCCCATCGAGCAAGTCGAACGCATCGAAGTAATGAAAGGCGCAGCGAGTACTCTGTACGGCACCGGAGCTGCAACGGGAGTTATTAATATCACTTTGAAAAAATCATCTCAAAAAGCAATCGAAGGCAATGCCTATATCAATATCGGTTCCAACAACACTACCGATAACAAAAAGTATAACGGACAAGATTTTAATCAAGGGATTTCGGTGAATGGCAGCAGTAAAAAAGCGAATTACTTGCTAGGGTTCAACAGTAGTGAAAGCGGTAATATCTCGCAAATAGCATCGCCTGATAATGCTACTGATTACGAAGAAGACATTTTTTCCCGTCAAAACCTAATCGGGAAGTTCGGGTATAAAATGAGTTCGAAGACAGCGGTTGATTTCTTTGCGAATTACGACAGAATAAAAAACAACTACGATTTGCCGTTTGACAATACCGGATTCAACGATACGGGTGTCAATACCACAACTTCCGAACAATTTCGCTTCGGGATTTCGCCCAAATACAAATATAACAAAGGGGAATTTGTGCTTAATTCCGGTTTTACCAAAATCAAACGCGATTACCGTGAACTCAATACGTTTACCACGGAAAGCGATTATTCGGTATACGAATCCAGAAGTGTAGTTGCAGACGCGTTCAACAAGTACAACATCAATAAGCAATTAGCTGTTATTGTGGGGACGAATTATCAGTTTCACGATATGTTGAGTCAAACGCCTTATGGCAATATCGACCGAGATGCGGTGAAATTCAATATTTTGGACGGATATACGACTTTGGTATATCATTTTGATTTCGGTCTTAACATTAACACCGGTGCCCGATTAAACCATCACAGTGCTTACGGCAATAATTTTGTCTACAATTTCAATCCGTCTTACACCGTAAAAGCCGGATTTCCGTTAAAATTAGTAGCGTCTTACAGCACGGCTTACATCACGCCGAGTTTGTACCAATTGTACTCCGAATACGGTAATGCCGATTTAACTCCGGAAAAGAACGCCACTGCAGAAGCCGGATTGGAAGCGGCTTTTTTTGACAAAAAAGTAAAATTTGATGCGGTAGCCTTTTATCGCGACCAAACCAATTCATTTGATTTTTATTTCGATCCCAATACCTTTGAAGCCTATTATATCAACGTTAGCGGAAAGCACAAGGCCAAAGGTGTAGAAACGGAGGTTGCCTATGATGTTACATCAAAATTGCGGTTGAATGCCAATTACACCTTTACCCAAGTTGATGAAGCATTAAACCGTTTGATTCCGAAACATAAAGCCAATGCCGGAATCGATTACCAACCTACCCCCCGAACGTTATTCAACCTGAGTTATCAATATTTTGACGCGCGAAATGATGCTTATTTTGACGGTAATACTTTTACCACTACAACCGTAACATTAGGTTCCTACCAATTGGTGAATGCTTTGGTGAAATATGAATTAATCCCAAACCGATTGACTTTATTCGGATCGGCTACCAATATCTTTAATGAAGCATTTATAGAAAATGTTGGGTACAACACTCGAGGTAGAAATTTCAGGATAGGAATGAATATTGTTTTATAAAAAGACTCTTTGATAATGCAAAAGCCAACCAAAAGGTTGGCTTTTTTGATGGCATATAATTGCGGATAAGATTATTGCATCCATTTCAGGTATACATTGGCTACAACAGGGTGAACTTCTTTCTCCAACAATGTGGCAAAAACGTCATCGCTCATTTCTTCCTGATGATTTTTTAATGTTTTCCATAGTCTTATCAATACTCTTTTGCCACCGGCATTGTAAATGTCTTTCGCAGCAGCATGCAATTTGCACTGGTACCAGCCGTAATTTTTTGGTCCCATGCCCAAAGTGGGATACAATCTTTCGAAATCTTCCAAACTGGTAAATTGAAATTCCGCAGTATCGGCATTAATCACCATGTCAGGGAAAGTTTCCAGCGCCGGTAAAAGTTCCGGTTGTTTTTCTGCAATATAAGTATGCAACATGATATTGACGAACAATTCCTCCATCCAATGGCGGTGCATTTTGACTCCGGCTTGCGCGGTGTAAGAATGTCCCATTTCGTGGAGTCCTAACAAATCAAAAAAAGGCATCATGCTCAGCGAACCATCGTTTTTGCCGTAAGCTTTTCTCAGTTGTAAAACCAACGCAGCAGGAAGCCGGTCTGTCGGAGGCAAGAAACTACGCCAAAAATCATTGTCTTCTGAAGCCACGGCCAATCGCTCATAATCAATATTATGAGGAAAGCCATAAACCTCTTGCAGAGGTTGTGCGGCAAATTCTTTCCAATGTTGCGGTGCCAAAATAAAGAGTTTTGTTTTGGGTGTAAAATCAATTTCATTTTGAAAAAAAATTACCGCATTCTCCATAAATCGGGCTATGTCTCTCGCTCTCGATTCATGTCCAGGGCTGTAATAGTAGGTTTGTGAAAAGCCCTTTAATTCTTCAAGAGGGAGATTCTTAGTGGTGAGTTGCGCAAAAGAAAAATAGCAAAACAAAAGCGAAAGAAACGATAGTGATGTTTTTCTAAATGTCGAAAATGACTGATGTGTGGCCGGTGTTGTCATGATTTTTTTTAACAAATGTAGCGCGGCGAACAAAAGTCTACATAGTATAAAATCGACAACTTAATAGTGTAGGTCTTTTTGCATTCGTAGCGGCGTGTAACGCAGCTGATCTTCGATGATGGAAGGGTTTACACCGGCAAAGAATTTGAAATCTCTAATCATATGCATTTGATCGTAATATCCGGCTTCATAAGCTATCGCAGTCCAGTTGAGTTCCGGAAAAGCTTCCCGTAACCGATACGCTTTGGAAAACTTTAAAATACGAGCATACATCTTAGGATTCATTCCGATTCTTTCTTTGCATTTTCTTTCAAATTGTTTTAAACTCAAACAAGAAAAGGAAGCTGTTTTTTCGATTGGCAAATTGCCATGATGTGTCATCAGTAAATGCATGGCAGCGTCAAAGGGTAGTATATCCTTGAGTGTTGTCATCTTATTGAGAAGGAACTTTTCAACGATATCTTTACTTTTCTCTAAATTGGTTTCGTTTTGCAACTGTTCTCGGACACATCTCATTTCGGCACCGAAAAAGTCAATGGCATCAAACCCATAATCAAATAATTCATGCATTGGAATGCCCAACAAGCGATACAAACCACCCGGTAGAAAATCAACACGAACAGCATTGAGTTGTTGATGGACTTTAATATTTACTCTCGAAAATTGGGGTCCTACCAATACTGTAAGTGGCTGCTTCTCAAAATTTCCTTCTTCAACTCGGCTCATAGAAATGGGATCGTTACAGTAAAACAGTAACGATTGAAAAGGCGTTGGAGGATACGGATTAACCACTTCCTCAATACCTTTAGGAAGGACAGCGTTTACTGTAGCAATGTTTAAAACATACTCTTGTAAGGCGCGATGTGGTATGTATATTTTGACTTCCAATGGTTGTATGGATTAAGATTAATACCAGCTATCTCATTATTCATAATCTAAAAAAATGGATTAAGATTGGCATACCCATAAGATGATTTAAAAAAATACTATTCTAAAAGCTTTTACTTCCTTTCTACATACATTTCACTTCGCAACGGATGAATCGCTTTGGCGTCGGTAAAGTCACGTTCAATTAGTGCAGGAACTTGCGGTGGTCTTCTGCCTGAGGCGATAATTTGACTGATGGCTTCCTGCAACAAAGGTTCATTGATATCTCCCAAAATACCCAGATTGGTTAGATTTTCCGGGAGCAAAGTATTGGGTTGAATCCCCGAAGTATAATCGCCAAAACCATCTTTGTTGACAACTTTTAGCACTATCGGTTGCATGGCGTATTTGTGATTCGGATTGACATTTTGCTTGGCAAAAGTCGGAGAATCATACAAAGTAACCGAACCTACGTTTTTTCCGGCAGTAACATCACCAATCTGTACGACTGTAATGTAAGGCTTTAGGCAATTAATCACTAATTCACTAGCCGAAGCTGAAGCCTTTGAGGTAAGGATATACACCTTGTTGAGGTTCAGGCTGTTCAAACCACTCACGAAGTTATTCACTAAACTGCCGGGATCGTTATCCTCAAAATAACTCTGAGCCTTTGCATTCCATTGTTGACGGGAGAATAATTGTCCTGGAAACTGTCCGGTAATCATACTTCCCAATTTGGCCGCGGTATTTACCGATCCACCGGAGTTGTATCGTAAATCTAACACCAAATCGGTTACATTTTGCGCTTGAAAATTTCCGAAAACCGCGTTAAGCTGACTGTCATAACTGCTGTAAAATCCGTTGTACATCAAATACCCAATACTATGACTGCCTTGATTGATTACCGAACTTAGTAAAATCGGATTTTCTTGTAAAGCCGTTTTGGTTAAGGTAACCGAGGTTCCGTTGGGGGTGATGTTCCCCCCGTCATAATCGGCTAAATTTACGGTATACGTATCATTAGCTAGTAATTCACGGTAATTGTCGATAGTCAAAGGCGTACCGTTAATAGCATAAAAAATAGCACCACGAGCGATAGGTTTTGAAGCGGCATCGGAGTTCGGGATGATATAGCGAACCCAGCCGTAAATGTCGGTAGTACTGCCGTTTTTATACCGTAATCCGTAATCCATACCGTTGTTCAGCGTGTTTCCCGAAAGTACACCTTCGAGCACACGGTAATCAGTGTATATGACGCTGTATCGATCGATGGAATTGTCAATCCGCAGGGCATTGAATAAGGTCACCGGATCATCAAAATCCTCTAAATAGGTGTTAAGCTGATTTTGAGTGGCAAATCGATTATCCGCTAAATCGGGGACATCACCTTGCCACAAGTAATACAAATTCATGCCTTTCCAAACAAAGTCTTTTACCGCCAAGCTTTTGGGTACGGCATTGTCATCCATGTCATCACAACCCAAAGGCAGCATCAAAAGGAACAGTATTACCAATTTTAATACATTCTTCATAGCTTTTTTCTTTTATAAACGTAAATTTAACAAGTTTAGATGAATAATTAATTTTGTTTGTAACAAAAAAAAGTGTCATTCGTCTTGACTGTATAACCAATAATTAAAGAATCATTTTTTGATGAACCAAAAAGAGTTTATGCAACTGGTGAATCCGTTTAAGGATAAAGTATTTCGGGTAGCGAAAAGGCTATTGGTAAGTACGGAAGAAGCCGAAGATGCCACTCAGGAAGTATTGGTGAAATTGTGGAATCGAAATGAAACCTTAGGAGAATATAAAAGTGTAGAAGCCGTAGCGATGACCATGACTAAGAATTATTGTTTAGATCAATTGAAATCGAAACGGGCCGGAAATCTGACCATCGTACACAATAATTTTACGGACAGAGAAGCCGGATTACACAAGCAAGCAGAAGACCGGGATACTTGGCAGTGGGTAGAACGAATTATGAACGATTTGCCCGAACAACAACGATTGATAGTGCAAATGCGTGATGTCGAAGAAATGGAGTTTGAAGAGATTGCCGAAATATTGGAAATGACCGAGCAAGCGATTCGCACCGCTTTGTCGAGAGCCCGAAAAACCATTAGAGAAAACCTATTAAAAACCCATCGTTATGGCATTGGATAGAATAGAAAATTTAATAGAAAAATACTTCGACGCGAAGACCACTATAGCTGAAGAGAAAGAGTTAAAAGCCTACTTTACTTCTACAAATGTTGCGCAGCATTTAGAACAGTATAAGCCTATTTTCGGTTATGTGTACCAAGCAAAACAAGAGCAGTTTAAAGCGACCTTGCCGTTGCATAAACCTCATAGCAACAAGAAAAGTCCGATGACTTTTTGGTTGTCTGTGGCCGCTTCAGCTACTGTTTTTCTGGGTGTCGGTTTATTTACGTACCATAGCTTTAATCAGCCTGAAACTCAAAATTTAGGAGAGATTAACGACCCTGAAATCGCTTTCAGAGAAACCCAAAAAGCTTTGAATATGATTTCCGAACAAGTAAATAAAGGCATCGGTAGTATGAACTATTTAAATGAATACCAACAATCAAAAAACAAAATTTTTAAGTAAAATCAAGAAATCATGAAATCAAAGATTCACGAATACCAAGAAAACAAATTTTTAACCATGAGTAAAAAATCATTTTTAGTTTTAGCCTTTCTGTTTACCATCAGTACTTCATTGGCCCAAACCGTATTTGACAAGTTTGAAGATCAGGAGAAAATAACTACCGTTATTGTCAATAAAAAAATGTTTACCCTTTTGAGTAAAATGAAAGTGGAAGACAAAGAAGACCAGCAGTATGTTAATTTGATTAAGAAGTTAGAGAATCTAAGGGTTTTTGTTACCCAGAGCGATTCGAAAGCAGCCGAGATGAAAGCGACTGCCGATAAATACCTTAAAACCGCCGGTTTAGAAGAATTGATGCGCGTGAATGAAAAAGGAAAGAGCGTTAAAATTTATGTCAAATCGGGTGCTACGGATTCTCAAATTAAAGAGTTGCTCATGTTTATTGACGGCGCCGGAAACGAGCAAACCGTACTGATGTCATTAACCGGAAATTTTGATTTGGATGAACTTTCGGTGCTTACCAATAAAATGAATTTACCCGGAGGAGATGATTTGAAAAAAGCCTCAAAAGGAAAAAAATAGCGTATGAAACTAGCTTTGTGGATAGCCATTTTGGTCTCGCTCATCTTGTCAGGTTGTGACAGTAAAACTAGTTTGCAACGGTATTTTGTCGATCGCTCCGAGAATAAGGATTTTGTAGTATTTGATGTTTCTCCGGGCATTATCAATGTAGACAAAACCAAATTGAGTGCCGAGCAAAAAGAAGCCTTAGCCTCGTTTGACAAAATGAATATACTGGCTTTCAAAACCAACAAGACGAACGGTGCCGAATACGATGCTGAAAGTAAAAAGCTTACCGAGCTGTTAAAAGACGAGCAATACCAACAACTTATGAAAGTAGGTTCGGGAAAAGACGGCGCTTCGGTAAGTTTTGTGGGTAGTGAAGACAACATAAACGAATTTGTATTATTTGCCAAACGCAAAGAAAGCGGTTTTGTAGTAGTTCGAATTTTGGGCGACGACATGAATCCGAACAATATTTTGAATATGATTTCGGTATTAAAAAGTGCCGATATCGACTCAACGCAGCTGGAGCCGTTAAAAGCGTTAATGCAATAGAAATAAAGGGTTAATTAAAAAAAAAGCCTCTGAGTACTCAGAGGCTTTTTTTAATCTTTAAAATATTTGAAAGGCACAATTAACATTCCGAAGCACTCGCCGTCTTCTTTCCCCAAATGCTTGTGATGCATTTTGTGGGCGCGTCGTACGGCTTTGGCGTAGCGGTTATTAGCGTTTCTGAAAAGTTTAAACCGTTGGTGGATGAATATGTCATGCACCGTAAAATAGGCTAAACCATAGGCAAAAATTCCCAATCCAATGGCTAATCCAATGGCTAAGATGTTATTTTGCCAAAGCAGAAAAAAGCCGATACTCACTACCGCATAGAAAATAAAAAAAGCATCATTACGCTCAAACCAAGAATCGTGGTCCTTTTTGTGATGGTCGCGGTGTAAGTTCCATAAAAAACCATGCATAATATATTTATGGCTAAACCAAGCCATAAATTCCATGATGCAAAAAGTAAGGATAAAAACAAAAATATGTAGTAACATTTTACAATAGGTTTAAGCGATAATTAACGTAACATTTGGCCAACAATCCGAATTTTTCATAATCGGGAACTCGGATGCGGGTATTTTTGATTTCAACGGACGGTGTTTTTTTCAATTTGGTCAGTAATTTTTTATAGTACACATAAGCCGTGTAAACACCGAATTTGGCTTCCAACGGTAATTTTAAAATGCCTTGAAAACCTACCTCAAAATCAGCTTCGATTTCTTTGATGATTTCATTTTTGGAATATTCATCCAGTTTGGACAAATCCGTATTGGGAAAATAGGTTCGGTTTAAATCCTCATAATCGGCTTTTAAATCTCTTAAAAAATTCACCTTTTGAAAGGCCGATCCCAAACGCATAGCGGCTTCTTTCAATTCGTTAAACTTTTTCTCATCACCTTTTACAAAAACTTTAAGACACATCAGGCCTACCACATCGGCAGAACCATAAATGTATTCATTGTACTCGTCGTATGATTTGTATTCTTTCTTGTGTAAATCCAATCGCATACTTTTCATAAAAGCCGCAATTAAAGACATCGGAATGGCATATTGATGAACCGTATGTTGAAAAGAATTCAAAATAGGATTAAGACTTATTTTGTTTTCTAGAGCTTGAGCTAAATCTTTTTCAAATCTGTCGAACAAAACTTCTTTATCATAGTCGTGAAACGTATCTACAATTTCATCGGCAAAGCGAACAAACCCATAGATGTTGTAAATATCCTGGCGAATACTCGGCGCTAACATTTTTACGGCGGCCGAAAATGAGGTACTGTAGGAACGGGTTACGTTTCTGCTGCATTCAAACGATACGGAATCAAAAATAGATTTCATAATGAATAATTTACAAGTTTTTGGTGATAAGATCGGCGACTAATTTTCCTGAAATCAAGGATGGTGGAACACCCGGTCCCGGAACGGTTAACTGTCCGGTAAAATATAAATTGTTAACTTTTTTACTTTTCAGTTTGGGTCTTAAAAAAGCGGTCTGCAATAGGGTGTTAGCTAAACCGTATGCATTCCCTTTGTACGAATTATAATCTTTTATAAAATCATTTACACAAAACGATTCTTTAAAGATAACGCTATTTTTGACACTTTGTTGTGTAAGCAGCTCGAAGCGGTTTATAATTTTTTCAAAATACAATTCGCGAATTTGAGGCGTGTCTTCCAACCCCGGGGCTAACGGTATTAAAAAAATACCGGCTTCTTTTCCCATAGGTGCTGCATTTTCATCGGTTTTTGATGGAAAACTGGCATAAAACAGGGGGTCTTCCGGCCAATGCGGACTATCGTAAATGGCCTCAGCATGACGGTCAAAATCAACATCGAAAAACAACGAATGGTGTTCTACATTTTCAATTTTTTTGTCAAAGCCAACATAAAACAGCAACGAGGACGGGGCAAAAACCCTCTTTTCCCAATAACGTTCAGAGTAGGCACGATAGGATTTGTCTAACAATGTCTCGGTATGATGGTAATCGGCACCACTCACAATAATATCACTGCTGATGGTTTCTCCGTTAACAACAAGAGCTTTGGCCTTTCCGCTTTCCACTATTATCTTTTCAATATTGGCATTGGTTTTAATAGTTACGCCCAATGACTGGGCCAATTCTTCCATAGCCAAAATAACGCTGTACATGCCGTTTTTAGGATGCCAAGTGCCCAAGCCAAAATCGGCAAAGTTCATAAAACTATAGAACGATGGCGTATCGGAAGGTTTGGCTCCTAGAAAAAGTACGGGAAATTCCAGAATTTGAATGAGCTTTGGATTCGAAAATTTTCGGCGAATATCTTTGG
Organism: Flavobacterium sedimenticola; assembly: GCF_030053345.1. Classification (GTDB taxonomy): domain Bacteria; phylum Bacteroidota; class Bacteroidia; order Flavobacteriales; family Flavobacteriaceae; genus Flavobacterium; species Flavobacterium sedimenticola. The sequence continues at coordinate 38,746 of NZ_JASGBP010000002.1, forward strand.
AAATGTTCCCGAAAAACTGATTTACCTTTTTAGCAGTCTCGAGGGTTACCAATTCCAACGGTGAAACACCCGGTCGATACACCAAATCTTTGATGGCAATATCATAATTGTGTTGTGCTTCTTTGATGAAACGCTCCAATTTTTGACCACTGCCTCTTTCTACCGTTTCAAACGTTTTTACAATTTCAGGCAGATTATCGGCGATGGTAATGAAATCTTTCACGCCGAAATACACTTGGTAGGCAGGTGACAATTTTATCAGTTCGTAATAATCAGCAGGTTTTTTGTTGAAATCGGCAAAAAAACGCTCAAAAACATCGGGCATCCAATACCAAGTCGGACCAATATCAAATGTGAAACCGTCTCTCTTGAGTTGTCGTGCTCTGCCGCCAATGGTTTGGTTTTTCTCGTATATCGTAACCTCGTGCCCCGCTTTTGCCAAATAGCAAGCTGCCGAGAGGGATGAAAATCCCGAGCCTATTATGTTTATTTTCTTCGCCATATTTGTTTAACAAATATATAAAAAAGTTAAACAAAAAAGAAAATTAAATCGAATTTATTAATTCTTTTATGGAATGGAACTTTATTATTTGGTGGGATAGTTGTTTGGGGTCAATATTTTCGGTCATTCTGCCAATCAGAAACAGCTCTGAAGACTCCTCTAAAATTTGATCATGAATAGTTTTTATGTAGCTATTTACCTCCCCAACATTGGGTTCGACAGTCATGTAGCAAACATAGGTGATATTGTTGAAATGCCTTTTCAAATCTTTAAGATTGTCTACCGGAACACTTTCCCCCAGATAAATGGTCTTGAATCCTAAGCTCAAAATTTCGTAATTCAAGTACATCAAACCCAATTCGTGAATTTCATTCATAGGCAAATACAGCACAAAAATACGGTCGTCACGAGTGGGCTCCTGAATTTGAAATTTTTCGGTATTAATTAGTATCTTTTGTTTGATAAGATACGAAATAAAGTGTTCATGGGCCGGAGTGATGGTGTCGGTTTGCCAAAGCAGTCCGATCTCCTCAATCAACGGAATAAATATTTCGTAAAAGACTTCTCGGAATGATTTTTCAGATAGTAATCTATTATAAGTAGAGAAGAAGAGGGCATGGTCAAAATTCATCATAGCCATCTTAAAGGCACTGATAGCATGGTGCTTGGCACTTTTTTCAGATACTATTTCGTTAACCAACTGCGGAATCTTCTCATTGGGAAGCTTTGATATTTTGGATATTTTGTAGCCGTAATTATGTAAAAGAGTGATGTTTAAAAGCTTTTGAAGATTGGATAAATCGTACATGCGAATATTGGTTTCGGTTCGCATGGGTTCCAGTATATTGTATCTTTTTTCCCAAATTCTAATGGTATGCGCTTTAATCCCCGACAGGTTTTCGAGGTCTTTGATGCTGAATACACTTTTAATATTGTTCATTCTTTCAAGAAATTAGTTAAACAAAATTAGTAAAAAAACAATACAAAAAGTATTTCTGAGGGTAAACTTTTGAAAAAGTTAAGCAGGCTGTTATGTCGCTTGGCTCTTTTCGGGTAACATAGGAGCTTATTTGCCTGCGCCTTGGTAGGAAATGAATGTAAAAAATGCATTCCGACTGTCTTTGGTCAGAAAAAATAACAGTCAAGAGTTTTGTTTGAATTCATCTTTTCTGCTTCAGAATTCGAACAGGATGGAAGAAGTTTAATCCCGCAAAGCGCCGCTTTGAAAACAAAAACACCCAATGAAAACAATCAAGCTTGTTATTTTCATTGAGTGTATTTGTCTATTCGTGACCACGATGGGATTCGAACCCATACGTCTTGCGACACCACCCCCTCAAGATGGCGAGTCTACCAATTTCTCCACGTGGCCTAAAACAAAAAAAAGTCAAACAAGGTTGTTCGACTTTTTGTGACCCGACTGGGGCTCGAACCCAGGACCCCAACATTAAAAGTGTTGTGCTCTACCAACTGAGCTATCGAGTCGTTAGAAACAAAAAAGAAAAAAAAGTGACCCGACTGGGGCTCGAACCCAGGACCCCAACATTAAAAGTGTTGTGCTCTACCAACTGAGCTATCGAGTCTTTTTCATTTCTTGAATGCGGGTGCAAATATAAGACCTTATTATTTATATTTCAAAGCAAATTTGTCATAAATTTGGGTTTTTTTACACAAGGCTCTTAATGGCTTAATTTATAAGGATTTATTGTAATGCATAAAATTATTTTAGTGGGGTATATGGGAGTCGGAAAGACAACAATAAGTCAATTGTTGGCTCAAAAAACAGGTTATGCTTGTGTAGATTTGGATCAAAAAATAGAAAAAGAAGAAAACGCAACCATTAGCGAAATTTTTAAGCAAAAAGGAGAAATCTATTTCAGAAGAAAAGAAAGCCAATGGTTTAAAGAATTGGTTACGAGCCCCGGGAATCTAATCATCAGCACCGGGGGCGGTACACCATGTTATGCCGATAATCACATGCTTTTGAACGGAAAAGGGGTAGTGTCGGTGTATTTAAAAGCATCAATAGACTTGCTTTTTGAAAGACTTAGAAACAATACGAAAGAACGCCCTTTGGTAGCGCAATATACCGATACTGAGCTCAAGGAATTCATCGCAAAAAATTTGTTTGACCGCAGTTACTTTTACAATCAATCTACCTATATCGTAACAGTCGACGGTAAGTTACCCGAAACTATTGCCGATGAAATTTTACAAATTCTAAGTTAGATAAGCATAATCGTTCGCTCCTTCAAAAACAACTTGCACATGTTCTTTTAACGAAGTAGATAATGAGATGCCTTTAAAATCGGCCTTGACCGGAAATCTTTTATGGTTGCGATCAATCAAAACTACGGTTTTAAACTTTTTTACCGGAACTTCTAAAAAATGCTTTACGCCGTATATTAGAGTAGAACCTGAATTCAAAACATCGTCCGCCAACACGATGCATTTACCACTGTACTCTTGAGCAGGAATAGAGGTGGTTATCGGGTTGAACGGGTTTTGTTTGTCTATTTTGACTTCACACAAAGTGATTCGTATATCGGCTATTTTTTTCAGTTGGTCGGCAAGCTTTTGGGCAAGTATAAATCCGTTGTGTGCGATACCGGCTAAAACAATTTCATTTTCATCGGAAAAAGTCTCTAAAATTTGATAAGCCATTCGTCTTATTTTATGTTCAATTTCTTGATGATTGAGGATGGTATTTTGAGTCATTGGTTTAAAATTTTATCAAATATACTAAGGTTTCTCTTTTTGGTTGATGCTTCATTGAATATTCTTGTACACCAAAAAGCTAAGGGTTTGATTTCTTTTGTTTTTCTTACAGAAACAGTTTGTTTTTGCGCTGCTTTTTCTTATAGGAATTTTACTTCTATTGATGGATAAACATCGATACTTTTTAACAGTTAGACGATTAATTCCAAAAATTATTTTGTCAAACTTTTTATTTTAAAGATTTCCTATAAATTTACGCTCTTGACAAAATCTGACCGGTTTGTTTAACGGTTTAACAAACAAAGTATTAAAGATTAGTTACCCTAAAAAATTGCCTTAAGTCAAACTCATATGAATATCATTACTTATAAAGAAAATAGGTTCTCTTTCAAGAAGCGTTGTCAGTTGGTTTTCACAACATTGCTTTTTGTAATGATTTCGAAAACCGGCTCTGCTCAGGTAAGCACTTACACTTTCACCGAGGCAGTTGCCACTTATACTGCTTTAACAACCCCTTCAATCGCATACACTGCGCCTTGGGACGATCATGCTTCAGGTGCTGTTTTTCAGGCCAATATAGGTTTTAATTTTACCTACGACGGTGTGGTTCAAACCCAATGTTTCATTAGTCCTAACGGTTTTATTTCATTTGGTACCCAACCGCTTCCCAATACGTATTTACCGCTTAGTGTAGCGACTACATTTACAAACGGAGGTACTATTAGTGCTTTGGGAATGGATTTGATTTCTTCTTCTTCCAACAGCAGCGACAATATCGTATACAAGACCATTGGGAGTGCTCCCAATAGGATTTTTGTAGTGCAATGGTCGAACGCGAGACGTAAAGCCATTACAGGGAATTTTAATTTTCAAATACGCTTGTTGGAAACATCCAATGCAATTGAATTATCATACGGATTATGCGCCCCTGATGATATCACAGTTTTTAACACCCAAGTGGGTATTCGCGGCGAGTCGAATGTATTTGCCCAAGGAGACGTGCAAAACAGATTGCAAACCGGAGCCAACACTAACGCTACGTGGTCGGGAAAAACAGTTGCAGGAACCGCCAATTCCAATACAGTGAGAACGAGTGTTACCGAATATCCCAACAACGGACTGAAATACACCTTTACGCCTTCCGCTCCATGCGCTACTCCAACAGGAGTACCGTCGGGATTGGTTATTGGGGCTACCGGAGTGAATGCGACCACGTTTACGGGAAACAGTTTTACGGCAGCTTCTCCGGCTCCAACCGGTTATCTGATTGTCAGAAGTACTGTTAATACACCACCGACGAATGTTCAAATTCCAAACAGAACCTATTTCACGGTCAATCAGGTGATAGATGCCACGTACACAGTAGTAAGTGTTTCCAATGCTACTACCTTCAACCAATCAGCGTTGGCTCAGAATACAACCTACTACTATTGGGTTATTCCGTATAATGCCAATTGTTTGGGTGGTCCGTATTACAATTTGAGTACCATGATTTCCGGGAATAAAACCACTTGTGCCGCTGCACCGACCGGGGTTAATGCTTCCACCATAGAAGGAAATTCTTTTACAGCTTCTTGGACTGCAGTACCGGGAGTGTCTGATTATCTTATTGATGTCTCAACCAACAGTACTTTTACGGCGCTGTTACCGGCTTATACCAATGCCTCTACCGGTGGGTTGACGGATTTTGTGGTGTCGGGCTTGAATCCGATTACCACCTATTATTTCAGAGTAAAAGCCGTAGGTATCAGCTGTGCTGTAAATAGTGCCACGGTTACAGTAACCACTTTATGCGGCGCTTTCCCGATACCATATCTTCAAAATTTTGATACCACGCCCGTAAATACCACACCTACTTGTTTTACTATTGCCGATAACAATACCGACGGTGTTTCGTGGAAAGTACAGAACAGTTTAGCGGCTTCTACTCCCAATTCGTTTCATTTGGCTACCAATGGAACTGTCGACAGCAACGATTGGTTTTTTACACCCGGATTGAACTTAACGGCAGGAGTTACCTATCGTTTGAAATTTAAATACAATACGCTGAGCGGCAGTTCCTTTGCCGAAAACCTCAGAGTGCGTTTAGGAACAGGAGCGGCCGAAGCCAGTATGACCAATACGATTTTGAATTTATCCAACATTATCAATACCGTATATCAAACTGCTACAGTCGATTTTACACCGGTGGTAAACAGTATTTATTACTTGGGTTTCCAAGGATACAGTTTTGCCAATCAAAGTAAAATAATGATTGATGACATTAGTGTGATTGTTTCTCCTACTTGTTTTGAGCCGGTCAATCTAACGATTACGGCTGTAGGAAGTACCAGCGTTAGTATTTCTTGGGAGGCGTCTTCACCAGAGCCATCCAATGGATATCAATATTATGTAAGCACCTCTAATGCTACTCCAAGTGGTTCAGTAACGCCAACCGGTTCGGTTGGAGCCGGTGTATTGTCGGCTACCATAGGAGGTTTAACTCCGGCTACGTTGTATTATGTTTGGGTTCGAGGCAACTGTGGTTCGGGAGATACCAGTATTTGGAGCGATATTCAAACATTCAGCACCGATTGTGCCACGCCGACTTCTTTAACCGTAACTGGTGGTACTTTGTGTGGCGGTGGTGCTACGACACTTCAGGCTACCGCGCCATCCGGTTCCACAATCGAATGGTATAGCGATGCTTCGGGAACAACTTTAGTCGCTACAGGAACCAGTTATACCACACCTACTTTATTCGCCACCACTACCTATTATGCACAATCCAGAGCACCGGGTGGTTTAGTGGCAACAGGTCCCATTTCACCGCTATTACAAGGTGGTGCTTTGGGCACGCAAACGGTGTCGACTTATGTTAGTTTTTCGGTTACTACGGCAACGACTTTACAGTCATTGGATATCTATCCGCAAACATCAGGACAAAGCGGTAATTTAACGATCAGAAATGCTTCGAATGTTCAAATAGCATCGTACAATTTTACCACCAGCGTTGCCGGTGGAAATACAGCACAAACCATTCCTATTGCGTTAGACTTGTCGGCCGGAAACTACTTTCTGTATTTTAATACCCTACCGGCTTCCGGATTGGTGTCTAACATCGACAGCACTTCCTATCCGTATGCTTCCTCAATTGCTTCGATTACCGGCAACGGTTTTGATAATACCTTTTATTTATACGCTTACAATTGGAAGTTTTCCAACATATGTCGCTCGCTGTTGACACCGGTAACCGCTACCGTTACACCGGCACCGGCCATTGCTATGAGCAGTACTTCCAGTACAGTGTGTAACGGAGAAGCATCAGGTTTGGTAACCATCACCGGCGCATCTGCCTATAATAATTTCAGTTGGAGTACTACCGTTGGACTTTCGGGCACTATCGGTGGCGGTTTTACTTTTCAACCCACCACTACCACAACGTACACTTTGACAGCCACTCAAACGTCAGGAAGTTTGTGTACCAATACGGTGAGCCACACTGTTACAGTGAAACCCGATCCGCCGGCCATTACCATAGTCCCGGCAACTGCAACTATTTGTGAAGGAGCGGTACAAGCTTTAAACGGTAATTTGTCATCGTCACCACCGGTGACCATTTTTAATGAAAATTTTAATGCGGCTACCAACAACTGGATTAAAACCAATGCGTCAACAGGAGGTATAATAGCGAATGCCGCGTGGACTTTGAGAAATAGTCCATACGCGTACAGCAGTTCGTATTGGAATACGACCATCAGCAGTAATGATGCCTCACAGTTTTATTTTTCCAATTCTGATGCCCAAGGTAGTCCGGGTACAAATAAAACACTGACCTATTTAGAATCACCAAGTATCAACCTAACCGGGTATACCAGTGCAACCTTGAGTTTTTTTCATTACCTGCGATATATTGGTGGGAATAAAGCCAGAGTGGAGTATAGTATCAACGGCGGAACTACTTGGAGCATCTTGGCGAGTTATACCGCCAGTCAGGGAACCGCCGCAAACTTTTCGAATGCCAATGTGAGCATGAACAGTTTGGTGGGGAATCCCGACGTGAAAATCCGATTTTTATACGAAGCCAGTTGGGATTATGGCTGGGCTATTGATAATGTAAAAATTACCGGTAACCTGGCGGTTGAAGTGACTTGGACACCGTCAACCGGTTTGTATTTCGATTCGGGAGCGGCAACGGCGTACATCGCCGGAACGCCTACCGCTACCATATACGCCAAACCGAATGTGAGTACGGTATATACCGGAAGTGTAGTGGGAGCCAATGGTTGTGCTGCCAGTAGCACGTCTACCATTACCGTTTTGCCGGCTCCGATTCCGGGTACATTGTCTTCCAGTCAAACGATTTGCGGCAGTTGGTTGCCGACCAATCTTACTCTAACCGGTAATACGGCATCAGTAATCCGCTGGGAATATGCTACCGATGCGGCGTTTACCACCGGTTTGACCACCATAGCCAATACCACAACTACTTTAACTTCTGCCGAAATAGGTTCTTTTGCCGGAACGCGTTACTACAGAGCAGTACTCCAAAGCGGTACATGTCCGTCGGTCAATACCGGTTCGGTGTTTATTGCCTTTCCGTCCACCACTTGGAACGGTTCTTCGTGGAGCAGCGGATTACCCAACTCCGGTACACGAGTGGTGTTTAACGGCAACTATTCCTCCTCAGGAAATTTGGATGCTTGCGCCGTTGAGGTTTTGTCGGGTACCGTGAATTTTAATTCCGGTCACACGCTAACCGTTCAAAACGATGTTAAAGTAACCGGCGGTTCGCTAACGTTTCAAAATACCGCCAGCTTGGTGCAGGTGAATACCTTAAATAATCAGGGTGTTCCTTTCTCTAATTCGGGCAACATCACCTATAAAAGAGTGAGTACTCCGGTCAAGAAGTTTGATTATACCTATTGGTCTTCTCCGGTTACCCCGCAAACGCTGATTAACTTTTCACCGAATTCCACCTTGTTTTTTACCTATGATCCCGTAATCGGAAATTGGGCCTATGCCAATACCACCATTCCTATGGTGGCCGGAAAAGGGTATCTGATACGAACGCCCGATGTAGCTCCTTTCAACACGGTTACGCCAAATAATTTTACCGGCTCGTTTGTGGGTGTTCCTAATACGGGTACTATTACCATCCCAATCGTTGGCGGTTCGTTGCAGTTTAACTTATTGGGGAATCCGTATCCGAGTGCTTTGAGCGCTGATTTGTTCTTGTCCGATCCGACCAATGTCCCGGTGATTGATGCGACCATTTATTTATGGACGCACAACACGCCCATCACCAATAATAATTATTCGGCCAATGATTATGCCGTGTATAATTATTCGGGAGGCGTTGGAACCGGAACCAGTGCGCCGAGTGCCGGAATTAACAACAGTGTGCCTAACGGAAAAATTGCTTCGGGTCAAGGTTTTTTTGTAAAAGGATTGTCCTCGGGTAATGCGGTTTTCAAAAACAGCATGCGTTTGGTAGGCAACAACGACCAATTTTTCAGGATGAATACCTATGCCAACCAAAGTGCTTCGGGTGAATTAGAGCGACACCGTTTTTGGCTCGATGTGTACAACGACAACGGTGCCTTCAAGCAGCTTTTAGTGGCCTATGTGGAAAATGCGACCAACAGTGGACTCGATCGCGGTTTCGACGGAGAAATGGTCGATGTAGGGAATCCTGTTACGATGTATGTGGTGCAAGACGAATACAAGTTGTCTATTCAAGGACGTGCGTTGCCGTTTGATGTTGAAGATGAGATTCCGCTGGGTTATCGATCTACGGAAGCCAATACCTATCAAGTTAAATTATCCGATTTTGACGGCTTATTTGACAACCAAACCATTTATTTGGAAGATACCGAGCTCAATATCGTTCACGATTTAAAAGCCGGAGATTATACTTTTACTACGGCGGCCGGCACTTTTGATACTCGTTTTAAAGTGCGTTTCGGTGCTACGGCACTCAGCAATACCTCGTTCCAACCGAATCAGGTGGTGGTGTATAAAAACGAAGCCAACCATTTTGTGATTACGACCGGAAATGCGCTGATGGAATCGGTAAAAGTGTTTGATATCAGAGGTCGACTTTTGGGGCATCAAAAAGCCATTAATGCCAATCAAACTATTGTCGATGGCGGTTTGGCCAACGAGGTCTTGTTGCTGCAAATAACCACTACCGAAGGTGCGGTGGTGACCAAAAAAGTCATTCGATAAACGGATATAGTCATCTTACAGGCGTCGGTTTGGATTACACGTATTCCAAACCGATTTTTTTTGTGGTAAATTTTAAGGAATTACATAATGCTAAAGGTAACCTTACTTTTTTGTCATTTTTTTTGCGTAAAATGCTTATAAAAACGATTATTTGATAACAACTTATTAACAATTATTGTAAACTATTGACAATTTGTTAATTTAGCGCACCCGAACTACCTAAAAAACGCTAAGTTTGAGCTGATTGAATACTATAAATCGGCTTAAAATTGTACTATTTTTTTTAACTTTTAAAGCTATGATTGACCAATAGACGGCAGGTTGCGTCTCATTGGTCGATACTATTTACATTTAGTCGAAAACTGATTTTTTTTGGCTGTGAATATGTTAATAAACAAGTAAAAGTGCTGTAAATTTAACTTCTTAACGAAAAGATAACAGTGCGGGGAATGAAACAAAACAAACAACAACGATAAAAACAAACTATGAAAAAAACTTTACTTATTGCTCCGAGTAATGCCGTTTTTTATACGAAAACATTTTTACTGAACTTCTTTTTTTGGATAGGTGTACTCACCTTGGGAACCTTCCAAAAGGCGCAAGCCCAATGCCCCGGACCGTATCAGGTTTTTGAAGGTGTGCCTGCTAATTTTGCAGCCATGACCGGTTGGAATACCAGTGGGGGAATTGATGTGATTATTGATAATGGAGGTGCCGGTTTTAACCGTTCCGGGTGGTATTCGTTAGCCAATTTCGGCGGACCGGGCGAATACGTAGACACGCCTGTCATCGCTACGCCGTTAACCTTTGCTTTTTATGCCAGCGATGTAGCCGGAGCTGGTGGGAATTATGATGTGCAAATTAACGATGGTACTAACGGTTGGCAGAGCTTATCGATAGCCGGTAACCGCACCAATTATGGGGTGTCTTCTTTTGTATTGCCAGCCATGTCCGGTCCAGGTGTTTGGGATTTGGTGTCGTTTACGTTTGGCAATGCGGCGCAGCCGGGCTACTCGAACAGCAATGTGCAGTTCCGAATCATTGATAATTCGGGTGGGATGGCTTTTGATGATATCTCATGGACCTCAAAAATTGCGGCTGATAATACAATTATAATTCCCGTACTAGGAACGTCTCCTACTAATTGTACTCAAAGTATGACTACCGGTCAACAATTAACTTTTTATGACAATGGAGGTGCTTCAGATGCTTATGCCGGTTACCAAGAAAATACAGTAACATTCACTGCTATTAATCCTGCGGACAAAATCAAGATTACTTTTAATTCTTTCTTCGCAACATCTCCGTTTGAGTTTTATGTACATGATGGAGCAACTACCGCATCGCCAGCTTTTCCACAAGTAAATGGATATTCGGGTTCGTCAAATCCTTCTCCAGTAACTTATATTTCTACCGGATCATCTTTAACAATTTATTATTATTCAGACGATTTTTCACTTTCTGATCCTGGATTTAACATTACAGTTCTCTGCGAATCAGGGAGTACCTGTTTTACGCCAAGCAATCCGCTTACCGGTTCGGTAACGACCACCACGGCTAACGTAAGTTGGACCGCGGCTTCGGGTACGCCGCCGGGTTACGATATTTTTTACAGCACCAACAGTGCCGCTACACCGGGTGCCCCGCAATTTACCAATGTGACCAGTCCGTTTAACATTACCGGTTTAACCGGAGGAACTACCTATTATTATTGGGTACGTTCTAATTGTGGTGCTACGCAAAGTGCTTGGGTAGGGCCATCGGCCGCCTTTACTACGATTTGTACGCCGGTTGGGGTACCGTATATCGAAAACTTTAACGGTCAGGCCACCAATGCGATTCCTACGTGTACCTATACCGATAGTCCGGCCAACTGGTTAGTCAACTTAACCAACGGTAATTTGTACTGTGCGGTGGGGGCCACCAATTTTTATACCAAACCCGTTACCCTTACCGGTGGCACTGAGTATCGTTTAACCTATGACTTTTCTGCCGCTTTAGGAACGGCCAACTTTAATGTGTATTATGGTACCACCAATACTACACCAACCACCGGAACCATCAATACCTTATTGTTTTCTCACATTGGTGCCGGGTCTATTGCCAGTAACATCATCAACTTTACGCCGGGCAGTTCGGGAACTTATTACATTCGGTTCCAATTGGCTTCGACTTCCAATGCGCCGAATACGCAATTTAACTTAGACAACATCGTACTCGTTGAAGAAACCTGTAAACCGCCGACAGCGGTAACGGCTTCGGGTGTGACGGCTTCAGCGGCTAACATCAGTTGGACTGCACCGGCGATTGCACCATCAAACGGTTATCAATATTACATCAATACAACCAACTCCACTCCAAGTTATAGTGTAACCGTGACCGGTGCTACGGCAGCGGGTGTTACTACAGCGGCTCTATCGGGTTTAACGGCAAGTACCACTTTTTATGTGTGGGTACGTTCTAACTGTGGCGGTTTTTTCAGTGGCTGGTCGTTGGTGACAAGTTTTACTACTTCGGCAGGCGCTTTACCGGTACTTATTTCTCAAGGAGGATCGGTTACCCAATGCGACTACAGTTTCTTTGATAGTGGTGGTGCTGCCGGGAATTATGTAGACAACGAATCGTATCAAATTACCTTATATCCGGGTGTAGTTGGAACTAAAGTAAAAGTAGTTTTCAGTTCATTCTCTACCGAAAACAACTACGACGGATTGATGATTTATAATGGAAACTCCACCGGGGCCCCGTTGATTTCTTCCGGATTAGGTGCCGGCTTTAACGCCGCGACTTGTCCTGCGGGATCATTCCGAGGCTCAACTTCTCCGGGAACCGTTATCTCTACTGCTGCAGACGGTTCATTAACCTTTGTATACAGAACCGATTTCAGTATTGTTAGTTCGGGATGGGCTGCGTTTGTTAGTTGTGTTATTTCGCCAACCATCACCAGTTTTACCCCGGCCAACAACAATTGTGGTACCGCCAATACAGTGGTAACCATCACCGGAACCAACTTTACGGGAGTAAACTCTGTGAGATTTAACGGGATAGCTGCTGCTTTTACAGTAGTTAACTCGACTACTATAACCGCCACGGTACCGGCTTCGGCTACCTCAGGATTGATTACCGTTTCTACACCAACGGCCACCGGCGTGAGCGCTACGTCCTTTATTGTACAAGCACCACCACCGGTAACGACCGGTGTTACGGTATGTCCGGGCGGAAGTGGTACTATCAGTAGTTCAACCGTATGTAACGGATTTGTGAACTCGGGTACTTCGCTTTCGGGTAATTTAACCGCAGGAGTAGATGCAACGGCTCCGAGACCAACACCGCCGGGAGGAAACTCTACGACTTGTTCGTTTACTTCGGGAGCGGTTCGTAACTACGTTGCCATTCAGTTTCAGGTAAGTATTTCGGGAACGTACACTTTCGGCGGCGCCAGTGGATTCGACTTAATGGGGTACATTACGACCGGATCGTTCACTCCGGGAAGTTGTGCTACCGGTACATATATCGTGGGAGATGATGATTCGAATGGCGGATTACAACCTAGACTTACGATTACCTTAACGGCCGGGGTTACCTATACTTTATATACAACCACATGGAGTACCATTACCGGAAACGTTACGGGACCTTTTAATTGGACGATTACACCACCGGTTGGAGGGCAAATTATGCTACAAGGCAATCCTTCTATTCAGTGGTTTACGGCAGCTTCAGGAGGAACAGCCATTGGTAGTGGTTCTCCGTTCAATCCTGTAGGGGTAGCCGGTTCGGGCTTAGCCAATACCAGCACACCGGGAACTTGGACGTATTATGCCGAATGTTCTTCTAATCCGGGTTGTAGAACAGCTACTACTTTTGTGATTGGAGGTGCGGTAGGCGGAACGGCTTCAGCCAACCAATCGATTTGTTCGGGTGCTTTTGCCGATTTAACTTTAACCGGAAATACCGGTACCGTGGTGAAGTGGCAATATGCTTCGGATGCTGCCTTTACAGTAGGGGTAACCGATATTGCAGCCAGTGCTTCCACCACGTTGACTTCGGCTCAAATCGGTTCGTTTTCAGGAACCCGTTATTACAGAGCAGAAGTTACGCAAGGCGGTTGTGCCAATGTCTATTCTACAGTAGTAACCTTGTCTAACAGCAAAACTGTATGGAATGGTTCGGCTTGGTCGAGCGGTGCTCCAACGGCTACCGTAGGGGCTGAGTTCCAAGGTAATTTTACGTCTTCTGTCAATGCAAGTCCTACCGGTAATATTTCGGCTTGTAGCGTTACAATCACCAGTGGCACTGTGATTTTTGACATTGGTACGTTAACCGTTCAAAACCAAGTAACGGTTTCCGGCGGCAGTTTAACTTTTGAAGACGATGCGAGTTTGTATCAAGTCAACAATGTGGCCAATGCCGTAGGCGTGTACTCGGGGGGTAACACCGGTTCGATTACCTCGAAAAGAGATTCGGCACCGATGTTCCGCTACGATTATACTTATTGGTCTACACCGGTAAATCCGCAAACCTTATTAGCGGTATCCCCAACCTCACCAACCAGTTTGGCTTATGAATATGATGGGGCTACCAGTACTTGGGTGTATTTTAACCCATCGGGTAACATGATACCGGGTAAAGGGTATATTTTCAGAGCACCAATCGGATTTAATTTAAGTCCGGGTACGCCATTGGTACACACAGCCAGTTTTGTGGGAGTGCCGAACAACGGAACCATTTCCGTTCCTATTTTTGGTGGTGCCAATGAAATGAACTTGTTAGGGAATCCGTATCCTAGTGCTTTGGATGCTAATGACTTCATCAATGGCAACCCGAATGTGAACGGTACATTGTATTTCTGGACACATAATACGCAATCGACCGCACCATACCAATACAATCAAAGTGATTATGCCTTGTATAATTTAGGTGGTGGTGTAGCGGCAGGTACTACTGGTGCCGGAAACAATTCGGTTCCTACCCGTTATATTGGTTCAGGTCAAGGATTTTTTGTTAAAGGATTGACCAGTGGTCCGGCAGTGTTTAACAACAGTATGCGTGAACCGGGTAATAATACGCAGTTTTACCGCAATGTTTCAGAGCAACAAAATGCTAACGAATTGGAGAAACACCGTTATTGGTTAGATATCACGTCAGCGTCAGGAGCATTCAAACAATTGATGGTAGGTTACATACAAACGGCCACCAATGAAATTGATCGATTGTTTGACGGCGAAATGGTAGATGCCGGAAATGCCATTAGCTTGTATACTAAGGTAAACGATGTTAAGTTGAGTATTCAGGGAAGAGCCTTGCCTTTCGAGGTGAATGATACGATTCCATTAGGATTCAAATCGACTGAAGCGTCTACTTACACGATTACTTTGTCGGCATTTGACGGGTTGTTTATGAATCAAACCGTTTATCTTGAAGACACTTTATTAGGAGTAATTCACAACTTAAATGAAGCTCCGTATACGTTTACCACAGAAGCCGGAAGCTTTGATCAGAGATTTATTTTGAGATATACGACTGAGGCCCTTGGGGTAACGAATCCAATCTTTAATGAAAATACTGTGGTTGTGTATCGCAACGAAACAGGTCTACATATTAACTCAGGCGCTGTCAATATGAAAAATGTGACCATTTTTGATATCAGAGGCCGTCAAATTGCTACCCAAAAGCAAATCGGTACTACCCACGCGGTATTTACCACTTTACCTACTACACAACAAGTTTTGCTTGTTAAAATTGAGTCAGAAAACGGGATTACGGTAACGAAAAAAGTCGTTTACTAACACCGGATATAAAATGCCTAACCATTCATTTCAAAATGGTTAGGTATTTTTCTTGTCTCAATTTTTTTTATGCTTTTGTTTTTTTTACAATTCTGTAAGAAAAATAGAAGTTGGGGTTTTCTTTGGACGATTTTAAAGCACCTTTAATCGAATAAGGACTTTAACATTTTACAAATATTTAACATTTTATATACATTCACATTTCATATTAACCCAATTTTATAATTTATGATTAACAACTACACTAATTTGAGTACGCGTTCAGGAACGTGGCTCAACAAACAAAAACGAGAGGTGGTTGGGCAATCGCCTAATCTCACGTGGTGTTTTGGCAAGTCGAGCATTTTGTGTGTGCTGTTACTATCGTTCTTTGTCTCCTTCGGGCATAATTATTCCGGAGGGAATAACGACAAAGACAAAAATACTACTGTCGCCGGTAGTGTTGCGGTAACCACATGTCCGAATGCGATTGCTTTGAGCGCGGCTTCTCTCCCCATCACCAATCAGGCATTGGTGTGTGGTACCGGGAATGATTTGAGTTCCACCACGGTGCCAACAACTTGTGGGGGAGCCTCCAACAGTTACAAAGGCGGTAATGAGTCTTTGTATACGTTAACACCTACCACAACAGGGTTGTACAATATTGCTATTGCAGGTCAGACCTGGACTGCGATTTTTGTATACCAAGGATGTCCGACATCGGGCGGTACCTGTGTAGGCAGTGTTGGAAGCAGTGCTTCGAGTAAAAACATCAATGTTACGCTGACAGCGGGATTACAGTATTATATTTGGTTTGATACCTGGCCAACACCTAACAGTCCTTGTCCGGGTACATTCTCTATTACTCCGCCACCAACTCCGTGTTCAGGAGTTCCTAATGCAGGAGTGGCAACTATTTCTACCACTACCGGTTGTGCGGGTAATACGGTTGCCTTGTCTGCTACCGGACTTACTTTTGGCTTAGGGGTAACCTACAATTGGCAGTCGTCTCCGGATAACAGTACTTGGACTGACATTTCAGGAGCTACAACGGCTTCTTACAATGCTACCACTACTACCGGAACAACGTATTACAGAATCAGAACGACTTGTAGTACAGGTCCGGATACCAATTTTTCGAATGTACTTACTTTTACAGGGGTATCATGTGGTTCTATTAATATTCCTGCTTCAGGAAATAACACGGTTGCTTGTGGAACAAACACATCTATTTATGATAACGGAGGTCCATCCGGAAGTTATGTTGCCAGCAGTAACGGTTACACCGTATTGGAAAACTCCGGAACAGGAGTCATCACTATCAGTGGTTCTTTCACATACATAGAAACCAGTTGGGATTTCTTACGCATTTACAGTGGAGTAGGAACGGGAGGTACTTTATTATATACCTATTCTAACACTGCAGGAGGAGTTATTACTCCTTTCAGCAGTGCGCCTGGTCAACCCTTAACAATCCAATTTACTTCGGATACCAGTGGTCAAGGAGGTGGATTTGCTTTACAAGCGTTGTATTCGGGTACTTGTGCTACTTGTACCGGTACTCCGGATCCGGGAACGGCTGTTGTATCATCTTCAAGCGGTTGTGCCGGTGGAAGTGTGATTTTATCAGCCACCGGTTTAACTACTGGACCTGGTTTTACCTACCAATGGCAGTCATCTCCAAACAACAGCACTTGGACTAATATTCCAACTGCAACTACAGCTTCTTACACTGCAACTACTGTAGCCGGAACTACCTATTACAGAATTGTGACCTCTTGTCCGACAAGCGGTACTTCTAACAATTCAAACGTAGTATCGGTAACAGCCGCCGCTTGTGGTTCTGTTAACCTTCCTTCGAACGGTAACAGTACTACGGTAGATTGTGGGACCAGTACTTTTATTTACGACAACGGAGGTCCTAGTGGTGATTACACTACAAGTACAAACTCTTTTGTTGTTTTAGATAATTCCGGAACCGGAGTGATTACCATTTCAGGTTCAATTACCGGAATAGAATCGTGTTGTGATTATTTAAGAATTTACAGTGGTGCCGGAACCGGCGGAACTTTATTGGCCAGTGCGAACGCTATTGGAGCTATTCCGACTGTAGTGTCTGCTCCGGGAGAAGTGCTTACTGTTCAATTCTTCTCAGATATCAGTATTGTGGGATCCGGTTTTGCGCTACAAGCCTTGTACTCCGGAACGTGTTTAACTTGTACTACGCCGGTTGGTGGAACTGCTTCAGCAGCTACCGCTGCTTTCTGTAACTCAGGTTCTACTACCATTTCGGCTACAGGTCAAGCGACCGGAACAGGAACTCGATACCAATGGGAATCTTCTACCGATAATTTTGCTTCTGTAGTAACTCCTATCGGAAGTGCTTCCAGTTCGTATACCAATTTAGCTACCGGTACTTTAACTGCTACAACTTCGTATCGTTTGAAAGTATTTTGTGTTTCAAATCCTGCGGATGTGGCTTACTCAACTGTAGCTACTGTAACTATTAATTTCCCTGGAACAATCAATCCGGTTGCCGGAGATGCTATTTGTCCGGGTGAGTCAGCTACTTTAACGGCTACCGCTTCTGAGCCTGCCACTTTTGCATGGACAGCACCGGGTGGTTATTCTAATTCCGGAGCTTCCATTTCGGTAAGCCCTACAACAAATACCGTGTACACCGTAACGGCTACTTTTGCGAACAACTGTACAGCTTCAACAACGACAACGGTAACCGTTGCACCTGCTATCAATATCAACAGTGTTACTTCATCGGTAGCTACGCTTTGTGGTTCCGGTTCGGCTACTTTAACTGCAGATGTGTCTGCCGGTTCAGCGTTAACGTATTGTGAATCAGTTCACAATAGTGGTTGTTCTGGCGACGATGTTACCAATGTAACTTTAGGTGCTATCAATAACAACACCAGTGGTTGTGGCGGTTCAGCACGTTATACTTATTTTAACCCTAGTACTCCAACGACTACTACTACATTAAGTCCTGGTTCTAATACGATTACCGTTTCATTCGGAACCGATGGTAGTCAATATTTTGGAGCTTGGATTGATTATAATCAAGACGGGTCATTAGATGCTTCTGAGTTTTTAGGAGCTTCAGGGAATGCCGGATCCAACGGAACTATTTCGGTTACCTTCACGGTTCCTACAACTGCTTTTAACGGAGTAACGCGTTTGCGTTTGGTTGCCGGAAATGACTCTCCTGTTACTGCCTCACAAGCTTGTGGTGTTTCCTCAAGTGGTTGGGGTGAAACTCAGGATTATAATGTTACCATTTCTGGAGCGACCAATGCTTATACTTTTGCTTGGACTGAAGATCCGGTGGGAAGTACTTTAACCAGTACCACTTCTAACCCAACTTCAGCTTCAGGTATTACTACAGATAAAGTATATACCGTAACAGTAACTTCAGCTTATGGCTGTTCAGACTCTGATAACGTAAGTATTGATGTGGATCCGCTACCGGTAGTTACTTTAGCTAGTAATGTTTCTATTTGTAAAGGTTCATCAACTACTATTACGATACCGGAAACCGGAAATTCGTATGCTTGGTCACCAGCCGGTGGTTTAGATACAACTTCGGGTGCTACTGTGGTGGCTAATCCGACTGTAACCAGTACGTATAGTGTATTGATTACCAACAACAGTACATTCTGTCAAAATACACAACAAATCACTGTTAACGTGAGCGATCCGGGTGCTATAGTAACTCAGCCGGTGAATGCTGTTACATCAACAGGATTTAATGCTTCCTTTACCGTAGCCGGAACTGCCGGTGTAACTTACGGGTATCAGTGGCAAAGAAGACTGACTGTTTCTCCTGAAACATGGACTAACTTGACTGATGATTATGTGGCACCTTCTACAGGTAATTATACCGGAACCAATACCGCTACTTTGAATGTATTCAGAGCAGGTTCGGCACCGGCATTGACGAATACCGTATACAGATGTATTTTAACACCGCCGTCTCCATGTGCTAACTTAGTGTCTAATAATGCTACGTTAACTGTGGGAACAACCGGTATCGTTTCGAACCCGCAAAGTTTATCTATCTGTTTACCGGCTCCGACCAGTCCGCTGCCACAATTTAACGTGGTGACCAGTGGTTCAACACCAAATACTTTGGTTTGGTCTGTGAGTACTAATGGAGGTGTAAGTTATGTAAACATGCCAATGTATAACATTAGTACTAATGCCTATACAGGTCCTAATACCACCGCTGTTCCTGGATTAACTTTTGAGCATCCGGTAGATTCTTCTAATCCGTCATTACGTGATTACAAGACATTAACCGTTTCAGGGATTAATGGTGCTACACCAAACAATTTAAGATTCAGAGTGACTATTAACACATTTGTGGTAAGTCAACCTGCAATTCTTACATTGGCAAATCCTGTGGCCATCACTAATGATTTATCCACAACTCCTGTTAAAGTTTGTTATGCTCCGACAGCTGCACCAACTACTTTCACGGTTTCTACTTCCGGAAGTGTTGGAACTGTAGTGTGGAAATATGCGACCAGCGCGAGCGGTCCTTACACAGATGTGGCTTTGGGTACCCCGGCCGGAGTTTCTTATGTTACTGCTGCTGCGTCAAACAACTACTCATTGACTGTTAATACAACTGCGGGTGTTACTCCTCTGGGAACATACTATTACAAAGCATTTGTAGGCAGTGCCGGATCTTGTCCGACAGTTGAATCGAATGCAGGTGCCATTGAGGTAAGCCGACCAACTATTACCGCGTCAGCTTCGTCAGCTTCTTATTGTACTCCTGGTCCGGCTGTTACCTTGACAGCAGGAGGTAGTGATATTGGCAATTATTCTTGGTCAACTTCACAAACAGGGGCTACTATTGGAGTTACTCCTTCTAGTGCTACTACGTATACCGTTACAGGAACTGATTCTAACGGATGTTCTAACACGGCTCAGGTAACCGTTGGAGTTGGAGGAGCGTTTACCGCTGCAGCCAATTCAAATACAAACACTGTATGTCCTGGTGCACCGGTACTTTTAACGGGTGCTGCAACAACATTGAACCCATCTTACGGAGGTTTAGTGGGCGCTTATACGTTCTCTACATCCACAGGTGCGGCTTTAGACAACATGAGCGGTGCTACTACATTGGTAGGAACATCTAACGATGATACTCCTGTTGCCGGTGTAGCAATTCCGTTCCCATTCAATTTCAACGGAGTTAACTATACGTTCTTTAGTGCTTCTCCTGACGGATTTATCAGATTAGCAAACACTAACGCTGCTGCTACCAGCCAGTTCTCAAATTCGGTAACCAGTACCACAAACATTCCTAAAATCTATCCGTTGTGGGATGATTTAGCGACAGGTACTGACGGATGGGTTAAAACGGTAACCAGAGGTACGGCTCCAAACAGAATTGTTGTTATAGAGTGGAGAGTTACGGTACCTAGAAATACAACCGGTGCAGCAAACTCTAACTTCCAAGCTTGGTTATATGAAGGCTCGAATAAGATAGAATTCCGCTATGGCTCTATTGGTACCACAGGATCGGCTTCTGCAGGTCTTACCGGTTCCGGAACGCAATACCAAAGTATTACGTATTCAACCAATACGTCAAGCAATTCTACGTCGAACAATTCACTTACTACACCACCAGCCAGTGGAAGAATGTATACATTCTTACCTCCGGTGATAGATACTAACACGTATACGTATGCTTGGACTTCTACACCTGCAGGATTCACTGCGTCCGGTGCCTCTGTAACGGCTTCACCTTCGGTGAATACAACGTATAATTTGACAATCACATCGCAATCAGGATGTACCGCTCAAGCTACTAAAGCTATTAGTGTTGACTCGGCGCCTCCTGTGATTGGTACACAACCGGCTGCTTTACAGCAAGTTTGTCAAGGAACTACTGTAACCATAAGTGTAGCAGCAACAAGTGCTACGCCTTTAACCTATCAATGGTTTAAAGATGGCTCTCCTGTAGCCAATGGTTCGGGTATTTCCGGTGCTACTACCAATACTTTAACCATTACAGGTTCTACTCCTGCAAACTCAGGAAACTATACGGTTAATGTAACTAACTGTTCTACAGTAACCAGCAGTACAGCTGCTTTAACGGTATATCCAACGCCAACTGTGGTAGCGCCTGCAGCTCAAGCTTACTGTATCGATGCAACAATTCCTTCGATTCCTTTGGTAGGAACACCTTCAGGAGTAACATTTGATATCAGTGGTGGTGCTGCTCTAGGTTTGGCTAATCAAACCGGCGTAACGGCAATACCATCTTTTGTACCGACTGCCAGTGGAACGGCTACTATTACAGTAACACCTAAAGCTAATGGTTGTACCGGTACAGCGGTTACGTACAGTTTAACGATCAATGCTTTACCGGCTGCTCCGGTATTGACTTCAACACCGGTGTGTGAGGGCAGCACGTTAAACTTAAATGCTAGCGTTGCACCTCTTACAGGGTACACTTTGAACAGTAACAGCGGAGTATCGTTTATTGATATTAATGCTACCGGAACTTCAGTAGGTACTCTTGAGGATGATAGTGAACATAACATTACAATTCCTGCGTTTACCTTTAATGGTGTATCTTATACAACAGCCAGAATTGGAAACAACGGGGTAATTGTATTCGGTTCTAGTTCTGGTGAGATTACTTTCTCTAATACGTCACTGCCAACTACTTCAGTTGCTGCGGGTAATGCTTTCTTAGCCCCATATTGGGATGACTTAGATGTTCAAACCGGAGCCACATGTAAAACTCAAACAGTTGGTAACATACATATTATTCAGTTTACCACTATGGCGCATGACGCCTTCACCACGGGTTCAATTACTTTCCAAGTTCAATTGAATCTTACTACAGGGGTTATTAATTTTGTATATCCTGATGTTATTTTCGGCAGCTCTACGTATGATTCCGGAGTTAATGCTACTATCGGTATTCAGTACAGTAGTTCAGCGGCACTACAGTATTCATCAAATACAGCTAGTTTGGTTAATGGACAAAGTTTAACCTTTACCCCTCAGGCATATTCTTATGCTTGGACAGGTCCGGGCTTTACTTCAGCGGTTCAAAATCCTAGCATAGCCAATGCTACTCCGGCGAATAGCGGAGCGTACACACTTCAAATTACAAATCCTAACGGATGTAAATCAAGTGCTACGGTTAATGCAACAGTATATCCGACACCAACAGCGGTGGCTCCGGCGAACCAGCTATACTACAATGGCTTAGCTACTGCAGCTATTCCGTTGAGTGGTACGCCTTCAGGCGTTACGTATGATATCAGTGGCGGTGCCGCTGTGGGATTAGCAAATGCTACCGGAATTACTACGATTCCTTCATTTATTCCAGTAACAGGTTCTGCTACCGTATCGATTACGCCTAAAGCCAATGGATGTACCGGTGCTACAGTGACTTATAACATTGTGGTAACCGCTGTTAATGCGAATCCAATTGCAAACCAAGTATATTGTGAAGGTGTTACAACTGCAGCTATTCCTTTGTCAAGTACTCCGGCTACAGTGGTAGGGGCTACAATTACCTATAATCTTAATGTAGTAGGGGATGATATCGGATTGTATAGTGCAACCGGATTAACTGAGATTCCGTCTTTTGTTACCAAACCTGGTTCTGCTACCATTACAGTGTATCCGGTTTACGGAGGTGTATTTGGTGGAGCCGTTTCGGCAACCATTACGGTAAATCCGTTACCAACAGCTACTATCAGTGGTACAACTCAAGTTTGTAGAAACGATGCGTCTCCTTTAATTACCTTTACAGGAGCTAACGGAACAGCACCATATACCTTTACATATACCTTAAATGGTGGTGCAAACCAAACCATTGTATCGTTGGGCAATGTGGCTACTATATCTGTTCCTACGTCATCTGCAGGTACTTACACGTATACTTTAGTAAGTGTTCAAGATTCAAGTTCAACCACTTGTTCTCAAGCACAAGGCGGCTTTGCTTCAGTAATTGTATATCCTACACCTACTGCTGTTGCTCCTGCTAACCAATTGTATTACAGTGGATTTGCTACGGCGCCGATTCCGTTGTCTGGAACTCCGACCGGAGTAACATTCAACATCAGCGGCGGTGCTGCTGCAGGATTACCGGATATGACTGGAATTACAACTATTCCGTCGTTTATTCCAACTACTACTCCAGCTACGGTAACGATTACACCTGTAGCCAATGGTTGTATCGGAGCCCCGGTATCATATCAAATTTCGTTTAGACCGGTTATTGTTAATATTTCTTCCAATGTTTGTGGTAGCATCAATAACGGTTTGAACAATCAAATCAACTGTACTCAAGTAAGCGTACCTGGATTTACAACAACAGGTTACCAATTTGAAGTAACCAATACCGATACCGGTGAGGTTTCTATTGTACAAAGCAGTCAACACCACTTTAAGTTAACTGATGCAGCGAACTATGCTTATGGTACTACATTTACCATCAGAGTAGCGGCTATCTTAAATGGTAATGTTCAAGGATACTTCGGTACTACTTGTTCGTTAACTACTGCTTCTGTGGCTACTACTAAAGTGGTTACAGCACAGTGTGGCGCTACATTGTTGTTCATCAATTCAACAATTAATGCTAACTCTGTAGGTTCTACCAACTTGTACCGATTCAGAGTAGCATTGGCTACTGCTCCAACTACATATTACTATGTTGAGCGTACAGTGCCTAACTTCAAGTTAACCGACGTAGCAGGTTTACCATTGTTGTATGATACAGAGTATAAAGTAGACGTTCAAATCAGAGTGAAATTAGCCGGATTTGAAGCTTGGTCTCAATACGGACAACGTTGTTCGGTATTTACGCCATCGGCTCCTGAAACGTCTTTGGTAACGTCTCAATGTGAGGACTATCAAGTACCTTCATACACGACTACTATCAATGCCATTGCATTCCCTGGAGCAACCAAATACCGTTTCAGATTAGTAGGCTATGATGAGTTTGGTGATGTTAACTATGATCAATATGTTGACAGTACTACGCCAAGCTTTACGTTGAGTATGTTTACAGGTTTAACACCTTCTACAACGTACACGGTTTCAGTTGCCATGGAATTGTTCGGGTCATTTACCGCTTACGGAAAAGATTGTAGTATCATCACTCCGTCTATTGCAAGACAAGTCGATCCTTCAATGGTTATTGAGTTCAAAGCAACAGCATATCCTAACCCGTTTGCGGCGAACTTTATGTTGAATGTGAGAACCTCAAGTTCATCTGTTATCACTATCAAAGTGTACGATATGGTTGGTAGATTGGTTGAAGCAAGATCCGTAACAGTTGCCGAATTAGAAAACGCAACTATTGGTGATCGTTATCCGTCAGGCGTATACAACGTTGTTGTGTCTCAAGACGAAACCGTTGAAACCGTTCGCGTTGTTAAGCGATAATTAACCAGTAATAAAAGAAAAACCCATCAAGAAATTGATGGGTTTTTTTATTGTTTTAAAAAGTAAAAATTATATTTCTTCCTCAGCGCCAAACTCAAAATCATCCAAGTCTCTTCGGTCTTTTTTGGTAGGTCTTCCGGTTCCGGATTTTCGATAATGTTCTTTGGATAATTTTAAAAGTTCCAAATGCGCAAAGGCTTCCGCAGGTGTTTCATCTTTTCGGTAAATGTCTGTTAATTTGGCTCCTACACGGTTTAAGGGAATATCCAGAACCTTTAGGGTATAGGTGATTTGATCTTTCCGGAAAGTAATCGTATCACCGGGATATACGTCTCGGGATGCTTTGGCCACTTGACCGTTTACCGTAATTTGGTTTTTCTGACAGGCTTCCGTCACCATGTTTCGGGTCTTGTAATACCGAACACACCACAAATATTTATCTACTCTCATTTTTTTTCCAAAATCAACGTTAAATAGTTCACAAAAATAAATCAATATTGTATCTTGCGTGCTCAAAAATCAGATTAAAATGAGTAATTTTTTTAAAGCTATTGTAGTGGTCTTTTCGGCTTTGACAATAGTTTCATGTAACAAAAATGATGACAGCTCGGTGCCGTTACGGGATTATGCGGAACAGTACCAAAAAGATATTGCCCTTATTGAAGAGTTTTTACAAACCCACTACATGGATGTCGTAGATCATCCGGGTTTTCCGGATGACCAAAATGTTATCTTTACCAAAATTCCCGATGGGGGAACCCAAACACCTATTTGGAATGATCCGAATTTAGTAACCGATTTTACAGTTGATTTACACGACATTACCTATAAGTTGTATTACATCAAGCTAAGAGAAGGTTCGGGGCCGAACAGTAAATCGCCTTGTAATGTGGATAAGGTACTAACTTCCTACAACGGTAAATATTTATATGAAAAAACAGAAACCGTAAACGGTGCTTCAACGCAGGTTTTAACATTAAAACAATTTGAAGAATCCATCAACCCGCAAAGTTTTTTTAGTTTGACCGGTGTAATCCGAGGTTGGAGCGAAGTTTTTCCTAAGTTTAAAACCGGCTCTTATTCGAGTAATCCTGACGGGACATTGAGCTTTACCGATTTTGGTGCGGGCGTTATGTTTCTACCTTCCGGATTGGGATATTTTGCCAATTCCACCGGGTCGATTCCGGCGTATTCACCTTTAGTATTCTCCTTCAAATTATACGAAATTGAAAGAGTTGATCACGATAGCGATGGTATTTATTCGTATCAAGAAGATATCAACGGCGACGGTTATGTGAGAGTTTTGGAAGAAGGCGTAGCCAATCCGGATGATACCGATGGTGACGGAAAACCGGACTTCTTAGATATAGATGATGACGGTGATTTCTTTACTACAAAATCAGAAATAGAGGATCCGTTAACCGGCGACCCGTATCCGTTCGATTTGATCCCGACCTGCAGTGACGGAAAGAAAAGACATCTGTCTAACTTGTGTCATCAGTAAAACGTATATACTAAAAAAGCCGCTCTTTGAGCGGCTTTTTTTTATATGACTGACATTTATTTTCTTTTCATTACTTTCTCAACAGCGGCTTCTATAGCTTGATGGTTGAGTTTGTATTTGTCCATCAACTGCTCCGGTGTGCCGCTTTCACCAAAACTGTCTTGTACGGCTACAAATTCCTGAGGTTTGGGATGATTAAGCGCTAAAACACGGGCAACACTTTCGCCCAAACCCCCTAAGATGTTGTGCTCTTCGGCCGTAACCACACAACCGGTTTTAGCAACCGATTTTAAAATGGCTGCCTCATCCAAAGGTTTGATGGTGTGAATGTTGATAACTTCAGCCGAAATACCTTTGGCTTCCAAAGCTTCTGCCGCTAGTAATGCTTCCCAAACCAAATGTCCGGTGGCAATAATAGTCACATCAGTACCTTCATTCAACAAGATGGCTTTTCCAATCACAAAAGGCTCATCGGCAGGCGTGAAGTTAGGTACTACCGGACGGCCGAAACGCAAATAAGCCGGTCCGTGATGCTCGGCCAATGCAATGGTGGCCGCTTTGGTCTGGTTGTAATCACAGGTGTTTATCACCGTCATGCCCGGCAACATTTTCATCAAACCGATATCTTCCAAAATTTGATGCGTAGCGCCGTCTTCTCCTAAAGTTAATCCGGCATGCGACGCACAAATTTTCACATTCTTATCCGAATAGGCTACCGATTGTCGAATTTGGTCGTACACTCTTCCGGTCGAAAAATTGGCAAAGGTTCCGGTAAACGGAATTTTCCCGCCGATGGTTAACCCGGCAGCGATACCAATCATGTTGGCTTCGGCAATACCAATTTGGAAAAAACGTTCCGGATGATTCTTTTTAAAATCGTCAAACTTTAAGGAACCAATCAAATCGGCACAAAGTGCCACTACATTTTCATTTTTCTGACCCAATTCGGTCATGCCCGCACCAAAGCCGGAACGGGTATCTTTACTTCCTGTATTTGTATATTTTTTCATAATTCTAGTAGTCTCCCAAAGTTTCAGTATTTTGTGCCAACCCGATAGCCAATTGGTCATCATTTGGCGCTTTTCCGTGCCAAGCATGTGTGTGCATCATGAAGTCGACACCATGCCCCATTACCGTATGCAATAAAACACACACCGGTTTTCCTTTGCCGGTTCTGTTTTTCGCTTCAGCCATTCCGGCTATAATGGCTTCTATGTTGTTTCCTTCTGTTATTTCCAATACATCCCAATCAAAGGCTTCAAATTTGGCTTTTAAATTTCCTAACGATAATACGTCCTCGGTAGCCCCGTCAATTTGCTGTCCGTTGTAATCTATGGTGGCAATAATGTTGTCAACTTTTTTGGCAGAAGCATACATGATAGCTTCCCAATTTTGACCTTCCTGTAACTCTCCGTCACCGTGTAACGAATACACCAAATGGGCATCGCCGTTGAGTTTCTTGGCTAAAGCAGCGCCAATCGCTACCGATAACCCCTGACCTAATGAGCCTGAAGCCATGCGTACGCCCGGCAGTCCTTCATGAGTCGTTGGATGGCCTTGCAAACGGGAATTCAATTTTCGGAAAGTAGCCAATTCCGACACCGGGAAATAACCGCTACGGGCTAAAACACTGTAAAAAACCGGTGAGATGTGACCGTTAGATAAGAAAAATAAATCTTCCCCGATACCATCCATGGTAAAGCTCGGATTTCGTTTCATTTGGTGTTGGTACAATACCGTAAAAAACTCAGCGCAACCCAGTGAACCACCCGGATGTCCCGAATTTACAGCATGAACCATGCGAAGAATATCTCTTCGTACTTGTGTTGTAAAATCTTGTAAATGTTGTGTGTTAGACATTATTGAACAGTATAAATTAATTGCGTCAAAAGTAATTCTAATTTTTGCAAGCCACAAAAGTTTTCCGAATTAGTTATCAAAAAAACACCGCCATTAATAGTGTGTAATGCGCAACCCGTTGCGTGGCTTTTTTATTGTTCAAGATAGAAATTGTGTAAGAAAAACAGATTATTTTGTAACAGCCAATGCCGTTTCTTATAGTAGCTTTACCAAAAAAGAATGGACTATGAAAAAAGCGCTTACGTTATTTTATCTCGATGACGATTTCGAAGACTTAGATTTTTTTCAGGAAGTAGCCGGTGACTTAGGGCATACCGTTCGTGTTTTTGCCGATGGTCGAATCATGCTTTTGGTTTTGGAAACGGAAGCCGTTAAACCTGATGTGATTTTTCTCGACATTCATATGCCGATTCTCAACGGGCAGGAAATCCTCGAAATCATCAAAAAAACAGATACCCTAAAAGACATTCCGGTGGTGATGGTATCGGGAGCGTACCCTAAAAAATTAGTGCGCCATTTTTCTGAGTTGGGTGTCAATTACTTCCTCAAAAAGCACCATGTACACGATTATCGTGAATCTTTGAAAGAGTTGCTCAACGACCATTTAGCAACTCGAAAGGCAACAGCCAAATAAGCGACCATCCATAATCAACCTTTAGTACTAATTCATGAAAAGCCCTTCAACGACGGGCTTTTCCTTATTTTGACACTTAATAAGGGCGTGTCCCTTGCCTGCTCATAAAGCCGGCAAGGGTCAGGCTGTTCACTATATCTTTTTTACCGTTAGTTCGAGTGTTCTTATAATAAGGATGTATCGGGAACCAGTAAAAAAGGATGCCGTTGCCATCCTTCACGCTTTTAAACCCAATCGATATCAATTTTTTGCGCCGTCGTTGTTATTTAATTCCTAATTCCTAAATTCCTAATTCACAATTCTATTATCTTTGCCGACTGATTAAGCGATTACAATGAAATTTGATTTATTAGCCAAAGATCCCAATTCAAGGGCACGCGCCGGAAGTATCACTACTGATCACGGCGTAATTGAAACCCCCATATTTATGCCTGTTGGAACGGTTGCTTCGGTCAAAGGAGTACACCAACGCGAACTTAAAGAAGAAATCAACCCCGATATTATTTTAGGGAATACCTATCACTTATACCTTCGCCCGCAAACCGAGATTCTCGAAAAAGCCGGTGGCTTGCATAAGTTTATGAATTGGGATAGAAATATCCTCACCGATAGCGGCGGTTACCAAGTGTATTCGCTTTCGGCCAACCGAAAAATCAAAGAGGAAGGCGTAAAGTTTAAATCGCATATTGACGGTTCGTACCATTTTTTCACACCCGAAAATGTGATGGAAATTCAACGTACTATCGGTGCCGATATCATCATGGCTTTCGACGAATGTACACCGTATCCGTGCGATTATCGCTATGCCCAACGTTCGATGCATATGACTCATCGTTGGTTGGATCGCTGCATACAACACCTCGAAAAAGTGCCAACCAAATACGGGTATGAACAAACCCTTTTTCCTATCGTTCAAGGGAGTACCTATAAAGATTTACGTCAACAATCGGCCGAATACATCGCCAATGCCGGCGCACAAGGCAACGCCATCGGTGGTTTGTCGGTTGGAGAACCCGCCGAGGAAATGTACGCCATGACCGAAGTCGTTACGGCTATTTTACCCCAAGACAAACCACGCTATTTAATGGGTGTCGGAACACCTATCAATATTCTGGAAAACATCGCTTTGGGTATCGACATGTTCGATTGTGTGATGCCGACCCGAAACGCCCGAAACGGTATGTTGTTTACCGCCAACGGGATTATCAATATCAAAAATAAAAAGTGGGAAGACGATTTTTCGCCTATTGATGAAATGGGACATACTTTTGTAGATACCGAATATACCAAAGCCTATTTGCGCCACTTATTTGCCGCCAATGAATATTTAGGAAAACAGATTGCGACCATTCACAATTTAGGTTTTTATATGTGGTTGGTTCGTGAAGCCAGAAAGCATATCTTAGCGGGAGATTTCAGAGCTTGGAAAGACATCATGGTCAAACAAATGAGCCAACGATTATAAAGTAACGCGTTCCGAGTTGAAAGTTCCGAGTTTAATTTTAACTCTGAAACCTTGAACCCGAAACCCGAAACCAACATTTATGTTAAGAATAATTGACAAATACATTCTCAAACGTTACTTAGCCACATTCTCGGTGATGTTGCTGATGTTTATTCCTATCGGAATTGTGATTGATGTTTCGGAAAAAGTCAACCGCATGATTGAGAACAAGGTTCCGTTTGGGAAAATTGCGGTGTATTATCTCGATTTCACCATTTATTTTGCCAATTTATTGTTCCCTATATTTTTGTTTCTTTCCGTAATTTGGTTTACCTCTAAATTGGCCAACAATACCGAAATCATTGCCATTTTAAGTTCCGGAATTTCTTTTACGCGCTTTTTACGACCTTACATCATCGGGGCTACCATAGTGTCTTTGTTTGCCTTGGTGATGAGTATTTTTCTGGTGCCCAGCGCCAGTGCCGGATTTAAAAATTTCAGGTATATGTATCTGATTGGAAACGGTCAAAATGAAATGCGGGACAACTCCGATGTGTTTCGCCAAATCAGCAAAGATGAGTACCTTTTTGTGAGTAATTTCAATGAAGTCAGTAAAATGGCATTCAATTTTTCGATGGAAAAATTTGAAGGAGATAAACTGAAATACAAAGTGACGGCCAGTCGCATCAAATGGAATGAAAGTAAAAAAAATTATACGTTGTTCAATTACAGCAAGCGCAAAGTAGGAGCGTATGGCGACATCCTGGAAAAAGCCGAAAAGAAAGATACTGTTTTCCATTTTGACCTCGACGATTTAACACCAGTGGTTTATATTGCGGAGACATTGCCACTTAACGACTTGCATAAATTTATCGATAAAGAAAAAGCACGAGGCTCTTCCAATATTAATACGTATTTGGTGGTTTTGTACAAAAAATACAGTATTCCGGTATCGGCTTTTATTTTAACGATTATTGCAGTGGCCGTTTCCTCCATGAAACGCCGTGGCGGTATGGGAGTCAACTTAGCTATTGGTATCGTATTGGCTTTTGCCTTTGTCTTCTTAGATAAAGTATTTGGTGTTTTGGCCGAAAAGTCTACAGCACCGCCCTTGCTCGCGGTTTGGACACCTAATATTGTTTTCGGAACATTAGCTATTTACCTTTTGCGCAATGCCAAGCGATAGTTTGAAACATTACCTACACCTTCATTTGATTGTGTTTATTTGGGGATTTACGGCCATATTAGGTGCGTTAATTTCTTTGGAAGCCTTGCCTTTGGTGTGGTTCCGAATGCTGTTTGCTATAGGTTTTATTGCGGTATACATTTACTTTAAGAAGTTACCACTCCGCATTACCTTAAAAATGATGTTGCAATTTTTGTTGGCCGGACTTATCATTGCCCTGCACTGGTTTACCTTTTTTCACGCCATTAAAATTTCCAACGTATCTATTACGCTGGCGTGCTTGTCAACAGGAGCCTTATTTGCTTCATTGCTCGAGCCGATTCTGTACGGAAAGAAAATTGTTTTTTATGAAGTAGTATTCGGATTACTGGTAGTCATAGGGTTGTATATTATTTTTTATGTTGAAATTCAATATTTCTGGGGTATTGTTACTGCATTGACTTCCGCTTTTTTATCGGCATTGTTCACGGTTATCAATAGCAAACTGGTAAAATCATGCGACGCCACTGTAATCTCCTTTTACGAATTATGCGGCGGTGTTTTGTTTTTTACGCTGTTTTTGTTAGGTACACAAAGCTTTTCAACAACTTTTTTTAAGCTCACGGCTTCCGATTTAACCTATCTTTTGGTGCTCAGTTCCGTTTGCACGGCATATGCCTTTATTGCCTCAACTTCATTAATGAAATTTTTAAGTCCGTACACGGTTATGCTCACCATCAACTTAGAACCTATTTACGGGATTATCTTAGCCGTTCTACTATTTGAAGATAAGGAGAAAATGAGTTTTCAATTCTACCTTGGCGCCCTGATTATTGTCATTACAGTGGTTTTAAATGCCATACTTAAAAGCAGAAAGAAATCGTTAACCTGACTTTTTCACACGCATGGTTTTTTGTTTAAAACAAATGACTCGGATTTGCTTTTTATCACAATTTAAAATTTTATATTTGCTATTCGATTAAACAAAACGACTTATCCTATGGAATATTTAGATTTTGAGCTTCCTATCAAAGAGTTGGAAGATCAACTCGATAAATGCCAGCTCATCGGTCAGGAATCCAATGTAGATGTGACCAATACCTGCAAACAGATTGAAAAAAAATTAGAAGAAACCAAAAGAAAAATCTATAAAAACCTTACGGCTTGGCAGCGTGTACAATTGTCTCGTCATCCGAACAGACCGTATACTTTAGAGCATATTGCGAATTTAACCAAAGGAACGTTTTTAGAAATGTTCGGCGATCGCAATTTCAAAGACGATAAAGCCATGGTGGGCGGATTGGGTAAAATAGACGGTCAATCGTTTATGCTCATTGGCCAACAAAAAGGAATCAATACCAAAATGCGTCAGTTGCGTAACTTTGGTATGGCGAGCCCCGAAGGGTACCGCAAAGCGCTTCGCTTGATGAAAATGGCCGAAAAGTTTAATATTCCGGTAATTACTCTAATCGATACTCCGGGAGCGTATCCCGGCTTGGAAGCCGAAGAGCGTGGTCAAGGAGAAGCCATCGCCCGAAATATATTGGAAATGGTGCGTTTAAAAGTACCGATTATTTGTGTCATTATCGGAGAAGGTGCTTCCGGTGGTGCTTTGGGAATCGGAGTAGGCGACAGAGTACTTATGATGGAAAACACCTGGTATTCGGTAATTTCACCCGAATCGTGTTCTTCTATCTTATGGAAAAGTTGGGAATACAAAGAGCAAGCAGCCGAAGCCTTAAAACTGACCTCTGCCGATATGAAAAAAATGAAATTGGTAGACGATGTGATTCCGGAGCCACTGGGCGGCGCGCATTACGATAAAGAAACCACTTTCAAAACGGTTGAGCAATATATCATGAAAGCGTTTAACGAAGTGAAAGATTTATCAACAGAAGAATTAGTTGCGCAAAGGATGGATAAATACAGCAAGATGGGCGAGTTCAAGGAATAAAATCTTACAAAACTTAACGTAAATCCGAAGCCTTGCCGTTTCGGATTTTTTTTGGGTTATCAACAAAAAAAGGAAATTTATAAACATTGTTTTTGAATAACTCAATCACAATAATGCGGTCAAAATGGTTACTTTCGTTTTATGGAAAACATCAGAAATATTAATCCTATTAAAGTAGATAAAACTACCATCATAAACTTAGAGAAAGGCAAACTCCCGCCGCAAGCCATCGATTTGGAGGAAGCGGTATTGGGTGCTATGATGATTGATAAAAAAGGAGTCGATGAAGTTATCGATATCCTGCAACCGGATGCCTTTTACAAAGACGCACACAAGCATATTTTTGAAGCCATTTTTCAGTTATTCACAGATTCGCAGCCGATTGACTTATTAACAGTGTCTTCCCAGCTCAAAAAGAACGGGAAACTCGAGTTGGCGGGCGGTGATTTTTACCTCATTCAACTCACGCAAAAAATATCGTCATCGGCGCATATTGAATTCCACTCACGCATCATTTTGCAGAAATACATTCAGCGGAGTTTGATTAAAATTTCTTCCGAGATTATTGAGGAATCGTATGATGAAACCACCGATGTGTTTGATTTGCTAGACAAAGCCGAATCGAAACTCTATGAAGTGACCCAAGGCAATATCAAGCGCAGTTCGGAAACCGCGCAAAGCTTAGTAATTCAGGCCAAAAAGCGTATCGAAGAAATTGCCAACAAAGAGGGGTTGAGCGGTATACCAACCGGTTTTGAAAAGCTGGATAAGGTAACCTCGGGTTGGCAACCGTCCGACTTGATTATCATTGCAGCGCGTCCCGGTATGGGTAAAACCGCTTTCGTGTTGTCGATGGCGCGTAACATGGCTATCGATTTTAACCAACCCGTTGCCGTGTTTTCTTTAGAGATGTCGTCTGTACAGTTGATTACCCGTTTGATTTCCTCCGAAACCGGCTTGTCTTCCGAAAAATTGCGTACCGGAAAACTTGAAAAACACGAGTGGGAACAACTCTCCACCAAAGTAAAAGACTTAGAAAAAGCACCTCTATACATCGATGATACGCCTTCGCTTTCTATTTTCGATTTGAGAGCGAAAGCCCGTCGTTTGTCGTCACAACACGGCATCAAATTAATCATTGTCGATTATTTGCAATTAATGACGGCCGGTGGCAGTAACGGAAAAGGGGGCGGAAACCGCGAGCAGGAAATCTCGACCATTTCCCGAAATTTAAAAGCGTTGGCCAAAGAATTGGAAGTGCCCGTGATTGCCTTGTCGCAGTTATCACGTGCCGTGGAAACCCGTGGTTCGAGCAAACGTCCGCTGTTGTCCGACTTGCGTGAATCGGGCGCTATTGAACAAGATGCCGATATTGTATCGTTTA
Source organism: Flavobacterium sedimenticola (assembly GCF_030053345.1). GTDB lineage: Bacteria > Bacteroidota > Bacteroidia > Flavobacteriales > Flavobacteriaceae > Flavobacterium > Flavobacterium sedimenticola. The sequence goes on from NZ_JASGBP010000002.1 coordinate 73,327, forward strand.
TTTACCGCCCGGAGTATTACAAAATCGACGAATGGGATGACGAAGAGCAATCGCCAACCGCCGGTCAGGCCGAATTTATTATCGCCAAGCACCGTAACGGCTCCCTCGAAAATATCCGTCTGAAATTCATTGGTAGCTTGGGTAAATTTGACAATCTCGAAGAGTATGGTGGTGGTTTCGACGACTTACCGTCGCGTATGAACAGCGATGACAATCCGTTTTTCACCAAAAACCTGCCATCGCCTAACGAAGCGTTCGGCAGCAATATCAACCGAGAGGATGATGACAGCGATGTGCCGTTTTAAAATACCAATCCCGATGCTGTCGGGATTTTTTTTTAGGCTTTTCTTCACATAAAAACGACTAATTTTACAAAAAAGAAATGCCGAGTAAAACCGAATGTCCATCGGACATTTTAATATCAAATCGTCACAGTAAATCTACTATCTTTGAATAAAATGCGATTGCCATGTTGAGAAAGACCGTTTATTTTTTTCTATTGTTACTTTCCTTTACTGCGAAGGCCAACTTTTTATTGTTGCCGATGGATGATGTTTCGCAAAAGAATCACCTCAAGGCTTACGGCATTACCTATTGGGCATTAGACAAACAATACAAAGCGAGTTGGTTGCTCAACTACCGCGGCGGTTCTTTTTTATTGCCCGATGCAACTGAAATTCGAAAAGAATGTCAAATTCGAGGCGTGAGTTTTGAAGTCTTGTCGGATGCCGAAATGCAATCGATTTTGGATGCTATTTCGAGTCCGTCTCAGAACATGGAAACCGTAGTGTTGGAAAAAGCACCCAAGATAGCCGTGTATTCGCCGCCGGGCAAGCAACCATGGGACGATGCGGTAACCATGGTGTTAACCTATGCCGAAATTCCGTTCAAAGTGGTTTACGACGAGGAAGTGCTGAGTGATCAGTTAATTTTATACGATTGGTTGCATTTGCATCACGAGGATTTTACGGGTCAGTATGGTAAATTTTACGGTGCCTACCGAAATGCCCCTTGGTATATTGAGCAAAAGAAAGAGGCGGAGGCGTTAGCTGTCAGATTGGGATTTGGTAAAGTGTCGCAAGAAAAACTGGCGGTCGCCAAAAAAATACGTGACTTTGTAATTGGTGGTGGTTTTATGTTTGCCATGTGTTCGGCAACGGACAGTTTTGATATAGCGCTTTCGGCGGAAGGCGTGGATATTTGTGAACCGATGTTTGATGGTGATGACAGCGACCCGAATTACCAATCGCGTATTGATTACAGCAGAACGTTTGCTTTTAAAGATTTTATATTGGACAGAAAACCGGAACACTATGAGTTTTCGGATATTGATATGACCGAGAAGCGACGCATTCCGTTTGAAAAAGATTATTTTACCTTGATGGAATTCTCCGCCAAATGGGATGTCATTCCGAGTATGTTATGTCAGAATCATACCCAATTGGTAAAAGGATTTATGGGACAAACCACGGCGTTCGACAGTAATTTGATCAAGTCGAGCGTATTGGTTTTGGGCAAAAACGAGCTTAATGACGAAGCGCGTTATATTCACGGGCAAAAAGGCAAAGGCTTCTTTACGTTTTACGGCGGTCACGACCCCGAAGATTACCAACACCGCGTAGGCGATGAGCCAACAGTTTTGGATTTGCATCCTACTTCTCCCGGTTTTCGCTTGATTTTGAACAATGTACTGTTTCCGGCGGCACGTAAAAAACCACAGAAAACATAAAAAAATCCCAAACGATATTGTTTGGGATTTTTTTTAGCCCCGATTACTTCACTGATTTAACATTTGTGATCCGGTGTTCAGGGAATGTTTTGCATTTGAAGCGGCATCCTTTTTCGTGTTCTCGATACACAGTTGTCACCGCACTCGAACTGACGAAAAAGATACAGCGGAAAGCGGGATTACCTGCCGGCAGGGCTTCTACTTATTATTATCGATCACGTAGTTGAGTACTTTTTGAATCAAATGCACGCGGTCTTTACCGGTCACGTTGTGTTTGTGCATCGGGTACGGGAAATAGTCGACTTGTTTACCGGCTTCGACAAACTTTTTAACCAAGGATAAATTGTGTTGTTCTACCACAACATCGTCGCTGGTACCATGAATTAAAAGCAATTTTCCTTTTAAGTTTTTAACGTAATTGTACACGGTGGTTTCTTCAAATCCTTTCGGGTTTTCGGCCGGAGTATCCATATAGCGCTCGCCATACATGACTTCGTACCAACGCCAATCGATTACCGGTCCACCGGCTACACCCACTTTGAACGTATCGGGTTTGCGTAGCATTAAGGAAGTCGTCATAAAACCGCCATAGCTCCAGCCGTGTACCGCCAAACGATTGCCATCAACATACGGCAACGATTTTAAGTATTCCACACCTTTAAGTTGGTCGTCCATTTCGTTGGCGGCTAAGTTGCCGTGAATGATGCTTTCGAAGGCAAAACCGCGATTGTCGGAACCGCGATTGTCTACGGTGAACACCAAGTAGCCTTGTTCCGCCATCCAGTACATCCACAAATTAGCACCATCCAAGTAAGAATTGGTAATCATTTGCGCATGCGGTCCGCCGTAAACATAAACCAAAACGGGATATTTTTTGGTTGGGTCGAAGTTGCTTGGCTTAATCAAGCGCGTATACAAATCGGTAGTACCGTCGGCCGCTTTGATGGTTTTGATGTCGGCTGTTCCGATTTCGTAACCGTCGTATTTATTCGGACTCACCAAAAGGGTTTTGGCTTTTAGGTTTTTGTCGTACAACACCGATTTGGATGGCGTGTCGTGGTTGGAAAATTCGTCAAAGAACCAGTTTCCGTCGGCACTCGGAATCACATTGTGTACGCCCGGGTCTTTGGTAATTAGGGTTTGTTTGCCTTTTAAATCGACTTTGTACACCAACATGTTGGTCGGGTTCGGACCGGTAGCTTTGAAATAAATCTCGGTTCCGGCAGTGTTGGTGCCAATGATATCGCGTGTAACGAAGGCGTTGTTGGTTAGTTGCTTGATGAGTTTGCCTTCCAAAGTGTAATAGTATAAGTTTTGGAAGCCGCTTTTTTCGCTAAACCAAACAAAGTTATTCGATTTGGCATTCGGGAAAAAAGCTTCGTGTTCGGGTTCTACCCAACGCTGATTTTTCTCGTTTAAAATCGTTCTCACAAACACCCCGGTGTTGGCTTCGTACAAATTCAAGTTCATGTCGTTTTGCCCGCGGTTGAGTTCGGCAACTAACACGTATTTTTCATCGGGTGTCCAAGACAAGTTGGTTAAATAGTCGTCTGGGTTGCCACGAGGCGTAATGAAAACCGTTTTTCCGGTAGCTACATTGTAAATACCTACGCGTGGTTTTTCGCTTTTTTGTCCAATCATCGGGTATTTGATGTTGACCAATTGACCCGGTGTTTGGGTAATGTCTAACAAAGGATAGTCGGCTACTTCCGTTTCGTCTTTTTGATAGAAAGCCAAATAATTGGATTTTGGCGACCAAAAAATCCCGCCGCTGATACCGAATTCATTTCTGGCAATGGATTGTCCGGAAACGATTCCCTTATTGGTTTCATTGGTTACAGCAATTTTTTCTCCTTTACCATTGATGAAGTACAAGTTGTTTCCTTCAGTAAACGCCAGATTTTGTTTGTTACCGTCGAAAGTGGTATTCTCAGCGTTTTCGGGCGACTTCAAGATTTTTTTTCCACTCTGAGTGGTAACGTTGTAACTGTAATAGGTACCGTTTTCTGAAACCATAAACGAAGTGGCATCGAGCCATTGTAAACCAAAGAAGTTTTTGAGTTTGGTGCCCAAAGCAGTGTTGATGTCCGTTAAAGTGATTAATTCGGTTGCCGCATCGTTACTACTGGAAGCCGATTTCATTTTGGTCCAGGCATCGGTGTAAAACACGTATTTGTTGGTGTTGGGAATCCATTGAAAACCGGTTAAACCATCGGCTCTAAAGGCACGACCTTGTTGTAGTACGGCTTCTTCTAATGTTATTTTTTTCTTTTGAGCTTGAAGGGATAATGTCAGCAAGAAGCTGAGGAAAAGGATAATCTTTTGGTTCATGAAGTACAGTTTTTGTTGTGTGTAAATGTATAAAAAAAGGACAATTTATATCGAAAATTAGCCTTTGTTTAAGATGTCGTTAACGATTTTAAGATGATGATTGGTATGTAGTTTCAGAAACCAAATGGCCGATTTCAGGTTTAAGTCTCCAAAATACGGATGGGTGAAGTAGCTGTTCGCCGGCAGGCTTTGCAGAAGTGCTGTTTTTTCTTTTGCTGTAGCCAATTTGCTTTGTAAATCATCAAGTGATGCCGTCTCTATTGGTCTGACTAACTTCGGCGCTTTGGCTCTTCCTCTGGGAATGGAATTGCGAAGTTGGATATAGGTTCGTTTCCAATTGGGACGCCATTGGTAATTTTCGGGGTTCGACTGCTCCAATTGGTTAACAATCCCGATAATGACCAATAAGCTATGATCCAATTGCCAACCCACGGTGGATTGCGAAACGGTAAGATTGGCTTTTTTATGGTATTGAAGATAGTCTTCAATCTGTTGTAATAATGAGGTTAGTGTTGGCATCAAGTTAGGGTATAAAAAATCCCAAAAACCTCTCGGAATTTGGGATTTTGATTTCGGTACATGGTATTATGATTCTTCGTTTTCTTTGTCCAGATACTCCTGTACAATTTCAATGGCATTGGTCACCACATCGCTCAAGGCCGTAATAAAAGTGCCTTCTTGCGCGCTGTTGATGGCGTGTTTGATGGCTTCTACTTCTTTGGTGATGATTTCATGGGTCACATTTCGGCCCGAAGCATTGATGCCATCCATAATGAGTCCGATGATTTCTTCCTCGGTGCGTCCGCGCAAATGTTTTTCCTGACGGATGATGATGTGATCAAACATGCGTGCCGCAATAGTTGCACACTCTTTGATGTCTTCATCACGACGGTCACCAACCCCGGCGATGATGCCTATTTTTTTGGTGGCTTCTACCGATGACAAATATTCTTCGACACCGCGATACCCGGCCGGATTGTGAGCAAAGTCAATCATGACTTTGAATTTCTTGAATTCAAAAATATTCATACGACCCGGTGTTTGCGCTGCACTCGGGATAAAGGTTTGTAACGACAAACTGATGTCTTCCGTTTTGAATCCCCATAGGTAACTGGCTAAAGTGGCGGCCAAGGCATTGGCAATCATAAATTTGGCTTTGCCGCCTAAGGTCAGCGGCACGTGAGTGGCGCGCTCCACTCTGATTTTCCATTCGCCTTTTTTGATGGTGATGTATCCGTTTTCATAAACGGCTACGATTTTACCTTCTTTGGCAAATTTTTGAACGGTTGGGTTATTTTCGTCCAAACTGAAGTAAGCGATGTTGCAGCTCAACTCATTAGCAATCTTCAAGCATTGCTCGTCTTCGGCATTTAGGATGGCCCAGCCGTCTTTTTTCACCGAACGTACGACTACGCTTTTTACACGCGCCAAATCGTCCAACGTATGGATGTCGGCCAAGCCCAAATGGTCTTCCTGAATGTTCGTAATGATGGCAATGTCGCAACGACTGAAACCCAATCCGGCGCGGAGAATTCCGCCACGAGCCGTTTCGAGTACCGCAAATTCCACCGTCGGGTCTTTTAGGATGTATTCGGCCGATAATGGTCCGGTAGTGTCGCCTTTTTCCATCATGTGGTTTTGGATGTAAATCCCGTCTGAGGTGGTAAACCCAACTTTATAACCGTTGTTTTTTACGATATGCGCTAACAATCGGGTAGTAGTGGTTTTTCCGTTGGTTCCGGTTACGGCTATGATGGGAATACGGCTTGGTTTGCCCGGCGGATACAGCATATCGATTACCGGAGCCGCTACGTTTCTAGGCAAGCCTTCGCTGGGCGCCAAGTGCATGCGGAAGCCCGGTGCTGCGTTGACTTCCAAGATACAACCGCCGTTCTCCTTTAGCGGTTGTGTTAGGTTTTCGGCCATAATATCGATACCGCAAATGTCTAAGCCGATAACACGCGAGATGCGTTCACACAAGAAAATGTTTTCCGGGTGCATCATGTCGGTGACATCGATAGAGGTTCCTCCGGTGCTGAGGTTGGCGGTCGATTTTAAATACACAATCTCTCCGTTTTTCGGGACCGAATCTACCGTATAGTTGAGTTTTTCCAATAAATCTAAGGTGTCGCGGTCGACGTCAATTTGAGTCAGGACATTTTCGTGTCCGTAACCGCGACGCGGATCGCGATTGGTTTCGTCGATAAGTTGTTGTATCGTATCTTTTCCGTTTCCGATGACGTGCGCCGGTTCGCGCTTGGCGGCGGCTACTAATTTGTTATCGATGACTAAAACACGGAAGTCAAAACCGGTGATGAATTTTTCAACGATGACACGACGGCTGTATTTTTTGGCATATTCTAATCCGGCTACGGCATCTTCCCAAGTTACTACGTTAATCGAAGCGCCTTTGCCGTGATTGCCGTCGAGTGGTTTGATGACAATAGGGTAGCCAATCTTTTTGATGGTGTTTTCCAAATCTTCTTCATCGACACAAATGCTGCCACTGGCTACCGGAATCGAAGCCAGGTCGAGCATGCGTTTGGTTTCTTCTTTATTACAAGCGATGTCTACGGCAATGTTACTGGTTTTACAAGTAATGGTCGCTTGAAAGCGCATTTGGTTGACGCCGTATCCCAATTGCACTAAGGAATTGGTGCCTAAACGAATCCAAGGAATGTCGCGCGCTACGGCTTCATCCACGATACTTCCGGTGGAAGGACCGAGACGCACGCGTTCGCGGATTTCACGCATTTTTTGGATGTCGGCTTCGACGTCGTAGTCTTTGCCGGCAATCAGGGCTTCGGCAATGGCTACGGCACTTTCGGCGGCAAACATACCCACGCTTTCTTCGGTATAGCTGAACACTACATTATAGACTCCCGGTGTTTTGGTTTCCCGGGTACGTCCGAAACCGGTTTCCATACCGGCTAAGGTTTGGATTTCGAGGGCAATATGTTCGATGACGTGTCCCATCCAAGTGCCGCGTTCGATACGGGAAAAGAAACCGCCGCGTACGCCTTCGGAGCAGCGATGCTCAATCATGGTGGGAAACATGGCTTCGATACGTTCGCGGAAGCCTTCGATTTTGTTGGTAGGGAATTGTTCCATTTCTTCGAGGTCCAAACGCATTTGAATGAGTTTTTTGCGTTGGACACTCCACAAATTCGGTCCGCGTAACGCTTGTATTTTTAGAATTTTCATAAAGTAGAATGAATTGTAATGTGATTGTGTAATGATTTTGTTAAAAATAGGAAATAATTGTTTTTATCCCACACTTTTTTTAAACAAACCCTAAAAAAGTAATTTTAGTTTCGATGATTTGCTTTTGGAATATTGATAGTCAGTGATTTAAAGGTTACAGATACAAAAGACGATGGCTCTTTAGCCCCGATTGCAGTGGAAATCCTTTGCCGTCAGTTCGAGTATTTTGTTTGGCTTCTCGATACATTCCGATAAATCGGAATACTCGAAGCGACGCATTGAGCGTAAATGACAGCTGAGGGAAACAAAAGGTATCGAGAACTCGGCAAAGATTGCAACGGAAAGCGGGAATAGGGATTACTGATAAGCCCGAGCTTTTACGCTTCAATAAAAGCACATATTTTTTGGTACAAATCGGCGTCGTGCATGCTGTGACCCAAACCTTGAGTTTCGATATACGTAGCATTTTTCCAGGCTTTGGCGTAGTGGCGGCCTTCTTCGACCATGATGACGTTGTCCTGACTGTCGTGGGCGATGATGGCTTTGTGGTGAAAGTTTTGAGCAAACAAATGACCCGCGAAATCGTTGATGTGCATGTTGAATTTTTCCTGATAGTACTGCTCTAAAAGCCGCTTCATTTTGGTGTTGAGGCTGAGCAGGTTGATAAAGTTGTCGCTGATTTTTTTGAAACTGGACGGGGCACCGAGCAGCACAATTTTTTCAATATGCGGATTGGGATACTTGTTGAGGTAAAAGGTGATGGCGGCTCCTCCGATAGAGTGGCCGATTAAGGTTTTGGGTTGGTATTTTTCGGTTAGTACACGGATGAATTCGGCGTACCGCGGCGCATTGAATTCCTTACCCGAACTGAGTCCGTGTGCCGGCGCATCGATGGCAATGATGGTTTTGCCCAACGGTTTGAGATGATTGAGTAGCTTTTTCCAGCGGGCGGCATTGCTTTCCCAGCCGTGCAACAAAAGGATGCTGTCTTCGGAACCCTGCCAGATGTAGGCTTGGAAGGTTTCGCCATCGTACTGCAGGGTTTGTTGTTGGGCGCTGCGCAGCGATTTGGGCAGGGCTTCTTTTTGAAGTTTGCCTTTGCGCGGTGAACTGAAAATTTTGTAAGCGATATTGCGCGCTTTCACAGGCTTAAAATAGCTGACGGTGTTGAGGTAGAGGCCGACCGACTTGGCGAGGAAGAAGAGTTGAATTTTTTTCATAAAAAAATCCCGAGCGAGTCGGGATTTAAACGATTATAGGTGAGCGAATAATTGTTGCATTTTTTCTCTTTCCTCTTGCGCTAAGGCGGCATCTACTAAGATTCTGCCGGAGTGCTCATCGGTGATGATTTTTTTGCGGGCTGCAATTTCCACTTGTGTTTGCGGCGGAATGGTAAAGAATGACCCTGCCGAAGCACCACGCTCGATAGAAACAACGGCTAAACCGTTGCGAACGCTGGAGCGGATTCTTTTGTAGGCCGCTAACAAACGAGGCTCGATTTGTGCTTCAAACTCAGCAGATTTTTCCATTAAGAAGTTTTCTTCTTTTTGGGTTTCGGCCATGATATCGTTCAATTCCGCTTTTTTGTGTTTTAAGTGTGCCGTTTTTTGGTCTAATTTTTCTTTAGAATTGGCAATCACCTCTTTTTTATGCTCGATAGAAGCTTTGAGTTCTTTGATTTGTTTTTCGGCCAATTGGATTTCCAATTCCTGGAATTCGATTTCCTTGGTTAACGAGTTGAACTCTCTGTTATTGCGAACGTTTTTTTGTTGTTCGGAGTATTTTTTTATGGCCGCTTGGTGTTCTTCGATAGCGCTTTTTTTGTTTTTGATTTGCTCTTCGATGGTTACCAAATCAACTTTTAATTTGTCTAAACGAGTGCTTAAGCCGGTTACTTCATCTTCTAAATCTTCTACTTCTAAAGGTAATTCTCCTCTCACGTTTCTGATTTCGTCAATTCTGGTATCTATGATTTGCAAGTCATAGATTGCTCTCAATTTGTCTTCAACACTTAGTTCTTTTGTCGTCGCCATATTTTATAAGTACTTAACTGGATTTGTATTTTCTTCCGAAAAAATGATGGCAAAATTAAGGATTTTTTTCTTAAGAAAATCAACAATGTAATTTTTTGTAAATCTTTCACTTTCGAAGTGTCCGATGTCGGCTAAAACCAATTGATTTTCGGCTTCAAAAAAATTGTGGTACTTTAAATCGGCGGTCAGAAAAACATCGGCTCCGGCTCTTTTGGCATCATTGATGGCAAAACTTCCCGAGCCGCCAAGGACCGCTACTTTTTTTATCCGTTTACCCAATAAAGCACTGTGTCGGATGCCACCGCATTGCATGGTTTCTTTTACATGCTTGAGAAACGCTTTTTCTTCCATAGGTTCGGTAAGTTCCCCCATCATGCCGAGTCCTATGTTTTGGTGTGCGTTTTGGAGTTCGTAGATTTCGTAGGCCACTTCTTCATATACATGATGGTTGAAGAGTGCTTTTAATACTTTGGCTTGCAGGTGTTTTTCAAACGTAACTTCAATTTTGATTTCTTCGTTCTCTACAAATTCGAAGCGCTCTCCAATTTCGGGTTTGCTGTCCTCGTTACCCATGTAGGTTCCGATGCCTTTGGAGTTAAAGCTGCAATCTTCGTAGTTGCCAATCTTTCCGGCTCCGGCATCGAACAGTGCATTGCGCAATTGCTCCACGTTTTCGGGAATGGTATAGGTGACTAACTTTTGAATGAAATTTTTCTTAGGGACCAATATTTTGGTGTGGGTCAATCCGAGTGCATCACAGAAGATTTTATTAACGCCGTGTTTGTGGTTGTCGAGAGCCGTGTGTACCGCATAGATGGCAATATCGTTTTTGATAGCCTTGAGTACGGCGCGTTCCACATAATTTTTACCGGTAATTTTTTTGAGTCCCGAAAAAAGAATAGGATGGAAGCAAACCACTACATTGCACTTTTTAGCAATGGCTTCCTCGATGACGCTTTCCAGCGCATCGTGGCAAACCAATACGCCTGTAGCTTCCGTATTGGCATCGCCTACGAGTAAGCCTACGTTGTCAAAATCTTCGGCGTAGGCCAAAGGTGCCATTTCTTCTAGTATCGAGAGGATTTCTTGTATTTTCATGTTTTGGTTGTATGTTGTAACTCGTACGTTATGTGTTATCAGTTATCTGAAAATCCGAGCAGCTGAATATTTGTCATCCGATCTCACGTAGCCCATTCGTTTAAATACTCTTTAATGACCCAGTTGTCGTTTACTTTTTCGAGCAGTAAAAAGCGACCGCTGTTGTGTTCGATGGTTCGGTAAAAGGCCACTTTTACCAAGGCAAATTGGTTTTGGGCAAAATAAATAGGTTTATTAACGATGAGCATGCGTTGGTTGTTTTCGCCGTATTGGGCCGTTTCAGCCTGAAATTGTTCCAGCGAAACACAGTCGTTTACCTTACTTTTCAAATACTGATTTTGGTTGGTGAATATTATGTTGTATTCGGTCGACCAGTCCTCAGGAGCTCCGATGCCGATTTGCTTTTTGATTTCGGCGGCGTTCTTTTTGAGTAGATTGTGATTGGCAATCACTTCCAAGACTTCTTCGTTATTGGGTGCCTTTTGGCAATAAAACCGCAATAGCTGCAGGCGGTTTTTGGCAATCACTTTTTCCTCTTTGTAATATTTAGCAAAGATGATTTTCAGTAGGGCCGCATTGTCTTCTTGTTGCGAAAAGACAGCCAAAGAGTGGGTTAAAAACAAGATGAGAATTAAATGTACTGTTTTCATTTTGGAGCTACGAATGCATAATTAAATGATACCCGGAAACTTTACCAAAGATAAGGTCTTTTGTTTCAAAAATATAAAAACATTCGTGTATTCGTGGGTTATATTTTTATATTTGTTAGATGAATTTTTTGCGAAAATTACTTTTTCCCTTGGCCATTTTGTACGGCTGGGTTACTTCCATCCGAAATTATCTTTACGATACAGGAATACTCAAATCCCGTTCTTTCGATGTTCCTGTGATAGTTGTGGGTAATTTAAGCGTAGGCGGAACGGGTAAAACACCACAGATTGAATACCTCATTCGGTTGCTGTCGCCGCATTATAAAGTGGCTACGTTGAGTCGCGGTTACAAACGAAAATCAAAAGGTTTTGTTTTGGCTGATGCCACAGTTAATGCTGAGGTTTTGGGTGATGAACCCTTTCAATATTTTCAAAAGTTTCCGCAGATACAAGTCGCTGTTGATGTCGATCGCTGTCACGGAATCCAACAATTGTTAGCACAAAAAGAAGCTCCCGAGGTTATTTTGTTGGATGATGCCTATCAGCACCGCAAAGTAAAAGCAGGGTTTTACATTCTGCTTACGGCTTATGATGATTTGTTTTGTGACGATTGGATGTTACCTGCCGGAAACCTCAGGGAAAGTAGGAGTGGCGCCCAAAGAGCGAATATGATAATTGTCACCAAATGTCCGCCGAACATTTCAGAAATTGCACAGCAAGAAATCGCGCAAAAGTTACAGCGATTTGCGGCTCCTCAAAATGGTGCTGACAAGGTTATTTTCTTTAGTTGTATTGATTATGACGAGAAAGTATACAATGCTTCGGATAGTTTGGACGTAACGGCAATTCAATCGCAATCGAAATTATTGTTGGCCGGTATCGCCAAACCCTCCCCTTTTTTGGAGTATCTGCAATCGGGGCATGATGCAGTGATGATTTTCCCCGATCACCATCATTTCAGCGAGAGCGATATTTTGGCGATAAAAAACAAAGCCGGCGGTAAAATTATTGTCACCACCGAAAAAGATTTTGTACGTTTGCAGGCTGCCGATTTTTCGACACCGTTATATTATTTACCCATCAAAAGTAAACTGTTGCAGCACAGTGATTTTTTTGATAAAACTATTTTAGACTATGTGGGAACTTGTACAGGAAACCGTTAATTACATTAAGAATAAAACCAATTTTACTCCGGAATACGGCGTGATTTTAGGCTCCGGATTAGGGAGTTTTACCGATGACATACAAATTACCTTTACGTTACCGTATAGCGAAATTCCGAACTTTCCGGTGTCGACCGTAGAAGGACACAAAGGCGCTTTGGTTTTCGGCACCATAGGCGACAAGAACGTAGTAGCCATGCAAGGAAGATTTCATTATTATGAAGGCTATTCCATGCAGGAAGTTACGTTTCCGGTACGTGTAATGAAGTATATAGGCGTTACCAAACTTATTGTTTCTAATGCGTCCGGTGGTGTGAATCCCAATTATAAAGTAGGCTCCATTGCTATTATTAAAGATCATATCAATATGATGCCCGAACATCCGTTACGTGGTAAAAACGACAGTCGATTCGGACCTCGATTTGTGAATATGAGCGAACCGTATAGCTTAGCAATGATTGCCAAAGTAAAAGCCATCGCACAAGCTGAAGGCATTGAAGTACATGACGGGGTGTATTTGGGGTTACAAGGGCCTACTTTTGAAACCTTACACGAATACAAAATGGTGAAAGTAGTAGGAGCGGATTGTGTTGGCATGTCAACGGTTCCCGAAGTTATTGTGGCGCGTCACATGGAATTGGAAACGTTTGGAATTTCGGTAATTACCGATATTGGTAGCGAAGAACACTTGGAAAGTATCACCCACGAGGAAGTCCTCAAAGCCGCCAAAGCCGCGGAACCTAAAGTGCGTTTATTGATTAAAGAATTAATCCGGCAGTATTAACTCAGGATTTGCGCAATGCTGCTGTAAAATTTATCGGGATCGAACGGTTTGGTTATCACATCAGTCATCCCGAAAGAAAGCAGCATTTCCCTGTTTTCGTTTAGTGAAATAGCCGTCAAAGCGATAATGGGTTTTTGTTTGTCAAATTCCCGAATGTGTTGCGTTGCTATGGTGCCGTTGATACCCGGCAGATGCACATCCATGAGTACCAAATCGAAGTTGTTATCTTGTCGAAGGATTTCGATGGCTTCTTCGCCGTTATCAATTATTTGGCAGGTCATGCCTTTGTTTTCGAGCATTTTTTTGGTGACCATTTGATTGATTTTATTGTCTTCCACCACCAACACATGTTTGCCTTTTAAGACCTCCTCACAGTATTCTACCTTTTTCTCGTCTTCTTTTACGGTTGTGTTATTGCTGTTGAGCAGGTTTAGCTCGATGGAGAAAATAGTTCCGATACCTACGGTACTGTTGAGGCTGATTTCACCGCCCAACAAATCGACCAATTTTTTGACAATTGTCAATCCTAAACCGGTTCCGCCGTATTTTCGGTTGATTTCGATAGAACCTTGTGAAAAACTATCAAAGATGGTTTCTTGCTTTTCGGCCGGGATACCAATGCCGGTATCGGCTACTTCAAAATGGATACGGGTAAAGTCATCCCCGTTTTCAACCCCTTTGGCGCTGACTTTAACGGTGCCCTTGTGTGTAAACTTCAAAGCGTTGTTGATGAGGTTGATAAAAATTTGGGATAACTTGGTCGGATCACCTAAGTATACCTCAGGCAACGATTCATCGATTTCCAGCACAAATTCGTTGTTGTTTTTGGCCGCAATTTCACTCATAGAACTTTGAATATCGGTGAGTAATTGTTTCAAATTGAAGTCGATGTACTCAATTTCAATAGTACTCGAATCGATGCGGTTGATTTCCAATATTTCATTGATGAAGGTCAGTAAATAATTCCCCGAAAACTTAAGTGAGTTCAGGTAATGCATTTGGGTTTTCTTCGGATTATCTTCAATCAATAAATGCGTAATTCCGTTGATGGCATTGAGCGGTGTGCGCAATTCGTGACTAACCGTGGAGAGAAATTCCGCTCTGGCTTTGGATGCTTTTTCGGCTTTTTCTTTGGCCAACTGCAGTTCCGTGTTTTTTTCTTTTAACAGTTCATTGGTTTTGCTTCTGATGATGTTGTTTTTATAAAGAGTCAAACTCAAAAGCGATAAAATAGAGATGAGCGCGATACCCAAAATACTAATGAGTTTTACAAACTTATTGGTTTTTTGTTGTTCTTGATTTTCTTTAGCCATTTGTTCAATGGTTTTGATTCGTTCACTCTCTTTAAACTCTTCAAAATCATTAGCGTCTAATTTTTGATTATTCAACTCGTTTACGCTTTCTTTCAGCACTAAATGTTCTTTTAAATACTGATGTGCTTTTTCAACATTGCGTAATTTTTCGTAGGCCTTACTCAACGATAGCAAAATAGCTGCTTTTTGTTCGGGATTATTGTCTTTGGCATTTAAAGCCAATGCCCTGTTGAGATAGTTAACGGCCAGGTTGTTATGGTTCAGACTCTCTTCAATGGAACCCAACTGATATAAGGCTTCCGCTTTGGTTTTGAAAATGTCTTTGTCGTCGGGCTTGGATACAATTTCATTAAAAAGAAGCGACGCCAAATCGGTTTTTCCTTTGTTTTTGTATAAAATTCCCTTTTGTAAATTGAGCGGTTCCGCGGCATCGATTTTCAAAACTTCATACACTGCTTTGGCTTTGTTAAAACTGATTTCGGCTTTGGAGAAGTCGTCGTTTTTCATCTGACAAATTCCCATATTGTAATAACAAATAGCCAACTGATTGGACGGAGGAATCGAGCTAAGCAGTGCGGAACATGTTGTAAATACGTTTAAGGCGTCGTTGTATTTTTTGAGTTCGAAATAGGTTTGTCCTAACGAAAAGGTGGCATCGGCAGTTTTTTTTACATCTCCTTGCGTTTTGGCGTAATTGATGGCTTTCTGGGAAAAATACAGGGAAGCTTTGTAGTTATTGGTTTTCTTGTTGAAATTTGCTAAATCGATAAAATAGGTCGTACTGTCAACCGAAGCAGTCTTCTGAGTTTGGCTTAGGCCAAAAAACGGAAATGCAAAAATGAGCCAGAACCATTTCATGACGTGCAACGGTTTATAGGATTTAGGAATATAAATGTAACGAAATTATTTTTTTAACAAAATAATCAAGTCGATTAATCGCGATGAATAACCAATTTCGTTATCGTACCAACCGACCACTTTGACCATTTTATCAATCACCGAGGTGAGTTGTGCATCAAAGAGACAAGAATTGCGATTGCCTAAAATATCTACGGATACGATAGGATCTTCGGTGTAAGCCAAAATCCCTTTTAGGTGCGATTCGGCCGCTTTTCGAAAAGCAGCATTAATTTCTTCGATAGTAACTTGTTTTTTTACATAGCAAGTAATATCTGTCAAAGAGCCATCAGGAACAGGAACACGAATGCCGCTGCCTCCGATTCGGCCTTCCATATCCGGAAAAATCTTGGTTAATGCTTTGGCTGCTCCGGTAGTTGTAGGCACGATCGATTGGCTGGCACCGCGGGCTCTGCGTAAATCTTTGTGCGGTTGATCGTGCAGGCTTTGGTCAGTAGTGTAGGAGTGAACCGTAGTGATGTAGGCTTGCTCAATACCGCATAATTCATTGATAACTTTAATCATAGGGGCGGCATTATTGGTCGTACAACTAGCGTTGGATACTATAGTTTCCGTTCCGTCTAAAATGTTTTCGTTTACCCCTAATACAACCGTTTTGATTTCGGGAACTTCGCTGGGAGCGGAGAGAATAACTTTTTTTGCTCCCGCGGCAAGATGTTGATTGATTTCAGAAAACAATTTGTATTTACCGGTGCTCTCAATGACAAAATCAACATTCGGCCATTGGAGATCTTGAATATTTCTTTCATGGAAGAAACGAAAATGTTGTCCGTCAACAATAATCGATTGCTCGTCGAAGGAAACATCATAAGGCAATACACCGTGTATGCTGTCGTATTTAATGAGATGTGCCATGGTACGATTATCGGCAATATCGTTAATAGCAACGACTTCAATACTCGGATGATGGAGTAGTAAACGGAACAAATTTCTTCCGATTCGTCCGAAACCATTGATGGCGATTTTAGTTTTCATTTGGTTCAATATGTATCAAAACATGTCCCAATTGAGGGATTTCTTTTCGCAAGGTGTCTTTAAGTAAGTGGGCAATATCGTGTCCTTCTTTTACCGATATTTCAGCATCAACAGTAGCATGGAGATCGACATGATATTTCATGCCTGCTTTCCGGATGAAACATTTCTCGGTATCGATAACCCCTTTCACCGTAAGGGAAACTTTTCGGATGTCTAAAATTAAGTCGTCGTAGAGATGTTCATCCATAATTTCTCCCAAAGCCGGTCGGAAAATAAGGTAACTGTTATACAAAATAAAACCGGAGGCAAAAAGCGCCGCCCAATCATCTGCCGATTCGTAGCCTTTTCCTAAAAATAGCGCTACCGAAATTCCGATGAAAGCCGCCACCGATGTTACTGCGTCGCTTCGGTGGTGCCAGGCATCAGCTTTTAATGAGGAGCTGTTGGTTTCTATTCCGCGTTGCATCACTTTTCTAAAGGAAAACTCTTTCCAAATAATGATACCGCCTAACACATAGAGTGTCCATGATTTAGGCAAGTCATGCGGGGTACCGATATTCAGGATGCTTTCGTAGGCGATGATGGTGGCCGATGTGATTAAAAAGCCTACCACTATAAAAGTAATTAAAGGTTCCGCTCTGCCGTGACCGTAGGGATGATTTTCATCGGCCGGTTTGTTGGCGTATTTTAAGCCGAATAACACTAAAAATGAAGCAAAGATATCCGTGGTTGATTCGATGGCATCGGCAATCAAGGCATAGGAATTTCCAAAGAAACCGGCCAATCCTTTCACTAATGCCAACAAAGTATTTCCGATTAAACTGAAATACGTGGCTTTGATAGCAGATTCTTGATGGCTGATTTCCATTGTGAAATTTATAAAATGTGCTTTTCGGCATGATACGACGAACGTACTAAAGCACCGCTTTCCACATGTCGAAATCCCATAGCTTTCCCTATTTTTTCGTATTTTTCAAATTGCTCAGGTGTGATAAATTCTTTAACCGGTAAGTGTTTTTTGCTGGGTTGTAAATACTGTCCGATGGTTACAATATCCACATGATTATCTCGTAAATCCTGCATGGTTTGGATGACTTCTTCTTCGGTTTCACCCAGTCCCAGCATGATACCCGATTTGGTTCTGCGGATTCCCTTTTCTTTGAGGTATTTCAACACCGCTAAGCTTCGGTCGTATTTGGCTTGGATGCGTACTTCGCGTGTCAAACGACGAACGGTTTCCATATTGTGAGATACTACTTCGGGATTGGCTTCTACGATGCGGTCTAACATTTTTTCGTTACCCTGAAAGTCGGGAATAAGCGTTTCCAAAGTGGTTTCGGGATTCATTCTTCGGATAGCCTGAACGGTTTCGAACCAAATAATGGAGCCCATATCTTTTAAATCGTCACGATCGACGCTGGTGATAACCGCGTGTTTGATTTTCATGATTTTGATAGAGCGCGCTACTTTTTCGGGCTCTTCCCAATCTACCGTCTCCGGACGTCCCGTTTTTACACCGCAAAACCCGCATGAACGGGTACAAATATTGCCCAGAATCATAAACGTAGCCGTTCCTTCACCCCAGCATTCTCCCATATTGGGACAGCTTCCGGAAGTACAAATGGTATTCAGCTTGTATTTATCTACTAAGCCTCTGAGCTCGGTATATTTTTGTCCGATGGGTAATTTGACTTTGAGCCATTTTGGTTTTGCAATCGGCTGGTTACTGTTGATGATTGATTCCATACTGTTTTTTTGCTTGGCAAAGATACAAAGGATGATTGAAGAATGGGTGTTTTAGATTTCAGAAAATGATGTTAAAAAAATGAATTTTAAAAGTAGGGGTTTGAATTATGATTCTACAAAATCCATGTGACGGTTGTGGGTTTCACTGATGGTCAACGTGGCATAAATGCCTAAGGCGAAGGCTACCAATCCTACGATAGCAGCGGCATTAATAACAGAGTGGCTTGCTTTAAAGTAGTCAAACCCAACAAGCATGATGGGCACCGTACCTCTTACCATATTGGGTACGCTGGTGGTAGCCGTGCTTCTGAGATTGGTGCCGAATTGTTCTGCCGAGACCGTAACAAACATCGCCCAGAAGCCACAGCCTAATCCAATCCATCCACAATAAAAGTAGTACATGTTTTCGGTTTTGGGACCGCTGAATAAGAGCAATGTGACACCTAAAAGGGTAAAAAGCAGCATGTACAAAATAGCTTTTTTTCGCGATTGCAATTGGTGGGAAAACCAACCGCTGCCAAAATCGCTGACCGAGGTGGAAATGTAGGTCCACATAATGGCTTTTCCGGGATCGATGGAAGCAATGCCCATTTCGGGTGCGAATTGATTGGCCATAAAAACCAATATGCCGATACAATACCATATCGGAACACCAATTAAAATGCATTTTACATATTTGGTAAAGAGCTTAGGCGAGGTGAAAAAGGCAAAGAAGTTGCCTCTTGAAATGGACTTGTCTTCTTTGACGGATTGAAACATACCGCTTTCCGCCACGCTGATACGCAACACCAAGAGCATTAAACCCAGTCCGCCACCGATAAAATAAGCAGTAGTCCAACTTCCGGCTAATTCTACGGTAAACTGCGCCACCACGGCACCCAACACCCCAAATCCGGCTACAATGGAGGTCCCCAAGGCGCGGAGTTCTTTGGGTAAGGTTTCGGAAACCAACGTAATACCGGCGCCCAATTCGCCCGCCAATCCAATTCCGGCGATGAATCGGAGCCAGGCGTAAATCATTCCTTTATCGGCGAAATCGAGTTGCGGTAAAAAGCCGCAGGCAATATTGGCTAACGAATACACGATTATGGATCCGAACAGTACCGAGAGTCGTCCTTTTTTGTCACCAAATACGCCCCAAAGGATACCGCCCAATACCAGTCCGATCATTTGGTAATTGATAATCAAGGTACCAACGGTGTCGGCTTCCAATCCTAAATCGTTGAGGCTTGAAATGCGGACAATGCCGAAGAGCAGTAGGTCATAAATATCTACAAAATAGCCTAAGGAAGCTATAATGACCGGAAATCCGAACAGGTGTTTTATCTTTTCTCGCGTGGTGAATTTTGTCATAGTTGGTTTTGGTTGCGATTCAAATATATATGATTTTGTGATGTAGTCGTTTACAACTTGAACAGAGATGTTAAATTTTTCTTTTTCATAGTTTAATCTTATCATAAATGCCATACATTTGTATATACAAGTATTAATCTAATGAATCGCGCTGATTTTATCAAGCTGGCAATAGGAGGAACAACCATGATGGCATTACATCCCTTATATAAGTGGTCTAAAGACCTTAAAGAAACGGATCAAAAAATGCCGGTATTATTTATTGGTCATGGTTCGCCCATGAATGGTATTGAAGACAATGAGTTTTCGCAAAAATGGCATCGTTTAGGGAAAGAGATTCCCAAACCCAAGGCTGTTTTAGTCATATCGGCGCATTGGCTTACTCAAGGCACCCATGTCACGGCCATGGAAAACCCGAAAACCATACACGATTTCGGTGGTTTTCCGCAAGCGCTGTTTGAGGTGCAATATCCTGCGAAAGGAAGTCCGGAATTGGCTTTAGAAACACAAAAAATAATTACATCAACTTCCGTAGGTTTGGATCACGATTGGGGATTGGATCACGGTACTTGGACTATTGTTCGTCACATGTATCCGGATGCAGATATTCCGGTGTTGCAGTTGAGTATCGATTACAAAAAACCGCCGCAATACCATTTTGATTTGGCTAAGGAATTAGCTTCTTTACGAAAAAAAGGGGTGCTCATCATCGGTAGTGGTAATATGGTGCACAATCTGCGTATGGTGGCTTGGGATAAACTCAACGAGCCCGAGTTTGGTTACGATTGGGCTCAGGAGATTAACACTGTTTTCAAAAACAAAATCAGTTCCGGGGATGCGCAATCGATGATTAATTACCAAAAATTAGGCAGTGCGGCACAATTGGCCATTCCGACGCCCGATCATTATTATCCGTTACTTTATACACTTGGTTTGCAGGAGAAAAAGGATGCCGTGTCTTTTTTTAATGACAAAGCTGTAGGAGGTTCACTGACCATGACTTCGGTACAATTCGGATAAATAAAAAAGGAAGCTAATGCTTCCTTTTTTATTACAGTTTCAACGCTTCTTTGGTTTTGGGTAGTAAAGCATCTTTATGAACTAATACCGAAATGGCTTTGAGTTTTAGGTAGGGTACACTCATGTAAACATAGCCGTCAATTCCCGATTTTGTGCCCCAAGAATTTTTGACTTTGTAATACACATTCCCTTTTTGGTCTCTGGCTTTTCCGACAATATGCATTAAATGATCATCGGTAGTGTTGTAATTTTCAAATTCGGCTTGGCGAAACTCCGGTGTAATTTTCATTTCGGGCTTAATTTCGGTAATACATTTCTCGGTATCTTCCTCTTTTTCCGGAATTACTGCTACGCCGTTTTTGGCCGAAAAAGTTTTCTCACTCACATCACTGTCTAAGGCTACTGTAAAACCACGTTCTATGGCATAGTCAATGTTGCTGACAAACTCGTCTAAAGGAACATTGTAAAAGAAACCGTTGGAGTAATTGTCGGGAATATTCAAAATAAATTGGGTATACATCGGTTGATGGGTGAACGATGTGATTGTCACATAATCGTTGAGGTTGATTTTGTAGGTTGCGGCAAGCTCTTTCGGACTAATCGTTTTTACCCCATCTGATTTTCCCATATAACGATTCAAAACATCGCTGTAGTCGGTTTTCCAATTGGGATATTTCAGAGGCGTTTCTGCCACGGCTTTTTTCAGAATTTCTTCTAATTCCACTACCATTTTGGAATGATCGTATTTATCTTCCGGGTTCAGTTTCCCGCTAAAATCGCTTTGCAAAGCCAATCCTTTTTGGGCAGCACTGTTGATGACATCATGATTTAAACCGCCTTCCCCGAATTGTGCTTTTCCTTGTCGCATTACATAATTATCAGCTTTGTCTAAATAATTGATTTTAACATTGTACATCTCCGATAAATCCAATTTTTTTCCGGAAGCTCTGATGATTTCGGCTTCTAGAAAAGAGGTGGATGAAAAACTCCAACAGGTTCCGGTGTTTTCTTGCGCCGTAACCGGAGTGGCTTCAATGTCTTTAACCGTTTGAAAATTATACTTTTGGGAAAACACTTGTCCGCTCAACAATAACAGCAAACCGCACAGGATATTTTTATTCATAAGATTATGTTTAGTGATGAGGTTAAACTCAAAAAATGATTTATTTTTACGCTAAAATAATGGTTTTAGTGAAGCCGGCGTTATTTTTAACTAAAAAGTAAGAAACCTGTAAAAGTTTGTTTTAAAATGAGTGCAATCAATTGGATTACCGCCAAAGAATTTGAAGATATCACCTATAAAAAATGCGACGGAGTCGCCCGTATAGCGTTTAACCGACCGAATGTACGCAATGCTTTTCGACCTAAAACAACCAGTGAATTATACCAAGCATTTTACGATGCCATGGAAGATACTTCTATAGGTGTGGTATTATTGTCGGCTGAGGGTCCGAGTACTAAAGACGGGGTTTGGTCTTTTTGTAGCGGCGGCGATCAGAAAGCCCGCGGGCATCAAGGCTATGTCGGAGAAGATGGTTACCATCGTTTAAATATCCTCGAAGTGCAGCGTTTAATCCGCTTTATGCCGAAAGTAGTTATTGCGGTGGTTCCGGGTTGGGCCGTTGGCGGAGGGCATAGTTTGCATGTGGTATGCGATTTAACACTGGCCAGTAAAGAACACGCTATTTTCAAGCAAACCGATGCCGATGTGACTAGTTTTGACGGCGGTTACGGTTCGGCGTATTTGGCCAAGATGGTCGGGCAAAAGAAAGCCAGAGAAATTTTCTTTTTGGGTCGAAATTACACGGCGCAAGAAGCACACGATATGGGTATGGTGAATGCTGTGATTCCGCATGATGAATTGGAGGCCACCGCCTACCAATGGGCGCAGGAAATTTTAGCCAAATCGCCAACCTCTATCAAAATGCTCAAGTTTGCCATGAACTTAACCGATGACGGCATGGTGGGTCAACAAGTATTTGCCGGAGAAGCCACACGTTTGGCGTATATGACGGATGAAGCGGTGGAAGGCAGAAATGCCTTTTTGGAAAAGAGAAAGCCTAACTTCGGGAAAAACAAATGGATTCCGTAATATAAATGATTTAATGGCTATGGATAATTTTACCAACGATACCATCGACACGACTACTTTGCCCAAGTATGAGGCGGTGGCCTTAACCCGTTTGCATCCCAATTATATCAAAGAAGTCATGTTATCCAGAGGATTGTTGTTACTAATTATCGCTATTGCTTTGGGACTCGGAATTGTTTTCGTAGACGAAATAGCGGCACAGCAAACCCTTTTTATAGGCGGTTATGTTTTGTTGGTATTTTTGATGCTGTTTCTGGCGTTTTTGGCCGTGAAGAAGAAAGCGTATGCGTTCAGAAATCACGATGTCATTTTTCGCAGTGGCATTATTGCCACTAATACTATGGTGATTCCCTATAACAGGGTACAACACGTGGCGTTGCACGAAGGCTTTTTGGCCCGTTTTTTCGGTTTGGCCAAAATTGAGATTTTCACAGCCGGCGGGGTGTCGAGTGATATTGAAATTCCGGGAATTGCCAAAGAGGAAGCCGAGAATATCAAGCAATTGTTGATGGGTAAAATTCAAAAACAATTGTAATGGAAACCCATTTTAATCAGCCGCAACGCCAATCTCCTATTGGAGTATTCGTGATTTTCTTTGAATCTGTTTTTCAGGTTTTGAAAGCTACGTGGCCGATTATTTTAGTCACATTATTAAAAGCGAAGCCCGGAGCTGTTTTTTACAGCTTCTTGGTTTTTTTGGGAGTTGTTGTTTTTTTGGGCATTTATTCGTTTTTTAAATACCGCAACTTTACGTTTTATATTGATGATGCGAATGATGAGTTTATCATCCACGACGGCATCATCAACAAAACCAAAACAACCATTCAGTTGCATAAAATCCAACAGGTGAATATCAAGCAATCGCTGATTCAAAGAATAATAGGTGTCTATGCTTTGGATATTGATACGGCGGGTAGCGAAAATAAGGAAGGCAATATCAAAGCGATTTCGCACGAATTGGCGGTCGCCTTGAAATCGAAGTTGCTCGAGAATGAGGGAAAAGTAACGGATGAGGTGGTTGTTGAAGAAGCCAAAACCGAATCCAGTGTCCCTTTTCTCAAAATCAATTTGTTGAGTTTACTCAAAATCGGAATTACGTCCGATTATGTAAAAAGTATCGGTTTGATACTTACGTTTTTCTTCACGGCGTATGAAAATTTGCATCAGGCCGGCGCCGAAGACATGATTAATACGGAAAAGATTGAAGGTTTTGTCGATCAGAATTCG
The DNA here is from genome assembly GCF_030053345.1 of Flavobacterium sedimenticola. Classification (GTDB taxonomy): domain Bacteria; phylum Bacteroidota; class Bacteroidia; order Flavobacteriales; family Flavobacteriaceae; genus Flavobacterium; species Flavobacterium sedimenticola. The sequence continues at coordinate 96,963 of NZ_JASGBP010000002.1, forward strand.
GTTTGGTACAGCGCTTTGGTGTTCGTACTGCTGATGTTTACGGTTATTTTCGTCATCAATATAGCACGTACCCTGATTAAGTTCTTTAATTATACGGTATCGCAACAAAAAGGATCTTTTGTGTTGTCTTATGGTTTAATTAATACCAAGAGCACCATTTTGAAACCTGAGAAAGTTCAGATAACCAAAGTATCTCAGAATTATTTTCAAAAAAAACTCAATGTACTCGAAATCAAAATCCGACAAGCGTTGAGCAGTGAAAAGCACGAAAAAAAAGCCATTATTGAAATCCCCGGTTGCAACGCACACGAACGCGATGAAATTTTAAAATTGTTATTTAAAGAATTGCCGCAAAAAGGAACGATGATGCAGCCTAATTTTCGCAAATTACTATTTTCGGTATTTCTGCTCATTGTTGTACCTTTAACGGGCTATTGGTTGTTGGGAACGTATGCCGATGAAACGCTTTTTGATTTTATCAATTTGGCTTTTGTATACGTTATTTTTGTGTTTGCAATTTTGTTTTTCGGATTCAGAAATTACCGATTGTTCATTAACAGTCGCCATATCATCAAGCAAAGCGGTGCTTGGGATATTGATAATGAAATCATCCCAATCGAAAAAATTCAAGCCATTACTACTTCGCAGTTGTTTTGGCATAAAAGTTTAAATATCGGTTCACTGACGTTGCATACTGCAGGAGGTAATGTTACCTTTCATTTGGGTCAATTTGATAAAATTAAAGCGTATGTAAACCTTTGGTTGTACGAAATCGAAACGTCCGATAGTAATTGGATGTAAATTGAAGTGTAAAGAAAAATTAAAATTTAATAGTTAACATCAATATGAAACACTGGATTCAAGCCGCGCGCGTCAGAACTTTACCATTATCGGTATCCGGAATTATCGTGGGAAGTTTTTATGCCATGTCGCAAGGGATGTTCAATTGGTATATCGTGGCCTTTGCCTTGCTTACGACTTTAGGATTGCAAATTTTATCCAATTTTGCCAACGACTACGGAGACGGTGTCAAAGGAACCGATAACGAAGACAGAGTCGGGCCCAAGCGCGCCATACAAAGCGGCAGTATTTCGGCGGCAGCGATGAAGCGGGCGATGGTCATTACATCATTAATTACCCTGGCTTTTGCGGTGCTTTTGATTTATTTCGCTTTCAAGCTGCACGAAAATTATCTGAAATATTCCCTGTTTTTCTTAGTCTTGGGTATTCTGGCTATTGCCTCGGCTATTCGTTATACGGTGGGTAAAGGCGCTTACGGATATCGGGGTTACGGCGATTTGTTTGTGTTTATTTTCTTTGGTTTGGTGAGCACTTTTGGTGTTTATTTTATGTTTTCCAAAAGTATCGATTGGTTGCTTTTGTTGCCGGCCACAGCGATTGGTTTTTTGAGCGTTGGCGTGCTCAATCTGAACAACATGCGCGATGAAGAAAGCGACAGAAAATCGGGTAAAAACACTATGGTCGTTAAGAATGGCGGCGCTTGGGCTAAGAAGTATCATTTTTTCTTAATTATCACAGCTATGGTGTTGGTGTTGTTATTTGCGTTTTTAAACGATTTTCATTTCGATCAATACATCTTTGTGGTGGCTTATTTTCCAATGGTTAGCCATTTGCTGACGGTGTATCGAAACAAAAACCCGAAACTCTTAGATCCGGAACTCAAAAAGTTAGCCATCAGTACGTTTTTATTGGCGGTGTTGTTGGCCTTATGCCTCATTTATTTTATTTCCGATATTGTGGTAAATTATGTATAATCAAAAAATAAAGTCATGAAAATAACCTTTTACGGACACTCTTGCATTGGGATTGAAGTCAGCGGAAAGCATATCATCGTCGATCCGTTTATTTCGGCCAATCCCAATGCGTCTCACATTGATGTAAACAGTCTGAAAGCCGATTATATACTAATCACTCACGCACACCAAGATCATATTTTAGATGTGGAAACCATTGCCAAAAATAACAATTTAGTCATTGTTTCCAATTGGGAAATCGCTACGCATTACGGGAATAAAGGGTTTCAAAATCATCCGATGAATCACGGTGGCAGTTGGTCATTTGATTTCGGCAAAGTGAAATATGTTAACGCTGTTCACTCGAGTTCCTTTCCCGATGGCTCTTACGGTGGCAGCGCCGGTGGTTTTGTCATTGAAGGCGAGCATAAAAACATTTATATCTCCGGTGACACTGCTTTAACGATGGATATGAAATTGATTCCGATGCGAACCCAACTCGACTTGGCCGTTTTTCCTATTGGGAATAATTTTACGATGGATGTGGAAGACGCTATCATGGCAGCTGATTTTGTGGGCTGTGATAAGATTTTAGGGTGTCATTACGATACGTTTGGTTTCATCGTTATCAATCATGAGGAAGCGAAGAAAAAATTCTTTGATGCCGGAAAAGATTTGATGCTCTTGCGGATAGGCGATAACCTTTCGCTGTAAAATCAATTGTAAAAAGACCAAGAGTGCCAAAAATGGCACTCTTATTGTTTTTCAGGACAAAAAATAAATCATGAAATTAGTATCTTTTATTACCGCCCTTTTCATAACCACGGCGGTAATGGCGCAAAGTAAAGAAGGGGAATGGGACGCCGTTCGGGCCACCAATGAAACGGTCAACTTAGGGGCGGGTAAGCGCGTGTATGTAAAAACTGTTGACTTTCCTGCAGGGACCACCGAATTAGTCTATCGTATTTCCTTATTGGACGACAATCAAAAAATGAGTACCAGTTTGGTTTCTTTACTGAAAGCCATTCCCGATCCGAGTGGCATTAGTCAGGGAGCGGCCGGCGCGGTTTTCTTACTGTCTACTATTTCCGGCGACGACAAGTGTACCTTTGCGGTTTTTACCGAAGAAGCCGATGCCATTCAGTATCAAAAAACCGGGGCGGCTAAAAATGCTTGTTTTATTCAAAACGAGCCGGTGAACAAAGCGGCACGGTTGTTTTCTGAAAATACGCAGTGTGTGCCGACGGGTGTAAAACGACTTTATTTTGGCTTTCAAAGCGAGAATTGGGTGATGAAACAAAAAATTGTTTTAGAAGTGGTGCCATGGGTGGATGCCAATTTAAAAAAAGGTTGGAATACCGAAACCAAAAAAGAAGTCATCGATTGGATTAAAACCTTGCCGGTTACCCAAAGACTCTTGCAAAAAGAGTTGTTTACGGGCTATTTCGTGGTTCGCGTGTCACAAAAGTATTCCTATGCCGAGTATAAAAAGTTATTGCCGTCAGAGCGTGTTACTATGGCGGCGCAACTCACGGAGGAATGTTTGCAAAAGTCGGGCTTGCGCAACGAATATTTGGAAGCCGTCAGAAAAGAGGCTATCCAACTACAGGCAGCCGGCAAAATGAATGAAGCGATGGCACTGATGCAAAAAGAAATAGTGGATATGCAAAAAGCCAAAGATGCCGATTATGCCTTGCTGGGTTCTTTGTGTTTGTTCACCAAACAGTTTATCAAAGCCGAAGAGTGGTGCCTTAAAGCGATTACTTTGAATCCGTCGGAAGTGGCGTATCAACTCCAATTAGCCCATATTTATATGTTTACCGACCGGCTAAAACAAGCCAAAGCGATTCACGAACAGTACCAACAAAACCATCTTTCCAACTATAAAAGTTGGGCTGCTCAAACCAAACTCGATTTTGAGCAGTTTGAAAAAAAAGGTTTTGACACCCGAAATTTCAAAAAGATTTTACGCGTTTTAGAGTGAGAAAATGAAAGCAACCTACCATCAATACATCCTGAATTTTAAAAACCCATCGGGTACTTCTCGAGGCGTTTTAACCCAAAAAGAAACCTGGTTTATTGTGTTGGAGCAAGACGGAAAAAAGGGCATAGGAGAGTGCGGTATTTTGCGTGGTCTTTCGGCAGACGACAGAGATGATTATGAAGAAAAATTAAAATGGACTTGCCAAAATATTCATTTGGGAGAAGCAACATTGTGGCAGGAATTAATCGAATTTCCGTCGATTCAGTTTGGCGTCGAAATGGCTTTTTTGTCTTTGAAGAGTGATGATCCGTTTGTTTTATTCCCTTCCGATTTTACTTCCGGACAGCAATCAATTCCGATTAACGGTTTGGTTTGGATGGGCGATGAAGCCTTTATGAAGGATCAAATTGAGGCCAAAATTGCGCAAGGTTTTTCGTGTATTAAAATGAAAATCGGAGCGATTGATTTTGAAAAAGAAAAGGCTTTATTGCGTTTTATTCGGGAACATTTTGATGAAAACACCATGGAAATCCGAGTCGATGCTAACGGTGCTTTTGATGGAAATGAAGCTTTAGATAAAATAAATCAAATTACTGGTTTTAAATTACATAGCATTGAGCAACCGATTCAAAAAAATAACACTGACATCATGTCAGTGTTGTGTAAAAATACGAATTTATCTATAGCTTTGGACGAGGAACTCATTGGGGTGTTTTTACCGGAAGACAAAGAAAAATTGCTGCAAAAAATCAGACCGCAATACATCATTTTAAAGCCGAGTTTCATCGGTGGATTTCGCGGCACCCGAGAATGGATTGCCTTAGCCGAAAAGTTTCAAATTGGTTGGTGGATTACATCGGCCTTAGAGAGTAACATTGGTTTAAACGCCATTGCCCAATTTACATTTACACTTCAAAATCCGATGCCGCAAGGATTAGGAACCGGAAGCTTGTACACCAATAATTTTGATTGTCCGTTGGAAGTGGCACAAGGACAACTTTGGCATCGACCTAATCGAAATTGGACGCTGACTGAATTCTTTTTATAATGAGAAAAACCTGTTCTAAAGAACAGGTTTTTTTCTGTTTTCGGACTATTTACTCCAATCAATTTTTCGGGAAAAACACATCACAGCGGCTAAGATTAAAAACAATCCGATGCTGCCCACCAACAAGGCGTAATCTTCCATTTGAATAATGACGTAGATAAAAGTGTACAATACGGTTAATGCCGTTCCGATGAATAGCGGAAATTTTTTATTCTTTAAAATGGATACCGAATAGAGCGTAATTAAGACTACTATCGCTAGGCCCGAAATGGCGTAAGCCGTTGTAAAACTACTGTGCTCGGTAATCGAAATTAACAACGTATAAAACATTATGAGTGCAATCCCAATCATAGCGTATTGAAAAATGTGAATGTTGATTTTACTGATGGATTGGATTAAAAAGAAAATCAGAAACGTTAATCCGATGACTAAAAAACCATATTTGGAAACCCGTTCATTTTGCTGGTACTCATCGACGGTTTCTATAAACTTTACACCAAAGGTATAATCGTCCAAATCGGGCAAAGCATTGACGTGTTGTTGCGAAAAAGTTCGATTGATGTCCAATATTTTCCAGTCGGCATGAAATCCTTTGGTGTTGATGGTTTTGGTCGTGTCATTGGCGGCGAACGATCCTTCAAAACTCGGGGAGTCCCAATCGGAATCAATGCTTACCGTAGTGACTTTTCCAATCGGAATAAAATTAATGCGGTTACTACCGTTGTAGGTAATGTTGAAATGGAAGTTGATTTTGGCATCCGGTGCCAATGTTTTATAGTCGAACAGATTGGTAGCCAAAATACTGTACTCGCTTTTTTCATTGTTTTGCGGTTCAAACGACAGTTTTTGGTCGTTGAGCTGAATTTTCAACTCGCTTTTGATGCTTTTTAAGTTCGTCGTTTTTACGATTACCGATGCCTTATTCCACAGTACGTTCTCATCAGCAATGTTGAGTTTGGCAAAATCGGGCTTGGTGAAATGGCCCTTAAACTGCATATCCGACGTAAAAACAATTGGTTGGTAGAGTCCGCGTTTCAGCGACTCATTCTTTTTGACCACCGATTGGTTGTTGAGTTCATTCGGAAAGCAATACACATAATTAACCGTTGCTTTTTTTTGAATGGTTGTTACGCCGGTTTTGGTATCGGTTACGTTATAATTTTCAAATGAAGTATACGGCACCTTTAAAATCGGGCCGTAAAAAACAATGTCGCTTCCCCAAAGTGTAGCCACTTCGTCAACCACTTCCAGTTTGCGTTGTGATCGTTCTTTAATTAAATCTTGCACAAAAAATAGCGGGATGAGCAGGAATAGAGTCAGTAAACCTACCAATATCATTTTGGCGGTATTGGATTGAAAAAATGATTTTTCTTCGATGTGGGTGTTTTCTTGATTTTCCATGGGTATTAATTTTAGTTTGAATAAGTGTGACGAATAACAATGTAGAAATACAATACGGCAATTGGAATGTTCGCCAGTAGCAGTAGTATTTTAATGCATAACAGTTCCCGATTTTTGGGTTCAAAGCAAAAGCGATAGACCAAATGCAGTACTACCGTACCGTTGACCACGGCGGCAATCATGACGTAGTAAAAGCCGAGAATAATCCATATAGGTGTTGTTGGAAAAAGCAGATAGAATAGGAGCATTAAAGTCCCAATGAGGAACGAACCCAGAGCGATATACGTCGGAAATCGATCGTAGTTGCTTTGTTTGTAACCAAATAGTGTTTCCATAGTTATTGAATATTAAATGTGTTTTGAATGTTTTGAATCGGTTGTGTCAGCATTTTGTCAAAAGCCAAGTCGTAGAATCGATGGGCCATTTTGCCTCTTTGATACTGCTTGTAAAAGGATTTCAAATGCGACCCGTAGAAAAGCGTTCCGAGACCGATGACCAAGATAAGATAGGCACTTCTTTTGCCATTACCCCATAAATAGTATTGCATGCCAATTTCCTCGGGTACCGAAACTCCGGTGTTGGTAAGTACATGAATGATGTCGTGGTCTTCTAATTTGGGTTGTAATTCAAAATTATAGCGCAGTAAAAAGCAACCGAGATGAAAGCCTAAAGTATCCTCAGGATAACGAATCAATTGTGGGATGCTGATATCCCAAGCTTCGTTTTTTTTGTAGAATTTTTGATAAGGCTTTTTGCTCCATTCGTACATTTTTTCGAGGATAAGTGCTCTCATATTTTAATTTTAAAAGTACTTTGAAAATCAAAGTAAATGAATAAAAAAAAGGGTTACGTTTTGGATATTAATTTTTCTAAAGCGTCTAAATGATCTTTAAAGGCTTGTCGGCCTTCGGTTGTGACGCTATAACGGGTATTGGGTTTTTTACCGATGAATTGTTTTTCAATCCGAATATAGTTTTCGCTTTCCAAGGCTTTGGTATGGCTCGCTAAGTTACCATCGGTCACACCGAGCAGTTCCTTCAGCATGTTAAAGTCGGCACTTTCATTTACCATCAAAATCGACATAATACCCAAACGAATACGATGGTCAAAAGCTTTGTTGATATTTTGTATGATGTTCTTCACTAATTAATTTCTATCGTATTTATAATACATTACCGCACCATAAATAATATGGCAAATTCCGAATCCTAAAATCCAAAAATACAAGCCGAATCCGGAGAACTCTACGGCTAATAATCCTAAAACGATTTCGGTAATACCCAAATAACGTATATCCCTTAAGGTATATTTGCTGGCATTCACACAAGCTAATCCGTAAAAAATGAGTGTTATCGGAGCAATTAAGCCATATACGCCGTTTTTTAATAAAAGTAAGGCCAAAATACCACCCGTGAACAACGGAATGCAAAAATTAATTAACAGTCTTTTCGACGAAGGATTCCATACTTTTTCGCCAATTTTTTTGGCTTTTTGTACCGTCATGATGTAGGAAGTAATTAACGAAAGGACCAGCACCACCATAGCGGTTGCAACAATCAGTTTGAAGGTGGTGCTCTCCAGTGTGATGTATCCCGATGGATGGTTGTCTATCAAAACCGTTACTACTACTGCACCGCCCAAAGCATACAAACCGGCTAAAATTCCCGATAAACCGCTGAGCGATATAAACTGGGTCGATTGTGACATCATTTGCTTAATGTCTTGCAGGTCTTTCAAATAATCTTTTGTTTCCATATAAAAGTACTTTGAAAAACAAAGTAAGTGAATCTTTTTTCGACAACCAAATGTTTTTTAAATTATTTTTGAAAAAATATTCCCCATGAAAAAACTAGCTCTCTCGTTATTCCTTTTTACCGCTTTTTTACAGGCTCAAACCCAAGATGAGCAAATGTTACGAAAGTTATACACTACTGCCTTAACCGATTCTAAATGCTATGCTTGGTTGGAGCATTTGTCCAATACCATCGGACAACGCATGTCGGGTTCCGATGGAGCGGCCAAGGGGGTGCTTTATACCCAAAAAGAATTAGAGGCTTTAGGATTAGATCGTGTTTTTTTGCAAGAAGTAATGGTGCCGAAATGGGTGAGAGGGGCAAAAGAAACGGCCTATATCGTAGATAAAAAAAATAAAACCGAGGTGCCGATTTGTGCGTTGGGCGGTTCTGTCGCCACACCAAAACAAGGTATTACTGCAGAAGTTGTTGAGGTGCATACCCTCAAAGAGTTGGAAATACTAGGGGAAGACAAACTGAAAGGGAAAATTGTTTTTTACAATCGTCCGATGGAGCCCGAAAATATTGATGCCTTCGTTTCGTATGGAAGATGTGGTGATCAGCGGAGGGCAGGAGCTATGGAAGCCTCAAAGTTTGGTGCTGTAGGCGTTATTGTTCGTTCCTTAAATTTAAGATCCGATGATTTTCCACATACCGGTGCTACGAGTTATGGCGATTTAATCGATGAACAAAAGATACCCGCAGCAGCTATCAGTACAAATGGAGCCGATTTGTTGAGTCGGAAGCTAAAAGCCAATCCGCACTTGCAATTCTACATGAAGCTGTCTTGTCAATCGTTGGGTGAAGTGCTTTCGCACAATGTGATTGGAGAAATCAAAGGCACCGAACATCCCGAGAGAATCATGGTGGTGGGCGGTCATCTCGATTCATGGGATTTGGGCGATGGTTCCCACGATGATGGCGCCGGTTGTGTGCAAAGCATGGCCGTTTTAGAGTTCTTTAAAAAGTTACAGTACAAACCCAAAAATACCATTAGGGTAGTATTGTATATGAATGAAGAGTTTGGAGGGAAAGGCGGTAAGAAATACGAAGAGTTATCAAAAGCCAATAATGAAAATCACATTTTTGCTTTAGAAAGCGATGCCGGTGGATTTTCTCCCCGTGGGTTTTCTTTTGAATGTGATGATGCTAATTTTGCCAAAATCAATGGCTGGAAGCCGTTGTTTGAACCCTATTTGATTCATAATTTTTTCAAGGGTCATACCGGTTCGGATATTCATCCTTTAACTTCCGAGAAGATTGTCAAAGCCGGTTTGCGTCCCGATTCTCAACGCTATTTTGATTACCATCATGCGGCGAATGATACTTTTGATGCCATTAACAAACGCGAATTGGAACTGGGTGCAGCTACAATGGCAGCCTTGGTATATTTGTTTGATCAATACGGAATAGATTAGTATGCCTAAGTTTTGGTTTCACGTCCTTCAAATCCTATCTTATTTTGGATTTATATTGCTCGTTACCGGTGTCATAAGCATCGTTAAGGACTTGTACTCCCGTCCGGAAGATCCGGCATTTAAAATAGGGTACGGCCTTGGCGCCGTATTCATTTTTGGTCTGCTGTTTTGGCTGAATGCTCAATTATACCGATATAGTTCGAGAAAAATAAAAGCTAACACATAACTGATTTTGAAGCCTACCGAGTTATACATCCTTAATCAACCCGAACCCTACAGAAGCATGCTGTTGCATATTGTCTCCGTGGTCGAACATGCGTTACCTAATGTTACTTTGGAGTTCAAATGGGGTATTCCGTATTTCTATTATAAGAAAAAGCCATTGTGTTATTTGAATGCCAGTCACAAGCATCAATATGTAGATGTGGGGTTTGCCAGAGGTTTTCAATTGACTCAAAATACAGCCTTTCTGATAGCCGATAAGGGTAGAAATACCGTAAAGTCTCTTCGCTATCGCAGTTTATATGAAATTGATAATGAAGTTTTAACAGCGGTATTAGCAGAAGCTCAAAACTTATACTAAAAAAAACGTCCCGAAATTTTCGGGACGTTTTTCTTTCTATTGTTCTCGGTTTACATATATCCAACCGGTTTTGGCAGCTTGATTATCGTTGAATTCGATGACATAGTAATAGGTGCCATCCGGTAATTCATCGCCTTTATCAGATTGACCGCCCCATTGGTTAGTATATCCTGATTTGCTGTACACTTTCATACCGTATCTGTTAAAGATAGTTAAGACTCTTACATTATAATCTGTTAAATCAAAGAAATCATTAAGACCATCTCCATTTACCGAGATACCTTTTTGGATTCCGCAATACAAACGATCGACAATGAAATCATGAGTAGTGAAACAGCCATTAGCATCCGTTACAGTAAGTGTAAAGGTTATAGGAGGTACTTCTGTTGTTGGTGTTGATGCCAAATATTCAGCGGCATTGAATGCCGGTGAATTCCCAACTACCTGTCCACTACTGTTAAACCAAGCGAATGTTGCAGTGTCTTCATTAAATGATGGTGTAAGCGAATTGAATTGTAAAGTAAGATCGTCATCGATACAACTTTCCGTAATTTCAAAATCAAAACTATTCAATACCGTTACCGATAGAGTTCCGTTGGTTGCACATTGTCCGGGATCCGCTGTAAAGGTGAAGTTAAAAGTTCCAGCAGTGCTACTATCAATAGTAGCCGGTGACCAAGTCCCTGTAATTCCTTGAACGGATGTAGTGGGTAAGGTTGGCGGATTAATTTCTCCCAAACACACATTAGCAATGGCATTGAACGTTGGTGTTACGTTCGGATTAACCGTTATAGTCATGGTAGTGGTAGCTGCACACTGACCTGCCGTAGGAGTAAACGTGTACGTGGTAGTCGCGGTATTGTTTAATGCCGGTGTCCAAGTACCGGTGATTCCTTCGATAGAAGCAGTTGGTAATGCACTTAACGTTTCTCCGCTACAAATAGCGGCCACTTGCGTAAAGGTTGGCAAGGCAGGTGGCGTTACATTTACGGTTAATGTTCCGGATGCAGCACATTGTCCCGCATTTGGTGTGAACGTGTAAGTAGCCGACTGTGTATTGCTAATCGTTGACGGATTCCATGTACCGCTAAACCCTTCTAATGACGTAGCCGGGAATGATACAGCATCGCCATTACAAATAGTAATAGAGGTAAAGGTAGCGGTAACAGTAGCATTCACGTTTATGGTTCCGGTTTGTGCAGCAGGATTACAACCTCCTGAGGTTGTTACCACATAGTTGAATACTCCGTCTTGTGTAGGTGTACCGCTGATTACAAAATTACCGGTACCACTGTCATAAGTGCCGGTCACTCCACTTGGTAATCCGGTCACACTCACAGACGTCGCATTAGCTGAACTATAAACAATATCCACAATTGGTGTGTTCACACAAACGGTTTGTATATTGTTAGAAGAGGTTAAGTTCAAACTAACCGCAGGCGAAATAGTTACCGTTCCCGAAGCAGGAGCAGAGCTACATTCTGCTGAAGTTATCGTAACGGCATCAAGGAAATTACCCACACTCGGATCGCCACCGGTACTGGATACCGATACGAATCGGATGGTGTAGTTGCTTCCGCCTGAAAGCGGAATGGTATAATTTAAGTTATGTAAAACCCAAGCCGTATTACCATCGGTGAAATTGCCTAAACTTACATATGGTCCGCCCACAGGGCCGATTTCAACACCTACAGTGTCATTGCCTTGGCGTCCTCTGTGAGCAAATGAAATTTGCAATTGAGCGCCCGGATAGGTGGTGAAATCTTGAGAAATGGTGGCAATCGAATTCCCGTTCATTTCAATAAATTGACCACCTTGGTAAGCAAATACATTTTCAAATCCGGCAGGAGGCCAAACTTCTAAGATGCCATCAGCTGCAGAAGTATCCCAACACGGAACAGCACTTTCATTGAGCATGTTCGGGAACTGACCGGTTGCTGTAGGGTTTTCAAAGCTACCGTTACAGAAAGAAGTACCGATAGGAGTGATAACTACAGTATAAGTACCGGCCACACTGGTATTGAAGCTGGCCACGTTACCCGGATTGGTCACTCCTGTCGGAACGGTCCAAGTGTAATTGTATGAACCCGGTGTTTGAGGAGTTGCTGTTATAGTCGTACTTTGACCGGTACAAATAGAAGCACTGTTCACAGTGACAACAGGCGCTCCCGGATCGGCCAACGTAATCACTTGTGTATTCGTTCCCGAGCATAAAGCCGTGCTTAAACTAAAGTTGGAATAAACTCCGGCATTTAATCCGGTGAGTACAATTAACCCATTGGCATCGGCGGTCAAGGTTAACGGACCAACATTGGCGGTGTCATCGGTATACGAAACGGTATACACTTGGTTTGGTGTCAATGAAGATAACGTAATCGAACCGGTGTTGCTGTTACAAGTTACCGGATTAGTCCCAGCTACCGAAACAGTAAACGGTGCATTCAAAGTAATCACATCGGTGGAACTAAAGGCACAACCGTTTACGGTAAAATTAAAGTTGGTATAAACACCTACGTTTAATCCGTTCAATGTGTAAGAACCGCTCGCATTAGAGTTGATGGTTACCGGGCCTACCGGAGAACCATCATCAGTATAGGTCATACTAAAACTGGTGCTTGGTGCTAAGTTACCTATAGTGATGCTACCATCGGTGGCAGTACAGGCAGTAGGATTAACAAATGTATACGTAGGGTTGTTTTGTAAAGTGTAGGTAGCGATGAAGTTGGCTCCGTTATTATTAATAAGGATGGTATCATCACATTGTGACGTCGAATTAACATCTCCGGTCACATCATAATACACCTCTAATACATAATCACCCGCAGGGAATGCCGTTAAGTCAACCGGCGATTCTGCATCGGTTAACACTTCCTGCCATTTTTGATCTCCGGTATTACATGGACCACCTGTTGGGAATGTTCCTCCGGAGCAGTCATCAAAGAAAGGTAAATTGATAACGGAGAAAGCACCCGGAGTTCCGGATTGCGGATAGATTCTGTAATACAAATTGGCACTACAAACATTGGCTGTAGCACTTTTGAATGTTTTTAATTCGGCTCCTCTTAATTTCAACGTATTAGAGTTTGAAATATAAGTTCCGAAATCATTGTTGGTAAAAATATTTTGAGCCGGACCAATAATTGAAGTGCCCGATCCCATAGTGTTGTAGAATTCACCCGAGTCACAATCCGTTACCCAAACGGCATTGGCAAAACTTCCGAAAGCACAGTTTTGATAAACAGTTACCGACATGGTGGTAGTAGCGGCGCATTGCCCCGGATTAGGGGTAAACGTATAGGTCGCGGTTTGCGTATTATCTACAACCGCAGGCGACCATGTACCCGTAACTCCGTTAGATGAAGTAGCTGGTAATGTTGGTGCCGTGTCTCCGCTACAAATAGGGGCCGGAGAAATAAAAGTTGGAATTACCGTTGGTGTTACCTGAACCGTCACGGTCACTTGAGCAATACAACCTTGGTCACTTGGCGTGAAGGTGTATGTTCCGGTCACGGTATTGTCTACGATAGCCGGATTCCAAGTTCCGCTGTAACCGTTGTTGGACATGTTCGGTAATACCGGAGCGGTTTCATTTTGACATATATCCGTATCGATAGTAAAGGTCGGAACGTTAAGCGGATTTACAATTAAATTGAAAGATCTGATTTCATAACATCCCGTGATATTGTTTTCGATTCTCACATAAACGGTTTCCGTGTATTGCGTAACATTGGTATACTGTGTAGGATGCGGATTCACTTCGCCAACAGCATCAGCATTCGAGGCATAATATGTTACGGTATAGTTAGCAGTATCCAAAGAACCTAAAGCCGAAGCATTATTCGTGCTCAAATCAAATAAAGCATAGCCCGAATTATCACAAGCTGTTAAATTGTTCGGAGTTCCCGGTACAAAAGGATCATAATATTCGATAGTGATAGAGTCACTTGAAGAACACGTAGTATTGATGTATTGAACTGAAACCCCATAAACTCCCGGTTGGTTGATGGTAAGATTTGGTCCTGTTTCATTCGGAATTACATTGGTACCGTTAGTCCAGGTAAAAGTGTAAAGCGCCGGATCTAAACCGGTTGAAATGGTATAACTGGTACCGGCACAAAGCGCAGTATTGTTCGCCTGAAGAAAATCGTCTCCCAGGTCGATATTTCCGATATCTAAACTTCCTCCTTCCAAAAATACAGCAGAGTCAAAAGCGTTATCCAATCGGTCTGCAATCACCAACTTGATATGGTATTGATTACCCGGTGTAACGGTTGAAGTAGCAGTAAGCGGCACAGTCACCCCATTGAAGTTGGTTGGGGAACTTAACGGATCTAAACCACCGAAACCATAGAAAGCATCAAAATACTGTGGATTTACAGAAGCACAAGCATTGTTGTACTGCTGATCGCGAATGGTCACAACAGATACCGGTGTAGTCGTATTAGGAACTACCGCTAAATTGGTTGTTACTCCGGTGCTAAGGTCGGTCAATAAGAAGGCAAATGCATCAGAATAGTCACATTGGAAAGTACCATACTCTTCAGAGGCAAAAATAAAGTTAAAGTTAATGGTGTTTACTAAAGGGACGAAATCAAATTCTAATCTCGAAGCATTACGAGAGTTCATAGGGTTTCCGGTTGCTGCCAAGATAATAGCTTCCAATTGCGGATCTCCCGTCCAAGCCTGAATACCATCACTTAATGTGGTGGTATTTGGTCCCGGAGCACTCAAAGCATTCCCCGAAGTTAATACGATACCATCTGCAAATGGGAACGTTGAACCGTTCTGGTTAAAATAACCGATACCATTGGTAGAACCAAAGTTAGAACCGGTTGAAGCAGTGACATTGGTTACCGTTGCACAAGTGGAATTTAAGAATACATCTTCCACCAATTGTGTTATAGTGTATTGGTTGGTGTTAGTGCTTATAGGTGGCGGAATAGTACCGATACAAACATCAAAAGTAGAAGTTTGTCCGGCTGTGGCAGTCCACGTATATACTCTTATGTAATAGGTTTGACCAACCGTTAAACTGTTGGCAATACTTTCATTGTTATCGCTACAATACAATTGAGTTAAACTTCCGCAAGAACCGCTGTATAAAACATGGAATAAATCAGTAGTACTTCCGGCAACGTTAGTTAAATTAATACTGTGTGTAGTGGCAGTAGCCACAAATGAGAACCACACATCGTCATCATCGGTTCCGCCACAAGTATTAGGTTCAGTCGAAGCAGTAGCACCTATAACCGTACCCGAAGCAAATTGTACGCAATCGGTGTCCGGATTTACCGGTACATTAATAGCATTACTACATTCGTCGTTAGAAATTAAAGTCGCAAATGTTACCGGGTTCGACCATAAACTGATGTCTGAATCACTACAGAACGAACGAACATACACTTTATATTGTGTTCCCGAGTTTAAGCCGTTATAGGTAAAAGGGTTTGTGTTGGCAGTAACCCAGCCCGGAGTGGTAGCATCAGGAGCCGGTGCAGAGGCCGGTAAAAATAGTACTTGCCATGAAGTGGCACTTCCAATTTCGGTCCATGATACGGTAGCACCGTTTTGAGTGATTGCCGAAACTGCCACGGCAGTTGGTCTCGGACAAGTTGGAGGCGGATTACAGGTTACATTGGCAATCCATCCCGGATTGTTAACCGAACCATCACTGCGGAATCGGAATGTTAAACACCCGTCAACACTGGAAGAGGTAAACGGACCGGGTATATCGGTTCCCCAATAGCCTCCCGGAAGACCGCCCGGAACGTTTGCTGCCGGATTCGTGCTGGCAATTTGAGGGGCAGCAATCGAATTTCCGTCAAATACGTAAAGGGCATCCCAGTTGGCTTCGGTATTAAATGAGGTAAAAGTTACGGTAACTTGCTCTCCAGGAACAGTAGGGCAAATGGTTACCGTAGAATCTGAATTGTTAGGGTAATTTGCTGCAGGACCACCTACATCCACAAAATTACCGCCACAAACCGGTGGTGCTACTTGTGTTGTGATAGTTCTCGGACCTGCCCAGGTACTTACACCATCCACACCACAGTTTCCTCTTACATACAGGTCATAACAAGTAGTTGGATTCAATCCGGTAATTACAAAAGGATTTGAGGTGGTTGGTACCCATCCTGTTGAACCTGCGGTAGGTGCCGGAGAGCCACATGGTAAGGCTAAAACCTCCCAGGATGTTGCTGCACCAACATTAGTCCATCCTAAAGTAGCGGCATTTGACGTTACATTAGTAGCGGTTAATCCGGTAGGTTGTTGACATGCCGGTGCCGGTGCACAGGTAATATTAGCTATCCATCCCGGATTGTTCACGAAACCATCACTTCTGAAACGGAATGTCAAACAGCCATCCGGACTGGATGAAGTGAAAGGTCCCGGTATAGCAGTTCCCCAATACCCGCCAGGAAGTCCTCCGGGTACATTGCCGGCACCATTAGCACTGGCAATTTGCGGAGCCGCAATTGAGTTTCCGTCAAAAACATACAGGGCATCCCATGTCGCTTCGGTGTTAAACGATGTAAAGGTAACAGTGACTAATTCACCCGGTATAGTAGGGCATATAGTAACTGTTGAATCGGAATTATTAGGGTAGTTTGCCGCTGGTCCGCCCGGATCCACAAAGTTTCCACCACAAACCGGTGGGGATACTTGCGTTGTGATGGTTCTTGGTCCGGCCCATAAACTCACTCCGTCTGTACCACAATTTCCTCTTACATACAAATCATAACAAGTGGCAGAGCTTAACCCCGTAATAGTAAACGGATTGGTCGAAGCTGCTTGCCACCCTGTTGATGCTGCTGTTGGGGCGGGGGAACCACACGGTAAAGCCAAAACTTCCCAAGAAGTGGCTATACCAACGTTCGTCCATCCTAAGGAAACAGAGTTAGACGTAATTGTAGTAGCTGTCAAAGCAGTTGGTTGTTGACAAACGGGTGGTGGAGCACAAGTAACATTGGCAATCCACCCCGGATTATTAAACGAGGCATCACTTCTGAAACGGAATGTCAGACATCCGTCCGGACTGGATGAAGTAAAAGGTCCTGGTATAGCTGTTCCCCAGAAGCCTCCGGCCAATCCGCCCGGTACATTTCCGGCACCATTGGCGCTTGCTATTTGTGGGGCTGCTATAGAGTTTCCGTCAAAAACATACAAGGCATCCCAGTTGGTTTCAGTATTGAATGAGGTAAAGGTAACCGTAACCTGCTCACCCGGTATGGTTGGGCAAATAGTAACGGTTGAGTCGGAATTATTAGGATAATTTCCTGTTGTTCCTCCGGCATCAACAAAGTTTCCGCCACATTCCGGTGGGGCTGCTGATGTAGTAAAAGAGCCGGATGCGGTTGACCATTCACTTGAATAACCGGTATCACATAAAGCTTTTACATAAAAAGTGTACGAAGTATTCGGTTGCAATCCGGTTACAACATAAGGAAGAGTTCCGTTGTAAACGGTTCCAACTCCGGTTGGCGTTCCCGGCGAAGCCACAATCTCTATTTCCCATGAAGTGGCACCGCTTGGATTAAGCCAATTCAAACTGGCTCCGTTTTGTGTTACTCCGGAGAAAGTTAAGCCGGTTGGCGTAAGGCATTTAGAATTGATGCTGACACAGTCAATCAACCATCGGTCCCCATCCAGTGTAGTCCCAGGTTGCGTAAAAACTTTTACAAAGGAGACATATACTTGTTGTCCGGCAAAGGCAGACAAATCAACTATTTTTTCTTCATAGATATTAAAAGTCGCAGTTAAATCAGCTTCAGTCCATTGTTGCACCAAGGTGCTGTAAGCGGCGGGGTTGGTTTGTGAAGCACTTCCCGGTGCCACCTTAATCTGATATAGGGTACCTTGATTTCCGGTTGCAAAACTTCGGGTAAAGAAGTGCATTTCACCATTTGCCGGAATGGTAACCAAAGGAGTGGCTAAATAATCTTCGGAGGTATTCCCCTGACCAATATTTTCCCGATTTACGTAGGCTGCATTGGTGCCTTCATACACAATGGGTGGCGAGGCCACAGTGGAGTTAATTCCCCATCGCTGTCCAAGTCCTACACCGTTGTCAAAAACAGCCCAATTACCGGTGCCGAGCGTCCATGTGGTAGATGGTAACGGGTTGGGTCCTGTTGTCGATTCAAAACATTCTGTTGCCATTTGGGCAAAACCCGAAATGGAAAAGAAAGAGGCCAATAACAATAACGTAATTTTTTTCATAATGTTGGTTTTTGGTCAAGGTTTATAAAATTATACTTTAAAGATACCGCCAAAGACAATCACCCGCTGTAAAAAATAAAAACTCTGTGATGCTCTGTCCGACGGATTATGAGTTGTTCTGATATCATCCATATTGATATAACCGCCTTTTAATTCCGTTTGCAAAAAGAAATGTTTGAAAAAGGTGAGGTTTAATCCTATTTTAGCCGACACACCATATCCGGAAATATGGAAATCGTCATGACGTTCTTTACCCATTAACATGGCATTTGTCTTCGGATATAAAAATCCGGCACCGATTCCTTCGGTGATGTTAACTTGAAACTTATCGGTGTTTCTGATTTTAAAGATTTTTGAAATATCATCCACCCGACAAAACTCAGTGTTTACATAATTTAAACCGTCTGTATGTTCAAATGTTAAAAACTCTTCGGTTAAAACAATCGGATCATGGTTGTACACACCGTCAAAAGGGCCGCCTTCATTGATGGTGCCGGTTATGTTAACAGTTTGATTTTGTTGCATAACGTACTTCATATGATCTAATCCTATAGATATGTTGTAGTGATCACTTACATAATATCCTATTCTGAAATTCGTCTGGGGAATAGTCATTCTCAACGGATTAATATAATCTATTTGCCATCCCTTGGGTTTGTCTCCGGCTCCCACATTGTCAAGAGTAAAATCATAATTGTCTCCTTTAAAACGAATGTCTGATTTTGAAAAACTCTCTCGATTTCCTCCCCAGTAAATATAAAATTTTCCTTTGTTGTGTGCTGTATACTTATCAGGCTTTATACTTTGTTCTTGTGCTGTTATGTTTTGTGTTAAGGCATAAAAAATAACGAATAAAAATATCTTTTTCAAGGCTTGGATTGTCTAATGTATTAAAATGAGTTTATTGTTTTTCGGATTGCGGTTAAACGTGTCATTAATCCTTCAAAATAGTCCAAATGCAACATATTAGCGCCATCACTTTTGGCATTGGCCGGATCAAAATGGGTTTCAATAAAGATACCGTCAACACCAACAGCAATTCCTGCTTTGGCTATGGTTTCAATCATATCGGGTCTACCGCCGGTAACTCCGGTTGTTTGATTGGGTTGCTGTAACGAATGAGTAACATCCAGCACAGTGGTAGCGTAGTTTTGCATGGTTGGTATACCTCGGAAATCTACAATCATATCTTGGTAGCCAAACATAGTTCCTCTGTCGGTTACCATCACATTTTCGTTTTGGCAATCCAATACTTTTTGAACAGCATGCTTCATGCTTTCCGGACTCATGAATTGTCCTTTCTTCAAATTAACGGTTTTTCCTGTTTTGGCGGCAGCGACTACCAAGTCGGTTTGTCGGACTAAGAAGGCCGGAATTTGTAAAACATCCACATATTGAGCCGCCATGGCTGCGTCTTCATTAGTGTGAATGTCTGTTATGGTAGGAATTTGAAACGTTTCAGAAACTTTTCGGAGTATTTTCAGCGCTTTTTCATCGCCTATGCCCGAAAAACTGTCAATTCGAGAACGATTTGCTTTTTTGAAAGATCCCTTGAAAACATAGGGGATTTGGAGTTTGTCGGTAATACCGACTAATTTTTCGGCAATTTTCATTGCCATTTCTTCGCCCTCTATGGCACAGGGTCCGGCTAGGACGAAGAAGTTTCCACTCTCAATATGCTTGATTTGTGGAATGTTACTGATATTCATAAACTTTTAGATTTAAAAATCGCTAAGTTATGAAATTTTTTAGTAAATTTTAAAGATATTTTTTGAAGCTATTTTTTGGCTGAAAGGCCCATTGGAATTAACAAATATCCTCTTTCATAAATATTTAGATAAAGACGGATCGGATTTTTTTGTCCATCCCAAGTTAGTTCATAGATGTCCAGGAAACCGGCTCCCATTTCAAATCTTTTGGTAGGAAACGGGCAGCAACTTTCTACTTTAGTGTATGTGATTTTTTCACCATTGGGTCCGGCCAATGCTCTCAAAAAACGCTCGGCATTGAGGTTTTCGTCTTTGGCATTTTTGTAAAAAACATTAATCGGATAATCGGGGTCATAGCCGTATTTTTTGTCTTTGCTGTATTCGGTAACCAAAAAGGCATTGTCTTTTGTTAAGGTAGGCGTTGGGGCATTGTCATCTACATTTTTGAGTGTTGATTTGGTGCTGATACATGAAGTACAAAGTAAAATCAATAGGCTCAATGCGACTGCTTTAGACGGATTCATCATGATAAAAGACTTTTTTAAAAGAATAGCAATAACCGTGCAAATTATTTTTTGTTTTTAATCATCAGGGAAACCAAAGCTCCTGCGGTGCTTCCCATGGACAAGGTGTTGAATATACTTTGGATAATATAGCTTTTTAAATTAAAATAGCTTTCGGCATCTTTCTCTGAAATATGGAATTTGAGATTCTGACTTTTCGTTTTGTACTCGATTATCGTTTCAAAAAAATGTGGTGTGATACTTTTGTAAATAACCAATTGGGCAACCGGCATGAGTATGGCAATAAAGAAGGACAAAATGATACCGCTCACAAACCCTTGCCGCCATGTAATTTGATTGTTGAAAAAGTATTTTTTCTTTTCGGATAGTGCCAAATAGTAGAACAAAAAAGCAGGAAGTGCAAATAGATTGGTATACAAGGCATATCGGTCAATGTATTGATCGTGCAAACCGGTAAATTTTTCTCCGATAGCCCAAGCTAAGACCAATAATATAAAGCGAAGTGTCCATCTTATTTCGGTGCT
The DNA here is from genome assembly GCF_030053345.1 of Flavobacterium sedimenticola. GTDB lineage: Bacteria > Bacteroidota > Bacteroidia > Flavobacteriales > Flavobacteriaceae > Flavobacterium > Flavobacterium sedimenticola. Next base: position 117,921 of record NZ_JASGBP010000002.1, read on the forward strand.
GAAGTTTTTCATTGGTGCTGAAATTTGAATCCAAAAGTACTTCATTTCACTTAAAATAGTGGTAAACATTTTTATATTTCTATTTTTGTAAAAAAAATCATTTATGGAACTGATAACACATACTTGGCACTGGGCACTGTCCGGTTTTTTAATCGGTATGATTATGTTGACCCTGACTTATTTCGGAAAAGCCTTCGGGATGTCTTCTAATTTACGCTCACTTTGTGCCATGACCGGTATCGGAAAGCGTTTTTCTTTTTTTGATTGGGATTGGAAGTCACAGCGTTGGAATCTGGTGGTTGTTTTTGGAGCCATGATTGGCGGTTATGTGGCTGTACATTTTATGAGTGATGCTTCCAATGTAGCTCTCAATCCGAAAACCGTAATGCAGTTAAGTGACATGGGTATCGAGGCCCCAAATGGGAAATTATTACCTGAAAAACTCTTCGGAGAATCTGTTTTTAAATCTCCCAAAATGATTTTTATACTGGCTTTGGGTGGAATCTTAATCGGCTTTGGGTCTCGCTATGCGGGTGGTTGTACTTCCGGTCATGCTATTTCGGGACTGAGTAATTTACAATGGCCTTCTCTGAAAGCCGTTATCGGATTCTTTATAGGGGGCTTGCTCATGGCTCATATGATTTTACCTTTAATTTTTTAAGCGATGAATTTTATTAAATACATTATAGTGGGTTTTGTTTTTGGTGTGGTTTTGACCAAAGCCGAAGCCGTTTCCTGGTACCGAATTTATGAAATGTTCCAATTTCAGTCGTTTCACATGTACGGTATCATTATGACGGCCGTTGCTACGGGTTTGATTGGGATACAAATCATCAAGCGAAAACAATTGAAAGATATTAAAGGAAATCCGATAGTGATTTTAGACAAAGAAAAAGGAAATGCCCGATACTGGATTGGCGGAACTTTGTTTGGTCTGGGATGGGCTATGGTAGGTTCGTGTCCGGGTCCTATTTTTATATTATTTGGTTCCGGTTTTTGGAGTGTGGGAATTATATTGTTGGGCGCTATCTTCGGCACTTTTTTATATGGCGCCATCAAAGACAATCTGCCACATTAAATAACAAGTTCTTCTTAATGAAGCGTTATTTGTTTTTTGTTCATTTTTAAAATGCCGTAGGTCAGCAACAATTGTGCCGTGAGGTAGGTAGTCATAATCCAAAAAGTGGCTAAAGGCACGGTCACATAAAATTTGTCGACGGCCAAAATACTATCGGACAGCACAAATAAAGCGGCACCGATGAGAATAAAATATTTGGATTCTTTTTTCCATCTGAGCCAACCTTTCAAAGCACTCAGCAACATGATTGAAATGGTTAAGGCATAGATAATTACCGGAAGTTTTAATTTTCCTAGCTTGGGCAAGAGCAAGGCCAGAAATCCAAAAAGATAAGCAGATACAGCGACAAAACCCAACCAAAATCCTGATTTGTTTCGAAGTAGCGGTTGTGATTTTTGTTTGGTAAACAGTAGGATGTAAAAAAAATGAGCGATTAAAAACAACACCAATCCGATGATAAAATAGAGGTCTCCCTGGTCGGAAAAAAGCAACACACAATCGCCCAGCCACGAAAAAAATAAAGCGGTAAGCAACAGCTTTTTGGTCTCAAAAATTTTATGGATGTAAACGGTGTAGAGTAAAAAAGGAAGTAATAACGGCTTCAGATACATCGCAATGTCTTCTAATCGCAGGGCTATAACGAGAAGATAGCCCAAACAAAAAGCAATAAAAATTTTTAAGATACCATTACTTTTTCTCATCGTATTTTTTGTGTTTTAAGTGCGTTAAATTCTATTGTAACAAAATAAAAAGACATCAAGAGCGACAGGCAGAAATAGGATACCAAAATCATTGAAGCAAAGGAATAAAATCGATTCAAACCGAACCAATCGCCATAATAAAATAAAATGGCTATGGCGAGAGAAAACCGAATCGTTTCCCATAAAAGAGAAAACTTTTGAGTATCCATTAATTCGGTGTAACTGTATATGGTGATAAACACAAACAAGCCGTACACAAATATGTGCGGCAACCCAATAACGGCTATATTTCCGAACAAATAACTAATCAGCCCTAATGTGCTGAACAATTGGATTAATGCCCAATACAACAATATTTTGGAATACGGTTTGTCGTATTTTTTAAAATGATACACATCGTTTATTTTTTCAACCGGATATTTTTCATCGAAACCTTCCGGGCGCCATCCGGTTGGTTTAAACCAAATGGTTAATTTGTCTTTCCAATTCTCGGCGCGATAGGCATCTTTCAGTAACAGCCATAAATGTTGGAAATTTATTTTTATGGGATTCCAGGTATGTGCCGGACGCGTGATTCCGAACACGGCAGGAACATCTTCTTTTTCTTCTTGAAATGTGCCGAATAATTTATCCCAAACAATAAAAATCTGACCGTGATTTTTATCCATATATTCCGGATTGATGGCATGATGCACTCTGTGATGGGAAGGTGTAACGATTATTTTTTCCAAAAACCCAAGCTTTCCGATATATCGGGTATGGTACCAAAATTGTAAAAAAAGATGAATCGGCAAGGTAATGGCAATGACGGTCGACGGAACTCCCAAAATAGCCGCAGGCAATAATAAGAAAGTAAACAAATTGATAAAACTCGAAATCGGTTGGCGCAGAGCACAAGCCAAGTTGAATTCTTCACTACTGTGATGAATGGCGTGTTTGTTCCAGAACAAGTTTATTTGATGTGCCCAGCGGTGGCTCCAATAGCCGTAAAAATCAATCACGATAAAAGCAATGGCATACGTCATCAACGAGTTTTGAATATGCCAAATGGCCCAATGCGACTCCATCCATTCATACGATATGATGGCGATACTCAATCCCAATGCATCCTTTACCGCATTGGTCATCCCCGAGCTGATACTCGAAATACTGTCCATCATCGGCGCATGGTCAATGCCCTTGAAATAGCCGTATGCTTTCTCAATAACAATCAACAATAGAAAAAACGGCATGGCTATGAGTAATATCTTTCCGTATTGTTCCATTTGCGTTCTTATTTGTGTATCAAATATATAAATTTCAGAACAGTTTATCTTTTCAAAATAAAATGTGCTTTAAATTCTTTCCTGTTTACCTCAAACTTGTTCCTCGACAAGATTGTGGAACAAGACGAAATTAGTACAAAATTATTATTGTATTCATTTTTTTAAGAATACGTTCTTTTTTGAGTTAAAATTTTTGGAATTTAAAACCGAAAGTGCCATTGAATCGTAATTTATCCAGGTTTACCCGGTTTTATTCCTTTTAAAATCGATAAAAAACCAATAAAATCAACGAATGGCAGTGCGGATGCATTTAATAGAGTTTTTTGGTAACACATCGGAAAAAATGGTTTGCTACTGTTATCGAAATTAATTTTGCCCTGTTATTAGTTTCCAAATCTAAAAAACGACTACATGAAAAGAAGACTATTATTATCGATTTTGATATTGTGTTTTGTTACAGTAGTAAAGGCACAATGTACTTTGACCGGCACACCAAATGTAAACTCCAGTACGATTACCTGTAGTACTTTTTCGGGATGTACCACCATCTATATCGGAGACGGAACGAATCCGACAAACTTGGTGATGAATCAAAATTTGAATTTGAGCTGTTATGGGGTTATTCAATTTGTTATCCGAAACAATGCAAACATTGATTTCTCTAACGGTAACTATGACATGACGCTAGCAGCCGGTTCGTCAATAGTAATTGAAAACGGCGGAAATATCAGCGCAGGAAGTAACTGTAGCGCTTCCGACTTAATTAAAATCGGTTCTATTAAAGTGGCTTCATGTAATGGAAGCGGCGGGGCCATAACTGATTTCCCAACATTAGTTAATGATGGTGGATTTAACGTTGTGATTGCTTCTGCTACAGCTGTTTGTGGTTCGGGAACCTCTACCATTACGGCTTCTCAAAATCCGGCACCGACTTCTTCTACTACATTCAAATTCTATACAGTAGCTTCGGGCGGTACTCCGGTGTATACCACAACGGCTTCATCCAGCCCGTATACAGTAACGTACACCACACCAACCATTTCTGCTTCAACTACATATTATGTTGAGGCGGTAACTGTTTCCAGTGGTGCCACTACACCCAGAAAAGCTGTTGCCATTACAGTAAATCCACTTCCTGCAGCACCTACAGTTTCTACAACGCAACCCACTTGTACTGTGGCCACCGGAACGATTACGATTTCGAATCCAACGGGAAGCGGAATGACATACAGCATTAACGGCACAACCTACACCAATACCACAGGAATTTTCAGCGGTTTGAATGCCGGAACTTATAATGTAACAGCCAAAAGTGCTGCGGGATGTATTTCATCGGCAACAAGCGCTGTCATTAATGCACAACCATTCGTACCTGCACAACCTACATTGGGAAGTTTGGCTCAGCCAACCTGTACTATTGCCACCGGAACTTTTTCAATTACGAATTACAATGCCTCTTACACTTATACCGCTTCACCAAGCACCGGAGTTACTATTTCGGGCTCCTCTGTAACGGCACCGGCCGGAACTTATACAATCACAGCAACTTCGGGATCATGTAGTTCTGTGGCTTCCAACAGCATCGTAATTTCATCGCAACCAACGAATACTTGGAATGGTTCCGTTTGGTCAAATGGTGCTCCGACTTCAGCTCAGAAATTAGTGTTCTCCGGTAATTATTCTTCAACCGGAAATGTATCGGGTTGTACATGTCAGGTAACTTCGGGATCCGTAACATTTAACTCAGGTCACACCTTGAGTATTGTAAATGAGGTATCGGTAAATCCGGGGGGATCCTTAATTTTTGAAAATAATGCTTCTTTGGTTCAAACCAACAATGCTTCGGTGAATTCGGGTAATATAACGTACAAGCGCAATTCCACGCCGATGAAACTTTATGATTACAGCTATTGGTCTTCACCGGTGAGTGGTGCTACATTAAGCCAGGTTCCCGGAGATTCATATTTTTATTCTTTTAATCCTACCGCTAATACTTATGTGGCTCAAACAGCGTCAACAGTTATGGCTGCAGGAGTGGGATATTTGTCGAGAACTCCAGAGAATTTAACGTATAGCCCTTCATTAATCTTACCGGCCATATTTCACGGAGTGCCTAATAACGGAGTGATTTCAACTCCGATAATCAAATCGGCCGGGACTAACAATCTGATAGGGAATCCTTATCCGTCGGCTATTGATATCGATTTGTTTATTACGGATCCTTCAAATTCTGCTATCGTTAACGGTACTATATATTTATGGACACACAATACCGCAATTGTGAGCGGAAATTATTCGGCTAACGATTACGCTAAGTATAATTTAACGGGTGGAGTTGGTACCGGCTTCGGAACGGCAGCCTTATCAGGTGGTGCCGTACCTACCGGAAAGGTTGCTGCAGGACAAGGCTTTTTCATCGAGGCTAATACTAGTGCCGCAAACGGAACCTATTCGGCGGTGTTTAAAAACTCCATGCGAATTGCAGGCAATAACAGTCAGTTTTTCAGAACTAATTCTCCATCCGAGAATAATGAAGGTGGTTTGGTATCTCAAGGCTTGGAAAAACACCGTTTGTGGATTTCCTTAACAAACGATGAAGGCGCTTACAACCAAATGTTGTTGGGATACATCGAAAATGCTACTGACGGTATGGATCGTTTATTTGACGGAAAAACAACCCCGGTTGGTAACCCGGTTGCGATTTACACTCAAGTGGATACTATCGATTTGTCCATTCAAGGCAAAGCCCTTCCGTTTTCCTCAAATGATATTGTGCCTTTGGGATATTCAACAACTATCAACGGTAATTTAACCATATCTTTGGAAAACTTTGATGGTTTATTTGATAACCAAGAGGTGTATCTTTTGGACAAAAACACCGGTTTGTATCACAATTTAAAAAATGCTAATTATACTTTTAATACTTCAGCCGGAACTTTTAATGACCGATTTGAATTGCGATACAGTACCGAAGCTTTAGGAGTGAACCATCCTGTTGTTTCAGAAAGCGATGTAAAAGTAGTTTCCAATGCCAACGGGATTTCGGTGTATTGCAGTGCTGCTGCTATTACCAAAGTGGAAATGTTTGATGTGTTAGGGAAAATAGTATACCGAAACGAGGCACTTCAAACCAATGCTTTAGAGTCGGTTTCAATTCAAAATAACGGAATGTTGTTGGTGAAAGTAACGCTTGACAACGGATTGACCTATACAAAGAAAACGTTGATACAATAACTAACCCTGTTATCATGTCAACTGCCACCTAATCGAAAGATTCAGGTGGTTTTTTGTTAATAGAGAAAGTTAATCGGCCAGACGGCGCAGTTTATTTTTGTCGATAATCTTAATTTTTTTACCTATTAAGTCTATCAGTCCTTCTTTTTTGAGTTCAGAAAGTAATCGAATACAACTCTCGGTAGCCGTTCCGATCATACCGGCCAATTCTTCACGGGACAATTGAAGACGCAAAGCGCCTTCTGTATCGGTATTAAAGTTTTCTTCAAGGTAAATTAAGGTTCCGGCTAAGCGCTCTTTTACGTTTTTTTGGGCCAAATTCACCATGTGGTCGTCGGCCTCTTTTAAGTCACCGCAAATGGTGCGCATCACATTCATGGAAAATTGATTGTTTTGGGTGAAAAATTGCAAAACTTCGCTTTTGGGAATAAAACAAACCTCCATGTCTTCCATAGCTACGGCACTCAGATTGGCAGGTTCTTCACTAATCATGGAGCGTTGTCCCAATAGTTCACCGGGTTTTACCAATTTTACAATTTGGTCTTTGCCGTTAGAGCTTAATTTAGATAATTTACAAACCCCGTCTTTCACACAATAAATACCATTCGTAACCTCGCCTTCCTCAAAAATAGGTTCGCCTTTTTTTATGGTATACGACGTTTTGCATTCGGCCATTTTAAGCAGTTCGTCTTTGCTCAATGCCTTCAGAGAACTGAATTGCCTCACGATACATTGTTCACATTTACTCATACGGTTTAGGTTTGCTATTACAAATATATTTAAAGTATGACAAATATCATATTTTAATTTTAGCCATAGTGCCAACTTTGCCAAAGGTAAATGAGCAAATTATAAATTATGAATCCATCACAGTGTTTCCATTGTGGTAATGAAATTGTAGAGAAAGACCGAATTGTTTTTGAGGCTAAAAGTTTTTGTTGTAACGGTTGTAAAACGGTTTACGAAATTTTCAGTCAGAATGACTTAACGTGTTACTACGATTTTCAATCGGCACCGGGTGCCACACCACTTGATATTAAAGGTAAATACGATTTTTTAGCCAATGAGGCCATTGTCAACCAACTCCTCGATTTCCAAGAAAATACAACCGCTATTGTTTCATTGTATATTCCTCATATACACTGTAGTTCGTGTATTTGGATTTTGGAGAATCTACAAAAGCTTCAGCCGGGAATCATAGCTTCTCAGGTAAACTTTCCCAACAAAAAAGTCCGCATTACGTATCATTCTGAAAAGACCCATCTCAAAGCCATTGTGGAATTGCTCTGTTCCATAGGATACGAGCCTTACATTAGTTTAGAAAATTTCGGAGAGAGTAAAAAGAGGGTTGACCGCTCTTTGATTTACAAATTGGGTGTCGCTTTTTTCAGTTTCGGAAATATTATGTTGCTTTCTTTTCCCGAGTATTTTGAAGTAGGGGAATTTTGGATTGAACAATATAAAGATTTCTTCCGTTGGCTCATTTTCGCATTATCGTTACCGGCTTTTATTTATTCGGCTTCCGGCTATTATGTGGCGGCTTGGAAGAGTTTAAAACAAGGGTTACTCAATATCGAAATTCCTATTGCTTTGGGAATTGTAGTAATGTTTATTCGAAGCACAGTGGATATCATTTTTGGCTTCGGACAAGGTTTTTTCGACAGCATGTGTGGGTTGATATTTTTTATGTTGCTCGGTAAGTTATTTCAACAAAAAACCTACGATTTTTTGTCGTTTGAACGCGATTATAAATCGTATTTCCCGATAGCCATTACAAAAATACTGCCCGATGGACAAGAAGAAGCCATACAGGTATACGATATTAAAAAAGGAGATCGTCTGTTGATTCGGAACCAAGAATTGATTCCGGTTGACGGGATTTTGATTTCCGAAAAGGCTTCAATCGATTATAGTTTTGTGACAGGTGAAGCAGTTCCGATTGAAAAAGAATCGGGAGACAAAATTTTTGCCGGCGGCAAGCAATTGGGTAAGCTTATCGAAATGGAAGTCCTGTTTTCGGTATCGCAAAGTTATTTGACCCAATTATGGAGTAATGATGTTTTCCAGAAAAAAGTAGAACAAAAACACAAATCCATTACCGATAAAGTCAGTCATTATTTCACGCCGGCTTTGTTGCTACTCGCCGTTCTGTCTTTCGGATATTGGATATTCATAGATGTGAGTACTGCTTTCAATGTATTTACAGCCATCCTTATTGTAGCTTGTCCGTGTGCTTTGGCGCTCACAGCTCCGTTTACGCTGGGTAATGTGCTGCGCATCATGGGGAACCGAAAGTTGTATCTTAAAAACGCCATCGTAATAGAGCAACTGGCCAAAGTGGATACCATTGTATTCGATAAGACGGGAACCATAACCACCAATAAAAAAACGTCAATTACTTATGAGGGCGAAATCTTGAACGATTTTGAGTTAAAACTAATCAAGAATGCGCTCCGGGGTTCCAACCATCCGTTGAGTCGTCGCTTGTATGATTATTTACCGCCTCAAGAACTTGTTGGAGTCAGCCATTTTGAAGAAATAATAGGGAAAGGAGTTATTGCCGAATTGGAAGGCGGTACCGTCAAATTAGGTTCCTCTCAGTTCTTACAACATATGAGCGAAGCAACCCATAAGAAAACCAAAGTCCATGTCGAAATCAACGGTGTATACAAAGGCAGTTATGTGTTCAATAACCAATACCGTCAAGGTTTGGAGCAACTGTTTGAAGAATTGGCTAAGAAGTATGAATTGGTTGTATTGTCGGGAGATAACGATGGAGAGCGTAAAATTTTAGAAAAAATGTTACCTCCAAGTACACATTTGGTATTCAATCAAAAGCCGGAGCAAAAATTGGTTTACATCGATTCGTTACAACAACAAGGTAAAAATGTATTAATGGTTGGAGATGGTCTTAATGATGCCGGTGCCTTGGCACAGAGTAATGTGGGAATTTCCATTTCTGAAAATGTCAATGTGTTCTCACCGGCATGTGACGGTATTTTAGATGCCGGCCAGTTTTCAAAAATTGCGTTCTTTCTGCGGTATTCTAAAAATGCAATGTTAATTATTTATATGAGTTTCGGATTGTCGTTACTGTATAACGTGGTTGGATTGAGCTATGCTGTAACCGGTAATTTATTACCCATAGTGGCCGCTATTATCATGCCGTTGAGTACTATAACTATTGTCAGTTTTGTAACCTTAATGAGTAATGTGTTTGCCGCCAAAAAATAAAAACAAGTATGACAAATGTCATATTTTAAGAATAACCACAACAGTAATTTTGTCTAACACAAATTAGAGGTATGAGTGTCATTTATATGTTAATCTCGATAAGTATTGTAGTTGCTGTATTCTTTCTCTACGCTTTCATTAAAGCGGTTAGAGGCGGACAATATGACGACGACTATACGCCATCTGTCAGAATGCTTTTTGACGACGAGCTCGTAAAAGAAACTAACAAAAATCAAATTAATATAACCGAAGAAAAACAATTATAATTATGGAAATGCAACAATTTCAGTATGACAACAAAATTGTAAGGAACTTCATTTACGCCAGTATCGTTTTTGGTGTGGTTGGGATGTTAGTTGGGCTAATACTAGCATTTATGTTTTTATTTCCCAATGTAACCAGCGGAATTTCCTTTTTAAGTTTTGGACGACTCAGACCGTTACACACCAATGCGGTAATTTTCGCGTTTGTGGGGAATGCCATGTTTGCCGGAATTTATTACTCTATGCAACGCTTGCTCAAAGCCAGAATGTTTAGTGATTTTTTAAGCAAACTCCACTTTTGGGGTTGGCAATTAATTATTGTAGCCGCCGCCGTTACATTGCCGTTAGGCTATACGACTTCTAAAGAATATGCCGAGTTAGAATGGCCGATTGACATCGCTATAGCTTTGATTTGGGTAGTGTTCGGTATCAACATGATTGGTACCATTATTAAAAGGAGAGAACGTCATATTTATGTTGCTATTTGGTTCTATATAGCCACTTTTGTTACGGTGGCCGTACTTCATATTTTTAACAGTTTAGCATTACCGGTTTCTTTATCGGGTATGAAATCGTATTCGGTGTATGCCGGTGTACAAGATGCCTTAGTGCAATGGTGGTACGGACACAATGCAGTGGCTTTCTTCTTGACTACACCATTCCTGGGGATGATGTATTACTTTGTGCCGAAAGCGGCTAACAGACCGGTGTATTCTTACCGATTGTCCATCATTCACTTCTGGTCGTTAATCTTTATTTACATCTGGGCCGGACCACACCACTTGTTGTATTCTGCGCTACCGGATTGGGCTCAAAATCTTGGAGTAGTGTTCTCCGTAATGTTGATTGCGCCGTCTTGGGGTGGTATGATTAACGGCTTGTTAACCCTTCGTGGTGTTTGGGATAAAGTACGTACCGATGCCGTATTGAAATTTTACGTAGTAGCGATTACGGGTTATGGTATGGCTACGTTTGAAGGACCAATGTTATCCTTGAAAAACGTAAATGCTATTGCACACTTTACCGATTGGATTATTGCTCACGTTCACGTTGGTGCCTTGGCTTGGAACGGATTTTTATCATTCGGTATGATTTACTGGTTAATCCCAAGAATGACCAAATCCAAATTATATTCTGAAAAATTAGCCAACTTCCATTTTTGGATTGGTACTTTAGGAATTGTGTTGTACGCCTTGCCTATGTATGTAGCCGGGTTTACTCAAGCTTCAATGTGGAAACAATTCAAGCCGGATGGAACCTTACAATACGGCAACTTCTTAGAAACGGTAACTCAGATTATTCCAATGTATTGGATGCGTGCCATCGGTGGTACTTTGTATTTAGTTGGTGTTTTAGTATTGGTTTACAATATTGTCAAAACCATCAAACAAGGTGCGGCTATCGAAGACGATGCTGCTGAAGCTCCTGAGTTAGCCGTTATCAGCCCGAACCGCCTAAAAGGAGAAAAATGGCACACTTGGTTGGAAAGAAAACCGGTAAAATTCATGGTCTATACTACTATTGCCATCTTAATTGGTGGTATGGTACAAATTTTACCGACAATTTTGGTGAAATCAAATATCCCGACTATCGCCGCGGTAAAACCGTATACACCACTTGAATTACAAGGACGCGATATTTACATCAGAGAGGGTTGTGTAAGTTGTCACTCCCAATTAATCCGACCATTCCGTTCCGAGGTGGAGCGTTACGGGGATTATTCTAAATCAGGCGAATATGTTTACGATCACCCGTTCTTGTGGGGTTCTAAACGTACCGGACCGGATTTACACCGTGAAGGTGTACCGGGTAAACCATTCAACGGCGGTAGAGATGATGTGTGGCATTTTAACCATATGTACGATCCGCAAAGTATTTCCCCGGGTTCTATTATGCCAAGATACCAATGGTTAATTAAAAATCAGTTAGACAATTCGACGCTGCAAGCTAAGATGGAAACTATGGTAACCTTGGGAGTACCATATACCCAACAAGACATTGCCGAGGCATTAAAAACAGCCGATGCGCAAGCGTCTAAAATTGAAAGCAAATTACTGGCTAATCCGGACATCAAAAAAGCTTTTGGGGAAGCCAAAGAAGTGCCGTTGAAAGACCGAGAAATCATTGCTCTTATTGCTTACTTACAGCGTTTAGGAACCGATACCCAGGTGAAATCTAAATAATACAAGTTATGTTAAAGTTTGTCAAACACAATTTAGAAACCATTACCGGTGTAGAAATCTACCCGATAATATCGCTGACGATTTTCTTTACCGCTTTTGTATTGTTCACGGTTTGGGCGATGACCTACAGTAAAGAAACCATTGAAAGAGTTAGTGAGCTTCCTTTGGAAGACTAATCAATCACAATAAAAAATATAAAAATGAAAAAATTAATTCCTTCATACGTAAGAGTACCACTGATTTTCGCCTTTGTTTTCGGCGCTTTGGAATACTTCATTGATTCGGGCGATCGTCCGGCTTTTATCAAGTTCCCTATGGTCGGTTTGTTTTTAGTGGTTTTCCTTTTTTTACTGGTAGCCATTGAAATTGTAATAAGTGCTATCGATAAAGTAACGTATCATATGCTAACCGATGCGCAACGTCAACAATTAAAAGAAGCGCAATCGGTATCGTTTACAGAAAGTAAATGGATTCAAGGTCTCATGAAGTCCATGACACGTTCCAAAGCCATAGAGCAAGAAGCCGATGTAATGCTCGAGCACGATTACGACGGTATTAAAGAGTTGGATAATGTGTTACCGCCATGGTGGGTTTATCTTTTCTATATTACTATTATTTTTAGTATTGTTTACTTGGTACGTTTTCATGTAATGGGCGATTACAACCAAGCCCAAGAGTTCGATCAAGAAGTGGCTGCGGCTAAATTGGAAATTGAAAAGAATCAGCTTATCGCGCCTAAGGAAGAAATTACTTTAGACAAGGTTACCATGTTAACCGATGCCGAGAGTTTGGCTAAAGGAAAAGAAATATTTGCGAATGCTTGTGCGGCTTGTCACAAAGCAGACGGAGGCGGAGTCGTTGGACCTAACTTAACCGATGAATATTGGATTAACGGTGGCGGTATCAAAAATGTATTTAAATTGATTGCAGAAGGTAGTAAAAACAACCCTACGATGGTAGGATGGGCGAAAACCTTAGGCACTAAAGAAGTACAAAAAGTAGCCAGCTACGTTATGAGCTTACAAGGCACCAAACCGGCCGGAGCTAAAGCACCGGAAGGGGAAAAATGGGTTGAGGAAGCCGCTCCTAAAACGGAGGCTGCTCCGGTCGCTGATAGTACATCGGTAGTTCAAAAACAGTAAATTTATATAAAGGCTTTGAACTTAGGTTCGAAGCCTTTTAAACCCAAAGCATCCAATCGTTAATTCTACATACCATGTCAACCGTTAACCATGATGAAAGTTTTAGAGATAGTATAGCTACTATTGATGAAAAGGGAAAAAGAGCTTTTATTCATCCCAAAAAACCTTCCGGTCCGTTTTATGATAAAAGAAAATGGCTCAGTTATTTTTTGTTGGTTTTTTTGTTATCGGCGCCCTTTATTAAAATTAACGGCAATCAGTTCTTACTTTTTAATGTAGTTGATCGAAGATTTAACATTTTCAGTTTTCCGTTTTGGCCGCAGGATTTCCATCTTTTTGTGATCTCCATGATTATCGGAGTCGTAGGATTGGCGTTGTTTACCGTGGCATTCGGGCGTATTTTTTGCGGATGGTTTTGTCCGCAGACTATTTTTATGGAAATGGTGTTCCGACGCATCGAATTTTGGATCGACGGCGACAGAGCACAACAAATGCGCTTGGCAAAACAAGCATGGGATGCCGAAAAAATCAGAAAGAGAGTCGGTAAATGGATGATATTCTTTTTGATTTCTTTCATCATTGCGAATGTGTTTTTGGCCTATTTGATAGGAAGTGATGAACTTATCCAATTTATCAAAGAAGGACCAACACAAAATACCGGAACGCTCATTGCCTTGTTGATTTTTACCGCGGTATTCTACTTTATTTACGCTTGGTTCAGAGAACAAGTGTGTATTATTGCTTGTCCGTACGGCAGAATGCAAGGCGTTTTATTGGATAACAAAACCATTAATGTAGCTTACGATCATGTACGTGGCGAAGGAGAATCGGGCAGAGGAAAGTTTAATAAGAATGAAGATCGTAAAGCACTGGGCAAAGGCGATTGTATTGATTGTAAAGTGTGTGTACATGTGTGTCCAACCGGAATCGATATCCGTAACGGGGTACAATTAGAATGTATTAATTGCACCGCTTGTATTGATGAATGTGATGCCATCATGGAAAAAGTCGGATTTCCAAAAGGATTAATTCGGTATGCCAGTGAAGACGAAATTGTGAAAAAAGAACCATTCCGGTTAACTACCAGAATGAAAGGGTACATAGCCGTATTGGCTATTTTGGTTGGCGTATTCATCGGAATGTTATTCCTGAGAAATGAAGTTGAAGCTACGGTACTGCATACTCCGGGACAATTGTTTCAACGCGAAGGACATCACATTGTCAATATTTACAATTATGATATTGTCAATAAAACCAATCAGGATTTTAACAATGTCACCTTCAAGCTCATCGAGCCCAAAGGTGAAATTAAACTGGTTGGTAGCCCCACAGCCAAAGTGCCAAAGCAAGGTTTGGCGAAAGGAACTTTTTTTGTCAAAATATTGGAAAGCGATTTAGAAGACGAAAAAGTGGCGCTTAAAATAGAAGTTTACAGTAACAGTAAACACATCGAAACGGCGACTACCAATTTTGTAGGGCCGAGAAGTTTTAATTAAAAACAGCATATTATGAAAATCAATTGGGGAAAAGGAATAGTCATCGCATTTGCACTATTTATGAGTTTCATACTGTATTTTGTGTTTAAAGTACAGTCGAATGACAAATACAACAACGAACTGGTAACACAAGAATACTACAAAAAAGAAAAATTAGTACAACAAAATATTGAAAGCACAGAGAATGCCAATAGTTTATCGGAAAAAGTGCTGATTGCCAAAACCGAAAACGGCATCGTAGTCCGTTTTCCGAAAACATTAAACCCTGCTCTCATTCAAGGAAAAGTATCCCTATACAGACCGTCCAACCAAAAACTGGATTTTGATACCCCGATTTCATTATCCGGTTCCGATTTGCTCATACCTAAAAACAATCTGGTTGGCGGTCTATGGGATATTATTGTAGCTTGGGAATACGAAGGTAAAACCTATTTGAATAAAGAAGAAATCTATTTCTAAAAGGCTAAAATCTAAGAAATCTAATCATCTGATATGCTCTACACTGCAATCCTTTTTGGCTTACTCTCCAGTTTACACTGCATTGGTATGTGTGGACCCATTGCCATGATGTTGCCGGTAAATCACCAAAATCCAACCCGGAAAGCCGTACAAATTTTACTGTATCATGTTGGGCGATTAACCGCTTACGGCATGTTGGGTTTGTTGTTTGGTTTATTAGGTAAAGGGTTCTATATGGCCGGATTTCAACAGCAGTTATCCATTGTCGTAGGTGTTGGTATGATTCTTTTAGCGATAGTACCCGAGAAAACATTGGCGCGATACAATTTTTCCAGACCGGTTCATAAATTCATTGCATCCGTTAAAACCCGTTTGGGACAACAATTTAGACGAAAAACCGCAGACGCTTTTTTCACCATAGGCTTTTTCAACGGTTTATTGCCTTGCGGATTGGTTTATGCTGCGCTGTTTGGCGCCGTGGCCATGCAAAATAGTTTTTACGGATTGGCCTATATGGTACTCTACGGATTGGGAACGATCCCAATGATGAGCGCTGTCGTGTATGCCGGTTCTTTGTTGTCAATGCCAATCCGAAATAAATTGCAAAAAGTGGTACCCGTAATTACCGTTATTTTAGGGCTGTTGTTTGTCCTTCGCGGTATGGGATTGGATATCGCATATGTATCGCCGAGTCAAATGGACTTATTTGTCCAAGCGGCGGCAAATTGTCACTAAAAATCAACCCTTAAAATACACACCATGGAAAAACACGATTTATTACACGAGTTTCCTGAATTTCAGGAAAAAATACACGAGCTTAAGGTTTCTGATGCGCATTTCAGAAACTTGTTTGATGAATATCATGAAATTGAGCATCAAATTCATCGAATCAACATGGGCTCTGAAGTAGCCAATGATAATTTTTTACACGAATTAAAAGCCCGATTTTTATTCCTTAAAGACGAAATATACGCCCGATTGAATCAGTAATTTTTAAAGTTAATTGAGTTAGAAGCCACGTTGAAAAGCGTGGTTTTTTTATATTTTTTGAAAAGCGCTGAAAGCCGTAATGATTCCGGTTATAAAAATGAGCACTAAGACAATGTTTTTGAATTGCGCTTCCGATATTTTAGTCAAAATTTGCCTTCCTATATAGGTGCCAATAATACTTACTACAAACAAAATCGGAATCAGGTACAAATCATCCCGATGAATATAACCGTTGAGGCCGTAAACAATGGTTCTGCTGCTGTCTATCGCTAAATCAATCACGGCTGATGTAGCAATAAACACTTGCATTTTTAAGTTAAAAGCGGCCAGTGTCATGCCCCTGATGGCGCCACCGGTACCGATTATTCCGGCCACAAAACCCGAACTGATACCGCCGAGAATACTGTTAGGGGTTGTGGGTTTGATAACAGTATCTTTAAAAAGTAAAAAGAAAAGACTTAATATTATTAAGAAAAGGGATAAGGCTAATTCCAGCCATTTAGAATCGATAAACCGACTCCAATACGAGCCAATCACTACAAAAATAACCGCCGGTATGCCTAGGGTAATAATCAGTTTCCGGTCGACACCTCCACGGAAGAAACCGATTTTAGTTATATTGCTCAACACATGAAACAGGGCAGTAACACCTAAAACGGAGTGAAAATCGAGAAAATAACCGGCAATCGGCACAAAAAATAACGAAGAGCCAAAACCACCAACGGTGCCTAAAATTTCGGCCAACAAGGCTAAAAGAATAAAGTAAACCAGGTATTCCAAAGTTGGTGATAAAAGATAAAACGGTTGATAAAAGCTTTACAAAAATATGATACGGTTTACTGCCGTCGGTTTTTATTGTACATTTCGTTTTAAAGATAAACAAATTTTATCTGATAAAAAACATGATGGCTATGGTGTAGAATGGCTTTTACGGGTGTTGATTTTAAACAATAAAAAAGCCAGTCTCTTCAGACTGGCTTTTTTTGGTAAAGGTAAAATATATCTTAGATAACGTTTACATTAACAGCACTTGGTCCTTTTTGTCCGTTTTCTACGGAGTAAGTTACCGTGTCGTTCTCACGTACCGGTTCATTTAAACCGCTAGCATGTACGAACACATCATTGCCACCACCGTTTGGAGTGATGAATCCGAAGCCTTTCGCTTCGTTAAAAAACTTAATTGTTCCTTCGTTCATAAAAATATTGAATTAATAATAGAACAAAGATAATTGTTTTTTGCAAAAAGTTTATCTATTTTTCTGAAAAATTGAAAATATTTCAAAAATAATATTTAAAATAGCGATAAAATTTAATATTTTTTAAAAAGAAATGGTGTTGTTTCAGACTTTTACGCCTCAAATTTTAATGGCTTTTCTTATGCTCTTCTGTGTTATAGGTACCCTTGACAAGTTTTTCAATCTCAACTTTGATGGCGTAAACTCTTTTTCTGTTACCACTATTCAACTTTTTACAATAGTTTAAGCTGTGCATACCAATAAATCGTTACAAATGTGTTTTCTTTTGTTTTCTTGTGGTTTTTCTGATAAAAAAGAAGTAAGGCGCCACTGCTATCCAAACTAAAACGCAAATCCAGAGTCGGCCTTGCTCAATATGATAGTCCAGCATCATCGTGTTGAAACTTTTGCCCGAGGCATAACCGAGTCCGAATTCAAATGTAACGGTCAACAGCATCCAATAAATACCCAGCAGTAACGATTGAACAGTTGATGTCATGGGATGTTTTTTAAAAATGAAGTACATATATAACCCGAGCCAGGCGATGAGTACTACCGAGGCAACTTGGTGAGCTATTAAAGCACCGATATATTTCGCATATCCTAAATCACGAATAGTACCGTTTACCACAGCTATCGGTATCATAGGAAGCCAAAATATAAACCATCGGAATAGAAAATTCATTTATATTTTGTTAGGATTAGTGACCGCTTCAACCTTAGACAGTCATCGAAAAGAGTTGGGTTTCGGGTGTTTTGCGTTTTAATCTCAGGTCAAAAGCCATGCAAATATTGCGTACAAAAGGTTTTCCTTTTTCGGTAACGGTTACCTTGTTCTGCGAAATGACGAGTAAGCCGTCTTTTTCCATTTCGTGCAGTTGCACCAATACCTCAGGTAAGCCTTCAAAATACAAGGCATCATTTTGCCAAGAAGTATCAAATTGACACATTAAATTTAATATGTGTTTTCGAATGATTAAATCTTCTTCATTCAAACGATGTCCTCTGAATACGGGCAATTCGTTTTGGGCTAGTCGCGCATAGTACGCTTCTAATTCTTTTTCGTTTTGGGCAAAAGCATACCAACTATCACTAATGGAAGAAACTCCCAAGCCAATCATCAACTGGGTTTTCGAAGCGGTATAGCCCATAAAGTTACGGTGCAATTTTCCTTCTTTAAAAGCCACATACATACGGTCATCGGCCAGTGCAAAATGATCCATCCCAATCTCATGATACCCTTTGCTGGCTAAAAGCTTTTTGCCTACTTCATAGAGTTTGCGCTTTTCGTCGTCTTTGGGGACATCTTCATCTTTAAAGCCACGTTGACCGTTTCCTTTAATCCATGGAACATGCGCATAGCTGTAAAAGGCTAAACGGTCCGGACCTAATGATTTTGTTTTTTCAATAGTGTCAATTACATTGTCTAAAGTTTGGAACGGCAAGCCGAAAATTAAGTCATGCGAAACCGAAGTATAGCCAATTTCTCTGGCCCAAAAAGTGACTTTGGCCACATTGTAAAACGGCTGAATGCGATGAATAGCGGTTTGCACTTTTTCAGAATAATCCTGAACACCGAAACTTACCCTCCGGAATCCCAAGTCATATAACTTTTGCAGGTGTAATCGGGTAGTATTGTTAGGATGTCCTTCAAAGCTAAACTCGTATACTTTTGCTTTTTCGGCTTTACTGAGAATTCCGTTGATGAGTCGTTCTAAATTGTCAACCGAGAAAAAAGTTGGAGTTCCACCGCCCAAGTGAATCTCTTTAATGATAGGCTTTTGCGGGAGCAGTTCGCAATACATCGCCCATTCTTTGAGCACGGCATCAATATACGGATGTTCCACTTCGTGACGCTTGGTAATGCGTTTATGGCAACCGCAAAAAGTACAAAGACTTTCGCAGAAAGGGAGATGTATATACAAGCTAATGCCTTCGGCAGCATTACTTTCATTAAAACTTTTAATCAGTGTTTCTTTCCATATTTCAACCGAAAACGTAGTCTCATCCCAATAGGGAACCGTAGGATAACTGGTATACCTCGGACCGGGAACATTATATTTTTGGATTAAAGAAAACGACATAGCTACATTTTTTTCAAGATCAAATGTAAGATGCGAATGCATAAATAAAAATGACAATTGTCATGTAGTGGTATCGGTCTGATAATTTAACAGAGAATAAAAAATATTGATTTTGTGAAAAGAAATAAAAAAAAGTGTTCATTTGTAGGAATTTAGTATTTAATTTATATTTTAGTAAAAAAATCCCTCTCTTGAAAACATTAAGATTAGCTCTCGTTGCCCTGTTAACTCTTTTTACCTTATCCATTTCAGCTCAAAGTTCTTGTCCGAATTCCGATTTTGAATCGGGTGATTTATCAGGTTGGCAAGGTCAAACCGGTTACTGTTGTCCTATATTCACAGCGCCTTCGGGTATTGTTAACGGAAGACATACCATTATGTCCGGTACAGGAACCGATCCCCATACCTGTGGTGCCGTACCGGTGGTAGCTCCGGGTGGGTTGTATTCAGCCCGCGTCGGTAATGATAACTCCGGTGCGCAGGCCGAAACCTTGTCGTATACTATGACAGTAACGCCGTCATCTTCCTTATTTATTTATAAGTATGCCGTAGTGCTTGAAGATCCCGGTCATAGCCCATCAGAACAACCTCGTTTTCAGGTGAGGGTGCTCAATGCAGCGGGGCAATTGATTGATCCGGTTTGCGGAGTATATACCGTAGTAGCGGCTGCCGGACTGGAAGGTTTTCAAACCTGTATAAGTCCGATTAGCGGGGGAGAAGTTCGCTATAGGAATTGGACAACTGTTGGGCTTAACCTCAGTGCTTACATGGGACAAACCATTACCGTTGAGTTTGAAACCGGAGATTGTTCACCCGGAGCCCATTTTGGGTATGCATATGTGGATGCCTATTGTTCGCCTTTGCAGATTGGAGCCACGTATTGTACCGGCTCTTTTGCTGCCCAGTTAACTGCCCCTATAGGATTTACGTATTTGTGGAATACCGGAGAAACGACACAATCTATTGTGGTAACTAATCCGAATGCCGGTCTTACGTATACCTGTACTATGACTTCGGTTACCGGTTGTACGGTTAATATTTCTACGGTACTACAGTTAGAAGATCCCGTAGCCGATTTCACGATGACCAACACGTGTTATAATAATGCGGTTTTTGAAGATACAACTGTATTGGTAAATCACAGTTTATTGGATAGTTACTTATGGGATTTCGGTGACGGCACCACTTCTACCGAACACAATCCTACCCACGTGTTTCCTTCCAGTGGTACCTATACCGTTACTTTTACCACATTTAATGCTTTTGGTTGTACTACGACCAAGACACAAACCATTACGGTTTATATGGCCCCAACAGCACAAATCACCTATGGACAGAGTAGTTTTTGTACTTCGGATACCGCTGTTAAAACAGTAACGCTTACCGGAACCGACCTATATACAGGAGGTACCTACAGTGTTTCTCCGGCTACCGGCTTGAGTTTTAATGCGGCCACCGGAGAGTTCAACCCAAGTACCAGTACACCGGGAACCTATCAGGTTTCCTATACCATTCCAACCACTAACAACTGTACGGTACCACCGGTTACCATTACCATTACTATTTACCAATCGCCCTCAGCCTCAATTCAGTATACGGCACCGGCATTTTGTAATCTCATCAATTGGTCACAACCGGTTTCGCTTACCGGACTCGGACAAATTACAGGGGGTACTTATACTGCCACACCGGCAGGTCTCAGCATCGATCCGAATACCGGTTACATCACACCCTCTGCCAGTGCAGCCGGCTTGTATCAAGTAACGTATACCACACCTCAAGTAGGAGGGGTATGTAGTTCCGTAGTGGCTGCTACTCAAGTTACAATTATTGCGGCATCTACGGCATCCCTTCAATATGCTACCCCTTTTTGTAATTCACTGACCACTCCGCAATCCGTCACAATTACCGGAACGGGGAATTATTTGTCGGGAACATTTTCGGCTACGCCTCCGGGACTACAACTTAATGCCAATACCGGAGCTATCATCCCAAGTCAATCTCAAGTAGGAAATTATACGATTACTTATATCATTCCGGCCGGTGGCGGTTGTGCCGCAGTTACCGAATTCGCTACGGTTACCATCACCGAAATGCCTACCGCAGCTATTAGTTATGCCGATCCGTTTTGTATGTCGTTAAACACACCTCAAGCGGTATCCCTTACCGGTACGGCTGCTTTTGCGGGAGGGACTTACAGTGCACCGGCCGGACTTACTATTAATGCTTCTAACGGAGGTATTACACCAAGTACCAGTACTGCTGGATTGCATCAAATAACGTATACAATGCCTACCCTTGGCGGTTGTTCGCCGGCACCCGTTTTTACAACGGTCAGAATCGATCCTTTGCCGGCTCCGCAATTGTCTAATTTTGCCATCTGCGAAGACCCGAGAGGACAGGTTTTCCGACCGGCAATTTTGAATACCGGTCTGAGTGATTTACTTTACAGCTGCCAATGGTTTTTAAACGGCACGCCGGTGTCACCCCCGATTACGTCAAATATTTACACTGTTGCGGCTCCGGGTAGTTACTCGGTGGTAGTGACAGACAATCAAACCGGTTGTGTAGCACCGTCGGTTTCTTCTACAGTTTCTACGGCTGTAACAGTGGAAGATTTCTACGCTTACATAACAGATACGTTCAATCAAAATAATACCATGACGGTAGTTGTACAAGGAGGAACGGGACCTTATTTGTATTCGTTAGACAACGGACCATTTCAGGAGTCTAATGTATATACCAATTTATCCTCAGGCGTGCATCAAGTATCGATTACCGATGTGAATAATTGTACCGATGTTACTAAAAGTGTTATGGTGTTAGGGTATCCTAATTTCTTTACTCCTAATGGTGATGGAGCCAACGATTTTTGGAATATCTACTATTTTGATAATCAACCCAATGCCAAGATTTATATTTTTGATCGTTACGGTAAATTGTTAACCCAATTGAGTCCGCAAAGCCCGGGGTGGGACGGTACTTACAACGGAAAGTTGTTGCCGTCGACTGATTATTGGTTTATGGTGGAATTTAAAGATTATAATGCCGAAGGGGAAAAGGTTTGGCAAACTTTCCGTTCACACTTTTCAATGGTGCGATAAATACCTCTCCGTTTTTTTCAAGAAGTTAAAACAAAAACCGCCACGATCCCTCATGGCGGTTTTTTTACTTTATGTCAAAGCATTACTCGTATCGGTTAGGACCAAAATAACGTTTGGTGAATGACTTTCTTCTCTTGACTCGATACGATTGCTTTTACAAAATTGGTAGTTCTCTTTCAAAAAACTGTTGCACAATTATTATAAAATGTTATAAAATTGTCATGTGTTGATTTAGATGTTCAGTTGTTCGTGAGCAAGGACCGAAAACGGTTAATCTAAGCGCTGTTTATTGTTTTACAAATTGTACTTCAGCACTTAGTTTGATATCTTCACCTACCAAAACACCACCGGTTTCTAAGGCAGCATTCCAGGTTAAGCCGAAATTTTTACGGTTGATGCTTCCGTTTAATGATAGCCCGATTCGGGTATTTCCCCATGGGTCTTTCATTAAGCCACTGTATTCCGCACCTAAAGAAATATTCTGGGTAACATCCTTAATTGTTAAATCGCCTTTAATTTCGTATTGCCCCTCATTTACTTTTGTTATCGAGGTGCTTTTGAAAGTCAGTGTACCAAAAGTATCGGTGTCAAAAAAATCGGCACTTCGCAAGTGATTGTCACGATCGCTGTTACCGGTATTGATAGATTTTACCTCGGCTGAAAAGCGAATTTCCGAAGTTTCAAATTGTGTTTCCTCGTTTTGGATATCCGCCGAAAAGGAATCAAATTTTCCTGATACATTAGTAAACATCATGTGTTTCACTTTGAAACCAATTTCTGAATGGGTTGGGTCTATAGCCCAGTTAGCTTTTGCCATAATTTTATTTTTTAGTTAAACGTTGTTATTGCTTTTAAACAAGACAAAATTACTGCGGTCACCAACAGTTATCACTTAATCTAGGTTAAGAAATGGATTTTTTTTCAAAAGAGAAGCAACTCATTTGTATGATTTACCGCTGTCTTTGAGTGTTTTGAAATACCGAAAAACCGTGAGATCATAATGTAATGCCTTACCGCCTTTGGTTAAATACCAACTGTAATCGTCATACAATTTACGGTATTGTTGGTAAATGGCATACGAGTCGGGATTTGTTTTATAATAAGCTTCAAATTCGTGGATAACTTTTACAAGCCGTTCTTTTGATACGATATCGCCATTAACTGCTGCCGTAAATAATTTTTTCACAACACCCGAAATCATGTAATGGTCGGTGCGTTGCTTTTCTTTTTGATAGGCTTCGTCGGCTGCTGCAAAGGCTGCTTTTTTTGATTTGGCTTCGTCAATCATACCGTTTGCAATCAACAAGCACACAAGCAAAGCGACATTAATTTTATTATGATCTACAAAATGGAATAGGCTATGATATCAAAAAGAGCGTACTCCTGAAATCAGATTACGAAAAGCGGTTTTGTAATGAAATGGCAATACTATGGCTATTTCATATTTTAATTTTTGTAAAGAAATCACAAAAGGGAACCGAATATTCTTTTTAATCTTACCTTTGAAATCTGAAGCCACAATCCTAAAACTATCCCGTGATGAATCCGAGTTCGATAAAGGAAAAGCTAAAGGAACGCATTAAGGAATTGGAGTGTTTGTATGAGATTTCCAATTTGCTTTACCAACAAGAAGGCCCTATAGATGCTATTCTAAACGCCGTTGGTTTAAGTGTCCAAAAGGCGTTTCACTATTCTGATGACGCAATCGTTGAGCTTCGTCTAGATGACTATCACAATATTACAGGAACTTTACCCAAGGAAACCATTTTTTTAGAATCCCGCTTGGATGCACTTGATGGCAGCTACTATGGTTACATCAAAGTACATTATCCGAAATCCGCTTTTACTGAGAGTCATTTTTTGAAAGAAGAGTTGGTGTTATTAACCGAAGTGGCCAATAGTGTTGGCGCATTTTATGAGCGTCATCTCAATAAAGAGCGTGAGGCAGTGGTTCGTAAAAATGCAGCATTGGTAGAGCGGTTGTCGATATTGGCTGAAATTACAGCCGGCATTGCCCATGAAATCAATACGCCTTTGGGCAACATTTTGGGCTATGCCGAATTGTTAGCCGAAAAAAAATTGGATGACGAAAGTACCCAAGACGTCCAAAAAATTCGAAGTGCAGCCATTTACTCACGTGAAATTGTAAAGAAACTGATGTTTTTTTCCTGCGAAATGCCTCATACTTCAGAATGGGTTGAAATTAAATCGACCCTTATGCAAGTACTGTCTTTCGTAGAGCACAAGTTTACCAAACAATCTGTTTTTTACCGTTTGGAGTTTGAAGATGATCAACTCAAAGCCCGATTGGATTCGGTACAATTTTCTCAAATCCTGTTTAATTTATTGCTGAACGCGCTCTATGTATCTCCAAAAAACAGTACAATAGTTATTAAAGTTACTCGGGACAAACACTTTTTTTACATAATCATAGCCGATGAAGGACCGGGTATTCCCGATGTTATCAAAGCAAAGGTTTTTGAACCGTTTTTTACCACAAAGCCCCTGGGCGAGGGAACCGGATTAGGGTTGAGTGTAGTACACGGCATTGTAAAAAGTCACCACGGCGATATTTTGATTCGCGATAACCAACCTCGAGGAACCGTTTTTACAGTGGTTCTTCCGTTAGCTACTGAATTATGAAATGGAATAAAGAAAATGTACTGATTGTTGATGATAATTACGACATGTTGGAGTTGTTGCGCCGCCATTTAAAGTCGTTAGACTATCATACCTATAAAGCCTCTTCGGTAACGGAAGCCATCGGTGTTTTGGAAGAAACCAATATCGATTTGCTGATTACCGATTTGCAGATGCCGGGTATGAATGGTATCGAATTGCTCAAATATGCAGAGGAACATTTTCCTTCAATTCCTAAATTGGTTATCACCGGATTTCCTTCAGTGGAAAGCGCATTGCATGCGGTAAAAGCCGGAGCCCAGGACTATTTGATTAAACCGTTTACGGCAGAAGAATTTAAAAAAGCCATCAAGCAAATGCTGCAAAAGGCTGCTGCTAACCCACTGCAAAGAGCGAACAAATCAGACGCTAAATATCACCCAAAAGAGCATCATTATGCCGGCATGGTAGGATCTTCTGAGTCTTTTTTGAAGATGACGGATGTGATAGAAAGAGTGAAAGACCTTACCGCTACAGTACTGATTCAAGGAGAAAGCGGTACCGGTAAAGAGTTAATCGCCAGAGCCATTCACTACCAGGGCAACAGAGCGAACCGTCCATTTATACCGGTCAATTGTGGAGCTATTCCGGAACATTTGATGGAATCGGAACTATTTGGCTATGTCAAAGGGGCGTTTACCGGTGCTCATGAAAACCGAACGGGTTTATTTCAAGCGGCACAAGGAGGCACCTTGTTTTTGGATGAAATCGGTACCGCTTCTCCCGCGGTACAAACCCGATTGCTCAGGGTTTTACAAGAAAAGGAGGTGACCATGATAGGCGCGCAAAAGCCCCAAAAAGTAGATGTCCGAATTATATCGGCCACCAACGCTGATTTGACCACCTTATGTCAAAAAGGAACTTTCCGAGAAGATTTGTATTATAGGTTGAATGTGGTACAAATTGAGACTGTGCCATTGCGAGACCGAAAAGCAGACATTCTTCCGATTGCGCAGCAATTGTTGCAGAAATACGGAGCCGAATACAACAAAGTAGGCGTAACACTCACGGATAAAGCTATCGAAATTTTAGTGCGATACAGTTGGCCGGGTAATGTTCGTGAACTCGAGAATGTAATTCAGCGGATGATTATTTTGGGAGATACAACTTTAGACATCGATACAATACCCAATTACCTCAAATACGAGTTGCCTGAAACAGCGACAGCATTATTGCCCCTGAAAGAGATTGAAAAAGCCCATATTCTCAAAGTATTGGCAGCGGTGGAAGGGAATAAAAGTAAAGCGGCAGCAATTCTTCAAATCGACCGCAAAACCTTACGCCAAAAGTTACTCTGAAACCTCATTTTTTTTGAGTAGTTTCTCCCCACTTGGGGTACTATTCTCCGGCCGTTTTTCCTCACTGAAAACACTTTCTGCTTTTAGTCATTTGTAAATCAGTGCGTTATGTTTTAGTATTGTGTACTGGCATGCCCTTTGTCTTCCTGGGCATAGCTAAAACATTGCATTATGATGAAACCCGAAGAACTGCCTGTTACTAAGAGACACAAAAACATCTCTTACCTTCAACACAATGAGGGTAAGAATCAAGTTGAAGAAACCCCGATACCATCAACGCCCATAAACCGCATTACTCCGGTTAATATTCCGCTTTTGGGATTGTGCTGCAATTGTGAACAATGGCGTGATTGTTATTGGAAAGAAAACCATAAAGTATTTTGCGAACACTATTATTAATTTTAATATGAATACAACAGTTGTAAAAAGCAGCATGTATGATACCGTTATGCGACAATTTAATCAAATAGCGGACAACATCAACTTAGACCAAAACATCCGAAAAATTTTAGAAGCTACGACCAATGAAATTGTTGTGCATTTTCCGGTGAAATTAGACAATGGCACCGTTAAGATATTTACCGGTTACCGGGTTCAGCACAACAATGTTCTCGGACCATACAAAGGCGGATTGCGTTATCATCCTACGCTGGATATAGAGGATGCTAAGGCTTTAGCCATGTGGATGACTTGGAAAACAGCATTGGCCGGTTTGCCTTACGGGGGAGCCAAAGGGGGAATACAATTGAATCCCCGAGAGTATTCGATGGCCGAACTCGAACGTATCAGTCGTCGTTTTACGTATGCCTTAGGCGAAAATATAGGTCCGGAGTACGATATTCCGGCACCCGATGTCAATACGAATGAGCAAACCATGGCTTGGATTGCAGATACTTACATGTCGACCAAACCGGCTGCCGAAAGATCGTGTCATAAACATGTTGTTACCGGAAAACCGGTCGGAACCGGCGGACTCGAGGGAAGAGATCGCTCTACGGGGTATGGTGTGTACCTAACCATTAAATTGTGGTACCAAAACAAGAACGAAAATCTGAAAGGAAAAACCTTTATTGTACAAGGCTACGGTAATGTTGGTTATTGGGTATCACACTTTTTAACCCAGGACGGCGCAGTCTTATTAGCGGTTCAGGATGCTCATGCTACTCTGTACAACCAAGACGGAATTGATGCTGAGAATTTACGTGAACACAGTAAACCATTACAAGGTTCTATAAAAGGTTTTTCGGGTGCTGTTGAAATGCCGGCCGAGGATTTTATGGGATTGTCTTGTGATGTATTAATCCCGGCTGCTTTAGGAAATCAAATTACGGCTGATAATGCTTATGCCATAAAAGCCGAGTTAGTGGCAGAAGGCGCTAACGGACCAACCGATGTGGAAGGGGAACGCATTTTACGGGATCGAAACATAGCGATAATTCCGGATATATTATGCAATTCCGGGGGTGTTATCGGTAGTTATTTCGAATGGCTTCAGAACAGAAACGGAGAGATTTGGACTATGGATGAAGTGATGGATAAATTGGAACGAAAACTGACTGAGGTTTTCAAAAAGGTAGCTAACATCGCCAAGGAAGAAGACCTGGATTGGCGTTCGGCGGCCTATATATTGGCCATCAGTCGTATTGAGACAGCCTATAAACAACGCGGAATTTTTCCATAATCAGTACATAATTTAAAGAGAGAAACATGAGATACGGGAAATTAGTAGTCGAAAAAAGAGAATACGAAAAGGTAAAAAAAATATTGGCAGGAGCCGAGTATTTGAATGATGCCGAACAGAAAACAGCCATACGAAAGTTGCAAAACGAATTAAGAGTGGCTGAACTCAAGCCTGAATTAGATATGCCGGATGATGTAGTGCGTTTAAATTCAACCGTTATTTTTCGCATGCCCGAAATGAGCTTGAAACGTTTTAAGATTGTATCACCCGAAGAAAGCGATATCTCTCAAAAGCGACTTTCATTGTTATCCCCCATGGGATTAGCGTTATTCGGTTATGCTAAAGGCGATGAAATTGAATGGCAATTTCCATCGGGTACCCGAACCATATCCATTATTGAAGTAGAACAGCCTAAAAATGACTTGTCATGATGCAGTTTGATGAAGCAACACAAAAATTGTGTTTGGTCAATTTGGAGCAGATTTTTGTGGAGCGCGACTTGCGCTACTGGAAATCGGAATTGGCGATTGCCAAAGTTGAGATGGCTTTTTGCAATAACTTATTTACTTTGATATTGCAGGAATCAAAGGTTCATAAACCTTCCAAATACCGCAATATTCTCGGAAAGCTCTCACAACTTCAACAAGCCACAACGGTTTTTGAAGACCGATTGCAACATCTTACATTACAGTTTGAAGGGTATTCGGAATGTGATGATATGCAATGCGACCAGTTTTATATGAGCAATCATTTGGATTTCAGGGAAAAAATTGAAAAGCATTTTTTGCAGTATCGAAAACTGAAAAAGAAACTCCTTTCCGTGATACATTCCACCAAAAACAGTTGATAAATTCAGGGAAATTACAATAACGGCATATAAGTACTGTTTGCCTGCAATGCAACCTGTTTCCGGTACACTACATAACTTACTTTGTGACAAAAGAAATTAGCGGTGTTTATGAGAATGGAAGAAGTCAAGGTCTTCCTCATTTATAATCGGAGTAATCCGGAACAGGTTTGCTTTGTTTTACGATTGTTTCATTATCTGCGGCACATTCCTATTTTTTGCTTCAGGTTATTTATGAGTCGCGTTACGATTTTCAGAAGGTAATCACTCTATTTCCATGGAAAACCGTTTAGTCGGCCCTAATCCAATCATCCCTAGAATTCAAAATAGGGCTCCTTTTCCGGTTGAATTTTAAAGCTCGGACCGGAAGAACAAACCGTAATTATCCCGGACTTCGTATTTTTTGCCATAAGATTCTAATCCCGATGCCAAACCTAGTTGTATTTTTTTCAGATCGATACCAACTCTGATATGGTTATACCCTCTATTGTGTATTGAACCCGTGAAGTTTTCCATCAGTTGAATTCGAGTGTAAAGCCTTAACGTTTGAGAAAGCTGCGGTCGGTATTCCAACATTGCCATAACATCGTATGAAGGCTTTTCCTTGAGATCTATGCGCGGTACAATAATCCACATCCAGTTGGATTTCTTTTGCATAAATTGCAGATTAAGGGAAGGCGAAAATCCCGGTACTGAGGCATAAAAGGTACCCAATCCTAGCTTCACATTTTTTCCAAGAGAAAGCATGAGATAGGATTGCGTCATGATTTCGGTTTCTTTTTCTGTATAACTTTCCAAAAGTGTACTCGAATGCGATATGCCCAGCCGATGGTTGATTTGACCTGAAAAGTTGTGTTGGTAACGATAAGCCCAATGCCCGCTGAAAACTTCAACGGGAATCGATTGGGCTAAAACCTGATGCGAGAAACACAACCATACAGCTATCGTTTTCAACGTTTCAAAAGGTTTCATTTTAGGCTTCATTTTTTGCTTTGGCAATCGTATAACGACCACCTCCTTTTAGCATTAGAGCTAGCGTTATACCCAATACTAACAAGTGGTATTCGTAACCTTCCCCTTTTTGGTTTCCGAACCAATTCATGAAAAATCCGTGTTCTAAATGACTAGTTACAATCATTCCGATAAAGATGGTAAACATCGCCAGTGCATTGAGTCGAACGGCGATACCTAACAGCAGCATGAGAGTCCCGAAAAATTGGATACCAATCACAAGCATTCCAATCAAATAAGGCAGGTTTGCCACCGTGGTAAAGTATTTCATGGTTTCGGTGTAGCCGAAGCCGCCAAACCATCCTAACAATAATTGCGCTCCGTGCGGAAAGATAACCACCGCCAGGGTTAATCTCAGTAATAGCAAGGCTCCGTTATCGAAAAATTGGCTATTGCTTGGGTTGTTTAAAAAAGTTGCTTTTTTCATTTTAGTTGTCTTTAAATTAATACCAAGTATGATGTTATTTATCCCTGCAAATTTTCATACATTTGAGAAGTAGAGCAATGAAGTCAATCAAGTAAAAGCGTTGACCTACATCAATCGGCATATGGATAAAGACGTATTCAAAGCAAGTTTAGAGCGACACATTACCGTGTCATCCGAGATGGTTGAGGGGATCTTGGCTAAAGCTACTGTCAGAACGTATAAAAAGGGACAGTATTTAATTTACAACGGCAGCGTGGCGCGCAAAACCCATTTTGTAGCTTCGGGTACGGTCATCGCTTATTTTATTGATACCAAAGGCGAAGAACACTTGATACAGTTTGCCTTCGAAGGATGGTGGATTAGTGATATTTATTCTTATTTGTACGGGAAAGAAGCCTTGTTGAATGTACAAGCTTTGGATGATGCGGTAGTGTATGAGTTTGGGTATGAAGCGATTCAGGATTTGTACCGGCAATATCCCGGTCTTCAGTATTACTTTTTGACGATTACTCAAAATGCTTTTGCCGGCTTCCAACACCGCGTTTTGACCAATTTGTCGATGACCGGAGAGGAAAGATACCTGGCTTTTATTGCCAAGTATCCCGAAATTCATCAACGGTTAACCCAGCGATGGATTGCTTCATATTTGGGGTTTTCTCCGGAGTTTTTGAGTCGACTGCGGAAGAAACTGTTAAAGCCTTAAAGGTTGTCAGTAGGATATAAGGTAAAGGAACACGTTAAACCTACAGCAAAGTTTCGCGGTAAACCGGCCACTCCGAGTATGGTGCGACTGTGAGTGCCTTTTTCTTCCAAAACCATTTGAAATAAATCGGAAGCGCCATTAACGACTATCGGACCATCATCCCAATCGGTTGTAGATTGATAATAAGCCTCGATATGGTTTAGTCCCATCACTTTGTCAAATCCAATTTTGGTTTCAATTTGAGAAAGTACATTTAAGGCACAGTATTTCATGGCTTCGTAACCATGCTCCGTGGTGATTTGTTCTCCCAGTCGGCCTTGAAAGAGGTATTTTTCTCCCAATATGGGAAATTGGATAGCGACATAAGCGATGTTTCCTCTGATGTTAACAGATTGGTAATTGCCGCCGGGACGACTTACTTCGGATAGAGTCAACCCCAGTTTTTGAAGTTTAGAAATCAGATTCATGGTTTTGAAAGTAGTTTGGTTTTCGGTCCTTATGTTATTTTCAAATCGTTATTTCTCGTTGTAAAAAATGATGTTTATAATCTGAAGGCGATTGCCCTGTTTTTTGTTTAAAGATACGATTAAATGTGGCTTTTGATTGAAAACCGCATTCATTGGCCAATCCGACCAAGGTGTATTTTTCAAATTCAGGCAAGAACATACGCTCCAAAACTTCCTTTAAACGATATTCATTGATTAAATTGTAAAAGGATACTTGTAAATGTTGGTTGAGCAAAGAAGATAATTTTTTGGGCGAAATATTCATCTCTTCCGCCAAATCAGTTAGACTGAGCGACTCATTGAGGTAGGGTTTTTTGTGTTCGAGTATGTGGTATAATTTTTCTTTAAGCGCTTCAATTTGTTCTTGGGAATAGCCCTCTAAGTATGCACTTTTCTTTTTTACCTCATTCCTCCCCACAAAAAGTTGATGGTTCTCTTCCCGCAGTGTTTCCAGTAAATAATCAGGCAACAGAATTTGAGATTGAAACATGCCTTTGTAGCCCAAATACGAAAACAACAGGACAAAGCCAAAAGCAATTAGGGTACCTATATTCCAAGGGATAACCGGAAAAAACAGTTCATAAATGGTACACAATGTGTCTAGAATTACTATAACCTGCAACCCCAAAAGCAGGTGCTTGTACCAGGTTAAATCTTGTTTCTGTAATGAAGAATAATAATGATGCAGGTTGGTTTGTATGCGTTTGAGAAAACGTGCGGCTTTGTTGAGGTAGAAGAAGAAGAAAATGTTTTCAGGGATGTTAATCAGGTAATCATGATTAGCGTACCAACGTACAAATTCGCGATGCGAAGTGGCCATGCTGAAGGAAAGCGGTACGGTTACCAATGCCCAAACCGCAAAATAGGGGATGAGTTCCCGTAAGAGCGTTTTGTGCCACTTTTTGGAAGGAAAAATCCACGACCGTAGTTGAAAAACCAGTAGCGGTCCGAATAAAAATCCTATCCCATGACCAAAGAATACAGCTATGGCTCCCAATATTCTGAGGCGATGAAGATAGGCATAATAATAAAGAAGGAAGAACAACGCTCCGGCAAAAAAGAGGATAAGTATTTTGGAGTTACCGTTTTTTTTGGCCTTGGCCAAAAATACCATCATTAATGCCAGGAGCGAAATTCCTCCTATCAGAATAAAGTCAATCATCAAATACCAAATTTTCATAGCCTTTTTATTTTTCCGACTTTATTCCTTTTGGGGCTCTTTATATTTTTATCAATTTTTTACTGTGTTGACCTAGTGTGATGATATAGCTTCCTGCAGGAACCGCTGCCAAATGAATCGTTTGATTGTGGTCTAATTTTCCCGACAATACAATTCGGCCTGTCATATCGGTTATCGTATAGGCCGTTCCTACGAACGTAGTATCAGCATTAATAGTTACCCATTCCTGAACCGGATTCGGATAGATGGTAAACGCATGGTGTTCAAAAACCGGGTTAGACAAGACGGTATTATCCATTTTGATTAAGAAATTGTCTCGGTGATTCACAGAAGTAATTTCAAAAACCGCATTAGGCATAGGGTTAATATCTACCGTATGTTGGAATGCAGTCGAAAGGTATACGTTATCGTTTTGATCGATTCCGATAGGAAATCCGTCGATAAAATCGGCTCCTCCAAATTGATAAGCGGCCATTGTATTTCCGTTACTGTCTAATTTCAGCATGTAACTTTCCTGCGCATTTTGGGTATTTTGTTGGATTAGAGAAAGTGTCCCCGAGTTTAAAGTACCGTCAAAAAAGCCTCCGATAAATACTTCGTTTTGGGAGTTAGTAACCAATCCGAATGCTTCGGAACCGGCCGTTGCATCTATGCCTTTTACCCAAGCGATTTGTCCGTTGGCCAAGATTTTTACAACATAGCTGTTAAAAAAGTCGGACGCTGTTATGCTGGTGGTCGAACCATCAGCCATTAAAAATTCGGCTATTCCACCGTAATAACCCGAGAGTAATCGAGCACCTTGGTTGTCAATATCTAATCCAAAACCGAAAATTCTAAAGTTAGAATGCCCCACTTTAACTCCTTCTACGAAGGTTCCGTTGGTGTCTAATTGGACCAAGAAACAACCGTCATAATTGGTGGGTAAAGACAGTATAAATTCACCGGCAGGATCCGGATTTACATCCATATCCCCCGAAAAGGTTCCGATTACATGCATGTTTCCGGCTTCAGTTACTTTTAATCCTGTAACAAAGTCGAAATTGGTGCTGCCCCATTGTTTGGCCCAAACAAATTCCCCCGAGCTGTTTAGTTTCAGGGCAAAGCAATCATGAAAACCTATCGGCGTCATATTGAACTCTGCCACTCCCGGATCAAAATCGGCTGTGGCAAAGAAAAAACCGGCAAGGTAAACATTGCCTGCCCCGTCTGTGCCAATACCATTGGCTTGCTCGTAATCGACACCCGCAATGCTTTTCGCCCAAACAAAGTTGCCGTTGGCATCTAACTTTAATATAAAGGTATCTAAAAAACCGGCCGGAGTCATTAAGAACTCTCCAACACCCGGATCAAAGTCCATTTCATCCTGAAAGACACCGGTTACATAAACATTACCGGCGGCATCGGCTGTGATGGCAGTACCGTTTTCACCATTTGGCCCGCCAATATTTTTGGCCCATTGCAATTCGCCAATATGGTTGTATTTCGCCACAAAAATTTCAAAATCATTCCCGTGTTCGATAACTGAAGTGCCATCGGTAATGTCGAAATCGCAAAAATTGCTGAAATATCCGGTGGTATACGTATTTCCGGCAGCATCGGTGTAAATACTCACCGCTACATCTTCACCATTGCCTCCATAGGATCCGGCCCATTGTGTGGTTTGTGCGGCAACGATACTAAAAAAGCATTGCATTGTTGCCAGAAAAATAAAAAGAGACGTTTTTCTTTTCATAGTATATTTTTTTAAAAGTTAATGCTGCAAATAAATGCAGTGATTTTATTTTTAAGGTCTCAATGCATCCATTGAGACTAGTTTTAGTGATTTATTAACGGAATCGATTTTCGTTTTCCGAAACTTTAAAAGGTATAATCGGGTAGGATGTCGATGATTTGATTGGAGTTGGTAAAAAAGCGAATAATTACGCCGTCCTTGTTATTCCAATCCATAATTATATACAGTTTTTTGTCTCTGTCAAATCCTTGAAACGTTTGATAGTAGCAACCCAATTGTGGCTTTTCAGTTTTTAATTTTTGCTCTGTTTGGTAAATTTTTTCGAGGGGTAATTGCAGATTCGGATGGTTGGCTAATTCGAGCTCCATGTATATTTTCATGGTTTCTTTTAGTGGGGTACTGTATTCAAAAAACATCTGCTCTCTGAGAGAGCGAATCAATACCGACTGTTTTTTTTCATACCGGAATTGCTCTTTGTGGGAGCAACCCGGCAGAAACATCAATAAAAATAAACCTGAATAAAAAAGTAGCGCCGCTTTTGTTTTCATTGGGGAGAAGAGCATGGTATGGGTGTTATTGTACGATGGCTTTTTTGGTAATGATTTGTCCTTCCGTTTCCATTTTTATCAGGAACAATCCTTTAGACGGTAGCGTTACCGATTCGCTGGCGGAGCTCCCGTTTTGTGTCAGTATACGTCTGCCGTTGGTATCGTAGACTTCAATTTTGTCGATAATGGAATCGGCGGTGCAATAAATAATACCGTTAGCTGTAGGATTGGGCGCCAAAGTGACTCTGACCGATTGTGTTGGGTTTTCTACACCTAAAGATCCGGTTGCTTTTACAAAAACACCCTGACCGGAAGCGATATACATTTTGTTGTTGAATTCGGCCATAGCATAGGAATAAAACGGCAACTCTTCATTGAAATTACCCCATGAGGTTTGGCTCGACGAAGTAAGATTTCTTTTTTGAAAATAAGTATGGTTGGTGGAAGGATCTAATGTCAAAGCATACATGTATTGCGCTCCCGGGTATAAAAACCGACTGATACCGTTGATTAGTCCGATGTTATCGGAAATCCAATTGTCTCCCGTATCTTCTGAGCGCAGTAACCGATTGCCTCTGGCCATCAGTATTGTTCCGTTATAACTTACGGCATCATCAGCAGATAGTCCAGGTTGGTAACCGTTGGAATAATAGTCTTCAATCCATTTGAGGGTTGTTGGATCAAATCGATAAAAGGTACCGTTGGCTCCGGCAAAGGCCAGTAATTTCCCATCCTGAGAAATAATCTTATTCACAGTGTAAGAGTAGGTAGGTAAATTATAGGTCATGTTGTTCCAGGTACCCGACATGTTTCGCCATACTCCCGAGCCCTGACTACACAAGTGCAAACGACCTTCGTGCTCTGTAAAAGTGCTGATATGTAATCCCATTAAAGCATGTTGCCACACGCCCGAAGATAAGTTTCTGAAATAGACACCGTCGGCCATGGTTCCTACATACAATACATTGTTGTAAACGGTGATACAGCTCGGTGTAATAGCCACCGGATGAATATTTTCAACTTGCCAATTACTGCCGTCAGTAGTGGCGTACAATTTATTTTCGGTGGCAGCGTATAAACGACCGTTAAACGTATGTATGGCAGTGAACTCGGTTTCGGGCAGTGAAGTGACCAATTCCCATTGTTGTGCCTTTGCTTTGCCAAAGACCAGCAGCACAATTGCTACTATAGTTTTAGTGATTACTTTGCTCATGATTTTTTGATTTAATGATTTGATGATTCAAAAGTACCGGCTCTTTGTCACTTCAACGACAGCTAATGTAATGAGAGTGAAAAATGACTACATGAAAAAGGATATTTTGTTAAAGTGCTCTTTTTTAGTAGCATTACCACTTCAAACCACTCTTTTTCCCGGCAGGCTGTTTATGTCGCTAATATTCACTTTCGCAACAAAATCTGTTTCTCTGATTACAGTTGATAACAAGACTCCTACGGAATAGGAATACATTTGTTGCCATAATGTACTTTGAATCAGCCGAGTATCTTATATACAAAAACAATCATCAATTAAATCAAAAAAAAAAAAAATGAAACAGTTAATTTTAGTCCTGATGCTTAATTTGGCAGCGACTCACTTGGCGCAGGGACAGTCTTTGAAACCGATTGAAATTAAACCGATTGGAACTTCAAATCAAAGTGACGAACCTTATGTTAAAAACAATAAAGCGTCACAACAACAATTCGGATTGGTAGCTCATCAAGAAGCTACGGTAAGCTTGCAATTTACGCTGAAAAAAGAAGGAGCCGTTAGTGTGTTGGTTAAAGACAAACGCGACAGAGTCGTTTATGCGAAACAGTTCCATCGTTTGGGAAACAATACGATTGAGTTGACCATGGATGAGGAAGAAGAATATATTTTATCGCTGACTACTCAGGATCACGAAGCCATGACAGTCAATTTTCAGCAGAAAGGTTTAATTTATTGATTTCAAATCAGAAAGAAATTTGTTTAGGTTAAAAAAGTAATTTTTTGCTCCGCACCAGCGGAGTTTTTTTTTTGGTCTTTTTTCGATTTAATACAACCCTGGTTTCTTTGATGACACTAAAATAGTCTTTCATTACAATTATAAGTCCTTGGCGGTATCGTATCGATTAGCTTTGTTATCAATAGGACAACTTGTTATTGAGCCGAAGTGGAGAGAAGTCAGGACAACCATTTTTTTACTTATTTTTATAGAGTACTAAATTTATTTATATGAGAAGTGTGGTTCAACGAAACAACTTGGATACCGAGTTCTATCCTCAGCAAGCTGTCAGAGTAATCACGACAGTTAACATAGAAAATGAAGTACCGAAGTGGAAACAGCGTTTGGACTGTCGAACTGAATTTCAATCTTCAGGCGCCAAATCAGTGTCGGATTGGATTACTTTTATGGGGTATCAGATAAAATACATAACCGAAATGGAATGCATCACAGCCGGTGATACTTTGGGAAGCGAAGCAAAACTCAATACTTGATAGATGAAACAACCTTTACGATATGCCTTTTTATTTCTTTTGATTCCATTCCTTTTTTGGGGACAAATCCGAAAAGGAGATGCTTTCCGAAATACCATTGATTCTCTCAACAGGGTGGCTTTTGACGCGCCCGGACCGGTAGCCAAAATGGCCGATTCTATGTTGGTTATTGCCCGAAAGAAAAAACGTCCGATAGATGTTGGTTTGCTCTTATTGGTAAGGGGTATTACGGAAACTTGTCGCGGAAATAATGATCAAGCACTCAAGTTTCACATGAAAGCTTACCATTTGTTTGACTCACTTAAATCTAATGAAGGAAAAATTATTAGTCTTGGTAATTTAGCCACTGTGGAGTTGAATATGGAAAATTATACCAAAGCCCTTCAATATTTGAATACTTCCTTAAAGTTAACCAATCCTGCCGACTATAATAATTTAAAAGATATCTATGTAAACCTGGGTGTAGCAAATGACCATAGCGGAAATTACAAAGCAGCCATTGAATATTATAAAAAAGCGATACCACATTTAATTAAATCCGGGAATTACAATAGTTTGGCTATCAATTACCATAACATGTCATCCGCTTACAGTGAACTGAAAGACCTGAAGAGAGCGGAATATTACAGTCTAAAAGCTCTCGATTACCAAAAAAAATCAGGCAGTAAAAGAACTTTAGCTATAGTTACTTTAGCGCTGTCAGATATATATACTGATTTGAATCGTTTAAACGAATCAAAAAAGTATTTGGACATTTGTGGAAAAACAGCCAGAGATTTAAAAACACCGTATTATATCCAAGCCTATTATATTGAATATTATGAATGGCTCAAAAAGAGAGGTGACTTTGAGTTAGCAACAGTTTACAGTGATTCATTAATGGTAATCACCAATACTATCAATTCGGAGGACAAATTACAAGCTACAGCCGAATTGGAAGCTAAGTTTGAAAACGATTTGAAATCGAAAGAAATTGAACTGCTTAAGGTTCAAAAAAAATTGCAAGACACCGAAATGAAGCGGAACGAAGCGTGGAGGTATATATTGGCACTCATTACCGTGTTGTGTTTGGTGTTGATTTTTATTTTGTATCGAAACTACAAATTAAAGCAAAAGGCCAACCAATTGTTGAGTCAGGAAAAAGACGCTTTGGCCCAGCAAAACCTCCAGTTGGAGAACGAAAATATTTTGGTACAGTTTGAAACGCTGAAAAACCAAGTGAGCCCTCATTTTTTGTTTAATTCCCTTAATGCTTTGGCATCTTTAATTACTACCGATCAGCAAAAAGCATTAGCGTTTACCAATTTATTTTCCAAAATATTCAGAAATACACTGGAATTAAAAGACCGACATTTGATTACTTTATCCGAAGAATTACAACACGTGAATGCCTATTTGCAACTTCAAAAAATGCGTTTTCACGATAACTTGATTATCGATATTCAAATTGATTCGAAGGTCATGGCTTATTTTTTACCGCCTTTTTCGTTGCAAATGGTGATTGAAAATGCGGTAAAACACAATGTGATTTCTTCCGAAGCTCCTTTGTTTATCAGCATCAGCAACACCGAAGACTTTCTGCGCATTACCAACAATTTACAGCAACGGAATTATGTGGAAGATTCGACTAAAACCGGTTTGAAAAACATTATCTCTCGATACAAGTACATTACCGCACTCCGTCCTGTTTTTGAAATCAGAAACGATCAGTTTGTGGTAGAATTACCCATTATAAAAGAAGAAAGAGAATGAAAGTAATTATTATTGAAGACGAAAAGTTGGCTTCAGATAACTTGGTGGCCATGATTCAAAAAATAGATCCGACTGTTGAAATCGTGAAGATTATCGACAATGTGAAAAAGGCAATAGACTGGTTGTCGGAGCAACAACCCGATTTGATTTTTATGGATATTCATTTAGGCGATGATATATGTTTTTCCATCTTTGATAAAGTCAAGGTAACCGCGCCTATTATTTTTACAACGGCTTATAATCAGTATGCCATACGGGCTTTTAAACTCAACAGTGTGGATTATCTTTTGAAACCATTTTCGGAAGAGGATTTGCAGTTTGCCCTGGATAAATTCAAATCACAAACCGGAAAAACCGCATTCGATGTTAAGAAATTACTGGAAACGATTATCGATAAACCTACATTTCAGGAACGCTTTATGGTAGTGTCGGGACAAAAAATTAAAAGCATACTCATCGATCAAGTGGCTTATTTTTTGTCGGAAGGGCGGTATGTAAAGTTAGTGACCAAAACCGGCGAAAAGTATCTTTTAGACCAATCGCTGGAAAGTGTAGAGCATAAAGTAGATCCAAACCACTTTTTTAGGATTAATCGACAAGTAATAGTGGGCTTCGACAGTATTCAGCAAATGATTGTTTGGTCGAAGAGCCGCGTGAAATTGGAACTCAAACCCGCCACCGAGTTTGATGTAGTGGTGAGTATCGACAACTCGGGAGAATTTAAAAGATGGTTGAACCGATAAAAGAACACTTTATGAATACTGCATTTTTACATAGTATTTACGGCAAGATTTGGGC
Source organism: Flavobacterium sedimenticola (assembly GCF_030053345.1). Taxonomy (GTDB): domain Bacteria; phylum Bacteroidota; class Bacteroidia; order Flavobacteriales; family Flavobacteriaceae; genus Flavobacterium; species Flavobacterium sedimenticola. Next base: position 158,030 of record NZ_JASGBP010000002.1, read on the forward strand.
TTTACTCTCTATTTTGGCACTGAATGCTTTTGTGTTTAATCCGTGGACCAAATTTCCGTATACGTTTGTGATTTTGATTGCGGCTGTGTTGCTCATCTCTTACGGACAATACAACCGATTGACCGAATTGGGATTCCACTCGCGGTATTCTCTACCAAAGGTGTTGCTCATTGCCGTGGGTTTGTTTTTAGTGGTTGAGCCTTTTGTTGATTTTGTCCTCCAACCGTTCACCAATTGGATAACCAACAGTCCGCCCGATTACGGTGGTTTTGAAATCTTGAAAGGCAATACGCAAATGTACCAAAAGTACCTGCTTTACACTTGGATTAGTGCCGCTTTTGGAGAAGAGATTTTATATCGGGGTTTTTTATTCCAACAGTTGGCCATCCTGTTGCCTCAATCCAAATACACGTTGCCGCTTACCGTGCTGTTGAGCTCAGTTCTTTTTGCGGTGCCGCATTTGTATATGGGTTGGAGTGGTGTTGCCTTTACCTTTTGCTTCGGGGTTTTAATCGGACTCATTTACATTCGTTTTCATTATAATTTATGGATTACCATCCTTCTTCACGGTTTGGTGGATACCTTATTTATAACCCTGGCGTACACCGGCCGTTTGGAGTATTACGAATGGGTGAGTCGTTGGTGGACGCATTTGTTTTAAACAGTTTATGAGAAATACCCTTTTATTTTTGGCGGTGCTGCTTTCGTCTTTGGTTGTAGCGCAAAGCAATTTGTCTTCGGCGGATGAACTGTATCGCGATTTTTCGCGCGCCTATGCCGAGCTGCAACCGGAACAGATTGCGAAGTTGTATACTGTCGATGCCCATATCATCAATTTATACGATAATCAGCCTACAAGCGCTGTTACCGGGCAAAAAGCGATTCGCGCTTTTTATGAACACTATTTTCAATCCGTAACTCAAAACCAACAGCAATTGCGATTGTCTTTTAAAATGGCAAAGCGCCACCAAGATGAGTTCAATACCATTACCGATTACGGTTGTTTCTTGTTGGAGATTGTCCAAAAAGATACGGTTGTAGGCACTTTATACGGGCGGTTTTGTACCCGATTGCGCTATGAAAACAACCGCTGGCTGTTGCAAACCGATGCGGCTACCACTGCCACAAAGTCGGAATACGAGCTGAGTTCGGGAGCGGTGATTACCTACCCATAAAAAAAAGCACCCTATTAAGTACAGCATTCCTGTAAAGCACACACGCTCCGCGTACTGTGTAGCAACTTCGTTTTGTCATCGGGTATTATTGTTGAGGATCTTCTTTTTTTATTTGCTTTCAGCATCAAACGGTTAGAAAATTTTATACAAACTTTGCCGGTCTTCAGATTTTAAAACTTTTGTAACAAAATTTTTTGTTACAACTTTTTCGGGCGTTCTTTTTCCGGCTTTTTCCGGTTAAGGTTTCCAAAGACTCTGCTGCACAAAATTTTCTGCACAATTTGTTTTGTGTCATATTTTTTGTGCAACTTTTTCAAAGCGAACTTTACAACAAAAAAAAAAATTTAACGCTAACGGTCCATTATTTTTTAAATAGGATTTAGTTTAAAAAGAAAGTTCCGGCGATGGGAAACGCTGAGTTACAAAGTGCCGTTTCTTGCAGCAGTAGCATAGTTAATTGATTCGGTATAATGATAGTATAAGGCTCTGCTTTCGATTTTTCAGTTACATAAATCAAATGCAACTAGTACTGCATACCGCTTATATTGGCAGTTCTTTTGGTTCCATTTTCCATGTTCCTTTTCCGGGACTATAAATTATTGGAATTACATAAAATAGAAATCCGAGCCTTTTCTTAAATTTCCAATTTCCTTCAAAACCGTTTCCGTTGTCAGAGAACTTTCCGGAATAATAAATTATGGGATGACTTTTTTCTGAATACTTTCTATCACCATTAATATTAATTATTTGGCAATTTTTAGGCATTGATTTTTCAAAGTAAATTTCGTCATTTTCTATTCTGCCAATAATTTTGCCCGTCTCTTTCATTCCACCCGACTTTTCATCGTCGGTAACTTTTCCACTAAAGGTTTTTCCATCAAATTCTTCAATGACTATTTCAAATTCGGTTTGATCGTAACCGATTATTTTCCGAATTCTGTCATTTTCATAGCAGTATGAACCTTTCCAGTTTCCTAACATTTCTTTCCGGATTATAGTTGTATTTGAGCATTTTCGAAAAATAACCACTAAACGTACTGCGGCTTTGCGACAGTTGTGAAGCCAGCGAACTGATTATTTTCTGTTAAAGATAGCGTTTTCTTGTAAAGAAAAATCGTTAAGGGAACAAAGGAACCGGCAGTTACGTGAAACAGCTGTTAGCGGCAGGTTTTATATCAAACAATTTATTTTATTTTTTCGTTTTTCTGTAATGATTAGCAAAAGAATAACTTACAGCAAATACTATTGCACTGATAAAAGAATGATTCCAATTTATACCATCATTTTGCTCTTTACTGTAAAAAAAATATACGTTTAAAAGAATGACAGGAACAAAAGTTATTAAAATAGCAATAAAATTTCTCATTTATTATTATGTATTTATATTCTTAATTTTATCTCAACAATATGATTTAAATACGAAAATTAATAAGTTAAATCTAGAGATTATTTAATTATGCCTTAGTTTGTTTTCATTTATTTTCGTTAGGTTCGGCTAAACTTTCTGCGAACGTTTCGAAGCTTGCAGTCAGTGGCGACAATTAGCGGATTTGTTGTAAAGATAGCAAAAGCTCGACTTCCCATTTTCCGTCCAGAAAATTGAGTGTGGCCATTTCACCAAACTGTTGATATGTGAGGGGTACTTTCTAAGACTTCAATTTTTAAAACTACTTTTTGAAATCAAAGCCTGCATTAGAAATTTCCGCAGAATCAATAATCTCCTCATTCACGTATATTTCGCTGATGTCAGGTTTTATTTTGGAGAATCTTACTTTATAAAACTTACCAATAGAACATTTTTTTTCTGAGTCGATAGTCAGACAACCTTCAAATTTTTTGTTGTTCACATAATACTTATATTTTATACAATTCTTCCATCCTTTATTGAATTCATATTTTATTGTTTTGGCAACAGTAAAACTATACTCACGGCTAAGATAGTCTTGTCTTCTCAGACTACTGTACAATGAATATAAAATTACGATAGTATAAACTATCATTATGATATTCAATTCTTTTATTTTTTTGTCAGGCTTATTCAAGTATTTGTTTTTTGGGATAAGATGTTAATAACTTTCGCATAACAGCTAGTGTTTGGCGAAGTAGGGAAATATGAAAACCGAAACTTGGTACAAGTAATGAATAAAATTGATCCAAGGGAACCCCTATTTTGCCATACCCATATTGGTAGCGGCTATTTTAAAATTCATATAATAATTTTTTGTCAAGCTTATTTCTTATGTCATTAAATTCAAAAAAATTTCTTCTTTCTTTCCCATCATGAATTATCTCAAATTGTAATGTTTTTACTGAGTCATTTTTGTTTAGATAATATGTTCCGACTGCGTAAAAAGTTGTTGGGTTATACCCTATGCAATGATGTGTTATTTCATTGCCGTCTGTTTCCTTTACTAATGGTTTTTTATATATTTTATCGTAAGTAAACTTATTTATATAACCTATTCCATTTTTATCAATTTTAAGGATATTATTCTCAGTATTTGATAGTACTAGGTTTACTTGGCCTTCAAAATTTTTTGGAACAGTTATTTCTATTTTTGGAGAATATAATTTATACGATACTAATATTGTATTTATTACTAATGTAGAAACTGAAATTTTTAAATAATTTAAATTTGTTAATTTCTTCATTATTATTACTATAAGAGTACCAAAGAGTAGTAAAAGAAATGTACTTAACCAAATGGTTTTTAAAAATTTACCGGTCGAATACATTGATATACAATAAATAAAGTAAATGAGTGTGATTAGTATAATGTAGTAGATTATCTTTTTCAATGTTGTCATTTTTTATAATTACTGCTAACGTTTTTGGCTATCATTCTGTAACGAATCCAACGAACTGCCTACTTTTTGCTAAGATGATTTTTTACGTAAAAACCGGATTACAATTTAAGAAATTCCAGCTATAGCTGATAACCACTGTTAGCTTTAGCTCTAATGGGGAATTGATATTAATTTAGGCTGGTCAATTACGTCAGATTTTGTTTTAAAATTATACAAAGAGTCTGACGCTTTATTGGAAACATGATAAAATTTCTTTTTTACAATTTTTGACAATTGAATAATTCTATCATCTACTTTCATTTGCTGAACAATTTTTGTAATGTCGGAATCTATATTTATAATTAAAGAAAATGAATCTCCATCACAACAGTTTTTGTTCGACTTTAAGTTTGCGTTTTTAATTTTAAAAATTTGATTAAAAAGTTCTCTAAATTCTTTCTCAGACAATTTCCCTTTTAAAATTCTTCCTTGGTTTTCTATATAATACTCGCGATTATTTTTTATTGCAAATGAATACTCGCCCTGCCAACCATTGCTGTAACTCATTTCAAAATAGTTGAATTGTTTTACTTTGTCATTGCAGCAAATTAAAGCAAGCGAAACCAAAATTGTAAAATATATCCTCATTGATTAATCAGCGATGTTCATAAAATTACAGCTAACGTTACGCGGCTTCACGACTGTTGCGATGCCAACGAGCTGATTATTTATGTTAAAGATAAACGTTTTTCGTGATCACAGACAAAATAAAACCAGCAATAGCTTGAAAAAGCTGTTATAATTTGGCGTTTAATGTTGAATTACATTAGCGCGCTAAGTAACCACAAACCTCTTCCGTTTCCATTTCCTTTTCTGTTTCATTTTAGGTTTCCATTTTATACAAACTTTGCCTGTCTTCAGATTTTAAAACTTTTGTAACAAAATTTTTTGTTACAACTTTTTTCGGGCGTTCTTTTTCCGGCTACGTTTTCCAAAAATTTTGCTGCACAAAATTTTCTGCACAATTTATTTTGTGCCATATTTTTTGTGCAACTTTTTCAAAGCCAACTTTACAGCAAAAATTCCAACGCTAACGGTCCATTATTTTTTAAATAGGATTGAGTTTAAAAAGAGAGTTCCGGCGATGGGAAACGCTGAGTTAAAGCATCAAATCCTACAAGTGCTGTTGCCGGGCAAAAAGCGATTCGCGCTTTTTATGAGCATTATTTTCAATCCGTAACTCAAAACCAACCGCATTTGCGATTGCTTTTAAAATGGCAAAGCGCCATCTAGACGCGTTCCGCACCATTACCGATTACGGTTTTTTTGTTGGAGATTGTCCAAAAAGATACGGTTGTAGGCACTTTATACGGGAGGTTTTGTACCCGATTGCGCTATGAAAACAACCGCTGGCTGTTGCAAACCGATGCAGCTGCCACTGCCACAAAGTCGGAATACGAGCTGAGTTCGGGAGCGGTGATTACCTACCCATAAAAAAAAGCACCCTATTAAGTACAGCATTCCTTCAAAGCACACACGCTCCGCGTACTGTGTAGCAACTTCGTTTTGTCATCGGTTGTTATTGTTGAGGATCTTCTTTTTTTATTTGCTTTCAGCATCAAACGGTTAGAAAATTTTACACATCATTTCAGGAATTGTGCAAAAGCCAATCGGGCGTAATCCCGGTACTTTGCAGGGTTAGAATTAATTTCCTGAACAATGAAAAAAAGTATACTGTTGTTACTGCTGACGCTTTCTTTAAGTCTTTCCGCTCAAATCAAATTGGGAGACACGCTGCCGTCTCTGGTTTTAAATAATCCTGATGGGGTGAAAGATACGATTGCTGCCGGTAAAGGGAGCTATGTGCTTATCGACTTTTGGGCTTCATGGTGTGCCCCGTGCAGAAAGAAAAACAAAGAACTGGTTGCGTTGCAAAACAGCTATGACGTAACAGATTTTACCATTGTTGGCATCTCCTTGGATACCGATACCGAGAAATGGATAAAGGCGATTGAGAAAGATAAAATCAATTACCCGCAATTCCATGACCCCAACGGGTTTGATGCTACCACTGCAGTATATTTCGGTGTAGAGCAACTGCCGGCTTCATTCCTTTTTGACAGGGCAGGTACATTAATAGCTGTAAATCCAACGCTGCAGGACATTCGTAATCTTTTAAACTCTAAATAAAAAATGAAAACTAAATTAATGTTTGTGATGCTTTTGGTATTTTTTACCACAATAGCATCTTACGCTCAAATCACTAAGGTAGAAATAATGGCTACCGGTTTAACCTGTTCTATGTGTTCCAATGCGATTAATAAGCAATTGAAAACCCTCCCCGAGGTAGAACGTGTGAGCACCGATTTGAACACAAATACCTTTACGGTACACCTAAAAAAGGAAAACCAAATTACGCCGCTTATCCTAAAGCAAAAGGTGGAAAAGGCCGGATTCTTTGTAGGTTCCATGATTGTTACCCTAACCCTTAATCATTCGAAATGGGAGAATAGTGTGGCGATTACTCCGGAAGGTTCTACGTATGTTTTTCTGGATCAAAAAACCAATCCGGGAAAAGAGGAGGTTGCCGTAAAAGTAATGGACAAAGGTTTTATCACGCCAAAGGAGTATAAAAAAACGGCCAAAGCCTTGTCTAAATACCCTACATATGCTGCCGGTGATGCGAAAACGTTTCATGTAAAAATGATGTAAGATGAGGGCTGTTTTTATTTCTATTTTCATTTTACTAACCTATGCTGTTCGAGCACAAGAGTTATTTGTGGTTACTGAGCCCGCGAGTAATGTTCCTGCCGGTTCTGTAGGAATTAAATTGGGTGAGTCTTTGATGAAAGAACAATATAAAGAAGGTTATAATTATCACATGATGCCCGAAATTACTTGGGGCGTTGACAAGAATTTGATGCTAAGAGTTTCCGGGTTTATCAGTAATCGGAACAGTACCAGCAGCGAATTAAAAACCGAAGGGGGGTCGTTGTATGCCAAATACCGTTTTCTCTCTACCGATGATTTGCACAGTCATTTCCGCATGGCTGCCTTTGGACGCTATAGTTTTAACAACGCCGATATTCATCAGGAAGAGATTGAAACCATGGGACATAATTCGGGTTTTGAATTCGGGATGGTGGCTACCCAACTGATTCAGAAAGTAGCCATCAGTTCATCAGTCAGTGTTGAAAAGGCCTTAGACAATAAGCCGGATTATCCTTTTCCGGATACTCAAAGTGATGTAGCATTCAATTATACCTTATCAGTAGGGAAGTTAATGTATCCAAAGCGTTATTCCGATTACAAGCAAACCAATATCAATTTTATGTTGGAGTTTATGGGACAAACCTTAACCGAAAATCAAAGATCTTTTTTGGATATCGTTCCCTCGGTACAATTTATCCTTAACAGTCAGGCCCGAATTGATTTGGCTTACAAACAAGAATTGTACAGCTCCATGTTGCGCTCGGCACCAAACGGGTTCTATCTGAATCTTCAATATACCTTCTTTAGCCTAAGAGGTAACCAAAAAAATGATTAACTTTGAAACAAAATAATCATGAAAACAACTTTTTTTTCCATTACTACGCTGGCATTTGGCTTTTTATCCTTTGGAAAAGGCCAAAGCGATACCTATGGTTTCAAACCAAACCATTCGATTGTTATTACCCAAACTTCATTCTCTACGAATGAGATTGTTAACGGCTATTTGAAAATTAAAAATGCTTTAGTGAAAAGCGATTTCAAAGGTGCCGCACAATTCGGAGTTGCTTTGTCCAAAACCTTAGATGAAGTGACTCCCGAGGGTTTATCGGCTACCCAAAAAGCCAAATGGCAGGCCATCATTCAGCAGGCGCAAAAGCAAACTCAAATTATTACAGCTTCGGCCGGAAAGTCGGACAAACAAAGAAAAGCGTTTCAAGAGTTAAGCAAAAGTATGCAGGAGTTGATTACTACCTTCGGCGCTGGCCAAAAATTGTATCTCGACTTTTGTCCGATGTATGAAGGAGGCTCCGTTTGGATTAGTGAAAGCAAAGACATTAAGAATCCGTATTACGGAGCGCAAATGCTTACTTGCGGTAAAATTAAAGAAACGTTTGGATAAACGGTAAAGAGTACTACCATGAAAAATATTTTTTATATTGCTGCTGTAGCAGTATTAACATTGGTTTCTTGTAAACCCAAAACCGACAATGCCGAACACCATGTCGGCCACGAACATCATTCAGATTCCATTGTGATTTCCAAAGACACCACAACGGTAACGGGATCAAATGCCGTAAATAAAGATGCCATGGCGTTGTATGCTTGTCCGATGCACCCTGAGGTGCAAGGCAAAAAAGGAGAAGCGTGTTCGAAGTGCGGTATGGAGCTTACCGAACCGGTAACGAAATAAATACATTGTTCGGTTTCGGATACTTTATGATGTACCCAAAAGTCTTTAGCTACCAACCAGAAATGTTTGGTGGTGTCATAGCGTTTTATAATCAAAGTTAAATAGTATTACATATGAAAAAAATACTGCTGGTACTGTTGTTTTTTACTTCCGTTATTTTGGGTTCCACCAAAGAAGCGTATCCATCGGATGGGTTTGGTTTTCACCAACAATCCGGCACTTATACTTGCTTAATGCATCCTGAAGTCCGATCGACCCAACCGGGGAAATGCCCCAAATGCGGCATGACCTTGATCAAGGAGAAAAAAGCAAGAGTGAAGTCGACACCCAAAAGTAGTCCCTCGCCGGAAACCCCAAAAAAGACGGACAGTGATACGACAAAGAAATCCGCCTCTGTTGTGATTTCGGAAGCAGCTGTTGCCACTCCCAAAACCATTTCCAAAACGGTGCGGTATGATTTATACGTACGGGATACCATTGTAAATTTTACAGGAAAGCCCAAAAGAGCCATTGCGGTCAACGGCCAAATTCCGATGCCAACCCTAACCTTTACCGAAGGTGACATGGCAGAAATCTATGTGCATAACGAATTAGATGAGGAAACCTCCCTGCATTGGCATGGTTTGTTTTTGCCTAACAAAGAAGACGGGGTGCCTAATTTGACGCAAATGCCCATTCCGCCGCACTCGACGCACCTGTATCGGTTTCCGATTATTCAAAACGGCACGCATTGGTACCACAGTCATACCGAATTGCAGGAGCAAATCGGCATGTACGGTTCTTTTATTATGAATAAAAGACCCGAGGATCCGACTTTCAGAAAAGGCATCGATGATTTGCCTGCCATTCCGGTCATCTTGAGTGAGTGGACCGATATGAAACCTGAAAATGTACACCGCATGTTGCACAATGCGACCGATTGGTTTGCCATCAAAAAAGGAACCACCCAGAGTTATGCCGAAGCCATTCGCAGCGGGCATTTTATGACCAAGCTTACCAACGAATGGAAGCGCATGAATGCGATGGATGTGAGCGATGTGTATTATGATAGATTCCTCATTAACGGTAAAACCCAAAATGAGTTTCCGCAATTTAAGGCCGGAGATAAGGTACGTTTGCGTATCTCTAACGGTGGGGCATCGACCTATTTTTGGCTCACCTATTCCGGTGGAAAAATTACCGTTGTAGCCAGTGACGGCAACGATGTAGAGCCGGTAGAAGTAGACCGACTACTCATTGCCGTTTCCGAAACCTATGATGTGATTGTGACCATTCCCGAGGACGGTAAAGCGTATGAATTTCTGGCAACTGCCGAAGACCGGACCAAATCGACTTCTCTCATTTTGGGAAGTGGCGTCAAACAATTGGCCACCCCATTACCCAAGCTGAAATATTTTGAAGGAATGAAGATGATGAACGACATGATGAAAATGAACGGCGATTTGGACGATATGGGCATGCAGATGTCACTCAATCAAATGGATATGAATGTGGTCATGTATCCCGAGATTACCGGTCCCGAAATTCAAAAAACAAAGCGAAATAGTACGGAATCCAATCCGAATCAATACGATGGCAATGCACTTTCCGACATAGTGACGCTTAATTATGCCATGCTCAAAGCCCCGCAGAAAACAACTTTGCCTGAAGGTCCTGTTAAAGAATTGCGATTTGAATTATCGGGTAATATGAACCGCTATGTGTGGAGTTTGGACAATAAAGTAGTGTCGGAAACCGATAAAATATTGATTAGAAAAGGAGAGAATGTCAGGATAGTGCTCTACAACGGTTCCATGATGCGTCACCCGATGCATTTACACGGTCATGATTTTAGGGTGGTAAACGGTCAAGGCGATTATGCTCCGTTGAAAAATGTTATCGACATTATGCCGATGGAAACCGATACTTTAGAGTTTCATGCCAATGTAGAAGGCGATTGGTTTTTTCACTGTCATATTCTCTATCACATGATGAGCGGCATGGGACGCGTTTTTACGTATGAAAATCAGGCGGCTAATCCTTTAATCCCAAATCCGAAATTGGCGCAACGTAAGTTATTTGCCGATGACAGGGAATTTCACATCATGGCCGAAAATGATTTTGCGACGAACGGGAACGACGGCGGCTTGATGATTCAAAATACACGTTGGAGTATCGGTACCGAATGGCGTTTAGGGTATAACGACATGCACGGTTACGAAACCGAAACCCACATTGGTCGTTATATCGGCAAGATGCAATGGCTGATGCCATTTGTAGGGTTCGATTGGCGCTATCGCAAAATGGAAGCCGGTGAAATGGAAGAAAACCTCTTTGGGCAAACCAGTACTAAAGACAAAAGAGGTGTTTTCAGTTTGGGTGTCGAATACACGTTGCCCATGCTTATCAAAGCGCAAGCAGAAGCCTACGACGACGGTAATTTCAGAATCCAATTGGAACGCATGGATATACCGTTGTCCAAAAGATTGCGCATGAATGTGATGTGGAATACCGATAAAGAGTATATGGCTGGTTTACGCTACATCACGACGCGACATTCCGGCATCACCGTCCATTATGATAGCGATATGAAACTAGGTTTCGGGATACAATTAAATTATTAATATTATATGAATGAAAAGCAGTATGAAACCGCCCGACTTTGGTTTGAACCTTTACAAGCCAATGTAGCCGGGTTTATCCAAGAGTTACTGAATTCCCAAGGGTGGTTGCAATTTATCGGCAATCGAAATGTGAACACTTTAGCAGATGCTGAAGCCTATATTCAGAAAGTAACAACCCATCCCGATTTGGATTATTACACTGTGTTTTTAAAAGAAAATCGCCGACCAATAGGGATTCTTACGGTAATTCAGCGGGATTACTTAGATTTTCCCGATTTGGGTTTTGCCTTCTTACCGCAATATTCGGGAAAAGGGTACGCTTTTGAAGCGGCAGCTTGTTTGTTAACCGAATTGACGAAGACCCACGATACCCTATTTGCGGTTACCATGAAGGAAAACCAAAGCTCCATACAGCTATTGGAGAGACTTGGCTTTATCCGAGAACGGGAAGTGGAACAAGGTGGTGATTTTTTGTGGGTTTACACGTATTCGAAACCCTGCAGCAGTAAGTAAACCGAAGAGTCTTTATCTTTGTATGGGTTTCTGTATTTCAATATTTAAATTGTTCTTATGAAGATAGCGGTAAAAAATATGGTATGCCAACGTTGCATTATGGTGGTTACTCAGGAGTTAGCCAATCACGGTTTGGTACCCGAGCAGGTGCAATTGGGTGAAGTTACGTTTAAGGAGTCTTTATCGGAAGAGCAATTAGTGCTGTTAAAGCATCGGTTAGCGGCTCACGGTTTTGAGGTACTCGATGACCGCAAAGCGATGATTATTGAAAAAGTGAAGAATATTATCGTGGGCATCATTCACGGGAGTGATGAGGTGGTGTTGCAAAGAAACTTTTCAGACATTATTGCCCAACAAATCCCGGTGGAGTACAATTACATCAGCTCAATTTTTTCTACCACCGAAGGAATAACCATTGAGCAATTTATCATTTTACAGCGAATTGAAAGAGTCAAGGAACTTTTGGTATACAATGAACTTTCGTTGAGTGAAATTGCCTATAAGTTAGGCTACAGTAATGTACAGCATCTTTCTACACAATTTAAAAAAGTCACCGGACTTACGCCTTCCCATTTCAAATTGGTTAAAGAAAACAAGCGGCAATCGCTCGATCAATTATAAAATTTTACACATCTTATCCGGAATTTTATAACAATCTGTTCTGTACTCGGTTCTACCTTTGTTTCACTAAATCAAAAGGATATGCAAAGCACAAACAGACTTCAGATTAAAGGGATGGTATGCACCCGATGTATAGCCATCCTCTTTGAGGAACTTTCTCTCATTGGTTTAGAAATTACCTCAATTCAGTTGGGAGAGGTTTTTTTCAAAGGCGAACTACCGGCTCATGTGGATGAAGATACGATACAAAAGACCATTGAAAAGTATGGATTTGAATTGTTGTCTGATAAAAAAATCCAATTGGTGGCCGCTGTGAAGGAATGGGTAAAAACAGGAATCGATCGCCAAGCGGAAACCCGAAATACCATTAAGTTTTCCGATTATTTGAGTCGGCATTTACAAAAAGAGTATGCTTATCTGAGTGCGGTCTTTTCTGAAATTGAAGGTGTAACGCTCGAGAAGTACATTATTACCCAACGCATTTTAAAAGTAAAAGAGCAACTCATCCAAACCGATAAATCACTTACTGAGATATCCGATGAATTGGGATACAGCAGTGTTTCCCATTTGTCCCGACAATTAAAATCGTATACCGGTTTTGACACCAACTATTATAAAAATATACGAAAAACAGCTTCTTTTTCAGCAAAGGAGTTTCAATCATCATCAGGGGCGTAACTTCAGAAGTACCGCCCGATTTTACAAATCAATCCCTTGTGTTTAACACCCATTTTTAATTATGGAAACTACCAAAACAACAGTTCCGATACCCGACAAAAAGAATATTTTCACCAAGCAAACCTTTCCGGTTACGGGTATGACTTGTGCGGCTTGCGCCATTAGTGTGGAAAGTATTATCAAAGCGACCGAAGGCGTCAAAGATGCTTCGGTTAATTATGCCAATCAATCGGCTTGGATTGAGTATTCGGATGCGGTGACCATCGAAGAAATTCAAAACCGAACCCGATCCATCGGATACGACTTGATAGTGAATGAGGAGGATCCTTTTCAGGCGCAACAAGACCAACAGCAAAAGCATTATGAAGCTCTTAAAAAGAGAACCGTTTTAGCCATATTGCTATCGATTCCCATCACCATTATCGGGATGTTTTTTATGGATATGCCTTACGGCAACTACATCATGATGACTTTAGCGACGCCGGTGGTGTTTTATTTCGGAAGAAGTTTCTTTGCCAATGCGTATAAGCAAGCCAAACACGGTAAAGCTAACATGGATACGCTGGTCGCTTTGAGTACCGGTATTGCTTATCTTTTCAGTGTTTTTAATACTTTTTTTCCGGCCTTTTGGCATGAAAGAGGTTTACACGCCCATGTTTACTTTGAAGCGGCAGCCGTGATTGTGGCTTTTATTTCGATTGGAAAATTGTTAGAAGAAAAGGCCAAATCCAATACGTCATCGGCTATTAAAAAATTAATGGGTCTTCAACCTAAAACGGTAACGGTCATAACAGACGGTAAGGAAGCAGAAGTTCCGATAGCCTCAGTCGTTATTGGTGACATTATTGTGGTCAAACCGGGGGATAAAATTCCGGTTGACGGTGAAGTAACCCACGGCATCTCTTTTGTAGACGAAAGTATGATTAGCGGTGAACCGATACCGGTTGAAAAAAGTAAAGGAACCAAAGTATACGCCGGTACCATCAACCAAAAAGGCAGTTTTCAATTCAAAGCGGAAAAAGTAGGTGGGGATACCATATTGGCGCACATCATCAAAATGGTACAGGAAGCGCAAGGCAGTAAGCCACCGGTACAGAAATTAGTGGACAAAATTGCCGGAATTTTTGTGCCTGTGGTCATTGGGATAGCGATACTGACTTTTATAGCCTGGATGGTGTTTGGCACTGAAAATGCGTTGACGCATGCTTTGCTGACTTCGGTTTCGGTCTTGGTTATTGCGTGTCCGTGTGCGCTCGGATTAGCCACGCCAACCGCCATCATGGTAGGCATTGGTAAAGGAGCGGAGAACAATATCTTAATCAAAGATGCCGAAAGTTTGGAGTTGGGTCACAAGGTTAACGCTATCATTTTAGATAAAACCGGAACCATTACCGAAGGAAAACCGGTGGTTACCGATTTGGTGTGGAAAGCAGACCCAAAAGAGACCACATTGTTCAAACAAGTCTTGTACAGCATTGAGCTGCAATCGGAACATCCGTTGGCAGAAGCCGTAACCGAAATTTTAAAACGCGAAAATACAGCATCGGTAGTACTCGACCGATTCGAGAGTATTACCGGCAAAGGGGTAAAAGCCACTTATAGCGGCAAGTCTTACTTTATCGGTAATCCCAAGTTGATGACACAACACCAAATTGAAGTAGATGCGACCTTAGCCGAGCAGGCTTCCCAATGGCAAAAAGAAGCCAAAACGGTAGTTTTCTTTGCAGACGACCGTACTACCTTGGCAGCCATTGCTATAGCCGATAAGGTGAAAGCGACTTCTAAAGAAGCGATTCGAGCGCTTCATGACCGCGGAATTGAAGTGTATATGCTGACCGGTGATAACGCCCAAACAGCGCAAGCTGTGGCACAAGAAGTAGGGTTGACCCATTTCAAGGCCGAAGTTATGCCATCAGATAAAGCTTCTTTTGTGAAAGAACTTCAGGCGCAAGGCAAAGTAGTTGCGATGGTGGGAGACGGTATCAACGATAGTCATGCCTTAGCACAAGCCGATGTCAGTATTGCCATGGGTAAAGGTTCCGATATTGCCATGGATGTGGCTAAAATGACCTTAATCACTTCTGATTTAAATATGATTCCCAAAGCTTTGACATTGTCAAGCAAAACCATCACGACCATCAAGCAGAATTTGTTTTGGGCCTTTATTTATAATCTAATCGGTATTCCGGTAGCCGCCGGATTGTTATATCCTTACAACGGATTTTTACTTGATCCTATGATTGCGGGAGCAGCCATGGCTTTGAGTTCGGTTTCGGTGGTAGGGAATAGTTTGCGATTAAAAATGATCCGATTCAGATAGGCGATTACATTTGGTAATCAGCAAGAGAAAGTCCGGTTTGAAACCGGACTTTTTTTTTGTTTCAAATTCAAAAAATTTTAGAAATCTTCCGTTTAATAGTGCAAAGACCGACGGAGCGCGTCCAATTAATTTTGTTTCATAGTATTAACTTAAACTGTTTTAATATGTTACAAGATTTAAAATTGGGGAGCGTATTCCTCGCGGCCGGTATGTTGATTCTAACATTGAATTCTTGCCAAGACGGAGATACCAAGACCACAAAAGAAGCCAATAGTCAATCAACGGGAGCGAGTGCTCTTCCTGTGGATGTTATTGTAGCGCAAGAGACTGATTTAAATCAGGAAGAGGTAGTTGTGGGCACTATAGTTCCTAATCAGGAAATAGCTGTTGTAAGTGAGATCGCCCAAAAAGTTTCCCGAATTGCTTTTAGTGACGGAAGCAATGTAGTTAAAGGGCAATTACTTTACAAATTACACGACGCTGATTTAAAAGCAAAGTTGAAAGAACTAAAAGCCGAGCTCCAATTGGCACAACTCAATGAACGACGAATGGAAAGGCTGCTGCAAACCGATGCTGTTCGAAAGCAAGAGTATGACGATGTGGCGACCAAGTTACAAGCCATGAAGGCTCAGGAAGAGTTCCTGTTATCCCAGTTGAGTAAAACCGAAATCAGAGCTCCGTTCTCGGGGCGTATCGGGATTTCTAAAGTTGCAGTGGGTGCTTATGTCACACCCGGACTTGATTTAGTGAATTTACAAGATCAGAGCAAGGTTAAGATTCACTTTTCGGTGCCGGAAAAATATCTTTTACAGGTTAAAAAAGGAGGCCAAATCAGGTTTACCACTCAGCTCTCAACGCAGTTCAAGACGGCAACAATAAATGCCGTAGAATCCGGTTTGGAGGAGGCTAACCGAAGCGTGCGTGTGCAAGCGTTGACAGGAAATGCCGGTGGCGCATTCAAAGGTGGCATGTCTGCCAAAATACACTTTTCGGCTGTAAGAGAGGGAACTAAAGGAATTAAAATACCGTCTGAAGCCTTGATTCCCGGGGAGAATGGCTACAATGTTTACATCGTAGTGGACGGGAAAGCGCAATTAACTCCGGTAACTATTGCCAACCGATCGGAATCAGAGGCCATCATTAATTCGGGGATTAAAAACGGCGATACGATAGTAATTACCAATATTCTTCGTTTGGGTCACGGCATGCCGGTTAATGCGATTCCTTCAAAATAATACTAATACCTTAAAATTATGAGTTTACCATCATTAAGTATAAGAAAGCCGGTATTGGCCGGTGTGTTTTCGGCCATTATTGTTGTTATGGGCTTGGTAGGTTGGAAATACCTTGGTGTCAGAGAATTTCCTTTGACAGAGCCACCGGTGATTTCGGTTGTGACTTTTTATCCGGGCGCGAGTCCTGATGTAATTGCTTCAAAGATTACGAAACCTATGGAGGAAGCCATTGCGGAAGCCAACGGGTTGCGGACCATTTCCTCTGAATCGAGAGAGCAAGTGAGTATTATATCTGTTGAATTTAACAGAGATATCAATTTAGAAGATGCTCTGAATGACGTTCGTGATAAGGTCTCTAAGTCAAAAAATCAAATTCCGGCAGATGTAGATCCTCCCATAGTTGAAAAAGCATCCTCACCGGATAATTTAGTAGCCTTTTTGGAAGTAGAAAGCGATACCAAAGACATAAAAGAAGTAAGTCATTTGGCTTCGACCGTGATTAAAGATCGTATTCAGTCGATTCCCGGAATCAATCGCGTAGCCATTGTAGGCGATCATAAATATGCTATGCGACTGCGTTTTGATCCTATTAAATTAGCAGCTTTCCGATTAACCCCGGAAGATATCCGTCAGGCATTATTGCGCGAGAACATCGACTTGCCATCGGGTCGTATTGAAGGCAGCAACAATGAGTTGAGTGTACGTGCTATCGGCCGATTGACAACAGTGGCCGATTTCAATACCATGATTATCAAGCAGACCGATGACGCGGTAATCCGACTGCAGGATGTGGGGTTTGCCGAATTGGGCGAAATGAATGAGCGTAATGCGATTATTAACGGAACTAACAATGCCAATCGAATCGGAGTAGGAGTAGCCATTCAAATACAGCGTGGTGCTAACGCCATCGAAGTGGTTGATGAGTTTTACAAACGATTAGAGCAATTGCGCCGAGAAGTCCCTAAAGAGTATCGTCTTATTGTTGGTTTTGATTTTACCAAGCCGGTAAGAGAATCGATTAAGGAAGTAGAAGAAACCTTGTTTATCGCTTTTGGTTTGGTGGTACTGATTATCTTTTTGTTTTTAAGAGATTGGCGTTCGACCATAATACCCGTATTGGCTATACCGGTGTCCATCCTGTCGGCTTTCTTTATAATGTATATAGCCGGATTTTCAATCAATGTTTTAACGCTTTTGGGATTGGTTTTAGCCATTGGCTTGGTGGTAGATGATGCTATTGTAGTACTGGAAAATATCTATAAAAAAGTAGAAGAGGGCATGAGTCCGATTGAAGCGGCCTTTGCCGGTTCGAAAGAAATTTATTTTGCTGTAATTTCAACAACCATCACCTTGGCCGCTGTGTTTATGCCTATCATTTTTATGGGCGGTATCAGCGGACAACTTTTCAAAGAGTTTGCCATTGTTGTTTCGGGCTCGGTATTGGTTTCGGCCTTTGTAGCCTTGACCTTGTCTCCGATGTTAAGTGCTTATTTGTTAAAAAGACAGGATAAACACAATTGGTTGTATCGCCAAACAGAACCGTTTTTTATCCGACTCAACAAAGGATATGAAAACTTGTTAAGTGGCTTTATGAAGAGAAGATGGTTGGCATGGGTATTCTTAGCAGTGGCCGGAGGGCTGATTTACTTTTTAGGGAGTTTGCTTCCATCGGAGTTGGCGCCTGTGGAAGATCGTTCCAATCTGAATTTAATTGCTATTGCACCGGAAGGGGTTTCCTATGATTATATGAAAGAAAACATGTTGGAGGTGGGCAAATATGTCAACGATTCAACCGAAGGTCTTTATCAAACGTATTCTATGGTTGCCATTTCTTTTATACCGGCACCTGCGCCGGTTAATGTTGCGGTACAAACCATTTATCTCAAAGATCCGAAGGAGCGAAAATCTTCCGTACAAGATATTTACAATCAGTATGGTGCGGCTTCGGGTAATTTCAGAAAGTTTTTGGTGTTTCCTTATATGCCGCCAACTATAGGAACGCGATATGGCGGGGGTATGCCGGTACAGTATGTTTTACAGGCACAGAATTTAGACTCACTTAACAAAGTCTTGCCGAAATTTTTAAATGCCGCTCGTCAAAGCAAAAAGTTGCTGTTTGTGGATTCGGATTTGAAAATGAATAAACCGGAGCTCAAGATTAATATTGACCGTCAAAAAGCGGCTCTTATGGGTGTTTCTATACAGGAAGTTTCCAGAGCCTTACAGTTGTCTTTATCCGGACAGCGCTATGGTTACTTCTTAAAAGATGATCGTCAATATGAAGTTATAGGTCAGGTTGAAAAGACACAGCGCAATGATTTGAGTGACTTAAAATCCATTACTGTCCGATCAGCCCACGGTGATATGATTTCGTTGGATAATTTGGTTACTCTGGATGAAGGGATCAGTCCTGCGGCTATTTATCGCTATGATCAGTATACCTCTGCCACTATCTCCGCCGGATTGGCTCCGGGTGTGAGTTTGGAAGAAGGTATTCGAGAAATGGAAACGATCAAAAAAAGTGTCTTAGGTGAAAATTTCAAAACTTCACTGGCAGGACAAGCGCGAGATTATGAAGAAAGTCAAGGCAATATTCTATTTACGTTAGTATTGGCTTTGTTGCTTATTTACATGATTTTAGCGGCTCAGTTTGAAAGTCTTCGTGATCCGCTTATCATTATGTTAACGGTACCTATGGCAGTAACCGGAGCATTAATCAGTTTGTATTGGTTTGATCAAAGTTTAAATGTATTCAGTCAAATCGGAATTATCACTTTAGTAGGCTTAATTACCAAAAACGGAATCTTAATTGTAGAATTTGCGAACGATTTGAAAGCGCAAGGGATGACCAAATTTGAGGCGGTTGTCCAAGCGGCGGTGCATCGTTTCAGACCGATATTGATGACTTCCTTAGCTATGATTTTCGGAGCTCTGCCTATTGCGCTCACTTTTAACAGCAGACAATCGTTGGGGATTGTTATTGTAGGCGGTTTACTTTTTGCCGGAATCTTAACCTTGTTTATCATACCGGCGGTGTATTCTTATTTATCCGGTTCCACAGTCAAATCGGTAATTACATCGCCCGAAGCATTGCCATCGGAGTCCACTAATGAAATCTAAAACACGTATTATGAAAACATTATTTTATAAAATAGTCTTGCTTTTATTGACGTTATTGACTCCCTATCTTTCTGAGGCGCAAGCGACATATCTGACTTTGCAAGACGCGAAAGAGTTGGCTTTAGCCAATAATAGAAGTCTTTCGGTTCAAAAGCTTGAAGAAAAAAGATCCCAAGAAGTTACTAATGAATGGAGAGGAAAATTGCTTCCTTCCGTGCAACTGAACGGAACGGTATCCCACTATTTCGATCGACAAGTTATTTTTTTACCGGGCTCTTTTGCCGGAACATCAAATCCGGTACAAGATGTTAGTGTTGGTGGGTTAAACGCCTTGAATGCCGGAGTTACACTGCACCAACCGTTGTTGGCTAAGCCAATCAAACGGCAAAAAGAGGTGGCTCGTTTGGATGAGAAGATTCAAAAGGAGTATACCCGGGAGATGAAAAGCCAATTAATGTATCAGGTAACCCAAGAATATTATGGCATTCAACTATTGAAAAATCAGTTGGAGTTGCAACATATTAGTTTAACTCGAAATCAGAAGGCGTTGGCCGACTCCAAATCTTTATTGATGGCGGGAAGGGCTTTGAAAATGGACACCTTAAGGAGTTACATAGCTGTGGAAAATTTAAAATCTACTATAGCGTATTTAAACACCACTCTTGAAGTGGCCAATCACAGATTTAAAAAGCTCTTGGGTATGGACAGTGCTACATTGGAACTTTCAGATGCGTTGGTTTTAGAGGGTGAATCGGAAAAGTTTTCGGTATTAGAACAAAAAGCAACTGAAGCACTCCAACATCGCAATGATATTCTACGCCAGGGATTTGTCGTAGAGCGTGAAGAGCGCCAATTGTCGGCGGTTAAAGGGAATTTTTTACCGCAAGTTTCACTAATTGGGCAATACCAACTTCAGGCCCAAGCGGATGATCTTAATATGGCTCGATATCCATTCCCTAAGACCGGTTATTTAGGCTTACAGGTAGCCTTGCCGGTTTTTAACGGCGGTATTTTTAATGCTAAGGCCCGCCAAAGTAAAATTAAAATTGAGCAAGAAAAATTGAAGCTCGATGATATGAAGGAAGAAGCCGGTTTAGAGTTGCATACTATAGCCGGTAATTGGAAAAATGCAAAAGCCCAATTGGAAATTCAAAAAAAGACAGTTGAAGCGGCAACCCTGAATTTTTCTATAAACAGCAACCGATATCTCCATGATTTGGGTTCTATGTTGGAAGTAAATGACGCTGAAGTGGCTTTGCATACGGCGCAGCTCAATTACCTTATGGCGGTATATGAGCTCAAGGTTTTAACGGTAGCTTTTGAAAAGGCATTGGGTTCACTAGAGTAAGTCAATTTTAAAAAATTATAGTAAAAAAGAAGAAAAAAGTGCAAGGTTCAGGATGTATTCTGAAACTAACTTTGTTTAACAATATTAAAGTCATGAAAAGTAATCAATCAACAACAAGTGCGCCATACCCATTAAGATGGACCGCTTTATTTTTACTGTGTATAGCACAATTCATAGTCATTATGGATACTTCTATCATTGGAGTAGCTTTACCGGCCATTCAGTCAGACTTGGGATACAGTCAAACCGGATTGCAATGGATATTTAACGCTTATGTTATTTTCTTCGGTGGTTTCCTGCTTTTGGGCGGGAAGCTGTCGGACTTAATCGGAGCGCGTAAAACCTTTATGTGGGGATTTGCCCTACTTACGCTTGCCTCTTTATTTGCGGGTGTAGCTTGGTCTGATTCGGCATTAAATACTGCTCGTGCATTACAAGGACTGGGTTCCGCTTTTATTGCACCTGCTGCTCTCACCATGGTGATGACCATGTTTACCGATCCTCAAGAATTAGGAAAGGCCTTTGGCTATTGGGGAGCCGCTGCTGCGGCCGGTGGTTCAGCCGGGGTATTTTTAGGAGGAGTCATTACCGAATGGATGTCGTGGGAATGGATCTTTTTAATCAATATTCCCATCGGATTGTTTGTCCTCATTCAATCGCCAAAAGTATTGCAAAAAGGCACCACCCAAAAAGGCAGTGTGGATATGTCGGGAGCAATTATGGCAACATCAGCCCTAGTGTTGATGGTTTACGCCATAGTTTCAGCCGAGTCAGCAGGTTGGCTGTCCTATAAAACTTTAGGATTGCTGTTGGTGGCCGTGGTGTTATTCTCCGTTTTTCTGGTAAGTCAAGGGCGCAAGAAAGAACCGCTTCTGCCACTATCTATTTTTAAAGTTCCTAACCTCTCTGCCGGAAATATCATTACGGCATTGTTGGCCGGTTCATGGATTCCGCTTTGGTTTTATCTGAATCTTTATTTGCAACAGGTACTTCACTATACGGCCTTTAACAGCGGTTTAGCATTGCTTCCGATGACCCTGGTTATCATGATTGTGATGGTTGGCTTTACCGGAAAATTAGTGGTAAAGTTTGGTTTTAAAGCCAATTTGATTGCCGGACTATTGTTTCTGACAGCCTCACTAGTACTTTTTAGTTTGGTACCGGTTGAAGGTTCCTTTGTAACTCATGTGTTACCGGCTTCATTATTGGGTGCTGTAGGAATGTCGTTGGCTTATATTCCAAGTACTATGGCAGCTATGTCGGGTGCTAAACCGGAGGAGATGGGATTGGCTTCGGGATTGGTGAATACCAGTTACCAAATCGGATCGGCTTTAGGTTTGGCCGTAATTGTTGTGATAGCTGCAGCAAAAACTTCATCGGTAAGCACTGTAGTAGCGAGTCCTCAGGAAGGATTGGTCGCCGGATTTCAAACTGCTTTTACCGCTGCAGCCGTGTTGAGTGGTTTGGCAACATTAATGACCGTTTTTTCGATAAAAACCTCAAAATAAAAGTTTATATTAATTAAATATTTATACGTTATGAACACTTTACAATTCAAAACCAATATTAAATGTACCGGATGTATTTCCAAAGCCTCTCCGGTACTCGATGAGAAATTAGGCGAAGGACAATGGGAAGTTGATTTGATGACCCTGAAGAAAACGTTGACGGTCACGAATCCTAATGTTAGTGAGGCTGATGTTATTGAAATCGTTAAAGAATCAGGATTTACAGCCGAACCTTTATCGTAACATGTGGACCTCAAAAGAAACCCCGATTTTTACAATCGGGGTTTTTTATTTTAGAACCTGTAATTTATTCAAAAACGGCTACGGCTCGTACCGGAGAGCCGGTGCCTCCTCTGATTTTTAACGGTAAGGCTATAAAGCGAAAACGCCCTCTACCGAGTAATTCATGAAGGTTTATTAGGTTTTCGTAATGTGTAAATCCCATAGCACCGCAAATTTGGTGGACTTCCCGATTAGAGATTTTGGGAACGCCGGGCGACATCGTCTCCACCCCAAAAGCAGCTATGTGGCATTCTCCTAGCCATTGCGCCGCTTCGGCTGTAATTCCCGGGCCGTTGGGCCAATCGGCAGTGTTATAATGCTTACGGTAATGGTTGGTATACAGCAACACCGTATCTCCTTTTTGAATAGCCATTCCCTCTTTTTCACAGGCCGCTTTGATTTCGGCTGCTGTAATGAGCTCCCGCAGGTCTTTATGCGAGAAATCGAGACAAAAGCCTTCGGTATAAAACATCGAAAGCGGCATGGTGTCTATGGTTTGTGTTTTATACTCTTTCCCCATATGGCTTATGGCATCTACATGCGTCCCGGTGTGTTCTCCGAGTTCTAATTGGTAAACGCTGGGCGTAGACGTGGTTGGATTTTCAATTCCTTCCCATACTTCATGGGTAGCGTGCACACTTATTTTGACCTCAGGTAAGCCTTTAAAAACAGGCATACCGTTGTAAATTTCCTGACTTAAATCGATAATTTCTCTCATGCTTTGGCTAAGGTTTCCATTAATTGGGTTACTTCGACAATGTCATGGGCTGAGGTTCTCCAATTCACAAAGGCGGCACGTATGCCTTTTTTGCCGTTGTACACGGTTGGGGTCATAAACACTTTACCGGTATCGTTGAGTTTTTTCAAAAATATATTGACGTTTTCTTGGTTTTCCGTTCCGGCTAAGCTAAAGCAAACCGTATTGAGTCGGACCGGTGCCAGGATTTCAAAAAGTGGATTTGTCTCGACAAAAGCACCCAATTGAAGCGCATTTTGGATATTGTTTTCCACGATATCGCGATAGCCGTTTTTACCATAAGCCATGAGTGAAAACCAGGCCG
The DNA here is from genome assembly GCF_030053345.1 of Flavobacterium sedimenticola. GTDB lineage: Bacteria > Bacteroidota > Bacteroidia > Flavobacteriales > Flavobacteriaceae > Flavobacterium > Flavobacterium sedimenticola. The sequence goes on from NZ_JASGBP010000002.1 coordinate 181,683, forward strand.
GAAGTGCTTTCAGTCTTCTGGAGTTTTCGGGCAAAAAGTTGAGGTAGGTAAAATTTTCCAACGGATCGCCCAAATAGGGGGCATTCGAATTTTGAAACGTTTCCACTTGCAACTTTCGGTGTTTTTCTTTGATAAAAAACACAGCACTTTCGTAAGGAACATTGAGCCATTTATGACAATCTACCGTGATACTGTCAGCTCCTTCCCAACCTTTTAATAAGTGTTTGTGTGAAGGAGAGCAGGCAGCAAACCCACCGAAAGCGGCATCAATGTGCCACCAAAAGGCATATTTTTCTCTTAATTTACTAATGGCTTCAAAATCATCAAAATCGACGGTGTTTACCGTTCCTCCGCTTGAAATCAGGATAAAAGGGGCTCCTTCTAAGGCCATGATTTTTTGCTCCAAATCGACCGGATCTATAGCTTCCCGGTTGCCTTCCAGGACCTTAATTTTTATAAAATTGTTGCTGCCCATTCCCAATAGCGCCAACGATTTCAAGGCGGAAGAGTGCGGCGTGGCTGTAAGCACTTTTAAGTTAGGAGTAACTCCTTCTTTAGCGATATCAATTCCTTTTTGTTTTCCCAACCATTGGCGACCTACGGCCAGTGCCGTAAAATTAGACATGGTCGCTCCGGTGACAAAGCCACCCAGATATTCCTTAGGAAGTTCTAAGAGATCCAATAATAACTGAATCGTTTCCAATTCAATTTTGGCGGAGTTATCGCCATTGCCGTTTTCAGACTGTGTATTTTGGTCGTATACGGTGGCTAACCAATCGCCTACGATGGCACCCGGCGTTGAACCACCGGTGACAAAACCCCAATACCGTGGTCCGGATGAGGCGACCATTAACGGCTCGAGGCGTTCATTAAATGCCTCTAAAGCTCCCAAAGCGCCTAAGCCTTCGGGATTTAAGGTGTCTTTTTTGGTGATGATGGTGCGAGTAGAGGTTGGTCTGGTGTTTAATTGATGCGTGTAGGAGAGTCCTTGTTGTTTGGTTTTCTCCAAAATTGCATCGAGTTGATTAAGATCGTTTTGTAACAGCTGATTCATTTTTGATTGATTTAAATGTTTATTAGTAATTTATTTGGCTTAATACCGGTAGGTATCGGCAAGCTACCCATAATTGACTTTTGAGCCCTTGTCATATTACCGGTAATTCGTATTTAATTTTATAATTTGTTATCTTTTTTTATTTGTCTGCTTTTAGTACTCCTTTTATCATCATTTCCATTGCCCATTTGAGCGTAGCTTTTGAGTTTTCGTTATCCAATCCACATACATCTTTTGTCACGATGAATGCTTCAATTCCCATGAGTATACTCGCGGCATGAATAAGATTTGTTTTATCTTTTGTGGTGAGGTTCGGGTTACTGTTTTCCAAGGTTGCTTTTAAGGTTTCCACTCTTCTTCCGCCTCTTACTTGTTCTACTTCTGATGTGTTGGTTAATACAATGCTCAAGTATTTTCGGAAAGCAGCTTCATTGTCCAATGCCAAGTTGTTGTAATAGTGTTGAATTTCCAAACATCGCGACAATACATCATCTCCTTTTATATCTTTTGCAATTGATGAGGAGTCTTTCGTTAATCTGTCTAAAACTGCCTCTGCTGAGAGAGCATCACTATTAGAGTAGTAACGGTACACGGTTGCTCTTGATAATTTGGCATTCTGTGCCACTTCCTCTAGGGTAAAATCGGTCTTTGACTGAAGCAACTGCTGGGCTGCTGACAAAATCTTTTCTCGGGTATGATACTTCTGTTTGCTTCTTCCGGATTCGATATATTTATTTCTCATGAGACAAATATCTTATAAAATTTTGTTTTTTCAAAATATGTCTTACCTTTGTGAGATAATAATCTCATAAAATAATCAAAAAATGAATCAGACAATCAAACGTTGGGTTTTGGGTCACCACGTGACCTCCCTTAATGCCTCAGGAGACTATGACATCATGGTTGGAGAAACACCGGCTCAAGTACAAGGACCGCCACCCCACATGCATCACAGTTATCATGAGTCCTTTTTAATGTTAGAAGGCGAGATGGAGTTTATTATTGACGGTGTTGTAAAAACGGCTAAGTCGGGTGATTTTATCACTTTACCGCCCAATACCTTACATACTTTCAGAAATGCTTCAGAAAAGTCATGTAAGTGGGTTAACATTCACAGTCCTAAAGGATTTGCCGCTTTTTTTGAGACCATGGGTGTAGCTGTGGATGTGCCTGATGCACAGGAACAGTCCCTATCCTCCGATATTATCCAAAAGGTAATTTCCACGGCAGCTGACTATGATATGCAATTGGCCATTTGACGGGATTTGACTCCAAAGGTATTCTAACAGAGAATACCTTTTTTTTGAGCGTTTAGTTACAACAAAAAAACCTCTGCCCAACACAAGGTTTACGGCAGAGGTCAAACAAAACATTGTTTTTTAAAAACGGTAGCCTAATGAAAATTGAAACCCTTGGTTTTTAAGTTGGTCGGGGTTTAATCCTAAAGGTTCTTCTTCTTCATTTGCAGTGGTATTTTCTTTTGAAATATTGGCTAATCCTAAATGATAACGGGCTTGTAAAAAAAGATTGTTTTTGAATTCATATCCCAATCCAAGATTTACCCCATAACTAAGGGTTTTTAATCGGTCTTTAATATCAATCTCTCCCGAATCGGTGATGATTTCTTCTCCTATAGTCACTTCTGAATTGTATTCGGTTTTGCCGCTCAATAAGAATCCGATTTGCGGACCGGCTTCTAAGGTAAGACCTCCGGCCACTTTGTATTGTGCCATAAGAGGAAGATTGAGGTATCCTAATGTTACTTTCTCAGCTATTTTAGCACTTAAAGGAGGCTCACTGATCGCCAAGTCGTATTGCCCTCCTTCCATGGCATACAACAGTTCGGCTTGTAATCCCCATTTTTCATTTAAACCCATTTTTACGAGTCCACCGGCATGAAAACCGGAAACATAATCAATTTGGTCATAATCTCCTTTGAAATTTGAGACACTATAACCGGCTTTGATTCCCCATTTTACCTCTTGTGCTTGGCTGATATAAACAAAACCGAGCAAGGTCAACATTACGAGCATTTTTTTCGTGTGTTTCATTTTTTTAATTTTTAATTGATGATTTTTTTTTGAAATTCCGGTATTCGGAACTTCGGCTGTAAAACTATAAAAGGTGAGTGCCAACTTTGTAAGGGAATGTAACAGAAGAGATTTTACGGGTATTGAATCTTTCCTTTTGAAAAATGAAGCTCGATTTTATTGGTTTTGCATCCTCTCGGACTTGTCCATCCGCTCTTTGACGTTGCTGTTGGCTTCCATTACAAAAAATACCTCTTTGATTACACCGGACTCCTTTCGGACACCCGATGATTTGTTATTTTGAAGCCGTAACATTGATAACTGATATTAGAAGCTACTGATTTAAAATGCTATGAAAATTAATGCCATTGAGTTATTGGAAGATTTACAAAGTAGAACACTGCACCAGGCAACCATTGTTCGTTGCTTTATCACCAGGGATGATTCGGATTTGCGTTACAAGGCCGATTCCGAATCTTGGTCGGTATTAGAATGTATTGCGCATTTAAATTGCTATTACACATTCTACCTTCCGTTATTGCGGGAAGCATTGTCAAAAAGCACGCCACATAAAGGGGTGATTGTTTTTAAGACCGGTTTTTTAGGGAACTATTTTGTGCGTTTGATGGAAACCGAGTCGGATAAGGTAAAAAAAATGAAGGCGGTGCCTGCTATGAATCCCAATCACACTATTTTGCAAAGGGATGAGTTGTCATTATTTATCGAATATCAATCGGAGTTCACAGCGCTTTTGAATCTTTGTAAAGCTTATGATATCAGCGCTCCAACCATTCCTACAGTACTATCTAAGTGGGTCACATTGAGTTTGGGCGATACTTTGCGTTTTATTGTGGCTCATAATGAGCGGCATTTGCTGCAGGCTCAAAACCGGTTACTAACCATACCCGTAATGTCCTCGGAAAAAAGTGTTATTGCTTAAAGGCTGTCTCCACTATCTGTCATTTGTTTTTTATCATAGTATTAAATAACAGACGAGTTTTGTGGTGCTTCCTCCTGCGATTACTTCACCGTTTTCAAAAGAATTTGTCAAGGTGATTCGCGGCACTCTATTTTTTTCTATTTTTGAAGAAAGGATAATTCCATATGCCAACACCAAAAGAGGATAACTTATGGGCTAATTTGCGCAATCCCGATGAGATTCATGCTGAGCGAATTACCATTCAGCGTGATGAATATTTGGTGGCGGAAGGTATGATTGATCAGTATCTGTATATTGTAGAAGAAGGTGCCTTTAAAATATTTTACATTACCGAGTATCAAGAGCAAATCATTCGTTTTGGGTATCCCAATTCTATTATGAATTCTCCGGTTTCGTTTTTTACCGGTGCTCCTTCTGAATTTTACATACAAGCGCTCAAAAAATCGGTACTGCTCCGTATTCATCGTCATGATTTTTACGAGTATATCAAGCAAAACAATACTTTTTTGTTGCAGTATACGCAAGCCTTAGAGGGGATTATTACCCAATTGATTACAAGGGAAACCGATTTGTTGACTGTTTCTCCCACCGAACGTTATCATCGGGTTTTTAAACGCAGTCCGCAACTTTTTCAGCACATACCGGCCAAATACATTGCTTCCTATCTTCGAATGACTCCGGAGACGTTTAGTCGTATTCGGGGCCAAAAATAGCATCCCTGTCGAAATTGATTTGAATCAATTTTTTATTGATTTCATTGTTTGAACTTTGCCTCAACAAAACAGAGTAACTCTTAAAAAGTAAGACAATGAAAACCATGACTACTTTTCACTCATCTGACCTTGAATTGGTTAGCCGCTTGTTCGGAAATTCGTTTGCTGCTGAGGCAAAAGTACCACTCAATGACGCTATAGTTCAGTGTTTACTCGAAGCCGCTTTAGTATTGGCTGACCGAATCAAAGGGGAACGGAATGTGTATCAAAAGCGATTTTTGGTCACTTTGGGACAACATATCCGAAGCATAGCAATTGAACAAGTCGCTTATTTTGAGAGTGACGGAAGGTATGCTAAGTTGGTCACACATGCCAACGAAAAATACCTGTTGGATACATCTTTAGAACGTTTGATGACCAAATTAGATCCGGCTATGTTTTATCGCATCAACCGCAAAACAATTGTTTCTTATACGTCTATTCAAAAGATAGCCGTTTGGTCAAAGAGTAGAGTTAAGCTCGAATTAGTACCGGCAACGGATAGCGATGTTATAGTCAGTATAGACAATTCGGGCGATTTTAAAAAATGGTTAAACCGTTAATTCGAATCATATGAAAATCAACACCATTGAATTAATAGCCGATTTGGAAGACCGAACGCACAAAGCCACCGCCTTGGTTCAGGTATTTCAAAAACTAGCTGATAGTCAGCTTCGTTATAAAGAAAACACGAATACCTGGTCGGTATTAGAATGTGTGACTCACTTGAATCGCTATTATGCTTTTTATTTACCCTTATTGCAAAAAGCAGTACAAAAAGAGGTTGTGAAAAAGGGTAGCAGTAGTTTTCGCTCGGGCTGGTTAGGACAATTTTTTGTAAAACTCATGGAACCCAAAGAGGGGAAAATCAAAAAAATGAAAGCGATAGCCGCCATGAACCCCAACGGGACACCGGTTGATACTGTTGTTTTACAAAAATTTATTGCGAATCAGGAAGCTTTTTTGCAGCTTTTGGAGGCTTGTCGCACCCTCGATTTAGCTGCTGTTCAAATCCCAACCGTAATGTCGCGTTGGATTACCATCAGTTTAGGAGATACTTTGCGCTTTATGGTGGTTCATCATGAACGTCATTTGCTGCAAGCTCAAAATTGTTTGAAAATTAAAAATTTCTCGGCACAAGAGTAAGCTAGGGATGTTCATCAAGCTTTCAGTACGCCACTATTCGCCTTCATTACATTTTATTGTAGTAGCCTAATCATATCGTAGTAGTTTCACATCATCAATCATCATCAAATCAAAAAAAATGAACATTAAAAAACGTCACCTCTTCATTTTACTCTTGAGCTGTTGCTTCTCACAAATGGTAGCTCAAGTTGGTAGTTACACCTTTTACAGGAATGGGAGCCAATTCCCTTATATCACTACCACAGGGCCGAATGTTACCGTACACACCGTTTCCGATGACATTGTTTCACCGGCCATCGTTACCTTGCCGTTTTCTTTTAACTTTGGCGGTGTTAGTCACACCTCTCTTGGAATTTCTGAAAACGGATATATTTGGTTCGGAGCGGCACAGCCGAGCGAGTTATCTTTTATTGCTCCTATTTCTTCAACACAGTCTGCTGCAGTGCAGGGAATTGTTTCGGCTCTGGGAATCGACTTGCATCCCATAGACATACCGGAGGCCAAAACCACTATTAAATCGGCTGTTGTGGGACAGGCGCCAAACCGAACTTTTATTATTGAATGGTTTGCTACAGCCAGAATTCAAACTTTGGATCATGCTGCCGGACCGGACATCATCGATTTTCAAATTCAATTATCGGAGTCTACCCATGCAGTTGCCATCGCTTTTGGAAGAACTATTTTGAATCCCAATTTTGCCAGTGATGTCGAAATGGGCTTAAAAACATCCGACACCGATTTTAACATCAGAACAACTACAAGCCCCAGTTGGAATACAGCAGCCGGAACCACTTTAAATGATACTTGTCTTTTAAGCAGTTTAAGTAAACCTGCTTTTGGAAATCAATTTGTTTGGACACCGTCTGCGTTAGGGGTAGGCGATTTTAATCCCGACCAAGTGGTGCTTTATCCTATCCCGGCTACGCAACAAATCCAAGTAGGCGGGTTACCGGAAAGTACTTTTGATTATGTTATTTATGATATGACCGGTAGGACTATCAGTCAAAACAGTGTAATCGGGACCACTATTGCTTTAGACGGATTGTCATCCGGCAATTACATCATAAACATTACAAGCGGCGACTTATCTCTTAGTCGTAAGTTTGTCAAAATATAGATCATAACACTTCTTGGTTTGTGTTCAACCGATACTATGCCCATAAGAAGTAATTAGAGTTTTTTAAGGTTAAATTGTTGAAGCCTTGCTTGATGGTTCATCAGGCAAGGTTTTTTATTCGGCTTAGGGGGAGTTGTTGCTAATTCTCAGGAAAAAGACTCTTCTGTCAGCATCATTTCGTATTGTGACACTGTCTTTTGCATGCCCATACGCTCCCAAAACGCAAGGGTGGCTGTGGCTGTAACGGGAACATTGATAAGGCTGACTTCAGGGCCATATTGATTCCTGATGTAGTCCAAGAGTTGAGTGGCTACTCCTTGGTTTCGGTATGATTTATCAACGGCAAGTTGGTGAACTCTTTTGCTTTTAGGATTAAAAATGAGGTAACCGATTCCCCGGTCTCCTTCAAAAGCGCCCAGTTTGATACACGCATCATTGGCATTTGCCATGGCTTTACTGCTGTTTTGCCATGTTGGTTCCCAATCCCAAAACGGTGTGGCCCAATTCCAATCTATATCATTCAGAACAACGATATGGGAGTCTCTCTTTTGATTGGTTTCGATGAGGTGGCCTTTGTAACAGTTGAGTTCACGAACTATCGTGAAACCTACTTTTGTGTAGGTACAAATGGCAGGCTTGTTTGTAGTAATCACTTCGAGTATTACATTTTTTATTCCTTGTTGAAGAAGTTGCGGCAAGATAAATTCGTATAGTTTGAAAGTCAGCTTATTGCCTCGGTTGTCTGGAATAACACCTGTGCCGGCATTGTATAGTGTGGGTTGTCCTTGACATACTTTATACCCGTGCAATATAAAAGCGACTAATTGATTATCCTCGAAAGCACCTACGGAGTATTCCGGTTTGATGTCTTCTGTATGCATTTTTGTTTCCAATTGCTCCACACTTATCTGCATGGGTACACTGTAATCTGAAAAAGCGGTGTTAAAAGCTTTAGTTAGGGTAGCGGTATCGGTATTTTCGAGGGTTTTGAGTTGTATCATAGTTTTGGAGGCGATTGTATTTTTGAAGAATTTGTTTCAGCTCTTTTTCAGAGCGTTGTTTAATCAGCGTCAGAGGTGTTGTGGGTATTGCGTTTTTGCTGAGTCCATTCACTTTGCAGCATGGCGAATTGGTATTCGCTGCCCCATTTTCCTTTGAAGAAAATATTTTCAATAAAATGTCCTTCTAATCTGAAGCCAAGGCTTTTGAGAAGTCGTATAGACGGCATATTTTCCACGTCTACAATTTCAACTACCCGATGAAGCACCTTGACTTCAAATAAATATTCCAAAATCGCCGACAGACATTCTTTAGCAAACCCTTTATTTTGTTCCAGATGTGAGATTGTGATTCCTATTTCAGCTATTCGGGTATCGTAGGTATCGAGTTTCAATGCACAGTCGCCAATCACTTTTCCCGAGTGTTTGTTAGCGATGGCGTACTGCACCCATTCGCCCGGTTTTCCGAATGTTTTGGAGGCATTGTCTTGTATAAAATGTTCCGCTTCCGCAAGAGACATTACATCAAAACCTTGGTATCGTGTCACTTCAGGATTGGAGCGGTACAAATGAAAATCGTTTACATCGGTCGGTAAAAGAGGTCTTATGACCAGTCGATGGGTTTGTAGTTTGAATCTTTCCATGTCAATATAAATCCTTTTTGTCTTTTAGGGTTTGCAGGAGGCTGTTATGGCTTGCTTGACAATGGCTTGGTATTCTTTAATTTCTTTAGCTTCGGGTAATAGCCCAATTAAACAATGAATTTGTCCCGGAAAGCATTTCTCCCAAACAGTCACACCAAATTGTCTCAGTTTTGCGGCATACAAGGCTCCGTCGTCTCTGAGCGGATCAAATTCGGCATTAATAATTACCGCCGGCGGTAAGCCTGTGAGGTCTTCGGTAAGGATTGGTGATACTTCAGGGTTGTTATACTGTTGCGGGGCATAGGTCTCAACTGAAAAGTAACAAGCGTCTTTGGTTTGAAAATAGCCCACAGCATTTTCCTGATAAGAGCTTGAATTTTCCATATTTGAAGGGCGAAGATCAACCGGCAATCCATTCATTACCTGTAATTTTATTTGGTGACTGATACCTTCTTTTTTGGCTTTTTGAGCTGTCACGGCTACCAAATTGGCACCGGCACTATTCCCTTCAAGGATTATTTTAGTGGTATCTCCACCAAATTTACTTCCGTTTTCCGCAATCCACTTAAAAGCATTGTAACTGTCATTCACCGCTGCCGGAAACGGATGCTCGGGTGCCACTCTGTAATCTACAGCAAAAACCACCGCCTCGTAAGTTTTGGCTTCCAGCCATAGTGGTTGCTCCAAACAAGGCAACAGCGGAGCGATAAAGCCACCACCATGATAATGAATAATGATGGGTAGGTTTTTTCCCTTAGTAGGGTTAAAGACCAAAACCGGAATACTGTCGGCCGTTATTTTAATTTTAGTGACATCACTTGTCGGATAGGGTATGGCTGGTGGTCCGGCAAATTTTATTTGTTCAATAGGAGTTTTGCGGAGTTGTTCTAAAGACAAATCTTTATAACCGATGAGTTTCAAAAAGTAGGCAATTTCAGGATTGAGTTGTCTGAAACCGCAGTTTTGGGCAATACTGAGTTGATTTACCAATAAGGCAAAACCCAGAATAAGGAAGTTTGTGCATGTTTTCATCTGATAGAAGTCGCCCGATAAGGCCATCTGTTACGTTTTCAAAATAAATTATTTAGGGTTCAAACAAAGTTACTTAAAATTTAAAGGTTCATTCAAATGGTTTGATAAAGAATGTATTCAATGGTATCCGTTATTTGATTTTCATCCCAAACAAGAATCTAGTTATTTTGTAAGGTTTGATTAAAAACACATAAAACCCAAATGAAAGCACGAACGATACAAGCGTTAAAAAGAGGTATTTGCTTAAGATGTCATCGGGTGTTTGAATTACATAGTAGGCTATAATCACAATAAATGTTTGATGCAAAATGTAAAACGGATATATCGCTTCGTTGGCAAATTGCAAAAACGTATTGGTAAAGTTTAAATACTTTTTAGCATAGCCTAAGAATGAAATCACCCAAAACCAAGCACTTAGGGTTACCAAACAAAGAAACAGCAGATTGGAAGAGTATGTTTCCCAATTCGGTTCTAAATCGTTCCAACGAAGGAAGTTTATGACGATGGCACTAAAAAAGGCAATTTTTAAATTGAATCTTCTGTTGTTTTCCAGATTCCTCCAAAAAATGGGATTAATGCCAATAAAAGCGCCGAACAGAAAGTACAAAAAGTATTTTGTAAAACCGGCTCCATCACCAACAAAGGCATGCGTTTCATTGGGATACCAAAAATAGAGAAAGCTGGCTACGGAAAGAATTATACCAAATGAAACCATACTGTATTTTTCGCAAAAACCGGCAACCCTATTAGTAAAAGCCTTTCCTTTCTCGGATTTAAAAATCAAGATTAAAGGGATTGCCAGTAATGAATAAACAAACAGATAGGCTATAAACCAAAGGTGGTGCCAACTTAAATTGCCTTCGGGATAAACGGTTGTCGTAAAAATTGAAGGATAAAAATCAAGATAGGAATGGTAGTCGGTACCTTTATATATTCTTTCAAAATATACCTGTGGCGGTATAATGATTAGCATACCAAAGAGTAACGGAACAAAGAGTCTTTTAGTTCTTTGCGCAATAAATTGCCATATCGATTTTTGATTTAACACAAAGATAGTTCCAATCCCGGAAATGAAAAACAAGACAGGCATTCGCCACCGCGATACAAAATAATTGCATTCTAAAATCAAGTTGCTGGTTTCCTTATTTTTTAAATGCCAGTCCCATTCAGCCATAAAAGGCATGGCACAATGGAACAAGTGCAAAAGCAATATGGCTATAACTCTTAACCAATCGAGGTCGTATCGTCTTTCCGGAATCATCTTTTAGCGTTTTGGTTGTTTGTACTGTCTGATTAGTCAATTTAATAATACCTCAAATGTAGCGTAGTTGTTTTACTCATGGGACGTTTTTGATGATAATTTGATTCAACCTAATGATTTGTTTTTGTTTTTAAAATTTAAAAGTTGACTTAAGCGATACATAAAGTATATTTTCACCTTTACCGGTAGCTTTCGGATAGCTTCCTGCCTTAAAATAGGAAGCATCAAAAGCCAGCGAATAGTTTTTGTTTTGCCTGTAGATGGTTTCCAAAAGATACAGTTGTCCTAAAGTCCTTTTTTCTGTGGCGAAAAGCGCATTGGGTTTTGGTCGGTTTTGTATCATGCCCGGAGCATAGGTACCGTCCTGACTGCTGTTTCTCGACAAGAAAAATACTTGGGCTAAGACATTTAGTTTTGACAGCGGATTAATCTTTATATAGGGAGAAAAGCTTAAAATATTAGTGGCTCCAATCTGAGCTACTAAGCCATAAGCAGGTTTGGCATACAACAAGTTATAGGAATTTAGTTTGTGGTCGGTATTGTTTTTATCTCCGGAAGCGACATGGGCGGTGAAACCAATCAGTCCTCTTTTTGAAGAGAAAACACTTAGGTTGGCATCTGCCAAAACATTGTAAGCTTCAATAGTGAGGTCATTGAATGTCCCGCTTTGGTACGCTCCTTCTAATTCAACGTTAACGGTTTTTAGGTTCGAAAATAAACGGATACCGTAGGTTTGTCTGTTTTCATAACCCGTTTGGTAATTGTACCTGCGGTCTCTGGATTGAAAGTTTACCACATAGTAATCCAAGCCAAGTTTGCGTTGCCGATAAAATTGTGTTCCGTAAATTCCCAATAAACCGTCGTGCATGCTTTCGTCGTCAAACACATATTGCTTTGAGATTACTTTGGAGACGGCAAAAAAGTCGAGTGTTCCGTTGTTAAATTTCCGTTTTATCAACAATCCGTTAAAGGCTTGACGGGTATTGGGTCCTTCTCTGAAAGTAATCAAACGATGGTTGCCGTAAAACAATTCCTGTTGCCCCAAACGGAAATTCCAATTGGTGCGTTTCAACTCGGCAAATGCCTGATGAAGGCTCAGTTGGTTTTCATCAATTTCGGGAGTCAAAGGATTGCTGTTACCATCGCGTGAGGTATGATTTAGCTGCATAAAAAAGCGAAAATGATTTCCGAATTCGATGTTGGCATGCAGCATTATACGGCGCAGGTACTGGAAGACATCGGTTTTGGAATAGGAGGGCGGAACATCCCCAAAATTGAGATTATCATAGTATTGCCACTTATCCCGAAATTCGCCGCCTAACGAGATGTAGTTGTTTTGTCCCAGCGGCATGTATTTTATTTTATCGAGTCCTTTTTTTATCGAGTCCTTTTTTAACGAAGTAAAGTCATCCTCATAACGCAGCCAACTGATTTTGTTTTGGGCTTTTGAAGTTGAAATCACAGTAAAAAAGAGCAGTGCTGTAATAAAAAAAGTTGGCTTATTTATTTGCACGATTTTGATTTTTAAAATGATGATTGAAACCCATTTGTTTTGAAAGATGATGCCCGCCAATTAAAATTAAACCATCGATTTATTGCAGTAGGTGGCCTTTTCAAAATCTTTTATGTTTATGGAAATAACCGGGACTTCGGGAAAAATGGTATTGAGACTACTCACAATAGCATGGGAAAGGCTGCTTTTTTGGGCTGTCGTTCGGCCTTCCATTATATAGCTGAATATGTGGATGAAATCTTTTTTTTGATTGCCAACCGTGTAATGTTGGTAGGGATTGATTCTGATCTTAATGTCTTCTGCATCAAACAGGTTGGAGGCAGTAGCAGCTTCAAAAACCGTTTCCATTATTTCTTCGGGGGTTTTCAGCCTTAGAATATTTTCGGTACAATCAATGATAAAATGTGGCATAAAAAAGGTTATTAAGGATTAGTTGTAAAACCGCAGGCCATTGCCATTGCTAATAATGACCTGTGGTGGTAATCGTATTGACAATTAAGGTTTGATGACCTGTCCGGTTACTTTGCCAAACACACTTTTGCGAAACATGAATTCCAATTCTTTCATGGTAGTCGGAATCTCTCCCGGGAAATATGGGAAATACTGAGGAGAATTTTCAATAACGGTTGGGCTAACCGCATTGATACGAATCCCATTTTCCAATTCAATAGCGGCAGCGCGTACAAATCCTTCTACAGCACCGTTGGCCGCAGAAGCATTAGCAAAGTTTACTTGCGGTTCGTGCGTTAAAGCACCGGTTATCAGGGTAAAAGAGCCTTTTGAATTGATGTATTTTTGACCGATTAAGACCAAGTTGATTTGTCCCATCATTTTGCCTTCCACACCTTGTCTGAATGTAGTGTCGTTCAATTTTGCCCAAGGTCCTACAAATGTGGGACCTGCCGTTGAAATTAAGGCATCAAAGGAGCCTACTTGTCGGAACATTTTTTCGATAGATTCCGTTGAAGTAATGTCGGCATCGATATCAGCTCCTTTTGAGGCTACTTTGATTACCTCATGTTCTTTCTCTAAGGCTTTAGCTAAATAAGTTCCCATGGTGCCGGTAGCGCCTACAATAATGATTTTCATAGTTTTACATTTAAAAATTTTGGAATTTGTTTTTTCTTTGGCAAAGGTATTTCGGGTAACCGGGCCGTTGTTAGGACAAAAATGGAGTTGAATAGGATTTGTTTAAAATTCGATTAAGAGCAGTACAATTTTTTCACCAAAAAGCACATAATAAAACGTAAGTGATTTCGACTTTTATCAGATACTATTCCCGGGAATTATGGCTGAAATGGTTTTAAGAGAAGGTCTTTTTTATCCAAAGTTTAGACTGTTAGAATTGTTCCAGTATTCGTTTTTTGCTGGCAGCCATACCGGCTGCAGTTCCCATAGCTACGGCATTGGCAACTGTTCGCATTCGAGTGGTATTATCACCACAGGCGTATATTCCGTTTACAGTGGTTTCTTGGAAACCATTTACTTTGAGGTATCCATCTTCTGTTAGTGCACATCCTAATGATTCCGGAATAGTGCAATGCTGCACAAATGGTCGCAGCGAGTACAAGGCGGTTAATGGAGCAGTATTGCCATTTTGGAATACAATTTCTTGTAGATATCCATTATTGTGGTTCAATTTTACCATTTCGTCTTCCACAATTTGTATATGATGTGCTTCTAATTTTTTAACTTGTTCAGCAGTCAAGGTCGATACGCCGTTTGTGTAAATGGTGAGGTCTTTTGTCCAATTGGAAATCATTTTGGAAAGTTCAAAGGCATAATCGCCATTGCCGAGGATTCCGGTTTTGGTATGACGTACTTCGTAGCCATGGCAGTACGGACAATGAATGGCAGAAATACCCCAACATTCGGAGAATCCTTCAATATTTGGCATAATATCTTTAATTCCGGTGGCGAAAATAAGTTTGGCCGCCTGAAATTTTTCGCCGGATTCGGTAGTTATTTCAAAACCGTTTTCGATTTTAGTTCCGGTTGAGGCGATACCATTGTAGAAAGTAACCTTGTCGTATTGAGCGACCTGCTGTTTGCCCAATTCGGCTATTCCTTTCGGGGTATTGCCGTCCTGAGTCAGGAAGTTGTGTGAATGCGGGGTTTGCGCATTACAAGGCTTGCCACTGTCAATCACCAAAACGTTTGTTAAGGCTCTTCCCAAAGCCATGGCCGCGGCTAATCCGGAATAGCTTCCGCCTATAATGATAACATCAAAGGGTTTGTTGTTTGTTTTCATATCGAAATTTTTAAGCGGAATAGGAAGGGCATAGGCTAACATTCCGAATCCGGTTTGTTTAATGAACGCGCGTCTTGTAGTCCCGTCCATCACGGTTTGTTTTTGGCCGAAATCTGCCGCATCACAAAATCTATAAACGGTACACCGACAAAGACAATCCAAGGCACTAAAACCAAGGTGAGTACCAAAGTTCTACCATACAAAGGCAGTGTGGTGAGGGATTCACCAAAGAGGAATAAAAAAAGCGTAATCGACGGATAAATGGCTAACCATATTTTAAGCGAGGCCATTAGTTTCATTTTTGTTTTCATATCGCTGTTGTTTGTATTTTTCAGAAGTTTATTTTTCTTCTGCAAAACTACTTAGCGTTCCATCCTAAGCGATAGGACAAAAACAAAACACCATGGTACTTATTTTAAATTTTGACGAAAACTTTCCGGAGTTTGGCCGGTGTGCTTTTTGAAGAAGCGGATAAAATAGGAAGGATCTTCATAGCCTAAGTGAAAGGCAATTTGACTCACCTGATTGGAGGTCGCCAGCAATTGGCGTTTGGCTTCCAGGATGAGGTATTCGTTGATGATTTCAGAAGGCGTTTTATGAAGCAGGGTTTTGGTTATCGCACTTAATTGATAGGCTGACAGATGTAAATGATTGGTATAAAAAGGAAGCTGTTTGTGCGTGATGCTGTGTTGTGCTACCAATGCCATAAACGTTTCCAGTTTTTCCTGCGCATAAGGATTGCCTTTCACGGCGGGAGATTTTTCCGTCTCTTTTTGTTGACGAAGCAGTTCAATAAGCAATACGCTCAAATGGGCTTTCATTACTTCCAGATAGCCTTTGGCTTTTCGGTTGGATTCTCGGGCGATATTCGCCAAGAGTTCTTCCATCTTACGAAATCCTTCCGGTTCAAAGCTGTAGTAATTTTTCTGACTTACTTTAGTCAAATGATTTTGAGACGCGCTGTTGTGGCTGTATAAAAAGTCGGTTTTAAATTGAAGAATATATCCTCTGCTTTCTTTTGACAGCACTAGTTGATGTACTTGTCCCGGACGCATCACAGCCACACTGCAATCGGTTACGGGATAATTGACAAAATCAATTTCGTGTCGGCCGCTTCCTTTAGTAAGGAATATGATAAAATAAAAGTCGTGTCGGTGTAATTCCTGTACCAATTCTTCTTCTTCCATCAGTATTTCAATTGCTCTGATACTGAAATTTCCCGTGAGTTGTGGCTCTTTGGTACATTCGTGAAGTTGTTTTACCGGGATATTTTTCATAGGCTACAGAAAATCATATCAAAGATAGTTAAAGTTTTATCAGCATCTGAATCGGGGGTGTCTTTTGAATAGTATTCTCTAAAGGGAAAAAAGCATCGGTATTGGTACTTTCGGTAATGCTGTTGTTTTCCAAAATCGTTCTTTCTATTTCGCTTTGTGTTTTATCGTTCGTTATGTTTCCGATGATTTTTCGATCTTCCGCTATGACTTCATCTATCGTTTTTTTATAAGGCGTCATCAGACTTATGGCAGTGTTGTCATCCGAGTATACTTCCGGTTTTTTAAACTTTTCCGAGTTCCATTTTATGGAGTTCTTCAGGCTATGGTTTGCCCGCGGGATTATTGTATTTGCGTGAGTTGCATTAATGCTGACAACAGCTAAAAAGGTGTAATAAATACATATTGCTTTCATGATTCATGTTTTTAAATGGTGAAACGTATGGCAAAGAATAGGTAATCAAGAGTTTCGAGGAAGATATCGGAGCAAAAAGGGCAATAGTTCTTGAATAGCCATTTACTAATTGTAATCAAGAGTGATTTTTACAATATTGGCATAATGAGCTCCGTACTGTTCTTTAATGTTGTTAAGGCATTGATCTATAATATACTCCTTTGGATTTTGTTTGACTAATTCGAATTCTTTAAAGTAATTTTCATCCTCGGCCGAAAGCAGTTCCGGCATTACTACGTGTATTTCATCGGTTTTCGGGTCTACTATATTGTCTCCGGTATGGATAAATGTCAGTCCGTATTGGGTTTTAACGATACTGTCTTGTAGTGTAAAAGTTTTGTATGCTTTGGGAAAGGTTCGGCTGTAGGTATCCAACATGCCGGCAAATCGCAATTCATTGAGTCCGTTGTGCAATAAAAGCCCTAACTTTTTTCTTTTGGAAAAGATGACTCTTCTGACGATGGACATTTTGTTGCCAAAAGTCAAGGCGATACTATGGTGCTTCATTCTGATCTCGTCATGCGGATAGTTAATTTGAGCGGCTACTTTAGTCATCACTTCTTTACCCAATAATTGCTCTACAATCAACAGGCTGCCTTCAACAGCGTTTGATACTCCGGCTGTACTGTAGAGGTTTCCGCTTTGTGTTACCGTTACATTCTGTGTCCAAATTGGTTTGTCAAAGTGTTTTTTTACCGCGTTGTAATCCGTGGCATGAGCGGTAATCGGTTTGCCGTCGTAGAGTCCGGTTGCGGCGGCAGTAGTCGCCCCATCGCAAATCGAAATCAGTTTGGTTGTTGGCGTCATATGATTTTTGATAAAACGCAGGATTACCGGGTCTTGGTTGTCATCTCTGGCCGAAAGGGCTGGAATCACTATTACCGCTGCCTGAAGGTTTCGTTTTTCGACTTCTTCAAAAGTCAGTTGCGGCAATACAAACAAATCTTTCTTTAACGGAATCGGAGTTTCGTTTTTGGCTACGATGAATACATTGAGTTGTTCGGTGGCGTTGAAGACATAAAAAGGAGCCAGCATGTCAAACAATTCGGTTTGTTGGTTATCGGCGATTATAAAGACCGTTTTTTTGCGGTCATCTATTGTCGGGTTCTTCCAATTGGTTATTTTTTTTCCTTGATACGGTGGGTTTTGGCCAAAAGTAAGCACCGGTTGCAGCATAGTTACTGCCAAAGCGAGAAGGATCAATGCGGAGGAAATGGTAATCATCAATACTTTTTTAATTCTTTTCATGTTTAACTGGTTTTAGATGTTTTGATGATGCAAAGATGCCACCGTTATTTCAAGCGAAAATGCCATTTTGATGTCGGATACGGACAACATAAAAAATGTCCCCATTATAGAATTACGGGGACATTTCAAATGATGTTGTTCGGGAGGATGTTCGCTGTTGTAGGGGCCTGTTACGGATTGCTTTTCAAAATGCGTTGCAGTTGTCGGGCTGTTTTAAAGCCACATTGTGCTGCAATGTATTCGATGGTATATTCCGGATTGTTAACCAACGTTTTAGCAAATTCCACCCGCAATAATGTGAGGTATTCTATGATGGTAGTGCCGGTCTTTTCTTTGAAAACGCGACTCAGGTTTCGCGGACTCATAGCTACCAAATCGGCTAATTCTTCTATACTATTATTGCCCGAAAGGTTGTTAATCATATAATCTTGAACTTCGTGTATCTTGGGATGAATGTGATTTCGATAATCGAGGTAAATACTTTTTTGGGTATGATTGTCATTACGACGATAATACACTACCAAGCCGCGGGCTACTTTGTGGGTAAAGAATGCCCCTTTTAATTCTTCTAAAATAAAGAGTGCCAAGTCGATTCCCGAGCTGATGCCGGCGCTGGTGTACACGTGGTTACTCTTTTTAAACAAGACATCGGTAAGTACTTTGGCCTTAGGAAATCGGGTTTGTAATTGTTCAATTCTTCGCCAGTGTGTGGTACATTCGGTATCGTTTAGCAAACCGGCTTCACCCAAGGCAAAAGCCCCATTACAAACAGAGCACACTAGTATTTTGTTGTTGGATTGTTCCTTTATCCATCCGAAAAAATCTTTTTCGGCTCTGAAAGCAATGGAGTCGACATAATCGAAACTCATCCCCGGCATAAAAATATAATCACCTTCTTTCAGCTTGGCCTGACTATAGTGTGCCACATTGCTGAAGGCTAAGCCCGAATTGCTTATGGTTTCCTGCGAATAGGTATAGTATTCGAGTTGTACTTCAAACCCGTAAAATCGGGCTTCGGTGAATACTTGTAACGGTCCCGACAAATCTAAGATTTCTACTGAGGGTGGAATTATAAAAGCAATTTTTCTCATAGGGTATGCGTTGCATTAGATTGTAAAAGTAGCGGGCTGATGTCGGTTCTGTGAGACAGTTGTACGTCACATCCTGACACGTAGTATTTTTTACTTTTACGTTATGTTAAATGTAGGCAATAAACCGCAAACTCAGTCCAATATTTCACACGAATAGCCTAAACGGTTTAAATACGACATGATGTATTTGTTTTTGTACTTATCGGTTCCTTCAATCCTTAAAATTTTATCACAGTCTTCCAAATCAAAATTGATTTTAGCATTGTTTAATTTCTTAGTCAGTGATGTCACTATACGATTGGCTTCTTTGGGCCATTGTACATTTGTTTTAAATACTTCTACTTTCATTGGATGTAGTATCTTTTTGTTTGATATACTTAAAAATAAGATAGGTGCCTACTGTAAAATCGAGTGACAAACAAAACCAATCATAATGGGGCGGTAGTAAAGCCGGATCTTGCCAAAGATTGTAACTGATATCCCAAAGGCCGTGCAAAAAATAGCCCATTGCCAAAATATAAGGACTTTTGGTGAGTCCGTAATAGGCAATAAACAAAAAGACAATGGCCTGAACAGAGGCGATACAAGCTGTGGGTAAATGCGTCCATGTGAAGCCCACATACAAAAAGCCGATACCGGCTAACGATAGGGCATAAATACTGTTTTTGTGGAATTGTTTTTGCCATTCAAAAAGAACAATTTGCAATAAAGCTCCGGCTATTCCGATACTGATGGGTGTCATTTTTTACTTTTTTGTGGTTTTGATGTGACAAAAGTAGCGTTCTGTTTTACCTTAAAAGTGACAAGTGAGCGTCATATCAGGACAGCTTGTTTTCGGATTACTTTTTCCGGTAAATGGGATGGTAACTTTCAGATTTGCAACAACAAATCGCTATCAAGTCTTATAAAATGAATTTCACCGGTAAGCATGGCCGGGACAATCAGCACATCCTTGTAAATGATAAAATCGGCCGGTCCGCCGACAGGCAATGCGGTAATTTTTTTGGATCGTTGTGAGCCAAAGATATCCCATACCATTACCATTCCTTTATTTTCGAAGCTTACCCAGTTGGAAGCTACCAACATATCTTTATAAATGGCAAGACCATCATAGTATCCTTCGAGGTTGGTTAGTTTGGTAAAGGTATTCGTTGTTAAATCGATATACCCCAATACTCCGTTGGGTTTGTTGTCTGATCCGAATCCGTTGACATACAAACGGCTTGCTTTTTTGTGGCAAAACAAGCCATTAATGCCTGCTATTTCCGGTGCAATCTTAATTTCGACAACAGTTTTGTCCGTCAAATTTATTTTGAAAAGCTTGTTTTTATCGGTCGCCGAAACAAAAAGCGTATGGTTGTCCCACACTGCTATATCGTTGAGAAAAGCGGTGTGATTAGCCATACTGATTTCATATACCTTTTGACCGTTTTTGAGATTGATGGCAATGATGCGATCGATGTCATTGACAAAGAGGATTTCTTTGTGAATGGCTAATCCTTTGGGAGCATGTAATGTTTCGGGGTAGATATTGGGGGCAATAATGTTTCCTCTTTTGTCGAGTTTGATGATTTTGCCGTCGCCATCTTTGGCAACAGGAAGCAATTCTTTACCGATATCGGCAGCATAAATATAGGTACCATCGGTTGCGATACTTTCGATATGGCCGAAACCGCTAATGGTTTTGGTGTTTTGAGCTTCGAGACAAAGCGGAATTCCTAAAAGGAAAAGGCTAACTATTCTTTTTGAATTTTTCATGGTTGTATTATTAACATGTTAATGATGGATATTTTAATTGAAGTTGTGCGTAAGCACTTTGGTAATACGGTATCGAAATTTGATGCTTTTGCGCTTCGGCTATCACATCGAGCACCAAAGCTTTTATTTCGGTTGGTTTGCCTCTCTTAAGATCTAACAGAAAAGATGATTTTGCCTCGCCTTTGAACCGGGTTAAGAGGGTAATGTTGTGCAATATGGTTTGGTCATCAACAGGAATATTTTTGCCACGTGCCAGTTGCATTAGTTCGTCGGTAAGGTTCAGGTATAAATATTCCGACTCTTGGGATTCCGTGATTTCGGCAAAGGTGATATCAAATAAGGCCGTTACCACTGCAGCGGGAGATGCAAACAGGAATTTTTTCCACAATACAGCTTCGGTATTGGTGGTGTATTGGGCATTGATATTGGCGTAATTCAGGATTTTTGCGATTTGTTCGCCTTTAGGGGTAAAGGTGTTATTGGTGCCAAAGTACCATATTCCCGGTCCGCTGAGGTGTACCACTTTTCCCGGTTTTTGTACACTTGAGGAAATGTAAATGGCGCCTTCCATGAGGAGAGCTCCCTCGGGTAAGAATGGCAATATATCGGTTCTTCCGGTAATGGTGTTTTGGGTGGTCAACACTGTGGTATCACCCGAAATACAATGGGCGTATTCCCTAATTGCTTCGGCAGCGGCAAAAGATTTGGTAGTTAAAATTAAGATGTCTATCAAACCAATTTCTCTTGGATTGGACGCAACTACATGAGGTTTACTCCGGTAAGTGATTTCATTGGAATGCCATTCCAATCCTTTTTCCGAAATGGTTTGTAACTGAGCACCCCGCGTAATGAATATGATTTCTATTTGGTCGTGTTCGGCATAATGGTGTGCCAGTTTGCCTCCTAAGTAGCCGCCAATTCCACCGATTCCGAGTATGGCGATTCGTATCTTTTTACTATTTGACTTCATAGGTATTATTTTCTTTTATGGGTTTCAAGCAGTATTCTTTTGTTTTCAATTTTGACATCGCCCACCATCAACAGCCGTAAGTCTTTGACCAATAAAGCGGTCACCTCCTCGTTGGAGATTTCTTTTTGAAAAATATCCAAGCGGAAATCGGTACCCTCCAAGCTACCGCCATTGGTGAATTGAATGTAGAAATCGAACAATACCCTATAGTGGCTGTTTTTTTTCGAATTCCTTATTTGGAGTGGTGAAGTGCTTATGATTTCTGTCATGCGGGACAGATGGTGTGTATCGTGTTCGGCTACAAATTCGAGCAGTTGCAACAGAGTCATTGGAGTTTTGAGTCGCGGGTGTAAAGCCGATTTAAAAAGGGCTGATTCATCAAGGTTTTGAAGACTGTTGAGTAATTTACGGCGCTCTGATTTGAACTTGAATAGCAAGGTGCTGAGATGGGTGTCGTTGTGGTTGGCTTGATGAGTTTGGATGTTGTGAAGATCGGCTTCCCGGAGCTCTGTATGATTACTCAGAATATCTTGTAAACGTCCCAGCCATAAGGGTTCCAAGTCGGTAAGATGACCTATATTCTCTTTCACCGACCAAGTATTGTTTATTTTTCGTGTCAGCAAATCGTTTGGAATTCCTTTTACTTTTTGATTCAGTAAAGTTGCTGTCCCTGATAATCTTTCAACGATAGACGGAAATGTATTTTGAGTATTACAGTTGGAAAACTGTCGTTCAAACCAAGGTACTTGTTTCATGGGATTCTCTTAAAAGGGTTAATTCGAGTAGCGCTACTTCCAGATTTCGATGCTGGGTCGGCAAATCAGGGATATCGGGCGTTGTGAAAGTATCCACTACAGCAAAACCAAATGTTTTGTAATACGCAATGATGGATGGATTTGCCGCCCAGGTATCCATGCGGATGTACTGTAATCCTTTGCGGTGTGCATAGTTGGTTGTCCAATCCAGTATTTTTTGAAACTGTTTTTGTCCTTTGTATTTCGGATTGACCACAATGCGGTGGAGGTAAACGGCATCTCCTTTTTCCCGGGTTCTCCAAATTAAGATATCCTCGAGACAAATACTGAAGACCCCGAGAATTTGATTATTTGCCACAATTTTAAATTGGAGTTGGTTTTGAATGTCTTTATTGATGAATGATTTGTCATAGGTTTTCCAACCCACATAATTATTCCTTTTTATGTAAGTAATGGCCTGCTCGAAGAGCGCATATATTGCCTTTTGATCTTTGACTGTCGTGTTTTGTATGGTATAGTCACACGAGGTCGAAAGGGTGTTGTTTTTTAACATAATACACTGTTTAATTTTTTCGAAGCGTTACCGTTACTTTTTGTTGCTGTCGTTTTACAGCAATAGATTTTGAATGATAATAGCTGTGGCGCCACCGCCGCCGTTGCAAATGGCGGCTACACCGTATTTTCCTTTTTCTTGTTGTAAGACCGACAACAGGGTACAAATGATTCTTGCTCCCGAGGCACCTAACGGATGTCCCATAGCTACAGCACCTCCGTATGCATTGAGCTTTTCAGACGGGATGTTCAACTGTTTTTGATTGGCCAAAGCAACTGCCGCATAGGCTTCATTAATCTCAAAAAAATCAATATCTTCTACCGTGAGGTTGACAGCCGCCAGTGCTTTTTGAACGGCCAGGGTAGGAGCCGTAGTAAACCATTCCGGAGCTTGGGCAGCATCGGCATATCCGATAATTTTGGCTATCGGCTGCAGTTGGTGTTGGGTAATGGCTTCTCTAGAAGCCAGGATTATCGCCGCAGCCCCGTCATTTAAATTGCTGGCATTGGCCGCCGTAACTGTCCCGTGTTCCTGAAAGGCCGGAGGTAGCATCGGAACTTTTTCGGGGATTACTTTTTTGATGTCCTCATCAAAATCAAATAGCCATTCCGCGTTTTTACTTTTAAGTGGTATCGGAATAATTTCGGTGGCCAATTTTCCACTTGCAAAAGCAGCGTTCGCTTTGGTATATGAAGCAAGCGCATAGGTATCTTGTTCTTCTCGTGACAGCTTGAATTCGGCCGCACATAATTCGGCCGCTATACCCATATGATGGTGATTATAGGCATCGGTCAATCCGTCTTTGAGTAAACCGTCAACGGAGGCACTATTGCCGAGTTTAAGCGGTTGTCTTTGTTCAAGGTAATGCGGTACCCGACTCATGTTTTCCATTCCACCGGTAATGACAATGTTATTTATGCCCAACTGAATTTGCTGGGCGCCCAGGATTACTGCTTTCATGCCCGAAGCACATACTTTGTTGATGGTGGTACAATCTGCGCTATCGGGGATACCGGCACCTAAAGCCGCTTGTCGGGCCGGAGATTGACCGAGGTTCGCCGACAACACATTACCGAAGTATACGCTGTCTACCAGAGTCGGGCTGAGCTTAGCCGACAGAAGTGCTTGTTCAATAGCGATACTGCCCAGTCGGGTGGCCGGAATGTGCGCCAAGTTTCCTAAAAATCCGCCCATGGGAGTGCGCTTTGCCGCTATGATGTATGATTCTTTCATATTATGGTTTATTGCTGATTGTTATGACTTGTTCGGCGGTAAGTCCCAGTATGGGAGGTGTGGTTATCCCCAGCATGTTGAGGTAAATACAGAGTGTGGCTCTGTGGTGAATTTCATGTACCGTTAATGCTCTCAAAAAGGAACTTAGTTTGATTTCGGTACCGCTGACTGGCTTTATTTTTTTTTGTAAGTCGGCATCCTCCAGTCGGTTTATGATATCGAGGGTTTCCCGATGGGTAGTGTTGAGATAGTTCATAATATCGTCATAATCCTCGGCCAGTTCTTTCCCACAACCGGTATAGGTTGGTTTGTTGCCCTGTATTATTTCGGCAAACAAATGGCGCTCGATGGCGGCAATGTGCCTCAAGAGGTCGGCTATGGTAAATTTTCCTTCTTTATAACTGAATTCTAAATACTCCCGTGGAATCACCCGAATTACGGTGTTGGTAGTTTCTCTTACTTTTTTGTAATAATTTACAAAGGATTGAATGCTTGTTACTTCCATAATGAATATAAAATATACCAAACGGTATATTTTTGTTTAAATTTTTTTATGTTCTGATTTCTTGTATTTTTTTTTCGAGGAAATCCATAGTAATTTTTAACACTTCAGGATTACCGGTTACTTTGGCTTGCATGACGGCACCTTCGATGATTGACATAAGAATGTAGGTGAGTTGGGTTGCATCGGTTTCGGGTTTGATTTCTCCTTTTTCGATACCGGTATGGATTAATTTTTCAACGGCTTTTTTCCAAAACTGTAAAGCCGCAGAAGCCTTTGCACGAAGTTGCGGATGGGTATCATCGGCTTCAGTGGCCGTGTTGAGTATGGGGCAGCCGGCTTTTAAAAAAGGCAATTCTAAGAACTTTCGATACGTTTCAGGATACACCAACAATCGATCCACACTGTGAGTGCGTACTTCAATCTGTTGGCGCAGGTAGTTGACTATGGTATTGTAATTGTACTCAAAGGCAGCCAAAGCTACTTCGTCTTTGTTTTCGAAGTTACCGTAGATGCTGCCTTTGGTTAAGCCGGTAGCTTCCGTCATGTCGTTCATCGACGTACCCATATACCCCTTAGCATTGAATAAGGGTGCCGTTTTTTGAATGATGAATTGTTTGGTACGTTCGGCTTTTGACATGTTCTGACCTAATTTGTTGAGACAAAGATATTAAAATAAAATACCAATCGGTATATTATTTTGTTTTTTTTTCAATTTTATCCGATTTTAAGGCTGTATGATGGTTTGATACTGCAAAAAAGTAAGTGCATTCGCAATGGCGAAGGTCAATTTTAACTTTAAAAACACTATATTTACGAGACAAAATTTGAAACTAAAACTCGGACTAAAAGAATCATCCTATTTTTTAAAACATGACACTGTTACACAAACCTTTTCGACTTTATCCGAGAGAATGGCGTATTTTATCTTTGTATGGCGCCTTGTTTTTACTTCTAGTTAATGTAGTACTTGATTATGGATACGCCATTTTTAAGTCGACCGGTTATTATGTTGCAGAATCCTTGCTGTTCAGTACCTTTTGGCTTTTGTATATACCGGCTACTGTATTGCTTCAGCGGATTTACCGAATGCCGGTTGACTCAAAACTGAAAGTAGTATTGGGAATGTTGGTTTTCGGAACACATTTTTGCGTTTATCCGGCTCTGATTTACGTGCTCTCTCGAATTTTTTATTACCATACTTTTGCTTTTTGGCAAACTTTAGCCTTTGGCTTTACCCATTACTTCATATCGGCGGCTCTGTTGTATAGTTTTATAACTTTTGTGATTTATATTACAAGTCCAGGCTACGATTCCAAGTCTATTGAGTGTGATGCGGATGAAAATACAAATCAACCTCTCACCAGCATGTTGGTCTCCGACAGTCAAAATAAAAGTATTAGCATCCTCTTATCAGATATTTATTATTTTTCGGCTTGTACGCCCTATGTAGGGATTCATCATCCGAATAAAAAGTATCTCAACACCAATACGTTAAAGTCATTGTCAGCACTTTTAGACGGGAATCGTTTTGTTCGTATTCATAAGTCTTATATTGTTAATGTGGATAAAGTAATCATGTGTCAATCTCGACTTAACGGGGACTACGATATAACCCTTACCGATGGCACTATTTTGAGGGTGAGCAGGGTGTATGCCAAAAATTTTAAGACCCGGTTTCGAGTTGGTCAACGGGTTACCGTATAATTTACTCCTCTTGGGTTATTTCGTTTGTTAGTCCGGTATTCCTGCCCACATCTTTGCAGTATAGTTATTCATCGGCTTTTGCAAACTAATCACAAACTATAACCTATGTATTCTTTTTTTCATAAAAGTACCATTGTAACGTTGGCATTTATTTTATTTGCCTGTCAAAATCACACCAATTCTCAAACGCCTAAACGTTCGGTTTCAGAAACACAAAATACGATTGGAGGTGGTTGTGAGGGTTGTGAACTTATGTACGTGGGTATGCCCCAAACGTTGACTTCTGTCCACCAAAGTATCGGATGGAATCAAGGGCACACCCGATTGATTATAACGGGAAAGGTAGTTCAAATAGACGGTAAAACACCGGCGCCGAATGTTGTTATTTATTATTGGCACACCAACGATGAGGGGTTGTATGAGGCCAATGCCCAAACTCCCAAGAAAGCTTTGGCACATGGTCGTTTAAGGGGATGGGTAAAAACAGATGCTCACGGTAATTATACGATAAAAACATCGAGACCTGCCGCTTATCCCAACGATTCCATTCCGCAGCACATACACCTCTCTATCAAGGAACCTGATTTGACAAAGGAATATTATGCCGATTTGTATTTTGACGATGATCCCCTGTATTTACGCCACAAGAAACGATATGGGAAATTAGACAGGGCCGGTACGGAGTTACTAAGGGTAGTACTTGATGATACGGTTCAAATAGCAGAGCACAATGTTGTATTGGGACTCCATATCCCGAATTATCCCAAGCATCCCGATAAGCGTGTTGATTCGGGATTGTCTATTGGAGACGATCAGCCCTCATTTATGCCGTATCATTTTTTTGGCCCCGATCGCGGTACGCGAGCTTGTCCGGTATGTCGGTATGGTCGCTACCACGGACTAGTGTATTTTGTGAGTGAAAAGTCTTCTTTGGATGAGATCAAAAAGTGGTTGGTGTTTTTAGACCAACAGTCGGATATAAGAAAGCACTATTTGAAAGCGTATTTGGTATATGTAGGCTCAAGGCGCTACAGCAAAGATGTTATTGAAAAAATGTTGCAGGAATTGGGACAAATGTTACGGCTGCAACACGTTGCTTTAACTTATGTTCCTTCTTTTAATGATGAAGACACCGAAATGTATCGGAATAAAATAAACCCAAGTGTAGAGAGTACCATAGTGTTGTACAAACACAGAACGATAGTAGATAAATGGATTAATTTGAAACCGTCTCCCGAAAATTTTGATACTGTTATCCAAGCGATTGTGAACTCTAAAGGAAACTTTTTTGATTTGCCCGAACCCCGACACGAATAAAGCTTTTTTATTCAGTTTTTCAATAGTTATTATTGGTGGGCCCTGATTATTAGCCATTAAGATGAACGATATGGGACAAGGTTATTACAGGTGATGGTTTGGCAGAGGCTTCTACCGGAATAGAAACATTAGTGCCTGAAGTTTATATTATTTGGGATTTAGAGCACAATCCTTATGATGAATTATTAGTGGGCTCGGTTTGTTTTTAACACCTTTCCATTTTACATAATGTATGTTTTGGTATAGTACTCTTACAATAAGTTGGAGGAGATGGAGATGAGATAGGGAAGAGGTATATACCAATCCTAATTTCAGGTCAAGACAATAACCTGTACAAATATATTTGTGTTTTGATAAAATGCACAGCATTAACCATATAGACACCCCTCAAAAAAATATCTTTATTTTTTACTGAAAATCGTTTTGGAAAACGAAAAAGGTTGTTATATTTGCATCCGCATTGCGCCAATAGGTGCACTTTATTGGAGAAATGGCAGAGTGGTCGATTGCGGCAGTCTTGAAAACTGTTGACTGTAACAGGTCCGGGGGTTCGAATCCCTCTTTCTCCGCAAAACAAAACCCGAAACGAAAGTTTCGGGTTTTTTATTTTAAGGAAGTATCAAAAGCTCGCTATTTCGAGATGTTTTAAAATCAAAAACCAATACTTTTGAAAAATCCATTAAGATTTTTCTTTACTCATAATTCCCTCTTTGGGAACATCGTACCTAATCCCTTTTTATTACATTTACAACTATAAATCAATAACCGCCCTGTTTTTGAGCCGCTTATGTGTTTTAGAATTCTTTTACTTCACTTGTAAATTAAAGAAGTCTGTTTACTATGAAAAATGGAATCACCACTACCAAAGCTGTCGAACAACTTAAAATTCACGGTTATAACGAGTTGCCTTCAGCAAAACCTAAAGGAATTTGGCAAATTGCTTTGGAAGTGATTAAAGAGCCCATGTTTATCCTACTTCTGGGTTGTGGCTTGGTCTATTTGGTTTTAGGCGATTATACCGAGGGCATCATTCTGCTATGCTGGGTGTTTGTGATTATTTTTATCACTTTTTATCAGCATCGAAAGACCGAAAAATCACTGGAAGCCTTGCGACAACTTTCTTCTCCGCGAACTTTAGTCATTCGTGACGGTATAGAAACCCGAATTCCAGGAAGAGAAGTAGTGCCCGATGATGTGGTTATTTTACACGAAGGTGACCGTGTACCTGCCGATGTTGTCATCCTGGAAAGTCATCATCTCACCATCGATGAGTCATTGCTAACCGGCGAATCGGTTCCGGTCACTAAGAATGACGACACCGAAAATAAAGCGTACAGCGGTACCTTAGTCGTGCAAGGAAAAGGGTTGGCAAAAGTGATTCATACCGGAATAAAGACACAATTGGGTAAAATCGGGACATCCTTACAAACTATCGAGGAGGACAGCACCCGACTACAACGCGAAATGAAAAAACTCATCCGCAACTTGTTCATTGGCGGTGCCATTATCAGTTCGGGAGTTGTGACGGCCTTTTATTTTACCAGAGGTGATATCTTGAAGGCATTATTGAACGGATTAGCCACCGCAATGGCATTGCTACCCGAGGAATTTCCGGTTGTATTTACTATTTTTTTAGCCTTAGGTGCCTGGCGTCTGTCCAGAAACAAAGTATTAACACGTAAAACTTCTGCCATCGAAACATTGGGCTCTGCCACTGTATTGTGTAGTGATAAAACCGGAACCATTACCCAAAGCAAAATGGAGATGGCTGCCTTGTATGTGAATCAAACAACGTATTACAGAGGAGAATTTGATTTCAATACTAATGATATCAAAGAACTACTGAAAACATTGTATTTCGCCTCGTCAAACAATTCCATTGACCCTATGGAAAAAGCCATTGCAAACGAATATGAAAAAGGAAAGCCAACCGAAATTTCTTTTCCACTTGTTAAAGAATACCCGTTGAGTCGGGAATTGTTTGCCATGACCAGAGTATACCAATCGGTGAATCATTCCCTGACAGCATATTGCAAAGGAGCACCGGAAGCTGTTTATCAATTGTGTCATCTATCGGAAGCTGAAATCAATGCCTATACTCCAATTGTTTTGGATTTGGCCGAAAGCGGTTTCCGAGTGCTGGCCGCAGCGAAAGGCAGTTCCAACAATGGGCTACCCGAACAACAAAGCGATTTCAATTTTTCTTTCGTTGGCTTTGTGGCCTTTGAAGATCCGATACGACCCGAAGTACCGCAAGCCATAAAGGAATGTTATGAGGCCGGAATCAACGTGATTATGATTACCGGCGATTATCCGGCAACGGCCAAAAGTATTGCCAATCAAATTGGTTTACAACATAATGCATCGGTACTCACCGGTACCGATTTGCAACAAATGAGTGAAGAAGAATTAAAGCAAAAAATCAAGCAGACCCATATTTTTGCACGCATCGTTCCGGAACAAAAATTACAAATCGTTAAAGCACTCAAAGCCAATGGTGATATAGTAGCCATGACAGGCGATGGCGTAAACGACGCACCGGCATTAAAAGCTGCCGACATCGGTGTAGCCATGGGTTTAAAAGGAACCGATGTCGCCCGCGAGGCGTCCTCGCTGGTTTTGCTGGATGACAATTTTGCTTCAATAATTCAGGCTATTCGATCCGGGAGAAGAATATTTGACAATTTGCAAAAAGCCATGTCTTACATCATTGCTATTCATATTCCTATTATCGGCCTGGTTTTGATGCCTGCTTTTTTTTCTTGGTTACCCATATTGTTGATGCCACTTCACATTGTTTTTTTGGAGCTGATTATCGATCCGGTTTGTGCCGTAGCCTTTGAATCGGAACAAGAAGAAAAAAAAATCATGAGTCGGCCCCCGCGAAAACCCGATGCGCTTTTCTTTGGTTGGTCTAAAATACTTTTCAGTTTGTTTAAAGGAACACTTTTATTGGGTATGGTGATTGCGGTGTATGCGATTTCCATTGACGAAGGTCATACCGATGGCGAAATAAGAGCGATTGCTTTTTCTTCTTTAATCATGGGTAATGTGTTTTTAATCCTGTCTTCCTTATCCGATACCCGAAACTTTATAGCTGTTGTATTGGAAAAAAATACAGCGGTCATTGTTATTTCATTGGTAGCAATTGCGATACTGTTGCTGACCATCACCGTTCCTTTTTTAAAAAATATTTTTGCCTTTGAGTTTCCGGGGTACAAACACTTTTTACCATCATTAATTGGAGCCCTAGTGATGCTTCTTGTGCTCGAATTGGTGAAGTATGTAAAGCCACGTTTCGGTAAAGTTTAGTTAAGAATCAAAAAGATAGGGTTGACAAGAGTTTCCAAGTTTGAACTATTATTGTCAGGCTTGTAGATGCATTAGACCGGAAAATACTCAGCCATTTCCTTTTAAGATATAGTCGTATTTATCAATAGGGATGGGTTTTGATAAAAATGCTTTAACGCAAACGAATTGCTCTGCTTTTTTTATGTCAATTTGATCTGTTGAGGATGAAACAATGTAGACCTCTATATTGCCGTTATGGTGTAAGTTGTGTTTCTCAAATTCCTGTATAAATTCCCAGCCATTCATCACCGGCATGTTTAAATCTAAGAGTACCACAAAGTGCTCTTCTCTTGAATATTCTTCAAGCAGTTTATCGAGACCGGCTTTACCATTCAAACAAGAAAAAATGCGAACCCCATCATCAAGTTTGGTTAACGCTTTTATGGTTATAAATTGGTAAATCTCATCATCATCTATGAGTATGATTTTTTTATTCATCATTGGAATCTCGAAAACTTATAAGTTGACTCTCATTAACAATCTCACGGACAATGGCATCCATTTCATCGGTGGAAACCCGCAGTTGTTGCAATAAAAAAGGCATTTCTTTTGAATCATAAGAAAGCATCTCAATCAAATTTAATATACCGAGTATACGGGATATGGGTGCTCTTACGATGTGCGACTGAGTCCAGGCTATTTTTTTGAGTTTCATATTCTGCCCTTCGATAGTTTGCAAATGGTTGAGTTTGTCTGTGATGTCGTTAGATAACACTATTCGGGCTTTTCGACCATTGTATTCCATATCTCCGCTGTAAATTTCAACCTGAATGTGTTGTCCTGATTTTAACTTATGGGTGTAAATACCCGAGAAGGCTTGTTTTCGCTCTTCTTCCGTTTTTGCTAATTGTTGATTGAGATTTTTTAGCTCCTCCTTTGGTCGGATATCTCGAATCGTCATTTTTAAAAACTCGTCTCTCGAATACCCGTATTTTCGAACCGCCGCTTCGTTAACATCCAAAAAGATGAGGTTCTCGGCATCATAGAGCCACAAAGGCTGCGGAGTGAAGTTGAAAAGATGCTGGTAAACTTCTTTGGATTTGTTTTGTTCGTACATGAATTTCTTTCGCTCCAAGGCATAAATGATGGATTTGTACAAAATCTCGGCATTGATTTCATCTTTAATCAAGAAATCGGAAACCCCTTTGGCCAAACTTTCTCGCGCCATTTTGATGTTGCTGTATCCGGTGAGTATAATAATAGGGGTTCCTTGGGCTACACTTTGAATCTTATCTACTAAATCAATTCCGTCTAAATCCGGTAAATTGAAGTCGAGGAGAATTATTGAATAAATCGTTTCCGGGGTAAATTTTTCCAATACCGACTGATAATCGGTGCAATGGTCAATAGTCACCTGTTCAAATTTATCATGCAGATTTTCTTCTATTAACAAATAATCACCGGGATTATCTTCTACAACAAGGACATGTATTTTAAGGTTTTCCATATGGGTATCACAGGATAATATTGCTACTCACGATACAAATTCATTTCATGAAACAATCGATTACTATTGCGGGATGTTATTTTTGGGTAGTTTGGATAATTGCAACCAAAACTCTTCTATTTTGAGTATCGTGTTCAGAAAATCATCCATTTCTATCGGCTTGGTGACATAACTGTTGGTGTGGTTTTGATAGGCTTTATCTACATCTCTTTGATTGGAAGAAGTGGTCAACATTATCACCGGGATGGTTTTCAAAGCATCATCTTCCTTAATCACTTTTAGCACGTCGTGACCACTGTAAATAGGAATATTGATATCCATCAAAATTAAATCGGGGATTTCCGCCTCACCAAAAGCCCCTTTTCGAAACAGAAAGTCTAACGCATCTTGTCCGTTTTTAACTACGCTGATTTTGGTCTTGACTTTACTTTCTTCAAATGCTTCCAGGGTTAGGATAATATCCCCTTCGTTGTCTTCAACCAACAATATATGAACTTCTTTCATATTGTATTTTTATTTGTTTAATGTAAAATAAAATGAACTGCCCTGGCCCGGTACAGATGTCACCCAAATTTTTCCGCCCCACATTTCGACATGCTTTTTGACTATAGCCAACCCGATTCCGGTACCGTCATATTGGTTCCTGTTGTGAAGCCTTTGAAAGATAATAAAAATTTTTTCAAAAAAACGCTCGTCAATTCCAATTCCGTTATCTCTGACTTCAAAAACCCATTCGGTTTCGTTTTCTTGTACCAAAAAATCGATTACAGGAGCCACATCCGGTTTGGAATATTTCAGAGCATTGTCTAAAAGCGAATGAATGGTTTGTATGAGCGGCGTTTTTTCGGCTAACACGATTGGCAAGTTCCCAAAATTGATAACCGCTTTTGATTCCTGTATCATTTTGCGTCTTAATCTCAAATATTCCTGAAAGACTTCGTTTAAGTCAACAGATTCCGACACTTCGGCATACCTTCCTGCTCTGGAGTATTCCAACAAATCGATGATGATTTTTTTCATTCTTTTAGCACCATCTATGGCAAAATAGATGTATTGATGTGCTTTCTCATCGAGCTGATCGCCGTATTTCCGTTTGAGTAAATCCATGAAGCTGGTAATCATCCTCAGCGGTTCCTGTAAATCATGCGAAGCGGTAAACGCAAACTGATCCAATTCTTCGTTGGCAATTTCCAGTTCTTGTGCATGTTTTTTTAGCGAAACATTCAGTTCGAATAGCTCTAATTCATAACGTTTGCGATACGTAATATCGGTCAATGCCCCAATCATTCGAATAGGATTACCGGCGGCATCTCTGATGATAAGTCCTTTATCGATCACATAAGCGTAATCGCCGTTTGCTTTTTTGAGCTGATATTCGGAACCCCATTTGTTGGTGTTTTTGTTGGAAACCGATTCGCTGATGGAATTCATTACGGCGTTAAAATCCTCCGGATGAATAAGCGAAGACCAATAGTCGACAGTTGGCACAAAGTTTTCTGTTTCATAGCCGAACAGCTTTTTGAAACCTTCACCCCAATAAAGTGTATCCTCTGTAATATTCCAGTCCCAAATAGCATCGTTGGTGGCTTCCGATATTTTTTCGAAGCGTTCGTTGGCTTCCAAGATTTTAATATCGGTTTGCTTTCTTAACGTTACGTCTTTGAAATATACTGATAAACCTTCTGCGTTGGGATAGGCCGTAACCTCAAACCATTTGTTCAGCGTTGGATAAAACTCTTCAAAGGTGACGTTTTCTCCCGTGGCTATGGCTTTATGGTATCGTCTGTAAAAATCAGAATCGACTGCATCGGCATATACTTCCCAGAGGTTTTTACCCACAATTTCTTCTTTTTTTCGATCCAGAATATTTTCCGCTTCCTTATTCCAATACGTTACTATCCAATCGTTATCCACCGCAAAAAAGGCATCACCTATACTTTCAAGGATTTTGTTTTTCTCTTCAAAGGCTTTCAGCAATCGATGGTCGGCCTCTTTTCTGAGGGTGATGTCTCGGAAAAAGACGCTAATCCCTTCGTTGGAAGGGTAGGCATTCACCTCGAGCCATATACCATAAAAATCTTCAAATGTTATAGGCTCTCGGGTTTCCATTACTTTGTGGTAGTTTGTGTAAGAAGGTAAATCAACAGCTTCCGGGAAAACGCTCCACAAGTTTTTGCCAACTAAGTCTTCTCTTTTTACGCCCAGAAGTTTTTCGGCGGTATTGTTCCAATAGGTTACCACAAAATCGTTGGTCATCGTAAAAAAAGCATCGCCAATACTTTCGATGATATTAATCTTTTCTTCGTAGGCGTTCTTTAAGTCTTCAGCTGCTTTTTTGCGCTCGTCTATATTTTTGAAGTAAGAAGAAACACCGCCGTTGGACGGATAGGTATTAATTTCGTACCAAGAATTATTTCCCGGGTAGAGATACTCGTAACTTTCGGCAATGCCCGATTTGGCAACGCGTTTGTAAATTTTTTCCATTTCGGTACCTTTGGCAGCTTCAAATTCTTTCCAAATGTTTTTACCCAAAACGTCTTCACTTTTTTTGTCCAGCAGTTTTTCAGCTTCCTTGTTAAAATAAGTAAAATTCCAATTTTTGTCGACGGCATAAAAAGCATCGGAGATACTGCTGATAATTTCTTGGATTAAAAGTGAAGTAGACTTCATCGAATGGATGTCTTGCAAACTACCAAAAATTTTGGTGCATACGCCATCGATTCGTTCGCTTTTCCCGATACAACGCACCCATTTTTCTTTACCGGTTGGCGTAACAATCAACAATTCTTCATCATACTCGGTACCGTCTTGGATTAACTTTTCTACGGCATTTTGGATGATTGATTTGCTTTCCTCTTTGTAAAATTCAAAGCCACCGGTTAGTGTAGGGTTGTAATTATCATCTACTTCAAGAATTTCCCTTACTATAGAAGACCAGTACATGGCATCGTTCCCGTTTTGTTTAATTCTGTCCATTTCCCAACTGCCAATCCGAGCCATTTTGGAAACTTCTTTATACAAATTGGTGATTCTTTTTTCCTCTGTAATGTCGAATACCATAGAGTTGAAAACGATGGTGTTATCGGCCAATCGATAAGGCGTTCCGAAGCCTTCGTGCCATCTGACTTCACCGTTCGGTAAAATATTTCGCCATTGCATATGCCATTGGCTGAGATTTTCCACTGATTTTCGGATACTTTGACGTACTTCCTCGTAATTGCCACCCCGTTTGATTTGCTCCCAAATTAAGTCGATGTTTTCCTCAGATTCTTGAGGGGATAAATTCCAAATTCTGTGTGAGGCTTTAGAGACCGTGAATAGTTGATCTTTTCCGTTGGGATATAAATAGTATTGAAAGGCAACTCCGGGTAAGTCATCGGTTATAGATTGAAGTCGGTGCTCCGTTTTTTTCAAACTTGAAATGTCTTGAAAACTTCCGAAAAGGCGGATACATTTTCCGTTGTGCATCTCTGATTGTCCGATGGTTCGCACCCATTTTTCGTTGCCTTTTGCGCTTATTAAAGCGGCTTCAAAATCAAAAGGATTTCCGGTTTCAATCGAAGACTCAACGGTTTTCTTTACAAAATCTCTGTAATCTTCTCTGTAAAAATCGATACCGGATTGGAGATCCGGACTATAATCGTGAGGATTCGTATCATGAATTTTATGCACTTCTGCGGACCATATCAGTTTGCTGTTGATTAAGTCGATTTCCCAACCTCCGATGTTGGCCAATTGAGTAGCATCATTTAAAAGTTCTTTGAGCTTTCGTTCATTCGTAATGTTTTTGGCCGTGGCATATACAATGCCTTCATCTTTTAAAGAGTTACTGTGCCAACTGAGCCAGATGGTATTACCGGTTTTGGTGATGTACCTATTCTCAAATTGGAAAACAGTTTGTCCTTCTTTGAGCTTGAGCATTTCATTACTTGTGGTATGTTTGTCGGCCGGATGCACAAGATTTTGAAATGGAGTCCCTATTAATTCGGCTTCGGTATACCCTAAAAGGTCACAACCTGCTTTGTTTACTTTGATAAATCGACCTTCAAAATCAGTCAAGCAGATTAAATCGGGTAAGGCTTCAAATAAATGCGAAAGGTCTCCTTCCAGTCTTTTTCGGTTGATCTCCGACCCGATAAATGTTTCCAGTTTGGAAAGTATAGGACGGTGTTGTTCTATAGAAACTTTGTCCTCGGAGGCACCTACAACCAAAACACCTACTATTTTTTCCTGATGTTTTAAAGGAATACCCAGTACCGATTTGATTCCGGATGCTTTAGCTCCTTTTTTTCTCAAGAACGGGGAATTGGAATCGATATCTCCCCAAGCAATGGCTTTTTTTTCTTTCCAAACTTTACCCGGAAGTCCTTTGTTTATAGGTATTTCAGTCAGGCTTCCTTCAATGGCATAGAAGTCTTGAGCTACGGGATTTCCGAGACATTTTGAATAAAGACGTATCGTTTTTTGATGAATTGAAGGCAACCAAATTTCACACAAACTAAAATCGGCGTATTCAACAATCAGCTTGCAAAGCTCATAGAGAGACGTTTTTAAGTCGACTCCTTCGTTAAACACATTGCTTATTTTGGCCAATAACTCTTTTTGAATTTGTTCGTTTTTGAGAGCTGTTACATCTCTTTCGATAGCAACCCAATGGGTAAACCATCCTTTGTCATCGGCTACCGGAGACACCGTGAAATTTATCCAAAAAGGTTCTCCGTTTTTTTTGTAATTGATAGTGGTGATTTCACAAGATTCCCAATTTCGTATAGCCTTACTCAATCGTTCCAGAGCTTGCTTATCCGACTTGGGCCCTTGCAGAATACGTGGGGACTGACCCATAACTTCCTCGGCATCGTATCCCGTCATTTTTGTAAAGGCCTCATTGACATACAGTATTTTGGGTCCCGGTTCGTCAAATGGCTCTGCCTCGGTTATCATGATTGCGTCATTGGTGTTGGTGATAACACTCTCCAATAGCTTGAGTCTTTGTTCTTCTTCCTTTTGAGCGGTTATATCTTGTACGGTTCCTTCAAAAGCGATGGGATTACCCTCAGTATCCAAGACCAATCGTCCTCGTTCATGGACCCATTTTATGCCACCATCCGGTACTATTATTCGATGGATTAAGTCGTGTATCTTTTCTCCGGAGAAGGCCCTACTTTGTTCACGATCAAACTCTTCCCGATCTTCAGGGTGAATGGTTTGCAAAAAGCTTTCGAAGGTTAAGGAAAACGCATCTTTGTTTCGCCCCCAAATTTTGTAAACTTCATCAGACCAACTCAGCGTATTGCCATCAGTTTCGAGTCGCCAATACCCCAAATTAGAAATGGAAGCAGCCGATTTTAGCTTCGCCTCGGAAGCCCTCAAATCAATTAGTTGTTGCTCTCTTTCAGTGACATTTATAGCAGAAACCATCAAAGCATTTCGTCCTTTAAAACTAACTTTGTGGCCGTAAATGTCCATCAGAATGTACTCGCCGTTTTTCTTTTTGTGTCTGAAAATGCCGAAATGAATGGTTCCTTCTTGTTCGTATATTTTCTCTTGTGCCCGAGCAGCTTTCGAAATTTCGGTATTGTCTTTTAAATCGTTTATCGTTAAGGCTAAAAATTCTTTCTTGCTGTATCCGTATAATTTTACTGCGGATTGATTGACATCGAGTATTTTGAAGTTTTCAATATCATACACCCAATTTGGGATGGGATTGTAAAGAAAAAGCGTACTGAAATCCGACTCAGTTGATACGTTTCTACTATTTTGGTCTTGATTCATACATAACTTTTTTAATTAACAGTCAGCTTCTTAATTCAGTCAGAATCTATGCTTGCTTAAAAGATGTTGCGAATTAAGCGTATTAAAAACACTACTATGCTGTGCTTTTCCGATAGTAAAATGAATCACATAAAAATCTTTAAGGTTTAAAAAAATGAATCGGATTATAAAACTAAGACAATATGGATGTAAACAAATTAACTTTTTTGGATGAAAAAAATATCCTGCTTCTCAAAGATAAAAAACAAAACTTAATTTGTAAGTAAAAAATTTCTATTTCTATTGTGCAATAATATAAATAAGTTAAACCTGTCAGATGTGATTTTCGGTAACGCTTTTCTGGAGTTTGTTTTAGTAAATAAAAAAAGGCAAACAATAAGTGTTTGCCTTTATATGACTGTTTTGAATTCTTTGGTCGGATAAGCAGCAAAAGTTAATACGCCACATATTCGGTAATCTCCAGGCCGTAACCAATCATACCCACACGTTTGGTTTGAGTAGTGTTGGATATCAAACGTATTTTTGAAATATCAATATCATGCAGAATTTGGGCACCGATGCCAAAATCTTTAATGTCCATTTTGATTTGCGGGGCTTTCATGTTGCCTTGCGCTTGTAATTGTTTGAGTTCTCCCAGTCGATTTAACAAGTCAGAGGAGTCTTTTTCGGTATTGATAAAAATGAC
The DNA here is from genome assembly GCF_030053345.1 of Flavobacterium sedimenticola. GTDB lineage: Bacteria > Bacteroidota > Bacteroidia > Flavobacteriales > Flavobacteriaceae > Flavobacterium > Flavobacterium sedimenticola. The sequence goes on from NZ_JASGBP010000002.1 coordinate 220,538, forward strand.
GGCTCCTTTTTCTTCTCGGTTAATCAATGAAAATACATGGTCGAGTTTTTTATCGTTACCGTCGGTTAAACTGGTCAAGATATCATTATTGGCTTGGGTCGAGATAATTCGGGTCAGCACCGGTTCGCCCGAATTCCAGCTTCCTTTGGTTAATGCCAAATGCACTTGTTTGTTCGTAGTTTGCCAATAGGCGCGCAGGCGAAAGGAACCAAAACGGGTGTTCATTTCAAAATCTTCTTTTTTTACAATCAAACTGTCGTGCTGCATGCGATAAGCCACCAAGTCTTCAATGGAAACCAGCTTTAAGTTGAACTTTTTAGCCACTTCCACCAATTGAGGCAAACGTGCCATGGTACCGTCTTCATTCATAATCTCTACGATTACTCCGGCAGGTTTGAATCCGGCCAAGCGGGCAAAGTCAATCGCTGCTTCGGTGTGACCGGTTCTGCGCAATACGCCGCCTTGTTTGGCGGTTAAAGGAAAGATATGACCCGGGCGTGCTAAATCAAATGGTTTGGTTTCTTCATCCACCAAGGCCAAAATAGTTTTAGCACGGTCGGAAGCCGAGATACCGGTAGTAACGCCGTGGCCTTTCAAATCAACCGAAACCGTGAATGCGGTTTCCATATGGTCGGTGTTGTTCTTCACCATCGAATGCAGCTCTAATTCGTGACAACGCTTCTCGGTTAGCGGCGCACAAATCAAGCCTCGACCATGGGTAGCCATGAAGTTAATCATCTCCGGTGTTACCTTTTCGGCAGCAGCCAAAAAATCACCTTCATTCTCTCGGTCTTCATCATCTACTACTATAATTACTTTGCCTTGACGAATGTCTTCTATGGCTTCTTCTATGGTGTTGAGTTGTATGTTGTCGGTATTCATGGGTATTTAGTTGTGTGTGTTGTGGTGTTGGTTAAGCCAATGACGGTTGTAAACGTAAAACAAAAAGTAAAACGGAAACCCAGCCGCTAAAAGTGTTGGCAGCATTACATCGGTTTTTTGATGGCGTTGTTTAGCTAAAACCAGTAGTATTTGTTGTGCTTTTATAAGACAACCCCATAATAGTACGGCTAATACTCCGGCGGTAATGAGTCCGATAGTAGTATCGGTTTTTTGAAGCAGAACAACCAATAGCAGGAGAATGTTAGCGGCTAATGCCATACCACTATAAAGGTGGTATTGTTTTCTGAGAACTGCTACTTTTTCACGGTCTAACGGTTCAGCAGTGACCGGAGGGTCTTGTTTTTTAGTCTCTAATGAATCCAAATATTGGTGGACTTCTTCAGGTTCTATAGCCAAATCGGGATTAGCGGTTAATGTAATCAAAGGCTCTTCGGTTTTATTAGGTATAATTTTGTTGAATAGTTTGGTAAGCCATTCAAAATCAAAACTAACTCCGCGATCTTCTGTAGCTCTTTTAGTCAGTAAAATTGCCAGTGGAGTAAGCACGAAAGAAGACATCCAACTGCCTAAAAACGGGGTGATTTCATCCTGTTGCGCTACTTTTTTTCCAAAAGTATTGATGAAATGGAAGATAATAAATATCATCACTGCAAATACTATGGGTAATCCCAGTCCGCCTTTGCGAATGATAGCGCCCAGTGGGGCACCGATAAAAAACATCAGCAAACAGGCATAGGCAATTACAAACTTATCGTAAAGCGCAATCCAATGCGAATTGATGTTTTTTTGTTTGTCTTCCATCTCATAACGCGCATTTTCCAACGAAAAAGCCACAGCATCTACATTCCCGTTGGCGACTCTGAGAATGTGCGTTTTATCGCTGTCGTTGAAGTTTTTGAGAATGTCTTGGTTTCCGGTGGCTAAAAGATTCGTGTTGGTATTGTAATCGATGGTGGAGAGCGTGGCTCTCTGGTTGATGTTTTCGGAAAAAGACACCAAGTCTTTGTTGTAATTTTTTTGTAACGAATCGAGAGTGAATTTCAATTCGCTTACATTGAGCATGGTGTTGGTGTTGGTAATCTTTTCTTCATTCAAATTGGCATTATTCAGTTTGGATAAATCGATGTTGATGACGTAGCGCTTAAACTCACTTTTGGCAAACGGCATTTTGCTGCGGTCTTCAAACTTTTTCGGAATAATATCTTCATAGTAATTACCGTCTCGCAATACCAATTTCAGTACATTCGAATCTTCACTACTGATTAATTCACCCGTTTTGGCTTTGATTACAGTATTAGTACCCGAACCCAAACTCGCCTTTTTGTGAATGGTTACTTTACTCAAATAACGACCGTTGTCACCCGATTTTTTTTCAACTTTAATCGTATAATTTCCCACTTCGCTAAACTGTCCTTCGGCGATAGCCATGGCAGGCTTCACTTGCGCAATGTTTCGGCGGAAGTTGATAAACTTATATTCGGCATAGGGAATCACATTGTTGGCAAACAAAAAGGCGACAATGCTTAAAAAAAGAATGAATACGGTTAAGCTTCGCATGGCTCTTTGCAATGAAATCCCCGACGATTTCATCGCGGCAAATTCGTAGTTTTCGGCCAAACTTCCAAAAGTCATGATAGAAGCAAGCAATACCGAAAGCGGCAACACCAACGGAATAATACTCGGCATTTTGAAAAGCAGAAACTTGATAATCATTAACACATCAAGGTCTTTTCCCGCCAATTCTGAGATAAAAAGCCAAACGACCTGCAATACGAATATAAAAAACAAGATTACAAATACCGTAGTAAATGTAATCAGAAAGGATTTTAATAAGTACCGGTCGAGTATTTTCACCTTGAGTTTAATCTAGTTTATTGATGTAGTAATTCGGATATTTACTAGCTGCAAAGGTAAACTGATTTTTGGATAATGGCTGATTGGTTTTAAAAGAATTAACAGTCAACGTCGTTCGCGTTCCGTTTTTACCCATTTCAATCACATTGTAAATGTTTTTGGTTTGCGAATCAATTCCCAAAAGTACTTCTTTACGTTGGTCTTTTGGGTTGGTTGGAACCAACTTGATATACTGTATTTTGCGACCTTTCACATCTTGCAAAATGTCCCAGTAGTATTTGTAACCGCTGTTGAAGAAAGTCAGCATTTTAGAAGGAGTTACTGCGTTATCGTCTTTTTCATTAACACTCGAAATGGTGATTTCTTCATCTTCAGGAACTATAGTATACGTTTTTTTGCCGTCGAATATTTTGGTAACTCCTAAAAAGTTCAATACGTATTTGTTGCCTTCCAACACCAAGTTGCCCTTGCTCTCTTTGTTGATGTTTTCTTTAAGATTGGTTAGGGTGTATTTAAAGTCGATGGTAATATTGTTGTACGTTTTTACCTTAGCGGTAACTTGGTCTAACAAGTCTTTGGCTTTTTTATCTTGTGCATTAGCGGTGACACTTACCCATAACAATAATGCAATAGATAGAATCTTGTTCATTTTAACTGTTGTTTTGTTCATTATTAAAAAATTGCTCCAAAGAAGCTAAGTCGGTGATGTTTACACTACGCGCTTTGCTTCCTTCAAACGGACCAACAATACCGGCCGCCTCCAACTGATCAATCAGTCTTCCGGCACGGTTGTAGCCCAGTTTCAGCTTTCTTTGCAATAATGATGCCGAACCTTGCTGTGCCGTCACAATTATTTCTGCCGCTTCTCGGAACATACTGTCCCTTTCCGAGATATCAAACTCTAAATTCACGCTGCTGCCTTCTTCACCCACATATTCCGGTAACAAGTAGGCACTGGCATACGCTTTTTGGGAACCGATAAAATCGACAATTTTTTCTACCTCCGGAGTGTCCACAAAGGCACATTGTACCCTTACCAAGTCGTTTCCGTTGGAATATAATAAATCACCGCGACCAATTAACTGATCGGCTCCTTGCGTATCTAAAATGGTTCGGGAGTCGATTTTTGAGGTTACGCGGAAAGCAATACGCGCCGGGAAGTTGGCTTTAATGATACCGGTAATTACATTCACCGATGGTCTTTGCGTGGCGATAATCAGATGAATACCAATGGCTCGGGCTAACTGTGCCAAACGGGCTATTGGGGTTTCCACTTCTTTACCCGCTGTCATAATCAAATCGGCAAACTCATCTACCACCAAAACAATGTAAGGCAGGAAACGATGTCCGTGTTCCGGATTTAATTTACGGGATTTGAATTTCTCGTTGTACTCCTTAATGTTACGCACCATGGCGTCCTTGAGTAACGAATAACGGTTATCCATTTCCACGCATAGCGAATTGAGCGTGTTGATTACTTTGGTGTTGTCGGTGATAATGGCGTCTTCTACATCGGGTAATTTGGCCAAGTAATGCCGCTCGATTTTATTGAATAATGTCAACTCTACCTTTTTCGGGTCGACCAACACAAACTTGACTTCCGCCGGATGTTTTTTATACAAAAGCGATGTTAGAACGGCATTCAAACCTACCGATTTTCCTTGTCCGGTTGCACCGGCCATCAGCAAGTGCGGCATTTTGGCTAAATCGACTACAAAGGTTTCGTTGGAAATGGTTTTTCCTAAAGCAATAGGCAATTCCATTTCGGCTTCCTGGAATTTGGCCGAAGCAATGACCGTTTTCATCGGCACCATAGTCGGATTTTTATTCGGCACCTCAATACCAATGGTTCCTTTGCCCGGAATAGGGGCGATGATACGAATTCCCAGCGCCGAAAGCGACAAAGCAATATCGTCTTCCAGACTTTTGATTTTAGAAATGCGAATACCGGCTTCGGGCACAATTTCGTATAAAGTTACCGAAGGTCCGACAGTAGCTTTGATTTGTGCGATATCAATTTTGTAGTTGCGCAAGGTTTCTACAATACGATTCTTGTTTTCTTCTAGTTCTTCCTGATTGATGGTGATTCCAACCGAAGTATATTCTTTTAATAAATCAATCGTAGGGAATTTGTAATTGGACAATTCCAACGTTGGATCAAACAACCCAAAATCGGCTACCAATTTGGCAGCCAAATTTTCTTCTATTACATCTTCGTCGGCAGCTTGCTCGATGACAAAAGCTTCGTCTCCGGTTTCAATGATATGTTTTACCGGTTCGGGAGTAGCAATCGGTTCCGGTGTAGGCGTAACGGTTTTTATGGTAGGCTCCAAATTGATTTCGGAAGCGTTTTCAATAGTGGGTTTCAACGCCTCTTTGTTGATTTCAAATTGTGATGTTTTGAGAGTCGGTTCCTCATTTTCTTCATTATTTTCCTCTTCGGTCACCGCAAATTCTTCCAAATTATAATCGGTGCTCTGCGGGGTAGGCGCCATACTTTTGATGTCCTCTTTAAAATCTTTGTGTTTCTTCTCGAAGAATGATTTGATGGCGTCGGGCGAGACTTTTATTTTGAAAATGATGTAAATAATGATGGCAAAAATGAGCAACAAGGCCGTTCCGGTTTTACCGATATAATCTTGGAAGAACAAATTCATTTCATAGCCAACAGTGCCGCCTAATTCGGGCAATGTATGGGCAAAAAAACCAAACAGAATGGATAACACCACCAAAGCGAATAAATCCCAAAACCAAGTGTTTTTCAATTTTTTAAGCGGCAAGTCTAAAATGAGAAAAGCACCGCTCAGGAAAAGCAGTTTGACCAATAAAAAGGCTGCAACTCCAAAACCTCTGTAAATAAACAAATCGGCCAAATAGGCGCCAAATTTACCCAGCCAGTTTTGTACTTCCTCTTGTCGGTCGGTAAAGGCGTCTACCGCACTTTGGTCGACCCGACCATGCAAAAAGAACGAAATAAACGACACTAAAAAGGCAATAGAAGATAATACCAACACAAAGCCGAACAGCATTCGGTATTGTTTTTTGGTACGCAGTATTTTTAATTCCAGATTCGGATCTTTGTCCTTTTCTTTGGTTTCTTTCTTTACCGTTTTTGCCATAGGTTTGTTGTAACGCTATAAAAATAGAAATTTAATCTGTAAGCTATAAAAATTTAGGTACATAAATGAGCAATCCAACCGCAATGGCTGCTAAGGCCGCAAAAAGAACACCGCCGGCGGCAATGTCTTTGATAAAGCCTATCTTTTGATGAAATTCGGGATGCACAAAATCAGCTACTTTTTCGATAGCTGTATTCATACTTTCGATGCCCAATACCAATCCGAAGGCTAACAGTTGCATCATCCATTCGTACCGATTGATATCGAAGTAAAAACCTGCTGCCACCATTAAAACGGCTAATGAAAACTGCACCATGACACTGTGTTCGGTGGTGATAAGCTTCAAAGCGCCTTTAAAGGCATAGCCGATACTTTTCAGTCTACCGGTAAAAAAGGAGTTGTCTTTCTCGAACGCCATACGCTTTGTTATAATGCGGCTAACGCGGCTTCATAATTCGGTTCATTGGCAATTTCAGGCACCAATTCGGTGTAGGTTACTACGCCATTTTCATCTATCACAATCACGGCGCGTGTGTGTAAACCTGAAAATACACCATCTGTAATTTCAAGACCATAGTCTTTCCCGAATTGTCCGGTAGGGAAATCGGAAAGATTAATCACGTTTTCTAATCCTTCGGCACCACAAAAACGCTTTTGTGCAAAGGGTAAATCGCGGGAAATACACAGCACTTTGGTATTCTCTAAAGCACTTGCTTTAGCATTAAAAGTTCTTACTGATGTTGCACAAGTGTTGGTGTCGATGCTGGGAAAGATGTTGAGAACTAATTTACTTCCTGAAAAATCGGCTAAAGTGGCGCGACTCAAATCTTGTTTTACTAATTGAAATTCAGGTGCTTTGGAACCAGTTTTCGGTAATTCACCATTGGTATGTACGGGGTTTCCACCCAAAGTAACTGTGGCCATAAAATTTAAATTTGATTGCCAAAAGTAACGAAAATATTTAGAATTGAGTTTTGAAATTTGAGTTTTGTCGTATTCCGATATTTCGCTTTAGGATTAGAAATTTTAAAAATTTATTTCAAAATATTTGGTGGTTAATATTGTTTTATCGTAATATTGCAATATAAAAATTAAACAATCTTATGGGCGCTTCCAAAACCGACTCTTTTTCTGTTGAACAAAACGAAATGGCTAACTTGTTTAAAGCTTTGTCTCATCCGGCGCGAATAGCTATAGTAGAGTATCTGCTTACCGTAGACAGTTGTATTTGTGGTGATATTGTAAACGAATTGCCATTAGCGCAACCTACGATTTCTCAACATTTAAAGGAATTAAAAAATGCTAATATCATAAAGGGTACGGTTGAAGGTACGGCCATTTGTTATTGCCTTAATCCCGATACTATTGCCAAGATTGAAAATCATTTTGGGATGATAGGTCATAAATTAAAAAACAAGTGCTGTTGATTATAAGGGAAAAAAGAGAAATGGTTCTTTCTGATAATCTGAGCATTCTAACGCATCTTATAATTTAAGTAGTCTAACAATTAAAAAATTTAAAAATGAAATTATCACAAATTAAAAACGAATTACAAAAGCTTAGTACCATAGCTTTTCAATTGCCTAACGGTGATTTGGTTCCTAATCATTTTCACGTGACTGAAGTAGGTCGCGTCACCAAACATTTTATCGATTGTGGCGGCACGGTTCGGCAGGAAGAAATCGTGAACTTTCAACTTTGGGAAGCCAACGATTACGATCATCGTTTGCATCCTGAAAAGTTAGTTCACATTATCGAACTTTCGGAAAAAGTTTTGGGCTTACCCGATGCTGAGATTGAGGTGGAATACCAAATGCCGGACACCATCGGCAAATTCAGCTTAGATTTTAACGGTACTCATTTCCTGCTTACCTCTAAAGAAACCACCTGTTTGGCCAAAGACAACTGTGGTATTCCGGCAGAGAAAATAAAAACCAAAATAGGAGAGTGGAAAGCCAAAGAAACTTCTTGTTGTACTCCCGACTCAGGTTGCTGCTAACCTTGTAATTGTATGAAGAAAAGATTAGGTTTTTTGGATCGATTTTTAACGTTTTGGATATTTTCAGCCATGATGCTCGGCGTGGGAATTGGCTATCTTATTCCGAATTCAGCCGATTTTGTCAATTCTTTTTCTTCGGGAACAACCAATATCCCTTTGGCCATTGGCTTGATTTTAATGATGTATCCACCATTGGTAAAAATCGATTTCTCCAAAGTACCGCAAATGCTTAGAAAACCCAAATTGCTTACAGCTTCCTTATTTATTACTTGGATTGTCGGTCCGTTTTTGATGTTTTTATTGGCTACATTTTTCCTGAAAGACTATCCCGAATACATGACCGGTTTGATCATTATTGGCATTGCACCTTGTATTGCTATGGTAATTGTTTGGAACGAATTGGCCGAAGGCAACCGGGAATTAACCGCCGGTTTGATTGGAATAAACAGTTTGTTACAAGTTTTCTTTTTCAGTTTGTATGCCTACTTTTATTTGGAAATCATGTTGCCGTTATTTGGTATTAAAGGTTTAGAATTAAATATTTCTATTGCTGAAATTGCCGAAACAGTTGGTATTTATTTAGGTATTCCGTTTGCTTTGGCAGTATGTAGCCGTTATTCCATTAAAAAGGTTGTTGGTGATAAATGGTTCAATCAAAAGTTTATTCCGTTCATTTCTCCCATTACTCTGATTGCTTTACTTTTTACCATAGTCGTAATGTTCAGTTTAAAAGGTGAAATGATAGTCGATTTACCGTTGGATGTTCTTCGCATAGCCATTCCTTTGGTCTTCTTTTTTGCGGTAATGTTTTTTTTGATGTTTTTTGTATCCAAAAAGATAGGGGCAAATTATCGCGAGGCAGTGGCCTTATCATTTACGGCTTCAGGCAATAATTTCGAGTTGGCGATTGCGGTTTCCATTGGCGTTTTCGGAATCAACAGCGGACAAGCTTTTGCGGGCGTAATTGGTCCGTTGGTAGAAGTTCCCGCTTTAATTATATTGGTGAATGTTGCTTTTTGGTTGAGAAAAAAGTATTTTAGTACAACTGCTTGATAACTATGGAACGCAAAGAACACTGGGAAAATGTATTTTCCACCAAGACCGAAAAAGAAGTGAGTTGGTACCAAGACTATCCCAAGACGTCCGTCGATTATATTACCGCGCTTCATTTACCGCTTGAGGCCAAAATTATAGATATCGGCGGAGGCGACAGTTATTTGATGGATGCCTTGCTCGATTTAGGCTATACTAATTTAACCTTGTTGGATATTTCGGCTAAAGCTATAGAGCGAATCAAAGCCCGTTTGGGTGAAAAGGCGGGTAAAGTGACTTTTATCGTCTCGGATATTTTAGATTTTAACCCAACAGAACAATACGATTTTTGGCACGACAGAGCATGCTTTCATTTTTTAACCGATGCTGTTCAAATTCAGCAATATGTTGCTATTGTAACCAATGCGTTGCATCATAAAGGAAATGTTTTGATTGGCACATTTTCCGATAAAGGGCCTAAAAAGTGTAGTGGTTTAGATATCAAGCAATACAGTCAGGAACACCTGAGATTGCTTTTTGAGAAAGATTTTGAACTGAAAGGATGCTTCTCCGAAGATCATCATACGCCCTTTGGTACCATTCAGAACTTTTTATTTTGCGGATTTAAAAGAAAATAAACAATGAAAAATATATTAGTTTTATGTACCGGCAACAGTTGCCGAAGCCAAATGGCACATGGGTATTTGGCGCATTTTGCCCATCCCGAAAAAGTAACGGTTTATTCGGCGGGAGTAGAAACCCATGGGGTCAATGCTTTAGCCATAGCCATTATGAAAGAAGATGGTGTTGATATATCGAATCATACTTCAAATAATGTAGACGAGTATTTCGATATTCCGTTTGATTATGTCATCACCGTGTGTGACAATGCCAAAGAGCGCTGCCCGTTTTTCCCAACACAAGCCGTCAAGTTTCACCACAATTTTCCCGATCCGTCCAAAGTAAAAGGCTCTACCACGGAAGTGATTGATGAGTTCAGGAGGGTAAGGGAAATGATTAAAAAGTATTGTCAAGATTTTGTACAGCAAAACCAACTCAATTGAGTTGGTTTTTTGCTTACTATAAGATGCAAACAACTTTGTTTTCATTTTTTTAGTACATTTGAAAGTACTAAACAATTGATTATGAATTTGTTTGTGAGATTTTCGACCGCCATTGCGCTGCTTTTTTGTGTGGCATGTAAAAAAGAACCCACAGCTCCTAAAAAAGAAAAAGCCGGTAAAGATGCTTATGGTTGCGCTCCGCAAACTACCGATGCCAAATGGTTTCAAGGCGATAATAAAGCTCCGTTGTTTGAAGGTATGGATATACTTCATTATCCTGTAACGACCTCCAACAAAGAAGCGCAACAGTATTTCAATCAAGGATTAGCTCTGGCGTATGGTTTCAATCATGCCGAGGCCGCGCGATCCTTTTATTATGCCACCAAGTTAGATCCCGATTGTGCCATGGCTTTTTGGGGCTATGCCTATGTTTTGGGTCCGAATTACAACGGCGGTATGGAGCCCGACAATTACCAAAGAGCCTACAAGGCCATTCAGCAAGCGATTCAGTTATCCGAAAAGGCTTCCGATAAAGAGAAAGCCCTAATCCAGGCGATGGCAAAACGATACACGGCGAAGCCGGTGGAAGACCGAAGTTCACTGGATGAGGCTTATGCAGCTGCCATGAAAAAAGTGGCCCAACAGTATCCGGAAGATCATGATATCAACGCCTTGTATGTCGAATCGATTATGAATTTACATCCCTGGGATTTGTACGATAAAAAAGGAAACCCAAAACCATGGACACCCGAAATCGAAACCCTTTTGGAACAAATACTGAAAAAGAATCCGAAACATGTAGGAGCGAATCACTTTTACATTCATGCCGTGGAATCGTCCAACACACCCGAAAGAGGAAATGCAGCAGCAGAACGATTCGATAAAGGGTTAGTACCGGGCTCCGGACATTTGATTCACATGCCTTCTCACATTTACATTCGAACCGGAGCATACCACAAAGGTACTTTGGCCAACATCAATGCGGTGAAAAAAGACAGCGTTTATGTTACTATGTGTCACGCGCAAGGGGCTTATCCGTTGGCTTACTATCCGCACAATTTTCATTTCTTGGCAGGCACGGCCACTTTGGAAGGAAATTATAAATGGGCCATGTATGGGGCAAATGAAACGGCAAATCACGTTCATCCCAAAACCATGACGGAACCCGGTTGGTCTACCTTGCAACATTATTATGTGATACCGTACTATGTGGCGGTAAAGTTTGGTAAATGGGATGAAGTGTTACAAATGAAGTTAGTTTCTGATACCTTAAAATATCCATCAGCTGTGGCGCATTATGCCAAAGGGATGGCGTATTTGGGTAAAAAAGATATAGCAAAAGCCAAGAGCGAATTGAAAAAGTTAGAATCGTTGGCCAATGATGTCGCTATGAAAAAAATGACCATTTGGGAAATCAATTCGATGTATGACATTTTACAAATAGCGGTTAGGGTTTTAAAAGGCGAAATTTCAGCCTCAGAAGGAAAGTACCCACAGAGTATAGCCTTGCTCAAAGAGGCGGTTGCCATTGAAGATAAACTAAACTACAACGAACCACCGGATTGGTTTTTTTCGGTGCGCCATCACCTGGGCGCGGTGCAAATTGAGGCCGGGAAATACCAAGAGGCTATTGCCACCTTGGAAACCGATTTGAAGCAATTTCGCAACAACGGCTGGGCACAACACGGCTTGAAATTGGCCTATCAAAAACTAAACAATCCCGCCAAAGTGAAAGCCATGGAAAACCTACTGCGCCAAAGTTGGGCTACTGCCGACATAACGATTCAAACGTCCAGAATTAAATAAAAAAAGTCCCGTTCAACGGGACTTTTTTATATTTGAATATCTGAAATCTGAATATCCGAACATCCAACTATACGTGCAACGCTCTATTATCCGTAGCGGCTAAAGCGGCTTCTTTCACGGCTTCGGCGAAAGTCGGATGCGCATGTGACATGCGTGAAATATCTTCGGCAGAAGCACGGAATTCCATCGCGGTTACGGCTTCGGCTATCAAATCGGCACAACGGGCACCAATCATGTGCACGCCCAATACTTCATCGGTTTTGGCATCGGCTAAGATTTTTACAAATCCGTCGTTATCGGCACTGGCACGTGCTCTTCCTAAGGCTTTGAACGGGAAGCTTCCGGCTTTATAAGCTATGCCGTCGGCTTTTAATTGCTCTTCGGTTTTACCCACAGCGGCTACTTCCGGCCAAGTGTAGACAACCCCTGGAATTAAATTATAATCGATGTGTGGTTTTTGACCGGCTAAGATTTCGGCTACCATAACACCTTCTTCTTCGGCTTTATGAGCCAACATCGCACCGCGTACTACATCACCAATCGCATAGATATTCGGAATATTAGTCTGCAAATGGTCATTCACTTCAATCATGCCGCGCTCGGTTACTTTGACTCCGGCTTTATCTGCAGCCAATCCATCGGTATAAGGACGTCGACCAACGGCTACCAAACAATAATCGCCTTCAAAAGATACGGCATTGCCTTTGGCATCGTCGGCAACCACCGTCACGTTTTTGCCTTTGCGGGTCACTTCTTTTACTTTGTGGGACGTGTAGAACTTCATGCCTTGTTTTTTCAAGACTTTGGTTAATTCTTTCGACAAACCGCCATCCATACCCGGAATAATGCGGTCTAAGAATTCGATTACCGAAACTTGCGCCCCCAATCGTAAATAGACTTGTCCTAATTCGATTCCGATAACACCACCGCCAATGATGATTAAATGTTTCGGTACTTCCGGTAATTTCAACGCTTCGGTAGAAGTGATTACTCTTTCTTTGTCTAATTTAATGAAAGGCAAAGTAGAAGGTTTAGAACCGGTAGCAATGATGATGTTTTTTCCTTCGATGACTTCTGCGGAACCGTCGGCTTTGGTTACTTTTACATGCGTCGCATCTTCAAAAGAACCAACGCCTTCAAAAACGGTAATTTTATTTTTATCCATTAAGAACTTTACGCCGCCACTGGTTTGGTCTACTACCGCTTGTTTTCGGGCAATCATTTTTTCCAAATTTACTTTCACGTTACCCGATACTTCGATACCGTGATCGGCAAAGTGTTGTAATTCTTCGTAATGATGCGATGAAGCTAACATTGCCTTTGAAGGAATACAACCTACGTTTAAGCAAGTACCTCCTAAAGTACTGTATTTTTCGATGATAGCGGTTTTGAAACCCAATTGGGCACAACGAATGGCAGCTACATAACCGCCCGGCCCTGAACCTATGATGACAACGTCAAATGCACTCATGATAGTATAGAAATTAGTGTGTTTTACTTTTTTTGTGCCACAAAATTACAGTTTTTATTTCACTAAAAAGCGAAATAATTTGCTTAAAAGCTATAGCTTATTTTACAAGGTGAAAGCGGTCGTGTTTTTGACTTCACCAATCATAAAAGTACTGTGGGTACTGCCGATGTGTTGCAGCGTAGTGAGCTTAGTCACCATAAATTCGCGGTAGGCCTCCATGTCTTTGACACAAATTTTGAGGATGTAATCGTAGTCGCCACTCACGTGAAAACACTCCAAGACTTCATCGAGCTTTACCACTTGGTGTTCAAAAGTGGTCAGGAATTCTTTAGTGTGTTGGATAAGCTTGATATGACAAAACACTACAAAGCTTTTATCAATTTTAGCTCGGTTCAATAGGGCAACATATTTATCGATGATGCCTTCTCGCTCCAGTTTTTTGATGCGCTCATAAACCGCTGTAACCGATAGATTGAGCTTCACCGAGAGTTCTTTCGTCGTTTTTTTGGTGTCTTGTTGGAGTAGGGTGAGGAGTTTTTTGTCGATGTTGTCCATGGTTTGCAGGTTTCGGGTTTCGGGTTTCGGGTTTCGGGTTTCGGGTTGGAATAGTTTTTAAAACTGAAATTGTTCTTTGTAAGGGTTAAATTTAATAAAATATTCTGTTAAGTTAATTATTTATAGTTTAAAAATCTATATATTTTTATTTGTATTGATTTATTGTCTGTTTAAATTGAAATTTGAACTTTAAATGAATCCCAACTTTATGAATCCCAACTCAGAACCTTCAACCTTCAACCCGCAACCTGCAACTAAAACGAATTTCCATCCTGCCGATAAAATCCAAGACCTGCAATACTTCGGTGAATTCGGTGGCGTCAATCCTTCTATATCCGATAGCTCTACGTATACGTTTCTTTCGGCCAAAACCATGTTTGATACTTTTGAAGGCAATGCCGAAGGCTGTTATTTGTATTCGCGTCACTCTTCGCCCATGAACTTGTACTTAGGGCAAGCTTTGGCCGCGATGGAAGGTACTGAAAGTGCTAATGTTGCCGCCTCGGGGATGGGTGCGATTACACCTGTTTTGCTGCAATTGTGTGCAGCCGGCGACGAGATTGTCTCCAGCCGTACCATTTATGGCGGAACCTATGCTTTTATGAAAAATATGTTGCCGAAATGGAATATCAAAACCCGTTTTGTTGACATTACCAAGCTAGATCAGGTAGCGGCCGCCATTACTCCGAATACCAAAGTGTTGTATTGTGAAACGGTGAGTAATCCGTTGTTGGAAGTAGCCGATATCGAATCTTTAGCGGTTGTTGCCCGCGAAAACAATATCAAATTGGTGGTAGACAATACCTTTTCGCCTTTATCGGTGGCGCCGGCAAAATTAGGTGCCGATGTGGTCATCCATAGTTTAACCAAGTTTATCAACGGCAGTAGTGATACAGTTGGTGGCGTAGTTTGTGCTTCGCAGGAATTTATCAACAATTTGAAAAATGTAAATGATGGTGCCAGCATGCTTTTAGGGCCAACAATGGACAGTTTACGTGCAGCCAGCATTCTGAAAAATTTGCGAACGCTTCATATTCGTATGAAGCAACACAGTCATAACGCCCTTTATTTGGCTCAAAAATTTGAAGCCGATGGATTAAAAGTAGTGTATCCGGGGTTGCCAAGTCACCCGAGTCATTCCTTGTATGCTAATATGATTAATCCGGAATACGGTTTCGGCGGCATGATGACTGTAGACGTAGGCAGTTTGGACAAAGCCAATGAGTTGATGGAATTGATGCAACACCGCAATTTAGGTTACTTGGCCGTGAGTTTAGGTTTTTATAAAACACTGTTCAGTGCACCCGGCACATCAACCTCGAGTGAGATTCCGATGGAAGAGCAACTGGAAATGGGCTTAACCGATGGTTTGATTCGTTTTTCGATTGGATTGGATAACGATATAGAGCGCACGTACCACCTGATGAAACAGTGCATGCAAGAGTTGAACGTTCTCTAAATTTTTATATTTTAATTTGGTAAAAGTCCGTTGGTGCGCCATACCAACGGACTTTTTTTATTGGTTTTTTTCGAGATATTCCACCAGTGAAATGTTGAGGATATGATTCCAGCCCATGTCAAAGTTTTCTCTTTTAAGTGCCGGTTCGGTTACGTCGAACGGAATGGTGAAGACATGGCTGAAATGCAATTCGGTCGTGCTTTCATCTACCGGTTGTAATTCCCATGTTACTACAGAAGTACCCGAATATCCCGGATATTCCCAACTGTACACCAGTTTGCGGTTTGGAATGATTTCGAGCATCACGCCGCGGTGCAACCACTGTTTGTCTTCGGTATCGCCGGCGGACCATTCAAATGTTTGTCCGATCTTTAATTGCCAGTCTTCGGCAAAATCAAAATACCATTGTTTTAAATGGTCTCTTTCAGTGATTACTTTCCAGAGTGTTGCTGCTGATGCCTTATATCTTTTTATGAGACTAAGGCTGTTGTCTGTTTTTTCCATGTCTTTACTTTAATTGATTTTTTAAATAAGCTTCCAGTTTTTCCACGTTTTGTCTTAATCCATCGGCTGCATTGAATTTTTTGACCACTTCTATCATTTCTTCTTTGGATTCAAACAACATTTTCCAATGTAATTGGGTTTGATTGGCAATGCTTTCAAATTGTATAGTAGAAGTGAATTTTGGTACCGAAGTATGTTCGTAGATTATTTTTTGATGTAATACCACTTCTTTAAAAATACTTTTGTTGTCATAATCGGTGCCATCGGGTCCGTGCATGATTAGGTTCCATTCGCCTTCTGGTTTTATTTCCATTTTGTGGATGGTATTGGTAAAACCGTTTGGTCCCCACCAATTTTTAATATGATCAGGATTGGTCCAAACTTCCCAAACCAAATCGATGGGTGCGTTGAGTAGGCGAGAGAAGTTAATTTCTCTGTCTGTTGTGTCATTTTCCATGGTTGTCTTTATTTAAGTTGATTTAAGTATACTTCTAATCTGTCCACGTTTTGTTTTAAGCCTTCATTGATATTAAAAAGATTCATAATGCGCCGTAACTCTTCTTTGGTTTCAAATAACATTTGCCAATGAATATGGGTTTGTTTGCCTTTTACTTCAAATTGTATAGTGGCTGTAAATTCATGGCCTGATATATGATTGTAAGCGATTTTTTTATGCTTTTCTACTTCCGTGAAAATACTTTCGTTGTCATAATTGGTGCCGTCGGGACCGTGCATGATTAAGGTCCATTCTCCGCCAGGGATTAAATCCATTTTGATAATGGTATTGGTAAAGCCATTGGGACCCCACCAGTTTTTGATGTGGTCAGGATTGGTCCATAGTTCCCAAATCAGGTCAATGGGCGCATCGAGTAATCGAGAAACGGTAATTTCTCTGTCGGCGGTGTCATTAAGTGATGTTGTCATTGTTTTTTATCTTTTTGAAGTTGGTCTAGATAGGTTTCTAGAGCATCTAGTTTGCTTTCCCAGAATTGTTTGTACTGTTCAATCCATAGCGAAACTTCACTCAGTTTTTCCAGTTTGGCTTCACAATAGCGTTCACGACCTTTGTCTTTTATTTCAATCAAGCCGCACTCGCTTAAAATTTTTATGTGTTTGGATATGGCAGGGCGACTGATGTTGAAGTTTTCCGCTACGGCATTGAGTGTTAAAGTTTGGGCAGCCAACAAACTCAAAATAGCTCTTCGTGTCGGATCGGCAATGGCTTGAAAAACATCTCTTCTCATATGATGAAGTATTTAATAGGTAACTAATCGGTTACAAATATATATGTAACTAATCGGTTACACAAATTAATTGACCATTATTTTATTGTTTAGGTTTTAATTTTAACTTTTGTAATCAAATACTTCTTCAAATTTTATAACTTTATCATTTGTAAATAATTAGATTATGACTAAAAGTTACTTCTACTGTATATTTCTTGTGCAGAGTTTGTTTTCTCAGGCACAGATAATCAATTTTCCGGATCTTAATTTTAAGAACAGGCTATTGATGGCCGATGTCAATAACGGAATTGCAGTTGATAATAACTATAGTTTTATAGTCATTGATACCAATGGCGATAACGAAATTGAAGTAGCTGAGGCCTTGGCGGTTTATCAACTTGATTTGAGTAATTCCTCCATTACATCGTTATCAGGGATAGAGTATTTTGCCAATTTAAGCTGGCTCGACTGTGACAGTAATTCGGTCTCTTTGTTACCCTTGGGTTCTTTGACGAATTTAAACGGCATCAGTTGCAGGAACTGTGGTTTAACCTCGCTCGATGGCATAGAGGATTTGCTTCATTTACAAAGCATTAATTTTTCCAATAATCCGATAACGGCTGTGGATTTGCAAAATCTTCCCGAATTGTGGAGAATTTGGGGCGAAAACACCTTGTTGACTTCCATTAACCTCTGCGGAACACAAGTTCGTTTTTTGTGGATAGAGAACAATCCTTTATTGACCCATTTGTATCTAAAGAATGGTGTGGTTTCTAATGATTTGGCCAGATACAACAGACAAATCCCGCCACCTCTGCACAATTTTGAATTTGGCAACACCCCTTTGTTAAATTATATTTGTTATGATGAAGGTGAATATGACGCAGTGTTTTACGGGATTAATTTTAACCCAACCGGCAAAACCCTGACTACAGATTGCAATAACACTTGCGCTTTATCGGTTCCCAATACTCAAAATACAGTAACCTTTTCTGTTTATCCTAATCCAACAAATGGGATGTTGAATTTAGTCTTATCGCCTCAAACAATTGTTAAATCAGGCTTTATTTATAATACGGTAGGTCAAAAAGTAGTAACTTTCGATACTATTGCGATTGATGTTGGTTTCTTACCTCAAGGCACTTATTTCCTTACCTTGGAAACCAACAAAGGAATAGCAACTGAATCCTTTGTGAAATTATAATTAAAAGCAATGAAAAAGTACTTTGTACTCTTAACCATGATTGTGGTGGTATCTGTATCTGCCCAAACCGATAATCGCTTTTATGACATTATTGAATCGGTTTCAGCACAACGTTTAGAGAAAGACATCCGCACCTTAGCCAATTTTGGTACCCGGAATACGTTTAGTGATACCCTTTCCAAAACTCGTGGGATAGGAGCTGCAAGACGCTGGATCAAAGCCGAGTTTGATAAAATCGATAAAAACTGCAACAATTGTTTGGAGGTTTTCTACCAAAAAGATTTGGTTACACCAAAAGACGGTAATCGCATTCCCAAAGAAGCCTATGTGGTCAATGTAGTGGCTATTCAAAAAGGGACTAAGTATCCGAATCGCTATATCATCATGACAGGCGATATCGACAGTCGCAATTCCGACACCATGGATTATACCAATGATGCTCCCGGTGCCAATGACAATGCTTCGGGTATGGCCGGTACTATTGAAGCAGCAAGAGTTTTATCCCAATACCAATTTGAAAACAGCATAGTGTATCTCGGACTTTCAGGCGAGGAGCAAGGCTTATTTGGCGGAAAAGGTTTTGCTGAATACGCCAAGAAAAACAATTGGGAAATCATAGGCGTGCTCAATAACGATATGATAGGCAACATTGAAGGGGTAGACGGTGTCATCGATAATCGTACG
Organism: Flavobacterium sedimenticola; assembly: GCF_030053345.1. Taxonomy (GTDB): domain Bacteria; phylum Bacteroidota; class Bacteroidia; order Flavobacteriales; family Flavobacteriaceae; genus Flavobacterium; species Flavobacterium sedimenticola. Next base: position 239,418 of record NZ_JASGBP010000002.1, read on the forward strand.
TTTCGTATTTTCTCGGAACCAACACCGGTAACCGAAACGGAGAAAGAACGCAACCAGCGCCGTTTTTATGGTGGCGAAGTCGATGGTATTTCCCGTCAATTGGCGCGTTACATTCACAAAGCGGTGAGTACGTATATGCCCGAAATGCATCCGATGATGGTATATCGTTTAGACCGATTTGGTCGCGGTGGTCACCATCGTCCGTTTAACGACTTGGGTTACGCCGGGGTTCGCATCATGGAAGCACATGAAAATTACAACCGCCAACACCAAAACAACCGAGTAGAAAACGGGATTAAATACGGCGATGTTATTGAAGGGGTCAATTTTGAATATGCCAAAAAGCTAACCGCAGTCAACGCTATTGTTTTAGCAGGTTTGGGCTGGTCGCCGCCCGAACCTAAAAATGTAACTATCGGCGGCGTAGTAGAACCCCATGCCAAACTCAAATGGGACAAAGTGGCTGATGATTCGGTTGTGGGTTATAAAATTTACTGGCGATTGACCACTTCACCCCAATGGGAATACAGTCGGTTTGTAGGGAATACCGATACTTTTGAACTCAAAGGCATCGTGATTGACAACTATTATTTCGGGGTATCGAGCGTGCACCAAAACGGACAAGAGAGCGTGGTGGTTTTTCCATCTGCCGTGATGCGAAGCACCACCGGTAAATAATCAACCTTGATTCCAATAGGCTTCCAGTTTTTCCTGAATGTTTTGCAACGGCGTGGCTATGGCATTCACATATTGGAAATTCCCGTCTCTTTGATTGTTAATTGATAACTGAATCGGACAGGCTTCACTTTGAATGGCATTGACTTTAAATTCATTCAGCTCCGAATGGTAAACCAAATACGGTGCGCCTGAAGAACCGAATCGGAAGTAGCCTTTAATCAAATACCGCAATCCTTCCAGAGTGTAATTCCCGCCAATGCGCTCCGGGAAAATGGCAAAGTGCTCCGTAAAGCCGTCTATTTGGGCCTTGTTCAGCAATTTGCCGACTTCACTGGTAGGAGAACTTTGCAAGCAATAATAATTGTCTTGATTATCGGGTAAAATATCGAAATTTATTTTTACCGAAGGAATTACATTTAGTATTTCTTCGGGTGTATTGACAATTTTATACAGCGCGATATCATCATTATAAAAGGCTTCGACTAATGCTACTTCAATTAGAAAAGTGTGACGATTAATAGCAGGTTCTGCAAAATGAGTGGTGGTGTCAAAGTGAGTTGTTAATTCCGGGTTTTGATAAAAAAGCGGCTCTTTGAACTGCACAATTAAATGCGTTTGACAGATTTTTTTCTCTAAGAAAGTTACCCAACGCGTATCAAAATTAATCTGTTTTAAAATGTCGATCGCCTGTTGGTAATCATTAGGATTCTGACTGTTCCAAAACCTTTTTTGAACTTTAGCATCCAATACAAAACAGTTTTCAAAAAATTGTTTTTGCGGATTGTTTAAATAAGGAAGTATGTCAGTAACAAAAATACGTTCCTCAATCGATTTAAAAATTTTGGCTTCTGTTTTTAAGTTGTGCGCCACAGACAATAGATACCCTTTTCCTATGTGAAAAGCACAGATATTATTTTCAAAATGTCTTCGGATAGGATCGTTTACCGTTTGGGTAAACATGATGCGGAACAGCGGAGAAGTTTGCTCATGGGTTAGTTCAAGCTGTTTTTGAAGTTTTTGGTTTATCATAAAAGGAGTCAGGATAATATTGATGGCTTTATCGGTAATCAAATATAGAAAAGAAATAAAGAATAATAAATCACTGGCTTTCAATTTTTTACTACATTTACAAGACGTAATTAACGACCCAATTCTGCTTTAACCTTTGATACGCGTTTGCTAATAAGGGAATTTATTCATTTTAATGATGACAGCATGGAATCAGAATTGGAACAAATCAGAGAACAGCAAAGGGCTTCCTGGAACAAGTTTTCTCCCGGCTGGAAAAAATGGGACGATTTAATGATGGATTTTTTACGGCCTATGGGTAATGAAATCATCCAATCCCTTCAACTTAAAGAAACAGACCATGTCCTGGATATAGCTGCCGGAACCGGTGAGCCGGGTTTGACCATCGCTGCCTTAGTAGGAAAGGGAAAAGTGGTAATCACCGATTTGTCCGAGGACATGCTTGACATTGCTAAAGAAAATGCATTGCATAAGGGTATCAACAACATTGAAACCCTTGCTTGTGATGTTTGCGAACTTCCTTTTCCCGACGATAGATTTGATGCCATTAGTTGCCGTTTCGGATTTATGTTTTTTCCCGATATGCTTTTGGCGGCCAAAGAAATGGCAAGAGTCCTTAAACCGGGCGGACGAATAGCAACTTCGGTTTGGAATGTACCCGAAAAGAATTTCTGGGTAACGGCTATCATGAGTACTATCAACCGAAACATGGAATTACCACCGCCACCACCGGGCTCTCCGGGGATGTTTCGGTGTGCACAAGATCAATTCATTGCCGATTTATTTGTTCAGGCCGGTTTGAAAAATGTGACCCAAAAAGAAGTGTTAAGCCAATTAAAAACCCAAACCACTGAGGTGTACTGGACCATGATGACGGAAGTGGCAGCACCTTTTGTTGCGGCGTTGAGTAAAGCTGATGATGCGACTAAAGAAAAGATTAAAACCGAAGTTTTTCAAGCAGTTAAAGATAAATTCCCCGATGGAAATGTACACATTGATGCCAGTGCATTAGTCATCTCCGGAGAAAAATAAAGTGGAGTCCGGAAACCACTCTAATCAACGGGGCACAACCGAAAAGCCATACAAGTAGGAGTTTTAAAAGTATTTGCTTATGCCTAAATTCATTATCGAAAGAGACATTCCCGGAACAGGCGATTTGACGCCCGAACAACTCAAAGGAATCTCACAAACCTCGTGTGGAGTGTTAAACAAAATGGGACCTGATATTCAATGGGTGGAAAGTTTTGTAACCGGAGACAAAGTATACTGCGTATACATTGCAACCAACGAGAATCTAATTTTAGAGCATGCCAAACAAGGTGGTTTCCCGGCCAATAGAATTTCTAAAGTGGTGAACACCATAAGCCCGGTAACCGCTGAGTAAAAAAACAGCAATGAATATCGATATTCATTGCTGTTTTTTTGTCGTATTTATCGGCACTTACATTGCAACCAACCATTAATTATAAAAAATGAATTTAAAACAATCACTCATTGTTGCCGTGCTGGTCAGTCTGTCCGGTTTGGCTGCTTGGGAATGCTATTGGCGTTCTCAAGGTTTTTACCCCAATATTGATGACAATAAAGATTTGTGGGCTGTCCAGCGCGCCAAAGTAGCCGATTTAACTGATGATGATGTGATATTGATAGGATCCTCTCGGGTGCTTTTCGACATTCAATTGGACGAATGGGCGGAAAAAACCGGAAGAAAGCCCTTGCAGCTGGCCTCACCGGGTTCATCACCACTGCCTGTTTTTCATGACTTAGTGGAAAATACCGATTTTAAAGGCACCATTTTGGTGGGCGTAACGCCGGGTCTTTTTTTCTCTACTACTTTTCCTGAAGCTTTTCCGTGGAAACGACCGCAAACGAAAGTCGACTATTATCACAACCGAACGTATGCACAGCAGCTCAATCACATGGTTTCACTGCCTTTGCAGCGTAGTTTGGTGATGATGTCGGGTAGTGAGGAAGAATGGTCAGACGACATTGATTTGAAAGCTTTAGTAAGTCGAATTACAATCGGAAACCGAACCGGAGCCCCTGATTTTCCTCCTTTTTATAATTTTAACGATACCCGAATCGACAGAAATACCACGATGACGGCACGTACCGTAAATGACACCGCTTTTGCCAATTCCATCAAAAAAGTGTGGGAATTCTTCGGTAAAAGTGCGCCGCCACCGGATAAAAAGGCTACGATGGCTTTCTTTTTACAAGATTTGAAAAAGTATAAAGCCCGTGGCGGAACAGTACTATTGGTGCGATGTCCCTCGAGTGGCATGCTCAAAAAAGGGGAAGATATGGTTTTGCCGAGAGTCTCTTTTTGGGATGAATTGGTCAAACAGGCACAGGTCAAAAGTTACTATTTTGAAGATTATAAGCAATTGCAATTCGAGTGCCCGGAATGGTCACACTTATCGGCGTCAGATGCCCGTAAATTTACGGTTGAATTGGTTAAAATATTGAAAACCGACGGCGTATTGTCTAATCCTAAAAATCAATAAGCTATGTTATTTAATTCCTTAAGTTTTATAGTGTTTTTGGTGATAGTTTTAGGGTTATACTATACCAAGTTTTTCAATTGGACATTCAAAAAAAGAATGTTGCTTTTGGCCAGTTATGTGTTTTACGGATTGTGGAATCCGCCCCTGGTTATTTTATTGTGGATTTCAACGGTTATCGATTGGATTACCGGTAAAGCACTAGCCACAGAAGAAAACAAAAGAAAACGACTGCTTTGGTTACTGCTTAGCATGGTGGTTAATCTTGGTTTTCTTTTCTTTTTCAAGTATGGTAATTTTTTATTGGAGAATTTCACCCTGCTGATAAATGCTATGGGAATGGACTATCATCCGCTTCCGATGGATATTATTTTGCCGATGGGCATCTCTTTTTACACTTTTCAAACCATGTCATATACCATCGATATGTATTGGCGCAAAACCGAAAGGGTAAAAACTTTTCTTGACTTTGCATTGTACGTAACTTTCTTTCCGCAGTTAGTGGCAGGACCTATAGTAAGAGCAGGGGATTTGGTTACCCAGTTTTATGAGGAAAAGCGCGCTACCACGAACCAATTTATCTGGGGACTGTTTTTATTAACCATGGGATTGTTTCAAAAAGTGGTTTTAGCCGATACATTGTTGTCCAAAACATCAGATACCGTTTTTAATTCCGATAAAGTACTGAATACTTGGGATGCTTGGACAGGAACCTTGGCTTTTTCGGGCCAAATATTTTTCGATTTTGCCGGCTATTCAACGTGTGCCATCGGATTGGCGTTGATGCTTGGATTTCATCTTACGGATAATTTTAGATATCCATATGCGGCTATTGGTTTCTCTGACTTATGGAGAAGATGGCATATTTCATTATCCACTTGGTTAAGAGATTATTTGTACATACCATTGGGTGGTAATCGTAAAGGAGTTATCCGAATGTATGTTGCCTTAATGCTGACCATGTTATTGGGTGGTTTGTGGCACGGAGCCGCTTGGACCTTTGTGGTTTGGGGTGCCTTACACGGTTTCTTTTTGGTGATGGAACGGCTACTTAAAAATGTAATTCGCATCAAAATAAACTTTTGGAACGGAATTATTTTAGCTTTAGCGACGTACACCTGTGTTAATTTTACTTGGGTGTTTTTCAGGGCTCGAAAATTTGAAACTGCTCAAAATATTATTGAATCGATGTTATTTATGCATACCGATGGCGCTAAAGTTGTTGATGCGTTTTCAATTATTAAGGTTTTTACACTGATAGCCTTAACCTTTATCTGCCACTGGATGATGCGGAACACCTCCTTAGAAGCAGCAGCTCAAAAACGTTCTCCTATCGTTCTGGGGATGGTTTGGGCAATCATGCTTTTCTTTATAGCCATCGCGCAAGGTAATGGCGAACAGTTTATTTATTTCCAATTCTAAAATTCCTTTTATTACAAAAAAAGAGTCGGCACCTGCCGACTCTTTTTACGCTTAATTTATACTCATTCTTAGCCGTTTCTTCATAACTTTATACTACATTTCATTATAAAATCATGGCCAGTCTTAAAAGTATTCAAACCGAAGTTGATGTATGTTATCTCTATAAAATTTTAGCCGAGAATGAAGAAGATGAAAATGTGGCGGCGGTTTTCAGGCAGATGAGCGACATAGAGCACAGTCATGCCTTGGCTTTTTTAGCTAAAAACAACTTAGAGGAAAGTCATCTGCCGCAACCTTCCGGAAGGGCTAAAACGCTGCATCTGATTGGGAAGTGGTTTGGCTATGATTATATTTTAGGGGTTTTGTTAGATACCGAAAAAAGCGTTTCTTCTTCTATTTTAAAAGCTCGGAAACAAACCCAAACCCAAGAATCGTTGTCCGATACGGCTCATGTGACTATACTGAAGAACATCCTCAGCAATAATTCTAAAGTGTCCGGCGCCAATTTAGCCCGATTTGAAAAGCGCCATCGTTCGGTAGGCGGTAATGCCTTACGTGCTGCGGTTTTAGGGGGTAATGATGGGTTGGTTTCCAATTTCAGTTTGGTTATGGGTATAGCCGGAGCGACGAGCGGTCAGGATGAAGTGTTGTTGGCCGGTCTAGCCGGATTGCTGGCAGGAGCCTTGTCTATGGCTTTGGGCGAATGGATTTCGGTGAAAAGTTCCCAAGAATTGTACGAAAATCAAATGCAGTTGGAATTGGAAGAATTGGAAACCAATCCCGAGGGCGAGCAACAGGAATTGGCCTTAATTTATAGGGCTAAAGGCATACCCGAAGCGCAAGCCAAAACTATGGCCGCCGATATGATGCAAAATAAAAGTCAGGCTCACGACATGCTCATCAAAGAAGAATTAGGCATTAATCCCGAAGATTTAAAAGGCTCGGCTATGGAAGCGGCGCTGACTTCCTTCTTTCTTTTTGCTCTAGGTGCTATTATACCGGTATTTCCGTTTTTCTTTTGGGGCGGTATGCAAGCTGTGATTATCAGTACAGGATTAAGTGCTGCCGGATTATTTTTGATAGGAGCTGCCATTACCTTATTTACCGGAAAAAGTGTTTGGTACTCCGGAATGCGTCAGGTGTTTTTCGGACTGGCAGCCGCAGCCATCACTTTCGGTATCGGAAAATTAATCGGAGTTTCGGTAGCGGGATAAAAAAAGGAGGTCCATTTTAGACCTCCCGTTTTGTATGATTTGGATTTATCATAAACCAATACCTCTTGATACTGTTACTAATTGAATTATCGCTTTGATACCTTCAACTGATAAATCAAAATCATACTCAAATGTAGTGCTTTTTACCATAAGCCACTGTTAAAAAATTGTTTTTAACGTCAACTTAACGTTGCTTTAACAGTGTAAATCAGACACTTGTTTTTAGTGCCTTAGTTCAACGTATATTGCACGCTGATTTTGGTGTTGAGTAATTTTGAAATCGGACAATTGGCTTCGGCATCTTTGACCAATTCGTCAAACTGAGCAGGATCAATGCCATCCACTTTGGCAGTTAGCGTCAAATTGGAAGCGACGATAGTGCCGTCTTCAAAAACTATCTCTGCCTCGGTTTTGAGTTCCGTAGCTGTAAATCCCGCCGCTTGTAAATTAAAAGCTAGTTTCATCGAGAAACAGCCGGCGTGTGCGGCACCGACCAGCTCTTCCGGATTGGTTCCGATGCCCTCTTCAAAACGCGAACCAAAGGAATATTGTGTCTGATTTAAAACGGTGCTTTGCGTGGTCAAATGTCCTTTGCCGTCTTTTCCTGAGCCGTTCCAAACGGCAGTTGCTCTTCTTTTCATACCTAGAAAGTTTAATAACTATAAAAGTACATCTTTTTTTGACTTCTTTCCGTCAGCTTAACATAAAGTTACTATCATCGGGTAAGTTGCGCCCAAACAAAATGGGGATGGTGTCCATCACGGCGTACCATTTTTACCCAGAGTAAGGTCAGGTGCTCTAAATGCAAAGCTTGATCCAGTTTTCCGGTGTCCAAAGGTTCGAACCCAATAGTCTCAATCAGACCCGCAGTTACTTTTTTGGCATCCGCATCATTACCGGCCAGCATCATCACCGGTTTTACGTTGTAATTCGGATAGACCGCATCGGCAAAATTTTCAAAACCGTAAATGGTAAAGGCTTTTACCACTTTGGCTTCCGGTGCCCATTCCTGAATTTTTTCACTACCCGAAATCTGGCTCTGCAAGCCATGTGAAATTCCGGGTCCGACCGGATTGGTACAATCAACCAAAATTTGATGTTTAAATCGAAGTGATTTCAGCAGACTTTCATTCGCTTGGAATGGAGTGGCCAAAAAAACCACTTCAGCCTCGTCCACTGCCTTTTGTATACTTTTGATTCCGAAGTTCGGATTTTGCTTCAGTGCTTTTTGCACACTTTCAGAGTCGCGATCCTCGGTTGCAATTACAATTTGATGCCCTTTTCGTTCCAACTGATTGGCCAAGGCAAAGCCCACATTACCAATCCCAATAAATGCCAGTTTCATCGTTTTGTGTTTAAAAGTTTTACGACTAATAGCGCTGCGGCTTCACCGGAGTTTTGTTGTTGACCGGTAATTAAATTGCCGTCTTGTATGGCATAAGCGCTGAAAGGTGCCGCTACTTTAAAATGAGTACCCGTTAGTTTTCGCGCTTCGGTCTCTATGCGATACGGTTGGATTTTCATGCCTACTGCCTGATCGGCAAAATCTTCCTCGGCATCAGCAAAACCGGTCCATGTTTTGCCTTTAACCAATAAGTCACCATTTGATTTTTTGGCCTCCAACAGTAAAGTAGTGGAGTGGCACACCGCAGCCGTTGGCTTACCCGATTCGTAAAATGAAACCAATAGTTCTTCTAACGCTTTATTACCTCTGAAAGTATACATCGGACCTTGTCCGCCAACTAAAAAGAGGGCATCAAAATCTTCTGTGTTTACCGCTGTTATTTTTTCTGTATTGGCCAACATTTGATGAAAAGATTCTTGTTGCAGATAGCCCAGCGTAATCACATCATGAGCCGCATAGCCACTGGCATCCGTCGGATTGGAATAGCTGTCCATCATCAAAGCGCCGCCTTCTGTAGAAACCAAAGTTATATCATAACCGGCTTCCTGAAATACGCGTAACGGATGGGTTAATTCGGCAGCCCAAAAACCAATAGGCCAACCGGTTTGCGGACTCACACTTGGTGAACTGGCCACCATTAGTATTTTTCCTTTGCTTGGGGCACCGTGAAAGTGCACATAGTGTTCGGTTTCTTGTATCGTACTCATAACTTTTTTAGTTTTGTTTCACACAAAGCTATATCGGTATCGTGCTAAATACAATAACTGCGTATCTTTGTAAGTCACTAACAAAAATGTAAGTATGCCCGATTTTGTAAAAGACAATCATTTGTTTCACAACCCGGTAGAATTTGCGATGAGTAAAATTGGCGGGACCTATAAAATGCCGATTCTTTGGCGCTTAAAAGATAAGAAATGGCGTTTTAGCGAATTGCAAAAGAGCCTTTCCCATGCTTCCGACCGCATGTTGTCTAAAGCTTTAAAAGAGCTGGTCGAGGATGGTTTTGTAACCAAAGAAATTTTTCCGGAAGTACCGCCTCGAGTAGAATATACCATTACCGATAGAGGGCAGAAAGCCATACCGGTAATTGAAATGCTTCGTAATTATGGTTTGGATTTACTACAAGAATTTGAAGTAGAACATCCTAAGCGTTAATACTTTCCATTCAGCAACTCACCACCAATAGTCGATTTGGCTTCGATTCCTAATTTTTTCATCATTTCGTACGTGGTACACACGGCCGCCGAAGTCACCGGAATCCCGCATTCGGCCTGAATCAAATCGATGGCTTCCAACGACGGCATTTGTACACAAGCTGAAGCTACTAATACATCGACATCCGTCAAGTCCAATTGTTTGTATATTTCCAATAAGTTGAGCGGATTTTGCGCTGCTACTTCCAGGTTATCCGGAATTTCAAGTGCTATGCTTTCTTTTACTTTAATGCCTTGGTGTTCAATATAATCGACCACTTTATCAGTCAGCGGACGCATATAAGGTGTAATAATGGAAATTTGTTTCGCACCCAATACTTTTAACCCGTTGATTAAGGCGCCGGCCGAAGTTACAATCGGCGTAGGGAAGTCGTTCGCCACCGTTTCCTGATGCAAATTCACTTCCGACACACAATGATAGCCACGTCCCATACTCATAATGGCTACCAAACACGCGTAACCCATCACGTCCACATGCGCATCCGACAATTCCTGGGCACATTTCAAACTCATGGCGTCCATGGCTTCGAGTTCTTCTTGGGTTACTTTCTTCATCCGCATGCGACTGCTGTGAAACGTAAAACGCTCCGGCAATATCGTTTCTCGGGCCCTGAAAATGGCCGGTATTTCGGTTTCCATCGTCACGTTGGAGGATGGAACGATTTGTCCTATTTTAAATTTTTTCATAATCAAAGTTACTGAGCAGCTATGTTACTGAGTTTTTAATTGTTTGTTGGGCGTTACCTCGTCTGAAGGACGAGGTCGGGCTTTACGTTGCAATCTTTTTAGGATTGTATTTCCCTTCCGCTTTGCTTCAGGGCAATCCTAAAAAGGATTTCCACTGCAATCCCTAACGCAGCTATTATTTTTACCTGACAGCCACCGGCTGTCCTCCTCTTAATATCAAATCTAACGCAATCTGTCTTTATTTAGAAATTTCCTTAACGGTATTCACTATTGTCCCTATTCCTTCCACCGTAGCTTCTACCACATCGCCATCATACAACCATTCTTGAGGATCTCGTCCGGCACCGACACCTGCCGGAGTACCGGTGGCTATAATGTCTCCGGGTTCCAAAGTAAATACCGTACTCAAATCTTCAATCAAATCGTTGATGTTGAACAGCATGAATTTCGTATTGGAGTTTTGCTTTTCAATGCCGTTCACTTTCAGCGATAAGTTCAAGTTGTGTGGGTTTTCAATTTCATCTTTGGTCACTAAAATCGGTCCCATGGGCGCAAAGGTATCCTGACCTTTCGATACAATCCATTGGCCTTCTCTGCGACAGTCGCGCGCCGAAATATCGTTAATCACCGTATAGCCGAACACATAATCCAATGCCTCTGCTTTGGGAACGTATTTGCCGTGTTTCCCGATTACGACAGCCAATTCCACTTCCCAATCCAATTGCGAAGTGAGTTTGGTGTTTTTTACAATCTCGGTATTGGTTCCGGTAACCGTTGTCGGCGGTTTGGAGAAAATAATCGGTTTTTGCGGTAATTTTCCGGTTGTGTCTAAAGTTCGGGCACTTTCCGCTACGTGTTCGGTATAATTTAACCCAATCCCAATAATGTTCTTTCTCGGTCTTTGAATCGGAGCCAAAAGTGTCACCTCTTCGAGCGTGTAAGCGATTTCTTTGAAGTAATCTTCGGGAGTATCGGCTACCATTTCGTTTAATTCGGCTATAATTTCAATACCCATGTCAATCAAGTCTAACATGTCGGAAGGCAACGGGAAATTCGAAATCTCCCCAAAATCTTCCATATCGATGACTTGGTTATTATGAAGAAATCCTAATCGAGGTTCGGTGTCCTTGGTGTTGTAGGTCAGTAGTTTCATTTGTTTTAAAGGTGTTAAGGCGCTGAGCCCTAAGGTTCTGAGATTTTAGTTTGTTGTGTGTTCTAGGTTGTAAGTTCTAAGTTAGCATTTATTGTAACATTGCCATTGTCATCATCATTGCACTTTCTGATGTCCGTTGTTTTCGGTATACTCTCTGCCTTGGAATAAGCCTAAGCTTTCAATTACCGGCAAGTCGTTAAAGTTAAACAAACACGCATCTTCGGTATCGGACGCGTTGTGGTGTTCGTGCCACGCCCAACTCGGTACGCAAAAAATATCGCGTTCCTTCCAGTCAAAACGTTGGCCATTGATAATGGTGTAGCCGCTTCCCTTGGCACATTGATACACAAAAGACCCGGTATGTTTGTGCGCTTTTCCATGGAAACCGGCCGGTAGTAATTGCATTGCAGCGCCCATCGTTTGCATCACATGACCGCCGGTAAGCGGATTGGAATACTGCATCAAAATACCATCAAACGGATCCGGATGGTTGACCACTTGCGCGTCTAACAAAGCCGGGTAGACTTTACTCCACGAATATTTAAACAAAGGCGAATACGGTTTGTCCCAAGTCTTGTCAGCCGGAATTAAACCCGCACAACTATAACTCAACGGCAAATGGTTGATGGGTTTTACCAACGGTTGTTTGCCATCGTAAACGGCATAATCATTGGCTTCTAAAGCATTCACCAACGGAATATCCAAACCGTCTTGCCAAATGCAGGTTTGTCCGTCGGGTTCTACACCGTGTTCGTGCCAAGCTGAATTTGGGGTAATCACAAAATCGTTGACTTCCAGCATAATTTTATTGCCATCCACTACTGTGTAGCCTTTGGAACCTTCCATGATAAAACGCAGCGCCGAAGCCCGGTGGCGGTGTGCCGAAGTGCTTTCGCCGGGACGGGTCACTTGGATTCCGGTGTACAACCAACCTACAGCGGCCGAAACGTCTTTGCGTTTGTCGTTAACCAAATACACCACGCGGCGTCCGGCCTGTTCCGGGGTTACCAATTCGGAAGATTTTAACACCAAACTCCGCAAGTCGTCGTATTTCCACAACATGGGAACCGAGTTGGCTCGGGGTTCCCAAGGCTCGATATCGTTAGCCACCGTCCACAAGGCACCGGCGCCAAGCACTTCAAGCTCTTTGTAATAGGCTTCTAATTCCGGTGTATCTTGTACACGGGCACGGCCAATCACGTCGTCTGAATAGTTGTTGGTTTCCATATTATTTTTTATTGAATTCATCGTGGTTCTCTACAAAGGTAATCTTTCTGGTTGGAGCCGTATTCACGCGCAAGTCAAAAATATCAAATCGGTTGTAATGTCCGAGGATATCGTGCATTTGTTTCGGTTGGATGCATTTCTCCAAATCGATATCGGCATAGACGATTCCTTCGTCGTCAATCAGCGGTGTGCCAATCACAGCGCCATTCGGACCTATAAATCCGGAGAAAGCCGAACTTTTGCGCGATAACAATTCGTCTACATTAGGGACATCGGCTCGTAAAGCATCTTTGATTTCGGGTGAAATGGTCGAACAAGAGACAATAGTAAACAATTTGCCTTCGAAGGAATGCGCCGCAGCGCGAATTTTAATCGCTTCGGCCATGTCGTAATCGGGTGGCGCTACCGGCAGGGAAATATAATTGGCAATGTGTACCAATTCGCCCTGCGACAACAACGTAAAACGGGCCAACGTATTCGTATTTTCACCACAAGCCAAGGTTCCGAGTGGTCCGACTTCGGTATCATACACTTTCAACGAAGAACCGTCACCGGAGGTCCAGGTCAATTTTTCGGCCCAGGTTGGCACTAATTTTCGGTGTTTGCCAATAACTTTTCCCTGGTTGTTGATAATCAGGTTGGTGTTGTAAATTTCGCCATAACTGTCACCGCGTTCGTTAATTCCGATGACGATATGTATGTTGTATTCTTTAGCGGCTTGATACAACGGTTGCATACTTTCATCGGCAACGGCTACCGAGTTTTTATACAGTTGCTCGTACCATTTACTGCCTTGTACCGGTGTCATAATCCAGTTCCAATACGGATAACCGGCTACGAACACCTCAGGAAAGGCGATGAGTTTTGCACCGTTTTCGCTTGCTTCTTTGACAAAAGAAATGGCCTTGGCTATCGTTTTTTCTACGTTGAGAAAAACGGGTGCCGTTTGTACGGTGGCGGCTTTGAATTTTTTAAAGTCCATAGTTTGAGTATTAAGACAAAAGTATTAAGTATTAAGACAGTTGGTACTTTGTTATTTTGTTTTTCATCTCTTCCGAAAACGGTTCGGCTTTAATGGCGTCTCTGCCGTTGCTGATGCCTACGTTAACTAAAGTGACTTCGCCTTCCAAAAAGGTATTGCCTTGTGCGTCTTCGAAACGGAAACCGCAAGTTACGGAAGCGCCGCCAAGTTTGATGACCCAAAGTTTTTTGGTTAACCGTTCTCCGATGCGTGCCGCTTTTTTGAATTGGACTTTTAAATCCACGGTTGGAATGCCGTTGGTCTCATGAATTTTAGAGAACGGTCGGTCTAAGGCTTCTTCAAACCAATCTTCGACCAAGTCGTTGAGCATTTCTAAAAAGCGCGGGTAGAAAACAATACCGGCGTAATCGACGTGTTTGAAACGGATTTTTTCTTGTTTGGTAAAGGGTTGGTTCATAGTGTTGTTTTTGGTCACGAATTACACAAATATTGCTACTAATTTTATATTATCATTGTCCATCACTGATGCGCTTAGCCCCGATGGGAGCTAGCTACCCCCGAGTCTTCGGGGTAGCGCGGACAGCGGGAAACAGCTCCTAAAAATGTTCGGCACTGGCGTTTTTCCAAAATCGAAACATCTCGTTAGGGACTTTACTGCCGTCGAGCAGGCAACCGACTTTAAGTTCGGGATAGGTCTCTTCAAATGTCTTGATTTGGGTTCGGTCGACACGCATACTTACGACACTTCGGTCTACTTTATCGGGATGATCAATGCCGGCCGACGCCATGAGTTCCATGGCACTTTTCACTGTTTCGTGTTGGAAGCGCGCCACGCGAATGCTTTTTTCTTCGGGCACTAAACCTTTAGTCAATCTCGGATTTTGCGTAGCGACTCCGGTCGGACACGTATTGGCGTGGCATTCGAGTGCCTGAATACAGCCTAAAGCGAACATCATACCGCGAGCCGAATTGCACAAATCGGCACCAATAGACAGGGTTTTAATGATGTCGAATCCGGTGATGATTTTGCCACTGCAGATGATTTTGATGTCTTTTTTCAAATCGAAGCCTACCAAGCAATCGTACACAAAAGCCAGCGCATCGCGCAACGGCATGCCTACATGGTCTGAGTATTCTTGCGGTGCGGCGCCGGTTCCGCCTTCGCCACCGTCTACCGTAATGAAATCGAAAGTGGTTTTGGTTTGCACCATGGCTTTGCAAATGGCGATGAATTCGGATTTGTTGCCGATGCAGATTTTCATGCCGATGGGTTTTCCGCCCGAACCTTTCCGCAACAGCTTTACAAACTCCATTAATTCTAAAGGTGTTTTGAAGGCCGAATGGGTTGGCGGTGAAATGATGTCGTGTCCTTTTTCGACCAAGCGAATGGCCGCGATTTCGTCGGTCACTTTTTCTTTGGGTAAGATACCGCCGTGTCCCGGTTTAGCGCCTTGAGAGAATTTGATTTCAATCATTTTCACATTATCCAGGGTCGCTCTTTTGACAAATTCTTCATAGGAGAAATTGCCGTTTTTGTCGCGGCAACTGAAATAACCGGTTCCGATGTTCCACACCACATCGCCACCTTGTAAATGGTAAGGCGATAAGCCGCCTTCTCCGGTGTTGTGATAAAAACCGCCTTGTTTGGCGCCGTGGTTTAACGCTAAGATGGCATTTTTACTCAACGAACCGTAGCTCATGGCGCTAATGTTGAATAAGCTGGCCTCATAAGGTTTTTCGCATTGTGAAGAGCCGATTTTTACTCTCGGATTGCTGTTGACTTGCGAAAACGGAATGGCTTTGATGCTGTGATTAATCCATTGGTAACCGATTTCGTATAGGTCTAATTGGGTTCCGAACGGATTGGAGTCGGTTTCTTTTTTGCTGCGTTGGTACACCAAACTGCGTTGTAGGCGGTTAAACGGTTTGCCGTCGGTATCACTTTCAATAAAATATTGTCGGGCGCCGGGACCCAATGCTTCTAACAAGTAACGCATTCTTCCCAGTAGGGGAAAGTTTCTGCGGATGGTTCTTTTGGATTGGAACATATCGTAAAATCCCATGAGGATTAACGGGATAAAAATAAGTCCCAAGAAAGCAAACTTCCAGTTGACATAGGTTAATACACCCATGATAGCCAGTGTCGTAATCGCAAAAACTAAAAATGCTTTTCTCATCTTACTTCAATTTAAACCGTTGAATCTTACCGGTCTCTGTTTTGGGCAGAGATTCGGTAAAATAAATGACTCTCGGATATTTATAGGGTGCAGCTACTTCCTTGAACCAGTGCTGAATATGATTCTTCATATTATCGGTAGCTTTAGCTGCATCTTTCAATACAATGTGCGCACAAACCAGCATTCCTCTTTCCTCATCGGGCAAGCCTACTACGGCGCATTCCAAGATTTCTTCGTGGGTAAGCAACACGCTTTCCACTTCAATAGCCGCAATGTTATAGCCGGACGAAATAATCATATCATCACCACGCGCCACAAACCAAAAGCAGCCGTCTTCATCTTTTCGGAAAATGTCGCCGGTAAAGTTCCAGCCTTTTTGCACGTATTCGCGTTGTTTGTCTTCGCGATTCAAATATTTACAGCCGGTGATGCCACGTACCATGAGTTTGCCGGGTTCGTTTACGGCGACCTCATTTCCTGCCGCATCTACTACTTTGGCTTCGTAACCGGTAATGGCTACGCCCGTGGCGCCGGGTTTCATATTATCTTGATTAGAAGATATAAAGATATGCAACATTTCGGTAGCACCAATCCCGTCGATAATTTTTAGGCCAGTGGCGTCGTACCAATCTTGCCAAACTTTCAGCGGGAGCGTTTCTCCGGCGGATACGCATTTGCGCAAGCTTGAAATATCGAAATCCCTGACTTTGGTGGTAATGATGCGCCAAGCCGTTGGTGCGGTAAAGCAAATGGTAATCTTATAATCCTGAATGGCTTGCAAGAGCATATCGGGAGTTGGCTTTTCGAGCAAGAAAGTTGAGGCGCCGAAATAGAGCGGAAACAATACCAAACCGCCCAAGCCAAACGTAAACCCAAGTGGTGGACTACCGGTAAAAATATCATCAGCTGTTGGTTGTAAAGAATATTTCGGAAAGGCTTCGCAAATATTAACCACATCGCGATGGAAATGGGACGTCATTTTAGGCAAGCCTGTGGTTCCGGAGGTAAAACCGATTAGGGCTATACTGTCGGATTTGGTATGGTAGTTGGAAAACGTTTTGGGTTTGTCTTGCATTAATTCTTCCAAACGCGAATTGCCGTAAAAGCAAACCGATTGCAAGTATTCGGATTTGACCAAATGCATTTCATCGGCCAAGCTATGGTCACAGATGGCGTGTGAGATTTCGGCACAGTTGATTATAGTAGTTAGCTCTTTCGCTCTCAGTAATGGCATCGTAGCCACAACAATACCGCCGGCTTTTAAAACGGCAAACCAAACCGCTACCATCATTGGGTTATTGGCGGAACGAATCAGTACACGGTTCCCCGATTTTAGCCCTAAATCCTCCACTAAAACGTGGGCAATTTGATTGGACTTTTCATATAATTCCTGATACGTCCAGGTGTATTCAAAGGTGCGAAGACAAGGTGCGTTACCGTGACCATTGCGAATGTGTTTGTCCAATAATTGGTCAACACAATTTAGCATTTCCGGTTGCCGGAATTGCGGCAAGTCCAAGAAAACATAGTCCGGTTGTAAGTCGGGACTAGGTAAATTATCGTGGGCGAAATT
The DNA here is from genome assembly GCF_030053345.1 of Flavobacterium sedimenticola. Taxonomy (GTDB): domain Bacteria; phylum Bacteroidota; class Bacteroidia; order Flavobacteriales; family Flavobacteriaceae; genus Flavobacterium; species Flavobacterium sedimenticola. The sequence continues at coordinate 256,683 of NZ_JASGBP010000002.1, forward strand.
GTCTGCGTAGTGTTTCATTTTGAAAGTAGCTGAGTTGCTGAGTAACTGAGTTTATTCTTTTTTATTGCTTTTGGGTTTTAGGGCCTTCTTCATGCTTTCGGTTTGCTTTCTTTCGGCGGCTTTCAGCGAATACAAATGCGAACTTCCGGCTTTGTAGGGGTTAGGCAGGTCTGCAGCCTGAAATTGTTCGTATGCCTGGGCATTGCGAACAAAATAAGCATCGGCTAACAACGGTCGGCCCAACGCTACCAAATCGGCTCTGCCGTTGAGTAGTATGGTGTTGATTTGATCAATATCTTGAATATAGCCGGTTGTAATCGTTGGAATGTGAACGGTGTTTCGGACCGCGTCTGAGAACGGTGTTTGCCACATACGCCCGATTTGTGGTTTTTGATACGCTACAGTATTTCCGGTAGAAACGTTGATGATATCGGCACCGGCGTTTTTAAATGCAGTTGCAACGGTGATTACTTCTTCTTCTGAAATCCCGTTTTCTGCCCAATCGGAAGCAGAAATCCGAACCGACATGGGTTTGTGTGCCGGAAACACTTTTCGCATTTCGGTAAAAACACGTAACGGAAATTTCAAACGGTTTTCGATACTACCGCCAAACTCGTCGGTTCGGATGTTGGTTAACGGCGATAGGAACGAAGCCAACAAGAATCCGTGATGTGCTTGCAGTTCGATGAGATCAAAACCGGCTTTATCGGCATTGTGAGTAGCTTGCACAAATTGAGCGGTCACCGCATTCATATCCTCCAAAGTCATTTCTTTGGGAATCGGCATCAGATCAGTAAAAGCGATAGGCGAGGCCGACAGTAAATCCCAAGGTAAATCGATAGGTTCGTTGGTGCCTTCCCAAGGTTTTTTTACGGCGCCTTTCCGTCCGGAATGGCCTAGTTGTATTCCGATTTTGGTTTGGGTATTTTGATGAATGAAATCGGTTATTTTTTTCCAGTCAACTAGTTGTTCCTGAGTGTAAATTCCGGCACAACCTAAAGTAATGCGTCCGGTTTCGGAGACTGCTGTCATTTCAGTCATGATGAGTCCGACACCACCGGTAGCCCTACTGCCGTAGTGCACCAAATGCCAATCGGAAACTTTACCGTCGGTGGCCGAGTATTGCCCCATGGCCGACATGGCGATGCGGTTTTGGAGGGTTATATCGCGTAATTGGAATGGTGTAAACGCAGCCGGTCCCTCGACTGCGCTCGGGATGACAGCGTTCTGATGAAATTCTGTCAATACTTTATCTGTAAACGATTTATCGCGTAATCTTAAATTTTCAAAAGTAACTTTTTTAGAACGCGTCATACAGCCGAAGGCAAATTGATAAAACGGATGTTGCATGTGCCTATCCATGTGTTCAAACCAATCGAGCGAAACCAGGGCCGCGTGTTGTATCATTTCTACCGTATTGCGTCGGGTTTTGTCGTATTGCTCGAAAGCGGCTTGTATGTTAGTCGGATGGGCAATGACTGCATCGGATAATCCAATGGCACAATCCATTGCCAGTTTGGTTCCCGATCCGATAGAGTAGTGTGCAGTGGCTTTGGCATCGCCCAAGAGAACAATATTATTGTGGTACCATTTTTCGTTGGTGACATGCGGGAATTGACGCCAATGCGATTTATTGGTAATGAGCGGATGTCCGTCGAGTTCGTCTTTAAAAATTTCGGAAAGTTTAGCAATCGTATCGGCCTCGTTAGTGACTTCAAAACCGTGTTTTTGCCACGTCTCGTTGCTACACTCAAAAATCCAGGTACTCATACCGGCTTCGTATTGGTACGTATGGGCTACAATGGTGCCGTGTGGCGTACTTCGGAAAAAATAGGTAAAGGCATCGAGTGGTTTGGTCGATCCTAACCATACAAAACGATTTTTCTTTAGCGTGATTTTGGTGCCGAATGCTGATTCATATTGTGTTCTGATACCACTGGCAATTCCATCGGAAGCGAGGATAATATCGGCGTCACGATATTGATGAATATCGTCTACATTTTGTTCGAAATGCAAGGTAACACCTTCTTCCCGGCAACGTTGGTGTAAGAGTTTAAGCAATGTTTTTCGGGAGCAACCGCAAAAACCGTTACCCGCTATGCTGACTTCTTGTCCGTTGCGGGCTACGATGATATCGTCCCAATAGGCAAATTGACTTCGGATAAGTTCATAAGATTGCATATCGCGTTTGAGAAATTCCCCTAAAGTTTCATCGGAGAATACCACCCCAAAACCAAAACTATCGTCGGGTTTGTTGCGTTCGTACACATCAATTTGGCAATGCGGCATCGCTTTTTTGGTTAGGATGGAGAAGTAGAGTCCGCCCGGACCGCCGCCTATAACTGCTATTTTCATTTTTATATTAGGTTCTGAGAGGCTAAGGTTTTAAGGTACTGAGATTAGTTACGTTTGATGGCAAATAATTCTCCCAATTTAGAATAGTTGGCACCGGCCAACCGAGCCACCGGCTTATAGGTTTCTAAATTAATTTTGTAATTATCCAGCAATATAGTATCGTCGAAATGCATCATGACGATGCGTCCAATAATGATACAAGAGCCGCCATTTTTGTGATCCTCTAAAAAGTAGTGGTGTACCAGTTCGCATTCAAATTGCACCGGACTTTCTTTAACCCGCATGGGTTTTACTTTTACCGATGGAATAGGCGTAACACCGGCCAATTCAAACTCGTCTACTTCGGAAGCAACGCCTTGTGCGGTGGCATTCATTTGTTCCACCGTGCTTTCGGTAACCATATTAACTACAAACTGTTTGGTAGCTAAAACATTATTTAAAGTGTCTTTGTTGGTATTATTGGCTCTGTTGACAGAAAACATTAGATGTGGCGGGTCGTCGCCGACGGCATTGAAATACGAAAAAGGGGCTAGGTTGTTGATGCCGTCTTCGCTTACAGTAGCAATCCAGCCAATGGGACGCGGTATGATGCTCCCGGTCATTAATTTGTATACCGCTGATGATTCAAGCAGGTTAGGGTCAAATAGCATAGTGTTGTTTGTTTACCACAAATTAAAGCTATTTTTTTGGCTGATGTAAATTTTGGGGCTTAAAATTTAAGAATTATGCATGATGAACGGGATACGAAATAGACAAAATAGGATTTTTAATCACAACAATTCAAGCGCAACGATTTACTTATTGTCATGTAAATTAAAAATGCGCTTCAGCAGTGATACCATGGTTGTAGCTAAAATAGCACCGAGAAACGCGAGAAAAATATCTTTTTGTGCATCCCAAATATCACCTTGTGTACCCAAATAGGCATCGCCTTGTGCTCTGAAGAAGATATCGGCGACCGCCCATTCTATTAATTCGTAAAAAGCACTTATTGACAGTGTAATTTCGATAGGTAAGACCCACGCTACTTTGGCCGGGTATTGTACCCATTTGAGAAATAATTCCCGCATGGGATATGCCAGCAGGAATCCGAAACTGAAATGTACGATGCGGTCGTAATGATTGCGTTCCCAGCCCATATAATCTTTGAGCCAGTAGCCAAAGGGGTTTTCGGCATAGGTGTATTTGGAGCCGTATACATGCAGGCATAAATAAACGGTAATCAACAAATACGACAAATCGCTGAATTGGTATTTTCGATAACTCACCAGCAAAAACAAAAAGAAGAGGACGGTTAAGGTGTTTTCCAGCATCCAATTGTTGTAATCGTTGGTTCCGACAAAGGTGCTAATCCAGATAACGCTGAAAACTATCAAGAAAAGCCATACCCAAATGTTTTTTTGAAAAGGAACCCGATTGGGAGAGATTGCTACGGTAAAAGTCATACGATTTTTTGTTGGTTTGATGAGTTATATGCTTTTGTATGAATAAAGATAATTTATAGTTGTGAATTGTAAACTAAATGTCGGGAAGTTTTTATTAATGAGTTGTTTTAAACAGCGTTATGGTGTAATCTAATAGTGTGCTGTTTCCCCATTTTCCATGACCGGGTATTATCATTTTAACGTCAGGATAGGCTCGCTTAATTTTCTGAACCGTTGATGACCATTCGGTTAAATTGGCGTCACCGGTGTAGCCTTTTCCGGCCCCTAATTCTTTTATTAAACAACCGCCGAACATGATATTTTCGGATGGAAGATAAGCAATCACGTTATCTTTGGTATGACCTTCACCGAAAAATTTCACTTCTATTTTTTGAGTTCCTGCATTTACAATGAGTGAATCCGTAAAGCTGCTTTGTGGTACGGTAAGGTTATTTTGTTTAGCCAAGGCGATAGTTTTGTAGTTTCCGTAAGACGGAATACTCTTTTTAGTGAAGGCCTCCAAACCACCCAGACAATCGTCATGAAAGTGAGTTGGAATAACGGCTTTGATTGTGCAGTCTCGTTTTTGAGTCACCCAGTTGATTAACTCTTCCGCGTTTTTATTGTTTGTCGGGGTATCTAAAATAACCGCTTCATTATCGGCTATTACAATCTGGCCGTTGCAAGGAACATAGCCAAAATCATCGGTTTGTTTGAATGAGGTGTGAATGTAAGTGTACGGACTGATTTGCGTAATCACTAAGCTTTCGGTTTGGTATACTTTTTTTGACTTAAAAGCAATAGGCTTTGGATTCGAACACTGTAGGTTGAGTGCTAAGAAGATTAAGATGATGATTGTTTTTTGAGCGGTTTGCATTTGAGCCTTTTTTTTATGAAGATGATGTGTTGAATAACCGATTTCAGCACCTCATTCCTGTTACCAGCAGTGTTTGTGTCTTTTATTGTCCTTATTAGTTTTTTACTCTACAAGAGCATTCGTGATTTTCGCTGATATATTTTATTGATTCAATACAAATTTCTCTTAATATATCAGTGTTGATATCCGCTAATTTTTTCACATAAATACAGGCTTTACTCATTTTAAATTTTCCAAGGTCAGTCAATAGTGCTTTGCTTTTCTCTGTGTCAGAGTAAACATAAAGTGTCAAAGCTGCTTTTCGTGGCGAAAATGCAAGAACTGGTGCATCGCCTTCGTGTCCACTTGCATATTTGTAATGATAGTTACCAAACCCGATTATACTTGGCCCCCACATTTTAGGTTCGGAGTCTGACCATTTTTTTAATAAGTCAATTAGTTGGTAACTATCGGTTTTTTTTGTTCGTTGTCAACATATGAATTTATAAAATCTGTTATGTTCTGACCGGTATAGGTAGTTTTAGTTTTTGCCATTCAATTACAAGTTTATTTTTTTTCTCTTTGCAACTCTTTATCAGTTGTGATTGTACCGTTTGTAATCTAAGATTGCCGGTAACGTTTTGCGACGATCAGTCTGTAACGAAGCCAGCGAGCTACTTATCTTCTGTTAAAGATAAACGTTTTTTGAGAACACATAAAATAAAAACCAGCCCTTGTTGGGGATGGTTGTTATAGAGTGTTTTTCTTTTTTGCAGTCAATATTGTATGCATGTCAAATTCAGTTTCAGAAATTTTATACTTTACTTTAAATATTTTTAATTCTTCAAATCTAAATTCATTCAGTAGTGCTTTTATGTCTTCTAGCTTAAAGTAATTAAAATAAACTCGTCCGCCACTACCAACTTTAAATTCGGATTTGTCCGGTTCTCCTTCAACAAAACTTAAATATATCAGGCCATTGTCGTTTAATAAGTCGTGTGCGTTAGCGATAAGTTCTTTACTCTCTGTCTGTGACAAATACGGCAAACAAAATCCGCCAATTATTCCGTCAAACTTTGTGTCAAGATTTTTAATTTGTCTGCAATCCATAACCTCAAAATGTGCAGTCGGATTGTTCTGTCTTGCGAGCTCTACCATATTCTTTGCTATATCTATTCCGAAAATATCAAAGTCAGGTCTTTTGGATAATACATATTTAGTGATGTTACCCGGTCCGCAACCGATTTCCAAAATTTTTGCTTTGGGTTTGTCTATGAAATTACAAATAAAATCGTAAGTGTCATTATACAAGTCAAACGCCATGAACTTGTCTTGGTAAATTGAAGCAATTTTGTTCCAAGTTTCGAATGTTTCTTTATATTTATCCATTGTTGGTAAGTTGGCTTTTTAATGCCCTATAATGTGCCTTGGCTTGCAGTCAGCGGTGAAGCCAACGAGCTTCTTATTAGCTGTTAAAGATAAACGTTTTTTCGTGAATAGGTAAAAAGATAAACCAGGAATAGCGCGAAACCGCTGGCATGCGTTCGGTTTATTTTTTGAAGTCAGTTTTGCCGTCAACTTCTTCCATAGATAAAATCTTATTGCAAAAGTATAATTCCGAATCTTTCAATTCTACATCTAATTTTAGTTTAATTTTCTTATTTCTCCGCTTAAGATCTTCATACTTATATTTTTCAAGTTTTTTGTAATCTGTTTGACTTAAGTACACTTTTATTACCGAATCTTTTACTTTTAAATTAATCCATGGCGATTTCAATAAATTATTTTTTTTTAGCTTATTGATAAAAGCAATTACTTTTAAATCTTCCTCAGACGCGTTTTTATTCAAACGTATACTGTCCATTTTCATTTCAATGGTCTTTATTGAACTATCATCAGCGCCATAAAAACTTCCAAATTCAACGAACTTGAAGAATAAATCTCCTTCAAAAGTTTCATTTTTAGAATTACAAGCTATGATGAAAAAGGATAGAATTAGAAACTTCAGTTTATTCATATTTTAATTCTTTAAAGTTTTCGATGTTTAGGGTTTGCTCAGAGGAACTGATGTATAACGTTCTAAGGCTTGTAGTTGTAGCGCGTATTAATTTTTAGTTATAAAGATAGCAAAAAGTTCAACTTTTGATTTTCCGGCCATGGAAAATTGACGCAATTTATTAAAGCGTCGCACCCCAAATCTTTAGCTTTTTGAGCAAATGAATTGCAAAAGATGAGCAAACAAATGAAAACGATATGCTTCATGGTTTTTTGTTTAGGATAATGTTCATACACTTGCCGGTAACGGTTTCGTGCTTGGTGAATGTGGCGGATTTTTAGCACAAAAGTTCAATAGAATTACTGCCGTTGAACCCTGCATAAATGTTTCATAGAAGCACTTTAGCCGCCATATTGCCAAACCGATGTTGTGCGTTCGTATTTCTAAAATTGCTTTTCAAAAGCCTTTCCGTTAAACTTAAATACAGTTCCATCTGCCATACCAAAAAGCAAATTGTTTTTGTTGTCTTTATAAATGGTCCAAATCATTGGTTTAGATGGGTTGTCGCTAACGGAATAGTTTGTTAACGTTTTACCGTCATATTTCCATGCTCCTGTATATACATCTCCAAACCAAATATGGCCTTCTGAATCTTCTTCAATAGCAAAAGAGTGTTTCAATGTGCCGGGTTCTGATTTAGGATCTCCTCTTCTTGTGCTTGTTGGGTGAATTAAATGATGCTTTTCAGAAAAATTAATGATGGAATTCCCGTCCATTAGCAAAACGCCAATTCCATTATTTCCTATCCAAATTCGTCCTTTTGAATCGGCTAACACACTTCTTATATGCAATTGCTCATTATCCTTTAGGTTTAATTTTTCAGCATCAAAGCGGGTTACCATTTTGTCATCATAACGGAATAGTGCAGCATAAGTGGCAATCCAAACGTTTCCGTCTTTATCTTTTGAGATACCCGTAACACCATAAGATGTATAAGGATTTTTATTTTTGGGTTTTGGGAAAGTCAAATAGTTCATATGTATTCCGTCAAAACGATTAATGCCGTCTTCTTCCCAAGCATAAAACCATAAATCTCCTTTGGTTTTATGCCAATCCAATAGTGGATTGTTATTTTTAGACGGATAATTCGTAAACTTCCTGTCGTGATATACACTTATTCCGTTGGCTGTTCCAAACCAAATTCTTCCATACTCGTCTTCTTGGATGGAACGGATTTGATTGTCGGATAAACCGTCATTTGTTGTAAAGTATTCAAATGATTTTCCATCATAAAAACTGACCCCTTCCTTATGACTTCCAATCCAATAATTGCCTTTGCTGTCCTGAAAGACAGCACGTATTGCAGAAGTAAATTTTAAGGTGTCGGTTTTTGAAGTCGTTACTAATTCTTGGTTGTTAGTTTCTTTTTCTGTTGATTTCTTTTCAACACAAGAAAAGGTTAGTGTCAAAATCAGTAGTATATAAATCATTTTTAATTTCTTGTTCATAACGGGTTTCTCCAAGATGACACACAACGTGCCGCGGCCTGTAGCAGTAGCGCATATTAGTTGATTTAATTGTAAAGATAATAAAAAGTTCGTCCGGCTAGGAAAATCGAGTGCAGCCATTGCTGCAAACCGCTATTGTGTGCAGTTAATTTAATTGATTTTCTCGAGTAATCTGTAATAAACCACTTTTCCATTTCCATCATCCAGAGTCATCATTAGTCTTCCTTTTTTCATGTATTCATTTATATCTTTAGCGAACATGTTTACTCCCCAAATTTCTCGATAATCTTCAATTTTCTTATTGGTGATTAACATAATCCCACCTCTATATTTATAGTCAGGATTCCCTTCTTTTGGTAATGCACTAAATATTTCATCTAATTCTTTTGGAGTAAAATTTGCATCGCTATCCATCATCATTGAATACACTTTTCCATTTTCGTAAAAAGCAAACCATTGATACTTCTGAGGCCAAGGATTTACTTGGCTTTTTCTTTCGGCAGCAGGATAATCAACTTTTTTCCAATATCCAATTAATTCTGAAATAGTTGGAGGACCGCCATTTTCATTGCTTTTAAGCTGTGCGAAAGAAGAATAAGAAAAGGTTACGAAAAGAATCAGAATAAATTTAATTTTCATAGAAATTTTATTTTTTTAAGTTTTTTACTGGTAGACATCTGATGGCGGTTTCAAGTTTCTAGCGCAATTTTTGGGTTTTTAAATTTACCGTTTTATTTCCCTCATTTTTGCACCAAATTTTGAATGATTTGGTTTCAAAATTCGAGAATAAAACTACGTTATTTTTTTGAATACGGGTCACTGCTTTAAATAAAATTTTGGGTCATATAAAGTCTGGAAATGGTGTTTAAAGGCGATTCATATTCTAGTGTCTTTCTAGGTCTTTCGTTGAGCTGATTTTGTACTTCCAGAATGTCTTTTTTGGAGAGTAAATTAAAGTCAGTTCCTTTTGGGAAATAGTCTCTGATAAGTCCGTTTGTGTTTTCATTTGTTGGTCTTTCCCAAGGCGAATACGGATGGGCAAAATAGACTTTTACTTTGGAGTTTTTGGTGAATAATTTGTGTTGCGCCATTTCAGTTCCGTTGTCGTAAGTTAGCGATAATTTTAAGTGTTTTGGAATGTTAGAAAATGCTTTTTCAAAAGCTTTTCTAACCGATGTTGCATCTTTCTTTTTAAGTGGCACCATTATTAAAAATCGGGAAGTTCTTTCAACGAGCGTTCCGATAGCTGATTCTCTGTTTTTCCCCAGTATTAAGTCGCCTTCCCAGTGTCCGGGCACTTCTCTTGTTAGTACATTTTCTGGTCTTTCATCAATGCGAATAGGATCTTTAATTGTTGTTCTTTTATCGGTTCCACGACGTACATTTCCTCTGTAATTTCTCTTTTGTCTGAGTTGTGAAATGAGTAGTTTTTCGACCTCTTTTTTAGGTTGAACATAGATGTGAAAATAGATGCTTTCGTGTGATATTTGCATTGAAGAATCGAAAGGGTAAAACTGTTTTAGAGCGTCGGAAATTTGTTGTGGTGACCAATGTAATTTGAGATGTGAATATACAAAATTTTTGAGTTTTGGATTGTTGTCAATTTTGGTTTTTCCGAGTCTTTTATCCAATGATTTATACACGGAATCAGTTAATGCTTTTATAGCATTATAAGGTTGTTTTTTAAGTCTGTTTCTTTCTCTGGAAACAGTACTAGGATGAACCGAAAGAGTAGAGGCGATTTGGATATTGTTTTTACCAAGAGCAACGAGTTTTTCAATCTCAAATCTGTCGTATTGATTTAGTCTTTTGTAAGCTGTTTTCATAACACAATTTTAAGTCATTTTTTGTCTTAAAAATTGCGTTAGATTCTTGAGTCTGCGCTAAGCTTGCCGGTAACGTTCCGCGGCTTCGCGTCAGTAGCGGCAAGTTAAGAAAAAATAGTATGCGGAAGACAAGGTTTCAGGAATCCGTTAGGATTCCGGCGCAATGCTAACGAGCTATTGCGCGAAACCGCTGTTACCGGCTGGCTTTACTTTTCAATTTCCGTTATTCTGATTCTCGTACATTATTTTTTGACCATACGATTCAATTGATCCATTTCCACGTTGAAAACACTCTGAAAGCAAATCAATATCATTGGTTAATTTTATGGCTTCTACAAAAAGTTCTGTCTCTTGTTCTGACCAAGGTTCATAGGCTCGCGGATAATTTTTTCTAGCGTTTATTATATATTCGGAAAGATTTTCGGATTTGGTAATCCCGAAATCGTTTATCCTTTTTTTGAGTCTATTTATTAATTCGGGTGACATTTTATTGAACTTTTCTTTTTTGAAATAGTCAATTTCTCTGTATGCTGTGTTTTCTGGTTTTTTTTCTTTTGGTTGTTTCTTTTCAGAAACATTTCCAGCATTAGAAATTTTTAATTCATCTATTGCAATTTGGAGCGCTCTAATAACGTCTCGCTCATTTAAGACACTATATCCGCCGATTATTTCTCCAGTTTTTGGAGATCGTCCAGACACTAACGCTTCCAATATTTCTATTGTTCTTGTTTTATCCATAATATTAAAATTATCTGTGCTTTTCTTGATGACAAGAATTACAAATTGACACTAACCATTCAATTGGCTCTTTCCCAATATTATATTTTGCATATCTTTTGTGATGAACTTGAGTGGCTTTTGAGCCGCAATATACACAACGCCAATTATCTCTTTTCATTACTACATATCGTTTACGCTGCCATGCTTCGGATTTTAAATAAACATTTCTGTAATAATCACGACGGTCTTTTCTGGCTGTTTCAAAAGTCCAATTTTTAAATGCCCATCCGCCTAGAATTACAAATAATAAAATTACAATCTCCATAATCAATATTATTAAGCATTGTAGATTTCGTTTGCAGATTTGGGGCAAGCTTGCCGGTAACGTTCCGCGGCTTGCAGTCAGTGGCGACAATTAGCGGATTAGTTGTAAAGATAGCAAAAAGTTCGACTTTCGATTTTCCGGCTACGGAAAATCGAGTGCAGCCATTGCTGCAAACCGCTGTTAGCGCTAGGTGGCTTTTTGAGTTTCCTTTTCAATATTACTTTTAAAAAATCCGGAAACACTTTCCGCTTTACTGCTTTTAATTCCGGTTTGTTTCATCAATTCGGCTAACTTTATAAAGTTCTTTTCGAATTCTCTTTCAACTTCTCTTGGTTTCAGTCCGCCAACTTCCCAAGCTGCTCCTGAGCCACCCCAAATATCACTGGTCAATAAATACTTTACAAAGTTCTTTTCGTCGTCACTGTATAAATATTGTAATGGTTTTCTAATTGCATTTGCTTGATATGAGAATCCATTGTCTCTTAACAATTCCAAAATCCGAGTCAAAGTTTCAATTAACTCTTCTTTATTTACAATCTTTATTTGTTTTTGTTTAAAAATTCCGAACATGATTTAATGCAGATTTTTGTCCACTTAGCGCTAACGTTTCGCGGCTTCGCGTCTGTTGCGATTCCAGCGAACTGCGTACTTTCAGCTAAGATAAAATATTTTCGTGAAGAAAGAAGTTCAATCCAAGAAAAACTAGCAATAGCGCGAAACCGCTGTTATGCGACGCAAATTATTCTTTATGCTCTTTGTCAAAAATATTTTTTGAATGAATGTCATATTTGGCAAATTCTTCTGCTACTTTTTTCACTAACTCAAAGTCAAAATCTTCTAATTTTTTTTCAGCCCATTTAGGATTCAACCAGCTTAATGCATTAATAAAATATTGTACAGCTACATAAAATCCAACTAATTCAAAAACTAGTTTATCGAAAATCAGATATAATGCATGTCCAAAAATCAATGAAATAATACCTGGAAGTATGTTTCTAATTGCTTTGTGAAATGAATAAGAATAACCAAACATAAAATCATACATTCCATTTCTACTTATGTGATATTTATGAACAATATGTTTGGCGATTTGTTCTTCTTGATTAGCAGTTCTACTAACCCAAAAATATTTGACAATAGAAATGAACTTTCTGCCTAACCAAATAAGAAACGACGCAACAAATGAAACTACTAATCCTTGCCAAAACCAACCGGCTGAATCTAACATTCTAACAAAATCGTCTATTGAATTATAATTTCCCATTGTATTTATATTAGTCTAATTAAGCAGGGTTCATTTGTGTTGCATAACGTTCCGCGGCTTGCAGTCAGTGGCGACAATTAGCGGAATTGTTGTAAAGATAGCAAAAAGTTCGACTTTCGATTTTCCGGCTACGGAAAATCGAGTGCAGCCATTGCTGCAAACCGCTGTTAGCGGCTGGCCATGTATATTAACTACAATTTTACTTAAAAACAGTAATTATTCTTTGTAAAACTTCAAATACCAAACATAAAACCCTAAACTAAGAATTATATAAATAATCTTTACATAAGTGTTTTGAGTAAATTCATTATCAAAGAAAGACAAAATAAAAGTAACAATGAGTTGTATTAATAGTATCGTTCTTAATATCTTCCTATTCTTTGAAATTTGAGTTTTCATATGATTAAGTTAAATGTGAGTTTGGCTTGCCGCTAACGTACCGCGGCTTGCAGTCAGTGGCGACAATTGGCGGATTAGTTGTAAAGATAGCAAAAAGTTCGACTTTCGATTTTCCGGCTACGGAAAATCGAATGCAGCCATTGCTGCAAACCGCTGTTATGACACGTTTTAATATGGATTGTTTCTATCAACATAGTCTAAAGTCCATCCGCCCATACAGTCATTTTGGCCTGTTAATATTCCCAAGTTAAACAAAGCATGCGCATACATTTGATGAGCTTTAGGATTTCCAGTTGGATTAACTTTCTTTTTCTGTTTAATTTCTTTTACCACTTTTTTGAAATCAACTTTACGATTAAACTCTTCAAATTCTTCAATTGAATATTCTTCAAAAGTTAGCCGATTGATAGCTGCTGTGTCTTTGAATTCAAAATATCTGTCTTTTTTACTAACTACAATACTGTCAATTTTGTCTGAGTTTTCAGGAAATTGTAAATTATTTTCATCACATATTGCATAAATGAGTTGATCACTTTCTACACAAATTTCACGAACAATACCAGAATTAAGATTTTTGTATTTAATTACTAAATTAAATGAATATGTACTGCCTGCATTTCTGGCCGCCGTTAAATAATTAAGATATTTATCATTTTCTAAATCTTGTCTTGAGTTAAAACTCAAGAGCGTCAATAAAAAAAATGTGATGGTTAATACTTTCATGTGTAAATGTGTCATAACGTTTCGCGGCTTTGCGTCTGTTGCGAATCCAGCGAACTGCTTATTTTCTGATAAAGATAAAGTTTTTTCGTGAAGAAAAAACCTCAAGGTAACTAAGCAACCCAGCAATAGCGCGAAACCGCTGTTAGCAGCTGGCGTTTCCTATTAATAATAATTAAATTTCGGCACCAAATATTTTTCTGTAACGCCAAATTATTCTTCCTACAGGTGTTAAATCTTCATGGCTTCCTCTTTCAAACGCAACTTCTTTTTCAATCATTTCAGTTAATACTTGACCGCCAATACTTCCGCCGTGTTCAAAAAAGTTTCCTAATGATAAAAATCTTTCCCATTTCTTTTCCGCTTTTAATTCGTTCACTTTATTCACAATTTCTGGTGGGAATTTTTCAATAGATGTATAAAATGGTCTATTTTCTTCATCGAAAAATAGATTTTGATACTTTTCTAACGCTTCTAATTTGAAATCATAATTTTTTTGAAGTTGTTCTAATGAACTATTTAACTGTGTAATTTTATTAGACTTTTCGTCATTTTCCTTTTGTGCCTTTTCTAGTTTCTGCTTAGTTATGTCAAGTTCCCTTACTGTTATACTAATTGTTTCACTTTGATTCAGAAGATCTTGATCTTTTTGCTTTATTTGTTCAGTTTGTTCATCAATAGTTCTTGAAAAGGTTCTTACGTTTTTACGTTGTTCCTCATATTGGTCAAAATATTGTTCACGTTCTTTAACAACATCATCATACTCACTTTTTCTAACCACATTTTTACTTACTATTTTTTTAGTTATTAATGGCATTAGTGAAAACTCAATCCAAAGAACTAAACTTCGAGTTGCAACAATTACCAAGTAACCTAAAAACATAAAAAAAATTGCTTGGCAGATATCCCAAATAAAAGAACTGAAAGTTAAGTTTATTAAAATATATTTTTTGATAAATGTTAATTTGTCAACTAGAGTAAAATCTTCATCAAAGTTCAAAATGGCATACCATAACTGCCAATGATGAATGACTAAAACGAGTATTAAAGTTCCAAAAAATGGATTTGTGAGCTTATCTTTTATATTACTGAAAAATGAGTTTATTGCATCCATTGGTTACACTTTGTTTGGTGGTTGTTTTAAGCAGATTTTTTTGCGCTTGCTGCTAACGTGCCGCGGCTTGGACGCAGTGGCGCGTATTTATTGATTAGTTGTAAATATAGTAAAAAAGTGAACTTAGTAGTTTCCGGCTAAAGAAAAATAAAGTAGCCATTGCGCCAAACCGCTGTTAGCAGTAGTTTTTTTATTCTGCTTCAAATTCAAAAACATTTTTAAGCAAGATTTCATAAACTTCTTTCAAACTTTTTGCATTTTCAATATGTTCATTTAGTATTTTTTCATCAACAAATTGTGTATAAAAATCGTTATCATTTTCGATTAATTTCTTTATAAAACTTTTAAGTTCAACAAGTTTGTATTTCTCCAAAAGCTTCCATTCGGGCGTGACGTTTATTTTAGGATTATAAACTGTATTCGCCAATAACCTTGTGAAAAAATTATCCTTAACCTTTTCAGAAATTAATTTCAATTCCCAAATATTTCCTTCATTGTCATAAGCTTTTGAATTTGAATTTCCATTAAGGACTCCGAGTAAACTTGCTTGATACAAATTTTCTTCAGCTGGAATTAAATCTAGCGCGTCATTATATATTATTATAATTGGAAAATTTGGTTTCATTCTTTCTGCGATTTTTCTGAAAAATTACTGCTAACGTTTCGCGGCTAGTTGCATTTGCGAAGCCAACGAACTGCGTACTGTCTGCTAAGATAATAGTTTTGCGTGAAAATAGAAGTACAACTCAAGAAAAACCAGCAAGTGCTACTAACCGCTGTTGTAGGCAGTGTTGATATAAAGTTACTTTTTTATTTCAAAAATTTCAATAAAGTTTTTTTCTAATTTTTTTCTTTTCCAAGTGATGCTTAAATATCCATAAATTACCATAAACATTAAAAAGAGATTCACAATAATTGGAACTTCGGAATCAGGTTTGTTTTTCCCAGATAGTAATAAGTAATTAAAAACTATAAAACCCAAAATCGGTACAAATATCCACCAATAAATTTGATATTTATATCTTGGAGCAATATCATATTTAATCTTAAGTTTTCCATTTTCAGTTTTATAACTTCCTCTGAGAATGAAATAGGTTGGAGAAGTTCTAAAATTTGAAGTTAAGCTAAAGCTATGATCATCAAAAAGGCCATAAAAAATTTTCGAAGAATCTCCAAACATTAAAAACATCGCAAATGGACTCAATTTCAATTTTGGATGCCCAATCTTGGTGTTATTCTTTAACCGATTTCTAAATTCAGCGAGATTAATGTTTGATTGCATTTTGTTCTATTTAGCAGTTTTTGGAACATTGCCTACAACGTGCCGCGGCTTGAAGCAGTAACGAAGCCAGCGAACTGATTATTTTCCGTTAAAGATAAATTTTTTTCGTGAAGAAATAATTTCCTTTTACAAATAAACCAGTTATTGCTTCAAACCGCTGTTACCGGCTGGCTTTATTCTGTTAATGACTGCTTTTTCGTTCGCTGAGTTTTCTCCATTCTGAATTTTAAAAGCAAAATTGTCTAAGTTGTCAATACTCCTCAAAAGTATTTTCTTTCCATTAAAAAAAACGTATATTTTCTCTCCTTCGTTTCTGTTATAAACTATATAATCATCATAACCTTTGATAGGTACAGTTTTTAAGATTATCACTTTCTCGTTCCTTAATTCCGTTTCCCAATTCCTTTCGACGGCTAATTTCATTACACTTTCCGCGACATTCGGAACTGAAAATTCAACTGAAATTAATTTTAAGCGATACAATTTAATCACAAATGAGATAATGCCTAAAATTACAAACACAAAACCAATTTTTGTAGTTATCTCACTGAGACTAAAATTTGAGAAATTTTGAAAACCTTGAGTGAAAGAAACTAAACTAACAAAAACACAAAGCAATGGAACTTTAAAGTATTTAACCTTCTCGAAGAATTCCAACTGAAGTTCTTCTTTTCTGATTGAATCTCGAATTAAATTTTCTTCCATCAAGTTGTAATGATTAGAGTTTGTTTTGGGCGGTTTCAAGTTTCTAGCGCAACGCTAGTTGATTCAAATATAGTTATAATTTTTCTAAAATAATTTTATCAAAAACTTCTTTAGGTGTTTGATAGTCGAGTACCTTTCTGGGTCTTTCATTGAGCTCATTTTGGACGCTTTTAAGGCGTTTTTTGGTTACAGTTGACAAATCGGTTCCTTTAGGGAAATAATCTCTTAAAAGTCCGTTTGTATTTTCGTTAGTTGGTCTTTCCCAAGGTGAATAAGGATGAGTAAAATAGACTTGGACTTTGGTGTTTTTAGTGAATAATTTATGTTGGGCCATTTCGGTTCCGTTGTCATAAGTTAGCGACTTTTTCATCAGTTTCGGAAGTTGTTTAAATTCCTTTTCAAATGCTTTACGAACAGACTTAGCATCTCTATTTTTAAGATGTACTAAGATGACAGCTCTGGTAGATCTTTCCACTAAAGTACCTATGGCTGATTCGCGGTTTTTACCTAGAATTAAATCACCTTCCCAGTGTCCCGGAATCTCTCTTCCGAGTACTTCCTCTGGGCGTTCATCGATTCTGATAGGATCTTTAATAGTTGTTCTTTTGTCGGTTCCACGACGTGTATTTCCTCTTTGCTTTCTTTTTTGTCTTAGCTCTGAAATGAGCATTTCTTTGAGCTCTTTTTTGGAGTGCAGATAGATGTAAAGATAGATTGTTTCGTGAGAAGCTTGCATAGTTTTATCGTTAGGGAATAGCCGTTTTAAACTTACTGATATTTGGTTAGGTGACCAAAACATTGCGAGTTTTTGATGAACGAATTTTTGCAGTTTTGGATTGAAAAGAATCTTGCTTTTACCAAGTCTTCGGTCTATAGACCTAGCGTAGGATTTTAAGTTAGCATAATAAGCTTGGTATTGTTTTTTAGGGTACTTTTTGACTTCTCTGACAATAGAACTTTTATGTCTTCCGAGTTTAAGTGCAATGGCAGAATAGGATAGATTAAGTGCTAATAATTTTTCAATCTCAATACGTTCTTGGAGTGTAATTCGGTTGTAGTTTTTCATAATAACGAACTTATAAATTTCTTTAAAAGTTGCGTTAGATTATTGAACCGGCGTTAAAGTTACCGCTAACGTGCCGCGGCTTGGACGCAGTGGCGCGTATTGATTGATTAGTTGTAAATATAACAAAAAAGTGAACTTAGTAGTTTCCGGCTAAAGAAAAATAAAGCAGCCATTGCGCCAAACCGCTGTTATGCGATGTTAAACCGTCTTCACTCTTCGGAATGAATTTCTTCCAAATGTAACGCCCCCAATATTAAATAAGTCACAAAGAATATTAATGTGATATCTTGATTGTAGGTTTGCGATTATTCTGTCAGTATGAGAATTAGATTTTCCAGAAATCATTAAAGAAGAAGCAATATGTTTATTATTGACAAATCTTCTTTGAGTTAATAAATATGGTCTTAATTCGTTTACAACACCTATGTAGCTAAATAAGAGTTCTGGATAAGGATTAAAATTTTTGACTTCACAGAAAGAGATTAGTGATCTGTTTTTAATATAAAAATATCGTCTGGCATTTGTATAAAATGTGGTGTCTATTAGAATAGAATTAGGTTTAATTATGGATATATCTGGAGTTGTGAACGTATCATTCGCGTGATAAGATTGAACGTTGATATTATGTCTAATTTCAAAAATTAAATCAATATTCCCAATTTTACGTTTGACTTCAAAATATGAATAATTTGCTGGATTTCCAGCAGTTGTAGTTTTATAAACAAATTTGTTGCTTTTTAGATTTCGAAGTGAAATTTCATAACCGTTATTTTCATAAAATCTAACTATGTTATTATAACATGCCATCTCAAAAAAATCACTTATTCTCTTTGAGTTGTTATACATAGCCGTTCTATTTGTCCTTAGATAACTTTCAATATCTCTTTGAAGTTCTCCTAAGTCTTTAAATGGATTCGCCATCTTCTTTATTTTCTTCTAAGTATTTTTTATAGCTCTTAACTTTTCTCAAAAACTCTTTTGTTTCTATATATTCAAACATTTCTGTTGAAATAGAATATTTGAAAGCAATTCGCCTAAAACTTATAACCATTCGATTCAGATTCCGAATTTCTCTCAAGTCCATTTCATAAGTTCCAAGCTTTACACCAGTTGCATTGCTACTGTTTATAATACGAGAAGTAAATTTATTGGCGGAATCAAAATTTGTTAGAACTCGTTTATAAAATATAGATAACGCTAACAGAACTTTTATTGTTTCTATATCTTTAGACAATGGCGTATAGTAATTGAATTTTCCAGCCACCAAATAATTTATGTCGCTAATTCTTCTGTTGTACTCGTATAGAATTTGTTCACCCACTTTATACGGAACACTCTTTATAATTTCTTCTATCATGTTTCGGTAGGTTTAATATTGCATAACGTGCCGCGGCTTGGACGCAGTGGCGCGTATTCATTGATTAGTTGTAAATATAACAAAAAAGTGAACTTAGTAGTTTCCGGCTAAAGAAAAATAAAGCAGCCATTGCGCCAAACCGCTGTTAGCGGCTGGCTTTATCGTTTATTCACCTCAATTATATTTTTATAATTTTTTTGGTAACTATTTTGTCTTCAGATGAAACTTTCATTAAATAAACTCCTGAAGCAAAATCAGAAATGTTAATAACTTCAAAACCAGCATTTATAGTTTTGACACTTTCACCAAGTGAATTAAAGATTTCGATTTTTTCAACCAAATTGTTTCGAGAATCAACAAACAACTTTGATTCGGCTGGGTTAGGGTAGACCACAATTTGATTTAAACTAAAGTTTTCCGTATTAAGTTGATAATTTCTAAATTCATAATTTACAAAAATTGGAGTCGAAATACGCAGATTCATGTTATTTCCTGTTCCCGAGATATAATACTGTCCGCCAGATTGAAAAAGCGAAAAAAAGGCGCCTTCAAACGAGGTATGTTCAGAAGAGCCACAAAGAAGCAAAGTACCTGCAAAACTGTCAAATACTACAACATCATTAAATGGAGAACTGAAAGTTCCTCCAAATGAATTACATGCTCCTATTCCATTAAAGTTTGAAGTTTGTGAAAATGTAACATTAGGAGATATTGAAGGAATTATTGCTGATACTGGATGATGTATATTATCGTCCGTTGAATAGTAATCATATAAATACCAAGTCTGAAATAAATCAGGATTTGGGGTTTGGGAAAAACAATTTAAACAGTAAATTATCGAAATCAACTTTACTAAATATTTCATATTTTATTTGATTAAGTTACTAATTTACGCATTTTTGGTGAGCTTGCCGCTAACGTTCCGCGGCTTGGACGCAGTGGCGCGTATTGATTGATTAGTTGTAAATATAGCAAAAAAGTGAGCTTAGTAGTTTCCGGCTAAAGAAAAATAAAGCAGCCATTGCGCCAAACCGCTGTTATAGGCAGTTATAATTCACTAATTTTTGTTTTAAAATATCCATCAGCAAAATATTCATAAGTATAATATTTATTATGCCATTTCTTTTTTTCCGCTTCTTCAATTTCTGTATGAATTCGTCCAAAAACCGTATCTCCATTCTTGTAATCAAGTTTATCTAGAATTAATTTTCTATTTCTTAAAAGAAAAACGTCTTTAGTTTTTTTTGGTTCACTAGAATCAGTTACATCACTTGTGCTAAATGGTAATGACTGAAATTTACCATTTTTATATTTGATTTCAATGCCGTGATCTGATAAATATTGTGTTGAGCCAATTCTAATGACTAATGTGTCATTAATAATTTCCGCCCTACATTTATAGTATAAGTAACTATATGGGATTTCTAAATCTTCCTTTCGCTTTGAATAATACAAAACAGCACTTGTTTTCATTTGTATCGTGTCTTCAAGCATATTGTATTCCTTTTGAGAGTCTAACAATCCAAAAACTTCTTCATTTTTTATTTTAGGGTTAATATGCACTTGACTAAAAGTACTTGCATCTTCCATTTCGGTACTCTTTCTTGAGCAAGATATAAGTATGATTAATGATAGAAAAACAATAGGTTTCATGGATGGTTGTTTATAATTGCCTATAACGTTTCGCGGCTAGTTGCATTTGCGAATCCAACGAACTGCGTACTGTCTGCTAAGGTAAAAGTTTTTACGTGAAAATAGAAGTACAACTCAAGAAAAACCAGCAAGTGCTACTAACCGCTGTTGTAGGCAGTTTTTATTCAGAGTCAATAATTATCGGGTCAGATTCCGCTAACACACTCACGCAATCATTGATTCCAGCAACTAAGTATTCATTATGATTTTCTCCATGATGTTGCGCTAAAAATCCACTTCTTATTTTTTCAAGTTCAAACCAACCACCACTTTCAATTTTCCATATCCATCCTGGAACTCTAGTATCTTTATCCCAAAACTCTAAAAGGTTTCCTTCGTCCAATACTCTAAATCCGATTACATTTTTAAATATGACATAGATTGGTCTGTCTATATCTTTAAATCCTAACGTTATTTTCAATGTCCATAAGTCATAATTTATGTTGAAGATTTCAGGATTTGAGTCAGCAATTTCAGTATGAAATTCCTTTGCTTTTGGCTTTAGTAATTTTCGGATGTCTTCCATTTAAGCGAATGTGGTTTAAAATTGCCTACAACGTTTCGCGGCTATCAGTCTGTAGCGATGCCAACGAACTGCGTACTGTCTGCTAAGGTAAACTTTTTACGTGAAAAAAAATGGTACAACTCAAGAAAAACCAGCTATAGCTGATAACCGCTGTTGTGAGCAGTTTTTTTACCAACCATTATTTTGGTTTGTCCAGTCAAAGAGAAATATAAGTTGCTCTAATTCTAAAATAGCTTTGTCAAGTATTCTTTCATCTTTGGAATAATGGCTCGTTTCCAGATTGTCTGTAATAGACCTCATTAAAGCAAAATTGGCAAGAATTTCATGGGCTATATAGTTTCTACTTTTTACAACGCTCTCAAGAAAATGTATAAAGTCTGGTCTTAAACCTTTTGCAGCAAGTTTGTCTTTTGTCTTTCCAAGTGTCCATCTTTCCATTTCTTCTAAAGTATTTCCATACTTTTCTTCATGAAGTTTTTTGAGCCCAAATTCTAATAGTTGAGCAACACCCATATACATTGCATATTTGCCTAAAAAATCGAGATGTTCGTATTTTTTAATTCCATTCTGTGTTCCAGCTTGAATTTCTTCTTGCGTCAAATCTTTAGCCATTATTTCTAATTTTACGGGTTCTGAAAAATTGCTCACAACGTTCCGCGGCTTGCAGCAGTAGCGCGTATTGATTGATTAGTTGTAAAGATAGCAAAAAGTTCGACATTAGATTTTCCGGCTACGGAAAATCTAATGCAGCTATTGCTGCAAACCGCTGTTAGCTGAAGGCATTTTTTTTAATAAAATATTACCTAAAAGCATGGTAAAACTACTCAAAACCCAAACTATATACCCAAAACCATAAGTCTTTATTTTTATGATAGTAAATGATTCTTCTATTATAAAAAACAAAATACTTAAAATCACTGCTATTAAACTCAAACGAAATGATACTCCACGCATAGGTATAAATATCCAAGACATAACCAGAAAGGGATTGGCTAGCCAAAGAAAACAAATTCCATTACCTTTTAGCATTCCCAAAAAACCAAAAACCAATAATTGCCATCCTCTTACGTTATCGACTTCTAGTATTAGTGAAGTAATGAATAACAATATACTTATTTTTTTAAAATGTTCTATTTTAAGTTTACATGTCATTAGTAAGATTATATGCTTTCAGCTAACGTTTCGCGGCTACGCGAAGTGCCGACTTCGCTGCGCCGCTCCACGAAACTAGCAATTAATTTTCAATTAATCGCTTAGCGTCTATCAAAATACCTTACCAGGCATTTTGCGTAGCCGCTGTTGTACGCTGTTGCTTCTTATCTGTTAAGATGAGAAGCAAAGTTTACAGTTGCCGCCATCACAAGCTTGATAAATGATTTTAGGAAATTGCTACTAACCTCTTTGGTCGGCTAGTCGCAGTTTTATAAAATCTCAGCCTTAAAATTTTGGACAACTTTTTAGAGTTAAGTCAGTTATAAATTTACAAAACTTGACTTTATAAATTTTTTCTTATAACTTTGGCAAGCCTTTCAAGCGGCTTCGCTTTGAAAATTTCATTTTCAGCAAATCCCATTTGCAAGGCTTGCGCTAAAATCTGTCGATTTTCGCTTACTTAACTCTTTCCTTTTTCCAGTAAATTTTAAGGCTATTTATCAGCTTGTGTGGCGCGCAATTGCGTACAACGTTCCGCCGCTTCTCGTCAGTTGCGAAGTGCGGAACTGCGTACTTTCTGCTAAGATAAATATTATTGCGAAAACTGAACGTGAACTTACCACAAAATTCGCAATTGCGAGAAACGGCTGTTATAGGCTGGTGTTTTGAGTTGCATTTTAGTTAACCTTTTTCGCATTATGTTTAATTACATTCCATTTTCTGTTTTTCGCAACAGAATTTGCAACATCTTCTGTTTTTTTCTGCGCAATATTTTCCAATTTCTATTTTTCAACATATTTTGGCTAATCCCAGTGCCAGAGAAAATTTAAAAAACTAGCAAAGAAATAAATAAAAGCAAACACAATTAACAACAAGGTTATTATACTTGTTGTAATGCCAATTTTTAGTATGATTTTTTTAAATGTGCTCAAATTCATTTTCAACAGCTGTTCAATTTATTTTCTTCTGAGTAAACTTGGGAAACACTAGCCTATAACGTTCCGCGGCTTGCAGTCAGTGGCGACAATTAGCGGATTAGTTGTAAAGATAGCAAAAAGTTCGACTTTCGATTTTCCGGCTACGGAAAATCGAATGCAGCCATTGCTGCAAACCGCTGTTAGCGGTAGGTTTTTTATTTATCACTTTTTCAACAAAGTTTATTGCACGCTTTAACAGTCAGTATGATACCACACAGAATTCCTGTTACTAGAATCATAATAACTCTATAATCAAGAGACTTACTGTATAAGTCTTGTCCAGAGTTTCTAAACATTTTTTTTCTCAACATGTAAACAAGAACACTTGATGAACCAATTGTTAGTAGTAAACTTTTAATTAAGTCATCATATTTTTCCATATCGAATTTCAGTTGTTTTAATATGCCGATAAGATTTTCTACTCTTGAGTGGTTTAAACTTACCGCTAACGTTCCGCGGCTTCGACGCAGTTGCGAATCCAGCGAACTGATTATTTTCTGTTAAAGATAAACGTTTTTCGTGAACACGTAAAAATAAAAACAAGCAATTGCGCGAAACCGCTGTTATAAGCTAGTTGCACACACAAACTTGAGCACGCAAACTTTGCCGGTTTCTTTTCGGCGTAACTTCATTTTTTCGGTTACTATTTTCTGCTTTTTTTTCTAAGAACGATTTCAACTCAAACTTGATTTTAAGGCTTGATTTTCCGTCAACATTTTTCCGTCAACATTTTCAAGTTTCTGATTTCGGGTTTGATTTTCGAGCGACATTTTCAAGTTTCACTTTTCAGCAGATTTTCTCCAAAAGATTAGTTTCTTAGTTAAGTATTTTCGAGAACGTTTAAGAAATTCCGAGTTTCAATATTCTGCTAAACTTCCAATGAAAATCGCGGTCCGTGCAACTAGCATATAACGTGCCGCGGCTTGGACGCAGTGGCGCGTATTGATTGTTTAGTTGTAAATATAACAAAAAAGTGAACTTAGTAGTTTCCGGCTAAAGAAAAATAAAGTAGCCATTGCGCCAAACCGCTGTTATGCGCTGTTGCATTAGCCGTTAATCAATTCCAATTTTTAGTGGAATTTCACTAGTCATACTTATCGGTATTCCATTTCTGTTTGCTGGTATCCATTTCGGACATGACTTTAACACTTTTGTAGCTTCAATCGCTATTTCTTGCCCTAAATTTCCCAAATTATTTTTTACAAGTTTAATATCTGTCAAGTTACCATCTATTCCGACTGTAAATTGCATTCTTATTTCTCCTGAAACCTTGTCACTCATTTCAGGTAATCGTATGTTACTGCTTATATACTTTTTAAACATTTCTTCACCACCAGGAAAAATGGCTTTCACTTCAACGATTGATTCCAGTTTTGTAGAATCTTTTTTTTTTCAATGTCTTCTGACCAAATGACAATTGGAATAAGCAAATGGAAAGAATAACTAGATAAATTTTCATAGTTTCAGTGAGTTTTTTCAGCAATTGCGCATAACGCACCGCGGCTTGGACGCAGTGGCGCGTACTGATTGTTTAGTTGTAAATATAACAAAAAAGTGAACTTAGTAGTTTCCGGCTAAAGAAAAATAATGTAGCCATTGCGCCAAACCGCTGTTAGCAGACGTTTTATTTTGTTATTTTTAAATTCCATTTTCTTATTTGTGAATAATCTTTTTCTGAATATGGAATTGAATTTTTTATTGTAAAAATCAAGCTGTCCTTCATGTATAATCTAGAAGAATTAACATTGTCCGTACTATTCTTTTCAGTTATTTCACTGATTTCAAATCCATCTTTGTCTTCTAGGCTAAACACAAAATTTGAAATGTCTTTATATGAATCGGTTAATCCGTTTAATTTTAATTGATAATACAATTTTTTATTATCATATTTCAATTTTAGTGTTGCGGTTATTCCACTAGTTTGATTTTTCTCTTTCCCTAAATTAAGATTTTTAAATGATTGTTGTGAATCAGTCCTGTTGTTTATGTGTTGATGTAAAGAACCTAATAACTGTAAAGTAAACCCAATAAATATTAAGGAAATTGCAATTTTAGACCAGATTTTATGACGCTTTTCGTCTTTTTCACTCATTTCGTTATCCATAAGAATATGATTCCATAGATTATCAGGTAAAATTCCAAATCTGAATAGTAATATGACACCAAAAAGGTCAAAAATTAATCCAAGTGTATTATATATCATCTTTTAAAAGTGTTTTGGTCAAAATGTCTGCTAACGTTCCGGCGCTTGGCGAGGTTGCGAACTACGGAACTGATTATTTTCTGTTAAAGATAAAATTTCTTGCGAAATGTAAACGTAAATTTACTACAAAATTCGCAATCTTGCCAAACGCCTGTTATAGGCTGCCAATTTTGGATTTAAATCCGCTTACAATTATTATTTATAACCAAGTCTGACTAATTCTTTTTTTACTTCTGATGCTACTTTAAATTTCGATTTCTTATTTGTTCCGTCACTCCAATTACATTCACAGCCTCCGTCAAGTTTTTTGCTTATTTCTTCAAGAAATTTCAAATCAAATGTTTTCTCGATAGTTTTGTCATCAAAAACGTACGTACCGTAGAGCGTTCCATTAACATCATAATGTCTCTGTTCCCAAGAAGCTATGATTATTATCTCTTTTGCCTTGTCGTTGTCAGCGTTTGCGAAGAAGATAGTTTCAATTGACGGATTGCCACCTTCAGTATCTATCGTTCCAAAAGTTATTTTGCTGTAAGTGTTTTTATCCAGTTCAGAAAATACAAATCCTACAATTTTATGATATGTCTGCTGGTCTGGGTCATTTTCTTTAGGTAATTTGTATGTTATGTCGTAAAGTGAAATGATAGTAGAATTTCCGTTCCATTTTGTTTCTAAAACTTTATGTGTCAAAGTTGAGTTTTCTGGTTTTTGGCGTTCGGCAAATTGCTCAGCTGTCTCGTTATCTTTCCGTGATATAAGTTGTATTTGTCCAAACGATAAAGTCGTCCAAAAAAGTAAAATTGTTATGTTAATAAAGTGTCTCATTTTGGTTGCCTATAACGTTCCGCGGCTTGAAGCAGTAACGAAGCCAGCGGACTGATTATTTTCTGTTAAAGATAAAAGTTTTTCGTGAAGAAAGATTTTCCTTTTACAAATAAACTAGTTATTGCTTCAAACCGCTGTTAGCGGTAGTATCTTTAATTTAGTAGTAGTTTTTGTTTATCTTGAGCCAACTTTTTCAATTCGCTATCTTTTTCGAAACTATAAATAATCAGAAATTTACCTTTTGCGATGAACTCCTCCGGATGTGATTTCGAAGGCAACTGCGAACCCCACAAAAGTCCTTTTAAAAACTCATCAGCCTCAAAATCTCTTTCGAATTCAAAGTACATAATGCTTCCACTGTCTTTTTTACTTTGGAAATTTTGTATTTCTTTCGATTTAACTTTCCCTAAAAATGAGCTATACAGATCTGTCTGCTTATAAAATGCACATGCGTGAACCGACTTACATTGTGTTTCCTTCGTCATTGCGTATTCTTTTGGTAATTCCTCACTTGAGATTTTTAATTCTGCAATTGATTGGCTAAAAAGGTTTGTGTACATAAAAAAGAAAAATGCAACTGAGTAAAATAGTTTTTTCATGGGTTATGATTTTTAATGAGTGTTCTGAGATATTACCGCTAACTAGTTTATATCCGAACTTTTATTACCTGTTAAATTCTTGTGCGGAAGGATAGGCGAAAGTTTTCATTATTTTTTTCTTCTTCTCAAACTAGAGCTGGCGGGTTAATTATGGGATACAAACAAATTTATAAAATTTTCTTACATATCAAAAGGGTTGGTAATGTTTTTAAACGAAGTGCTGCTCACATGAGTATAAATCATGGTTGTTTTCGGACTGCTGTGGCCCAGTAATTCTTGAATAAATCGCAAATCAGTCCCGCTTTCCAACAAATGTGTGGCAAAACTGTGTCGTAAAGTGTGCAAACTAATTCGCTTGGTGATTTTGGCTTTTACAGCCGCATTTTGTAATGCAGCCTGCGCACTTCTGCTACTATACATGCGTCCTTTGGTTCCCTCAAATAAATACATTTTGGGCTGGTAAACCTGATAGTATTCTCGCATCATGACCAATACTTTGTGGGATAATAGAGTATAACGATCTTTTTTGCCTTTGGCATTTTTAACATGAATCAACATTCGTTTACTGTCAACATCTTTCGGTTTTATATTGAGTGCTTCACTGATTCGTAATCCCGAGGAGTAAATGAGAGCTAATAATGTTTTGTGTTTCAAATTACCGGTTACTTCAATCAATCGGTTCACCTCTTCTTTACTCAAAACGATAGGCAATTTTTTAGCTCTTTTGGGACGTTCAATTTTTTCTACATCAAAATTCTCGGATCCTGTTATTTTAAAAAAAAGCTTTAAGGCATTAACAATTTGATTTTGAAAGGACTCTGAATAGTTATTTCTCAAAATGTAGTCGTTGTTGTATTGGATTAAATCTTGGTTGGTAATGTCTTCTAATTTTTTATGATTGAAATACACTAAGAATGATTTCACCGCATCGATGTATGTCTTAACTGTATTTGGACTGTATCGTTTCGAATCCAACCAACTTTTGAATTTTGTTATCTGAGCTCTGCCTTCTTCGTTAGGTACAAAAGTAGAAGTAAGTGGCAGACCAAAGTAGGCTCTGTTTTCTTCGGTGTCGGGAATGTGCCATGTTTTCAGGGTTTGACTCCATTTGGAGCCAACAAAGCCTCGAATAAAAGCAGTATGCTCTTCCGTTCTTTTCACAGCAACTGCAATTCTTTTTTCACCCTTGTGAGTGATAATAGTCGCGTTCCAATTCATAATTAAATCTTTATGATAAAAGTAAGAAAAAGTTTGCTTAAAATGTTTTATAAGATAATTTTTATTTTTTTAAAGAAATGGATGTAATTTGAAACCAAATAGAGATACAATTTTCGGTTGTTTTTTTGAAGTAAAAATAAATTCGGCAAGCTACACTCTTGTAAAATCTTCAGCACCGACTTACCACTTTAAATTTTATTATCTGTAATAAAATGACTTTAAAATTAAAGTTAGTGCAATTTTTATGTAAAAAAAATTAATATATCGCTTTTGTATATTTGCTAAATAAGTATATTTATGCAAAATTTATATATATGGAGATTGTAGCTTGTCCCAAATGCCAAGGCGATACTATTGTGAAAAGTGGCGTGATTAAAGACAGACAAAGGTTTTTGTGTAAAAAATGCCAATACTATTTTACCGTAAATAAGCTAGGGAAGAAGATCGATAGTTACTATGTTACCAAAGCCTTGCAACTCTATCTCGAGGGGTTGAGTTACCGTGAAATCGAAAGGATTATCGGGGTTTCTCACGTTACGGTAAGTAATTGGGTGAAAGAGTTTAAAATTTCCAAACCCAATCATACCGATTATCATCCTACCTATAAGATTTACAATCACTTGGAATTGGTAGAGTTTCTTAAGAATAAAGAAGTGCTCAAAGGCGCAGGGATGATTATAACCGAGTTAGGCGATAAGTTCATGCTCATAAAATGGGAGCGCTTTAAGGATTAACTATAGTAGTTTACAAAAATATATACAGTAATTTTTTTCATAAGCAAATAGTTAGAATTTGGTCCAGCTGAAAAGCCAATCACTAACCAACAATTTGAATTATGAAAAAACTAGTTTTAGTAGCGTTTGCCATAGGTTCTCTGGTGAGTCATGCGCAAACTACTTCGACCGCTCCGGTAGCACCCGTTGCTAAAGAATGGGATGTGAGCGTGTACGGATTTATCAGAACCGATTACATTTGGGATACCCGACGATCGGCTCAAGTACGGGAGTACAATCTTAATCTTTATCCTCTCGACGAACAGCTCGATGCCAACGGAGAGGATATTAACGATGCCGGAGCATCCAACTTTCTGTCGGTAGTTTCTCGTTTGGGTGTCAAAGCCAAAGGTCCTAATGTTTGGGGAGCCAAAACGTCGGGAACTTTAGAGGGGGATTTCTTTGGAAACACCGAATCTACAATCGGATTATTACGATTGCGACACGCCTATGTGAATTTAGAGTGGGAAAAAACAAGCGTCATGGTAGGCCAAACGTGGTATCCTACTTTTATTCCTGAAGTATTTCCGGGAGTGGCTAATTTTAGCACCGGAATCATGTTTAACCCTTTCGGCTGGGTCTCTCAAGCCCGAATCAAACAAAATTTAACCAAAGAGTTATCGTTTGCCTTTACCGTTTACAAAGAGCGTGAGTTTACCACGGCTACGGCTACCGGAGGTACACAAAATTCGGCTTCTTTCAATTCCATGTTGCCTACCTTACACGGACAATTTCAATTTAAAAACAACAACTGGATTGCCGGATTAGGATTTGAATACAAATCGTTACAACCACTAACCGTTAGTAATGGTTTAGCAACTTCCGAAAAAGTGAATACCACTTCGGTTGTAGGATATTTTAAATACAATAACGACAAGTTTCACATTAAAGCGTACGGAATTACCGGTAAAAATATGTACAACTTAGTCATGTTGGGCGGATTTGCCGGTTACACCACGCCGGGAGAAGTAGAAACGTATGAAGGTATCAAA
Organism: Flavobacterium sedimenticola; assembly: GCF_030053345.1. Lineage (GTDB taxonomy): Bacteria > Bacteroidota > Bacteroidia > Flavobacteriales > Flavobacteriaceae > Flavobacterium > Flavobacterium sedimenticola. Next base: position 286,557 of record NZ_JASGBP010000002.1, read on the forward strand.
ACCACTGCTATGTGGGTGGATATTGCCGGTAACGGTAAAAGTATAGCACCAGGATTATTTTTCGGGTACACTAAAACCGATGGCGTCAGTAAAGACAACCCGACCACATTGTACGGCAGAGGTTTCTCGGGAACCCGTGGCGTAGATAATGTAATGCGAGTATCCGCCAGAGTCGATTTCAAACAAAATAAATTCAGATTTACACCCGAATTAGAATATACCGGAGCCACATGGGGCGATTTAAAACCCGATGCTACCTTCGATGGAAACAACAAAAAAGTAGGCAATTTCAGAGCCATGATTTCGTGTTGCTACAGTTTTTAATAACCAATCAAAATTATAATATATGAGCAATAAAAAAACAAAAGGAATTTGGAAAGTAATTTCTGCTTCCTCCATGGGAACCATGATTGAATGGTACGATTTTTACATATTCGGGAGTTTAGCCGTAGTGTTGTCAACCAAATTTTTCCCGTCCGATAATCCGACGGCTGCCTTCTTATCCACTTTAGCTACTTTTGCTGCCGGATTCGTAGTACGCCCGTTTGGTGCTTTATTCTTCGGAAGATTGGGCGACTTAATCGGAAGAAAATATACCTTTATGGTAACCCTGATGCTAATGGGTGGTGCCACGTTTGTCATCGGATGTATTCCGAGCTATGAATCGATAGGTTTCTTGGCTCCGGTATTGGTGTTAATACTTCGATTACTACAAGGGTTAGCACTCGGAGGTGAGTATGGCGGTGCCGCAACCTATGTGGCCGAGCATGCCCCAAAAGGAGAAAAAGGATACTGGACTTCCTGGATTCAGACTACGGCTACTGTTGGTTTATTTATTTCCCTGATGGTGATTTTGATCACCAAGGCCGTAATGTCAAAAGAGGCTTTTGAAGAATGGGGTTGGAGAGTACCGTTTTGGGTATCCATTTTAATGGTGTATGTATCGTATCTGATTCGTAAAAATATGGATGAATCTCCTGTTTTTGCCAAAGCCAAATCGGAAGGAAAAACATCGACCAATCCGTTAAAAGAAAGTTTCGGTCACAAATACAACCTCAAGTTTGTATTATTGGCTTTATTTGGAGCCACCATGGGGCAAGGCGTAGTGTGGTATACCGGCCAGTTTTATGCCATGAACTTCTTAAAAACCGTACAGAGTATCGATTCGTCACAAGTCGACATGCTGTTGGGAATCGCCTTAATTTTAGGAACACCGTTCTTTGTTTTCTTTGGCTGGTTGAGCGATAAATGGGGTCGAAAAGTGATAATGATGGGTGGAATGTTACTTGCCATTTTACTCTATCGTCCGATTTATCGTGCGATGTATGCTTCAACCGACTTAGCACAAAAAACCGAAATTGTAAATCAAACCAAAGTGGTACCGTCTATGAAAGAGGTCGATGCGACAAAAACGGACTCCATTTACACCACCACAAAAGCGTACACCGACGGCACTACCGTAGAAGAAATTAAAACCAAACATTTCGAAAACGGAAAATTAATGGTAGACGATAAAGGTAAAGACAAAATCGAAACCAAAGTCACCAAAAAAATCAATACCGGCGACATGTGGTTCTTGGTATTCATGGTGTTTGTACAAGTCATTTTTGTAACCATGGTGTACGGTCCGATTGCGGCTTTCTTGGTCGAAATGTTCCCGGTAAAAATCCGATACACCTCGATGTCATTACCGTATCACGTTGGAAATGGTATCTTTGGCGGATTGCTTCCGGCTATTTCAACTTATTTTGTAACGACGGCTAAAGATGCCGGTGATCCCGAGTTTTATCTCGAAGGATTGTGGTATCCGATCGGAATTGCCGCAGTGTGTTTCGTCATCGGTATGATTTACATCGACAGAAAAATTAATACACTTCACGACTAAAACTAAGACTATGAATACACTCAAAAAAATATTAGGAATTGTTTGGATTGCCTTGGCCATAGCGGTAGCGTATTATGCTATCGGAATTTTCGGCGGCAAGCTAACTTCAGGTAAACAAGACGATTTAGTTTTCGGGATAATTATTTTTTTCATATTATTACCGTTAATTGTCACCGGATTAACCATATTCGGATGGTATGCACTCACCAATGAATACGAAGATTAATTTTGAAGTTAATGGTTAACCAAAAGCTCTTACTAGTTAAGGGCTTTTGGTGTTTTACACGAATAAAATGAAGCAAAGACACCAACAAAAACTAGTAATCATCTCGATGCTGTTGCTTATCGGATTAAACCTGCCGATAGTGCTGCTGTTTGACAGTGCCGATAGTTTTATGGGTTTTCCTGTAATTTACATTTACATTTTTTCACTTTGGTTCTTTGCTGCGTTGTTGTCTTTCATCATAATCAAGCGTTACCATGAATAGTATTGTGTTATTAATCATATTAGCGCTTTATCTTGGGTTGCTTTTTTTTATTGCGCATTGGGCCGAGAAAAAAGGCAATATCCGCTGGACGAACAATCCCTACATTTATTCACTTTCCTTAGCGGTGTATTGTACGGCTTGGACATACTATGGTAGCATCGGAGTAGCTGCCAATTCGGGACTCAATTACCTACCGGTATATTTAGGACCGGTGATTATTATTCCGGCTTGGATTATTATTCTCAAGAAAATCATCCGCATTTCACGGGTCAATAAGGTGTCGAGTATCGCCGATTTCATTTCGCTGCGTTATGGCAACAGCCGTTTTTTGGGCGCTGTGGTGACCATTGTTTGTTTGTTCGGGATTTTGCCTTACATCGCTTTGCAACTCAAATCGATTGCCGAAACGTTTCACATCGTTACAAACACTCAATCGAGTTCTTATATTTTTGACGATAGTACGACCTATGTGGCTTTTGCCCTGGCGATATTTTCGTCTATTTACGGGACGCGTTATGTAGATGCGTCTGAAAAGCGAAAAGGTATTGTTACTGCTGTGGCATTAGAAAGTGTGCTGAAGTTGGTTTTCTTTTTGACCATAGGATTGTATGTGACTTTTTACGTTTTTGACGGATTTGACGATATTTATGCCAAAGCCTCTAAACTCGAACTTTTTCGCCAAAAGAATACCTTGGGCGGTTTGCCGCAAGCCATCAACTGGTTCTTTTTGTGTATCCTTTCGATGTTTGCCATTTTTTTATTGCCCCGACAATTTCAGGTTTCGGTTATCGAAAACAATCGCGAAAACCATGTCAATACTGCAGTTTGGTTGTTTCCGTTGTACTTGTTGTTGTTTAATATATTTGTGTATCCGATAGCCTGGGGCGGTAATATTTTGTTCGATGGACAAGCGGTGAATTCCGATACGTATTCACTATTAATTCCGCAGCATTTCGGTAACGAAGCCCTGACGGTTTTGGTTTTTTTAGGCGGATTTTCGGCTGCCATTTCCATGATTGTGGTGTCGTCTATCGGATTGTCTACCATGGTCAGCAACAACCTTATTATTCCCTATGGGTTGTTGGGCCGATTGAAAAACAATGAACAGTCAACCATCAACAAAAAGATTGTCAACATTCGTAAAATCGGGATTTTTTCACTGATTATCATGGCGTATTTTATCTATCGTTTTTTTGCGTTAGATTACAGTTTGTTCTCCATTGGTTTAGTGGCCTTTGTGATTATTGCACAATTGGCACCGTCGTTTTTCGGCGCACTATTTTGGCGCAGAGGTTCCCGAACCGGAGCCGTTTGGGGTTTAATTGTGGGGTTTGTCATTTGTTTGTATACCTTGCTCGTTCCGTATGCTTTAGGCATCACATCTTCCGATACCTCTTTTATCACACAAGGATTATTTGGTGTAGAATTGCTTAAACCGTTACAGCTTTTCGGGTTAGATTATTTGCAACCGGTGCCGCATGCGTTGTTTTGGAGTTTGCTCTTTAATTTTCTGATTTATGTGGCGGTTTCCGTGAGTTTTAAAGGCAATTATCGGGAACGAAATTATGCCGAGATGTTTCTCGACATCAACAAATACATCACTATGCATGAAAATGCGTTTATTTGGAAAGGAACCGCTTATCGTACCGATATCGAGAAAGTTTTGATTAAATTTTTAGGCGAAGAACGCACCAAGCGCGCCATGAACATCTTTAATGTGAAATACAATGTCGATAAAGATGAAAAATTGGCTGATGCGCGTTTGATTAAATTCTCCGAAAACCTGCTTACCGGCCATATCGGAACGGCTTCGGCTAAAATTTTGATTGCCAGCGTCGTCAAAGAAGAGAAAATTACCTTACCCGAAGTATTGAAGATTTTAGAAGAATCCAAAGAGAATATCATCATCAATAAAAAATTGACGGAAACCTCCAACGAGCTTAAGGAAATCTCCGCCAAATTGCAAGAAGCCAATGCTTCTTTGATGATCAAAGACAAACAAAAAGATGAATTCCTCGATACGGTAACCCACGAATTGCGAACGCCGATTACGGCCATTCGGGCATCGAGTGAAATTTTGTATGACGATGACGAGATTCCGGAAGAGTTACGCAAACAGTTTTTGCAAAACATCATTTCGGAATCGGATAGATTAAATCGTTTGATTGATAAAATTCTCGACCTTGAAAAGTTTGAAACCGGACGGCAAAAAGTTAACTTTGCTACACACAAGATGGTCGAAACGATTGAAAATGCCATCGAACCTTTACAACAACTCATTAACAACAAGCACATTCACGTGCATGTGGAAGGCAACGGTAATTTAAAAGCCGATTACGATGAAGATCGAATTGTGCAGGTGGTAACCAATTTAGTGTCGAATGCGATTAAGTTTTGTCCCGATACCAATGGTTTGATTACCATAGCGGTTTACGACAAACATGAGGTGGTGCAAGTTGAAGTTAGTGATAACGGTAAAGGCATTGCGCCGAATGATTTTGAAACTATTTTTGACAAATTTTACCAATCGACCAATCAGAATTTTAAAAAGCCTATCGGCAGCGGATTGGGATTGGCCATTTGCAAACAAATTATAGAACATCATAAAGGAAAAATTTGGGCAACTAATAATGCCACCGGCGGGGCCTGCCTGAGTTTTACCATACCCAAAAAACAACAGTCATGAAAAAGATCTTAATTGTAGATGACGAACCCAATATTGTGATGTCGCTCGAGTATACTTTCAAAAAGAACAGCTTTGAAGTGTATATTGCCCGCGACGGTCAGGAAGCGTTGGATATTTTGAAAACCCAATTGCCCGATATTATTATCCTCGATATCATGATGCCTTTGGTAGACGGATTTGAAACCTTGGAGCATATCAAGAAAAATGAAAAACTCCAACATTGTAAAGTCATTTTCCTTTCGGCCAAAAACAAAGAAAGTGATATTGAAAAAGGATTAGCACTGGGTGCTGATGCTTATTTAACCAAACCTTTTTCCATAAAAAAAGTCGTCGAACAAGTAAACGAATTGCTCGGAAACTAAATTCATACAACATATTGATTACATGCTGTTTTCTCTTTTTCTGTTGAAAAGGATGTCACAGCTCATTTGTCAATCTGAGCTTGTTGAAGAGCATAACTACATTGTAAACCTAACCCAAACACCACTATGAAATATCAAGAATTATACGACCTAAGCATCCAAAATCCGGAAGCTTTCTGGGCCGAACAAGCCAATCAGGTCGACTGGTTTACCCAACCGCAAACCCTATTGTCTGCCGATGCTCACGGCTATCCGTTGTGGTACAAAGACGGCAGCTTGAATGCCTGCTATTTGGCGCTCGACAAACACATTAATGATGGTTATGGCGACGCAGTAGCGCTGATTTACGATTCGCCCGTTACCCAAACCGTTAAAAAATATACCTATAACGAAGTTAAGTCGGAAGTCGCCCGATTGGCCGGAGGTCTGATTTCTTTAGGATTGAAGAAAGGACATACCGCTGTGATTTATATGCCGATGATTCCGCAAGCCACTTTTGCCATGTTGGCCTGCGCCCGAATCGGTGTCACGCACTCGGTCGTTTTTGGTGGTTTTGCGCCACATGAGTTGGCTATCAGAATTGACGATTGCAAACCCAGAGTGATTATTACGGCTTCTTCGGGCATTGAAATCGACCGACTCATAGCCTACAAACCTTTGGTGGACGAAGCTATCGAATTAGCCGAACACAAACCAAAAAAAGTAGTGGTGTTAAATCGCAAACTCGGCGCAAGAATTCCGTTTAAAAAATACGATGTCGATTATGATGCTTTAGTGTATGGTTCAGAGGAAGCCGACTGTGTTTCGGTCGAATCTACGCATCCTTTATACGTTTTATACACTTCGGGAACTACGGGTAAACCCAAAGGGATTGTGCGCGATACGGGCGGTTACGTCACGGCGCTGAAATTTTCGATGCAAAAAATCTATGGTGTGCAACCGGGTGAAGTCTTTTGGGCCGCTTCCGATGTGGGTTGGGTTGTGGGTCACAGTTATATTGTGTACGGTCCGTTACTCAATCGAAATACTACGATTGTTTTTGAAGGTAAACCCATTAAAACCCCTGATGCCAGTACCTTTTGGCGTGTGATAGCCGAGCATAGGGTTAGCGTTATGTTTACGGCACCCACCGCCATCAGAGCCATTAAAAAAGAAGATCCGAACGGCGTATTCATCAAGCAATACGATTTGTCATGTTTGCGAACCCAGTTCTTAGCGGGCGAGCGTTGCGATGTGGCTACTCTGGAATGGTATCGTGAGCATATTCCGATTCCGGCCATCGACCACTGGTGGCAAACCGAATCGGGTTGGCCGATGATTGCCAATATGATGGGTGTGGAATATTTACCAATCAAACCGGGTTCTTCCGGGAAAGCCGTTTCGGGTTATAATATTGTTATTTTAGGGGAAAACGGTCAGGAGTTGGATCCCAATGAAGAAGGCTATGTCGTGATAAAATTGCCTTTGCCTCCGGGAACATTATTAGACATTTGGAACGATAATGAACGTTTCCGAGCGGGGTATTTGACCAAATTTCCGGGGTATTATTTCTCGGGCGATGGAGGATACAAAGACGAAGACGGTTACATTTATATAACCGGTAGGGTAGACGATGTGATTAACGTGGCCGGTCACCGTTTGTCGACTGCCGAGATGGAAGAAATTGTAGCTTCGCATCATTCGGTAGCCGAATGTGCCGTAATTGGAGTCAACGACGAGTTGAAAGGGCAAATTCCGTTAGCATTGGTGGTAACCAAATTCGGTGAAGAAATCGAGCATTTCCAGCTGCAACACGAAGTCGTAAAATTGGTTCGCGAACAAATCGGAGCCGTAGCTTCTTTACGAGATGTAGTTGTCGTGAATCGATTGCCGAAAACGCGTTCGGGTAAAATTTTGCGCAAATTGTTACGCAGTATAGCCGATGGGGAGAACTTTCAAATTCCATCCACTATCGATGATGAAGCCATTATTGGTGAAGTGCGAGAAGTGTTGGAGTTGGCTAAAGTGGGAAGTTATAAAGGATAGCGGATGTAGGATTTTCAAATAAAAAATAACAGACAATAGCTATACCTATTTAGCAATAAAATTTAATATCGCACTTACAGAATAGTTATATTTACATAACAAAACGATAATAAAAGAAGAGTTACAATGAGTTATTACAAAATACAAAATCTGGAGCATTACTTCAAGATGTATAAAAAATCGGTTCGCGAACCGCGTAAGTTTTGGGATCGCATAGCCGATGAGAATTTTACTTGGTATCAAAAATGGGAAAAAGTTTTCGAATTTGATTTTCAAAAAGCCGAATTCAAATGGTTTGTAGATGCAAAAGTAAACATCACTAAAAACTGTATTGACCGTCATTTGGCGCGTCGTGGCGATAAAACAGCGATTATCTTTGAACCTAATGATCCCGATGAGCCGGCGCAGCATATTTCGTATAACGAATTGTATGCCCGGGTTTCTAAATTAGCTAACGTATTGCGCGACCAAGGTGTTCAAAAAGGCGATCGTGTGTGTATTTATTTACCGATGATTCCCGAATTGGCTGTAGCGGTTTTGGCTTGTGCCCGAATCGGAGCCATTCACTCCGTTATTTTTGCCGGATTTTCATCTTCTGCAGTGGCAGCACGTATCAACGATTGCGAGTGTAAAGTAGTGATAACTTCCGATGGGAGTTACCGCGGTAATAAATCAATCGACTTAAAAGGAATCGTAGACGAAGCGCTGGAAAAGTGCCCAACGGTTCAAAAAGTATTGGTAGTGAAAAGAACGAATACGACAGTGACTATGAAAGAAGGTCGCGACTATTGGTTGCAACCGCTGTTAGACGAAGCGGTTCCCAATAACGTTGCCGAAATCATGGATGCCGAAGATCCGTTGTTTATCCTGTATACTTCGGGTTCCACCGGAAAACCGAAAGGAATGGTGCATACCACGGCCGGTTATATGGTATACACGGCTTATACGTTTAAAAACATTTTTAACTACGAAGAAAACGATATTTATTGGTGTACCGCCGACATTGGTTGGATTACCGGACATTCCTATATCTTATACGGACCTTTATTAAACGGCGCCACTACAGTAATTTTTGAAGGTGTTCCGTCGTATCCGAACTTCAGTCGTTTTTGGGAAGTAATTGAAAAACATCATGTAACTCAATTCTACACTGCCCCAACTGCGATTCGTGCTTTGGCGAAAGAGAGTTTGGATTATGTGCAGAAATTTCCATTAAGTTCCTTAAAAGTAATTGGTTCGGTAGGCGAACCCATTAACGAGGAAGCCTGGCACTGGTACAACGACCACGTAGGCGGCAAACGTTGTCCGTTAGTTGATACCTGGTGGCAAACCGAAACCGGCGGTATTATGATTTCACCTGTTCCGTTTGTAACACCAACCAAACCGACTTATGCTTCCTTGCCGTTACCGGGAATTCAACCCGTGTTAATGGATGAGTTGCGCAACGAAATCGAAGGCAATCAAGTCACCGGAAGTTTATGTATTAAATTTCCTTGGCCATCCATAGCCCGAACCATTTGGGGCGATCATCAACGCTACAAAGACACCTATTTCACGGCTTTCCCGGGTAAATATTTTACGGGAGACGGCGCGTTGCGCGATGAGGTTGGGTATTACCGAATTACGGGTAGAGTAGACGATGTCATCATTGTTTCGGGGCATAATTTGGGCACGGCGCCAATTGAAGATGCCATCAACGAGCATCCGGCCGTAGCCGAAAGTGCCATCGTTGGTTTCCCACATGATATCAAAGGAAATGCTTTGTACGGTTTTGTTATCTTAAAAGAAGTAGGCGAGAGCCGTAACCAGGATAACTTGGCTAAAGAAATCAACCAATTGATATCTGATCAAATCGGGCCGATTGCCAAATTGGATAAGATTCAGTTTGTTTCCGGTTTGCCTAAAACGCGTTCGGGTAAGATTATGCGTCGCATTTTGAGAAAAATTGCCGAAGGCGATTTCTCCAACTTCGGCGATATTACCACATTATTAAATCCGGAAATTGTAGAAGAAATCAAAAACGGAAAAGTATAAATTGAAAAACGCCGAAGAAACCTTCGGCGTTTTTTTATTTTCCAAACATTTCGCTCATCTTATTCATGCTGGCACTGATATCGAAATAAAACCCTTTAAGGCCATAGGAGTTCTCTTTCAGGGTTAGGTAATCATAGGTGCCTTCCACTAAACTCTGACTGCCGCCAAACTCCATTCCCAAAACGGAAATCATGTCATATTCATGGGAAACATTGATTACAAAGAAGGCATTTTCTTTAGAAATACCGTCGCCCGTGCTGAAAATGGCCTCCACCAGAATACCGATTTGAATGGCTTTGTTTTTGGCTTCAATCAGATTGCCTTGTTTTTCATAGGCATACGATATGATATTCATCGTACGCATATCAAATGGATTTTCTTTTAAAATCTCGTTTCCGTACGATATGATTTTCTTAAAATCGTCGGTGTCCAGATTTTCTTTGTATATAATACTTCTCAAACTGTCATTGGCCGGATTCATATAGACAGTGGAATACAATTTAGAGTTGGTAAAGCCGAAATACAAATGACGCTTTTCTTCTAAAGTCATTGTTGAATCGGCGGCATTGAATTTTGCCATTAATTTTTCATAGAAATAAGCCGATTTTTTATTGGAGACTTCTTTTTTGATGGCTTTGTAATCGGGTTTTACAAACTTGGTTTCTTCTTGCGCATTAACGAAAAGACCGGTTAAAACAAGCCATAAGACAAGGAATTTTTTCATAAGAAAGGATGTTAAGCGGATTAGCGGAATCAATAGTAAGAAAAAAAGTCGGATTTTTAGTAAATAGCCACTAAATAATAGGCTCTTTTCTCAATTATTACTATTGAGGTCGGGTTTACCAGATTCGCGAAATGGCACTCACCGTAAAGTTTGATAACGCTATTGAGTCTTTAGTAATGATTTTTATTTCAGAATACGCTTCGGTTGGAAAGCATAAATTCGTCATCGAATATTTCCCGCCATTCAATAAAATTTCAACCGATGATTTATCCAAGACCAATTGCACCGAAGTAATCCTATCTTCAACAGACATTACTTGCGGCTTGGCCGCAAAACTTTCGTGAAAAGCGGTTTGCCCCGAATGACTGCGGTCGGTGACAACGATATTGCCGGCGATGGTAATGGTGAATAGCTCACCTTTAGTATTGCTTAAGGTAATCATAGCATCGGTGGGTTGACTGAAATCAAAACGAACTTCGCTTTGCGATAAATCGATTTCCTTTTTCTCGAAAGGTGTCGCCACATTAGCCTTTGAAAAAATGGGTTTCGTTACTGCTGCTAACTGAGATACCATTTTTTGGTTCAAATAGTATCCGTTTTTATCTTTTATCAATTCCAATTCACGAGGCAAAGTCATAGCGCTGCGCCATACTTCGGTTGGAACTTTAGTCGCGTATTGCCAGTTGCTCATCCAACCTAAAACAATTTTCTTGTCATTGGGTACATTTGAAAAAGTCACTGCAGCGTAATAATCGGTGCCATGATCCAACCATTTGGCGTTTTGGGTTTGGGTAAATGTTTTGCCATCGAAATCACCAATAAAATAGCGTGTACACGAACCGCCATTCGGACCTTTATCGCCGTGGTTGATGATCATGATCCATTTGGTTTCCCCCGAGTCGGTTTTCATTGAAAATAAATCGGGGCATTCCCAAACGCCCAATTCCGTATCTTTTTCTGTGGGTTTGAATACACTTTCTTCCTGCCATTCTTTAAGGTTTTGTGAAGAGAATAATTTGATTTTATCGCCTACGGCCAAAGTCATAATCCATCGGGCTGTTTGTGTGTGCCAAAATACTTTCGGATCTCTGAAATCCTGTTCTCCGGAATTGTTTAACACCGGATTGGCTTTATATTTCGTCCAGGTTTTGCCTTCGTCTAAGCTGTAAGCCAGCGCCTGACTTTCGGTATTTTTTTTCCCTGCTTTCCAAATGTCATCGTTGTGATACGTATAAATGGCTATCATAGCATTTTTACCGAAACCGGCGGTATTGTCTTTATCAATCACAGCGCTCCCCGAAAATATCCATCCTAATGTATCGGGATACAACGCTACAGGTAATTGTTTCCAATGCAGCAAATCGGTACTTTCGGCGTGACCCCAATGCATGGGACCCCAAACAATCCCGTCGGGATAATATTGGTAAAACAGGTGGTATTTTCCGTTGTGATACACCAAACCATTCGGATCGTTCATCCATTTAGCCGGTGGTGTGAAGTGAAATTGGGGTCGGTAGGGTTCGTTGTATTGCGAGGTGTTTTGACCGAAACTTAGTTGGGAGAAACAAACAAAAATGGATACTATAAAGTGTTTCATATAAAGTTACTTCAGTTAAAGTTTTATTTATTTCAGTCGTTCCAAAACCCCTTTGCGCTTCACGATGTTTTTATAATCCCATTGAATATCTTGGGATTTTTGAATCCACCGTTTTAAATCAGCCGTATTGATTTGGTTTACAGCGGTGTAAGTGATGGAAGCATCTTTAAATTTGCCGCTGCCGGGTTGCAAGTCTTTTTCTTCAAAAGTGACACCGCTCCAAAACAGCAATCGGATGCCGCCTTTTAATTTGCTGTAGCCCACAATGGGATTCCCCTCGAGAAACCACACCGGATGCGCGTGCCAAATTTTACTCTCGGCTTCCGGTAAATTTTGGTTGATGATTTCCGCCAATTGATTACAAATCAGTTGTTCTTCGGAAGTTTGCTGGTTATTGTAGTGTTGGATGTCGGGTTGCATAATTTTGTTTTCGAATCTATAAATATAAAAAAAATCCTCAAAATATTGAGGATTTTAAGACTGACGAAGCTATTGCCAATGGGTTTAGGTTTGTTCAGCGGGTTTTCTTTTCAAAATAGCGGCACTAATTACCGGCACTAACAATCCGATGGGAATCATGATTTCCATATAGGTAAACAGTATTATCCACAACGGGTTTTTGTACAGCTCCTTAAAATATAAAATTCTGTCTTTTTCGACTTTAAACTCTGCCGGAGAGAGCCCTTTTTTCTCTAGATTCTGTAAGGAAGTTTCCGAATATTTCTCCATAAAATCCGGGAAAAGATATTGGTGTTCTACCATCCAGGTGGCTACATAAATGGTAGCGGTAATGAGCGACATCAACATTCCGACTTTGAATGCTTTTCCGAAAGTGATGAAACCGCCATTTTGTTTATCGCGAAAGTTTTTTACGCCTAAGAATACAAAGGTGTATGCGACAAGCATTCCGGCAAAGCCGAATACCATACCCAAATCATATTCGGGATTGTACATAAAAACGCCGGCTCCAATTCCCATGAAGACGGTAACGATAAGTCCGGAGATGATACCGTATTTAAAAATAGTGTTTCTCATAAGTAAATAGATTTTGATTGGTATGCAAAGGTTAGTTTTCGTACGCTTTTTCAACTCATACTTTTGGGTGATTTTTTCAAAATCATGCTAAAGTAGGAGGAAGGAGTTGCAATTTCTTGGCTTTTTCTACAGCTTGGGTTCGCCGTTTAACATCTAATTTTTCAAACAATTTGGCGCTGTGTGTTTTTACGGTGTTGCGCGACACAAACAATTGTTCGGCTATTTCCTGATTGCTCATCCCTTGCGCCATCAAACGTAATACTTCGAGTTCTCGTTTGCTGATGTTGCGCCGGGCTAATTCGGTTTGATTTAAAATAAAATCGGAAGACGAAATCCTGATTTCTTTCTCTACTATAATTGTTTTTTCTTTCGGATTAATCAATTTTTGCGACAACCAGATTCCGAAGAATAAAAAGAAAACCGCAATAATCCCGATATAAATTTCATATTGGTTTTCCAACACTATAAAACGATATTCAAACCAGCGCAATAAAACAAGTATGACCACCATGGCGCCAAGGTAGCTGAGAATTTCTTTGTATGGTTTTAATTTGAGCAATGCAGTGGTATTATTTTACCAAAATTAGGAAAAATTATGCTTTTGACAGATACTCACGTTGCAGTAACCCAAAAACCAAAGAGTCTTCCATAACCTCTTTGACAGCATAATGTTCCCGCAGTTTGCCCTCGTAAACAAATCCGAATTTTTTGGCTAATGCGATGGAAGCGTTGTTATCGGTACCAATAAAGGCTTCCACGCGGTTGAGTTTCATCATGGTGAAACCATAATCTAAAATTGATTGCATGGCTTCAGTCATCAATCCTTTTTGTTTGTAATGTTCCTCAAACAAACCGTATCCTATTTCGGCTCGATTATGATCTAAATACCAAGTATGATAGCCACACCAACCTATGATTTCCGAAGTCATTTTATCGATAAGTTGAAAATACAAGTACGATTTATTAAACGTATGTAAGCCGTTACGATACTTTTCTTTTTCTTTTTCCAATTTTTCTCTTTCTGAAATTCCTAAAAAAGCCATTAACGCTTCGTCATCATAATGACTGTACAAATATTGAAAAGTTTCGGGATCTAATTTTCGAAGTAAAAGTCTTTCGGTGGCTAATGTCTCAAATTCAAACATGTTAATTGCTTTTTTTCATGACCATTTCGATGGCGGTGTCTTCGATGGTAAAAATGACTTTTTCTTTTTCAAAAGAAACGTTGAACAGTAATGTACTGTATCCTTCTTTTTTCAAACCTACTTTGATTCTTTTCTTTTTAGCATCTATAATCCAATTTTTACCATTGAATAGTTTTTCGAGTTGTAGCATCATTTTCGACTGACTTTTAGTGTCAAAAACAAAAGTATGGTCGGCATTAAAAATGTAAGTAGCTTTTTGAAAACCGGAAACAAGCTCTTGGGTTTCGGGTTTATCGGCATCTTTTAGAGCCTTTATCTTTTTGACCTTCCACTTTCCGCTAACAAAGTTCTCGTCGAAAGTTTGACTTGTTACAGTGTAGGCAGACAGCAAGGCGAGTAAGAAAAACATTTTTTTCATAGAGGAAATTTTGCTTTCAACGAAGATATAAAAAAAGCCCAAACTACTGTTGCAGTTTGGGCTTTTAAGCAAGTTATTATTTAGGGATTTAGTCGTCTAACTCACAAGAATCTTCAATGCTGTTGGCAATTTGATTGGCTAAAGCCTGATTGCCGTCGGTATCATCCGGACCAATTTCGATTAGCCCGTCGCCATCTCCGTCAACCGCTGTGCTGAGATCCACTAAGCTCAATACTTGATTCAAATCGAAATTAAAAACAATGTCGTAAGAGTTATTATTTACCACTAAGTTTTGATTTGTGTCTTCGTAGTCAATTTCGAAGTCTTCATCTACATTGTGCCAAAATACAAACGGAGTACCGTTGATAGTGCCGGTTACTTCGATTGACTTATTGAACATAGGTGAATTGGCATTGGTGCTGCGGTGTAACTCAAATTCTACTTCTTCATAGGTGCCGTTCGGAATTGTTACAGTGGTCACCGTGGCATTTTGATTCAATATATCCAATTCAAACGGTCCGTTTAATTCGAACTCGTCGTCACCATTGAAAAAACCATCGTCGTCATCATTCATAGAATCGTCATCAGAGCCTTCAGCAAATTCAAATTCAATCTCTTTTAAATTAATTTTAAAAGAAGACAAAACCACATTGCTGTTTAAGGCTACGCCTTCTGCGTTTCTGTTGGCCGCTGCCGGGTTGTACATTGCTCGGGCTTTAATCTTCATTTGATTCGCAGCACTACTGTCGTCATTAGAACATGAAGCCATAAAGCCTACTACAGCTATCAAAGCCAAAATCATTTTTAAATTTTTCATAGTAATTGGTTTATAAGTTTCTTTAGAAACAAGTAAAACGAATATTACCCTACCATTTACGGCTATTTTTTTTTGTTTTTTACGGAGAGTGATAACCACATTACTGAAAGAAATGAAAAACTCCTTTGGTAAAATAGTTTCAGAGATGGATTCAGATTCTTTAAAGCGTCCTTGGAATTAGTCAGCCACATCTTGTTGCAATAAAAGAACCGCACACAAATTGGCCAATAAAAATCGTTCTTCTTCACTCACTTCAGCCATGTAAACCAAGCCGTTATCCATAAGTGAAACGGCCGCTACGGTCTTATTTGACGTGTTGCAAATTTCGAAACCCACAGATCCCATCCAAATAGATTTCGGACCTTTGCTCGTTTGCAGTTGTGTGATGGGTTTTAAAATATAATACTGATTTTCGTTCACACTGAAAAAACCTGCGTATTGCTTGGCATCTTTTTGGGAGGCATAATTGTCTAAAACCAATTCCCAAGGTTTTTCACTTTGATTGAGATAGATTTGTGCATAAAACATATTCGATTGTTCGACATCCTTTCCGGTGATATTCCGAATAATGTTGACCACACTGTTGGGATTATTGCCGATTAAAATTTTATCGGCTTCAAAATCAGAGGCGGCATATACATCCGAATTGTTTTGAAATGCATCGCTCATTTGAAAGCTGAAGGTTTGGTTTCGGTTGACTCTTTCTTCGGTTAAAATTTCGGGGTATAGGATATCGGTTACCGTTGAAACCGATACTGTGCTTCGGCTGTTGCCGCCTTTGGTCCAGGAACGTTTCACTTTGGATGTTTGGTATTCGCCAAAACTCAATTTCTGATTGATTAAAAGACCTTGACGGCCTTTTACTTTGTATTCGGTTAAGGTATTGATGTCGGCATTGGACACGGCCGGTTTAAAGGGTGTACACGCCCAAGCGAGCAAAATAAAAGTACTTAAAACAATTTTTTTCATGTGATTAAACTTTTGATTGATGATGATTCGCCCATTAGTAGTCCTATTGACAGCATTGTTACAAATAGAGAACAGGCTACGATTAGAAATCAACATTCAATTGAGATATTCTGTTTATAACTAATCAATTAAAAGCAACACAACATTGGGTTAATTTTTCTATTTTTAGAAATCAACTTAATCTATGGACTATGAATAAGTACAGTTTCATTTTTGTTCTCTTTTTACTGTTTGTGGGAAGAGGTATTGCCCAAACCAAAATTGAAGCCAAAGACGGTCTTCATTACATTACCACCAATATTAGTTATCCGGTGGCCGGAACCTATTTGTTTAACGGAGGAGAGCCCACGGTAGAATTGAACGCCGATGGAACCGGTTGGTATCAATTACATGAACAACCCAAAAAAGCGGTGATTTGGGGATTGGAATGTGATCAAGCCGGTGCCCCAAAGTTTAAAAAAGGGTTTGACAGCGCCGCCTACAAGCTTTGGTATCAATACACCAATCCCGAATCGGCTGAAGAAGTGCATTGGAAAGAAGTCCCTTTTACCATTCATTTCAATACCTTGAAAATGTTTATACAAGGCGAGAGGAGTAAAGACTATACAGAGCCGAAACGCTATTAATAATTATAAAAAAAAGCACCTTTTGAGGTGCTTTTTTTATAATATAATCCGGGATTAACCAATCAGATGAGCGTACTTGGCTCTGTTTTCGTAAATCACCCACAAATGTATCGCCAATAATACTAAAGCAATCGGCATACCGGAGGTATCGGTTATCGTGTTGGTTAAAAGGATGCCTACCATCACCGGAAATAGCACCACAGCACCTAAGGCTCTGGTTTTCGGGATGATAAATAAAACACCGCCAACAAGTTCGGCAGCACCTACCAAAGGCAACAGCCAATTGATTTCCATAAAAGCTCCAAACGCTTTCATCAAAGGTTCCGGAATATCATTGGGTACCGGCATGTGATGTAAAAATTTGTCCAATCCGGCATTGATAAACAGTAAGCCGAAGAGCAAGCTTACCACAAAAATGATTTTTGATTTCATACGTATAATTTTAAAGTTACTAGTTGAAAATGGTTATGTAAATATACAGAAAAACAGCAGACATATCATAAGAAAACCCCAACGGCATTATGCCATTGGGGTTATCCCATCAAACTAAAACCAACCTAATTATTTCTCACTTACTAATTCGCCTTGATTGCGAAATACCAACTGCCCGTCAAAACAATCCAGTAAGATGATACTGTCGGTAGTCACTTTACCCGCTAAGATTTCCTTAGACAATTGGTTGAGTACTTCGCGTTGGATGACCCGTTTCACCGGTCGGGCTCCAAACTGCGGATCGTACCCTTTCTCGGCCAAGTAATCAATAGCTTCCGGTGTGGCATCCATAGTAATGTTTTGATGCGCCAGCATTTTGGTCACACTTTGCAACTGTAATCCAACAATTTGTTTGATGTTGGCTTCGGTCAACGGTGTAAACATCACAATTTCATCGATACGATTAATGAATTCCGGACGAACCGTTTGTTTCAATAAGCCTAATACTTCCGTTTTAGCCGCTTCTGTAGCCGCTTCGATGCTGCCTTTTAAGTTTTCAAACTTCTCTTGTATGATGTGACTTCCCATGTTAGAAGTCATGATGATAATCGTATTTTTAAAATCGGCCAAACGTCCTTTGTTGTCAGTTAGTCGACCTTCATCTAACACTTGCAACAAGATGTTAAAAGTGTCGGGATGCGCTTTTTCAATTTCGTCTAACAAAATCACCGAGTATGGTTTTCGTCGCACGGCTTCGGTCAATTGTCCGCCTTCATCATAACCTACATAACCCGGAGGCGCGCCTACCAAACGGCTCACGCTGTGTCGTTCTTGGTATTCACTCATGTCGATACGCGTCATGGCGTTTTCGTCGTCGAACAAATACTCGGCTAATGCTTTGGCCAATTCGGTTTTACCGACACCGGTGGTTCCCAAGAAGAGGAAAGTACCAATCGGTTTTTTCATGTCTTGCAATCCGGCACGGCTTCGGCGCACGGCATCACTGATGGCTTCAATAGCTTCTTCCTGTCCGACTACTCTGTGGTGCAATTCGTCTTCCAAGCGCAAGAGTTTTTCTCTTTCACCTTGGAGCATTTTGGTTACCGGAACGCCGGTCCATTTGGCGACTACTTCGGCGATGTCTTCGCGAGTCACTTCTTCTTTAATCAAAGAAGTGCCGGCTTGGTTTTCGGCCAATTGCGTTTGTAACGCTTCTAATTGCTCTTGGGCTTCTTTGATTTTACCGTAACGGATTTCGGCTACTTTACCGTAATCACCGTCGCGTTCGGCACGTTCGGCTTCGAGTTTGAAGTCTTCTATTTCTTGTTTTACGGTTTGGATATTGTCTACGACCTCTTTTTCCGATTTCCATTTGGTGAAGATTTCGTTGCGCTCTTCTTTTAAATTCGCCAAATCCAAGCCAAGTGATTTCAACTTGATTTCATCGTTTTCTCTTTTAATCGCTTCAATCTCGATTTCCAATTGCATGATTTTTCGATCCAATACGTCGAGTTCTTCGGGTTTGGAATTGATTTCCATGCGCAACTTCGAAGCCGCTTCGTCCATCAAGTCAATGGCTTTGTCCGGTAAGAAACGATTCGTAATGTAACGTTGCGATAATTCTACCGCCGCTATAATCGCATCGTCTTTGATGCGGACTTTGTGATGGGTTTCGTATTTCTCCTTAATCCCGCGCAAAATGGAAATCGCACTTTCGGTATCGGGTTCATCAACCATCACTTTTTGAAAACGACGCTCTAACGCTTTGTCTTTCTCGAAGTATTTTTGGTATTCGTCTAAAGTCGTTGCTCCGATAGCTCTGAGTTCACCACGAGCCAAAGCCGGTTTCAAGATATTCGCAGCGTCCATGGCGCCTTCACCACCGCCGGCTCCTACGAGTGTGTGAATTTCGTCAATAAATAAGACGATATCGCCTTCGGCAGAGGTCACTTCTTTTACGACCGATTTCAAGCGCTCTTCAAATTCTCCTTTGTATTTCGCACCGGCAATCAACGCACCCATATCGAGCGAGTAAACGATTTTGTCTTTTAGGTTTTCGGGTACATCGCCGTCTACAATTCGGTGTGCCAAACCTTCGGCGATAGCGGTTTTACCGACGCCGGGTTCACCCACCAACATCGGATTGTTTTTGGTTCGACGGGTTAAGATTTGCAATACGCGTCGGATTTCTTCATCGCGACCAATCACCGGATCGAGTTTGCCGGTTCGGGCCAATTCGTTGAGGTTTTTGGCGTATTTGTTTAAGGAATTATAGGTTTCCTCAGCAGAAGCGGAGGTGACTCTTTCGCCTTTGCGTATTTCGGCTATGGCTGCTTCCAAACCGTTGTAAGTTACGCCTTGATCTTTCAGGATTTGGGCGACTTTACTCTTCGATTTAAAGATGGCCAACAGCAAATGCTCAATCGAAACGAATTCGTCGTTCATTTTTTTGGCAATGATATTCGCCTCGGTTAAAGCTGTGGAAGCTTCGCGGGACAGCATCAAATCACCGCCCGAAACCTTCGGGAAGCTTTGTAAAGTGCTATCGAGTATCTTTTGAAATAAATCAACATTGACGTTGAGTTTCTTTAGTATAAAGGGCGTCACATTCTCATCGACTTCCAAGATACCTTTGATGATATGCTCGTTTTCGATTTGTTGGTGACCGAAACCTTGTGCCATTTGTTGCGCCTGCTGAATGGCTTCTTGGGATTTAATAGTAAAATTGTTTGTGTTCATAATATGGTTCTCCTTGTGTGTTGTTTTTGGGAATAAAAGTTTTGAAAACTTCAGGTTGTTGTCGTCAATTTATATTCCATTGTACTGAAACGGACAAAATGGCTGTTTTTTTTGGTTATCTTTGTAGTTCTAGAAGACAGTTTGACGTTGTTGATGACGTTATGTCTTGATAATGAAGGAAAAAGGATAGTAAATATGAGTTTGTTTAAAACTATTTTTGGCGGTTCGGAAGAATCTGAAAGGGAAAGCCACATGGCTTGGCGAGCGTTGACCGATTTGGGTCAGTTGAACGAAATCGTAAACGAATCGACCGAAAAACCGGTGGTGATTTTCAAGCACAGCACACGTTGCAGCATCAGCCGCATGGCGTTGCGTCAGTTTGAGCAAGAGTTTAATTTAGAGGGAAAAGTAGTTTCATACTATTTAGATTTATTGGAGCACCGTGATATTTCCAATGAAATAGTCTATCGATTCGGTGTGTATCACCAATCACCACAGTTAATAGTAATTAAAGACGGGAAAGCCGTTTACAATCGTTCCCACGAAAGTATAGATGCTACCAAGTTGGTGGATTTTGTCTAACAGCCACCATACCATAAAAAAAGCCGTCTTCATTGACGGCTTTTTGTTTATCTCCTGAAACGATTTCGAGTGATAATATCTTTTAGTTTGGCTTTTAAATCGTTACCCGTATCGAAAACCATTTGTTCGTTGGAAGGAAACGGCACCGCTCTTCGGTCGAAGTATTGAAAATAATCTTGCTCACAGGCGCGTTTGTCACCACGGTATTTGGCATACATGTAGTTGAAAGTAAACTCGCTGGCCAAAGGAAACGTTTGCAACAACTGATTAGTGTTGAAATCAATGTAATCCACTTTGGCGGTAACTTGACAGGCTTTGAATTGCGAGAACTCGTAAATCGTGGCGCGTACGGTTCGCATATCATCTACTTTAATCGGATTGCCCAAACTGTCTTTTACCACGTGGCCATTAGCGTCGAGTAGGTTTTTGAGTCCGACTTTAATCAGCTTTTCTTTTTGCAGTTCGCGTTCTTTCACTTGCTCGGGTGAGATGTTGATTTGACGGAAATTCACCACCAAACCGTAATCGTAATTAATCCCTTTCACGCGATTGCTGTGGTACACCGTCCATTTGTCGTTTAAACCGTAAGTGCTGAAATCCAACAAATCGTTTTCCAAACGTACCGGAATGACCATGTTGGTTTCGTTCTTTGTATACACGCTTACAAAATCAGTTCCTTTGATGCGGGCTTCTTCAATAAGTTTGTCGGTGTCTTTAAATCCCGGACTCAACGTTTGCAGGTACACCAAATCGTCATAGGCACGACGAATAACGGTCTTGTCTTTGTTGGCCAAAAGTGCTTTAGAGTTGTTGTATAAATATTTGGCTAAGGCATTTTTACTGCTTACAATTTGGTCTGAATAATCGTCAAACGGGAAAATAGCGTCTCGGCCTTCTTTCATCAATCGCAACGGTAATATAGGCCGGATGCGTTCTTGACGGGCGTTGAGTTGGACGTAAGTCTCGTATATTTTTTCTAAATTCTGCGGATTGGCGTCTTTAAACCAAGCGTCGATATTGCGCAAATCGCGTTCTTTGGCTTTGGCAAAAGCTTCTTCAAGCAGATACACATAATCTTGTTTGCCTTTAGCATTTTTGTTCCCGCGCAAGCCTTCAACGGCATTTTGAATGGCACTGTCGTAATCACCGGAAGTCAGCATGTCTCGTGTTTGGCGAACGCCGCAGGAAGAAAGGATAAGCAGTAGGGCTAAGGCAAACGTAATTTTTTTCATCAGATAGATTTTGAGCAAATGTAAAAAAATCAATCTAAAAATTGCTTGAGCGTTTCGTATGTCTTAATCTTTACCGAAACTTTCTCTTTTTCCAATACACTTTCTATTTGTTTCGGAATCGGTAATTTCAAATCTAACAGAGGCTCGACCACATCCAAAAACTTAATCGGATGGGCGGTTTCCAAGAAAACGCCAATACTGTCGGGATGTTTGGCCATTTCTTTTTTTAATCCCAAATATCCTACGGCGCCATGCGGTTCGGTGATGTATTTCGTTCGGGCATAAATGTCTTGTATGGCTTTCTCGGTTTCAGTGTCGGAAAAGGAGTAGGAGGAGAAGTCTTTTTGAAATTCCTTCAAATCGAATCGATACAATTGCTGAATCCGAATAAAATTACTCGGATTGCCTACATCCATGGCATTGGAAATGGTGGCTATGGAAGCTTTCGGTTCGTAATGACCGGCTTCTAAAAACCTTGGTACCGTGTCGTTCACATTGGTCGAAGCTACAAAGTGGGCGATAGGTAAGCCCAATCGCTTAGCCATAATGCCGGCACAAATATTGCCAAAGTTGCCGCTTGGACAAGATACTATAAGTGGTTTGTTGCGTTTTTTTAATTGTTGGTAAGCAAAGAAGATATAAAACATTTGCGGCAACCAACGCGCAATGTTGATGGAATTGGCTGAGGTGAGATTTTTGTGTTTCAGACGGTCATCTAAAAAAGCTTTTTTAACCATGTCTTGGCAATCGTCAAAAACACCATCAACTTCTAAAGCTTTAATGTTTTGCCCTAACGTAGTGAGTTGACGCTCTTGTATTTCACTTATTTTACCTGAAGGATAGAGTATAATCACTTCAACGCCTTTAACGCCTAAAAAACCGCTGGCTACGGCACCACCGGTATCACCGGAAGTAGCGACTAAAACGGTGACTTTTTTATTGCTGTTGCGATTAAAATAGCCCAAGCATCTCGACATGAAACGGGCACCTACGTCCTTGAAAGCCATCGTCGGACCGTGAAATAGTTCTAAAGAAAAAACATTGTCTTCTACCGGAACACAAGGAAAATCAAAGCAAAGTGTTTCGGTAATGATGTGTTTGAGTTCGGTTTCCGGAATGGCATCCCCTACGAATTGTTTGATGGTTGTGAAAGCAATTTCTTCATGGGTTAAGTTTTCTATATTTTGAAAAAAGGAATGGGGAAGCGGGGTAATGGTCTCCGGAAAGTACAGTCCTCTGTCGGGAGCCAATCCTCGTACTACCGCTTCTTGAAAGTCCACTCTGGGAGCTTTTTTGTTTAAACTGAAATATTGCATTTTTAAAACACGATTTACAAAGTTTGAAGTACGAAATGCGCTATTGCATCCTATACTTCGGGCTTCTTAGATTATTTTAACTCCTTCGTCATTTATTTTAGAGATATGCATATCGAAAGCAATGCCAACCTCGAGGTAACTGCTGCTCATGGCGTAGGCGACTTTTTCCGCTTTGTCCTGTCCTTTGCACAAGGCAAAAATCGATGGCCCGGCGCCCGAAATACCACTACCTAAAGCACCGGCGTCTAGCGCAGCGTTTTTGACGTTTTCAAATCCCGGTATCAGTTTTTGTCGATACGGTTCAATGACAACGTCTTGTAACGAGCGGCCGAGTAACGAATAATTACCAGTATACAATCCGGCTATGAATCCGCCCAAATTGCCCCATTGGGTTATGGCGTCTTTTAATGCGACTGTATTTGGGAGAACAGCTCTGGAGTCGGATGTTTTGACTTCGATTTGGGGATGTAAAACTACGGCGTACAATTCACTCGGACTTTGAATTTTAATCACATCTAACGGATTGTAACCCCGAACCAAGGTAAATCCACCTAAAACGCAAGGTGCCACATTGTCGGCATGCTCACAACCGCTGGCTAAGGCTTCGCCTTTCATGGCGAAGTCGACTAATTCGTGACGCGTAAAAGGCTTACCCAACAACTCATTGATGCCGAAAACCACTCCGGCCGCGCTGGCCGAAGAACTCCCAATACCACTTCCGGCTTTGATTTTTTTATGGATTTCGATTTCGAATCCGCAATCCGGATTAATTGCATTTACTATGGCTAAAGCAGCAACACCGGCTACGTTTTTTTCAACGTCCAATGGCAAGTCAGCACCGGTGATTTTAGTGATTCGAAGCCCTTTTTCAGTTGCTTTTCGGATAATCATTTCGTCGCCAATGCCTTCCAGGCACAGGCCCAACACGTCAAATCCACAATTCAGGTTTGCGATGGTGGCGGGACAGAATATTTTGATTTCATTCATTTTTAAAGGTTTTGAGGTGCTAAGGTTTTAAGGCTTGCTAGCGCCTTAATTACACATTTCCAATTCGGATCACATCCGCAAAAATCCCAGAAGCAGTAACCGCGGCACCGGCACCGGCGCCTTTAATAATTAACGGTTGGTCTACGTAGCGATCAGTATAAAACTCAACGATATTGTCTTTGCCTTCTAAATTGTAGAACGGACTTTCTTTCGGGATGAATTGCAAACCCACCGAAGCTTTGCCATTGTCGAAACTGGCCACGAATTTGATGCGGGAATCTTTGGCTTTTGCTTCTTGTAAGAGTGAATTAAAATGATTTTCGTGCTTGGTTAGCGAAGCAAAGAAATCTTCATTATTAGTGGTTTTCATGCATTCGTCCGGCAAGAAACAATGGTTCTCAATTTGTTCCATGTCCATTTGATATCCGCTTTCCCGAATGAGAATTAATATCTTTCGCGCTACGTCTACACCACTTAAATCAATTTTCGGGTCGGGCTCCGTAAACCCTTGAACACCTGCTTCTTTAACTACATCATGAAAATTGTAATTCTCACTGAAATTATTGAAAATAAAATTCAAGCTTCCGGATAATACCGCATTGATTCGGTTCACTTTATCACCCGAAGCAATCAAGTGCTTTAAGGTGTCGATAATCGGTAAACCGGCTCCGACATTGGTTTCAAATAAGAACGGCGCATTGTATTTTCGGGATAAGTTTTTGAGGTTTTTATAGTGGTTGTATTCCGAAGAACAAGCAATTTTGTTACAAGTAACCACCGCAATATTTTGGCTTAGAAATTGATCGTAAATACCGGCAATATTATGATTGGCGGTAATATCTACAAAGATGCTGTTGCGTAAATTCAACTCTTTTACACGGGCAATAAAATCTGTTGGATTAGCGGTTTCCCCTTGGTTTAAAGCCTCTTTCCACTCTTTCAAATTAACGCCTTCTTCCTCAAAAACCATTTTTCTGGAATTGGACAACGCAATAACACGGACATTGATTTTGAGATTTTCTTTCAAGAATTTCTTTTGTTGGCTGATTTGATCGATGAATTTTTCACCTACGTTACCCACACCCATAACGAACAAGTTCAACTGTTTGGTATTGTCTTCGAAGAAGCGTTCGTGTAGTGTGTTCAGGGCTTTTTTAACGTCTTTCTCATTGATGACTACAGAGATGTTTCGCTCGGAAGCTCCTTGTGCAATGGCTCGAATGTTGACATTGTTTTTGCCCAAAGTGCTAA
Source organism: Flavobacterium sedimenticola (assembly GCF_030053345.1). Classification (GTDB taxonomy): domain Bacteria; phylum Bacteroidota; class Bacteroidia; order Flavobacteriales; family Flavobacteriaceae; genus Flavobacterium; species Flavobacterium sedimenticola. The sequence goes on from NZ_JASGBP010000002.1 coordinate 311,907, forward strand.
ACATTTTACCGCTGATGCCTTGGTGATTTTTCATGTTTTCGCCTACCAAGGCAACGATGCACAAGTCTTTTTCAACGATACAAGGATCGACCTTGCCTTGGGAAATTTCCATTTCAAAGGCTTTGTCGATAGCGGTCTTCGCTTTATCGGCATCGGTACTTAAAATACCGACACAAATCGAATGCTCCGACGACGCTTGTGTGATGAAAATTACATTGATGTTTTCGTTGGATAAAACTTCGAACAAACGTTTGGAAGAACCGGCAACACCGACCATTCCCGAGCCTTCCAGGGTAAGCAATGCAATATTGTCGATGTGGGTAATGCCTTTAATCGGATTACTCGAAGCTTCGGGCTTGTCAGAAATTAAGGTACCGTAAGCTTCGGGCTCGAAAGTGTTTTTGATAAAAATAGGAATGCAGTCTTTCAGCACCGGCTGAATCGTTGGCGGATACAAAACTTTGGCACCGAAATGCGACAATTCCATCGCTTCCTGATAGGAGATGGTTTCGATAGGTCGGGCTTGCTTTACGCTTTTCGGATTCGCCGTAAACATACCGTTGACATCCGTCCATATTTCCAACACATCGGCTTTTACCGCTGCCGCAATAATGGCTGCGGTATAATCGGAACCGCCGCGTCCCAGCGTAGTGGTATTGCCGTCGAGCGAGGAGGCTATAAAACCAGGTAGTAAAACCACTTGATACGTATTGTTTTTAAAATAGTCTTCGATTAGGGTGTTGGTGATGGGGAAGTCGACCGCTGCTTTTCCGAAATTTGAATTGGTTTTGATGAGTTCCCGACTGTCTTTAAACGTCGAGTTACTTACCTTTTGTTTCAGCGCTACGGCAATAATTTGAGAAGACAATAGTTCACCAAAACCGGCCACGGTATCAGCGGTTCTGCTCGATAATTCACCCAATAGGTAACAACCGTCCAGCAATGTTTTTAAATGATTGATGTTGTGGTTAATGGTTTCAATAATCTCGCTTTTTTCGCTCAGCGGGATTAGCGCATCGATGGCCTCTTTGTGCTTTTTTTCAATTTGATAAACGATGTCTTTATAACCTTTGTCTTTGGCGCTGGCCGTTTTTCCGGCTAAGATGAGTAAATCGGTTACGCCGCTAAAAGCTGAAACAACTACGGCTAACGTAGTCTCTTTGCTTTTTTGGGTAACAATTTGGAGTGTTTTAGTTATGTTTTCGGCATTGGCTACAGAAGTACCGCCAAATTTTAATACGATCATGACTTATTTAGTTATGCGTTAGGAATGATTGAGTTGCTTTCAAACGAAAGGACATGGCCAATAAATTATATGTGAAAATTATACCCCAAACGGGGTTGTGGTAGTTGATGTAGTGGTACCCAAAGAAGCAGCCGAAACATCGGTTGTTACAGAAAACGGGTAAGTAGTTGTATTTAACATCATAGTTTCAAATGTATGACTTTTTGAGAATTAAAAAAGGTTTTCTTAAATTTTTAAGAATATTACAATATTTTTCTTTAATTGATGTGATTTTTCATGTATAAATATCTTAAGGCTTTGTTTTTTAATAAATTCTCAAAAAATACTCGTCTAATTAGTTGCTTTTTAACAATCGTTTGCGGAATTTTGGGCTTTAAATCCTAACCAAAATGGAGCATTCGCATTACATCAGCACGGAAGTATTGACCTTAGAGACTTTGCAACAAATTATTGCTGAGCATAAAACCATCGCGCTTTCGGAAGAAGCCAAAATCAACATTCAACAGTGTCGCGATTATTTGGATCAAAAAATGGCCTCAAATGAAACGCCGATTTACGGCATTAATACCGGTTTTGGCTCGTTGTGTAATGTGAAAATTTCGAATGAAAATTTATCTCAGCTTCAAGAGAATTTGGTAAAATCTCACGCTTGCGGCACCGGAGAAGAAGTGCCTCAGGACATTGTTAAGTTGATGTTGCTGCTCAAAATTCAATCTCTGAGTTATGGTCATTCGGGTGTGCAATTGCTAACCGTAGAGCGTTTGGTAGATTTTTACAATCACGATATTTTACCGGTAGTGTACACACAAGGCTCGTTGGGAGCGAGTGGCGATTTGGCGCCGTTAGCACATTTATCCTTACCATTATTGGGTGAAGGCGAAGTGTATTATGACGGATTCCGTCAGCCCGCTAAGAAAGTATTGGAAAAAATGGGTTGGCAACCGATTCTATTGCAATCGAAGGAAGGTTTGGCGTTGCTCAACGGAACCCAATTCATGAGCGCCTACGGTTGTTACACTTTGCTCAAAGCGATGAAATACTCGTATTTAGCCGATGTTATTGCTGCGGTTTCTTTGGAAGGATTTGATGGACGCTTAGAACCTTTTAACGAATTGATTCATTATGTTCGGCCGCACAAAGGTCAGATTGTAACCGCCAAACGAATGACTGAACTGTTGGAAGGCAGTCAGTTGATAGCGCAACACAAAGAACACGTTCAGGATCCGTATTCGTTCCGCTGTATTCCGCAAGTGCATGGTGCTTCAAAAGACACCATCGATTATGTGAAAAAGGTGTTCAAAACCGAAATCAATTCGGTAACCGACAATCCCAACATTTTTAAAAACGAAGATTTGATTATTTCCGGCGGGAATTTCCACGGACAACCTTTGGCTTTAGCGTTAGACTTTTTAAGTATGGCGTTATCCGAGTTGGGCAGCATTTCTGAAAGAAGAACGTACCAGTTGATTTCGGGTTTGCGAGGTTTGCCGGCGTTTTTGGTGGACAATCCCGGCTTAAATTCCGGTTTTATGATTCCGCAATACACCGCTGCCAGCATTGCGAGTCAGAACAAACAATTGGCTACTCCGGCCAGTGTGGATAGTATTGTTTCGTCTAACGGACAAGAAGATCACGTGAGTATGGGCGCAAACGCGGCCACAAAGTGTTTGAAGATTATGGAAAATCTCGAACGCATTTTGGCGATTGAGTTGATGAATGCTTCTCAGGCTTTGGAATACCGTAGACCGTTACAATCGAGTGAATTCCTGGAAAGCTTTGTCAAATCGTATCGTGAAGAAGTACCTTTGGTTACCGAAGACAGAATCCTGCATTACGATATTGAAAATTCGGTAGCTTTTTTAGAGAGTTTTCAGATTGATTTAGAAGAGTAAACTCAACAATCCTAAAATAGCGGGAACGGCCTGAACAAAAAAGATTCTTTTAGAAGCCGTCATAGCACCGTAAAGACCGGCAACCAAGACACAACCCAAGAAAAAAAGCGCCACATTTTTGCTCCAATTGGTTTCATTAATACAAAGAGACCAAATCAATCCGGCGGCTAAAAACCCGTTGTACAATCCTTGATTGGCCGCTAAAACTTTGGTTTTCTCAAATTGATCTTCGGGTATGGCTTTGAATACCTTTTTGGCTCGTGTGGTCCAGGCAAACATTTCGAGCCACAAGATATAGAGATGCAGGAGTGCAATGAGTCCTATTACAAGTTGGGTGAGGATGTTCATGGTTTGTTTCAGGTTTTTAGTTAATTGTTTTCGTTAAAAAGTTTTTCAATTCTTTTATCGGGAACCAACCAAATCAACGCTACCAAAATATAAATGGCGCCCGAAATAACGCTGTAATCCGAACTGACAAGTACTGCAATCAAATACAAAACCACAGAGGCTTTTCCTTTATAATCTTTGCCAATGGCTTTAGACAAGAGTGAATCTTTACCGTGATGCTTCAAAATCACACTTTGCAATATGAAATACGCTATGGCATTCATTAATAAAATGATACCGTACAACATCATCGGAAAAGCCGCAAAATGATGTTCGCCGATCCAAGCTGTCGCAAAAGGAATCATGGAAAGCCAAAACAACAAATGCAAATTGGCCCAAAGAATTGTACCGTTAACATGCTTCACGGTGTGCATCATATGATGGTGATTGTTCCAGTAAATCCCAACATAAATAAAGCTCAGGATGTAACTCAGAAACTTGTGAAATAGCGGTACAATCGCTTCAAAAGAGGTGTCATTCGGAACCTTAAATTCCAACACCATAATGGTGATAATGATGGCCAAAACGCCATCGCTGAAAGCTTCGAGTCGGTTTTTATTCATGAGATTACTCTTTTAACTTAAAATTCTTCTCAATCGCTTTAATCATCTCGCCGGCGATGTCTTTGTTAGTGGCGCCTTCGATGCCTTCCAATCCCGGAGACGAGTTCACTTCTAACAATAATGGTCCTTTGGAGGAGCGAATAATATCTACACCGGCTACCTTTAAATCCATGGCTTTGGCAGCTTTGATGGCAATTTTCTTTTCTTCGGAAGTCGGTTTGATTACCGAAGCGGTACCGCCCATGTGAATATTGGCGCGGAATTCTCCCGCCGCGGCTTCCCGTTGGATAGCCGCTACGACTTTCCCGTCTACTACAAACAATCGTAAATCTTTACCATTGGCTTCTTTAATGAATTCCTGAACCAAAATATTAGCATTCAAACTCTTGAATGCATTGATTACCGATTCGGCCGCTTTTTTGGTTTCAGCCAATACGACGCCTTTTCCTTGTGTACCTTCTAATAACTTCACAATTAATGGCGAACCGCCTACCATCTTTATCAAGTCATCTGTATCCAATGGCGAATTGGCAAAACCTGTAGTCGGAATATCTACACCGTGATGCAATAATAATTGAAGCGAAAATAATTTGTCGCGCGATTGCGTGATGGCGGCAGCCGAATTCAAGCAAAAGACTTTCATCGCTTCAAATTGACGCGTTAACGCGCAACCGTAAAACGTAATACTCGGACGAATTCTAGGAATGATAGCGTCAAAATTGTCCAAGATTTTTCCGCCACGGTAATGAATTTCGGGTTTGATGGCGTCCAGCTTCATATAACACTCTTTGATGTTCAGAAAATGCATTTCGTGTCCGCGCATTTCGCCGGCTTCCATGATACGTTTGTTGCTGTACAATTCCGGATTACTGGCCAAAACCCCAATGCGCAATCCTGATTTTTTAGAGATTGCATTCTGATACAAATCCTTTAAACTCTCGGAAGAAGGTTGACCCAATAAATATTTCTGTTCCGGATCAACCAAAATGCGACCACTCATGGCTTCTCGACCTAACAGCATGCGAAACCCCATAGAATCACGATTGGTCAGTGTCATTTCAATCGGCCACATATCCACACCAATTTTGAGATTGGTCTGAATCACATACCGTTGTTCTCTGAAGCCACTTGAACTTTTTACAATGCGTTTGTCAATGAGTTTGGCTTCGCAATGGATGACGGTTTTCAGATTGTTTTGAATCGGATTGATATCAAACTTGACCCAGTTTTCGGAATCTTTCAAAAAAGGCGCAATGTTGATGGCGTGTAAAGCCGAAGTTTTGGCACCCGAATCGACGCGGGCTTTGATGGCCGGAATGCCGAGTTCGGGAAACGAACACCATTCTTCGGAACCTAATATAATTTTGTTTGCTGGCATTGATATAGAATTAAAAAAAACCACGAATTCACGAATAATTTAAACTAAATTTCATCCGGAATCCGTGGCTTATAAAAAGGTTTAACGGTCTTATTTCGTAGGCTTTTCCGCTTTTTTAATCGTTACCGTCAACTCCTGAGCGGTTTCGTCTAAATCCATAAAGATTTCATCGCCCGAAGCAATTTTAGACGTGATGATTTCTTCGGCTAAAGCATCTTCTACATATTTTTGAATCGCTCTTTTCAGTGGTCGAGCGCCAAATTGTTTATCAAAGCCTTTTTCGGCAATAAACGCTTTGGCTTTGTCGGAAAGCGTGAGTTGGTATCCCAATTCGGCAATACGTCCGTACAATTTTTTCAATTCGATTTCGATAATCAAATCGATGTCGTGTTTCTCTAACGGATTGAAAACAATTACATCGTCAATTCGGTTTAAGAATTCTGGTGCGAAAGTTTTCTTCAACGCGTTTTCAATCACACTTTTCGAATGTTCATCGGCCTGTGCTATTTTGGCGGAAGTGCCGAAACCAACACCTTGACCGAAGTCTTTTAACTGACGCGCTCCAACGTTAGAGGTCATAATAATGATAGTGTTTTTAAAGTCGATTTTGCGACCCAAACTATCGGTTAAATACCCGTCATCTAACACTTGTAACATCATATTGAACACATCCGGATGTGCTTTTTCGATTTCATCCAACAATACCACACAATATGGTTTTCGACGTACTTTTTCGGTCAATTGTCCGCCCTCTTCGTACCCTACGTAGCCCGGAGGCGCACCGATTAAACGAGAGATGGCAAATTTTTCCATGTATTCACTCATGTCGATACGAATCAACGCATCTTCCGAATCGAATAGTTCTTTAGCCAACACTTTCGCCAATTGTGTTTTTCCGACACCGGTTGATCCTAAGAAAATAAATGAACCGATTGGGCGATTCGGATCTTTTAATCCGGCGCGATTGCGTTGGATAGAGCGGGCGATTTTGGTTACGGCTTCGTCCTGACCTATTACTTTACCTTTGATTAAATCGGGTAAGTGAGCCAATTTATTGCTTTCGGTTTGGGCAATACGATTCACCGGAATTCCGGTCATCATCGAAACCACATCGGCTACATTGTCTTCTGTTACACGAATGCGATTGTTTTTAGAATCTTCTTCCCATTGTTCTTGGGCAATGGCTAAGTCTTTTTCCAAACGTTTTTCATCGTCACGCAATTTGGCCGCTTCTTCGTATTTCTGTTTTTTAACGACAGAATTTTTGAGTTCACGTACTTCTTCCAATTGACGCTCCAAATCCAGAATTTGTTTGGGGACGTCGATGTTGGTGATGTGTACACGAGAACCGGCTTCGTCTAAGGCATCGATAGCTTTGTCAGGAAGGAAACGCTCCGACATGTAGCGGTTGGTTAACTTCACGCAAGCTTCAATGGCTTCCGGTGTGTAAATTACATTGTGATGGTCTTCGTATTTGTTTTTGATGTTGTTCAGAATGGTAATGGTTTCCTCTACTGAAGTCGGTTCCACAATTACTTTTTGGAAACGTCTTTCGAGTGCGCCGTCTTTTTCGATGTATTGACGGTATTCGTCCAACGTGGTAGCACCAATACATTGGATTTCGCCGCGGGCTAGGGCCGGTTTGAACATGTTGGAAGCATCCAACGAACCGGTAGCGCCACCGGCACCAACGATGGTGTGAATTTCATCGATGAACAAAATGATGTCATCGTTTTTCTCCAATTCGTTCATTACCGCTTTCATTCGTTCTTCGAACTGTCCGCGGTATTTGGTTCCGGCTACTAACGACGCCAAATCCAAAGTCACAACTCTTTTGTTGAATAAGATGCGCGACACTTTCTTTTGAATGATACGCAAAGCCAAACCTTCGGCAATAGCCGATTTACCTACGCCGGGTTCACCGATGAGTAGCGGATTGTTTTTCTTTCTTCGACTTAAGATTTGAGACACACGCTCAATTTCTTTTTCACGACCTACTACGGGGTCGAGTTTGCCTTCTTCAGCCAATTCGGTTAAGTCACGCCCAAAGTTATCCAAAACCGGAGTTTTAGATTTTTTATTGGTTTTACTCGCCGGGTTGTTGAAACTCCCTTCTTTTAGGCTGTCATCCTGACCGGAATCGTCATTATACGATTCGTTTCGTGGCAGGTTGTCTGTAAAATCTTCTTCGTTTGGTGTCATATTCAAATACTGTTCTTTAACCACGTTATAGTCAATTTTCAGACGATGCAGTAGTTTGGTTGTCGGATCATTTTCGTTTCTCAAAATGCAAAGCAGTAAGTGCGCCGTACTGATGGACGAGCTCTGAAATACTTTGGCTTCCAGGAATGTAGTTTTTAAAGCGCGTTCTGCTTGACGAGTCAGGTGGAGGTTTTTCTTTTCGTTGCTCATTTCTGCGTTTGGATTGGCCGGACTCAGAATTTCGACCTTTTTACGTAAATGTTCCAAATCGACAGCTAAATTATTTAAAATAGCAATAGCCTTACCGTTTCCGTCTCTCAAAATACCAAGCATAAGGTGTTCCGTACCTATAAAATCATGGCCTAAGCGCAATGCTTCTTCCTTGCTGTAGGTAATCACATCTTTAACTCTTGGTGAAAAATTATCATCCATAATACTTATATTATTGGTAAAGTAAATTTAGTAATTATGAACCGTAATTACAAAAACCGTTCCCTCTAAATGTACTGTCAGCTAATTGACAAAAAAAAAGGCAATAATAAAAGTAGCCAAACGCTATTTTATTAACCAAAAAACACGTCTTTTTTGTTAATAAATCGTTGAAATTTGTAAGCTAAAAATAGCACTAAAAGCTATAAATATTCTATATTAGCACGTTTTGAAATTAAATTAAATTTTTATCAATAAATTATAAAATATGTCTGACGGAGAAAAGTTAATTCCTATTAACATCGAAGATGAAATGAAATCAGCTTACATCGATTATTCGATGTCGGTTATAGTCTCAAGAGCACTGCCTGACGTGCGTGACGGTTTGAAACCCGTTCACCGAAGAGTGTTATATGGAATGTATGATTTAGGCGTTTTTTCGAATAGAGCCCATAAAAAATCGGCAAGAATTGTTGGAGAAGTTTTGGGTAAATACCACCCGCACGGTGATACGTCAGTGTATGATGCCATGGTGCGTATGGCTCAAGAATGGAGTTTGCGTTATTTGTTGGTTGACGGTCAAGGGAACTTTGGTTCTATTGACGGTGACAGCCCGGCAGCAATGCGTTATACCGAAGCCAGAATGAAAAAAATGTCAGAGGACATAATGGCAGATATTGACAAAGAAACAGTCGACTTCCAGTTAAATTTTGACGATACGTTGGAGGAACCAACGGTTATGCCAACCCGTATTCCGAACTTATTGATTAACGGAGCTTCGGGAATTGCAGTCGGTATGGCCACGAATATGCCGCCTCACAATTTAACAGAAGTAGTTGACGGTACCTTGGCGTACATCGATAACAATGACATTGAAATCGACGAGCTTATGCAACACATCAAGGCACCTGATTTTCCAACCGGAGGAGTTATTTACGGGTATGAGGGTGTACGTGAAGCATTTAAAACGGGTCGCGGTCGTATCGTAATGCGCGCCAAAACCAGCTTTGAAGAAGCTAATGGCAGAGAGTGTATCATTGTTTCCGAAATCCCATATCAGGTTAACAAAGCCGAAATGATTAAGAAAACGGCCGACTTGATTAATGAAAAGCGAATTGAAGGTATCTCTAACATCCGTGATGAATCGGATAGAAGCGGGATGCGTATTGTATACGAATTGAAGCGGGATGCGGTGCCTAATGTGGTGTTGAATACACTTTACAAATACACCCAATTGCAATCTTCTTTTAGTGTTAACAACATTGCGTTGGTGAAAGGAAGACCGCAAATGCTGAATTTAAAAGATTTGATTCACTATTTTGTGGAGCATCGTCATGATGTGGTGGTGCGTAGAACCAAATACGAATTGCGCAAAGCCGAGGAAAGAGCCCACATCTTAGAAGGTTTGATTATTGCTTCCGATAACATTGATGAAGTAATCGCTTTAATACGTGCGTCGAAAGACGGTGATGAAGCTAGAGCCAAATTAATCGAAAGATTCAACTTATCCGATATTCAAGCGCGTGCTATTGTAGAAATGCGTTTGCGTCAGTTAACCGGATTAGAGCAAGATAAGTTGAGAGCCGAGTATGAGGAGATTATGAAGTTAATTCAACGTTTAAAAGACTTGTTGGAAAGCAAAGAATTGCGAATGGCTTTAATCAAAGAAGAATTAGTTGAAGTAAAAGAAAAGTATGGTGATGCGCGTCGTTCTACTATTGAATACAGCGGTGGTGATGTGAGTATTGAGGATTTAATTGCGGATGAACAAGTGGTGATTACCATTTCTCATGCCGGTTATATCAAACGTACCAATTTATCGGAATACAAAACCCAAAATCGCGGTGGTGTAGGGCAGAAGAGTGCCGGAACTCGTGATCAGGATTTCTTAGAGCATTTGTTTGTAGCGACCAACCACCAATACTTATTGTTCTTTACCCAAAAAGGAAAATGTTTCTGGATGCGCGTTTATGAAGTGCCTGAAGGAAGCAAAACCAGCAAAGGACGTGCGATTCAAAATTTGATCAATATTGAAAGCGATGATAAAGTAAAAGCTTTCATCTGTACTCAGGATTTGAAAGACGAAGACTATATAAACAGTCATTATGTAATTATGGCAACCAAACAGGGTCAGGTGAAAAAAACACCACTGGAGCAATATTCCCGTCCGCGTCAAAACGGTATCAATGCCATTACCATCAGAGAAGACGATGAATTGTTAGAAGCCAAATTAACCAACGGGGACAGTCAGGTATTGGTAGCCGTTAAATCGGGTAAATTGGTACGCTTTGAAGAAGAGAAAACCCGTCCGATGGGTAGAACGGCTTCGGGAGTTCGCGGGATTACCTTAGCCGATGAAAATGATGAAGTGATTGGTATGGTTTCTGTAAACAAGGAAGATATCAATGACACTCAGTTGCTAGTGGTTACCGAAAACGGGTACGGAAAACGAACCAAATTAGTAGATGAAGACGGAGAAGATGTGTATCGTATTACCAACCGTGGCGGAAAAGGCGTAAAAACCTTAAACATTACCGAAAAGACCGGAGCATTAATTTCCATTAATGCGGTAACTGATGAAGACGATCTGATGATTATCAACAAATCGGGGTTAACCATCCGCATGGAAGTGTCCGATTTGAGAGTGATGGGAAGAGCCACACAAGGTGTTCGATTGATTAATATCAAAGGCAATGATTCTATTGCGGCGGTGACCAAAGTCATGAAAGAAGAGGAAGAAGAAACGGGTATTGATGCGGATCAAGAGGTTAACAATGCCGATGATGTTGCGACATCCGATACTATTTCCGAAACAGAAGAATAATTTAAATAAATACCACATGAAAATGAAACACATTGTATGGGCTTCGGCGGTTTTGTTTTCTTCGGTTGCTTTAGCTCAGAAAGATGAGTTAAAATCACTGAAGAGAATTTATGCCAAAGATGTCATCAAAGGGAACGATTTAATCGAATATAAAAGTTTGGTTAGCAAAGCCGAGCCTTTGGCTACCGAAGAAGGGGATAAAGTATACGTTGCTTTTTATAAAACGATGACACCGTTATTAGAAGTTATGGCTGTCGATCAATCTAACATGGCCGAGATGCAAGCGGCAGCTATGAGAGTGTTGACACCCAAATCGATTTCCGATTTTGCTATTGGTTTAAATGCCACCCTCGATTATGAGAAAAAAACCGGGAAGAAAGTGTACACCGATGATATTTTAGAAACAATAAGCGGTTTCAAGCCTCAATTGATTGACGTTGCGACTACTTTCGGAAAGGCTTCTAAGTTTAAAGAGGCTGCCGATGTTCTTTATTCCATCTATCTCTTGGATAAAAAAGACCAAAACATGCTTTTTTACGCGGCATCGTATGCCGTGAATGCCCAGGAATTTGACAAAGCCTTAAACTACTATGAAGAGCTTAAGAAGTTAAACTATACCGGAGAAGGGACTTTGTACTTGGCGGTGAATAACACTACTAAACAAGAAGAAAATTTCGGGGAAAACAAAGCTTTGAGAGACTTGTCTGTTAATACAGCTAAAACACATTCCAAACCCAGAGATGAAAAGAGTCCGTCTAAGCGTCCTGAGATCAATAAAAATGTGGTTTTAATTTTGATGCAACAAGGAAAGTATAAAGAAGCAATGCTTGCTGCCCAAGAAGCCCGACAAGCAAATCCGGAGGATGATTCGTTATTATTTACTGAAATGGAGATTTGTCTCAAAATGAACGATTTTGATACGTATACCAAATTAGTTAATGAGGCATTAGCCAAGAATCCAAACGATGCGACTTTGGTTTTTAATCTTGGTGTGATTGCCTCTAATTCTAACAAGTTAGATGAAGCGGAAGCTCATTACAAAAGAGCCATTGAGATTAAACCGGATTATGCCGATCCGTATTTGAACCTGGCGGAGTTAAAATTAAGAGCCGACGCTAAATGGTTTGATGAAATGGGCAAATTAGGCACTTCTGAAAAAGACAACAAACGCTATGCGGTACTTAAAAAATTAAGAGACGATAATTTCAAAGTAGTACTACCGTTATTAGAGAAAGCTGTTGAATTAGAAGGCGGCAAAAATGAGGCCGCTAAAAAGACACTTTTAAGTGTATACAATGCGCTCGAAATGACTGATAAAGCCAAAGCGTTAAAAGCAAAGCAATAATTAAATTGAAATTGTATAAAAAAACCTTCTCACCTGAGAAGGTTTTTTTTTGGTCTTTATTTTGTGAGAGGTAAATCAGAATTGTAGCAGTCCCGAAACAATTTCCACTTCCCGTCTTCTTTTTTATACATTTCCAATGATTTACCGGAATCCAGAATTTTTCCTTGTGCATCCGAAAAAATCCATTCTTCTTCGGCTACCATGACTTCTTTATCACCCCAAACACCTATGGTTTTCATCGAAAATCTCGGTATACCGGCTTTAATCCAGCCACTAAATAGTTTTTGAATATTTTCTCTGCCGACAATCGACTTGCCGTTGGGTTGCATCAACTTGGCATCTGAGGTGTAACAGTTGGCTAAACCAATAGAATCTCCTTTATTTAAAGCAATTACAAAAGTCTCAGCCGCGGCAACAATTTCGTTTTTGGCTTCCGTTAACTCGGTTTCTTGTTTGGCACTATCATCAAAACCTGAGGTTACTTTGGGCTTTTTACAACTGGCTGTTACTAAAATCAGCCCAACCATTACGGCACTTAAAAAAAATGTCTTCTTCATAATAAAATATTTTAACGGTTTAATTGAATGGTTAGCAAGTTTAATTTCTATAAATTTATAACTTATTGATTTTTAATTCAATCTATTTTAAAATATTTGTTAACAAAAAATCCGCTCTGTTTTCACAAAGCGGATTTTAGTATGAAGTCTTACTATTTTACAAGTGTATTACCTCGCCATAGGCATCAGCCACGGCTTCCATGACGGCTTCGCTCATGGTCGGATGCGGATGCACCGCTTTTAAAATTTCGTGACCGGTGGTTTCCAATTTACGGGCTACAACCGCTTCGGCAATCATATCGGTTACGCCGGCACCAATCATGTGACAGCCTAACCATTCGCCGTATTTGGCATCGAAAATTACTTTTACAAATCCATCCGGAGTTCCGGCAGCTTTGGCTTTACCGGAGGCTGTAAACGGGAATTTCCCGATTTTTAGTTCATAACCTTTTTCTTTGGCTGCTTTTTCGGTTAATCCTACCGAGGCAATTTCAGGAGTGGCATAAGTACAACCCGGAATGTTTCCGTAATCTAAAGGCTCAACGTGTAATCCTTTGATTTTTTCCACACAAAGAATACCTTCGGCAGAAGCTACGTGTGCTAAGGCTTGACCCGGTACCACATCGCCAATGGCGTAATAGCCCGGTACGTTTGTTTGGTAGAAATCGTTCACTAAAATTTTATCTCTGTCGGTAGCAATACCAACTTCTTCTAAACCGATATTTTCGATGTTCGATTTGATTCCGACGGCTGAAAGCAAAATATCGGCTTCTAAAACTTCTTCGCCTTTGGCGGTTTTTACGAAGGCTTTTACGCCTTTTCCGGAAGTATCAATGCGTTCTACAGAAGAATTGGTCATTACCGTAATCCCCGATTTTTTTAACGAGCGTTCGAATTGTTTTGAAATATCTTCATCTTCAACCGGCACTACATTCGGCATAAATTCTACGATGGTCACTTCCGTTCCCATGGCGTTGTAAAAATGAGCAAATTCCACACCGATGGCACCCGAACCTACTACAATCATTTTTTTAGGTTGCGAAGGTAAGGTCATTGCCTGACGGTACCCGATTACTTTTACACCGTCTTGCGGTAAATTAGGCAATTCTCTCGAGCGCGCACCCGTAGCAATAATAATATGATCGGCGCTGTACTCGGTTACTTTTCCGTCAGCAGCGGTTACATCGACTTTTTTGCCCGGTTTGATTTTACCAAATCCGTCAATCACATCAATCTTGTTTTTCTTCATCAAAAATTGAACACCTTTACTCATACCATCAGCCACTCCACGAGAGCGGGCAATAACAGCGTTAAAATCTTTATCAAATTCTTTGACGGTCAAGCCATAATCGGAAGCATGTTTTAGGTAATCAAAAACCTGAGCCGATTTTAGTAAAGCTTTGGTGGGAATACATCCCCAATTTAAGCAAATTCCACCGAGGCTTTCTTTTTCAATTACAGCTACTTTGAAGCCCAATTGTGAAGCACGAATGGCTGTTACATAACCACCCGGACCACTTCCTAAAACAATAATATCGTATTTCATGTTGTTGTGATTTTCAATAATTAAAATGAGATTGCGAATTTAGGGATTTATTTTGAAAAAGTCAGTCAATTGTTGTGCATTCTTAAGCCGGCTATTCATTTCTAAAACGCCTGTCCGGTTGAGATGATTGGTGTTGTAAAAATAGACGGTTTTATTCCGGATGGCTTCGTAGTTAGCATCAAAAAACGGGATATTCAGCTCCCTACAAATGGCCCCAGGCCAATTAAAACTTTTTGAATCGTATACGGCCTTGTACGTTGGGGTTTGTATGCATAGCAATTTCACCTGATGTTTTTGGCAAAGTTGTTTGAATTGCATCAGCGCTTTTTTGATATCCGGAATGTCACTTTCTTTAAAAAAGTATTTTTTGTTTTCGGAAGTGATTGGATATTTTAGGGTGTCCCATTCTTCATCATTGAGCTCAAATCCTTTTGGAAACGAATCGGACTTATTTAATGTAATACAATCCCAAAACATTTGATACTTGCAAAGGGCATAGAGCGGCACATAACGTTCGGCAGCATCAAACTTAAAATACTGCAACAAGGGTTCATCCATGGTATTGGGCATGAAAGCAAAACGGGCATAATCGTTTTTATTTACCATATTGCTGTTCTTTTTAAGATTTCCGGCACTCACAAACGGATCCATCGTCAAAATGGCATATTTAGGCGCTTTGTTTCGGGCCAGATAGTTTTCAAATCGCAAATGAGAAGCCAATATATCGGGGTGGCCGTTCATTCCGATATTAACCGTTTTAACGCGGTAATTGGATTGGAAAAATTCGGGATCAAAATGAGCCCAACAACGGGAACTGCCCAATAATACTAAGTCGGCATTCACATTTTCAGTACATTCTAAAGTATCATATCCTGTAACTGTTTTTCCCGAAATCCGGTATGAAATACCCCATTGTATGAGATAAACCATTCCTGTAAAAAGGATTGCCAGTTTAAGGGTATTTAGAATAAATCGCTTCATACTAAAACTGTATGTAAATAAAATCCTGATTGGTCACCATACTGGAAAAGTAAAAAATTACAAACGCCAAAAACAAGTACAGCGTTTTACGAGCCCAAACGTTCATCTTGTTTTCTAAAAAATCCAATGCATGGTTTTTGTTTTTAGCCTGCCATTCCATACCCATAAAAAAGGCAATGTAACTTAAAAGTCCTAGTAAGAATAACATAGAAATTCCGTGTAAAACGGGTACTTTGAAGAGACTTTTGTCGATGAGACATCGGTAAAAGTCGAACGCTTGTGTTACACTTTCCGATTTAAAAATGACAAACGTAACAGTGACCAGTCCGAATGTTTTGAGGATATTGAAGAATTCCAAACCGGTTAAAGATCCGTTTTTATGCCACTTCTTCTTTTTATTCATAGTTCCTTTTATGATGAGCGGAACGAAATAGAGACCGTTTAAAAAGCCGAATAAAATGTAGGTCCAATTAGCTCCATGCCAAATCCCAACTACGGTAAAGTTAATTAAGACGGCTAAAAACAATCCTTTGTTATCCCAATCTCTGAAATAAATGCTCAGCGGTGTGAACACATATTCGGTAAACCAAGAGGTTAGTGACATATGCCATTTTCGCCAAAACTCGGCAATATTTTGGGAAAAGTACGGAAAGTCGAAGTTTTTAGTGATTTCAAATCCAAGTAATCGGGCCATTCCAATGGCCATATCGGAGTAACCCGAAAAATCAGCATAAATTTGAAACGGATACAGCAGCATCGCTATTAAAAGTGAGCTGGCGGGAAGTTCTTGGTAATGAGTAAAAACGTCTTGCGTGATTAAGGCACAGTTATTGGCAATTACCACTTTTTTAAATAATCCCCACAGTATTTGTCGTAATCCGTCGACGGCTGAGGCATATTCAAAATGTCTGTTTTTTTCCAGTTGCGGCACTAAAGTTCGGGCTTTGTCTATAGGGCCTGATAAGAGAGAAGGGAAGAAAGCCACATAAGAAAAAAACACCACGCCATCGTCAACGGCTTTTGTTTTTCCGTTGCGAACATCCAAGATGTAACTAATAGTTCTAAAGGTAAAAAAGCTAATGCCTAGTGGTGCTATGATAGACAATGTTGGCCATAAGATTTGAAGACCCAATGCTTGAAACAATTCGTTAAACGAGTTACTAAAAAAATTATAGTACTTGCAAAACAGTAAGCCTCCGATGCCTTGTGTTAAGCCGATGTAACTTAACCACCGTTTTGTATGGTCAACAGTTGCTTGTTGTATTTTAAGTCCCAGATAGAAGTTTAATGCCGAGACAGCGATGATAAAGCCCAGTAATTTCCAATCCGTCCACGCATAAAAAAAGTAGCTTCCCAAAAGGAGTAGTATGTTTTGAGCTTTGCGATTTTTGGGAAAAACCCACCAGTACAAAGCAAAAAAAAGGCTGAAGAACAGCACAAATGGGATACTGTTAAAAATCATCGCCAGTAGGGTTAGCTTCCACCAATTCTATCAGTCCGTATGACGCTTGCAAAAAAGCCACTTTTCGGTGGTTAAATAACAGGGCCGGTTTGGCCTCGGAGACCAGGAATGCTCCTAATTCTTGCAATCGGTTAATCTCGGCAATTAGGTCACTGGTTTCAAAACAGAGATGGTAGTACGCAATTCTCTTTTTTATCAGATTTTCCACTTGTTCGCCCGAAACCAATTCGATATTGACACCTTCAGCAGTCGTAATCATGCAGAGCTGCGCTTTTTGTTCGCTATCGTAAACAATATCACTCACGTGAATTACTTGGTGAATTCGTGAGATACTTTCAATCTCGGCTTCGATATTGCGACAGGCTACGCCTACATGATGAAATTTCATGGTTTAATTTTGATTCAGTTTGTCTTGAATAGAAGTCAACATTTCTCCGATGTTGTTCCAACTCTGAATTTCTTTGGAAGTAAATCGTATTTTAAAGTGTCTTTCGATAGCTACTATAAGTTGAATGTGTGAAAGCGAATCCCATTCGTCGACATCATTTGCGCTAGTCGTTTCCGATAGCACTATGTCTTCATTGTCCAAAACATCGATAAAAATTTCATTTACTTGTGCCAATAGTTCTTTCATGTGGGTTGTTATTTTACTTTTAAAAAAGCGCCGTACAATACGGCTATTTTGTATTTCTCTATTTTTTCGGGTGAAGCCTGTTCCGACGGGAATTCCATTTCCGATTCGATACTGAAACCGGCTTCGGTAATCAAATCTCTAATTTCTTGTACGTTATTAAACAAATACAAATGATCAATTGCCGGAGCATTGGTAGGTGTTGTTAAAAATAATGTACCGCCCGAAGTTAACATTTTTCTCAATTTCTGCAACAATTTCAGCGGTTCTTCTACATGTTCCAATACTTCTCCCATGCAAATAAAGTCAAAGGTATCCGAATCACCGAAATCAAAGATGTCTTTTACTACAAACGCGACCTTGTTGTTGGTGTTGAATTTACGGGCCAAATCAATTGAAGTCTGGCTGATGTCGACCACGGTGAAAGGTGTTTTTTCATCAAAAACAGAAAGGGCTTTATTGAGGTATAAACCATGTCCGGCACCAATTTCCAAGTAGTTTTGGGTATTGTCAACATACTTTGGAAGGTTTTCGTAAAAAAAGCGAAACGAATCATAATGATGTTTCCACAAAAACTGTGATAACAGCAAACCATGCATGTAGTATTCCATTATTTCGGGATTGGCATAGACCCGCTCATTGACTTCGCTGAATGTAGTGCTGCTGTATTTTCCGGTTCTGAAAAAGGCAACGGTCTCCGAATTCATATCGGCAATCATATTTAAGTAACAGGCTACCGCAAAGTCGAGTGTTTTGTTTTCAGAAGCCAGTAACGCCAGATATTTTTTTAAAAAAGGCGTTGTAAAATCGTAATAAGGTTCGTCAAAAAACGCAAAGTTTTTTTTCAGTTTTTTGGCATGAATCGGACTGTCCGTTTCAATTTTCGATAGGATGTATTCTATTTCGGAAGTCATTATTTTTTAGTTATAAAAGTTTTTCCCGGGGTGTACTCAGCAGTATTGAGACTCCATTTTTCGCCATCTTGAGTGAATCCGAGGTTTGGATAATGATGGGCCACCATCTCATTTTTGGCAGTCGGAAGGTATTCCCCTTTTAGAACCATAAATCCTCTGTCAAGACAAAACGCCACCACGGTATTCAAAACAAAATTTTCCATGGTGCGTTTTAAAACGCGGCAACTCATCAACCAAGTGTCAATAAAGGCAGTTTGGTTGTCTTCTTGTTGCAAAATAACGACACCAATCAATCCGTTATCGCCAAATTTATCCTCGAGTGTGAAGGTAAATGTAACATGATTTTCACTGGAAGCCATCTTTTTAATATCGTCTTCGGTATAGCGAACGGTTCGCAAATTGAATTGATTGGAGCGCTGCGATAACTGCGCCACCCGTGGAGTGTTAAACGGAGTAAACGGTTCAACTAACGAGACCATAGACAGACTCGCCAAGAAGTCGTCTTCGTTGGTGAATTTTTGTTGCGTTTGTACACGCTGTGCTTCCACTTGGTACATTTTGGTTCGTTCGGCATCTTCGCCCGAATGGGAAACCGTTTCAAACAAATTCAGTGTGTACAAGTATTCCAAATAATCGGCCGGATCTTCCGGTAATTCCGGAACCGTAACCTCAGGCAAATTCTCTCGTATGATGTTGCGTTCAAACGGATTATCGTCTAAAAAAACCATGCTGTCAAAACCGATATTGAGAATGCTTTGGATATGACGAATGTTATCGGCTTTGTTTTCCCAATTGGCCACGAATACCGAAATGTCTTCCAATCGCAACACCATATCGGGATGTTTTTCAAAAGGCTCTTTGGCGGTCGATTCGTTGTTTTTGCTGCACACACAAACAATAATACCGCGGTTTTTTAATTTTTTAATCCAATACTGAAATTCGGTAAATGCTTTGCCGATACCCAGACTTCCGATTTGAATGTTTTCAATACCGTCATCACCTATAATACCGCCCCAAGTGGTATTGTCTAAATCAAGAATGACGCATTTTTTGAATTTTCCCAGTAAGGATTCTACGATGCTTACAGTTCGCAATGCCACAAAGGGCAAGGCTTCCAAACTCAGCACCATCTCGGTATTCACATAAATGGAACCGGGAAAAAAATTGGTTTTACCCAATTGGTTTTGGATGGTCGACAAATCACACAAATAGAAGTTGGACTGTTGTGTCGCAAAATGCATCAGTTCAAAATTCAGTTTTCGCAATTGAAACAAAAAAGAGGAGGCTACTTGCAAGGCATAATTGCCAAAAACAGCATCGTCAATTTCGGTATAATTGTAATAAATGATTTTACAATGGAGTTGTTCCGATAAGGTCGCGGTCATGGACTCAATTGATGATAATTCATTCGAGGCCAATGAAGATTGTGCTTCGGGCCTAAGCTTATTGTATCGGGACAATAATTTGTGTGACGATTGGAAAAGCACTACAAATTCGGGTTGAAAAGCATACAACTCCGATTGACTATCGTTGATTTGAAGGGCAATCTGATCAAAATCGGCTTCCCAAACTTCAATATCCAAACCTTGGTCGTACCCCCAACCTCTGATGGCTTGTGTGAGTAATTGCGTCGCTGTGTCACCTAAGACAGCCAGTTTAACTTTGGGTAAGGCTGCGAAGTCGTTTTTGAGGTTTTTCTTCAGTTGGGAAAAGCTTTTCATGGCACTAAAATAGTGTTATTCCACTTCTGCTGCAAATTGCGATTCGTATAAATTTTTGTAGTAGCCTTCCGTTTTGGCAATTAACTCCTGATGTGTGCCTTCTTCCACAATCAGCCCTTTATCCATGACGATGATTTTATCGGCTTTCACCACCGTTGCCAATCGGTGGGCAATGATGATGGAAGTGCGTCCTTGCGTAATTCTTTCGGTGGCTTTTTGAATCAATTCTTCGCTGTAGGTGTCAATAGATGACGTGGCTTCGTCTAAAATTAAAACACTCGGATTGCTCATGTAAGCGCGTAAAAAGGCAATGAGTTGTCTTTGACCCGAAGACAGCATTACGCCGCGTTCTTTAACGTCGTAATCGTATCCGCCGGGCAAGCTTTTAATGAATTTATGCACACCGATTTTTTTAGCCGCTTCGATAACTTCTTCACGTGAAATGGCTTCGTTGTTAAGCGTGATATTATTGTGAATGGTATCGGCGAACAAAAATACATCTTGCAGTACTACGGCAATTTGTTGGCGCAGGCTTTCCAATTGAAAATCGTCAATGTTCTGGTCGTCAATATAAATGGTACCCGAGTTGATTTCGTAAAAACGATTGAGCAAGTTGATAATGGTTGATTTCCCGGCGCCGGTAGCCCCAACAATCGCGATGGTCTCTCCGGCTTTGACATTCAAGTCGATTCCTTTGATGACTTCTTCTTTTTCATTGTAGCCAAAATGTACTTTTTCAAAACGAATGTCACCTTTAAAATGGCGGGCCACAATCGTACCGTTTTGCTGCACGTCTTTATCACTGTCTAAGATATCAAAAACGCGGTTGGCCGCAATCATTCCCATTTGCATCTCGTTGAATTTATCAGCAATTTGGCGTAGTGGGTTGAACAACATTCCGATAAACATGGTGTACGAAAATAAGTCGCCGAAAGTGGTAAACTTATCGCCGTCTAAAATATGAAAACCACCGTAAAGCACTACACCGCCTAAGGTTAGTGATGAAATGATATCGGCAATAGGGAAGAAGATGGAGTTGTACAAAATGGTTTTAATCCATGCTTTGTTGTGTTTCTGATTTATGTCTTTGAACTTTTCGTATTCGACATCCTCGCGGTTAAAAAGTTGTACGATTTTCATACCGGTAACCCGTTCCTGTACAAAAGTGTTCATGTTAGCGACCTGATTGCGCACTTCTTCAAAAGCCACTTGCATTTTACGTTGGAAAACGCGCGTCACGTACACCAATATCGGCATGGCGATAATCACAATCCAAGTGAGACGCCAGTTCATGTAAAACATAAAAATCAGCACTACAACCATTTTCATCAAGTCGCTGATAATCATAAACAAACCCTGACTGAAAATGCGGGCAATTTGTTCGATATCCGAAACGGAGCGCGTTACCAATTGTCCTACCGGTGCATGGTCGAAATATTTCATACGGAAACTCAACATGTGTCGGAACAACTTGGTACGAATGTCTTTGATGATATCTTGACCCAACCAGTTGGCCCAATACACAAAATAGAATTGCGAAAACACCTCCAGTAACAAAACAATTCCCATCAATACAATATAAATCAGCAATCCGTGTTTGTCTTCGGGTTTGATGTATTCGTCAACGGTTTGTTTTAACAAATAGGGGCGAAGGGCCGCAAAAACCGATAAGAATACGGCAAAAGCAATCACACCGTAATACCTTTTTTTATAAGGCTTGGTGTATTTCAGGATGCGCTTGAATAAGTTGGTGTCAAATGCTTTCGCTGCCATGGTTATTTTAAGTATTCGTATTCGATTTGGGTTAGGTATAAACCGTGTGCCGGTACCGAAAATCCGGCTTTCCCACGGTCTTTGCTTTCAATTATTTTTTCAAAATCGGCGATATCAATTTTTTCCAGTCCGATATTAATCATGGTGCCCACGATGGCACGAACCATATTGCGTAAAAACCGATCGGCCGAAATGGTAAACACCAGTTGTGTTCCCTTTTGTTGCCAATGCGCCTCAAAAATAACACAATTAAACGTGCGAACATCGGTATGGGTTTTAGAAAAACATTCGAAGTCGGTATGTTTGAATAAGATTTGACACGCTTCGTTCATTTTATCCACATTCAAAGGCAAGGTGTGCCACCAGCTGCCTTCCAGGAGAAAAGCATCTTTGAAGGTGTGGATGTGGTATTCGTAGGTTCTTTTTATAGCGTCAAAACGAGCGTGCGCCTCATCGTGTACTCGGATTAAGTTGTAAATAACAATATCATTGGGCAGAAACGAATTGAGTTTGTATACCATTTTAGGAACATCAATTTCGGTTTCACTATCAAAATGGGCATACATTTTTTTGGCGTGCACGCCGGTGTCGGTGCGGCCGGCACCCACAATATCGATTTCTTTTTTCAACAAAAGCGATAAGGCTTTATTGAGCGTTTCCTGCACCGAAACCGCATCGGGTTGGTATTGCCATCCGTGGTAATGGGTTCCTTTGTACGCTAATTCTATAAAATATCTCAAACTTTTAGGCGTTCCGGTTTTGAGGCGCTAAGGTACAAAGGATTTTAAAATTCATCTTTTAAAGTTTTCATAATTTCGTTACTTATATTTGCAACCTCAGAACCTTAGTGCCTTAGCAACTTAGCCCCTTTTACTTTGAAAAAAATCTTACTCCTTTCCGATACCCACAGTCATATAGACGAATCGATTTTAAAACACGTGCGTTGGGCGGATGAAGTGTGGCATGCCGGTGATATCGGCGATTTGAACGTCACCGATGCCATTAGGGCCTTAAAACCACTGCGAGGCGTTTACGGCAATATTGACGATGATAAAGCGCGCATGGAATTTCCGCTGCACAATCGCTTTAGGTGTGAAGATGTTGATGTATGGATTACCCATATCGGTGGTTATCCCGGAAAATACAACCAAGCCATTCGAACTGAAATTCAAAAAAATCCGCCGAAGCTTTTTATTTGCGGACACTCCCATATTTTGAAAGTACAATTCGATAAGAGTTTGAATTTATTGCACATGAATCCCGGAGCCTGTGGTATTTATGGGTTTCATCAAGTACGAACGATGTTACGATTCGAGATATATGGTGATAAAATTCAGAATTTGGAGATTGTTGAATTGGGGAAAAAGTAAAGTTAGCCCGCGTTAGCGATTGCAGCGGCAGCCCGCAGTTTTGTTTGGAAAACAAAACGAGGACTACAGCGGAAAGCGCGGCGCAAAGCGCAACGCCCAACAGAAAGCCAACCGAATGGAGCACAGCTGAAAATAAAAAACCCAAACTTTCGTTCGGGTTTTTTGCAGCACTAAAAAACTAAGTTTACAGGTTTATCGCAATCGATCCACAGATTTTACGAGATCTTCATCCTTTTTGATGGCTTTGTTGGCCAAAACCAAAAGTACGATAGAAAAAATAGGTAAGAACATCCCAACACCTTTCTCAGAAACCGCGGTTTCTCCAGATGTGCTTAGTGTTCGATACACCAATAATCCTAATAAAATTAAATTTGATATGATATTCAATCTGCCCATGACAAATTGTTGTTGTCTTTTGCTGTGTGAAAGGATGCTCAGCAGCGATAGTGTGGTACTTAACCCAAATAAGGCAATGTACACGATATCCATCATAAAATAAAATGGTTTTCCGGCGGCGTCATGCCACAACGGAAATACAAAAGGGAGTAAACCTGTAGCGATTAAGCTACCAATTAAATAATAGGTTTGCGGTCTGAACATGCTTCTCTAAAATGTTGCACAAAAATATAGTTTCTTTTTAAAAAATACTATTGCACGATAAAATATTATTTGTATTATTGCATGACAAATCCGCAAGTACTTCATTTTCGGATGTTTCTATACCAAAATTTTTCTACCCACATTTTGTATTTTACTACAGTTTTAATATAATCAAAACCATATTGATGTTTGATATTTCAGCCCTAAAGGAAATGAAGCTTTCTGAGCTTCAGGAAATTGCTAAGTTAGCAAAGACCATTAAAGTTGCCGGTGCTAAAAAAGAGGTGCTTATTGCTCAAATTTTAGAGCATCAGGCGAAGGCCTCGGTTCAAGATAACGATAGTCCTGCCGACCAAGTTAAAGAACCCAAAGCAAAACGAGCCAGGATTCAGTCGGAAAAGAAATCCACCAGCGAAAACGCCACCGGAGATTTATTCTCAGAAGTTAAACCACAAGAAGCGCCAAGCGAGGCCAACCCCAATAAAAAGGAAAAATTCAAAAAACCTTTTGACAAAAAATCCAGAAATACCGGCGGCAACGAAGCCAAGCCAGCTACCCCCGAGCCGATCGCACAAGAAACCACAGAATCTACCATTCCTTCCGAAATTAGTGCCACAGCAGAATCTGATGCTGTTCAGAATCCAACTACCGAATCGGAAAAAGAACACAAACACAAGCAGCCCAACGGGAATCAAAACCCCAATTTCAATAAAAACAAAAAGAATCCTAATTTCCGCGATTCCGATTACGAATTTGACGGGATTATTGAAAGCGAAGGCGTACTCGAGATGATGCCCGACGGTTACGGGTTTTTGCGTTCGTCCGACTATAATTATTTGGCTTCGCCGGATGATATTTATTTGTCGACTTCCCAAATTCGTTTGTTCGGATTGAAAACCGGAGATACCGTTAAAGGTGTTGTGCGTCCTCCCAAAGAAGGGGAGAAGTTTTTCCCGTTAGTTAAAGTATTAAAGATTAACGGTCACGATCCGCAAGTGGTGCGCGACCGAATTGCTTTTGAGCATTTAACACCGCTTTTCCCGGAAGAGAAATTCAAATTAGCTGAAAGACAATCGACCATATCGACCCGAATTATCGATTTGTTTTCGCCTATCGGAAAAGGACAGCGCGGGATGATTGTGGCCCAACCTAAAACCGGTAAGACGATGTTGTTGAAAGACATTGCTAATACCATTGCGGCCAACCACCCCGAGGTGTATTTAATAGTGTTACTTATAGACGAAAGACCGGAAGAGGTAACCGATATGCAACGCAGTGTTCGTGGTGAAGTCATCGCGTCTACTTTTGACGAACCGGCCGATCGCCATGTGAAAGTGGCCAATATCGTATTGGAAAAAGCCAAGCGTTTGGTTGAATGCGGTCACGATGTGGTAATTTTATTAGATTCGATTACGCGTTTGGCCAGAGCCTATAATACGGTACAACCGGCCTCGGGTAAAGTATTGTCGGGTGGGGTGGATGCCAATGCGTTGCAAAAGCCGAAACGCTTTTTTGGTGCGGCACGTAATATTGAAAACGGAGGTTCGTTGAGTATTATAGCCACAGCCTTAACTGAAACCGGTTCTAAAATGGACGAGGTAATCTTTGAAGAATTTAAAGGTACCGGTAACATGGAATTACAATTGGATCGAAAAATTGCCAACAAACGTATTTTCCCGGCTATCGACTTAACGTCTTCCAGCACGCGTCGTGACGATTTATTGTTGGATGATAAAACCATTCAGCGTATGTGGATTATGCGGAAGTATTTGGCCGATATGAATCCGGTGGAAGCCATGGACTTCATTAACGATCGCTTTAAGAAAACCCGCAATAATGAAGAGTTTCTCATTTCGATGAATGACTAAGATATAAAATCCCAACCGTTAGGTTGGGATTTTTTTTGGCACACGCTTTGTAAAGTTGTCTTAAGATTAGCTTAAGAACCTTTAATTCTCAATTTTTATGAAAAATACGCGAATCCTTCGTTTTTTGTCTTTGTTTGGTTTTTTATTATTGATGGCTCCGTTTTATGATTCTTGTGACGGAAAAGGTCTTTTTCCCCGATCCAGGCAAGCTGTTAATATTGACGGAACTCCGATTGAAAGTTCTTTCCCTGAAAAAATATATGACGTAGTTGTAGATGAAGACTCCTTTAATGCCGTCGAGATTGCTTACATGGCAATAATGGGATTTCAAGAATTAACTTTTAAGGAATTCAAAAACGAATTGTCAAGCTCTTTTCAAAAGGACGATTGGTATAATAATTTGAGTTTCTTTGTATCGATAATTTTTGATTTTATAGTTATCATCTCACTCCTGTTGGTTGTCTTTTCTTTTACAGCCAAAAGCCATCTTTTTGCTAAATTAGCTTTAACCAACACGGTTCTTGTACTGCTTACATTTTTATACGTGATTTTTCTGGAGAGTTCTTTCGAACATTGGCGCCAAATCAAATGGGGTTATTATGCCTTTATCTTGGTAAACGGTTTGCTTTTTTACTATTCAAAGGTTCAACGATCAAGCTCCAAACCATAAAAAAATGTCATCTTGTCAGCCTGATTTTCTTCAAAACTGACAATTTAAGGCGAATTTCTCCTTGGCATAATCCTTGTCATTTTCGAAACCGTACAACACAAAGTACTGTTTACTCGTAGAGGAACAATCAAAAACAACAATTAAAAGGAGAACATAAAAATGGGAAAAATTATTGGTATCGACTTAGGTACAACCAACTCTTGTGTAGCTGTTATGGAAGGTGGCGAACCGGTAGTAATTGCTAACGCAGAAGGAAAAAGAACAACACCGTCTGTTATCGCATTCGTAGAGGGCGGTGAAATTAAAGTGGGTGATCCGGCCAAAAGACAAGCTGTGACTAACCCAACCAAAACCATAGCGTCTATCAAACGCTTTATGGGGAACAAATATTCGGAAAGCGCTAAAGAAGCTTCAACCGTAGCTTACAAAGTAGTGAAAGGTGACAATGATACGCCACGTGTAGATATCGACGGACGATTATACACCCCGCAAGAATTGTCGGCCATGACACTTCAAAAAATGAAAAAAACAGCTGAAGATTATTTAGGTCAACCCGTAACCGAAGCGGTGATTACCGTACCGGCCTATTTTAATGACGCGCAACGTCAGGCTACTAAAGAAGCCGGAGAAATTGCAGGTCTTAAAGTAATGCGTATCATCAACGAGCCAACGGCCGCGGCTTTAGCCTACGGATTGGACAAATCGGCACACGATAAAAAAATTGCCGTGTACGACTTAGGAGGTGGTACTTTCGATATCTCGGTATTGGAATTGGGTGACGGCGTTTTCGAAGTATTGTCTACCAACGGTGACACACACTTAGGCGGTGACGACTTTGACCAAGTGATTATCGACTGGATGGCTAACGAATTCAACAGCGAAGAAGGCGTAGATTTGCGTAAAGATGCTATGGCCTTGCAACGTTTGAAAGAAGCCGCTGAGAAAGCTAAAATTGAGTTGTCTTCTTCGACACAAACCGAAATCAACTTACCGTATGTTACAGCAACCGCTTCAGGTCCGAAGCACTTGGTAAAAACCTTAACTCGTGCGAAGTTTGAACAATTGGCAGAAAGCTTGGTAAAACGTTCTATGGAACCGGTTGCCAAAGCGTTGAAAGATGCCGGTTTATCGACTTCCGATATCGACGAAGTAATCTTGGTAGGTGGTTCTACCCGAATCCCGGTTATCCAGGAACAAGTGGAAAAATTCTTTGGTAAAAAACCGTCAAAAGGAGTAAACCCGGATGAAGTAGTAGCCATTGGTGCTGCGATTCAAGGAGGTGTTTTAACCGGAGACGTAAAAGATGTGTTGTTGCTCGACGTAACACCATTATCATTAGGTATCGAAACTATGGGTAATGTGATGACGAAGTTAATCGAGGCTAATACCACGATTCCGACTAAAAAATCACAAGTATTCTCAACAGCGGCTGATAACCAGCCAAGTGTGGAAATTCACGTGATTCAAGGAGAAAGAACCATGGCGGCCGACAATAAAACCATTGGCCGTTTCCACTTAGACGGTATTCCACCGGCCCCGAGAGGTGTGCCTCAAATTGAAGTAACGTTTGATATTGATGCGAACGGTATTATCAAAGTGTCGGCTACCGATAAAGGCACCGGAAAATCACATGATATTCGTATCGAAGCGTCTTCAGGATTGACTCCGGAAGAAATCGAAAGAATGAAAAAAGATGCTGAAATGAATGCCGAAAACGACCGATTGGCTAAAGAAAAAGCCGATAAGTTGAACGAAGCGGACAGCATGATTTTCCAAACCGAAAAGCAATTAGGTGAGTTTGGCGATAAATTATCGGAAGGAAATAAATCGAACATTCAAGCCGCTTTGGAAGCGTTGAAAAAAGCGTTCGAAACCAAAGATGTCGCGACCATTCAACCGGCTTTAGACCAAATCAACGAAGCGTGGAAAAATGCTTCCGAAGAAATGTACAAAGCACAAAGCGAAGGTCAAACCCATGAAGCGCAACCGCAAGCGGATGCTTCGGGTGACCAAACACAAGATGTTGACTTTGAAGAAGTAAAATAAGACTTGTAATTATAATTTGATTTTTTAGGTTAATAAGAAACCGTCTCTAACGAGACGGTTTTTTTATTTAACATACGTCGATACAATTATTTTGTATATTGGGTTCCTATTTAAACCACTCTAAAATCATGAAAAAAATTGCTTTGTTTGTCTTAGTGGCTTTATTGAGTATGCCCTCGTACGCCCAAAAAAAGAAATCTTCTGCTTCGAAAGCAACAACCTCTGCTTCGGCTTCCGGTTTGGCCAAAATCGATAATTTAATTGCCGAAGTGAAGAAAGGAAACTTTCAACTAACCATTACCGAAAATGGCAAAGAAAAGGATGCCATGATTGTAAAGGCAGCCGATGCGAATTTTAAGCCTACCAATTGTAAATTATCTTCATTTACTGCCGGTGGCACCAAATTGTACTTACTTACGTGGACCGAAACAGCCCAAATTAAAACGGCCAA
Organism: Flavobacterium sedimenticola; assembly: GCF_030053345.1. GTDB lineage: Bacteria > Bacteroidota > Bacteroidia > Flavobacteriales > Flavobacteriaceae > Flavobacterium > Flavobacterium sedimenticola. The sequence continues at coordinate 340,763 of NZ_JASGBP010000002.1, forward strand.
GAAAACAGAAGACATCACCACTATCTATTCGGTGATTTATGAGATAGGCAGTAAAAAACAAGTATTCTCCAATTCGCAAATGACTAATCACATTACCGAGGTTGTTTCTTTAGGCGGTACCGCTGCGACTGAAACCCAGGAAAAAATCAGAAGAGACGGTTTTGAGTTTATTCTCAATCCCGATGGTTCAGTTACCCAAAAAAGTAAAACCCAGCAAAACAAATGGGTGTATGATGCCACTAAGATTGAGTTTGTAAAGAAATAAAAAAAACGCCCATCACTGATGGGCGTTTTTTTATTAAGGTATTTGAAATTTTAGTCTTGAACTTTAATCTCAAAGGTTTTATTCCAATTTTTACCCGTCACAAACAGGGTATTGGTCTTTTTGTTGTAGGCAATCCCGTTGAGTACTTCTGCTTCTTTGTTGGTGACTTTAGCACGCAGCGCCGTTAAGTCGACCACCGCTTCCACAGCACCGGTTTTCGGGTCAATAACTGCAATGGCGTCTTTTTGCCAAATATTACCGTAGATTTTTCCGTTTACCCATTCTAACTCGTTAACCGATTTAATTTTGCTGTCATTGGTATATACGTTGATAAAGTCAACTAGTTTTTGAGTTTCAGGATCCATGGTCCAAATTTTTTCAGTACCGTCGGAATGGTAAATCATTTTACCGTCGTTGGTCATGCCCCAACCTTCAACTTTTTTATCGTAGGTAAAGCTTTTTATTTTCTTCAATGTATTGGCATCATAAATAAAACCTTCCCCGTTTTCCCAAGTCAGTTGGTAAATCTTGTTGTTGATAACCGTGATACCTTCCCCGAAATATTGCGCATCGAGACTCACTTTTTGGTATGTTTTTCCGGTTTTGTAATCCACTTTAGCCACATAGGATTTCCCTTTGAGACCGGTACTTTCGATTAGGGTGTCTCTGTAAAATTCATAGCCTTCAATAAAAGCGTTCACATCGTGATCGTAGGTATTGACAATAGTATATTTTAAAAGTTTTGGGATGATGGCTGCCGCTACTTCCACTCGGGTTTGGGTAGAAACGGTATCGCCTTCAAAATACACCAAGGCTTTGATATTTTGGTAGCCCAACTTTTTACCGTTCAGGTCCAACGTAAATTTGGCATTTCCTTGTACCGATGCCAATCGTTGTTCATTGGCAAAATAAACAATACTGTCGATGGTTTTGTTTTTGGGATTTAAAAGGGAGAAATCTATTTTTTCGGAGGCTTGGTACATCGGTTTTAAATTGTTTTCATCGAAGCCGAAGTAGCCTTTTTTGTCTTTCGGACTGTCACCGCAACCTACTATGTTAAGGGCTAAAAATGTGGTAATTAACAGGTTATAAACTTTCATTTTTTACAATTAAATTTTCTCACACAAATATATTTATAATGGTCTTAAATTATTGCAAAAAAATAAAAAGATTGTATATTTGCAGCGGCAAGTCCTACACGACCAGCTCCTGCAAAATCCTCCAGGATGGGAACATAGCAAAGGTATGCGGTTGTAGCGGTGCGATGTAGGTCGCTTGCCGTTTTTTTATAAAAAGAATCCCGTTTGGTTTTTACAGCAAAGCGGGATTTTTTTATTTTTACACCTATGATTCTACACCGGCAAATAGTACGTTTTCAACTCAAAGAAATCTTTGCCATTGCCTATGGGAATTACACGTTTCGGGAAGCCTTAATTGTGACCTTGGAAAGTCATGGGGAGAAAGGCTACGGCGAATGCACGGCGATTGATTACTACCACATCAATTTGAATGATTTTCAGCTTCTATTGGAGCAGGTAAAAAGTCAGATTGAAGCCCATGCTATAATTCATCCAACTGATTTTTATCGTTTTTTGTTGTCGCTGGAATTGCCTTCGTTTTTGCGTTCGGCTTTGGATTGTGCGTATTGGGATTTGTTTGGGAAGTTGGAAAGAAAAAGTTTTTTAGCGCTCAATAATATCTCGTACAAACAGCTTCCGGAATCTTCCATTACCATCAGTGTTGATGCTGTGGAAAATCAGTTGCAAAAAATAGCCGAGTCGAAGTGGAATCATTTTAAGGTCAAGTGCAATCATTTTAACGAAAGCGATATCAGGAAGCTACTGCAATCGGGTAAAAATATTGCGTTGGATTCTAACGGAAGTTTTACTGCAGCCGATTGCCATTGGTTCGAAGCGAATGCGGTGGTTTCCCAATTTACCTATTTGGAACAGCCTATGAAGAAAGGCGTTGAGCAATATTCGGTTTTGCATTCCGATACGTTTGCCAACTGGATGGCCGATGAAGATTGTCAGGATTGTTCCGATTTGGAAAGATTAAAGCCGCATTATAAAAGCATCAATGTCAAACTGGTAAAATGCGGCGGTTTGACACCGGCTTTGGAGCTGATAACCGAAGCCCGAAATCTCGGCTACAGGATAATGATTGGCTGTATGACCGAATCTACGGTGGGTATTTCGGCGGGCGCTGTGTTAGCGCCGTTGTGTGATTATGCCGATTTAGACGGGGCGAATTTAATCGCCAACGATATTGCCAAAGGGAGTTATATTGTTAATGGTAAAATTCAACTAAGCGAAAATCACGGATTAGGAATCAAATTAATCTGATTATCTTTAGCGGTTTTATATCTAATATTTGAAATTTCATAGCTAAATATTTAATGAGCAAAGTAGTTTTAATTACTGGAGGTTCTTCGGGTATCGGGAAGGCGATAGGTGCGTTTTTGCATCACAAAGGCTTTACGGTTTATGGGACCAGTCGGAATCCCGAAAAAATAACCGATTCCTTATTTCCGTTGATCCCGTTGGATGTACGACATCCCGAAAGCATCCAAAGTGCTGTTGCGCATGTGATTCAAAATGCCAAACGCATTGATGTGGTCATCAACAATGCCGGCGTAGGGATTACCGGACCGATAGAAGAAATTCCGACCACTGAGATAAAAAATAATTTTGAAACCAATTTTTTCGGTCCTATTGAAGTGATGAAAGCGGTGTTGCCGCAACTGCGCGCGCAACAATCGGGGTTGATTATCAATATCACTTCGATAGCCGGGTATATGGGATTGCCGTATCGCGGCGTGTATTCGGCTTCGAAAGGCGCTTTGGAAATTATTACCGAAGCGGTGAGTATGGAAGTGAAATCGTTTGGCGTAAATGTGGTTACAGTAGCGCCGGGTGATTTTGCCACCAATATTGCCTCGGGAAGATACCACGCTCCGGTAATTCCGGGTTCGGCTTATGAAATGCCGTACGGCAACACTTTACTGCAAATGAATGAACACGTGGATGGTGGTAGTAATCCGGATGAAATGGCTGAGGCTATTTATCGTATTATTACCGACAAACAGCCGAAGTTGCATTATAAAGTGGGCGCTTTTATGCAAAAGTTCTCTATTGTTTTGAAGCGCATTTTACCCGACAGAGTGTATGAGCAGATGTTGATGAAGCACTATAAATTGTAGGAGGTTAAGGCGCTTAGGCACTAAGGTTCTGAGATGCTGATAAAAAAACAGAGAACCATGGTGCCTTAGTATTTCAGAACCTAAAAAAATGTGTACTTTTGCAGCGGTTTGCGTTAAGGATGGAAGCAAGTGCCGCGCACTGCGAACAGCCTGACCCCGTGATAACGGGGGAACGCCCAAATAGATAAATTAGAAACACAACTACTTTTAAATATAAACTGTATGAAATTTTTTATTGACACGGCCAATTTAAACGAAATCAGAGAAGCGCAATCGTTAGGCGTTTTGGATGGCGTTACGACCAATCCTTCGTTGATGGCCAAAGAGGGCATTACCGGGAAAAACAATATTTTGAAGCATTACGTTGACATTTGCCACATTGTAGATGGCGATGTGAGTGCCGAAGTGATTGCTACCGATTATGAAGGTATGATTAAAGAAGGCGAGGAGTTGGCGGAATTGCACGAGCAAATTGTGGTTAAAATCCCGATGACCAAAGACGGTGTAAGAGCCTGCAAATACTTCTCGGACAAAGGCATCAGAACCAATGTGACTTTGGTGTTTTCACCGGGTCAGGCCATTTTGGCGGCTAAAGCCGGTGCGACCTATGTATCCCCTTTCTTAGGACGTTTGGATGATATTTCGACTGATGGATTGAATTTGATTCAGGAAATCAGAGACATTTATGACAATTACGGGTATGAAACTCAAATTTTAGCGGCTTCCATTCGTCATACGATGCATGTGGTAAACTGTGCTAAAATCGGCGCTGATGTGATGACCGGTCCGTTATCGTCTATTTTAGGATTGTTGAAACATCCGTTAACGGATATCGGTTTGGCTCAGTTTTTAGCTGATTACGCCAAAGGAAATCAGTAATATACAGGGTTTCTGTTAGCCGCTGAACCCATTATAATAAAAAAACGTCTCGATTTTTCGAGACGTTTTTTTTATCTGAATATCTGAACATCTGAGTATCCATCAACTACAACTCTTCTTCAAAATTGAGTTCAAAGATGTTGGTAAAGGCATTTTTTATGGCTCCGCTGTCGCCTAAGATGATGGTGCGATGGATTTTGATAATCACCCATTTGGCGCGTAAATCTTCAAAATCGGAACAACGCAATTCGATGATTCCGTTAAAATTGTACTTCTGTAGTAAACTTTTCCATTCTTGTTGGGTATCATTGATGTTGATGCCGACAAATTGGTATTCGGGATGTGCTTTTTTGAAAGCCAGTATTTTTTTATGAACGGCTTCGAGATGCGAAACCGCATTGGCGGTCCAAAAGAACAGTACTGTTTTTTTGTTGGTGAAAGTAGTCGAACTCACTTTCTTGTCATTGCGGTCCAAGAAAATCACTTCGGGTAGTTTATTTCCAACTTTAAGCTGTTGGATGGCATTTCCGATTTTAGTGATTTCGTTCTTCTGACTTTTATCGGTAGAGAATTTGTGGTAAGCCGCCAAAAAGGTTTGGTTGTTCACCATGTTTTGGTCTTCTAACAAATAGGTAAAAGCAATATTGTTGAGTACGGTATTTTTGATTTTTTCGTTTTTGAACAGCGTGTCGGCTATGTTCATTTTGTTGATGTTGGTTTTGAGAGCCAAATCGACTTCGGAAAAGTGATTGTGGTAATTGATAGCACCCATATTGTTGAGCATCTGCGACAAGTACATCACAAAAGGCGCATAATTGGAAAGCGCTACATTGTTGCAGTCGATGTTCTTGCGGTAGTCGTAAAAGTTAGCCGGAATCATTTCGTACACATCATTTCCGGTTCTGATTTTGTGCACCATAGGGTATAATTCTTTACGAGAGTAGTAAGGAAAATCGAGTGCGGCTTTGGCGTATAAATCAAAATCGTCGCTCCATTTGATTTCTTCTTTTTTCTTGTTGTAGAAAGCAGTAGCGAGTTGATACGAAGAATCGATGGTTTTCGTAAATTTTTGGATGTCGTATTCAAAGGCGTTGAAAATGACATTTTTATCTTTTTCGTTTTTGAGAAATTGCTCGATTAAGAAATTATTTTTTTGATCACCACGCCCACAAAATACAACTGAATTATCAAAATCCCGGGTGTTTACCCGAACCATTAAGCTGTCGTTTTTATCGTAGTAAACGTATTGGTATTCCGGTTCGTGTTTAAAAGAGTACAATCCCGGTGCTAAGGAGTCAAATTGCACAAAAAAACGATTGTTTTTGTCTAACTTGATTGAATCGATTACTTCGTCGTCTTTGCAAAATAAAACGTATGGACTGTTGGGATTTACAATCTCACCACCAAAGTACGCCACATAATCATTCGCTTTAAACTCGTTTTTACAAGAGCTTAACAGGGCAACTATCGGAAGGATAAAACCAAAAAATTGTAAACTTTTGAGTGTAGGCATGACTTCAAAACTAGCCAACAAAAATAGCTTGATACTTTGTATTTTACTGTTAATCATTAGTTAAATGTAAATGGCTGTAAAAATGTGATTTTCCGAACAATTCTACAAATTTATTGTCTTAATAATGATTCTAAATATGTGCATTATTTTCACTACTTTTGCACCAAATTTTTATAAACTATACTTACATGTTAACTGTAAATAATCTATCGGTACAATTCGGAAAAAGAATTTTATTTGACGAAGTCAACACCACGTTTACACAAGGCAACTGCTACGGTGTAATTGGTGCTAACGGTGCCGGAAAATCTACCTTTCTCAAAATCTTAGCCGGTGAAATCGAACCTACTTCGGGGGGCGTTTTCTTAGAGCCGGGCAAACGTATGTCGGTTTTGAGTCAGGATCACAACAAGTTTGATACCTACACCGTTTTAGAAACGGTTATGATGGGCAATAAAGTGTTGTATGCCGTTAAAACAGAGATGGACGCTTTGTATGCCGATTATGATGATAAAAATGCCGACCGTATCGGAGAATTGCAAGTGCAATTTGAGGAGATGAACGGTTGGAATGCCGAGTCGGAAGCCGGTGCTATGTTGTCTAATTTGGGTATCTCGCCCGATTTTCACTATACTTTGATGAGTGAAATGGAAGGGAAGATGAAGGTGCGCGTTTTATTGGCGCAAGCGCTTTTCGGAAATCCCGATGTGTTGGTAATGGATGAGCCAACGAACGACTTGGATTTTGAAACCATCAGTTGGTTGGAAAATTTTCTGGCGAATTATGACAATACCGTAATTGTAGTATCGCACGACCGTCACTTTTTGGATGCCGTGTGTACGCATATTTCCGATATCGATTTTGGAAAAATTAACCACTATTCGGGGAACTATACGTTTTGGTATGAGTCGAGCCAGTTAGCCGCTAAGCAACGCGCCCAACAAAATAAAAAGGCCGAGGAAAAGAAAGCCGAGTTGGAAGAGTTTATTCGTCGCTTCAGTGCCAACGTGGCGAAGTCGAAACAGGCTACTTCGCGTAAGAAAATGATTGAAAAGCTCAATCTGGATGAAATTAAACCATCGAGTCGCAGGTATCCCGCCATTATTTTTGATACCGAAAGAGAGGCTGGAGATCAAATTTTAAACGTACAAAATTTAGCCGCCTCCATCGATGGCGAGGTGTTGTTTAAAAATGTCGACTTAAATATGGCCAAAGGTGATAAAATAGTTGTTTTTTCCAAAGATTCGAGAGCCACTACCGCTTTTTATGAAATACTAAACGGACGAATGAAAGCTGATGCCGGTACTTTCGAATGGGGTATTACTACCACACAATCGTATTTGCCGAATGACAATAGTGAATTCTTTACGAATCCCGATTTGAATTTGGTAGACTGGTTGCGTCAATGGGCAAAAACAGAAGAAGAGCGCGATGAAGTATACATTCGCGGGTTTTTAGGAAAAATGATTTTCTCGGGTGAAGAAGCGCTGAAGAAATGTACCGTGTTATCCGGTGGTGAAAAAGTGCGTTGCATGTTGTCGCGTATGATGATGATTCGCGCCAATGTATTGATGTTAGATGAGCCTACCAACCACTTGGACTTGGAGTCGATTACGGCTTTTAACAATTCGTTGAAAAACTTTAAAGGTTCGGCTTTGTTTACCACGCACGATCATGAGTTTGCCCAAACGGTGGCCAATCGCGTTTTAGAGATTACGCCAAACGGGGTAATTGATCGTTACATGACCTTTGATGAATACTTGGAGGATCCCAAAATTCAAGAGCAACGCAAAAAGATGTATAATTGATTAAAATAAAAAAGCCCGGATGTCCGGGCTTTTTTTATGGTATATCAACAGCGGTGATTAGAATTGCTCTCTACCGGCAAAGTGGAAAGCCCCTTCGATAGCCGCGTTCTCGTCTGAATCGGAACCGTGAACAGCGTTTTCACCAATGGAAGTCGCGTATTTTTTACGGATAGTACCTTCGGCTGCTTCGGCCGGGTTAGTCGCTCCGATTAAAGTTCTAAAATCTTCCACCGCATTTTCTTTTTCTAAGATAGCTGCTACAATCGGACCGCGCGTCATGAATTCAACCAATTCCCCAAAGAAAGGTCGAGCCGAGTGAACGGCATAAAATTTTTGTGCATCCGCTACGGTCAATTGGGTTAATTTCATTGCTACAATTCTGAATCCGCCTTCAGTAATCATATTTAATATTCCACCGATGTGTCCTTTTTCAACAGCATCCGGTTTAATCATGGTAAAAGTTCTGTTTGTTGCCATTTTGATGTCAATGATTTAAATTTGGGTGCAAAAGTAATGTTTTTAAATCATTATCAAAATAAGCGCATTATCAATTTTTGATAATTTTCTGCCCACTGAAATCCAATCCCGATTTTATTTTTACAAAATACACACCGCTCGGCAGTTCGTTGCCCGATAGCACGAATTCAGTAGCATTCGGTTCCACGCTTTGCAAAACTTTACCACTAATATCAAATAGTTGTACCGAGTCGATAGTTGTGGTATGCAAGAAGGTCCAATTATTTGCCGAAGGATTCGGATATATTTTTAGGTTATCCAATCGATGCGCTGCAGCGGTTAGGGTAGACGTAAAAGTATAATTTCCCGAAGTGCGTTCAAAGGTAATGTCATACGTCCCCGCTGTTACCGGAATATCCGGACCGCCTTGTACGCCTGTTCCGGATGGAAAATCTACATTACCCCAATTGACTGACCACGAGTTGTCTTTTCTGAATTTCACAAAGCCATTGCTCAAGGTTACATTGGAAATACTATAATTAAAGCCATTCGTAGTGGCCAAATCGGTATCGGCGACATCCCAACCGTTTAAAGCATTGCCCAAGATTCCAATACTAGGGAATTCAAAACTGAAGGCACCCGTATTGCGGTTAAAAGTCACGAAATATTCTCCTCCGGTTACCGGAATCGGCGGGCCGCTCAAGGCCGCTGTGCCTGAAGGGAAAGCCACGGCACCCCAAACAAAGTTGGTAGCATTGTCTTGTCTGAAATAGGCATTTCCACTGCTGAAATTAAACCCCGACAGCGTATAGGTTATACCATCGCTGGTAATCATGTCAACATCCGGCCCGGCATAACCATTTTGAGAATCGACAGCCGGACCCCAAATTCCGATACTTGGAAATGCGGCTGTTCCGATGAATGTGTAAGTCCCGTTAATGCGGTTGAACGTTACGTCGTAGGTACCGGCAACCGTTGGAATATCGGGTCCGTTTTGCACACCTTGTCCGTTAGGAAATGTACTGCCGCCCCAATTAACAGTCCAACCATAGTCTTGTCGGAATTTTACAAATCCGGTAGTTACTGCAAGGTTGTTTATGGTGTAGGTGATATTGTCGGTTGTAGAAAGGGTAATCTCGGGTCCGTTGGTGGGAGGCCAGCCGTTTACTCCGGTACCGACAATCGAAATGGTTTGTGCATAGAACGACACAGTACCAATCATGAGAATGAGTGTGAGTAATTTTTTCATCATAACTTTTGGGTTTTAGAGGTTTCTTAGTCACCTAAAAGTAATGATTGTTTTGAAAGTATTTTTATCAACACAGACCGCAAACGTTTTCGTGTTGAAAACTTAAGAGAATCAGAGTGTTATGATAGTAAAATTGGGCGATAGCGGGTCGAGATTTTGATACAATTTTTCCATTAATGTTTTACCGCTTTCCAAATAAAATTCACTGAAATTGTTTCGTCTCTCCTGCAAAGATTGATTCGGGAATAATTCATTTTGCAACTGAATGATGCGCTCCAATTTTTCGGCATATACCTTTCTTTCGGCTTTGAGTAATTTTTTTTCTAAATTTTCCAAGCCTTTAATTTGTTTTACTTCCTGAGCTTTTACAGCACCGGCAAACGATTTATCGGTTTGCTCAGCCATCAAACGCAAGGCTTCAAACTGCTTTTGCAAGTGTGCTTTTTGCGCTGTAAAATCGAGGTTGAAAAGGGAGTATTCCTTTGTTTTTTGATCAAATAAAGTCTGTTGATCGGAGAACAAATCGGCCCAACGGAGTCCTAATTTATCAGCCTTTTGTACTTGTTTTTCGGTTGTTAATAAAACCGAGTTGCGCAACAACAACATCGGAAATGCGATGTTGAAGGCTTCAAAGTTTGATTTCAATTGTAACCAATAGGCAATTTCACCGCCGCCGCCGATATAGCATAAGTTGGGTAAAATCACTTCTTGGTATAGCGGGCGAAGAATTACATTAGGACTGAATCGTTCCGGATGAGAAGCCAAAAGTTGCCGTAATTCTTCCGGAGAAAAACTCAAATCGGTTTGATTAACGAAGTAGCGATTGTCATCAAAAATGATGCGTTCCCGAATCGTATCTTCAATATAAAACAAATTAATCGCTCTCGGATTAACCTGAATGTCGTAAGAACTCAGATAATTATTATTGGTCTCCGAAACTTTTTGAAACGAAGTTTGCGCAACTAATTCTTGCTCTATAAATGGCGCAAACAACTGTTTCAATTTTGGGTCATCACCATCCAAGATGACTAAACCGGTGTCACCAAACAAAGCATTGGCCAAATAGCGGGTGGCCTCGGCTAAATTCGAATGCTTCAAATAGCTTTCCTCGAATAACTTTTTTAATTCGTCAGCATAGCGGCCCACACCCAAATCTTTGGCAAACACCTCATACACTTCCTCCAAGCCCGAGGTAGCTAATCTTCCAACGGGACCTGTGCTGTTATTGTCCCATTTTATTTTTACATTTTTAAAATGGAAGTAATTGATTTCCTCAAAGTCGTGATCTTCGGTTGCCATCCAATAAACCGGCACAAAATGATACTCAGGATAAGTAGCTTGTAAGGTTTTGCACAGGTTGATAACCGAGACAATTTTGTATAAAAAATACAACGGACCCGTGAAAAGGTTGAGCTGATGCCCGGTTGTAATGGTAAAAGTTTTGGATTCCGAAAGTTTTTGAATATTGAATTGAGTCTCCTCCGAAACAGCAATGTTTCGGTACTGCTCTTCGAGTGCTTTGACCAAAACTTTTCGATTTGCGGAATTGTAATTGGCTTGTTTTTCGGCTAACTGAAACTTAAAATTAGCTAGGGTTGGAAAATGATTGTACAGCGGTTTCAGTTCGTTTTTTTCTGCTAAATAATCAATAATTAGTTTAGAAAAATAACCCGATTTTTGATAGCTGATACAATCGTTAGGCATATTTTATAGTGTCAAAATTAATAAACGGTGAGCATTTTATTTCAGAAAATGATTTACGGCGTCACCACAAAAGAACCATACAGATAATCGTCACCCAAATAAAAGTCGCTGTTACCTCTGGTCATAGTCAGTTTTTTTAAATGAATGGTATGCAAAAAACCGGAACCAAAAGTAGTTGTTGTGACTTCGATAATTCCACTTACATCTGCCACCCCATTTTCGGCAATCCATTCCTGGGTTAGCGTTGGTGTTGTAGGTAGCGTTGTGGCACAGAAATAGGCATCATTTACGATTCCCGAGTAAAGTCGGTATACCACTTTGTTCGTGCTGCTTACCAATGCCACTCTTGGCGTTGTAGTAACCGAGTTTTGAAACAAATTGTCATAGTCGCCTAAATCAAGGATGAAAGCTTCACTGCTGTTGAAATTAAAGATGCGGTTGTCGCAAGTGCTTTTATCAGCTTCATCATTAAAACCGAAGGCCAATGCCGTTGCCGGAGTAGTATAATTCCCAAACGGGTAGGTTTCGTAAAACTGCGTACTTCCGTCGGGTTTTTGAAATGTGATATTCTTTAAAACGATGTAATGCTTGTATCCGGTTATTTGGGTCACGCCGGTTGAGGCATTGACCGACTTTACGGCCGTACTTGTAAATTGTACGGTTCCTGAAGTCACAAACCATTCTTCGGTTAAATTGGGAGTAGCCGCCGGAATGGTCGGGCAGATATTATCCGAGCTGACTGTACCGTTGTATTGTCGGTAAAACACCTGAATGTTATTATTGTCTATAGTAGTTTCGATAGATGTATTTTCGGGAGTTTCATCGTTAACAAAAACGCTGGCAGGGATGGCTAAAATCAGCATTTCGGTATCTTTTACTTTGTATAAAATATCTTTATCACTACATTTTTGCACCGTTACATCGGTAAAGTCAATATTTTCCACAGTCAGGTTACCGTCGTCACAAGCAGTAATGAGTAATAAGACCGATAAGATTCCCAGAATTCGTTTCATTGTTGCGTTTAATTTCAGCAAAAATAACTTTTTTCGGTCATTTAATTTATCTTTTATAATTTTATTAGGATAGTACTTTTTTATATTTGCACATGCAAAAAATTTACCTCGATAATGCCGCTACTACACCCATTCGTCAGGAAGTTATTGATGAAATGGTCGCGGTGATGCAATCGGAATACGGTAATCCTTCCTCCACACACAGTATTGGGCGAAGCGCCAAAGCGGTGATGGAACTTTCTCGTAAAAAAATGGCGGGATATCTGCATTGTAATGCTCAAGAAATCGTGTTCACTTCGAGTGCTACCGAAGCTACCAATTGGATTTTGAGAAGTGCTGTTCGCGATTTTGGGGTGAAACGTATTATTACTTCCAAGGTAGAGCACCATGCCACTTTGTATGCCGTAGCAGCATTGCAAAACGAGTATGGTATTGCGGTTGATTTTGTGGATGTAACGCACGACGGCACGCTCAATTATGAGCAGTTAGTCCGATTACTGTCGTCCGATGTTAAAACGTTAGTCACTCTGATGCATGTCAACAATGAAACCGGCGTTATTCATGACATTGCCCGAATTGCGGATAATTGCCGTCTTCAGCAAGCCTTATTCCATTGTGACATGGTTCAATCGGTTGGAAAAATAAATATCAATTTGCAAGAATTGCCTATCGACTTCATGGTGGGCGGAGCGCATAAATTTCATGGTCCGAAAGGAGTCGGATTTGCCTTTGTACGCAAAGGTTTGGTACTGCAACCTATTTTATTTGGCGGTGAACAGGAAAAAGGATGGCGCGCCGGAACCGAATCGTTGCATCAAATTGCCGGTATGGCTAAAGCGTTAGAATTATCACTGAATAATTTAGAGGCTGAAAGTCGCTACATATCAGAACTAAAAGCTTATTGTTGGGACCAATTGCAGAGCGCTTTTCCAGGAGCCAAAAGAAACGGAGTCAACACACTGTACACCATTTTAAACGTACTTTTACCCATGCCTCCCGAAAAAACTGCCATGATATTGTTTAACCTCGATATGAAAGGAATTGCCGTTTCCAGAGGAAGTGCTTGTCAGAGTGGTAGCATTAAACCGTCACATGTTTTAGCTGAAATGCTTACCGATGAAGAACTACGCTATCCGAGTATTCGTATTTCGTTTAGCCACTACAACACCAAAGAGGATGTTGATGTTTTGGTAAAAGCATTGCAAGAAATTTGATTTGGCATTGTAATTGTTTCATAATTGCGTATTTTTGATATAAAAACGTTCCAATATGAGAAGATTGCTTTTATCAGTTATTGCGTTGTTGGGGATTTCGACTTCAATTTCAGCGCAAAAAAAAGGAGATGTTGAATTTGGATTCAACGTAGGTTACAACAGTTCTTCAGTTTCAGACGACTACGATTCTTCAGATGCTTCGGCCGGTTTTAACGTGGCCGGTTCGATAGATTACTATTTTACCAATTCTTGGAGCATTAAAACCAAACTGATTTACGATCAAAAAGGATGGGACAATGGTTTTATTGAGGATAGCAACGGCTCAGCTTATTCAACCGATTTTAACTTAAATTATGTAACCATTCCGGTAATGGCAAGTTGGCATTTTGGCAACAATAGGAATTGGTATTTACATTTCGGACCTTATATGGGTTTTTTGCTGAATGCGGAAGATGTTCGTTATAATACCGATGTAACGGATGCTTTTAATAGTAATGACTTCGGATTGGCGTTAGGCATTGGTGTAAAAGTTCCGGTTTCCGATAAGGTAAAATTATTCTTTGAATTAGACGGACAAGGTGGTTTTAATGATATTTTCAGAGATAATTATTATTCTTCCGTTACCAATAGCAGAACGAGTTTGAATATTGGTTTTAACTTTTTATTGAAATAAGTTTTTCAAATTTATACAGACAAAAAAATCTGCGTTAACGCAGATTTTTTTTTTGTTTCTATTGTTTAGCAGCAGCTTTCTTCTTGGCTTTTTCTTGTTTTTTAAAGTAGCCTCGAAATAAGAAATTGCTCTTTAAGGCTTCTAAATTTTCATTGAGTTTTTTGCTGGCTTGATTGATGTTGGTCATAGTAGAATCGATTTGTTTGACCAATTTCGGGTCGTTTGACAAATAATTCAGCGCTCCTTTTCCCTCTTTGATATTGGTAATAGTGGCATTTAAATTGGCTACCACTTTGGTAATTTCCTGACTCGACGAATCTAAGTTGGTTACCACATGCCTGATTTTATTACCGACAACCGTATCTTTCAAAACCCCAATTACATTGTCTTTGTTATCCAAACCGGCAATTTGACGGTTAAGGTTGTCCATAGTTTGACTCGTTTTTTGACTTGTGATTTTTAAATTATGGATGGTTTCTTTTAAATCTTTCGCCATAACCGAATCGCGAAGTAACAATCCAATAGTTCCTTTTCCATGGTGGATGTCATTGGTGATTTTTAATAAATCGGCAGTTAATCGCGCTGCATTTTGATTGGTTACGTTAAGTGTGTTCAACATATCATCGGTACGAACACGATTATTAGAACGAATGAAATCTCCCGGTACTACCGGAGCTGCAATTCCTTTTCCGGGAATGATGTTGATGATGACGCTGCCAACTAATCCGTCAGAACCAATGGTAGCCACAGCGTTTTTCTTGATATGCGAGAAAACCGATTTATCAATTTGCATTTCTACATTAATAGTGGAGTCATTTACAATTTCAATTCCGCGTACGGTACCGACATTGATACCGGAATAGCGGACATTATTGCCCAATTGCAATCCGGCTACGTTATTAAAAACAGCCGTCAATTGTTCGGTTTTACCAAACATTTGTTGTTTGTTTCCGATAAAATAAACGGCAAGTACAAACAATGTTAAACCAATAATAACAAATACACCCAAACGAATTTTTTGTGAAGCTGTTTTTTCCATGAGACTAAATTACTTAAAAAAGGCTTTGATTTTCGGATCTTCGGAAGTAGATAATTGTTCAAAAGTTCCTTCGGCATAATTAATATTGTCAATCAGCAGTATCATTCTGTTGGCGATGACTCGGGCACAATCCACATCATGTGTGATAATAATCGAAGAGGTATTGTATTTTTTCTGAATAGACATCATCAGCAAAATAATCTCTTTCGAAGTAATGGGATCCAAACCTGTGGTGGGTTCATCGTACAAAATGATTTTCGGTTGCAGAATCAGCGTCCGCGCCAAAGCAATACGACGTTTCATACCGCCCGATAATTCGCTCGGCATTAAATCGATGGCGTGTGTTAAACCTACATTTTCTAAGGCTTCCATGACCAATGGAGTAGTGTCTTCGATGATGCCGAACTTTTTGGTATGACGGCGCAACGGAAATTCTAAATTCTCCCGAACCGACATCGAATCGTATAAAGCACTGCCCTGGAATAAAAAACCGATTTCGGTTCGCAACTCGTCTAATTCCCATTGTTCGAGTTGATTAATGTTTTTACCCATTACCATTATGGTACCGCTGTCCGGTTCTTCCAAACCAATCAAACACTTAATCATGACCGATTTTCCCGAACCCGATTTTCCCATGATGACCAAGTTTTCGCCTTCATATAAATTCATGTTAAACCCTTCGAGGACGTGGTTGTCTCCAAAACTTTTTCGAAGATTTTTAATTTCGATAATAGGCTTTTTGTCCATTGGGCTAACCATAAAAAATATTAGTGACAAATACGGCGATGAAATCTATGATAAACAACAGCATAGAAGTATAAACTACTGCAGAATTGGCTGCTAATCCAACTCCGGCGGTGCCTTTTTTACAATTGTATCCTTTATAGCAACCGACCAATCCAATCGCAAAACCAAAAAAGAAGGTTTTAAAGGTAGTCGGGATTAAATCGCTGAATTGCAAACTATCAAAAACCTGATTGAAATAGAGTAAGAAAGAAACATTCCCTTTGATGTTTTCTACCATAGCCGAACCAAAAATAGCAATAGCATCGCCAAAGAAAACCAATATCGGTAACATGACAGTGGTAGCCAAAATTCGGGTAACAACTAAATATTTATACGGATTGGTTCCCGAAACTTCCATAGCGTCAATTTGTTCGGTAACCCGCATCGAACCCAATTCGGCACCAATACCCGAACCGATTCTTCCGGCACAAATTAAAGCCGTAATGATGGGGCCGATTTCTCGAATGATGGAAATACTCACCATGGACGGCATCCAGGAAACGGCTCCGAATTCTTCTAAAGTCGGCCGGGATTGTAAGGTAAACACTAAACCTATAATAAATCCGGTGACGCTTACCAACAAGAGAGAACGATTGCCCATGTTGTAGCATTGACGTAAAAATTCTTTGAGTTCAAAGGGTGGATTGAACAATTCTTTAAAGAAACGGGCGGTGAAATAGGAGAGTTCGCCAGTTTCAATTAAAAAGGTTTGAAGTGATGTTGCCACTTTGGAATTGTTCTCCATAGATTAAAATTAAACCCGTATCCTAACCAAATTTAGGAAATAAGAATGATATTTTGACAAAAATGCAAAAAGAAAACCGTCAAGGTGTTACTTGACGGTTTATATGATTTTCTTGATAACTCTGAGTCGATGTGTATGCCGGTTTTGTTCGGCATTGTAGATTCCTAAATGGTCCAATCTGTCGATTCTGACTTTACCGCTGGCATGAATGATGTAATTGTTTTCCATCATGATGCCCACGTGTATGATTTTGCCCTCTTCATTATCAAAAAAAGCCAGATCGCCGGGTTCGCTTTCTTCAATAAAACTCAAGGCATCGCCTTGTGTGGATTGTTGCGAGGCATCGCGCAGCAAGTGATATCCATTGAGTTTGTAGACCATTTGGGTAAATCCCGAACAGTCAATTCCGAAAGGCGTTTTGCCGCCCCAAAGATAGGGTGCATTTAAATACAGGTAAGCCGTGGTAATCAAATCAGATTTGGGTTTTACGCCGCTGGTTCGCATGCCTTCAAATTCAAATCCTTCGGTATTGATTTCGCTGTGATGCAAAAACGACAAGGAGGCACCGAGCGGAATAGGCAAGAGCATGTTTTTGGCATTGGTCACATATTCTACCAAATCAGCATTGAGGATAAGAGCTTCTTTGGATAAATCCGTAAAGCTTTTTTCGGAGATGACTTGGTATTGCTTAGAGTCGACCCAACCTTCGTAATCGTCGTATTGTAATTTGATTTTGGCCCATTGGTTTTGTCTCTCCAAAATCTCAAAATGCTCGCCGAACAACACTTGCGAAACGATTTCACTTCGATCGCTGGGTTCGGCTCGTAAAGGAATTATGGCGAGGTTACAAATGGCAAACATCTAAATCAATTATGAATTATAAATTACGAATTATGAATTGTTTCGTCATTCATAATTCGTAATTCGTAATTTTTTTTAAATTCTTTCTATGACAATAGCAGAAGCACCACCGCCACCATTACAGATAGCCGCTGCTCCGATTTTTGCGTTGTTTTGGGCTAAAACATTAATCAAGGTTACAATGATTCGCGCACCCGAACAACCCAGTGGATGGCCTAAAGAAACCGCGCCACCATTTACATTGACTTTATTATTATCTAAGCCTAAGATTTTGGCGTTAGCCAAACCAACCACAGCGAAAGCTTCGTTGAATTCGAAATAATCCACATCAGCCAATGAAATGCCGGCTTTATCTAAGGCTTTCGGTAACGCTTTGGCCGGTGCTGTGGTAAACCATTTTGGCTCTTGTGCGGCATCGGCGTAAGACTTGATATAGGCTAAAGGTTTTAATCCTAAAGCTTGTGCTTTTTCCTCACTCATCAAAACCAAAGCCGCTGCTCCGTCATTAATCGTAGATGCGTTGGCGGCCGTTACCGTCCCGTCTTTGGTAAATACCGGATTTAAGGCCGGTATTTTATCTAATTTCACATTAGTGAATTCTTCGTCTTTGGCAAATACTATTGGCTCACCGCGACGTTGCGGAATTTCTACCGGAACGACTTCGTTGTCAAATTTGCCTTCCGCCCAGGCTTTAGCTGAACGCTCATACGATTGAATGGCAAAGGCATCTTGCTCTTCACGACTGATACCGTATTCTGAAGCACACAAATCGGCACAAACACCCATAGCGTTTCCATCGTAAGCATCGGTCAAGCCGTCTTTTTGCATGCCGTCAACCATGCTGGTTGGGCCAAATTTCACCCCGTTTCTTAAATGAACGTAGTGCGGAATCAAACTCATGTTTTCCATACCACCGGCTACCACAATTTCGGCATCACCGGTCATAATAGCTTGCGCGCCTTGCATTACGGCTTTCATTCCGGAGGCACATACTTTGTTAACGGTTGTAGTGGGAACTGTGTTGGGCAATCCGGCAAATATTGCCGCTTGCGTAGCCGGAGCCTGACCTACGCCGGCTTGGACTACATTCCCCATTAATACTTCGTCTACTAAATTCGGATCTAAATTAATTCTATGTAAAGCACCTTTTATTGCTGCGGCGCCCAATTGTGTTGCAGTAACGGTAGATAAGCTCCCCATGAAACTTCCGATGGGTGTTCTGACGGCCGATACAATAACTACTTTTTTGCTCATGATGTTTAGTTGTTTGTTAATGTATTAACACCAGTATTAAGTATATTTTCCGAATGTCCGCAGGACATTTATTTCACACTGTTCGACCTATGGTTTCGGGTCTCCTCTTAATATCAAATGTCATGCAAAGCTAAACTTTTATTGGAAAATAATGAATTGAAACGCCAATAAATCTTCAGGGGTTGCGGATTATTGAAAATGTCAAGGCTGTAGTTTATTGATAGTGAACTTATTTTGGAATAATTTGGTTTAAATGCTAAAAAAAGAAATGAAATAGTTGTAAATTATAGAATGATAAATTACATTTGCAACCGCTTAAAGAAAAAGTTCTTTTACAAAATTGAAAATTACAGGAGAGGTGCCGGAGTGGTAACGGAGCAGATTGCTAATCTGTCGACGGGTAACCGTCGCCAGGGTTCGAGTCCCTGTCTCTCCGCTCTCGGGGTGTAGCGTAGCCCGGTTATCGCGCCTGGTTTGGGACCAGGAGGTCGCAGGTTCGAATCCTGCCACCCCGACAATTTTCAAAGTATTTTCTTTGCAGGGTCTCATAGCTCAGCTGGATAGAGCATCCCGATTTCCAATCGGGAAGGTCGAAGGCTAAGTTAGATTCTTAATGGTCCAGTAGCTCAGCTGGATAGAGCAACTGCCTTCTAAGCAGTAGGTCTCAGGTTCGAATCCTGACTGGATCACATCAAAGTCGTTGTTTGCAACGGCTTTTTTTGTTCCGTTATGTTTTACTTCTATATTTTACATTCAAAATTAACAGACAAATTTTATGTAGGTCATACTTCTGAACCATTGGAAGAGCGACTGCGCAAGCATTTATCAAATCATTCCGGATTTACTTCAAAGGCTAAAGATTGGATAGTTGTTTACTTTGAGGAGTATAATGATAAATCAGTAGCCTATAAAAGAGAAATCGAGGTCAAGAAATGGAAGAGCAGAATCAGAATAGAGAAGCTCATTAGCTCAACTGGATAGAGTGTTCCGATTTTTAGTCGGAAAAACGGAAGGTTCTTATGCAGCAAAACCTAATCTTTTTGAAAATACACTATTGTATCTCTTTATTTTCGTAATAATTCACCAACAAGTCTACAAACTTACTGTAACTGTCAATTCCATCTTCTTGTTGGTTTGATTTTAAATATTGGTCGTAAAAAGCATGAAAAGCTTTGTCGATTACCGTGTCGTATTGTTCCCAAAACCGTTCACTTTCTTTGTAATTTTCCAAAATTCCCGGATTGATTTTGACTTTCAAACGGTTGAATTCCTTTTCGTTTTTCATCCCGATATTCGACATACAATAACGCAATGCTGAAGTCAGCGCCGCATATTGAAAATACAGGTTGTCATTTTTCATACAAGCCATAAAGCCGATAAAATTACATTCGCTTTCACTTCCGAATCCTATTTGATGCGCCATCTCATGGCAAACCACGTTCGGGAAACCATACATAGGTAGTTTGTCGTTAACTTGGGCTTCGTTTGTAAACGGATTGAGATAACCGCCAAATCCCATATACGTTAATGGCAAACTGATGAGTGATTTTTTCTGACTTGGAACGGAATATTGAAAAATAGGATATTGCTGCGCCAATTTATCAAAACCATTTTGAGTCAGTTTGAAAATACTGTCTTGTGTGTAGGGATTGATTACTTTTTGCGTACGATCTTTAGTTATGGCTTGGTGAATCGTGTTGGTTTTGACAATCAGTTTCTCGGTAAAGGCAATTAAATCGGCATCCGAATATTCTCTTTGTATCTGCATCTTTTCAAAAAGCGGTACACGATAATAATTAAATGCCCATAGAAAATGAAATATAAAATAGGCTACTGAAATAAAACTCAAAGTTTTCCACAGCTTTTCTTTCCAAGGCATTTTTCGGTTTTTGTAAAACCATACTACGCCATAGGTAATGATAATGCCATAAATAACATCGCCCACTGAAAACGGAATACTGCCTAATACGGTTCGGGAGCAACGCGAAATCCATACATACAAGCCATTGCTGTACAACCGCTCTACGGTCTCGGGGAAAAAGGCAATAATTTTCAGAAAAACAATCTGAACCAGCAGCAATAAAGGAAGTATGTATTTGCGTTTCAAGGGTGAATTTTAAAATGTAAATATAATCACAAATCCATTTAGAGCGACGCGAAACTTTGTAACTTTGGCACTCTGAAAATTAAAAACGACAACAGTAAAATGAGCCAAGACATCAGAAACCTGGAACCCAAAGCCCTTTGGAACAAGTTTGCCGATTTAAATGCGGTACCGCGCCCGTCAAAAAAAGAAGAGCGCGTCATTGAATTCATGCTAAACTTCGGAAAGAGTTTAGGATTGGAAACTTTTGAAGACGACATTCGAAACGTTATCATCCGTAAACCGGCTACACCGGGAATGGAAAATCGAAAAACCGTGGTGTTGCAAGGACATTTAGACATGGTGCATCAAAAAAACAACGATACCGTTTTTGACTTTTTAACCCAAGGCATTGACATGTATGTAGATGGTGATTGGGTACGTGCCAAAGGAACCACTTTAGGTGCTGACAATGGTTTGGGCGTAGCCGCTATTATGGCTGTTTTGGAAAGTAAAGACATTCCGCATCCGGCTATTGACGCTTTATTTACCATAGATGAAGAAACCGGAATGACCGGTGCTTTGAACTTAAAAGGCGGGATTTTAAAAGGTGAAATTCTGTTGAATTTAGATACCGAAGAAGATGATGAAATTGACATCGGATGTGCCGGAGGGATTGATGTTACTGCGACCAGAAGCTATCATGAAGAAGCAACTCCCGAAGGTTCGGTAGGGTATACGATTACCGTGAAAGGCTTGAATGGCGGACATTCCGGAATGGATATTCACAAAGGTTTGGGTAATGCCAATAAAATTATGAACCGTTTATTGTTTGACGGTTTTGAAAATTTTGGGTTGCAAATTGCCGAAATCAACGGTGGCAGTTTGCGCAATGCGATTCCGCGTGAAAGTGTGGCCAAAGTAATTGTGGCCGGCATGTACGACGAGGCTTTTGTGTTTGATATGCAGGAAATTATCAACGATATTAAAACCGAATTCAAAACGACGGAACCCAATTTGACCATCGAAATAGTAAAGAGCGATTTACCGGCGAAAGTCATGGATTTAGGCGTGCAAGAAGGGTTGTTGCGTTCGATTTATGCGGCGCATAACGGCGTTTACCGTATGAGTGCTGATATGGCCGATTTGGTGGAAACCTCCAACAATATTGCCCGTGTAATTGTGAAAGACGGTGCCATTTCGATTCAGAATTTGACCCGTTCTTCGGTAGAAAGCTCTAAAATGGATTTGGCCAATGCATTGCGTTCGGCCTATGAGTTGTTTGGTTGTGAGGTGGAATTCAGTGGGAGCTATCCGGGTTGGACCCCGAATGTGAACTCCGAAATCCTAAATGTTTTGGTAGATATTTACGAAAAACAAAACGGAAGCAAACCCAATGTAGTGGCGTGTCACGCCGGATTGGAATGTGGTATTTTAGGTACCAATTATCCGGGTATGGACATGATTTCATTCGGACCCACCATCCACGGCGCGCACAGTCCGGATGAAAGAGCCTCGATAAAATCGTCTCAAAAATTTTGGAAATTTTTCTTAGAGATTTTGGCCAATATACCGACTAAGAATTAGATTTTAGATATCTCAAAAGAGTTAAATAATCAGAAACCCGTTCATTATTGAACGGGTTTTTCAATTTACCTTTTTTCGAAATTCACTCGGTGTCATACCAGTTTGTTTTTTAAATAGTCTAGTAAAATAGGAATAATTTTCAAACCCCAAATTATCAGCAACTTGATTAATGGTTTTTGAAGCATCAGTTAACAATCGTTTGGCTTCCAAAACAACCCTATTGGCAATGAGTTCGGTTACGGTTTGGTTCAAAATAGTTTTGCTGATTCGGTTCAGATGCTTTAGCGTGATATTCATTTTTTCAGCATAAAAGGAAGGCAATTTTTCGGTTGTATAATATTGCTCCAAGAGTTGTTCCAATTGCTGAATTTTGTAGTTATACGAGTGCGCCGTATGCGTTACTTCGGCAAGATATTTTCGGGAGATTTCGATATGAATACAATCGAGCAGGTTCAATAATTTTTCATCTTTTTTGGGATGGCTGCTTTGACTTTCGTGAATCATTAAATCGAAATAGGGCAGTATTGCGGCCAACTCATCGGTTTGAAAAATAATCTCCGGTTGGTTCATCACCGATTGGTAAAACGGATAATCCTCTATTTTTTTGTTGCCAAAATACAGATTGTAAATTTCCTGCGAGTAAAAGAAAATGTAACCTTCAATATCATCCGATAATTGCCAATGATGCATTTGTCCGGGTTGTAATACAAACAAACTACCGGGTTGTATGGTGTATTTAGTAAAATCAATTTCATGAGAACCGCTGCCTTTGGTGAATAAAACCAGCAGGTAAAAATTGTGCCGATGCGGTTTTTCAATAAAGCTATGTGCCGTTAGATGGTTTTGAAACGTATTGATATAGAGCTTTTCTTTACCTGGATTGGCTTTGAAATTATCAATACTGTAAACCGGATTCTTTTTCAAAATGTCGTAATTGTGCTATTATTAGCGAAGATACTAAACAATTGATTAGGATAGACTATTTATCTTTGTCAAAAAAAGAATCATGCTTAAGAGTCTTTACCACATATTTCGAAACGAGTGCCCTAATTGTCACCAAGGGAAGGTGTTTGCCGACAAGAGTTTCTTTTTTAGTTTGGGTTTTCCGAAGATGAACGAATACTGCAGTCATTGTAACTTTAAATTCGAAAAAGAGCCGGGTTATTTTTTCGGTGCTATGTTTGTGAATTACGGTTTAACCGTCGGGCAAGGCATTATTACTTATCTGATATCAAGTCCGTTTTTTGAAAAGACTTTCGATTTGAGAATTGTACCTATTATCGCGGTGGTGATTGTGCTGCTCAGTTGTTTCAATATCCGGCTTTCGCGGATGATTTGGATTTATATGTTCAAAAATTATTCACGTTAGTCTGCGCCCTTTTTTTTTACCATACCAAATTAAAAAGCCGGTAACAGGTAAACTGGCAATCAATAAGCTAATCAGGAACGCAAAAACTTTACCCGGTAACCCCAATATGGCGCCGGTATGAATATCATAGTTCATTCGGATGAGCTTATCGGAAATTGTAGCATTTTGTAGTTTTCCATAGATATGATTGACTTCTTTTTCTTCTAATGTATATGGATCAAAATAGCGATAATCGGTTTTCCAATAAGTGCCTTTGTCCAAGTTGGCGTTGGCGGCTATCGAGCTGGAATCGGTTTCCGGCGGATGGACTTCAATAGATTGGGCTGTCGGGTATTCTTTTTGCATGAGGAGCCAAACTTTATCTAAAGGTTTTTCAACAGCAGTATAGCCAACTTCTTTCTTCGAAATTGGGTCTTGATACACCAACGATTTCTCGCCACCGATTAAAGTATAGTAGCCGTAAGCAAACCACGGAAAGCCCCAAACCAAACCGGTTATGGCAAAAATTAAAGCAATGGACATTACATAAAAACCGGTAATGTTATGCAAATCGTAGTTTTTGCGTTTCCATTTTAAACCATCCTTCCAGCGAAACCAAAAGCGTTGTTGGGCCGCTTTTTTATTTTTCGGATACCAAAGAATTAGTCCCGTAATTAACATGAATAGAAAAATAAGCGTTGCAGTGGCTATAACGGTTTGCCCAATTTCGTGTGGTAACCACAGATAAAAATGGCCATCTAAAACCCATCGGAAGAAGCCCGAATACATATCGGCTACTTCCAAAATTTCACCGGTATACGGATTTAAGTAAATGATATCGTAGTAATCCTTTTGCTTGTTTTCGTCGTCGTGACTGAAAAATATAGCCTCAGCCGACCGACTTTCGCCATTGTATTTGATGGCGTGTAGTGATTTCCAGGGCAATTCGGCACGAGCAATTTGCTCTAATTCAGTGGGCAGGAGGAAGGGTTTGTTTTCCTTTTTGACAAAGCGATAGGTTTCGGTGATGTTCTGAATCTCTTCTTGAAAAGCATACAAGCAACCGGTTATCGCAATAACAAAAACAATACTACCCGAGGTCAATCCCAACCAAAGATGGAGGTTTCTAATAATTTTTTTAAAGCCGAATTTTCTCATTTACAGCGGTTAAAAACTCCTCACCGCAATGAGGAGTTTCATTAAACAAACAAAAAACCAAATTTTAATAACGATTAAAATTTATATGTCAATCCGGCGGTTACACTTCGCAAGCGTTGTGGGGTAACGGTTGACCAACCGGTATAATATTTTTCATTAAATAAATTATTTACTTTTAAAGTAATGTTGAATTTATCGTTGTTATAAGATAAAGCCGAATTCAAAATAGTATAGTCGGGTAAAGTGAAGGTGCCAATATTGGCTCTGTTTAAGGTTTTGTGTTCACTGGCATGGTTTCCGCCAATTCCTAAACCGAAACCTTTTAGTTTTCCTTCGGTAAAGTAGTAATTCGCCCATAAATTGATTAAGGTTTTCGGCCCGGCTTCTTCCGGACGCAAGCCTAGATAGCCGCTATCGGTATTGTCTTTGGTTACTTCGCTGTCGTTGTAACTGTAACCACCGATGATGTTAAACCCTTTAACCGGGTTTACCGTTACGCTCAATTCTACACCCTTACTTTCTACTTCGCCACCTTGTACCGAAGCATTCGGATTCGTAGCATCGGCCATTAATCGATTTTTAACATTAATGTCGTAATAGCTGAGTGAAGCGGAAATAATGTCTTTGTACAAGTTGGTTTTTAATCCGAATTCGTATTGGTTGGCTTGTTCCGGATCGAAAGTCGTGGCTACAGTGTTGGTTGGACCGTCGGCTCTTTGTCCGGGCTCAATATTTCTGAAACCGTTCATATAATTTCCGAAAACCGAAACTTTATTTTCAATAATTTGGTACACGGCTCCGAATTTTGGGGAAACCGCAATCTGACTTTTCACTTCCTCGGCAGCGTAAGCCGATGTTTTTCCTCTGAATTCATCTACACGCAAACTGGCCATAACCGATAATTTGGTGGTGATGTTGATGACATCCGAAACATAAGCACTAACCACTTGTGATTCGGTGTCCGAATTAGGTTCAAAACTTCCGGCCAATAGGTTATCGATGCCGGCTTGCGTTAAGTTGGCTTCACCCGAATCGGTTTGGTTTACCAGAGAAATCGTTCCGGCACCAACCCAATTGTTGCTTCCGTTCAGGATGTTTTGTTTGTAGTAATCTACACCGATAACCATTCGGTTTCTTAAGCCTTCGATTTTGAAATCACCAATAAAATTTTGTTGAATATCGGTCGCCAAGGTTTGTCCGTTTCGTTTAGAAATGAATCGGGTAAACTCGTCACCATTAGCCGAATCCCATAAATAGGAGTAATACCCATCGGTTTTACTGTTGCTTCGGGATAGAACCGTTTGCGATGTCCATTGCTCCGATAATTTGTACTGCATTTGCGCTTGCATGTTGAAGGTCGGATTGCTGATAGTCAACTCGTTTGACGTGTATGATTTTTTGTAATTCTGTTCGAATAAATCGATGGAATTGAATGATAAAGGTGAATATCGACTCAAGAAAATCATCGGTGCATTGGCCGAAGTCCTGTTGGTGAATTCGGTGTTAATCAAAAACGATAACTTGTCGTTCACCTTATAACTTAAAGATGGCGCGAAAAAAAGTGATTTGGAAAATCCGGCATCTTGGAACGAGTTTTCATTTTGGTAAGCCGAAGTAATGCGCACCGCCACATCTTTATTCAACGGAACATTCACATCGGCTGTTATGCGGTCCATACCATACGTTCCGGCATTGTATCCGATTTCACCGCTAAAGTTTTGGTGCGGTTTTTTGGTTACGATGTTGATTAACCCTCCGTAAGAAATCAGACTGCTGCCAAACAACGTTCCTGATGGCCCTTTGATGACTTCGATGTTGTCGACATTAATCGGGTCGATGCTTCCGTTATTGATACCCGGCAAACCATTTACCATAGTGGGCTGTAAGGAAAAACCTCTCATGGTATAAAACTCGGCACCATCGCCGCCCCGACCGGTGGATTCCCACAATCGGGTTATACCGGTTGCGTTTTTTAAGGCGTCGTTAAAGTTAGTTATGACTTGTTCTTTTAATAATTCGCTCGTTACAGTGTTATATACTTGCGGATTTTCAATGTTGTTCAGCGGCATTTTGGATACCGTTGTACTTTTTTCTCTTTTGTATTTGTATTTGTTGGTGTTGATTTCAACTTCTTTCAAAGCGGTAATCGTATCTTTTTTTGTTTCTTGACCAACGCTTGCTATCGACAATAAAAGACCGGTTGTTAGGATTAGTATTTTTTTCATTCTTATTTAGATTAAATTAAAATAATAATGCAAATCTAAAAACTCGATTTGGATTATCAAAACTTATTTAGACTAAATACAAATAATATTTTTTAAGCTATTGATTTACTAAGTTTTAGTAATGAAAAAAGTCTCGTTGTTTAGGCGAGACTTTGAGTAATGTATCAGGAACCAGTGGGTTATTTCTTGTTCATCGGATAGCTTTCGCTACTTGATTTTCCTTGTTGAACACCCGAAATAGTGGCTATTAATGATTTATCATTGACTTTTTTGTAGACTATTTTTTGGGGATAATCGTGTTTCGGATTTTCGAAAGAAAAACGGTTCTCTGTATCAGAAGTCAGTTTAAAGTCGACCGGCTCATCGTTGTTTTGTCCTTTTACGGTTGGTCGGTAAATCAACTCCTCATTTACTTGTGTCAGTATGATAGTCTCGTTATGCACCGTATCTTTCTCTTTAATAATAAAATAGGCTTGTCCCGAGAAAGTGCTGTCGTTTGCCTTGCTCCACGTCTCCGTTAAGTACCCTTCAGGCGTAGTATTTTCCCATTGTCCGATAAGCCAATTCATTTTTTCGAGTTTCTCAAATTGTTTGTCGGATTTGTTTTGGCATGAACCGAATACAACAATAGCTATAATAAGGATTGATTTTTTCATAATGGTGAATTAGTATTGCAATAGTACAAAAAAAACACTACAGTACTAGCTCGGATAGTAGTGGAAATCCTTTTTGTTCCGAATTTATTTGGGACAAAAAGATTGTAACGAATAGCCGGTAACAGCTCCAAAAAAAATAAAATTTATTGCTTTATTTTGTCTAAATTTGCACACTTTTAAAAGAAAACTGCAACAATGTTAGAAAGATTACAATATGTAAAACAACGCTTCGATGAGATTTCGGATTTGATTATTCAACCCGATGTCATTGCCGATCAAAAGCGTTATGTACAGTTAAATCAGGAATACAAGACATTGAAAGCCCTCATGGATAAACGTGAGGAACTTATTAATGTCACCGGAAATATTGAAGAAGCCAACGAAATTATAGCCGATGGTTCGGATGCCGAAATGGTGGAAATGGCCAAAATGCAATTGGACGAAGCCAAAGAGCGTTTGCCGCAATTGGAAGAAGAAATCAAGTTTATGTTGATTCCGAAAGATCCGGAAGATGCCAAGAACGTTATGGTGGAAATCCGCGCCGGAACCGGTGGGGATGAAGCTTCTATTTTTGCCGGCGATTTGTACCGTATGTATACCAAATACTGCGAAAGCAAAGGCTGGAGAACTTCGGTAGTCGATATGAATGAGGGAACTTCAGGTGGTTTCAAAGAAATTATTTTTGAAGTTACCGGTGAAGATGTGTACGGTACCTTGAAGTTTGAAGCCGGGGTACACCGTGTACAACGCGTACCGCAGACCGAAACCCAAGGCCGCGTACACACATCTGCCGCCACCGTTATGGTTTTGCCGGAAGCCGAAGAATTCGACGTACAAATTGACATGAATGATGTGCGTATCGACTTTTTCTGTTCCTCCGGACCGGGCGGACAATCGGTGAATACGACCAAGTCGGCCGTACGTATGACACACATTCCAACCGGATTGGTAGCCCAATGTCAGGATGAAAAATCGCAGCACAAAAACAAGGACAAAGCTTTAACCGTATTGCGTTCGCGTTTGTACGAAATGGAATTGGCCAAAAAGCAGGAAGAGGACGCGAAGAAACGTAACTCTCAGGTAAGCAGCGGCGACCGCTCGGCAAAAATCAGAACCTATAACTATGCACAAGGGCGTATTACTGATCACCGTATCGGATTAAGCATTTTTGATTTAGACGGTTTCATGAACGGAAATATTCAAAAGATGATTGACGAACTGCAATTGGTAGCTAACACCGAGAAGCTTAAAGAAAGCGAAGTATACTAAATAAAAAAAGGCTAACATTTGTTAGCCTTTTTTATGACTTAACGGGTATTACAGCCTAAACCCGTAAGCAATTCTCAAAGCAATTTGTCCCAAACCGGTATTTTCGGTGTTGTTTTCCAGGATAGGGAAGTCGTTGTAATATTCGTAGCGCAAACTAATATCGATGATATCCGTTGCATAACCAATACCCGGACTGATAATAAAGGAGTTTTCATGGTAATCATTAGTCACAGTCACGGCATATCCGGCTTCGCCCAACAAATACAATTTGTCTCTCAATACAAAAGCTTTAAATCCTAATTTGGTTGGGATGTAGCCTAAATCATTGTCTTTTCCACTGACAAAAAAATTGCTGAAACCGGTCGTCAGTGTAATGGAGTAGCGTTTGGATAAATCGTATTGGAGTCGAATATCGCCACCTAAATTATAGTCATACGGTTCATGAAGCGGTAATCCGCCGTTTATTCCGAATCCTAATCGGAAGCCTTGATCATAATTTTTAGACGCCGTTTCTTGAGCCGAAAGCGCCGTGCTTGCCAATAGTCCGAAAACTACAAGCATTCGCAAAGGATTGCAACATAGTGTTTTCATGGTGTTGAAATGAATTAATAGTGGCGTCGTTTTGTTTCTATATTTCTTTTCCTTTACTGATTTTTAACAATACGGCAATCACAGCGATAATAAGTAAGATGTGAATCATCGATCCTACGTTGTACACCAGGAATCCTAAAAGCCAGAGTACAATGAGCACTACAGCTATGGTATATAATAAGTTTTGCATGATATGGTTTTTTATATTTTGTATTCTATTCTAAAACAGCGGTAAAATTATCGTTAAACTCAGGTTGCGGTCTCTTAATGCGTCCTTTCGGATTGTACGGATATTGTTTGCGGTGCTCTTTGATAAATTGCTCCGGATGGTCGCCGTAATAATCTGTGAGAACGACTCTTTCATTTTTATACAAAGAATAGCCGCCGTAATTAGGCGGTAATTGAGGGCTTACCATCCAAGTCTTGTTGTGCTGATAACGGAAAACCTGATTTTCCATATCATAATACGCTTCCATGTTTGGAAAATAGTAGTAACGTATTTCGGAGTTTGATGTTGCCGCAACTACTTTTGGATTGTTTTCTGTAGTTTGTGCATTGACAGTTAGGAGGGAACTTACGATGAAGAATAGGGCTATATTTTTCATAAGACAACGTTGTAGGTTACACAATAATTTGTTTGATTATCAGAATACAAAGTTGCAGCCGAATGAAGGTTTTTGCGTTACAACAATTTTTCGAATTGTTATACAATTTCCATTACAACGTTCTTAAGTCCCGGAGTGATATTTAATTATCGGCCAAGTAAATGGTAAAAGTGGCTCCTATATTGGGCTCTCCTTTAGCAAAAATGAAACCGCGATGGTTTTCCACAATTTTTTTGCAAATGGCCAGTCCGATTCCGGTTCCCGCATAATCGTTTTTGTTGTGTAAACGATTGAAAAGAATAAATATTTTTTCGGCATATTCTTGTTCAAAGCCGATGCCGTTGTCTTCAAACGTAATTTTATAAAACTTGTCCTTGGTGTTTTTCGGAATTTGAGTTTCCTCGGTGGCGGTTACTTTCTGACAAGAGATTTTGATGTTGGGTGGTACATTGTCTTTGCTGTACTTTAATGAATTGCCAATAAGATTGATGAACAATTGTTGAATTTGAAACGGAATAACCGTCATCTTGGGCAACGATTCATGTTCGATAACGGCGCTTTTTTCTTCGATAGATTGCGCTAAATCGACTTTGGCATTTTCGAGCAAATCATTCAGATTGACTTTCTCAAATACTTTTTCGGTTTTATTGGCTCTCGAATATTGCAGTAAATCGTCAATAAGAATGCGCATGCGTTCGGCCGATGAGAGTATTCGGTTGATATATTCTTTACCATTATCCGAAAGTTTGTCGTATTCTTTATCCGAAAGACGGGAGATAAAAGTTTGAATTTTACGCAGCGGTTCTTGCAAATCATGACTGGCCACGTAATTAAATGCCAACAATTCTTTATTACTGGCCTCAAGCTCCAAGTTTTGTTGTTCCAAGGATAAAGACGACAATACTTCATCGGTGACATCGCTTGTGGTTCCTATTAAAAGATCGTTACCCATTTTATTGGTTACGATTCTGCCGGTAGTTCTGAAATAGCGCAGCTTCTTATCCTTGGTAGTCACACGATAGGTAAAAGCGGGTAAATTTTTGTTGTCTATTTGTTCGGAAGTTAACCCTTCAAAGGTATGACGGTCTTCGGGATGGACAAACTTGATAAAATCGTCTTGTCCTTTTTTAAAAGATTGCGGTTCACAGCCCAAAAGACGGTAAATATTATCAGAAAAAGTAAATACGCCGGTCGTAATATCTTGTTGCCAACTTCCGAAATTACCCACCATCTCGGCCAAACTGCTCGATTCATTCAGTAATTTGAGGCGGTTGTTGGAAACTTGCATTTTTTCCAAATCTTTATTGATTCGAATATAAGATATGGATATCAATACTAAGGTAATCAAAAGCGTTATGTAGACAAAAATAGGGGTGATTTTAATCGTGTCTTTATAACTCAATTCGCGGGCAATAAGATTCTTTTTTTCTAAAAGAATCATTTCGTTGATATGACTGCGAACACTATCCATAGTCAATTTTCCGATAATCATCTTTTCTTTTAATTGTTCATCACTCAGGGAACGGTTGAGCGACATATGAAGTGTTTTGGAGAGATAATTTTGTCTTTTATTAATATAGAATTCTAATTTGCGGATGTTATTTTCCTGCAGCGGATTATCCTTGGTATAACTTTTAACGATTTTAAACGAGCGATCGATTTTTTCTTTGGCGTGCAAATACGGTTCTAAAAAAGTAGAATCTTTGGTGATTAAAAAGCCGCGTTGTCCGGTTTCCGAATCTTTTAAATACGAAAATAAGCGCTCAAGTTCCAAATTTACTTCGTAAGAATGGGTGACCCATTTAGAGGAATTATTGAGCAGATTGATGTGTTTGAACGTCACCGCTGATATGAAAAAAATCGCAAATATAGAAACCACAAAAACACTTTTGAGAAAGGTAGGTGATTTGTAAAATGCATGGAGTTTCATGAGGCTGAATTTAGATTCGCATTAAAAAATTATCCTTGTTCAATCCGGACGTATGGTATTGCCAATTAAGGGTGACTACATCCGATAATACTTTTTTGAGTGTCGCAAAATCACTTGGTTTTTTAATGTAAATATTGGCCCCACGTACAAACGTTTCTTCGATATGTTCCTCTGAAGAAGAGGTTGAAAAAATGGCAATAGCGATATCATTAAATTTTTCATCGCTTTTAATCTCATCCAAACATTCAATACCGTTTTTTCTGGGCATGTTTAAATCCAGAAAAAGCACGTCGGGCAAAACAGCATCGGGCTGGTTTAAATAATTCATTAACGCTACACCGTCAGCAAAAGTGTTGACTTTGGTATTGATTTTTAATTCTTCAAAAGCATCGGTAAAAAATAGCCTGTCATCTTCGTCGTCATCGGCCAAAATAATATGTATATATTCTTTCTGCATAGTTTATTTTTTTAAGGCTATTTCTTTTCTCTTATTGATGATTCGTTGAAATGCCGACGGTGTAATACCGGTCACATTCTTAAATTGTGTACTCAAATGCGCCACACTCGAATAGTTTAGTTTAAAGGCAATCTCGGTTAGACTTAGTTGACCGCTTACCATAAGTTGTTTGGCATGTTCAATTTTTTGAATAATGATGTAATTTTCGATTGACGTATAGGTAACATCCGAAAATAAATTGGAAAGATACCCGTAACTGTGACTTAATTTTTCGGATAAATAAACAGAACTTTTGACAGTAACTAATTCGGGATTGTGAATCATCTCAAGAATGGTATCTTTTATTTTTTGAACCAAAACTGTTTTTTGATTCTCAATAATGCTGATGCCGTATTCGGCAAGTTCAGCAGTAAACGCGGAAAAGGCTACGGTTTCGGTCTTTTCTAAAATTTCAACTTCACCGAAACCCAATATACGATGCTTTATTTTGTGCTTCTCTAATTGGTCCTCCAGCACCTTTCGGCAAACAGTATTAAAGTCAAATTTGATGTAAATCTTCATAGGAACATTTTGAAATTTAAGAATTCATAAATGTAACAAATTATTTCCATCAAAAAAGCCGTAAATACATACGGCTTTTTTTTCTCTCTAACCCCAACTTTAATAATAGCGATAATAAATTAAGGCATTACTAATTATTAGCATTACAAAGTTATTTTTACCACAATAAAAGGCGTTATATAATTTTGGGGATGTGTTACAAAATTTTCACTTTTAGCATTCCAATTTGTACCTTTGCGGCACAACACTTTATTATGACAACAACACAACTAATTGAACAAATCCAACACAAAAAGTCTTTTCTATGTATTGGTTTGGATGTCGATTTGAACAAAATCCCAAGGCATTTACTAACGACCGAAGATCCGATTTTCGAATTTAACAAAGCCATCATTGATGCTACGCACGATTTGTGTGTTTCCTATAAACCCAACATGGCCTTTTATGAAGCGCATGGTTTAAAAGGTTGGCAATCGTTGCGAAAAACGATTGATTATATTAATGAAAGACATCCCGAAATTTTTACCATAGCCGATGCCAAACGCGGCGATATCGGAAACACCTCTGCCATGTATGCCAAAGCGTTTCTGGAAGATTTGAATTTTGACAGTGTTACTGTGGCGCCCTATATGGGAAAAGATTCGGTAGAGCCGTTTCTCACTTTTGAAAACAAACACGCTATTATGTTGGCGTTAACTTCCAACGAAGGCGCTTTTGATTTTCAAACCCAGCAAACCGAAGGCGAAGAGTTGTATAAAAAAGTTATCAGAACTTCGAAAACTTGGCAAAACAGCCATCGTTTGATGTATGTGGTTGGTGCGACCAAAGCCGAGTATTTTGCGGAAATCAGAAAAATTATTCCCAAGAGCTTCTTGTTAGTACCCGGAGTTGGGGCCCAAGGCGGTAGCCTTTCGGAAGTTTGCCAATATGGTATGAATGATGAAGTAGGGTTATTGGTCAACTCATCCAGAGGTATTATTTATGCTTCCGGGGAATCTGACTTTGCTGAAAAGGCCAGGGAAGAAGCCCTTAAATTACAGCAGGAAATGCGGGATATTATGCATTTAGCCTCTATTTAACTCATAAAATTTTTAGTGTTTTCGTGGCAATAGAAATCACAGACCAATTCGGAACCGTTCACTTTTTTCAAACCATGCCCAAGCATATAGTGTCGTTAGTGCCGTCACTTACGGAGTTGTTATTCGATTTGGGGTTGGAAGAGAACATAGTCGGAATCACTAAATTCTGCGTGCATCCCTATCATTTTAAAGCCACTAAAAAAATCATTGGTGGCACCAAAAAAGTCCATGTCGAGAAGATTCGATTGCTGCAACCCGATATCATCATAGCGAACAAGGAAGAAAACACGCCTGAGATAGTAGCCGCATTATCTGAAATTTGCCCGGTTTGGGTAACCAATATCATTACTTTAGAAGACAACTATAAAATGATATCCGATTTTGGGGAGTTATTCAATAAAAGAACCGAAGCACAAAAATGGGTTGATAAAATTCAATTTGCACAACAAGATTTTCAACGTTTCATCAAAGACCGGCCTTCGTACAAAGTGGCTTATTTTATTTGGGCTAATCCGTATATGGTAGCCGGCGGCAATACCTTTATTAACGAAATGTTACGAGTGAATAAGTTTGAGAATATTTACGAGAACAATCCAAACTGCCCGGGGAGGTATCCTGAAGTGGAAATCAAAAAAATCCGCCTGCAAGGCGACCCCGACTTGGTGTTGTTGTCCTCTGAGCCTTTTCCTTTTACAGATGAACACGCCTTTGAAGTAGGTCGATTTACGCATCATGCCAAAACCGTTTTTGTAGACGGAGCGCTATTTTCCTGGTACGGCAGTCGTTTGGTAAAAGCCTTTGCCTATTTTAAAAAACTCCGAGAAAAATTAGCTTAAAAAAAACACCGACATCATCCCTGATGCCGGTATTTTTTAACTAACCTAACCAATATAATAAAAAACCAATTTATTACAGTACAAAGATAAGCCCCGATTTCGAGTTCTTGTGTTAAGGTTTTGTTATTCTTATGTTATTGATTTCTAAAAATTTAGGACTTCTTGTCTTGCAAGGCAAAAACCTTTTGCAACAAAGGAGACGTTCGAGCGCTCAACTGTGTTCGGATATCTTTTTCCTCAATGGCAATCATTTTGAAAACACCTTCCAAAGCTTTGGTGGTGGTATAATCGGTCAAATCAGGATTGACTTTGGAAACCAACGGAATGCTGTTGTATTTACTAATAATTGATGCCCATACTTTATCGGCGCCTACTTTGGCTAATGAACTTTTAATTACCGGACTGAATTTGGCGTACAGCGGATTAGTCGTAGTAGTTTGTAAATAGGTGGTTGCGGCATTTTCGTTACCCATCAAAATATTTTTGGCATCGGTAAAGCTCATGTTTTTTACAGCGTCCACAAATATGGGAGTCGACTCTTTTACGGCTTCTTCAGCGGCACGGTTTAGAACCAGAATACCTTCATCGGCCAAATCACTCATGCCCAATTTACGAAGTGTCTTATCCACTTTTTGTAATTCTTCGGGCAGTAAAATCTTAACCAGTTCGTTTTTGTAAAAGCCGTCGGTAGCGGTTAATTTGCTGACTTGTTTCTCAATGCCTTTATTGAGTGCTTCTTTCAATCCTTTAGAAATATCGGTTGAAGTCAGCTTACTTAAATTCTGTGCACTTTTGGCAGGTACCTTTTTTTTGATTTCGTCTAAAATTTTGATTTGGGAGAAACCCATAAACGGAATAAGCAGGAGTAATGCGACTTTTGTTTTCATAAACGGTATCTTTTTTTCAAAAGTAAGCAATCTTCATGCCGAAAAATGGCAAATAAATGTTAATTCAGTCTTTCGAATCCTCAAACGGATTACGTTTTTATTTTTCAAATTTTAAATGGGAAATTTTTAATAATTCTGTAAATTGCACCCTCAAAACAGACACTTATTTAACAATGGTTCAAGAACAACCCTATATTCCTAAAAATAAAGTAAGAATTGTCACAGCAGCGTCTCTTTTCGACGGTCATGATGCGGCTATCAACATCATGCGACGTATCATCCAAGCTACCGGTGTAGAAGTGATTCATTTGGGTCACGACCGTAGTGTGGAGGAAGTGGTGAACACAGCCATACAAGAAGATGCGAATGCGATTGCCATGACTTCTTACCAAGGCGGTCACAATGAGTATTTCAAGTACATGTACGATTTGTTGAAAGAAAAAGGCGCCGGACATATCAAAATCTTCGGCGGCGGCGGCGGCGTTATTTTGCCTTCCGAAATCAAAGAATTGCACGAATACGGCATTACACGAATCTATTCACCCGATGATGGGCGTGCTATGGGATTGCAGGGCATGATTAATGATTTGGTAAAGCAAGCGGATTTTCCGGTAGGTAACGAACTCAACGGTGAAATCAATCATTTAGAAGAAAAAAATCCGACAGCCATTGCCCGTATTATTTCTTCGGCCGAAAATTTCCCTGAAGTGGCTAAAGACACTTTAGATACCATTCATAAGAAAAATGAAACGGCTCACATTCCTGTTTTGGGAATTACCGGAACCGGAGGTGCCGGAAAATCCTCATTGGTGGATGAATTGGTTCGTCGTTTTTTAATTGATTTTCCGGAGAAAACCATCGGATTGATTTCGGTTGATCCTTCTAAAAGAAAAACCGGCGGCGCTTTGTTGGGCGACAGAATTCGAATGAATGCCATTAACAACCCAAGAGTGTACATGCGTTCGTTGGCTACTCGTCAGTCGAATTTGGCCTTGTCTAAATACGTAAACGAAGCCATTCAGGTGTTGAAAGCCGCGAAATACGATATCATCATTTTAGAAACTTCGGGTATCGGACAAAGTGATACCGAAATTTTAGAACATTCAGATGTATCCTTATATGTGATGACACCGGAATTTGGTGCCGCAACGCAATTAGAGAAAATCGATATGTTGGATTTTGCCGATTTGGTGGCCATTAACAAATTTGACAAACGCGGTGCTTTGGATGCGATTCGCGATGTAAAAAAACAATACCAACGCAATCATAATTTATGGGATGTTAATCCCGATCATATGCCGGTAATCGGAACCATTGCTTCTCAGTTTAATGATCCGGGCATGAATACGCTCTACAAAAAAATCATGGATAAAATTGTAGAGAAAACGGGAGCCGATTTAAAATCAACTTTCGAGATTACCCGAGAAATGAGTGAAAAGATATTTGTCATTCCGCCACACAGAACGCGTTATTTATCGGAGATAGCCGAGAACAATCGCAAGTACGACGAAACGGTTTTAACGCAAGTGGAAGTGGCTCAAAAGCTATACGGCATTTATAAAACCATCGAAAGTGTAGCCAAAAAGCAACCGGAAATTGATAAATCGGGTATTGAGGCTAACAGTTTGAATTTCAATGAGGATAACAAAGAATTTTTAAACCTTTTATTGAAGGAATTTGATCGTGTTAAAATGAACTTAGATCCATTCAATTGGGAAATCATCCACACTTGGAACGACAAGGTCAACAAATACAAAAATCCGGTGTACAGCTTTAAAGTACGTGACAAGGAAATCAAGATTGAAACCCATACCAAAAGTTTGTCGCATTCGCAAATTCCGAAAGTGGCGCTGCCGAAATACCAAGCTTGGGGCGATATTTTAAAATGGAATTTACAGGAAAATGTGCCGGGAGAATTCCCGTTCGCTTCCGGTTTGTATCCGTTTAAAAGAGAAGGCGAAGACCCCACGCGCATGTTTGCCGGAGAAGGCGGACCGGAACGAACCAACCGTCGTTTTCATTACGTATCCTTAGGCATGCCGGCCAAGCGTTTGTCCACTGCTTTTGACTCGGTTACCTTATACGGAAACGATCCGGATTTGCGTCCGGATATCTACGGTAAAATAGGGAATGCCGGCGTTTCGATTTGTTGTTTGGACGACGCCAAGAAATTGTATTCCGGTTTCGATTTGAGTCACCCAATGACTTCGGTGTCTATGACGATTAACGGTCCGGCGCCAATGTTGTTAGGCTTTTTCATGAATGCGGCCATCGACCAAAACTGTGAAAAATACATTATTGAAAACAACCTTCAGGTAGAAGTTGAAGAGAAAATCAGCGAAATCTACAAGAAAAAAGGGTTGCCAAGGCCAAGATACAACGGCGAATTGCCACAAGGAAATAACGGTTTAGGCTTGATGTTGTTAGGCGTAACCGGTGACCAAGTGTTGCCGAAAGAAGTGTATGACGACATCAAAATCAAAACTTTGACGCAAGTTCGCGGTACCGTTCAAGCCGATATTTTAAAAGAAGACCAAGCGCAAAACACCTGTATTTTCTCTACTGAATTCGCACTACGTTTAATGGGCGACGTTCAGGAATACTTTATTCAAAAGAATGTCCGCAATTTTTACTCCGTTTCGATTTCCGGTTACCATATAGCTGAAGCAGGAGCGAACCCAATTACGCAATTGGCATTCACCCTGGCGAATGGTTTCACTTATGTGGAATACTATTTAAGTCGCGGTATGAACATTAACGATTTCGGTCCGAATTTGTCGTTTTTCTTCTCCAACGGAATCGACCCGGAATATGCCGTAATTGGTAGAGTAGCGCGTAAAATTTGGGCGAAAGCCATGAAAAACAAATACGGTGCCAACGAAAGAGCGCAGATGTTGAAATACCATATTCAAACGTCCGGTCGTTCGTTACACGCTCAGGAAATTGACTTTAACGACATTCGTACGACCTTACAAGCTTTGTATGCGATTTACGACAACTGTAACTCCTTGCATACCAATGCTTACGACGAAGCGATTACGACACCAACGGAGGAATCGGTACGCAGAGCGATGGCCATTCAGTTGATTATCAACAAAGAATTAGGATTGGCCAAAAACGAAAATCCAATTCAAGGTTCGTTTATCATTGAAGAATTAACCGATTTGGTGGAAGAAGCGGTATTACAGGAATTCGACCGTATCACCGAACGTGGCGGCGTTTTAGGCGCAATGGAAACCATGTACCAAAGAAGTAAAATTCAGGAAGAAAGTTTGTATTATGAAACCTTGAAACATACCGGTGAATTTCCAATCATAGGGGTGAATACGTTTTTGAGTTCCAAAGGTTCACCAACGATAATTCCGGCCGAAGTAATCCGCGCTACGGAAGAAGAAAAGCAATTCCAAATTGCCACCTTAGAAAATCTTCACCAAGCACACGCCGGAAAAGAGGAAGAGCAACTGCGAGCGTTACAAGATGCTGCCATCAACAATAAAAATATTTTCGAAAAACTGATGGAAGCCACGAAGTACTGTTCGTTGGGTCAAATCACTTCGGCTTTGTTTGAAGTAGGCGGTCAGTACCGACGCAATATGTAAGCAGACACTTGCTCTCGCAGTAGGCGAGGACTCAGTGGTCGCTTATCCCGATGGATATCGGGATTTCAAGTAGTAAATAAAAACCTCACGAATGGTGAGGTTTTATTTTTCATCCCTATTCTGATTAAATTTACGCACCATCGATTTTAACAAAGCCGCGCGTTCGGCTTTCTTGGCTTTTTCCTTATCTTGCGCTTTGTGAAGCTTGTCGTTGTAGGATTTTATATTTTTAGCGTTCTTTCGACTCATCTGCCAAAAGTATAAAATTATCTTAAAATGAAAGTTTGGCATCAATATTGAACTGCGCAAAACATCATTAATCATTTAAAAATTATAAATCATGAAATCGAAGATTTACAAATTCCCAAAAAACAATATTAAAGTTATGAGTAAAAAGATTACCCTTGTTTTAGCTTTTATCGGGATGATAACGCTACAAAGTTGTACCGTGAATGAGGATAACGGTAACGGAATAGATAATGATACTATTGCAGAAGTGTTTGAATACGGTAATGTGAATTTCTTGCCGAATAGTTATTCGGTGGTATTGACATTTCCTCATTCTATTCCTTCTTCAGATATGGTTCTGGTTTATCGTTTGTCGGGTACTTTTCAAGGCGAAGATGTATGGAAACCATTGCCGGAAACCTATTATTTTGCTGACGGGACTTTAGACCTTCGCTATGATTACGATTTTACTCGTTTTGACACACAAATCAATATGGAAGGATTTGATTTGGCAAGTGTGAGTGCCGGATATCGACTCAATCAAATTTTTAGGGTAGTGGTAATCCCGGGATTTTTCGGTAAAAACAGTCAGGTTGATTTTAACGATTATAATGCTGTGATAAGAGCTTACCAAATCGATGAGAGTAAGATTGTAAAAGTACAGTAAATCGAAGTAAATCGGTTATTCAAAAAAAAACCATTCCTTACGGAATGGTTTTTTTGATAAGCCTTTAAAATTAGGCCATATTTTCTACACTGACCGCTGCTAATTTAGCATACGTACCGTTAACTAATTTTTCTCGGATAGCCTCAAAAGCCGCCAAGGTTTCATTGATATCTTCCATGGTATGCGAAGCAGTAGGAATCATACGCAACAAGATAATGCCTTTCGGAATTACCGGATATACTACAATAGATAAAAAGATATTGTAATTTTCTCGTAAGTCATTAACCATCACCATAGCTTCCGGAATAGAACCTTCTAAATATACCGGAGTCACACAAGTGTTGGTGTCACCAATGTTGAAACCTCTTTCTTTTAAACCGTTTTGCAAGGCATTAACATTTTCCCAAAGTTTGTCTTTTAAACTCGGATTGTCGCGTAGCAATTGTAAACGTTTTAACGCACCCACGGTTTGAATCATGGGTAGCGATTTGGCAAACATTTGCGAACGCAAGTTGTATTTTAAGTAATCAATGATGTCTTTATCACCGGCTAAAAACGCACCAATACTGGCCATGGATTTGGCAAAAGTAGAGAAGTATACATCGATACCGTCTTGGCAACCTTGTTCTTCCCCAGCGCCGGCACCTGTTTTTCCTAAAGTTCCGAAACCATGAGCGTCGTCGACTAACAAACGGAAATTGTATTTCTTTTTCATTTCCACAATTTCTTTCAACTTACCTTGCTGCCCGCGCATACCAAAAACACCTTCGGTAATGAATAAAATACCACCGCCGGTTTCTTCGGCCATTTTAGTGGCACGTTGCAGGTTTTTCTCCATACTTTCCAAGTCGTTGTGCTTGTACGTAAATCGTTTTCCCATGTGCAAACGCACACCGTCAATGATACACGCATGCGCATCAACATCGTAAACGATAATATCATTTTTAGTCACCAAAGCATCGATAGCCGACATGATACCTTGATACCCGAAATTTAATAAATAAGCCGCTTCTTTGTGAACAAAAGCCGCTAATTCTCTTTCCAATTGTTCATGAATATCGGTATGACCGCTCATCATACGAGCACCCATTGGGTAAGCCGCTCCATACTGTGCAGCCGCATCCGTATCGGCTTTACGTACTTCAGGATGATTGGCTAAACCTAAATAATCGTTGATGGACCAATTTAAAATTTCTTTGCCGTGGAATTTCATTCGGGGACCGAGTTCACCTTCCAATTTTGGAAATACGTAATATCCTTCGGCTTGAGAAGCCCATTTTCCAAGCGGACCTTTATTGTTTTGTATTCTTTCGAATAAATCTTTTACCATGGTAAATGTGTATTTAAAAACGAGGCAAAAGTAGGTATAAATTTAGTTTACTCCTAATCATTACTTGGAGAAAATTTTGAACCGTTTGGTGTTGAAAAGCGAATGAGTCACTAGCTAACCAACAGCTTAACAATTTCGAACAAAGTATCTTTATCTACCGGTTTTGACAAGTATTTGTTCATGCCTATTTCTATGACACGGGTTTTGGTACTTTCCATCACATCAGCGGTCAGTGCTATGATGGGAATTTCTTTTTTGCTTTCGCCGGCTTCTCCGTTTCGGATGGCAATCGTGGCTTCATAGCCGTCCATAACCGGCATTTGTAAATCCATTAAAATAATATCGTAATGATTTTCGGTGAGTTTTTTCAATCCTTCTTCACCGTTATTCGCAAATTCAACGGTAGTATTGAGCCACTTTTTGGTAATCATTTTGATCACCATTTGATTCATGGCATTGTCTTCGACTACTAAGATGGATTTCCCTTTTAAATCATATTCTAATTCATTACCCGGTAAAGTCACTTTTTTAGCAACCTCTAGCGTTTCGTATGTCAGTTGTATTTCGCAAACCGTTCCTAAATCAACCGTGCTGTCTATTTTAATTTTGCCCTCGTGCAGGTTTACCAAATGCTTAACGATGTATAAACCAAGTCCCAAACCGCCGAATTTTCTCTTGTTGTTGATGCCTTCCTGTGAGAAAGAATCGTAAATGCTGTGAATTTTTTCTTTGGAAATGCCTACACCGGTATCACTTACGGTAAAAATGAATGTGGTTTTTTTGTCTTTTGTTTTTCCGGCCTCTAATTTGAATTTCACAAAACCCTCGTGAGTAAATTTTAAAGCATTACTCAACACGTTGTGCAAGATTTGATTCAGACGTGCCGTGTCACCATTGACCATTTCGGGTAAGTTTTCGCTTTTATGAAAGGAAAAATCAATGCCTTTATCAGCGGCTTCACGTGCAAAATTGTTAGCGATATGTTCGGTGGTTTTGACCAAGTCGAAGTTGGCTAATTCCAGCTTAATTTCATTTTTCTCAATTTTGGAAAAATCCAAAATGTCATTGATGGAACTCAACAAACTGTGGGTTGAGTATTTGATGATCTGACTGCTGTTCTGAATTTGTTCGTCTTGGCTGTCTTTGGCTATAGCTTTAGCGGTATTCAAAATAGCGTTTAAGGGTGTGCGCAACTCGTGACTGATATTAGACAAGAAATACGATTTCAGTTCATTCATTTCTTCGGAACGCTGTAGCGCCAATGTTTGCAATTGCTCGCGTTCGTTTTTGAGGTTTCGGATTAAGTTGGCCATCGATAGCGAAAGAAAAATAACTTCCATCCCGGTGCCGAGTTTGGAACCGTTTTCGGTCCAAAAATTCAGGGGCAACAGGCTAAAATTTTTGAGAATAAAAATCACGAAGCCCGAGATTAGAAAGAAGATACCGGTAGCAAAAAAACGGTCTATCTTTTTGGTTTTTCTGTAAATAGCGATTTGGGAAGCGATGATTAAACTCAGGACAATCAACCCTAAAGCATTGGCAATAGGATAGGAGTGCTCAAAGGAATTCGGGAATACAAACAGCGATAAAAACAAGGCCGCATTCAGCACATAAAGCGTGTAAAAGGCATACGTGATAGTTTTATTATATTCCTTGATTTTAAGGAATACCTGTGCATACTTGCCCAAAAAGAAATTGGCAACACAAGCAAATAGGATGACAGCGTGTAATGAAAGCCAACCCGATTGGGGTGTAATCAATTGGTAGAAATACCCATCAATGGAGAACTGTAGCAAGCCGATAAAAACCACATACATGCTATAGTACAGAAAGGTTTTGTCGCGCATGGCAAAGAAAAAGAACAAATACAATATTGCCGCTATGATGAGAATTCCGTAAAAGAAGCCAAAAACGAACTGTTCAAAAGAAGTAGTTTGGATTAGTGTTTCCATGGAGTACAGTAGCATCGGCATCGACAACATTTCACCATCGCTTTTGACATGCAGGTAAAATTGTTTTTGAGTATGGGGTTCCAAGACTATTTTAAAAATAGTCTTGCGATGTTGGAAGCTTCTTTCGGCATAAGGGATGGCATCGCCGCTTTGAAATTTTTGTACGGTATTAGAGGAATCACTCACGTAAAGTTCGGCTACATCGGTTATCGGACGAGCGGTTTCCAAAAAATACACTTCCTTTTCGTTAGTGCTGTTTTCGAGTTGGAATCGTACCCAAAAATGATGC
Organism: Flavobacterium sedimenticola; assembly: GCF_030053345.1. Lineage (GTDB taxonomy): Bacteria > Bacteroidota > Bacteroidia > Flavobacteriales > Flavobacteriaceae > Flavobacterium > Flavobacterium sedimenticola. The sequence goes on from NZ_JASGBP010000002.1 coordinate 384,761, forward strand.
GTGGTAAAACCAAAGTCGGTGTTTTCATTGGGCATTGGACTAAACGCCAGCGTTTTTGTGTTTTTCACTTCTTCAAAGCTCCGTTCTTTGGCGCCTAGATCGACATATTCGGCTAAATGGTGAATGGATTTTTTGCCGGAATCGGTTTCTTTGTGTATCAAATACTGGCTAAAAACGGTGGTGGCATTGAGGAACAATACTAATGACCATAGCCACAAGTATTTGAACCCCTGAAAGGTTGTGGTATTTGTTTTCATTGCAGGTTTTGTTTTTGTTTGCGTTACTATTTACGCATCGTGTGGTTTTTTGGTTTTCCAGACAAGTTTATCTTAAATTATTCTAACACTGCCGTTTTTTTGATTTTAAAAATTGATAGCTCTATAAATTAAATACCTTTGTTATATTAAAATGTAATCTGCATGACACTGGTATTTGCCTCCAATAACCAAAATAAAATCAAAGAAATACAATTATTACTTCCGGCATCCATTCAAATTTTAAGCTTGAAAGACATTGGTTGTTTCGAGGATATACCCGAAACGGCGTCAACCATTGAAGGCAATGCGATTTTAAAAGCTAATTATGTGACTGAGAAGTATGGTTACGATTGTTTTGCCGATGATTCCGGATTGGAAGTAGATGTGCTCAATGGTGCACCGGGCGTGCATTCGGCCCGGTATGCCGGAGAACAGAAAAATGACAATGACAATATGGATAAATTGTTGGCCCATCTCCAAAATGAAACCCGTCGAAAAGCCAATTTCAAGACCGTCATTTGTTTGAATGTAAAGGGAACACAACATCTTTTTACCGGTATCATAAACGGCAGTATTATTGACGAAAAAAGAGGTGCCAATGGGTTTGGTTACGATCCTATATTTGTTCCTGAGGGTTACACCCAAACGTTTGCCGAGTTATCAATGGCCGAAAAATCGGCTATCAGTCATCGTGGCTTGGCGGTACAGCAGCTGGTGGCTTTTTTGCGTCGCTAAGTAGTGACAAACGTTCTCGCTAGCCCCGACAGCAGCAAACTACCCCCGAGATTTCGGGGTAGTGCGGATGGCGGGAACCGTGTGGTACGTATCGCAAAGGTGCCGCTTCTTTTTTTTATAAAAAATTCTCAAAAATATCCTTCAAAAATCGGTTTTAATTGTAAATAAATTGTTAATACGTTTAAATTATTGATTATCAGTTAATTTTAAATTAGGGTATGTGGTTTTTAAAGACTACCTTTGCACCAAATTTTAAAACGTTATATGAATAAATTTGAACAATTAGGTCTGAATGAATCGTTACTGCTGGCGATCAAAGATCTAGGATTTGAGAATCCGTCAGAAGTCCAGGAAAAAGCGATTCCGGTACTATTGGAACAAAACACAGACTTGGTTGCGTTAGCGCAAACAGGAACAGGGAAAACCGCCGCTTTTGGTTTTCCGCTTATTCAAAAAATTGATGCTGAAGACAAAAGTACGCAAGCCTTAATTTTATCACCTACCCGTGAGCTATGCTTACAAATCACCAACGAGATTAAACAATACTCAAAATATGTAAAGGGTTTACATACAGTGGCAGTTTATGGTGGTGCAAGCATTACAGAACAAGCCAGAGAAGTAAAGCGTGGTGCGCAAATTATTGTGGCCACACCCGGTAGAATGCAAGACATGATTAATCGTGGTCTTGTGAACATTAAAAACATCAATTTCTGTATTCTTGATGAAGCCGATGAGATGTTGAACATGGGATTTTATGAGGATATCGTTTCGATATTATCCGATACACCCGATGAGAAAAATACGTGGTTATTTTCGGCTACCATGCCGGCAGAAGTAGCCCGAATTGCTAAAAAATTCATGCACGATCCGGCTGAAGTTACGGTTGGAACCAAAAATTCCGGTTCGGCTACGGTGTCACACGAATTTTATGTGGTGAACGCCCGTGACCGCTACGAAGCGTTGAAGCGATTGGCCGATGCCAATCCGGATATTTTTTCGGTAGTCTTTTGTCGTACCAAACGCGATACCCAAGCGGTGGCTGAAAAATTAATCGAAGACGGTTACAATGCCGCGGCGTTACACGGCGATTTATCGCAAGCGCAACGCGACAGCGTGATGAAATCGTTTCGTGGCCGACAAGTACAAATGTTGGTGGCTACTGATGTGGCCGCGCGTGGAATTGACGTAGACAATGTAACGCACGTGGTGAACTACCAATTACCGGATGAAATTGAAACCTACAACCACCGTTCGGGAAGAACCGGTAGAGCTGGGAAGTTGGGAACGTCTATAGTGATTGTTACCAAAAGTGAAATCCGTAAGATTCATGCGATTGAGAAAATCATCAGACAAAAATTTGAGGAGAAAACCATTCCTAGCGGTATCGAAATTTGTGAAATTCAGTTACTACACTTAGCCAACAAAATCAAAGATACTGAGGTGGATCACGAAATAGATAACTATTTGCCGGCGATAAACGAAGTATTGGATGGTTTGTCTAAAGAAGAATTGATTAAGAAAATGGTTTCGGTAGAATTTAACCGATTCATCAATTACTATAAAAAGAAACGCGATTTATCGGGTGAGAAATCAGACAGAAGTTCGGAACCGAGAGAAATCAGAGCCGGCGATCCGGTGCGTTATTTTGTTAACATTGGTGCTCGTGACGATTTCGATTGGATGCAATTGAAAGATTTCTTAAAAGAAACCCTGGATTTAGGTCGCGATGACGTGTTTAAAGTCGACGTAAAAGAAGGCTTTTCATTCTTTAACACCGATGGTGAACACACCGATAAAGTGATGTCAATTTTAAACGGCTACGAATTAAACGGTCGTCGTATTAATGTGGAAATCTCTAAGAATGACGGTGGCAGCAGCTCCCGCCGTGATCACAACGGCAGAAGTGGTGGCCGAGGCGAAAGAAGCTTTGGCGGCGATCGCAAATCGGGTGGATTTGGTTCGAGAAAAGAAGGCGGATTCCGAGGTGAGCGAAATGATTTCACGCGAGGCGAACGTACTGACCGTTCCAGAAGTGATCGACCTTCATCGAGAAGAGAGCCGGGTTCGTTTCAAAGAGAAGAACGATCGCCAAGGCGTTCGGAAAGTAACGACAGACCGGCCGGACGTTCTTTTGAAGCGGCTAAAAACCGAAGACCCAGAAGAAGCTAATTTTTAATTACGAATTACAATTTAGTTTATACTTAATACGTTGAACTCCGTTTTGCTTCGGTAAAACGGAGTTTTTTTATGGCGTTCCCTCTCGTTCCCGGTTTTGAAATTGGTGCGAATCGGTTGTTTTTTAAGACGAAAACGTCATTTTGTTAATTTTATTCTAATTCTCTTTTCAAAGCATCGCATTTCTTAAAAGAGTTTCATACTTTTAAACCATCAAATCCGGCTATGAAATATTTTACTGTTTTTTTCTTACTTCTCTTTTCATTTACAGCATTGGCTCAGGAAAAACCTGTAGTACAAAAGGTAAGCGGAACGATTATTAATGACAATTCGTTATTGCCTATTCCCAATGTAAATGTAATTAATGTTAATAAAGTCAAAGGTGTCGTAACCAATCCCAGTGGTTATTTTGAAATGGAAGTCAGCGTCAGCGATACGTTGCACATTTCTATTTTGGGCTATCAATCGTTGCGCGTACGCGTGACCAATGACTGGCTTAAAAACGGTACCGCCAAGATTCAACTTACTGAAAAAGCCATTGCTTTGGAGGAAGTAATTGTTAAAAAGTACGATTTGACGGGTTATTTGGAGGTTGATTCCAAATTAATTCCCGAAAAAGAAAATTACCGTTATAGTATTTCCGGTTTGCCGCAAGCCTATGAAGCCGGTGAAAGTTCCCCAAATGCGTTTACCAGAGTTTTAGGTTCCATCTTTAATCCGGCCGACATGCTCTATAATTTCTTTGGAAACAAACCCAAAGAGCTCCGAAAGTTAAAGCAGATGAAGAAAGACGACACAGTGCGCAACTTGTTGGAATCGAAGTTTGACCGCGAGATGATTTCGGTGTTGTTGGGTGTGGATAAAAAAGAAATCGCCGAAATATTACAGCGTTGTAATTACTCCGAATCGTTTATACAAACGGCTAACGATTTGCAGATTTTGGATGCGATAAGCGCTTGTTATGAAGAATACAAAGTGCTTTCCAAAAAACACGAAAAGTACATCAAAGACTAAGGTTGATTGGCATAATAGCGGGCTTCTATACGCTTAATATCTTTAATCGAATTTTTGGCCCAGGACAATCGTTTTTCCAAAATTTCATCAGCCGTTAATTTCCAATTCAGATTGGATTGGCGCAGGCGCGTGGTAATGTCTTGTATGATGATGGCTGCCGAAACCGAAATATTCAAACTTTCGGTAAAACCAACCATCGGGATTTTCAAATAACCGTCGGCTTGGGCAATGACCTCGGGTGACAATCCTTCTTTTTCGGTACCGAAAAAAATAGCACTTCGTTTCGTAATGTCGAATTCGTGCAGCATACACGAATCGTTATGCGGCGTGGTGGCGATGATTTGATAGCCTTTTTGGCGCAACGAATCGATACAGTTCTGCATCGAGTTAAAACGATTGATATCAACCCATTTTTGAGCGCCCATGGCGATTTCGGTATCGATACGTTTCCCGAATTTTTGTTCCACCACATTCAGTTCCTGAATTCCGAAAACCTCACAACTGCGCATCACGGCGCTGGTGTTGTGAAGTTGGTACACATCTTCCATGGCAATCGTAAAGTGATTAGTACGGTTTTCCAACACCTGTAAAAAGCGTTCTTTACGATTGTCGGTTAAAAATTCTTCTAAGTATTTCAGGTAATCTAAATCGACCATGCGTTCCTAATTTTGAGCAAAAATAGGAATTTAAATAGGGAAATATTACCGATTGGCCTCGGATATCCAATGGAATTGTTTTTCAGCCAATTGAAATTTGCGATCCGATTTGACCAAATTAAACACCACGCTATCGTGTTCGATTTTACCGTAAAGCTGCATTGTTTTAGCACCGGTTTGTTGGTATTGCAACTTAAAAAGCACCTTGTCGGTGTTGCCGGACGGACTAAAAACAATGGTTTTTTCTTTAGGCTTTACGGTATAAGAAAAATAACCTCTATTGTAGTTTTGGGTCAACAGTGTGTCGGTGGTCATAATGCTGCCGCGGCCGTTGTCTTGAAAAATAATGTCTTTCCATATTGTATCATTGGCCAGCGAGATTGGGATTTCAGTGTTGTTTTTCTTAAATGATGTGACGTAGTATATTCCGGGTGTTATTGGTTTTTGGATGTTGGTTTGATAAAATTCTTCCCTCCAGGCCCAACTCTGGTAAAGGGATAAACCGCCGAATAATAAGACGACGAGAATTTTTACTGCAACCCGAGCGATTTTCCAGTGCTTTTTGGTTAAGGAGATATCGAAAGAAGTCAGACGACCCACAGGTTGATTGCGCCACAAGAAATTCAAATAGTGTGGTGCATCGATAATAATCAGGTATAAACAGTAAATGACTAAATGCATGGAGAATAGTTTTACCGGAATGTCAAAGCATAAATTCAGAATAAAAACATTCAGGAAAACGCCAAATCCTAATAGGAGACCCGTTGGGATTGTTCTTCTGTAGAGCAGTAATAGTGCTACTATCACTTCCATGACACCGCTGAAAATTTGATAGGGCGATGAATAACCGAAAAACATCCAACTCAATCGCATGGGTAAATAATCACCCAGCGGTGTCGCCAGCTGACTCAAACCGGGTTCCGGCATTTGCATGGCAAATAGTTTAATGGTGCCATACAAAAAGGCGATAATAATGATAAAATAACGCAGCAGATTTCGTAGGAACCAGTCTAATTTATCATATGATTTGGGTTTTCGCTCCAAAACAGTCCACAGTAAAGCTCCAAATGCGGCTAGTAGTAATGTGGTATAAAAGTAGGCCCAAGCATAAGAAGTATCACCACTGCCACCACCGTTGATGTTTAGCTTGTCTTTCACATGAAAAAGATGGTCATTACAAAAAGTGACTACCGGTACAAAAGCGTCATTAATAAAATATGTAATGGCGCTTAAACCCGGAATAAACTCAAACAGTTGCCATAGGGCAGTGGCGAAAAGGAAGTAAATAAAAAAGAATCGGAATACTATTTTTCTCATGGTAGTGTATTGATTTTGAGATGTATGGTAATTGATTAGCACTAACTCTAACTAAAGTATTAAAATCATAAAATCAATTTTAAACCCTTGAAGAATAATTATTAACAATATTTTGCTTATAAACCAAAGGGGTTGTTTTTTTACCGGATTAGTGCGAAATTTAGCCGAAGAAAAGAAAGGAAAATGAAAAAATTAGTGGTTTTAACCGGCGCCGGGATTTCGGCCGAAAGCGGCATCAAAACCTTTCGCGATGCCGATGGGTTGTGGGAAGGACATGAGGTGATGGAAGTGGCGTCATACGACGGTTGGCGTAACAACAAAGCCTTGGTGATCGATTTTTACAACCAACGCCGAAGACAGTTGCACGAGGTAAAGCCCAACTTGGGACATCTGACTTTGGCTGAAATGGAGAAAGATTTTGACGTGCATATTATTACCCAAAACGTCGATAATTTGCACGAGCAAGCCGGGAGCAGTAAGGTTTTGCATTTGCACGGTGAATTGCTCAAAGTAAGAAGCGACCACCATCGATTTGAAGTGTTGGATTGGACTACGGATTTGCAGATTGGCGATACCGACTCAAACGGAATCCAACTCCGCCCTCATATAGTGTGGTTTGGCGAAGCCGTTCCGGCGTTGGAAGAAGCGGTTTCCATAGTAGAAAGCGCCGATTATGTAGCGGTTGTCGGAACGTCGCTTCAGGTGTATCCGGCAGCGGGTTTGATGCATTATGCCAAGCGTCATGTTCCGGTGTTTTATATCGATCCGAAACCGGCCACGATATACGATTTGCAAAATCCGCTGGAAGTGATACCGATGATGGCTACGGAAGGTGTGCCTTTGTTAAAACAAAAGTTGAAAGATGAATAGTAGTCTTTGTCATTTTGAACGAAGTGAAAAATCAAATAATACTAAGGTAATGCATGTGATTTCTCCTTTTAGTAGAAATGACAAGAAACAGTAAAAAACTCTCAACTCATATCGTATAACTTATAACTTATAACTATTTTTGCAGCACTAAAAAGACTCTGAAATGATTTCAGAATAAACAACACACTACCACATGTCATTAACTACTTTAAACGCCATTTCTCCGATAGACGGAAGATACCGTAAAGCCACCAAGTCTTTAGCTGCCTTTTTTTCGGAAGAGGCTTTAATAAAATATCGTATTTTAGTTGAAGTGGAATACTTTATAGCCTTGTGCGAAAGTGATTTACCTCAATTGAAAAATGTAGATAAAAGCGTTTTTGAATCGCTTCGAAAGCTCTACAAAGACTTTACTACGGCAGATGCTTTAACGATTAAAGAGACCGAAAAAACCACCAACCACGACGTGAAGGCCGTGGAATATTTTATCAAAGATCAATTTGATGTTTTAGGGTTGAGCGCCTACAAAGAGTTTATCCATTTTGGGTTGACCTCTCAAGATATCAACAATACGGCGATTCCGCTTTCGACCAAAGACGCTTTTGAAAAAGTGTACTTGCCAAGCTTGATTGCTTTGATTGCCAAATTGAAAGAATTGAGCATCGAGTGGCACGACGTTCCCATGTTGGCCCGAACGCACGGTCAGCCGGCCTCTCCAACACGATTAGGAAAAGAGATTTTGGTTTTTGTAGAACGATTAGAAGAGCAAATGCGCTTGTTGTTTAATATTCCTTTTGCAGCCAAATTTGGCGGCGCCACCGGAAATTTCAATGCGCATCATGTGGCCTATCCGAATACCGATTGGAAGCAATTCGGAACTTCTTTTGTGGAAGACGTTTTGGGATTGCAACATTCTTTTCCAACCACACAGATTGAGCATTACGATCATTTTGCCGCCTTTTTTGATGCGTTGAAGCGAATCAATACCATCATCATCGATTTAGATCGCGACATATGGACGTATGTTTCGATGGATTATTTCAAACAAAAAATCAAAGCCGGTGAAATTGGTTCTTCGGCCATGCCTCATAAAGTGAATCCGATTGATTTTGAAAACTCGGAAGGAAATTTAGGCATTGCCAATGCTGTTTTCGAACATTTATCAGCCAAATTACCGATTTCTCGTTTGCAACGCGATTTGACCGACAGCACGGTGTTGCGTAATGTAGGCGTTCCTTTCGGACATACCATTATCGCTTTTGAAGCGACGTTGAAAGGGTTGAACAAATTGTTATTGAACGAAGCCAAATTTGCCGAGGACTTAGAGAAAAACTGGGCTGTAGTAGCCGAAGCCATTCAAACGATTTTGCGTCGCGAAGGGTATCCGAATCCATATGAAGCTTTAAAAGGTTTAACTCGGACCAATGCGGCCATTACGAAAGAATCCATTCATGAATTCATTGGAACACTTGATGTTTCTGATGAAATCAAAGCCGAGCTGTTACAGATTACGCCAAGTAATTATTTGGGGATTTAATGAGTTTGTAGTCTCAGTCTAAGTCTGAGTCTCAGTCTCAGTCTCAGTCTTTTCTATTATAATACACATTGCCTGTTTCTCATATTGAAAAAAAATCTCAGTTCACATTACTGCAAACTGAGACTGAGACTGTAAACTAAAAATATTATCTCGAATAATTCGGCGCTTCCTTAGTAATGGTCACATTGTGCGGATGACTTTCGGTAATACCGCTTGAAGTAATGCGCACGAAACGTCCGTTAGCTTGTAGCGTCGGAATATCTTTGGCACCGCAATAGCCCATACCGGCTCGGAGTCCGCCAATGAACTGCTGCATGCTTTCGTTTAATTCGCCTTTATATGGAACGCGCCCTACGATGCCTTCGGGAACCAATTTCTTAATATCATCTTCCACATCTTGAAAATAGCGGTCTTTGGAACCTTCTTGCATGGCTTCCACCGAGCCCATGCCGCGATAGGATTTAAATTTTCTGCCTTCAAAAATGATGGTTTCTCCCGGAGATTCTTTGGTTCCGGCCAACAACGAGCCCAACATCACGGAACTCGCACCGGCTGCAATCGCTTTCGGAATATCACCGGTATAGCGGATACCACCATCGGCAATTACCGGAATTCCGGTTCCTTTTAATGCCTCGGAAACTTCCAAAACGGCAGAGAATTGCGGAAAACCAACACCGGCTACCACACGCGTGGTGCAAATAGAGCCCGGACCAATTCCTACTTTCACTGCATCGGCACCGTGTTCCACCAAATACAAGGCTGCTTCGGGTGTGGCAATATTGCCTACCACAACATCCAATTCGGGAAACTTGGCTTTCACTTCTTTTAGAACCGTAACCACTCCTTTGGTATGTCCGTGTGCCGTATCGATAATTACCGCATCAACGCCGGCATTCACCAAAGCCGTAGCTCTGTCGAGTGCATCGGCTGTGACACCAATAGCGGCGGCTACGCGCAACCTTCCGAACTTGTCTTTGTTGGCATTCGGTTTTTGGGATAGTTTGGTAATATCACGAAAGGTAATCAATCCGACTAATTTATAATTTTCATCAACTACCGGTAATTTTTCGATTTTATTCTGTTGTAAAATGCCTTCGGCTTCTTGTAATGTTGTGCCTACTGCGGCTGTAACTAAATTTTCAGAAGTCATCACTTCAGTTATTGAACGCGAATTGATTTTTTCAAAACGCAAATCGCGATTGGTAGCGATTCCTTTTAAAATTCCGTTGTCATCTACAACCGGAATTCCGCCGATGCTGAATTCTTTCATCGCCATTTTGGCATCGCCCACAGTAGCCGTTAGGGGTAAAGTTACCGGATCGAGTATCATTCCGGCTTCGGCTCGTTTGACTTTGCGAACTTTAGCCGCTTGTTGTTCAATCGTCATGTTTTTGTGCAACACGCCGATGCCGCCTTCCTGAGCCATGGCAATAGCCATAGCGCTCTCGGTTACCGTATCCATAGCGGCGGAAACGATAGGAACGTTTAGCGTAATGTTTTTGGAAAATTTAGATTGAATGCTGACTTCTCGCGGTAAAACTTCTGAAAAATTCGGGACTAAGAGAACATCATCATAGGTTAATCCTTCGCTGATGATTTTAGAGTTGTGTGTGCTCATTGCAATTTGTAGTTGTAGTTAAATTGCATGCAAATATAGTAAAAATTCTCTAACGGCTAGTGTTTAGTACTTCAAAAATGAAATGATAAATTCGGTCATTTTTTCTTCTTCACTTCGAATTTCGAGTTGTCCCTGATTATTGATTAAAAACTGTTTGACCAACAGCAATCCCAAACCTGTTCCTTCTTCCATAGAAGTCCCTTTTTCAGAGGGAAGTCGTTTGTTAAAACTCATAATTTCCTCTATTTTGTTTTGGTTGAGTCCGTTTCCATAATCTTTGATATGAATTTTTTGGTACTTTTCATCTGAAGAATAGAAAATATCAATCCGGCTGTGGAGTGGTGCAAATTTTACGGCGTTGGCAATAATGTTTTGGACGATAATCCGGACTTGTCCGATATCGGCTTTGATAAAAATGCTTTCGGTGTTATGATGATTGAAGGTTACTTTCTTTTTAGTTACTTCGGCATGAAAGGAGTTTACGGATTCTTCTACAATTTGATTCAATGCTATTTTTTCAAAATGAACATTGGTTCCGTCAATTTGAGAATTAGCCCATTTTAAAAGATGGTTCAGTATTAATGAAGTCCCTTCAACTTGCTTTTGCAATTGCTCAAAAACAAAAGCTTGTTCTTCCTTTGTTAAATCATGTTGCTTGTTGAGTTCAATTACTTGAATGAGCGAATTGATTGGGGTTTTTAAATCATGTGAAAGTATCGAGAAAATCTTATTCTTGGTTTGATTCAATTCTTCCAAAACCAGATTTTGAGAGAGAATCATCGATTGCTGGTTTTGAATTTCTTGATTTTTGATTTCAATTTCCCTGAAAAACGTTCCCTTTTGTTTGGTGTATTTGTGATATTGATACGTAAAAACGGAAAGCGACAGCAAAAGAATGATAATGAATCCGACAAAAATACGAGTGTAATACAATTTTTGCTGCGCCGTTTCTGCCTTAGCCATCAATTCGTCATTTTCAGCCTCTTTGGCTTTCAGTTGTAAAATATTTACTTCTTTTATTTTAGATTCGGCATACAGGGAGTCATTATATGCTTTGGTAATCACCAAATAGTGATACGCCGACTTAAAATCATTTTTCTTTTCATAAATCTGGGTTAAAATTTCGGAAGATCGGGCAATATCCCATTTGGCCCCCACAATTTTGGCTGTGGTAAAACCTTTTAAACCGTAAGATTCAGCGGTAGCGTAATCTTCTTTTTTCAGATATACTTCAGAAAGCCCGGACAGGGCATAAGCCTCTTCCCATAAGTTTGGTTTCACGTTGTTGTTCAGTACTTTTTGATAGTAGTACACTGAGGAGTCAAGGTTGTTTTGAGCAAAATGGATATAGCCTAATTTATTCATCGCCATCTGAGAATCGTCAGCCAATTTAAATTTTCGACTCAGTTTTAACGATTCGGAAAAATGATGATAGGCTTCCTCATATTGGTTTAAGTTTGCCTCGGAAACTCCTATATTCAGAAGGTTTTTTACTGTAAAAGGATTGTTATTCAGTGTACGACAAATGGCAATCGATTTTTTAAAATTTTTCAACGCTTCTTGGTCTCGGCCAAAAACCTGTTGAATAAGTCCTTGTCCCATCAAACATTTGGCAACCCCCAATTTGTTGTTTTGGGCGTCGTAAATTTCAGAGGCTTTGATGTAATTTTTTAAAGCAATATCATAAGAACCTACTATGTAGTAATTGGCCGCAAATTGAAATATTACGTCAGCAATAGCGTTTTGGTCATTGAGTTGACGGGCTATTTTATCGGCCTTTACCAAATAAAATTTGGCTTTGTTAAAGTCGGTGTACGTATGCTTTTTCGATTCTTTAAGATAATAACTGACAGAATCTTTAGTAAAAGAAGTAGCCTGAGCGCTGTTCTTTAAACAAAACAAGCACATCAGTACGATAAAGGTATAGCGAATAATCCGAGGCAAAAGTTACTCTTTAAAATTTGAGGAATATAAAGTTACTAAAAAACAACCGGGTACAGCTAAGATTTTAATGAAATTTTCCGAATAGTTTTGTTGCTTCATTATAAGCGCTTTCGAAACTCATCGGACTCGTATTGGTGTTTTGCTTTTGAGCCGTAAAATAGGAGAGGAGTTTTTCGGTGGGCATATTTCCGGTTAAGTCGTCTTTGGCCATCGGACAACCCCCAAAACCCTGAATGGCTCCGTCAAAACGTAGGCATCCGGCTTTGAAAGCAGCGTCAACCTTCTCATGCCATTTATCCGGAGTAGTATGTAAATGCGCTCCAAATTCGATCTCCGGGTATTTCGGAATTAAATTCGAGAATAAATAGTCAATCACTTCGGGCGTTGAGCTTCCGATAGTATCGGATAAGGATAGTATGGTAACGCCCATTTTGGCTAACTTTTCAGTCCATTCGCCCACAATATCCACATTCCAGGGATCGCCATACGGATTTCCGAATCCCATAGACAGGTACGCGACCACTTCTTTATCGGAAGCATTCGCAATATCCAAGATTTCTTGTAAGGTAACCAAACTCTGGGCTATCGTTTTATGGGTATTTCGCATTTGAAAGTTCTCGGAAATCGAAAACGGGAAACCTAAATAATGTATTTCCCGATGAATCGATGCCAATTGGGCGCCTTGTGTGTTAGCAATGATGGCCAATAATTTACTGGTGGTTTGTGATAAATCTAATTGAGCCAAAACTTCGGCCGTGTCCTGCATTTGCGGAATGGCTTTCGGCGAAACAAAGCTGCCGAAATCTATCGTGTCAAATCCCACGCGTAGTAACGACTGGATATAATCGACTTTCTTCTCGGTAGGGATAAACGTTTTGATGCCTTGCATGGCATCGCGCGGACATTCTATAATTTTGATAGGCTTCATATTCGCTTTCAAAGATACTAAAACACGCCGTTTTTTAAAATTTATATTTCAGATGTATTCCAATTTTAAGTAATAAACAGAACTATTACACTTTTTGGTAATAAATTAAATTATTACGTTTTTTGGTAATAATTATTGTTTTTCCCGATTTATTCTTTACATTTGGGGTATGATTGGTATTATTACAGGCGATATTGTTAATTCCAGAAAGCTGTCTTCCGAATTGTGGATGAACGGTTTTAAGGCATTGCTGAATACCTTCGGTAAAACGCCGGCCGATTGGGAAATCTATCGTGGCGACGAATTTCAATTGGAAGTTAAGCAGCCGGAAGCAGCACTGTTTGTGGCATTACAGTTAAAGGCATATTTCAAAACGTTAAAACTCGATGTCCGAATGAGTATCGGCATAGGCGATAAAACGTATAGTGCTAATAAGATTTCCGAAAGTAACGGATCCGCTTTTTTGCGTTCCGGAGAAGTTTTTCAATCGTTAAAAAAACAAAAAATTAATTTAGCCATTAATACCGGAAACCAGGAGGTAGACACTGATTTGAATTTAAAATTGCGTTTGGCGTCCACGTTTATGGATGCTTGGTTACCGCAGTCGGCTGAGTTGGTTTTGACAGCCCTGCAAAATCCCAATCTATCTCAAGAAGGCATAGGGCAAAAGCTCGGCATCAATCAGGCTGCCGTGAGTCGCCGGCGAAAACGCGCCCAATTCGATTTACTGTTGGAAACCGAAACCGACTTTCGTCAAAAAATTAAAAATCGGAGCATATGATTATTTTTATAAAACTGCTGTTAGCTCATATCATAGGCGATTTTATAGTACAGCCCGACGCTTGGGTAGCCGACAAGGAAAAGAAAATACACCGCAGCATGTACTTATACTTACATACGCTTTTACATGCGGTATTGGCTTATGTGTTGGTCGGTGAAAAAGCATTTGCCGCTTATGCGTTATTATTGGCCTTTTTGCACGGAGGTATTGATTTTTTAAAGCTTCGTTTCCAGAGAAAAGAGAATAAACGCCGTTGGTTTATAGCTGATCAATGGTTGCACGTGTTGGTCATTATAGGAATTACTTTTGGCTATAACGGTGAGTTGCCCGACTTTTCTTTTGCAGATGACCAATTCTGGATTTTGGTTACAGCGTTGATTTTTTTGACAAAGCCAACTTCCATCATTATCAAAAACATCATTTCGATTTGGACGCCTGAAAATAAATGGGACAAAAACGATGATTCCTTACAGAATGCGGGCAATTACATTGGAATCCTGGAACGATTGTTTGTATTTTACTTCGTGACTAGTGGTCATTTGGAAGCTGTCGGATTTTTATTGGCCGCCAAATCCATTTTCCGATTCGGAGATTTAAAAGAAGCCAAAGACCGAAAACTTACAGAATACGTCTTAATCGGAACGTTGCTGAGTTTTGGTATGGCTTTCTTGGTAGGTTTGCTAGTCCAATACGGCTTACTTTTTTGCTAAAATTTTCTGATTGATTTCCTTAATCAAAGCCGGACCTTCATAAATAAATCCGGTATACAACTGCACCAAACTGGCACCGGCTTCCAATTTTTCGATTGCATCTTCGGCCGAGTGAATCCCACCAACGCCGATAATAGGGAAGGCTTTGTTGCTTTTTTCGGAGAGGAACCGAATCACTTCTGTAGCGCGTTTGGTTAAGGGTTTACCCGATAATCCTCCGGTTTCTGCTTTATTCTCCGACTGTAATCCATCGCGGGAAATGGTTGTATTCGTGGCGATAACACCCGCAATTTTGGAATCGTTTACAATGTCAATAATATCCAATAATTGCTCGTTGGTCAAATCGGGGGCGATTTTCAATAAAATCGGTTTCGGATTTTGATGCAACAAATTGTGGGATTGCAAGGTATTGAGCAACTCGGTTAACGGTTCTTTCTCTTGTAGCGCTCTGAGATTCGGCGTGTTGGGCGAACTCACATTCACCACAAAATAATCTACGTAATTGAATAAAGCATCAAAACAAAGTAAGTAATCTGAAGTTGCATTTTCATTCGGGGTAATCTTGTTTTTTCCAATATTACCGCCAATCAGAACGCCTCGGTTTTGTTGTAAGCGAAGTACAGCGGCTTCCACGCCACCATTGTTAAATCCCATGCGGTTGATAATCGCACGGTCTTCTTTTAGGCGAAATAATCTTTTTTTCGGATTGCCGTCTTGTGGTTTTGGTGTCAGGGTGCCGATTTCGATAAATCCGAAACCAAAATGGGATAGCTCATTGTACAGCTTCGCATCTTTATCAAAACCAGCCGCCAATCCGACCGGGTTTTTGAATTTCAAACCAAAAACTTCTCGTTCCAAACGTTGGTCCTCGACAGCATACACCGATTTTAACAGGTTGGGAACAAAGGGAATTTTACAAAGAATTTTGATAACCGAAAAAGTGAAGTGATGCACTTCTTCCGGATCAAACCAAAAAAGGATTGGGCGAATGAGTAGTTTGTACATGAGTGTGTTGTTGTGGTGCAAAGGTATAATTAATGTAACAATTAAACAATGTAACAATTAATACTTCTTGATTCACCCATTGCTACATTATCGCATTAAATCATTGCTAGATTGTTTGATTGCTACATTTTTAAATTGACAAATTAAATATTACTTTAGCCAAACAATACCAATCCCATGATTTCAGAAGCACAATTCCAAACCGAACTTAATATTATAATTCAAAACGGCATCCGCGAAGACATTGGTCCGGGCGATTACAGCTCTTTATCTTGTATTCCCGATACTGCGCAAGGCAGAGCCAAATTGTTGGTCAAAGATACCGGAATTATCGCCGGCGTCGCCTTTGCCCAAATGATATTTGAAAATGTCGACCCTACTTTGGAAGTCGAAGTCTTCATTCAAGACGGTACTCCGGTAAAACACGGCGATATTGTTTTTCACGTTTCAGGGAGTTCACAATCCATTTTGAAAGCCGAACGCTTGGTGCTCAATTCCATGCAGCGCATGTCGGCCATCGCCACCAAAACCAACAGTTATGTCAAACTGCTCGAAGGTACCAAAACGAAGATTCTCGATACCCGAAAAACCACTCCGGGTTTCCGAGCCTGCGAAAAATGGGCGGTTAAAATCGGCGGCGGCGAAAACCATCGTTTTGCGTTGTATGACATGATTATGCTCAAGGACAATCACAACGATTTTGCCGGTGGTATAACGCATGCCATTAACAAAGCCAAAGCATTTTTAAAGCATCATAACCTCGATTTAAAAATTGTAGTCGAAGCGCGTAACCTGGCTGAAATTGAAGAAATTTTGCAAAACGATGGCGTATACCGAATCTTAATTGACAACTTTAACTTTGAAGATACCGAGAAAGCTGTCGTGCTGATTGGCGATCGTTGCCTAACCGAATCTTCGGGGAACATCAATGAAAAAACCATTCGCCAATATGCCGAGTGCGGCGTCGATTATATTTCTTCCGGTGCGTTGACCCATTCAGTGTATAACATGGATTTAAGTCTCAAAGCCTTTTAAAAAATGAGTATCGAGATAGAAGACAAGCTCAAAAAAATACCGATAGTCAGAACGCTCGTTTTGCTGTTGCAAAAAATACCGTTGCCTTGGCTGCACGGTTTGTCGCTCTACGATTTAATTGAGCACTATTTTATCGGGATTGTCGAAGGCGCTATTTCGTACCGCGCGGCGGCCATTGCATGGAGTTTCTTTATGTCACTGTTTCCGTTTGCGCTTTTTATACTCAACCTCATTCCGTATATTCCGATAGAAGGGTTTCAGGAGGATTTTCTCGGATTTGTGCAGCAAAGTGTGCCACCCACCACTTATGATGCCATCTATAAAATCATCAACGATATTTTGCATAACAGTCATTCGGGCTTAATTTCAACCGGATTTTTTATGGCCATTCTCTTGATGACCAATGGGGTCAATTCTATTTTAGGCGGTTTCGAGAGTTCACATCACATCGATTTTTCACACAAACGCAAGTTTTTCCGCCAATATTTGGTGTCGTTGGCGCTTTCCATTTTATTGGCATTGTTGCTTATCATTACCGTGGCCGCCATCGTGATTTTTGAGGTTCTTTTGCAAAAAACCAAAATCCAAGACGTGTTGTCCGACAACATTCCGCTCATCGAAATGGGGCGTTATGCCTTTGTAATTCTCATGATTTTGTTCGCTACCTCGTTGTTGTTTAAGTTCGGTATCAAACGCGATTCACGCCGTTCTTTCATCTCTATCGGCTCGGTTTTTACGACCATTTTAATCATCCTGTCGTCTTACACTTTTGGGATTTGGGTGATTAAATTTTCCAAGTATAACGAGCTGTACGGCTCTATCGGAACGCTGTTGGTCATCATGTTTTACATTTGGATTAACTGCATGATTCTGCTCTTAGGGTTCGATTTAAACGCCTCGATTAATAAAATAAAACGCCAAAAAGAAAAAGAATTAGAAACCCATCCGTAGGCGTTTTTTAAACGTAATTCCTGCCATCCGCTTTACTTCGTGCCGCTGCTGTCAGGGTTAAAACTCAAACGGGTTGCCATTTTTTAAACTGATTATCATGTCTTTTTTTGTTGAAGTTATCATGCCGCTTTCACTCCCTAAAACCTTTACTTACAAGGTTTCGGAAGCCGAATACCACTACATCAAAAAAGGGATGCGTATCGCGGTACCGTTTGGTAAAAACAAAATCTACACGGCCTTGGCGATTGAGTTGCATCAAAACGAACCAACGCTTTACGAAGCCAAAGACATTCACCAAATTTTAGACGAAAAGCCCATTGTGAATGAGAGGCAAATCAACCATTGGTTTTGGATTGCGTCTTATTATATGTGTCACATCGGTGATGTGTATCGAGGCGCTTTACCGTCGGCTTTGCTACTCGAAAGCGAAACCATCATTTCCCAACAAAAAGACACCGTGGTCGATGAAGCCGAATTGTCGGACGATGAATTTCTGATTTACGAGGCCTTGCAACACCAAAGCACGCTGAAAGTCGAAAACATTATTGAGATACTCGGTAAAAAAACGGTACTGCCGGTCATTCAAAAACTAATCCATAAAAAAATTATTTCGCTCGACGAAGCGATTCAGGAAGTCTACAAGCCCAAGCTCATTCGCTATATCCGCTTGCATCCGCACTACCAATCGGAAGAAAATTTGATTGCCTTGTTGGACACTTTCAACAAAAATGCGGGTAAGCAAAAACAATTGGTGTTACAGTATTTTCAATTACAAGCGCAGGAGCGCCAACCCATTTCGGTCAAACAGCTTACCGAAACGGCTCAAGCTTCCTCGGCTATCGTAAAAGCTTTAGTGGATAAAGGCGTTTTTGAAGAATATTACCTGCAGGAAGACCGCGTCAATTTTACCCAAAACCAACGGGAAAACCAACTTTATTTGAGTGAAGCCCAACAAAGAGCACACGATGAAATCGTCCAAACGTTTACCGGTAAGGATGTTTGTTTATTACATGGTGTCACTTCCAGCGGGAAAACCGAAATTTACACCAGGCTCATTGAAAAGTATATCGCTGATGGAAAGCAGGTTTTGTATTTACTACCCGAAATTGCCTTAACTACACAATTGGTTTCGCGATTAACGCAACATTTCGGGAACAAAGTCGCCGTTTTTCATTCCAAGTACAGCAACAACGAAAGGGTAGAAGTATGGCAAAACGTTTTGCAACAATCCGAAAAAGCCCAAATTGTCATTGGGGCACGTTCGGCTTTGTTTTTACCGTTTTCGAATTTGGGACTAATTATCATTGACGAAGAACACGAATCCACTTTCAAACAACAAGATCCGGCACCGCGTTACCACGCGCGCGATGCGGCTATCGTTTTGGCCCATGCGCATCAATCTAAAGTGTTGTTGGGTTCGGCCACGCCAAGCATTGAAACGTATTATAATGCAACTTCAGGAAAATTTGGCTTGGTCACTTTAAAAGAGCGCTTTGGCAACGTCCAACTTCCTGAAATTGAATTGGTGGATTTGAAAGACAGTTATTTCCGCAAGAAAATGAAAGGGCATTTCAGCCTGACTCTAATTGAACAAATCACCGAAGCCTTCGCCAATAAGGAGCAAGTAATACTATTTCAAAACCGACGCGGGTTTTCTCCGGTTTTGGAATGCTTAACCTGTGGTCATGTGCCGCAATGTCCGCAATGCGATGTGAGTTTGACGTATCACAAATACAAAAACCAATTGCGTTGTCATTACTGTGGTTACAGTATGGCAAAGCCTTCGAATTGTCATGTTTGCTCCAGTGTCGATTTGGAAACCAAAGGATTTGGTACCGAACAAATCGAGTTGGAATTAGCCGAGTTATTTCCGAATAAGAATATCAAGCGGATGGACCAAGACACCACGCGCGGCAAATACAGTTTTGAAAAAATCATCGATGGTTTTAAAAATCGTGAAATCGATGTTTTGGTCGGTACGCAAATGTTGGCCAAAGGTTTGGATTTTGACAATGTATCGCTAGTAGGCATCATGAATGCCGATAACATGTTATACCATCCCGATTTTAGAGCTTTTGAAAGAAGTTATCAGATGATGACGCAAGTGGCAGGACGCTCGGGGCGCAGTGAAAAACGCGGCAAAGTAGTGATTCAAACGTATAACCCACTTCATAATATTATACAACAAGTGACGCATAACGATTACGAAGGCATGTACAAAGAGCAATTGTACGAGCGTAAGATTTATTATTATCCGCCATTTTATCGTTTGATACGCTTAACGTTGAAACACCGCGATTTCGAAAAGCTCAAAGAAGGGTCGATGTGGTTGTATCAGGTATTGAAACAAAGTGTATCCATTCCGGTGTTGGGTCCCGAGGAACCGGCGGTGAGTCGCATTCGCAACGAATACATCCGCACCATTATGGTTAAAATACCGGCAGATACGTCACTGCAAGGCACAAAAAAAACTATTCAGAAAGTACTGAATAGTTTTGATTTGGTCGTACCCTACAGAACGATTAAAGTTACTGTAAATGTAGATTATTATTGAGTAATGTTACGCAATAGCTAAGGCTCTGATTAAATCTTCTTTCTTATTTCGACTCAACGGAATTTTAGTCATACCGATTTCGGCAAACTTGCTGTTAAAGCGCTCTACTTTATCGATATTAATAATGTAGGATTTGTGAACGCGAATGAATTTGTCTTTTGACAAATCTTGTTCGAAAGATTTCATCGTCGAAAGGACCAAGTTACTGTCGTCTTCGGTCACTACTTTTACATAGTCGCCGTAGGCTTCAATCCACTTAATTTTATTGGTATACACTTTAAGCTTTTTGAGATTACTCTTAATAAAGATGTGTTCTCCTTCTTCTTCCTGATTTTCTTTTTTAAGCATATGGAAATCCATCGCTCTTCGAACAGAAGCATTGAAACGATCTAGGGCTATCGGTTTTTGTAGGTAATCCGTAGCATCGTAGTCGAATGCTTTCATAGCATATTCGGCTTTAGACGTAATAAAAATAATTTGAGGTTTTACTTTTAAACCGTCCAGAAAATCAAATCCACTGATGACCGGCATCTCGATATCGAGGAAAATTAAGTCAACCGTGTGTACAGACATGCAATTTTTTGCTTCAATTGCATTTGAAAAATCTCCCACTAAATGTAAATTGGGATGATTATTTACTAACTTTGCAATGATCATCCTTTGGATGGAACTATCATCGACAACAACACAATTTAGTTTCATAATACTATTTATTATAGATTTGGTAAGTCAAAAATAGATAGTTTTTTTTTAACCACCAAGCATTTTATCGATTTTTTTTGCTTTTAAACGATATTTTTTACTTTTTGACGATTTATGCTTGTTTGTGATGGTTAATTGAAAAGTATTTTTTATCTTCGCGCCCAATTTAAAATTTAACAAAATTTATTATGAATCATTACGAAACTGTTTTCATCTTAAATCCCGTTTTATCTGAAGTTCAGGTAAAGGAAACAGTAAGCAAATTTGAAGATTTTCTTACGTCAAGAGGAGCCAAGATGGTATCAAAAGAGGATTGGGGCTTAAAAAAATTAGCCTACGAAATCCAAAACAAGAAAAGTGGTTTTTACCATTTGTTTGAATTCCAAGTAGCTCCGGAAGTCTTAATTGCTTTCGAAACTGAATTCAGACGCGACGAGCGAGTAATGCGTTTCTTAACGGTAAGTTTGGACAAACACGCAGTAGCTTGGGCTGAAAGAAGAAGAGAAAAATTAAAAATTAAAGCGTAAGTAGTATGTCAACAATCGAGCAATCTGCCAAAGGAAAAAAAGACGGAGATATCAGATATTTAACGCCTTTAAACATTGAAACCAACAAAACTAAAAAGTATTGTCGTTTCAAAAAATCAGGAATCAAATACGTAGACTATAAAGATCCTGACTTCTTATTGAAATTCGTTAACGAACAAGGTAAAATTTTACCACGTCGTTTAACCGGAACTTCATTAAAATACCAAAGAAAAGTGTCGGTAGCAGTTAAAAGAGCACGTCACTTAGCTTTAATGCCATACGTGGCCGACTTATTAAAATAATATAAACAATAGTTGTTGCCTCGCCACGGCGGGCTAACTTCTTTAATAAAGGACAACAACATGGAATTGATCTTAAAACAAGACGTTCAAAATTTAGGATTTAAAGACGATGTCGTAACGGTAAAACCGGGTTACGGTCGTAATTATTTAATCCCGCAAGGTTTTGCTACTTTAGCAACACCATCTGCCAAAAAAGTATTAGCGGAAAACTTAAAACAAAGAGCTTTCAAAGAAGCTAAATTAGTTGACGATGCTAAAAAACAAGCAGAAGCGTTAAAAGCATTAGAAATTAAAATCACGGCTAAAGCCGGTGGTGAAAAATTATTCGGTTCGATTACCAACATCGACTTAGCAGAAGCTTTAGAAGCTGCCGGTCAACCCATCGACAGAAAATTCATTACCAGCGGTGTGGTAAAACGTACCGGAAAATATTTCGCTACCGTTAGATTGCACAGAGAAGTGGTAATCGAATTGCCATACGAAATCGTAGCCGAGAAATAATATTTCAAGATACACCCAAAAAGTCCCGATTCGTCGGGATTTTTTTTTGGAAGCCCTGTCCCGCTGTTCGCTGTATCTTTTGACTTGTTTGTCAACAAGTTAAAAGGATGCCGCTGCCATCGGGGCTGGAACAATTGCTGTTCAATAGCGGTCATCCGGTAGCTCAGCACCTTAAAACCTCAGAACCTTAGCACTTTAAAATGAAGTACAAACGACTCACCAAAGAACAATTCGAAGCCTTACACCAAGAATTCAGCAACTTCCTGGCGACACAATCTATTGATAAAACCGAATGGGATTCGATTAAAACCCATAAGCCCGAAGTAGCCGAACAGGAATTAGACGTATTCTCCGATTTAATTTGGGAAGGCGTGCTCACCAATGCGCATTATTTAGAACATTTTTCTAAAAACCACATCTTTCTTTTTCATTGTCAGGAAAAGTTAATCCAATCGATAGTACTTAAATCGTTGGTATCGGAAATCGACTTCATGCAAAAAGAAGGATTGCAATGGTTAAGCGACAATATGTTTACCGATAATGTCGAAATTCACTTGGGCAAAAAAGAATACGAACAAGAACGCAACTCGGCTATTTTTGATTTAATCACACAAGGCGCTATTTTAAGTGACGGCCAATTGTACCTGCAAATCAACGGGATAATTCAGGCGTAAAGTTTATTCCTTTTTCCAAAAATATTGGCTATTTTAGTGCGCATTATTTGTAACTAGTTTAGCCAATTTTTTATGGATGTTCAGAAGATAATTCAGGATTTACGCGATGAACTCAACCAACACAACTACAACTATTATGTGTTGGATAAACCGGTCATTTCCGACTTTGAATTCGACCAAAAGCTCAAACAGCTTCAAGAATTAGAAAGCCGGCATCCCGAATTCTTTGATGATAATTCTCCGACGCAACGGGTAGGCGGTGCCATTACCAAACATTTTAAAACGGTTGCGCACGATTATCGTATGTATTCCCTGGATAATTCGTATTCCAAAGAAGACCTGATCGATTGGGAAACGCGAATCCAAAAAGTATTGGGCAATGTACCGTTGCAATATACCTGCGAGTTAAAATACGACGGCGCTTCGATTTCCATTACCTATGAAAAAGGAAAACTGTTAAAAGCTGTTACCCGCGGTGACGGTTTTCAAGGCGATGACGTTACCACCAATATCAAAACCATTAAATCGGTACCGTTACAACTCAAAGGCAACTATCCGGAACGCTTTGATATTCGCGGTGAAATTATTTTGCCTTTCGAAGGCTTCGAAAAAATGAACCAGGAACTCATCGAGATTGGCGAAACACCGTATTCCAATCCGAGAAATACCGCTTCGGGTAGTTTGAAATTGCAAGACAGCAGCGAGGTGGCCAAGCGTCCGTTAGAATGTTTACTCTACTTTATTGTGGGCCACAATCTCAACATCAAAACCCAATTTGAAGGCTTGGAAGCCGCCCGTAGCTGGGGTTTTAAAGTGCCCAAAGAAGCAAAATTGGCCAACTCATTACAAGACGTTTTCGAATACATCAGTTATTGGGATACGCATCGTCATCAATTGCCTTATGAAACGGATGGTGTTGTAATTAAAGTCAATAGTTTCCATCAGCAAGACGAATTAGGCTATACCGCCAAATCACCGCGTTGGGCAATCGCTTATAAATTCAAGGCCGAGCAGGTTTCTACCAAATTGAATTCGATTTCGTACCAAGTCGGGCGAACCGGTTCCATTACACCGGTAGCCAATTTAGAGCCCGTGCAGTTGGCCGGAACTATTGTAAAACGCGCTTCGCTGCACAATGCCGATCAAATTGAAAAGCTCGATATCAGAATCGGCGATACAGTCTTTGTGGAAAAAGGTGGTGAAATCATTCCGAAGATTATTGGCGTGGATTTTTCTAAAAGAAGTGCTGAAGCGATTCCGACACAATACATTTCCCATTGTCCCGAATGTCATTCGGAATTGATCAGAACCGAAGGCGAGGCCAATCATTACTGTCCCAACTATTACGGTTGTCCGCCGCAAATTATCGGTAGAATCCAACATTACATCACCCGAAAAGCCATGGATATAGAAGGCTTGGGCGGCGAAACGGTGGCATTGCTATACAGCAACGGTTTGGTTAAAGATTATTCCGACTTATACGAATTGACCATCGACCAAGTCATTCCTTTGGAACGCATGGCGCAAAAGTCGGCCGAAAATCTCATTAACGGCATTGCAAAATCCAAAGAAGTGCCTTTTGATCGCGTGCTATATGCCTTAGGCATTCGCTATGTCGGGGAAACGGTAGCCAAGAAATTAGCCAAACACTATAAAACCATCGATGCCTTACAAGAGGCTTCGTTAATGGACTTAATCTTGGTGGATGAAATAGGAGAGAAGATAGCGCAGAGCGTTATTGACTTTTTTGACAATCCGGAAAATGTAAGAATAGTAAACCGACTCAAAAATGTTGGCGTTCAAATGGAATTGGTGGAAGTATTCAATCCTGATGCCACCGACAAACTCATCGGTAAAACCTTTGTAGTTTCCGGTGTCTTTTCAAAATTTTCCCGTGACGAACTCAAAAAAGCCATTGAAGACAACGGCGGTAAGGTGGGAAGTTCTATTTCGGCTAAAACCGACTTTGTCGTGGCCGGAGAAAATATGGGCCCGGCCAAATTGGAAAAAGCCAATCAATTAAAAATTCCGATTATTTCAGAAGATGACTTTTTAGCCATGCTACAATAGGAAGGAATTAATTTTAAACCAATAGTCTTTGGTATTATTTTTTGTGTTAATTTTAATTCGTTAAAGTATAGGTTATGGTTAAAAAGGCTAACATATTACAGTCGTTGACCGTTTTGTTTTTTGTTATTGCTTTTTTTGAAATTGTTTCAGAATACTTAGCCAATACTCTCTTTATATGTACTTTAAAACCGCTGATTCCGCTTGTATTAGTAGTATTGTATTGGATAAGTTCTGAAAGAAAAAGTACGTTGGTGACCGCTATTTTTTTGTTGTCCATGATTACCAATATGCTTTTCATTCCCAACACAACCGAATGTTTGTATTATGCGCTGATTATATTTACGGTGCATCGTATTTTGGTTATTTATCTCATTTTTATATTGCAGAAAATAAAAGACATTGTGCCGGTTACCATTGCCACCATTCCTTTTCTGTTGATTTTCTTTTATATGTTTATGGAAACCAATGAAATACCCGAAAACAGTTTTTATCTTTTGATACTGCAAAACATATTGATTTCACTTTTTGCCGGTGTAGCGTTGGCCGGCTATGTGATGAATGATAACAAACAGAACTCGGTGCTTTTGATATCGGTATTGTTGTTTGTAATGCTGCAGTTCACCGTTTTTATTGAAAAGTATTTTTTGGTCAACGAATTGCAGCAGTTCTTCAGACCGTTGGCCATGACTTTCAACGTGTTGGCGTTTTTTACGTTTTATAAGTATGTACTCATCGCCGAAAAATCAAATCACAATTGAGGTACCTTGACTGCTTTTAGCATCATCGTCAAAGTAAAAATCAATTCGGCCTAAATTCAAACCATAACAACCTACTTGGTTTACTAAAACATCTTTACCTTCAATGTTCTTTAACAAAGTAGGTTTATCCAAAAAGGTATGTGTATGCCCGCCGATAATCAAATCAATATCTTTGGTTAAAGCAGCCAGTTTGGTATCGCAAATTTTTTCAGGGTCGTCTTTGTATTTATAACCCAAGTGTGAGAGACAAATAACCAAATCACATTTTTTGTCGTGTTTTAACACGCGAGCCATGTCTTGTGATACCGAAACCGGATCGTTGTACACCGTTTCTTTGGAATTCTTTTTATCAACCAATCCGTCAAGTCCGACGCCTAAGCCAAAAACCCCAACTTTAATCCCGTCTTTATTGAAAATTTTAAACGGTTTCACATGGCCGTTCATGATGGTATTGGTAAAATCATAATTGGCCGACACCAATTCAAAACCGGCGTTAGGTAACTGGGCATACAAACCGTCAATCCCGTTATCAAAATCGTGGTTACCGATGGTGGCCAAATCATAGCGCATCATCGTCATTAATTTAAATTCCAGTTCACCGCCATAATAATTAAAATAAGGCGTTCCCTGAAAAATATCACCGGCATCCAATAACAACACATTCGGGTTTTCCTGACGTATGCTTTCAATCAAGGCTGCACGTCGAGCCACGCCGCCCATATTAGGGTTTTTAGGATGATTGGCCGGAAACGGGTCAATATAACTATGTACATCGTTGGTGTGTAGTATGGTTAAATGTTTGGTATTTATCGTTTTAAAACTGCTTAGCGATAAACTGCCCAGACCTAAAAATGCCGTTCCTGCCGCTGTTTTTTGTATAAAATCTCTTCTCTTCATAATTTTATTCTTTTCGGATACGAGTATCGTTGCCGGCGGTTATCGTTTTGTTTTCTTTGAAGTAGTCAATGATGATGTTTCTGAGTTTATAATCTAAATCATATTTTTCCACGCCTTTTTTAAAAAACAGCATATTGTCGCCGCCGCCTACCAGATAGTCAGAAGTCACTACGTAATATACTTTCTCCATATCAAGCGGATTTCCTTGTATTTGAATCTCTTTAGGCTGATTGTCTTTTGTGATGGTAAAGGTTAGTCCGTGCAACGGATGCGGTTTCTTTTCTGCAATCAAATACACAATCATTTCTATAACTTGCTCTCCTTTTAAGCCTACTACTACAGCACTGTTTTCAAATGGCATGATTTCGTATGCATTTCGGGCGGTTACATTGCCTTTTGGGATAATAGTGCGGATACCGCCATGATTCAGCAAACAAATATCGAGCTTCTTTTGGGTACGGAGCTCAAAGATTTTGGCCGATTTTTCAAAAGTGATGTCGGATAGAAAATTTCCCATCGGGGTTTGCCATTCGCCCGATTTATCGATAGTCTCCGGCGCATTAGCTAAAACCATACTCAAATCTTTATCGATATTTTCACGGTACGGCTTGATAAAATTTTCAATATCAGCGCTTTCTGCATTTTTATCGGTTATCGGAATTTCTTTGCCTTCAATTTTGGTAACAGCAAACTTTTTCTCGGCACAGGATGCCAAAGCCGCAAATGTTAAGAATAAAACAAAATGTTTTAAAAAAAGGCTATTGTTTTTTAGTTTTACCATCGCTTTTGGTACTAATTTTAATAAATTTGTAATTCAAGTAAAAGTAGCATGTTTTTAAATTACCTAAAGGATTTTTCGACAAAAAAAATTGTTAAAAGCAGTTTGTCCAATGTAAAACATTCGCCATCTGATACTAAGATTACAACAGTCGGGATTATCTTTGATGAAAGTTATTTTTATGAGAGAGAAGCCTTAGTACAAGAATTGATTCAGAATGGCATCGACGAAGCACAAATTAAAATCCTTGTTTTCAAAGACAAGATTAAAAAAAACGAGGTTTTTGACTATCCGGTATTCAGTCATAAAGATTTAAGTTGGCGTGCTACCGTAGATAAAGCTGAAGTGAAGACTTTTGTAAACCAACCTTTTGATTTGCTGATTAATTATTACGATACCGAGAAAACAGCGTTACTGTTGGTTTCTCATCTGTCAAAAGCCACGTTCAAAGTTGGCTTTGCCACCATCGACAAGCGGCTCAATCATTTTATGATTAACACCAATGCGGAAAATTATAAAGTCTTTATGGACGAACTGTTCAAATATTTAAAAATTCTAAACAAAATATAAAATGCAATCATTATTCGGTACCGGAGTTGCGCTAGTTACACCATTCAAAAAAGATTTTTCAGTTGATGTGGAAGCGCTTAAAGCTATAGTGAACTTTCAAATTGATAACGGTATTGATTACCTAGTTGTTTTAGGTACTACTGCCGAAACGGCTACATTAACCAAGGAAGAAAAGGAATTGGTGATTAAAACGGTGGTCGAAACCAACCAAGGAAGGTTGCCTTTGGTTTTGGGTGTTGGCAGTAACAATACGCAGGAAGTGGTAGCGGAATTAAAAGCGAGAGATTTTTCAGATTTTACAGCCATACTGTCGGTATCGCCCTATTACAACAAACCAACGCAAGAAGGCATTTACCAACATTTCAAAGCCGTAGCGGAAGCTTCTCCGATTCCGGTTATTTTGTACAATGTGCCCGGAAGAACCGCCAGTAATGTATTGCCTTCCACTATCATCCGATTGGCCAATGATTTCAAAAACATTGTAGCGGTAAAAGAAGCCGCAGGCGATATCGTACAAGCGATGAAGTTAATTCAGCATGCGCCAAAAGACTTTTTAGTGATTTCGGGCGATGACATGATTACTTTGCCGATGGTCTTGGCCGGTGGCGCAGGAGTGATATCGGTGATTGCCGAAGGTTTTCCGAAACAATTCTCTGAGATGGTTCATTTGGGATTGAATAAAAAAGCAGATGAGGCGTATAAAATTCATTACTTATTAGCCGAGGCCATCGATATGATTTTTGAACAAGGAAACCCGGCGGGAATCAAAGAAGTGTTCAAAGCATTAGGATTGTCAGAAAATACCGTTCGATTGCCATTGGTAAACGTAGATGAAAACTTAGCCAAACGTTTGCATGATTTCACAAATAAAATAGCAATTATGTAGTTTTTTTTCATCCGAAAAAAATATTTTGAAGTAAACAATTAATAATTAACTTTGTCCCCTATTTTTGGGACTGAATTTTAACCGCGTAAGCGCCCAAAATTGGTACTATACAACAACAAAATGAAGAAATTTTTAGCCCTGCTTATTGTCATTATCACGTTTTCATCTTGCAGCGATTACCAAAAAGCATTGAAATCGGAAGATATAGCGGTAAAATTTGCGATGGCAACAAAAATGTACGAGGCCAAAAAGTACAACAAAGCGATTCGTCTTTTTGAGCAAATTGCCCCGGCCTACAAAGGGAAACCACAGGCAGAGCGTTTGTTTTATATGTATGCTCAATCGCTCTACAAAACGGAGCAATATTATTTAGCGGGATATCAATTTGAAAGTTTTGCATCAGGATACCCAAAGAGTGAGAAAATGGAAGAGGCCTCTTTTTTGGGTGCCAAATGTTTTACGCACTTATCGCCGGTGTACAGTTTAGATCAAACGGATACCTACAAAGCGATTGATAAGTTGCAATCTTTTATTGATATGTATCCCAATTCGGCAAGTTTACCCGAAGCGAATGTTTTGGTGAAAGGCTTAAGAGAAAAATTAGAGAAAAAGGCATTTGAGAATGCCAAAATTTACAATAACATTTCAGATTACAAGGCGGCCATGGTGGCTTTTGATAATTTTTTAGTTAATTATCCGGGTACACCTTATAAAGAAAAAGCTTTATTTTATAAATTTGATTCTGCTTATCAATTGGCCATCAATAGTGTGCCGGCAAAAATGGAAGAACGACTCAACAATGCCAAGTCGGCTTACAATAGCTTAATAAAGTTTAAAGCAGATACCGAATTTAAGGCAAAGGCCGATGAGATGTTGGCGCGTATCGAGAACGATTTAAAACAATTTACTAAATAAAAGAAGATGGACTTAAAAAAGACGAATGCACCGGTAAATACCGTTACTTACAACAAAACGCAAATTGAAGAGCGTACCGGTAATGTTTATGAAGCTATCACCATTATGGCTAAAAGAGCCAACCAAATCAATTCTGAAATCAAAAAAGAATTGACTGAGAAGTTAGAAGAATTTGCTACGTATAACGATAGTTTGGAAGAAATCTTTGAAAACAAAGAGCAAATCGAAGTTTCCAAATACTACGAAAAATTACCAAAACCACATGCATTGGCCGTTCAAGAATGGTTGGATGACAAAATTTACTACAGAGATACTACTAAAGACTAATTCTCATGTCTGTTTTAAGCGGTAAAAAAATTCTACTTGGCGTTTCCGGAGGAATTGCCGCTTACAAAACAGCATCATTAGTCAGATTGTTTATAAAAGCCGGTGCCGAGGTCCAAGTGATCATGACACCGGCTTCTAAGGATTTTGTAACGCCTTTAACATTATCCACACTTTCCAAAAATCCGGTTTATTCCACATTTTACAATGAAGAAGACCAAGATGCCGAATGGAATAATCATGTCGAATTAGGACTCTGGGCCGACTTCATGCTCATTGCACCGGCAACCGCCAATACCTTATCAAAAATGGTGAACGGCAATTGTGACAATCTTTTAATTGCAGCTTATTTATCCGCCAAATGTCCGGTGTATTTTGCTCCGGCGATGGATTTGGATATGTATAAACATCCGTCCACGATTTCAAGTTTTGCCACATTAAAAAAGTTTGGCAATATTATGATTCCGGCTGAAACCGGGGAATTAGCCAGCGGATTATCAGGTGAAGGCCGAATGGCAGAACCTGAAAACATTGTGGCTTTTATCGAAAATGATTTAGAAAGTCGCTTGCCGTTACGAGGCAAGAAAATATTGATTACTGCCGGACCTACTTACGAAGCCATTGATCCGGTACGATTCATAGGCAATCATTCTTCAGGAAAAATGGGCTTTGATATTGCGCAATGTGCAGCCAATCAAGGTGCTTCAGTAACCTTGATTTCAGGGCCGACCCATCTCAATACCTCGCATACAAATATTCATTTGATTCGAGTGACCTCGGCTGCCGAAATGTATGAGGCATGTCATGAGTATTATACAGATACCGATGTTGCCATTTGTGCTGCTGCTGTAGCCGATTACAAACCGAGACAAGTGGCCACACAAAAGATAAAAAAATCAGAACCGAATTTTTTAATTGAGTTGGAAAAGACCCAGGATATCTTAGCATCACTCGGGCAGTTGAAGCAAAACCAGTTTCTGATAGGTTTTGCTCTGGAGACTGAAAACGAAATTGAAAATGCAAAGTTGAAAATTCAGAAAAAAAACTTAGATTTGATAGTTCTTAATTCACTTCAGGATGAAGGCGCCGGTTTTGCTAAATCAACCAATAAAGTTACTTTTATTGATAACCATTTTACCATTGAACCTATGCCGCTCAAAACCAAAGAAGAAGTGGCTTTTGACATTATCAATAAAGTAATTAAACACTATGAAAAAAATAATTAGTTTTCTCTTTTTGCTTTGTATCGGATGGACTCAAGCGCAGCAACTGAATTGTACGGTTCAGGTCAATTCCGACAAGATTGCCAGTACCAACAATCAGATTTTTAAAAATTTGGAAAAATCCATCAGTGAGTTTGTCAACAAAACCGATTGGACCGGTGAAGAGTTCAAGCAAAATGAAAAAATCAACTGTTCGATGGTGATTATTCTCAACAGTTACGATTCCAATCAGTTTTCGGCTACCTTACAAGTAGAATCATCGCGACCCATTTTTGATTCGTCCTATTCATCGCCGGTTTTTAACTATAACGACAAGGATTTCAGTTTCCGATATGTAGAATTTGAAAATTTGATTTTCAATCCGGCTACTTTCGATTCTAATTTGGTTTCAGTCTTGGCGTTTTACAGCTACATGATTTTAGGCTTTGATGCCGATACGTATTCGCTTAACGGTGGCAAACAATGGTTTGATACCGCCCAACAAATTATGACGGTTGCCCAACAAGGCGGTTACAAAGGATGGAGTCAGGCCGATGGTAATCAAAACCGCTATTTCTTGATTAGCGATTTACTTTCGGGAACATTTGATGCCTACCGTGAAGCCATGTATCAATACCACAGAGAAGGATTAGACACCATGACTAAAGATGTAAAAACCGCTAAGGAGACCATTATGGCATCCATCGGAACACTGAGTGCTATTTACAAAGTACGCCCAAATGCGTTCTTGACTCGCGTATTTTTTGATGCTAAAGCCGATGAAATTGTTTCCATACTTTCCGGTGGTCCTAAAGTAACCATCGCACCTACCATTGAAACGCTGAACAGAATTTCTCCGCTCAATTCGAGCAAATGGGGTAGTATCAGATTATAATACGGCTGTATTTTAGATTTAATTCACTTTATTTTCGGGCATGATTACTTCGCTTTCCATTGAGAATTTTGCGTTAATTGAAAAATTAGAGATTAATTTTTCCAACGGATTTTCAATTATAACCGGTGAAACCGGAGCCGGAAAGTCTATTCTCCTAGGTGCGTTGGGTTTGGTGTTGGGTAAGAGAGCCGATTTGTCTTCTCTTAAAAATAAAGATGAAAAATGTATCGTTGAAGCCAATTTTGCCATAGCAAAGTATCAGTTACAGTCATTTTTTGAGGAGAATGATTTAGATTACGAGGAGGAAACCATCATTAGAAGAGAAATTCTGCCTTCGGGCAAATCAAGGGCTTTTGTCAATGATAGTCCGGTTACTTTGCAACAATTGCAAGATTTAAGCCTGTATCTGATCGATATTCATTCGCAACATCAAACCTTAGAATTGTCCGAAGAAAACTTTCAATTCACGATTATCGATGCCATTGCCAACAATGGTAAAATACTTCAGGAATACCAACAATTACTCAAACAATATCGCATTGCTAAAGCATCATTAGAAGTCCAAAAAAACAACTTGTCAACGGTCTTAAAAGAGAAAGACTACAATGAGTTTTTGTTCAACGAATTGGAATTGGCACAATTAAAAGAAGGCGAGCAGGAAGAATTGGAGCAAAGTTTCGAGGCGCTGAATAATGTAGAATTAATCAAAGAGAATTTAGACAAACTACTGGTACTGGCGCAAGAAGAATCGTTTGGATTGCTGAAAAATTTAAAAGAGTTTAAGTCCGTACTTCAAAAAAACACCCCTTTTTCGCCATCCTATGAAGCGCTTTTAGAGCGAACCAACTCGGTTTTAATTGAATTTGACGACATCGTCAAAGAATTAACCCGTGAATCGGACATGGTTTTTAATGATCCTGAAAAACTAACACGTGTTGATCAGAAACTGCAATTGATTTATTCCTTGCAAAAAAAGCATCAAGTGATAACGGTTGGAGAATTGATACGCATTAAAAACGAGTTAGAGTCCAAAGTGGTTTCCGTCTCTGCTTTAGAGGAAGACATTACTGCTATTGAAAATCAAATAGCAGCATTAGAGTCACAGCTGGATAGTTTAGCGGCTCACATTAACGCAGGAAGACAAAAAGCAATTCCAGAACTGACTTCGCAATTGATTACTGTTTTAGAGCAATTAGGAATGCCGAATGTGCGTTTCAAAATTGATCTTACCGTTGAAGAAGTATATTTCAATAATGGTAAAGACCGCTTACAGTTTTTATTTTCGGCTAATAAAGGAACCGATTTTGGAATCCTAAAGAAAGTGGCTTCGGGCGGAGAAATGTCTAGAATTATGTTGGCCGTAAAATCGGTTTTAGCGCAATATTCCAAACTTCCTACTATTATTTTTGATGAAATTGATACCGGTGTTTCGGGTGAAATTGCCAATAAAATGGGTGAAATTATGCGAGAGATGAGTAAAACCATGCAAGTATTTGCCATTACCCATTTGCCGCAAATTGCAGCCAAAGGAGCCGTACACTACAAAGTATTTAAAACCGTTACCGGCGACACTACAGTTTCGGAATTAAAATTGCTGACTAATGAGGAACGAATACAGGAAATTGCGGAGATGCTTTCGGGTAAAGAGATTTCCGATTCTGCGTTGAATCATGCCAAAGCATTACTAAACTAACCGTTTTAATTTACTATTTTTGTTCCGTTTTTAATCCAAAATATACATCACTAAATAACAAGCATATGATTATTGAACCAAGAATGCGAGGGTTTATTTGTTTGACAGCACATCCGGATGGTTGTGCTCAAAACGTGAAAAATCAAATTAATTATGTAAAATCTAAAGGAGCTATCCATGGTCCGAAAAAAGTTTTAGTTATTGGAGCTTCCACCGGTTTTGGTTTGGCCTCGAGAATTACGGCTGCTTTTGGTTCAAATGCGGCTACCCTTGGGGTTTTCTTTGAAAAAGAACCGGCTCCGGGTAAAACAGCCACACCGGGTTGGTATAATTCAGCGGCTTTTGAGCAAGAAGCCCACAAAGCGGGCTTGTATGCTAAAAGCATTAATGGAGATGCCTTTTCTAATGAAATAAAGCAACAAACCATTGATCTTATTAAAGCCGATTTGGGTCAGGTTGATTTAGTCATTTACAGCTTAGCTTCTCCGGTTCGTATGCATCCGGTAACCGGTGTTCTGCATCGTTCTGTGTTAAAACCTATCGGCAATACGTTTACCAACAAAACCGTTGATTTTCACACCGGCAATGTCACTCAAGTTTCTATAGAACCCGCCAATCAAGAAGATATCGACAACACTGTTGTAGTTATGGGCGGTGAAGATTGGGCGATGTGGACGGACGCCTTGAAATCAGCCGGCGTTTTAGCTGAAGGTGTAACCACGATTGCGTATTCCTATATTGGACCTGAAGTTACAGAAGCGGTGTATCGAAAAGGCACTATCGGAAGAGCAAAAGATCATTTGGAAGCGACTGCCTTTGAAATCACTGACAGTTTACAATCGATTAACGGAAAGGCATTTGTTTCGGTTAACAAAGCTTTGGTCACTCAAGCTAGTTCGGCTATTCCCGTTATTCCGCTTTACATATCTTTATTGTACAAAATTATGAAAGCTGAAGGAGTACATGAAGGCTGTATTGAGCAGATGCAACGTTTATTTGCTGAACGATTGTACATGAATGCTCCGATACCTACCGATGACAAAGGCAGAATCAGAATTGACGATTGGGAAATGCGTGATGATATTCAGGACAGAGTAAAAGCATTGTGGGCAACGGCAACGACGGAGAACTTATCTGAAATTGGAGATTTAGCAGGATACAAACAAGATTTCTTAAACCTTTTCGGTTTTGGTTTTGATGGTGTGGATTATAATGGAGAAGCTAATGAGATGCTCCAAATCCCTAGTATTTCAGAATAAAGTATTGTTAAATATTTCATTTTACGTCATAAAAACTCACAAAAATTTGTGAGTTTTTTTATTTTAACATATCTTTATGAAGAATTAACTTTTAATCTTTAACAAATGAAAAAAATCTACTTATTGTTGTTTGCCATTAGCTCGGTTTGGCAAATCAACGCACAAGTACTCAACCAAAATGCCGGCTGGCCCAATGCCGCATGGACGGTGACAGGAACGTACAACCCGGCAGCTACGGCATTCGAAGCGAATCCGACTACATCTGCAAGTTTTGCTTTTGATGACGATGATGCAGGTCAAACCAGTGTTGATGACATTGCTGCTGAATCACCCGTAATCGATTTGACAGCCGCTGTAAGTGGCGGTGAGTCAAAAGTCAGAGTAAGTGCTCAATACACTTACAGAGCTTTAGGGGGGTATCTTCGTTTAGAGTATTGGGATGCCGATGCAGCAACTTGGAACGCCTGGGGCGCTAACATCCCGGGCAACAATACAACGGTTACCGATAACTTTTGTACTCCTCCCAAAACGTTGTACACCAGCTCTGATTTAGACATTTCTACTTTCACGGCAACACAATTATCCGGATTTAAATACAGAATTGCCTTTAACGACTTGAATTGGGAATGGGGCTTCTGTTTTAATTCGCCAACCATTATTTCTGTTCCAACACCTTGTTTAACAGGTTTTAACTATCCTTTTGGGACTATAACTCCGGCTACATGTGATGGGTTTACACCGAATTTGATTGCCACCGACTCATGGGCGGGGGATTATTTTACTGTAAATGTTACCACCGGTCAGACCTATAAGTTTACCAGTTCGGTACCAACCGATTTCTTTACTATCAGTACTGATGGAGGTGCCACTGCTGCGGCTTCCGGAACTCAACCATTGACTTGGGTTTCAACTTTAACCGGAACAATCCGAGTACATATCAATACGAACATCACTTGTGGTACTGAAGATGCCGAAAGAGAAACTAACGTTATTTGTGGTGTTTTATGTTTAAATGGGTATCAGTATCCGGCTGATGTATTAACTGTAAGTACTTGTGACGGAACTACAGTAAATGCTATCACTACAGATTCATGGCCGGGAGAATATTCTTTGGTGCAAGTATTTGCGGCTAACACTTATACTTTCTCAAGTTCTGTCGCTACGGATTACATTACAATTACTACTGAGGATGGTGCAACCGCATTAGCTGTTGGAACCGGAACGGTTACCGGTTTTACACCTTCCGTTAACCAAAATATCCGTTTTTATTTCCACACCAATTCGGCTTGTGGAACGGCAACCGGAAACAGAGAAAGAAGAGTAGTTTGTACTACTGCAGCAGTTTTGCCGGGTTGTGTTTCCAATCCAACTCCTGCTGATGGCAGTACTACTGTACCTGCTTTTGGCGATGTAATCATCTCTTGGGATGCTCCAACTACCGGTGATCCGGCAACTTCGTATGATGTATATTTTGGTTTAACACCAACAACTTTAAATTATGCCGGTACGGTAACGTCTAATGACCCTATTAATGCCGGTCAAGTAGGGGCTTACAGTACAACTATTTATTGGCAAGTAATTGCAGTCAATGCAGCAGGTGAGGCGGTAGGTTGTGCGGTATGGAGTTTCACTACTGAACCGCAACCAACAGATACGCCGGATTACTATAATTTGCAATGGCCTCCGACAATTACAATTACACAAGGGGGTAGTGGTACTGTTTACGGTCAAGTATATGAAGCCGGTTTAACTGATGTAGCTCCGAATATTGATGGTCAAGCACCGGGCATCTTGGCATGGGTAGGAATTAGCCCTGTAGGGGATAACTCAAATCCTGATACTTGGACTAACTGGACTCCTGCTACATGGAATGCGGGACATGTTTCCAATAATGACGAATACGAAGCAACTATCGGAAACACCTTAGCTCCGGGAACGTATTACTATGCAACCCGATTTACACTTAATGGCGGACCTTATGTTTATGGTGGAATTAATGCTTCTAACGTAGGAGGAACTTGGGATGGAACAACTTATAACAGTGGTGTTTTAACCGTTAATCCTGCTCCGGCCCCTGCCAATGACGATTGTAACGGTGCCGTAGCATTAACTCCTGGTAATGTTTTCGGAGACAATGATATCGTAGGTTCTAATTTGGGTGCTACCGATTCTTCTGTGCCGGATCCTATTTGTTCTAGTTATTTAGGAAGTGATGTTTGGTTTAGTGTTGTGGTTCCTTCGGCTACTTTAACTATTGAAACACAATCAGATGATGATTCCATTACGGATACAGGAGTTGAAGTGTTTTCAGGCACTTGTCCGGGCGGATTAACTTCAATTGCTTGTAACGATGATGCCGGTATTGGTTTCTTCTCCTTGATTAATTTAACAGGATTGAACTTAGGCGATACGCTTTACATCAGAGTTTTCTCGTATGACAATGCTGAAACAGGTACTTTCAGAATATCGGCTTATGATGCATCATTAGCAACAGATACTTTTAATGATGCCAACTTTGCATATTATCCGAATCCGGTTAAAAATGTATTGAACTTGTCTTATAGTCAAGCTATTACTAATGTTGAAGTATTTAACTTATTAGGCCAAAAAATGAGTGCCAATGCTATCGGTGCCAATCAAGGTCAAGTAGATATGTCTGCTTTAGCAAGCGGTACCTATTTAGTAAAAGTTACGGCTGATAATCAAGTAAAAACCATCAAAGTGGTTAAAGAATAAATATCACCAGTTTTTTAAAAGTGAAACCACCTAAAAATTTAGGTGGTTTTTCTTTTTTATAAAGTCTATCTTTGTTATGCTGTTTCATGTATAAAAATAAAACATGTATTTTTCAATTATTATTCCTGTTTACAATCGACCTGAAGAGATCAGAGAGCTCTTGGAAAGTCTTCAATGCGCGGACTATGCTAAAGACTACGAAATAGTGGTGGTAGAGGACGGCTCCACCATAACTTGTAAAGAGGAAGTTCAAAAGTTTAAAAATGCTCTCAATATCTCATATTATTTTAAAGAAAACAGCGGTCCGGGAGATTCTAGAAATTTCGGAATGCGGGTGGCTAAAGGAGATTATTTTATCATTTTTGATTCCGATTGTATTATTCCGAAAAATTATCTGAATGAAGTGGAAAGTGAGCTTCTGCGTGACTATGTAGATTGTTTTGGAGGCTCTGATGCTGCTTTAGATTCTTTTTCGGATATTCAAAAAGCCATTAATTTTGCCATGACTTCCTTTCTGACTACCGGTGGTATCCGTGGCGGATCGGAAAAGATAGGAAAGTTTCAACCCCGAAGCTTTAATATGGGAATTTCTAAAAAAGCCTTTTTGGCGTCAAACGGATTTGGTAATATCCATCCGGGTGAAGATCCTGATTTATCGATTCGATTATGGAAGTTAGGCTTTCAAACCCGATTATTCCCCAAAGCATTTGTGTATCACAAACGAAGAATCGATTGGCCTAAGTTTTCGGTTCAAGTCAACAAATTCGGAAAAGCCCGACCTATACTCGACAGCTGGTATCCGGAATACCGCAAGCTGACTTTTTTCTTCCCAACTGTATTTTGCATTGGGTTGATTATAGCTATTGTATTATTGACCGTGGGAAGATTTGAGTTATTGCTTTGTTATCTCTTTTACTATGTACTGTTGTTTGTTTTTGCCACGATAGATAATAAGAGTTTTAAAATTGGATTCCTGGCTCTCATAGCTGTCAGCAAACAGTTTTTCGGTTACGGCAGCGGATTCTTATCCTCATTTATAAAAATCCACATCCAAAAGCAACAACCGGAACAAGCATTTCCGGAACTCTTTTTTTCGATAAAA
Organism: Flavobacterium sedimenticola; assembly: GCF_030053345.1. Classification (GTDB taxonomy): domain Bacteria; phylum Bacteroidota; class Bacteroidia; order Flavobacteriales; family Flavobacteriaceae; genus Flavobacterium; species Flavobacterium sedimenticola. The sequence goes on from NZ_JASGBP010000002.1 coordinate 423,639, forward strand.
TCATGAGTAGAATAATCGGCTTAACCGGTGGAATAGGCAGTGGAAAGACCACTGTGGCTAACTATTTAAAATCGCATGGTGTGCCGGTGTATATCGCCGATGAGGAAGCCAAAATGATTATGAATACTCCCGTTGTGGTTTCCAAGGTTAAAGAGGCTTTTGGAGAAGAGATGATTGATGATGATAAGGTCGACCGTCAAAAATTGGCACAATTGGTTTTTGCCGACGCCCACCAACTTCAAAAGCTCAATACCATCATACACCCGTTAGTTAAAGAGCATTTCGAACAATGGCTGCGAGAACATCAACAGTATCCGTTTGTGGTCAAAGAAGCGGCTATTTTGTTCGAAAGCGGCAGTTACAAAGATTGTGATCAAATCATCTTGGTTACAGCACCCGAAGCCGATAGAATTCAAAGGGTTGTGAAAAGAGATGCTGTGACCGAAGATCTGGTTTTAGCGCGTATGAATAACCAATGGTCTGAGGAACAAAAAATGGCCTTAAGTGATTATATCATTCACAATATCAGCCTGGAAAATACCCGTGAACAAGTAGATGTTATACTTGATTTATTAAAAAAACAGCAAGATTAACTCCAGATGTTAATGTTTGGTTAATGTATTTATTGTCTAAATGTTAAAATGTTAAATTTGTTCAATGAATAAATTGTTTTTCCGAATACTTGTAGTGTTAATGAGCCTTTCCTTAATCGGCATCATTTTAGTACAAGTCTATTGGTTTGATAAATCGTTTGAAAACAACGAAGAGCAGTTTAAATTTCATGTAAAACAAGTTCTGGGAAATGTTGCCGATAAGCTTCAAAAGTATGAACAATACACCTTTTACGAAAAGTACAATCATCTGAAAGACAGTATCGGTAAAGCTCCTGAAAAGAGTGATTTTCTGGAATTTGGTTATTTCCAAAGAGATTCGAGAACTAATGAAACGATTGTTTATTCCAACAGTATCAATTCAGAAGATTACCGAATCAACTCTTCGTTCTTTGATAAAAAATTAGACAGCATTCGAGAATTCAAAAACTTTACCGCCAAACGTAAAACAGAAATTTACAACAGCGGTATCGATAATACCTCGCCCAAGCAAACGGTAACTCCCGATATTAAGATTGAGAAATCGGGTAGTGGCGATTTACTGAACAATGCTCAATTTGAAATGTTCTACAAAGACATTGCCGCCATGCGCCCTATACAAGAAAGGGTTTCCAACGAATTGATGCAGAAAATGCTGGCAGACGAACTCAAGGAATACGGTGTTAAAACACCTTTTGAGTACAATGTATACAGCAATGGTTTGGCCACCAAAGTAAAATCCGAAAATTTCAGGTACGATAAAGCGGCTACTTATTCTATCCCAATTTTTATCGACTATGACGGGAATAATAAGTACCAACTCTTAGTCACTTTTCCCCAAAAGAAAAAGTTTCTGTTTTCTGAATTGATTGGCATTTGTGTGCTATCCATTATTTTCACACTTATTATCATTATCGCTTATTCCAGTGCGTTAAACCAATTAATCAAGCAACGTCAGATTTCTGAAATCAAAACCGATTTCATTAATAATATGACGCATGAGTTTAAAACGCCTATTGCTACTATTAATCTGGCTTTAGATGCTATCAAAAATCCCAAAGTTATCGAGGATAAAGAAAAAATTCACCGGTATCTTCAAATGATTCGTGACGAGAACAAGCGAATGCACGCCCAAGTGGAAAACGTATTGCGGATTTCGAAATTGGAGAAGAAAGAATTGGAAATCAATAAGGAATCTAACGATATTCACCAAGTTATCGAGGATGCCATCGATCACGTAAGTCTTATCATTGACGATCGGAACGGAACCATTACCAAACATTTTGACGCCACACGAACTACTGTGCTGCTGAATGATGTTCATTTTACCAATGTTTTCGTGAATATTTTAGACAATGCCATAAAATATTCACCTGAAAATCCCGTTATAGACATTTACACGGAAAATGTAAAAGAATTTGTTATCGTAAAAATAAAAGATCAAGGTGCGGGTATGACCAAAGCGGCTCAAAAAAGAATATTTGAAAAATTCTACCGCGAACATACCGGCGATTTACACAACGTAAAAGGCCACGGTTTAGGCCTGGCATACGTTAAACGAATAGTTGACGACCACAATTGTCAAATTTTCGTAGAAAGCGAAAAAGGAAAAGGAAGTACGTTTATCATTAAAGTCCCACTCATAAATTAAAAAAACAACTATGGAAGCTAACAAAAAAATACTTTTAGTCGAGGATGACCAAAACTTCGGTATAGTGTTACGAGAATACCTCACACTAAACGATTTTGAAGTAACCTTAGCCAAAAACGGTATGGAAGGTTTCGAAAAATTCAAAAAAGACAATTTCGATTTGTGCATTTTGGATGTCATGATGCCATACAAAGACGGCTATACGCTGGCTAAAGAAATCCGCGAAAAAAACAAAGATGTCCCATTGATTTTCCTAACGGCCAAATCAATGAAAGAAGACGTCATGAAAGGCTATAAAGTTGGGGCCGATGATTACCTGAACAAACCCTTTGATTCCGATGTGTTATTAATGAAAATTAAAGCCATCATCCAACGCAAATCGGCAGAAGCGAAAAACGAACCGGCCAAATTTGAATTCCAAATCGGCAAGTTTTTACTCAACTCCAAATTACGTTTCTTAAAATTCGAAGACCAAGAGCCTATCAAATTGTCACCTAAAGAATCTGATTTGCTCAAAATGATGGCGATGTATGAAAATGATTTGATGCCGCGCGAACTGGCACTCACCAAAATCTGGAGAGAAGACAACTACTTCACGTCTCGTAGTATGGACGTGTATATTGCCAAATTACGCAAGTACCTCAAAGACGACCCTAATGTCGAAATCCTCAACATCCACGGCGAAGGTTTCCGCTTGGTGGTTAAAAAATAAGGCAAATCCCGTCACTTGGCGGGATTTTTTTTTGAAGCCATTCCGGCTGTACGCTATATCTTTTTCCCGGTTCTCGATACTTTTTGTTTCCTTCGGCTGTCTCTTAGGCTCAAGTCGTCACTTCGAGTGGCCGCCTTGGCGGACGTATCGAGAAGCGAAACAAAAAAAACTCGAACTGACGGGAAAAAGGATGCCGCTTCCATCCGGGCTAGGACTATGGTTTTAGTGCCACTCCAATTGCAAGGCAAAACATGCTTTATCTTTATGAGTAATTACAAAAGTGTCATCATGTTTCCCAATGACAGCGGTATCGCCCAACGATAATTCGCGCATGAAATTCATTTCAAAAGCCTTGAGTTTTTGTTGCAGTAAGGCCTCAGTATCACAGTGGTCCAAACACCATTCCAGGTATTTCACGTTATTGGCATGATTCACCACATCCAAATCGGACAGTTTTACAGTATACGTTTCCAATACGTCGGGCAATTCCGGCAGCTGAATTCGGGAAAACGATTGCTCCGTAGCGCGTTCGGGATACTTTTCAAAATGCGCATGCGGTAACGCCAAGGCTTCGGGTTTGCGGAGTTTTGTGTTGATTACGGCCCAAAACGTCTCACATCCTACGATTTTGGTTTCGCCGAGGTACATTTCCAAACAACGCACGGAACGCGAATTCTCGAGCGAATTAATCCAGGTTTTTACCGTAATTACATCGCGCCATTGGGGCAGTTGGTGAATCTCAACACGCATTTTGCTCAACACCCAGGCCTGATGATACTGTTGCATATCGGTAAAACTGATTCCGCCCAATTCGGCGTGATGTCCGGCAGTAAGCTGTAATAGGTTGCACAAATCGGTATATTTCAAATAGCCGTTAGGATAGCACTGCAGAAAATTAATCTCGCAATCATTGGATAGGATAGAAGTGAAGTTTTTGGAAATCGGCATTTTATAAATTTGAAAATTTGATGATTTGTGAATTTAAAGATGGAGACTTATCTCGATGCGGTTCTTTAAAACTTAGAATTTATCCATTCAATAATATTCCTTTTGTCTGTTTGGTAATCAAACCATGTTGCGTTCTCCGTTCGTTTGAACCAAGTGAGTTGACGTTTGGCAAATCGCCTTGTGTTTTTCTTAATTTCTTCGATAGCGAAATCCAAAGTAGTTTTGCCGTCAAAATAATCAAAAAGTTCGCGGTAACCAACCGTTTGTAAAGCATTCAACTGCTTGTTCGGGTATAAGGCCTCGGCTTCTGCCAACAAACCTTCCTGCATCATCAAATCGACACGGTGGTTGATTCGGTCGTACATGATTTCTCTTTCGGCTTCCAAACCTATTATAATAGGGGTAAAGTTTCGCTCGTTTTTCTTTTGTCCAATAAAAGAAGAATACGGTTTTCCGGTGCCGAGACACACTTCTACAAAGCGCTTCATGCGCTGCGGATTTTGTAAGGTTTGCGGATTTTCGGAGAGCAGTTTTTGGTAATATTCAGGATCTAAAGTTTGTAACTGTTGTTGTAAGTAATCTAGTCCAAGTATTTGAAAATCAGCATTAATTTTAGTTCGGATACTTTCGTCAATATCGGGAAAATCGTCAAACCCTTTCAGTACGGCATCGACATACAAGCCGGAACCGCCTACCAGAATTTGGATGTTATTTTTTTGAAACAACTCATCCAATTTGGTTAGGGCTTCTTGTTCAAAATCGCCAACCGAATACGCTTCAAAAATTGATTTGTTTTGGATAAAATGATGCGGCGCGGCTTGTAGTTCTGCTGCTGAAGGTACAGCGGTACCGATGCGCATTTCTTTAAAAAACTGCCGGCTGTCGCACGACACGATATCGCAACCGAAGCGTTGCGCCAAAGCGATGCTCAGGGCGGTTTTCCCAATGGCGGTAGGTCCGATGATGGTGATTACGTAATTCATTTTTCTTAGCCCGGATGGCAGCGGCATCCTCACGAAGTGAGATAGAGCGGACAGCCGGAAATAGCTCCTGACAATTTAAAACTTTACAATGCGTATGACTTTATGACGGCGTAAATACCCTTGAATGATGGTACGGGTGTCGCGGTTGTTTTGCATGGGAATGATTAGGTTTTTTAGGACTTCGATGTTGTTGACCTGGTAATTCAAATCGAAAAAACAGTAGCCTTTGTAAATCCCGTTTTCGATGAGCACTGCGCTGCGTTCGTTAACGTTGCGACCGCGATCGATAATCACCATGTTGTTGTTGTCAAACTTCATTTCGTTGATAAACTCTTCCACGCGTTCGTTATAGGTTTCGGGTAATTCTTTGCCCAAACACGCTCCGTTACACTCGTTGATTTTGTATTGAAAACAGCCGTTCTTGGTTTCGTACAAGCCGTTGATTTTTTGACACAATTGGTGTTCGGCCGTAATTTTAAACAGCATGTTTTTGCCTTCCTGAATGGAAGTAAAGGCGGTGATTTCTTTTTTACGTCCGTCGGCTTTTTGGATTTTCAGCGCCAAATAGCCGTTTGCATCTTTTTCGGCATACAACGCGTATTGAAAAATGGTTTTGCGCTGCGCCCGATTGTAAATGGGTTTGTTGATTTTGATTTCTTCGCTTTCTTTTAAGAGCGCAATGAGTTCGCTGCCGGTTTCCTCGTAGGTTACGGCAAAGACTTCGCGTTGTATTTTTTTACTTTTTCCGGTGGTTCCGGTGAAGTGTTGGTTGATGCGTTTTTTGATGTTTTTGCTTTTCCCGATGTAAATCAAATCGCCTTTTTCGTTGTGGATGTAGTAAATTCCGGTTCGCGTAGGCATACTCTCGACGATATCGAGTAGTTTGGGCGAGAGTCCTTTTTTGATTTCGGCTTTAATGAGACTGATCAGAATTTCTTTTTCGACGTCTTTGGCCAACAACATTTTAAATAATTTTACCGTGGCCATGGCGTCGCCGCTGGCTCGGTGTCGGTCAGCTACAGGGATGCCGAGTGAACGCACTAATTTTCCTAAACTGTACGACGGTTGACCGGGAATAAGTTTTTGAGAAAGCTCTACGGTACAGAGCGTGGGTTTGATGTAATCATAACCCAAACGTCCGAATTCGGTACGCAGTATGCGGTAGTCAAACGAAGCGTTGTGAGCGACTACGATACAGTTTTCCGTGATTTCGATGATGCGTTTGGCCACTTCATAAAACTTGGGCGCCGAGCGTAACATGGCGTTGTTGATTCCGGTAAGTTTTACCACAAAGGGTTGTATGGGTTTTTCGGGATTCACCAAACTGATGAACTGATCCACCACTTCGTGACCATCAAATTTGTAAATGGCGATTTCGGTAATGCCTTCTTCGTTAAATTGGCCTCCGGTGGTTTCTATGTCGAGTATGGCGTACAAGGGTTACTGTTGTATGTTGAATGTTGTATGTTGTTGGTTATCTGTGGTATGTTGTAAAACAGTTTCTCTATATCCCAATTTTCAAATCCTCAAATCTTCAAATCAAAATTATCGGCTGCCAAAGATACTACTTCCGATGCGAACCATGGTACTGCCGCAGGCGATGGCCAATTGGTAATCGCCACTCATGCCCATCGAAAGGGTTTCCAGTTTCAGGTTTGGCGTATCAAGTTGCTTGTATGTATCAAAAATAGCTTTTAAATGGTCGAATTCGCGTTTGATTTGGGTTTGGTTATCCGTAAAGGTGGCCATTCCCATTAAACCGACGACTTTAATATTGGTAAAACTTTTGAATTCTTCTGAATTTAGTAATTCATCCAGTTCTTTTTCGTTTAAACCGAATTTAGTTTCTTCTTCGGCAATGTGGATTTGCAACAAACAATTAATGGTTTTGCGCCAACGAACGGCCTGACGGTTGATTTCTTTGAGGAGTTTCAAACTGTCCACGCCGTGAATCAATTTCACATACGGCACCATGTATTTTACCTTGTTCGATTGCACGTGACCAATCATATGCCATTCGATGTCCTTGGGCATTTGCTGCCATTTTTCGGTCATTTCCTGGATTTTATTTTCGCCAAAAACGCGTTGCCCGGCGTTATACGCTTCCATCAAATCAGCTACCGGTTTGGTCTTGGATACGGCAACCAGCGTGACATTGTCCGGAAGATTTTGTTTTATTAGGTTTAAATTCTCTGCTATTGTCATATTGTGTTCTGTCATTTCGACGAAGGAGAAATCTCATGATGTGATTCCTCGGCTGCGCTCGGAATGACAATAGGCTTAGTTCATTATTTTTTACAACTCATACACCATCAATCCGCTGCGGAATTTAGGCTCTATGTACGTGCTTTTTGGCGGCATAATCAAATGATTATCGGCCAAGGCTTTGATTTCCGAGATATCGGAAGGATAGAGCATAAAGCCCACTTCAAACTCGCCTTCATCGACTAATTCTTTAATCGTGGCTACCGATTGTTTGCCCGGAATGTATTCGATTCGCTCATCGTTGCGCAAATCTTCGATACCCAACAAAGGTTGCAAGACTTTGTCGTATAAAATTTGGGCGTCTAAATTCTCTAAAATGTCCCTCGACTGCGCTCGGGATGACACTTCGCTACTGTTGGTTTGCTTGTAAAACAACGCATAAAAACGACCGTCGAGATACATGCCGAATTCGAACTTGCTCTGCGGCTTCCACAATTCTTGTTCTTTATCTTTAATGATGAAATGCTCAGCCAGTTTTTCCAGAAAATCTTCTTTGGAATACCCATTCAAATCCCTGATGATACGGTTGTATTCATAGATTTTGACATTGCTCTCGGCAATGAGAAAACTCATAAAATAATTCAGATTCGGGTTCCCCAAATGGTGGTCCTCATCGTACAACAATTCAGCCGAAGCCGAACGGTGGTGGCCGTCGGCGATATACAATTCGGGAATATTTTCAAACTGCTGTGTCAGCCAACCGATTTCCGCTTCCGAATCAATTTTCCAAAGCTGGTGTTTTTCTTTATTCGTTGTCGAATAGTTGTAAATCGGAGTACTTTTTTTCTTTTCGGTTATCCAAGCATTCAGTACTTCATTGTCGGGATAGGTAATCAAAACCGGTTCGGTATTAAATCCGGTTTGATGCAAATAATCTTTAAAATATTCTACACGGTATTGCAAGGTATCCTCGTGCTTTTTGATGACATTATTCTTGTAATCATCGATTGAGGTGCCGGCTACTATACCGGTGAAGGACTGTGTCTTGCTCTGAATTTCATACAAAAAGAAAACCGGTTGATCTTCGGTCAAAAACACGCCTTCTTCTTTAAAATCCTGATACTTGTGCGCCACACCCTTAAAGCGCTTGTCTAAGGTGATTTTTTGCGAGTGCATGTAGGCAGGATGAATCACATGCAAAAACGAATAGGGATTAAAACTCAACCAAGCGGCTAGTTCGGCCGAACTGTAATCGTCGTAGTTCCGACAAGTAACCAAGGCGACTTTGTCGGGTGTGGGGCGAACCGCTTTGAATGGAATTATTTTGCTCATGATTTGGTTGTAAGTTGTAGGTTCTGAGTTGTAAGTTTTAGGTTTGTTTAGTTTTGACCCATAACTCACAACTCAGGACCTACAATACTTTATATAAACTGTTTCGAAACTTTTTCGGCTTTCTTAGATTCTGAATAGTCATAAAACCCTTCTCCTGATTTTACGCCGAGTTTACCGGCCATTACCATATTCACCAACAATGGGCAAGGCGCATATTTTGGGTTTTTAAAACCGTCGTACATTACGTTTAAGATGGAAAGACAAACATCTAACCCAATAAAATCGGCCAATTGCAGCGGTCCCATCGGGTGTGCCATACCGAGTTTCATCACGGTGTCAATTTCAGTGACACCGGCTACGCCGTTATATAAGGTTTCGATACTTTCGTTAATCATCGGCATCAAAATTCGGTTCGCTACAAAGCCCGGATAATCGTTGACTTCGGTAGGGGTTTTGCCTAATTTCACCGATAAATCCATGATAATTTTGGTCACTTCATCCGACGTATTGTAACCGCGGATGATTTCTACCAATTTCATAATCGGCACCGGGTTCATAAAATGCATTCCGATAACGCGTTCCGGATGTACGACTTGCGCGGCAATTTGGGTAATGGAAATCGAAGAGGTATTGGTAGCCAAAATGACATTGTGGTCGCAAACATCGCTCAATTGTTTGAAGATATTCAACTTCAAACTTACATTTTCGGTAGCGGCCTCTACCACTAAATCACAACCTACCACGCCGTCTTTGATGTCGGTGTACGTGATAATATTGCCTATGGTTTGGTGTTTATCGGCTTCCGTTATGGTACCTTTGGCCACCATTCGATCTAAATTGGCGGCTATAGTAGCCATTCCTTTCTCCAACGATTTTTCGGAGATGTCTATTAATTTTACGGTAAATCCGCTTTGTGCAAACGTGTGGGCAATTCCGTTACCCATGGTTCCTGCACCAATTACAGCTATTGTATTCATTATTTTTTAGTTTGTTTGAAGTTTCAGTTTTTATTCCGCTGCGCCTCGGGTCAAGTTTCAGGTTTCAAATTGGCATACGATAACCTGAAACAAATTATTTTTTATTCATTGAATCGATAATCATGTAGGCCACGCGTAAGGCTTCGGTACCGTCTTCCAAAGTTACCACCGGTGTGGTGTTATTATTGATGGCATCGGCAAAGGTTTCCAACTCATCCAAAATAGCATTGTTAGGCGCTACTTCGGGATTGGCAAAATAAATTTGCTTGCGTTCGCCTTCGGCATTTTGCAGTATCATATCAAAATCACCGGGAACTTCCGGAGCATCTTTCATTTTCACCACTTCACAGGTTTTGTCTAAATAATCGACAGAGATGTAAGCGTCCTTTTGAAAGAAGCGCGACTTGCGCATATTTTTCATGGAAATTCTACTGGATGTAATGTTCGCCACACAACCGTTTTCAAATTCGATTCGGGCATTGGAAATATCAGGAGATTGACTCAACACCGCTACGCCGCTGGCGTGAACCGACTTGACTTTCGATTTCACCACGCTTAAAATGGCATCGATATCGTGTATCATTAAGTCTAATACCACGGGAACATCCGTGCCGCGCGGATTGAATTCGGCCAAGCGGTGCGTTTCAATAAACATAGGGTTGTCTATCATATTTTTGACAGCGGTAAAGGCCGGATTGAAGCGTTCTACATGGCCTACTTGTCCTTTTACGTTGTATGCTGCGGCTAAAGCAATGATTTCTTCGGCTTCTTCAACCGTCGTGGAAATGGGTTTTTCAATAAAAACGTGTTTCCCGGATTTAATCGAAACTTTGGCGCATTTGTAATGGGAAAGGGTAGGAGTCACGATATCAATGACATCAACAGCATGGATTAATTTGGCAATGGTGTCAAAACGTTTGTAACCAAACTCGGCCGCAATTTTTTCGGCATATTCGGGGTTTTCATCATAAAAACCCACTAATTCATATTTTTCAGATTGTTGTAGTAATCGCAAGTGTATTTTTCCGAGGTGACCGGCACCTAAAACGCCAACTTTGAGCATAAAAAAGTATTTTAAACAAAAATAAATGTTTTCATTTGAAATTTGATAGAAGAAGTTAAAAATTAAAGCAAATTATTGAAAAATCAGGAAACTCAATTTTCAAATTTTTAATTGCCGATTTCTTTACTATTTTTACCGAAATTAATGCGAATTTAAATTGAAAGATACCGCCAAACATTTGGGCCTTCGAAATCAATTGGCCAACCAGTTGCAAGAAAAAGGAATTACCGATACCAACGTTTTAGATGCCATTCGAAAAATTCCGAGACACCTATTTTTGAATTCCGGTTTTGAAGATTTTGCGTATCAGGATAAAGCTTTCCCGATAGCCGCCGGCCAAACGATTTCGCAACCGTACACGGTTGCTTTTCAGACTCAATTATTACAGGTCAAAAAAGATCATAAAATTCTTGAAATCGGTACCGGCTCCGGGTATCAAACGGCAGTGTTAGTGGCCATGGGCGCCAAAGTGTATTCGGTTGAAAGACAAAATGAATTGTTCAAAATTACTTCCGCATTGTTACCCAAATTAGGCATTCGTCCAAAGCATTTGGCTTTTGGGGATGGCTACAAAGGGTTACCCAATTATGCTCCGTTTGACAGTATTATCGTAACTGCCGGTGCGCCTATCATTCCGAAAGCTTTAATGGCTCAACTTAAAATTGGCGGCAGACTGGTTATTCCGTTGGGCAAAGAAGAGCAAGTGATGACCCTATTAATTCGCAAAAATGAAACGCAGTTCGAAAAGCACGAATTTGGTGATTTTCGCTTTGTGCCTCTTTTGGAAAATAAAAATTAAACCAACCCTCAACCCTTTATATAATGAAGAAAAATCTGTTTCTCTTATTACTATTTCCTGCTTTATTACTGGCACAAACCTCAGAAAAGAAAGTTTGGGATTTATTGTTAGCCAATAAAAGAGCTGACGCTAAAAAATTGTACGATAAAGAATTTAAAACGACTTCTGAAAGTAAATTGGAATATTTTTTATTGGGCAAAATTATCGAGCTAGAAAACGGTAGGATGGACTTTGATGAAACTTTTGTCACTACCATGGCCAAGTTTCCTGAGAGTAAATACTACTTGACTTCGTTGATGAAGCAACAATTTATTTTAGACGATATTCAAAGCGTTGGTTTCAACGATTATACCTACCAAAAGATAGATAATATGGCCGCTTCCGAGGTGTTCAAGAACGATCCGATGGTGATTTACTACAAAGCGATAGCCGACAGAAATCGTAAAAACATGAAAGGCTACAACGAGTATATTGCCAAGTTAAATTCGATTATGAATTGGCAGTTGTGTGGTGCTTTTGAAAACTTAAACGATAGCGGAATCGATATCGAATACGAACCGGAAGTATACCCTAAAAACGATCGATTGTTTGATGCCAACAGTAACGGAAAAATAGGATGGTACAATCCGAGTATCACACAAAACGAAGGCTATCATACTTTTTCCAACGAAGACGAGTACGGCAACGGAATCATGTACTCTCAGATTTTTGTGGAAAATCCGACCGAGCAAGAAGTACTCCTAAACTTCGGGATGAGCGCTTCGCTTAAAATTTTTGTCAACGATGTGGAAGTGTATGTGAATACACTCAACAAAATGTCGGATTTGAATGCCTTCAAACTCAAATTGAAATTGCCTAAAGGCCTCAACAGAATCTTGGTGAAATCATCCATCTCCAGAGGAAATAACTATTTCTTTTTATCGGTTACCGATACCCAAAACCAAAAAATAAACGGCTTGGTGTATCACAATACCTATAAAGAATATGTGAAGTCTACCTTACAATCGCTGCAAGTAGAAGAGTTAAATCCGGATTATGAAAATTACTTGGTTCAAAAAGTAAAAGAAAATCCAACGAATGTGTTGTACAAATTTATGTTGTATGATGCTTACATGCACAACAAAAAACTGGAGTTGGCCCACGATGTTATTGAAGAATTAGACAATGCGTATCCGAACAGTTCCATTGTGAAAACCAGGTTAGCCTCGTACTATTCGTATAAAGACGACGATGCCAAAGTAAACGAGATTGTGAAAAACTTAGAGCAACAAGATCCCGATTATTATTACACGATAGCCACCAAAGCGCAGGATCGCGATTGGATGAAAACGGTAAATATTGCCGAATTGGAAAAAATGCGTGAGAAAGCCAAAAAGCTGACTTCCCCCTTATACGGTTTGTTGTATGATTTCTTGATTAATGCCCGAAATTCCAATATCGAAAGTATGATGAAAAGTGCCGAGTCTATTTTGGCGCTATCGCACAACAGCGAATTTTACACAACGACATTTGCGCCTTTGTACGATTCGTTAGAGAAAGACAAAGATAAGGCCATTAAAATGTTAGAAGATTTGGTGAGCAAAAAAGACAACTTCACGGCCATGGCACAATTGGTTCGCTATTATGAAGATGCCAACCGCAAGGATGATGTAAAGCGCTTGTTTTTGGAACGAAAAAAGAACTATCCGTACTTCACCGGCGTGGCTTCTGATTACATGAATATGTTGATTGAAGAGAAAAAATACACCGAAGCTTTGGCTGAAATCGATCAGTTGTTGACGCTTTTCCCGTATTCTTTCTACTTAATGGAGCGCAAAGGAATGGTATACAATTATATGGGGAATGTAAAAGAAGCAGAAAAATACATTCGTCAATCGTTAGAACACAATTCTGAAAACAGCAAACTCAGAAAGCAGTTGTACGATATTACCAAAACGCCCGATGAAATTGAAGAAATTGATGTAAAAGACAAGTACAAACTGATTAAAGAGCGCAGAAACTCGAAGCTGAAAAGTGATTACGGTGTCGTGACTTTATTAGATGAATATATTGTAAATATCTTACCGGAAGGAGGACGCAAATCAAAAGTAGTGTTGATTTATGAAATCACGGCGGAGAACGGTATCGAAGAAATGAAAGAATACAATTTGAATACTTATTCGAATACCTTGCAAAAATCGGAAGTGGTGAAAACCGACGGCACGTTGGTTCCGGCCGAAGAAGGCGGTGGTACTTTGGTATTCTCTGATCTTAAAGTGGGCGATGTTATTTATATTGAATACGAATCCTATAGCAATTCGACCGGTCGATTTTACAGAGATTTTAATTTAGATTGTTATTTCAATAGTACCTATCCTTCGGTAGAATCAATTTTTGCGATTATCAATCCGGAAACCATTAAATACACCACTAAACTCAATAATGGGAACATTACACCGATTGTAAAAAAGATTAACGGAAAAGTGTGTACTATCTGGAAGCGCAATAATGTTCCTGCGATGCCATTGTTAGAACCGTATTCGTTTAATTTTACCGACTTGACCAATACCATCAATGTAAGTTCCATTAAATCATGGAAAGATATTTCGAACTGGTATGCCGATTTGGTGAAAAAAACACTCATTTTAGATAAAATCACTAAAAGTACTTTTGATCAAATCTTCCCGAAAGGGGTAACCGGCATGACGCAAGAAGCCATAGCTAAAAAGATTTACGCCTATATCGAAGAAAACATCAAGTACAGTTCACAAGATTTCAGACAAAGCGGTTATGTACCGCAAAAACCTTCTAAAACCATTACCACGAAGTTAGGGGATTGTAAAGATGTATCGGCTTTGTTTGTGGCGTTATCCCAATTGGCCGGATTGAAATCGAATTTGGTGTTGGTTTCTACCAACGATAACAGCGCCCATTTGATGTCGTTGCCGTCTAAAGATTTTAACCATTGTATTGTAAAAACTACAATTGACGGTAAAGAAACGTTCTTAGAGCTGACCGATAAGTTTTTACCGTTTAAAGCCTTGCCGATGTCCTTATACAAAGCCAAAGCTTTGGTGATTTCGTTTGATAAAGCCGAAAACGAAAAAGCTGAAATTATTGATATTCCTTTTGATAATGCGGTATCCAACAGTTTAACTTCGAGCAGCGTTGTAAATTTGACCGATAATGAAGTGTACTATGTCAATACCCATATTGTAAAAGGCGCCAACAAATCGTATTATAATGAACTGTTTTCGAATTCCACCACTGAAGATGTTCGTAAAAAAGATTTGGAAGAGCAATTCAGTTCTAAAATCAGAAAGGGCATTAAGTTGCAATCGGTTAAAGTAATTAAGAATGAGTTTTTTGATGAGGCTATCGAATTTGAAACCCAACTCAAAGTCAGTGAAAAAGCAAAGAGCGTAGGAAACTTAAAAATTGCGGAAATTCCTTTTGTGGAACGCGTTTATACCCGTGATATTGTAGCCCCGGAAACCCGAAACTACGATATCAATTACATTGCTTACGAAAACAATTTAGATTACAATTCGACCATTTATTTAAATGTGCCGGAAGGAAAAAAATTCACCGAAGTACCCGAAAGTAAAACGTTTGCCTACAAAAACCACAAGTATTCCATCAGTTTCGAATTGGTAAAACCCAATTCGTTAAAGATTGTACGCGTGGTTAAAACACCTTGGGATACGGTTACTACGGCCGACTACCCGGAGTATAAAAAATACCTCGAAGAAGTGTTAACCACCGAAGAGCAGGTAGTAGGCTTCAAATAATAACCCATAAAAAATCCACCGCTTGGTGGATTTTTTATTTATAGGCTTTTTTGATGCGGTCTAAATCGCGTTTTACATCTTGCTCTTTCAGACTTTCGCGTTTGTCGTACGTTTTCTTTCCGCGGCACAAACCAATATCCAATTTGGCTATTCCTTTTTCGTTGGTAAATAATTTCAGCGGAATAATAGTTAATCCTTTGGTATCGATGCTGCGTTCTAACTTTCGAAGTTCTCTTTTATTGAGCAACAGTTTGCGCTCGCTTTTGGCTTTGTGATTAAACTGATTGCCGTATAAATATTCGTCTATTTGGGTGTTGATGGCAAATAATTCGCCGTTGTGAAATTCACAAAACCCTTCGGTAATATTGGCTTTTCCTAACCGAATCGATTTAATCTCGGTTCCGGTTAAGACAATGCCTGCCGTATAGGTTTCGATTATTTCATAATCAAACTTGGCGCGCTTATTTACTATGGAAATGGTTTTTAACATCGGATGGCAAATGTATAAACAAAAGTGCAATTTTTGGTAGCGAGAAAGGTGAAATTATCAATAAAAAAAATGTTTAAACAATGATTTATATCAGTTTTTTGACTAATTCTTCAGTCTAATTTTGGACTATAATTTTAAACTAACAATCAAATGAAAAAATTATTATTAGTAGCAGGATTATCCTTTTTCGGATTAACGGCTCAAGCACAAGAAAAAAATCAAGGATTACAAGGCGCATGGTTCGCCACCTCTCAATTTGGATACCAACAAACTAAAACAGGCGAAGATAAAGCGACCAACTTATCGGTTATTCCTATCGTGGGAACGTTTGTAACGCCATCTGTGGCTGTTGGAGCCGGAGTAGGGATTATGAATATCAAATCAGAATCGGGTTCAGTAACCAACGCTAATACTAATTTGGTAGTGGTGGAGCCGTTAGTGAGAAAATATTGGAATATAGCCGGTAATTTCTACTTCTTCGGTCAAATAGCAACTCCGATTATCACCGGTAAAGAAAAAGAAGCCGACACTAAAGTGACGCAATTTGGTGTAGCAATGTCGGGTGGTATCGACTTTTTTGTAACCAAAAATTTCTCTGTAGAATTCTCGTATGATTTGGCTAATTTCACTTCAACCACTATCAAACCCGACGGTGGCGATAAAACCACTATCAATAACTTCTCTTTAGCGCATGTAGCCACTGCCGATCCGATTTATGTGAACGCATTAGGCGGAAGTATGCCGAATTTGACTACACCACTTTCTTTCGGATTTAAGTTTATATTTTAATAAAGATCATAGTTAATGGTTGTCCAATGTATTGGATGTTTAAACCGCTACTCATTCCGAGTGGCGGTTTTTTCTTATTTTTGCTTCATGCAACAGTCAACACACAAAGACCCCTTACACGGAGTTACACTTCAAAAAATACTGGAACAATTAGTCGCCTATTACGGATTTGACACTTTGGGAGAATTGATTCAGATTAAATGCTTTAACGATAACCCAAGTATCAAATCGAGCTTGACTTTTTTACGCAAAACCGACTGGGCCCGAAAAAAAGTCGAAGACCTGTACCTCAGAACTTTACCCAAACTAAATGGCTAACCTTCTGCCAGCGCTTTCCATTTTTTGATTTGTATGCTGTAAAAGCACAATAAGGCAACGATAAACAGCAAGTTAAACCAAAGCATGTTTTCGCCATTGTCTTTTAAAAATTTGAGCAACGGGTAGTTATCATAATCAAAACCCATGTTGTAATCGTAGGAGTTATAATCATAATACCCGTAAACATGTCGCAAAAATTCCAGTAGTAATTGGTACATTACAGGAAGCCATGCCGGTAATAACCATAGGCTTGCATTGAGTGTGATACCCGAGATGCCTTTTGCTTTTTGGCGTTTTATCACTACCATAAAATAGGTAAATAAGATTATAATAGTGGCTAAAAGTGCGATAAGATAGAAGCTCTCAAATCGGAAAACCACGCTTAAAATACCAAAAATAATATTCAAAACGCCCATACTGATTAAGGCTATCAGCCAACTTCGTCCCGAGGTAACGCGGAAGGAAAAAATTAGAATGGATAATCCTATAGCCAAGTACAAAAAGGCCAGCAGCATTTGCGAAGATACTGTAGGGTTGGTATAGGTATTGGCGATTTTTTCGTAATTGTATTCGAGTTCGTCCGCCGGAACATAGGTTTTGTAAAATACAAACTCGTCTTTCCCGATGTATTTTAAATACTCATTCAAAGAATCTATTTTTCCATCTTTCGCTACTTCGACAGCAACGGCTTCATTGTATTCATTTTCGTAGTCGTAGTTGTAATTGCCACCGTTGTAATAATCTTTCTCACGCTTCGCTATCACGTGAGTTTGAATAAAATCGGGTGCTGTAGGGATAAGTTCAAACCATTGTTGGGCATTGATATTCGAGGTCAAACGGTGTTCATTAACCAAAGCAAAATACTCCTTAAGTACAGTTTTGACCGAATCTTGTTGGTTGTCAATTAACCAACTTTTGACTTTTACTTTAGTGACTGAATCCCATTTCGAATCGTAAAAGGAATAGTTGTGAATGTCTTTATTGAGTAATGAATTCAAACTGTACTTTTTACCCTTGAAGCGAACATAATCCAAGCGGAATGGGCGAGTGGTATCGTTTATAGTGGTATCAATCTCTTCGGGAGCATCAAAATTTTCACCATAAAAAATACTCGCTTTACTCAACGTTTCGCATCTTTTTTTGGCTTCGGTCTCCGTATAATAGCTTCTGATTTTGGTATCTATACCCAAAAAATAGCTCATGGAAAAACTACCCGCCGTAAAACAGATTACAAAAAGCAAACTCCATTCTTGCAACAAGGCCCAATTACTTTTGGGATACAACGCTTTGAATGCATTATTTTTAAAATAAAACACCAGCCAAATGATAACGGATAGTATGGAAATTAAGACACTAAAGAAAACAACAGTTTCTTCGTTGGAGTTGTAGTTTCTGCTGGTTTGATTAAAATCGAGTGCTCCGCTGAGATAACCGATACCGAAAAAGAGGATATGGAAAACGGCTAATATCGTGAGTGTCGGAATGGCTTTAGTATTCCAAAGGAGTGGCTGTTTGAGTAATAAATAGTGTTGGATTTTACGAAACATAAGAAAGGGTTTAGGACACAAAGAATCTTCGGGTAGAGTTAGAAATATCTCTGAAATACAGCAAAGGAATACTGTTTTGAATTGCGATTTTTAAAAAATCATGAATAATCATATCTCCTGAAAATGTAGCAATATAAGTACCGCCATTAAACTGTATGGCCGTTAAGTTATGTTTGGAGAGTACTTCGGCTAATTCGCTTTGGGACCATGAACTTTCAAACTCAATAACCAAACAATTTTCAGCAACAACAGGTTCGCGGTGACTGTCTTGGTTTTGATGCAGATTTTTTGGTACACCGTTTTTCAAAAAGATGACTTGGTCTGATGTTTTTTCTACTTCGTACAATTGTTGTGAACTCAGCACGATGCCCAATGGTCTGAACGGGGATTTGGCAATGGCCCTGAAATCTTCCAAAATAGTTTGCTGCGCAATGATGTCTAAGTTGGCTAAGGGTTCATCAATGAGTAATATTTGGGGTTTGCGAAGCAACATTCGGGCCAGTTCAAAACGCATTTTATAGCCCGAGGATAAACTTTTCCAACTGTGTTTTCGGAACTTTCTCAAACCCAATCGGGCAATGACTAAATTTACAATAAGCTCATTTTCCTCAGGTTTATAGCCGTAGCTGGCGCCAGCAAAGAGCAGATTTTCAAACATGGAACCATACCAAGTATCGGTGCGTTGCGGAATATAAACTAACTTGGTGCGAAGGTCATAGCTGTCGGTATAATCAAAGTGATAGTGTAAGCCGCCTGAAACCGTATGCAATTCACCACAAAGCAAACGCAGTAGCGTAGTCTTTCCGTTTCCGTTCTCTCCGACTAATCCCAAAATGTCCCCTTGTTTGAGTTGCAAATTAATCGGACCTAAAGCAAAACCGGATGGACCATAAGTTTTAGTCAAGTCGGTTGCACTCACTAAAATTGATTTTTCAATGGGTTTCTTAACCGATAAGGCGGCGTACAGTTCGCTCAAAATTTCGTGATATTTTTCTTTTTTTACAGAGAGCTTATGTTTGTTTTCATCAAGCCAATCTAAGAAAGTCAGTGTTTTTTGATAATGATTTTTATCTTCGGTATCGAGTGTTAAATCGATGATTCTTTTGGTCAGGACTTCAAAGTCTTCAAACTTTAAAAAGTTGAGGAGCTCAGCGTATTGTCTTTCAAATTCGTTCATGAAATGTGATTATTTTTTAAAGTTTTTTTTGAGGAGAGAGTAGATTACGGTATCCCAAAATTTTCCGTCCCACAATTCGTTCTCCAAAATGTGTGCCTCTTTTACAAAACCGTTTTTTTGCAACACCCGCTCCGAGGCGATGTTACCTGGATCAATGACGGCTTCAATCGAATGAAGTTTCATGTGTTCGAAACCGTATTCCACTACGACTTTAATAGCTTCGGAAATATAACCTTTACCGTTGTATTCAGGCAACGACATATAACCAATCTCTGCCCTGTGATTTTCGGGTTGAATGCGGTAATGCCCTATAATTCCAATAATATTGTTATGCCCTTTAATAGTGATTCCCCAATTAATACCGGTATTAGTTTCAATTTTTTCCTCAATCATTCTCAAATGTTCCAAAGCATCTTCTTTGGTTTTAGCTAAAGGACGCGGAATGTATTTCATGATTTCCGGATTGCTTCTCAAGGCAAAAATTTCATTGACATCGTTCTCATTTAACCGTCGTAACAGTAATCGTTCTGTCTCCAGATTTTGAAACGGATGAAAATTGATTTCGAGCATTTGGATTGTTTTTGAATTGGCTTTTTCCAAATATAACCAAATTGTTTTTGTAAATAATGCGCTACTTTGCAAATTTATTTTGTAAAATAAAAATAGGAGGATTGGTGCGCTTTTTTGCGGCTCCTAATAATTGTTTTTAAAGAAGAACAGCAGTTACTTTTTTTAACTGCAATACCAATAAAATCAATAGTTATAGATATTTCAAATTTCTCCGGACGGATTAATTTTGAGGTTCATGGAGAGTACGTTGTTATGCAGTTGATTATTAAGATATTGTAACTAAATTTTGATTAAAAAATTTGGCTCTAAAAAATATTTTTCTAATTTTAGTCAACCCAATATCTATGTTTAACCTAAATCTATTACTATGAAACCCAACTTTGAAACTATTGAGAAAGAGGCCATTCGGTTACTTTCCTTCCCAAAAAACGATGTATTAGCCACCAATGAAGAAATCCGTCAACGTCAATTGGATTTAGATCGTGCTTTGGCTCTGGGAAACTTAGAACATTCTAAAATCAGAATTTATTTTGAGGACAATCAATCCAAGAAGGTGGTGGAGACTACCGTTTGGGCCGTTACCGATCAACGTGTGATTCTCAAACAAGGGCATTCGATACCGATTAATCGTATTTATAAGTCAGCTTAAAACAGTATTAACATTATAATGATATAAACCACTCTTCGGAGTGGTTTTTTAGTTTTGTAAAGCAATAAAAAAGGATTGACAATACGCGTATAAGTAAGAAA
>NZ_JASGBP010000020.1 GCF_030053345.1 Flavobacterium sedimenticola
GGTTAGCGAAAAATTTGTCAAAGAATAAATATTTCTCAAGATAAAAGGAAACGCAATTGATGAAAAAACAACTACTCGTATTAGGATTTTTAGGCTATGCCCTTGGCATTAATGCCCAATGCTTTAGCAGTATCAGTTCAGGAGATTATTTTAATTTAGGCCTTAAACCCAACGGCACCCTATGGGGCTGGGGTTCTTCTAACTTTGGGCAGATGGGTAACGGCAGCGAGGCTGATTTTTATATCCCTACCCAAATTAGTCCTGCCATCGATTGGCAAAAAGTAGTTTGCGGGCCTTATAATACTTTTGTCATTAAAACCAATGGCACTATATGGTGTTCCGGTAATAATTCTACCGGGCAATTGGGTATAGGAAGCACCATAAACTATATAAATACTTTTGCTCAGGTTGGTACAGATAACAATTGGACGCAAGTATCTGCCAGTAATGGGTTTACCATCGCTCTTAAGTCCAACGGAACCCTATGGGGCTGGGGACAAAATGACAGTTATCAGATGGGTGATGGCACTTGTTGCAGTAACCGCTTGTCTCCGGGACAAATTGGTACCGATACCGATTGGGTACTCATTCAAACTGCCGGAATTGTTCGTACCGCTTTAGCCTTAAAAAGCAATGGGACCTTATGGGGCTGGGGTGGTAATAGTACCGGATTGGTCGGCCCTTCGAATGTAGGCTCACGACAATACCCCACCCAGCTGCGCCCGGAAACCGATTGGGCCACCATCAGTGTGGGTAACGCACATGCCTTGGCTTTGAAAACCAATGGAACCTTGTGGGGTTGGGGTGCCGGGAATTACGGACAAGCCGGAGATACCTTTCCTACCATTTATTTTAGAGATACCCCGGTGCAAGTAGGGACCAATACCAACTGGGTGTATATTGGTACCGGACACAGCACCTCTTATGGAATACAGAGTGACGGCACCCTGTGGGGCTGGGGGCGTAATGATACCGGACAAGTGGGTGACGGTACCACCACGAACAGAACCCAACCCGTGCAAATAGGTACCGATACCGACTGGGTAAGGGTAACCGGAGGAGTTAATCACGGTATAGCTCAAAAGGCCAATGGTGCTATTTATACCTGGGGGTCGAATGACTTTGGCCAACTGGGTAATGGCGGAACGACAGCCGTGAGTGAGCCTACCGCTATCACCGTGCCGGGGTGTACCCTAAGCAATGAAGACTTTGAGAGCGTAAAACTGATGATCGCTCCCAACCCGGTGCAAGAGGTATTGCAGTTTTCGTATCGGGGCAGTGAAATGGTCAATGGGGTGACAATATATGATATGACCGGCAAAGTAGTGTATCGCAGTAACCCGGTAGCGGGTAGCCGGTTGCAGGCTGCCCTTCCTCTAGTCTTACCTAAAGGGATGTATCTTTTGGTATTGCATGCTCATGGCAAGGTGGTGGTTAG
>NZ_JASGBP010000021.1 GCF_030053345.1 Flavobacterium sedimenticola
ACGGCTGTCGTTCCGCCATTACCCAGTTGGCCAAAGTCATTTGACCCCCAGGTATAAATGGCACCATTGGCCTTTTGGGCTATGCCGTGGTTAACTCCACCGGTTACTCTTATCCAGTCGGTATCGGTACCTATCTGAACGGGCTGTGTTCGATTCGTGGTGGTACCGTCACCCACTTGTCCGGTATCATTTCGCCCCCAACCCCACAGGGTGCCGTCACTTTGAATGCCATAGGAAGTATAATATCCGGTGCCTATATACATCCAGTTGGTATTGGTGCCTACCTGTACAGGCGTATCTCTGAAATAAATGGTAGGGAAGGTATCTCCGGCTTGTCCGTAATTCCCGGCACCCCAGCCCCACAAGGTTCCATTGGTTTTTAGGGCCAAGGCATGACCTTGTCCGGCACTGATGGTGGCCCAATCGGTTTCAGGTCTAAGCTGGGTGGGGTATTGCCGTGAGCCTACATTAGAAGGGCCGACCAATCCGGTACTATTACCGCCCCAGCCCCATAGGGTCCCATTGCTTTTTAGAGCTAATGCGGTTCGTATACCGCATGCTTCAATCTGTACCCAATCGGTATCGGGGCCTATTTGTCCCGGAGACAAGCGGTTGCTGCAACAGGTGCCATTACCCATTTGATAGCTGTCATTTTGCCCCCAGCCCCATAGGGTTCCGTTGGTCTTAAGAGCGATGGTGAAATTATTACTAGCTGATACTTGAGACCAATTGGTATCGGTTCCCATTTGGATAAAAGTATTAATATAACTTGTAGTGCTTCCTATTCCCAATTGTCCTGTAGAGTTATTGCCGGAACACCAAATAGTACCATTATTTTTCAATGCAAAGGTATTACTTGGGCCAGGGAATACATCTTGCCAATCTGTCAATGGACTAATTTGAATAGGATTGTAAAAATCAGCCTCGCTTCCATTGCCCATTTGTCCAAAAGCAGAAGTTCCCCAGCCCCATAGCGTACCATTAGCTTTAACACTTTGGTTAAAATAGTATCCTGATTTAATGTTAGTAAAACATTGGGCGTTAATGCCAAGGGCATAGCCTAAAAATCCTAATAGGAGTAGTTGTTTTTTCATCAATTGCGTTTCCTTTTATCTTGAGAAATATTTATTCTTTGACAAATTTTTCGCTAACC
>NZ_JASGBP010000022.1 GCF_030053345.1 Flavobacterium sedimenticola
GCGGATGTGCTCCAAGCGGCAGCTTCACCGGACAACCGGTAGCACCAAGCTTGTGTGAGGGCGGCACCACTACAGTAACCTATAATGTAAGTGATAAATGCTACAGTGGTTCGGTAACCAGAACCTTTACCATTACAGCTCCTGCGGCGGTAATCACCAATGCCCCGGCAAACGCTTCGGCTTCGGCTTGTGCGTATGCGGATCAGGCAGCGGTTAACGCGGCTTTTGCAGCATTCTTAAACGGCTTTAGTGTAAGTGGCGGATGTGCTCCAAGCGGCAGCTTCACCGGACAACCGGTAGCACCAAGCTTGTGTGAGGGCGGCACCACTACAGTAACGTATAATGTAAGTGATAAATGCTACAGTGGTTCGGTAACCAGAACCTTTACCATTACAGCTCCTGCGGCGGTAACCACCAATGCTCCGGCAAACGCTTCGGCTTCGGCTTGTGCGTATGCGGATCAGGCAGCGGTTAACGCAGCTTTTGCAGCATTCTTAAACGGCTTTAGTGTAAGTGGCGGATGTGCTCCAAGCGGCAGCTTCACCGGACAACCGGTAGCACCAAGCTTGTGTGAGGGCGGCACCACTACAGTAACGTATAATGTAAGTGATAAATGCTACAGTGGTTCGGTAACCAGAACCTTTACCATTACAGCTCCTGCAGCGGTAACCACCAATGCTCCGGCAAACGCTTCGGCTTCGGCTTGTGCGTATGCGGATCAGGCAGCGGTTAACGCGGCTTTTGCAGCATTCTTAAACGGCTTTAGTGTAAGTGGCGGATGTGCTCCAAGCGGCAGCTTCACCGGACAACCGGT
>NZ_JASGBP010000023.1 GCF_030053345.1 Flavobacterium sedimenticola
TAAACCACTCTTCGGAGTGGTTTTTTAGTTTTGTAAAGCAATAAAAAAGGATTGACAATACGCGTATAAGTAAGAAAATATCTTATAAAAATTAAAAAAACATGCATTTCATCGATTTTATTTGTATTTTAATCGATAAATAAAGTAATATTGTCTCACCAAATCAAACCATTTACGTTCTGTCAATATTAATCAATAAAGTGTTTGCCCCACATCTACTTTATTACAAACTTAACCTACTACTATGAAAGCAAAAATGTTTAGAGCATTGTTGCCCATTGCAATTGTGTTCACTATGGTATCTTGTTCTTCTGATTCATCAGAAACTGCCTCAAGCGACAGAGAAGTTGTAACGACCTACAATTACAACGAAACCGAGTTGAAGATTGTTACCTTAATCAACAACTACCGCCAGAGTATCGGCCTGAATACCTTGGAAGTTATCAATCACATCTCTTACAAATCGGAAGAGCATAATTTTTACATGATTGATAATAACGTGGTGAACCACGATTACTTTCAACAACGCGCTGACAATTTAATCAAAGTATTAGGAGCAGAGAGAGTAGGCGAGAATATTGCTTACAACTATCTCACGGCAGAGAGTGCATTTGCCGCGTGGATGAATTCTCCTGCACACAAAGCCAACATGGAAGGTGACTACACGCACTTAGGCATATCGGTAACGACCAATCCTGAAACAGGAAGAAAATATTACACCAACATGTTTATAAAAAAATAGTTTGATTATTGTTTTGTTTGATTTTGACAGATCACTAAAAACCCGGCTCTAAACCGGGTTTTTTATTTA
>NZ_JASGBP010000024.1 GCF_030053345.1 Flavobacterium sedimenticola
TTAACGGTGTTGCCATTACCAACGGCGAGTGCGTCGGTAAGTCCGACGACGATTTGTTCGAACAGCAGCGCTACCTTTACCTTGACCGGTACTCCGAATGCTACGGTAACGTATAACATCAACGGCGGAGCGAATCAAACGGTTACCTTAAACGGAGCGGGAACAGCAACCATTAGTGGTACTTACACGGCCAATACGACATTGAATATTGTTAGTGTCGCCAGTGCAGGGACTCCGAGTTGTGTGAATCCGCAAACCAGCAGTGTTACCTTAACGGTGTTGCCATTACCAACGGCGAGTGCGTCGGTAAGTCCGACGACGATTTGTTCGAACAGCAGTGCTACCTTTACCTTGACCGGTACTCCGAATGCTACGGTAACGTATAACATCAACGGCGGAGCGAATCAAACGGTTACCTTAAACGGAGCGGGAACGGCAACCATTAGTGGTACTTACACGGCCAATACGACATTGAATATTGTTAGTGTCGCCAGTGCAGGGACTCCGAGTTGTGTGAATCCGCAAACCAGCAGTGTTACTTTAACGGTGTTGCCATTACCAACGGCGAGTGCGTCGGTAAGTCCGACGACGATTTGTTCGAACAGCAGTGCTACCTTTACCTTGACCGGTACTCCGAATGCTACGGTAACGTATAACATCAACGGCGGAGCGAATCAAACGGTTACCTTAAACGGAGCGGGAAC
>NZ_JASGBP010000025.1 GCF_030053345.1 Flavobacterium sedimenticola
ACCGGTTGTCCGGTGAAGCTGCCGCTTGGAGCACATCCGCCACTTACACTAAAGCCGTTTAAGAATGCTGCAAAAGCCGCGTTAACCGCTGCCTGATCCGCATACGCACAAGCCGAAGCCGAAGCGTTTGCCGGAGCATTGGTGGTTACCGCTGCAGGAGCTGTAATGGTAAAGGTTCTGGTTACCGAACCACTGTAGCATTTATCACTTACATTATACGTTACTGTAGTGGTGCCGCCCTCACACAAGCTTGGTGCTACCGGTTGTCCGGTGAAGCTGCCGCTTGGAGCACATCCGCCACTTACACTAAAGCCGTTTAAGAATGCTGCAAAAGCTGCGTTAACCGCTGCCTGATCCGCATACGCACAAGCCGAAGCCGAAGCGTTTGCCGGAGCATTGGTGGTTACCGCCGCAGGAGCTGTAATGGTAAAGGTTCTGGTTACCGAACCACTGTAGCATTTATCACTTACATTATACGTTACTGTAGTGGTGCCGCCCTCACACAAGCTTGGTGCTACCGGTTGTCCGGTGAAGCTGCCGCTTGGAGCACATCCGC
>NZ_JASGBP010000026.1 GCF_030053345.1 Flavobacterium sedimenticola
CAACTCGGAGTCCCTGCACTGGCGACACTAACAATATTCAATGTCGTATTGGCCGTGTAAGTACCACTAATGGTTGCTGTTCCCGCTCCGTTTAAGGTAACCGTTTGATTCGCTCCCCCGTTGATGTTATACGTTACCGTAGCATTCGGAGTACCGGTCAAGGTAAAGGTAGCGCTGCTGTTCGAACAAATCGTCGTCGGACTTACCGACGCACTCGCCGTTGGTAATGGCAACACCGTTAAAGTAACACTGCTGGTTTGCGGATTCACACAACTCGGAGTCCCTGCACTGGCGACACTAACAATATTCAATGTCGTATTGGCCGTGTAAGTACCACTAATGGTTGCTGTTCCCGCTCCGTTTAAGGTAACCGTTTGATTCGCTCCGCCGTTGATGTTATACGTTACCGTAGCATTCGGAGTACCGGTCAAGGTAAAGGTAGCGCTGCTGTTCGAACAAATCGTCGTCGGACTTACCGACGCACTCGCCGTTGGTAATGGCAACACCGTTAA
>NZ_JASGBP010000003.1:0-30166 GCF_030053345.1 Flavobacterium sedimenticola
ACTCGTCTCCGATGTAATCGCATTGGCATCGTTTTGAGCATCCGCTAAAGTCGTGTGGAACGTAACATCGGTAAGCGCAGGGTCGATACCTCCCAATATCTCCGGCTCTACACTGCTTAAATCAAATGTCTCATACCCCACAGCACCCGTGTAATCACACAATTGGTAATCCGAAGGCTCGGTAGCTACCGGAGTAGGATTAGCTATCAGTTGTAGTGGTACAATTTCAAAACAACTGGTAGTATTAGATTGAACTCTGATATAAATGATTTGAGATCCCGGATTGATACTGTCGTAATTGGCAGGTGTTGGTATTGGAGTAGCTCCGGTTTGGGCATCGGTAATCGTTTCATGAAAAGTAACTGCATAAGGGTTTCCTCCGGTGACGATATTAATGACAGTGTTTAAATTAAATGTTTCAAAACCATCATTGTTAGGGTCACAAACTTGCAAAGGTGGTGGATTAGTAACTACCACATCGTTGACCACTGAGTTTATAGTGAAATTCACGGCATTTGAGAAACAATTGGCAGAAATTTCATGTGCGGTGATGGTATGATTTCCAGCAGCCAAATTATAATAAACCGTATTAGTCTGATAAGCCCCTCCATCTATAGAATATTCATAGTTAGGACCTAACGGACCGGTCACCGTAACTGTATTAGAAGCACATGATTCTACCACACTAACTACGGGATCTACTTGTGGTACTACCGTAATTTGAAGTGTTGTTGTATTGGCACAAGCACCGGGACTAGGCGTAAAGGTGTAAGTTGTTGTAGCCGTATTATTCAATGCCGGTGACCAACTGCCGGAAATACCGTTGTTAGAATTGGTTGGCAACGGAGCCAATACGTCTCCACTACAAATAGGAGCTACTGCAGTAAACGTTGGTGTCACTCTTGGAGTAATGGTAATAGTCATTGTAGTTGTAATCGCACATTGTCCCGCATTAGGGGTGAATGTGTAAACAGTAGTGGCAGTATTGTTAATGGCAGGCGACCAAGTCCCTGTGATTCCGTTGTCAGACGTAGTTGGTAATGGTGCAATAAACGTACCCGTACAGGTAGGCGGTACTGCGGTAAATGTTGGAGTGACGGTTGAATTTACCACAATCTGCATCGTAGTGCTGGTAGCACATTGACCGCTGTTAGGGGTAAACGTATAGGTGGTGGTAGCCGTATTATTTAAAGCCGGAGACCAACTTCCCGAAATACCGTTATTAGAGGTAGTCGGTAAAGGTGACAAGGTTTGTCCCGGACAAATTGGACCAACTGAAGTAAAAGTCGGAATTATGTTATTCGGATTAACCGTTATGGTTAAAGTGGTGGTTGTGGCACATTGACCTGTATTGGGTGTAAAAGTATACGTTGTGGTTGCCGTATTGTTTAAGGCGGGTGACCAGGTTCCGGTAATTCCGTTATTGGAAGTCGTTGGCAAAGCTGACAAAACTTGACCCGAACAAATTGGGGCTATGGCCGTAAAAGTAGGTGTTATGGTATTTCCGTTTACCGTAATTGTGAGTGTGGCAGTGGAAGCACATTGACCCGCAGTGGGAGTGAAAGTATACGTTGTTGTTGCTGTGTTATTAAGCGCCGGCGACCAGGTACCGGTAATGCCATTGTTTGATGTTGTAGGCAAAGCCGATAACGACTGTCCGGTACATATTGGCGAGACAGCCGTAAACGTTGGTGTGATTACGGGATTAACCGTAATCGTCATTGTTGTTGTACCTGCACATTGCCCTGCATTTGGTGTAAATGTATAGGTTGTGGTTGCAGTATTGTTTAATGCCGGTGACCAAGTTCCGGTGATACCGTTGTTAGAAGTCGTTGGCAACGCCGTCAGTGTTTGACCTGCACAAATGGCAGCCACTTGTGTAAACGTAGGCGTAACAGGATTGTTGACGATAATAGTCATTGTTGTTGTAGTACCACATTCCCCCGGATTAGGAGTGAAAGTATAGGTAGTTGTAGCCGTATTATTGAGTGCAGGTGCCCATGTTCCTACTACTCCGTTATTGGAAGTCGTGGGCAATGGCGATAACGCTTGACCCGAACAAATCGGTGCTACCTGAGTGAATGTGGGAGTAACCGGTGTTACACAAGTAGGATAACAGGTTACTGTTAGTGGCGTAGTACAAACCCCGTTCCAATTAATTGTCAATGTTACCGCTTGTCCTTGTGAAACACCGGTCACAAAATAACTGGACGGTGAAAATGGAATGGTTCCACTTACAGCAGGCCCTCCATCTATCGAGTACGTAAAATCAAAACTGTGTTGACCAATACTATTAAAATCAAAACCAACCTGAGTGGCAGTGGTATTGGCACCATCACAAAACAATATTGGTGGAGAAGACGGGGCAACCGGAACAGGATCAACAGTAACCGGTACTGATATAGAAACACAACCCGTGATGATATCTCTAACTGTAACATAATAAGTCCCCGGTGCTACCCCTGTAAAAGTTGGACTGGCTTGGTAATTCACCCCATTGATACTGTACTCATAGTTGTTGGTAATATAAGCATACGTTCCAATATTGGTATAATCCTGAGGGTCTAAAGCATTCCAATCTGCCGGATTCCACGTCAAACTGGGATGTGGAGCGGTGTCAATTCTTCGATAAGTATAACCCGGTTGATTGGCCGGCGTAAAAGACACCCCGTCTGTTCTTCCCCATAAATCGATGGGTACATCGGTACTGGTGGTAAGTCGGATATTGTCATTGTCATTAATTCCCGCACAAGAAGCCACTACTAAGGTTGGTGTTATACCGCCCTGATTTACGGTACTTCCAACCGAAACCACATAAACAAAATTATTATTGAGAATTCCGGTTAAAGGAAACTCACAAGAAGTAAAAGTGTTTCCGTTATTGTATATTTTGAGTTTATAATTCGCCAAATTTTTGGGTGCACCCGTACCGTTAAAAATTTCGATATACGTGAGCGCTCCAACGTCTTCATCGGTTACTTCTGAAATGAATAAATCGGTCGGAATAGGTAATGGAGATGTGTTTATCGGACTGGTAAAAACAATCGTTCCCGTATTTACGGTACATGTAGGTTGAGTTACCGTTACAGTGGGTACCGGACAGGTTGAATCGGCAATCACGCGCATATCATCGATTGCAAAATCGTTTCCAACAAAATCAGTATTGTTATTGTACATTTCTATGTAGACGCAGGTATTGGTGGCCGTAAACTTATATACCACTTCTTGCCAACCGCTGGCGGTAGGTGGTGCGGTAGTCGTTCCTGAATCGAGGGTGACATTAATGGCATTAATAAATTGCACGCCAACATTCGCTACAGTTCCTCCGTTTGCATTGGTAAAAACCGATCGAATCCAATATGAAAAGCGATAATTGGTTCCTATATTCAACCCGCAAACGCCGGTTCCGCCGGTACCTGCCCTCCAAAATCGGGGCTGTCCCCCTGAATTGGTCCCGTCAATAATCATCATCCTACCGGTTCCGGTAGTGTGATCGCCTGTCGAAAGAAAGGAAGCCGTGTTTACCGGTTGTGGATTGGTATTGATTGTCCAATCACCGGCTCCAGTAACTCCGCTAAAGGGGCCAGCGATATAGTTGTACGGGGTTTGCCCTCCTTGATAACCGGTATTTACAGCCCCTTGAAAATCTCCATTGGTTAAAAGATTCTGTGCGATACCTTGAAAGGTCAAAAAAGACAATCCAACTAAAAATATATGTTTTGAAAAAGTAAAAATCTTCATTCTTAAATAAATTTCATGGTAGGTTAAGATTGCCAAAACAGCAATAACGATTCAAATATACTGATTTTTAATGTTTTATGAATAATCAGTCTGTAAACACTGTTTATTTTTCGATTTTTCTTCTGTCTCTTTCTGTTTTTAAAAGATTGAGCTCCCTACTGGTCTGGCCCGCTACAGAAGTATTCTCCTCTGCCCTTCTGATGAGATACGGCATAACATCTCTCACCGGTCCGAAAGGCAGATACTTGGCCACATTATACCCGTGAGCTGCCAAATTATAGCTAATATTATCACTCATTCCATAGAGCTGTCCAAACCAAATTCGGTTGTCATTCTTCAAAATCCCTTTGGCCTCCATTAACGCTATCAATTTATACGAACTTAACTCATTGTGTGTACCGGCAAAAATGGCCATTTTATCCAAATGTTCCATCATGTACACAACCGTTTCATCGTAATTCTTATCCGTGGCTTCTTTACCGTCGCAAATTGGGGTAGGATACCCTTTCTCCTCTGCGCGACTATTTTCTTTTTCCATATAAGCCCCGCGAACCAACTTCATTCCGATGAAGAAATTCTCTTTTTGTGCCAATTGATGCAATTCTTTCAAATAATCCAATCGATCCCATCGGTACAACTGTAACGTGTTGAAAACAATAGCTTTTTCTTTGTTGTATTGGCGCATCATATTGGTGACGATTTCATCCGCGGCATCTTGCATCCAACTCTCTTCAGCATCAATCAACAACGCAACATCATTCTCATATGCCGCTTTACAGACGATGTCGAAACGCTCTACAACTCGCTGCCATTCTTTTTGTTCATCTGGGGTTAAGGGTTGCTTTTCCCCTACCTTTTCATATAAATAAAAACGTCCGAAACCGGTTGGTTTGAAAACAGCAAACGGAATAGCCGCTCTCTCTTTGGCAAATTCAATGGTTTTTAAAGTCATCTGCAGGGCTGCTTCAAATTGAGCTTCTTCCTCTTTACCTTCCACCGAATAATCCAAAACCGAAGAAACACCTTTGGTATACATTTTATCTACTACCGTCAAACAATCTTCTTCAGTCGTTCCGCCGCAAAAATGATCAAAAACAGTCGCTCTGATTAACCCTTCCACGGGTAAGTGTGCTTTGAGAGCAAAATTGGTTACGGCAGTACCAATGCGCACTAAAGGCTCGCTATCTATCAATTTAAACAAAAAATAAGCCCTGTCTAATTCGGTATCCGACTTGAGTTCAAATGCTACTTTGGTATTGTCAAAAATTTTTTCCATGATGTACTATTAATGCGGCAAATATAAACAGTCTTAATTGATTATATATCAATTTTTACCTTATTTTTGGGGCTCAATTTATAAAAAATGCAAACCATTTCAGCCAACGGATATGCCGTTTTTTTTGGGGAAAAAGAATATGATTCTCTCAATCATTTTATCATACAAAATAAGTATTCCAATTTATTTATTTTAGTCGATTCTAATACTAACGAACATTGCTTGCTTCGATTCTTATCCTTTTTGACTACCGACAAAAACATTGAGATTATTGAAATAGAAGCCGGAGAAAACGAAAAGAATATCAATACCTGTGTTGAAATATGGACCATTCTGACCGATTTGGGAGCCGACAGAAAAACACTACTTATCAATATTGGCGGCGGTGTTATTACCGATATCGGTGGCTTTGTGGCTTCCACTTTTAAAAGAGGCATCGATTTTATTAACATTCCTACCACACTTTTGGCTATGGTGGACGCCTCCATCGGCGGTAAAAACGGAGTGGATTTAGGGAATTTAAAAAACCAAATCGGCGTTATTAACTCCCCAAAATTGGTTTTGGTTGACAGCGAATACCTAGCCACCTTACCCCAAAACGAGATGCGTTCCGGCTTAGCGGAAATGCTTAAGCACGGTTTAATATACGATGCCGGATATTGGTCGCAATTCAAAGACCTGAATCAAGTCGACTTTGCCGATCTCGACTCCTTGATTCACCGTTCTATTGCGATTAAAAACGAAATTGTAATGCAGGATCCAACCGAAAACGGCATTCGAAAAGCACTTAATTTCGGCCACACATTGGGGCATGCCATAGAAAGTTATTTTTTAGAAAACCCCGAAAAGAAGCCATTGCTTCATGGCGAAGCCATTGCAGTGGGTATGATTTTGGAAAGTCATCTCTCTTGGCAAAAAGGACTACTGCAAGAAAACGACTATTACGAGATTAAATCTGTCATAAATCACGTTTTTGAACCGGTAATTTTTGAAGAAAAAGACCTCAAACCGATACTCAATCTATTGATTCATGACAAAAAAAATGAGTACGGAAAAATACAATTCACATTGCTGGACGGAATCGGCAAAACCAAAATCAACCAAGAGATTGATAATGAAATGATTACAGCTTCTTTTTTCGATTATAAAAACTAATGTTTTTTTCGTCCAATTGTTGTATATCGATTATATTATTTTTTACATTTGCCCTGATGAAACAAATGGCAAACCCTACTAACCACTGTATTTACAGTCAAGAGACTACAAAGTGTTTCTTGGGTTTAGCATCGCATTTTTCACTGCAAAAATGCGATGACTCCGATTTGTGCTCTCCGGCCGCCTTTTTATTTCAGGAAAAGCTTCCTATTATTTATGCCAATATTAGAGTTTGAATCGCAGATTAATTTGTCCTACATTTAATTAATCTGAAATTCTTAAACACTAATGAACACTAAATATTACGACTTAATTAATCAAACTTTTTACTTCCCGCAAGAAGAATTCAGCCTCAACAAAGACAATCTTCAATTTCACAATATCGATTTGATGAAATTGGTTGAGCAGTACGGAACCCCTTTAAAATTTACCTATCTACCGGCCATTTCGAACAATATCAACAAAGCTAAAGGTTGGTTTAGAAAAGGAATGGAAAAAATTGGGTACGAAGGAAAATATTACTACTGCTATTGCACCAAAAGCTCTCATTTTAAATTTATCATGAATGAAGCTTTTAAAAACAATATCCACATCGAAACCTCTTCGGCTTACGACATCAATATCGTAGAAAAATTAATGGAAGAGGGCAAAATCAATAAAAACACCTATGTGGTTTGCAATGGTTTCAAACGCGATGAATACGTATCGAATATTGCCCGTTTGATGAATAACGGGCACAATAAAACCATTCCTGTTATCGACAATTACGAAGAACTCGACTTACTTCAGGAACAAATCAAGGGGAAATTCAAAATCGGCATTCGTATTGCCGCTGAAGAAGAACCGAAATTTGAGTTTTATACTTCACGTTTAGGTATTGGGTACAAAGACATCTTGCCCTTCTACAGAAAACAAATTCAGGAAAACAAGCAAGTGGAACTTAAAATGCTCCATTTCTTTATCAATACCGGAATTCGCGACACAGCTTACTATTGGAACGAGTTGTTGAAATGTATGAAAGTGTACATCAACTTAAAAAGAGAGTGTCCTACCCTCGACAGTTTAAATATTGGCGGTGGTTTCCCTATCAAAAACTCTTTGGCTTTTGAATACGATTACCAATACATGGTGGAAGAAATTTTGAACCAAATTAAAATTGCCTGCGATGAGGCCGAAATTGATGTACCACATATTTTTACCGAATTTGGTTCCTTTACGGTAGGCGAATCGGGCGGTGCTATCTATCAAGTATTGTATCAAAAAAAACAAAATGATCGTGAAAACTGGAACATGATTGATTCTTCCTTTATCACGACTTTACCCGATACCTGGGCCATCAACAAACGTTTTGTCATGTTGGCTGTAAATCGTTGGAATGATACTTACGAAAGAGTACTTTTGGGCGGAATGACATGCGACAGTGACGATTATTATAATTCGGAACAACATATGAACGCCGTGTATTTGCCTAAGTACAATAAAGAAAAACCATTGTACATCGGATTCTTCAATACCGGAGCCTATCAGGAAACCATCGGCGGCTTTGGCGGATTACACCACTGCTTAATCCCACAGCCCAAACACATTTTAATTGACAGAGATGAAAACGGCATCTTGGCTACCGAAGTTTTTTCGGAACAACAAAGCTCAGAAGACGTCTTAAAAATATTAGGTTACAACAAGTAATTGAGTAACAGCTTTTGCTGTCACATTTGGAATATTTTTTTAAAAAAAGAGTTTGACGGTTTAGAAAAATAGTTTTTCTTTGAACCGCAAACGAAACAAACTTGCCATACGTAAACCTGAATTAACGGTTTGCCGTGGACAAAAACAAACAAAAATGAGCAAAGGACCCATCAGCCAGTTTATTGAAAAAAATTACCTTCATTTCAATGCGGCAGCGTTAGTAGATGCTGCCAAAGGATATGAAGCCCATTTACTAGAAAATGGTAAAATGATGATTACCCTAGCTGGTGCTATGAGTACCGCAGAACTTGGTAAATCATTAGCCGAGATGATTCGTCAGGATAAAGTGCATATTATTTCTTGTACCGGTGCCAACTTGGAAGAAGATATTATGAATTTGGTGGCACACAACTCGTATAAAAGAGTACCCAACTATCGTGACTTGTCGCCTCAGGAAGAATGGGATTTATTAGAAAATCACTACAACCGTGTAACGGATACTTGTATTCCGGAAGAAGAAGCCTTCAGAAGATTACAATCGCACTTGTACGATATTTGGCATAATGCCGACTCTAAAGGAGAACGTTATTTCCCACATGAGTTTATGTACCAAATGATTAATTCCGGAGTGTTACAACAATACTACGAAATCGACCCTAAAGATTCGTGGATGGTGGCAGCCGCCGAAAAAAACTTACCCATTGTAGTTCCGGGTTGGGAAGACAGTACCATGGGTAACATTTTTGCTTCTTATTGTATTAAAGGAACATTCAAACCGACGACCATGAAGAGCGGCATCGAATACATGATGTGGTTGGCCGATTGGTATACTAAAAATTGTGACGGGAAAGGCGTGGGCTTCTTCCAAATCGGAGGCGGTATTGCCGGTGATTTCCCTATTTGTGTAGTACCGATGTTGTACCAAGACATGGAAATGCACGATGTTCCGTTTTGGAGCTATTTTTGTCAAATCTCAGACTCTACTACCAGTTATGGCTCCTATTCGGGAGCAGTCCCAAATGAAAAAATCACTTGGGGAAAACTGGATATTACGACCCCCAAATTTATTGTTGAATCGGATGCTACTATCGTGGCACCGTTAATTTTTGCTTACTTACTGGATTTATAAAAGATTTTTTATGAGAAGAATTATTGTAGATTATGCTAAACTAACCGGAGATATTCTCAACTTATTGGTCGAGAAATTCCCCGAAGGCTATGATGATACCGACATCATTCGTTTTCGTAATGCTCAAAACGAATTGGTCGAAGCCGTAGAAGTGCGAACAGAAGACACTATTTACCTCGTAAAAGTGAGTACCAAATTGGCCAGCCGTATGGAGAAATTTGATGAAGAGGATGATTTGGATGCGGTAATTGAACCTATTGAGCCTATCAAAGGTTTGGATGATGATGACGATGCGCCCTCTGACGATGATGATGAAGATGTAGATTTACTAAAAGACAAAGGCGGTTCGGATGATGATGATGAAGATGATATAGACGATGACGATTTTTCGGAATCGGATAATTTTGAAGATGATGATGAAGAGTAATTTAAAATATAAATAACCCTATAATTAAAAATCCCAGATTCAAATCGAATTTGGGATTTTTAATTTCCGGACATTTGAGTTAATCCGTTTATAAATATCGTTCCTGAAAAATACGTTGGTGATGGTTTTGATGGCCAATAATCGTAAATCCTAAAGCCCGAACCGACATCGGATTGTTGGAAGCGATTCCTTTGCGCAACAACTGCTCCTCTGAAAACGACTTAAACAAAGCCAAAGTCGCTTGTCTGACCACCAACATTTCACTCAATAAATCCTGTATGCTTCTGCTGTTGGCATTCGCTTCCACTACATAAGCATTCTCATCAAAACTCGCCAAAGGCGTTTCGTCTTTTCGGGCAAAACGCAACGCACGGTAGGCAAAGATGCGCTCAGCATCAATCAAGTGCAATAAAATATCTTTAATGGTCCATTTGCCTTCGGCATAACGGTAATCAAATTTATCCATAGGAATGTCTTGAACAAATTTGACTAAGCGATGAACCGAGATTTCCAATTCTTCCACCAAATTATAGGCATCGGTAACCGAATCAATATAAGCTCCGTAATACGCGGCATACTCGTCGGTGTGTAATTCTGATTTTTTCATGATGATTGTATTTAATTACGTTTTTAAGCCGAATTTCGACTGGCATTAGTATTCCCAAACAAAGAACGCGTTACCAATTTTTCGTAGACACCAATGACATTTTTATCGGGACTCGCCTCTTTTTTTAGGGCATTAATTTGTGATAACGCATATTGTTGAATGGTTAGCAAAGGTAATACTATTTGTTCTCGCATGGCTATCGAAGCCTTACCGTCGGGATAATTTTGCATCAACTCGGTATGACCGGCTATTTTCAACAAAAGTCGTTTGGTTTCTTGGTATTCTTCAAAAATAATTTGCCAAAAAGCACCAAACTCCGGATCGTCTTTCAGATAAGCGGTTAACTCAAAATTGCATTTGGCTAGTGACATCATGGTATTTTCCAATAAGGTTCTGAAAAAAAGCGAATGATGATACATGTCTTGTACCGCCTGCCAGGCATTGGTTTCTTCGAAATGCCTCAAGGCCGTTCCTACTCCGAAAAATCCGGGTACATTTTGTTTCAACTGACTCCAGGAACCCACAAAAGGAATGGCACGTAAATCTGCAAAATTGAGTTGGTCATCACTGTTGCGTTTGGCCGGACGACTTCCGATATTGGTTTTGGCATAATACGGCAAGGTGCTGATTTGTTCCAAATACGGAATAAACTTAGGATGATTTTTAAAATCGGTATACTTTTGATAACCCAACTCGGCCAAGGTATTCAGGATCGCTTTCTCCGATTCAGACAGATTGTTGTCGTTGTTGGTAAAGATGGCATTCGACACTCCGGCGCTCAACAAATTCTCTAAGTTATACCGACACGAATCTTGTGTGCCGAAATTGGAACTGATGGTTTGTCCTTGAATCGTAATTTGTATGGCTTCGTTTTCGATTGTCGAACCCAAAGAAGCATAAAATTGGTGTGTCTTACCGCCGCCACGTGCCGGCGGACCGCCGCGACCGTCAAAGAAAATTACTTTTACACCATATTCTCGGGATACTTGCGTAATCATTTCTTTGGCTTTAAAAATGCTCCAATTGGCCATCAAATAACCGCCGTCTTTGGTGCCGTCCGAAAATCCCAACATTACCGTTTGCTTGTTCTTTCGTTCCTTAAGATGAAGGCGATAACGTTCGTTTTGGTATAATTGTGCCATAATGGTATGGGCCTTTTGTAAATCATCAACCGATTCAAAAAGCGGAATAATATCTACCGTTGGATTTTCCCAACCCATCAACCGCAACATAGTAAACGTTTGAATTACATGCAGCGCACTTT
This sequence comes from Flavobacterium sedimenticola, assembly GCF_030053345.1. Lineage (GTDB taxonomy): Bacteria > Bacteroidota > Bacteroidia > Flavobacteriales > Flavobacteriaceae > Flavobacterium > Flavobacterium sedimenticola. Next base: position 11,286 of record NZ_JASGBP010000003.1, read on the forward strand.
CGTTGTTACTGATGATGTACCGATTGCATCCCTTTTCTCCGTTATCATTTTGAATTTCGCGCATTAACTTTATCGTTTCGAGCGTGTTGAGGGTCGTTTCATTGGAAAAGAAATGCTCACTGATATTGTACTCCAAATCAGAAAGCACGGCTATTTTTTCTACTTCCGACATCGCATCATATTGTTCCGGAAAATACACCGCTTTTTCTCTTTTTAAAAAAGAAAGAATATCATCGAACACCTGGTTGTGAATTTTGCTGTTCTGACGAATGTCGAGCGAAGCAAAGTGAAATCCGAATTGGGTGACTTTTTGCAACAACAAATTAATCTCATTCAAGTAGAGCGACTGATGTTTTTCAATTACAATCTGTCTGACTCGAGTAAGTTCATTCTTGAGTTCTTCCAAACGGATATAGATATCGCCTTGCGAATAGAACACCGAGCGATACAATTTGTATTCCAAATCAGCAATAATGGTATCGACTTCCTCAAAGGTAAGCTTGCGCTTTAAACTTCGAATATCAAAATAGTAGCATTTCATGATGGAAGTCCGCAATCGTTTGGCCACTTTCTCGGTAATTTCAGGCGTTACAAACGGATTTCCGTCGCGATCTCCACCCGGCCAAAACCCCAAATCTACAATGGGATTTTCGATAGTGTTTCCTTCAAAAATATGCCATTGCAAATACTGCATCATCTCGCCTATGGTTGGGTAAAAAACATTCTCCAGGTACCATATCAAGCTGACAGCCTCATCAAACGGCGTTGGTTTCTCTTTTTTAATAAAAGGCGTTTTCCCCAGTTGGGCCAACAATTGTTCAATCTTTATCAAATCGTTATGGCGAATGGCCTCGGTTAAATCGGTGATAATCCCCAAAACAGAACCGGGATAAAATTGCGTCGGATGTGCCGTTAATACGGTTCGCACATTAAAGCGTTCCAAGAATTCTTTAAGCTCATCGCGTTTCGATGCGGCCTCAGTTCTTTCCTTAATTGCACGCAACGAGCCGCGGCCTTCCATGTTATTCACAATGGGAAAAGCGGCGTCTTCTATGGCATCAAACAATACAATTTGACGTTCCACGTATTGTATAAATCGGAACATCAAATCTATTTTTTGCGATTCGGTAGCCTTGTCCAAATACTTATCGGCAAAAAAATCAACAATTTGTTTTGGCGACCACTTGTTTCGGAATCCATTCTCGCAAACCTCAGAAAACAAGGGCAACAATACGCCGGTATTGTCAATGGCATCAAACGGCAACGTGATAAATATGCTGTTGTATATTGGATATTTAGACCGTACGGTTTGATTGAACCGTTCTATTTTCGGCAAGGTATACATGACGCAAAATTTTGGTTTAAGATAATAAAAAAACCTCAAGCTTTCACTTGAGGTTTTAAATATATTTCGACTTTATACTAGTCTAATTCTTGAAAGATGGTGTGCATCAAACGTTTTTTGTCATTGATACTTTCTTCTAACGAAATCATGGTTTCAGTGCGATATACACCTTCGATATCATCAATCATAAAAATAACGTCTTTGGCGTGTTTGGTATCTTTCGCTCTGATTTTACAGAAAATATTGAATTTTCCTGTAGTAACATGCGCCACAGTAACATATGGAATTTCATTGATGCGTTCCAACACAAATTTGGTTTGAGACGTATTGTTCAAAAATACTCCCACGTAAGCGATAAATGAATAGCCTAATTTTTCATAATCTAATGAAAGAGAAGAACCCATAATAATTCCAGAATCTTCCATTTTCTTTACACGAACATGAACGGTACCCGCCGAAATCAATAATTTTTTGGCGATATCCGTAAAAGGAATTCTGGTATTGTCAATTAACATGTCCAAAATTTGGTGATCTACTTCATCTAATCGAAACTTACTCATAAAAATGGTGTTTATTTATTTTTAAAAATTTACCGCAAAAAAAATACATTTTTTTTAATAAAAAAAGTTAAATGCTATGTTTTTACCAAACCGTTAACAATTTTTATGTTTTTTCCTAAACAAAAATCAGCATTTCTTTCGATATTCGGAAAATCATACTCGCCGTCGGTGTAAACTTGTCTTTCGGCATCCACCGTAATATGACCGGAAAAGTTTTCTAAACCACCTACTTGAGCAATTTTTGCCTCAAAAGTAACTTTATCTTGTTGTAGTACTTCTTTGTATTGCGCTGCAAAATTGATGATTTTTTCGTTATCATCATAATTTATTTTGACATTTTTATAAACAAAATCATAAAAAACGACTTTATTTTGCGGAATATTTAAATAATCTTCGGTTTTGTTGTTAACTACATCGTTTTCGCGTAAATACTGAATTCCAGCCACTAAGGCCGTGAAAATGTATTTCCGGGTTTCTTCCCGTTCATAATCCTTGGGGAAATGACCGGCTTCAAACAAGATGGTAGGTACATTAAAGTGTTGAAACGTATCGCCTACACAATTCAAATTGAAGGAATCATCAAATCGGCCTACCTGACCCGGAATTAAGGCTTGCAATGCCTTGTTCATCGCCACAATAACGCTTATAGCTTTTAATCTGACTTCGTTAATTTCCCGGGCTTCATTGTAGGCCGGAGCCAAAAACGAAACTGTAGCAGGCTTCACGTTGTGCTCCGAATGTTCCAATCCGAAAATAGTTCTTTGATCGTGTAAGTTGTAGCAATAATGCGGTTGAAAACGATTGAACACGGCCCGTAATATTTGGCTCTCAGGTTGAGACAAGTTTTGCGCATCGCGATTCAAATCGACTTTATTGGCATTCTCACGGGTATACAACGCGGCGCCATCAGGATTAAGCATCGGTAAAATACAGAACCTAAAAGTCCGCAACAACTGTTGACTCTCGGGTGTCTCCGAATGCAAGAAATTCAGAAAATCAAATAATGCTTTGGTTGTAGTACTCTCATTGCCGTGCATTTGCGACCACATCAAAATTTTTATGGCGCCTGTACCGCATTCTAATTGATAAATCGGTTTATTTAAAACTGAAAAACCAATTACTTCCACAGAATATTGAGACAGTATCGGTTCGATGTGTTTGAGGGCAATATACCTTCCGAAGAGGCTTTCTTCCTTATATTGTTGTTGTAGTTGCAGATAATTCATGTCTCAAATTTAGCTAAAAAAGAAACGAATAAAAATACAGCCATAAAAAAACCTTCGGCACTCACACACCGAAGGTTTTTTTACCCAATCCCGTACAACTGATTATTCTCTGAAAAGATAGACGCTGGTCACACCTGCCTCGGCTCGTGAAGAAGTAGGCATCGCATTGACGTTGGATGTCGGCACCTCGAAAGTCAATACTTTACCACCTCCGTTCAATCTTTCGGCAATAAAAATGGTTTTGGTAAAATGGTCATACGCCACATCTACAGGATTACCCAGTGAAGTAGCCGGACCGTAAATTCTGATTTGTTTGTTCATAGCAATTGTTCCCATATTTGGCGTATTGGCCAACACATCGGTAAACCCTTTGATGATGATAATACCGCCATCGGAATCAGATGCAGCCAAACCTACATCTGTCAAAATCATGGTATTCCCTTTCTTAGAATAGGTAATACCATGTGTGCGTACCAACCCTTCAATAGTGACTCTTTTGTTGGGAAAGATAGCACCACTCGGATTGGCAAAGAAATTCTCAAAAACCACTAAATCACCGGTCAAATCGGCCACAGCATACAGTGTGTTCCCTTCTAAATGAATACCCCAAACTTTAAAATTAACCGTGTAGGAATTGAGCAATACAAAACCGGCACCTGTTTTTTGGTAAACAATTAGTTTGTTGGTATTGTTGTTGACCGGACTCTGATCTTGTGTTACCACTACTCTATCATTCGAGACTGCTACTTCTCTGGCGTTAGTAAAGTCGGATGAACTGGTAGCCGTTAGGGATAAATCGGTCGCGTTTATTGCTATTGCATTCCTCACGTTACCGTAAGTTTCTACCCTATTGTTAGAACGCGATGCTAAGAGAAACTCATCACTACCATCAAAATAGTAAGCGCCTTCGGCATCGGCAGAAGCCACATTAAAACGATACGGCATAGGCATTGATTCGTTATAATCGGTAACCGAAACTTGACCGCTGGTGTTGCTGGTCGTAAATAAAGTAAACGCTTTTTTGGCGGAACGATCTTGAGCATTAGCCGAAGCATCGGTGGCATTGTCGGAGCATGAAATAAAAACTACCGAGAGCAAAGTCGAAAATAAAAGTGTTTTTTTCATAGTAAATAGTTTTGTTGATTTATAACAATCTTACTTACGAGAAAAAAAACGGGTTGGTTTTACACCTCAAACTGTTTTTCGGGAAACCTTCCAACAGCCCCTTTAAAATGAGGCAATATGATTTCCATATCGGCTTCATAATTACCGGTAACGGAAACCGGATTACCGATTCTGACCTCTTTTTTGGCATAATCAAACGCAATCGGAATAATAGGAACACCGGCTTTGAGCGCTATGTAATAAAAACCGGTTTTGAGTTGATGTACTTTTTTACGCGTGCCTTCGGGCGCAATGGCCATGCGAAAGACGTCTCTGGCATTAAAAACATCAACAATGGCATCGACTACATTTTTACCGCCGCTTCGGTCGAGCGGCGCACCGCCGATGCTTCGAAAATAATAGCCAAACGGAAAAACAAATAGCTCTTTTTTGCCCACAAAATTCATCTCGAGTCCGATGATGCCTCGGCTGAGCAAGCCAATAAAAAAATCAAAATTGCACGTATGCGGCATCACCATCATGACACATTTTTTGACCTCGGGATTGATAGTTCCGATGATTTTCCAACCCATCAAACGAAAAAAAATAAATTGGTAGAGTTTCTTTTTCATCTGTATTATTTTGCGTAAATTTAGTGTTAATCGTTTACTTTTGAGAAAATATTTATTCATGCTTCGAAAACTGTTCAGCTATTTTGTTCCCGTTACTATTTACAAAACCAATTCGGCTGTGAGCAAATCGCTTGAAATTACCTGGAACAATGGTGAACTGGTTTTAGACAGCCAAAACACCAATTACTCCTATGGCAGTTTGCAACGCATTTTGCGTAAAGGTTTGAAATATATTGGTTTTGAACGCATTCGAAGCTTTAACAGCATATTGGTTTTGGGCGTTGCCGGCGGCAGTGTGATTAAAACATTAGTCGACGAAATCAAATATACCGGATCGATTATTGGAGTTGAAATTGATGAAAACATCATCCAAATGGCCAATCATTATTTTCAACTCAATCAGATTACCAATCTCCAAATCATACACGATGATGCTTTTGAATTTGTACTGAAAACCAAAGCGCAATACGACCTTATTATTATCGATATTTTTCAGGATACCAACATGCCTAATTTTTTGTTTGAAGATTTTTTCATCAACCGAATCAATTCATTACTCAATACAAATGGTTTCATTTTGTTTAATACGATGGTCATCAACAAAAAAGACGAAGAGCGAAACTTATTATACAAGAGCAAATTTGGAGGCAATTATTCGCTTCGTATGTATCCTAAAGTAGAAACACACAACGAATTGTTTACCATAAAAAAATTAGCATGATGGATTTTTTCAGAAAGTTATTGATCGGAAACGTTTCTAACTCCTACCAACCCCAATACAATCCGATTCAACGACGCATTTTAAACATCCGATCTATTTGGAACAACGACCATCAGGATGATAACGGAATTGAAAAAATATTTCGCTTGTTTCTTTCCATTTCGCAATTGCTCTTTCCCGGTATTTATGTAAAAACCTTGGCTTCCAAAATTGGCTACGCCTACAAAGATTTGGCCATGGATATATACATCTTGCTGAAAGTGACCTTTCCCCTGCTGATACTTATAAACGATTGGCAAGATCACAAAGTACTGTTATGGATTTTGGTATATCTGATTATGGAAACCATTTTGTACATCCCGACCTTGATTTTTGCCTCCGACTTGTTTGCCCGTCCGAGGTCCTATAAACGCTCTATGCTGTTGCTTTTCTTTAACTATCTGGAAGTCATTATTGCCTTTGGGGTTTTTTACACTTTGGGACAAAATACCAATATTCCCTTTCAACATTGGACGGATGCTGTTTATTTCAGTCTGATGACGTCTAACACCATCGGATACGGCGATTATTATCCCATCACCACTTTCGGAAAATTTTTGGTTTCCGTACAGGCTTTGTTCTTTTTGTCGTTTGTGATTTTGTTTTTGAATTTCTTTTCGACCAAAGTCAAATCGAAAGGCTATTTCGACAATGATGCCGAAGATATCTAGAGCATTTTCCGGGCCTTTTCCAAATCTTCCGGCGTATCGATACCGATAGCCACGTGGTTCGTTTCGACCATTTTGATGCGTTTGCCGAATTCGAGATAGCGCAACTGTTCTAATTTCTCGGAAGCTTCCAGGGATTGCATCGGCAAATGATAAAACGCCAACAAGGCTTCTTTTCGAAAAGCATAAATACCAATGTGTTTCATATAACGAACACCCACGTTGGTTTCGCGAGGATACGGAATCACCGAACGCGAAAAATACAGCGCAAAACCATTTTGATCGGTAACCACTTTCACATTGTTCGGATTATTGATTTCTTCGGGATTGGTAATTTCAAACATCAAAGAAGCCAAATCGATTTTGTGTTCAAAATCGTTACGAAACACATCGATGACTTTGGCCAACGGTGCCGCGTTGATAAACGGTTCATCGCCTTGCACATTCACTACAATATCTACCTCCAAATTTTCAACCGCCTCGGCAATGCGATCGCTACCGCTTTCATGTTCTTTAACACTCATGATGGCTTTTCCGCCGTGACTGATGATTTCGTCATAAATCAAAATGGAATCGGTCACCACAAAAACATCGTCAAACAAACCGGAGTTGACAGCTGCTTCATACGTACGACGAATAACGGTTTTACCGCCTAAATCCTGCATCAATTTGGCAGGAAAACGGGTGGATGCATAACGGGCGGGAATAACAGCAATGATTTTCATAGTTAGGCGTTACGGTTTTGCGTAGCTAAGGTACAGTGTTTTGTTAATTTATAATAATATAGTAGCTTGTAATTGATATTATTCTTCAAAACTCTCATTCTTAAATCCAATCAAATACAACTTGTCTTTGGCGCGTGTCACCGCGGTATACAACCAACGCACATAATCTACATCAATCCCGTTGGGCAAATACGGTTGCTCAATAAAAACCGTGTTCCATTGGCCGCCTTGTGATTTGTGGCAAGTTACGGCATAGGAAAACTTTACCTGAAGCGCATTGAAATATTCGTTGTTTTTAACCTTTAAAAATTTACGGTATTGGGCTTCACCCTCGTAGTCTTTCATCACTTCTTGGTACAACTTGTTGCTTTCTTCATAGGTTAACGAAGGGGATTCGCTGGTGAGTGTATCCAACAATACAATGGTTTCAATCGGACGCTGATTGGGATAATCCACCATGCGGAGCTTGACTTTGGCAAAATGAAATCCGTATAATTCTTTAAAACCAAAAATCTGCATCACTTCAACTATATCCCCGTTGGCAATAAAACCGGCTTCGTCGGTTTCCTTAAGCCAAAAGTAATTGTTCTTCACCACCATTAAATAATCGCCAACCGAAAGTTCGCTGTCTTTATCCAAAATTTTGGTGCGAATTTGTTGGTTGTATTGGTTGGCTCTTTTATTGGAACGAACAATAAAACAAGTGTCTTCAATACTGTAATGGCTGTATGCCGTTTGAATGGCATCTTGTATGTCATACCCATCGGTCAATCGCACTATATCTTTAAAACCGTTGAGCTTGAACTGAAAGGTATCAACAAAATCGCTTTTCAGCAACTCGCGTAATTCGGTCGCATTGTATAAGATACCCGATTTTTCTTCTTGTCGCATGACTTCGTCTAACTCAATCGAAAAAACTTCCTTGTTATAATGAAGCGAAAGTGCCTGCGTATCAAGAGCCGGACTCTCCTCCAACTGCACCGGCGGCAACTGAGCCGTATCGCCCAGCAAGATGAGCTTGCAATTTTTGCCATTATACACATACATCATCAAATCGTCGAGCAGTGAACCGTTTTCATACAACTTGGCTTCCGAATTGACATCGGAAATCATCGAGGATTCATCCACAATAAAAATGGTGTTGGTGTGCTTGTTTTCTTTCATGGTGAAAGACACGCCGCCGCTTTTCCCTTTTTTGGGATAATAAATTTTTTTGTGAATGGTAAAAGCGTCTTTGTTGGAATAATTGGCTATAACCTTGGCCGCTCTGCCCGTGGGCGCTAACAACACATACTTTTTGTTGATGACCGCCAGGCTGTTGACTATGGTAGAAATCACCGTGGTTTTCCCGGTTCCGGCGTAGCCTTTGAGCACAAAAATCTCTTCCGAGTTTTTATTGGTGACAAAATCGGCTATCTGTTGCAAAAATATATCTTGTTTTACGGTGGGCTGAAACGGAAAGTGCTGTCGTAACACACTGTAAAACTGTTGGGAAGTCATGGATAGTTAGGATGAATTATTGGATTTCAAATATAACAGTTAGAATTCAGAAATCGGTACACAAAAAGTAGAAGTTATCCTTATGCGTCAGTTCGACATAAATTTGTAAGTTTGCCTTCCGCAATCATGGCAAAAAAACTATGTGGCAAAACACCAGCGTTATCGATAAAATGTACCGAAAGTTAGTGGTTCAGGTTTCCCTGAACGGTCTGTCTTTTGTGACTGTAGATACGTTACGCAACAAACCCGTAACCCTGCAAACCATTGCCATGGGCAAAGTGCATGTGACTTCTAAAATAGAAGATTTGTTTGCCGAAGCCTTTCAAACCTATCCCGAATTGAGTGCCGGTTATGACGAAGTGGTGATTGTACACAGCAACAACTTGTCGACTTTTGTTCCGACAGCCTTGTTTGACGAAGACTATTTGGGAAGCTATTTACAGTTTAATACCAAAGTGTTTGAAACTGATTTTTTTGCTTTTGACGAATTGCCCAAGTACGAGATGCATCATGTGTACATTCCGTATGTAAATATGAACAACTTTTTTATCGACCGCTTCGGTAGTTTTGATTACAAACACGCCAATACCGTTTTGGTGCAAAAGCTGCTTGACTTGTCGAAAAACAATGAAGAGCGCAAAATGTTTGTACATGTCAGCGAATCGCATTTTGAGATTGTGGTGATTCAAAATCAACAATTGCAACTCTATAACTCCTTTGATTACACCACGCCAGAGGATTTTCTGTATTATGTTTTATTCACAGCCGAACAATTACAACTGAATCCCGAACATTTTAAATTGGAATTGTTGGGTAAAATAAGCGAAGGCGATGCGCTTTTTGCTTTGGCTTACCAATATATTCGCAACGTAGCTTTGTTGGATGTTAGTTTTATATCGAATGGGTTGTCGGAAAAAGAAAACCGGGAGCACTTTATATTGGTACACGCATGAGAATCATTTCCGGAAAATATAAAGGAAGACGAATAAATCCGCCCAAAAACCTGCCGGTTCGTCCTACAACCGATATGACTAAAGAAGCTTTGTTCAATGTATTGAATAATCATTTTAATTTTTCGGAACTCCAAATATTAGAGCTTTTTGCCGGTACCGGAAGTATCAGCTACGAGTTTGCGTCGCGCGGTTGTGCTCCTATCATTGCCGTTGACGGCGATATGGGCTGTGTGAATTTTATCAAAAAAACCGCCAAAGAATTTGATTTTGACATCACGGCCATAAAAAGTGATGTGTTTAAGTTTTTGGAAAAACATCGCGGAACGTATGATATTATTTTTGCCGATCCACCCTACGACTTGTCGCAAGCCGATTTTGAAAAGCTAGTGACGGCAGTATTCGACAACGAATTGCTGGACGAAGCAGGCATGTTGATAGTGGAACATTCCAAATACACCAAATTAGACCACATGGCTTATTATTCGTTCCAAAAAAACTATGGCGGTTCGGTGTTTAGTTTCTTCGAATTCGAAGCCGACGAGGAAGTCGAGGATAACGAGGAAGACTAACAATTACTGCTCAAAAACCAAAGAAGAAATATCGGCACCCAAATCAATCAAGTGTTTGTTGATGTCTCGCACAAAATCTTCCGGGCCGCAAACATAAAAGTGCTGACTGAAATCGACGATGTTTTCAATCAGAAATTTGCGATCAATACGCTTTCCGACAAATCCTATGGTATTCTCTCTGGTCAAAACATTGATGAAATTTTTCTTCAACATTTTAAAGAGTTCCTGACCCATGATAATATCTTCCGAAGTCTTATTGACATAAATCAGTCGGTTGCCGTTAATTAAATTATGCTTATACAATTCCCGAAAAATGGAAATAAAAGGCGTAATTCCTGAACCGGCTGCAATAAAAACGCCCGGGCCTTTGTATTGTATGGCACCAAAAACGTCGTGTAAAACCAACTCATCACCGGCGTTTACTTTTCCCATCGCTTTGGTAACACCATTACGATCATTATACAGCTTAATCATAAATTCCAAATAGTTAGAATCGCTCCGGTTGGTAAAGGTAAAAGGCCTGAGTTGGTCTTTCCAATCGGGTAGGTTAATCGAAACATCGGTGGCCTGACCGGGAATAAAAGCATAACCTTCGGGCTTTTCTACCACAAACTTTTTGACATCATGAGTGATAAATTTGGCTTCCAAAACTTTAACAACGTGTTTATTCATGGCTATGAGTTTAGAATAGGTGATAAATGCTACGCTAACAAAGTTAGGTATAAATAAGAAAAATAAAGTAAGAAAAAAAAGCAGACCTGTAAGCCGGATTCTGTCTCCACTGATGTGGCGGAGCCTTATCATTTATCTCGACCAACAATTGCTTATTGGTTCTAGCTGCCTACCCCCCGACAACGGACGAGTAGCCCTTAACTGTCGGTATACATGGCATTTCACCGCATAGAGTTTACCTGATTTCACTACAGCATTATCTGTACATCCTTTCTGTTGCACTGGTCCTCGTCTTTCGACGGACGGGCGTTACCCGCTATGCTACTCTGTGGTGTCCGGACTTTCCTCCCTGATTGCTCAGAGCGATAAGGCGGTCTGCGATGCAAAGTAACAATTTTAAATGGTGAATTTTGAATTTTGAATGATGAAAATCAAAATCTGAAAAATTTAAAATTTAAAATTTAGAATTTAAAGTATTAAAAATCTATATTTGTAATCCGTTTAATTCTATGGAACAATTTGTAGTATCAGCCCGAAAGTACCGTCCGCAAACGTTTAAAGACGTAGTGGGACAACAGGCTATTACCGCTACCTTACTCAATGCTATAGAGAACAATCACTTGGCTTCTGCCCTATTGTTTACCGGTCCGCGTGGCGTAGGTAAAACTACTTGTGCACGCATTTTGGCGCGCAAAATTAACCAGCCCGGGTACGATGATCCTAACGAAGATTTTGCCTTCAATGTTTTTGAATTGGATGCGGCTTCCAACAATTCTGTGGACGATATTCGAAACTTAATTGACCAGGTTCGTATTCCGCCTCAAACCGGACAATATAAGGTATATATTATTGACGAGGTGCACATGCTGTCCTCGGCGGCGTTCAATGCCTTTTTGAAAACTTTGGAAGAACCGCCAAAACACGCCATCTTCATTTTGGCTACGACCGAAAAACACAAAATCATCCCAACCATATTATCGCGTTGTCAGATTTTTGACTTTAAGCGTATTACGGTAAAAGATGCCAAAGAACATTTGGCGGAAGTAGCACAAAGTCAGGGTGTCCAATTTGAAGACGATGCCTTACATATCATCGCTCAAAAAGCCGATGGTGCGATGCGCGATGCGCTGTCAATTTTTGACCGTGTGGTTTCGTTTTGCGGTACCAACCTAACCCGTCAGGCCGTGACCGAAAACCTGAATGTGTTGGATTACGAAACGTATATCAACATGACCGAATTGCTTTTGGAGAACAAAATCCCCGAAGTATTGTTAGCTTACAATGATATCTTATCTAAAGGTTTCGACGGTCATCATTTTATTGCCGGATTGGCATCGCATTTCCGGGATTTACTGGTGGCCAAAAATCAGGCTACACTATCGTTACTGGAAATGGGCGAAAGTGCCCAACAGCTATACGGACAGCAATCGCAAAAAACCACGCAGGAGTTCTTACTCAAAGGCATTGACTTGGCCAACGATTGCGATTTAAAATACAAAACTTCCCAAAACCAACGTTTGTTGGTCGAACTTACCCTAATGCAAATTGCCTCCATCACTTTTGATGGAGAAAAAAAAAAGTTGAATTCATAATTCCGCCTACCTACTTCAGAAGAAATGATTATTCAATTGCTGAAGTGAAGGTTACGAGTTCCGGGCAGGAAGTTTCGAACTCCGAGTTGCAAGTTACGGGTTCTGAATCAGAAGACACAAAACCCGCTACCGACAACCATGTAACCCCGAGTGCAGTAGAAGCACAACAACCTGCAACTGACAATCCGCAACCGACAACAGCACTGAAACCCGAAACCCGCAACACGGAACCCGCAACGGTTAAGGTCTCTGCACTATCACTGGCCAGTATCCGCGCTAAAAAAGAATTGGCGGAAGCGCAAAAATCGGTAGTAAAAGAAACCGTGCATTTGCCCAGTGAGCCGTTTACCGAAACCCAAATGCAGGAGCAATGGCTCAAATACGCGCAGCGCATGGAAGACAAAGGCTATCGCATTATAGCCTCATTGTTAACCATCAATGATCCGATTTTAGACGGCACAACCATCATACACGAATTGCCGAATGAGAGTTCGAAAATTGATTTTGAAAAAGAACGACCGGAATTATTGGGCTATTTGCGCGGGAAATTGCACAACCACGACATTCAGATTGTGGTGAAAGTGAATGAAACGTTGGTGGTGAAAAGAGCCTTTACCAACCAAGACAAATACAATCGTTTGGTAGAAATCAATCCGAATTTAGAAGTTCTGAAAAAAATGTTCGACCTGGATGTTTAGTTATCCTTTTTCCGGTCTTTAATAATGCCCAACACAAAACTGAGTCCGACCAATACCATGGCCAAAATACCCAGATAATGCGCCTTGTTTTTGGAAAACCGCAAGTCTTGAAAATCCAAACTGAAAAGGTGAAATCCGATTAGGACTACACAAACGATTAAACAAACTATTCTGAAATTTTTCATCTTTATTTATAAGGTTCCTTGGTACATGGCTTTAACAATGCCGTCGGCCAACCCTATTTTCGGTACAAACAATTGGCGCGCGCCGCTCCACTTCATGGCATTCAAATACACACGTGTGGCCGGTATGATTACGTCGGCGCGATCGGGATTCAACGCCAATTCGGCGATACGTTGTTCGTACGTCAATGAATTGAGGTATTGGTATTGGGAATTTAAATACAAATACGATAACGGTTTGTCTTGTAATTTACCCGAAAGTTTAAAGAGTTTGTTGATATTACCGCCCGAACCAATAAGGATTACATTCTCATATTCTTGGGTATGCAGTTTGATCCATTTCTCAATTTCTTCCCAAACAATATCACTTACCATATTGTTTAGCATGCGAACCGTACCGATTTTAAAAGATTTAGAAGCCACCATTTTACCGTCGGAAAACAACGAAAACTCGGTACTACCGCCGCCAACATCAACATACAAATAGGTCTGTTCGGTTTTGAGAAAGCTGTGTAAATCGGAAGAAGCAATAATGGTGGCTTCTATTTTTCCGTCGATAATATCGATATCAATATCGCAATTTTCTTTAATAATGGAGGCTACTTCTTTTCCGTTATAAGCTTCGCGCATGGCCGAAGTAGCACAAGCTTTGTAGCGTTCTACCTTGTAAACTTTCATCAACAACTTAAAGGCTTTCATCGCGTCCTGCATGCGCTCGATATTTTCCTCAGAGATTTCACCTACGGTAAAAGCATCCTGCCCGAGACGAATTGGCACGCGAATTAACGCACTTTTATTAAACTGTGTTTCTTTGTCTTTTTGCTCCACAATATTGGTAATGAGCAAACGCATGGCGTTGGAACCAATATCGATAGCAGCATATTTTTTAATAGATATCATGCGTATTTCTAACTTATTATTTTGTTTTTGGAGGGTATTTCACAATAATCCAAACGATCTCTGTAATAGTTATAGGTTTCAAATTGGGCTCTGAAAACCGGTTCCCCTTCTTTGCGAACGCGGTATTTGTTATCGAATTTTTCCGAATGGTAGCGGGCTTTTACATTTCCTTTCCAACCCACATTGAAAGTATCGATAATTTGTTTTTTGATATCGGCATCATAAATAGGACACGTTACTTCCACCCGACCGTCAAGGTTTCGGGTCATAAAATCGGCCGAAGAAATAAACACTTCCGGGTCATCATTGTTACAGAAAATGTAACAACGCGTGTGTTCCAACAAATAATCTACGATGCTGATAGCTTCGATGTTTTCGCTCATGCCTTTCACACCCGGAATTAGGGAACAAATTCCTCTGACCTGCAATTTAATCTTTACCCCGGCATTACTGGCCTCATACAGTTTGTCAATCATAGCGATATCGGACAGACTGTTCATTTTTAAATTGATATAGGCCGGACGACCGGCAAGCGCGTTATTAATTTCGCGGTCGATGAGTTTGTAAAACTTCGAGCGCGTGTAATGTGGCGAAACAATTAAGTGCTTGTAACGATGAATTCGGTAATTGACATCGAAGAAATCAAAAATCTTTGAAACATCTTTTAAGATTTGTTGGTGGCTGGTAAACAGCGTTAAATCGGTGTAAATCTTAGCCGTTGTTTCGTTGAAATTGCCGGTAGAAATGAAGCCGTAACGTTTTATTTTGCCGTCTTCCATTCTATCGATAACACAAATTTTACTGTGCACTTTAAGTCCTTTGATTCCAAAAATCAGTTCGATACCTTCCTGTTGCATTTGTTCGGCATAGGAGATGTTACTCGCTTCGTCGAATCGGGCTTGCAATTCGATTTGGACCGTAACTTTTTTACCGTTTTTAGCGGCATTGATAAGTGAACTGACAATTTGCGAGTTTTTGGCCAAACGATACAACGTTATTTTGATAGCGGTTACTTTCGGGTCCAAAGCTGCTTCACGCAAGAATTTGATTAAGTAAGAAAACGACTGAAATGGGGCGTTAATCAGGTAATCTTTCTGCGCGATTCGGTTTAAAATACTGCCGTCCAAAGACAATCCGTCAACCGGAAGCGGTGTTTTGGGTTGGTACAACAAATCGTAGCGACCCAAATTGGGGAAGTTCATATAATCGCGACGGTTGTGGTAGCGTCCGCCCGGAATGATACCGTCAGTAGCGTGAATTCCCATTTTATCCAAGAAAAACTTCAGCGTATCTTTTCCGATAGATTGATCGTACACAAAACGCACCGGTTCGCCAATTCTGCGATCTTTAACCGAAGTAGCAATTTTTTCGAGCATACTCTTACTCATGTCGCTATCGATATCGAGCTGCGCATCTCGGGTAATTTTAATCATGTGAGCCGAAATGCTTTCGTAGTTGAAGATATTGAAAATGCTACTGAGGTTGTAGCGAATCACATCGTCTAACAACATTAAGTATTGTTTCCCGTCTTTGGAGGGTAATTCCACAATACGATTGGTATTTTTCGGGATTTCAATAATGGCATAACGAATTTCAGGCTTAGGCTTTACAAGGCCCAGCATAGAGGTTTTTTGCTCCGTTTTCATCACCAATTTTACAGCCAAGTAACCCGAAGTGTCTTTTAAAAGCGGGAATTCGGCCAAATCATTCAAGATGATGGTTACTAATTCCGGGCTGATTTTTTGGATAAAAAAATCTTTGACAAAATTTTCATGCTCGCCGGTCACTTCAGTTTCATCAATAATAATGATGTTTTGCTTGACCAATTCTTCTTCAATAAGTCGCAATATACGCAAACTCTCCGCTTGCTGTTTGATTACAATTTCGGTAATATCCTTTACCAATTGCTGCGCCGAAATACCGCCGAGGATTTTTTCACCGGACACTCCTGACAGACTCAAACGGCGTACGGCAGCGAAACGAACGCGGAAAAACTCGTCTAAATTGTTCGAAAAGATTCCTATAAATCGGAGTCTTTCGAGGAGCGGCACCGACTCATCGGCAGCTTCCTGTAATACTCTGGCATTAAACGCTAGCCAGCTTTTTTCTCGATCTATATAGCGAAAACCAGTATCTGTACTCATATTTACTTTAAATCTTTGGGGAAAATTATCATTTCTGTCACACCTTTTTTCAGTTCTTTCCAACTACTGCAATCTATAGTAATTTTTACAAACCCACAAGTAGCAACATTGTCAATGTAACGATTGCCGTATGCATTGACAAAATTTGTAATGGCTTCGTTATGCCCGAAAACCAGTAAGTGGGCACAATCGTCAGGCGCCGATTGAATTATTCGCTCTAATTTGTGTTCATCAAAAGTGTACAAATCCTCTCTAAACACAATGGCATCTATAGGAAAAGAAAGATTTTGCGCAAATATCATTGCCGTTTCTGCCGCCCTTTTCGCGGCACTGCTCCATACTAAAAATGTTTTAGGCATACTATTTCCGACATGTGAAGCCACCAGATGAGCATCTTGAATACCTCTGTTACAGAGTGGCCTGTCGAAATCATTGAGCGGGGCATTCCAACTTGATTTAGCATGTCTTACCAGAATCAGCTCTTTCATACGATTTAAAATTTTATCCGTAGCGTATAAATTTAAGCTTTTAATATCAAAAACAAATAATTATTTCTAACAGCAATTGACAAAAGCGGTGAATTGATACTTATAAAATGTATTGTCCTTTAAATAATGGCTTGATTCTACTTTACTACTATTATTAGAAATAAAAGTTAAAAACTTACAAATGTTATCAACAATTCAGTGTTAAATATTTTTTGTAGTATTTTTATTTCTATTTTTATTAAAATATGCATTTTACCTATAAAAACATGCATTTTGTCGATGTTTTTTTTGGTGGTTTAAAAAAAACCTCCTACTTTCGATTTGTTAAAATGAAAAAAAAACACATAATTAACCTTAAAACCCCAAAAAAAGCATGTCAAAATTTAACCGAAAACCCCCGAAACTGCACTGCTCAATCCCTCAAAAAAGCAGGAAAAGTGGCATTTAATCGAGTTTTCAAGTTGTTTGTAGACAAAATTGAGCGCAATGGTGCTTTGTATATAATTTAGCACTCAATAGTATAACCCAAGATATTATGCACCTCGATGCCTACACTCTTACTTCAAGCCCAAAATGCAAATTTTCAATAAATTATTCTACTAAAATTAATTGTATGAAATCAAAAATTACATTTTTATTACTGACACTCTTTATGTGCGTAAGTAATTCGTTTTCACAATTTACTGCAAATTACCCAGATTTGAGACTCTGTGGTAGTCCTCCCAATTATTATTTGGATGCATTTAATTGTGATTCCAACAACTTTGAGTTGAATGATGTATTTCTCAGCTTGACCAATGTTAACGGACAACCTTTGAGTAATACAACGTGTACCATTGGGACCACCCAGCAAGTATACGTAATGCTCAACTATACTTCAAATGCAAACAATACACCTAACAACTGTAGGTTATTTGCCGATTTGTCTATAGATGGAAATGTGACCGGTATTAATGCTTATCTAGGAAGTATCGCTCCGGGTGCAGGACAACGTCAAATTTATGGTCCGTTTTCGTGGACTTGTGGTCAAGAGCTTATTCTTGACCGTATTTTGATTGTATGGAGAACCGGAGGAAGTTCGAGTCAATTAGCTTCTTATAATTGCGGCACTTACAACTCTGCCCAGTGTGAAATGCCGGGCATGACTGTCATCTCTAAGCCATTGGCCGTACAATTTACATACAAAGCGTGTCTAGTTGGTAATAACCTAACTGTATATTTTGATTCAACTACCAATGGAGGTATACCGCCCTACACTTTTGCATGGGATTTTGATAACAATGGTACTACCGACTCTACTTTAGAGAATCCTACTCATGTTTACACTACTGCTAATAATACCGCAAAACTAAGGGTGACTGATTCTCAAGGGCTCACCAATACCTATACACTGGCAATTGTTAGTCCGACCGAACTAATGTTGAGCGAGACGCATGTCAATGTAAGTTGCGGTGGTGGCGGAACAGGCTCTATTGATTTAAGTGTTTCCGGTGGTACACCCGGATATACTTATTCTTGGTCAAACGGAGCAACTACACAAGATTTATCAAACTTAAGCGCAGGTACTTACACTGTAACTGTAACTGATGCTAACGGATGTACTAAGACTTTACAAGTTATTATCAGTGGTGGTGATGCTACCAATCCTGTAGTAACGGCACCGGGAAATACAACTATTCAAGGTTGTAATTCGGGTTCGTTAGCCACAGCCGGTTTATTAGCGTTTTCAAGTACACAAACAACTATCACAGCAGCACAATTTACTACTGCCGGTGGTTCCTATACCGACGCTTCTGCTATTTCAAGCATTACCTATCAAGATGTTCAAAGTGGTTCATGTCCAACAGTGATAACCAGAACTTTCAGAGTAACCGATGCTTGTAACAACGTTGGTTCTGCTGTTCAAACTATCACTATTCAAGATACTACTGCTCCGATAATCGCTGCTTTACCGGCGCCTTCCTCTATTAGTTGTCCTGCTACACCTTCTTTTGCAACAGCAACAGCTACTGATAACTGTGGCACTGTAGCTTCTTTAACGTTTAACGATGTAACTACTAACGGAGCGTGTGCCGGTTCATATTCTGTAACCAGAACTTGGACGGCTACTGATGCCTGTGGTAATTCATCTACCGCTTCGCAAACCATTAATGTACAAGATAC
>NZ_JASGBP010000003.1:30248-343001 GCF_030053345.1 Flavobacterium sedimenticola
ACTGACGCTTGTGGTTCAGGGGCTGTATTAACCTTCAATGATGTAACTACTAACGGAGCGTGTGCCGGTTCATATTCGGTAACCAGAACTTGGACGGCTACTGATGCCTGTGGTAATTCATCTACCGCTTCGCAAACCATTAATGTACAAGATACTACTGCTCCGGTGATTGCTGCTTTACCGGCACCAACTACCATCAACTGTCCGGCTACTCCTGTCTTTGAGCAGGCTACCGCTACTGACGCTTGTGGTTCAGGGGCTGTATTAACCTTCAATGATGTAACTACTAACGGAGCGTGTGCCGGTTCATATTCGGTAACCAGAACTTGGACGGCTACTGATGCCTGTGGTAATTCATCTACCGCTTCGCAAACCATTAATGTACATGACATAACAGCACCGACCTTTACTGTGCCGGCTGACGTAACTATCAATGCGGGCCAAAATTGTTTTGCTGATTTAAATCCGATTACCATTGGAACTGTTACTAACATTTCAGATGCTTGTGATCCTAATCCAACGGTGAGTTATGAGGACTCAGAGTGTTTTGGAAATGATACTGAAACCAATATAAATTCAGGAAATGGAAATTATTTCTACTTTAATGTAAGTGGTTATGATGATTTAACAGCAAAGGATATTGAAAAAGTGGCTTTGGCCTTTGAAACCAATCAAGGTAAAGGTAGAGCCGAGTTTATTTTAGTTTCTCCTAGTGGACAAGGTGTTGTTTTAGTAGGACCTTACTGTTCCGGTGGCGCTTGTGAAGACGCTAACTCCAGCGATAAGGAACTATACTTGCCTATATTCTATCCAAATAGTTCAGGATATCCTAACTGGAACAACAACAATGTAATTCCACAAGATACCGAACTTAATTTTACACCACATGGAGCTCTTTCTTCTCCAAACACTATAACCGGATTAACATCTTATGTTTCGAGTTTTGAAAACCTAACCGGACCAATGAATGGTACTTGGTTTGTATTCTCTAGAAAACAAAACAATGTAAACGGAAGTATCGATTTCAAAAGTGTTTGTTTGACTCCTGCCAGTACTTGTGAGAGCAACAAAGTTATTACCAGAACTTGGACTGTGACTGATGCTTGTGGAAACGCTTCTTCAGCTACACAAACTATCCGAATTCAAGATGTAACGGCACCTGTAATTTCAGTATTACCGTCGCCTACCACTATCAACTGTCCGGCTACTCCGGTATTTGCTCAAGCTACTGCCACTGATAACTGTGACACCAATGTAAGTTTGACTTTTGCTGATGTAACTACTAACGGACAATGTGCCGGTTCGTATTCGGTAACCAGAACTTGGACCGCTACCGATGCGTGTGGAAATACCTCAACTGCTTCGCAAACCATTAATGTACAAGATGTAACAGCGCCGGTGATTGCTCAATTACCTGCAGAAACCACTATCAACTGTCCGGCTACTCCGGTATTTGCCGAAGCTACTGCTTCTGATGAGTGTGGTTCTGCTTTCGAATTGACTTTTGCTGATGTAACCACTAACGGACAATGTGCCGGTTCGTATTCGGTAACCAGAACTTGGACCGCTACCGATGCGTGTGGAAATACCTCAACTGCTTCGCAAACCATTAATGTACAAGATGTAACAGCGCCGGTGATTGCTCAATTACCTGCAGAAACCACTATCAACTGTCCGGCTACTCCGGTATTTGCCGAAGCTACTGCTTCTGATGAGTGTGGTTCTGCTTTCGAATTGACTTTTGCTGATGTAACCACTAACGGACAATGTGCCGGTTCGTATTCGGTAACCAGAACTTGGACCGCTACCGATGCGTGTGGAAATACCTCAACTGCTTCGCAAACCATTAATGTACAAGATGTAACGGCTCCGACAATCACTTCAGAAGCTTCAGATATTGTGGTTGAATGTGATGGAAACGGTAATGAGTTGGCATTATATACTTGGTTAACAAACCAAGGTGGCGCCACTGCAACCGATGAATGTTCGGCAGTAACATGGACCAATAATTTCGCTGAAATCTCAGGTGACTGTTCTACTGCGGTTTCTGTAACCTTTACGGCAACAGATGAATGTGGAAACAGTTCTTCAACAACGGCAACATTTACTGTTAATGATACACAAAACCCAACTGCTCCTCAAGCTCCGGCTAGTGTGACAGTAGCATGTGCGGCTGATGTTCCGGCTAATATCTCATTAACAGCTTTAGACAATTGTACCGGTGAAATTACCGTAGAAGGTGTGGATGCCACTACTCCGGGGAACTGTGAAGGTACATTCACTGTAATCAGAACTTGGACGTTTACTGATGCTTGTGGTAACAGTTCTTCTGTATCTCAAACCATTAATGTAGTAGACGATGTAGCCCCTGTAGCACCTGAAGCTCCGGCTAGCGTTACTGTAGCTTGTGCTGCTGACGTTCCGGCTATGATTTCTTTAACTGCAATCGATAACTGTGGGGCTCAAATCACTGTGGAAGGTGTCGATGCGACCACTCAAGGCAATTGTCCTAACTCATTCATTGTAACCAGAACTTGGACATTCACTGACGCTTGTGGTAACACTTCATCTGTATCGCAAACTATTAATGTAGTAGACGATGTTGCGCCTGTAGCACCTGAAGCTCCGGCTAGCGTTACTGTAGCTTGTGCTGCTGACGTTCCGGCTATGATTTCATTGACTGCTACCGATAACTGCGGTGCTCAAATTACTGTAGAAGGTGTTGACGCTACGACTCCGGGCAACTGTGAAGGTACATTTACCGTAACCAGAACTTGGACGTTTACCGATGCTTGTGGTAACACTTCATCTGTATCGCAAACTATTAATGTAGTAGACGATGTTGCGCCTGTAGCGCCTGAAGCACCGGCTAGCGTTACTGTAGCTTGTGCTGCTGACGTTCCGGCCATGATTTCATTGACTGCTACCGATAACTGTGGGGCTCAAATCACTGTAGAAGGTGTTGACGCTACGACTCCGGGCAACTGTGAAGGTACATTTACCGTAACCAGAACTTGGACGTTTACCGATGCTTGTGGTAACACTTCATCTGTATCGCAAACTATTAATGTAGTAGACGATGTTGCGCCTGTTGCGCCTGAAGCTCCGGCTAATGTGACTGTAGCTTGTGCTGCTGACGTTCCGGCTATGATTTCATTGACTGCTACTGACAACTGTGGTGCTCAAATCACAGTAGAAGGTGTTGACGCTACGACTCCGGGGAACTGTGAAGG
Source organism: Flavobacterium sedimenticola (assembly GCF_030053345.1). Classification (GTDB taxonomy): domain Bacteria; phylum Bacteroidota; class Bacteroidia; order Flavobacteriales; family Flavobacteriaceae; genus Flavobacterium; species Flavobacterium sedimenticola. Next base: position 33,482 of record NZ_JASGBP010000003.1, read on the forward strand.
TACATTTACCGTAACCAGAACTTGGACGTTTGTTGATGCTTGTGGTAACAGTTCTTCTGTATCTCAAACTATTAATGTAGTAGACGATGTTGCGCCTGTTGCGCCTGAAGCACCTGCGGATGTAACTGTAGCTTGTGCCGCTGACGTTCCGGCTATGATTTCGTTGACTGCTACCGATAATTGTGGTGCTCAAATCACCGCAGAAGGTGTTGATGCTACAACACAAGGCAATTGTCCTAACTCATTCAATGTAATCAGAACTTGGACATTTACCGATGCGTGTGGTAATACTTCATCTGTATCGCAAACTATCAATGTAGTGGACGATGTAGCACCAATTGCTCCTGAAGCTCCGGCTAATGTAACAGTAGCTTGTGCCGGTGATGTTCCTGCTATGATATCATTGACAGCTACTGATAATTGTGGTGACTTTATTACGGTTGATGGAGTGGATTCCATCTCGGAAGGAAACTGTCTTAACACATTTACGGTAACCAGAACTTGGACATTTACCGATGCTTGCGGTAACACTTCATCTGTATCTCAAACTATTAATGTAGTGGACGATGTAGCTCCGATAGCTCCTGTAGCTCCGGCTGATGTAACCGTGACTTGTGCCGGTGATATTCCTGCTATGATTTCATTAACAGCTACTGATAATTGTAGTGGTGAAATCACAGTTCAAGGTGTTGATGCTGTCGCTCCGGGAAGTTGTGCTAATACCTTTACAGTAACCAGAACTTGGACATTCAGTGATGCTTGTGGAAACTCAACTTCTATTTCACAAATCATTAATGTAAATGACACTGTAGCACCTACATTTAATGAGCAAGCTCCGGCAGATACGAATGCATCATGTGATGATATCCCTGCTGCTGCTGTTCTGACGGCTAGTGACAACTGCGGTAATGCAACTGTTACTATGACAGAAAATACGATTCAAGGAAACTGTCCGTCTAACTATCAAATTGTGAGAACTTGGACAGCAACCGATGCTTGTGGTAATACTACAACAGTAGTTCAGATTATCAACGTATCTGATACTACAGGACCGGTATTAGTAGGTCAGTTAGAACCTAAAATTGAAGCTACGTGTGACAATATTCCTGCTCCGCCGGTACTGGTATTTACGGATAACTGTTCGGCTGTTGGAACTCCGGTTTACACTGAAACACAAACACCTGCAGAAGGTGGTGTGTACACCATAACCAGAACTTGGGTGGTATCCGATGGGTGTGGTAACCTATCGCAAGAATATACTCAATTTGTATTTGTAACTTTAGTGGCTGATATAATCACGCTTCCTAGTGTACAAACAAGTAATGATATTGATGAAAACATATCGTTAGATGCTTTATTACCTGCCGGTGCAACTGGTGGTGTATGGACGAATGTAAATAACGTAGGAGGCTTTAATGCACAAAACAACACCTTCAATCCATTAGGAATTCCGGCTGGAGATTATCTGTTTAGCTACACTATCAGTGATGGTCCATGTCCGGTAACCTATGAAGTATTGATTATTGTTGGTCAGGTTAATCCTTGTGAGGCTGTGATTATACACAATGTATTGACACCTAACGGAGATGCTTTCAATGAATATTTTAACATTGAAAACATTGAAGATTTTGATTGTTATCCAACAAATAAAGTTGAAATTTACAACCGTTGGGGTATCTTAGTGTATGAAACTAAAAACTACGACAACAATACCAGAAGATTTGAAGGTATCTCTGAAGGAAGAGCTACTGTGAGTAAGTCTGAGGAATTGCCGACCGGAACTTATTTCTACATCATCGAGTGGACCACTACCGATGGTACAAGAGTAACTAAAGACGGATATTTATACTTAACCAGATAAACCTACTAACTCCTGAGGGCCTAAAAACCCTCAGGATAAATAAAGAAAATATGAGAACAAAAATTTTAATTTTCGCTTTGATGTTAACGTGTTATACTGGTTTTGCTCAGCAGGACGCACAGTATACCCAATACATGTATAACACCATCAATATCAATCCGGCTTATGCAGGATCTCGAGGAGTTATGAGTATTTTTGGTCTGCATCGTACCCAGTGGGTAGGATTAGACGGAGCTCCGGTCACAAATGCTTTTTCTATCAATACACCTATCAATAACAGCAACCTCGGACTTGGACTTTCATTCGTGAATGATAAAATCGGCCCAACCAATGACAATACCATTTCTGCCGATTTATCCTATACTATCCCAATGAATGAAGATTACAAATTGTCATTCGGGATTAAAGCCTCGGGAAATATCTTTAATTTAGACGTTAATCGATTGAATCCTGCTGATGCGGGAGATCCGAATCTTCAAAATTACGACAGTGAGTTTTCACCTAACTTTGGTGCCGGTGTTTATTTACACTCTGATAAATTATATTTTGGTCTTTCGGTGCCTAACTTTCTGCAGGATACAAAATACAACGACAATGCAGTAGCAGTATTTGAAGAAAGAATGAATTTTTATGCTATTGGAGGTTATGTATTTGATTTGTCTCCCAGCGTGAAATTTAAACCGGCTTTCTTGACCAAAATTGTAACCGGTGCGCCATTACAAGTAGATGCTTCAGCCAACTTCTTATTCTTTGATAAGTTGATGTTGGGTGGTGCTTACCGATGGGATGCAGCTGCCAGTGCTTTGGCAGGCTTTCAAGTTACCGACGGATTATTCATCGGATATAGTTACGATATGGAAACTACCCGATTAAGAAACTATAATTCAGGCTCGCATGAAGTTTTCATCCGATTTGAATTATTCAATAAAGTTAGTAAATTGGTATCACCAAGATTCTTCTAATAACGCAACGATTATGAAAAATAAAATTATATATTTAGTACTGTTAACTTTCGCTGCGGTAAGCGGTTATTCGCAGGTTAAAAAAGAATCGAAAGGAAATAAGGAGTATGAAAAATACGCTTATATAGATGCCATTAAAACCTATGAGCGCATTTATGAAAGAGGGTACAAAACCCCTGAAATGCTTCTAAAAATCGGAAATTCCTACTATTTCAATGCCGAATTAGAAAAGGCGCACAAATGGTACGATGAGTTGTATGCTACCAGTCAGGAACAGGAACCGGAATTTTTCTATCGCTATGCTCAAACTCTAAGAGCCGTTAAAGATTATCCAAAAGCAGACGCTATGATGGCTAAGTTTAACGAAAAAAGCGGTAACGATTCGAGAGCCAAAATCTTCTCTAAAAAAAGAGATTATTTAGCCGAAATCAAAAAGAATTCAGGGCGGTATAAAATCGAAAATGCCGGCATCAACTCTAAATATTCCGATTACGGTCCGGCTTATCTGGGTGAAAAAGTAATTTTTACATCAGCTCGTGATACCGGAAACTTCTCGAAAAGAATTCACACTTGGACCGGACAATACTTTACCAATTTGTACAGTTCCAATATGAGCGAAGACGGCTCGCTAAGTGCCGTGGATAAATTCGGTAAAAAAATCAATACCAAATACCACGAAGATACTCCGGCCTTTACCAAAGATGGCAAAACGGTTTATTTCACCCGTAACAACTATTTAGACGGAAGAGGTTTTGATGCTAATAAAGTGACTTTACTCAAAATTTATCGCGCTAATTTAGACAGCGAAGGAAAATGGATTAATATTACTCCACTACCTTTTAACAGCGACAGTTACCAAGCGGCTCACCCTGCCCTTTCTCCGGATGAAAAAACATTGTATTTTGCTTCCGATATGCCGGGAACTCGTGGTCAATCTGACTTATTCCGAGTAAAAATTAATGAAGACGGCAGCTTTGGAACTCCGGAAAATTTAGGCGATGCTATCAATACGGAAGGTCGTGAAACGTACCCTTTTATTTCGGCTGATGATGAATTGTACTTTGCCTCAGACGGTCAGCCCGGACTTGGTGGTCTAGACATCTTCATTACCCGTATTCCTAAAGATGGAAGCTTGAAATTTAAAGAAGTGTTAAACGTTGGTGAAGAAGCGAACAGCTCTAAAGACGATTTCGGTTTAATCATCAACACCAAAACCAAAAGAGGTTTCTTAAGCTCTAACCGCGATGGAGGCCAAGGCAGCGATGATATCTATAAATTCTTAGAAACGCGTCCCATCTTTTGTGACCAGATTCTTTTTGGTGTCGTAACTGATGAAGATACCAAAGCCGTACTACCGAATACCAAATTGGTATTGTTTGACGAAAAATTCAACAAATTACAAGAAACCGTTTCTGACGCGGAAGGAAAATACGAATTCAAAGAAGTGGAATGTGGTAAAAAATATTACGTGAATGCTTCCCTTGAAGACTATGAAACCAAAGAATCTTCTGTGATTATTGGTACTGAAAGCGGTAAAACCGAGTTGAACATTGAGCTCAAAACCAAAGTATGTAGAGCCAAAGTGGGTGACGACATTGCCGATTGTTTCAAAATCAACATTATCTATTTCGACTTAGACAAATGGAATATCCGTCCGGATGCCGCAGTAGATTTAGCTAAATTGTTAGACGTATTGAACCAAAACCCATCGATGAAAATTAACATTCGTTCGCATACCGACAGTCGCGCTTCACATGCCTACAATGCTAAACTTTCTGATCGAAGAGCCAAATCTACCAGAGATTGGTTGATTAAAAACGGTATCGCTGCCGACCGCTTAACTGCTGAAGGCTTAGGAGAAACCGAATTGGTAAACAAATGTTCCGATGGTGTTAAATGTTCTGAAGAAGACCATCAACTTAACAGACGAAGTGAATTTATCATCACTGCATTATAAGAAAAACTTAACTCTATGTGAAAAAGCACCCAAAAAAGGGTGCTTTTTTTTATCTTTGAAAAATGAGAATTACTTACCTATTCCGAGAGTTTTTTGAAAGCGAAAAAGCAGGCGGATTTATTTTGATCATCTGCACTATCCTTTCCCTATTACTAGCCAATTCAATTTTCAGTGAAAGTTATATACACCTTTGGCATCATCCTGTAGCCGGTCAATCCGTTGAATATTGGATTAACGATGGTTTGATGACCATTTTCTTTTTACTCATCGGATTGGAATTGGAACGCGAAATTTACGCCGGGGAATTATCGAGCCTTAAAAACGCACTACTCCCGGTTTTTGCCGCTTTAGGCGGAATGCTCATACCGGCCGGTTTGTATTTATCTCTTAATTACGGCACCGAAACCCAATCGGGTGCCGGAATCCCTATGGCGACCGATATCGCCTTTGCTTTGGGAATACTATCGCTGTTAGGCAACCGAGTACCTACGTCCTTAAAAGTATTTTTAACAGCACTAGCCGTTATCGATGACTTGGGTGCTATTTTAATTATTGCTTTTTTCTATACCAAAACATTAGTGTGGACCAACTTACTCATCGCATTGGCCATCTTTGCGGTGTTGTTAGCCTTTAATCGTTTAAAAGTCAGAAACCTGATACCCTATCTTATTGGTGGCGTTGCCATGTGGTATTTTATGTTGAACTCGGGTGTTCATGCCACTATTACCGGTGTGTTGTTGGCTTTTGCCATTCCGTTTGGTAACGGTGATGCTAAATCGACTTCCTATATCTTACAGCATTTTTTACACAAACCGGTAGCCTTTTTTATACTACCGCTATTTGCCTTAGCCAACACCGCCATAGTGTTGAGCTCCGATTGGCAATCGGCTTTACAGCATCATTATACTTTGGGAATTGCCTTAGGTTTGATTGTAGGAAAACCGGTGGGAATTTGGCTCTTTAGTTTTTTGGCCGTCAAATTAAAGATAGGACAATTGCCGGAAGATTTGAATTGGAAATCGGTTTTGGGCGTCAGCTTCTTGGGTGGTATCGGATTTACCATGTCTATCTTTATTACCCTATTGGCGTTTTCAGATGGCGAACATATCGATAACTCCAAAATCATGATTTTGCTTTCTTCTTTAGTCGCCAGTATTGTCGGATTGGGTTACCTCCAATTGATTCTGAAAAAGAAGGTTTAATACCATTTTTTCTTCTTGAAATAGTAAATCATACCCAATAACAACAAGAACATCAGACCTAAAATCATGAAGTAACCGTAGGGCCAATGCAATTCAGGCATGTGATCGAAATTCATTCCGTAAATTCCAACGATAAAGGTTAGCGGCATAAAAAACACCGAAACCACAGTCAGCGTTTTCATGACTTCATTCATTTTATGATTTTGCGTAGAAAAGAAGAAATTGGAAGCGCTGTCTAACGAATCCATATCGTATTCTATTTGTTCCAAAAGTTCCAAGCACTTTTGGTGCAAACGCGAAAAGAAACTGTAATTCTCGTGTTCTATGGCATTGAACACATTATCGTCTTTCATGCTTTTAATAGAATATAAGGAATCGCGCAGCGGAATAATAGAGCGCTTTAAAAAGTTAAAGTTGTCCCGATGCTTTTCAATTTGCTCCAATATTTCGGGTTGGGTACTGGCCTTCGACAAATTGATAATTTCCTCTACCCGGTCTTCTTCATTTTCAATAGTGATGTAAAAGTTTTCCATCACGGCATCGAGCAATAAATACAGTAAGTAATCGGCCTTTTTATCTCTTACAATACCCGAATGGGTTCGAATACGCTCCCGAATGTGTGTAAAAAAGTCACTTCGCTTTTCCTGAAAAGAAACCAGTATGCCGTTCTTTAGCAAAAAACTGATTTGCTCTACGCTGATGGTATCCGAGTTCTCTACGGGTAAAAGCGATTTGATATTGAAAAAAAGGATATCGTGGTACTCATCCAACTTTGTTCTCTTGGTGGTGTTGAGAATATCACTCAGCATAAAATTATCTACTTTAAGATAATCCCCAACCGATTTAACCAACTCGATATCATTCAACCCGTGAATGTTTAACCAATTGACCTTGCCAGGTGCTATGCATTTCTCAAATTGCGTCCGGGATACTTCCTTAAATTCGGTCAACTCTTCGGCATCATACACAAACAATTGCATTTCGGTTTTAATTTGCTTGTGAATGCCGGTATATTCTAAAACAGAAGGTTGTACTTTTCTGCCCTTTTTGTATTTAATTTTTCGCACGAATTCTAAATTTGTTTAAAATTAAGAATATTTATTTTTTTCAAACTACTTTTACCAAAAATCATCTTATGCAAACACTCCTCATCAATATTAAAGAATTATTGCAGGTTCGGGAAACCACTGTTGACAAAGTCTCCGGAGCCGAAATGGCTGTACTTCCTACGCTGAAAAATGCTTTTTTATTGTTGGAAAATGATACGATAGCCGCGTTCGGATTGATGCGCGATTGCCCCAAAATTGATGCCGATGTTACGATTGACGCCAAGGGCAAAATGGTATTACCGACTTGGTGCGACAGTCATACGCATATTGTATATGCCGGAAACCGCGAACAGGAATTTGTAGATCGCATCAACGGCTTGAGTTATGAAGAAATTGCCAATCGTGGTGGCGGTATCTTAAATTCGGCTCAAAAACTCAACGAGACTTCGGAAGCAGACATTTACAACCAATCCAAAAAACGATTGGAAGAAGTGATATCGCAAGGAACCGGAGCTGTCGAAATCAAATCGGGTTACGGATTAACCGTGGAAGGCGAACTCAAAATGCTGCGTGTGATACGAAAACTGGCTGCCGATTACCCGATTACTATCAAAGCTACTTTTCTCGGCGCACATGCTTTCCCTTTGGCTTACAAAGAAAACCGCAGTGGTTATATGGATTTAATTATCAATGAAATGCTACCCAAAATTGCCGAAGAAAATTTAGCCGATTATATTGATGCCTTTTTAGAAACCGGTTATTTTTCGGTGACCGAAACAGAACGCATTATGGAAGCCGGCAAAAAGTATGGCTTGCGCTCCAAAATACATGTCAACCAATTTACCGCCATCAACGGCATTGCCGCTTGCGTGAAACACCAAGCACTCTCGGTAGATCATCTTGAAATTGTAACCGATGACGATATTGAAGCGCTGAAAGGTTCGGAAACTATGCCGGTAGCGTTACCGAGTTGCTCTTACTTTATCAGCATACCGTATACGCCGGCCCGAAAAATGCTCAATGCCGGGTTACCGCTGGCGTTGGCATCCGATTTTAATCCGGGAACAACACCCTCTGGGAATATGAATTTTGTGGTAGCTACCGCTTGTATCAAAATGAAAATGACGCCGGAAGAAGCCATCAATGCCGCTACCATCAACGGCGCCTATGCTATGGGAATCAACAAAACGCACGGCAGTATTACTGTAGGTAAAAAAGCCAATGTCATCATCACCAAACCCTTGAACTCTTATTATGAATTGCCTTATGCTTTTGGCAGTAACCATATCGAGCAGGTAATACTTAACGGTACGATTGTAAAATAAAAAAGTCCTCAATAGTATTGAGGACTTTCTTTTATACCAAATAACTTATTATTTTAAAGTAAAACTGCTTTTGGAAACCAGTTCGCCTTTATCAAAAACATTAACAAAATAAGTTCCTTTGGCAAAATCTTTACCCGGTAATTGCTCTTTTACATTTACCGTTTTATTCTCGTATTTTACGGTAGTCGTAAAACTGTACGTTAATGAAGTTTCCCCGAAAGAAATCGTGGCTTTATCTCCTAATACATTGTTTTTAGCATCGATTACCTGAACGTAATATACTTTATCACCCGATTTGGCAATGGCGTTCTCTGCAATAGTAAAACTGATTTGTAATAGATCGGTTCTGCTGGCTTTATCGGTTTCAATTTGCTTACCTGAACTTCTTTGCTTGTAAGCTGCTGTCTTCAAGTTGGTTACCGATAATTTAGAGCCTTTTTCAACGGTTTTAGCCAATTCTTCGTTTTGTCCCACCAATACTTGGTTGTATTTTTTGGAATCTTCTAATACGACTTTGGTACTGTCTAAATTGGTAGTCAGGGTTTGGTTTTCTTTTTTCAAGACTTCTACTTCTTGCATCAGGTTGCGCATTTTTTGCTCCATCTGTTTGTATTGATCTTTGTATTTTCGTAAAGAAGCCGCATCGCCTTTGGCTGTTTTTAACTCGGCCATCAGTTTGGTTACTTTATCTCTTTCGGCAATTAATTCGTCTGACATCGAAGTATTTTCAGCAATGGCAGCGTCGTAGGTTGCTTTCAATTCTTCTAAATCCTTCATCACGTCATCCTTCTCAGATTTGGTAGTAGAGACCACTGTTTCCAACGTTTTGGCATCTGAAGTTAACTTAAAAATATAAATCAAACTTCCCACCAATAAAATGGCTAAAATTGCAATTATTGCTTTGAGTTTTGAATTACCATTTTGATTTTCCATAGGTTATCGTTTTAAATTTTAACAAAAGTAATAATATAAAATAATAATATTTATTATAGTAACGTTAAATCACCAATTAAATTATATTTTTGGGGAAATATTATGAGAATGGAAAAACTGATTCCGTTCACCGTTAGTGATTTGGCAAAGGTTACCAATCACCGTAGCGGCGAAGTAAAGTTTGGCGAAAAAATGCTCACCATACCCAAAGGTGAAGATTGTATTACATTCTTAAAAAACTGCGAAGCCAAATACGTCTTATTCGGTATTCCGGAAGATGTAGGCGTGCGTGCTAATTTTGGCCGACCCGGAGCCGCTTCGGCTTGGCAAAGCGCCATCAGCAGTATTGCCAACATCCAACACAATCGCTTTTGCAAGGGCAGTCAAATTGTAATTTTGGGAACACTCGATGTGGCTGCAGAAATGCAGGAAGCGCAAAATCTGGATTTTCATAAAACAGCCGACCGAAAATTATTGGGTGCTTTGGTAGAACGCATCGACAAAGAAGTGGTTCATGTGATTACCAATTTAATCCGATGTGGCAAAACCCCTATTATTATCGGTGGCGGTCATAACAATGCCTACGGAAACATTAAGGGGACGGCTTTAGGATTGGGGAAACCCATCAATGCTATCAATTTTGACGCGCATTCTGATTTCCGAATTTTAGAAGGCCGACACAGCGGCAACGGATTTTCCTATGCCTATGAAGAGGGCTTTTTAAAGAAATACTTCATATTTGGATTGCACGAGAATTACACTTCCAAAAATGTCATCGATATTTTGAAGAAAATGGAAGCCCGGGTAAATTACAATACGTATGACGAAATCAAAGTGCGGCAACAAAAAAACTTCCAACAAGAATTGAATACCGCCTACGATTTTATTAAAAATGACGCATACGGCATTGAAATCGATTTAGATGCATTGCCGAATATTGCCAGTAGCGCGATGACCATGAGTGGCTTTTCGATTGAAGAATTGCGGCAATTTGTATACTTCTTCGGAAAAAATAAAAATGCGGCTTATTTGCATATATGCGAGGGAGCACCGGCATTGGGTGAAGACAAAAACAACCATCTTATCGGTAAACTTATCGGGTATTTGGTTACCGATTTCATCAAATCGAGAAAAGAACTTCTGTAAGTTGTCGAGTTTCGGGTTACGAGTTCAAAGTTCAACCCGAAACCCGAAACTCGAAACGTTAAACTCCTAACGAATAAAACCCTATCTTTGCTGCGGCTTACACTTAATCGTGAGCAAAATATATGTTATTCGAAGATTTATCATTATCCAAAAGTATTCAAAGAGCTGTCTTTGAAGAAGGATATACCAACCCTACTCCTATTCAGGAAAAAGCCATTCCGATTGTTTTAGCCGGAAAAGACTTAGTAGGCTGTGCCCAAACCGGCACGGGAAAAACCGCAGCATTTGCTATTCCCATTATACACAACTTACATCGCATGGTAGGTTCCTCTAAAAAGACGAAACAAATTCGCTGTTTAGTGGTCACGCCTACCCGGGAACTCGCCCTGCAAATTGGGGAAAGTTTTGACACGTACGGCAAATACACCAACTTGCGACAGTTGACCATCTTTGGCGGGGTGTCTCAAATTCCGCAAGTAGATCAGCTGAAAAAAGGCGTTGATATTTTAATTGCTACGCCGGGCCGATTGTTAGACTTACACAAACAAGGGTTTTTAGATTTTGATCATTTGCACTTTTTAGTGTTGGATGAATCCGATTTGATGCTCGATATGGGCTTTATTAATGACGTTAGAAAAATTGTGAAACTGGTACCGAGCAATCGTCAAACGCTTTTGTTTTCGGCTACTATGCCGATGGCGATTCGCGAATTAGCCGATACCTTTTTAACCCAACCCGAATACGTTTCGGTAACCCCGGTATCCTCTACGGCGGAAATTATCGAACAGCAAGTGTATTTTGTAGAGAAAGAAAACAAGCGCGGTTTATTATATCATTTGATACGCAATCAAAACCTGAGCAATGTGTTGGTTTTTGTGCGTACCAAACACGGCGCCGATAATGTGGTGAAAGCCTTGAAGAAAAACGGTGTGAATGCCGAAGCCATTCACGGTGATAAATCGCAATCGGCCCGCCAACGCGTTTTAGACCATTTTAAAAACAAAGAAATTTCGGTGTTGGTCGCTACCGATATTGCGGCCCGAGGTATTGATATTGAAAGCTTGCCGTATGTTATCAATTTTGATTTGCCGAATATTCCGGAAACCTATGTGCATCGTATCGGAAGAACCGGTCGTGCCGGCAACGGCGGTATCTCAATCTCGTTTTGCGGAAAAGATGAAGAAGTGTATTGGAAAGATATCTTAAAGCTGATAAAGGTGAATGTCAAAATCATCAAAGACCATCCTTTTCCGTGGAAAGAGTCAATTCCTAATCCGGAGGCGAAACCCGATTTGAGGAACAAGAAAAAACAAGGAGAACAAAGCAAATCGAGAAAATCGGAAGCCTCTAAGAAAAATAAAAAGCGTTGGTATTAATCAACGCTTTCTTTATTTTTAATGTTATTGGAAATGACCTGGAATAACTTAGACGGTTCAAACGGTTTTACCATAATGTCATTCATTCCGGCCGATAAGGCTTCTTCGGTTACTTCTTGCTTATCAAAAGCCGTCAAGGCAATCACCGGAACATCAATCCCTTTCTCCCTGATTTTTCGCGTGGTTTCAAAACCGTTAATGAGCGGCATATTAATATCCATCAGTATCAAATCAAAACGTTCACGCTCGAGTGCTACAATAGCCGCATAACCGTCATCGACAATCGTACACGTCATATTGCTGTTTTGAATGATTTTCTTAGTGACCATTTGGTTGATTTTGTTGTCTTCAACGACCAAAATGTTGCAAAGATGCGCATCAGACAAATCGACTTCGATGTTGTTGATAATCTCTTGTGATTTTTGGGCATCGTATTCAAAACCGATGGTAAAGTAAAACGTGGTTCCCACATTTTCTTCGCTTTCCAAATGAATTTCGCTATCGAATAACTGAATCAAGCGAGAAACAATCGACAGCCCCAAACCGGTTCCCTGATAATCTTCTTCTTTGCGTTCAATTTGAACAAACTTATCGAAAATCTTATCCTGATCTTCTTTGGCAATACCCACTCCGGTATCCTTGACTTTGAACTCTATAAAATAGGTTTTGTCAACGACTTCTTTCAAATCGGCCGTAAGCGTTACTTCCCCGTTTTTAGTAAACTTCAAAGCATTACTCACCAAATTCATAATGATTTGAGACAATCTCAGTTTATCCCCGATAAGAAACTCCGGAATCGCGGTATCAATTTCAATGGTAAGCTTGTTGTTATTCTTATCGGCGATGTATTCCACCGAATTTTGAATGGTGGTGATTTCGTCGGCTATGTTAAAAATATGATTCTCCAATACCACACGCTTTTCTTCAATTTTATTAATCTGAAGAATATCATTGACCAAAGACAACAAATATTTGGCCGAGAATTTTAACGATTTCAAATGCGGACTATTAACCAACTCTTTGTGTTCGTCGGTAATAATATTGGTAATGCCGATAACACCGTAGAGCGGTGTGCGCAATTCGTGAGTAATCGTAGAAACAAATTGTGACTTGAGTTGCGAAGCTTCTTCCGCCTTTTCTTTCGCTTCAATCAGCGCTTCATTGGCTTCTTTTAACTCATAGTTGGCTTGCTCTCTCAACTTCATGTTCTTGTACAACGTTAACAGCAACAAAAGCAAAATGATTAAAATAACAATGAAGAGAATCACGATGAGTTTCGACTCTTTAAGGATTTTTTGATGCTTTTCGTTTTCGCTTTCAATTTTAGCCAACTGGATTTTGTATTCCTGCAACTCGATTTGAGTAGCCGCCTTTTTTAAATTGGCAATCTTATCTTCAGAATAGACAACCTTATTGAGCGAATCTAACTTCTGCTGAAAAAGTTGTGATTTCGGAAGATCATTATGGAGTTTGTAATGACGGACTAAATTCTCATAAATATTAATGAGATACGAATCGAATTGGTTTTGCTCGGCAATGCGTTTGGCTTCAAAGTAATGTTGCTCGCCGGATTGCTTTTGATTATTGTTACTGTCGTAAATTCCTAACAATAAATGCAAAGACATCTTGGCTTCTTCACTGCCCTTTTCAAAAATTTGCTGTTTAACATCGTTGATTTCTTTATTGCCCAAATCGTATTTTTTGATAGCAAAATACGCACTGGCCAAGTTGAGTTTGGTATACTCTATTTGCGCCGTATCTTTGATTTTCACGGCATAATAAAGCGCTTTTTTGTAGTAATTAATTCCTTTGGGAACATCAATATCATTAAAATAATACACGCTGCCCAAGTTACTGTATATCCAATTGAACATCTTGTCGTTGTTCACTTTTTTGGTATATACCAAGGCTTTATTGTAAAATTCTATGGCTTTGGCCGATTCGGAACATTCATTAAAAATAACTCCGATGGTATTGTAGGACTGTGCAATTAAAAGATGGTCGTCGATGGCGAAAGATTGCACTAAAGCTTTCTTAGAATGCTCTAATGCTTTGTCGTATTCCGATTTACTGAAATCAACAACAGCCGAGTCAATCAACTTTTTAATTTGTGCTTTCGCTGCTTTTTTATCTTGTGCATGTGAAGAAAAAAAAGAGCATAACAAAACTAAAAGCAAACTAAGTAGCTTCTCTTTATTCATTGGGTTAGTTAAGGATATCAAATATAAAATTTTTATTCAAAAAAAAATCCTGATAACTCAGGATTTTTCTATGCAATGCGTTAATTTCTAATCAACTTTCTATATTTAATACGCTTCGGTGTGACATCGGTTCCCAAACGTTTCTTTTTGTTCTCTTCGTATTCTGAGAAACTACCTTCAAAGAAATACACTTCCGAATTGCCTTCAAACGCTAAAATATGCGTACAAATACGGTCAAGGAACCAACGGTCGTGACTAATAACCACGGCACATCCGGCAAAATTTTCCAAACCTTCTTCCAAAGCGCGAAGTGTATTAACATCCAAATCGTTGGTAGGCTCATCCAAAAGCAATACGTTTCCTTCTTCTTTTAAAGTCATGGCTAAATGCAGGCGATTGCGTTCTCCTCCTGATAGTGTTGCTACCTTCTTATTTTGATCGCTGCCGCCGAAATTAAAACGCGACAAATACGCTCTGGAATTCACTTGTCTGCCGCCCATCATAATCAATTCCTGACCGTCGCAAAAGTTTTCCCAAATGGATTTATTCGGATCGATATTCGAGTGTGATTGATCGACATAAGCTATTTTCACGGTGTCACCCACAATGAATTCTCCGGCATCCGGTTTTTCCTCGCCCATAATCATGCGGAAGATGGTTGATTTTCCGGCACCATTCGGACCAATAACGCCAACAATTCCGGCTTGTGGTAACGTGAAATTCAAATTATCGTATAACAACTTGTCGCCAAAGGCTTTGGCTACATTCTTGGCTTCGATGACATTGGTTCCCAAACGCGGACCGTTCGGGATGTAGATTTCCAATTTTTCATCGAGCTCTTTTTGATCTTCATTCAAGAGTTTGTCATAGTTCTGCAAACGCGCTTTTTGTTTGGTTTGACGACCTTTGGCACCTTGTCGCACCCATTCCAACTCACGCTCTAACGTCTTTCTGCGTTTGGAAGCCACTTTTTCTTCCTGCTCCATGCGCTTCGATTTTTGGTCGAGCCATGACGAATAATTGCCTTTCCACGGAATACCTTCGCCTCTGTCTAATTCTAAAATCCAACCGGCAACATTATCCAAGAAATAACGGTCGTGCGTTACGGCAATGACGGTTCCGGCATATTGCGCCAAATGTTGCTCCAACCAAAGCACGCTTTCGGCATCCAAGTGGTTGGTAGGCTCATCGAGCAGCAATACATCGGGGTTTTGCAATAACAGTCGGCATAACGCCACACGACGACGCTCTCCCCCCGATAATACTTTAATAGGCGTATCGGCTTCGGGCGTGCGCAAGGCATCCATAGCCACTTCGAGTTTATTATCGATTTCCCAAGCCCCGGCAGCATCAATCTTATCTTGCAATTCGGCTTGACGATCCATCAATTTCTGCATCTTATCGGCATCCTCATACACTTCCGGCAAACCAAACATATCGTTGATTTTATTGAACTCATCCAATATGGCCATGGTCTCGGCTACCCCTTCGCGAACAATTTCGATAACCGTTTTGTTTTCGTCTAATTGTGGTTCTTGTTCTAAATACCCAACGGTATATCCCGGCTGAAACACCACATCCCCTTGGTAGTTTTTATCCACTCCGGCAATGATTTTCAATAAGGATGACTTTCCGGAACCGTTCAAACCTAGGATTCCGATTTTGGCTCCGTAGAAGAAACTCAAATAAATATTTTTTAAAACTTGTTTATCACTTCCTTGATACGATTTACTCACACGCTGCATGGAGAAAATCACTTTCTTATCATCTGACATAATCTCTTTTTTAGTATTTTTTAATTTTTAAACACGTCCTTTGAGGGAGCTGAAAACCCAGGCATTAGCCAAAAAGCCTACGCCGACAGCACCAAATCCCCAACCGGCCACATCGGCATAGCGGTATATTCCCAAGCCTATCAGGAGTAACCCCATAATAATCATGATAAAGGTAGCCCAACCTAACACTGTATTCTTATTCATTGCCATAATTTCGTGGTATTTATTTTCAGGACAGCAAATATCGTAAAAAAATAGCCGGATACAAACTCAAAACAACGCTTCTTTTTATTGCTTTTCAAACCAAAATTCACACATTTAATTATTGCTGGTGGTTGTTATTTTCAACCTTTTTAAGAAAATCAATAGATCTTTTTAGTGCTATCTTACCTGCGCTGTCCAGTGTAAACTGATATTCGTGACCTAGTGCCGGATAGTGATTTTTAGCGTAAAAAAGGGTGTCCATCGGTACCTGTAAAGCGGATAGTTTTTTGGACAACAGTAGCGATTGGGGTAATAAAGGATCATTATTCCCTGCTGAAATAAAAGTTGTTGGGAATGAGCTCGTAAGGTAGTTTGTTATTGAGGCCGTTTTGGCATAATGATCATTGGATATATCTTTCTTCCCAAAATAAGCCCACTTGACTGTTTTTAAAAAAGACCCAAAAGCGCCTTCTTCATTTAAGTTGTCTATTTCGTATATGCCACAATACAACAATAATGCTCTCAATTGGTTGGGTTCAATACCCGGTTGAACTCCGGTCATTTGAGCATACTTCGGATTGGTTATTATGTTGGCTGTGGCAGCGGATACCATTGAACCGCCGGAATCGCCGGCCAGAACAAAAAAGGATTTGTCTGCATGAAATTTTCCTGAATTTGCCGAAATATAGGCCAATGCTTTATTAAGCTGCCTCATCGGCGTTGGGTATTTTTTTTCGGGTGCAATAGAATAATCTATGGCTACCACAACATAGCCATAAGAAGCGAGTATTTTACAATAATTACTTAATTGATTTTTATCGCCTGAAATCAAACCACCACCATGTGTCCAAACAATTACGGGTAATTTAGTTTTTAATTTTACGGAGTCCTTGTGAAAATAAGCGTCCAAAAAAGCATCCGTATCATTTACATCATACGGAACATTAGGAATTGTCAGGATATTATCGGGAACGAATTTTTGCAACTCTTTATTAACTTTTATCGCTTCTTTGTCAAACTCGTTTCTTATTATCCAAACGGATGGATACGGAGATAGCTTAAAAAACAAAAAAGTCAAACACCCCAAAGTAACAATTACAATTAAGACCCGAGTTAATATCTTTTTCATGATGTTGTTTTTTTGTCTTGTTAGAAAACGGGGTACATAAAATCAGCACCGATTTAAAAATTATTGAAAAATACAAATCAACATTTCTTTATACAAATCGGCATCTTCCTGGTTGCTGGCACCGACCCCTTTACTTTTTAAATCTACCGTGCGCAAAGCCGAAACGATACCGCTCACTTTTCGCATCGGATAGTTTTTAGCCGCACTGATGTAATCATTCACAAAATAGGGATTTACTTTTAACACTTTGGCCACATTGGCCGGCGATTTATCTTTTAGTCCGTGGTATTGCAACAGCGCCGAAAAAAAAGAAAATACTTGTCCGGTGGCCAACACTAACGGATTCTGTTTTTTGTTCTGGGCAAAATACGCTGCTATTTGATACGCCTTCACCTCATTCCTGTCGCCTATGGCTTTTCGGAATTCGAACACATTAAAATCTTTACTGAAACCGATATTTTCTTCAATGTGTTGCGGCGAAATGACACTGCCTTTGGGCAACACAATCTGTAGCTTGTCTAATTCGTTGGCAATGCGACTCAAATCGTTTCCTAAAAACTCTACCAACATCGCATTGGCTTTGGGCTCTATGGAATACCCTTTGCCTTGTAACACTCGGTTTATCCATTGCCCGACTTGGTTTTCGTACATTTTTTTGCTTTCAAAAACCAATCCGTGCTTGCCTAACGTTTTGGTTACTTTTTTGCGCTTATCCAGTGTTTTGTATTTATACGCCATAACCAAAACTGTGGTCGGTTGCGGATTCTCGGCATAGGACTCAAGCTTATCAATCGATTTGGCCAAATCTTGGGCTTCTTTAACAATCACCACTTGTTTCTCAGCCATCATCGGATAGCGCTTGGCATTAGCCACAATCTCATCGATGCTTGTATCCCTTCCGTACAAGACCATTTGATTGAATCCTTTTTCGTCTTCGGATAAAATATTATTTTCCAAATACTCGGTAATTTTATCAATGTAATACGGTTCTTCTCCCATCAAAAAATAGATAGGTTTAAGATTGCCGGCTTTGATATCGTTGATGATCTTTACTACTTCGTCCAAAATAAGTTGATTTGATTATTTGGAGTTTTATTGATTTGAGTAGATTTGTGCTATGCAAAATCTGAATTTTCCCAATTACTCCTTTCGCTTCAAAAATAGTGAAAATAAAGTGTCTGTTTTTGATGAAATCCGGAAAAAATTTATTGTGCTCACTCCTGAAGAATGGGTGCGTCAACACACCATTCAGTTTTTGTTACACGAAAAAAAATACCCGAAGTCTTACATCAATGTCGAGAAATTAATTCATGTTAATGACATTAAGAAACGGTATGATGTTGTCATTTACAAACCAGACGGTTCTATCTTTTTACTTATCGAATGTAAAGCCCCCGAGGTAACATTAACTCAACATGTGTTCGACCAAATAGCGCGCTATAACCTGACGTTAAAAGCCGAGTATTTGATGGTGACCAACGGACTAAATCATTACTTTTGTCAGATCGATTTTGAAAAGGAGCAATACCTCTTTTTAAAAGAATTACCCAACTATACACCCTTGTAACCCTTGAAAAAAATAGCTGTAGTTATTCTCAACTGGAACGGAGCCCAACTGTTAGAGCAGTTTTTGCCTTCAGTGGTCGCTTATTCTGAAGAAGCTAAGATATATGTGGCGGACAATGCCTCTACAGACCATTCTTTGCAAATCATCCAATCGAAGTTTCCCCAAGTTACGGTTATCAAAAACGATAAAAACTATGGTTTTGCCCAAGGCTATAACGTGGCATTACAACAGGTGGAGGAACCTTATTATGCGTTGGTAAATTCGGATATTGAAGTTACCCCGAATTGGCTATCACCTATCCTATCGCTATTGGACAACGAACCTGATGTGGGCATCATCCAACCTAAGCTATTGGATTTTAAAAATAAGGAGTACTTTGAATACGCCGGAGCGGCCGGTGGTTTTATTGACCGTTTTGGTTACCCGTATTGCCGCGGTCGTATTTTTGATACCGTCGAAAAAGACAACGGACAATATAACGATGCCCGTGACATTTTTTGGGCGAGCGGCGCTTGTTTGTTTATTCGCAAATCTATTTTTCGTGAATTGAATGGTTTTGACGAAGATTTTTTTGCCCATCAGGAAGAAATCGATTTGTGCTGGCGTGCTTTTAATTTAGGGTACAAAGCCCGATATTCCCCGGATTCTGTGGTATATCATGTGGGCGGTGCTACTTTAAACGAGAGCAATCCCAAAAAAACCTTCCTCAATTTCAGGAATTCATTGCTAATGCTCACCAAAAACCTACCCGAGAAGCAACTTTTTCCCATTATACTAATGCGCCTTTTTTTAGACGGTTTGGCCGGAATCCAATTTCTTTTGAAAGGAAAATTTGCCCATTGCGGTGCTATCATCAAAGCGCATTTTGAATACTATACCCTGATTAACAAGAATTTAAAAAAGCGTTCCGGAAAACAGACTCATAATTACTATCAAACCGGGAGTATTGTTTATCGCTATTTCGTAAAAGGCGGCACTGTTTTTGCCTCTTGATTTTAACAAGAGTTTATCATTCATCAAACTCGCCAACATCCAAAATAATCGTATTTTTGTTAAAATTTTAATCCAACACCTATGAGAAAAGTAATTTTTGTCCTTTCGTTAGTTTCACTAACCTTGACTTCATGCGGAACGAAAAAGAAAATTGCTGCCTTGGAGGCGCAAAACAAGGAATGTCAGGACCTTTTAAACTCGACAACGGTTAAATTGAATTTGTGTCTTTCCGAAAAAGAAGCACTTCAAAAACAGAATGACTATCTGAAACAAAACAACTCGGATTTGATTAACAATCAAAAAGAGTTGACGATGTTGACCTCTAAAGGCGCACAAAACTTAGAAAAGTCATTAGAAAGCTTAAAAGAAAAAGATTTAAAGATTACCCGTCTTCAAGATGCTTTGACCCGCAAAGACAGTGTGACACTGGCTTTGGTGACCAGTTTAAAAAGCTCTGTCGGAATTTCCGATCCGGATATCGAAGTGAATGTGGACAAAGGCGTGGTTTTCATCTCTATTGCCGATAAATTATTGTTCAAAAGCGGAAGCTACGTTGTGAGCGATCGCGCCAAAGAAGTATTGGGCAAAGTAGCCAAAGTAATCAACAGTCGTCCTACGTTTGAATGTATGGTAGAAGGTCATACCGATAATGTTCCGTTTACCGGAAATGCGGTATTGCTTGACAACTGGGATTTGAGCGTAAAACGTTCAACGGCTATCATCAGAGTTTTAACCAAAGAGTTGGGTGTAAAACCATCGCAATTGATTGCGGCCGGTAGAAGTGAGTTTATTCCGTTAGTGGAAAACAACACGGCCGACAACCGAGCTAAAAACCGAAGAACCCGTATTGTGGTATTACCGAAAATTGACGAGTTCTACGAAATGATTGAAAAAGAAATGAAAAATCAGAAACAATAAGTTTCGTTTTCCTTATAAAAAAGCCCTGAATTCTCAGGGCTTTTTTTTATGCTTTTTAAAAAATATCGATATCGCCTTTCCCTTCGCGAACGACCACCGGTTCATAGCCCGATAAATCAATGATGGTGGATGGCGTATTGTCGCCATAACCGCCATCAATCACCATATCAACCTGATGCTGCCATTTCTCAAAAATCAATTCGGGATCGGTAGAATATTCCAATACCTCATCGTCGTCGTGAATGGAAGTAGACACTATCGGATTGCCCAGCATTTTTACAATTTCCAACGCAATATTATTTGCCGGTACACGAATCCCGACGGTTTTCTTTTTGCGAAATTCTTTGGGCAAATCGTTATTTCCCGGCAAAATAAAAGTATACGGTCCGGGCAAAGCGCGTTTCAGAATTTTAAACGTAGCCGTATCAATCTGACGCACATAATCGGACAAATTACTCAAATCACTGCACACAAAAGAAAAATTAGCCTTCTCTAATTTAATCCCCTTAATTTTGGCAATGCGTTCCAACGCCCGTGAATTGGTAATATCACAACCCAATCCGTAGACCGTATCCGTCGGATAGATGATAATGCCTCCGTCACGCAGTACGTCAACCACTTTCTTGATAGCAGCTTCACTGGGTTTGTCTTCGTATATTTTGATGAACTCGGCCATATAATGTAATTGTGAATTTTGAATTATAAATCAATCATGGCAATCATTCAAAATTTAGAATTCAAAATTTAAAACAATTATCCAATCACTTCCAATTTGGCAAACTTTAATAATAACTTTTTAATGCCGCCGACTTCGAATTTAATTTCGGCTTTTTTATCGGCGCCAACGCCTTCCATATTGATGATTTGTCCTTTTCCGAAACGTTCGTGCATCACGATATTCCCAACGCTCAAATTACTGTCAAACAAATTCGCCTTGCCGGGAGCCACACCCGATACCGGTTTCAATTTACGAATATTTAGCGAAGAAACGGGCTCCGGCTCCATACTTTTGGGCGGCGTTCCCGCTAATGGTTTCGACAAGCGCAATTTCGACTTATCGATATCGCCGAAAATATCCAAATCGATACTGGGTTTGTAGCGATACCCCGAATCGGCTACCGGATTGATGTAGTCTAAATACCGGTCATCGATTTCTTCAATAAAACGCGAAGGTTCCGCATCGGTTAATTTGCCCCAACGGTAGCGCGATTGCGCATACGTCAGATAGGCTTGATGTTCGGCTCGTGTCAGGGCTACATAAAACAAACGGCGCTCTTCTTCGAGTTCACTTCGTGTATTGAGACTCATGGCACTCGGAAACAAATCTTCTTCCAAGCCCACTATAAACACATACGGAAACTCCAATCCTTTGGCCAAGTGAATGGTCATGAGCGCCACACGGTCATCGTCGCCGGTGTCTTTATCCAAATCGGTGGCCAGGGCTACGTCTTCTAAAAATTCCGATAACGCACCACGAGCGCCGTCGACTTCTTTTTGGCCTTCGATAAAATCTTTAATCCCGTTGAGCAATTCTTCGATATTCTCCAAACGCGCAATTCCCTCGGGCGTACCGTCTTTTTTGAGTTCCTGCACCAAGCCGGTTTTTTTGGTAATGTGTTCGGCCAAATAAAACGCATCCTGATTTTCGTTGATAACCTGAAAACTTTTAATCATCATCACAAAATCGTTTAGCTTTTGCTTGGTCCCCGAGTTGAGTTTTAAATCGATTTTATCGATATGCTCCATCACTTCAAAAATCGAACGTTTGTAATGGTTGGCCGCTACCGTTAATTTTTCTACCGTAGAATCGCCGATACCGCGCGCCGGATAATTAATCACACGCACCAATGCTTCCTCATCTTTCGGATTAATCACCAAACGCAAATAGCTCAGTACATCTTTGATTTCTTTTCTTTGGTAAAAGGATAAACCACCGTAAATACGATACGGAATATCGCGCTTGCGCAATGCATCTTCAATCGCACGCGATTGGGCATTGGTGCGATACAATACCGCAAACTGACCGTTGTGCAACTGGTTTCGCATTTTTTGTTCAAAAATTTCACCGGCTACAAAGCGCCCTTCTTCTCCATCGGTAATACTGCGGTGTACTTTTATTTTAGGGCCGAAATCATTGGCAGTCCAAACCACTTTATCGAGTTTGGTTTTATTTTTATCGATAATCGAATTGGCCGCTTCTACAATATTTTTGGTAGAGCGGTAATTTTGCTCCAATCGATAGGTTTTGACATTGTCGTAATCTTTCTGAAAGTTGAGAATGTTGTTGATGTTGGCACCGCGAAACGCATAAATACTCTGCGCGTCATCGCCCACCACACAAATATTTTGAAAACGATCGGACAAAGCCCGCACAATCAAATACTGCGAGTGGTTGGTATCCTGATACTCATCGACCAAAATATACCGAAACCGCTCCTGGTATTTCGCCAAAACATCGGGAAACCGATTTAAGAGTTCGTTGGTTTTGAGCAACAAATCGTCAAAATCCATGGCGCCGCTTTTGAAACAACGCTCCACATAGGCTTGGTAAATTTCGCCCATACGCGGTTTTTTACTCATGGCATCGGCTTCCATCAATTCGGGATTGTTGAAATAGGCTTTTACCGTGATGAGTGAATTTTTATACGAAGAAATGCGGCTGTACACCTGTTTCGGCTTATAAATATCTTTATCCAACTGCATTTCCTTGATGATGGCCGTAATCAAGCGAACACTGTCCTGCGTATCGTAAATGGTAAAATTGGACGGATAGCCCAAACGATCGGCCTCGATGCGCAAAATCTTCGCAAAAACCGAGTGAAACGTTCCCATCCACAAATTTTTGGCTTCATTGTTTCCGACTATATCCGCAATACGCTTTTTCATTTCGCGGGCGGCTTTGTTGGTAAAGGTTAAGGCCAATATGTTAAAGGCATCCACGCCCAAACTCATCAAATACGAAATGCGCACCGTAAGCACGCGCGTTTTCCCCGAACCGGCGCCGGCAATGATAATCATCGGGCCGTCTTTTTGGAAAACAGGCGCTTGCTGCGCTTCGTTAAGTTGGGCAATATACTTGTCTATCATGGTATTTTTGAGAAAGTTCAAATTTAGGATTACTGCTATAGAATTACAATAAAATCTACGGGTATTTCTATTATATTTGTCAACAATTTATATCCAAAAAAACTATGAATGCCGATACTATTTTTGAAATGCTGATGTATGCTGTACCCTCACTCATTACAGGTGGTGTAGCGTATTATTTATTTGACCATCACTTCAAAGACCAACAAAACGCCCGACGTTGGCTGTTACAAAGAGAAAATCAAAAGCATTCTTTGCCCTTGCGATTGCAAGCGTACGAGCGTATGGCCCTGTTTTTAGAGCGCATCAATCCGGCGAAATTGTTGATTCGTGTGGCACCGGTAAGCAGCGATAAATCGCATTACCAGAATTTACTCATTCAGCATATCGAGCAGGAGTTTGAGCACAATTTAACCCAACAAATTTACATTACCGATGACTGTTGGACGATGATTTTAACCGCTAAAAATACCATCATTCAAAATATCCGAAAAACCACCGCCGACCCATCGGTCACAGATGCCGATAGTTTGCGCGAAAAAATACTGAGTAATTTACTGCAAGACGAAGTCGCTACAAAAGTAGCCTTGGAATACTTGAAAACCGAAGTCAGCCAGATTTTATAATCAAAAAAAGCCCCGATTCATTCGGGGCTTTTTTATGATTTATTGTTTTGATTAATTATCTCTAATAACGTGAACCACACCCGTTAAGGTATGAACTCCAGTTGTGTTAGTGTAAGTTCCTTCAAAAGTCATATCGATATAGTCACCAACAGCACCAAATTTGTTTAAATGAAACTGCATTGTATTGGTTGTTGTTGAACCAATAAAATCAAATGCTTGAGAACTTAAAATAAATGGTGTACTCGTTGTATATGTACCCACTACATTAGTATCTCCGGAAATTAAAATCCCTGGACTTATGCCATATTCAGACGGACAATTAATACTAAGTGGCAGATAAGCAGTCGGAATGTATTCCGCATTTACACCGACTGTTAATATCACCGGAGGATTATTATCTACTTGAAAAGATATTAATTCTGATAATGCATTACAAGTTTGGATAATTCCTATATTCGTTCTTGGCTGAATAAAATTATAATTAATAGAACCTGACGATTTCAAGTTTTCTAAATCATACCCTTTCAAGGTAAACTGAGTGTTGCTCGGGCAATAAATTTCATTAAAACTAAAAGCGCCATTCGTAACTGGAGAAACTGAAGAACCTCCTGCTCTGCTTAAAATCACATAACCGTTTGTTACATTAGCATTATCACATTTAACTAAATTACCAACCACATTTGAACTAGTAACTGTTGATGAATTATTAATGACAATATTGGGCAAAACCTCATTGGTATTAAACGGTCCAATAGTCGCGGTGTAAAAAATGTTATTGGCACAAGAAAAATAATCAGGGTAAACATTCAATGTCAATGTTTGATTGGCAGGAATCAATCCTGAAACCATACCATTGGTATTGGTATAACCCATGGAAGGCATATTATTTCCATTGGCAATTAAGCCAACGCCCAAATTCGAGATTGGATTGCCATCGGCATTAACTATGGTTACCGTTAAGATAACCATAGGAAGAGGCATATCACAATTCCACCAGGAAAAATGCGACACTTCGCCCACGTATTTATTGCCTACTTTAGTCGCCACACCCTCTTCTTTCCAATACCCTTTCTCTTCGTCAAAATGCCATAACGGAATGGTATTTGGCGCCGTTGCTACTTGACTATTATCAATTTGCAAAGTAATTTCTGCGGTGTGACCTTCTTTGATGTTTAATTTTTGTCCCGCACTGCCACGCAATTCAACATTAAGCATTCCGAAAGTTTCTAAAACCGCCTGTTGATTGGTTTCGGTTTGAGCATATAACATTCCGGGCATTAATTTGCTGATGTTTTCATCGCTGGGCAATAAATGAAACATGGCGACCTGAACACTGCCCGAATAGTCATTCCCATTAGCATCTTCGAAAGCACCATCAAAAACCACTTTAGTTCCTGAAGGCAAGGCTACTTCACCGGAAACACCGGATTGAATTGTTTCTAATGGTGTATTAGAAATCATCATAATCTTAACATTGTTTTTTCCGGTTGTGGGAACCATAGAACGTGAACCGTCAATATATCCAGCTTTTTTGGCTGTGATGTAAGCGAATCGCTCATATACTTGGGCGTCGTTAATTATAAAAACACCATTAATATCTGTTTGCATAGTGGAAGCACCGATTTTGATGGTAACTCCAGGTAAAGGATTATTATTGGCATCAACTACTTGACCAATAAAATCGCGGTTTACAGAATTCCCGAAATTTTGATTGAAAGTGTCATCATTCGGACCTGAATTGGAATTGTCATCATTAGATTCACAACCTGAAAAGGCAACGACTACCAATAATAGCCACATAAAAGAATGGATTTTTTTCATAATGTTTGCTTTGACATTATAAATATACCAAATTCCTTACAAGGTTGCGCCGAGAAAAGAAGAAATAGACGAACAACAAAAAAGCTCGATGAAACGAGCTTTTTTGTCATTTAAATTTTGAAATACCCTCTTTTAACCAGGCTAAATATTCGGCGATATCAGGCGTATAGCCAATGGGTTCGTTGAGCTTTTGCTCTTGCAAATCGGTCAACACATAATAGGGCTGTGTATTGGTTTTGTATCGGGTAATGATAAAATCGGTCCATTTGTTTCCAATGGTAACCACCTTTTTACCGGTAGTTTTAGAGACATATTGCTCATTGGCCGGCAATTTTCTTTTGTCATCCACGTACAATGAAATCAAAACCACTTCATTTTTCAGCACACTCAAGACTTTTTCATCCGACCAGACATTGATTTCCATCTTACGACAATTGACACAGGCAAAGCCTGTAAAATCGAGCATGATGGGCTTGTTTACCTGTTTGGCGTATGCGAAGCCTTTCGCATAATCGGTAAAGGTGATGATGCCGTGTTCCCCTATTTTGGCACCGTCGGGCAAACCTTCTTTTGAAGTGCCGGCAGAAGCACCAAAGAATCCCGTCGGACTTTCACTGTAGGTTTGCGGTGGCGGAAAAGCCGAAATTAATTTGAGCGGGGCACCGAATAAACCCGGAATCATATACACCGTGAAAGCCAAGACCAGTAAGGCCAATGACAATCTTCCTACCGAAATATGCGTCACCGGACTGTCATGCGGTGTGGTAATTTTGCCCAACAAATACAATCCCCAAACCCCGAAAATGGCAATCCAAATGGCTAAGAACACTTCTCTTTCCAGTAAATGCAATTGCAACACCAAATCGGCATTCGATAAAAATTTAAAAGCTAATGCCAATTCCAAAAAGCCTAGAGAGACTTTTACCGTGTTTAACCAGCCGCCCGATTTAGGCAACGAATGCATCCAACCCGGAAACATGGCAAACAACATAAACGGCAATGCTAAAGCCGAAGAAAAGCCTAACATGCCCACTATAGGTGCAATACCGCCTTTGGAAGCCGATTCTACCAACAAGGTACCAACTATCGGACCGGTACACGAAAAAGAGACGATGGCTAAGGCCAACGCCATAAACAAGATGCCCACGACACCGCCTTTGTCGGCTTGTCTGTCGACTTTATTCGCCCAAGAATTGGGCAACATGATTTCGAAAGCGCCCAAAAAGGATGCGGCAAAAATGACCAGTAAGATAAAGAAAAAGAGGTTGAACCAAACGTCGGTTGAAAGTTCATTTAACGCTTCGGCTCCAAAAATTCCGGTAACTAACGAACCCAATAAAACATATATCGCAATAATCGAAATCCCATAGAATATGGCATTGCGTTTTCCTTGTGCCGGTGTCTTACTTTGCTTGGTAAAAAAGCTCACTGTCATGGGAATCATAGGGAAAACACAAGGCGTTAGCAAAGCCGCAAAACCGCCCAAAAAGGCTAAGAAAAAGATGGTCCACAATCCTTTTTCGGGTTCTTTATTTGTTTTCGAAACAGCGCCATCAGCTTGCGGCACTACGGTTGCTTTGGCCACCTCACTGCTGTCTGCCGGGACACTGTCTGTTTTTACCGTGGTTTCGGGTACCGCAGCCGTAGCGGTATTCGGCAACGTAAAACGAAACGCAAAATCGCCATTGATACACGCTTCTTTACATACCTGATAATCAATGGTCGCTTTAATCGTCGTCAAATTAGGGTTTATTACCTTTATTTTTTGGGTAAAGGTGACTTTCTTTTCGAAAAAATATTCGTTGACTTCAAAAACGTCGTTGTATTGTTTTTTGTAGGGGCTCTCGATTACTTTACCAATCAATTCATAGTTGCCTTTAGCCTCTGTAAAGTTGAATTCGGCCGGTAATGGTGCGCCAACGCCACCGTCTTGCGGCGTGTATTGCGAATACAAATGCCAACCGTTATCTATTTTCCCTTCCATCACCAAAGTATACTCGGTGTCGCTGATTTTAGCTACTCTGGACGACCATTTCACCGGATTGACCATTTGAGCGTAGGTATTGGCAAAAGCCATAAAACTTAAAAGAAATAAAACTATTTTCTTCATTAGCGCGTGTACTTTATTTTTAAAATTTTTGTGGTCGATGCCGTTACTTTAAACCGTTCGTCTTGTCTTTTCCCTACTATCCAAACAATTTCGGCATCAGAACAAAGCAACCAAACATTGGCTTTGTCCCGGAGCGAATATTTTTCGTCTTTGAAAAACTTACTCAATTTCTTTCTCCCGGTCATCCCAAAAGGATAGAAAATATCGCCTTCTTGCCAACGACGCAAGGTTAACGGAAACTGCAACAAATTTTCATCGACAAAGATAACATTACTCGTTTGATTCGAAATGTTAACTACTTCACAAAAGCTCATTTTTAAGGGAACTTTAACTTCGGTTTGGTCTTTGGGAATCCAATATACTTCATCGCTGACAGGAGTTTGTTTGGGAAACAAAAGCAAGACGCCTCTGTTTTTGAGTAAAATATGCGAATCCGACAAGACTTGTTTGCCCGATTGTGCATCCAGTAAATCATACACTGCGGCCCAATCGGTAAAGCCAAAGGGTTGCAACCACGCAAACAAATACGCGCGATAATTTGGGTAAGACAACAACGCTTTCAAATCGATTACCGTATGATGTTCTTCTTCTGTGGCTACTTTTTGATACACCATAGCCGCCGCATCTTCGGCCAGCGATTGCGATTGTTTTAAATATCCGATGGTATTTTCAAAAGAAGCCAAAAAACTCGGATTGAGTGCTTTTAAAACCGGAATCACCTCGTGACGGAGTTTATTGCGTACGTATTTATCTGAAGCATTACTGCTGTCTTCGCGCCACGGAATATTATTTTCGGAAGCATAGTTTTGAATTTCACTTCGAGAGAAAACCAATAGCGGCCGGACCATCTTATCGTTTTGCTGTGGAATACCAAGCAACCCTTCCAAACCGGAACCGCGTGTGAAATTGATTAAAAATGTTTCTACACTATCATCCAGGTGATGAGCTGTGAGCAGGTAATCGAATTGGTGTTGGGCCAAAAGCGTATAAAACCATTCGTAGCGCAGGTTTCGGGCCACGACCTGAATGGACATTTTTTGCTGTTCGGCAAAAGCTTGGGTGTCGAATTTTTGAATAAATAACGGAACTTGTAATTTTTCCGTTTGAGAGGACACGAAGCTCTCATCGGCATCGCTCTCCTCGCCTCGCAATTGAAAATTACAATGGGCTACGGCAAAATCTAATTTTAATTGGAAACACAAATCCACCAAAACCATACTGTCGATACCGCCGCTAACGGCCAATAACAACTTCTTCCCTTCAAGAAAAGAAAGGTTTGTATGAAGATGGTTTTGGAATTTTGACAGCATGCTTTAGCGAAAACGTTATAAAGGTAATTAAAATTTCAACTTGCCTTTTAGAAGCAATTGATTAAACTGATGCACAGACTATTTTATGAGCAAACTATTTTTTTTTACCCTTTATTGCAATGATCATATTTAAAATTAATACAATAATTGAAATGAAACTGAATGAAAAAACCAAAAAATAATACGTAGTGTAAATACAAACGGCGACAGCAAATAATATTGTAAAAACATAGGTATATGAAATGCTCGATACGATCTCAAATTTACATATTGAAAGAACAAAATAACTCACAAAAGAAACTACTAAAGACACTAGGCAAAGTAATTTTGAAATACCCTCCAAATCATACGCTAAACCAACTGTTTTGTTTATACTGAAATGTTGAAAATCAACATAAACAAGCATTAGTATCAAAATAAGACCTACCAATAGGTAGGGTCTTTTTTCAATTTCTTTAAACATCATACAAATCCTTTCAAGCAGTTAATTATCAAAAGTTTAAATTTAAGAAGCGTTTTACTTCATTCTCAGCGCAACACCTCAAACATCGCCTTCGCCTTCAGCAAACACTCTTCATATTCTTGCTCGGGAATTGCTTGCGAGGTAATGGCGCTTCCTACCGAAAAAGACAAATACTCCTTTTGGGCATTGTACAAAATACTGCGGATAACCACATTAAAATCGAAATCATTGTTGGGTGTAAAATAGCCTACGGCGCCGCTATACAAACCGCGTTTGGTTTCTTCCAAATCTTCGATGATTTTCATGGCCGAAATTTTGGGCGCTCCGGTCATACTGCCCATAGGGAAAGTGGTTTTCAGTATATCGATAGGCGAAGTACTTTCAGCTACAGTGGAAACTACAGTCGAAATCATTTGATGTACCTGTTCGAAAGAATAGATTCCGCACAGCTCTTCTACAACAACAGAACCTTTGGTCGCGGTATGCGATAAATCGTTGCGCACCAAATCAACTATCATCACATTTTCCGAACGCTCTTTGGGATTTTGAGCCAAATCGGTTTTGGATTTTTCATCGCTTGCGGCATCCGAATACCGTTTGGCCGTGCCTTTGATGGGTTGCGAAATCACTTTACAACCTTCTTTCCGAAGATAGCGTTCGGGTGAAGCACCCAGCAAATACTGTTGGTTGTTTTTGAAATAAGTCGCAAACGGCGGTCGCGAGATGGCATTCAACTTTTGGTAAATCGCCACCGGTTCTATACGAACATTCTCCGCATAAAATTCCATACAGAAATTGGCTTCGTAAATATCGCCGCGATGGATGTGGGAAAGCATTTCGGTTACTTTGGCAATGTAGTTTTCTTTTGAAATACGTTGCGCTATTTTGAGTTGTTGCCCTTCGACTGCGCTCAGGGTGACATTATTGTTGGTTATTCGCTGTGGGTAATTTGTTATTGAAGTAAAATCGGATTCGATTTCATCGTCGCACAAGCGCAGATACTGAATTTCCAAAAGAGTCCCTTTCAGCAAAAACAGCTTTTTGGGTTGAAAGAAAAACAAATCGGGAAAAGCCAATCCGTCGAAATTCTCAGAATGCAAGTCTTCGACAGCATTCTTCATATCATACGACAAATACCCAAACAACCAATCTTTGGTTTGTTGCTGGTATTGCTTTAGGTCATCAAAAGCGTTGTAATAGTCGGTTTTAATCGAGGTAAATGCCTCGACCGCCAAAACAGCATCGTAGTGGGAATAGCGTTGTTGGTACCGGTTCGAATCTAAAAACACCACTTCGTTATACTGCTGCGACCAAAGCAATAGTTGTTGTTTGAAACGCTCGGCATTCTCGATATTTTTAGCACAAATGGTTCTCAAAGAAGCGGTTTTAAGAGTCGTTCAAAATTACGATAAATTTATTTTGGGGAAACGCTGTCCTGAAGCAAATTTTTGGCACACTTTTTAGTAAGACTCTTCATAAGTGTTTCACAAGTAATTCCTTTTTGGTTATTGATTCAAAACTACGCCGCCTTTGTGCCAAAAATAAATACGTATTTAAAACAGAATCGAATAATAACCTGTAAAAGACTGTACGATGAAACACTTATCAAAATTAGTTTGGCCCTTCCTCATCATAGGAATAGCCGTAGCCTGTAAACAAGCTTCTGTTGAATATGAAGCTGAAAATGCCGCCGCCGATACTACCGCGGTTACAACTTCCGTCAATGGTAATGCCACGAAAAAAGACCTCAACCGAAAATTTGTCCGCACGGCCAACCTTAAATGTAAGGTGAAAAACGTGATTACATCAACTTACAACATCGAAAATGTAGTGCGCAAAAACGGTGGTTTTATCACCTTCAGCGATTTAAAAAGCACGGTCAACGAGCGCGAGGAAACCCAAATCAGTCACGATAGTATCTTGGAAACTACCAAATACTCCATAGACAACACCATAACGCTTCGGGTACCCAACACGCAATTGGACACTGTGCTGACGTCGCTGGCCAAAGAAATCGATTTTTTAGACAGTCGGCAAATCAAAGCCGATGATGTGGCTTTGCAATTGTTAGCCCACAAGCTCGCTCAAAAACGGTTGACGAAGAGTCAGCAACGCTTGGAAAAAGGTATTGACCATAAAGGCAAAAAAATAAATGACATTGCCGAAGCCGAAGAAAAAGCATTACATAAGAAAGCGGAGAGCGACAACCAACTGCTTACCCACTTAGGTTTGGAAAATCAGGTAAATTTCAGTACCGTAACCTTGTATTTGTACCAAAGAGAAACCGTCAAAAAAGAGTTGGTGTATAACGATCAGAACAGTTATGCCTATCGACCGCATATCGGATGGCAAATTTGGGGCAGTTTAAAAACCGGTTGGTTTATGCTGGAGCACATCATTGCCTTTGTGGTGCAACTTTGGGCACTGGGTTTGCTGGCGCTGCTGGGGTATTTTGGATATCGAAAATGGATTAGAAAGTAATTTCCGCCTTCTGTAAAGACAATTAAGCGCCCATCATGCAAAATGATGGCGCTTTTTTGTTTACCTTTGATAGTCAATCATTTAAAACAATTTCAATCATGAAAACAGTTACTGTAGTTGTCCGTGTTTTTATCGGATTGTTTTTATTGTTCGCCTCAATGAGTTTCTTTTTAAAATTAGCACCCGAGACCGAAGCTATCGCTAATTTTAAAGCCATTAACACCGGCTTGATTGCTTCATCGTATTTGATTCCATTAGCCAAAACGGTAGAACTATTGTGCGGTTTACTCTATGTCATTGGAAAATATGTAACCTTAGCCAACATTATCATCCTTCCGGTTACGGTTAATATTTTACTGATCAATTACTTTTTATCGCCGCAAACATTGCCCATTGCCATCATGTTGTTTTTGGGTAATTTATTTATGATTTATCAATACAAACAGAATTACAAATCGGTCTTTACGCCTTAAAACAACAACGTCCCGAAATCGGGACGTTGTTGTTATTTATCTATGGAACCTAAGACTCGCTTCATAAAATCGTTTAAGGCTTCTTTTTTGTCTTTGCCTTCTTTGACCATTTTGTGGACTTCGAGCGCGCCGTACATATTGGAAATCAACTCACCAATTACGTCTAATTCTTCGTCTTTCAGCGAGGGCACCTCGGTTAAGGCTTCCAATACTTCTAAGGTTTCAATGATATAATCCGCATCATTTTCTTCAATAAATTGCGTCAAATGCTTGATTACAGGTAGTTTCATTTTTTAGATTGTTAGATTTTCAGATTTCTCAGCTTGTTAAACTTCTTAGATTGTTAGACTTTTTAGATTCTTGAATTGATCGAACAGACAGAAACACTCAAGTCTAAATTGTCTAAGCCAGTCTAACCTTTCTAGTCCGTCTAAACCTGTTATACAATTTCGTTTACCAATTCGGTCAAAACTTCGGCCTTGTTGGTTTGGGTTTGGTTGACCAATTTTCCGTTTACAAACGTCGCAAAAGTCGGCAAGTTCGACACATTGGCTAACTTTCGGGATTCCGGTGAATTTTCGGCATCCACCAAAACAAACGTCATGCCTTCGTGTTGCGAAGCCAAGACTTTGAATTTTGGTTTCATAATGCGACAATTGCCACACCAGGAAGCGGAATATTGTACGACTACTTTCGCGTTCGTTTCTACTATATTTTGTAACGTATCTTCGTTTAATTCGATTAACATAGCTTGGGTATTTCAAAAAGCAATGGCAACACTCAATAAGTACTATTGAACATTGCCATTGGTATGGTTATACGATAATTAGTTTTGACTTAAATAAGCCGCAGTACTTAAACGGTCAGCGGTCATGGCTTCTTTACCTTCTTCCCAGTTGGCCGGACAAACTTCACCTTTGGTTTGTACGTGCGTATACGCATCAATCAAACGCAAATATTCGTTTACATTTCTTCCTAACGGCATGTCGTTTACACTTTCGTGGAAAATTTTACCGGTTTCGTCAATCAAATACGTCGCTCTGAACGTTACGTTGGAACCTTCTAAAATTTCGTCGTTTAATTCGGCATCATACACCCATTGAGCATCTAAAATATCTAAAGCCGCCGATAAATTGCGGGTCGTATCCGCTAATAACGGATAGGTTACGCCTTCGATTCCTCCGTTGTTTTTAGGAGTATTCAACCAAGCAAAGTGCACTTCGTTCGTGTCACAAGAAGCGCCGATTACGATAGTATTTCTCTTTTCAAACTCTGCTAAAGCCGTTTGAAAAGCGTGTAGTTCGGTTGGGCAAACAAAAGTGAAATCTTTCGGATACCAAAACAAAAGCACTTTCTTGTTGTTCTTGGTGGCTTCTTCAAGCACATTGATTCTTAAGTTATCTCCCATGTAAGAGATCGCATCTACAGTAATGTTGGGGAATTTTTTACCTACTAATGACATAATTTGTATGGTTTAAAAGTTATTTTTTTCGTGGTGCAAAAGTACTTCGTTAGTTCTGTAAAAAAAAGTACCGTTGCATTGTATTTTCTTATAGGGTCATAGTTTGCTGTACCACGACCCATTAGAGACCAAACTTATGTAAAAAGTGAGATTAAAAACATGATTTTTGTTATCTTATGCTATATTTGTTTTTTTCTTAACATACGTAAATCTTACACCATGTCATTATCCAATCTGTTCCGAAAAAAATCTACCTCAGTTATCTTAAAAGAAGGCGGCGACGGAGAACATTCGGGTTTAACCAAAGTGCTTACCGTAAAGGATTTAACGTTTTTTGGTATCGCGGCTATTATTGGTGGCGGAACATTTAGTGCGATTGGAAATGCCTGTTTTTCGGGCGGCCCGGGGGTGGTGTTTTTATACATCATTTGTGCTGTCGCTTGCGGCTTTACCGCCATGTGTTATGCCGAATTTGCGTCGCGTGTGCCGGTTTCGGGCAGTGCGTATACCTATGCTTATGTGTCTTTTGGCGAATTGTTCGCGTGGATTATCGGTTGGGCGTTGCTGATGGAATACTCTATCGGAAACATTTACATCGCCTTTTCCTGGAGTGGCTATTTTACCAATTTGCTCGAGAGTTTCCATATTCATTTACCCGAATGGTTAACCATCAATTACCAATCGGCTCACGATGCCTTAGTAGCGAACAAACCCGGCGAAGGCTTAACCGCCTGGAACACGGCTCCTGTAGTGGGCGGTCTCCGCATTATTTTCGATTTACCGGCCGTGGTCATTAATGTGCTGATTACCTATTTGGTTTACAAAGGCACCAAAGAATCCAAAAACTTCAGCAATGCCATGGTGTACATCAAACTGGCGATTATTGTTTTGGTGATTATTGTGGGTGCGATGTATGTGGATATCGACAATTGGACGCCTTTTATGCCTAATGGTTTTGGCGGTGTCATGGCCGGCGTTTCAGCCGTTTTCTTTGCTTACATCGGATTTGATGCTGTATCTACCCTAGCCGAAGAGAGTAAAAATCCGCAACGCGATTTACCGCGCGGAATGATTTATTCGTTGGTGATTTGTACCATCATCTACATTGTCCTCGCCTTAGTATTAACCGGCATGGTGAAATACGATTTGCTGGGCGTGAGCGATCCGCTGGCCGAAATTTTTGCTTTAAAAGGCGTCAAATGGATGTTGTTCATTGTTTCGATTGCCGCTGTAGTGGCCATGACCAGCGTAATGTTGGTATTCCAAATGGGACAACCGCGTATTTGGATGACCATGAGTCGCGATGGCTTGATGCCGAAAAAATTCGCCGAAATCCATCCGAAACACAAAACACCCGGATTTGCAACGATAGTGACCGGATTGGTTGTGGGCATTCCGATTTTCTTTACCGATGAAAACTTTGTCCTCGATTTTACCAGTATCGGAACCTTATTCGCTTTTGTACTGGTTTGTGGCGGAGTGCTTATGTTGTCCCCGCAAAGCGAAGCCGAATTGGCCGAGCGAGCCACCAAAGGTAAATTCCGAATTCCGTATATCAATTCGAAGTACATTTTCCCATTAATTTGTTTGGGTGCTTTTGGAGCCGTGCAGTACTTTTTGCCGACCTTCTTCCCGGACACGTTTACCTATTCCGAACACTTTTTTGCGAATAATGCGCCTATGGTTGTGTTCATTATTTTATGTGTCGTTATGGCGGTATTGGCCTTCTTCAAAAACTTATCCTTAATACCGTTACTCGGTTTAATCTCTTGTTGTTATTTATTGACCGGTATGGCAGTATCCAACTGGCAATGGTTCGGCATTTGGCTGGTTATCGGCTTGGTCGTGTACTTCTTATACGGCTACAGGAACAGCAGACTGAATAAATTGACCTCGTAAGAGATTGAGCCAAGGGATACGGAAAAAGTTTTAGTTTCTTATCCCTTTTTTCTTTTCCCTTATCCCGCAATTTTCCCTACTTTTATACATTGAAGTACAAACTATAACTTATGAAGTTCCGAAAGATTTCCTTATTCCTGACGGCATTGGCTTTCAGTATGGGCAACGCTCAAGAAAAAACCGAAACCCCAAAATGGGATGTGGCCAAACCCGGTGATACTTTTAATTACAAAACTCAAAACTTTACCACGTCCGAAGGCACTTGGATGAATCTCGATGTGAGTCCGGATGGCACCACCATCGTTTTTGATATGCTGGGCGATATTTACAGTATGCCTATCAGCGGTGGCAAAGCCAAAGTGTTACGCTCGGGAATTCCGTTTGAAATCCAACCGCGTTTTAGTCCCGATGGGAAAAAAATTGCCTTTACCAGCGATGCCGGTGGTGGCGATAACCTTTGGGTGATGAATGCCGATGGCAGCAATGCCAAACAAATCTCGAAAGAGGATTTCCGCCTGATGAGCAATCCGGCTTGGATGCCCGACGGCAATTATTTGGTAGGACGCAAAAACTTTACCTCGCAACGTTCTGCCGGTGCCGGTGAAATGTGGCAATACCACATCAGCGGTGGCAGCGGCGTGCAACTCACCAAACGCAAAAACGACCAACAAGACGTTAACGAACCCAATATTTCCCGAGACGGAAAATACCTCTACTTCAGCGAAGACATGTATCCGGGTGGTTTTTTCCAGTACAACAAAGACCCGCACAACGAAATTTACGTCATCAAGCGCTACGAATTCGAAACCGGTAAACTGGAAACCATCACCGGTGGACCGGGCGGTGCGGCGCGTCCGCAGGTTTCGCCCGACGGTAAAAAATTAGCGTTTATCAAAAGAATCGGGACCCGTACCGTTTTGTATTTACACGATTTGGAAACCGGCGAAGAATGGCCGGTGTTTGATAAACTCGACAAAGACCAGCAAACCGCTTGGGCCTTGTTTGGCGTGTATCCCAATTTTAATTGGATGCCGAACAATGAAGATGTCGTGATTTGGTTTGGCGGGAAAATTAATAAAATCAATACCAAAACCTTGGGGGTTACTAACATTCCGTTTACGGTAGACGTGGCCTTGGACGTGGCCGACCGCGTGCATTTTAACACGCCGGTTGCCGATAACGATTTCACCGTAAAAATGATACGCGACGCGGTGACGTCACCCGACGGAAAAACATTAGCGTTCAGAGCCTTAGGCTATATTTGGATTAAAGCCCTGCCGAACGGTACGCCGAAACGGCTCACCAACGGTACCGACTTTGAAGCGGAACCGACGTTTACCGCCGACAGCAAAAGCATCGTGTACGTGACTTGGAACGATACCGAACTGGGCAGCATTCGCAAAATAGGACTGGATGGCAAAAACGCCGTAAAACTCACCACCGAAAAAGCCATTTACCGTACGCCTTCGCTTTCTCCTGACGGGAAAACCCTGGTGTACCGCAAAGAAAACGGAAACTTAGATCAAGGCATGGCTTTCGCCAAAAGACCGGGGCTATACACCATGAGCAGTAGCGGCGGCAAAGCCAAATTTATCGGACCGAGTGGCGAATATCCGTTGTTTACCAAAGACGGTAACCGTATCTTCTTCCAAACCGGCGGGGTGTTTTTCGGGAGCTTGACCAAAGAATTGAAAAGTGTCGACTTGAACGGTAAAGACGAAAGAACCCACATCAAAGCCAAATACGCCAACCGTTTGGTGCCGAGCCCCGACAACCAATGGATTGCCTTTATGCACTTGCACAAAGCCTATGTGGCACCGCTGAATATGAACGGCCAAGAAGCCGATTTAGACAACAAAACCACCGCGGTTCCGGTTTCGGAATTGTCGAAAGATGCCGGAATCAACTTGCATTGGTCGGCCAACAGTCAGCAAGTGATGTGGACACTCGGCGATGCGTATTTTGTAAATAACCTCAAAGACCGATTCACCTTCTTACCGGGTTCGCCGGAAAAAGTAGACAAACCCACCGACAGCGGTACCCCTATCGGTTTGGTGGCCAAAGTGGATAAACCCAAAGGGAAATTGGCGTTGACCAACGCCAGAATCATAACCATGAAGGGCGACACCGTGATTGAAAAAGGAACCTTAATCGTAAACCAAAACCGCATTGAAGCCGTGGGTAAAGCCGGCGAAGTGGCTTTGCCGGCGGATGCCAGAGTGTATGATTTATCGGGTAAGACTTTAATGCCGGGTATGGTAGATGCCCATGCGCATATTGGTGCTTTCCGTTATGGCTTAACCACGCAACAAAACTGGCAATTGTACGCCAACTTGGCGTATGGGGTGACTACGGCACATGACCCCTCATCGAACACCGAATCGATTTTTACCCTTTCGGAAATGGTGAAAAGCGGGCATTTGGTTGGGCCGCGTATCTATTCAACCGGTTTTATTTTATATGGGGCCGATGGCGATTTTAAAGCCGTGGTTAACGGCATAGACGATGCGCGCTCTTCCATCAAACGCACCAAAGCGTTTGGCGCTTTATCGGTAAAAAGTTATAACCAACCGCGTCGCGACCAACGCCAACAGGTATTGCAAGCCGCTCGCGAGGAAGGCATTAACGTAGTGCCCGAAGGCGGTTCGAACTTTTTCCACAACATGACAATGGTCATTGACGGCCATACCGGCGTAGAACACAACATTCCGATTACACCGGTGTACAACGATGTGTTAACCCTGTGGGGCAAAACCGGTGTGGGCTACACGCCTACCCTGATTGTGAATTACGGGGGGTTGAATGCCGAGTATTATTGGTACCAAAAAACCAAAGTGTACGAAGACCAAAAGCTATTGCAATTTACCCCGAGAGGCATCATCGATTCGCGCGCCCGTTTCCGCACCATGGCACCCGATGAAGAATACGAAAACGACCATATCCTAACGGCCAAATCGGTCAAAGCCTTGGCCGATAACGGTGTTAAAGTCAACATGGGGGCGCACGGGCAATTGCAAGGCTTAGGCGCGCATTGGGAATTGTGGAGCATTAACCAAGGCGGTATGAGCAATTTAGAAACCTTAAAAACCGCCACCATCAACGCGGCGAACTACATTGGTGCCGGTAACGACATTGGTTCGTTAGAAGTAGGCAAATTGGCCGACATTTTAGTATTGGATAAAAACCCTTTAGACGACATCCAACACTCGAACTCGTTGCGCTATACCATCGCCAACGGCCGCGTGTATAACGCCGACACCATGAACGAAGAAGGCAACGAACCCAAAGCCCGTAAAAAATTCTACTGGGAAAACAGCCACTACAACGCGGCCTTCCCGTGGCATGAAGAAACCGAAAGTTTTATGGAGCACCATTGTTGTGATGCGGTGCATAATTAGGGGAAAAGGTTGAGGTTGAGGTTGAGGTTGAGGTTGAGGTTGAGGTTGAGGTTGAGGGAAAAGGATAAGAAAAAAGGGATTAGGGATACGTTTTATCGCTGGTCCCTTTTCCCTTACCCTAGCGACAACTTCTTCTCGGCTTCCTCGAGGAGCTGCTTTTCGTAGGTTAACAATTGTTGTTGGAGCACGAGTTGATATAACGTATTTGAGTTGTTTCTTGCCAACATTTTATTGGTTTTACGGGTAATGAATTCCAATACGTTTTGATGGGACTTACTCTTTTCTTGTGGGCGATTATGAAGATAGTGCAACAGCTTTTGCGCTTTGACTAAGTTGGATAACTTCTTTTGCATGGCATTGATTTTTTGGGTAACCAAAAGGAGTTGGTAATTATTCTCCAAAAGCAAGCGTTTGAGTTGCTTTTCTGTAATCAAAGGGTGCCTTTCCTCGTCAAGAATGGGTTTGTTTTTGGCTTCTGAATCTTTCATATGGTTGAGCAGTTCAGCCAACAGGTGCTTGGCCGGGTCCGGCAGGCTACCCAACCCCAATTCAAATTTGGCCAACGCACTACGCGTAACCCCGAGCAACATGGCCAACTCTTCTTGGGTAAACCCTACTATCGCTCTGATACTGTTTTTATTTTTGGGTGTTTTCATTGGGAGAAACGATTATATTTTACTATCAAATAAAAACTATGCCAATGCGAACACCTTTTTCAAAATAAAAATACTGTTCGCAATTCCCGAACACGATTTGAAAAATAAAATTCCTGTTCGGGTGTGAAACGGTTTGTTCTTGTAAAAGCAAACTAAAGAAAGTGATGGGGTAAAACCGACCAACAGCCATATAAATACGATGAACAACTGATGTGCAAGAGAAAACATACAGGATTGGGGAGGGTTTGGTATATTTGGGTTAAAATATACTCGTAAGAGTGTTGAGTAAATTGAAGTTGGCGGTAAGCCATTCGACGACCGCAGAAAATTTCAACTCTAAATTGAATAACAACAAATGATAGAAAGCATTACCATAAAAAACGTCGCGAGTTATGATAGCATAGGAGTTCAAGTAAATGGATTGAAAAAAGTAAATTTCATTTATGGAGCTAACGGATGCGGAAAAACAACAATTTCAAATTTTCTACAAAATACTTTTGAACCAAAGTTTAATAGATGCTCTTTAGTTTGGCAAAATACAATTCCTTTAAATACATTAGTTTATAATAAAGAATTTCGTGAAAGGAATTTTGGCAAAGGAAAGTTGGGTGGTGTTTTTACACTTGGTGAAGCAACAGCAGAACAAATTAAAATTATAAATGATAAAACTGAAGAATTAAAAGTTCTCAAAGCAGATGGAGTTAAAAAGCGAGAAACTTTGGAATCACAAATTAAAAAGAAAGAAGATTTAGAAAATGAGTTTAGAGATAATACATGGACAAAAATCTATAAAAAGTATGAACATACATTCAAAGAAGCTTTTACAGGAACTTTACAAAAAGAAAGTTTCAAAAACAAATTACTGCAAGAATTCAGTAGCAATACTTCAGCTTTAGAAACGTTTGAAGACTTAAAGGAGAAAGCGAAAACTATTTTTGGAGAAGTTCCACAGCCAATAACACCAATAGATTCAATTTCATTCGACAGAATCGTAGAAATAGAAAACGATGAAATTTGGAAGAAAATAATTGTTGGTAAAGCTGACGTAGATATTGCAAAACTCATTCAAAAATTAAATATAAACGATTGGGTAAATCAAGGACGAGATTATCTTCTAGAAGATGAAACCTGTCCTTTTTGTCAGGAAAAAACAATAACAGAAAATTTTAAAAATCAATTAGAGAGTTTTTTTGACGAAACATATTTGAACGATATAAAATCTATAAAAGATTTAAAACAAGAATATAATTCTCTCACACAAAATTTAATCAACGAACTAAACGCAATCGAAACCTATCAAAAAGATTTTAAGCAGACTAAACTTAATAACGATAAATATTCTGCATATCTCAAAACCCTAATAAGTCAAAATACAACCAACAACGAATTACTAAACAATAAAGTAAAGGAACCAAGTAGAAATATTGAAATAAATTCATTAAAAGACCAATTAACGTTAATTTCTGAATTAATTACTAACACAAATATAGAAATTGCAAAACATAACAATATAGTTGCAAACTATAATACTGAAAAGAACAATCTTATCAGAGCTATTTGGAAACTTATAATTGAAGAATTCAAAACTGATGTAACTAAATTCAATACCGATAAAAACGGTTTAGAATTAGGAATTAATTCATTGCAAACTCAAATAAGTGCAAAGCTGTCTGAATACGGTATATTAGATGCGGAAATTAAAAATTTAACTAAAAATGTAACAAGCATTGAACCAACTATAAACGAAATAAACAGACTTCTAAAATCTTACGGATTTCTAAATTTTGAAATTGTGCCAGCTTCTGAAGACGGCTTTTATCAAATACAAAGGGAAGATGGAACAATTGCAGAAGCAACATTAAGTGAAGGAGAAATAACATTTATTACCTTTCTATATTTTCTGCAATTGGCGAAAGGCGGAGTTTCAGAAGAAACAGTAAATGAAGAACGAATCTTAATAATCGATGATCCAATCTCAAGTTTAGACAGTAGTGTATTATTTGTGGTCAGTACATTAATTAAAGAATTAATCAAAGATGTCAAAGCTGAAACAGGAAATATTAAGCAAATAATCTTACTAACTCATAATGTTTACTTTCATAAAGAAGTATCCTATGAAGGATTAAACAGAAAGGGCGAGAAATCTCAATTTTGGATATTACGGAAAAACAATAAGATTTCAACAATTCAATTTTATGCAGAAACAAATCCAATTCAATCATCTTATGAGCTATTATGGAGAGAAATTCGCGAATGGGAAAAGAATTCAGGAATAACAATACAAAACACATTACGAAGAATTCTGGAAAACTATTTTAGCATTTTAGGAAACAAACGTGACGATGTTTTAATAAATAAGTTTTCAACTCAAGAGGAAAGAGAAATTTGTAGGTCTTTATTAAGTTGGGCAAATGAAGGCTCACACACTTTACCAGATGATTTATTTATTGAAGCACCAGATGGAACAATTACAAAATATTTAGATGTATTTAAAAACATATTTATATACACCGAAAACACCGGTCATTATAATATGATGATGAACATAGACGAAAATAATAATTAGAAAATGGTCTATTACCAACAGCCTTTTAACAACATTGCCTATTCCCTAAACTTGGAATTATTTTAAAAGGAAACTTTCTTTAAAAAACAAAGAAAGTTCTTATATTTACAAAGCAGACAATAAAAAAAGGATTCGTTTTACCGAATCCTTTTTAATTTCTTTTACTTGATTACGTTTCTACGAAAGAAAGAGGCTTTACCAAGTCTGTGTGATACAAATTTAGGCATTAATTTTAATATTGCAACATGAATGAAGAATATTTTAAGAAATAAGTATTTATCAAGACCCCGATACAATAGATATCTAACAGCTGTTGGAAACGACAATAATCGGGCAAAAAAACTATATAATGCCAATATAAGATTGGCACAATC
Organism: Flavobacterium sedimenticola; assembly: GCF_030053345.1. Classification (GTDB taxonomy): domain Bacteria; phylum Bacteroidota; class Bacteroidia; order Flavobacteriales; family Flavobacteriaceae; genus Flavobacterium; species Flavobacterium sedimenticola. The sequence continues at coordinate 76,806 of NZ_JASGBP010000003.1, forward strand.
ATTCCATCCAATATTGAGTCAGTTTGAAGTAGTGTTAAGAAATAGTTTAAATAACAAGCTTTCGGTTCATTTTGCAGATACCGATTGGATAATAAATCAGAAAAATCATTTTATGCGACACGGTAGTTTATCCGCTTCGAACTTTTTTCTAAGGAAATCTGTAATCAATACCGAACATAGTTTAAGTAGAAAGGGAATACCAATCACAAGTGGTAAAATAATCTCTGACCAAAATCTCGGGTTTTGGATAGCCTTTTTTCTACCACATCATTATTTATTAGTTGCAGGTCAACCCATTCACATATTTCCGAATAAACCTAGTTTAGAAGACAGAGCAAGTTTATATTCCAAATTAGATGATATTAGAAGTTTTAGAAACCGTGTAAACCATTGTGAACCAATTTGCTTTAATGGTAATCATATAAACTGCAATGAAGCGATAGACATTAGGAATAAACTTTATAATTTAATTGAATGGATTAACCCTGATTTAGTTCCCTTTTTCAAGGGTATAGACAATACACAAAGTAAAATTGATAAAATTATGAGCATTTAAAATAAAAAAAAAGAGGTCAAATGACTCCCGATAGCGCGGATTTGTAACCTTATACCTAATATCTATTCCCTTTTCCCTCATATCGAATCAGTGATACCGGTAGCACCTAGTAGTTCTTGCACGGTTGAAAATCCGCGCTATCGAGGTGCTATCGCGGATTTAAAATAAAAAAGGAGGTTCGTTGGAACCCCCTTTTTGTATTAATAACCTATAACTGGTTACGCCAAGTCGAAACGATCGGCATTCATGACTTTAGTCCAGGCCGCTACGAAGTCTTTGACAAATTTTTCCTTGTTATCGTCTTGGGCATATACCTCGGCATACGCACGTAAAATCGAATTAGACCCGAAAACCAAGTCGACACGCGTAGCCGTCCAACGGGTTTCGCCGGTTTTACGGTTTACAATATTGTATGAATTCTTACCCGTAGGTTTCCAAGAATAGTTCATATCGGTGAGGTTCACAAAGAAATCGTTGCTCAACATGCCGACGTTATCGGTAAACACGCCGTGTTTAGAACCCCCGTAATTGGTACCCAACACACGCATACCGCCAATTAAGGCTGTCATTTCGTGGGCCGTTAAGCGCATCAATTGGGCGCGGTCTAACAACATTTCTTCGGGCTGCACTTTATAGTCGCCTTTCACCCAGTTACGGAAACCATCGTGTAACGGCTCTAATACGTCAAACGATTCGGCATCGGTCATCTCGGCCGTAGCATCGCCTCTACCCGGTGCAAAAGGCACTTTGATGTTGACGCCGGCAGCGTGCGCTGCTTTTTCTACCGCTGCGGTTCCGCCCAACACAATCAAATCGGCCAAGCTTACTTTTTTAGACAATCCGGCTTGGATTTCGGTTAACTTATCCAATACTTTTTGCAAACGCTCCGGTTCGTTGCCTTGCCAATCTTTTTGAGGCGCTAAACGAATACGGGCCCCATTGGCACCACCACGATAGTCCGAACCACGGAACGTGCGGGCACTGTCCCATGCGGTGTTGATTAATTCGGTTGCGGTTAAACCGCTGTTTAGCAATTTGGCTTTTAAGTCTTCGATTTCGGCCTCCGATAAGGTGTAATCTACGGTAGGAACCGGGTCTTGCCAGATTAATTCTTCTTTTGGCGCGTCCGGACCTAAATAACGACTTCTCGGTCCTAAATCGCGGTGCGTTAATTTAAACCAAGCACGGGCAAATACATCTTCGAAGTAAGCCGGGTCGTTGCGGAATTTTTCGGAGATTTTGCGGTATTCCGGATCCATTTTCAACGCCATATCGGCGTCGGTCATAATCGGGTTTCTTCTGACACCCGGGATGTGGGCATCAAACGGTTTGTCTTCTTCTTTCATGTTAATCGGTTCCCACTGCCAAGCACCGGCCGGACTCTTTTTCGATTCCCATTCGTGGTTGAATAAAATATCGAAATAGGTGTGGTTCCATTTGTCCGGGTGCGAGGTCCAAGCACCTTCTAAACCACTGGTGATGGTATCGGGACCATTTCCGTTGCCTTTCGGATTTAACCAACCGAAACCTTGCATTTCGATACCGGCGGCTTCCGGCTCCGGTCCTAAGGCACCGGCATCGCCGTTTCCGTGTGCTTTCCCTACGGTGTGACCACCGGCGGTTAAGGCAACGGTTTCTTCGTCGTTCATAGCCATACGGGCAAAAGTCACCCGCATGTCGTGGGCTGTTTTTAACGGATCGGGATTCCCGTCAACGCCTTGCGGATTCACATAAATCAATCCCATCATTACGGCGGCCAACGGATTTTCTAAATCGCGCTCTCCCGAGTAACGGCTTTTCTCACCACCGGATACCGCTAACCAGGTATTTTCGGAACCCCAATAAATATCTTTCTCCGGGTGCCAAATGTCTTCACGACCACCGGCAAAGCCAAAGGTTTTAAAGCCCATAGATTCGTAAGCCATATTCCCGGCTAAAATCATCAAATCGGCCCAAGAGATTTTGTTGCCGTATTTCTTTTTGATTGGCCATAACAAACGGCGGGCTTTGTCTAAGTTGCCGTTATCCGGCCAGCTATTTAAAGGAGCGAAACGCAAGTTTCCGGTTCCGCTACCGCCACGACCGTCGGCTATACGGTAACTTCCGGCACTGTGCCACGCCATACGAATCATTAATCCGCCATAGTGACCCCAATCGGCCGGCCACCAATCCTGGCTTTCGGTCATTAATTTTTTCAAATCGGTTTTCAACGCTTCAAAATCCAACTTTTTGAATTCTTCGGCATAATTAAAATCTTCCCCCAGTGGATTGGTTTTGGTGTCGTGCTGATGCAGTATGTCTAAGTTGAGCGCATTCGGCCACCAAAAGCTGTTGTTGGGAACCTCGGTTCCTTGTTTTACTTGTGCGCCGGAGAAAGGACATTTTCCGCCGCCGTTGCTGTTGTTGCTTTCCATATATTGTATTGGTTTAAGTGTTTGTAACTACACAAATCTATTTTTAATTTCTCTATGCTTTTTACTTTTTTAATAGATAAAAATTATACCTTATACTGAAAAATATTATGCCTATTGGCCACACTAAGTTAATTAAAATAAAAAAGGGATACTCAAAAAAGTACCCCTTATTTTTTAATATGGCTTAAAAATCAATACTGTATCAAATCTAATAAAACGGTTTCAAAGCGAGCCTTAGGTAAATATTGGTCTTCTAACGCCTTTACAAACGGAATGGCCGTTTCCAAACTGCCCACTCTACGCACCGGCGCGTCCAAATATTCAAAGCAATTTTCGGTAATCATCGCCGAAATATCGCTGGCTACCCCGCCAAACAGCGTGTCTTCCTGAAGTATAACCACTTTACCCGTTTTTTTGACAGATGTAAAAATAGCTTCGGTATCCAACGGTTGTAAGGTTCTCAGGTCAATCAAATCGGCACTGATGTCTTGGTGCTTGTTCAAGGTTTCCAACGCCCAATGCACACCGGCCCCGAAAGAAATAACCGTTACTTGGGTCCCTTCTTTCAATAAAGCCGCCTTCCCGAACGGAATGGTGTAATAGTCTGTCGGAACGTCCTGGTACACGGAACGGTACAATTGTTTGTGTTCAAAATACATCACCGGGTTCGGATCGTTAATCGCGGTATTCAATAACCCTTTAGCGTCATACGGAAAGGCCGGATACACCACTTTTAATCCCGGTGTTTTAGTAAACCAGGCTTCATTGGTTTGCGAGTGAAACGGTCCGGCTTGGGTTCCGCCACCACAAGGCATACGCACCACCACATCCGATTTTTCACCCCAACGGTAGTGTTGTTTCGCCAAAAGATTGACTATCGGATTGAATCCGGTAGACACAAAATCGGCAAATTGCATTTCCACCACGGCTTTGTACCCGTTGATGGATAAACCATTGGCGGCCGATACTACGGCGCTTTCACAAATTGGCGTATTGCGCACGCGGTCTTTGCCGAACTGCGCTACAAATCCATCGGTAATTTTAAACGCACCGCCGTATTCGGCAATGTCTTGTCCCATAATCACCAAATTTTCGTGACGCTCCATCGATTGGCGTAAGGCCGAAGATATAGCATCGATAACGCGGATATTTTCTTTTTGGTCTCCGGGAGGGAACGCTTCAAAATCATACGGTTCATAGACATCTTGGAGTTCTTCTTCCAGATGGGCTTCGCATTCCGGCTCGGCGACCGTAATCGCCCAATGTTCATCGATTTCCGCTTTGATATTGGCTTTGAATTCGGCATCCATTTCTTCCGAAAGCACGCCAACGTTCATCAAATACTCACGATAATTCGCAATCGGGTCTTTTATCGCCCACATGTCCATCAATTCTTGCGGGACGTATTTGGTGCCGCTGGCTTCTTCATGGCCGCGCATTCTGAAGGTTTTGAACTCCAATAACACCGGACGCGGATTGGCCAGCATCGATGCTTTGAGTTCGGCTACTTTCAAATACACTTCCAAAATATTATTCCCATCGATAATATGACTTTCCATGCCATACCCTACCCCTTTGTCGGCCAGGTTTTCACAACGGTATTGCTCATTCGTCGGTGTCGATAAACCATAACCGTTGTTCTCAATCACAAACAATACGGGTAACTCCCAAACGGCAGCTATGTTCAAGGCTTCGTGAAAATCACCTTCAGAAGTGGCTCCTTCTCCCGTAAAAACGGCGGTTACTTTGCCGTTTTGCTTTAATTTGTTGGCTAAAGCAATCCCGTCGGCCACACCCATTTGCGGCCCGAGATGCGAAATCATTCCGATAATTTTAAACTCTTGGGTACCAAAGTGAAAACTGCGGTCTCTCCCTTTGGTAAATCCGCTTTTCTTGCCTTGCCATTGCGAAAACAAACGGTGCAACGGAATGTCTCTTCCGGTAAACACACCCAAATTGCGGTGCATCGGTAAAATATATTCGTCTTTATCTAAAGCCGCCGTAATTCCTACGGAAATGGCTTCCTGACCAATACCGGAAAACCATTTGGACACTTTCCCCTGACGCAGGAGAATCAACATTTTTTCTTCTATCAAACGGGGCTTAAGTAATCTTTTATACAAGTCCAATAATTGGATATTGGACAACTCTTTTCTGTCGAATTTCATTGGGTTTGTTTTGGTGTTGCAAAAGTATAAAAACAGATTTCAATCGTTGTAGTTTTTAAAGGGAAAGTTGCGCTGATTTTTACTAAAGAAAAACCCCGAGCGAATTAACACACGGGGGTTACGGTTACAGGATTGTGTTTTTTTAATTTGCCGCTTTGATGAAATTTTTACGCACCGGTATTCCTTCCTCGGTGGTCATTTCCAAAATGTAAAATCCGGCCGATAAACCCTCCACATTGATGCTGTTACTGTTAAGCCATTGGGTTGCCAAGCGTTGGCCGTTTACCGAAATGATGCTCACCTTTTTAATCAACACGTCGGTTTCCAGGAACAATTCGTTTCGCACCGGATTAGGATACAAAGCAACCGATTTGGTAAGATTGACTTCGCTGTTATCCAAGGAGGTTTGAGTCACGTTTAACGTATAGGCAACGGTTTGAGGTGCGGGCCAGGAAGAAATTACGATATAATACATTTGTCCGGCGGTCACTGCCATGTCATTAATGGTTCGGTTGCCGGCCGCAGAACTACAGTTACAAGCATACGGCGCCAATCCTATCCCGGCACAACTGGTAAACACAAAAAGACCGGACCAACCTACCATTGAAGGCAATTGAATCGAAATGGTTCCGCTGACTGCCGGAGTGTAAGCGTACACTACATCATTTCCGCCAAGATAATAATTCCCGGAAGTTCCGGCACCGCAGGAAATTGGGGTCGATGTAGGCGGATCATAATTGTCCCCATAGTTCGCCGTGTTATCGGTGGTACTGTAAGGTAAACTGCTGATTATTATCGGATCCGTACATAAACTGCCGGTTTGTGCATACAAACCCACAGTTGTCAATAAAAATAAAAAAGTGTAAAGTTTTTTCATGGGGTTCTTTTTTAGGAGGTGAATAGTATATCAAATTTAATCCAATTAATTTGAAAAAACAACATCCGCTTAATCTTCTGCAAATGAGTCCTTAATCTGAAAACAATTGTTAATAACTTTGCCTTTTTCTAATCAAAAATTAGTTACATTTGTAGTTATGATTGGGATTTTCCCGGTCTGAGTTATTAACAAAAATTTTTTAGTAGTATGCAACAAATTCCAAGTGTTGACTTACGTGATTTCCTGTCGGATGATCCGGCACGTAAACAAAAATTTGTAAATGAAATCGGAAAAGCTTACGAAGACATTGGCTTCGTAGCACTAAAAGGTCATTTTTTAGATGACAAATTGGTAGAAGACTTGTATGCCGAAGTGCGAAACTTCTTCAACCTGCCATTGGAAACCAAAGCCAAATACGAAATTCCGGGAATTGGCGGACAACGAGGGTATGTTTCTTTCGGAAAAGAACATGCTAAAGGTCGCTCTGCCGGAGATTTAAAAGAGTTTTGGCACTTTGGGCAATATGTGAGCGAAGGCTCAAAATATGCCAACGAATATCCCGAAAATGTAGAAGTAGCTGAATTGCCACACTTTAACGAAGTAGGTAAAGAAGCGTACCGTATGTTAGAAAAAACCGGGGTTTATGTATTAAGAGCGCTAGCTTTGTACATTGGCTTGGATGAATTTTATTTCGACAATTACATCAAAGACGGTAATAGTATTTTACGACCGATTCATTATCCGCCTATTACAGATGAACCTAAAGATGGTGCTGTTCGTGCTGCCGCTCATGGCGACATCAACTTGATTACCCTTTTGATGGGGGCGCAAGGCAAAGGCTTACAAGTGCAAAATCACAACGGCGACTGGATTGATGCCATGGCACAACCGGACGAGTTGATGATTAATGTAGGCGATATGTTATCGCGTCACACCAACAACAAATTAAAATCGACCATTCACCAGGTGGTAAACCCGCCAAGAGAATTGTGGGGAACCTCTCGTTACTCTATTCCGTTCTTTATGCATCCGGTAAGCGATATGCCTTTGAACTGTTTGGAGAAATGTATCGACGCCGATCACCCGAAATTGTATGACGATATCACGGCAGGTGAATTCCTCGACGAGCGTTTGGTAGAATTAGGACTCAAAAAATAAAGGTTAATTCAATACATTTCATCAAAGACATTGAGTTATTCAACTTGATGTCTTTTTTGGTTTTTAACAAGGTACTAAGGTACTGAGGTTAAAAAACCTTAGGCCTTAGCACCTTTAAAGAAAAAAATGGACTTACAAGAACAACTCAAGAAATTATTCCCCGATCACGAACCTTCCAATGAACCGGAGGAAACGGTGACCGAAAATCACGAGCTTTTCATTCAGGCAGCGCCTATGATTTGCAAATACGAAAAGCGGAAGGGAAAAGCCACCACCATCATCGAAGGCTATGAAGGCAGTGATGAGGATTTTAAAATCTTAGCTAAAGAAATCAAAACCAAACTCAGTGTCGGCGGTACATTCAAAGACGGTGCCATCATCATTCAAGGCGATTACCGCGACAAAATCATGAAAATACTCCAAGACAAAGGATTTAAAACCAAACGCGTCGGCGGATAAATGATGTTAAAGGTTTAAAAGTTCAAAGTTTAAAAACCCGAAACCCGAAACCCGCAACCCGAAACCCGAAACCCGCAACCCGAAACCCGCAACCCGCAACCCATAACTCGAAACAAAAAAATTATGATACAATCTTCAGAATTAATATTAAACCCCGATGGCAGCGTGTACCATCTCAACTTAAAACCGGAACACATTGCCCACGACATCATCTTCGTTGGCGATCAAAACCGCGTAGAAAAGATTACCCAATTCTTTGACAGCATAGAATTTTCGACGCAAAAGCGCGAATTCAAAACCCAAACGGGCTATTACAAAGGCAAAAAAATGACGGTAATGTCTACCGGAATCGGTCCCGACAATATTGATATTGTCATGAACGAACTGGATGCCTTGGTCAACATCGACTTAACAACCCGCAAACCCAAAGAAAACCTGACGTCGCTCAACATCATCCGCATCGGAACTTCGGGTTCGTTGCAAGCTGATATTCCGTGTGACAGTTTTGTGATGAGTCGTTACGGATTGGGCTTAGACAACATGCTTCGCTCCTATGTAATCGACGAGATTTCGGAAAAAGCCATAGAAGAAGCCTTTATCAGTCAGACCAATTGGGACATGCGAAAAGGCCGTCCTTATGTCATTGCTTGCTCGGAAACCTTGGAAAAAAGAATGGAGAGCGACCAAATATTCAAAGGATTCACCGGAACGGCCGGTGGTTTTTACGGACCACAAGGCCGGGTCTTACGTTTGGAAGTCCAAGATCCGGAGCTCAATGCTAAAATGGACCGTTTCGAATTCGAAGGCATCAAAATGACCAACCTCGAAATGGAAACCGGCGCCATTTACGGTTTGGGCAAATTGTTGGGACACCAGTGCTTGTCGCTCAACGCCATCATTGCCAACCGCGCCACCGGAACTTTCAGCGAAGATCCGTACAAAGCCGTAGATGCTTTGATTGCTTACGCGTTAAATAAGTTAGCCGAATAATTTTAAGGAGCTATTTCCCGCTGTCCGCTGTATCTTTTTTACCGTCAGTTCGAGTGTCCTGTTTCAGGATGTATCGAGAACCGGTAAAAAAGGATGCCGCTTCCATCGGGGCTATTACACCACTGCCTTATGAACTTAATTATAGAAACCGACCGCTTACTCCTTCGTCCGCTCGAATTGTCCGATGCGGAAGCCATGTTTGCTATGGATAGCAACCCCAAAGTTCACCAATACCTTTGGCAAACGCCGGTCAAGCACCCGGACGAAGTCATTAAAGTGATTGAATACGTGCGTAAGCAGTATGAAAGAAACCACATCGGCCGATTTGCTACTGTACTCAAAGAGACAGGCGAATTCATCGGGTGGACCGGTATCAAATTTGTGGACGACCACATCGAAAACGGCAATACCAATTTTTACGATTACGGCTATCGCTTGAATGAACCATTTTGGGGTAAAGGCTATGCTACCGAAGCCTCTTATGCGTGGTTCGACTATGGTTTCAAAGAAATGAACATCGACAAGATGAACGCTTACACCCATTTCGACAACGGTGCTTCCAATCGGATTCTGGAAAAAATCGGAATGCACTTGATGGAAGATTATACCGATAAAGACGGTGCCTTATGGAAATGGTGGCAAATGGAGAATCCGCATGTTAAATAGATTTTCGGATTACGGATATTCAGATTACAGATATACAGACATTATTCTATTATGAGAACAGTTAGAATTGCCGGCGTACCGGAGCACTTTAATTTACCTTGGCATTTGTGTATCGAAAACGGCGAGTTTGAGGAAGTCGGCATCGATTTACAATGGACCGATGTACCCGAGGGTACCGGCAAAATGTGCCAACTGTTGCGCGATAACGAAACCGACATCGCCGTGATATTGACCGAAGGTATCGTTAAAGACATCGTTGGTGGCAATCCGAGTTCGATTGTTCAAGTATACGTGGAAAGTCCGCTAATTTGGGGAATTCACGTTGCCGCGAAATCCCAATACCAAACCTTGGCCGATTTAGAAAACACCAAAGTTGCCATTTCACGTTACGGTTCGGGTTCCCATTTAATGGCCTATGTTAACGCGCAAAACCAACAGTGGCATACCGAAGCTTTACAGTTTGAGGTAGTCAACACCATAGACGGTGCTGTAACCGCTTTGACGAACGGTACTGCCGATTACTTCATGTGGGAACGTTTTATGACACAACCCCTGGTAGACAAAGGTGTATTTCGCAGGGTCGCCGATTGCCCTACACCTTGGCCGTGCTTTGTGATTGCCGTGCGGAACGCGTTTTTGGCAAGCCATCCTCAAACGGTTGCGCTATTGTTGGAAATCATCAACCATACAACGATTGAATTCAAAGATATTCCGAGTATCGACCGTACTTTGGCATCCAAATACCATCAAAAATTGGAAGACATTCAAACATGGTTATCGCTCACCAAATGGTCGCAAAAACCTTTGGAAGAAAAAGTGTTAAACAAAATTCAAAATCAATTGTTTGACCTGAAAATTATCGATAAAAAAGGTACTTTTGCTGAAATGGTCAAAGCCATTTAGCTTCTGCCATGGCAACATGATAAAATCGGGACATTTAACGTATCAACAACTCAAAGAAAAATTCAGGATAAACAGTCCGTGGGACATGATTATTATTTTGGTCCTGAACATTCTGATTACGATTCCCATTTTTATCATTGCGCATCAAAACCTCATCATACTCGATTGGGCTTTTCACATCGACCGCATATTGCTTTTTATGGCGATACTCGTGATTATTCAGCTCATTTTAAGAGCCATGCGAAGAGTCACATTGATTTCCGTGATTATCTATTTCATCATGTTGCTCTACGGAACCTTATCGGGGAAATACGGCTTTCAGAGCGTTTTTGAAGATTACCGTTCTATGGTGTATACCATGAGTGAAGATCCGTATCCGCAGGACATCATTATTTCTAAACTACTGCCTTTCCCCAATAAATCAAAAATCATCGATGCGGTAGAATACCAAAATCCGAAAATTCGAAATTTTGCCATCATGGCTACTGCCAAACATTTCAAGAACGTAAAAGGGTATCACGAGTATTTTACTATTGTTCAGGCCTTTGCCGTCTTTAAAGAAATCAACACCCGATGGAATTACGTGAGCGATCCCAAGGGTCATGATTATATTGCCACTGCTACCGAATCACTGCCCTACTTGTCGGGTGATTGCGATGATCACTCCATTTTTATGTCGGCTTGCATTAAATCAATTGGCGGTACCATGCGTCTCATACACACCAAAGGCCACATGTATCCTGAAATACTGATAGGGGAAAAAAAAGATTTGGAAAAGATAAATTACCTCATCAAAAAAGAACTATTTCCGGTGGAGAGCAAAGGAAAACCGATTAACTACCACATTGACGAGCGCGGAAAAATTTGGCTCAATCTCGATTATACGGCAAAGTACCCGGGCGGACCGTTTATGAACGAACAAATTTTAGGGGCTTTAACACTAGAATAATGTGACTTGATTATGGGTAAAGCATAATATTTACTATATTCGTTTCCAATAAACCATGCTATAATGAAACACTATTTTTGCCTGTTATTGTTACTGTCGTTGAGCGCTCAAACCCGGGCTCAGGAAGCCGTAAGTTCTGCTTTGGACACTAAAAAGAATGAATTCCGAATAGATGTGTTAGCCTTGACCGGTTTGATTACCCAAAAAGCGAGTTTTAGTTATGAACGATTTTTTCAGGGTGATTTTTCGGTGGGTTTCAATGCCAATTTTTCGAGCAGTAATAATTTAACGGAAGATTTTGACAGAGGCTATCGCAACAATTCTCCTAAATACGAATTCAATCCCTATGTGCGTTACGCCTTATCCAAAAGCAAATCGAGGTACTATTTTGCCGAAATCTTTGCCTCCTATAACGGTGGTGATTACAAAGAAATTGTGCGGCTGATTGATGAAAACGTAAATGGGTATTATACCACCAAAAAATCACGATATACCGATTTTGGTTTGGGTGGCGGCTTGGGATACAAAATGTACATCAAAGAAGCTTTTGCCATAGAGTTTTTGGTTGGGTTTGGTTCAAACTTAACCAACCGGGAGAAAAGTCCCGATGTGATTTCGAGAGTAGGTTTAAATGTAGGATACCGATTTTAATTAAAAGAACATGAAAAAATTAGCATATATATCTCTTGTTTTCGTTGCGGTTTTCTTCGCAGGTTGCGACACCAACGATGATACTTTTTATAAAACCATTTATGTGGAAGGCGGCAACAACATTGTGCGCATTCAAACACAATCCTCCTATAATGTCGGCGATTACTTGTATGTCACGGCCGATTTGTCCCGCTATATTCCTGAGCCCGGTCAAACTGAAACGGCCTTCCTCGATATTTACAGAACGACCGGAAATGCCCAAACATTTGTGTTCTCCTATGTTATCGAGCGCAAAATAAATGCGACCGATTGGGAAGTGGTGACGGTAAACGACAATCAACTCGATGTGGATGCCGGCAGTGCCCAAACCGGAATTTATGTGTACGCCATTTGCCAATACAATCCGGCTGATCAGTATTATCGTTACGACGTAGGTTTTCCGTTACTGACAGCAGGCCAATACCGTTTGTCTATGGGATACAACAGTTCATCAACCAACAGTGTGGAATTGGTTTCTCAAAACTCCAGTAAGAATCTGATTGTGAATTTGAATGCCGCGGTGGACAATTTAGACAGCGCCGGATTTTATCATTTTACCGTAAACTAATTACCATTGAATGGGTTTTTGACCCATTTGTTCTAAAAAGGTATTGGTTTTACTGAAATGACGGTTCCCAAACCACAAACCTCTGTTGGCACTGAGGGGCGAGGGATGACCGGTTTCTAAAACATGATGTTTACGGCGATCGATTTTAGCGCCTTTCTTTTTGGCAAAGCCGCCCCAAAGTAAAAAGACGACGTTTTCTTTAGCATCGGATATTTTTTGAATCACCGCATCGGTAAAGGTTTCCCACCCCTTGTTTTGATGGCTTCCGGCTAAACTCTCACGCACTGTTAGTGTCGCGTTGAGCAGTAAAACGCCTTGGTCGGCCCAGCGCTCTAAATTGCCGCTGCTCGGAAACGGAATTTGCATATCGGTTTCAATTTCTTTAAAAATATTAATCAACGAAGGCGGAAAAGGAATGCCGTCGTTTACCGAAAAACACAAGCCGTTGGCTTGGCCCAAACCGTGGTACGGATCCTGACCGATGATAACGACTTTTACCTCATCAAAAGGGCAATGATCGAAAGCCGCAAAGATTTGATTCCCTTTAGGAAAACAACGGTGTGTGGCGTATTCGTTTTTTACAAAGGTGACCAATTGCTCAAAATAAGGCTTTTCAAATTCGGGCGCCAATTGGTTATGCCAAGACGTATTTATTTTAATTAACATCTCTTAATTTTTTACCAAAAATACTGCTTTCTGTTGCAATATGGGTGGTATCCTTTGTAACTTTGAAGCACAGACCTTGATAGCATGATATCGATTACCGAAAAAACATTACAGGATTTAGAATTCAATACCGTTTTACAAACCATATCCGACCGCTGCCATACCGAAATCGGCAAGCAAAAAGCCTTGGAAATTGTGCCCTACAAAAATAAGGAAGACTTGCTGATGATGCTGGGGCAAACCTCGGAATACCTATCGTCATTTACGAATAATAATGCCATACCGAACCACGGTTTTGAGAATATCACCAACGATATCAAGTTTTTGAGTATAGAGGACAGTTTTTTGGAAGTGAGCAGTTTTCGAAAAATAGCTACTCTTTCGGATACGGTAAATACGTTGCTTTTGTTTTTGAAGAAATTCCACGATTATTATCCGAAATTAAACGAAAAAGCGACTCAGATAGAATACACCAAATACCTCATTCAAAAGATTGATGAAGTCGTCGATAAATATGGCGAAATCAAAGACAATGCGTCACCCGATTTGATTAATATTCGTCGGGATATGAATGTGGTGCGCGGTAAAGTGAACCAAAGTTTCGGACAAGCTTTGAGTCAGTACAACAGTTTGGGATATCTGGATGAAATCAAAGAAAGCATCGTGGAAAACAGGCGTGTTTTAGCCGTTTTAGCCATGTACCGCCGAAAAGTAAAAGGGTCTATCTTGGGTAGTTCCAAAACCGGAAGCATTGCTTATATTGAACCGGAAGCTACGTTGCGGTATTCGAGAGAGTTGCACAATTTGGAGTATGAAGAACGGGAAGAAATTACCAAAATTCTGAAAAAATTATCCAACGATATTCGACCGTATACCGAATTATTAAAGCAATACCAAGACTTTCTCAGCGACATCGATGTCATTTCGGCGAAAGCCAAATATGCCCGCAAGATCAATGCTGTTTTACCGCATATTACCGAAGAAAAGCGGTTGTACTTCAGGGATGCCTTTCACCCTATTTTGTTTTTAAACAATCAGGAGAAGAAAGAAAAGACGTTTCCGCAAACTATCGAATTGAAAAATGATAGTCGGATTATCGTGATTTCGGGACCGAATGCCGGCGGAAAAACCATTTCATTAAAAACGGTCGGATTGCTGCAATTGATGTTGCAATGCGGGATTTTGATTCCGGTACACGAACGCAGTGAAACCTTCTTGTTTGACCGAATCCTGACGGATATCGGTGATAACCAATCGATTGAAAATCATCTGAGCACCTACAGTTATCGCTTAAAAAACATGAATTATTTTCTGAAAAAATGCAATGCCAAAACGCTGTTCCTGATAGATGAATTCGGGACCGGTTCCGACCCCGAATTGGGCGGTGCGTTGGCCGAAACGTTTTTGGAAGAATTTTACCATCGGGAAGCGTTCGGGATTATTACAACGCACTACTCCAACTTAAAAATTTTAGCCAACGAACTGCCTTTTGCCTCTAATGCCAACATGCTTTTTGATGAAAAGTCGTTGGAGCCGATGTATAAATTAATATTGGGTCAGGCCGGAAGCTCGTTTACTTTTGAAGTTGCCCAAAAAAACGGTATTCCGTATGGTTTGATTAATCGTGCCAAAAAGAAAATTGAAGGCGGAAAAGTGCGCTTTGACAAAACCATTGCTACGCTGCAAAAAGAGCGCTCCAAACTCGAAAAAACCTCGCTGACGCTCAAAGAAGAAGAAAGCAAGGCACGGGAAGAAAGCAAAAAAATGGAAACCATCAATGCTAAAATTCAGGAGAAATTGGAGCGTTACCAGGAATTGTATGATGCCAACCAGCGCCTGATTTATTTGGGCCAAAAAATTGACGATTTATCGGAGAAATATTTCAACAACAAAGACAAAAAAGTACTAATCGGAGAATTTCTGAAATTGGTGGAAATTGAAAATTCGAAGCGCAAAAAAGCGACTGCCAAAGAGCAAAAAGAAAAAGCCATTATTCAGAAAAAGGTGGTGGAAGAAGTCAACGTAAAAGTAGAAGAAATTCGGGCCGCCAAAAAAGAGAAAAAAATAAAAGCCCAAAAGCTGGAAGCCGAAAAACCGAAAGTTACCTTAAAAATTGGCGATCGTGTTCGAATGTTAGACGGTAAATCAATTGGTACCATCGATAAAATTGAAAAAAACAAAGCGGTGGTCAATTACGGTATCTTTACGTCTAAAGTGAGTTTAGACGAACTCGAATTTGTACAAGCAAAATAATATGGAAATAGCCGACCTACCCAAAGACAAGAAAATAATACTGTTTGACGGTGTCTGCAATCTTTGCAACTCGGCCGTACAATTTGTAATCAAAAAAGATCGCAAGGACATCTTCAGGTTTGTTGCTTTGCAATCGGAATTGGGTCAAAAAATTGTAAATTATATTGGCATCAACACCAAAAATATAGACAGCATCATCTTATACGAACCCGGAAAAGCCTATTACTACAAAGCTGAGGCAGCATTACAAATCGTGAAAGAATTGGGCGGACTGTACGCTGGTTTACGAGTATTCGCTGTGTTTCCTGCCTTCATCAATAATGCTGTTTATGATTATGTAGCCCGTCATCGGTATCAATGGTACGGCAAAAGAGAATCGTGTATGGTTCCGACTCAGGAATTGCGTGCCAAATTTTTAGTATGACAATTATCATGATTATTATTCGTTGAACTACTTATTTTTGAGTAACAATAATAATCGAAACATCATGACTTTTTTATCCCTTCCGCTTTATTCATGGGAAAATGGCGCTTTTATCATGATTGGGGTGTTTGCCCTGGTGGTATTGATTTTGGTGAGCGCCGTTTTTGCGATGATGAACAGTAAAAACAAAAAAAACGACTAAGTTTCCTTAGTCGTTTTTATTTATCGTTTCAGTAAACGAATTACTGTTTTACAATCTTTTTAGTAGTACTTCCTAATTCAGAAGAAATCGTTACGGTATAAATACCTTGTGCTAAATCAGAGATGTTTAATTGTGTATTGCTTACGCTGTCAACTTTAACCGATTTTACCAATCTTCCGTTGATATCGTGCATTTCTACTGCAGTGATAGGCGTATTGTTCGCGCTGGCAATATTGAAACTTTCTCTTGCCGGGTTTGGCGATACCGAAAACGCAACTACATCGCCGGCTTGGTTAACACCTAACAACGCTTCTTCTGGAGTAGCTTTAGCCGTAATGTTATCAAAAACAATTTCAGCCACGGCTGCATTAGAAGTCGGAGTACCTTGCACAATGTCTAATTCGTCGATAGCAAATGGACCGGCCCAGTTAGCTTGTGGCAAACCGGTATAAACCGCACCAACTTTCCAGATAGTTTCTCCAGTCGTAGTATCATAAGCAAATCCCATACGGTACCAAGTATCCGGATCTAAAACCAAACCACCGGTTTGTAATGTAATCAAGAAAGTTCCGAAAGTACCTGCATTGTTAAGATACGCAACTCCTTGTAAAATTCGAGTATTTGCATTGTAAACATAACCATTCAATACTCTGGCAGTTGTACCGTCAAGACCATAAAGTCTCATACCGAATTGACCGGTACTTGTAGTAGCCGAACCGGTGTACATATCGTACTCTACCTCAAAGATTTCATTACCTGAATCTCTGGTATCCCAAGCTGCGGCTAAACCGTCTTTCCACATAAAGCGGCTTCCTTTGTTTCCGTCTGAACCCACAATTTTAACACCATTGGTAGATTCAAAACCATCAACAACGATTTGAAAGTTAGCGTTACCGGCATTAGTAGCGGTAGTTGGAGCAGTACCGTTAGAAGCAAAAGTTAACCAACCGCCTTGTCCTGCCGTTAATCCGGTGAAATCGGTTCCAACATCACCTAAAGAAAGTCCGTTGAAATCTTCAGATTGAAGCATCTGAGCTCCTGCAAATGAAGATGATAAAACAAATGACAATAGTAAAAGTTTTTTCATAAGTATTGATTTTTTTTGATTTTAATTCCCAAATGTATAAAGTATTTTATAAATGCAATAATTTTTAACTATCTTTTTCCCACTTTCCTACTACAGATGTGGCAATGGCATTGCCGAGAACATTTGTTGCGCTGCGAAACATGTCACAAAAATGATCGATTGGTAAGATTAAAGCTATACCTACTTCGGGAATTTTAAACATGCCACAGGTAGCTGCCACCACCACCAAGCTGGCACGCGGTACGCCTGCTATTCCTTTACTGGTAAGCATTAACACCAACAACATGGTCATTTGGGTTCCGGTGTCTAAAGGAACACCATACGCTTGTGCAATAAAAATACTGGCAAAGGTCATGTACATCATACTCCCGTCAAGATTGAACGAATAGCCTAAAGGCAACATAAAAGAAACAACTTTGTCTTTTACCCCAAATCGCTCCAACTCTTCGGTCAGTTTCGGAAAAACGGCTTCACTGCTTGTGGTTCCGAAAGCAATGACCAACGGACTCATGATTCGCTTTAAAAGCGTTGTCATATGTCCCTTTAAAAACAAATAGCCCACCAGTAAGAGTACTATCCACAAGGTGCCGATTCCGACTAAAAAGGATCCAAAGAAATAAAGGTACGTTTTAATTAACTCCCAAAAATCTATCATGGCCAAAACGCTCGCGATAGCCCCAAATACGCCAAAGGGTGCAAACTTCATGACATAGTTTACCATTTTCAGAATGATATGTGACGTTTTATCCAGGGCATTGATGACCGGTTTGGCATGCGAACCTATAGAGGCCGCCGCCAATCCGAAAAAGATAGAAAAAATAACAATTTGCAGAATTTCATTCGTAGCCATAGCTTCCACCACACTTTTAGGAATAATATGTTCTACAAAGTTTTGGGCTGAAAATCCTTCTGTTTTTTGAACAATTTCAGAAGCTTTTTCGGTATCCAAATTAGGTAGTTGAATCTTCTCTCCGGGTTTCAAAACGTTGACCCAAAACATCCCAATCAATAATGAAATAAAGGAAGCCGAAAAAAACCATGCTAAAGCTCTGCCGCCAATTCGACCGACCGATTTGATATCACCCAGCTTAGCAATACCTACCACAAGTGTCGTAAACACTAAGGGTGCAATAATCATTTGAACCAATCGAATAAAGATAGTAGCCAACAATTTGATGGTTTTGCTGAAAGACTCACGCGCGCTTTCATCAAAATTTTTGAATACAAAAACCCCTAAGAGTGCCCCGAGCACTACGGCAATAAGAATTTGAAAGGTAAGATTGGATAGTAATGATTTTTTGGGAGTAGTTGCAGTATCCATGAATTATTGGTAAATTTTGTTTCGTAAATAAAAATCGGCTAATACTATGGCGGCCATCGCCTCTACAATCGGAACGGCACGCGGCACTACACACGGATCGTGTCTTCCTTTGCCTTGTTGTGTGATGATGGTATTTTGATTGGTCAAAATTTCTTGTTTTTGCAGTAACGTAGCCACCGGTTTGAAAGCCACTCGGAAATAAATATCCATTCCGTTGGAGATGCCGCCTTGAATCCCCCCGGACAAATTGGTCTTGGTGGTGCCGTCTTCATTGTATAAATCATTGTGCGCGCTTCCCTTCATTCGAGCCCCGCAAAATCCGCTCCCGTATTCAAATCCTTTTACGGCATTAATGGAAAGCATGGCTTTACCTAATTCGGCATGCAGTTTATCAAAAACCGGTTCTCCCAAGCCAATCGGTACATTCTGAATAACACAAGTAACCGTTCCGCCTACGGTGTCGCCCGATTTGCGTACTTCCATGATGAAATTTTCCATTTTTTGAGCCGTTTCCGGATCAGGACAACGCACCGCATTGGATTCTGTTAAGGAGAAATCGAGGTTTTGATACGGTTTATCAATAAAGATATCGCCCACAGAGGATACAAAAGCATGGATGGAAATATTTTTCAATACTTGTTTTGCTATGGCTCCGGCTGCCACTCTACAGGCTGTTTCGCGTGCCGAACTTCTTCCGCCACCGCGATAATCGCGCAGGCCGTACTTTTGCTCGTACACATAATCGGCATGACTCGGACGATACGTTGTTTGCAAATCACTGTAATCGTCTGATTTTTGATTGGTGTTGGGAATGATAAAACCTATTGGTGTTCCGGTTGTTTTACCCTCAAAGATACCGGAAAGAAACTGAATTTCATCTTCTTCTTTACGTTGGGTAACAATTTTGGATTGTCCCGGTTTTCTCCTTTGCATTTCGGCCTTGATAGCTTCAAAATCAATGGCTATCCCCGCCGGACAACCATCAATTATTCCACCCAAAGCAGCACCGTGGGATTCGCCAAACGTAGTAAGTTTAAAAAGTGTTCCGTAACTGTTTCCGGCCATGGATATATAGTTTTAAACAAATATAGTCCTTTGAAACTATTGCGGCAATAGCAAAACAATATTTATCGGTTTACCCAAAATTGAAATTTTATAACTTTTAACAAATATTTTATAAACCCGTATTATTAAGATACTCTATCTTTGTTTTAGTAAAATTGTTACTACAAATACAATTTTATGAACTTAAATATTTAATATAAATTCAAGAATTATGAAAAAATTATTTCTAAGTGCTTTCATGTTAGTAGGTTTAGCATTCAGCACGCAAGCTCAAGACATTTCAAAAAATGCTTTAGGTTTACGTTTAGGAGACAATGACGGTTTTGGAGGAGAAGTATCTTACCAAAGAGGATTATCTAAAAACAATCGCTTAGAACTTGACTTGGGTTGGCGAGACAGTAACGATGTAGATGCTTTTAAATTGGTTGGATTGTATCAATGGGTTTGGAACATCGACAAAGGATTTAATTGGTATGCCGGTGTTGGTGGTGGTATTGGTAGCTGGAGTTACAATAAAAACGGTTACAAAGATGACGGTACTATTTTGCTAGCCGCGGGTGATATCGGTATTGAATATAATTTTGACATTCCGCTACAATTGTCATTGGATTTCCGTCCGGAATTGTACTTTAATTCGGATGATTACAGAGATGATAGTTTTGGTCCTGATATTGCTTTGGGTATCCGTTACAGATGGTAATCATTTCGTGAAATACATAAAAAAGGCTTGCAAATGCAAGCCTTTTTTTATTTAAAAACTATCGGTTTTTTAGAATTGATTTTCACCACCGTGTAGGGCTGAACGATGTTTTCATTTGAAGGATCGGCCTCGGTATTTTTCTGAGTATCTTTAATATAGACCAAAATTTCCGTCTCGGTTTCAATAATTTTTTCAATTTTGATTCGGTTGTACGGCTCTTTGGTTGGTCCGGAGTTAAGCACCAAAAAACTACTGGTTTTGGCATCGTCGGTTTTTATTTTTTGACTTAATGTTTCATCACCCAACAACATCAGGACTTCTTTGGGTTCTGTCAGCACTTCATAAAACTTGATTCCGGCTCCGCCATCATTATTAACAGCCAATATTTCATACAATGGTTTTGACGCTGTAGGCTTGGTAGAAGAACAGGATGTTAAAAATAAAAGGACGGCTAAAATGGCAAAAAAGTTTCTCATTGGGCTTCTTTTATCGCTTTAACGTATAAATTTTCATATAGAGGTAATATGTTTTTAATATCAAACTGCTTGGCTACATGCAATGCATTGGCTTTGAATTGCTTTAACGTTTCCTCATCCGTCAAAATCTTCAAAGCATTCTCTGCCATGCTGTCAACATCGCCTACATTGCTCAAATACCCCGAAATTCCGTCAAAATTAACTTCGGGTAAACCACCCGAGTTGCTGGAAATCACCGGAACACTCCACGCCATAGCTTCCAAAGCTGCTAAGCCGAAACTCTCTGTTTCGGAAGGCAGCAGAAACAAATCGGAATAGGATAAGATTTGGTCAATTTCATTACTGTTGCCAAAGAAAATTACTTTATCGGCTATGCCCAAATCGCTGCACAACTGCTCGGCTTTGGCTTTTTCGGGTCCGTCGCCCACCATCATTAATTTGGCCGGTATTTTTTCCTGAATTTTATAAAAGATTTTAATGATATCGGGAATTCGTTTTACGCGTCTGAAGTTACTGATATGGGTAATGATGCGCTCCTCTTTTTGAGCCATCACCGAACGTTGACAGGAAATCAAGCTCTCGTTTCGCGTTTTATCCAACTCGATAAAGTTGGGAATTACGTGTATTTCTTTATTGATATTGAAAAAATTATAGGTGTCGTCTTTCAGGCTTTGAGAAACGGAAGTCACCACATCCGACTTATTGATACTGAAATTCACAGCCGGTTTATAAAACGGATGATTCCCTACTAACGTTATATCGGTACCGTGAAGCGTGGTAACCATCGGAATAACGATGCCTTCATCCTTCAGCATTTGCTTGGCCATGTAACCGGCATACGCATGCGGAATGGCATAATGCACGTGTAACAATTCAATTTTATAGAGTTTTACCATGTCGACCAACTTACTGGACAAGGCCAATTCATAGGGTTGATAATGGAATAGCGGATATTCGGGTACGTTGACTTCGTGATAATGCACGTTGGGATTGAGTAACGCCAAACGCACCGGCTGACGATACGTAATAAAGTGAATTTCATGTCCGCGATGTGCCAATTCGAGTCCTAACTCTGTGGCCACCACGCCACTTCCTCCAAAGGTTGGATAGCAAACAATGGCTATTTTCATATTCAAATTTTGTTGGTACGAATTTAATTAAAATACCAAGGCAAAATTGTAAAAGTTCGTTAAAGATTTTGGCTCCGCAGCGCAAAAAACAAAAGCACCCGAAGGTGCTTTTAGGAAACGTCTTTAGTTTGAGGAACACTATGGGTTCCATTCCTTCGGGAAAAGTAATTTTTCTGTTTTTCGCTCTTTAGCATTTCCGTAGCTCAGTTGCACCACTATATTAGTGTCGTCTTCTGATACATTTACCAATTTAGGATTAATCAGATTTTCGTAGACAACCAGTTTACAAACAGCTTCTTCTCCATCCTGACAAACAGAAAGATACACGTTGTTGGAAACCGTACCCGTGCCTTCTTCTCCGGCACTGCCGGGAGCATTAAAAGTGGTTATAACCTTTACTGAATTGTGCTTCAGGGGAAAAGATTGATAGGCTGAAATAGTATTTACAAATTGGGCCAATTTGTCTTTTGACAGGTCTTTGGCCTTTAAAGACTGGGCGTTACTTCCTACCGAAAGTATTGCGAAAACAAAGAATAACAAGTGTTTCATAATTTAATTTTTAAATTGCTTTACATATAAACTAATTCCTATCGAATAACTTAATAACTACTTTTTCAGTCACTCTTTCTTTTGCATTCCCATAACTAAACTTGATTGAGATAGTAGTATCGTCTTCAGTAACTTCTTCTACTTCAATGGATGCAAGGTTTTTAACAATATACAATTTACAATCAATGGTCTCGCCATCCTGACAGTTAGAAATATAAAGATCTTGTGTGGCACTATCGAGTTCAAATTGATGAGGATTAAATTGACTTGACACAACAAAAGTACTAACGGAATTGTTTTTAAGCCGGTGCTCCTTATAACTAAAAATACTACCGGCAAAGCGATTTAGTTCTTCATTCTGAACAGATTCACACTTCACTTTTTGAGCTATACACAAACAGCTACAAAAGAAAAAAAGAAATAAAAAAGAAGATTTCATATACTATTTTAAGTTAATTACTTTGAACAGAAACATGGATGTGATCCCGATGACCACCTACCGGCCAATTTAAATTAACGGATCCATTTGGAAATGTCTTATGCCTGAAATGAGGACCAAAGTTTTCACGAATTCCTTCAAAGGCATCAAACGCATTTTGTAAGGCAGCCACCTGACTGTTATTTCCTAAATTGATGATTTTATTTCCGTTAATCCTACTAATATCAACAGCGGTTCCCTTACCATGATTACTATATTCACTATGAATTCCATTTGTTGTTGCTTTGACATAAATAGAAGTTATCTTTTCAGAAGCAGGAAGATTGGTATTCGCTTCATTTAGAGCAAAAACAATTGCATCAACTAAACGGGTTGCCACTTCCTGATCGGCACTTTCATTGTCGGTTGAAGTCGTTCCAAAAATTACTTGCACCGTGGAGCCATCATTCAATACAATTTGATGCGGGATATGTTCTTTGGGTCCATTGTAATCTTCA
This sequence comes from Flavobacterium sedimenticola, assembly GCF_030053345.1. Taxonomy (GTDB): domain Bacteria; phylum Bacteroidota; class Bacteroidia; order Flavobacteriales; family Flavobacteriaceae; genus Flavobacterium; species Flavobacterium sedimenticola. The sequence continues at coordinate 100,013 of NZ_JASGBP010000003.1, forward strand.
TTAGTATCATCGCCATCTCCCAAATAGCCATCTCCCGAATAGCCGTCGTTGTTCATCATGGAAGTAATCATCTGCTTGGCGTGAATTTTGCTTTGTGCGGAAAAGAAATTTTCAGACAGAAAATACAAAATAGCATTACTTTCTAAACTGTTATTGTTGATATAAGCTCGTTGCTCTACATTGAGTGAAAGTTTAAATTGCAAATACAAGTTGTAACTGGAACATTCAATAGAGCCATCACAATTGTCATCTGTGGCATTTGATTCGGTCTCAGAGGCGGCTCCACCACCATTACCCATCCCGTCATTGGCTAAAAATAAAGGCTGTGACGTAAGCCCTTCATCTTGATAACACAATCCGGTGGCTATAGAACGGGTCACACATAACGAACACCAATCACATACCCCGGTAGCACAAGGACCGGTTCCGGTACAATGGAAAGTATAGGTTTCCCCGAAACAAGTGTAAAAGCGACCTCCGGCTACGTTTAAAGTGTCTTCGCTGTCGAAAACCACTTCCAATGTCTCATACTTCTTTTCATCCGTAGGTTGTAACATTTCTTTCAACAAGTAAACCGTTTCCTTCCAACCTCCATTGTTGTATTCATAGACCAAATTGTATAATTCTTTGGAATTGGCCGCCTCTTCAAGCGGTATGATTTTTAGGGAAAAATTGGTTTTATTGGCTGCTATCATTTCTTTAACAAGCGAAGTATCGACAACGAAATCCCTTAATTCAATTGTTCTGCCGTCGGACTGCACTATGGTGTGTTGAACCCGAATATTGTTGTCAAATCGATGCATACCTGTTTTCTCTTTAAATTCTTTAAAGTTGAGCATTTTTACTTTATAACTATTGTCTTGGATTTTATCTTCATATAAATCCTTTTCGCAACTTGTCATGAATAACACCAAACAAAAAATTGATAATTGTAAGGCGATTTTTAAATTATTTTTCATAATTTCGTTTTGTTAAATTAAACTTTTGTGAGAGATTGTTTTTTTAACTACGAGAGCTATCCCTACCGGGATGGCTTTCTCTTTTTAGGGAATTGACTATTTCATAGGCATAATTTTGAAAAATGATACACTATTGCTACTCCACAACTGTGGAGAAACTAAAAAAAGCGACAAATAAAAACTAAAGATCAATTACTAGACGTAACTGATTGTTCATAAAGAACTTGTGTGGTATTTACTTTAATGAACAATTGAAATTTTGGTCTCTCAAAGCTAGGAAAAGTTTTTGAATAAACCATAAAAAACTTACAAAATTTTCAAGAAAACAGAAAATTATTTTTCTGTAACCGCTTCTTGTATAATCTTTTGGATGTCTTCTCTAATATTTTCCTTAGAGAGTTTGTTGGGTAAATTGGAATCGGGATAGGTTCTGTTGGAAAGAAAAACGTAAACAATCTCGGTTTCAGGATCAGCCCAAGCCATAGTTCCGGTAAAGCCGGTATGACCAAAACTCGACTTGGAAACACAGCCACAAGTTGGTCCTGCCCCGTTGATTTGCGGTTTATCATATCCTAATCCTCTACGGTTTCCTTCCTCACAAAAATGACAGGTATTAAACGTATCAAATGTTTCGGGAGAAAAATACTGTAACCCGCCATAAGTCCCTTTTTGAAGAAACAATTGCATCATTTTGGCCATATCCATGGCATTGGAAAAAATACCCGCATGACCGGCTACGCCTCCTTCCATAGCGGCCTCCATATCATGAACATACCCTTGTATGGTGTCGTGACGGAAGTAGGTATCAATTTCACTGGGCACTATATTTTTTTTATCCACTTTCGTCAACGGATTGTAAAGGGTATAATTCATCCCAAGCGTGCTGTAGAAATTGTCATAGGTAAGTTTATCCAGCGATTTTCGGGTAACTTTTTCCAAGTAATGCTTTAAAATAATAAAGGTAAAATCACTGTACTTGTACTCTTTTTTGTCCAAGAGCGGGCTGTCGATAATTTGTTGCATGATGATATTATGGTAGTCATCACGGATGAATAAACTGTCGGAAACCCTCTTAGTGAATCCTTCGGTATACACTTTTTTGTAAAATTTATCCATGGGCATCTTAGCCGAATCCAGAGTGGCTTTGTAAAACGGAATCCAAGCCTGCATTCTTCCGTAATGCGACAACAACTCTTTAAATGTAATGTGCTGTTTGTTGGATCCTTTAAACTCGGGTAACATCTCATCGAGTTTGGTATCTAAACTCACTTTGTGATGGTCGTACAATTGCATCAGATTTGGCAAGGTAGCGACTACTTTGGTCAAAGAAGCCACATCGTATAAGTCGGTATTTTTTACTTTGGTTGCATTATCATAGGTATGATAGCCAAATGCTTTTTGATAAATAACTTTCCCTTTTCTGGCCACCACAATTTGCATCCCGGGAGCCATTTTACCATCGATAGCTTTTTGTGCTATTAGGTCAATTTGACTGAGCTTATCGGAATCCATCCCTACTCTTTCCGGTACGCTGAAGCCCAAACGATCCAACTGACGCGTTGTAACACCGTCACCGGCTTTGTAGAAACTGTTAATAGAAACCGGCAACAAACCTTTCGCACCAATGGCTCCGAATAGTAATTCTGCTGAAACTTCCTGAGCGACATCGCCATTCTGATACGAAACGACTACGCCTTCAATATCGGTAAAGTTTAAAATTCGGGACAGCGAATAGGGCTTGGCAAAACAATCAATAATTACCTTTTTTTGTTCGGCCACAGCATCAATAAGTTGGAGTTCCGCAACACTGAGTTCAGGTGATTTCCACCATGATTTATCCGATTTGTGGTATCCGATTATCACGGTTTCGTAATCGGTCAACTTAACCAACAGCGAATCTACATTGGTATCGGCTATTTCGGTTACCTCGGTATATTTCTTTAAGGTATTTAAAAATGTGGAATGGTTGTCATCGCCTAATTTAACATAGGCAATCTTTTGATTTACGTTTTTAATCGGAAGAATCTCGCCATCGTTTTTAACCACTGTCACCGCATTTTCATACAATTCATATTGAAGTGCCAAATTGGACTTGGGATTGACATCGTGAAACAAATTAATTTCTTCTACGGGTTTGTACCGGTGCAATCCGGCTTTAAACTTATACCGCAAAATTTTCTTCACCGATTCGGCCAGTCGGTCTTCCGTAAAAAGACTGTCCTGGTAGGCCACACAAAGTTTTTCAACCGCCAATGGCACATTCTCCGCAAAAAGCAAAATGTCGTTTCCGGCCAAAAAGGCTTCCAAATCGATATCACCGGGTTTCTTAAAATTACTGGCGCCTTTCATATTTAAAGCATCCGTAAAGATGAGTCCGTCAAAATTCAACTCTTTCTTCAACAAACCGGTTACCACAGGTTGTGAAATAGAAGTCGGATATCCGGGGCGAGGTTCCAAACTCGGCACATTAAGATGCGCCACCATTACTGAGACCAAACCCTCATCAAACATTCTTTTGTAAGGATACAACTCAACATTTTCAAGATGGGCTAACGAAGCGTTAACCACCGGCAACGTACTATGGGAATCGGTTGATGTATCGCCGTGACCCGGAAAATGTTTTCCGGTAGAAAATATCCCTTGTCCTTGTACACCTTTCAGTAAAGCAATGGCGTGCTCGGTAACATTGACTTTGTTTTCACCAAAAGAACGGTAGCCGATAATGGGATTTTTAGGATTGGTATTGATATCGAGAACCGGGGCAAAATTAAAATGAACCCCCATTCTTTTGCTCTCTTTTCCCATAGCTTCCCCTACTTTCTCCACCAACTTTAGGTCTCTTATAGCACCCAAAGTCATGTTGAACGGATAGCGAAAAGTAGAATCCAAGCGCATACTCATACCCCATTCGGCATCGATACCGATAAATAAAGGAATCTTGGCTAATGATTGGTATTGGTTGGTTAATCGGGCTTGGCGCTTAGGACCTCCTTGAAAGAAGATAAGTCCGCCGATTTTGTAATCGCGAACCAACTTTTTAATGGCATTGGTATGAAGGGTGTCTTTATTGGAATAGGCCGCTACCATGAACAATTGGCCGACCTTTTCATCAAAAGTCATTTGATTGTAAATGCTGTCTACCCAACGATTCTCGGCATCGGTCACCGGAAAAAAGTTTTTTCGCTCCTTTTTAATGTAAGGGGTGCTGTCTTCTGAGATTACGTTAGCTTCTGTTTTGACCACAGTTTTTTGCTGCTTGTTTTTGGTGGATGCACAATTGGTAACCAACAATAACAAGACACTGAATATACTTATTCGGAACAAAAACTGTTTCATCAACAACAAGGATTAAAAGAAGCGACTATGCCAGCTTTCGGCAGCGGGAACTTCCCAACAATCGTTAAACTCTTCAATGGTATTCACTAAATTATTAAATACGATGGTATTGGCCGTAACGGCTTTTTCTTTAGCCATTCGTTTGAAATCCAATAACGACTTATGGGCAATATGCTCGCCATTTTTGAAGGTAACATTCATTTTATCTAACAAATCAACCTGATATTTTTGTTCTAAACTTTGGATGAATGATACCGAAGTGTCAATAGAGCATCCGGTGGCTTGTTGCACCGCTTGATTTACGGCTATAATGATAAAACGATTGTATTTAACCAGATAAGACGCTTCCAAGCCGGTACCGTGAGCGGACCAATTTTCGAGGAATGTCTTTAACTCATTCTCTATTTCGGTAATCTCGGCATCAGAGAACTTTCGATTGGATTGGTAGATCCAAATTCGGGATTCTTCGGGTAAATTTTCAAAAGGAACAAACATGGAATTCTAGATTTGAGATTTGGCCCCTCGACTGTACAAAGGGCAAGAGTGGTTTCTATTATAAATCGTCGGCATTAGCTATTAGTTCGGCTACATCCATCACTTTTACAGCGCCTTCTTTTTCTTTGGCTTTCACGCCATCGGTCAGCATGGTGTTGCAAAACGGACAGCCGGCTGCAATAATCTCGGGTTGGGTTTCTAACGCATCTTCCGTTCGGGCCACATTGATGTCTTTATTCCCGTTTTCGGGTTCTTTAAACATTTGAGCTCCTCCGGCACCGCAACATAAACCATTGGCACGTGAGCGTTTCATTTCGACCAATTCAGCATCCAGCTTCTGAATTAAATCTCGGGGTGCTTCGTACACGTTATTGGCTCTGCCCAAATAACACGGATCATGGAAAGTGATTTTTTTCCCTTTGAATTGACCGCCTTCGATAGTTAAGCGTCCCGAATCTAATAATTGCTTTAAAAATTCGGTGTGATGCACCACTTCATAGGTTCCACCCAATTCGGGGTATTCATTTTTCAACGTATTAAAACAATGCGGACAAGCCGTTACGATTTTTTTGGCTTCATAGGCATTTAAAACCTCGATATTCATCAGGGCCTGCATTTGAAACAAAAATTCGTTTCCGGCGCGTTTGGCCGGATCACCGGTACAACTTTCTTCGGTACCCAGAACCGCAAAGGAAACGTTGGCACGATTTAAAATGCGTACAAATGCTTTGGTTATTTTTTTAGCTCTGTCGTCGAAACTACCGGCACAGCCTACCCAAAACAATACTTCGGGTTGTTTGCCTTGCGCCATCATTTCTGCCATTGTCGGCACGTTTAATACTTCACTCATACAATTTCAATTTAAAAATTTCAAAGGCTCTAACCTGAAATTTACTATCTGATTTTATTCATGATGCTCATCATCGAACACCTGAATGGTTACTTCTTTTTCGACCAAATCGGTAAATTTTCCGCGATAACGTGTGGCTTTTACCAAGTGATTGTCAATCCAATGGTAATTTCCGCCGCGTGGCTTCCCGAATAAAATACCGTGGTATTTGAACCCGTGTTGTTTGAGCCAACGCTCGGTATATTCTCGATGCGCTTCGGTTCTCGAGGTAAAGAAGAAAATAATATGACCTTCATCGTACCACTTGTTCAGGGTTACCAATGCATCAGGATACACCTCAGCCGTGAGCATTCGTTCCGGTTCTTCGTTGGGAATATCATCGCAAATGGTACCGTCGATGTCGATTAAATAATTCTTGATGCCTTCCGGTAAAATCGGACTCAAATGCTGTCCGTTTTGTGTGATGCTTTGCAAATTCTTTTCAATGTCTTCCGCTTTCATTTTGTTACTTTTTATCGTGTTTCAAATTCATTCGACAAATTCCCAAGCCTCACAAATATGAGAATTCATCCTTTTATCTAATTTATTTCTCTTCGTTCAATACAATTCGCGCTATGCGCTCGGGTTAATTTTCGTCTTTCCAGTTCAATCGATCCATCTGATTGTATTGCCATGGTGCACCGTTATTTTCGATGTTCGTCATCATAGCATTTAACGATTGTGGCGCCGCACTCTGTTCCATCACTAAATACCTTCTCATATCCATGATAATCGATAACGGACTGATGTTTACCGGACATTCTTCCACACACGCATTACACGAAGTACACGCCCACAATTCTTCGGTAGTGATGTAATCGTTGAGTAACGATTTGCCATCGGGCACAAAAACACCTTTGTTGGCATCGATATTTTTCCCTACTTCTTCCAAACGATCGCGCGTATCCATCATAATTTTACGCGGCGATAATTTCTTGCCGGTTTGGTTCGCCGGACAGGAAGACGTACAACGACCACACTCGGTACACGTATAAGCATTGAGTAATTGTACCCAATTTAAATCGGTTACATCCGAAGCACCAAATTTGGCTGGTACCGCATTTTCGTCAACCGGTTGGGCCGCAAACGGATCGGCGTTCGGGTCCATCATTAGTTTAACTTCTTTGGTGACACTCGCTACGTTGTCGAATTTGCCTTTGGCATTTAAATCCGCAAAATAGGTATTCGGGAACGCCAATAAGATGTGTAAATGTTTCGAATAGTATAAATAATTCAGGAAGATTAAAATGCCGATGATGTGTAACCACCAAGCGATTCTTTCAATCATTTCGACCTGAACTATATCGAGTGATGCAAACCATGGATTGATATGTTTCGAAATAATGTTCCCGGAATTCAGGGCTTGAAAGCTCAAATCGGTGGCATTCATAATCAAAAACAAAGACATCAATACGATTTCGAAATACAAAATGGTATCGGCATCTTTCTTGGGAGCACCTTTTAAGTCTGAACTCGCAAAACGTTGTAATTTGAGGATGTTTCTTCTGGCCCAAAAAACAAGTACGGCGGCTAATACCAATACGGCTAATATCTCGAAAGAACCAATCAAAAAGCCGTAGAACGAACCCATGCCCGAGAATACCCGGTGCGTTCCGAACAATCCATCGATGATGATTTCGAGAACCTCCAAATTGATGATGATAAATCCGACATACACAATTATATGTAAAAACCCGGCTATGGGTCTTTTTACCATTTTAGATTGTCCTAAAGCCACCATAGCCATGTTATTCCATCGCGCCGAAGGATTATCGGAACGGTCAACATCGTGTCCTAACTTAATGTTGCGGGACAGTTTTTTTACATTTTTGGCAAAAAAACCAATGCCTGCGAGGAGAATGATGGCAAAAAGTATGTTGTCAATATACATCATGATGAAGAGTTTACTTTTTATTAAGTGTATCGTTTACCGGAGCTTTATAGGGTTTGTTCTTCTTTCCAAACAGCGATACATTCACATAGCGTGTCGGATTTAAACGCAAATCTTGAAGTAACAATTCCAATTCCTTGGATGTTTTGGTAAAGTTGGTATATAAGGTTTCATCCTTAGCCAGTTTCCCCAAAGTTCCTTTACCCGATTGCATATCGGCTAAGATTTTATCTACATTAGCCAACGTTTTTTCTAAATTTTTAACCGTTTGCCCGATGTTAGCTTTAGCTAAAGAATCGGAAATCTTGCCCATATTGGCCGATGTTTTTTCTACGTTGGCCAGGGTCGAATTGATTCTGCCTTTGTTATCGGCAATCATGGTATTCACCGATTCTGACGTTTGCTTGAACTCGGCCAAAGTGGCATTCAAATTCTCAAGACTGCTTCTTAAATTCTGTTTGGTTTTTTCGTCTAAAACCTGATTAATATTGACAAGCATTTTATTGGCATTTTCCAAAACCAAATTCAACTTGTCTTTAATCGGTTTGATTTCTTTGGAAACCTCTTCAGTTAAGCCTAATTTACTACCCGATTTTAAAAAGTCTCCCGATTGGGCCACCTCTTGTGTTGTGGTGTTGGGCAAAATGGCAATTTGTTTCCCGCCTATGGGTCCGGGAGAATACAATTCGGCTACACTGTTTTTCGGAATACCGAAATCCCCTTTTACCTGAAGCTCTACCAAGGACGTCCAATCCTTTTGCAATTCAATCGAATTGACCTTACCTACCACCAAACCATTGATAGTTACCGGTGAAGAAGCACTCAATCCGTCAACATTGTCATATTTTACATAATACTTGTTGTAACTCGACAACAAGTCTCTTCCTTTCAAAAAGCTATATCCCCAAATAAACAATAAAATGGAAGCTATAACTAAAATGGCGGTTTTGATTTCTCTGGTAATTTTCAATGCTACTGTTTTTTTATTTTGTACTGCTTGACCTTGAAGTCTCGAGTGGCAAAGTTAAAATAAAATACTAAAAATCGGTGTTATTATTGCTTTAATGCTTCCTGTACTGAGACTTTCCTTCCGTTTTTAAAGGCAATCACAAAAGCCGAACTGAACCCTTTGGCTTTCGCTTCTGCCAGCATTTTTTTGGCCTCTTCATAACTCGATGTTTCTCCGTACATGTATTTATACAAAGACCCTTCGGCGGACACCGAAATATTATTCAAACCATTAAAATTACTCGGCACCAAATCTAATTTTCGGCTGCTGGCCGAAAGTTGCACTTTAAAAGAGGCGACTCCTGTGCTGATGGGCTCCGGTTTTGTTTCCGGTTTTTTACTCTCGGGCGTTTTCACGGTTGGTTTGTTCACCGCTTGTGAGTCAACCGCTTTTACCGGTTCCATTTTTTGAGACGGCTTTACATCATCGTCATCATCGCCGCTGAAAAACTCTTTTTTGTAACTCATAATCGCATTGGCGATCGCTTCGGCAATTTGCTGCTGTCCGGCTTCCGAGTCTAATTTAGCCCCTTCCTCAGGATTGGAAATAAATCCCATCTCAATTAAAACTCGGGGCATGTAAGCCTTGTGCAAAACCATAAAAGGAGCTTGCTTCACACCGCGACTTTTGCTACCAACCTGGTCGATGAAATGATTTTGGATTTTCCCGGCCAAAGCAATACTATTCTCTAAATATTCCTCTTGCATGATGGTTAATCCGACTATACTCTCCGGTGATTTGGGATCATAGCCCTTATACTTTTGCTGGTAATCCTTTTCCATCGTAATTACTTCATTTTCCTTTTTGGCTGCTTCTAAGTTAGATGCGTTTTTGGACATACCCATCACATAGGTTTCCGAACCGCAGGCAGCCGAATTTTTGTTGGCATTACAATGAATGGATACAAAGATGTTAGCGTCGGCTCTGTTCGCAATATTAGCCCGCTCAATCAAATCAATAAACGTATCGGTTTTGCGTGTGTAAATCACTTCAACACCCGATTTTTGCTCTAATATTTTACCCACTTTAAGCACAACAGCCAAAGCAATTTTCTTTTCAATATGCCCGTTGTATACGGCTCCGAAATCATGGTCGCCGTGGCCGGCATCGAGTGCCACCTTGAATTTTTGGCCCGATTGAGAAAAAGCCAAAGCAGAAAAAAACAATAATACTACACAGCTTACTCTCTTTACTGCATTCATTTGTTTAACCATTTTAATGTTTAATTTATTTTAAAGCCGATGCTTTCCCTCCGCTGAAGCTTACTATAAATGCATCTGAGAACCCTTTGTCTTTAGCATCTTGATACATTTTTTTGACTTCATTCAAATCGGATGATTTGCCATAGAAGTATTTATACAGATTGTTTTCAAAGATAAATGAAATGTTACTCAATCCCTTGAAATCCGTAGAATTTAAATTCCTTTTTCGGGAGGTGGCAAATAGCTGTACTTTATACACACCGTCTTTGTCATCGTTCATTATCACTTCCTCTTGGGCAGCCCCCGTTATCTCCGCAGCTTTTTTCGCCACTCTTGGTTCAGTTACCGCAGAACCGGCACTATCATCACTGTAGTATTCTCTTTTGTATTGAAGAATAGCGTCGGCTATTTGGCGCGCCATCTTGGTTTGCCCTTCGTCAGAATTTAAAAACTCTCCCTCTTCTTTGTTGGACAAAAAACCTAACTCGATAAGCACACCGGGCATCACAGCCGCATCCAGAACCCAAAGCGGCTGCTGCTTGATTCCTCGTGTTTTGCGGTTCAAATTGTGTGTGAAATTATCCTGAATGACGGAAGCCAAACCAATACTGTTTTCCAAATTGACTTCTTTTTTTATGGTAAGGCCAATGAGGGATTCCGGCTTTTTAGGATCAAAACCTTGGTAGGTCTTTTTGTAATTGTCTTCCAATAAAATTACCGAGTTTTCACTTTTTGCCACTTCCAGATTCATATCGCTTCTCGACATCCCCATGACAAAAGTCTCGGTTCCGGCCGGGGTTTGATTCGTCACTGCATTACAATGAATGGAAACAAATAAATCGGCATTCAGTTTGTTGGCCACTTTCGGTCGGTTAACCAACTCAATAAACACATCCGATTTACGGGTATACACCACTTCCATGTCTTTTTCACGCTCTAAAAACTCTCCTACCTTGAGGGTGGTTTTTAAGGCAATTTCTTTTTCTACAAACCCGTGATAGGAATTCCCGGGATCTTTTCCACCGTGACCGGCATCTAAAACTACTACAAACCGATTGGATTTAGGTTGGGCACTTAAATGCAAGACACTCAAAACCAAAAGTATTCGCAAAGTCATTTTCATATACGTGGTAAATCCCATGAAATCAAAAAGTTAATTTTAATTAAAACCGAAAGGTTATAAAACCAATATTTCCTTATTTTTGACCCAAAATATTGTTTAAGTTTGTCCCGTCAAAAATCAAGCCATATTTCTACAAAAATAGCACTAAACCTTTGCAAAGAAAGTTAATTTATATCGTTTTTTTAACAATTTTCCTAACATCGGGAAGTGTCAAAATATATTCACAAGAGTTGCCCAACAACGGCACCTCATTTCCTCCGAAAAAAGAAACATCAACCACTGAAATCAACGCCAACGACTTGGTTAAAGTGGTCGATTCTTCTCAAGGTGATACCGCTACAACTAAAAAACCTCTCTTGGAAGGAAAGATTAAACGCAAAGCGGTAGATTTCGAAAAGCTAGATCAAAAGAAAAAAATCATCACCCTTTACAACAAGGCCGAAGTCTACTATCAGGATATGGAACTGAAGTCGGGTATTATTGTGATTGATTACGAAAAGAACGAAGTATACGCCGGACGCATCAAAGACTCTACCGGAAAATATACCCAACTGCCTGTTTTTAAACAAGGAAACAATGTGGTAGAACCCGACTCGATTCGATTTAACTTAAAAACCAAAAAAGCGTTAGTTTGGAATTCGAGAACCGAACAAGGGGAATTTCGGGTAAAAGCCGAAATTACCAAAAAGGAAAACGACTCCGTGTACTTTATGAAAAAAGCACGCTTTACCACTTCTACCGATGTGGATAACCCCGAATACTATTTTGTGGCCGATAAAGTAAAATTTGTACCCGGAAAAAAAGTAGTGGTTGGCTTTACCAATATGGTGATTGCCGATGTTCCCACGCCTTTGGCCCTACCCTTTGCCTTTTTCCCAATGACCGAAAAGGCCCGATCGGGGCTTATCATTCCGTCCTATAACGATAGTAATACCCGCGGGTTTTCGTTGCAAAACGGAGGATACTACTTTGCGCTAAGCGATCATTACGATTTGGCGGTTTTGGGCGATTATTTTACCAATGGTAGTTATGCGTTGCGTTTTGAGTCGTCGTATGCCAAACGCTATAAATTCTCAGGAAATTTTAATGTGCGCTTTGAAAATATTATTCAGAGTGAAAGAGGGTATCCCGACTATTCCCGTGCCAATAATTACAACATTCAGTGGACACATACCAAAGACGGCAAATCCAATCCCAACTCCCGTTTCTCGGCTTCCGTAAACTTAGGAAGCAGTAAATTCTTCCGTCAGTCCTTAAATCAGGTCAATATCGGTTCAACGCTGAACAACTCTTTTAATTCAACCATTTCTTATTCCAAAACATTCAATTCGGTACCGCAAGTCAATCTGACGTTGGCTGCCACACATACCCAAAACACCAATACCGAGCAGATTAACATGACCTTGCCTACCCTACAATTGAGTGTGGACCGAATATTCCCGTTTGCACCCAAAGACGGCATCAAAAAAGGATTCTTTAAAAACATCAATTTACAATACAATTTGAGGGGTGAAAATCGAATTGCCACCTACGATTCCTTGTTCTTTAAACCCCAAATGTTTCGCGATGCCAAAGTCGGTTTTCAACACAGTGTCCCGTTGAGCACCAACTTTAAAATTTTCAAATACTTCAGTGCTTCAACCGCTGTTAATTACAACGAAGTGTGGTATCTTAAGACTATTAAAAGAACGTATGACCCAACAGCCAACCAAGTGGTTGATACTGATGTGCAAGGTTTTGATGCCTTCCGAACCTATTCCTTTTCTGCCGGTTTAGGAACAACAGTGTACGGAACGTTTAATTTCGGAGAGAATAAGAAAATAAAGGCTATACGACACGTGATGCGTCCTAACATCACCTACAGTTACACGCCTAGTTTTGAAAAATATTACGACACCTATGACCCCGACGGTAGCGGCACTATGCTTAAAGAATACAGCCGATTCGAAGGCGGTATTTTTGGGGCACCCGGAAAAAACATGTCCAACAACATTGGTTTTAACCTCAGCAATACCTTTGAAGCCAAAGTAACCGACAAAGATTCTACCAAATTGGAGCCTAAAAAAGTAATGTTGTTAAACAACTTAAACTTTTCTACCAGTTACGACATTACGGCCGACTCCTTACGCTGGTCGCCTTTGCGCGTGAGCGGCGGAACACAGATTTTCAAACAGAAAATGAATATCAACTTTGCGGCGACTTTAGATCCGTATGCCATTAACAATTCGGGGCAACGCATCGATACCTGGAATATTGACAACGGCGGAAGTTTGTTCCGAATGACCAGTGCCAACATGACCTTAAACTACACGTTTTCGAGCAAAGACACGGAAGGCAAGGAAAAGAAAAACACCCAAGGAGAACGCAACGGTGGACGCGAGGATGATTTATTCGGGACCAATACCGATTTGAGTGACCGCCGACAAAGTCAATTTGCCGAAGACGATGAAGGAAAAGAAAATGCAGTGTCGGAATTTTTTAAATACAACTTACCGTTCGACTTAACCTTAGCCTACTCGCTAACCTATTCCAATAACAGACGGGAACAAGAAATCGTCGGTAATTCGGTGATGATTTCAATGAACACCGACATTACCCCTAAATGGAAAATTGGCGTTTCTACCGGTTACGACTTTGTTCAAAAAGGGGTTACCTTTACCCAACTGCGTTTTGAACGGGATTTGTTAAGTTGGCGCATGGATTTTAACTGGGTTCCGTTTGGCGACAATGCCTATTGGGGCTTTTTTATCGGTATCAAATCGGGCGTGTTGAGCGACATCAAGTGGGACAAACGTTCGCTTCCGGATAGAACATTAAGATAAAAAGGTGACGAATGGCGCGTTCAAGGTCTAACCTCGGGCAACCCGTAACCGATAATCCGACTACATAACTAACATACTAAAATCATGAAAAAAATAATTTTTACAGAAAATGCACCGGCTCCTATCGGTCCCTACAACCAAGCGGTTTTGGTAGGCAACACCTTGTACACCTCCGGACAAATTGCTTTGGATCCCAAAACGATGGCATTGGTTTTAGACGATATTGAAACCGAAACCCAACAAGTGATGGAAAATATGAAGGCGGTTTTAGCGGCGGCCGATATGACTTTTGAAAACGTCGTAAAAACGACTATTTTTATTATGAACATGGGCGATTTTGCCCGAATCAATGCGGTATATGGCAGCTATTTCGACGAAGCAAGCGCTCCCGCCAGAGAAACGGTTCAAGTGGCTTGTTTGCCTAAAAATGTAAACGTCGAAATTTCGATGATTGCCGTAAAATAATCAGGGCGTGCCCCTTTGGGTCGCGCTTTCCGCGGTGCATGGCACCCGGCTGCAATCGCTCACGCAAGAGTCGATTATACTACCTCATCCAGCCCTAACAACAACAGTTGCGCCGTGGCCTCATTGGTCGCCAAAGGCACGTTGTGTACATCGCAAATCCGAATCAGCATGTTGATATCCGGTTCGTGCGGATGGCTCGAATTCGGATCTTTAAAAAACAACACCATCTTGGTTTTGCCTTCCGCCACGCGTGCCGCAATTTGAGCATCGCCACCTAAAGGTCCGGATAACATTTTCTTGACTTTAATCCCCACGGCTTCCACTTTACCGCCGGTAGTTCCGGTGGCAATGAGCTTGATGTTTTCTTTCTCGAGTATATGCTTGTTCTTGTTGATAAACTGCACCATATCGGCTTTTTTGCCGTCGTGCGCTATAATGGCAATTTCCATAGATAGATTTTCAGTAAAAATAAAAAATCCCGACGAATCGGGACTTTAAAAAGATTATTTATTCAAAATGTGATACGCAATCAAACCGTCAATCGGGCGACGCAACACATTGCCTAATTGGATGCCGTAACTGTTGAGTACTTCTTCCAATTCGTCTTTCAAATAAAAAGCAATCGAGCCTACAAAATGTACCGGTACTTTGGTACAATTTTCAAATTGCATAATGTAGTTTTCAACAAAGTCAACCATTTCGGCTTTGATGTACTTTTGACAAAACTCAGTGTCTTTGTGTTTAATTAAAAACTTGGCAAAAGTGGCCAAATACGCATTCGGATTCGGTTCTTTGTATAAGTTGGCTTTAATGTAATCGGGATCAACGTTGTATTCTTCTTCAAATTCTTTAGCCAAATCGGCCGGCATTTTTCCAAAATAATACCCGCGAATCAAATGGCGTCCAAAGCGATTTCCGGAACAATCATCCATAGCGATATAACCTAACGATTGTACTTTTTGATGCAACACTTTACCGTCGAAATAACTACAATTAGAACCCGTCCCTAAAATGCAAACAATGGCTTCTTCATCTTTGGGTGTGGTAGCGTAAACGGCGGCGTACGTGTCTTCGTGCACCGAAACGACCGCATTGGTAAAGTACTTTTGGAATACTTGAGTCAAAAAGTTTTTCATGCGATCCGTGCCGCAACCGGCGCCGTAAAAGAAAAGATGGGTGGCTTTCTCTTTATTGTGTTCAATATCGAATTTATCATCTAAACGATGAATGATTTCTTTTTCGTCCAGTACTTCCGGGTTGAGTCCTAAAGATTGCGTGGTAAAAAGCACTTTTCCGTTATCATCAATGGCAATCCAATCGGCTTTGGTAGAACCGCTGTCAACGAGTAATTTCATTTTTGGTTTGGTTTAGTTTGTAAAAAAATAAAATCCCGTCCACAAGAATGCAGACGGGATTTTAAAGCTGTTATAAGTTGGCAATATGTACCGATAAGTCAATTAGTTTGCTCGAATACCCATATTCATTATCATACCAAGAAACCAGTTTGAAGAAAGTGGAATTCAAACCGATACCCGCTTTGGCATCCACCACAGAAGTTCTGGAATCGCCCACAAAATCTTGAGAAACCACATCGTCTTCCGTAAAGCCTAAAATGCCTTTCATTTCATTTTCTGAGGCCTTTTTCAACACCGCCATGATTTCATCATACGTTGTTTCTTTGGCTACCTTTACGGTTAAATCTACCACCGAAACATCAACGGTTGGCACGCGGAACGACATACCGGTTAGTTTACCGTTTAGAGCCGGAATTACTTTTCCTACGGCTTTCGCCGCTCCGGTAGAAGACGGAATGATGTTCACACTAGCCGCACGTCCGCCTCTCCAATCCTTACGAGAAGGTCCGTCGGCAGTCATTTGTGTGGAAGTAGTCGCGTGAACGGTAGTCATTAATCCTTCTACAATGCCGAAATTATCATTGATTACTTTGGCCAAAGGAGCCAAACAATTGGTTGTACAAGAAGCATTAGACACTACGGTATCGGTAGGCTTTACTTCGTGGTGGTTAACCCCCATTACAAACATCGGGGCATCGGCAGACGGTGCTGATATAACTACTTTTTTAGCACCACCGGCAATGTGGGCTTGGGCGGTTTCCAAAGTGGTAAAAAATCCGGTACACTCGGCTACCACATCTACATCTACGGAAGCATCATCCCATTGAATTAATTTCGGATCTCTTTCGGCGGTAACACGGATAAACTTGTCGTTTACATACAATTTTCCGTCTTTAACTTCCACTTTTCCGTTGAAACGACCGTGAACCGAATCGTATTTTAATAAATAAGCTAAATGTTCTACATCTAACAAATCGTTGATGGCTACTACTTCTACGTTATCTCTGTTAAAGGTTTCTCTGAACACAATTCTTCCGATCCTTCCGAAACCGTTAATTCCTAATTTTACTTTTGACATTTTATGTTTGTTACTAATTAAATTACTAATTGAAATGACTATTCATTATGTGGTCATGATATCGGACACTCTGAGTAATTCTTTGTCTATTTCCGAATGACCTTTGATGGCTTGCTCTAACGGAGTTAAAGCGACTTTATCGGCTAGCAATCCGACCATGAAATTGGTTTTACCTTCTAACAGCGATTCTACAGCTTTTACCCCCAAACGAGACGCCAAAACCCTGTCAAAACAAGAAGGCGCGCCACCGCGTTGCATGTGACCTAAAACCGAAACTCTTACATCGTATTCAGGTAAGTTAGCTTCGACGTAATCTTTGAGTTCGAATACGTTTTTACCGATTTTATCGCCTTCAGCAATTACGACTATACTCGATGATTTTCCGGATGCTTTACTTTTCTTTAAAGAATCCAACAAACGTTCCAGACCTAAATCTTCTTCGGGTATTAAGATTTCTTCGGCTCCGGCACCGATTCCGGCATTTAAAGCAATATGACCGGCATCGCGCCCCATAACCTCTACAAAGAAGAGGCGGTTGTGCGAACTCGCCGTATCGCGAATTTTATCGATTACTTCCACCACCGTATTTAAAGCCGTGTCGTAACCCAAGGTATGACTGGTTCCGAAAATATCGTTGTCTATAGTTCCCGGAATGCCCATCACCGGAAAACCGAATTCGTTGTTAAATACTTCCGCACCGGTAAAAGAACCGTCACCACCGATAACCACCAAAGCATCGACGCCGGCACTTTTTAAGTTTTGATACGCTTTTTGACGACCTTCCGGTGTCATAAATTCTTTAGAACGCGCCGATTTTAAAATAGTTCCGCCTTTGTTTACGATGTTGTTTACGCTACGCGGCCCCATTTCTTTAAAATCGCCCTCAATCATGCCTTGATAGCCTCGGTAAATCCCGATACATTCGACATTATGGTAGGCACACGTTCTGACTACAGAACGAATGGCGGCATTCATTCCGGGTGAATCACCCCCGGAAGTTAAGACACCAATCTTTTTTATGTTTTTAGACATATTTTTGAGATTAAAATGTAAAATTAGCAAAGATGAAGTAGTTTTTTACTCGTATCGTCAACATATTGACTTTGAGAATAAAATTCAATCGTTTTCGTTGATAAGTTTTTAAGTATGACAGCAGCCGAGTGTCATGAAACGATTAATCCTCTGAAGGAACAGCCTCCGGATTGGGTTTGGGTTCAGACTTCTTTTTGTCCTTTTCAGCATCGGTTTTCTTCTTCATCTGAATACCTTCGGGAAACATCTCCGAATCGTGATCGTCGTGGTTCTCCGTTTTCTTGGCTTTATTCTTCTTAGCGTTCTTGAGGATTTTGTTGACCAATTCTTTCAAAGTATCAAAATCCACTTCGTACGACATTCCGATACCTTGTGTATAGCCAATACCTTGACCGATATAGGTAATATCATTTTCTTTATTAAAAACTCTCAGGTTGAGTGTTCCGTCTTCGTTTACCCTATACTGTACTTCGACATCACCCACAATAGCTGTTTCGGTAATTCCGCCCACCGGAACCCCAACTTTCCCGTTTACAGTGATACGGTCGTTAATTCGGGAGGAAACATTAACATTTACACGAGCGTCGGATTGTTGTCCGGTTTGAAGTCGGTCGGCAATAACATATTCCGGCGCAATGGAAACTTTATCATTATCGCCCGAAAAGATATCTTTGAACAAACTCCCTGCTTTTTCAAAAAGATTGTTGGATAATTGATTTTGGTCGACACCTTCCTGACTCAAAAAGCTACCGGTGGAAAGCAAATACAAGGCTTGCGTTTGTCGTTTGTCTTTATCGTCTAACTGGTATTGAATCTCCGATTTTAAGGTACTGCCGACAGTTGGAAAGTTGATATTAAAATCGGGCTCCGGACTCGACAAGCTTCCTTTCACCCCGATGACCACTTCTACATCAACCTTTTTATTAAAAGAAGGATTATCAATAAGTACCGCAGGATTGGCTGTGGTATTGTAAACCGCTTCTAAGTTTAACGTGGCTGCCATCGGATCACCCGACCAAATAATGGAACCGCCTTTTTTTACATCAAACTTTTTATCGATTAAGCCGCCGTATTTAAAATTATAAGAACCTTCTAAAGCAATGAAGTCGCCGAACATTTCAAATTTACCCAGGGTATTGATTCGGAACAGCAAGGTTCCGTATCCTTTTCCTTTCATCCCGTGACCGGAATCTCGGTTGAGAATGACTTCAATATCGGCATTTTTATTAATTTCAAAATTGAAATCCAATTCCAAACCATTGAAATTTTTATTGACCGCCAATTTATCTTTTCCTTTTTTAATCCTTTCGCTTGGCGATAAAATATGAATATAACTGTTCTCCTCTACCGATTCGGCATCGTTGATAGGAATTTTGATGTCGGTTCCTTTGGCCGACTCGGCATTCACCCGAATCATCAAACCACTCGTTGGACCTTTGATGGTGGCAGAACCATCCATAAAGGCTTTGCCATAATAGGCCGCATCCTCATGATCCACAGTATTCAAGGCTAGCAATCGGTTGGAGTTGACGGCCAAATCCAACTGCCAATCGCCAAACTGTTTGTGTCTGATATACCCGCTCAACGTTCCTTGTGTTTCAAATTCGGTGTCTTTAATGGTCGTTTCCCGTATGATAAATTTATTTTCGGTAACGTCTACGATGGAATTATTCACAAACTGATAATCGGCATTGAGATACGGTATGGTGAGTCCGGCATCATTAATGAACAACCTTCCGTTGTAATCCAAACTGTTAAAATTGCCGTCAATACGAGCATTTCCGGAAGCAAAACCGCGAATATTCGTAATCACATCACCCCCAATCATGCTCAAAATTCCCAAATTAAATCGGTCGAAACTCAAATCAATGTCGAGTAGCGTTTGATTGCCTACCACTTGAATATCCCCGTCGGCATTAAACGAATCCACATTTTCATTTTCCAGATTCGAGTTTAAGTGGAACTTTGTCAGCGTTTCATCTCCTTTGATATCCAGATTGAGATCTCCCAAGGCAATACTGTTAACCGAGAGACTATCAATCGTGACTTGTGCTGTAGGCTGAAAAACGGCATTGCTTTGTTTGAAGTTGACTTTACCGTTTAAATTCCCCGCAAATTTGAATTTTTCGACATCCGGTGTGACTTTATTGAGGTTCACATTGGTAAAGTCGAGCTGTAAATCTTTATTGAGCCTGTCTTTGATAACGCCAATCAAATTGATGCTTTCGTCTTCGTGAGACAACATCAAACTGTTAAAGGAAAAGCTGGTCATTTTTTTATCGAATACAATCTTATTCGTATTCGCTTCATCCTTTTCGTTTAAATACCATAAATAATCCTTGAACATCAACTCCGATTTTTCAAAACCAACCACATTGTTGTTTTCTTTGTTGATGGTATGGTAGAAATTAAGGTTGTAAAAATCGAGTCCTTCTTTTCCGCCTTTAAACTCGGTTCTGAAATGCAGCGTGTCGTTGACAAAAGTATTAATCATACTGAAATCGCGTACTTTGTAATGCTTGGTCTTAATAGAATCCATTTGAACATAAGCATTATACAGCGGATTTTTGTTATCAACCTGCACCAAAACATTATCAAAAGTATTTTGGTAGGCCGTGACTTTCGGAGAGCTAAAATTAAGGTTAAAGTTCTTGGTATCAGAGCCTACATTTCCTCTGAGAATGGTGTTGGAAGCCAGCGTAATATCGGGGTTAAAAATCTCAATAATTTTACTATTGACGGCAAAATTGAATTTCACATACTGATTAGGTCCTACTGCATTAGGTTTGTAATTGGAGTAAAAAGTTCCTAATGAGTTTTCAACCATTTTTTGGAGTTGATTGAATTTAAAACGCCCCACTACAGAGCCCTGGATGGCATCGGGTGAATTAACCGCAATTGTTCTTTCCCCGGTAGCATCAAAAGAAGAGTTCAACTCGAGTATGTCTAAAAAGTAAATGTCTTTTTTGTTCTGATAGGAAGCATTCGTTAACAGCAAATTTCCTTTTAAATTATCGAATGAATTTCCGGTGGCTTTCACTACAATATCACCTTTGAATACCGATATGGAGTCTTTGATGAAATTTAATTTTACCAAATTGGCATAATCGATTTTAGAGTGGAAATCATAAATGTTTTCCCGTTTGGATAAGTCAACCGTTCCGTTAAAATCCATAAACAAGTTTGGATCATTAACGAATACTTTCCCTCTGAAAATGGGTTGCTTGAAGTAACCATCCACAATAATCTTGCTGTAATTATAACCGTTGTATTGCGCTTGATAGACGTCGCCTACAAAGGAAGTATTCAAATATTTTTGCGTAAATCCTTTACCGTCTACATCCAAATCCAAACTTACTTTACCGATGGTTTTATCGTTGATGAGTGCTCCCACATCGAAACCATCCAGAATTACATTGCCACTGTATTGTGCATTGTCGATATTGTTGAGATTCGACATGTGCAAATCCGACTCGACAATGCCTAAGGCCGTATTCATGACAAAATCGGTGTTGATGTACGTTTGTGTTACTTCAGCCGTACCGGTGTACTGAAACTGCCCCAGTTTTTGTAATGATGACGGAAGTTTTTTGCCTAAAATATTGGGCAACAACTTTGTCAAATCGGTATAAGTGGAAGTGATTTTATCAAAATCACCCTTCATGTAAAACTGCCCCGGACTTCTGGGAAACAGGTTCTTAAAATTGACATCACCCCTAATCACCGAGTTACTGTCGTCTACCAGATACAAACGGGTGGCGTAGAAATTATTCAACGTTCCTTTGATTTTCGATTTCAAATAGAACTTTTTATTTTTTCCTAATTCGGCATAAAAACATCTGATGTCGTTGGTGGAAAGTCGGGAACTGTCCACAACCACATCAAATTTGACCCGATTGTTAAAATCGCTGAAATCGTGATTGTCTTTATTATAAATCAACCGAACGTTTCCTTTAAGAAAGGATTCGGGTGTTTTGATAGCCATCTTTTGGAGCACTATATTGCTCTTGGTATAGGTAAAATCGGCTTCCAAATTATCAACCAAAACGCCGCGGTGGTCTTTAAATGACATCGTGGCAATGGTTGTATACACATTGGGACCTTTAATCTTGAATTTTTTCAGATGGGCGTTTAGTTGGGTAAAATCAACATCTTTCGGTTGCGCTCTGTTTTCGTCAATCATCACAAAACGGCTTTCTTTGAGATGGATGTTATCGGAAGTCATCAAAAACTTTCCGCTCCCTTTTTTGCCGTCATCAAAGGCATCAACAAACAAATCCAAACTGGTATCCTTTTCGTTTTTGTAGGTTTTGATTTGAAGGTAAAACTGATCCAATTGCAAATCCCCGAAAATGAGTTTCCCGTTTATCAATTTGTTTAAATCGAGTATGCTGGTTTTAATGCGTTGCGAATAAATCAGGGTGTCTTGATGATGGTCTAAAATAAGCACCTTTTTGAGCTTGACACCGCCAAAAAAAGTAATCGCTACTTCGTCGATATTGATGTTAGTGCCGTATTCTTCATTGATGTTCTTAGTGGCATAATGGGCAATTTTGGTTTGCACCACCGGCAGGGAGAGCGCTATCGTTATGAGTAGCAAAAACAAAACAAGCCCAATAACTGTGCGGAGAATAATCTTTCTGACTTTTTTGAGCTTGCTATTTTTTTTATTTTTTTCCAAATGGTGTTTGACTTAGGAAAGAAAATTACCTTTGCAAAAAATCGTTATTTTTGATTTTTCGGACGGACTGTCAAATATAAATCAAAATTTGTGCCCTTTATGCATCCTGAGGAAGTTTTTATTCTGGCTATTGAAAGTTCGTGTGATGACACGGCTGCTGCCGTTTTGCGCAATAATAAAGTGCTTTCGAATGTCGTAGCCCGACAACACATACACGAAGAATACGGTGGTGTCGTTCCCGAACTCGCTTCGAGAGCGCACCAGCAAAACATAGTACCCGTGATTGATGTGGCGTTGAAGAAAGCCGGAGTTGCCAAAGAACAACTCGCTGCCATTGCTTTTACACAAGGTCCGGGACTGATGGGTTCACTCTTGGTGGGCACCTCTTTTGCCAAATCGTTGGCGATGGCTTTACAAATTCCGCTTATTGCAGTCAATCATATGCATGCTCATATTTTGGCACATTTTATTGATGAGGAAGGATTTGATAAACCCGAATTTCCCTTTTTAGCACTAACCATTTCGGGCGGACATACCCAAATTGTGAAAGTCAACGATTTTTTTGATTTGGAAATTATCGGAGAAACTACTGACGATGCAGTAGGTGAAGCCTTTGATAAAACGGCAAAAATACTGGGGCTTCCCTATCCGGGCGGACCGTTAATCGATCAATTTGCCGCAGCAGGAAATCCGAAACGATTTGCTTTTACCAAACCCAAAGTGGATGGTTTAGACTTTAGTTTCTCGGGGTTGAAAACGCAAATTTTATATTTCGTCCAAAAACATGTGGCCGAAAATCCGAACTTTATTGAAGAAAACAAAAACGACATTTGTGCTTCGGTGCAAAACATCATCATCGAAATTTTGATGGAGAAATTGCAGCTGGCCGTAGCAGAAACCGGTATCCGGCAAATTGCCATCGGCGGTGGGGTTTCGGCCAATTCGGGCATCCGAAACACACTAAAAGCGGCCGAAGGAAAATACGGTTGGAAAACCTTTATTCCGAAATTTGAGTACACTACCGATAACGCTGCCATGATTGGGATTGTTGGGTATCACAACTATTTACACGACAAGTTTGCCGATGCTGCCGTGGTAGCCAAAGCCCGAATTGAATTTTAAACTATGCAATTATTTTACAACCCTACGGTTTCATCAAGTACCGATACGTTTGTTTTTGACAAAGAAGAAAGCAAACACATCATCAAAGTGCTTCGTAAAAAAGAAGGCGATGTATTGCATGTCACCAACGGTTTAGGATTTTTATTTGTCACCGAAATTGTTTTGGCTTCCGATTCCAAATGCACCGTTGCCATTCGTTCGTTTACCGAACAAAAGCCAACCGAATTTTATTTGCATTTGGCCGTAGCGCCTACCAAAATGAACGAGCGCTACGAGTGGTTTCTAGAAAAAGCCACCGAGATAGGCATACACGAAATCACACCGATTATTTGTGACCATTCGGAACGAAAAGTGGTTAAAACCGATCGTTTTCAAAAAATTATAGAAGCGGCCATGAAGCAATCGCTGCATTATTTTTTGCCTAAATTAAACGACTCGATTTCGTTTAAGGAGTTTCTCAAAAAAGAGCATCCCGGACAAAAATTCATCGCACATTGTGAAGAAACCGACAAAAAATCGTTGAAGCACGAATTAAAAACCAAAGAGGCTGTCACCATACTCATCGGTCCCGAAGGCGATTTTTCAGGTAAAGAAATTGAAACCGCTATTGAAAATGCCTTTATTCCGGTATCTTTGGGTCAAACTCGTTTGCGTACTGAAACCGCTGCGGTGGTCGCTTGCCATTCGGTAGTGTTTAAAAACGAAGTCTAATTAAAAAGGTATGAAAAGAATACTGATACTGTTCCTATTATTCACGACCGTGGGATATTCCCAGGAAATTGCCTTGCTGAAATACAATGGCGGAGGCGATTGGTATGCCAATCCTACCTCGTTACCCAATTTGATTAAATATTGCAATCAAACCATCAACACCAATATTAAAAGCAAGCCCGCGACGGTAGAACCCGGGAGTCCCGATATTTTCAGTTATCCGTTTGTACACTTAACCGGCCACGGGAATATTGTGTTCAGCGATGCCGAAATCGTGAATTTAAGAAATTACATGCTTTCGGGCGGATTTATTCATGCCGACGACAACTATGGTATGGATCAATACATTCGAAGAGAAATTAAACGCATTTTCCCGAACAACGATTTGGTGGAGATTCCGGCCAATCATCCTATTTTCCAAAAACCCAATGTGTTTGCTTCCGGACTACCCAAAATACACGAACACGACAACAAACGTCCGCAAGCCTTTGGCGTTTTTATAGAAAACCGATTGGTTTTTCTATACACCGTTGAGTGCGACTTAGGTGACGGATGGGAAGATCCGGATGTACACAACGACCCGAAAGAAGTCAGAGAAAAAGCACTCAAAATGGGCGCCAATCTACTTTACTACATTTTCAACAATTAAAAGCAGCTTTAATCTTTCAAAAAAGCAGTATGCCGATTTAAAAAGTCTAAAATCGTTGTTGTTTGTCGATTTGTTGAAAACTTCCGCTGATTTATTTTTAAAATAAACTCTTATTCTATAAAATTGCAATAACTATTTAACCAAATAATTATTGAATTATGAAAAAAATTTGTTTATCATTGGCAGTATTGTCAATGCTGTTTTCTTGCCAAGAAGATGAAAAGGCAAACCAATCGGAAGCAAGAATTACCAAGAGAAACTGTGTTTCTTATGAAGTTTTAGAGCGACAACTACAAGAAAATCCGGAATTAGCCATCAAAATGAATCAAATCGAATCATTTACGGAGAATGCCATAGCTAACGGGCGTTTGGTAAACGGAAAAATTGTCATTCCGGTGGTGGTGAACGTTTTGTATAAAACCGCGGCTGAAAATATTTCATTGGCACAAATTCAATCGCAAATTGATGTGTTGAATGCTGATTTTAATGCGCAGAATGCCGATTACAATCAGGTTCCGACGCTGTTCTCCGGTGTAAAAGCCAATGTAGGCATCTCTTTTGAATTGGATCAGGTAATTCGAAAATCAACTACTAAAACCTCTTGGGGAACCCGTGACGCCATGAAAAAAGCCAAGCAAGGCGGAATTGATCCTACTTCTCCATCAACTAAATTAAATCTTTGGGTGTGTACCATTGGCGGCGGAATCTTAGGGTATGCGCAGTTCCCGGGTGGTTCGGCAGCTACTGACGGGGTAGTTATCGATTCCCGATATTTTGGGGTGTACAGTAATTCAAGTCCAAGTTACCCATACAACTTAGGAAGAACCGCTACTCACGAAGTAGGCCACTGGATGAATTTACGTCATATTTGGGGTGATACTACTTGTGGAAACGACTTTGTGGCTGATACTCCGCTACACAATACCGCTAATTACGGCGTACCAACGTATCCGCATTACAGCACCTGTTCCGGTACACCGGTTGAGATGACTATGAACTACATGGACTACACGGATGACCGTGGTATGTATATGTTTACTGCCGGACAAAAAGCGCGTATGGATGCCATATTCTTATCGGGCGGACCACGATTTTCTTTTGCACAGCCATAATAAATAACCGTATAATTTTAAAAACTCGTCTCGTTACTTTTAATGAGACGAGTTTTTTTTTACTTTAGTCAAAATTAAAATTATGATAACCTCAAGAACAATAGCTGTCGGAATTGTGAAAGCGATTGGTATCCTATTACTGTTTGCGCTGCTACTCTATTTTCTGTATAAGATTCAAACCGTTATATTGTACTTGATTATCGCACTCGTTTTTACCCTGATAGCTAACCCGGTTGTGGAATTTTTAAGACAAAAACTCAAATTCTCGAATACGGCTGCGGTATCGGTCACTTTAGTTTTTTTTATGCTGATTATTGTCGGCATACTATTGATGTTTGTTCCGCTGATTGTTTCACAAAGCAACAATCTGTCACTGCTGAACACACAAGCCATTGAAAAAAATATTGTTGAACTGACCAATCAAACATTAACTTACTTAAAGAGTCATAATATTGATGCCAAAAAATTAGTCAACACCAACATTAACCTCGACGTTTTCACCTCTTTTTTCAACTCCATACTCACTACCATAAGTAATATTGGTGTCGGATTGGCATCGGTTTTCTTTATTACTTTTTTCTTTTTAAAAGATAAAGTGATGTTTTTGGTAGGTGCCAAAAAGATATTACCCGATGCTCACGAAGAGCAAATCATAAATTCGGTGACCAAGATTAACGAATTGTTGTCGCGATATTTTATCGGATTGCTGTTACAGCTGCTCATTATTTTTGTGCTTTATCTGATTGTGCTTTTAATTTTCGGGATTGAGAACGCCCTAATCATTGCTTTTCTGTGTGCCATTTTAAACATTGTGCCTTACATCGGTCCGATTATCAGCACCATCATAGCCGGATTCCTGACCATGATGAGTCATTTAGGCGAAGATTTTCAAACTGAAATTTTACCGTCAACTATTTTTGTACTCATCGGATTCTTTATTGTACAACTCATCGACAACAATATTTCGCAGCCGCTTATTTTCTCGAAAAGTGTTAATTCACATCCGCTGGAAATTTTCTTAGTAATCCTAATCAGCGGGTTTTTATTTGGTATAATGGGAATGGTGATTGCTGTACCTTTGTTTACCATTATTAAAGTAGTTGGGAAAGAATTTTTTCCCGAAAACAAAATCATCAAACAGTTTACCAAAAATATTTAGTATGAATCATGCCCTAGTTTCGGCAGAAATTCAGGATTTCATCCGGCAAAACACCAAGGCTGATGTCCCTAAATTGGCCTTGCAAAAAAATCCGTTTGCTCCTGTGGAGTGGCATGCCATTTTGGAGCAAATCAGTGCCAAACAAAAAGCGGAAACCAAATTGCCTACATGGTTTCAAACCAAAAATATAATTTATCCTTCTAAAATATCCGTTGAGCAAACCTCTTCAGAAAAAACAGCCGCATACAAAGCCACGCTGATTTCCGGCAACCGTTTGATTGATATGAGCGGCGGTTTTGGGATAGATGACTACTATTTTGCCAAAAAAATGAGCGAAGTAATTCATTGTGAGATCAACTCGGAACTTTCGGAAATTGTGGCTCATAACTGTAAAGCACTCAATGTAACAAACATCCGTTGTATCGCCGGTGATAGTACGGAAATTTTGAAGCGACAAAAGGTTTCATTTGATTGGATGTATATCGATCCCTCACGGAGAAATGATACTAAAGGCAAAGTTTTTATGCTTCGGGATTGTTTGCCCAATGTACCCGAAAACTTAGATTTGTATTTTGATTATACCCGTTCTGTTTTAATAAAAACCGCACCGTTATTGGACATCACTGCAGGCTTAGCAGAATTAAAGTATGTTAAAGCCATTCATGTAGTGGCGTTAGATAATGACGTAAAAGAACTGCTCTGGATTTTGGAGAAAAACTATCACGGCAGTGTAAAAATAATCGCAGTTAATATAACCAAAGAAGCCACCGACTCTTTTTCGTTTGACAACAGCACAACAGCATCCGCAACCTTTGATCTTCCAAAACAATACCTATACGAACCGAACGCCGCCATTATGAAATCGGGCGGATTTGACGAAGTGTCAACGCAATTTAATATTGCAAAACTTCACCCACATTCGCATTTGTACACATCAAACACCTTGCTGAAATTTCCCGGTCGGTGTTTTGTAATTGAAAAATGTGTGGATTATACCAAAAACGAAATGAAACACTTACTGACTCAGACAAAAGCTAACGTTACGGTACGCAATTTTCCCGAAACGGTGGATACCATCCGAAAAAAATGGAAAATAAAAGAAGGTGGCGACCGTTATTGTTTTTTCACCACTGACAAAAATAACCGCAAAATAGTTTTACTTTGCACCAAATTATAAACTGCCTTATGAAGAATCTAATTGCTGTGTTTGCCTTTTTACTGCCTTTAACCGTATTGGCGCAAAACCCTTGTGAAATTGATGTGAATGTCAATGACAGTTTAGGGACTTACAAATCGACCAAACAGTATATGATTTTTGAACGAAGTTTTGCCGGTAATTCTACCAACATTTACTTTTCATTAATCAACAGTAATGGGGTTTTAGGAGTGGAAACACAAATTTTACAACGCAGTGACGAATTCATCAAAGCGCTTTGTTTTGATGCCAACACTAAAATTTACCTGCAGTTGAATAACGGAAAAATTGTAACGCTGTTAAACGCCAATCAGGAAAGTTGCGGGACTTTACTACGAGACGATCAAAATAAAAACAACCGCATTCTGACCGGGACTTTTGCTTTTGCCAAGGAAAATTTCGAGTACTTGAAGTCGTCTCCCGTAACGTTTATGCGAATAAAATTTGCCGGCGAAACCATCGATTATCCTTTTAAAACCTCGTTTGTTTCGGAAATGGATAAAGCCAAGTACGAACCCGAAAATTATTTTATCAACTACTTAAAGTGTATTGAAAATTAGTCGGCACAGCGCCATTTCTGATTCGACACTTTATCGGCAGCACTGTTATTTAAGTTGTAATGCCACCATTCTGAGTCGAACGATTTGAAATTATGTTGCAGCATTATTTCTTTTAAAAACTTTCGGTTGTCCAAAACTTCCTGGCTCAGATTTTGGTAATGATGACCGGCTTCTTCTCCGAAAAAATCAAATGCTGTTCCCATAGGCAACTCCATTCCCAAAGAATCAACTAACGTAATATCGACAGCACCGCCCCGATTGTGAATGGAACCTTTTTTGGGATTGGCTACATAATTGGCATCGGGAACTAGTTTCCACATCTTTTTTTGGATAGCCAACGGCCTGTAACAATCATACAACTTAATGCGATACCCTTTTTTCATAAATGCTTTGTTGGCTTCTAATAAAGCTTTGATGGTTTTTACCCGCAAAAAACACTCCCCGCAAGGATATACCTTCTCTTTTAGAAAATTATCCGCCGTGGCATACTTCATATCGAATACGAAATCATTACTGAAATTTTTGAGATTGACAAAAGCATTCTCATCGCTTTCCTGATGAATATCGAGTAAAACAGGCGACTTTTGACTGTTGAGATAGGCGGATTGGCAAGAAGCTGTCAACAATACTAGGAAAAGAATTGACAATCTAAAATATTCCTTATTTAAGGAAAGATTAAAAAACATTATAACCAATGTAAGCGTAAGTATTTTTTAAACTGGATGAAAAGTCATTATTCATGACGTTTTTCCTATTCATTGTAAAAACCGACAGTAAAAACTTTTTCTTGAATACAATTCCAGTGCCAAAACCTAAACCAAAAGTCCCTTTAAAATCACCATAAACATCTGAAAAGCTCTCCATGTTAAAATCTGCTTTTGTAATGACGCTATTATGTAGAGAGGCACTAAGAAAGACTTTGGTTGTATTCGTTATTGCGAAATTGTATTTTAAACCTATCGGAATCTCAATAGTAGCATACTGCATATTTACATCACCATAAAATCTTGTAGCGTTTCCTTTATAACTAAGGCTTGATACTTCAATAAAAAATGAAAAGTTATTATTGCCTCTAGATGGGATAACCATCTCAAATTCAATACCTGCCCTGATTTGTGATTTTGACCCAAAATCAAAATTTCCAATAAAGTCATCATTCGAATTGGCAATAAAGGAAGTTTGCTGATAGCCGCCTTTTAGCCACAAATTGAAATCAATCATTTTTTTAAATAATGATTTATTATTTTTACCGGTAACATTTTGAGAGTTATAATTCAAAAATAAATTTATTAAAGACT
Organism: Flavobacterium sedimenticola; assembly: GCF_030053345.1. Classification (GTDB taxonomy): domain Bacteria; phylum Bacteroidota; class Bacteroidia; order Flavobacteriales; family Flavobacteriaceae; genus Flavobacterium; species Flavobacterium sedimenticola. The sequence continues at coordinate 130,156 of NZ_JASGBP010000003.1, forward strand.
TACTTTTGTATTCCAATTTGTTAAAAGTATCCTGTGAAATATTTTCTCCTTTCAAATTATTAAACAATTGTTGCTTATAGTTGTTGTTTTGTGACACTACCCCTTCGAAAGAATAGAGTTTATATTCTAATTGTATTGGAGTATCACTTCCATTAACACTGAAAAAAAACTTCATCGATCCACTGTCATTATATGAATATAAATTGGCTTTTCCGGTAACTAATTCCCTTAAGAAAACTTTTTTTTTAATGTAATAGAGAGCCTTATCTGTTCCTATTTTTCCGGTTCTAAATTCATCAATCATTATCTCATACCGAACAAATCTGTATTCCGAATTATCGCCGTACTCTCTCATTTGATTAATATCAATGGTCTCCGTTTTTGACTCCAAGGTCAATTTATACTCTATTTCAGAAGGATTAAAATCCAAAAATGACCCGTTGATAAAACATTCAACTCTTGTTCCAGCATTGTCAATAAAATACCCTTTTATATAACCTGTTTGGCAATAAAAATTGAAGGAAATCAATAGTATGAGAAAAGAGAAATTTAATTTCATGAGTTATTCATTTAAAATTTGTACTAAAAGTAAAAAAAAGAATTTAAAATAGTACTTTTCTTCTAAAATTCATCACTGGTAAACGTCGTAAAACTTCTTTTTTTATACGGTCGCACAATTAAACGTCCTTCCCGATCAAATCGGATATAATTGTACACCCAATTGGTAAATACAACGGCTTTATTTTTAAATCCAATGAGCGAGAACAAATGCACAAACATCCAAACAAACCAAGCGAAAACACCGCTGAAGTGCAATTTAGGCAAATCGACTACCGCTTTATTTCTGCCGATAGTAGCCATTGAACCTTTATCGTTATATACAAAAGGCTTCATGATTCGACCTTGTATGAGTTGGATTAAATTATCGCCTAAGCAATCGCCTTGTTGCATCGCCGGTTGTGCCATCATGGGATGTCCAAACGGGTAATCTTTAGATTCCATTTGCGCAATATCACCAATCGCAAAAATAGTGTCGTATCCTCTAACCTGATTGTATTCGTTCACTCGGATTCGATCCACTCTATCCACCAAAGCATCGGCAGACAATCCTCTGACTGCTGCTCCCTGAACTCCCGCCGTCCAAATTACCGTGGCAGTTTCAAAAGTCAACTCTGTATTGGTCGAAATGGTTCTCCCATCATAATTTGTTACACGGACATTCTTCCAAACTTTAACCCCCAAATTAATCAGGAACTTCTCGGCTTCTGAAGATGATTTCTCACTCATGGTATTCAAAACCCTATTGTCGCTTTGTATCAAATTGATTTCCATTTTGGATATATCCAAATCGGGATAATCTTTTTGCAAAATCGCCTTTTTCATTTCAGCCAAGGCTCCGGCAAGCTCCACGCCTGTCGGTCCGGCGCCGACCAATACAAAATTCATCAATAGGTTTCTTTCTGTCTCATCTTTAATGAGTACGGCCTGCTCAAAATTTTCCAGGATTAAGCTTCTGATGTTTAAAGACTGGGGAATAGTTTTCATCGACATCGAATTGCGTTCGATTTCTTTATTTCCGAAATAATTGGTTTTGGAACCCGTCGCAATCACCAGGTAGTCGTAATGCAAATCGCCTATTTCCGAAATTACTTTTTGCTCTTTAGTGTCAATTTCTTTTACCGAGGTGAGTCGGAAATAAAAATCGTTATAATCTTGTATGACTTTGCGAATAGGATACGCAATGGAGCCGGCTTCCAAACCTCCGGTAGCTACTTGGTACAACAAAGGCTGAAAGGTGTGATAATTATGTTTGTCTAAAATAACAACCTGAACACCTTTATTTTTGAGTTTTTTAGCTAGCGCAATACCGGCAAAACCACCACCGATAATGACAACACGTGGTTTATTTGACGATGGAATATTCATGATGCTAGTCTTCAGCAGCAAAGGCTACATCGCCTTTCCAATTCATAAAGCCACCCAACAAATTGAAAGTGTTTTCAAAACCCAATTGGTTCATAATTTGACAGGCTTGAGCACTGCGGGCACCGGCCTTACAATACACATAATAATTTTTTGATTTGTCCAATTCCTCCAGGGCATAAATAAACCCTTGTCCCTTATAGATATCAATATTGACAGCCTTAGGTATGAAACCCTCGCTACACTCTTCTGAAGTTCTGACATCGAGAATTACCGCATTTGGGTCTCTCTCGGCTTGTGTTTTCCAGTCTTGTTGTGTTAAATCCATAATCTTATTTTTTTCAAAAATACTAAATTCTGAAGGGTTAATTTTAAATGCTAGGGTTAATTTGATGCCGAGATCGAAATCTTTAACAAAAAAATAACACAACATTTGTATATACAAATAAAAAGCTTTATATATTTGTATCTACAAATTTTGTAATTGTAATTATGAGAATTGAAGAAATCATAAAATCAAATGTTTCTTTGAGTGATGCTAAAAGAGTTATCCTGAATATCATGTATACACAGCATGTAATCAGTGACAGGTTTAATGAAATTTTAAAGCCTTACGATTTATCGGGTGAGCAGTATAATGTATTACGCATCCTTAGAGGACAAAAAGGGAAACCGGCCAATATGTGTGTGATTCAGGAACGCATGCTGGCTAAAAACAGTAATACTACCCGATTGATTGACAAACTGTTATTAAAAGATTTAGTCACTCGCGAGGTTTGCCCCCAAAACAGGCGGAAAATTGAGGTGCTGATTACCCAAAAGGGATTGGATGTCTTAACTGAATTAGACCCTAAAGTAGATGCACACGAACAAGCATTAGCCGAAAACTTAGAGCCTCAGGAACTGATTCAGCTATCCGATTTATTGGAGAAGTACAGAACATCATCCTAAATTTTCACATACATTTTAAAAATAATCTATAACTTAAATTTAATTCACAATGAAAAACTTAAAAACACTTGCCATTGCACTACTTGTTACTTTGGGAACTACAGTAGCTACTGCACAAAACAAAAAAATCGATGCTTCAAAAAGCAGCATCAATTGGGTTGGTAAAAAAGTAACCGGAGAGCACAGCGGAACCGTTAATTTTAAAGAAGGAATGCTTATATTCAAAGGAAAAAAAGTAACCGGAGGTAATTTTACGGTTGACATGACATCGCTAACTGCAACCGACTTAAGCGGCGAATGGAAAACAAAATTGGACGGACACTTAAAATCGGAAGATTTCTTTGGAACCGACAAATTCAAAACGGCTACATTAAAATTCACTAAAATTGCTGATAAAGGTAATGGTGTCTATACTGTAACTGCTGATTTAACCATTAAAGGCATCACAAATCCTGTGACTTTTGACTTAACGGTAAGTGGCAACACCGCTACAACATCATTCAAAGTAGACAGAACCAAATACGACATCAAATACAACTCAAAAAGCTTTTTTGACAGCATCGGAGACAAGGCCATCTATGATGACTTTGAATTGTCAGTAAAACTTCAGTTCTAATTTGGGAGTGATTGTTATGAAACCAAAACCTCGAAATAATTTTCGAGGTTTTTTTATTGTCTGTTTGGAAATTCAAAACTACTTCTCTACTTTTGTTCAAAATCACAATTCATGAACAACATTTTAAATATTACTTGGTGGTGGAATGCTTTACGTCGAACGTCGTGAATTAGTCCGCTATGAGTATATTTTAAAATCTAAATATCCTAAAAGGCTTGTCATTCACGACAAGCCTTTTTTTATGCCCAAAAATTACATTATGAAAAATTATCCGCTGTACACCCGTTACAAATCAATTTTAGCCGACACGCTTACGCCGGTGAGTGTCTATTTGAAAATTCGCGACAAATTCCCCAATAGCATATTGTTGGAAAGCAGCGACTATCATGCTTCAGACAACAGTTTCTCTTACATTTGTTGTAACCCTATCGCGTTTATCAAATTAGAAAACAATAGTCTAACCCAATCTTTTCCCGACAGTAAAATGACTGTCGGTACTGTTACTCCTGAAACTGATATCATTCGGGAATTAGAAACTTTTGTAAAACAATTCAAACCCGAACCCAATCCCTTTAAATTCATCAACAACGGTTTGTTTGGCTATATCGGTTATGATGCGGTGTGTTATTTCGACAAAATAAACATCCGTAAAAAAGACGGCGATTTAGCACTACCCGATTTGTTTTACGCCGTATATCAAAACATTATCGCCATCAACCATTTCAAAAACGAAGCTTATCTTTTTTGTCACACTACCGATAATTCGGATAATACTGCCGAAATAGAACAACTTATTCAAACCAAAACGTTTGCCAGTTACCGATTCTCCAAGAACGGAAATGCAGAGTCAAATTTATCCGATGCCGAATTCAAAGCGATGGTTACTTTGGCCAAAAAACACTGTCGTCGGGGCGATGTATTCCAATTAGTATTGTCCCGAAGATTTGCCCAAGCCTTCAAAGGTGATGAATTCAACGTCTATAGAGCGCTGCGCAACATCAATCCTTCGCCTTATTTATTTTATTTTGATTACGGCAATTTCAAAATATTCGGTTCTTCGCCCGAAGCCCAATTAATCGTCAAAAACAATCGGGCCGAAATCCATCCGATAGCCGGAACCTTTCTGCGAACCGGGAATGACGAACAAGATGCGGAACTCGCTAAAAAACTAGCCGAAGACCCGAAAGAAAACAGCGAGCATGTGATGTTAGTCGATTTAGCGCGAAATGATTTGAGCCGCAATTGCTCTAATGTCACTCTGGAAAAATACAAAGAGGTCCAATTTTTTTCGCATGTGATTCACCTCGTTTCAAAAGTCAGTGGCCATTTAAAAGAAAATACTATAGCATTGGTGGCAAATACATTTCCGGCCGGAACTTTAAGTGGTGCTCCAAAACATAAAGCCATGCAGTTAATTGAAAAATTTGAACCTACCAACCGAACTTTTTATGGCGGTGCCATTGGTTTTATGGACTTCGAAGGCAACTTTAATCACGCCATTATGATTCGCACTTTCCTCAGTAAAAACCACCAATTGCATTACCAAGCCGGAGCCGGAATCGTAGAAAGTTCTTCGGAAGAAAACGAAACACAAGAAGTATTCAACAAACTAAAAGCCTTAAATAAAGCATTAGAATTAGCCGAAACCCTTTAACTTTATACCATGAAAATAGCCGTTATCGACAATTACGACAGCTTCACTTACAATTTGGTTCACTATCTGGAAGATTTGAACGCAACGGTGACTGTTTTTCGCAACGACGAATTCGAATTGGAAGAACTGGATTCTTTCGATAAAATCCTTCTGTCACCCGGCCCGGGCCTACCCGATGAAGCCGGACTACTCAAACCCGTTATTGCCCTATACGCCGCTACCAAAAGCATCTTAGGCGTTTGCTTAGGCCAACAAGCCATCGGTGAGGTTTTCGGCGGCAGCCTGATTAATTTAGACAAAGTCTATCACGGCGTGGCTACAACAGTCAAACCAACCGTAACCGACGAATCGCTTTTTAAAGATTTACCTGCGGAATTTGAAGTCGGCCGCTACCATTCGTGGGTAGTTAATGCAAATGATTTTCCGGAAGTTTTAGAAATCACCTCAACCGACGAAAGCGGTCAAATCATGTCACTCCGACATAAAACACTAGACGTGAAAGGCGTACAATTCCACCCGGAAAGCGTACTCACGCCACACGGCAAAACCATCTTAAAAAACTGGCTTAACGCTTAGCTTACTGTCTGCCCAACGTCGACAGTAACCTTTTTATGCTGTCGATGCTTCGGCAGTTCACCTAAACTAAGTATTATGAAACTCATACTCCAACGATTAATCAATCACGAAACCCTCAGCCAAGAGGAAGCTAAAACCGTTTTAGTTAACATTTCAAACGGACAATACAATCCGAGTCAAATTGCATCCTTTTTAACGGTTTATATGATGCGTAATATCACCATCGAAGAGCTTTCCGGCTTCCGAGAAGCGCTTTTAGAACTTTGTATTCCCATCGATTTCTCCACCTACAACACTATCGACTTGTGTGGCACCGGCGGTGATGGTAAAGACACGTTCAATATCTCTACACTAGCCTCTTTTGTTACAGCCGGCGCGGGAATTCAGGTCGCCAAACACGGCAACTACGGCGTTTCTTCCATATCCGGCTCCAGCAATGTAATGGAAACTTTGGGCGTGAAATTCAGTAATGACAAAGCTTTTTTAACTAAATGTTTGGAAGAAGCCAACATCGCCATTTTACATGCGCCATTGTTCCATCCGGCTATGAAAAACGTTGGTCCGATTCGAAAAGAATTAGGCGTTAAAACCTTTTTCAACATGCTTGGTCCAATGGTCAATCCGTCGTTTCCGAAACACCAATTGGTAGGAGTCTTCAGTTTGGAGTTAGCTCGAATGTATGCGTATCTGTACCAAAACACCTCCGTAAATTACACTATTCTTCACGCTTTGGATGGTTTTGATGAGATTTCCCTAACCGCCGATGCTAAAATCATCACCAAAGCCACCGAGAGTATTATCCGTGCCGCCGATTTCAATCTTTCTCCTCCCGCGCTCGAAGACCTCAAAGGCGGAACCACTATTGAAGAATCTGCTCGAATTTTTATGAATATCATTTCGGGCAACGGCACTAGAGCCCAACAAAATGCGGTTTGTGCCAATGCGGCTTTGGCCATCGCTACAGTGGAAAACTGTAGTATCCCGGATGCTTTTGCCAAAGCAGAAGCCAGCTTGCAATCGGGAAAAGCATTAGAAAAATTACAAAAACTTCAAAAAATAAGTCAGCTAGCATGAATATTTTAGACCAAATCATAGCGCACAAAAAAAGAGAAATTGCCTTGAAGAAAAGTGTGGTTTCTGCAAATCAATTGGAAAATAGTGAGTTATTCAATAGTCAAACTACTTCTTTGAGTAAATCGGTATTGCATTCACCTTTCGGCATTATAGCCGAACACAAGCGACGTTCGCCCTCCAAGGCCACAATCAACCACAACCTATCATTGGAAAATGTGGTGAAAGGTTATGAAGAGGCCGGAGCGAGTGGGATTTCAGTATTGACAGACACGAAGTTCTTTGGCGGCTCATCGGACGATTTACTATTGGCAAAAGCCTGCGTCAAAACACCTGTACTGCGCAAAGAATTCATCATCGATGAATACCAAATCATAGAATCCAAGGCGTATGGCGCCGATGCCATTTTATTGATTGCCGCGGTTTTGACCCAATCACAAATAAAATCTCTCACTGCTTTCGCACATTCCATCGCCTTAGAAGTATTGTTAGAGGTGCACAACCAAGCGGAATTAAATAAAAGCCTGATACCCGAATTGGATATGATTGGCGTGAACAACAGAAATCTCAAAACTTTTGAAATGAATTTAGACACCAGTTTAGCCTTAGCTGATAAAATCCCGAATGATGTGGTAAAGATTTCCGAAAGCGGCTTAAACGCTGCTGAACAAGTCAAACTGCTCAAAAGCGCCGGATTCAATGGCTTTTTAATGGGTGAAACCTTCATGAAAGCTGATAATCCCGGAGTCGAATTAGAAACACTACTACAATTATTGAAAACGATATGAAAGTCAAAATATGCGGTATGAAATACCCTGAAAACATTAAAGAAATAGCAGCTTTACAACCCGATTATTTAGGCTTTATTTTTTACAATAAATCGCCTCGCCTATTAGAAACCGAAATTCCAATCTTGGAAAAATCCATTGTCAAAGTCGGCGTTTTTGTGAATGCAACGGTAAAAGAAATCGAAGAAGAAGCCAGACAACATCAATTGGAAATCATTCAATTGCACGGCGGAGAAAGTCCGGATTTTTGCCGTTCCATACAAGAATTAGAACTTAAAGTAATAAAATCATTTAATATAGATAATACATTTAATTTTAAAATTTTAGAAAATTACAAAACCTGTTGCCATTACTTTTTATTTGACACCAAAGGCAATCAATACGGCGGCAACGGAACGGTGTTCGATTGGAAGCTTATAGAGCAATATCATTTGGACAAACCGTACTTTTTAAGTGGCGGCATAGGCCTCGAAAGCATTGTTGATTTGCAATTGTTCTTCAAAACCGAATCCGCTCGACACTGTATCGCCCTCGACCTCAACAGTCGCTTTGAAACACAACCCGGCTTAAAAAACGCAAAAAGCATAAAAAAATTCATCCAAAACATAAAAGAACAGCTATGAAAACCACTTATAATGTTAACGAAAAAGGCTTTTACGGCGAATTCGGAGGCGCTTTTATTCCCGAAATGCTCTACCCGAATGTGGAAGCCTTGCGCCAACAGTATGTAAGCATCAGCAACGAGCCTTCGTTTCAAGACGAGTTTAAAGCGCTTTTGCGGGATTATGTCGGTCGGCCGACACCACTTTACCATGCCAAGCGCTTATCGGAGCAATTTGGCGCTAAAATCTACCTCAAACGCGAAGACCTGTGCCATACCGGAGCACACAAAATCAATAACACCATCGGACAAATCCTTTTGGCTAAGCGACTGGGTAAAACACGCATCATAGCCGAAACCGGTGCCGGACAACACGGCGTAGCTACCGCAACCGTTTGTGCGTTAATGGGTTTGCAATGCGTTGTTTATATGGGAGCCGTCGACATCCAACGCCAAGCCCCGAATGTCGCTCGAATGAAAATGCTGGGCGCCGAAGTTCGGGCGGCAGTCTCCGGCTCAAAAACCTTGAAAGACGCCACTAATGAAGCCATACGTGATTGGATTAGCCATCCGGAAGATACTTTTTACATCATTGGATCCGTAGTGGGCCCGCATCCTTATCCGGACATGGTGGCCCGGTTTCAGAGTGTCATCTCAGAGGAAATTCAACAGCAATTATTGAAAAAAGAAAACCGTAAAAACCCGGACTATGTGATAGCCTGTGTGGGCGGCGGAAGCAATGCCGCCGGCGCTTTTTATCATTTTTTAGAGGAAGAAAAAGTGAAATTAATAACCGTAGAAGCCGCCGGAAAAGGGATTTACAGCGGAGAAAGTGCCGCCACCACAGCATTAGGAAAAACCGGCATTATTCACGGCAGCAAAACCTTATTGATGCAAACCAATGACGGACAAATTACTGAACCCTATTCGATTTCGGCCGGCTTGGATTATCCCGGAATTGGTCCGCTACATGCCCATTTATACCAAACCCGAAGAGCTGAATTTATCGCTATATCCGACGAAGAAGCGATGCAAGCCGGGAAATCATTAGCCCAAACCGAAGGCATCATTCCAGCCCTAGAAACGGCTCATGCCTTTGCCGTTTTGAAGCAGAAAAAATTCCGACCCGAAGACATAGTAGTTATTAATTTATCGGGGCGCGGCGACAAAGATTTGAATACTTATACAAACCATTATGACTTATAAAAAATGAACCGGATTCAACAACAATTATCAGTAAAAAATAAAATTCTATCTATTTATTTTACAGCAGGCTTTCCTAATTTAAACGACACTAAAAGTTTAATTAAAGAATTAGCCGAAAGCGGAGTGGATCTCATTGAAATCGGACTGCCTTTCAGCGATCCTTTGGCGGACGGACCAACCATACAATCAAGCTCTATGCAGGCCTTAAAAAATGGCATGACAACCGTCTTGCTTTTTGAGCAATTGGAAGGTATCAGAGACACTGTAGACATTCCGTTAGTCATAATGGGATATTTTAACCCAATGCTGCAATTCGGCATGGAAAACTTCCTAAAAGCCTGTCAAAAAACCGGTGTCGACGGCTTGATAATACCCGATTTGCCTTTGGAAATCTACCTTTCTGATTACAAGGCGCTTTTCGAATCCTACGGCATTGAAATGATATTTCTTATCACGCCGCAGACTTCTGAGGAAAGAATCCGTATGATTGACACACACACCCATGGATTTATTTACATGGTGAGCAGTGACGGCGTAACCGGAAGCAAAGAGCGATTTGAGAAAAAGCAGGAGCAGTATTTTGAAAGAATTGCTCGAATGAATTTGAAAAATCCGCAATTAATTGGCTTCGGCATCAGCAACAAAACCACCTTTCAACAAGCCACAAAGCATCAAAAAGGAGCCATCATCGGTAGTAGTTTTATCCAATTTATTTCCAAAAACAAAGCTGACAACGTTTCTGATTTTATCAAAAATATGCTTTAGGTAATTTAACACATATGCTTGGAAAACAATTTTTTAAGATATTAATATAGATTTTACTTATACTGAATAATTTCAAGGACTAGGCATGGCCCTTTTTAATGTAATTACTTAGTTATTAACAATTTGCGCTGTTTTTAGAAACAATTTCCTAAATTTGGATTTAGACAGTCAACAACAACCAACTAAAACACTTTAATCATGGGACTTTTTAACAATCACGAAAAGAAAGTAATTGCAGAGCTTTGCAAAAAAAGTGAAGACATCAGCAATGATATCAGCAAAGAGATTAATGAGCTTCTTGATGATTTAAAAACAGAGTATGAAGAGAATAAAATTGTACTGAAAGAATTCAATGATTTTGTAAGTGAACTTGAAGAAAAACTTTCCCCACAGGACATTGAAAAATTACATTCCTTTTCCTCTCGCCTATACAAAGTAAAACGTTGTGCTAAAAAAGGGGTTGAAGCCATGAGAGAACTGGCCAGAGATCAAAGGAAAGCCACAAACGAAACGCTTAGAGAATACCAACAATACCTATACCACTAAAATTATCGGGTAAAAACCAACGTATTGCCTTTACTCAAATTGGCATCAAAGGCGTAGCCTTCATAGTTGAACCCTTTTAAATCATCAATTGTTTCGGCTTGGGTGTCTAGTATGTAGCGCACCATCATTCCTCTTGCTTTTTTGGCAAAAAAGCTAATCATCTTGAGTTGGCCATCTTTATAATCTTTAAATTCAGGCGTAATCACCGGAACTTTAAGGGCTTTGGCATCTACGGCACTAAAGTACTCGTTGCTGGCTAAATTGATAAAAAGTTCGTCTTTGTTTAGCTCGTTGTTAAGTTCTTTGGTGATGGCTTTTTTCCAAAACTCATACAGGTTTTTACTCTTTCCTATCGGCAGGGATGTTCCCATTTCCAATCGGTATGCCTGAATTAAGTCGAGTGGTTTCAACAAACCGTATAGTCCCGATAAAATTCGCAATCGATCCTGAAGCAAAGCTTCCTTTTCATTTGGCAACGAATACACATCCAAACCTGTATACACATCGCCGTCAAACACATACACCGCCTGACGCGCATTTTCGGGGGTAAAAGGCGTATGCCACTCCTGATTGCGCTGCCAGTTGAGTTCGGCTAATTTTTCTGAAATATCCATCAATTCCGATAATTGTTTGGGGTTCTTTTTCTTGAGTGTTTTCTGAATGGTTTCGGCTTGCTTTAAGAAAAGAGGCTCCGTAAAAGTATGGGTTGGAATAGCTCTTTCAAAATTCAACGACTTGGCAGGCGAAATAACAATTTTCATAGTCAGCGATTTATTGTGATTCAAAAATACAAATTCAATACCGAAAACTACTTACGATAAAATGAATAGTTTCGATGTGACAATTGGCAAATTTGATACTTATAATTCTGTAACGCTTCCCTAAAATCATATAACAATCTAAAAACCTGTCCGTCATAAATTTGAAATACTGATAAAAACTATTCCTGTCTTTAAATTTTACACTATGAAAAGAATAATATGGGTTTGTGTTGTACTACTGTTGATTTCCTGTAAAAGCAAAAATGCGGCTGCAGACAAAACCATCTCCATTGTAAAACCCGAGGAAGTGGAATTGATTAAAAAAAACAGAGCGCAAGATTTGGGAAAACGATTATTGGAAACCTGTAATACTTCACGATTCAAAGCATTCAGCAGCACCGAAGCCACCGAAAAGGTCCGACAAAACGCTAATAAAGAGAAGATCGCCGCGGTTTGTAAAAAAATCAATCAACGCAACGGCCGATTTTTGGGCATTAACCTCATCGAAATTACCTACAACAAGCTGACTGATGAACATGTTTTTCATTACAACATCAATTATGAAAAAAAATACTTCAAACGGGAATTGTATGTCACAGTCAATGCCGAGAATAAAGTTTCGGCCATTTCAACCAAAGAGGTTGCACCTACCCCTATGTAAAAACATCGTTAAAAGGGTTTGAATTCTATCAAATTGTTGTAACTTGACCAAGCAATTATTTAATTACTTACAAGCCTAAATTCAACGGTTTATGAATTCACTCTGGGAAAAAATCATCATTCAAACCATTCTTAAGAAGCCCAAAAAGGGTGGTAAAGAAAAAGTTTATTCCAAATATGAACTTGCTAAAGGGTACCGAGAGTTCGTTATTTTAGCCAAACGCAACAGCAAAGACTTTTTTCTGATTACGATTGGCATTTTTTCAGCCTCATTTGGCTTTAAGGGTTTTTTACTCACCAATCATTTTATAGATGGCGGTGCCACCGGAATTTCGTTATTGATTTCATTTTTAACTAAAATTCCACTGTACATGCTCATCATTGCGGTTAATATTCCTTTTATTATTTTAGGGTATAAAGTAATGGGGAAAGCTTTTGCCATCAAAACGGCTCTGGCAATAACCGGCCTTTCCTTCTGCTTGGCTACAGTTACCTTTCCGAATGTGACCAACGATAATTTGTTGGTGGCTATTTTTGGCGGTTTTTTTCTCGGAGCCGGAATAGGGTTATCTGTTCGAGGCGGTGCCGTAATTGACGGTACCGAAGTATTAGCCATCTTCTTGAGCCGAAAACTTGGCACAACCATAGGCGACATCATTGTCGTCATTAATGTAATTATATTTTCAACCGCCGCCTATTTTTTAGGTATTGAAGTAGCGATGTATTCGATGATTACCTATTTGGCAGCTTCCAAAACACTCGACTTTTTGGTAGAGGGTATCGATGAATACATAGGTGTAACCATTGTTTCTTCTAAAAGTAACGAAATCCGACAAATGATTATTGAAGTCATGGGTCGAGGCGTTACGGTATATAGTGGGAAGCGAGGTTACGGTAAAAGAGGCGAAACTAAAGAAGTCGAAATTATCTACACGGTAATTACACGATTAGAACTCAATAAGCTCAATACTGAAATAGAAAAAATAGAACCCACGGCCTTTGTGGTGATGAACAGTATCAAAGATACCAAAGGCGGTATGATTAAGAAAAGACCTTTAAAGCATTAACCGCTTTTTACAATTGAAATTCCGTTTGGTTCAAAGTAATAAATTTCCGGATACGGCACTTTTAATATCATGAAACATCGAAAACAAACCGTCCGGGAAGAAACCACTAACACACTCTCTCATGCTGTTGGCGTTTTGTTTTGCTTAACCGTGATGCCATGGGTATTAACACAAGTATACCGTTCCCATGATCTTAAAACTTTTTATTCGGTCACAGCTTTCACCGTTGGAATGTTTCTGGTGTACAGTTGTTCTACGCTATACCACTATGTCCGAAGGGAAAAAACCAAAAATTGGCTTCAAATTGCCGATCACATCAGCATTTATTTCTTAATTGCCGGAACGTATACCCCTTTGATGATTAGATACCTTCCGCCATCAACAGCTTTTATTTTTCTTACGACCATGTGGAGTATGGTATTCCTGGGAACCTTGTTTAAAATTTTCTTTATCGGTAAATTCGAGTGGTTTTCGGTAGTGTTGTATTTAACTATGGGTTGGATGCTGATTTTTGTGATAAAACCGCTAATACAAAACATTCCTATTGCCATTTTTTGGTGGATTTTAAGTGGTGGGGTGAGCTACACCGTCGGGGTTTATTTTTATATAAAAAGTCACAAACTATACTATCACACCATTTGGCATATTTTTGTTTTATTGGGAACCTTGATGCATTTTATCGCTATTTATAAAAGTATCTAACACATGGAAATTGCAGTTATTTCAATTATTGCCTTTGCTGTTGCCATCCTAACTTTCTTTTCAGGATTTGGTTTGGGAACCATACTAACGCCGGTATTCATGCTGTTTTTTCCGGTCAATACTGCTATAGGATTAACCGGTGTGGTTCATTTTTTAAATAATATTTTTAAGTTTCTTTTAGTGGGAAAAAAAGCGGACAAGCAAGTGTTACTCCGATTTGGAATTCCGGCTGTTGCAGCAGCGTTGTTGGGTTCCTGGCTGTTGCTCAACATCCCTGATTGGAAGCCTTTGTTCACTTATGTTCTCTGGAATAAAATGATTGAAGTTTATCCGGTAAAATTTATGATTGCCTTATTATTGATGCTCTTTGCGGTAATCGACTTGATTCCGTATTTCGAGAAACTGGAATTCGGTAAAGAAAAACTTCCTTTAGGTGGTATCCTAAGTGGTTTTTTTGGAGGATTGTCCGGTGTTCAGGGCGCGCTTCGCAGTGCGTTTCTCATCAGAGCCGGATTGTCTAAAGAGTCGTTTATAGCTACTACAGTGGTTGTCTCCACTTGTGTAGACTTCACGCGGTTGAGTATCTACGCCACACGATTTGATCGTGCGGGTCTGACAGAAAATCTGCCTTTAGTTATTTCTGCAACTGTATCGGCCATTGCGGGTGCCATCATAGGCAATAAATTATTAAAGAAAGTTACTTTTCAGTTCGTTAAAATTACGGTTGCTTTATTACTCATTCTCATTTCAACAGGATTAGGTTTGGGATTGATATAGGATTTCAATTGAAACTCTTAACGTTTTTATAACTCATTGAAAACAAACATACTAATAAAATTTTTAGTACCTTTATTAAAAATAAATTGTGTTGGAAATCAATTGGGTAATTATCGGAATTGTTGTGGTATTTGGTTTAGGATTGGTGGCTTATTTAATTAGACAAAATCAAAAAGACCAGGAAAAAGTCAATCGTCATTTTAATAGCGACTTCCCCAGTAATTTAGAAGAGGAAGATGAGTTAAACAACGATAGATAAAAAAACCGATTACAAAGGCCGCAACGGCATTACAATCCAACAAAAGACTGTAATGACAATTATGCAAACCAGATTTAAAATCAATCCGGTCCGCATCATATGTTCAATTTTGATATGACCTTTAGCAAAGATTATGGCATTGGGAGGTGTCCCCATAGGTAACATACAAGCACAACTGGCTCCAAGCGTCATGGGAATACCCAACAATAAAGGATCGATGTGCATCGACAAAGCCAATGAACTAACCACCGGCGAAAGTATAATCACCAAAGCCAAATTACTAATTACTTCACTCAGAAAAACCGCTATTGTGGTCACAATTAATAGAATCAGGAATAGGTTGTCCGTGGCTAATGTGGCTAATGCCGAACCGAATTCGTGAACCAATTGAGAAGCTTCCAGCGCATCCGCAAGTGCAATACCTCCTCCAAACAGTAAGAGTACATCCCACGCCATTTTTTCAGTATCAGCCCATGACAGCAATCGCTCGGACTTGCCATCGTTGGTTTGAGTTTTAGAAGGAATTAAAAACAAAAAAACAGCTCCGATAATAGCAATAATAGTGTCATCCAGCACTACAAAACTCTGGCATTTATTGAGTAAATCTTTCGTTATCCAGAGTAAGACCGTAAAACTAAAAACCAACAACACTCTCCTTTCTGCCGCACCCATACGGCCCAGTTGCTGTTGCGCTTTCTTGATGGCTCCGGAAGCCTCAGCACTGTGCTTAATTTGATTGGGATACAACCATTTTACCAAAATCCAATATAAGAGCAGGAGTAAAATGATTGTTAACGGCATAAATAAAACTAACCAATCCACAAATGCGATAGTATGATTAAACCGCTCCTCAATGTAACCAACATAAGCTACATTAGGCGGTGTGGCAATTATAGTTCCCAAAGCAAAATTGGACGCATACGCTATAGAAAGCATCAGTACCAATGAAAAATTACGGACATTTTTTTCGTTTTTATTGTGGGTTTTGATTACATGTATAACCGATAAGGCAATGGGAAACATCATCATGGTAGTTGCCGTGTTGCTCAGCCACAAACTCAGGAAACCGGTTGCCATGATAAATCCGAGTATGATTCGGTTACCATTCGTTCCGGTGAATGTTATTATTCCGAGAGCCATTCGCTTATGAAGGTTCCACTTTTCGATAGCCAAGGCCAGAAAAAAACCACCCATAAACAAAAAAACTACCGGATCGCCATAAGCTTTTGAAACTTGCTTGAGTGGGGCAACTCCCAATGAAGGAAATAAAATAATAGGCAACAAAGCTACAACCGGCATGGGTAAAGCTTCCGTTATCCACCAAATTATCATCAGGACCGTTATAGCCAAAACCAAATTTGCCTGATGTGCCAAAGTAAAAGGGTTCAATGTAAAACACAAAAGGCTCAACAGAGCGCCAATAACCAAGCCAATCTCTCTTTTATGGGTTGAAAAATAAACTCTCATGGTATTTATTGGTTAGCTTTGGACTAAATGTAATAAAAATAAGGTTGAAAAAGCCAAAAAAAAAGCAGCAAATGCTGCTTATCAGTTAATTAATTAGGTTTATCATTCTTTATTATTTAAGAGAGGCCATATCAATTACAAACCGGTAGCGAACATCACTTTTAAGCATTCGCTCGTAAGCCTTATTGATGTCCTGTATCTGGATTAATTCAATTTCGGAAACAATATTGTGCTGACCGCAAAAATCGAGCATTTCTTGTGTTTCAGCGATACCGCCAATCAAAGATGCCGCAACCGATTTTCTTCCCATAATCATCGGAACCGTATTGAGAATCGGATCTAATCCGCCAAGATAACCAACCAAAACCAGCGTACCATCGATAGCCAAGGTAGCTACATACGGGTTTATATCGTGTACATAAGGTACGGTGTCAATAATCACATCAAATTTTCCCGCAACCGAGGCCATTTGTAACTCATCGGTTGAAAGGATTACTTGGTCGGCTCCCAAATCTAAGGCATCTTTTTCTTTACCCGGGGTTCTTGAAAAAAGAGTAACATCGGCTCCCAACCCTTTGGCTAATTTGATGGCCATGTGGCCTAATCCGCCCAAACCAACAACCGCCACTTTAGTTCCCTTACCCACATTCCAGTGGCGTAACGGTGACCAAGTAGTAATTCCGGCACAAAGTAGCGGTGCCACGGCAGCTAAATCTAAATTTGCGGGTACTTTAAGTACAAAATTTTCATCTACCACAATTTTTTGGGAATAACCGCCGTGTGTAGGTTGATTTAAGTGCTTATCAAACCCTCCGTATGTTCCGACCCAGCCGTTTAAACAGTATTGCTCCAAATCATTTTTACAACTACTGCAAGTGCGGCAGGAATCAACCAAACAGCCTACCGCCGCGAAATCACCCACTTTTAATTTGGTGGCAGCACTGCCAACATTAGTCACTCTTCCCACAATTTCGTGACCCGGTACTACCGGATACGTGGTCATACCCCAATCGTTTTTGGCAAAATGTAAATCGGAATGACAAACCCCGCAATACAGAATCTCGATTTCGATATCATTGGCTAAAACGGCTCTCCTGTTAATATTCATTTCTGCTAAAAGTGCATCGGGAGCACCCGTTCCGTAAGCTTTTACATTTGTCATCATAGTATGGTTTTAAAATTTACCTTTAAAGGTACTACTATTTGCCGTTTCAAGCAAAGAAATCAGTACTGTTGTCTGAAAAATAACTTCCGTTTAATCATGACACAACAGTTACGCCACATCCAATTCCTTGATTTGAGCTTTGTACTGTTTGGGTAGTAGGATATGCTTGACGAAAACATCTGCTTTAAATTGTTTGCCAAATTTATAAAGAGGAATTATGGGCTGGAGCAACGAAACAGTATGGAAGTCAAGCAAACTCAAAACCTTTTTCGGACAAACTATTTTTTGACTTTCCAACAATAACCGGAAACGAAACGCACCCAAGTGTTTTTTATATTGAGAGAATAAATCGGTTGTAAAATGACTTTTTTTGAGATTTTCCTGTAAGTGTGATTCGCGCACCGGTAGCCAATGACTGTAATCAACGGGCAGCTCCTGTAAACCCATTCCGATGCCTACTCGATAAAACACATCATATACTTCCGCTTTTTCTTTTTCACTCAAAGGAGATTCCAACAATTCATGCGCCGCAATGGAATAATGAATCAGCATAAACAAGACATCGCGATACGCCCAATCGGGTATGGCTTCGCCACGACTTTGCTCCACTGCCGTATGAATTTTCCGCATAGCTGTAATGGCCTTATTAGCCTCTTCCTCTGTAGCAAATACAATCATTCGGGCGTACTTCACCGTCGAAAACAATCGGCCCAAAGGATCGGAAGGCAATTTTCCGGTATAGTACAACCAATCCACCGCTTTATTCAAGGCAAATTCTCCGGCAGCCCCGGCAAATATGAATAAAATTGTATCGCTTTTACCCCAAATTTTTCTTACTATTGATGATTGTTCAACAAAATATTTCATAGGTCCATTGATTTTCAGGCTAAGGTAAAAAATATTTTTATTTTAAAAGTACTTTGTATTTCAAAGTTTTTTATCTTTGAAAAAAAATCCATTGAACCTCAAAAAACATGTTATGACACAGAAAAAAAATACGGCATTATACAAAACAATACTGATTGGCGCGACAATCGCATTTGCTATGATTGCTCTTTTTATATTCCCCATAAGAGATCCTAATCCGGAATGGGGTAAATTTTGGATGGTAAAACCACTCATCATAGTCCCATTGGCAGGAGCAACAGGCGGCACACTTTTTTATTACATCAGACAATCAGGGCCACACAACGGCTGGAAAAAAGTAGTTGCTTTAATGCTTAGTATTCTCATTTATATTATCATCCTTTGGGTGGGAATAGTTCTAGGTTTAGACGGAACACTTTGGAATTAAATCCGTTTTCGCAATCGACATTTCTTCGCTATCTTTGCTATTAACTAAATCGTTATAGTAATGGAAGAATGCATTTCGGTATTTGATATGCTAAAAATAGGTGTCGGACCGTCGAGTTCACACACACTGGGTCCTTGGCGCGCTGCGGAACGTTTTTTAAACGAATTGCGAGAGGAAAATCTTTTACAATCAATTTCGCAGGTAAAAGTAGATCTTTTCGGTTCTTTATCACTCACCGGAAAAGGACACGCAACCGATTTAGCTGTCATGCTCGGTTTGAGCGGCCAAGATCCCGAATACATTCCCGTAGAAAACATTGATTCGATTATCAAATCAATCAACCAAACCCATCAAATCAAACTGGGGAACGAACGCTTGATTGCCTTTTCACCCGAAACAGATATCGTATTCAACAAAAACTTTCTACCTTTTCATGCTAATGGTATGACGTTTACGGCAGCAACCGTTGATGATCGAAAAATAGGGTCTACCTTCTACTCTATTGGTGGTGGCTTTGTAGTGAAAGAAGAACGCGTTAATGCCAAAAAGAAACACCAAATTAAATGTGCTTTTCCTTTTCCGATTCAGAATGCAGCAGAATTATTGGAATACACCATAACAGAAAAAAAATCAATTTCCGAAATTGTCTATGCCAATGAAATCTCGATGCGTTCCGAGGCGGAAGTTCACAGCGAACTCCTTCGCATTTGGCATACCATGTTGGAATGTATGTACATCGGATGCCACTCCGAAGGGATTTTGCCCGGAGGTTTAAACGTTCGCCGTCGCGCCTTTGATATGCACCAAAATTTGATTGGTTTAGCCAATTACAATTCTCCGCAACAATGGTTGGAAACCATTCGCAAAACCGAAGTCAAATTCAGACAAATCCTCAAATGGGTTTCTTGTTTTGCTTTGGCCGTAAACGAAGTTAATGCCGCTTTAGGTCGTGTAGTGACGGCACCAACCAACGGAAGTGCGGGTGTTATTCCGGCCGTATTGATGTATTACATGGTGATTGAAAACCACCAAGCCGACGAAAAGCAAATCAAACAATTCCTGATGGTAGCCGGAGAAATCGGCAGCATCTTCAAAAAAGGTTCTACCATTTCAGCCGCAATGGGCGGATGTCAGGCCGAAATAGGCGTTTCTTCTGCCATGGCCGCCGGTGCTTTGTGCGAAGTGATGGGCGGCACACCCGAACAGGTTTTAATGGCTGCCGAAATTGCCATGGAACATCATTTGGGATTAACTTGTGACCCGATTGGCGGACTCGTCCAAATTCCGTGTATCGAACGCAATACGATGGGCGCTATCAAAGCCATCAACGCCGCCGAACTCGCTATGGAAACCGATGCCAAAAACGCCAAAGTGCCTTTAGACAAAGTAATTGATACCATGTGGCAAACCGCTAAAGACATGAACTCTAAATACAAAGAAACCTCCGAAGGCGGCCTTGCTGTAGCAGTCAATATGGCAGATTGTTAAAATTCAAAGGCCAAACTTATCGTAATATAAAAATTGTCATTGGTTAAGGAAGCAGCTTTAACAAATACTGTTTCCTGACTGTTTAAATACCGGGCTTCGGTTCTGAATTTGACTTTGTCGTTGATTAAATAATCTAAATTCAATGAGGTCCCAATGGTTTTAAATTCATCATTCGCAGCGATTATCACACGGTATTTATCCTGATAATATTCAGCTCTGAAAGCGGTTTGCCACTGGGGAGCCAAAGTATATTGGACAATGAAAACCGGACTCATCCAAAACAGTTTATTGTTGTTATCGGCAGTAAAATTCGTCTGCAAACCAGCATCAAAACCCATAATGGTGTGCCATTTGGAATTCCATTGTTGATCCCAATACCAATTACTGAAATAGCGCATACCCCATGCATCGTTGTACCATTCTTTACCCAAAAAAGTACTCCAATTAAACGTGGATTGAGCCGAAGGCTTGTAAACCATTTGCGTACCCAAAGCCGGTGAACCATTTTTATCAGGCCTGTTGATGCGTTGCCACCCATTGGTTACCAATCCTGACAATTGCCATTGGTCATTAGGCTTGTAAGTATACTTAACTCCGGTCATAAAATAAGGGGAATTCTCGGCCAGTAATGAACGTGTTAAAGTTAGATTAGCAGCAGTAGGCGCGGCTTCAAATCCGATATAACTGGGTAAAATACCAACCTCAATCGTTGATTTTTTGGCTTTATCAAGATGCAAACCTATATAGGCTTCATTTAAAATTTTAGTACTTTCATTAGCATAATTATCATCTACATAAGTACCCGAATGCAGCGCTACGGAAGCATAAACATGGTCGTATTCGAGTTTGGTTCTTAACAACCCGAGGTTGACATTAAACTCATTATGCCGATTGTAATTATACATAAACGGAAGTTTTGTTTGTGCTTCAGGTTGGTTAAAATCATAGGAATAGTATGTTTCCAAATAGCCTGAAAAGGATAACTTTAAGGTTTTGTTTTCCTGGGCAAAGGCACTATTAATAACCCATAAAACAAGACCATATTTTATAACCCTTTTCACCTTACACCAATTTTTGTTTTCTACACAATTCTAAATTATTCACCGGCGAATACACCATCGGATATTCTTCTACTGCCACATCACTTTTGTCTAAACCGAAAGCTTTTTCATCAGAAAGTGATAATTTTTTGAGCCAGAAATACGAGGTAAGCAACCATCCTTCTTTGAGGGCAAATTCGTTTTCTACCGAAATAAATTTTTCAATAATCACAAATTTATAATCGGGTTCCGCATTGTATTTGGTAGAACCATCAGGACGAATGTGAAGGTTGAGTTCTTTTCGTTCCACCAATTCCTGTACAATTTTTTTAAAGTATAATTCTACTTTGGGCTGCACTCGAAATCCAACATTAAGCACGACTTTAATCACTTTATCATCCAATAATTCCAATACTTCATAGTTAAGAGTGAACGGTTCGTTGGTACGATTGATATGTAAAAACCAGTACACATCGGCACGCTTAGGCTTTTTGGCAAAAATGGATTTTATTATTTTCTCCTCTATCTCGTAGGTTTTGTTGGCTTTTGACAAATAAATCAAATGGGTAGCATATTTCGGAATGGCATCATCGTGACTTAATTCATTCAGCATCGGAGCTTGCTCGGCCAAATTAGTAAACTTCAAAAAGCGATTGTTTATTTTTCGGGAATAGTACCAAACATACATCACCATAAAAATAAAGAGTTCAAAGAACAAGAACATCCATCGCTCTTTGATTTTGACAATATTAGCCACAAAGAAAGAGACTTCAATCAGCGCAAAAACGGTTAACATAACCGCAATCCACCCTATGGCTACTTTGCGTATAAAAAACAAATAATAAGATAGCAAAAAGGTTGTCATCATCATGGCGATGGTGATTGAAAACCCGTAAGCCGCTTCCATATGTGCTGAATTTTTGAAATACAAAATCATCAGTACACAACCTATCCAAAGAATGGTATTTACCGACGGTATGTAAATCTGTCCTTTCAAATTAGTGGGATTCTTCAACGCTACTCTTGGCCAAAAGTTCAGCGAAATGGCTTCATTAATTAAGGTAAACGAACCACTAATCAGAGCTTGCGATGCAATGATAGCAGCCAAAGTCGCAATCACAATACCGATTAGTAAAAACCACTCGGGCATAATGGTGTAAAACGGATTTTTCCCGTTGAGGAACGTATCATTTTGATGCATCAACCAGGCACCTTGTCCTAAATAATTAATCAGCAAAGCCGATTTTACAAAAATCCATGTAATTCGAATATTTTGTTTCCCGCAATGTCCGAGATCAGAATACAAAGCCTCTGCTCCGGTAGTACACAAAAAAACGGCACCCAACAGCCAAAATCCATGCGGATATTCGACCAACAAACGATAGGCATATACCGGATTCAGCGCTTTTAAAATATCGGGATGATGAACCATTTGCACCAAGCCCAGCACCATTAACATCGCAAACCAAACGACCATGGCCGGACCAAAAATTGAACCTACTTTTTGCGTGCCGAATCGTTGAAAAATGAACAAGCCCGAAAGTATGGCAATAACAATAGGTACCGTAGTTAAGTGCGGAAAGATGACTTCCAAACCTTCGACCGCAGAAGCTACTGAAATAGGGGGTGTGATGATACCGTCTGCAAGCAACGTGGTGGCACCCAATATGGTTGGAATGACTAATTTTCCTTTGCCGAATCGTTTCACTAAAGCATACAATGAAAATACGCCGCCTTCTCCGTGATTATCGGCAGAGAGTGTCAGCAATACATATTTTAAAGTGGTTTGAAACGTGAGTGTCCAAAAGACACATGAAATCCCACCATAGACTAATGCTTCGGTAATTGGTCGGTCGCCGATAATGGCTTTCATTACATAGAGCGGACTGGTTCCGATATCCCCATAGATGATACCGAGGGCGACCAGCAAAGAAGCAGCAGTGACTTTTTGTTTTACAGTTGTATTCATTTCAGATTATAATTTTTGATTCTATTTTGGCATGCGAATGCCCGAGTGAAGACCGAAAACGATTTTCACCATGTTATTTTTACCACCTTTTTGGAAAAATTAGTTAGCTCGAATTAAAGCGATACCCTACTCCGGATTCCGTAATAATGAATTTAGGACGATTGGCATCTTCTTCTATTTTCTTGCGAAGTTGCGCTACGAAGACACGCAAATATTGGGTTTGGTCGGCATAACTCTGACCCCAGATTTCTTTGAGAATGTATTGATGCGTCAGTACACGACCGTCGTTTTTAATGAGTAAGTTGAGTAAGTTGTATTCGGTTGCGGTAAGTTTTACCGTTTCGCCGTTGACTTTCAAAACTCTCGACGTCAAATCCACCACACAATTTCCGAAAGTAACCGTAAGTTCATTGTTAATCATTGTTTTATTTCTGATTGCAGTGCGAATTCTGGCCAATAATTCCTGCGTGCGAAACGGTTTGGTTAGATAATCGTTAGCACCACTATCTAAGGCACTGACAATTTCTTCTTCGGTGTTTTTTACCGATAGAATAATGATTGGGTGCTGATACCACTCGCGAAGCTTCTTCAATACCTCTTGTCCGTCTTCATCGGGCAAACCCAAATCGAGTAAAATCAAATCGGGCTGATGACTGGCGGCTACGGCCAAACCTTCTTTGGCATTAACCGCAAAAAGCACTTTGTAATCGTTGGCTTCAAGCGCAATTTCCAATAACTTTCGGATTTGTGCTTCGTCGTCAATAACCAATATAGAGAATGCATTATTCATTTTCCAATGAATTTAACGCCAAACAATCGGTGACAAACGTAAGTTCGAATACCGCACCGCCTTCCTCGGCATTGGTTAATGTAATGGTTCCGTTTTGCGCTTCCACAAAACCTTTTACTATGGAGAGTCCCAATCCGGTGCCGCCTGTTTTGGTTTCTTTAAAACGATAAAACTTGTCAAAGGCCTTGTCCATTTCCTCGGGCGGAAAACCGTAACCGTCATCGGAGATGGTAATAACGCATTTTTTAATCAAATCGATATGGGAATCGTAATCGGTATCAACCTCATATCGGGCTTTAATTTTTATGGTGGCACCTTGTGGTGTATGTTGAATTCCGTTGTAAACCAGATTGTAGATAATTTGTTCCATCAAACCGTAATCTAACTTAAAAAGCGGCAAATTGTCTTCTATCTCAATCTGAATTCGGTGATTTTCGGATTCTTCCGAAAGTCGATTACACACATTGTAAATAATCTCTTTTACATCACACCAATCGAGTTTCGGATGAATATACCCCGATTCTAAACGCGACATGTTCAAAAGATTCTCCACCTGATAATTTAATTTGATGGAAGCTTTTTCAATTTCATTGTGCAGTTTTTGAGTCGTTTCGGGAGATAAGGTCACATTCTTTTGTTGCAGCGTATCAATTGAACCTACAATGGCAGCGATGGGCGTTCTTAATTCATGCGATAAAGAATCGAGCAACGTATTGTACAGTTTTAGAGTACTGGCGCGGGTTTGCTTTACCTGAATAGCACGTTGCATGCGTCGAAAGTTATTGGTCAAAACGGCGTTAATCAGCGCGATAATGAAATACATGACCAATAATAAAATGTCTTCGGCACTGTCGATGTGCAAGGTAAAATAAGGCTTGATGAACATAAAATTAAGTGCCAAAGCACTTAAAACAGCACCCAAAAGCACCGGTTTTATTTCTAAGAAAATGGCTAGCAAGGAAACCACCACCAAAAGAAGGTAGCCTACTACTCTGTAATCAATAACATGTCTGACAGCGAGGCAAGAAAGAGAAACGGTAGCCACCGACAAGAAACTAATAAGGTATTGATTCTTAGGACTCTTTAACATAAACTTGTCCATCACTGATAATTTTTGACAAAGTTACGGCATTCGTTATAAGTAGAATATAAGAGAAGTGGTCTTCGGTATAAAGATTTTATAAAGATTAATTCCGTCGGGTGTCAATAAGGTGCACAATTTTCCAGGAAGTGCCATCAAGGAAAAGCGTAAAAGCATTGACCCCTTTGTGGCTTAATTTGCCATTAATATAGAACTCATAAGGTGTCCAAGCATGGGCCATGGTGCCATCAATTTGAATAGTATAGCTCAAAATTCGCTCTTCAAATTTTAGGTTTTCGGGAATAGTGGCGATTGATATATAAAACTCTTTCGGACTCTCTGTAGAAAATCTAGTCCCTTTACTGCTTTCCGAAATGGATTGTAAGACCAAGGCCTCGCTGCAAGTTGACTTGATTTTTAAGGTGTCTTTGGCATGAAAACCTTCAAAAAAGGTTTCAATGGTTTGTTGCACGGCTTCTTTTTGGGCTTGACCCCAAAAAGGAACCGACAATGCCAAAAGCAAAAAGAGTTTCTTCATCTTTAATATTTAGACCATTTGTACAATTCTTTCCAAGTTGGTTTTTTACCGTACATTAAAATGCCGACACGGTAGATTTTAGAAGCAAACCAAACCACTAAAAAGAAGGTTCCGTAAAGTAAGATAAGCGAAACCGCGATTTGCCAAAGCGGCACACCAAACGGGATACGCATCATCATTACGATAGGCGACGTCAGCGGAATCATAGAGAAAGTCGTTGCTACCGTGCCATGCGGATCGTTGATTACCGTAAAAAATCCGATATACACGCCCAAAATCAACGGCATAATAATAGGCAATAAGAATTGTTGCGAATCGGTTTCATTGTCGACTGCCGCCCCGATAGAAGCATAAAAGGAACTGTACAGAAAATAGCCGCCGATAAAATAAAGAATAAACGAAATCAAAATCGTAGCAATCGGCAGATTCCACAATTCTTTAATATACAATGCCAAAGAACCACCCATTTCTTGTTGGGCAGCCTGCACCGCTTCTGCATTCACTCCCGAACTGGCTCCCATTTGAATGCCAAACACCGACGAGAGTACAAACATGGCCGTCAACCCGAGCAACGCCCAAATTAAAAACTGTAATATTCCGGCTAATGAGGTTCCGATGATTTTACCCATCATCAATTGAAACGGCTTCACCGATGAAATAATCACTTCGATGATGCGGGACACTTTCTCCTCTATGACACTTCGCATGACCATATTGCCGTAAATAACAATAAACATCATGATTAAATAACCGAAAGCACCGCCAATGGCAATTTTGATTTCGTTTAATCCTTTGAGCGCGGCTTCTCCGGAGGCTTTGGCTAAACTGATACTCACTTTGGATTCGGCATTTTGTATGGCATTGACATTCAAGCCGGCTTTGGTGTAGTTTTCTTGTGTAAGTTTGGTGTTGATTACATTTTCCAAATCTTCCACAAACATCACACTCGGACTGTCATTAGAGATATACTGAATTTTGTTGGACAACGAATCTTTGGCTATTTCTTTGGGAATCAGGAGTAACCCTTCATACGATTCGTTAATGATACTGTCTTTTAATACTTTCGTATCTATCGAAGTAAAATCGACATATTTAAATTCATCATCACTCTTAAACTCGCGGACGAACATACCCGATTCATCATGAATGGCGATTGTTTTTTGATCGGCTTTCATGGTACTCAAATAGCCCACAAAAACACCAATAGCAACAAACAGAAGCGGACTTAAAAAAGTCATTACAATAAACGATTTGTTGCGCACTTTGGCCACAAACTCTCTTTTAATGATTAGGCTGATTTTGCTCATTACTTTTCACTTACAGTTTTAATGAAAATGTCGTTTACACTCGGAATTTTTTCTACAAAATGGGTCACCTGTCCTCGTTGGATCAACGTGTTGAGCAACTCGTTTGGTGTTGCCGTTCCTAAATTGATTTGGAGTTTCAGTTCGTCGTGAAGCGATTTAAAATCAGTTGGTGACAAGGTGAATTTTTGCGACAGGTCATACATCAACCCTTCCACATTATTTGTCAGAATGCCCACTTCGTAGTCGTTGGTTCGGTATTGCTTCTTAACATCGGTCAGTTTGCCTTCAATTAATTTATTGGATTTGTGTATTAAAGCAATGTGGTCACACATTTCTTCAACGCTTTCCATACGGTGCGTAGAAAAAATAACGGATGTTCCTTTTTTATTCAGCTCGATGATTTCGTCTTTTATTAAATTGGCATTAACCGGATCGAAACCGGAAAACGGTTCGTCGAGTATGAGCAATTTCGGCTTGTGCAAAACAGTCACCACGAACTGAATTTTTTGCGCCATTCCTTTGGACAATTCCTGAATCTTCTTATTCCACCAACCTTGAATTTCCAGACGGTCAAACCAATAATCCAACTCGCGCTTGGCTTCGGCTTTAGACAATCCTTTAAGCTGCGCCAAATACAAACACTGCTCGCCTACTCTCATGGTTTTATACAAGCCTCTTTCTTCGGGCATATAGCCAATAGCTTGTACATGTGAAGGATTTAGTGGTTCTCCGTCCAAAAAAACGGCACCACTGTCGGGCATGGTGATTTGGTTGATGATCCGAATTAAGGATGTTTTTCCGGCGCCATTTGGCCCTAATAATCCGTAAATACTGCCTTGTGGAATGGTTAACGAAACTTCGTTTAACGCGGTATAATCGCCGTATTGTTTTACGACCTGCTTTACCTCAAGTATATTGCTCATACCTATTTAAAGAGTTTATATCATCCTGATGACCTTTTTGGTCTTGGAGTTGTAAAAGTAAGCAATAAGTAGCATTTCTTTTTTTTTGTTACAAAAAAAACCCACCCTGATTGTTACAAAAGGATGGGAAAAATTGCTATGAAAAAGAAATTACTTGTTTCCAAGTAATAACCAAATGTAAAACTATTTTTTTAATTATGAAAACATATCTTTTACTTTTTCAAAAAAAGATTTATCGCTCTTTTCGGGCTTCGGAATAAAGTTCTCATCGGTCAATGCTTTTTCAAAAAACTGACGTTGCTCCTTATTCAAAGTCTTTGGCGTCCAGACATTTATATGCACTAACAAATCGCCGTTTCCGTAGCTGTTTAAACTCGGAATTCCTTTTCCTTTTAAACGGAGTATTTTGCCGGATTGGATGCCTTCTTCAAGCTTGATGCGAACCTTTCCGTTCACAGCTTCAATTTCTTTTGAAACACCTAAAGCGGCCTCTGCAAAACTGATATACAAATCGTAATGCAGGTTCTCACCCTCTCGTTTTAGTGTTTCGTGTTCTAACTCTTCGATAGCCACAATCAAATCGCCCGGAATTCCGTTACCCGGCGCGTCATTTCCTTTACCGGAAACTTTCAGTTGCATCCCGTCAACCACACCGGCCGGTATTTTAATAGAAACAGTTTCGTCTTCTAAAATCATTCCGTGTGCATCCGCATGGTTTGGCTTACTGTCGATAGTTTGACCGGTTCCGCCACACACATGACAAGTGGTAGCCGATTGCATTCGGCCTAAAATAGTATTGGTAACACGTAATACTTGTCCTTGTCCGTTACAGGTAGCACAGGTTTTGTATTTCACGCCCGGTGCCTGCACCTTGCGTTTTACTTTTACTTTTTTCTCCACACCGTTGGCAATCTCTTCTAAAGTCAGTTTGACTTTGATGCGAAGATTGCTTCCTTTAACACGACGCTGTCCGCCGCCATTTCCGCCAAATCCGCCAAATCCGCCTCCAAAAGCACTGCCGAAAATATCCCCAAACTGACTGAAAATATCATCCATGTTCATGTGATGATGTCCGCCATATCCACCGGCTTCGAAAGCCGCATGACCGTATTGGTCGTATTTCGCTTTTTTATCAGGATCGCTCAGCACTTCGTAGGCTTCGGCCGCCGTTTTGAAGTTTTCCTCGGCTTCTTTGTTTCCTGGATTTTTATCGGGGTGAAACTCGATAGCTTTCTTTCGATACGCTTTCTTAATTTCTTCGGGAGAAGCATTTTTGGAAACGCCTAATATTTCGTAAAAATCTTTTTTGCTCATAACACTATATTATTGTCCGATTACAACCTTAGGGAATCGAATAATTTTGTCGCCCAATTTATAACCTTTTTCTACGACATCAACCACTTTCCCTTTTAAATCATCGCTCGGTGCCGGAATTTGAGTAATAGCCTCGGCAAAATCGGGATTAAACTCATCTCCTGCTTTAACATCGACCATTTCCAAACCTTTAGAAACCAAAGTGTTTTTTAATTTTTCATGGATAAGTTCCACTCCTTTCAACATAACCTCGTCGTCACTTTTCGCAATTTGAACTAACGCTCTGTCAAAATCGTCCAAAACAGGCAACATGGCCTGCAACACTTCCTGATTGGCCGTTTTAAACAAATCGATGCGCTCTTTGGCCGTTCTTTTTTTGAAATTCTCAAACTCGGCAAAAAGGCGTAAAAATTTATCTTTCTCTTTGGCTAATTCTTCTTGTAATTGTGCTTCAACCGACAGTTCCTCTGCGGTTTCAATTTCGTTTGACACGTTCTCTTCTGTATTTTCTATAGGTTCCTTGTCTGCTTTATCGTTATTCATTTTCTCAAATTTTAGGTACTGCTGTGAAAGTTTTTTGTTTTTCCCGATTGCAAAATTACTGCCATTTCTTTTAAAATGTCAAATTGTCATCATTTTTATACGATCGAATTCGTTTCAGGCTTATATTAATTAACCAAACTTTAATATATTTTTAAGACTATTACGTTTTCGTTTTCCCTAAATTTGTTTAAAGGTTATAAATAAATTATCTGATTCGGGAATATTGGTAAAAGGTATCTATTATTAATTCAACAATATTTACAATAAAAAAGAGCGGTTATTTGACCGCTCTTTTTTATGCATACAAATGGGCTATTGCCTCCTTTATTTCGGGATGTTGGAACTGAAATCCGGCATCCAGCGCCTTTTGAGCACTAAGATACTTACTCGAAAAAAGTAAATAAGACATTTCACCTAATAATAATTTCATCACAAATTGCGGAACGGCAGGCAGCCACAATGGCTTGTGCAAAACAAAAGCTATTGCCTTGGTTAGCTGTTGGTTGTTAACCGGATTGGGTGAAACAGCATTGTAAACGCCTTCCCATTGATGTTCTAAAGCATACACGTACAACGCAACCAAATCGTTGATATGAATCCATGACTGCATTTGTTTTCCGGAACCCATAACAGCACCCAAACCAGCCTTGATGGGTTTCACCATTTCGGGTAACGCACCGCCGTGATTAGCCAATACAATTCCGGTTCTGAGTGTACATACTTTGATGCCCAATACCCGAAACGGATTCACTGATGCTTCCCATTTTTGGACCACATGTGATAAAAAACTATCTTCTTTCTCCGTTGTGTTTTCATCATACATAACTGTAAAACTCTCCGGATATATCGCAGTCCCCGAAGCCGAAATGATTTGCTTGACCTGATTGGGAACTTTTTTGACTAAGTTGAACAATAAATCTCCCGAAAGCGTTCGACTTTCGATAATTACCTGTTTGTATGCCGAAGTCCATCGCTTAGCGATATTGGCACCGGCTAAATGGATAATGACATCTACACCATAGATGCAATTCTCATCAATCTTTCCTTGGGAAGGATTCCAATAAAATCCTTTGTAATGAGGTTGATTAACAATTTTAGTTTTGGAAGTCGTTAAATAGTGAACCGTATGGTTTTTTTCGTGTATTTTTTTTACCAATTCACAACCAATTAAACCTGTGGCTCCTGTAACTAAAATAACCATAATGCACTATTTTTCAACAAAATTACAACCAAAGAATCAAAAAGAAATCACAATTATAAAGGGTTTAACTTTTGTTTGCTATTTAAGTTTAATGGTCCACTCAAAATTAAATTCGGATACTTGCTCTCCTTTTTCATTGACACCAACCGATTTCATCCAAAAGGTTTGCCCTTCTCCGGTAGCTATGGCTTTGTTTATCGATTCGGCGATTAAATTGCCGTCATGGCACGCAAAAGTAATCCGCCCGGTAGCTTTCTTGGAGAAATTGCCATTGTTGTTAGCTACTAACATTGATATTTTTTTTCCGGAATTTTTGATATACAACATCACCAGAGCACCGGTCGTTAATTCGGCCGCCATGGCCTGTACCGCGAAATACATGGAATTAAAAGGATTTTGATTGAACCATCGATGCTTCACCGTTGCTTCGCAGGATTGTGGTGTAATCGATTTGACTCTGACTCCGGACCAAAAAGCAGATGGTAATTTAAAAAAAAGAAAAGAGTTGAGTTTTGCCAGTGAAAATTCCATAAACACTTGATTTTGCTATAAAAGTACAAAAAATGTAGCAGCTGTTCGTAATATTCAAAATGTTAATATTTTGTTAAATCTAAGTACTTTGTATTGCATAATACCTTTTTTTAGACTTATCTTTGTATAAGAAATTAATAGCCTATCTATAGTATTGTTAATTTTAAATCAGCAAATCATCAATTAAAACAAAAATAAATGACAACGAATAACGAAAGAAACACCGCTACCTTTTTACACTTGAGTGCTTTGACGCAATATTTTATTCCGTTTGGCAATTATATTTTTCCTGTAATTATATGGAGTGCCAAGAAAAATGAATCTGCTTTTGTAGATGCTAACGGTAAAAATGTTTTGAACTTTCAATTGAGTATGTTTTTATACTTCATGATTACGGCGGCTGTTGCTGTTCCGGTTTTTGTTTACAGTATTTTTAAAAACACCACCATTACTAATATTCATGACGGAAGTCATTTCGTATTTGAAAGCTTGGATTACGGAAACATTCCGGGCTTTGTTATTCTGGCTATAGTAATGGTTGTGATCTTCCTCTTTTTGAAAATTATCGAATTTGTCCTTATTATCTACGGTTCGGTAAAAACTTCTAACGGCGAAGTATACAAGTATCCTTTAACCATCAATTTTATAAAATAATCAATCATCATCATCAATCATCATCATCAATCATCATCAATCATCATCAATCATCATCAATCATCATCAATCATCATCAATCATCATCAATCATCATCAATCATCATCAATCATCATCAATCATCATCAATCATCAATCATCAATCATTAATCATTAATCAAAATCATCAATCAAATGAAACATTTACTCTTAATCACAGTATTGGTAGCAGCGTTAACTACTAAATTAATGGCCCAAGATCAATCGGTAATTACCATCAAAAAAATACCGTCTGAGTCTTTGAAAACAACCACTTTGGCACCACAAGAAAGTCATCAATTCGAAATCATTGCTAAAGAAGACACCGATGTTAATTTAAATTTCAGTTTCAATCAAAAAGACAACCTTAACATTGTAGTGACCGACCAAAAAAACAGAGTGATCTTGCGCAAGACCATTCAAAAGGACAGCAATAATCGTTTGGATTTTGTCATGAGTGAAAATGAAAAATACAAAGTCACCATGATCGGCGATAAAAAGTCGGAGCTAACCATCAAAGTAAAACCGAATTAAAAGTAATCGAGTTTCAATTATCATCCGTCACATTTCATAATGAAACGGTTCAATCAAAAAACGAATGTTAATCAGAAAAAATTAAATCATGTATTATGAATATTGAAAACACAAAAGCCCAAATGCGTAAAGGTGTTTTAGAATTTTGTATCTTGTCTGTCTTAAAAGAAAAAGATGCCTATACTTCTGAAATATTAGACACCTTGAAAAACGCTAAATTGCTTGTGGTAGAAGGAACTGTATATCCGTTGCTCACAAGACTGAAAAACGACGGTCTTCTCAATTATCGCTGGGAAGAATCGACATCGGGACCACCAAGAAAATACTATGGTTTGACCGAGCTTGGAAAGACTTTTTTAACGGAATTAAGCGGCACTTGGACTGAATTATCGGATGCCGTGAATATCATAACCAATCAAAAATAACAATCATGAACAAAACAGTAAATATTAATATAGGCGGCTTGTTCTTCCACATAGACGAAGATGCATTCCAAAAATTATCAAGATATTTTGATGCTATAAAACGCTCCCTTTCCAATTCTTCCGGTAAGGAGGAAATAATGAAGGATATCGAAATGCGTGTTGCTGAATTGTTGACTGAAAAACAAAAATCAGACAAGCATGTCATCAATCTTAAAGACGTTGATGAAGTAATCGTTGTCATGGGGCAACCCGAAGATTATCGAATTGACGACGATGCAACCGAAGCCAAAACCGATTTCAACTATACCAACCGACGCAAGAAATTGTACCGTGACAAAGACAACGGACTCATTGGTGGTGTGTGTACCGGATTGGGTCATTACTTCGGAATCGATGCGGTTTGGATTAAAATTTTGTTTCTCATCCTGGCTTTCACCAGTTTCGGACTCTTGGCTTACATCATCCTTTGGATCGCAACACCTAAGGCTGTTACGACTTCCGAAAAATTAGAAATGACCGGTGAGCCGGTTACCATTTCTAATATTGAAAAAAAGGTACGCGAGGAATTCGACAGTGTTTCCAATAAAATCAAAAATGCCAATTATGATGAAATGGGAAATCAGGTTAAATATGGTGCTGAAAGAGCTGCCAATGGTTTAGGCGATGTAATAATGAGAGTATTCGGCGCTTTTGCCAAAGTTTTAGGGGTATTTGTATTGCTTTTCTCCTCCTTTGCTTTATTGGGTGTTTTGATTGCTTCTGTAATTCTCATCTTTTCATCCACTTTGCCGGCCAATACCATTTTAAATAACATCACCACTCCTATCGGTTTAGAAACACCTTTATGGATACAAGGAGTCCTCTTTTTAATCGCCTTAGGCATTCCGTTGTTTTTCCTTATCATTT
Organism: Flavobacterium sedimenticola; assembly: GCF_030053345.1. Lineage (GTDB taxonomy): Bacteria > Bacteroidota > Bacteroidia > Flavobacteriales > Flavobacteriaceae > Flavobacterium > Flavobacterium sedimenticola. Next base: position 164,268 of record NZ_JASGBP010000003.1, read on the forward strand.
TGGGATTGAAAATATTGGTTACCAATTTGAAATCTATCGGAAACATTGCCAAATACAGCTTACTGGCCATTTGGATTATTGCTGTAGGAGTTTTGGTTTCCTTGGGAATCAACGAAGCCACTCAAAGAGCTTTTGAAGGCAAATCGGTGAAAAAAGAAGTATTGAATTTGTTGCCGAATGATACGTTGCACATCAAATTCGTGAGCAACGATTTCTTCTCCAAAAACGTCAGTGAATACCGTGAATTCATGTTTACGCAAGATTCGACGAAAAAAGAAGTGATTTATTCCAACCAAATCAGTTTCGAAATCAAGAGTACCGATAAGCCTCAGGCATATTTGCAAATCGAAAAATTAGCTGACGGAAAATCGTTCAGCGAAGCCAATCAAAGAGCCGAAAAAATCAACTACGGATTCAAAATGGTAGGCAATCAGTTGATCTTAGACAACTATTTATTGACCAACATCGAAAACAAGTACCGTGATCAAAAAGTGGAATTGTACTTGTACTTACCAAAAGGAACGTTATTTGTAGCCGATGAAACTGTTCAGAATTACGATGAATCTGATAACGAATTCTTCAATTTACATTACAGTTCGGACAAATACACCTACCGCGTGGAAGAAACCCAGGTAAAATGTTTGGATTGTCCGAAAGACGAAAACGAATACAACGATGTTCCTAACGGAATTCAAACCGAAGATATTAATGTAACCGAGGAAAATGACAGTGTAAAAACCGTTTCCGTAAAAATCAACGGAAAAGAAGTCATCAATACCAAATCGGGTAAAAAAAGTAAATTAACCATCAGTCCCGACGGAGTAGTCATTAAATCAGAATAGTCATGACCAAATTAGTAATCCTTTTTTCAAAACTAATCACCGCTGTAGCGGTGGCTGTTTCGCTGACTTCCTGCAATTATAATATCAATTTGGGAAAAAGCATCACCGGAAGCGGCAATGTGGTTTCAGTAACGCGTACTGTAGGTTCTTTTGACAAAGTGAGGGTAAGCCGAGGCTTAGAATGCGAAATCATCCAATCGGATAAAACGGAAGTTATCGTTGAAGCCGATGATAATTTGGTCAATGACATCAAAACCGAAGTAGAAAACGGCACCCTAATTATCAGCACTGAATATAGCAACTATATCAATGTATCTTCCAAAAAAGTAATCGTTCGCATGCCGAAGATTGTAAGTTTAGAAGCCTCCAGCGGCTCTTCATTACGCTCCAAAGGTGTCTTAACCGGCGAGTCTGTTTTGGTAAAATCGAGCAGCGGCAGTTCTACTGTTGTCGAATTGGAGGCCGATACCATCACTTTGGAATCGTCCAGCGGCAGTGAACAAAATGTGCGAGGTAAAGCTTTAAAACTAAACACCGCCTCTTCCAGCGGCAGCCATATTGATGCCGACGGATTAACCGCCAATGAAGTGTTTGCCCAATCCTCAAGCGGCAGTGCTACCTCAATCCATCCGGTATTATTACTCGATGCCAAAGCTTCGAGCGGAAGCTCAATCAGTTATACACACAGTCCGCAAGAAATCCGAAAAGAGGAAAGCTCGGGCGGAAGTGTTTCCAAAGATTAAGTTAATAAAAACATCTCAATGAAAATTGGGATGTTTTTTTTTCTATTTTTGACATTCGAGGTCTCGAGGCCAATTTTACCAAGTAAAAAACCAAACTACTGCCATGATGAAAAAAACACTACTTATTTCCTTTCTTTTTCTATGTGCGTTGTCATTCGGACAAAAAAAAGAAAAAGTAAAAGGCTCCAAAATTGTCAAATCAGAACTAAAACAAGTGGGCGATTTTCAAAGCCTGGAAGTAGAAGACAATCTGGAAGTGTTCTTGGTCAAGGGAAATGAATGTGCTCTCGAAATTGAGGCCGATGACAACCTTATCGAGTTTGTCGATTTTAAATTAGCCGGCAGTAATCTTCGCATTTCAACGTCCAAAGATATTTCCAGCTACAAAAAATTGAGCGTCAGAGTGACCTATACTGATACCTTCAACATGGTGATTGCCAAAGATGAAACCAACGTCACTGCTTTATCCGATATCACCCTGGACAACATTACGTTTAAATCCTACGACTACGCCAAGCTTTTTTTAAACGCTCAAACCAAGAATTTTACACTGATGGCCAACGATAAATCAAAAGTGGAGCTCAACTTAAAATCGACCAAAACCGCCATAGACCTCAGCAAAAGTGCCTACGTAAAAGCGCTGATTTCGAGTCCGGAAATGCGATTTGATTTGTACCAAAAAGCATCGGCCGAAATCGAAGGCGATATCATCGACCTCAAACTTCGCTTAGACAACAACACCGATTTTATCGGAAAAAAATTGACCGCTAAAAACGCTGTCATCGAAATTGGTGCCTATGCCAAAGGGAGTATCAGCATCAGCAATTTGGTTACCATTGATGCTTCCGGTAATAGTGAACTGCAATTGTACGGCGAACCCGTAAAAATCGATTTAAAACGATTTGCCGACAGCGCCGAGCTCCGTAAAAAACCTACTACCAAATAAAAATTTTACTAAAACATACCCACTCTTTAATTTGTTTTAGCCCGACTCCTTGTAAAGTCTTTAGCCAATCAATGCGTAAGAGAAAACGCCTTTTGTGGCTGAATATCGCTAACAAAACGACTAGGATACGGCATCAGAATCTGGCAAGCGAGCGTCAATGAGTTGAAAAATCAAAAAAAAAAGAAAAGCGGTCTGATTTCGTTGGAACAACGAAAGAGTTCTTTTCTTTTCAGATTTTGAGACGCTTATTGACCGCTGAAGATTCAACCCCTTGAATTTTTGCTTCTTTTGTTTCAAGACAAAAGAAGAAGTTAGTATACAAAAAATCCCGCCAATGGCGGGATTTCATTTACATATAAGAATCGTTTTACTACTCCAACGAAGCCAAATACCGCTCCGCATCCAACGCCGCCATACAACCGGTTCCCGCAGCGGTAATCGCTTGACGGTACACGTGATCGGCCGCATCACCGGCTACAAAAACACCCGGTACATTGGTTTTAGAACTGCCCGGTACATTCACAATATAACCGGTTTCATCTAAAGTAATATAATCCGCAAAAATATCAGTATTCGGTTTGTGCCCGATGGCCACAAAGAAACCGGTAGCCGGGATGGTAATCTCTTGTCCGGTGGTTTTATTCAACGCCTTCACTTCGGTTACCACTTGCCCGTCTCCAATCACCTCAACGGTATCGTGGTGCATCAAAATTTCAATATTCTCGGTTTTACGCACACGCTCTTCCATAATTCGCGACGCTCTGAATTTGTCGCTGCGCACCAACATGGTCACTTTTTTACACAATTTCGATAAATAATGGGCCTCTTCACAAGCCGAATCACCGGCACCCACAATTACGACTTCCTGATTGCGATAAAAGAATCCGTCACAAACCGCACAAGCCGAAACCCCGCCGCCCGTTTGTAAATAATGTTGTTCTGAGGGCAATCCTAAATACTTAGCCGAGGCTCCTGTCGAAATAATCACCGTTTGGGCATGAATTTCTTTGGTGTCGTTCACCCAAACTTTGTGAATTGGTCCGGTAAAATCAACTTTCGTTACCCATCCGTCACGCACATCGGTACCAAATCGCTGGGCTTGTGCCTGCAATTGCACCATCATTTCCGGTCCGGTCACGCCGTCAGGATAACCCGGGAAGTTTTCTACTTCATTGGTTGTGGTTAATTGTCCGCCCGGTTGCGTTCCTTGGTACAATACCGGGTTCATATTCGCTCTGGCGGCATAAATCGCAGCAGTGTAACCTGCCGGACCTGAGCCTATAATTAAGCATTTTACTTTTTCTGTAGTATCTGACATGATTTGAAGTTTTTCGACTGCAAATGTATGGGTTTTGAGTCTAAAATAGCGCGGCCTACCCATCGCTATATCCAATTTGTGAATAAGATTCGATTATTGTTGAAAACCTATTATAAGGAGCGCCACAATGGCTTTTCAGTTACACCCTCGTCCCGCTGTCCGCGCTACTTGCCTGCCTGCCGTCAGGCAGGGTAGCTTGCTCCCATCGGGGCTAGAATTCACTTTTAGTGTCTCCTTAAAACTTTATAAACAAATGGCAATCCAAGACACTGCTGTCTCACTAAGCTTGTCGAAGTGCCATCCGAAGATTTTTTATGTAGAGAAAAAGTTGTAACGAGTTTCGATTTTTCCGTAAATAAAAAATCCTTTCTGCCAAAGCAGAAAGGATTTACCCGTCGGGGTGGCAGGATTCGAACCTGCGACCTCCTGGTCCCAAACCAGGCGCGATAACCGGGCTACGCTACACCCCGTATTCCCTCAATTGGGAGTGCAAATATAAAACTATAAATTAGTTTTCAAAAGGTTTTTTCGTTTTTTTAATTTTAAAAAAACAATTAAGACTTCCGATATAATTTCTATTTTTGCTTAACCTAAAAAATAACACAACATTATATGCTGATTATTGGAATTGCCGGTGGAACCGGGAGTGGAAAAACTACCGTAGTGCATCAGATTATGAACGAATTGCCCGCCACTGAAGTGGGTATAATTTCTCAAGATTCATATTACAAAGAAAACAACAATTTGAGTTTTGAGGAAAGAGCACTAATTAATTTTGATCACCCTCGAGCCATTGATTTCGACTTATTAGTTCAGCATCTCAAAGATTTAAAAGCCGGTAAAACCATTGAACAACCCGTATATTCTTTCATTACACACAACCGAACCGATGATACCATCGTGACACATCCGCGAAAAGTAATGATTGTAGAAGGAATTCTTATTTTAACTAGTCCCGAATTGCGCGACCTGTTTGATGTTAAGGTGTTTGTACACGCCGATTCCGACGAGCGCTTGATTCGTCGTTTAAAAAGAGACATCGCCGAACGCGGTCGCGATATGGAAGAGGTTTTAAACCGGTACCAAACCACATTGAAACCGATGCACCAACAATTTATTGAGCCTACCAAAGCTTTTGCTGATATCATCATCCCGAATGACAAATACAATACGGTGGCTATTGATGTGGTAAGAGCCGTAATCAATCAGAGAATTACCTAATTATGAGCTGGTTTAAAAATCTTACCGATACCTATCCTATCCTGAAAATACTCGGGAACCGATATGTTATCGTTTTGGTTTTTTTTTCGGTATGGATGCTTTTTTTAGACAACACGTCGTACATGGAGCATCGGGTACTCAACAAACAACTCGACGAATTAGAGGACAATAAAAAATACTATCAGGATGAAATTAAAAAAGATGAAGAAAACATTAAACTCCTCAAAAATCCTGATCAAATCGAAAAATACGCCCGCGAAAAATACTATATGAAACGCGACAGTGAAGATGTCTACATCATTGAATTTGAAGACGATTCCTTGCGAGAAGAACAATCCAAATCAAAATCTTTATAAATTGTAATCATGTCCGATCACTTATTTCAGGAGTTCGAACCGGTTTCTTCCAAACAATGGAAACAGCAAATCCAGTTCGAGCTCAAAGGAGCCGACTATAATGAAACCCTTGTTTGGGAAAGTCCGGAAGGCATTAAAGTCAAACCCTTTTATCATACTGACGAGTCCACAGTAAAATATACCGTTTCTACAGCGGCAACCCAATTCAACATTGTACAAAACATATTTGTACACGATGTGGCAAAATCCAACAAAAGAGCGGCAGAAGTGCTCCATCGCGGAGCGGAAAGTATCCGATTTACGCTTGAAAACGAATCGGTTTCCGTAGCCGATTTGATGCAGAACCTTCCGTTGACCAACACCACCTATTTTTTTTATTTGCCGTTTCTCTCTATCGATTGCGTGACCAAGATTAACGATTTTGCCACCAAAAACGGAGCGAATATGGTAATTCAAGTTGACCCTGTCGGTCAGTTGGTTAAAGACGGTAATTGGTTCGAAAACCTGGATAATGATTTTCAAAAACTCAACCAAATCGCTACAAAAATAACGTTGCCGTTTTTAAACATCAGCAGTAGTACATATCAAAATGCCGGAGCCAATATGGTGCAACAGTTGGCGTATACTTTGGCACATGTGAACGAGTATTTCAATCGGATAAAATCACTCCAACAACCCATAACCATCGAAATTGCGGTAGGAACACATTACTTTTTTGAGATAGCCAAATTGCGAGCTTTACGCCTTTTGTTCCAAACCTTAGCCAAAGAATACAATCACAATTTCGACTGCCATATCATCGCCACACCTACCAAACGCAACAAAACGCTGTACGATTACAACGTTAACATGCTGCGTACTACAACTGAATGTATGAGTGCTATTTTGGGCGGTGCCAACAGTATTGCGAACCTGCCTTATGATGCCTTATACCATAAAGACAACGAATTTGGCGATCGTATTGCCCGCAACCAGTTACTTGTACTTAAAAACGAAAGTTATTTTGACAAGGTAAACAATCCGGCTGACGGTGCTTATTATATCGAAGCTATTACCGAACAATTGGCCGAAAAAGCGTTGTTGTTATTTAAAGATATTGAGGCCAACGGTGGCTTAATCACTCAACTCATCGAAGGTACCATTCAACGAAAAATAAGTGAAAGTGCCGCCAAAGAACAAGAGCTGTTTGATAGCGGAAAAGAAATATTATTGGGCACCAATAAGTATCCGAATAAAAACGATAAAATGAAACACGACTTGGAGCTATTTCCGTTTGTCAAACAAAATCCACGCAAAACCTTAATTGTTCCGATTATCGAAAAGCGCTTGGCAGAAAAAATGGAGCAGGAACGTTTATCGCAAGAAGCCTAGTCATGAGAAAAAACATCCAACATATAGCATTAGAAAAAAAGGATAATTGGAAAGGGATAAGCAATATTGCCGACAACCAACAACCGACAACCAACAACTTCCTCACCGCCGAAGGCATCGAAGTAAAACCAACCTATTCCGAATCCGATATTGAAAATTTAGAACATCTCGATTTCGGTGCCGGCTTTGCGCCTAACCTACGCGGACCTTACGCTACCATGTACGTTCGTCGTCCATGGACGATTCGCCAATACGCCGGATTTTCTACTGCCGAAGAAAGTAATGCTTTCTATCGTAGAAACTTAGCGGCGGGACAAAAAGGACTTTCCGTAGCGTTCGACTTAGCCACACATAGAGGGTATGATTCCGACCACGAACGCGTGGTAGGCGATGTTGGCAAGGCTGGTGTAGCCATTGATTCGGTGGAAGATATGAAAATTCTCTTCGACCAAATTCCGCTCCACGAAATGTCGGTTTCCATGACTATGAACGGTGCGGTTTTACCGATTATGGCCTTTTATATCGTGGCAGCTGAAGAACAAGGTGTGCGTCCCGAACAATTATCAGGTACCATTCAGAATGATATTTTGAAAGAGTTTATGGTGCGTAACACCTATATCTATCCGCCTACGCCATCGATGAAAATCATCGCTGATATTTTTGAATATACGAGCAAAAAAATGCCGAAATTCAATTCCATTTCCATTTCAGGCTATCATATGCAGGAAGCCGGAGCCACTGCCGATATTGAATTGGCGTACACTTTGGCGGATGGTTTGGAATACATCCGAACCGGTTTGGCAGCCGGAATGAAAATAGATGAGTTCGCCCCTCGCCTTTCGTTCTTTTGGGCGATTGGCATGAATCACTTTATGGAAATTGCCAAAATGCGCGCCGGAAGAATGTTGTGGGCGAAATTACTAAAGCAATTCAACCCTAAAGACGAAAAATCACTGGCATTGAGAACGCATTGTCAAACTTCGGGTTGGAGTTTAACCGAGCAAGATCCGTTTAACAACGTAGCACGCACCACTATCGAAGCGGCGGCAGCGGCTTTTGGCGGAACACAATCTTTACATACCAATGCTTTAGATGAAGCTATTGCATTGCCAACCGATTTTTCGGCTCGTATTGCCCGAAATACCCAAATCTTTTTACAAGAAGAAACTAAAATTTGCAAAACTGTCGATCCTTGGGCCGGCAGTTATTATGTGGAAAGCTTAACGGCCGAAATCGCCGAAAAAGCTTGGGCTTTGATTCAAGAAGTGGAAGCCTTAGGCGGTATGACCAAAGCCATTGAAGCGGGTATTCCGAAACTTAGAATTGAAGAAGCGGCGGCTCGTAAACAAGCACGAATCGACAGTGGGCAGGATATTATTGTTGGGGTGAACCAATACCGTTTGGACAAAGAAGATCCGTTGCACATTCTGGATGTCGATAACCAACTCGTGCGTCAACAACAAATTGAGCGTTTGAACCACATCAAAACAACGCGTGATAGTGCGAAAGTACAAGCTAGTTTGGCGAAATTAACCGAGGTTGCGAAGCAGGCGTCTGCGATGAATACAGGAGATTCCCGCCCAAGCGGGAATGACAATAGTGTAGATGACAATAATTTGTTATCTTTAGCCGTAGAAGCAGCCCGCAACCGAGCCACCTTAGGTGAAATCAGTGACGCCTTGGAAACCGTTTTCGGACGCTATAAAGCACAAATCAGAAGTTTTAGCGGCGTGTACAGTAAAGAAATCAAAAACGATAAGAGCTTTGAAAAAGCCAAACAACTAGCCGACGCTTTCGCGAAAAAAGAAGGGCGCCGTCCGCGTATTATGATTGCCAAAATGGGGCAAGACGGTCACGATCGCGGTGCCAAAGTGGTAGCCACCGGTTATGCTGATGTTGGCTTTGACGTTGATATCGGTCCTTTATTCCAAACCCCGCAGGAAGCTGCCAAGCAAGCTGTAGAAAACGATGTGCATATTTTAGGGGTTTCTTCGCTGGCTGCCGGTCACAAAACATTGGTGCCGCAAGTGATTGAAGAACTCAAAAAATACGGCCGCGAAGATATTATGGTCATCGTAGGCGGTGTTATACCGGCACAAGACTACCAATTCTTATTCGATGCGGGCGCGGTGGCCGTTTTCGGCCCGGGCACAAAGATTAGTGATGCCGCCATTCAGATTCTGGAAGTACTACTACAAGAATAATACCTCTCCAATATTGTCATAAATCCTGTCTTACGTGAATGCAAGACAGGATTTACTTTTTAAAAAAAGATTCCTAATACACTAAGACTGCTTTTTTTAGCAACGTTTCACTCTTCAAAAGTGTTAATTTTTTTCTTATTCGCTTAAATTTCATACTTTTAAGGTTTACAATCCGCAATTAAAGGTATTGCGTATCACACCAATAAGTTTCGGTACAACATGAAAAAAGGGTTTTACAAACTTGTGTTTTTATGGCTAATGTTTTGCCCGTTGGCTGGTTTCTGCTTTACCTTTTCTGTAGCCGTAACCCATGAAACCTGCGCCGGAAACGGTTCGTTTACCTTTTCCGTATCCAATCCCAATCCCGGTGGCACCATCGTTTTCGTAGTGTATAAACTTCCCAATTTAAGCACTCCTTTTTCCTCAGGAACATCCAATGTAGTGAACGGACTCACCGCCGGAAATTATCATATTGTAGTCAGAGAAACGGTTGGTGGTGTAACCACTACTCAAGAAGCGGATGCCACCGTAAACAGTACGGTAACCGCTTTGGCTTATTCGGTGCAAACCGTTAATCAAGCGTGTTCTACGGCCAGTACAGCTACAGTTGTGGTGACTTCAGGCAACGCTGCTACCTACGAACTGATATCGGGACCTACGACTTATCCGCCTCAAACTTCTAACACCTTCCACGGGTTAACTGACGGCGTGTATTTAATAAGAGTGGTAGACCAATGTGGTAATGCTGTGGTTCAGACTTTCATTGTTGACAATCAACCGGTTTTTATCAACATATCTCCTCCTGAATTTACTGATGTGGTACCGCTTTCTTGCTCTTCAGTGATAGCCTCGAATACCTTAACACCATCTGCAGGTACGGTGCTTGCTTATCCGCTACAAATTCAATACCTTTTACATTTACCGGACGGAACCACCAATACTATCAACTACACTCTAAACTCCGGCAATCCCTCCGAAGCCATAATTTCACAAACCATTCCTTTCTATATCAATCAAGATTATCCATATGATATTATCGTCACGGATGCTTGTGGCACCACCTATCCCGTCAGAAGTTTTGTGGTTGAAAATGATATTTCTTTTACATCAAGTGTACAAAATATTGAATGTTTGTACTTATTTACCCTAAACACTGAACATTTTTCCGGTTCCTATAGTTTGCATTTTGACAGTTATCCTGCGGGATTTGACCCTACTGTTTTTAACGCTTATTTTCCGGGACCGTTTAGCCAAACCACCGTAACCTTTTCTAACGATACGATATCCGTTCCGTTTGGCAGTTACACTGTGACCGTAATCGACGAATGCGGCAAAACACAAACCATTGATTTTGAGGTTACCTATCTGCCTCCCGTTGTAAACGCCGTTGGCAATAGCAACGGTTGTCAATCGAATAGCGGACAGATTATAATTTTTGTAACCGGTCAAAAAATATTGACGGCCATAATCACCGCAGCACCTGCTAATTACCCGTTTCCATTACCTCATGATGTAACGGCCAGTATCAATGCCGGAGGCATATTGGTGGTGAATCAAATTCCATTTGGGGATTATACGGTAATCATTACAGATGAATGTAATGACCCACTCGATCCGGTTCAGGTAACAGTGCCGCCTTATCAGGATCAAGGTATCGTTACCTCTATTTTACAAGGTTGCAGCGAAGGATTCGGCTCTATTGAAATAAGAAGTCGAAACGGCTCGCTTACTTCTGCAATCATAACAAATGCTCCATCCTCTTATCCTTCTCCGCTCCCGCATAATGTAAGTAACCATATTGTTACTTCAGGAAAATTGTACCTGAATAATCTTCCTTCGGGCAATTATACATTCAGAACAACAGACAGTTGCGGCTTTATCGTGGACACCACAGTTTTTATCGAAGGATACACCATCGTCAGTAGTAATTTTTCACTCATACAAGGCTGCGGTGCGTTTGATGTTCAATTGGCTTTTATTAGTAATTTGGGTGTCGGTCAAAGTTTTTGGTTGCAAAAACTGCTGGACCCGGATACCGGAACCTGGGGGCATCCCGACACGGAAATCCCCTATACAAGCGGTACTGTCCCCGATAACACCACCGGTATAGAACTACAAAACAACACGACTAATTCAAATTTAATTTTTAATGGCACTTTTCGCATTGTACACCATTTTACCTCATACCAAAACGGTAGAGATATCAATAGTAATTTAGTACCGAACGAAGTAAAAGATTGCATTGAAATTTTGTCGCCCTATTTAACATTTGATCGTGTATTAGCGATTAATGATGTGTACAGAGTACCGTGTTCCGGCAGTGGGAATTTAGATGTCATCCTCTTTACCAGTGGTGAACCTCCCTTGCACTTTACTATCATTGAAAAAGACGGAAGCCCCTTTTTCCTAGACAACGGTTCCTCTAATTTATTTCAGAATCTGGTTCCGGCTATATATAAATTTCAAATAGAAGACAACTGTGGCAATACGATTATCCGCACTTTTGATGTCTCGGATTTGGAATCATTGGTTACAATTTATCCGGTTTGTGATATGTTCAGCTGTTCCAATACTGTCACCGGTAATGAAACATTTAATCTAACTACCCAATCAGCCGGTATTTTGGGAATACAGTCCCCAGCCGAATATACGCTTAGCTACCACTACAGTCTCGCTGATGCCCAAAATAACAACAATCCAATTACCAATCTTACCCATTTTAATCCAACTAATAACCCGCAAACGGTATATATCAGGCTGCTTTTCAATCAATACCCTAACTGTTATCAAACCGGATCTTTTAATGTCATCAGCGGCCAAATTCCTTCTCTTCATCTGGATCAGGAATATTTAATTTGTGAGAGCCAATCGGCCGTCCTTGATGCCGGTATCGGTAATTTACCGATGACTACGTACAGTTGGTCAAACGGTTCTACCGATTCGGCAATAACCATAAGTGAACCCGGACTAACCACGTTATCGGTAACGGCTACCAACGACTACGGCAGCTGTAATGCTACACCTCAAACTTGTTCGGTCACTCAAAACCTAACCGTTAATGTAGCCACCATACCTGAAATAGATCGTATTGAATTGAACGATTGGACTGCCAACCAAAATAGTATTACTGTAATTACTACTCAAAACGGCAACTTTGAATATTCTATCAATGGCATTAACTACCAAACGGAAAATACCTTTACCCAATTACCGCCGGGACTTTACACAGTTTATGTGCGCGATTTGAGCGGTTGCATAACATTGCAACAAGTAGTGTGGTTGTTAAACTATCCGCATTATTTTACACCGAATGATGATGGTGTAAATGATACGTGGTACATTAAGAACTCCGATAACGAGCCTCATTTTCAGGTATACATTTATGACCGTTACGGCAAACTTATCACGGGTTTCCCTTCGGGAACACCAGGTTGGGATGGCACTTTAAACGGCAGAAAATTATTTTCAGACGATTATTGGTTTGTGGTTCAGCGGGAAGACGGACGAATTCACAAAGGGCATTTTTCCTTAAAACGATAAGACGATTCGTTTTATTGACAGAATAGTCTCAAAGATCCCATTCGATATTGCCACTGCCTTTGGCCAAAATCACTACAATGGTGATATTTTTTTTTAGCGATGGAATAGTATCAAAAGGTTACACAATGAGACGCTTTTTAAAAAGTACACTCCTTCAAAACATAAATGTAATTTTCTTATAATCAATATTTTATATGTATATTTGATTTCCCTTAATCTTGTGGAGTAACCTAAATTATCAACTTAAATCCATAATTTATGAAAAACAAGATGTTAGCTGGAATCGCTTTGGGCGTTATTGCGATTCTATTCATTGCCTGTCAATCTAAAAAAGAAGAAGCTCCTGCTGCTGTATCGACAGTAGACAAAGAACAAATCAAAGCAGAAATTCAAACCATGGAAACTGCTTTTGCGGATGCGCTGAATGCCGGAAAAACAGAAGGCATCAAGTACTATGCTGACGACGCTACCAGTTTTGAACAAAACAAACCACCTTTGGTTGGTAAAGCAGCTATCGATGCCAAACTCGCCGCCGATATTAAAGATAGTGCCGGTACCAAAGTCACCTTTACCGCTAATGAAGTTTTCCCTTCCAACGATGGCAATCAGGTAGTGGAAATTGGCAGCTACAGTGTAACCGACTCTACCGATACGGTAAAGTACAGCGGTAATTATATGGCGCTTTTTGAAAAAAGAGACGGCAAGTACGTTTGTATCCGCGATATGGGAGCTTCAGATAAACCCATAGAAAAGAAGAAATAAAAAATTACAAAAAGCACTCTCACACGAGTGCTTTTTTCTTGAGAAAGGTATTTTATATCTTTACCAAAAACAAAAGCATGTCAAAACTTCCACACATCGGCACGAGTATTTTCACGGTTATGTCGCAATTGGCCAACGAACACCAAGCGATTAACTTATCGCAGGGATTTCCGAATTTCCCTATTGATGAACGTTTGATTGAAATTGTAGCCAAACTTTCTAAAGAAAATGTACACCAATACACACCGATGAGCGGATTGCCTTCGCTTTTGGAAAAAATAGCCTTGCTCACCCAACAATCTTACGGAAGAATGGTAAATCCTGCTTCTGAAATCCTGATTACCGCCGGTGCTACCGAGGGCATTTTTGCCACAATCCAAGCCTTAGTGCAATCGGGTGAAGAAGTTGTTATTCTCGATCCGAGTTACGATTGTTATGAGGCGCCTATTTTATTGAGCAATGCCAAACCGATTCGGGTATCGCTTCACAGCGATTTTACACCAAACTGGGACGCGATTCGAGCAGCGACCAATAAAAAAACAAGACTCATCATTATTAACAATCCGCACAATCCGACCGGAAAAATGTGGTCGGAGCATGATTTTTTACAATTGGAAAACTTGGTCGAAACCCATCCGAACCTATTAGTGCTTTCAGATGAAGTATACGAGTACATCCGATTTGAACAACCACATATTTCGGTACATCATCGCAGGAAACTTTGGGACAGAAGCATCAGCATATCGTCTTTCGGGAAATCATTCCACATTACCGGATGGAAAATCGGATATGTCATTGCACCTGAGAGCATCATGAAAGAAATCAAAAAAGTACATCAGTTTTTGGTTTTCAGTGTCAGCAGCATGGCTCAACATGCGCTTAATGCCTACATCGATCAGGTTGACGTGACGGAAATCGGGAGATTTTACCAACAAAAAAGAGATAGGTTCCGACAGTTGATGCAGGCGACCAAATTAGAACTCTTACCTTGCGAAGGGACGTATTTCCAAGTCGCGTCCTATGCCGGTATTTCGGATGAGAACGATGTCGATTTTACCCGTCGATTAGTGACCGAATTCGGTGTAGCCACCATTCCGATTTCTACATTTTACGCCAACGGAACCGATTATCACTGCATTCGCTTTTGTTTTGCCAAAGACGATGATACCCTGCAAAATGCTACGGAACGATTGATGAAACTGTAAGCAAATTAAGGATGTTTACTTGATGTCAACCTCATTTTTACGGAGTAACATCAAAAAAAGCTACTTTTGAAATATGAATTTTCGGAACTGCTTTTATTTTCTTGTATTACTCTTATCCGGTTTTGGCTTGGCACAACCATCGTCGAACACGTTGCTTCAAAAAGGCTGGGCCGAATTAATTAAAGACAACGAGGACGAAGCTTTTAAATATTTTTGGGCCGCTAACGAAAAAGCCGATAAAGATAAAAACCTCAAAGACAAAGCTGATGCTTTGTTTTATTTGGGTGTTTGCTCCTACGGTTCGAGTTTGGAAAAAGGATTGCAATTTGCCACACAATCGCTTGATACCTACAAAAAACTAGAGAAAACTCATGCGGAATCCGCCAAAATCGGCCGGTACAAATGCTTGCAACTCATCAGTACTATCTACGGCCGACAAAAAAAGTACGACGACGCCAAACGATTGAGCTTGGAAGTCATCGAGGAACTCAAAGGGCAAAACGACAGCACCGGAACCTTAGGCTTGGCTTATAACAGTTTGGGAAATTTGTATGAAATTGAAAAAGAGTATGCCGATTCCGAACGCTTCTACCAATTAGCTTTAGCCGAATTTGAAAAGCGCAACAACATCGCGTATTTACCGTCATCGTATTTAAAGTTCGGTGAAATGGCCCAAAAGAAAGGCCAAAAAGAAAGCAGTTTAAACTACTTTCAAAAAGCATTGGCATTAGCCGAAAAATCACAAAACAAACAAGCACAGGTTTTCGCTTTAATCGCCATAGGTAAATGGCACATGGACTTTAATCCCAACGCCGCAACCGCCGAAAGCTATATTGACAAAGCCCGAATTATTGCTATTCCGCTGAGCGATAAAACATTTGAAATCAAAACCATAGAAACGTTAATTGAACTGAAAAAAAAGCAAAATGATTTTTTGAAAGTCAGTCAATTACAAGAAGAAGTCATTCAAATAAAAGACAGTTTCTATTCGTTTGAACGAGAACAAATCGTAAAAAGCTTGGAAGTACAGTTTGAAGTCTCGGAAAAAAACAGAAAATTGGAATTGATTTCCAAAGAACAGCAAGTTTCCAAACTCACCAATTATTTGTTGATTACGCTGCTGGGGTTGTTGATTCTGATATTTTCGATTTTGTATTTCTTTCTGAAAAGAATCAACAAGCGCGACAAGCAATTGCTCAAAACCAAAGAAGAATTGGTGTTGCTAATGGAAGAACAAAAGCGTCTCAAAGAGCAGCAATTTCAAAACGACATTGAGCACAAGGAAAGCCAACTGAGCGCGATTACCATTCAGATGATTGAAAAGAATGAAATTCTGGACGAAATCAAGAATATCATTGGCAAAAAAGTACCGAATGCCGAAGCCGAACTCAAAAAATTGGTGAGTAAATACACTATTCAGGAGAACAATTGGCGCGACTTTGAATATTATTTTGAAAGTGTTAATAAAAATTTCTACACCCGATTGAAACAAAAATATCCCGACATCAGTGCCAACGATTTAAAAATTTGTGCTTTAATCAAACTCAATCTTTCCATCAAGGAAATGGCATCTATTTTAAATATTTCACCCGATAGTGTTAAAACGGCGCGTCATCGTCTGAGAAAAAAATTGCAATTAACTACCGAAGAAAACCTGACCGATTTTATTTTAAGTGTTTAAAACACTGTTTTACAGAAAATTAAAAACACTGTCTACCTTTTGTAAACCTCAAAAATTACGATTCAAAACCTCAGCTTTATAATTTTGACTTCAACAAAAAAAATAAAGCTATGAAACACCTTTTTTTTCGCAGTACCGCTTTTCTGTTATGGCTTGCTGCTCTCATTAACACCGACAAGAATTACGGACAAACGCCTACGTTACAATGGGCACAATCCTTAGAATCCAATCATGAACACGGTATTTGGTCTCGTGCCACAGTAACCGACAGCAACGGGAACTTTTATGTCACCGGTTTGTATCACGGCACCGTCGATTTCGACGCCGGTGCCTCGGGTACTTTTCCTATGGTATTTCAAGGCGGAACGGTGGGTAGTAACGGCGGGGAAGCCGATGTTTATGTGGCCAAATACAATCCGCAGGGAGCGCTCATTTGGGTACACAATTTAATCGAGCCCACTTTCGCCAATTTAAACGAAGAACGCGGTGCGGCTATGATTATCGACGGAAACCAGTTGTATTTGACCGGTTTTACCAGTACACGAGGTTTTTTTGTGTCGAAGTGGAATACCGACGGAAGCGAAATATGGACCCGTTATTTTGATGATGTTGAAGAAAACTTTGTGAGTACATTTGCCTTGAAAAAACTGAATAACTCCATTATAATCTCGGGCATTTTTGCCGGAACGATGGATTTTAATCCGGCTGCCGGAGAAACAAACAATCTGACAGCTTTTAACAGCGATGGTTTTTTATTGTCGTTGACGGATTCGGGAAATTTCGAATGGGTAAAACAATTTCGATGCAACGGCGGTGTGCTTATATCAGGCATGGAAACCGATTCCGCCAATAATATTTTCTTGAGTGGTATCTTTTTGGGAACTGTAGATATAGACCCAAATCCCGGCGTTAACACTTTTATCACATCACAGTCGGTATCAAGCGGCGCTATCAGTTCGGCTTTTATTGCCAAATTCAACAACAGCGGCGATCTCATTTGGAACCGACATATCAGAGGAACCGCAACAACCGATATGTTTATGCCTTTTATCAAAAAAGACAACCAAGAAGATATTATTTTAGCTTGTGCATTCAAAGGCAATACTACATTCTTGCCCACCACGACTTCATTAGACACCAACGGATTTTACAGCTCTTTTTTGGCCAAATACAATACCAACGGTACTTTAATGTGGACCAAACACTTCGGGGTACCAATAACCAATCAATCGGCATTTTTCCCAAATTCATTTGTTTCCAATGTCATCGTAGACAATTGCAACAATATTTATGTATCGGGCGAATTTCAGGGAGATTGCGACTTTAATCCGGCACCCGAAGAAAGAGTGTTGAGCACCATGACTAATCAAATTGATGCCTTTATTGCTTCCTATACTACCAATGGTGAACATCTTTGGTCGATGGATATCGGGAAACTGGGAACGGTGGTGTTTGTGGATTTTAACGGTTATCTCCCGATTGCCTTAGATCATAACAATGATATCATCATTACCGGTACGTTTAGAGGTCAACTCGACTTTGATCCTTCGCCGACAACCGAATTTTTGTTGAACTCTAACAATATAGGATTGCCAAACAATGCCGGAATTTTTATGGCCAAATACGATAATCCTATCACTTGTCAATTAAATAACCCTGATTTCGAAGATGTCGATTTTGAATTGTATCCGAATCCGTCGAAAGGTTGGGTTACTATTGGTGTGAAAGAATTGGGCACGGAAGCTACCATAACGGTATTTGATCTCTCAGGAAAAAAAGTATTCTCGGAAAACATCAAACAGGCAGAATCCGTTTTGAACTTACAAAACTTAGCCGGAGGTATTTACATGGTTCAACTGACCTCCGACAACAAAACAATGTGTAAAAAATTGATTTTAAATTAATTATAAAAGCAACGCTTATTCTTTTTTTTCTGATGTTTACCTATTGTCTACCTGCAAAATGCCGTATTTAATTTTCTATTGGCTACTTTTGACTTTTAAAATTGCTATGAAAAAGAAAAACATCATTAATCAAAATCAATCATTATGAAAAACATTTACCTTACCCTAAGTGTGTTTTTACTAACGGCAGCTTCCCTAGAAGCACAAGTAGTAAACGGAAATTTTGAAAACATCAAACCTAATTTTCTACCCAGTAATTGGGGTATGAATTTTACACAAGAGGTTTCCCTGGATACCGAAACCGGCGAAAGCGTTGCCGATGAAATTTTGTATACTTGGTGCATTCCCTCATTGGTTTACGCTTCTTTTGAACCGCAAAGCGGACAATATGCCATGGAGATTTCGAATGCTTACAATGTCACCAAAAATGAAGTTATTACCGGAAGTGCTACTATTTTCAGTGATGAAACACAAGATGCTCCGGGCTGGAATGCCGGGATACCCGTAGCACCGGGCGCCAATGTTTCGATGCTGGGTTTTTATTACAAATTCATGCCGGCCGGAGATGATATTGCCGAAGCCACCATAAAAGTACTCAACAATCAAGGTGTCGAAATCGGAGTGGCAACCATTGATATTGCAGGAACTAATGACTTCTATGAATACATCTACATGCCAATCAATTATAGCGGTAGTGTAAGTCCGGCTTTTATGACCATCACTTTTAACATGGCGAAAGAAGGCACTACTCCAACTTTCGGAAGTCGTTTAATAGTTGATAATGTAGTGACCAATTTTGCCGCATTGGGATTAGATGAAACGCCAAACGAAAACGAATTTAAAATGTATCCGACTGTGACCGAAAGCGAATTGAACATTATTCCCGGCAATCTTGGAGAGCAAAGTGTTGCCTACAAAATCATCAATACGCAAGGTAAAGTGGTAAAAATGAATACCATTAACGAAGCTTCGAGTTACATTTACACCATGGACGTCAGCGACTTAAGTGCCGGTGTTTATTTTCTACACGCCGAATCGAATTCGGGTAGCATCCTAAAAAAGTTTATCAAAAAATAGAACCCAGTTAAGTAGGACTTAGCGATGAACCGGATTGAAGCCAGATCTTCAATCCGGTTTATTTTTTTCTACACCTGAAGTTTATATCTTTACTAAAAATAAAACAGTATGGATTTTTCAGCAAAAATGCTTCGCGATAACGCTTTAGCAGATAAGGTAATTGTTATTACAGGCGGTGGCAGCGGTTTGGGCAAGGCCATGACTAAATATTTCATGGAATTGGGTGCCAAAGTGGCTATCACGTCGAGAGATATTGAAAAATTAAAAACTACGGCTTCCGAATTGGAGCAACAAACCGGCGGGAAATGTTTACCAATCCAATGTGATGTGCGGCATTATGACCAAGTTGAAGCCATGTTAGCCGAGACACTAAAGGCCTACGGTAAAGTAGACGTTTTACTCAACAATGCCGCCGGAAACTTCATATCGCCAACCGAAAGATTGTCGGCCAATGCCTTTGACACCATCATCGATATTGTTTTAAAAGGGTCCAAAAACTGTACTTTGGCCTTTGGTAAGCATTGGATTCAGCAAAAACAAACCAATTGCAATGTGCTCAATATCGTAACCACTTACGCCTGGACCGGTTCCGGTTATGTTGTACCGAGTGCTACAGCCAAAGCAGGCGTATTAGCCATGACACGAAGTTTGGCTGTGGAATGGGCCAAATACGGTATTCGCATGAATGCCATCGCGCCGGGTCCGTTTCCTACCAAAGGCGCCTGGGACCGACTCCTTCCGGGCGATTTAGCCGAAAAATTTGATATGGCCAAAAAAGTGCCGTTGCGTCGGGTGGGCGACCATCAGGAGTTGGCAAATTTGGCGGCTTATTTGGTTTCCGATTTTTCGAGCTACATCAACGGTGAAGTGATTACCATTGATGGCGGTGAATGGTTGCAAGGGGCCGGACAATTCAATATTCTTGAAAAAATTCCGCAGGAAATGTGGGATATGCTCGAAGCCATGATTAAAAATAAAGGGAATAAATCGTAGCCATCCGTTGAAGTCACTGTTGCGTCATTTTGGACTGAAAACTGCGACGGTAACTGAAAACGAACCCCTTAAAAACTTTACCGAAATGTTAACAAATAAGCCTTGACAAAGCCATAATTAATCGTATTTTTACGGCTCAAAATTTTTTAGACATAAATGGGTAAAATCATTGCAATTGCCAATCAAAAAGGAGGCGTCGGTAAAACGACAACTTCAGTCAATTTAGCTGCATCACTGGGTGTTTTAGAAAAAAAAGTGTTATTGATTGATGCTGATCCGCAAGCCAATGCGAGTTCGGGTTTGGGAATAGACGTGGAAAGTGTCGAAATCGGAACCTATCAAATTTTAGAACACAGCAACACGCCTGCAGAAGCCACGATTGCGTCGAGCTCTCCCAATGTTTGGGTAATTCCGGCTCATATTGATTTGGTAGCGATTGAAATCGAATTGGTCGATAAAGAAAACCGCGAATACATGCTTAAACAAGCCTTGGAAAGCATCAAAGACGAATACGATTATATTTTGATTGATTGTGCACCTTCATTGGGTTTACTCACACTGAATGCCTTGACTGCAGCCGATAGTGTCGTGATTCCGATTCAGTGTGAATATTTCGCTTTGGAAGGGTTAGGCAAATTATTAAACACCATCAAAAGCGTCCAAAAAATACACAATGCCAATTTAGATATCGAAGGTCTTTTACTCACCATGTACGATTCGCGCCTGCGTTTGTCGAACCAAGTAGTCGAAGAAGTACAAAAGCATTTTAATGACATGGTTTTCAAAACCATCATCCAACGCAATGTAAAACTCAGTGAAGCCCCGAGTTTCGGAGAAAGTATTATAAATTTTGACGCTACCAGCCGAGGAGCCACCAACTACTTGAGCTTAGCACAAGAAATTATCAAGAAAAACAGTTAAGAAACAGCATGGCAAAAGCGATTAAGAAACAAGCATTGGGAAGAGGATTGTCGGCCCTGTTGAAAGATCCGGATAACGATATCAAATCGGTTAATGATAAAAATGCCGATAAAGTCGTTGGAAATATCATCGAATTGGATATTGATGCTATTGAAATTAATCCGTTTCAGCCCAGAACCAATTTCAATGAAGAACAACTTCAGGAATTGGCCTCTTCTATCAAAGAATTGGGGTTAATTCAACCGATTACAGTTCGCAAATTAGAATTCAATAAATACCAATTAATCTCGGGAGAGCGTCGTTTGCGCGCTTCTAAAATGGTCGGATTAACTACCGTTCCGGCTTATATTCGCATTGCGAACGATAACGAATCGTTGGTGATGGCTTTGGTGGAAAACATCCAGCGTCACGATTTAGATCCTATTGAGATTGCTTTATCATACCAACGATTAATTGATGAAATTCAGTTGACGCAGGAGCAAATGAGTGAGCGCGTGGGTAAAAAAAGGTCTACTATTGCCAACTATTTGCGCTTATTAAAGTTAGACCCGATTATCCAAACCGGTATCCGAGACGGTTTTATCAGTATGGGACACGGTCGAGCCATCATCAATATTGACAATCACAATATTCAAACCGATATTTATCAAAAGATTGTCAGTCAGAATCTTTCGGTACGCGAAACCGAAGCCTTGGTAAAAAACTACCACGACAGCTTGAAACCGGCTCCAGCCAAAGCCAAAAAAGGTGAAAACTTCACAGTTGCAGAAGACCAAAAAAAGGCAATTACCAATTTCTTCGGTTCTAAAATCGACATCAAAGTCGCCGGTAACGGTAAAGGAAAAATCACCATCCCGTTTCATTCGGAAGAAGACTTCAACCGTATTGTTAAATTAATTAAAGGTTAGTGAAGGGCGTTTGTTATATAACCATTCTTTTTTTCCTTTGGGGAAGCCCGTTTCTTTTTTCCCAAGAAATGAAAGAAGTTTTAGTGGTTAAAGACACGCTGAAACTCCAAGAAATCGACCCGTTGCGACCTACTAAAGCGGCTTTTTATTCGGCCATATTGCCCGGATTAGGTCAGGCTTACAATAAAAAATACTGGAAAATCCCTATCGTATATGGTGCCATTGGTACCAGTATGTATTTTTATTTAGACAACAATAAAAAATACCACAGCTATCGCGATGCCTATAAAAGACGCTTAGCCGGATTTAACGACGATCAATACCAATACCTTGACGATTCTCGTTTGATTCAGGCGCAACGCTTTTACCAACGCAACCGCGATTTGTCGTTGTTGGTTACGCTTGGTTTCTACGTTTTAAACATAGTGGATGCCAATGTGGATGCGCATTTAATTCAATTTAATGTCAACGATAAATTATCAGTGGCACCCGATGTGTATCAAAACGATTTTACGGCGCAACCCAATGTTGGTTTGACTTTTAATTACCGATTCTGATGAAAATAGCTCTCTTAGGTTACGGCAAAATGGGCAAAGTGATTGAACGTATCGCTTTGGAAAGAGGACACGAAATTGTACTCCGAAAAAGCAGTTCCAATTCCTTTGATGGACTCTCCTCGGCCGATGTTGCTATTGATTTCAGTGTGCCTTCGGTGGCGGTAGAAAACATCACCACTTGTCTCAACCAAGGTGTTCCGGTGATTTCGGGCACTACCGGTTGGTTGGAAAAATACAACGATGTGGTCGCTTTATGCCAAAGTCAAAACGGCGCTTTTTTATACGGCTCCAATTTCAGCTTGGGTGTCAATCTTTTTTTTGAATTGAATACGTATCTGGCCAAACTAATGGCCCGGTTTTCCTCGGTTTACAAGGTATCGATGGAAGAAATTCATCATACTCAAAAACTCGATTCTCCCAGCGGGACCGCCATTTCATTGGCAAACGGCATCATTGAAAATTCGGCTTACGCAGGCTGGATTGAAGGAAAACCTGCCGATACTAAAGCAGCATCTGATGAAATTGTTATCGAGGCTAAACGTATTGAAAATGTACCCGGAACCCACAGTGTTTTTTATCAATCCGATGTTGATTATATCGAAATCAAACACGTAGCCCACAATCGTGAAGGTTTTGCCTTAGGCGCCGTGTTGGCAGCCGAATGGATTCAGGGAAAAAAGGGCGTTTTCTCGATGAAAGATGTTCTCAATTTAAAAGCATAATAACCAATCTGTTTTTCCGCTGTAACGAAAAACAAAAACAAATTACCAATAGTAAAAAAATATAGCGTATGTCAACATATCAATGGTTAGTTTTTTTTCTGATAATTCAGTTAATACACGGATTAGGAACTTGGAAACTCTATGAAAAAGCCGGCAGAAAACGCTGGGAAGCCTTTGTTCCGGTCTATAATGCCATAACGTTGATGAAAATAATCAACCGCCCTACATGGTGGACTTTATTGCTGTTTATCCCAATCATCAACCTCATTATGATTCCGGTGGTTTGGGTAGAAACGTTGAGAAGTTTCGGAAAAAACAGCACAATCGATACTTGGCTTGGTCTTTTTACGTTGGGATTTTATATCTATTACGTTAATTATACTCAAAATGTGACCCATATCACCGATCGCAGTTTGGTAGCACGTACCAAAACCGGTGACACTGTTAGCTCCATTATTTTTGCCGTGGTTGTAGCCACTTTGGTGCATACCTATGTGATGCAACCGTTTACTATTCCGACTTCTTCCTTGGAAAAAACCTTATTGGTGGGTGACTTTTTATTTGTGAGTAAGTTTCATTACGGGGCCAGAACGCCCATTACCTCGGTAGCGGCACCTATGGTTCACGATACTTTACCCTTATTGAATACCAAATCGTATTTGAGTCGACCACAATATCCTTATTTCAGATTTCCGGGCTTTGAAAAAATTGAGCGCAACGACATTGTTGTATTCAATTGGCCGGTAGATACGGTGTACTATTTCCGTGATCCTTCGGGGCGTTACGCCTACAAACCCATCGACAAAAAATCGAATTACGTAAAACGATGCGTAGGCATTCCGGGCGATCAAATTCAAATTAAAAACAGTGAATTGTTTGTCAATAACCAGCCTTTGGTGTTGTCCGACAGAGCGAAACCGCAATACTCGTATACCGCCAAGTTTAAGTACGACCCTAATTTTAATTATCCGCAACTTTTTGCCGATTTGAATCCGTATGAAAATGATCGCGGCGGCATGTACAAGGACAGCATTTTATACTTCCCGGCACTAACGGATGAAAGTGTTCAAAAATTAAAATCGGTTCCCGGAATTTTAGAGGTAACCAAAGCCATCGACACTGTAAATACGGCTTTCACTTACGATTTTAAATACAATCCTGATGTAAACGACGGTTTCTTGAACATCATCAATCAAATCAAAGAGTCCGGAAAGTTCAGAGTGGAAGAAAGGGACGGCAACATTATCCGAATCTACAATCTTCCTGCCGATGTGGTTAATTTGATTAAACAAAGTAAAGCCGTAAAATACTGCCGCGAAGTGTATGAAATTTTCCCGCACAGCGAAAAGCAAAGAAACTGGACCAAAGACAATTTAGGTCCGATTTACATCCCGGAAGCCGGAAAACAAGTTGCTTTAAGCCTGGAAACACTGCCTTTTTACGCCCGAATCATTTCAGATTATGAAGGCAATAAGTTGGAAGTAAAAGGCAACGACATTTACATTAACGACCAAAAAGCCACTACATACACGTTCCAACAAAATTATTATTGGATGATGGGTGACAACCGTCACAACTCGGAAGACAGTCGTTACTGGGGATTTGTTCCGGAGAACCACATTGTAGGGAAACCGGTATTTATTTGGATGAGTTGGGACAGCAACGGCAGTGGTTTGAACAAGATTCGTTGGGACAGAATGTTTACTACCGTAAGCGGTGAAGGCCAACCGGAATCCTACTTCAAATACTTCCTGATCTTATTAGCGTTGTATTTTGTAGGGGATTATTTTTGGAAGAAAAAGAAAAACGCTAAAGCCTAGATGTTGTAGGTTATAAGTTGTGGGTTATAAGTAAAAAGTGTAAAGCCTACAACCTACAACCCACAACTTACAACTTACAATCAATAATGAACAATATCCTGATTCATCCCGGCTATTTTCCTTCCATCAGTCATTTTGTGGCCATGGCGCAAAGTGAGTTGGTTACTTTTGAAATGGATGATAATTTTCAGAAGCAAACCAATCGGAATCGCATGTATATTTACAGCCCGAATGGCATTCAGCTGCTCAACATTCCCATCAAACACACCCGAGAAGCACATCAAAAAACCAAAGAGGTAAAGATTGAAGATGCTTTCGATTGGCAAAAACAACACTTCAAATCGCTGGAAGCCGCCTACAGAACTTCGCCTTTTTTTGAATATTTTGAAGATGACATCCGACCGATTTATGAAAAGAAGCACACCTTTTTGATGGATTTAAATTTTGAAACCCTGGCTGTAGTTTCCAAATGTTTGGGTTTGGAATTTGATTACAACGAAACCACCGAATACTTTCATGAAGTTTCCGACAAAACCGATTTACGAGGTTTAATCAACGGAAAAAAAGACGCTTCCCTATTTGCGCCATATACTCAGGTTTTTGAGGAAAAACATGGCTTTTTAAACAATCTGAGCATCCTCGATTTGTTGTTTAATGAAGGACGTTATGCGTTAGATTATCTGAAAAAGCAAAAGCTGTAGTTAGTCGGCAAAAGCCAATCGGGTCATAATCGGAAAGTGATCGGAATTCTCAAATTGAGAAAAACTGGTGAAACTCTTGACCGTCATTCTTTTATCGGCAAAAATATAATCAATCCGCGCCGGATAATACTTGAATTTATAGGTTTGCCCAAAACCGTTTCCGGCTTCTTCGAAGCAGTCGTTTAAATCCCCCTTAATCGTTCGGTAGATATACGAAAAAGCGCTGTTATTCATATCGCCGCAAATAATCACAGGATAATTGCATTTCTTTTTATGATTGACTAAAATCGAGGCTTGCTGTTCTTGCTTTTTAAACGCATCCCGCATCCGACCGAATACTTGTTGCGATTTGTTTTGGTCGATCGCATCCACATGCTCTTCAATTTCATTCACATCCGGCGAAATTTTTATCGATTGCAAGTGTATATTGTACACGCGTATGGTATCTTTTCCCTTGCGTATATCCGCGTAAATAATGTTGTTTCCGGCTTCTTTAATTTTAAAATCGCCTTGATTGAAGATGGGAAACTTCGAAAAAATAGCCTGGCCTGTTTTGATTTTATTGCCTTCCATAAAAATCGCTTTGTATTTGTAAACACGCAAGTCAATCTTGGCACTTTCAGAGTATTCCTGAATGCAGAGTACATCAGGATTTTTCTCATTGATAAAAGACAGTATATTATGACCTACCTGATCGTTTTGAATCCAATCAAACAAATTGAACAAACGAACATTGTAACTCATTACCGTAAAATCTTTTTCCGCTTCAGGCAATTCATTTGAGGAAAACTTGTAAAACTTATTGATAAACGTAATCCCTAACAGCAGTACTAAACCCGACAGTATTAATTGGCGCTTGAGTTGGAGTAACCAGTAAAAAAAGAAACAGGCATTGAGTAATAAAAAAAGCGGTAAAATCAGGGTTAATACCGATAACAACGGGAACATTTTAGGCGCCAGAAAAGGTAAAACATAGGCAACGAAAGTCAATACTGTGAGTACAATATTGAATCCGAAGGCAATCCTGTTAAACCATGATAGCTTTTTCATCTGTGCTTATTTTCCCGACTTGAAGAGAAATTCCTTCTCTTCGGTAGTCAAACTGTCGTAGCCCGATTGACTGATTTTGTCCAGAATCTCATCAATTTGCTGTTGGGTTTTATCTTTAGTTACAATTTTACTTTGACTTTTAACTGCTGGTTTTTTGGGGTTAACATGTACTTTTTTGAACGGTGTGGATTTTTTAGGTGAAAATACATTTGCTCCAAAATCGATTACCGAACTTACTATCCGACTCAAATCGGTTCCTCTTTGCAACAACGTGATGTAAATATAACCAAAAAAGGCACCACTTAAATGTGCAATATGACCGCCCATATTTCCCATTTGCAACTGTAATAAATCTAATAAAATAAGAACTCCGGCAATGTGCCAAAGCTTGACATTTCCTATTAACAGCAATCGAATTTCCATTAAAGGCTGATACGTGGTAGTCGCTACCAAAAGCGCCATAATAGCCGCAGAAGCGCCTACCATTAAAGACGAATATCCTAATATATAAAAGCTCAAAACATAAATTAAACCGGCAAAAAGAGCACTTAACAAATACAATCCGAGGTATTGTTTCTGGGTAAAGAAGGTCAGGAATAAACGACTGGCGAAATTCAGCACCATCATATTAAAAAACAAGTGCATGAAACCGTCATGGAAAAAAGCATAGGTCAACAACGTCCAGGGTTTGTAGAGTATCGCCATCGGTTCTGACGATACCGCCAACCAATCGGGATAGGCAAAAACACCGGTTTTAAACTGGTAAAAGAAGGGAATCGACAGTATAAAAATACCGACATTCCAATAAATCATCTTATTGGCAATACCGCCGATTTTATATTGCAGCTTTAAATCTTCAAGAATGCTCATACTAATTCCAACGGTTATTATTGAATGAATTTTTCTTCCAATACCACATCATGATAAATCCGGTTAAGGCACCGCCCAAATGTGCAAAATGCGCTACTCCGGTTCCGCCACTGCCAAAAATAGAACTGCCTTTGAACCCTAAAAACAAATCCAACGCCAACAATCCCGGCACAAAATATTTGGCTTTAATCGGCACTGGTATAAATAACATCATCAACTCGGCATTCGGGAACATAAACGCAAAAGCGATTAATAAACCATAAATTGCGCCGGAAGCTCCAACGGCCGGTATATTATATGAACTATACATGGCTTCTAAATCCGATAAAGAAATGATTTCCAATAAGGCATTATTGTATCGTCCTTCTTTTACAACAGCATTAATAACCTCCGTCGGAACATTCGCTTGTTGTAATATTTCCAAAGCATGATGGTACTGGTAATAATTCACGCCCATATGCAATAAAGCCGCCCCCAATCCACAGGAAATATAGAAAAACAAAAATTTTCTCGCACCCCAAAAATGTTCCAAAGCACTACCAAAGGAAATTAAAGCAAACATATTAAAGACAATATGCATCAAGTTTGGAAAACGGGCATGCATAAACATACTCGTCAGAGGTTGCCAATAGTTGAAATTGGGATTATCCGGAGAAAAAAGAGCAAACAACTGATACGCCACATCGCCCACAAAATTAGAGCCGATGTAAAAAATAACATTGATAATCAGTAACTGCTTAACAGTTTCGGTCATTCGCATCATAGACTGAATTTTTTATCTAAATCTTCCACACTCATCGTAATGAAAGTTGGTTTTTGAAAAGGAGACACATTAGGCTCTTTGCAAGCAAACAAATTATGCACCAAATTTTCTTGCTCTTTCCCACTCAAATAGGTTCCGGTTTTGATGGCCAAACTTTTAGCCATCGATTTGGCAATCGTATCATTTTGGCTGAAACTTTGGCTCGGAATCTCATCCTGCATAGCACTCAATAACTCTTCCAAAACAATCGAAACCTCACTTTCCGCCACATTGACAGGTAAACCCGACACCAAAATGTGATCATGATGTACCGCTTCAAACAAAAAACCGGTACTTTCCAAAGCCGGTTGAAGCTCTTTAATCAAAGTTATTTCTGTCGGAGAGAAATACAATGGCAGCGGAAATAACAATTGCTGACTGACTGCTTGATGCACGGTCATATTGGTCAGAAACGACTCGTATAAAACCCGCTCATGCGCCCGCTTCTGATTGATAATCACCATCCCCGATTTTATCGGACTGACAATGTATTTCTTGTGAATTTGATAGGTTCGGCGAACTTCCTGCTCAGTTTCTGTATCGTCAAACAAAGACGAGGTTACCGCTTCGTTTTCAAAGGTCATCTCGGCAATCTCCTGCCCTGCTTGTTTTAACCCAACATACAAACTCTCCCAATTGGGTTGTACTTCGGTTTTTTTGTAACTCACGGAGCGGAACGACGGATTGGGTTTGTCTTCTGCAAACGGATTATAGGAACGATCTACCTGAATGGTAGGGTATTCGGCTTCTTTGTTTTGGTATTGATATGGCGTATCCAAATTAGGGTCGCGGTCAAAATCGAGTAGCGGAGCCACGTTAAACTGCCCTAAACTGTGTTTGACGGCCGAACGTAAAATGGCATACAACGCATGTTCATCATCAAACTTAATTTCAGTTTTGGTAGGATGAATATTGATATCAATGGTATGCGGCGGTACATCGAGGTAGAGAAAATAGCTCGGTTGTGCGCCGTCTTTGAGCAATCCTTCATACGCCGCCATAATGGCGTGATGCAGATAGCCGCTTTTGATGAAACGGTTATTGACAAAGAAAAATTGTTCGCCCCTGTTCTTTTTGGCAAATTCGGGTTTGCCGATAAAACCATGCAAATTAACGATATCGGTTTCTTCTTTTACCGGTACCAACTTTTCGTTGGTTTTACCCGAAAAAATAGTAACGATACGTTGTCGGTAATTGGAAATCGGCAAATTGAACATTTCACTGCCGTTGTGATACATCGTAAAATGAATGTTTGGATGGGCCATAGCCACGCGTTGAAACTCATCCACAATATGGCGCTGCTCCACGGTCTCCGACTTCAAAAAGTTGCGTCGCGCCGGAATGTTAAAAAACAGATTTTTAATGGCAAAAGAAGTACCATTGGGCACTACTGCCGGTTCCTGCGACACAAATTTGCTGCCTTCAATAACAATATGGACGCCTAATTCTTCCTGCCCTTGCTTGGTTTTCATTTCCACATGGGCAATGGCGGCGATAGATGCCAACGCTTCCCCGCGAAAACCTTTGGTGTATAACGAAAATAAATCTTCCGCTTGACGGATTTTAGAAGTGGCATGACGCTCAAAACACAAACGAGCATCGGTTACGCTCATCCCTACACCATTATCGATAACTTGTATTAACGATTTTCCGGCATCTTTGATAATTAGCTTGATATCCGTTGCTTTGGCATCAACGGCGTTTTCCAATAATTCTTTAACTACCGAAGCCGGTCGCTGCACTACTTCTCCGGCTGCAATTTGATTGGCTACATGATCGGGAAGTAATTGAATAATACTTGACATTAGGTTGTATACTGTGTTCTGTTAGAAGTACTCGAATAGGAATACCGAAGTTAGCAAATTTAAGGAAAAACAACGGTGATTTATAGTTAATAATTGGCTAAAAATAAAAAACCTGTTCCGCAAAGAACAGGTTTATTCCTATCGCTGAAAGAAAGCAATCATTACGCGGTTCTCTTTCTCAAATCGGCCATCTTTAAAGCGGATATTGCTGCTTCTGTTCCTTTATTGCCGTGTTTGCCGCCACTACGTTCGATAGATTGCTGCTCGTTATTATCGGTGAGCAAACAAAAAATCACCGGTACATCGGTTTGAACATTCAGATCTTTAATCCCTTGGGTTACCCCTTCGCACACAAATTCAAA
This sequence comes from Flavobacterium sedimenticola, assembly GCF_030053345.1. Classification (GTDB taxonomy): domain Bacteria; phylum Bacteroidota; class Bacteroidia; order Flavobacteriales; family Flavobacteriaceae; genus Flavobacterium; species Flavobacterium sedimenticola. The sequence goes on from NZ_JASGBP010000003.1 coordinate 194,949, forward strand.
ATGCATGGTTTCGCCTTTAATGACGCAGCCAATAGTGATGACTACATCTACTTCTTGAGTCACAATCATGCGTTGCGCCCCGTAAATCAATTCAAAACTACCGGGAACATCCCATTTGATAATGTTTTCGGGTAACGCGCCGCAATCCAACAAGGCCGCTTCGGCACCTTGATACAATCCGTTGGTGATGTGGTCATTCCATTCGGAAACCACAATGCCGAAACGAAAATCTTTAGCGTTCGGGAGCCGACTTTTATCGTAGTCGGATAAATTTTTATTAGCAGTTGCCATGATTCGTTTTTTATTAAAAGAAAAAAGGATTAAAGATACCATCCTTAATCCTTTCTCCCTAATTTATTTTAAAATTATTGTGCCATTCCAATCAAAGCATCAATTTGTTGTGCTTCCATTGAGGTGTCGAAATTGTCTTTGATTTCGGTGAAATATTTTAAGGCCTCTTCTTTTTTGTTCATCGCCAAGGCTGTTTTTCCGGCTTTAAACAAATATCTTGGTCGGGTAAAACCATCTTGACCGGCATCAGCCGCTTTGATGTAAAAATCTAAGGCTTCATTTTGTTTGTTTTGTTGGGCATACGCATCACCAATAGCGCCTTTGGCTAAGGCGTTCAACATTTTATTTTCGGTAGAGAATTTTTCCAAACTGGCAATAGCTTCCGCATATTTTCCGGTATTCAAATAAGCGATACCTGCCATGTAATTCGCCTGATTGGCGGCATCGGTTCCGGAAAACTCTTCAGCAATACGAAGTACCCCGAATTTCCCTTCGGAACCTTTTAATACTAAATTGAACAGAGAATCGGCTTTGGCATCGCCATTAACCGCTTTTTGGAAGTTTTGTTGCGCTACGAATAATTCGTCAGCTGCTTCTTGTTGGTTTGGCTCAGCAATGAATTTTTGGTACGCAAAATAACCTACCACTACTACTACCACTACTGTTAAAAACCCTAAAATAATTTTTTGATTTTTAGCAATAAAATCTTCGGCTTTCGAAGCGGTTTGATCCAAGGTCTCAAAAGCTTTAGCGGTAGCACTGTCTTTTTCGTCAACGTTTACGTCCTCAATAAAAGTGTTGTCTGCTTTCTCTGCTTTTTCTTTTGGTGCTTTATATCCTCTTTTGTTAAAAGTTGCCATTTATTTTTAATTTAGTGAGCGCAAAAATAAAATTTTTATTCAAACCGTCACAAAAAAAATCATTTTAATATGCATTCCGGTTCAAATTATTTCTTTTTGGCGGTGGTTCAGAATTGTAATTGATTTAAAATATCTCATTTATGAACACGCAAAACTATTTTTTGCTGTATTTTTAAAAGATTCACGTTGTATATTTGACACCTCAAACCGAGAAGTATAACTTCGCCTGTTCACATAAAAGGTGAAGCGATAATCATAAAGTAAATCAAGTTGTTTTTAAAGCGAATTTCAGTCCTCAATTATAAAAGTTTTTCGGATATCACTTTCGAATTCGATGCTAAAATCAATTGCTTCGTGGGTAAAAACGGTATCGGGAAAACCAATATTTTAGATGCCGTATATCATTTGGCCTACGGTAAGAGTTATTTCAATCCGTTAGCCGTTCAGAATATCAAGCATGGCGAAGACTTTTTTGTTATCGACGGGACTTTTGAAAAAAACAATCGCAGCGAGCAAATACTTTGTAGTTTAAAGAAAGGACAGAAAAAAATACTCAAGCGCAACGGAAAACTCTATGAAAAATTTTCCGAGCACGTCGGTTTCATTCCCTTGGTAATCATCTCTCCCGCCGATACCGATTTGATTTTGGAAGGCAGTGAAACCCGCAGAAAATTTATGGACAGTGTGATTTCACAGTCAGACAGTCAGTACCTGCAACAGCTCATCCAATACCAAAAAACACTCAGCCAACGCAACGCTTTGCTCAAGTATTTTTCACTCAATCACGTTTTCGAAAAAGACACCTTAAGCATTTACAACGAACAATTAAATCAGTTAGGTCATTTTATTTTTGAGAAACGAAAAAACTTTATTGCCGAATTTATTCCGATTTTTCAAAAGTATCACGCTGCGGTGACGAATGCTGCCGAAACCGTACAATTGGTTTATCAAAGCGACTTATTTGAAAAAGATATGCTGACTTTATTGGAAGAAACCCTGAATAAAGACCGAATTTTGCAGTACACCTCAGCCGGTGTCCACAAAGATGATTTGTCTTTTGAAATCGAAAATTATCCGATTAAAAAATTTGGTTCTCAAGGCCAGCAAAAATCATTCTTAATTGCGCTGAAATTAGCCCAATTTGACTTTGTGAAAAAGCAAAGCGGTGAAAAACCGATACTGCTTTTTGATGACATTTTTGACAAATTAGACGAGTTTCGTGTGAGTAAAATTGTGGAGATGGTGAACAACGAAGAGTTCGGACAACTTTTTATTTCCGACACCCATCCGGAACGCACGGAGAACATCGTAAAATCGACCCATCAGAGTTACAAAATATTTAATTTGTAATGTGAATCTATTTTGTAATTTAGCTGCAAATTATGCCTTTATGAAATTGAGAATTCTTTCCTTTGCAGCCGTTGTTTTTTTAATTTTGAGCTGTCAGGGGCAAAATACAAAACTTGTTCAAACCGTTGATGTCAATACTTTTGCCGAGAAGTTGAAAAGCAATGAAAAGCCACAACTTTTAGACGTTAGAACCCCGGAAGAATACAGTGGCGAACATATTGAAAATGCTACCAATGTAAATTGGAACAGCCCTGATTTTGCGGCTAAAGCAAGTCGGTTTGAGAAAACCAAACCCGTGTTCGTGTATTGTAAAGTAGGCGGTAGAAGTGCGCAGGCAGCCGATAAATTAGCCGAATTGGGTTTCAAAGAAATTTACAATCTGGAAGGTGGCATTATGAAATGGAATGCCTCGGGCAAAGCACAAAAAACGGATAAAATTATTGGGATTTGCGACCAAGAATACAACGAATTAATACAGTCGAGTCCGAAAGTAATGGTCGATTTTAATGCCAAATGGTGTGCACCCTGCCAAAAGATGAAGCCCTACATTGTAAAAATGCAGGAAGAATTGAAGGATAAAATCAAAATTGTACAATTGGATGCCGATGAAAATAAAACCATTGTCAATCAATTGGAATTGCAAGGATTACCGGTCATTATAATTTACGAAAACGGAAAAGAAGTATGGCGCAATTTAGGCTATATTTCGGAAGAAGATTTGAGAAAACACTTGTAAAATGATTACAAAAGAAGCCTTACAGTTTTTAAACGATTTGGTGGCCAACAATAACACCGATTGGATGCATGCCCATAAAAAAAGGTATGAACAATATAAAAAAGACTACCATCAGTTTATTGCTTCACTCCTAACGGAACTCAAAAAAGGAGATCCGACTCTGGAGTCGTTGGAAGTCAAAAACTGTACTTTCCGAATCAATCGCGACATTCGTTTTTCCAAAGACAAATCGCCTTACAAAACCAATATGGGCGCTTGGTTCAGCCAAGATAAATTTCGCAAAAACAGCCCGGGATACTATGTGCATTTCGAAAAAGGAAATTCCTTTATCGCCGGTGGTGTTTGGTGTCCGGAACCCGAAGATTTGAAGAAGATTCGCAAGGAAATTGCCTTCTTTTACGACGATTTAAACGAAATTATCAACGATACTCATTTCAAAACCGAATTTAACGCCATCACTCGTGATGACGATAATGTCTTGAAAAAGGCCCCCAAAGATTACGCCCCCAATCATCCGGCCATTGAATTTTTAAAACTGAAAAGTTTTACGGCTTCACAAAAAATAGATGATTCGCTTTTTACCCAAGAAGATTTCAGTATAAAAGTGGCTCAAAAGTTAATGGCACTCAAACCAATGAATGACTTTTTAAGAAGAGCTTTGGACACTGATGATTAATTAATGACGAAAAAACGTATCCTTTTTTTAGGTGAAACCTATCGAGCCGACGCCATAACCTGGATGAACGGCCTCAGAGATTTTGGCGATTTTGAAATTGTAACCTGGGAACTCCAAACGGCCAACAACGGTATCAACCGATTGTTTCGTTTGTTAGAGTTAGCCAAAGCATTGCTGACCATAAAAAAAATCGCCAAAAGGTTACATCCTGATATGATTATTGCCGAAAGAACCACCAGCTACGGTTTTTTGGCGGCCTACTCCGGAATACAACCCATTGCCATCGCACAACAAGGAATTACCGATTTATGGCCTGAAAACACGATTACTTATCCGTTAAAAAAAAGGATTCAAAAATATGCCTTCCAAAAAGCAAATCTTATTCATGCTTGGGGAGAAGCCATGGCCGATCATATGAAGGTATCCGGAGATTACTCCAACAAAATCATGATTTTGCCTAAAGGGATTAACCTCGACTTCTTCGAATTTCAGGATGCTTCCCATAGTCAAATGATTCATGCTGTGGTCACGCGTTCCTTATTTCCCGAATACCAACACCTTTTAATTTTAAAAGCGTTCGGCATTTTAAAACAAAAAAACATTCCGTTTAAATTAGTGATTATTGGTGACGGTCCGGAAATGAAAAATCTGAAAAATGCAGCCCGTCAACTCCAAATAGCGAATGAAACAGAATTTACCGGATGGATAGAAAATACAAAAATTCCTACCTATCTTCAAGCGGCCAATTACTACATTAGCACTCCGGTAACCGAGGGCGTTTCCGCGTCTTTGTTTGAAGCGATGGCTTGTGGTTGTTTCCCCATTGTGAGTGATTTACCCGGCAATCAACATTGGATACAACAAAAAATAAACGGAATACTTGTTGGTGTCAAAAATGAGTTTAATTTAGCCGAAGAATTGCAGTGGGCTTTCCGCAATCCCGAATTTACACAAAAAGTAATTTTGGCCAATCGGAAATTTGTTGAAGAAAACGCCAACTACAAAATCAACATGAAAAAAATTGCCCTTAAATACCACGAACTAATCGCTGCTGTGTCAACCACAGTATAACTTTATGTGCGGCATAAACGGAATTTTGAACTTTAATCACCAAAAGGTTGATGAGCATCAACTGGTGAAAATGCGAGATATCCTCGAACATCGCGGACCGGACGACAAAGGTCTGTATCTACAAAACAACATCGGTTTAGGACATCGTCGCTTATCTATTATTGACACTTCCGCTGCCGGACACCAACCCTTTATCTCTGAAAACGGACGCTATGTTATCGTTTTCAACGGTGAAATCTATAATTACCAATCGTTTTATCCCGAATTAAAGGCTAAAGGGATTACGCTGAAGTCGGGTTCCGATACCGAAGTACTCCTTTGTTTGTTTGAACTGTATGGTATGGCAATGCTGCATCGATTAAACGGGATGTTTGCTTTTGCCATTTGGGATACCCTTGAGAAAAAACTCTTCTTGTGCCGAGATCGTATGGGTGTTAAACCGTTGTACTATTCTTTTCAACAACACACCCTTTATTTTGCTTCGGAACAAAAAGCCCTTTTTGCCGCCGGTGTCACCCTCGGAATTTCAGAGAACGGGATGGAAGAATATATCTACAACCGCTTTGTGGCCGGTGAAAACACCTTGTTTCAAAATGTAAAAAAACTACTGCCCGGTCATTATATGGTGGTCGATCAAAACGGACAACGGCATACCGAAAGATGGTGGAATTTGAAACATGAGATCCAAAACCACAGTACGATTGCCAATCCGAAAAAATGGTTTGAGGAAACCTTCTTTGATTCGGTAAAACTGCGCATGGTAAGCGACGTTCCCGTAGGCGTATTGCTCAGTGGCGGATTGGATTCCTGTTCTATCTTATCGGCGTTGTACCATCAACATTTTAAAAATATTGAAACGTTTAATATCAGCTTCTCCGAGCAAGAGCATAATGAGTATCATTTGGCCAAAAAAATAACCGACGAATACCATTACATCCTCAATCATACCCGACTCGAAAATGACAATTTGTATGAAAACTTGATTGAGTCCTCTTATTATCAAGACGAACCGATAATGCATCTCAACGAGCCGCATTTATTAGCCATTGCTAAATTGGCCAAACCTAAGGTAAAAGTACTGCTTTCGGGGGAGGGCGCCGATGAACTCATGGGTGGTTATGTGCGCTACAAAGCACTCAAAAACCCCTCGTTACTCAAAGTGATTGCTCAAATCTCGAAATTTGAAACGTTTACCAAAAGACCGCGCTTTGACAAATTGTTGCGCTACTCTAAAATCAGCAGTAATGCCGATTTGGTCATTTTTAACGGTTCCAATGTGTATCCGGAAGACATCAATTTGTTTTACGGCAACCGAAAGAAACCAGTGAATGAATACCGCTATTTCATATTAAAAGAGGCTCAGGAATTGTACCCGTACGATTTGCAGCGTCAGGCGTTGTATTTCGACCAGCATACTTATTTGTGTTCCCTCCTCGATCGCAATGACCGTTGTACTATGGGAACTTCCATCGAGTGTCGCGAACCTTTTCTAGACCAACGTTTGGTAACCGGATTAGGCACCTTGGATAACAAATGGATGTTTACCGGAAAAAAAGGAAAATTCATTCTCAAAACCACTATGGAAGATAAACTTCCAAGGGAAATCATCGATTTCAGAAAGATTGGTCTGAGTGCGCCTTGGGGAAGTTATTTGTTGCGATTCCCGAGGTTCAATGAAGAATTGGAAAATTTTGCGGTAAGTGATATTTTTCAAATGCCTTTCTTTGAGAACCTTGACGGCAAAAAATTGGTGGCCGAAATCAGAAAGGAAAACACCAAAATTTTGCCTTACGTAATGCCGTTGTTTATGCTTCACAAATGGCAAAAACATTACTACAAGAAATTCGTTTAACGAAAAGGATTGTTTATTTTTGTAAGCGATCTATACTTTGTACTAATGACCATTCAGCATCAATTTTCTTTAAAAAAATACAACACTTTTGGTATTGAAGCCAAAGCACACGAATTTGTAGCCGTTCAAACCGTTGCAGAATTAAAAAAGGTACTCTCCGAAAATCAGGATAAACCCAAATTTATTCTCGGCGGCGGTAGCAATATGCTTTTAACCCAAGACATTGAGGCCTTGGTAATTCACGTCGATTTAAAAGGAAAACGAATTCTCCAAGAAGATGAAGATTTCGTTTGGGTGGAAAGTATGGCCGGGGAAAACTGGCACGAGTTTGTCCTTTGGACTATTGACCAAAACTTTGGTGGCTTAGAAAATATGTCGCTTATTCCCGGAAATGTTGGTACAACGCCGGTTCAAAATATTGGAGCCTACGGTGTTGAAATTAAAGATACCTTCGTGTCTTGTGATGCCGTTCATATTGCCACACAACAAACCAAAACATTTACCAAAGAAGAATGCCGTTTCGGCTACCGGGAAAGCATCTTTAAGCAAGAAGCTAAAGACCAATATGTTATTACCTCAGTAGTTTTTAAGCTCACTAAAAGAAATCACCACATCCATATTGCTTACGGTGATATCACTCAAGAATTAGAAAGTCAAAACGTGGTGACGCCAACGTTAAAAGACGTTTCCAATGCGGTTATTGCTATTCGTCAACGTAAATTACCTAATCCGGCGGTTTTGGGTAACAGCGGTAGCTTTTTTAAAAATCCGGTCATTTCCAAACAGCAGTTTGAAACCGTTCAGCAACAATATTCGGACATTAAATTTTACGAAGTGTCGCCCACTGAAGTCAAGGTTCCGGCCGGTTGGTTGATTGAACAAGCCGGATACAAAGGATTTCGTCGCGGGGATGCCGGTGTGCATAAAAATCAAGCGCTCGTATTGGTTAATTACGGTCAGGCTACCGGACAAGAAATCTTGGCATTGGCTAAAGAAGTACAACAAGCCGTGTTTGATAAATACGGCATCGCCATTGAAGCCGAAGTTAATGTAATCTAAAAAAAGTATTAGGAAAAGGCAAAAGGATAAGTTTCCGATTAATCTGCCAACTCATTCGCAAAGCTTTTTACCTATCGTTAAAAAGAATGAAAACCATCATCGAAACCAAGCGTTGTTATTTAAGAGAATTTTCCGTCGATGACGCGCAACATTTCTATGATTTAAATACCGATAAAGAAGTCATCAAGTATACCGGAGATGTGGCTTTTCAAAACGTACAAGAAGCACGTTCTTTTTTGGAAAATTACCATCAGTACCAACAATACGGTTATGGTCGTTGGGCCGTAATCCACAAAGAAACCGGTGAATTCCTGGGTTGGTGTGGGTTGAAATTCTCGCCCGATGACAATGAAACTGACTTAGGCTTTCGTTTCTTCCGAAAATATTGGAATCAAGGGTATGCTACTGAAACCGCTAAAGCATGTATTGACTATGGCTTTAATGAGTTGCAACTCATCAAAATCGTAGGTCGTGCCATGGAAGCCAATACGGCTTCCATTAGAGTATTAGAAAAAGTAGGCATGTCATTCGTAGGCAAATTTGAATTCGACTTACACGACGGCGTTCTATATCAAATCGAAAAAAAATAATTATGTATATCCCCGAGATTTATAAAAACGAAAACCAAGAAGAAATCGAAAACTTTATCCATCAAAACGGTTTTGCGATCATCATCAACCAAACCGAAGGTAAATTGTGGGCCACTCACACCCCGCTGCTTTTAGACACCAATGAAAACGGTAAAAAAATATTGGTCGGTCATATTTCTAAAGCCAATCCGCAAGGCCAAAGCTTTAGTACTAATGATGACGTTTTGGTAGTCTTTACCGGACCACACAGCTATATTTCATCGTCTTGGTACGATCATGAAAATGTCCCTACGTGGAATTACTTAGCCGTACATGTTTACGGGAAAGTACAAGTTTACAATCACGAGAAAGCGGTGGATTCGTTGAAAAAATTAGTGGATAAATACGAAGCTAAATCGGAACGCCCGGTACGCGTGGAAAATTTATCTGAAAAAACCATGCGGGAAGCCCGTGGCATTACCGCTTTCGAAATTGTTATTACGGCCCTGGAAGCGAAGAAAAAATTATCCCAAAACCGAGATGACAAAAACTATCAAAACATCATCCGGGAACTCGAAAAAACCAATGAGAATCAAGCGATTGCTGTTGCCGCTGAAATGAGAAAAAACCGCTAGGAATTTGTTTCAAATCCCTTGATTATTGCCGTTAGAATAACTACATTTGCACACCTTTTAAAAGTCGAAAATATAGTATGTTATTACCCGTTTTCTGTTTATTTATCGCCGTAGTGGTTATTCAATTTGTGTATTACATCATCATTTTCGGTAAGTTTTCTTTTGCCAAACCACAAACATTAACGCCAAAGAGAGTACCTATTTCGGTGATTGTTTGTGCCAAAAATGAAGAGGAAAATGTAAAGAAATTTGTGCCTTTGTTGGCCGAACAAGATTATCATACTTTTGAAATTGTTTTGATTGACGACGCTTCCAGCGACAATACTCTGGAAATTTTTGAAGCTTTTGAAAAGCAATATCCCAACATTAAACTGGTGAAAGTAGAAAACAATGAAGCTTTTTGGGGTAACAAAAAGTTTGCCCTTACCTTGGGAATCAAAGCGGCTAAATACGAATACTTGCTGTTTACAGATGCCGATTGTTACCCGACTTCCAAAGATTGGATTACGAGTATGAGCGCGCAGTTTACGCCGCAAAAAAATATCGTATTGGGTTATGGTGCTTACGACAAAATTGCCAATTCGTTTCTAAATAAAATCATTCGTTTTGAAACTTTGCTCACGGCCACGCAGTATTTTTCATGGGCCAAAATCGGGAAGCCGTATATGGGTATCGGGCGAAACATGGCTTACAAACGAGAAGAATTTTTTAAAGTACGTGGTTTTATGGATCACATGAAATTGCGCTCGGGCGATGACGATTTGTTCATCAATCAGGCCGCAACGAGCGAAAACACCACCATATGTTATTTGCCGGACAGCTTTACCTATTCGGAACCGAAAAAATCGTTCAAAGAATGGTTTACTCAAAAAAGAAGACACGTTTCGACAGCCAAACATTACAAGATGTTTGACCGCAACCAATTAGGGCTTTTTTATCTTTCGCAATTGTTATTTTTAGTATTGCCGATAATATTGCTGTTATTTCAATTTCAATGGATTGCTGTAGTGAGTATCATTGGATTCCGTTATTTATTTGCCTGGTTAACCTTAGGTTTTGCTGCCGGCAAACTGAAAGAAAAAGATGTGATGTATTGGTTTCCCATCATTGAAATCATTTTAATTTTCACCCAACTCAACGTATTTATTACCAATACATTCTCAAAACCGGTACATTGGAAATAAACAAATACATAGAAAAAGCCAAAAAAGGCGACCAGGTCGCTTTTACCTATCTTCTGGATCATTATTGGAACGAGGTATACGGCTTTATGCTGAAACGTACCGAAAACGAAACCGATGCGGAGGACATTACCATCGAGACTTTTTCGAAAGCTTTTGACAAAATTGCTACCTACAATCCCGAATTTCAGTTCAATACCTGGTTGATTGCCATTGCTAAAAATGTTCACATCGATTTATTGCGCAAGAAGAAGTCGACTCTTTTTGTGGAAATCACCGATGAAGAAGATCAACAAGCCTATAATATTGCCGACAGCTCTCCTTCGGCGGAAGACGAATTGATTACCGAGCAAAATCTTTCCCGCTTATTACAATTCATCAAAGAATTAAAACCGCATTATCAGGAAGTTATTCAATTGCGTTACTTTCAGGAAATGAGCTATCAGGAAATCGCCGAACACCTCAACGAACCATTGAGCAATGTGAAAATCAAGTTACTGCGCGCCAAAAAATTGCTGGCTGAGATTATCGAAAACAAACGATAATCTTCAATTTATTTCCTAAAATTTTAAACCAATCCCAACCTTTTAACAAATAATGCGCTCTATAGCTAAAAATAGACCGCATTATTTATACTATTTTAATCTTTGTTGCGTTATAACAATAAACATCTTGCTTATGTAGTATAAATACTTAACTCTAAAACCATATAATTATGTCAAACGTTAGTATTTATGAAAAAAACTGGATTGATCTGGTTTTTGAAGGCAAAAACAAAGAGTATGGCGCTTACCAATTACGCCGGCAAAATACCCGAACCACTTTATTAGCTTTGATAAGCGGCACTGTTTTCTTCTGCTCTGCTATCGGGTTGGGATTCTTTCTGACTTCCTTTAGTGATGAATCAAACCTCAATCCGCTTCCGCCCGATGTAGTGATTGCAGTATCCAACTACAACAATCCGCCGGAAAAAGAAGAACCTGAAAAAGAAGCGGCTGCTCCTAAAAAAGAAGAACCGCTCAAGGAAGTAAAAAGCAAAGAATTGACCAATCCCGTAGTGGTAAAGCATACCGAAAATCCGGACGATATTACCCCGAACAAGGAAATAAAAAACACTGCGGAAAATCCGACCGAAGGTGGAAACACTAACGGAACTTCTGCTCCTGGTACCGGCGGAGAAACGCCGGGCATTGGTAATCCTGATCCCGGAAGTACTAAAAACAACGGCGTAGTTACTACCGACAAGTTAGACCGACTTCCTGAATATCCCGGTGGCATCAATCGATTCTATGCTTATGTCAGCAAAAACATCTCTAAGCCCGAAATTGATGAAGATTCAGGAGAGATTACCATGAGCGTTATCATGTCGTTTGTGATTGAAAAAGACGGTTCGATGACCGAAATCAGAGCTTTGCGCAGTACCGATGCGAATTTAGAAAAAGAAGCCATCCGGGTATTAAGAGCCTCCAAAGTGAAATGGGAACCGGGTATGAAAGACGGTAATCCGGTACGAACACTCTACATGCTTCCTATAAAAGTGAAAATGTAATTCCTGAAAACCGCTTCTTTCAGAAGCGGTTTTTTGTTGAAAAAAGTTGTAAAACATTAACTGTATTTTAGAATTTCAAAGTTTTGATTTAAATGAAATATTGGTATTATTGCAGTTATGAAGATTACCCTGATTTCTTTTTTTCTAACCGGTTTAGTCTATTTTTCTGATTCGTATACCCGAATGGAGAAAAATGAGTCTGATAAAAGAGATTGGCGCGATACTACGCTGATAACAGTTCCTTTTACAATCAAATTCGGAAAGGTTTCAGAAAGTTATATCAACGAAAAAAAACACCAAATAGATTCGTTTTATAACAAGTTTATCAACTCGCCCTATTACAGCGGCAGCTTCATTGTAGCCAAAAACGGCAAAGTTATTTACGAAGATTACAAAGGCTATTCGGATGCCCGAACCGGAAAAAAAATCAATGCCAACACGGCCATTCACCTGGCTTCGGTGAGCAAAGTTTTGACCGCTACCGCCATTTTAAAATTGGTGCAGGAAGACAATGTGATGCTCGACCAAAAAGTAACCGACTGGCTCCCGCGATTTCCCTACAAAAAAACCACCATACGAACCTTACTCAATCACAGAAGCGGTTTACCGCATTACTCTAATTTTCCGGGGGTGCTGAAAAAAAGTTGGAACCGAAAAAAAGTGTTGACCAATCAAGATGTATTGGATGTAATGATTAAACATAAAATCAAACCGATTTTTGCCGACAACGCTCGATTTGATTATTGCAATACCAATTATGTTATCTTAGCGCTAATCATCGAAAAAGCCACTGGACAGAATTATCGCGATGCCATGCAAACACTTATTTTTAAGCCATTGGGAATGAAAAATACCTTTGTGTTCAACTATGAAACCGATAAAGATACGGTATGCAAATCGTATCGCGGCAATACGATTTTCCCTTGGGATCAGTACGATAACTTGTACGGCGACAAGAACATCTACTCTACCCCCAGAGATTTGGTGAAGTTTGATTTGGCTACCTATTCTCCTGATTTTATCAAACCCGAATTATTACAAGAAGCTTATTTTGGTTACAGCGCCATACAGGTAGCCAAACCCATTAAAGATTATGGTTTGGGTATGCGCATGCGCTTTTTGCCCGGCGGCGAAAAAATGATTTATCACAACGGCTGGTGGCATGGCAACAACACCTCATTTGTTCCGGTAAAAAAAGACACGGTTACGGTTATTTGTTTGGGAAATAAATATTCGAACCGTCCGTATGCCACGTTGAATATGGTAAGTGGTATTTTTATGAAGAAGAAAATCGATACCAGTTTGGTTCCCATTCCGAACGAATTGGAACTCGGAGAATAATGTATTACGCTGAAGTGTCTTTTTTCAAATAAATACCGTCTTCTTTAATGTCAATCTGTTTGGCTTTATACAAAGTCCCGATGGCTTTTTTAAACGTTTTCTTGCTCATTTGCAGTACTGTTTTGATGTCTTCAGGATGACTGTCATCATTGAGACGCAAAAAGCCGCGACTGGCTTTTAATTCGTTGAGAATTTTTTCGGCATTGGGTTCAATATTCTCATACCCAATTTTTTGCAACGAGACATCAATTTTGTTATCCGGTCGGATGTGCTTAATGTATCCGGTTAATCGATCACCGGGTTTCACTTCCCGGAAGACTTGATCTTTAAATAATAACCCTTTGTGTTGGTCATTGATAATGACATTAATACCCATATCGGTAATGTGAGAGATAATCAAATCGACTTCATCCCCAACAGCCACCGTTAAATTTTCATTGCTTAAAAACTGATTGGTTTTACTCGACGCTACAATTCTGTTGGTTTTTTCATCGATATAGGCAAAAACCAAATAGCGTTTTCCCTTTTCCATCGGACGCGCCTGCTCTTTAAAAGGCACAAAAATATCTTTCTCCAAACCCCAATCTAAAAAAGCCCCGAATTGGTTGACGTGACTTACACGCAGCAACCCAAATTCATCCATTAAAATATAAGGCTCCAAAGTTGTAGCCACCGGTCTTTCTTCGTGATCCAAATACACAAAAACTACAATTTCATCTCCAATAGCATACGATTTGGGAACATACTTCAACGGTAACAAAACATCGTCTTTCCCATCGGTGAGATAGAGCCCGACTTTAGTTTCCCGAGCAATAGTAAGCGTATTGTAGTGTCCGATTTCCATAGTAAAATTAAAAAATTAGGGTACAAAGATAGTCAAATAAAAGGCTTGAATTTGAATTATAAAAAATGTAGTTTTACGTTTGTAACAAAAGCGTTGCTTTCACTACTAACGGACTATGAGTGACCAGCTAGAACAATCATTTGTAAAACAACTGAAGGAAAACCAAAACATCATCCACAAGATATGTAGGCTTTATACCAACGGTGAGGATGCACACAATGATTTGTTCCAAGAAATTACCATACAATTGTGGAGGGCTTTTCCCAAATTCAGAGGAGAATCAAAATTTTCTACTTGGGCCTACCGCGTGGCGCTGAATACTGCTATCACCCTTTATCGGAGAAATACCCGAACCATTGCAACTGTCACCTATGAGGGGCAAAAACACTTTTTAAGTCAGGAAGATTACAACCACGAAGAAGAAGAACAAATCAAGTTGATGTACCAAGCAGTGCAACAACTCAATGATATAGAGAAAGCGTTGGTGTTTTTATATCTTGAAGATAAAGATTACACCGAAATATCAGAAACATTAGGTATTAGCGAAGTTAACGCCCGTGTAAAAATGAACAGAATTAAAGGAAAATTAAAAAAAATACTAAATCCCTAAGGATTATGGATGAGTTGGATTTATTAAAAAAGGCTTGGAAAAAAGACACCCATTCTTTTGAGCAAGTCACTGAAACCGAGATTTACAAAATGCTGCATAAGAAGTCATCGTCTATTGTAAAATGGATATTGATTATCAGTGTACTCGAATTTGCCGTTTGGGCCGGCGTGAATCTTTTGTTTAATACCGACGATGCCATACAGAAACTGCATGCTGAGAATTTCTCTATATACCTCAAGATACTAACCTATATTAACTATGCGGTAGTCATTTGGTTTATTTACAGTTTTTACAGAAACTATGCTAAAATTTCGACTATTACCTCTACCAAACAATTGATGCAGGACATTCTTAAAACGCGTAAAACTGTGCAATACTACGTGTGGTATAACTTGAGTATGATATTTGTCAGCACCATTTTGGGTTTCATTATGGCTTTTGTTTACAACCCAAAAATGGATGCTTTAAAATACAAGATATCGCACGAAAACGGTTATGAAACGATTACCATCACAGTTTGTATTATTTTGGCAATAACAGTGCTCTTTGTGGGATTGTTTTGGTTGATTTATCGCTTACTTTACGGCATTTTGCTTCGAAAATTACACGCCAATTACAAAGAACTCAAGAAAATAGATTTATAAAAAAAAGCGGCCATTTAGCCGCTTTTTCTATTTAAGATACGATTGAATGATTTGCCGCCACTGTTCAGCCAATTGCAATTCTTCATTTCCGTAAACCGGTACAATATGTGGTTTGCTTTCATCGTAAAAAAGCAACGGTTCTATAGCTTGTTTTTCGCTAGTGCTTTGAAAAGCCAATGTCACTTTTTGAGGCTTATTCGTCTGACGCGAATCAAAAACAGTGTCTACCGTACAACGGTTACAATTTCGTAAATCTCTGAAAAGAACATACGGTTCATTAAAATTAAAATCAATGAAGAGCAATCCTTGGTTTTGGGCATCAAAACCCAGTGTTTTCCGATGATGTGTTTCCACTAGAGTAAATTTATATTGGTTGTTTTGACTGTGTTGGGCAAAAAGGGTGTCAATTTTTCGAGTGTCTAGTTTATGCGTTCGCATTACAAAAAAAAGCGGTACCGCAATAATAAGCACCAGTATGGCACTGATGATAATGATAGATAAATCCATGATACGTAAATACAATAAAAGTTAGGCTTCCCGTTAAGGAAGCAATTGATTCAAAATTTCGGTATAAAAACTACTTACCAGAAAAAATGATGCGGAAAAATCAATTGTGAAACACTTTGACAGCGGTTGCTGTCCTGCAATGCATTCTTGGTTGAGCCTGCAATAAAGAATATTCTATTAAGAAAAAATCCATTGTCAAACGCAACAAAAACAGGGCTGAAGGTTTTTGAAACAGTATCATGCAGTGCTCTGAGCGATATACTTTTGGGGTGCAGTATATCTTTCTTAAAATGCTGACTGTTATCAAAATGCTCTTTCTGATGGGTAGACTGACAAACAACGGTTACGGGTTCGGCCTTTGCGGAAATGTTCAAAAAAAGAAACACAACCCAAAGCTTGTAAAACGTAAAAAGTGGTTTTGCCATCATGGTGCAAAAATAGTCGTCTTGATTTCTTTTGTTCGTAAAATAAAGTTAATTTACGCTTTCAATGCAAAGCCAAACGCCATATATCGTAAAATTAAAAAGGATACAAGTGTATTATTCTTCCTTTTCCACCTGCCACTGGCGCAATTTATTGAGACGTTCCTGCTCTTCAATTTCTTCTGCCGGAATGACTTTTAAGAATGACGGATGTTGCTCGATGGCATATTCAATCTTTTCTACAATTTGCTCAACACTTTCATGATTGTAATCAATCTGTAATGGCTCTTTAATGATGAAGGATTGCAGAATATTTTTCTTTTTTACCCGCAGTCCTTTTTTATCAAACGAACGTCTGAAACCATCAATTACAATAGGTACTACGATAGGTTTATGTTGTTTGATGATGTGCGCGGTTCCTTTGCGTACCGGTTTAAAAGATTTAGTAGTGCCTTGCGGAAAGGTAATGACCCAACCGTCATTTAATGCCATCTTGATATTTTCGGTATCGTTCGGATTCACATCTCGCTTTTCGGTAACATCTTTTCCGCCTGAACGCCATGTTCGTTCCACGGTAATCGCTCCGACGTAGGCCAGAATTCGGGGTAATAATCCCGCTTTCATGGTTTCGCTGGCCGCTACATAATAAATATTGAGTTTGGGTTGCCACAAGTAACCCACGTTTCTAATATGGTCTTGTCGTCCCGATAAACTGGCGTTAAACACATGAAACATGGCCACCACATCGGCAAAATACGTTTGATGGTTGGAGATAAACAAAACATTCTTATCCGGGAGCGATTTGATGATTTCGGACCCCTCAATATGCAATTCGTTAAATCCGCGGTATCGTCGGTGCGTAATGACACCGAAAATGCGAATCAACCATTTTTTGATAAAAAGAATATGACCAAAAGGATTTCGCTTAAACAATCCCATAGTTTTATAATTTGGATTGCAAAGCTACAAAAACTTGACCTTATAACACTAATTTAAGTGTGTCTTTGAGTTCACTTAACATCATCGCGGTGGCACCCCAAACAAAATGCTCATTCACTTGAAATCCGGGCACCTCAACAGCACCGGCGTAGGACGTATGCATAACTTCATGAACCATAATACGGTCGTCCATAAAATCGGAAAACGGTAACTCTACCAAACCGGCCACCTCGTCGGGTTGCAATACAAAATCGAGCTCATTGACACTATATCCCATAAACGGATACACCATAAAATTACTGGGCGGAATGTAAACCTCTGAAAAAGGACGAATGACACTGATGGTATCCCGATGTACTCCTATTTCTTCGTGGGTTTCCCGTAAGGCTGTATCGGCTAAATCACGGTCAAAATGCTCTACTTTTCCTCCGGGAAAAGCAATTTGAGAGGAATGAACACCATTGTAAGAAGTACGTAGGATTAATGCCAAATGTGTTTCCTTGTTTCTGGGATAAAAAAGCATCATAACCGCTGCCTTTTTAGGATTAATCTGTTCAAAATTAATTTTACTCAAAAGTTCCATCCGATTAGACGGTGCCATTTTTGCATGGGAATGCGTGGCCGGAAGGTCAACATTTTGTATTTTTGGCGCGTATTTTAAGAAATCCTGAAAAAGCATTGTTGCGATTTTAAGACCTAAAGTTACCTCAAAAAAACATGCCTTTCAAAATTTTAATGCACTAAAATGTACAGCAAAGAAGAAGCCCAACGCATCAAAAAAGAATTTTGGACCGCTTTTGCCGAGGCTTATCCTCGCAAATGGCTGTTGTATGACACTAAAATAAAGGATGTTACTTTCAAATTTTACATTGATAATAAAAAAGCGCAAGTACTACTCGACATTGAACCGAAAGACGAGGAAAAGCGTAAAATTTATTATGAAAAGATAGAATCACTGAAGACCATTTTACACGAAGAATACCTTCCGGAAGCTATTTTAGAGCGTCATTTTTATTTGGATAACGGCAAAGTAATCAGTCGGATTTGGGTTGAAAAAACCGGTGTCAGTTTACATAACAAAATATACTGGCCGGAAATTTTTGATTTCTTTCATGAAACCATGAGTGCTTTTGAATACTTTTTCTACGAATACGAAGAATATATAAAAGACTTAGAAATCAATACTTAACGAAGAATTACGTCTTTCACGACTTCTTTCCCTATTTCTTCATTAATCATCTTGATAATTTTTTGCTTGCCGTAACTCAGTTCCTCACGCAATACCGCAGAGGTCAGCGAAACGTAAAGTGTAGAACCTTTGAGCATCACTTCTTTGGTATAACTGTTTACCCCGTTCCCCATGAGCATTTTCCAGGCGTGCTGTACATCAATTTTGTCCATACCATCTTGTAGTTTATTCACCTGAATAAACTCTTTGAGAATATCGCCGATAGCACTTTCATTACTGAGACGTTTGGCCATTATTTAAGTGAAAAAGGTTTGAATTTTTTATAACTGTAGATAAGCCCTTGCTTGTTTTTGAGGACCAAAACCGAATCTTCCAAGGTCAGAATCTCTTCATTCCACTTACCATAATTGGTTTGGCATTCCAGGTACAAAGAATGGTCTACTTTAAACACTTTGAGACTCTCTTTTATACCATTGGTTTTGAAGGTACCGTCAAATTGCGGCATCACTTTTTGGCGGAAACCTGCTTTGTCTTTAATTTCAATAAAATCAACGGTTTCATTAACTTTATAGTCTTTAGTTTCTCCGTCAGCAAGGGTGACTTGCTTAATTTCCCAATAGCCGTTGAGCTTAGGTAAAGTCGACGCGTCTATTTCCTTCTGACAGGAAACGAGCAAAAAAACAAAAGCGAAAACCATTACTTTTTTCATGGAAAATAGATTGAAATGAAACACAAAAATACTGGTTTACCCTAAAATGATGATGGTAAATCAAATTAATGTTATCAACATTAAACTATTTTATAATTTTAAGGTCTTAAGACAAAAAAACGATATGAAAAAGTGGATACTCTTTGTTGGCCTTGCCTTTACCCTTGGCGCTTGCAGTTCGGACTCTTCCGACAACACCCCTACTGAAGAAACCATGTACTTTCCGCCCAGCGACGGAACCAATACCTGGGAAACCAAATCGGTAGCCGATTTGGGCTGGAACCAAAGTGCCGTACAGCCACTACTCGATTATTTAGAACTTAAAAATACCAAATCGTTTATCATTTTGGTCAACGGTCGTATCGTTATGGAGCAGTATTTTAACGGACATACCGCAAATTCGCCTTGGTATTGGGCCAGTGCCGGAAAAACACTTACGGCTACTGTGACGGGAATTGCGCAAGATGAAGGCTTGCTCAACATCAACAATAAAGTTTCCGATTATTTAGGCACCGGATGGACCAGCGCTCCGTTGGCCAAAGAAAACCTGATAAGCTGTAAAAATTTATTGTGCATGAACTCGGGGTTAAACGATGCCTTGGGCGATGATGTTTCTCCGGCCAACTTACAGTATGTAGCCGATGCCGGAACGCGTTGGGCATACCACAATGTCTATGTGAAACTACAAGATGTGGTGGCGCAAACCAGCGGACAAACCTGGAGTACTTATTTTAATACCAAACTGAGAGATCGCATCGGGATGACCGGCGGTGCTTGGATTCAGAGTGACGGTTTGAGTGTATACTGGAGTACGAGCAGAAACATGGCTCGATTTGGTTTATTGGCGCTCAACAAAGGCAATTGGAACGGAACCACTATCGTAAATCAATCCTTTTTTAATGACGCCACTACCACTTCCCAAAATATTAATTTGGCTTATGGTTACTTGTGGTGGCTCAACGGTAAAGCATCGTTTCACTTACCGCAAACCCAACTGCAATTCAACGGTACTTTGATTCCGAATGCCCCAAGCGATATGTTTGCCGCCTTGGGTAAAAACGATCAAAAAATTTATGTGATACCGAGCAAGAAAATGGTCGTTATCCGAATGGGAGAAGTCGCCAATCCCGACAATCCGACTTTCGCCTTATCGGGGTTTGACAATGAATTATGGGATAAAATCAGTGATTTATACCAGTAAGAAACTATTTTTTGTTTAGCAAACGAATCGTTGAATACACAAACAATAAAAAAGCAATTAATCGCAAACCCATGAAAATATTAGGCAATGGTTTTTCGATAAAATAGCTTAAAACCGCAATTAAAACACTAATTCCTATGAGTTTAAGCGGAGAAGAATCTTTGAAGAAAGATGTAATTTTACTCATGTTTGTTATTTAAAAAAAGAGTCTACAAATTCATATTTATTAAACACCTGTAAGTCGTTGATGCCTTCGCCAACGCCAATATATTTTACAGGAATTTGAAACTGATCGGAAATACCGATTACCACACCACCTTTGGCTGTACCATCGAGTTTGGTCACGGCCAAGCAAGACACCTCGGTGGCCGCGGTAAATTGTTTGGCTTGTTCAAAAGCATTTTGTCCGGTCGAACCGTCCAGCACTAACAACACATCGTGTGGCGCGTCGTCAACTACTTTTTGCATGACGCGTTTTACTTTGGTCAACTCATTCATTAAATTGACTTTATTGTGCAATCGACCGGCCGTATCGATGATGACCACATCGGCGTTTTGGGTGACCGCACTTTGCAAAGTATCAAAAGCTACTGAAGCCGGATCGCTACCCATTTGCTGTTTTACAATGGGAACGCCTACTCTATCGGCCCAAATTTGCAACTGGTCGATGGCGGCCGCTCGGAACGTGTCTGCTGCGCCTAAAACGACCGAATACCCTGCTTTTTTAAATTGGTTGGCCAATTTACCAATGGTAGTAGTTTTACCCACGCCATTAACACCAACCACCATAATCACATACGGTTTTTTAGTTGAAGGAACGGTAAACTCGGTTTCTTCACCCGATTGGGTTTCTGATAACAACGCGGCAATTTCTTCGCGTAAGATGCTGTTGAGTTCATCGGTACCGAGGTACTTATCGCGCGAAACGCGCTCTTCGATTCTTTCGATGATTTTAAGCGTGGTATTCACCCCAACATCCGAAGACACCAATACCTCTTCTAAGTTGTCCAATACCTCATCATCGACTTTCGATTTCCCGGCAACGGCTTTGGTTAGTTTGGAAAAGAAAGAGGTTTTGGTTTGTTCTAAACCTTTGTCTAACGTTTCCTTTTTTTCGGAGGAAAATATTCTTTTGAAAAAACTCATATTCGATTTGAAAATTTAGCCCGGATAGCAGCGGAAAGCCCGGAAGCTTGAAGGTGTGGCTTTTGAAAATGGGCGTGGCGACCAACGGAAGCCGGCGCGCGTTTTACATAAGCCCGCCTTGAAGGTGAGGACTTGCAGCGGATAGCCGGAGTTGCTGCAAATATAAAAATAAAAAAGCCACTTCCGAATGAAAGTAGCTTTGATATATAGAGTTTGTTAAATTATTTCTTTTTAAGGAAATTGTCTACATCTTCAGGAGACATGATGGCTTCCTGGAAAGTGTAAGCGCCTGTTTTTGGAGATTTCACCATTTTGATTGCTTTGGTTAATCTTTTAGAAGCGGTTTGTAACGTTGCTACGGTTTTCTTTGCCATGACTTATATTGTTTATTATGAAATTTTAAATACGCTTAAAACTTCTAATTATTTAATCTCTTTGTGAACAGTCATTCTCTTTAAGATTGGGTTGAATTTTTTGATTTCCAATCTGTCCGGAGTATTCTTTTTATTTTTCTTGGTGATGTAACGAGAAGTTCCAGGAAGCCCTGTAGCTTTGTGCTCAGTACACTCTAAAATCACTTGAATTCTATTGCCTTTCTTTGCCATCTTACTTAATTTTTATAGGTTAGGGAATTATCCGATAAATCCGTTTGCTTTAGCATCTTTCAATACTGCCGCTAACCCTTTTTTATTGATTGTTTTAATTGTAGATGCTGCTACTCTTAACGTAATCCATCTGTCTTCTTCAGCAAGATAGAAACGTTTTTTAACTAAGTTCACTGAAAACTTTCTCTTAGTTTTGTTCATAGCGTGAGAAACATTATTTCCTACCATCGCTCTTTTACCTGTAAGGTCACAAACTCTTGACATTATGCTTTACTTTTATCGTTATTCAAAATCAGGGTGCAAACTTACGCAAAATAAATCATTGTAACAAAAAAATTATGGCAGAAATTTTAAAATTTCTTTTTGCAGCATTTCCAACGCTTTGTTTGCCGTTCTATCTATCACTTTTTCACGCGGTTGGCCAAAATCAAACTCCGCAACCATCACATCATTAGGCGTAGCCAAAGCAATAAAAACCGTCCCTACTGCCGCTTTTCCGGGTTCGGAGGTCGGCCCTGCATTTCCGGTGGTGGCAATGGCAAAATCGGTTTGCAATATTTTTTGAACTTGTGTTGCCATGGCCGAGGCTACTTCGGCACTAACCACGCCAAACTGTGCGATTAACTCGGAATCAATACCCAACACTTTGATTTTGGCTTCGGTTGAATACGATACTACACTGCCTTTAAAATAATTGGAAGCCCCGGGAACTGAGCTCAGCAATTGTGCAATTTTTCCGCCCGTACAACTCTCGGCAGTGGCAATGGTTTTGTTTCGAGCCATGAGTTGTTGGCCAATCATCACTTCGATGGTTTCGCCTTCGTCGAAGCCTACAATAATATCACCGATGATTTGAGCCAAAGACTCTACATTATCGGCTATGGCTTTTTCCAATACCACCGGATCGGTTCCTCTGGCAGTGAGTCGTAAACGCACTCTGCCCGGCGCCGGCAGGTAGGCCAACTTGATAAACTCGGGTAAATTATTTTCCCATTGCTCAATACGCTCGGCCACCATGCTTTCACCCTGACCGTAAGTGAGTATGGTTTTGTGAACAAAATAAGGACGTTGGTATTCTCGGACTAATTTGGGGATAATTTGATGGTCTACTATATGCTTCATTTCATACGGCACGCCGGGCAGCGATATAAAAACCGTATGTTCCTTTTTCATCCACATGCCCGGTGCGGTTCCTACAGCATTGAACAAGATTTGACACCGCGACGGCACCAAAGCCTGGTCCTTGTTGAGCTGATTTATCGGGCGCTTGTAAAACCCTTCTATTAATTGCGTAACATGCGCTAAGACTTCGTCGTTAACAACCAATTCATCGTTGAAATATTCGCAGAATGTTTTTTTGGTAATATCGTCTTTAGTGGGTCCCAAACCGCCGGTAATAATAACCACATCGACTTGATTTTGAAGCGCGGCGAAAGTGGTTAAAATATGCTGTTTGTCATCGGATATGGAAAGCATTTCATGCGTTTGGATGCCAATTTTATCGAGTGCTTTGGCGATGTAGCCCGAGTTGGTATCGACGATTTGCCCGATGAGAATTTCGTCGCCGATGGTGACTATGGTTGCTTTCATTTTTAGGTACTGCGGTTCTAAGTTTCCAAGGCTACTTGTTTAGTTTCCAAACAAAAAAATGGAAACCTGACTAGCCCCGATTGAAGTGGCATCCTCACTGAAAGTGAGATATAACGAAAAGCGGGAATTACCTTTGCCGATAACTCCCGAGTGTCCTGCCTTTCGGCAGGTTCGCTTCTTATACTTCGAAATCTTTCTTAATTTCTTTGATTGCCTTGTCTACCTGACTTTGAATGCTGGCAAAAGTATCCACAATTTCTTTGCGTTTTCCTTCTCGTTTGGTCCAAGCTTCCACTTCGAGAATTTCCTGATGCGCTACGGTCATGCCCAACAAATCGAGTGTAGGCTTGATTTTGTGCGCATAAGCATACGCCAATTTGTGATCTTTTTCTTTGATACCCTGTTCGATTTGTTTCATATCTTCAGGTACTTCCGTGACAAATAATGTAATGATTTGCATTACAAATTCAGTGTCGTTGTCTGAAAGTGCATAGACTTTCGCTAGGTTGTAGTTTATTGCCATTATTTAATGTGTAATCGTAATACTTTTTTATCTTCCAAGAATCCTTCCAGCACATCTCCGGCTTTGACTCGAGCTACGCCTTCGGGCGTACCGGTAAAAATGATATCGCCGGTTTTAAGGGTAAAAAACTGCGAAACATACCCTATGATTTCATCAATTTTCCACAACATATTTTGGGTATTTCCCTTTTGTACTACTGTCCCATTGTTGTGTAACTCAAAATTAATATTTTCCAATGAACTGAAAGATTTTTTCGGCATAAAGTCGCCAATAATCGCTGAACCGTCAAAAGACTTCGCTTTTTCCCAAGGTAAACCCTTCTCTTTCAACTTGTTTTGCATATCGCGAGCGGTGAAATCGATTCCCAAGCCGATTTCGTCATAGTACTTGTGCGCAAACTTGGGATCTATGTGTTTGCCGACTTTGGTGATTTTGACCAGTACTTCGACTTCGTGATGGATATCCTCACTAAAATCGGGCAGGTAAAATTCCTCATCTTTTTTGAGCATGGCCGTATCGGGTTTCATAAAGATAACCGGTTCATCGGGCCGCTCGTTTTGGAGCTCCGCGATGTGGTTGGCATAATTTCTTCCGATGCAGATAATCTTCATATAATAAGAGTTGTCAGTCGCAGTCGCAGTTAACAGATGGGCACTGAGAACTGTGACTGAAAACTGAGACTATTTGGTGTTTAACTTTCTTAGTTTGATTCCGGTTAATACTTTTTTGGTGTATAACGGGAAATCGGCATTTTGAATCCAACCGAAATAGCCCGGTTCTTTGTCGAATACGTCTTCGACCAATGCCCCTTTGTGCTTTCCGAAGGTAAATATTTCCTGCCCTTTATCGTTTAAGGCTATAAAACCGGCAAAGTCTACCGATTTTTTTCGGGTGGTAAACTCGGCCAGCGCTTTCATATCGTTTTCCAAATCGGGATAACGGTCCAATTGGGCTTTCAAAATCTCATAGGTAGCCATTGTATCGGCTTCCGCGCTGTGCGCGTTTTCCAAACTCTGATTACAGTAAAACTTATAGGCCGCACTCAGTGTCCGCTCTTCTTTTTTGTGAAAGATGGTTTGGACGTCGACCGAAACGCGGTTTTTCATGTCAAAATCGACTTCGGCACGCAATAATTCTTCGGCTAATAGCGGAATATCAAATCGGTCCGAATTGAAACCGCCCAAATCCGAATCCTTAATCATGCTGTGAATTTGCCCCGAGAGTTCTTTGAAGGTAGGCTCGTTAGCTACTTTTTCATCGGTAATACCGTGTACTTGTGAAGCCGTAAACGGAATGGGAATGGTAGGATTCACCAACCACGTTTTGCTTTCCGTGTTCCCGTTGGGATATACTTTAAAAATAGAGATTTCAACGATGCGATCTTTAGCCACATCAATACCGGTGGTTTCCAAATCAAAAAAGCAAATAGGTCGGTTGAGTTTTAATTCCATTATTCCATCTTAAGCTCACAAATATAAAATTTTGCCAGTACCGTTGGTCGATATTTTCATAAAGATTTAAGATACCGACATAAAAAAATCCGTTCCGGTAGAGAACAGATTGATTTTTACCTTTTTGGATTTTGAAAAATTATTGAGGCGTATTGAACTTATTAATCAGCAAATCCATTTTGCGATGCAAGTCGTCAAAAAAATGATTTGGCGCTTTGATGATGATTTCGAATCCGTCGTTGGGATATTCTTCTTTGGCTTTCACGGGCATGGATTTATGCTGATTTTCCGTAAAAAGAGATTCAATGGAGATATCGAGTGCTTGAGCCAATTTGGTAATGTATTCGTGTTTGATGCTTTTCCCTTGTTCCCAATTTCCGATAGTTACCTGACTCACTCCTACCTGATATGCCAATGCTTCTTGTGATAGCTTTTTTTGCTCTCTCAAGTATCTGATTTTGGTTCCGGTATTCATAATCGCTGTTTTATAAAGTTAGTTAGTAGAGATTAGTCGTGTTAAAATACAACTGTAATGTAATAACGTGACAATGACAACTTTATTGTGTGATTTAGCCGGTAATTCTACTGAGGCTATCATGGTAACATATTGATTATAAAAGTTTCTTTTTGAAATCTATAATTTTTCTTTTTGGATAAACGGAATACCCAACAGAACTTTATCCAATCATTTTAAAACTAAAACCGTCATGAAAAGCTGTACGTAACCTTAACAACTTATCTCATGCATTTCTTTGTAAAACGTAAAGCTTTGGGCCGATTTTCATCGGTTATTGCGGCCCTATTGATGATGCCATCAGCGTCGTATGCACAATCTGATTTGACTGCTATCGTAAGAGGCAGCGAAATATTAGTCGGTGGTTTGATTACCCTTTTTTCTTCTTCCAAAACCAATTCGGTGAGCACTACCGTGGAAAGTGTTTGTATCAAAAACAAAATGAATGACAAAGTCACGCTGATTCTAACGCGACAAACGGAAGACGGTGATGATATCAAAAAAGAATTGGTGATTCCGCAAGACAGTAAAGAATGCTTTTACGATTTGCCTAAAGGTGTGTACACTTACGAAATTCTACTGTCTGATGATACCGTTTATAAAAAAGGCGAATATCGGTTCAAAAGTAAAACGGTCATTACCCTGAAAGAAGACCCGAAAGAAGCGGTCGATGAATCGGCACCAAACGAAAATACGACTTCAGAAGAAAACCAAACCGAAACCACCACAAAAGCAAAAACCCCGACAGGATAGTCGGGGTTTTTGCTATGTTTACTTAGTATTCTCTGTTAACGTCAAAAGCTTCAAGGTAATCGGCTACGCGTTTGACAAAACTACCGCCCAAAGCGCCGTCTACCACTCTGTGGTCGTACGAATGCGACAGGAACATTTTTTGGCGGATACCAATAAAATCCCCTTCAGGCGTTTCGATAACCGCAGGCACTTTTCTGATAGCGCCTAACGCTAAGATACCCACTTGCGGTTGGTTGATGATTGGTGTACCAAACACCGAACCAAAAGTACCTACATTCGTTACCGTATAAGTACCGCCTTGCGTATCGTCCGGTTTTAATTTACCGGCTTTAGCGCGATTACCTAGGTCGTTAACCGCTTTCGCCATGCCCACTAAATTCAATTGGTCGGCATTTTTAATGACCGGCACAATTAAGTTTCCGTTCGGCAAAGCAGCCGCCATGCCCAAGTTGATATTTTTGCGTTTGATGATGTATTCGCCTTCTACCGAGATATTCATACCCGGGAAGTCTTTCAACGCTTTGGCTACCGCTTCCATGAAAATCGGGGTAAAGGTTAGCTTCTCGCCTTCTCTTTTCTCAAAAGCATTCTTTACGCGGTCTCTCCATTTCACAATGTTAGTCACATCCACTTCGATAAACGATTGTACGTGTGCCGAGGTTTGCACTGATTCCACCATGTATTTGGAAATCAGTTTACGCATGCGATCCATTTCCACCATTTCATCCTGACCGTTAACGGATACCGGAACGGCCTGCGTGGCAGGAGTAGCTGCCGGCACTGAAACTGAAGCGACCGGAGTTGCAGGCGCTGCTGCAGGCTGACTGCCTCTGTTTTTAATATAGTTTAATATATCGTCTTTGGTTACCCGTCCGTCTTTTCCGGAACCGGCAATAGCATTCAGTTCGGCTACCGAAATCCCTTCTTCTTTGGCTATGTTTTTTACCAAGGGTGAAAAAAACTTGTCTGAGTCTGAAAAGTCAGCCGGAGCGGTAACGGCTTGAGCAGCTTCTACGGCTTTAACCACTTCCGCAACTGGTGCTGCAACGGGTTCTGTAACCGAAGCTGGTCCGGCTTCCACACTACCGCCTTCGGTTTCAATAATGGCGATGGTTTGCCCCACTTTTACCACATCATTCACCTGAAATAAAATCTCGGTTAAAACACCCGTTACTTCACTCGGCACTTCGCTGTCTACTTTATCGGTAGCAATTTCCAATACCGGTTCGTCGGCATTAATGGTATCGCCTACATTTTTCAACCAATTGGTAATGGTTGCTTCGGCCACACTTTCTCCCATTTTGGGCAATTTCAATTCAAACTTTGCCATATTGATAATCTAAAGTTGCATTTTGTTGTTTCGATTGCAAAATTATAAAAACCTTTTAGGTTTTACTAAGAATGCTACAATTTAATTACTTCTCCTCTGTCGTTACTACTGTTGCTTCCTATGATGAAATCACTTTCAACCGGTAGCATTTTAAACGTGAGCGACTTATTTTTGTTTTCTTCCAAAAAGGCAATGGCTCGTTTAAATCCGGTATAATTGGTATCTAAAATCACCTCGGTTTTTTGGGCCTTCGAAATCGTTTGCGAAATTACTATTTTCCCGTTTTCCATAGTGGTTCTTTCGACACTTTTTTGCAATCGGGTCGCTGTTTTTTCTCTTAACAGCTCATTATCAGAAACCAACACATACTGTTCCGGCGCTTTTTGGGGCTTCGATTTTCCTTGAAAAACTTTCACCAGGGAAAAATAAAAAGCCCCAAAACGTGCCATGACATTGAAAAATACCGAGCGTTTAAAATGCTTCTGGTAGAAAAAATTCATAAACTCGCGAAAGTGCTTCATGTAGGTGGCATCTTTCACGGTGCTTTCTCCTTTGTAATGTATGACCGTCGTTTCGGGGAAATAATAATTGTGTTTTTGAAGTAACAAAGCCCTGTACGACAAATCGATATCGTCGGCATACATAAAACAGTTCTCGTCAAAACCGCCCAGTTCGGTATACAATTTGCGTTTCAAAACCATAAAAGCACCCACGAGTATATCGACTTTTCCGGTTTGGTTTTTACCTAAATGTTGGGCATAATATTGATTGAAAAGCGTTGATTTCGGAAACCATTTATACAATCCGAATATCTTGGTAAACGCTACCCAAGGCGTCGGAATGCCGCGTTTGCTTTCGGGTAAAAAGTTTCCGGTGCCGTCGATCAACTTACAACCCACAATTCCCAAATCTGTTTGCTTTTGGGCGAAAGCCAACACTTTTTCAAACGTATCTTCACTTACAACCGTATCGGGATTTAAGATACACAAGTATTCGCCTTGGGCTTCTCTGACGGCGATATTGTTCCCTTTGGGAAAGCCTGCATTTTCCTTGTTTTCAATCAGTTTGATGTTCGGAAAACGCTGCTTCATCATGGCGCAACTGTCATCCGAAGAATTGTTGTCAATAACAATAATTTCGGCATCCAAATGTTGAATGGCTTTTTCCACACTCAATACACACTGCTCTAAGAAGTAGCGCACATTGTAATTCAGGATGATGACGGATAATTGCATTGGACAAATATAATGTATCAATTTGAAAATTTGAAGATTTGAAGATTTGGAAATGTCGAAAGCGTTTAAAACACTACTTTTGCACCATCAATTTTCAAATTGATTCATTTTCAAATTTTCAAATTATTTTCATGAATTACCTATCCGTAGAAAACATATCGAAATCTTTTGGTGAACGAACCTTATTCAAAGACCTTTCTTTTGGTATCAATAAAGACCAAAAAATAGCCTTTATTGCCAAAAACGGTTCGGGCAAAACCTGTATCATGAATATTTTGAACGGCGAAGACGAACCCGATACCGGACAAGTCGTGATTCGTAAAGGATTGAAAATGGCCTTTTTATCGCAAAAAGACAAACTACAGGATGAGCTGACAATTGAGGAGAGTATCTTTGCTTCAGATAATGAAATTTTGCATGTAATTGAACGCTACGAGAAAGCTTTGGAAAATCCCGAAGACGAGGAAAAATACCAACTGGCTTTCGACGAAATGGATCGCTACAATGCCTGGGATTTTGAAACGCAATTCAAGCAAATCTTGTCCAAGTTAAAATTGGATGATTTAAAACTGAAAGTCAAAAGTTTGTCGGGTGGTCAGAAAAAACGTTTGTCCTTAGCCATCATTTTGATCAATCGCCCCGATTTGCTGATTCTGGACGAACCGACCAATCACTTGGACTTGGAAATGATTGAATGGCTTGAAAGTTATTTTGCCAAAGAAAATATTACCTTGTTTATGGTGACACACGACCGTTTCTTTTTGGAACGGGTGTGCAACGAAATCATCGAACTCGATAACGGAAAACTATACAGCTACAAAGGCAATTATTCCTATTATCTACAGAAAAAAGAAGAGCGCTTGGCCATGGAAAGCGCCACCATTGATAAAGCACAAAATCTTTTTGTCAAAGAATTGGCCTGGATGCGCCGTCAACCCAAAGCACGAACCACCAAATCGAAATCGCGTCAGGATGATTTTTATAAAATTAAAGCCGTAGCCGAAAGCCGTCGCAAAGAAAATGTGGTTGAACTCGAAATCAACATGGAACGCATGGGCAGCAAAATTATCGAGCTGCACAAAATCTACAAAAAGTTTGGCGACAAAGTCATCCTGGACAACTTCAGTTACGATTTTCAGCGCGGGGAACGCATCGGCATTATCGGGAAAAACGGGACCGGAAAATCGACGTTTCTCAACATCTTAACCAAAACCATCCAACCCGATAGCGGCAAAGTGGTCATTGGCGATACCAT
The DNA here is from genome assembly GCF_030053345.1 of Flavobacterium sedimenticola. GTDB lineage: Bacteria > Bacteroidota > Bacteroidia > Flavobacteriales > Flavobacteriaceae > Flavobacterium > Flavobacterium sedimenticola. The sequence continues at coordinate 225,586 of NZ_JASGBP010000003.1, forward strand.
CAAAGTGGGTTATTATACGCAAAGCGGTATCAACCCGAAACCGGGACAAAAAGTCATTGACATTATCAAAGAATACGGCGAATACATTCCGCTCACCAAAGGCAAAATCATCTCGGCTACGCAATTGTTGGAACGCTTTTTATTTGATACCAAAAAGCAATACGATTATGTGGAAAAACTGAGCGGAGGCGAATTGAAACGCTTGTATTTGTGTACGGTATTGATTCAGAATCCGAACTTTTTAATACTCGACGAGCCTACAAACGACTTGGATATCGTAACCTTAAACGTATTGGAAAGTTTCTTGTTGGATTATCCGGGTTGTTTATTAGTGGTGTCGCACGATCGGTATTTTATGGATAAGATTGTCGACCATTTGTTTGTGTTTCGGGGCGCGGGTGAAATTGAAGATTTCCCTGGGAATTATTCCGATTTCAGAGTCTATGAAGACAGTCAGGAACCCGAAAAAAACGAGACTAAAGAGAAAGTCAATTGGAAACAAAATAACCCTATGACTTCGGGCTTGAGCTTTAACGAACAAAAGGAATTCAACAAAATTGAACGCGACATTAAAGACCTCGAATACGAGAAAAAACAAATCGAAAACCTCTTCGCTGAAGGTAAAGTGGCTGATGCCGACATTACTAAAAAAGCCGAAGAATTACAAGCTATTATCAATAAATTAGAGGCCAAAGAAGAACGTTGGTTTGAGCTTTCAAGTAAAATGGAATAAACAACTGTCAGCCTTTAGCCTTTAGCCAAAAAAAACTAAAAGCTAAAAGCTAAAAGCTAAATAAATGCTGCAACAAGTAAAATCATATCTCAACTTCCTTTACCATTCCAAAAACGAACACGGCGTGCACTCCCCTTTTGTGTTTGATTTGGTAACGAAATGCTTTTACGACAAACAACACTATCCCGAATACAAGCTTCTGAAAAACTATCGCAAGGCGCTTTTACAAAACAAAAACACCATCGAAGTCACCGATTTCGGCGCGGGTTCCCGAGTTTTTAAAAGCAACACACGAGTCATAAACCAAATCGCCAAAACGGCCGGAATTTCGTCCGAAAGAGCTAAATTATTGTTCCGAATCACGCGCTATTTCCAACCTGAAAACATCCTTGAAATCGGCACTTCCCTGGGATTGGCCACGGCTGCTTTATCACTGGGAAATCCTAAGTCTAAAATCACCACCCTAGAAGGTTGCGAAAACACTTTGGCGGTAGCGCATCATCAATTTGAAGCCTTTGATTTAACCAACATCCGTTCTGTCGCAACAGAATTTAGTTCCTTTATAAAAAACCTACAACCTATAACCTACAACTTAAAACTCATCTACTTCGACGGCAACCATTCCAAAGCCGCAACACTCGAGTACTTTGAACTATTACTGCCTACTATCACCAACGAAACCGTATGGATTTTCGACGACATTCATTGGTCGGCCGATATGGAAAGTGCTTGGGAAGTTATCAAAAACCACCCGAAAGTAACCGTGACCATCGACACGTTTCAATGGGGATTGGTCTTCTTCAGAAAGGAACAACCCAAAGAACATTTTGTGATTAGAGTCTGATTTTTGTAACAAACCGTTTTAATTTTATACTTATCTTTCGATTTTAAATTTCAAATCGTCAGTCAACAATGGCCAATCCGCTAATCAAAATAACCCAAATCAAACGCGACTTCCAACTGGGGAGCGAAACCATCAACGTACTCAAAGGCATCGACCTTAACATCAATAAAGGCGAATATGTGGCACTTATGGGACCGTCGGGTTCCGGAAAATCCACCTTAATGAACTTGTTGGGTTGCCTGGACACCCCTACGTCCGGGACGTATATTTTGAACGGCAAGGACGTGTCGCAAATGCACGACGACGACTTGGCCGATATTCGCAACAAAGAAATCGGATTCGTATTCCAAACCTTTAACCTATTGCCGCGAACCACTGCGCTCGATAATGTGGCACTACCCATGATTTACGCAGGGTATGCCAAAGCCGAGCGTCACGAACGGGCCAAAGAAGTGCTCACCCAAGTTAATTTGGCCGACCGTATGGACCATCAACCCAACCAACTTTCCGGGGGTCAACGCCAGCGTGTAGCCATTGCCCGCGCGTTGGTTAACAAACCGTCCATCATTTTAGCCGATGAACCTACCGGAAACCTCGACAGTAAAACTTCGGTCGAAATCATGAATCTTTTTAATGAAATTCACAAAAACGGCAACACCGTGATTTTGGTGACACACGAAGAAGACATTGCCCGATACGCGCATCGTATCATCCGTTTACGCGACGGTCTCATCGAAAGTGACGGTCCGAATCCCGATCATTTATAGGAGCGAACTGCTCGGGCATTATCGGGTGTCCGTATTCCTGCTTTCCGTTTTACTGCGTGCCACTCCACACGAGCGAAGCGACTGCCAAAGGAATCAGGGCTAGTTGGTAATCAATTGGCATGCTTGTCAACTATAAAACCTCAGTATCTCAGTCACTCAGCAACTTTAAAAAAAACTCAGTAACTTAGCCACTCAGAAACTCAGCAACTCATGAAGGTATATACCAAAACCGGCGACACCGGAACCACCGCACTTTTTGGAGGAACACGCGTCCCAAAACACCATATCCGTATCGAAAGCTACGGCACTGTCGATGAACTCAACTCGCACATCGGACTCATTCGCGATCAGGACATCAATCCGTTATACAAAAATGTTTTGATGGAAATCCAAGACCGCTTGTTTACCGTGGGCGCCATTTTGGCTACACCACCCGAAAAGGAAATGCTTAAAAACGGCCAACCGCGACTCAACATCAACCGCATTTCGGAGGAAGACATCACTTTTTTAGAAAGCGAAATCGATCGTATGGACGCCGCTTTACCGCCCATGACACATTTTGTACTGCCCGGCGGTCATACTACCGTGTCATATTGTCACATTGCCCGTTGTGTCTGCCGTCGCGCCGAGCGTTTAGCAGTTCATTTACACGAATTAGAACCTACCGACGAACAGGTGATTACGTACTTAAACCGACTTTCTGACTATCTTTTTGTCTTGGCACGGAAGTTGTCTTTCGACCTGCAAGCGGATGAAGTAAAATGGATTCCCCGAAAATAACTAGTTCGGTGCATTTTGATACGGTAATCCCAAAATCCAAAACCCCGGAATTTGGGGTTTTCTTTTTGGAAAAGCCCGAAAAACAACGTTCTTAAACATACTTAAAAATAAATCAAAAAAAACTTGACTTTTTCAGTATAAAATTTATTTTTGCATAAACTAAAATCGACAGAAGATGTATTGGACATTAGAATTGGCATCCTATTTAAGCGATGCACCTTGGCCAGCTACCAAAGACGAACTTATCGACTATGCTATCCGAACCGGAGCTCCACTGGAAGTGGTAGAGAATCTGCAATCGATAGAAGACGAAGGTGAAATCTACGAATCTATGGAAGAGATTTGGCCCGATTATCCAACAGACGAAGATTACCTTTGGAACGAGGATGAATATTAAGAAAAAATAAACAATCACAACAGAAAAAAGTCCGATTCGGGCTTTTTTTTTGTTTAAATTTGCACTCCTTACGCAGGGGAACATAAAACATATAACACCAACCCATTATGAGTTTCATTAACAGCATTATCAAAGCTTTTGTAGGCGATAAATCGCAAAAAGATGTCAAAGCTGCCCAACCTTATATCAACAAAATAAAAGCGTTAGAACCTGTCTTGGCTGCCCTCTCTCATGATGAGTTACGAGCCAAAACTGCCGAATTCAAAGAAAAAATAAAACAAGCGCGCGCCAAACAAGACGCCGAAATTGAGGCTAAAAAACAGGAAGCGGAAAACACCTCCGACATCGATAAAAGAGAAGACTTGTACAATGCCATCGATACGTTGGAAAAAGAGGCTTATGAAATTTCGGAAAAAGTATTGACCGAAATCCTTCCCGAAGCGTTTGCCGTGGTTAAGGAAACCGCTCGTCGTTTCAAGGAAAACGCCACCATTACCGTAACAGCTACCCCTAAAGACCGCGAGCTATCGGCCACCAAATCCTATATTACGCTCGACGGCGACCAAGCTGTTTGGGCCAACCAATGGAATGCTGCCGGAAAAGAGATTACCTGGGACATGATTCACTATGACGTACAGCTAATTGGTGGTATTGTATTGCACGAAGGCAAAATTGCCGAAATGCAAACCGGTGAAGGAAAAACGTTGGTAGCTACCTTACCGCTATACTTAAACGCTTTAACCGGAAACGGAGTCCACTTGGTAACCGTAAACGATTATTTGGCCAAACGTGACAGTACGTGGAAAGCACCATTATTCGAATTCCACGGCTTAACCGTAGATTGTATCGACAACCATTCGCCCAACTCCGATGCACGAAGAAAAGCCTATGAAGCCGATATCACTTACGGAACCAACAACGAATTCGGTTTCGACTACTTGCGCGACAATATGGCGCACTCTCCGGAAGATCTAGTACAGCGCAAACACAATTATGCCATCGTCGACGAGGTCGATTCGGTACTGATTGACGATGCGCGTACACCGTTGATTATTTCGGGTCCGGTACCCGATGGCGACCGTCACGAATTCAACGAACTCAAACCGAAAATCGAAAACTTATACAACTTACAACGTCAATTGGCTAACGGTTTCTTAACCGAATCCAAGCGTCTATTCAAAGAAGGCAATACCAAAGAAGCCGGTTTTCAATTACTAAGAGCCTACCGCGCCTTACCGAAAAACAAACCGCTTATCAAATTCTTGAGTGAAGAAGGCGTAAAACAATTGCTGCAAAAAACCGAAAACGAATACATGCAAGACAACAACCGCAGAATGCCGGAAGTTGATGAAGCCTTGTATTTTGTAATCGAAGAAAAGAACAATCAGGTAGAATTAACCGATAACGGTATCAAATTCCTATCTAAAGATACGTCTGATGATTTCTTTATCCTTCCCGATATCGGAACCGAAATTGCCAACATCGAAAAGCAAAATTTAGAAAAAGACAAAGAAGCGGAAGCCAAAGAGCATTTGTTTCAAGACTTTGCCGTGAAATCGGAACGAATTCATACGCTTACCCAATTGCTCAAAGCGTATACCTTATTCGAAAAAGATGTGGAATACGTAATCATGGACAACAAAATTTTGATTGTCGATGAGCAAACCGGTCGTATCATGGACGGTCGTCGCTATTCCGACGGATTGCATCAGGCGATTGAAGCAAAAGAAAATGTAAAAATTGAAGCGGCTACACAAACCTTTGCCACCATCACGTTACAGAACTATTTCCGTATGTACAGCAAGTTGGCCGGTATGACCGGTACTGCCGTAACCGAGGCCGGAGAGTTCTGGGAAATTTACAAATTGGATGTGGTGGAAATCCCTACCAACAAAGGGATTGCCAGAAAAGATAAAGAAGATTTAATCTACCGTTCGGTACGTGAAAAATTCAATGCCGTTATCGAAGACGTGACCCAATTGTCGCAATCCGGAAGACCGGTGTTGATTGGTACTACTTCGGTGGAAATCTCCGAATTATTAAGCCGTATGCTTCGCGTACGCAATGTGCCGCACAACGTATTGAACGCCAAATTGCATAAAAAAGAAGCCGAGATTGTGGCCGAAGCCGGTAAACCGGGCGTGGTAACCATTGCTACGAACATGGCCGGTCGTGGTACCGATATCAAATTAACGCCGGAAGTAAAAGCCGCCGGTGGTTTGGCTATCATTGGTACCGAACGCCACGATTCTCGTCGCGTTGACCGTCAGTTGCGCGGTCGCGCCGGTCGTCAGGGTGATCCGGGAAGTTCCCAGTTTTATGTGTCTTTGGAAGACAACCTGATGCGTTTGTTCGGTTCGGAAAGAGTGGCCAAAATCATGGACCGCATGGGCTTGAAAGAAGGTGAAGTGATTCAGCATTCCATGATGACCAAATCCATTGAGCGTGCTCAGAAAAAGGTAGAAGAAAACAACTTTGGTACCCGTAAACGTTTGTTGGAATACGATGATGTGATGAATGCCCAAAGAGAAGTGGTATACAAACGCCGTCGTCACGCCTTGTTTGGAGAGCGATTAAAATTGGATATTGCCAACATGATGTACGATACTTGTGAAGTCATCGTAGGCGATAACAAAGCGCGTAATGATTTCAAAAACTTTGAATTCGAATTGATTCGTTACTTCTCGATTACTTCGCCGGTAACACAAAGCGAGTTTGAAAAAATATCAGAAGTGGAAATCACCGGTAAAATATACAAAGCCGCTATGGCGTATTATACCGAAAAGACCGAGAGAAGTGCTCGCGAAGCTTTCCCGATTATTGCCGATGTATATCAAAAAGAAGGCAACAAGTTCGAACGCATAGTCGTACCGTTTTCTGATGGTATCAAAACCTTAAATGTGGTCACCGATTTGAAAAAAGCCTTTGAAACCAATGGTGCTCAACTGATAGCCGATTTTGAAAAGAATATCACTTTGGCCATAGTCGATGAAGCGTGGAAAAAACATTTGCGCAAAATGGACGAATTGAAACAATCGGTACAGTTGGCTGTACACGAACAAAAAGATCCGTTGTTGATTTACAAATTAGAAGCGTTCAAATTGTTCAGCGCCATGTTGGATGGTGTGAATAAAGAAGTGATTTCGTTCTTGTTTAAAGGCGATTTACCACAGCAAAACCAGAATATTCAAGAAGCGCGTCAGGTGCGTGAAAAACAAAATTACACCGAAAGCAAAGACGAAATCGAAAGCAGTGAAAGTGCTAATCGCGAGGCCGGGCAAACACAACAGCGTCCGCAAGTGACCGAAACCATTGTGAGAGAAACACCCAAAATCAACCGCAATGACAATGTTACGATTAAACACGTGATGAGCGGCAAAACCGAAACCATGAAATACAAAAAAGCCGAAGGTATGTTAGCCACCGGCGAATGGGTTTTGGTGCATGACTAACACAAGAGTTACAATTACAAATCTTTAATTATATAATCCCCGACAGTTACAACTGTTGGGGATTTTTTTTATATTTGAGTAAAGATTTTTCTATGAAACGGAACATCCTATTCCTATGCTTGCTTTTTACAAGCTTAGTCAGTTGTGCTCAAAGTACAGAGTCGCTCAAAAAGGCTATGCAACAACTCTACGAAGCCAACTATCTAATGGATTTTGAGACAATTGCACAACTGTCTTATCCTAAAATGGTAGACCAAATGGGTAAAACTGTTTTTTTGGAGAAAACGGAGCATTTTTATGAAAACGAAACCTACCGTTTGCGGTATCAATTGCAAAGTGTACCGTTTCAATTCGGACCCATAACAAAAATCGGAACCCGTTCGTTTTGCGTAGTTACCGTTCGGATTCCGAAACGCTATTTCTTTGAAGCTCCGTTAACTGCCGAGACAGCGGCTGAAAAAAAAACGTGGCTGCAACAAATCAACCAAACCAAAGACGTCACTTTTGAACCGAACCGAAATAGTTTTAACGTTAAAATGATTGCGACTTTCGTCGCGGTATATGACGAAAACACGGATGGGAATTGGCGTTTTTTCAATTTTGATTTTCCGGGACAACGAACGGCTTTTGAAATCTTGTTTGACCAAAGCATCACAACACAACTCAAACTATAATTCGTCGGGGAAAATTTTACCGGGATTGAGTACATTATTCGGATCGAAAACGCGCTTGATGCTTTCCATCAACTCCAAATGGGTTCGGGTAAAAGCAATGTCCATAAAGTTCTTTTGCACGTAGCCGATACCGTGTTCTCCGGATAACGTTCCTTTGAGTGAAACTGTTAATTCAAAGATTTCACGAATACCCAACGGGACTTGAGTTTTCCAATAATCATCAGACATATCACCTTTGATAATATTTACGTGCAAATTTCCGTCTCCGGCATGACCGTAACACACCGATTGAAAACCGTATTGGGCTCCGATGCGTTTAATCCCGGAGAGCAATTCGGGTAACATATAACGCGGCACTACGGTATCTTCTTCTTTGTACACCGAATTTGATTTTACGGCTTCAGCCACCGAGCGACGCATTTTCCACAACGCATTCTTTTGTTCGTCGCTGTCGGCAAACAGCACCTCATCAATTTCAAATTGCTCCACGACACCCACAATTTTTTCGGCTTCCTGCATCAAAACTTCGGGATAATTCCCATCGACTTCAATCAGCAAATGCGCCTGATGCTCGGGTTTTACCGGTACACTGATGCCTTCCACCAAACGCAACGTCCAATCGATAGCGTCGCGCTCCATAAACTCCAAGGCACTCGGCACTATGCCGGCACGGAAGATGGCCGAAACTGCTTCACAGGCTTCATGCGCTTTGTAAAACGGCACTAACAGGAGTACATTATGACTGTTTTGCGGTAACAATTTAAGTACCGCTTTGGTGATAACGCCCAAGGTGCCTTCACTTCCAACCATTAATTGGGTGAGATTATAACCGGTAGAATTTTTGAGCGTGTTGGCTCCGGTCCAAATGATATCGCCGTTAGGTAATACCACCTCTAAGTTTAAGACATAATCTTTGGTGACGCCGTACTTTAGCGCTCGAGCGCCGCCTGCATTTTCGGCTATGTTTCCGCCAATCCAACAACTGCCCATACTACTCGGGTCAACCGGATAAAACAAACCTTTCTCGGCCACCGCTTCCCGCAATATTTGGGTAATCACGGCCGGCTCCACGGTAACCTGCAAATTGAGTTCGTCGATTTCGATGATTTTGTTAAACCGTTCCATCGATAAACCGATGCCTTCATAAATGCTCAAAGCGCCGCCGCTCAATCCGGTTCGCGCTCCGATCGGCGTGGTAGGAACTTTATAATCGTTGGCGACTTTAAGGATATCAGCCACTTCCTGAGTGTTGGCCGGTTTTACTACCACCTGAGGCGGAAAAACATAATCTTCGGTTTCGTCGTGACCGTAATGACGCCGCGTGGCCTCATCGGTAAAAATATGAGTCTCACCTACTATGGCGGTAAGTTTATGCAGTATTTCGGGTGATAATGACATGGTAATGGTATTGAGAGGTAAATGTAACGAATACCGGAATAAAAGACAAATACTCCCCAAGTTTCCAACTAGCCCTGATGCCGGCATTGTTGGAGCTCTTGCTTTTTTCTAAAAAGCAAAGCGACTGACGGCAGCAGGAATACGGATGGCTGAAACGCCCAAGCGAATGGCTCCTAACGCTTTTTTAAATTCGGCAAAAAGTAGCAAATAATTCCAATTAACGGCAAATACGAACACACGTGATACACGTATTGAATGGAAGTGGCATCGGCCAATTTACCCAGTAAAGCCGATCCCAAAGCCCCCATACCGAAGGCAAAACCGTAGAACAAGCCCGAGACCATACCCAATTTTTTGGGCAACAATTCCTGGGCATACACCAAAATGGCGGGGAACGCCGAGGAGATGATGATGCCGATGATAATCATGAGCACATCGGTCCAAAACAAATTGACATACGGCAGCAGCAAGGCGAACGGAGCCGCCCCGAAAACCGAGAGCCAAATAACGTATTTACGCCCTATTTTATCCCCCAACGGACCGCCGAGTATGGTTCCGACCGCATAAGCAATAAGGTAAATAAACATGTGAAACTGCGCCTCTTTGATGGAAAGATGAAACTTATCCATCACGTAAAAGGTGTAGTAAGTAGACAAACTCGCCGAGTAGAAAAACTTAGAGAAAATAACGAGTAACAAGATGGCGATGGCCCATTTGACTTTGCTTTTGGTGAGTCGTTGGAAATCGGCAAAGACCACTTTTTTCTGCTGGCGGTAAATTAAATGGTCGCGGTACCAAAAGGCAATTTTACTGATGATGCCCAAACCAATGGTAGCCGCAATCACAAACCAAAGAATATAGACCTGACGGTGTGGCACTACGATTAAAGCCACCAACAACGGACCCAATGCGGTTCCGAAATTGCCTCCGACTTGAAAGATGGATTGTGCCAACCCACGGCGTCCGCCCGAGGCCATATTGGAGATTCGCGCCGACTCGGGGTGAAAAATAGACGAACCCGTGCCGATGAGCATCACCGAAAGAAGAATCCAATAGAAATTATCGGCAAAGGCGATGGATACAATTCCCGCCAAGGAAAACAGCATGCCGTAAATTTGGGAAAACGGTTTGGGATATTTATCGGTATAGTAGCCTACAAAAGGCTGAAAGATTGAAGCGGTTAATTGAAACGCAAACGTGATGATGCCGATTTGGGAGAACGATAAGTTATAGTTCTGCTTTAAGATAGGATATACCGATGGGATAATCGCCTGAATCAAATCGTTGAGCAAGTGCGCAAAACTGATGGAAAACAAAATGGAATAGACCGTTTTTTGCGCCAATTCCTTGTTTTTAGCGGAAATGTTTACAATACTGTCCATTTAAAAATGCGTTAAAATGTAATACCAAAAGGCCAATGACAGAAAGGATAGCGGAATACCGATACCTACCATCATACTGCTGAGTTTGGGTTTTAATCCGTAATTCGAGGCTAAGATTGCTCCGGTAATCATGGGCGCCATCGCCGACTCCATGATAGCCACATCAACCGCTACGCCTTGGCCACCCAACATAATACGGTACAACAAAAAGAACAAAGCCGGTGTGAGGATGAGTTTGAAGAACAAGCCCAAACGCAAAAACTTCCAGTGTTGGCTTTCTTTGTCGATTTTAAGTTGCAACCCTACCGCTACTAAGGCCACAGGGGTTACGGTGGCGCCCAGTTTTTGGAAAACCGTTTGGAGGTGATTGTTAAAATCAAACCGCAGCAGGTTCATGGCGCAAGCCAATACGAAAGCAATGAACGGTGGGAATAAAATGATTTTTTTGATGATTTCGTTGCGACTCGGTTCGCCTTTAGAAAAGATTCCGGCCGTGATAATACCCAAAGTTGCCATAACCACAAACGAACCCGGCTGGTCGACCATGATGGCGGTTTTTAAGCCTTCTTCGCCGTAGAGCGCCTGAATAATGGGAAACCCGACAAACGACGTATTTCCTAAACCGGCAGTAATGACCAAACAACCGATGAGGCGGTTAGGCCAACCCATTTTTTTGCCGAGCGTATAGAAAAAAAGAAACGAAAACAAAAAACCAATCCAAGCCACTCCGATAGGATACAACAAATCGGTAGACACGGTCACTTTAGGAATATAATACAACGCCAAGGCCGGTAAGGCGATGTAGATGACAAATTGGTTTAAGGCTAAATGTCCGTTTTTAGGAAAGGTGGCCACTTTTTGCATCCCTAATCCCATAATCAAACACACAAATACAAGGAGAATGTTATCCATTCGAAGTCGAAAATTATTTTGCAAAGGAACGGCAAAAAAACCGAAAACAAGCATATTCAAAGTGAAAGGTTTCTTAAAAAATGAGGTGTTCTGGTTTTGGACGAGCCATTAATTTAGTACCTTTACCCAAACGATTTTTACTTTGAGCTCACAGTCACCTCAAAAAAGTGCTTTACACGAAAAAGACGGCGTTCCGCAGCCCGAAAGTATTAGCCAGGCTTCTTTGGCTAAGGTAGTGCGTAGCCGAAAAGTACAACCCGATGCCTCCACGTTAATCAGCGGTATTTTGAAGGGTGACATCACGGCATTGAGTCGTGCCATTACCTTAGTGGAAAGCACAAATCCGGTGCACTTGGAGAAAGCCAACACCGTCATTTCCGCCTGTTTGCCACACGCCAATCGCTCGGTTCGTATTGGGATTACCGGAGTTCCCGGGGTGGGAAAAAGTACGTTTATCGAGGCGATGGGGAAATACCTGACCGGTTTGGATAAGAAAGTCGCCGTTTTGGCTGTTGATCCGAGTAGTACCCTGTCGCACGGTAGTATATTGGGCGATAAAACCCGTATGGAAGAATTGGTCAAAGACCCCAATGCCTACATCCGTCCGAGTGCTTCGGGCGAAACACTGGGTGGCGTGGCGCGAAAAACACGGGAAACGATTATACTTTGTGAAGCGGCCGGGTTTGACACCATTATTATCGAAACCGTAGGGGTCGGACAAAGCGAAACCGCCGTTCACAGTATGGTTGATTTCTTTTTATTATTAAAAATTGCCGGAGCCGGTGATGAATTGCAAGGGATAAAACGCGGCATTATGGAAATGGCCGATGCCATTGTGATTAACAAAGCCGATGGTGATAATGTGGCCAAAGCCAAATTGGCGAAAACCGAATTCAACAGAGCGTTGCATTTGTTTCCGGCTAAAAGTTCGGGTTGGATTCCGAAAGTCACCACCTGCAGTGCTTATGAAAAAACGGGGATTGATGCGGTTTGGCAACTGATTTCCGAGTATGTAGCGCTGGTGAAAAGCAACCATTATTTTGAAGAAAAACGAAAAACACAAAACCAATACTGGATGATGGAAACCATTGAAGCCCATCTGAAACAGCACTTTTACCATCATCCGGAAATTAAGACCCTATTGGAGCAGAACAAAAAAGCCGTGCAAAATGATGAAATCTCACCTTTTGCCGCGGCTATGAATTTGTTGGACAGGTATTTTAAATAAGAGCCGTTTCAACTGAATACTGCCAACTGATCACTGAACACTGAAAACTACTCCTCGTAGGCTTCCATTTCTTTGTCGTAGAACTCTCCGGCCAAAGTGATTAAATGCTCCATTTCGCTTTCCAATTCGGTTTGGTCTTCGTCTTCCACATCTTCCAAAAACTCCACTTCATCGTCTTTTAAATTGATGATGAAACGAGGAAAATCGAGGTGAATAACAAAAATATCATCCGGAAAATCGGAGTTATCGGCCAATACAAATTTTGGTAATTCCATGTTGAATTATTAATTATAAGTTATAAGTTTTGCCTTATCAACTTCTTAGTTAAATAATGAAAGCGAAGATACAAAAATAAAGCCGCCGCAGTTAATCCGGCTAACAATCCAATCCAAACGCCAACCGCTTTTAAATCGGTTTGCAGCCCCAAATAAATAGACACCGGAAACCCAATAAGCCAATAGGCTACAAAAGTGATGTACATCGGAATCTTTACATCTTGCAAACCGCGCAACGCACCGAGAACCACGACTTGAATCCCGTCTGAAATTTGGAAAAAGGCCGCTACTATTAACAATTGTGCCGATATAGCAATCACTTCTTGGTTTTCCAATAAGGTGGCGGTTTGCTCCATATTGACAAAAATATAAGGCAAAACCTTGTGAAAGGCTATAAACAATAAAGCAAAAACGATTTCTAAAATAACCGTCAATAAAAATATAGACAAACCAACCGTTCGCAACATTGGATAATCTTGTTTTCCTTTTTGGTTACCAACCCTAATCATGCCCGTGACACTCAATCCCATAGCAAACATAAACGTCAACGAAGCCAAACTCAACGCAATTTGATTGGCGGCCTGACTCGTAGTGCCAATCATCCCGCACAACCATATCGCACCCGTAAACAAAGCGACTTCAAAAAACATCTGCATCGAAGACGGCAAGCCCAAACGGATGATTTTAAGATTGATTTCTTTTTGGATCTCTTTAATCGTAAAGCCTTCAAAATAGTAGTGAAACTTGGTTTTGCTTTGCATAATGTAATGCATAAAAACCAACATGATGATACGAGATGCAATCGTTCCGATAGCCGCGCCAATGATGCCTAACTCCGGAAAAATCCAAATCCCGTAAATAAAAAAGTAGTTGATAATTACGTTAGCCACATTGCCAATAATCGTTGCCCACATAGAGTACTTTGTTTGGCTCATCCCGTCGGCAAACTGCTTGTATGCTTGAAACATAATTAATGGTACCAACGAAAAACCTACAATATCTAAATACGGTTTAGCCAGTTTAACTACTGCTTCCGGTTGGCCCATATAAGACAAAAGTGGTTTCGAAAAAAAGATAACACCAAACAAGAACAAGCCCAATATAGTACACAAATACAACCCGTGATGGAATGCCAAACGACCCTCTTCCCTGTTGTCTTTCCCATGAGCTTCAGCAACCAATGGCGTAATGGCGGTTGAAAATCCAATGCCCAACGACATCGCAATAAAAACAAAACTATTGCCCAAAGAAACCGCCGCTAATTCGGTCGGGCCAATCTTGCCCACCATGATATTATCAACAATACCTACCAAAGTATGACCAATCATCCCTAAAATGACAGGATAAGCCAATTGTAAGTTGTAACGAAATTCTTTGGTGTATTGGGCTAAGTTCACTTTGCTTTTTTTGAGTGGGCAAAGATAACACGTTTTATCCTTTCAATTGCGCGCGATAGACGTCAATATTCGCTTTTACTTTCGAATCCAACTCGGGTTCCGTAATATCGGTGAGCGATTCCAATTTTTCCCAAATGGTTTGTGCCACGATGTAGCGTGCCACACCTTTATCATCGGCCGGAACCACGTACCAAGGCGCATAATCGGTATTGGTGTTGTTGATGGCTTCTTCGTAATAGCGCATATAATCGTCCCAACGCTCGCGTTCTTTTAAATCGCCGGTCGAAAATTTCCAATTGTCTTCCGGATTTTCCAAGCGTTTTAACAAGCGAAGTCGTTGTTCTTCTTTGCTCATGTGAAAATAAAACTTCAAAATCGTCGTACCGTTCTGCGCAATGTGCTTTTCGAAATTAGTAATTTGCTCCATTCTATTGACCCAAAACTCAGGCGTAATGTCTTCCACTTTTTCAATACCGGGCAAATTTTCGAATAAAATGTATTCCGGATGCACGCGTGTTACCAACACGTTTTCATAATGCGTTCGGTTGAATACCGCAAACTTTCCTTTTTCGGGCAACGCCAAATAATGACGCCACAAATAATCGTGCTCCAACTCGGTCGAATTAGGCGTTTTAAAACTGTGAATCACCACGCCACGCGGATTGAACTCTTTAAAGACTTCGCGAATCAAACTGTCTTTTCCGCTGGTATCCATGCCTTGCAAACAAACCAAAAACGCATGCCGATTGTGCGCATACATGGCATCTTGCTTCTTACTCAACTTCATTTGAACTTTATCCAACGCCAACGCTTCTTCGTCTTTGTCGGTATCAATGTCTAATCGGGTGGGGATTTTCGACAAATCGATTGTGCCTTTTACTCTAAAATCTTCGGGGGTGATGTTTTTCATACCTTCAATGTTTATATTTGTAAATATAACTATTTAGGAGCTGGTTCCCGCTTTACACTCTATCTTTTGCTATCGCAAAAGGATGCCGTTGCAATCGGGGCTAGTGATTCGTTTTGCTTACTAAAAAAACCTGACAGCCACGGGCTGTCCTCCTTTTAATTTCAAATATGGAAAAATTTCAACTTACCCTATTATTCAAAATCATTGGTATTGGTTCGGCTTCCGGATTGGTATATCACGAAGACAAATTATACCTTATCTCGGACAACAGCACTTTTTTATACGAATACCATATTCCGACTGAAAAACTCCACAAAATCGCTTTGGTCGAGAACGCACAAGACAACATCGCCAAAAAAGAAAAACCCGATTTTGAAGCCATAGCGTTAAAAGGAAATGATTTATTGTTATTGGGCTCGGGTTCTACCCAAAACCGAAATCGCCTGTTCAAATACCATTTGACTTCCCAAAAGATTCAGGAGCGGGATTTTGAAAAAATGTATGAAAAAATCAAAAGCCAACTCCATATTTCAGCCGACGAACTCAATATTGAAGGGTTGATTGTAACGGCCGAAACCATTTATTTCTTCCAACGCGGCAACGGAACCAACGGCAAAAACGGTATCATCTATGCCAAGGACGATGCCGAGAATCAAAAGTTTGAATTTGTACCGTTCGACTTACCCAAAATCAAAAACATCCCCGCCACTTTCACCGATGCGGTTTTGGTCAACGACACTATTTATTTCTTAGCTTCCGCCGAAGATACGACCTCAACCTATCTCGACGGCGAAGTGTTAGGCAGTATCATCGGCACCATCGATATAAAAACCATGAAACTCACCGGTTCGGTTCAAATCAGCGATACAAACAAATTCGAAGGATTAACACTTTACAAACAGTCGGCCAATGAAATTGAGTTTTTACTCTGCGAAGACACAGATTCGGAGGTTTTGGAATCTAATATCTATCTTTTAAAGCTGGCTACTAATCACTGATTACTGAAGACTGCCAACTTTTTTTCCGCCTCGTCCCAACCTTTTTTGCAAAACAATACTCTTTACCTATAAAGACATCCATAGTGATAAACGAAACACTCATAGCAGCCTGTAAAAAAATGCAACGCGAAGCACAGCGGGAAGTGTACAATTATATGTCGCCCAAACTGTATCGCACGTGCAAACGGTATTTAAAAAAGGAAGAAGACATTGAAGAAGTATTGGCCGATGCTTTTTACACCATCTTCACCAAACTCGACCAATTAAAGGAAATCGGCTCTTTCGAAGCCTGGGCACGAAAAATTACGGTCAACCAATGTTTGCTGCAATTAAAACGCAATGTGAATTTTAATTTGTATTTAGAGGAAACGGCTTTTAGCATCCAACCGCAAAGCGCACAAGAAACGCCATTGGAAGAAGAAGACTTACTCAAATTACTCCATTTAATTCCCGAAGGCTGTAAAACCATTTTTAATTTGTTTGTCATTGAAGGATACGGTCACAAAGAAATTGCCGTTATGCTCAACATTTCGGAAGGTACTTCGAAATCGCAATTGAATGTTGCCAAAACCAAGTTGAAAGATTTAGTCAACAGTCTTTATTACCAAAAAGCTAAGTAGTCATGGAAAATCAAGATATTTTTAACCAATTCAAAAAAGTCGCCGACAACGCCGAGTCGCCCGAGTTCGCCTCGATGGAGAAAGTTTGGCAACGCGTAGAAACCAAACTCGACCAAACCGCGCTGAAGCAAAAAACGGTACTTTGGAAAAAATGGGCCGTTGCGGCCTCGGTTTTATTGGGATTATCCATTGGATACCAATTTTCACAATCGGATAACGCTTCCATCCCATCCCAAGAAACCATTACCCTGAAAGACAGTATTTCGTCACCAGTGAAAGATAGACCAAATGATGCGGTAGTTTCGGCCGTAAATGACAAGCCTTCCCTAAAACCCGAAGCCGACCAACTTTTGGAGCGTCGCATTGCATCGGGAGAAAATCAAGTCGCCTTGGAAGAGAACAATACCTACGACAGTTATCAACAAGCTGACTCGATAGCGCATGATGTAAGTCCGGCAGCGGCAGCAATGCAAGGATACAGCCAAACACAAATCAACGAAACCGTTGCGAAAAAAAGCAGTCCCAAGGCGAAAAACATGGAAATGTTTTTTAACAATACACAAGAAACGCAAGACAACAGCACCCGTAAAGAAGAAGCGTTAATCGTATATGACGACTTGGTCAAAAACAAGCAAAGCCTGAAGAGCGTTGACCCTGATGAAGTTGAATCCATCGTCGTTTTAAAAGAGCCGCTATACATCATCAATGGTGTTGAATACACCGAACAGGAAGTCTTCGGACCCAATCCTACCAGTCCCTACAGTCCGCTGAAAGAACAACAAATCGAATCGGTTACCGTATTGCAAGATGAAAAAGCCATCGAAAAATACGGCGAAAAAGGCAAAAAAGGAGTCGTTATCATTACCACCAAAAACGGAAAACCGGCCGCCAAGAAAGGCAAATAAATCAGTTTAACTTTTAAAAATTACAGTCATGAAAAATCTCAAAAACTTTTCATTAGGCATTGCTATGCTTATTGGTTACCTCAGTTTCGGGCAAAATACAACTGCCAACCAACAACCTGTACTCAAAACCATCACGGGTATCGTGACCGACAATTCGGGGTTACCCTTACCGGGCGCCAATGTTTTGGTAAAGAAAACCAATCGGGCCACTCAAACCGATTTCAACGGAAAATATTCTATAAATGCCAAAAAAGGCGAAATCTTAGTATTTCAGTTTATCGGAATGAAAACCACGGAAATAAAAATTGGAGATTCCGCTGTAATTAATGTTAAAATGAAGGATGATGCCGTCCAATTAGAATCGGTTGTAGTTATGGGATATGCATCTGAGGATTATGATGGTTACCGCACATCCGAAAGAAAATCGACCTCTAAAAATAAAACCGTCGAAAACCGATCAAATACCACTTTCACCCAAACACTTCAAGGTCAAGTAGCCGGCTTATCTATTACTCAAGGTGCCGGAAGTCCGGGCAGTACACAAGTGGTGATTCGTGGTAATGCCTCTCTTTCCAAGGCGACTCAGCCTTTGTATGTTGTGGATGGCGTTCCGGTAAAAGAAGAAGATTTCAAAAAAATCAAAACCGATGAGATTAGTAGCGTAAACATCCTGAAAGACACTTCGGCAGCAGCTCTTTACGGCAACAGGGCTTCCGACGGTGTTGTGATTGTACAAACCAAAAATGGTATACCCCAAAAATTAACGGAAAAAGAACTTAAGAAAAAAATAAAGGAGATTGACAAAACCACGACACCGATCGCGATAGAACCCGATAATGAAGATTACGACAGTTTTGTGGAAAATGCTTTCGAGAGTCCGAAAACTGCGCCACTTTCTACCTTTTCGATTGATGTTGACAATGCCTCGTATACCAATGTGCGTCGCTTTATCAACAACGGACAAAAAGTACCGAAAGATGCCGTTCGTGTAGAAGAAATGGTAAACTTTTTCAAATACCAATATCCTCAGCCTACCGGAGCGCATCCGTTTTCGATTAACACCGAATACAGCGACTGTCCGTGGAATAAAGTAAATAAACTAGTTCGCATCGGGTTGCAAGGAAAAGATATTCCAACCGATGATTTACCAAAATCGAATTTGGTTTTCCTGATTGATGTTTCCGGTTCTATGGGGAGCCAAAACAAATTGCCTTTGGTCATCGAATCACTCAAAGTATTGGTGGCGCAACTGCGCCATGACGATAAAATAGCGATAGTGGTATACGCCGGTGCGGCCGGATTAGTGTTGCCTCCTACTGCCGGCAGTGAAAAACAAACCATCATCGATGCGTTAAGCCGATTACAATCGGGCGGCAGTACTGCGGGTGGCGCCGGCATTCAATTGGCGTATAATACCGCGGAGGAAAATTTCATTAAAGGCGGCAATAACCGTGTTATTTTAGCTACCGACGGTGATTTTAATGTAGGTGCTTCTTCAGATGCCGACATGCAAACCTTGATTGAAGAAAAAAGGCAGTCGGGTGTATTCTTGACCTGCTTGGGTTATGGAATGGGCAATTACAAAGACAGTAAATTAGAAACGTTGGCCAATAAAGGCAACGGAAATTATGCCTATATCGATAACATCCAGGAAGCCAATCGCTTTTTGGGGAAAGAATTCAAAGGCTCGATGTTTGCCATTGCCAAAGATGTCAAAATCCAAATCGAATTCAATCCGGCGCATGTCAGAGCCTACCGATTGATTGGCTACGAAAACCGAAAATTGCGTCCCGAAGATTTTAAAAACGATGCTATTGATGCCGGTGAATTGGGCAGCGGTCATACCGTAACCGCTTTGTACGAGATTATTCCGGCTAACACTAAAAGTGACTTTTTCACTGAAATTGATGAATTAAAATACGCCAAAACAGAACCGAGTAAAACCCAATTCAACGATGAATTGGCCACCATCAAATTCCGTTACAAAAAACCCGATGGTGCCAAAAGTATCGAAATGGTGGAAGTCATTGCCAACAAAGCTTCTGCCTTAAACGAGGCTTCTTCCGGATTCAAATTCAGTGCTGCCGTAGCTTGGTTCGGTTTGAAATTAAGAGATTCCAAACTGATTGAAGACAAGTCGACTTCTACCATCAAAAAACTGGCCCAAGAAGGTTTGGCCTATGACGGAGACGGTTACAAAGCCGAATTCATCCGATTAGTAGAAGCTGTACAATAAAAAGTAGATTGGTGTTTTTTGGGAGTGAAGAAACCCTGTCGGATGCACACCGGCAGGGTTTTGATTCCAACACATACTAATTTCAATAAAATTACGTTTACTCTATAACCCTCAATTGAAAACCATGAAAAAAATCATTGTCCTAATTTCTGTCTTAAGTGTTTTTTTGACCTACAGTCAGGAAAAAAACTTTATTGACAAACCGTATTTGGAAGTGAATGGCAAAGCCGACACTTTGGTAACACCCAATCGCATTTACATCGATGTTTTGATTTCGGAAAAAGATACGAAAGGCAAAAAATCGGTAGAGGAATTAGAAAGTGACATGCTGACCAAACTCAAATCATTAGGCATCAACACCGAGCAAAATGTAACGATGCAAGACATGATGAGCAGCTACAAAAAGTTTTTTCTGAAGCAAACCGACATCCAAAAAGCCAAATCGTATTCCATTTTAGTGTATGACGCTAAATCGACTGCCAAAGTGTTTATCGGCTTGGAAGAAGTGGGCATTTCCAACGTACGCATCGACAAATTGGAACATTCGGAAGAAGCCAAACTCCAATTGCTCATGAATACCAAAGCGATGGAAAATGCTAAAGCGAATGCTTTGAGTTTTACAAAACCTTTAGGACAAAATATTGGAAAGGCTTTATATATTGGAAATGTAAATAATATTGTAAGTCAACTTTCGGGTTCAGCTGCCGGAATTATGATACGTGGAGCTTCCACAATAAAAAAATATGATATGCAAGCTCAAGATTACAATACGAATATCGAATTTGAAAAAATATCTATTTCAAGTCAAATTGGTGTTCGCTTTGCCTTAGACTAACAAATTGTGGTTATTTGTTCATGCGAAAAACCGCCAAGTTCTCAGAACTCAGCGGTTTTTTTTGTCTTAATACTGAAATCTTAATACTACTTCTCAATCTCTTTCAAACTCTCCATTTTCTTGTGTGCCAAGAACCCTTTAATGTCTTCAAAATGCTCTTTCACGCGTTTGTTGCCGAATTCGAATACTTTTTCGGCCAAACCGTCTAAGAAATCTCGGTCGTGCGACACCAAAATTAAGGTTCCGTCAAATTCTTTCAACGCTTCTTTAATAATGTCTTTGGTCTTCATATCTAAGTGGTTGGAAGGCTCATCCAGAATCAACAAGTTCACCGGTTCCAACAACAATTTAATCATCGCCAAACGCGTTTTCTCGCCACCCGAAAGTACTTTCACTTTCTTTTGAATATCATCGCCATGAAACATAAAAGCACCCAAGATGTTTTTGATTTGGGTGCGAATTTCACCCACAGCAATCGCATCGATGGTTTCAAAAATAGTCGCATTTTCGTCTAACAACGCAGCCTGATTTTGGGCGAAATACCCAATTTGACAATTGTGTCCAATCTCTACCGAACCGCCGTTGATTTCGATTTCTTTCATAATCGCCTTAATCATGGTCGATTTCCCTTCGCCGTTTTTCCCGACAAAGGCTACTTTTTGTCCGCGCTCAATGACTAAATTGGCGTCTTTAAAAATGAGTTTGTCGCCGTAGGATTTCTCCAAATCGCGCACGATTACGGGGTATTGCCCGGAGCGTACCGATGGTGGAAATTTTAACTTTAAAGCCGAATTATCCACTTCATCGACCTCAACCAACACTAATTTTTCCAACATGCGTACGCGCGATTGTACTTGTTCGGTTTTCGAAAAAGTCCCGCGAAAACGCTCGATAAACGCTTGGTTCTCGGCGATGAATTTTTGCTGCTCTTCGTAGGCTTTTTGTTGGTGAATACGTCGGTCTTTGCGCAATTCCAAATAATGCGAATACTTAGCTTTGTAATCGTAAATGCGACCCATGGTGACTTCAATCGTACGATTGGTAATGTTATCGACAAAGGCGCGGTCGTGGGAAATCACCATCACCGCTTTCGCCTGATTGATGAGGAAATCCTCCAACCACTGAATACTGTCCATATCCAAGTGATTCGTCGGCTCATCCAACAAAATCAAATCGGGTTGTTTTAACAGAATCTTAGCCAACTCGATACGCATGCGCCAACCCCCGGAAAACTCGGAAGTTGGACGTTGAAAGTCGTCTCTTTCAAAGCCTAATCCTTTCAGTACTTTTTCCACTTCGGCTTCATAATTGACTTCTTCAATCGAATAGTATTTCTCGCTTAACTCCGAAACACGCTCAATCAATTTCATGTACTCGTCGCTTTCGTAATCGGTGCGAATGGTTAACTGTTCGTTGATTTCATCGATTTCCGCTTTCATTTTGAAGACTTCCGCAAAGGCTTTTGAAGCTTCATCCATCACCGTACAATTATCATCCATCAACAAATGCTGTGGCAAGTAGGCGATAACCGCTTCTTTAGGCGCCGAAATAGAACCTCGGGTAGGTTTGTTTTGTCCGGCGACTATTTTGAGTAAAGTCGATTTTCCGGCGCCGTTTTTTCCCATCAAGGCAATTTTATCGGTTTCATTGATGGCGAAAGTCACGTCGCTAAAAAGTGTAGTGCCGCCAAATTCAACGGCTATATCATTAATGGTAATCATCTTGGATTTTTTGAAGCGGCAAAGATAGGGTAAAATAAGCATCGTCGATTGAAAAAATAAAAAATCGATTACTTATCTTTTTTTTTAAGAATTTTACTATTTTTGAGGCATATACATTTTTTATGAAATTCTTTTTACAACTCACATTATTATTTTTTGGTACAACCATCTATTCACAAATTAAATTCGAAGCAGGTTATTTTGTTACGAACTCAAATGAAAGGGTTGATTGTATGATACGAAACAGCGATTGGAAAGATAATCCTGTTGAAATTGAATATAAAAACAACTCCAATGACGAGCTTATCAAAAAGGCTAATATTCAGAACATTAAGGAGTTTGCCATACTTAACGGTAATAAGTATATCCGTTGTGATGTTAAGATTGAGAAAAGTCAAAACAATCCGAACCATTTGGGTAGAAACAAGAATCCGATTTGGTTTGAAGAGACCATTTTTTTAAAACAAATTGTAGAGGGTACTGCCAATCTTTACTCTTACACTCAACAAAATTTGATTAAATATTTTTACAGCACTCCAAGCACTGCTGTTGAACAGTTGGTATTTATAAAATACATTATCAATGACAGTGAAGTTAATAATGTTCGTTATAACAATTATTTTAGACAACAATTGTTTAATAACGTTAAGTGTGGAGATATGAATGATTCAGATTTTGAAAAGATTGACTACACACGAGACGACCTCAAAAAGCATTTTTTGAAATACAATAGTTGCAACGGAAATCAACTTGTTGTTAAAAATTCTAATGAGAAACGTGGAATTTGGAATTTAAGATTAACATTAGCAGCCAATACCGTTTCTCTTTCTTTTGAGGATCCCAATCCCGTTTATAATGTCAGCACTGATTTTGGCTCAAAAATAGCTCTTGGATTTGGTGTGGAAGGAGAATACATTTTGCCTTTTAAAAAAAATAAATGGAGTGTATTTGTCAATCCTAATTATCAACTGTATAAATCCGAAAAGACATTTACCAAAAATAATGGTTTAATAGGCGGCGCTAATGCAGACATTGAGCATAACGCCATTGTAGATTATGCAAATCTTGAATTTCCAATAGGATTTCGTCATTATTTCTTTTTAAATAAAAACACCAAACTATTTCTCAATGCCGGATATTCCTTCAACATATCAAGAAGTACGGAATTATCTTTTGAAAGTATCCCTACCGGTAAAGAAAACTATGATATAAAATCAAGCGGCAATTTCTTAGTGGGTTTCGGATGTAATTTTAAAGACAGATTTAGTCTTGAATTGCGTTTAAATACGAGCAGAACATTGATGGGAAGTTATGTATATTGGGATTCAAGTTACCGAAGTGTAGGGTTAAATCTTGGCTACAAGATTTTATAGTATTTATTTTTTTGGGGATACCCTAAATTAACCGTATACCGTTTCTATTGCTATGCCTTTATTTAATTACAGTTTCCTGAGCAAGATGTTGCCGAAAGCCAAGATTAAAAAAGGATTCCGAAAGGCCAAGAAATCCTATTTGAATCGGGTTCGGTTAGCAACCTCTCTGTTTTTCTTCGGAATGGGATTTTGTTTTTCCACTTGGGCGAGTCGTATTCCCGATATCAAATCGGCTTTACAATTGAGTGAAGCTGCGTTGGGAACCATGCTCTTTGCGTTACCGATTGGGCAGTTGTTAGCCATGCCTTTTTCAGGTAACATTGTAACGCGCTACGGCAGCCGTACTATTTCCATCTTAGGGTTATTTCTGTATGCGCTTTGCTTGACATTTTTGGGATTGGCGACAGCAAGTTGGCAGCTGGCCGTAGGGTTACTCCTGTTTGGTTTCTTTGGCAATTTCTGTAATATCGCGGTAAATACGCAAGGCGTTTACACTCAACAGTTATTCGACAAACCCATTATTGGCTCCTTTCATGGTTCGTGGAGTTTGGCCGGATTTTGCGGGGCTTTAACCGGTTTACTCATGTTGGCCTTTGAATTGAGTCCGTTTCAACATTTCTCTGTTGCTTTTGGCTTTGTCATTGTTATTCTGCTGACCAATTATAAGTTTATGATTAAGGTAAAATCGAAGCCAACAGCAGAAAAATCAACCTATTCGTTTTGGAAAAATCCCGATAAAACCTTGTTGTGGCTCGGTGTTGTTTGTTTTTGCGGTATGGCCAGCGAAGGGATTATGTTTGATTGGAGTGGTGTGTATTTCAAAGAGGTCATTCAAGCTCCGGGAGCTCTGGTGGTGCTTGGCTACACTACCTTTATGATTAGTATGGCTTCAGGTCGATTTTTGAGTGATCTTTTAGTCGCACGATATGGTTCCAAGAAAGTATTGATTGTAAGCGGCATAGTTATTTCTTTGGGTTTGTATATGGCGGTTTTATTGCCCTTCATGATTCCGTGCACCATCGCTTTTATGTTGGTAGGATTTGGCGTTTCGAATGTGGTGCCGATTATTTTTAATGTGGCCGGAAATACGAAAAATGTGCCAACCGGTATTGCGTTGACTATAGTAACCAGTATCAGTTTCCTGGGTTTTTTAATCGGACCGCCATTGATTGGTTATATTGCCGAACTCACCAATTTGAAGTACTCGTTTGCGCTTATTGGGCTGTTTGGACTTTTGATTTCGCTGTTGGTGAGCCGATTAAAAATCTTTAACTGATTTGGTTTATAACCCAGATTATCATCACTGATACCTAACATAACGGGTAAATTCCAACGTATTCTTGTTCAGCAAGTACAGTTGTCCGAAATAACACCCAACTAAGTAAAACGTATCAAACTGTCTGTTTTTTTGAATCTCAATATTGATATTATTGAGGATAGAGATGTTATCCTCAAAAGCTATCGTATCACCAAGATAAGTGCCGCTCACGTATTCCCATTCACCATTCATACGACCGGGTAAAAACATCAGCCTGTCGATGATAAAAATGAAAAGAAAAAGCGGCCACATTTGGAGTATTTTCTTCATAAAGTTTGATTCGGATTACTCGTCTTCCATTTCAAAAAACAAGGGTTCAATCATGATTTTATCGGCCAACACTTCGACTCTTTCGGTAATTTGACGGCAAAAGAAAAGGCGCTGTGTTTTTTCGACACTCATCGATAAGCGTTGCACTATGGCGTCATGACGCTGACGAAAGAGTTCATCGGCATCATCGATTACAAACATTTTAACCGTATTCATATTGAATCCCGCCGACGAAAACAATGCATTGACACGTGTAGGCGTCCCGATGAGTACATCCATCCCTACCGAAATTTGGTTCTTATCGTAGTCGATATCGCCTTTATCATGAGACCCGATAACACGTAAGTTGGTGTTCTGACCGAAAATCATGAACATTTCAACCATTTCCAATACTTTTTCTTTATCCTCGACCAAAATCAAAGCGCGAGTACTCTCTCCTACCGCTTTTTCCAATCGCTGTATGACATTCAGGACAATCGTGGTGGTTTTTCCGGTGCCCTCGGGCGATTGAATCACCGCATCGGCTCCGCTTTTGATGGTGGAAAATGTTTCCTGTTGCATCTCATTGGCTTCGGTTAACCCGAAATCGGTAAGTGCCTTTTGGAGTTGGGGGTTAATTTTTTTTAGGTTCATTTTTTTTTTAGCTTTTAGCCTGTAGCTTTTAGCTTTTAGCGAAAAAGAAACTCGCTAATCGCTGACAGCTAACCGCTATTTAGACGCAAATAATTTCACATCAGTTTCCGAAATCTCATTACCGCCGAGAATGATAAGTCGTTCCACTACGTTACGCAACTCGCGGATGTTACCGGTCCAATCGTATTCTTGTAATAATTGAATGGCCTCTTTAGAAAATGCTTTGGGTGCATTACCTTGCTCTTCGGCTATTTTTACGGCAAAGTGTTCTATCAATAACGGAATATCATCGCGACGGTCGTTCAAAGCCGGCACTTTGATTAAAATAACCGCCAAACGGTGGTATAAATCTTCTCGAAAACGTCCTTCGGCGATTTCTTTTTTCAGGTCTTTATTGGTGGCCGCAATGACACGGACGTTGATTTTGATGTCTTTGTCGGCGCCGACTCTTTGAATCAAACTTTCCTGCAACGCACGCAGCACTTTGGCTTGGGCCGATAAACTCATATCGCCGATTTCATCCAAGAAAATGGTTCCGCCATCGGCCGCTTCAAATTTTCCGGCGCGGTCTTTTACCGCTGACGTAAAAGCACCTTTTACGTGACCGAACAATTCGCTTTCGATTAATTCGGAAGGAATGGCGGCGCAGTTCACTTCAATCATCGGTGCTGCAGCGCGTTCGCTTTTTTCGTGCAGTTGGTGTGCCACCAACTCTTTTCCGGTTCCGTTGGGTCCGGTGATGAGCACTCGCGCATCGGTTTGCGCCACTTTTTCAATCATTTGTTTGATTTGATTGATAGGTTCGCTTTCGCCTATGATTTCATAGTTTTTGGAAACTTTTTTCTTGAGGATTTTATTCTCTACCACCAATTGCTTTTTATCGAGCGCATTGCGAACCGTGTTCAATAAGCGATTCAAATCGGGTGGTTTGGAGATGTAATCGAAAGCGCCTAAACGCATGGTATTGACAGCGGTCTCCAAATCGCCGTGGCCGGAAATCATGACCATCGGAATTTCGGGTTTGATTTTTTTGACCGCTTCGAGCAATTCTTCGCCGCTCATTTTGGGCATTTTGATGTCGCACAACACCAAATCGTAGTCTTCATTTTTGATTTTTTCAAAACCGATTTTTCCGTCTTCGGCTTCTTCAACGGTATAAGTATCGCTTTCTTCGGTAAGTATTTTGATCAATACTCTTCGAATTTGCGGTTCGTCTTCGATGATAAGTATTTTGGGCATATTTTTTTTATTTCGAGTTTCGGGTTTCGAGTTTCGGGTTAGTTTGCACCAACTATCTCGAATGTTTATAAATGGATTACCTTCTAGCCCTGATTGGAGTGGAAATCCTTTTTTTGTTTTGTCCTTCGACAGGCTCAGGATGACAAAACAAAAAAAGATTGCAACGGAAAGCAGGAATACGGTTAACTTTTGGCCCGAACCCTTCGCTCCCAATCAGTTTCGACAAAAATAAGACAAAATTAGCTTACACAACGGCTATTTTGCATTTCGTGCGTTTTACTGTGCCATCAACAAGGTATAGAATACTTGGCTGTCGCCGGAATTGTCCTGAGCTACGGGATGAAAGAGATACCACAGCAGGAAATCGAGAAGGTAATCAGCCTGGTTTTCTGAGGTAGAAATTTGCGTATAGACAGCGCCGTTTTGCGCTTTTACTCCATACGCGATGCGGTCTCCGGTTGCATCGGTAATGGCGTATTCCGCTAAGGGATTATTCCTTACTTTAAGGTTCAGTTTGGTGTTTTGGTAGTTGAGTTCCATAGTATCGGAGAACCACTTGAGCGGGTATCCTTTGAGGACTGTTTCGCCTTTGCTGTTGGTAATTTCCAATCGGTTTTTCCAGAATCCCTTGCGTTCAATAACGTACAATTGGCCTTCGATATTGGCCATAGCCTTGTTTTTCGACTGTGCGTAGTGCAATTCTAATTCCCCTATTTTTTTGTCACCCACCCAAAAGAAATAGGTATTCGGGTGTACTCTTTTCCAATTGCGTTGTGTTTCCATACTACTTTTTTTGTGCAATTAGTCCGTCACTTCAAAAATAAGTTACAACTTTGCAGCGCACCGGAAACGTATTCCGAAAAATTTTACCATTCCTTTTTATTACCTTTACTTAAAAATAACAGTAGCATGTCGACCGCAAAAAAAGATTACAAAAGAATTACGACTAAGTCCCTATTTGATATGAAAGCTAACGGCGAAAAAATATCGATGCTGACGGCTTATGATTACACGATGGCGAAGATTGTAGATTCGGCCGGAGTGGATGTCATTTTAGTAGGCGATTCGGCCAGTAATGTGATGGCGGGACATGAAACAACCTTACCTATTACTTTGGATCAGATGATTTATCATGCTTCCTCAGTGGTTCGTGGGATTGAACGTGCTTTAGTGGTAGTCGATTTGCCTTTTGGAAGTTATCAGAGTGATCCTAAAGAAGCCTTGCGTTCGGCCATCAGAATCATGAAAGAAAGCGGGGGTCATGCCGTGAAATTGGAAGGCGGAAGCGAAATTAAAGAAAGTATCAAACGCATCCTGAATGCCGGTATTCCGGTCATGGGCCATTTGGGTTTAACACCGCAATCGATATACAAATTCGGAACCTACACTGTTAGAGCCAAAGAAGAAGCCGAAGCGGAAAAACTAATGGAAGATGCTAAATTATTGGAACGAATAGGTTGTTTTGCTTTGGTGCTGGAAAAAATTCCGGCGTCCTTAGCAGAGAAAGTAGCCAAAAGTATCTCGATTCCGGTGATTGGTATTGGGGCCGGCGGCGGCGTTGACGGACAAGTATTGGTATTGCACGATATGATTGGTATGACCCATGAGTTTAGTCCGCGATTCTTACGTCGCTACATGAACTTGTATGAGGACATGACCAAAGCAATCGGACAGTATGTGGACGATGTGAAGTCGCAGGATTTTCCGAATGCGAGTGAGCAATATTAAATCAGATTTGAAAATTTGACGATTTGAAAATTTGAAAATGAAGGAAGTCTCTACTAAAGACAACTTACAGGTTTTACACGAAGACAACCATATTATTGTGGTAAATAAACGCGTGGGTGATATTGTTCAAGGCGATAAAACCGGAGACAAACCCTTGTCGGAAGTCGTTAAAGAATATATTAAGGAGAAATACAACAAGCCGGGTGAGGTGTTTTTGGGCGTGGTGCATCGGTTGGACCGACCTACAACAGGCATAGTGGTTTTTGCCCGTACCAGTAAAGCTTTGACGCGTTTGAATGAACTCTTCAGCAACAGAGAGACGCAAAAAACCTATTGGGCTGTGGTGAAAAACAAACCGCCTCAAGACCACGATACGTTGGTACATTTCCTAAAACGGAATCCGCAAAACAATACTTCTAAAGCGCATTTGAAAGAAGTTCCCGAGAGCAAAAAGGCGAGTTTGGATTATAAAGTCATCGCAGCACTCAACCATTATTTTGCCTTAGAAATCAACTTACATACCGGTAGACACCACCAAATCAGGGCGCAATTAGCGGCTATCGGTTGCCCTATCAAAGGGGATTTGAAATACGGTTTTGACCGCAGTAATCCCGATGGCGGCATTCATTTGCACGCCCGAAAATTGGTTTTCACACATCCGGTTTCCAAAGAAACGTTGAGCCTGGTGGCTCCGGTACCCGATGATGCTATTTGGCAGGCTATCTAAACTAAAATCATTATTTTTACGTTATATTGTAAAGTTAGGGTTTGTATAAACTCGGCTGTTATATCCTTAAATCTATCCTACCATGAAAAAAATCATCTTAATTTTTATGGCTGTCTCCGGACTTTCGGCCACTGCGCAAGAACATTTTTCGGGCATCAGTACTTCCAATCGCGTTGGGGTACTCAACGGTAATTTGAATCCGGCCGAATTGGTGAACCTCAGTAAAAAGTTTGAAGTGACTATTTACGGTCTCAGTTTTAATGTCTCTAATAACAAAATCGGCTTTAGTGATTTTAATTCGGATACCGATTTCGACCAACTCATTTTCCAGGGAACCGAACCGGTAAACGCCCGTATTGATGCCGAAATAATGGGACCGTCTTTGGGGTTGCGTTGGCAAAAATGGGGCTTTGCCATTACCACTAAAGCCTATGCTAAGTTTGACATGGTAGATATTGACCCAACCATCGGGAACGCCATTACCAACGATAATTTAATTTTAAATACTACGTTGTTGGACAACCCCAACAACCAACGATTAAGCGGTACAGCGTATGGGGAATTGGGACTTTCGGCAGCTCGTACATTTTTTGAAAACGATAAACACCAATGGAGTGCGGGAGTTACTTTAAAATTATTATTCCCGGGTTCCTACTCTAACTTTGGTTTAAGCCGGTTAGACGGTACGATTACCCAAAATGCGTTTGGTGCCTTCTTAAGCACTAACCAGCCTGCTACCTTAAATATTGCCTACTCCGGAAGTTTAGCGGATAGTTTTACCAACTTTGACGATTACAGTAAATCTATTTTTGGCGGCTTAAACGGTTTCTCGGGCGATATCGGAATCAATTACCGTTGGAAAAGCGGCAAAGAATACAAAGTCAATGCCGGATTGGCCATACGAAATATAGGAAGCATGACGTTTAAAGACGATAACAATGCTTCAACCAATTATATTTTAAACATCCCTCAAAATGACCCTTTAGATTTAAGTTTGTTTGATGACGTTAATAATTTGAAAGAGGTAGAAACAATTCTGAGGGATAATGGTTATTTAACTGAAATGCCTCAAGAAAAAGATTTTAAAGTAAAATTACCAACCGTTGTATCGACTTACGCTGATTTTCGAATTATCCCTAAATTTTTTGTTACGGCTTACCTACAACAAAAACTAAACGATGACGCCGACAACGAGCAAATTACAGCACCCAATATTTTTAGTATCACTCCACGCGTAAACTTAGGTTTCTTTGAAGGTTATGTACCGGTAACTTTTCACGAAATCTCCGGCACCAATATTGGCTTGGGCTTCCGATTAGGCGGATTTTACTTAGGCACCAGTTCTATGATTAGTGCTTTATTGAGCGACAGCAAACAAGGTGACATTTACACCGGTTTCCGTTGGGCGTTTCTGTAATGTATTATAGTCAATTCTGTTAAAAAAGAAGTATATTAGCCTTATCAATCGTAAGGTTTATGAATTTTAAAACAGATATTGATTATCGGAAACAATCGTTACGGAAACTGTTGACTGTTGTTGAATCAAACGAAAAAAAAATCATCCGGGCTTTGTATGATGATTTTAAAAAACCGGCTTTTGAGAGTATTTTATCTGAAACCGGTTTTGTACTATCCGAATTACAACATACCCTAAAAAACATAGAGCGATGGGCAAAACCCAAAAAGGTTTTACCATCGCTTTTAAACTTTCCTTCTTCCGACACCATTTACAAAGAACCTTACGGTAAAGTGTTAATCATAGCGCCGTGGAACTATCCTTTTCAATTGGCGCTTTGTCCGTTGATAGCCGCCGTAGCGGCAGGGAATCAAGTGGTGGTTAAACCTTCGGAACTTACGCCGCATACCTCCAAAATGATTGCCCAAATTATAGCCGAAACTTTTGACCGGGAACATGTTACTTGTGTGGAAGGCGGCGCTGAAAAAGCTACCGAACTGTTAGCGCAACCCTGGGACTACCTCTTTTTTACCGGAAGTGTCGCTGTTGGTAAAATTGTCGCTAAGGCAGCCGCTACACATTTGACTCCGGTAACCCTGGAACTGGGTGGAAAAAATCCGTGTATTATTGACCAAAGTGCCGACTTGACTTTAGCTGCCAAAAGAATTGTTTGGGGCAAGTTTTTTAATGCCGGGCAAACCTGTATTGCACCGGACTATCTTTTGGTACACCAAAATATCAAATCCGATTTGATTCATTTGATTAAGAAAGAAATCGTAAAAGCTTACGGCGAAAATCAGGAAGTTTCTCCGGATTTTGCCCGGATCATTAATGCTAAAAACTGGAAAAGACAGGTTTCGTTACTACAAGATCAAACGATTCTCTTTGGCGGCAAAAACTCGGAAACCGATTTTTTTATCGCTCCTACATTGATTGACGAGCCCAAGCTCGACAGCCTTCTGATGCAGGAAGAAATTTTTGGACCTATTTTACCCGTTCTAAGTTATCAAAACGAGGAAGATATCCGAAAGGTAATTTCACGGTATGCCAAGCCACTCGCCTTTTATGTTTTTTCAAACAACGAAAAATTTGCAAAAAAGACAATGGCTTCCTACGAATTTGGCGGCGGTTGCTGGAACGACACCATGATCCATTTTGCCAACAAAAGGTTGCCTTTCGGAGGCGTAGGCCAAAGCGGTATGGGTGCTTACCATGGCCGGCTGGGATTTGACACTTTTTCGCATCAAAAGGCAGTGGTTCGAAAAGCCAATTGGCTCGATATTCCCATTCGTTATGCTCCTTATCAAGGGAAAGAAAAATTCTTAAAAAAAATACTGAATTGGCTTTCATAAATAGTGTGAATGTCAATTTTTTGTGTATCTTGAGGACGTAAATTTTAACCTCTAAATCCAATTGTTTAATTGATAAAATCTACTCTCATTGAATTCGTTGTTTTCATTTACGCATATCAATAGTTATGTTATCATCGCTTTATTGTTAACCATTTTAGGCTTACTGTATGTAACTGTGAACAAAACACTACAAAAAAGAATTAATTTCAACAACAAATCGCTGGAATTTGAACCTAAAGAAGAGCAATTCAGAGTTTACTTTCTCTTTTTCGGTATTACCATTCCGCTGGTAGAGACTATTGTTGATGTATTTAAACTCCGAACAACCCATCACTTAGACATTAACTTTTCGGTGGGCGCTTTTTTGATATTATTTTATTTTTTATCGGGTAAATACCCTTATTTCCAAAAAAACATTTCCACCATTTTCACCATTTTTTATTTTTCGTATTTCTGTTTTATCAGTTACAATTTATTTTTTGAGCCTTTTGAGTTAATCTCATACGTTGCTTTCATCATTGCCTTTTTCCTTTCCTACTTTGTGATAAAAAACATTGTGCATTATTGGGGTTTTTTAATCCTGATTTTTTTGTTTTTGATTTACAGTTACCATGCCCAATGGTTAGAATCTAAAATGATTATTTTGCTTTTTTGTACCACAATTTCAACGGTAGCTATTCATATTTCAAGACATTTAGCGCTGTTAGAAACGAAAAACAGGTTTCTTTTTTCGGATATCATCGTAAACAATGGAAATTCGATTATCATGACAACCAACAAGAAAGGTGAAGTTTCTTTTTGCAGCCAATCCATTGAAGCCATTTTAGGCTATCGAGCCGAGGAAATTTTGGGAATGAATTATTGGAAACTAACCGAAGATCCCGAATTTATAGGAGAAGACTACCATAACAGTTTTATCGATGAACGTTCTTATGTTCGCAAACTAAAATGCAAAAACGGAGAGTATAAATTCATTCAATGGAAAGATAAAAAATATTCAGATGATGTCATTATCGGAATTGGACAAGATGTAACAGAACAAGTTAAAATAAAAGACCGATACCAAAGTTTGATCGAATCGGCCGCCGATTTTATCTATGAAATTGATAATAATGCCATTGTTACGTATGTGAATCAGTTTGCCGTTAAAACGCTAGGATACGATAAAGAAGATATCTTGGGAAAGAAATTCACCGATTTTATTAGAAACGACTATTTAGAGTATGTGGTCGATTTCTATAAAGAAATACCACTAGAAACGCATGAGTACACCGATTTAGTCTTCCCGCTATTGAAAAAAGACCGAGATTCGGTTTGGGTGTCCCAAAAGGTAACTTTAAAAACAAACGAATCTGGTGAAATCACCGGGTTTTCAGCTATTGCCAGAGATATTACTTTGGTTAAAAATCTCGAAATAGAACATTACAACCGTAGTAAAAAAGTCAGGATTCACAATGAAACTTTAAAAATATTAACCTCCCAAAGTTATTCCAACAAAGATACATTTAACGGAATTCTAAAAAACATACTCAAAGTAGCCGCCACCAATTGCGGAATAGACCGCGTGGGCTATTGGTCCTATTTACCCGAAGGTGTAAAGTGTGAGAATATTTATTACTTGCAAAGCGATCGCTTTGAGAAAAACTTTTTTATGGCTCGTGAGAGCTATCCTGTATATTTCGGCCATCTGGAAACCGGTATGCAAATCGTGGCTTCTAATGTGTACAACAACAGTATAACCGAAGAACTTTGTTACGAGTATTTTCCTAAAAACAATATTAAATCGTTACTCGATACGCCTATTTTTATCAATGGAAAAATCATTGGGATACTGTGTTTCGAAAAAACAGAAAATGCGGTGGAATGGGATAATGAAGATATTAATTTTTCACGTTCCATAGCCGATTTAATAGCCATTGCCATCGAATCGCAATTGTTATTGGAATCCGACAAAAAGCTTTCCTACAAGAGTGAAATCCTGACCGTAATCAGCAAAAATTTTGACAAATTTTTACTTCAAAAAAATTCCGATGACATCCTGAGAGGCATTTTAAATGAGATTGGAAATGTGTTGAAAGTAGATCGGATTTCATTTTTTGTTTTGGATGAAAAAACCCAATTATATTATCAAAAACAACGATGGCTATCTTCAGAAAACGGATTTGCCGAACCCAACCCGGCACTACAGGGATTGAGTCCGGAATTATTGGATTTTGTGTTGAAAAACATGACCAAAAATTATTTTTACTCTGCTATCGTCAGAAAAATTAAGGATGAACCCACCAGAGCGTTCCTGAAAAATTTAGATTCTAAATCAATCTTATTTTTGCCGATAGTAGTCAAAAACAACATGAACGGATTCTTAGTTTTTGATGATACTACTCAAGAAAGAGAGTGGACTATTGATGAGATTACCATCCTGCAATCGTTGTCTAATAACATTGCCTCGGCCTTTGAGCGAAATATCAACGAAGCCATTATTAAAGAGAGTGAAGAACGATTCCGACTCTTGGCCAATAATATTCCGGGAACGGTTCACTTGTCTAAATACGATGAAAAGTGGTCAAAAATTTACCTCAACGATGAAATTGAAAAATTAACCGGATATCCCAAAGAAGATTTTTTACAAGGCAAAATTTTCTATATCGATTTGGTGCATCCCGACGACATTGAAACCGTTAAAAAAAGAGCCGGCGAACTATTTAAATTGAAACAAAAAATTCATCTCATCTACCGAATTATCAATAAAAACGGACAGTACATTTGGGTGGAAGAGTTTGGAGAACCTATTTTTAAAGAGGACGAGATTGAATATATCGTAGGTATCTTTATCGATATTACCCAACGCATGGAAGCGGAAGAAGCCATCAAGGCCAAAAATTATGCTGAAGCCGCTAACCGCGCCAAATCGGAATTCCTGGCCAATATGAGTCATGAAATCCGAACACCGCTTAATGGTATTATTGGTTTTACCGAACTGTTGATGCACACCAATCTTGAAAGCATCCAAAAAAAATACATGGATACCATCAATCAGTCGGCTAACTCATTGATGGAAGTTATCAATAACATCCTAGACTTTTCCAAAATCGAATCGGGAAAATTAGAGCTTAACATTGAAAAAACCAATATTTCAGAAGTTTTACACCAAGTCATCGATTTGGTGCGATACGAAGCCAATCATAAAAAATTAGAACTGTCGCTCAACATTCATTCCAAGGTACCGAAATATATCTGGATTGATTACATTCGATTAAAACAAGTCTTGATTAATTTGTTGAGTAATGCCGTCAAATTTACCGAAAAAGGCACCGTTGAATTATCGGTTTCCGTTTTTAAAACCATCAATAACGATACCATTCAATTGCAGTTTACCGTTAAAGACACCGGTATCGGTATCAAGAAAAGCAATCAACTTAAAATTTTTGAAGCTTTTTCACAAGAAGACAATTCGACCTCCAAAAAATTTGGCGGTACCGGACTCGGATTAACGATTTCGAATCAGTTACTGGGCTTAATGAACAGTCATCTGGAATTGGAAAGCGAGCCTAACAAAGGCAGTGAATTCAGTTTTATTCTTGAAGTGAAATATGCCGACCAGAGTACTGATTCTTTTAATAACAAGGATGCTGCACTAAAGACAACTCAAAAAAACAGTGTTCTCACCCATGATAAAAAACTGGTGTATATTGTAGAGGACAATAAGATTAATATGTTGTTGGCCAAAACATTAGTCAAACAAATTTTACCCAATGCCGAGGTGGTGGAACTTGAAAATGGTAAATTAGCGTTGGAGAAAGTGCAAACAGCACTACCCGATTTGATTTTGATGGACATTCAAATGCCGGTAATGAATGGTTACGAATCTACTGAAGCCATTCGGAAACTACCGGATACCAACAAAATACCGATTATAGCGCTAACAGCCGGAACCGTGGTTGGTGAAAAGGAAAAATGTATCGAACACGGCATGAACGATTACATTCCGAAACCCATTGACAAAGAACTTTTAGGAAAAATTATAGCCGATTTACTACAGTTAAACTAACAACCGAACCGTTATGAAATGGGAAAAACAAAACAGTGACCAATTTGAAGACCGCCGTGGTATGTCGGGCGGGCGGAAAGCGCTTCTGGGTGGTGGTGCTTTAGGTATCATTATTTTATTGCTCAATATGTTCGGCGGACAAACCGGACAAACCATTGGGAACATCCTGGAACAAACCCAAGGAACCGGAACGTCAACTGAGGCAACGCCAACCCGAGAATTATCGGCGGCAGAAAAAGAACTGGGCGATTTCGCCGAATCTTGCTTTGTATACAATAACGAAACTTGGACAAAGATTTTTCAGGAAAACGACCTGAATTTCAAAGAGCCCGGTATGGTATTATTTGATGACGGCGTGAATACGGCTTGCGGCAGCGCAACGGCAGCAGCCGGACCTTTTTACTGTCCGGGTGACCAAAAAATTTATATGGATTTGCGTTTTTTTGAAGAACTCAAAACCCGATTTGGTGCCCAGGGCGGCGACTTTGCTATTGCCTATGTAATTGCTCACGAAATGGGACATCATTTGCAAACCCTGCTCGGAACTTCGGGCAAAGTTCGCCAATTGCAACAGGGAAAAAGCGAAAAAGAAGCCAACAAACTCTCCGTTTGCTTAGAATTACAAGCCGATTTTTATGCCGGCGTTTGGGCGCACTACAATAAAAATCTTTTGGAAGAAGGCGATATAGAAGAAGCTTTGAGTGCCGCGAATGCGGTGGGAGACGATGCCATACAGCGTAAAATGCAGGGCCAAGTGGTACCCGACAGTTTTACGCACGGTACCTCCGAACAACGGATGGAATGGTTTATGAAAGGGTATAAAACCGGTGACATGAACCAAGGTGACACTTTTTCTGTCTTGTTAGATTAAAAAACTCATAATTTTTTTTCGCTAAATTCACAATTCTGAAATTTAAAAACCGATTTATTATCATAATCACAAATCGTTTTTTAAGTGCTTATTTTAAAGGTAATTTCAACGCTATTTGAAATTGCCTTTTTTACTTTTGTGTGTCAAAAAAAGAAAGCACCCATGAAAGTAGGCATCGACAGCATCGCATTTGATATCCCGAAACTCTATCTCCCTATTTCGGTTTTAGCTGAAAACAGAGGTATTGAAACCGACAAACTCACTAAAGGATTGGGCTTGTTGAAAATGAGTTTTCCCGATGTACATCAGGATGTGGTAACGATGGCATCCAATGCCACTTTATCATTAATCCAAAGAGAGAATATCAATCCTCATGACATCAGCCGCATTTATGTAGGCACCGAAAGCGGTGTAGACAGTTCCAAGCCGGTGGCTTCCTATGTTTTATCGAATTTGGAAGGTGTTTTAGGAAAAGGCAGTTTCAGAAATTGTGATGTGGTCGATTTGACCTTTGCCTGTATCGGAGCGGTAGATGCCTTACAGAATTGTTTGGATTACGTTCGGTTAAACCCAACCAAAAAAGCAATTGTTGTGGCATCTGATAATGCCAAATACGATTTAGAATCTACCGGAGAATATACGCAAGGCGCGGGAGCTATCGCCATGCTTATCACTTCGGAACCCCGAGTTTTAAGTTTTTCCGAAAAAGTCGGCGTAGCCACCGAAGGCGTATTCGATTTTTTCAAACCCAGAAGAACAGTCCAAAAAGAAGCGCTACTATCCTCATCCGACAACACGGAATGGTTCGGTGTTACAGAGAATGAAATTTCTATTTACAAAGAACAACCCGTTTTCGACGGACAGTATTCGAATCAATGTTATATCCATCGCATCACTGAAGCGTATGAACATTATAAAAAGGAAAGTGAGCAAAGCGGAAAATTGTATGAGCAATGGGCGGCCATATTGATGCATCTTCCCTATTGTTATCAGGGCAGACGAACCTTTATCGACATTTTTGCACAGGAAAATCCCGCAATGTTAAACGCGCAATCGGGCGATACGGTGAAAGATAAAATGAAAGCTTTAGCGAAAAGTACGGAGTATTTGAACTTGATACACCAAAAAATTCAACCTTCCGAAATCGCATCCGGGCAAATCGGGAACATCTATACCGGTTCGATTTTCTTGGGATTGTTATCGACGTTGTGTTACCATTACCAACAAAATTCCGAATTAACCCATCAAAATTTGGGATTTATTGCCTATGGCAGCGGCTCCAAATCAAAAGTATTTGAAGCTACTGTGGAGGCCGAATGGAAAACGGTAATTCAAAAAGTAACCCTTTTTAAAGCCTTATCTCAAGCTACTGCCATCGATTTTACCACCTATGAAAAACTGCATAAAAAAGAACTGAAATCATCGGTAATTGTTCCCAAAGTAGAATTTTATCTGGATTCCATAGAAACAGAAAATCCGGTCTTGGTTGGCGCCCGGTATTATAAATACAGCAAGTAGTAATGTGTCCCTAACTGTCCATGACTGAGACTGAGACTGAGACTGAGACTGAGACTGAGACTGAGACTGAGACTGAGACTGAGACTGAGACTGAGACTGAGAACTAAATCACCCCAACCAACCTTCTCTGTCCAAACTTCGATATTGTATCGCCTCAGCGATGTGAGCGGAATTTATATTAGGAGTTTCCTCTAAATCGGCTATGGTTCGAGCCACTTTCAAGATACGGTCGTACGCCCGAGCCGACAAATTCAGTCGCTCCATCGCGGTTTTGAGTAATTGTAGCGAAGCATCGTCTAAAGCGCAATATTTTCGTATGTGTTGGGTATTCATTTGCGCATTATAATGGATGGAATCATAAGCCTCAAAACGTTGGGCCTGAATTTCCCGCGCCTTGGTCACCCGAGCTCTGATGGCAATACTGCTTTCGGACAGTCGACTCTCGGTAAGTTTTTCAAAGGGAACGGGCGTCACTTCAATATGGATATCTATCCGGTCGAGTAATGGGCCTGAAATTTTACTCAAATAGCGTTGCATTTCAGCCGGTGAGGAGCTGAGCGGTACGGCAGGATCGTTAAAGTAGCCACTCGGACTCGGATTCATACTGGCGACCAACATAAAAGAAGACGGATAGGTAATGGTAAATTTGGCTCGTGAAATAGTCACTTCCCGGTCTTCCAAAGGTTGACGCATCACCTCCAATACTTCTCTTTTAAACTCGGGCAACTCATCTAGAAATAAAACCCCGTTGTGCGCTAACGATATTTCTCCCGGTTGCGGATAACTGCCACCGCCTACTAATGAAACCGAACTCGCCGTGTGATGCGGACTCCGAAAAGGTCTTTGGCGCAGCAAACCTACTTCCTTAATTTTTCCCGCTACACTGTGAATTTTGGTGGTTTCCAACGCTTCTTGAAGTGTCATGGGAGGCAAAATACTCGGCAATCGTTTGGCTAACATGGTTTTTCCGGCACCGGGCGGACCGATTAAGATACAAATAGGTAACGATTAGAAGTTATCAACAAAATGAAAATTATTTGATTTTCAAATCGAAAATTATATTGCACATATATATTTTCTGATTAATTGAATAAATTTTTATATTTGAAATACTAATCCCACCAAAAAATGAGTTCAGTTATTATCCCTAAACAAGCCGTTACACAATTAAGAAAATTATTAGATAACTTCAAACTTGCCGAAGCAATTGAATTAAGCACAAATGAAGCACAAACAAGAAAGTTTCTTATTGAACCATTCTTTCATTTCTTGAATTATCAATCAACCGATTTAATTCCAGAATTCAATGCTGATTTTGGTGATAGAGTTAGTCAGAAAGTTGATTATGCAATCAAGATAAATAAAAAGGAATTCATACTTGTTGAAGCAAAAAAACAAACCAGCAAATTAACAGATAAAGAAGCTGGTCAATTAAATGGTTATTTCGGCAACACAAAAAATTCAAAGATTGCTATACTTACAAATGGAATTGAATACAGATTTTTTTCAGATGTAGTTGAACCAAATCTGATAGACAGCAAACCATTCTTCACATTCAAGTTGAATGATTATAATGACAATGATTTAGAAGCCTTAATCAAATTCGATAAGCGTTTTATTAATGTTCAATCAATTATCAAATCAGCACAAGATATTGTTTTCGTAGAAAGCTTTGAAAATGCGTTCTTCAAAGAACTGGTTGCACCTTCTAAAGACTTTTTGAAAATCATACATAAGAATATGACTTTCACCACCAAGTTCAATGAAGAAACACAAGGTAAAATGATTAACCTTATCAATTCACCTTTTCTAAAATGTATGTATGATAAAAAGGTATTACTTGAATCAACATCAAATTCACAAGGTGTTATAACAACTGAATCAGAAATTCAAGCATACCACACAATAAGAACGCTGCTTATACAAAATAAGAAAATCCCAAAAGAAAGAATTGGGTTCAGAGATTTTAAAGGTTTCTTCAATATTCAAGTTGATGACAGTTCTAAGAAGGTAATTTGTAAGTTAATGTTCAATACAACTTCAATGAAAATTGCAATTGATAATAATGAATATATACTTGAACACATTGATGACTTACTTAAGTATAAGAATGAGCTTACAAACCGAGCAATGCTGCTTTTAGAAAACTAAAATTTTTTTTGATAAAAAATATCACCATTTTCACTAAGATTTCAATTTAATTTTCAAAATCCATATCATAATTTGATGTGGATTTTTTATATTTTATAAATTTCAATATTTCCTAACAGAACAATCAAATTACTGTTATACAATATTTTAACCTCTCTATATGTTCGATAAAAAGTGGTCATTAAATTTAATGACCGCTTTGCATTATTATCAACAGTCATTTAATTTAATTGCGTTATTCTCATAAGTGATTAAATTAAATGAGTGTATTGTCAATGAAATTAATATTTTTTTGCGAATAATTTGGTTGGTACTTTTTTTTGGTTATAAATTTGCACCGAATTTTAAAAATAACAACTATGAACTTGTATCACTACACAACAGAATTAAAAATTAATGAGATTATCAACAGCGGTGTAATTAATCTTTCACACGCTAATGTTTACCTAAAAAGAGAAAAAGCTTGTGCTTGGGTTTCATCAAACCCAGTTTGGGAAAATACAGCATCAAAACAAGTACTTGATGAAAATGGAAATATAGTTAGTTTAACTTTTGAAGAACAAGCAAAATCACTTGGTTGTGCCAGAATTAAGGTTAAACCAAATTCCTTCTATACTTGGGCAAAATTGAAACATCTTGCAAAAATGGATTTGTTTATTGCCAAACGAATGGAAATTGTTGGAATTGAATTAGGTGCAAAACCAGAAGAATGGTTTGGTAGTCTTTATCCAATTCGTAAAGAAAATTGGGAAAAGATTGAAGTATTTAGAGATGGTGAATGGGTTGAATATTCAGATGTAAAATTACTTGTTCATTAAATCAAAATAATAATCTTATGCAAAGAAATTTTCGTATTCAAATTGAAGATAACCCAGTAATCTATATTGTAACAATTAGCCAAAATGAAGATGGTTATCTTGGTTATTATAGAGTAATTAATGAAGAACTTGCGTTGAAAGTATTCAGAGGATTTGAAACAATAGAATCTTTATTTTCACAAATCAGAAATGATGTGAATCAAAATATTGGTAGGATAATTAATGTTCAAGAAACTTTTCTTGAACCACTACCAGAAAGAACAATTAGATTCCTTTCTAATTGATATAAATTAATTGGTTTTAACACTAAAAGGGTATCTTGATTGATACCCTTTTTTTTATGGTGTTTAATTCGGGAATTACACACTATTCAATTCTCGAATCACACACTTTAAATATTAGTTTACAATACTTTAATAGTTGAAGATTTCAACTTTTTTTTTATGACCAAATAAATCATTAAATTTGATAAATACAATTGTTGGAATTTTTAGGTATTTAAAGCAATATTAGAACTTTACAAAAATTTAAAAAATGAAGAAATCATTAGTTATTTTATTTTTACTTGTTAGCTTTTCTGGGTTATCTCAAACAAGAATATTCATTGGTCAAACCACCAGAACAATTTATACATTTTACAAGGAACAAGGTTACAATATTGGATTCTATAATTACAAACAAGTTGGCGGCATTTCACAATATCTAATCCTATTAACTGATGATTATAAAGTTACTTTCTATTATAATGAAAAAACAAATATTTGTTATTCTCAAACACTAGAATTTTTCAATAAAGAAAGTTACTTCAAAGCTTGTGATGCCTATAAAATTTCAGATGTTTACAAAGAAAGTAAAGTTGTAATTAATAACAAGAAATATAGAATTGTTACAATGCAAGTACCAAGTGCAAAAGTTGGTATGAGTGATATGATATTGATTAATAAAATTTAAAAGGGTATCTTAACTGATACCCTTTTCTTTTTGTCTATCCATTGCCGCTTTAACCTTCTGAACAGTTCCAAGACTAACATCACATAACTTAGCAATATTTCTTAAACTGTTTTTACTTGATTTCAATTCTTTTACGACACTTTTATACTTCTGTAGTATATCAGCATCACTTGCACTAGGTTTGTTTCTTTTGCCGCTGAATTTGCCTTGTGCTTTGGCTATTGCAATACCTTCTGCTTGGCGTTCCCTTATTGCTTCACGTTCCATAGAACTTACATTTGCCAGTACATCTGTAATCATCTTAAAAATTGGGTTAGCCTTACCATTAACCAATGATTCAAGATTACCCAGATTTTCAATTTTAACTGTCACACCTTGTTCAGTTAACCAATTCAAAGTATGTTGAATATCAAAGCTGTTTCTACCTAATCTATCAACGCTTGATACTGTTATAAAATCAATTTCTTTGGCTTGTACAGCACTTAATAACACTTTACCTTGTTCACGGTCAGCAAATGGAATTGCACCGCTACAAACGTCTATAAATAGTCTTTCATCTGGGTGTGCTTTGGCTAGCTGTCTTGCATTGTTTTGGGTTAAGCTGGAAACCCTAATATAACGTGCTTTCATAATTAGAATTGGTTAAGGGTTATTTGAAGTATTCTATCTCGGCAAATAAGATTGCCAACTTTCAAATTAAGCTTGATGGCTTTCTTGTAGGCATATAGATAAATTTCTTGTTCTGGTGTTTGCTGGTTGAAGATAAAGTAATATGTTCCGCTATCTTCATAGGATTCAATTAATGATTTCATTTGTAGTTTGGTTTAATGGTTTAAAATTGAAATAACCACCGATTTTAAGAACCAAGTTTCAAACTACTTATTATTTATAATCTTCAATGTATTCAATATCCTTATCTATCAATTCTTGCAGCTGGTCAAAGTAAACCTCGTGCTGCTCTTTCTTGATAGTCTTACCAGCTTCTAACAAGTAGTAACTGTAAGTATCGTTCCAAGCTAAAACTATGAGAACCCAACCCTTGTGATGGTGTCCGTTAACATACATTAGCAAACCTTTATTCTTGTAGTTTAATAATCTTTCTACACCCCAAGACCAATAAACTGGCTTGTTATATTGGGATAGAAGTTGAACAGTTTCGTTGGTGTCAAAATCCCTT
This sequence comes from Flavobacterium sedimenticola, assembly GCF_030053345.1. Lineage (GTDB taxonomy): Bacteria > Bacteroidota > Bacteroidia > Flavobacteriales > Flavobacteriaceae > Flavobacterium > Flavobacterium sedimenticola. Next base: position 269,680 of record NZ_JASGBP010000003.1, read on the forward strand.
TGGCACAATGTTTCGATTGTATCGAAATTTTTAATTAACTTTGTCATACGTTTATATGAATTAGTTTCATCTGAAACTGGTTCTTAAAATCATTAGGGTGTTCGTAGCACCCTAATTTTTTTGGTGGTATTTCAATATTTCAAATAACTTGTTGTTCCCTTCATTTGAACAAGACAAATCTACAAATAAGTTTTAATGTATGCAAATAAAGTATACTTTATTTTTGATACATTTTAAAAATATTTTCTAATGAATTTGCTGGGTTGAAAGTGTGCTAAATGACACCACCTTATTTTCATACACTCTTATTCTTTTTTGATTCCGAATTAATGTGATGAATTGCCGCTATAATGTGGTGATTCTGGGATGGCTTTTTTTGTTGGGAAATAATTATGGGGATTCGCCTATTCTAATAAAAATAAACGAATTGAATTAATACAAGATTAATATATTTTTGATATTTTTATATGAAAAATATTATGTATGTCAAATACTGAAACAAAGGAAAATATTAATATCAGCCAAATTAGCATTGAACGTCACAAAAGAGTATGGGAAGCATTATTTTATGCACATCAAAGAATGGATATTTTAATTATAACTATATCTGGAGCTGGCATATATGTAAGTCTAGAAGCAATGAAGTATTTTCACGAAAAAAACATTGAAATTTTACCTTCGTTAAAAATTGGGTCTATTTTTTTTGTAGTATCAATAATATTCAACTTTATAGCACAAAAACTATCTAGTAAAGTACATTTTTACGATTATCAAATTTATGATATAGAAGTAACTTGTGAAGTAAAATGTATAGATTCAAATGAATACAAAAAAATACTTAAAAAGTTAAATAAGAAATCCAAGAGAACTGATAAAGAAAACAAGGCTTTTAACAGATTAAGCATTGTTTCAATGTTTCTTGGGTTAATTTATCTTATATATTTCTTTGTAACTACTTTTTAACTGGGTTAACTGGTATTCTGGGTAAACTCTTTTCTTCTCTTAATGGTGTAGATGGGTGTGATGGTTGTGGTGTTGATGGTTTTGATGGTTGTGGAGTTGATGGTTTTGATGGTTGTTTTTCAGAATTCATATAATTTGAATTAAAATATTAATTGTAGTTTTACTTAAAAACAAATGTAATAATCTTATAAATATGAAAACATTTTTTTTACAAATCAGTGATTACGAATCACAAAGGGATACCAATGATTATTTATTAATGTTTGGTGTAATTATTTTTTTATTTATTCTTGGTGTATTTATTACAAGGGCAATTTTCAGTATTCCAAGATTTTTGAAATATCAAAAAGCCCAAACATTTTTATTATTAAGGATTGCAAAAAACAACGGTTTAACCGATTATGAATATAAACTAATTAAAGATTTAATCAATCCAGATGAATCATCAAGAATTGGTGAAGTAAAAGTTAGTGAACTTCTTAAGGACTTAGATAATAATATTTAAATTTACAATTAAATGTACATTCTTTTCAAGAATCATTTATACAATTAATTCAGTATTTGGTATAATATATTTATCCTAAATTATTAACATAGATGTATATTTGAATACAAAAGTATTTATATTTGTACAACTTAAAACAGAAAAGACCTATTAGAATTTCTAATAGGTCTGTTTTAAACTAAAGATAAATAAGTGTTACCTGAAAAGCTTCCTTATTTCTCTCACAGCTTTTGCAAACGCCATAAGTAAAAATGCAAAAGCCAATAATTCTAAAATTCCGTATGTCATTGGAATATTAATTAGGTGTTAAACAATACATCTAAATTCATAAAGTCAAGAATTGCCGTTCTTGGCTTTTTTGTTTTCAGATGGTGTAGGCTCGTCCTACATTTCTTAAAATTTGTCTTCTCAAAGATACTTTATAGGAAACTAATTCAAAAAGTTTTTTATTAACATTAGCGGCTGTATTTTCGCTTGCGCAAAAGGGTTAAAAACCTCTAAACTAAGTTAGTTTACCCATAATGGATAGTATTTTTATCCTTTCAAACAGTATTTTCTAAATTTCGCAAAATCAGCTTCCTTGCTGCGAATGTTAATAAGTCCGTTATCATCCCATTGTCTAATTGACGGTATAAAATAAAAATGGAATAATTTTTATTCTAACTGAACAAATATCTGTAATAAAGTTGAATTGATTTGCTTCCAATTGTAGGCGGAATAAAATGTACCACACTAAGTAATTTTGGGTATCATTTTATTAGATATTCTGATAAAGAAATACAAATTTAAGGGTTATCATTGAAATGTACAAAAGTGTTACATTGTTTGTTATTAGCATCATTTTTGCATCTGAATGATAATCTGTTCAATTCGTTTGGTTGATAGTTCAAAATCATCTGATAGCATTATATACTTCATTTCTTTGTTTTGTATATCGATGTTATTGAATGCTTCATAAATTTCAATATCTCTTATCACTTGATAGCTTAATATACCAGCCTTAACAAACTGGTATAACACATCTTCATTCTTCTTTAATAATTCGTATCTGGTCATTTCAATTATTCATTATTTAAAATCTTTTTTAGGCTTTTAAGTGCTTTTCTTTTTAGGTCACCAATGTTCTGTTTGGTCACACCAAGTCTTTTTGCCATTTCTGTATCAGATATTTTTGTTGTTCCGATTCCGAATACATTGATGATGATTTCTCGATGTGATTCCTTCAATTGATTCAAAGCTGATTCAATGGTGAGTTTTGTTTGTTCTTGTTCTGATATTAAGTCGAACTGGGTTAATGTATCTTGAACATCAATATCATCATCAATCTTAACAAATTGTGCTTGTTTAAAGTAATCGCTGATTTGGTCTTTTGAAAACAGATTCATTGCTTCCAAATCATTTTGTGTCATTGGTCTGTGATTCTTTTGAAGAAAATCATTTGCAACCTTATTGATTTGGTATTCACTTCTGTATACATTCAATGGAATTCTAACATTTTGGATGTTGGTTAGAATGTATGTGCTTATTGTTCTTTTGATGGATATTCCAGCGTAATAACTGAATTTAACATCCAGTTCTAATTTGTAATTTTTAACGGCATTGATAAGACCAACGTTACCTTCACTAATCAAATCATCATAATCGATGTTCTCATATTTTTCAACCTCTTTATAAAATTGTTTGGCATAATAAACCACCAATCTTAGGTTTGATGTTATTAGGGTTTCATAGGCTTTTTGGTCACCATTTTGATAATCTTTAAACAGTTGTTGAGTTTCTTCTTCTGTTAGCTGTTTTAGTTTAGATAAGTCTTTGTAATAGTTTTGATTTAATCTCACTTCATAGGCATATTATATAAATGTTATTCTATTTATAAATATGTCAGAAAATCAAAAAGTACAGATTTTGGTAAAAAAAAAAGAATGGTGTTATTTAACTTTAATTAAACAACACCACCCTTGATTTTATTGATGATTAAAAGTTTGCCATTTGTTCAATGATGGCAACTCTGTTTTGTGTATCTGATATATCAACAACACTTACAACTGGGTTTGGTAATGCAGTATTAGCTTGTGCAATCTTACTGGCTAATAAGTCATAATCAAAACTCATTTTAAGACCATTTAAAGCACCGAAACTTGTATAACCACCAACTGAACCACCAGATGCAAAAGAAGGAACTCCGATGCTTCTAAAGAAGGCTGAACCACCAGCTTTTCTTTGTTGTTCTTCATTAAGTATCATTTCGCCTTGTTTAACGTATGCAAGGGTATCATCACCATTTCTTAATGGAACTGATAAGTTTGCACCGTTATCAATTACACCGCTTCTAAGTGTCGGGATAATACCCCCAGATGCTCTGCTAGGTACTTTGGTAGCGGCAATTTTTCCAACATTCATTAAACCAGTTGCAAGAACAACACCAGCTTGTGCAATCTTGGCAATACCACCAGCTGGTTCTGGCAAAACAGATTTAGCTGATAAGATTGCGGTAACCCCTTGGTAAGTGTTTATTGTTGCTTGTGCTATTGCTGCTGCTTTTCCAGCGGCTGTTGCTTCACCTAATAAACCAGCAATTGCACCAAATGTATCTGAATATACTTGAAGCTTGGCTTTCTCTTTATCTTCTTCAATCTTTTGCTGAATATTTGCGTGTTTTTTGGTGATGAGGTCTTTTGATGCACCAGTTTTTTCAGCGGCTGCAAGTTCAGCTTCATAACGGATTCTTTCACGTTCTGTTTGCAAATCAAATTCATTGGTAAACTTTTCTTCATCAAGTATTCTTTGATTCTCCAAATCTATTGCTTGTTGTTCCTTTTTGGCTGCATCCCTTTGCTTTTGTGCTTCTTCATTTTTGATTCTGGTATTCTCATTAATCAAATCAATAGCATCATTGTATTGTTGTTGGTTAATGATTCCTTTTTGAAGTCTTAATAATTGAAACTCGGCTTCTTTTTGTTGGATGGCATTGTTTTCAGCAATGATATTTTGAAGCTTCTGTTCACTAAAGAATTTATCATCATTTAGTTTTGTTTGATGATTCTTTTTGAATATATCTAATTCCCTTTGTGCTTCTGAAATGGTGGTATCAGCTTGTTTCTTTGCAAACTCATTTGTTAATGCAAGTGCTTGTGCTTGGTAGGCTGTTTGGGTTATTTTCTTGGCATCGTATTCTTGTTTTAAGATTGCAAGCTTTTTATCCAGTACTTGTTTTTCAAATGCCAATTCTTCTTCAAGTGATTTCTTTTTAAACCCTTGTTGTTGAATGAACAAATCCAATTCATCTTTCGATTTTTGAATGCTGGCATCAATTGCTTTTTGTCTGGCTTGTTCTCTTTTTTGTCTTGCATCTTCTGCTGCTTGTTCAGCTTTTTCTTGTTTGGCTTTTCTATCTTCTTCTAATTTATCTTGTGCATTTTGATTCTTTTCCAAACGCTTGGTTGATTCATCTTTGATTGCAATTTTTGCCAGTTCAGCTTTCTTGATTAAATCAACTTCATCTTGTGTAATCTTACCTAAGTTCAATAATTCAATAGCGTATGCAGTACCTCTTTTTTTAAGGTTTGCAATTTCTTGTGCATTCAATGCACCTTTAATTCTGGTAGCTTCAACAGCGTTTGCAAGTTCCTTATCAGCCAATGCAGTTCTTTGATTAAAGTTTGCTGTTTCAATTGCTTCTGCTTGTTTTAAGAACTTCAATCTTTCTTGTTCAGATAGTGTTCTGTTTTTTGATTGAAGAATAAGTTCAGCATATTGTTGTGCTGCTTTTGCATTTGCAACTTCTTGAATACTTTGTTGGTCGGCTAAATCTTGTTGTGCTGCTTTAAGTGCAGCAGCTTCTTTTGCAGCATTTGCCATTTCAGAACCCATTTTTTTCAATGAATCGATTGGGTTTAATAAAAAGTTACCCAGTTTTGAAATTGCATCCCCAACACTTGTAATACTTGATAAGAATGCAACAAGTGTTTGTTGAACAACTCTGACTGCTGCACCCATTGCTGCCATACCTTGTTCAATTTTATCTATTAGTGGGTCAAAGGTTTTGAAGTAACCAATTAGAAGTGCTATTGCAATTATGATTAAACCAATTCCAGTTGCTGCTAAAGCAGCGGTAAAGATTCTAACAGCACCAGTTCCAATGTTTGTTGCAACTGCCATTGCTTTTTGACTTGTTGAAAGTCCATCTGTAGCAGTAGCAGCATTTTTGATTTGTAAAGCACCACCAGCTACATCATTTTTAACAGCACCAAATAATTGTGAAGTAGTTGATAAACCATCTTTTAGTACTGCCAATTTTCCAGAAAAGATTCCAGATTCATTTAATGCACTTGTGATGGCATTTTTATAATCTCCAATACCTATTTTTTGTTGTTCATATGCACTAACATTGGTTTTGATAAACTTGTTGTTCTCATCAAGCTTTGCATTGATTTCGGCTAGTTTCTGTTTGCCTTCATCAGTTTTAAGATTCAACTGATTTCTGAGGGTTAACAATTGGGTATTGTTTTCTCTGGCTTGTGCTATTGATAGGTTTTCTTTTGCAATAGCATCAGCAATTGCCAATGATGTTTGTGCAAATGAATTATTTGCTGATGATAATTGAATAACAACCGCTTTTTGTTGGTTGTAAGAAGTTTGTAATCTTGACAATTCAACTGCATTTTTTTGATAAGCATTGCTTGTTGTTTGGTTTGATGCAGTTAATTGTTTTTGAGCAGCTTGTAATCTTTCGATTTCTGCTCTGGTTTCACCCATCTTGGTAAGTAATGCTGATGTATTAATATCCAAGTTTAGGATTTCAACTTTGTTTGCCATTTAGCTTTTATGTTTTCATCTTGTTATGTTTTGTGCTGCCATTGACAGCGGTTAATATTCTTTTACTTGTTTAACTTGATTAGTTCAACTGAAGTTACTTTTCCAATCTTATAATTATTGATTTTATTGATTAAGAAAATACCACCCAATTGTTCTATGTAATACAGTTTTTTGAAATCAAAATTAGCAACATCAGTTGATGTTAAGTAGAACTTAGCGGTTATGATTTTTGCATTATTGAATATTGAATTCAATGGTGCATAATATGAATCAATGGTTTCATTCCAAGCAATATTTTGATAGGTTTCAACCTTTGCTGAAAGTACTGTTGTTGAACTGCCAGTAACACCACTAATAACTGCTTCTGTTCCTATTTTAGCTGGTGAACCGAATTCATAATCAATTGCCCTTAAAAAATAATACTTCCCAGATAAACCCTTATATTTGATTTGACCAGTATCGGTTACTTCTTTATTCCACATTTTGTAAACGTGTACATCTTGAAGTTCAAGTAATGGAACTGTATCTTTTTCTGGCGATGTTATTTTTGATTCAATCACATCCAATTTTTCAGATAGATTCTTGTTGTTGACCAAAAGAACACCATCATTGTAGTTCACATTTTCTTCATTGTATTTGTACTTGAAATTGTTTTCTTGTGCATAAGTTCCATACAGATATTTTTCTTTTTCGATGTATTGAAATTTATCTGACCAGTTAACCACAATTGGGTTATTGATTACTTCATCGAGTGTTCTAAATTCATAGTTGTTGGTGTATTTATCTTTATATAAAGTCAAACCATATCTATGAATGATTTCTTTTATAAAATCGATAGTATTGAAGTTCTTTAACTCATTTTGAAAATCATACAATGGGTCATCATAGTAACCAAATTGAATAGTAAAGTTTGTGCTGTTATTAAATAGATTATCAATACCAACGGGTGATGTTGTTAGAATCGAAAAGGTTTCATTTTCGTTCAAAGAAAAGTTGTAATTGATATTCAAATTGGTGTATTGTGTAACACCTTCTGCAATCTTCACTTTTGGTCTTGAACTAGCTAATGCACCATTTGGTGAATTGTATTCACAATTCTTTACAAACCAAATATCAACTGGTACATTTTCACTTAGATTCTGAACTTTTACTGCATTGATTTTACCAGTAATTTTGATGTTGAAATTCTTTGCTTCAAGTGCTTTGATGTGTTCATCCGTTGTACCATATCCATTAGTTGATAGTGTTGTAAATATTGTTGTTGCAACTGATGAAGTAAACCCAGTTGTATCTAAAATATATCTTGATAAACCACCTCTGTTATAATTTGTAGCACCACCAGTAAATGAAGCAATTGGAATGATATTATCATTAGCTTCTGGGTTAACACCTTTTGGGTAAGTCATCCAAAGATTATTGAAATCTTCTGATTGGAATATTGAACCCGAATAAGTGAATCCATAAGTTTCAAATATTCGATTCCATAGGTATGAAATTTTCACACTTGGAATCAAATAATCAATATTCAAAGTATCACCAGAAATGATTGATTTACCATTATAATCAGCAATGATATAACAGTAATCTAAATTATTGTTCCAAGTGTTTATAACGCTTGTAAGGTTCTTAGTATGGGTTATCTCACCAATGTATAAATCCCCGAGCGTTTTGTTCTCTAATGCCTTAAAAATATCTAAGTTTCCATCATAAATTGTAATATCATAGTACTTAGGGTTGGTTTCATTTATGATTGCCCAACCATTATGAACCATCTTATCATTTTCAACAAAATAATCACAACTTGATTTGATGTATGGTAATTGTGATTGTGAACCAAGATTACCCAAGTAACCAAAGATTCTTTGATTATTTGGGGTTAATGGTAACTTGATATTTGTTGAATAATTTGTTTGGGTTGTATTCAGATTTGCAAGATTATTAACTTGTAATGTTCTTGTGAACTCTGATTCAGTATCAAGTAAATCAACCAATTCATTATTTATGTAAAGCCTTTGGTCATTCATTATAATGTTTGAGTGAATAAATCTGGTAGTGTTATTGTGATTTCTAATGTATTATTAGAATTTTTGGAACTGTCAGTAAATGAACCATCATTGACTGTAATCCCGAAAAATGCGTTTGTGTTGGTTGCAATAAACGGTTGATTATATGCATACATTTCAACTTTCGGACTTGATAAGATTGATTGTATATATTGCTTTTCTTGATTGGTATATTTTGTTTTAAGTTTAATTTTTCTTTCACCTCTTTTACCAATGATATTTGATGTTGATGTAACGTTTTGAAGATTGTCATAGACACCCGTTATATCATCCATTGATTTGAATGTATTGGTAGTTGTATATGGTTCTTCAAATAGCCAATAAGAATAGCTTCCAGAATTATTGAACCACTTTAAATAAACCCCACAGTTCGATTCTTTTTTGTTAATCATCACATTGCTTACAAATGAATTATTAACCCATAATTCAACATTGTTATGTGTGCTGGCAAGGTTCAAATCACCAATGAATGATGATTCATTTTGTCCATCACTAATAAAGAATCTTTTCACTTCTGATGTAGTTGCTGTAAATGTTTCAGTTGTGAAATAGTTTGATGTATTTTTTAAAAAGAATTCATCATTGGTTTGCAATCCGAATATTGAAAAGTCAGTAGGATAACCTTCAAAATATGGTAAATAATATTCAGTATAATTTGAAGTTGGTAACAGAATTCTAACTGGTTGTGCCGCTGCCAATCTATCAATGTAATTTGGCAACTGTTCAACGTTCTTCAAGAACTTGATGGTTTTGTTAGCAGTTAAGAATTCGTTGTTTATATCGAATACTTTGATTTCAGCATTTAATGTTAATGATAAAGTTGAATCATCTACTATTGCATTACTCAAAATATCTGGAACAACTTCATCTTTAAAATAGTTCGGGTTGATTAAATTCTTGGCGATTTCTTTAAAGTTGAATGTGAAAGAATTTAAAAATGGGTCAATTCGATAGATTGTACCATTAACATCAATTTCAGAATGTGTGACATCGTTTATTGTGGTTGAATATCTTATGATTGTATTATTATATGCTGGGTTGATTATTTGCGTAATTGTATCATCTGTAAATACCAAATCACCAACTGGTTCTAACAACCCATCATTAAATGTAATAACAACGAAAAATGGAACATCAATAACATTGCTTAATGTTAATACATCATTCAATTCATCATAAGTAATTGATACTTGAACTGTATCACCATCGATTGTATAATCAATATCAGAATCACTATTGAATGTTGAAAGATTATCCCTTGAATATTGTTGTGTATTTGAAACAACGCTTCCAATTGGGATAAAATCATTTGTTGATTGATAAAGTGATGTTGAAGTTGTAAATACACCTAGAAAATAAACTTTGTCAGTAGTTGATAAGGCATATACAACGGTATTATTGAATGATAGTTGATTATCATTTATTATACTTCCATCTACATCAAGTTTTACAAGATTCTGAAAATTATTTCCATTAAACGTTGAAAATTCACCCATCAACAAGATTGTGTTATCTGATTGCTGGGTAATGAATGTACCCATATTGTTATTTAAACCAGAACCACCAGTATTGAAGGTTGAATCAAATGAACCATCAGAATTTAATCTGGCTACACCATTTACTGTATTTGTATTGTAGGTTAAAAATTTACCAGTAATAAGTATTTTTCCATCGGCTTGAACAAATAAACTTCTAACCAATTTATTTGAACCAGCAATACCAGCACCACCGCTGTTGAAGGTTGAATCAAATGAACCATCAGAATTTATTCTGGCAATCGAATTACAAGTGTTACCGTTATAACTTGGGAATAAACCAGATATAAGGATTTTACCAGAAGATAAAATTTCCAAGCCATAAACACCATAACTTGATGTGGTGTTCAAAAGTCCAGTTCCAGCATTAAATGTAGCATCTAAAGTACCATTTGAATTTAGTCTGCAAAGACCTCTGGCATTACTTCCATTGTAAGTAGTAAATTGACCACCAACGATAATTTTTCCATCAGATTGGATAGCTATTCTATCAGCTTGAAAATTGAATCCAGAGCCAATTGTAAAAGTAGAATCAATTGAACCATCTGGTTTTAATCTTATGATTCTATTTCTTGTTGTTCCCTTATATGAAGTGAAAAATCCAACACAAATAACATCACCATTTGATTGAATTTTTACATCTTCAACACCACCATTAAAACCAATTCCAGTTACAAATGAAGTATCTACTGAACCATCAACATTTAATCTTACTATTCCATTTGCTGTTGAACCATTGTATTGTGTAAAATATCCAACAACAATTAGCTTACCATCAGATTGCATTGCACAACGCATTTGATTTAATGATGGGTTATTGAATCCACTACCAACATTGAAACTTGTATCAATTGTTAAATCAGCTTTGTTTGTTCTAACAATTCTACTTGAAGAAAATACTGTTGGTGTTTTGAATGTTTTATTGATAACGGAATAGGGTACACCGTTTTTATTCAAGCTGTAACTGATGCTTTGATTGTTTAGTGGATTTTGAAGAAATTTGATATTTATTGTGCCTACTGCCATTATCTATTTTTTACTAATTTTTCTATCATTATGGTGACTTCATTTATAAAAACATTCACGTTAACTTCTGATAATCTTTCAAAGATTTTATCAATGCGTTCTGGTGTTATTACTTGGTCATAAATGAATAAATGGTTTTCTTTTCTTGTTCCCTCTTTTGCAATTTTTCGGGCAATTAGATAAGCCAATGTTGATGTTTTCATTTTGGCTTCTATGGGTGTTATACCTTTTAATTCAATCCAGTTTTCAATTGCTTGAATTGGTGGTTGTTTTCCAGCTGCTCTACCACCCAAATACAAGTAACCAGATAATGTTCCAGATGTACTGGTATTTGTAATTTCCAATCCTTGTTCAAATTCACCAGAAGTTCTTTTGCCAGATTCATTGTAAACTTTGATAATATCAGCTTTCAATAGTTCAAGTTCTTCTGCAATTATTGATTGATTTTCAAACATTGTTATTCAGTAGATTTCAAACTGTAATTCACAAGAACACCATCAACATTTGTATCAAATACATTAATCACTTCAAGCACTTGAAATTTGTTAATGTCAAACTGATTGCATAACAATGAATTCTTTACTGTTTTAAGTGAATTTTCAATGATGGGTTTAATGTGATTATTGTATTTATCGGTATATGTTTCATCAACATCAGATGAAACAAACAACATAAATTTTCCAGAGTAGGTTAATGTTTCATAACCAGAATCTGAAAAAATTGAATCCGTAATAATTGGTTCTAAAAAGAAATGTATTGTACCACCGCTGGTAACATCTTGATATAAATTATGGTAATCTTGTCTACCATATTCAAAGTACCAATTATTTGAATCAGCTATGTTTTTAAATGTTTCAAACATTATTTTTTTGATTGTTTTTTCTTTTGTAATTCGGCAACCTCTCGCTTTATTTTATTCTTTTCTTTTTCTAATCTTAACTTGGTAAACACTACCATATATGGCAATTCTTCAATTTCCTTCCATTTTAGAACATCTTCTTTGGATAATAAATCCAAATCATTGATTACACCAAATTTTTCAAGTCTTTGTTTAGCATTAACAACTGCCAAAAATTCATCTTCATATTCATCAACCAATTCATTGTTTTCAGCGTTCTTGATTTCAATTATTTCTTTTCTAATCTTTGAAATAATACCGTAGAAAGTAGTAATAGTAAAGTTCAAGATGTGATAATCTTCAACATCAACTAACATTTTTATTGTATCAAAAATTGACTTATCGGAAGCTTCAAGCAAATTCATTTTGATTTCATTCACTTTTCCAAATGATAGGCTTCTAATGTCTTTTATTTGTAGTGTTTTAGGATGCTTTTTAAACCATTTATGATACCATTTGTATTTTGGGTTAGGTATTTCGTTTAAAGGGTTTAAATGTTCTAAAATGCTTGTGTATTCTTGAATAACACTCAAATCTGTTATTCTGAAAAAGTCCTTAACTTTATAATCAATTATCTTTTCCATTTGAACGTTTTATATTGATTTTGTTTAGGGAATTTCATCAAGAAAAAATATCTGACCGAGTCTAACCCGTGATTATATGCATCTATTGGAATTGAAAGTTCTTTACCTTCTTTGTCCTTTGCCCAAACATAATTTTGAAGTTCTTTTATAAGGTTTACACTTCTTGAAGTTACTTTGAAGTGTTGTTCTTGAATTAATTGAATACCGTAGTTGATACTGTCTTTACCTTTTACAACTGGTAAAACTGATAAACCATAATACTTTAATTCTGATATAGTCTTTGGTTCTGCTGAATCAGCATAAATAATACCTTCTTTCGCTCTGTTGGATTTAATTAAAGCTGCCAGTTGATTGTTTAGCAACCCTTTTTGATAGATGACTTCATCAAGAATGATTTCACCGTTATATCTGTAAACACTAATTAGTGCTGTTGGGTCATTTGAGAATCCAAAATCCAAACCAGAACCCAAAAGTTCTGCATCTTCTGGTAACATTTCTATTTCTGACCAATCAGTATAAATTGCACCAGATTGAATACCCAATTGCCCTAATCCCATTACCTTCCATCGGTTCGCCCAATATTCAGAACTTAAACCTTTGATTTCCCAGCTTTCAATTTCTTGTTTGATTTTGTCATCCAAATATTCATTATCCTTATAAGTCAGAATAACAAAATCAACATCTTCTTTTCCGATTAATTCAGTATGTGCATAAAATGGTGATGTTGGGTTAAAATCCAAAAAAGTGAATTTTTTGGTTCTGATATTTAATTCTTGGAACGCTTCAAAATGAACATTGTTTGCTTCATTTATGAATAAAATATCCCTTCTTGCACCTCTTAATTTAGAATGGTCATCAGCTGAAAAAAATTCAAAGGTTGATTTGTTAAGTTTATAGATTCTATCAGTTTTATTATGATTTGATTCATCATATAAACCCATTGATGTAATTATATCAATGAAATCTTTGTAAGCACCTCTTTTTAGTACTGGAACAGATTCTGCAACTATTGAGATTTGAAGTTCACGTTTTAGTGCATAAATGATTAAATATTGAAGGATTGAATATGTTTTACCAGCTGATGTTCCACCTTGTACAATCCTTAAAGGTTTGGTTAATGCAGCAATCTTTGTGAATGCTGTTGTAGGTGTTAACATTATTAGAAATCATATTTATCATCAATGTTATTTTCTGGTTCTATTGAAATTGATTTTTCTGGTAATTGCTCTGGTTTTAATTCAAGAAAATCTGGATTGAGAATATTTTGAATCAACGCCTTTTGTTCATTGTTCCCAGCTGTGATTTGAATGATTTGGGTTTCTTCATTCTTATTGATGTTTTCAGAAATATGTTTAAGATTGAATTCTTCAAACTTTCTTTCAAGAATCCAAGCATATCTTACCCATTGACCAGTTTTATCATTCTTTAATGCTTCACCCAAAGCCATTTTTTCTTTAATCAATGCTTCTTGAATGAGTTCCAAAAATTCAACACCCAATTCTTCATTTGGTGCAAATTTTCCAGCCTTCCAATTCTTAAAAGTTCTTGTTGTAATTCTATCTTCAATTGGTAAAAGCTTGTTTACCAAAAAAACCAAATCAGCATCAGTTAAAAAAACAACACTATTGTTGTTTAATACTTGTTGAAGCGATGGAATCCAATTAGCCATTTTAAATGGTCTTCCTCTTTCTTTTTTATCTTCATTCATAATTATTTCTTGTTTACGGAAATAATACTTTCAGATGCTGAATAGTAAAGTTTTGTAATGTTCAATATTGTGAATCACATATTAAGGTGTTATTTAAATGGGAAAAAACCATCCTGGATCCAGGATGGTTTTTTCATATCAAATTTAAAGTTGCGGTTCTAGGAGTCGAACCCAGTATTACAAGCATATGAAACTTGTGTGATTTATTTATCCGTTTCACTCAACCGCGATGTTTATTCTTTTTTTTCTTCATCATCTTCAATAATTTCATTCAAGTCCTTTTTAAGTTCTTTACCCTTTTTGAATAACTCTTTTAAATAAACCCATAGTGATTTATTGCCGTAATAATTCATTGATGTTTCATCCAATGATTTGATTTCAATGTAGCACCAAAGCAAAGTTGTTATCTTGGTTAGTAATAAATTTATTCCGAGAATTGAACTTTCAAAAATGAATTTGTCAATAAAAAAAACAGCTACTATAGAACTACAATAAAATAATGTTTTAACCACAATATTGAATAGTTTGGTTGATTTGTATGCTTTAATTCCATACTTCTTAATGTTACCAGCAATAGCCATAATGGTATCAGCAGCAACAAAGAATGTAATCAGCATTATAAATGGTTTGATTGGCGTTAAAATGGTTATAAGGCTTAAAAAAGCTATTAATATGTATTCTTTCATATTTGTATTTTGTATTTGAATAAAACTATTTTTCATTTTATTAGTATTTTAGTAGAAGACAACTATTGTAATTATCAATTGTGCTTATACCAATCCAATTGTAGACTGGGTTTTCTATCACACTTTTATGTTGTTCAGAATTCATATAAGCATTGAAAGTTGATTGACTTGAAATAAATCCAAATGCTACTATTTCACCAGCTCTTTTAGCTTTAGATTCAATAAATCTTTGATAAAAGAAATCGTGACTTAAAGAATCTTTTTCTATCATATATAACACGTGTTCTTTTGATAAATCAGATGCTAATACTTCAATTTTTAGTTTATTCAAACCAATTGAATCTCTATGTAGATTAATATAATTTACAAGTTCAATTTCAGAAATTGAAGAATCACATTTTATAATTGGATTGTAAGTTTCGGTTTCAGATTTTTCACAACCAATAACAGATAAAATTAGAATTAGAAGGAACAATTTCATTAAGATAGAAACGTATAAGCTTTAGTTGTTATTGGTGAAAAGTATGAATCAACATAATTTCCAAATGAATCCCAGTATTTAAATCCTTTTGTGTCAATATTGCTATTTGTAACCCAATTATCAATGTTAACCCAGCCATTTGTACCATCACAATCAACATAAAAATCCATTACACAATCATTTGGCACATTAGATGAAGTATAGGTTAAAGTTTCCCAAATTCCATTTGAAACTGACATTGTATCACAAACAGTTTCAGCAGTAATACCACAAGTAGGATTGAAAGCTAACATTAGTCTTGGTTGATTTCCAGTATAATCTGTTCCGTCACTTATTGTGGATTTTCTAACATCAATTGAAACAGTTACTGATGTGCCAGAAGCTACTGGAACTTTTAATAAACTGTTACTTGCCTTATAAATCGAAGTATGAGGTGTAATTCTTATTGAAGGACTTGAGTTATTAAAAATAGTTGTGTCTGATGACACAACACCGTTACCAAGCCATTGTTTGTATGAACCAACTATACCATTATGATTGAATGATTGTACTGTACAATTTAAATTTGAAACTGGTAAGCCTAGAATTGGTATAAATTCAGCACCACCTAAATAACAGTTATTTAAATTTATGCTTGTACCATTTGTTAAATTTGTAAATACAGCACTTGAAAAATTCGAAGAAGTTAAACCAGAATCAGAATAACCAAAATAGCATCTATTAAAATATACGGCATCGATTGGAACTGAAACCCCACCAATTGCATTTGTTTGAACAAACGTTTCACCACCATAAAAATAACTAGTGTCAAATAAAATTTTAACGTTACATCTAGCATTAAATCCAATAGCACCACCTAAATTTCCAAAATTTCTCATACCAACAAAACTGATGACAAAATCACGTTGATATGAATTTGAACCATTTATAATAATACCACCATTACTATTTCGCCAAACCAAAAAGTTAGTTAAGTTTTGATTACCACCAGCCAACGGTAATGAAAAGTTTATACCAGTTCCTTGATTACTGTAAAAATTATTACCAGTTGCATTGTTTTTAAATCCGCCAGTATAGGGTACAGCATTACTTGTGAAAATATTATAGCTACCAATGTAATCACAAGTCATTGTTGATGTAACACCAGTACAACCAATTATAACATTGCCATCATCTATAGTGCTTCCTATTGAATTAACAGTGTTTAAACTTGGATGTCCTAAAGCATAGAATATATTGTTATTTATACTTGTATTACTTGTTCTGACAAATGAAAATACAGTTGTATTAAATTGTGCAGTATTCATAAACACACAATTATTACTACTAAAACTACCAGTTGAAAATGCCGTACCTAAACCAAATCCAGCAGTTGTTGCAGCATTACCACCACCCATATCTATAAATCTGGTATTATTCCAATTAACTACTGCTTGTGGGAATATTTGAATATTCGTTCTAAGAGTTGGTGAACTACTTAGAACAGATATGTTTCTTGTAATATTTACTACATCAGCTTGTACTAAAGTTGTTGAATTACCACCGTGAGTATTTGTATATCCTGAATGACTTAATGTAGTACCAGTAACACCACTTAATTGTAATTGTTCCCATTGAGTATAGGTTCTACTTGTTGAAGCTACAACTATTGTATCACCAGAAGACCAACCAGTAGAATTAGTTGTTGTACTTGTTGTTTGACCAGTATTAACATCAGCTGCTAATTTTGTTTTAACAAAATTTCTTGGAGCACCAAAAGTAGTAAATGTACCATAAGCTAAAATATTATACTGTAGTGACGATGCACACAATACTTCTAATACTGCTGTACTTGTACTTGGCATTGTTGAACCAGAAGTACCAATAGTTAATACACCATTTAAACCCACAATAACATTTCCACCAAGTTTTAAACAATAATTAGTACTTGAATTTGTTCCATAATTTAATGTACCTCTTGTTCCTACATATAAATTACCATAAGTAGTTGAAGTAGATGTTGAATCCATTGTTATAGTATAACCAGAATTAACACCTGCTGATGTATGTTCACCACTTATTATAAATGTGTCAGTAGATGCTGGTGCAGCTGTTGTTGTTGTTACTAATGCACGGCTATAATTATTGGCTGTACCATCTCTATATACACCTACTTGGTTACTAACAGAACCTACAGTTCTTACACTATAAGTTTGTCCAGCTGTTAAAGTTACTGGTGAATCAAATTTAAAATAAGTCCAACCCAATAAACCAGTTGTTGCTGCACCAGTACTAAATAAATCAGAACAATTTATAGTTACATCTTTTACAGTTGAAGCTGTGGTATTATTAAACAATCTTACAGTAATAGTACCAGTTGGATTAGATACCATCCCTACTAATTGTAAAGAAATACCAGCTACAGTTATTGCACCAGTTGTAAACGTAGCTGAACTATTGACAGATGTTGTAATATTAGCAGTACTTATTCTTGAATCTAAATATGATGTATTATCAACAACACCCCAAGTAGAACTTGAAGTTAAATTACCATTTTGTATTGAATGTAATATTGCCATTATATTTCAATTATAAATTGTTCGAATTCTTCGATTTGAAGATTATCTTTTGCTATTGATATTGCCTTTTCTTCTAGTTCTAAAAAGTTTAAATCATCATAAAAACTACATCCTATTAGCCTTATTAGTTCAATTCCATTAGAATCATTTATTACAAAATCGAAAGTTGTAACATTGTCATTGATTTGTTTATTTAAATACTTTGCTATCATTAAATTTCATAACCTTTAATAACCAAATTGGCTTTTGTTATTGTTGAACAGCTATCAACATTAAATCTGATTACATCACCAGCATTTATGATAGTATTCCAAGTAGAAAGTGATAAATCTTGATTTTTAGTTGAAGCTGAAATTGTTGGTTTTTCACTACCAGTTATAGTATCACCACTTGTTGGCGGAAAATTTGAATAATTATCCTTCCAAACATCAATAACAATTGAACCAATTGTATCAGCTAATAGTGTCCAACTTTCAATTTTCATTGAATATGGAATAGTTAAATCACATTTTGTACCTGATAATATTGCTGAACCACCGCCATCAAATGAAACACCGAATGTTTTTGTTTTTGGAAAACCAGATATGTTAATTGTTGTTCCAGAATTACTATTTAGATATAGTGTACCACCAGAAATTGAATATGTACCACCAGTTAAAAATGTATTTGTATCAATTGATGAGGTCGAACCAGTTGATGGGATTCTATTTATACTTGTTAACTCGGCTAATGTTCCAGTTGTTTTTATGAATTTGAATAATGCAACTTCATTTGGTTGTAAAATCAAATCATCTTCGTTAGGAAAAACCATAGGAATTTCAACACCAGCTTGATTATGTAATAATGTTACTGATGTTGGTTGTGAATTGGCGATTTTCAACTCTTTTCCAATGTAAAATGAACTATTGAAAAAGTTAGTATCCCCAACTAATCCAGTTATATGAGTTACTGAATTTGTTAATCTGAAAGCAGTTGAATTGTCTGTAAGATGAAGATTAATTGAACCCGTTTCATCTATTGTTGTTTCATAAAATTCATCCTTTTGGACAAACAACGTTCCAATAATTGGTATTGTTGGCGTATCAATTGAATTATCATTAACAGTAATTTGACTTATGTAAACACTATCAATAGGTGTAATAGGCGCTAATGCTAATCCCATTGTTTCAGAACCACTAATTCTTACTATTTGATTTGAAGAATTCGCAACAATAATATCAATTCTGGTTTTGCCAGAAGCTGCATATGGAATAGTTAAAACGGTATCAGTTGTTGTTTCAAAATCAACTCCATTAATAACCCAAGTTGCAGGTTCAATTGTTACATAATTTGAATCAACTGTGATTTCACCGATTGAAGTTAATTTGGTTGCATTAATATCTTGAACAATATAATTGAATTGTTTTGCAAACAACAATAATGATAACGCTGCCATCAATTCAGCTTGTGAACCGTAAACAACACCATTTACTTCAATATCTGAATAGTTGGTTGAACCTAATAATTGTAGTTTGGTATCATAGGCATTATGAATGGCAATATTTTCAGCACCTTGTTTGATGCACATAAAATTCTTTGGGTAAGTTAACCCATTAAACTTGAAAGTATTTTGATTATTGGTTGATTGAAAAATTTGCATTACAATTTCTTAAATCTAAATCTTCTGCCAGTAATCAAACCGTAATCAGAAGTTGAAATGTTATTGTTCCAGTTAGGAAATATTGAAGGGTTTGCATTCAAATAATGCTTGATTATTTCAAGTCTTGAACCAGCTAATTGTGATTGAAAATTTGAATAATCCTTCAAAGAATTTCTATCTACTGGCTCTGAATCATTTGATTGTTTTACAGTAGCACCAAATGGTGTGAAATTGGTGTTGATTACAAGAACATACTTAGCCATAAAATAATCAGCTAATAATGCTTTAATCCCATCTTGATGATAAGTAACACCACAATATTCAAAGGTTGAACCAGATAATAAATCTTGATAGTTTGGATTATCAAGATTACCTATCAAATCGAAATAAAACTTGTCACCTAATACTTCTTTAAGATTGGTAATTTGAACTTCTTCAATGATAGTATTAACCTTATTTAAATCAATTTTCTGACCTATATCCTTGTAGTTTGATATTTCGGATGCCAATAAGATTTTATTCATTTTAAAGGGTGTTAGATTGCGTTATTATTGGTGTAATAGTCCAATCATTTGATGGGTTGATTGGTTTATGGAAATTCTTGAATACAAGTTGAAATGCATCAGAAACAATGTTTCTTTCTTCTTCTTTATTTTCCCAATGTGTAAGTTTAGCTTCTTTCAGTAAAGCACCAGATTGACCGAAAATAGAATGGTCAGAATCTTCAATTAGAATCGATGGAACACCAAAAGCTTTTCTAATGTTTCTTGCAGTTGATTCTTCTGTACTTTGGAATTTTTTATCATCAATATTGGAATCAATATCTTGTATGTATATTTCATCTTTCAGAATATCAGAAGTAAGTTTTGATTCAACCAATATTACGCTTGTTGAATTTTCAGCACCCATTGAAGCTTGAATAAGTTCTTCAAATTCTTTGGCTTCATCTTCATCATCAAATGGTTTGGTATGAACGAATTTCATCCCAAAAAAACCTTTTCTAAGACCAGTATTTTTAAATTTTGAAGCTTCAAATTCTGAATTAGCATCATACAATACACAATCTAAATCCGATAAACTGTATAGTTCATTAAAATCAGCTGTTATGTGCAAGATTTGACCTTTGTATTTATTCCATCCACCAGCAGCTTCAACTTGTTTTTCAATAATTGCTGGATTTGGATTGAATCGGTCAATCACAATGAAATCATTCTTATCAATCTTTTTAGTTTTCTTTTTATCCCAGTTATTATAAACAACATATTTACCGTTATAACCAGTTGAATCTATTTTACCAATTCTAACTGTTTCAGAATTTACCAAATCAACGCTTATTACTTCATATAAAGCATTATAGTTGATATGTAGAAACAAGTTGTTAATCTTTGAAAATTCTCTGGAACAGATTCTTAATAGCTGATTGATATTAAGACCTTTTTTATTGATAATAAGGCTGTTTTTATCTACAATGTTTTGGGTAAAATTGAATCCTTTACCATAGATGTATTTTGAATTTATATCAACACATTGTTTGGCTGTAACAGAACTGTTTATAAGGGTTGAAATCAGTTGTGGATAACAATTATCATCACCCCAATTATGAATACCGTTTACTTGGTCATATTTAATCGATAATCTATTATCAACATCAATTAGTTTTACTTTCATTAATCATTCTCATTTTCCACAATGTTATTTTCGATTAATATTTTCCAGTTCTCTGGGTATCTTTCAAACAATGAAATACGGTTTGGATTGATTCTTAAAAAAGCAATACATAATTCATCAGTTGCATTTGCTTGTGAAAGAAATTGACCGCTTCCAAACTCCATTTCAACCAGTCCAACATCATTTCTTAATTTGAAATTTCCGCTGGTTAAAACATTAAATTTTTCCAATCCTTTTTCAGTCAATTTTTTGTGATATAATGGAAATTTATCTTTGCAAGTTGAACACCCAGAAGTGTTGAATATAAACTTGTAGTATTCGATTAATTCGGCTTTCAAATCCTTGTTGTTTTGGATTTCATCCAATGGAATTTCAAGCAAATATTTTAGTCTTTCTATGTTCATATTAATCTTTGATTTTTTCTAATAAAAAAAGGTAGATAGCTAAACACCATCTACCTTTAATTATACTTTAGGATTGCTTCAAGTAAAGTATCTTATTGGAATAAGTTATCTACTTTGGCTTTAGTTGTTGCGTAATTTGTTTCCAAATAAACATTGTATGGATATGGTTCACCAAAGTTTTCTACACTTGATAAAGTGAACAAGAATGAACCATCATTTTCAAGTGTAGTTTGGCTACCTTCTGACATTTTCAACCCATTGGTTAAACCATAGATTTTGAATGCATCAGCAGCACTAGCACCCTTCCATTTAGTTTCTACAACCGCTACAAATTCACCTTTTGATAATTGTTGGATAATTTCGGCATCAGTAGCTGATTGAGTATAAACTCTACCAATAAAGCTATGAGTGAAAGTATCTAAACCATCGTTTACAGTAAATTCATTTGCAGTATTTGAAAGTTGCTTAACAAAGCTGATTTCATAAGCTGTAGCACCAGAAACCAAACTTAGATTGGTAACGGTTGCACCGCTTCTAGTTAATGATGTTACATCAATATCAGCACGGTTAATTAAAACGGCTCTACCACCATCTAAACCACCTTGTGCTGGGTATGATGTGTTACAACCGTATGTTATATTGTGAGTTAATTTTTCAATACAAGACATTTTAAAGTTAGTATTATCTTTTGTGTTATTTTGTAAAGCTTTGGGTGCTTAAAAAGCACCCATTACTTTGTATTTTTAGTATGCTACAGAGATTAAGTAACCTTCAAGTACTTTAGCATCTAAACTGAAAATGTTTTCTGTGTAAACTTTTCTATCAGTTTTGTCATACCAGATTGCCAATTCTTTGAATTCACCAGAATCCAATGTACCAACTGGAATGTTTGAAGGAACGGTGAATACAATTCTATTTGGATAGCTGTATTTTGTACCGTTGTTAAGTGAAGATGTTATGATTCTATCCATAAAATCAGCAACAACAATCTTTCTACCTCTGTAAGTCATCACACCATCATTGATAGCTAATTGACCAACAGCGTTAAGACCAGCATCCTCTAATTTGTCTAAGAAATTATCATAAACTGATTGTGTTACGATAAACATTGCATCTGGATGATTTTTCAATCTTGAATCAGCTTGATTGTAAACTTTTCTCATTGCTGTTAAAGCTTCACCAGCAGCTAATTCTTGTGCGGTATAAGTTGTACCAGTATTTGCAGCGATAACTGCTCTTTGAATTTCACCAGCTGTAACACCAGAAAAGATTTGTTTCCAGATACCATCAACTGATTTGAAGTAATCTTTATTTACAGAGTTTGCAATAGTTCCACCAGATGCTACATTAGCAGCTGATTTATCACCAAACCAAGTCAATCTTAAAACTGTTTCATCAATTGCTTCTAAAAGTCTTGATGATAACATTTTCACTTCTTCTGATGCTTCAACATCATATTTGTTTGATTTTTGACCGAATGCTTTCAATAAAGCTGGTAAGTCTTCTTTGCAGTAAGGAATTCTAACTTCTACTTTGTTATTTTCCCAATATTTTTGAGTTGCCACAATTCCAGCATCTGAATCTTGTGGTGTACAAGTACCATTGGCTGGTAAACCTTGCATACCCATTGAAGAAAAAAGTAAGATTTGAGATTTCATATCAATCCCTTCTTCAATTTTGTGCATTTGTGCAAGTTCTGGGTTAGTAAATGCTGTTTCAAAAATGCATTTGCTTAATTCAGTAACTTCTTTTGGTGATAACGATACGTTATCGAAATTGAAATTTGCCATTGTTTATTTCATAGTTTTCTTTTTTTATGTTATTTTTTTCTTTTGATTGAAAAGGTTCTAACACCTTCAATATTTTCCTTTTGAATTGAACTAACTGGTTCAGTTTTTTGACTTGTAAAATCAGAACCAACTTGTTTTGCTAAAGCCAAATATTTTGCTTCTAATTCTTCATTTTTCTTTGCCAACACTTCAATTAATTCAACCAATCTTGATTCGTTGTTTTCAACTTCTGATTCAATTGCAGTTGGTTCTGCTGAATCTTCTTGAACTGGTTCTTCTTGTAATTGTTCTTCTTGAACTGGTGGAACGATTTCAGTTAAAACACCCATTTCAAATTTGAAGATTGTGCCATCTGGCATTGTATATTCACCTTCTGCTGGTTGACCATCAACCATTGCCATATCATCAACCGCTGGTGTATCAGATTCAGTTAAATCTGGGAATACAATTGAAACGCTTGTTCCATCTTGTAATATTAATTCTGCTTTGAATACTGGTTTTTTACCAGTCAGCATATTCATTATGCTGTCAATCTTTTGATTAAGTTTATCCATTAAACTTTCTTCTTTTTCTTCTATGTTATTTTTGAGTTTTGCAACCGCTAATTGTGCTGGTTGAAGTTGTGTTGCAAACCCCCAATCAAAGGCTTGGGTTGCATCGAGGTAAGTTTCATTTGAGAGTAAAGAGTGAATTGTTTTTTCATCGATTTCAGTAACCTTTGAATAGAAATCAACTAAATCATCTTCAATAGCTTTTAAGTCCTTTAGATAGTCAGAAATCACTTGATGAGTGCCTTGTACCTCCATCCAAGGCAAGTGAATCATAATTGCATCTTTAGCACCTTCTGGAATGATTCTAGTTGAACCAGCCATAAAAATTTTTGAGGCAATACTGTAAGCTTTTGTGGTAAATGTTGAAACTGGTTTTCCCAGAGTTAGTAAGTAGTTATATATATCATTCCCAGAATCCACATAACCACCGATTGAATCGATTTTTACCAAGTATTCTGTTGCTAATGATTGTGATTTTACTTGTTGAACAACATCATTCAATGTGGTATCAACACCTATTTCACCAGTTATATATATAATTCCCTTCATACAGTTGAATTATACTTCTGGTGGTGGGTAAGTAAAGTGTTCCCTAATAATTATTAGGGATTTTTAAACGCTCTGATTTTGTTGATTATAAACACAATGTTCAACAGTATTGATAAAGCCAAAGCCATTATCAATTTCCAATCATTTACAACAACTATCTTTTCAGATTTTGATTCAGATTTGCTTTTTTCTTTTGAAGTTTTGTTGGTGTTTATCTCGGTTGTTGATGTACCCTTTAAATCAATTTTAGCTGTTATCTGATTATCTTTTCCTTCAATTGATATTTTGCCTTGTGTTGTGGTGAAAGATTGCTTAAACGGTCTTAAATTACCCAATGAATCACAAGGTGATTTGATATAAACAGTATCTTTTAAACTCGGATAAATTATTCGTTCTGATTGATAGGAAATTGAATCAAACTTTTGATTTGAATCAAATTTATATGTGTTCTTTTTTGATGAACATCCAATAAGAAATATTGCAATTAGGATTAAAACTTTCTTCATCTTAAATATCCTTCTTTAAAAAATATTCAGCACGGTTTTTCCAACCCTTCAAGAATTTATTTTGTGTTCTATCATTTTCAACAATTTTCTGATAATAAAGCATTCGTTGATAAAACAATTGTTCTTTATCAAGTTGTTCCATTGCTGCTTTTGTCTTTTCACCAATGATACCATCAGCTGTTAATTTCAATGCACGCTGAACACATTTGATTGCAGTCTTAACACCCATATTAAAAGCCATATCAAAATACATTGCTTGACAGTCTTCTGGTACTAATTCTAAATTCAATGGCTTAAAATAATTTTGATAGGCAATAGTTGATGCCTTTTCAAGTGTCATTTCCTTGAATTCATCTAATGATTCAAAATGCTTTTTATTGTGATTGTAGGCGATACCGTATTTAGTCCATCCACCGCTATCACCAGCTACATTGTGAAGTTTATCACCACCTTCCCATTTTAGTGTGTGGGTATAAATTTCCTTAAATCGTTCTTTATTCATTTGATTTGGGGTTTTCCCAAATCATAGTTTCTATAAAATTGAAGTAAAGTGTGAAAAAACAAAAACCTTGTTAGCCCTTTATTGATAGGGGTTAACAAGGTTTCAGTAGTGCATTTCAGAAACATAAAGAGAACATCGTTCTCGACGCCCGAGAGCTAACACTCTCTTTATGTTTCTGAAATTAAATAAAAAACTCTGTGAAGCATTGATTTTACTGGTGCTTACAGAGATTCAAATAATTTATTTTTAGTTAGCTATTGACTATTTTTAAAGATTTTAGTAAATTTTTGAAAATATTTTGAATTTCTTAGAAAGTCGGGATATTTATTAATGTAGTCAGAAATGATTGCCTTGGGTGCTGGGGTAAACAGTAGGCATACTGCCCAGCTTCTCACACCAAGTGAGAGCCAAGAAGAATAACGTGAGAATAATTATTAACCAAATTGAAAAAACAACCAAAAAAACAGAAAGAATTCACAAGATTCATCCCTTCACTTGTAAAGGAACAACTTGACAAATTAGAGTACAAACGCAAAGATGACTTGTACTGTATTATTGACCTTATTTACCGTAAACAAGTGAACTACAAAACAGAATTACAAAAAATTTATGGCTATGTTGAACTACCAAATAGCGTTATTAAAAAACTAGTAGCTGATAGCAATTCAATTACAGCTGGTTTAAATTTCTTGGTAGAAAACAAAATAATTGATGTTAACCCACATTATTATGTTGGTGTATTTTCTAAGTCTTATAAGATAAACCCAGAACTTCTATCAAAAAAAGTTGTTGTAACCATAACTGATAAAAACATCAACAAGCGAATTGAACTACTTGAAAAAGAAAATAGAAAGTTCTTTGAAAAACGTTTAGAGTTCAGCAAAACCAACTATTTCAATACATTCAAAATCGATTATAAAGCTGCTTACGAATACATTTATAATGAAGCAGTAACAAGTATCAAATTACTTGTAATCAACAATAAAATAGGCTTAAATGAATCCGAGATTAAAGATATAATTGACTGTAAGGGTAGATGGAAATCAAACAGAGGTAGATTATTAATGTTCGGCAAAGAATTACATAATATCTTACACCGATTCACCACCCAACACTTCAAAATACTTTGCATCAATAATGGCTATTTGTATTTTAAGCGAAATGATACCAATGGTAGACTTGATACTAACCTTACCAATCTACCAACTGGTTTAAGACAGTTTTTGATTAGTGATGAAAAACTATTCAACATCGATATAAAAAACAGTCAACCATATTTTTTATACTGTTTGTTGAAGGTTGAAAATGCAATACCAGCTGATGAACTTGAAAAATATGGTAAACTGGTTGTTGATGGTGTTTTTTACGAATATTTAGCTGACCAATACAAAGAGTTTAGCGGTAAATTCAAGACCAGAAAAGATATGAAGGGATTCCTATTCAAGATATTTTTCAGTAAAACTGGTTCATTCCCTAAAATCAAAGAGTTTTTCGGTCACTTATTCCCAAACATTATGAATTATATCAATGAAAATAACGCTGAAAACAATGCGGTTATTGCCAATAAGCTATCAACCATTGAATCAACAACAATCATTAGTGTTATTTTGCCAGCGTTGGGTGAATTAGGGGTTAAACCATTTACAATTCACGATTCATTTGTATGCAAAGAATCCGAAATACAAACAATAATTGATGTATTCCAACAAAAAACACAAAGTATGTTTGGAATCACCCCAAGTTTGCACGTTAAAACACTTGTTGAAGATTCAAATGACAGTACTGAAATTGAAGATGATGTTATTGCAATCTGGGATGATGAATTTTTAGCGGAATTAAACGGTGTAGCTTAAATGTACAGTTAAAGTGTAATGCAAATAGGGTTTCTGCTCTTACTTTTGTAGATAAATGTGACCTTCAATAATTTTTACCGATATACCACCATTAAACCACCAAGAAATTGGTGGTTTTTTAATTTTTTTTTATCAAAAAGCTGTCTTTTTCAAATTTCCGTGATATTTATTATTAAACAACGAATATGGATTATTTTAAAGCTGCTGGTGACAATGAAAGACAAAAGATGACCAACTTATTTGAACAGTTCGGGATTACAAGCTATGTATTCACAAAAAGTGATGGTTATGACAGAGTAGAAGGGTATTATACTGGTAAAACTGGTAACGAATATGTATTTGAAGTCAAGTGCCGAGATTTAGCAACAACTGCATACACCCAGACCATAATTGAAAAGAAGAAAGTTGATGCTGTTCTTGAAGAATCAGATAAATCGAATCATAAACCAATACTGTTTTTCTTTTTTACCGATGGCAACTGTATGTTTCAGCGGCTGGATAAACAAACATATTACAGCACAATATATATGAATGCACCAGTAACAACAATGGGTTACAATGAAAAGGTTTTAAAACCATTTGTGCCATTTAACATAACAACAAACAAACTAATTAAACTTAACTAAAATGAAACCAGAAGATTTACCAAATGAAAAACCAACAGAAGATGAAGTAACAAGAATGATGATTGATTTTCAGATTTACAAAGCAAAACAGAACCAAAAGGAATTTATAAAAGCACTTGATGACTTTTTTAAATCAATTTAATTTCTTACTTTTCGTAACTTATTTTTAGGGAATGATAACACAAACACACACACTTATTTTATCTACACCGAAATTGGATTTACCATTTAATCCAAATGTAGTTGAACTGATTAATTCATTAGTTCATAATAACTTATGCAATATCGAATATTTTGGTGGTGAACTGGATAATCAAGCTGATTATGTTGATGATTCAGAACAAGACAGAATTGATTCAACCACATTTATAACGCTGCATTTTGACCAAAATACAACTGATGAAGTTGATTACAATTTGAATGAAGAAAGTGTTTTAAATCTGATTTTAAACGTTATTTCAGAAAACCAAATTCGTGAAGTGATTGTTGATGATAAAGATGTTGAAATCTATATTTATTGATATGTTAAACGAAAAAGAATTAGCTAGTAATGGTATATTTAGTTGGGAATTATATAAAGATAAATTGAATCCTGACTTACTTTTAGGTAATGGTTTTACATTACAATTCTCGAAAAGTTTTGCTTACAAGTCACTATTTAAAATTTTTTTGGATAATTGTAATGAAGATTTAGCAAAACTTATACCTGAGTTTGAAACATATAATTTTGAAGAAATACAAAAATATATGGAATATGCTAAAATTATAAATTCATCATTAAATATTGAATGTAACCAATTGAATGAATCATTAAATGTTCTAAAATTTGGGTTAATAAAAACTATCAATTCAGTTCATCCTAAAGCAAATGAAGTTGATTTTACACAACTTGAAAATATAGCTAAACAATTACATAATTTCAATAACATTTTTACAACAAACTATGATTTATTTTTATATCACATTGTAATGAAAAGTGTTGATATTAAAAAAGCAAAAACAATAAAAGATTATATTTCCTATCAAGACTATTTTTTTGGTAATTATGCCCCAGTTGGTTTTAAACAATTAATGGATGAGCAAAAGGAAACTTATAAACACATATATTATCTACACGGAGCGTTATTTCTATTTAAAGAGGACGGGAATGACATAAAACTAATCAAAAATAATAATGAAGAACTTATAGATTTAATATCTTTTGAAATAAATTCTGATAGATTTCCAACATTTATAACTGAAGGTGATTCTAAATTGAAACTAAAATCAATTAAAGAAAATTTTTATTTATCATTCTGCTTAAGAAAACTTAAGGATGCCAATGCACCTATTTTAATTTTTGGAAATTCTTTAAGTGAATTTGATAAACATATTATAAACGCTTTAAAAGAAAACCATAATACTTTATTCTATGCTTTGTATACAAAAGGCAAAAATGAAGTAGAACTCAGAAATGAAAAGTATAATATTTTATCAAAGTTTAATGGAACAAAAGTAGAAGTTACTTTTATAGATTCAAAAACTGTTTTTAAACTTTAAATCCAATCTGTCTAGGTTGATATTTTGGAAATGAAAATTCATCAACTGAATTATTAAAATCTAACCAAGATGATTCATCACCGATGTTCAACATAATTGGCATTCTACCCTTATGATTATGTATGTATTTCATTTGTTGGTCAGCTTCTGTTGTGACAATTGAAAAACTATGATAGATTTCACCAGATACTTTATCAATCCAACTATCATAAAGACCAGCAAAAGCAAATATTTCTGAATCACAATTATGGATTTGATATTTCTGTTTTTGTTTTCCCTTTTCATCCAACCAACGCCATTCGAAATAACTGCTAGCAATCACCAAACAACGATTACTTCCGATGTTTCTAAAACTTGGTTTTTCTTCAATGGTTTCAATTCGTGCATTAAGAGTATTTTTTCTGAAATTAATATCCTTTGACCAAGAAGGAACTAAACCCCAATGATAATCAGTCGAAATTATTTTTGGTTTTTCATTTGTTATGATTGGTACATTTTTATAATCGAATCCAACAATATAATCTGATTGAAGAAATTCATCAGGATTATCAACTTTGGCATTAAACCATTCTTCAACCTTTTTCATTGGTTGATTTTGAGCCATAAAAAAACACATTCTAATTACCTAAATACTTAAAGTTATCTAACACTTTTTGCTTATTCTCATCATTAGAATTTATAACATATTCATTTATTGATTTTGTAATGGCGTTTTTAATATGCAAATCAACTGCTGAATCGTTATCGAATTTGCTTGAGTTTACCAAATGGTAAATTTCAATTTGGATTTGTTGTTTATTATCTTTTGATTTAGAATCAAACAACTTTTCAATTTGTTTATTTATATCATTTATCATAACTAATTCATTTTAATAGTTAGTATATCTGTGATTCTTGTTGTGTAGCATTTTGATAGATGTTCTTGACGCATTTTCCAGCGTTTTCCGAAAGCATTGTTGCCAAACCTAATTACATTGCCACCAATTTTTTTGTTTGTCTTATCGATGGCTTTCATAAGGTCAATATGTTTAGGGTTTTCACCACCAAATATTTTCAATTGAAATTCATCAGCTGGTGTTAAAGCTGAAACAATCACACCAGCTTTCTTGTATTTAATACCATCCTTATAAATCGATTTTAAGGCGATTTGAGCGAGTCTATTTATCTCTAGGGTGCTGTTGGTTGGAAAGTCCGTTTTGATGTTTATAAAGGCTCTGTGTTGTTCCAAGTCTTTTCTATGATAGTTCGATAGAACAAACACACTAATCATAGAACAATGACTGTTCTGCTTTCTTAGTTTTTCACCAAGATTAGCTGAAAATGTTGCTACTCTTTCACTAACATCGCTAAAATTATCAAGCATATTTTCAAAGCTTCTGGTGCAAGCAATATTCTTTTTATCCTTGACATCTTCCATCTGGATTGAAGGAATCCCCAACAAGTCATTTTTAAGTCTTAACCCTTGTACGGTCATATTTTTGCGAACCCATTCATCACCCAATTGGGTGAACTCATAAGCATTGTTTACACCCAAAGCTTTTAATCGTTTGGTATGCTGTCTACCAATACCCCAAACATCACCAATTTCAGTCCATTTTAAAGCCTTGATTCTTTTTTCTTCTGTATCAATAATGTAAACACCTTTGGTTCTTTCTGGAAACTTTTTTGCAATCTTATTGGCAACCTTTGCAAGTGCTTTTGTTGGTGCATAACCAACAGAAATTGGAATACCAACCCATTTCTGAACCTTGTTTTTCATATCCAAACCCATTTCTTGATAGTCAAAGAATTTTTCAAATCCTTCAAACTTCAAAAAGCATTCATCAATACTATAGATTTCATATTGGGGTGAATAGGTTGATAGAATATTCATTACTCGGTTAGATAAGTCACCATACAATTCATAGTTGGAACTGAAGACGTTTACTTGATGCTGCTCAACAAGGTCTTTGATTTGGAATATTGGAACACCCATTGCGATACCAAGAGCTTTGGCTTCGTTAGAACGTGCAACAACGCAACCATCATTGTTGGATAAAACCACAACTGGTTTACCATTCAAATGGGGTTTAAAAAGCCTTTCACAACTTGCATAAAAGTTGTTGCAATCGATTAAAGCATACATAAAAAAAGGGGTGTTTAATACACCCCCAATTTAGAAAATTCAACCCTCTTAACTTCTTTCAAGATTGGAAATTTATTCACATTCTGTATTTCCCTTATCATATCTGGGATTGGAAAAGAAAACCTTCCAATTCTCATTGAATTATTCCCAGTTGGAACAAATCTTTTGGTTGATTTATACATTTTGATTGACAGCGTTTGACTTTTATCCAACAAAATTGAATTCAGTTCTTCAAGTTCGGCATCATCAATTTGAATATAGTCATTTGAATTTTTGAAATAGTATTTTTCAACTTTGCTATAATTCTTCAAAACCACATTCAAAATTGTATACTTGTTATTATGCAATTCTATTCTAATGTAATCAACAAACAAATTGATATAATCTTTTAAGAGTTCCTTTGAAGATTCAATTTTATCAAGATTCTTGCTAATCACATTTACAACATCGTTATTTTCCTTTTGTTGTACATTCAAAAGCATTTTAACCTTTGAAATTTCCTTATCAATCTTGCCAAGTTCCTTATCAATCTTTGTTGTGTTTTGTTCAAATCTTAAAAGGAAATCACCAACGTTTGCATTCTTAGCTTTCTTAATGATTTCAAGACTTTTTAACTCATTATCATATTCGTTTTGAAGTTCATCCTTCTTATTCAGCAAAGCTTCAAGATGCTGTTTGTAATTGGTTTCAGCAGCATCTGGGTCATTGATTTTTATTTGTTCAGCTAAGAGTTCCAAATCAGTTTTAATCAAGTTCCAAATTGCTGAATCAATCATTGCCATACTGATGGTTTGTGTATTACCACAAGGTTTAGCACTCGAATGAGAACTACATCTGTAGGTTGATTTATTCTGACCATTTACAATTCGATAATTTGCGTTGAAATGACTACCACAATAATTACATTTAATAAGCTTTGCCAACAATGTTGTGTGTTTAGAACTCTTTTCAACATTGGTATTATTTGATAGAAGTTTCTTTTGAACCAAATCAAATGTATCTCGGTCAATGATTTGTGGGTATTTGATTTTGAAACTGGTTACAATGTACTTTTCTTCATTCTTTTCACCAGTATAGTTTGGATTTTTACGCTTGTTATTGGAGATTTTAAAGCCAGTATAACCTTCTTCTTTAAGTAGTTTATTTACGTTGCGTTTTGAATGTGTATAGGCTGGAAAACCTCGTTTGATACATTCAAGTGTAATGGTTTTAATTGAAGGGTTCTTAACCTTGTTTTCAATTCCGTTTAAATACCAATTGTAAATAGTTCTGACAATATCAGCATTGAAATCATCTTCTGATAGGGTGTTTTTTTTCAGTTCACCCATAACTTTTTTATAACCGAAAAGTGTTTTTCCAGCAATTGAATAACCTTGTTCCATAAGCAATTCTTTGGAACGCTTGAAACGGTTTTTCTTTTGTGCCATTTCTTGTTCTGCAAAGAATCCATAAAGTGTAAACATAATATCACCAGCTGGTGATACGTTGCCATTATCATCAAACAAAGAATAGTTGGTATCTTTCAAATAAAACTGAACCTTATTTTTTACAAACCATTCTTTAATCTGATGCAATACAGATTGCCTTCTTGAAATTCTTGAAAGTTCGGTTGCAAATACTGTATTGTAATCTGGATTATCTTGATAGAATTTGAACATTTCATTTGTACCTTGTTTAACTTCAAGATTTGCAAATCCAGTTTCTTTGGTTTCAATAATTTTAAATTCAGTATACCCTTTGGATTTGGCATATTGAATTAAATCTTGTGTTTGTGCTTCATAGTTTTGAACCTTTGTACTAACTCGTACCAATAGAATTGCTTTCATACTTACTTTATTTAGGGTGACAAAATTATTCTACTTCTTCAAAAAGCTGGTTAAATAATGTTTAACAATTACTTCTTGATAGGGCAAATATAATTGTCACCCATTTAAATAATATTATGTCCGCCTGCCGCTGCTATTTCCATACAGCGTTTGATACTCTCTTGTCCTTTCACATCCGCAAAATCAAACTCGTGAAATTCCGTTGCATCAGTAAATTCTTGTTGTGCTGAGATAACTGTAGGTGCTAACGTTCCCTTACCCTCAAAAAAATCAATCACTTCCAACACATTGTCAACACCATACACGTCCAATCCTGCTACTATAGCCGCTTCTTTTACATTTTGTTTCGGCAGAAAAAAACCGGTGAATCCTTCTTCTTTGGCTTTAATAGCTATGGGCAGAGCGCCTTTTATGGGCTGCAAACTGCCGTCTAATGACAATTCTCCCATTATGATATATTTTTCAATTTCGGCTGCTTTGATTTGTCCGGTAGCCGCCAAAATTCCTATGGCTAGCGATAAATCGTAAGCGGAGCCTTCCTTTCGCAAATCGGCCGGAGCCATGTTGATAATGATTTTTTTTACCGGCAATTGGTAGCCGTTATTTTGTAAAGCGGCCGCAATACGATAACTGCTTTCTTTTACAGCATTGTCGGGCAAACCTACCAAATGATAACCTACCCCTTTATCAATATTCACTTCAATTGTGATAGTCGTGGCTTCCACTCCAAAAACAGCGCTTCCGAAAACTTTAACAAGCATTGAAAAATCTTATAAATTAAAATCAAATATAAGTAATGTTTTACAAATTTATTTTGAGAAGTTTAAAATAATTTTAATAAACTACTTTAAAATTTAGCCTTAATTTTGTTTAAATCTCTTTTTTATGAAAATGGAAAAGCAAATCCTTCGTGAGAATAGACGTCTGAGAGTGCTAGAGGACTACAAAATTCTTGACACTAAAAACGAGAGTGACTTTGATGAAATAACCAAATTGGCTTCTGAAATATGTCATACCCCTATTTCATTAATTTCATTTATTGATAGTAATCGACAATGGTTTAAGTCGACTCACGGACTATCTATCAAAGAAACACCACGAAATGTTTCCTTTTGTACCCATACCATTCAGGGTGATTCTCTTTTTGTGATTGAAAACGCCAGAGATGATGAGCGCTTCAAAAATTCGCCTCTGGTGGTTAACGACCCCAGTATTGTTTTTTATGCCGGAATCCCTTTAACAGATGCGGAAGGATTCTCGTTAGGCACGTTGTGTGTAATAGACAATAAAGCTAAAAAACTCAATGAATTTCAAACTAATGCCCTCAAAACACTGGGCAGACAGGTAGTCCGGCTGTTGGAACTCAGAAAACTGAATTATCAGTTAAATTTAAGAAATAACATCCTGAACACCAATTACAAGAATTTAGAACATTTTTCTCGTGTGATTTCACATGATATGAAATCTCCGCTAAACAACATTCTGAGTTTGACCGATTTGTTGCAACAGGAGTATAGCAAGAGGTATAATGATGATAACAAAATATACATAGATTACATCAAAGAATCTTCCTTAAAATTAAAAGACTATATCGATGCTACTTTAAAAACGTACAAGGACGGTAACGCTTCAATCAAAGAAAAAGAATTCTTTACCATCAACAGCATTGTAAGAAACTGTAACAAACTACTCAATCCGACCAAAGAATTCGACATCAGCTTAAGCAACAACATTGAAATCTTTAATTACAAGTCATACTTCGAACAAATTCTTCTGAATCTAATCAGCAATGCCATAAAATACAACGACAAGTCCAAAGTTGTCATTATCATCGATGCTGACATCCAAGACGGTTACTGCCATTTGAGTATCAAAGACAATGGTATGGGCATAGAAAATGACAAAATAGATGAAATTTTTGAGATGTTTACCATACTGGATAAAGTAGACCGATTTAACAACGTAGGAACCGGTATTGGTCTTTCGACAGTGAAAAACTTAGTGGAAAGAATTGATGGCGAAATTAGTGTAAAATCTACTTTGGGTGTCGGAACCGAATTTATTATCAAATTCAAACCTTAAATCAAGGCAAATTATCACTCATAAACTCGCTTTTGTTTCTGGCGTAGTCATAGCCTTTGTGCCACCAATCTTTCATTTTGTCTTTGTTAAAGATGAGTGCATTATCGGTAAGTTGTGTAGGTGTGTAGTACAAGTTGAGTTTGGCATCCTTATTTTTAGCCGCTAATTTTCCGATGGTAATATCGTGTTTTTCTACTTGTGTCAACAACGTTTGAAACAAATCAATCATTAAGGAAAAAGGATTTCGTCCAATTTTTTTCGGACGCATTTGGACTTCCGTTTCCAAGATAATCACATCTACTTCGGTCGCACCGCGCTTAATTGCTTCGCGGATAGGCACCAAACTGGAAAATCCGCCATCGCCGTATTCGTAACCGTTTTTGGTCACCAAAGACATAAACGGAATGTAGTTGCAGGAAATCCAAATCCACTCGCAAAACTCGTCGTAATCGAAGTCTTTTATCGATTTGTATTCGACTTCGTTCTTGGAAAGATTGGTCACCGTAACAACGACTTCACAGCCGGTTGACTTTAATAGTGTAAATTCGGCCAGCGTAAAATTTTCCTTGATGTATGCTAAAAGTTTGTGACTTTCCCCAAAAGTGCGTTTTCCTTTGAAAAATTGCTTGATGACATTCCAGTGATTGATGGAAACCGTTTCGTTGGGCGTATTCTTATTTTTAACTACAAACGGACTCACATCAAAAATGCTGCGCATATTGACATTGGAATAAATAGTATAGATTTTATTCACTTCACCCAAAGCCAAATGCGGTATCAGTAAACTTCCCGTAGAACTGCCGATTAAAATATCATACGCACAGCCATTTTCCTGCATCAAATACTGCGCTACGCCACCGGCAAACGCGCCTTTACTCCCGCCACCTGAAATCACTAATGCTCTCATGGTTTTTCGGATAAAAGTTTTTGCAACTGATTTTTCTCGTTCTCGGGCAATGACGGCAACAAATCTTCAAAGGTCTTTCGGTAACTGTCAACTGTCAAAAGTTGTCGAATGTAGTCACGGGCAAATTTGGTGAATTGCCATTTGTGATGTGTAGTGGCATTGATTACATTTTTTAAAATCGGAATATCAACCGGTTGTTTCACCTGAACGATATTATTCAAGGCATTCTGACGGACCGAGCTTTCGTAAAGCGGCGACGTGTATTCAAGTAATTCGTTATAATAATGAATACTCTCGTCACTTTCTTTGGCATCATGTAACAGGGAAAGCGTCAAAAATAAAATTCGCAAACTCTTATCATTGCCGCCTGTCCAATTTTTGGCTTTCGCCAGATAAAAATCGCGACTCTCAGGAAAGTTCTTCCACAAATTCATCAAGGCAATTTCTTTAGTTTCATAAGAGGCATCATCCAAAAGCGATTCGTACTGCGCTTTAAACACTGTCGGAATCTCGGTGGTAAATTCGGCCACCGCCTGGCGGACTTTGACATCGTTGGTTAATAAGGCCAGCTGCAAGTAGTCTTTTTTGTCTTCAAACGGAACATCCTTTAATTGATAAATAATTTCGGTTTTCACCGGATAAAAAACAGCTGACTGTAACAACTCGGCAAAACGTTGTCTGTTTTCGGCCAACGTTTTTTTACGCAACTGCTGCACTTCGAAAAGCGTTTGCATAAACTTGCTTTTCTTGAGCAAAGTATTGGCTTCTTCGGTTTGAAATCGGTGATCTTCGAGCCAGGTTTTTTTAAATTTTTCAGTATCGAAAGCAGGCGCCGCTTTTTTGATTTCGGCCAAAAAATCATCGGTCTCTACATTTTTATATTGATACTTTTTCAAATACGATTTGACCGCTTTTTGGAATAATTTGGGCCCGATGGCTTCGCGAATCGTATGCAATGCCCAAGCGCCTTTTTGATAAAACGACAACGAACTGGCTTTTTCATGCATTACCGGAATCGTATCGGTTTTGGCGGCATTGCGCAATTGCAAAGAGGTTCGGTACAACTGATGGTAAAAATAATCATCGCCAAAAACGGCGCGCTCCGCCAACAAGGCATAATAGGTAGCAAAACCTTCCTGCAGCCAATGGTGTTTCCCGGATTTTGCCGTAATTAAATCGCCAAACCACTGATGTGCTAACTCGTGGGCATTCACATTGACGTAATTTCGGTCGTTAAAACCAATGTCATCCACCACAAAATCTTGCGCAAAAAGGGTACAGCTGGTATTTTCCATACCGGCATACAAAAAATCTTCTACCGGAATTTGCTTGTAAATTTGCCATGGATATCTAAACCCGATTTCTTTTTCCAAATAATCGAATAATCGCTTCGAATGACGGTAGGTGGCTTCAAATTTGGCAGTATCTTTCGGCTGAATAAATAGTTGCAACGGAATCCCCGATTGGGAAGCAACCACTTTGTTTCTGAAATCACCTATAGCTACCGCCAGCAAATACGAACTCATCGGCTTTTGCATTTCGTATTTCCAAATTTCGCGATTGTTGAATTGGAGTCGGTCTTTTAGAACCCCGTTGGCAATGATGACCTCATT
This sequence comes from Flavobacterium sedimenticola, assembly GCF_030053345.1. Taxonomy (GTDB): domain Bacteria; phylum Bacteroidota; class Bacteroidia; order Flavobacteriales; family Flavobacteriaceae; genus Flavobacterium; species Flavobacterium sedimenticola. The sequence goes on from NZ_JASGBP010000003.1 coordinate 307,682, forward strand.
AGATGCCTTTTCCTGTTTTGGAAAAAATTCCACATTCAAATGAAACACCACTTTCTCGTTCACATCGTCAAAGCTCGGAAACCAATGACTGGTATATTTGCCTTGGCCTTGCGTCCAAACCTGCCGCACAGGATTTCCGATAAAGTACAGGGTTTGTTTGGGAAACGCTTCATACGTAAACGTAACCGTATTTTTTCCTTTTTTAAAGCCTTCAAAAAGGTTTAATGACTTTCCCGAATTGGCAAATGGAACCGGTTTGCCGTTGATTTTAACTCCGGAGAACGTCATTTTTTGCGCATCTATCTTGATGGTATCAATCGTCTCTTTAACCTCAAAAACATACGTAACAGTCCCGGTAACTTTGCGTTCGAGTGCCGAAATCACGATATTACCACGAGCGGTTTTGAAATCCACCTTTTGGATTTGCTGTGCAAAGGTAAAAGCCGTAATGAAAAGGAAAAACAGTAGGCGCATTTCGTGTGAATTAGTAGTTACGAATATACAGAATTACACTTTATGCGTATCCCAATTTTAAATTAAAAAACTATCTTCGCTATAGTTTTTAACAATCTGAGATGTCCAACAATCTTCTCCAAACCCCTATCGAATACCTCAAAGGCGTCGGCCCGCAACGCGGTGAATTGTTACGCAAAGAGTTAGGCATTCACCGGTACGAAGATCTGTTGAATTTTTACCCGAATCGGTACATCGACAGAACGCGTTATTATAAAATCAGAGAACTCCATAACAATCCGGCCGAGGTTCAAATTATCGGCAAGATTGTTCATGTCAAAACAGTAGAATTCGGCAAAGCCAAAAAACGTTTGGTGGCGACGTTTACCGATGAAAGCGGCATTATGGAACTCACCTGGTTTCAGGGAATCAAATGGATTCGCGATAGTTTGAAACTCAACACACCTTATGTAATTTTCGGAAAAGTAACCCAATTCAACGGGCAATACAGCATGGCGCATCCGGAAATGGAATTGTTTACCGAGCACGAACAAAGCTTGCGCACGGCCTTACAGCCGGTATATCCATCCACCGAAACCTTGACCAATCGCGGTGTTTCGAATCGGGTTATCAATAAAATGATGCAGCAACTTTTTTTGGAAACCCAAGCCAAGTTTATCGAAACTTTGCCGCACTATTTGTTAGATGAATTAAAGCTGATTCCCAAAAATGCGGCGCTGTTTAACATCCATTTTCCGAAAAGTCCGGAGTTGTTGGCTAAGGCACAATTCCGATTAAAGTTTGAAGAACTGTTTTTTATACAACTGCAACTCATCACCAAAAACCTCATCCGTAAACACAAAATTAAAGGGCATCCGTTTACCGTGGTTGGCGAAAACTTTAATAATTTCTACCAAAATCACTTGCCGTTTGAACTGACGAATGCGCAAAAGAAAGTGCTCAAAGAAATTCGTAATGATATGGGCAGCAATGCCCAAATGAACCGCTTATTACAAGGCGATGTGGGTTCGGGTAAAACCATAGTAGCATTGATGGCAATGCTGATTGCCTTAGATAACGGATTTCAAAGTTGCATGATGGCTCCGACCGAAATTTTGGCAACCCAACATTATAACGGATTAACCGAATTAGCCAAAGATTTAAACCTCAATATCAAGATATTGACCGGTTCGACCAAAGCTGCCGAGCGCAAAATCATTCATGAAGAATTGGAAAACGGAACATTGCACATTCTTATCGGCACACACGCTTTATTGGAAGATAAAGTACAGTTTCACCAACTGGGTTTGGCTATTATTGATGAACAACACCGTTTCGGAGTGGAACAACGGTCGAAGTTGTGGCAAAAAGGAAGCCTTCCTCAATCCTTCCAAAGGAAGGAAGTTGAAAAAGTGATTCAAAAATATAAAACGGCTCGACCTTCAACCTATAATCTATTAAAAGAACTTAAAAATCAGAATAAAAAAAGTAACACTCAAGCAGAAATAACCTTATGGGAATGTTTGCGAAATAAAAATTTGGGGTATAAATTCAGGAAGCAACACATCATTGACTTGTTTATTGTTGACTTTGTTTGTATTGAGAAGAAACTTATTGTGGAAGTTGATGGTGGCTATCACAACACTATCGAACAAAAAGAAGCAGATGAAATGCGAACACAAATCCTCAATGAATTAGGCTTTAAGGTTATACGATTTAGTAATGAAGAAGTTATTGGAAATACAGATAAAGTAATTGAAAAAATCAGCGCAATATTGGAAAGCCTCCCCGCCGGGGAGGTTGGTGGGGCTCCTATCCCGCCACATATTTTGGTCATGACAGCCACGCCTATTCCGCGTACCTTGGCCATGAGTTTGTATGGCGATTTGGATATTTCGGTTATCGACGAATTACCGCCGGGCCGAAAACCCATACAAACCGTACATCGTTACGATAGCAATCGCTTAAAAGTGTGGAAATTCATTAAAGATGAAATTGCTAAAGGACGTCAAATCTACATCGTATATCCGTTAATCAAAGAAAGTGAAACCATGGATTACAAGGATTTGATGGATGGTTACGAGAGTATTTCCCGCGATTTTCCGTTACCGAAATACAGCATTTCGATGGTGCACGGTAAAATGAAACCCGCCGACAAGGATGCCGAAATGAAGCGCTTCGCCGAAGGCAAAACCAATATCATGGTAGCCACTACCGTCATTGAAGTAGGCGTTAACGTACCCAATGCCAGTGTGATGATTATTGAAAGTGCCGAGCGTTTCGGTTTATCACAACTCCATCAGTTGCGCGGTCGCGTAGGTCGAGGTGCCGAACAGAGTTATTGCATTTTAATGACTTCGTTCAAACTCTCCAACGAGAGTAAAATTCGCTTAGAAACCATGTGCAAAACCAACGATGGTTTCGAGATTGCCGAAGTCGATTTAAAATTGCGCGGGCCCGGTGATATTATGGGCAAACAGCAAAGCGGTGTGTTGAATTTACAAATAGCCGATTTGGTGAAAGACAAAGAAATTTTGCTTTTGGCCCGCCACGAAGCTTTAAAACTACTCAAAAAAGATGCTTCCATGGCACTGCCCGAACATCAAACGCTTCGAGCGGTTTTCATCGAATTGACCAAAAAGAAAAATATCTGGAATTACATCAGCTAATCAATAGTTGTACCTACAAGTGTTAAATAAAAATTAACTGTACTGCCGCTTTCATTGGTAAGAATTAGTTTTGCAATAGCAACTATCATCTAACTTACACGCTTCATCTTTCATGAAAATAAAAAACATAGTCATCGCCGTTATTGTTATTGCTTTGGGCGGAATGATAGCCTACAGAATCACTAAAAACAAAGCCGAGAACGACAAAGGGAAGGATAAAAACGGTAAAAAACCGACTACTTCAGTTAGTGCTTATGTCGTTAAGGGACAAGATTTCTCCAATACGATTTCGCTTTCCGGTTCCATTGAAGCCAATGAGCAAATTGACATCCGAAGCGAAGTTTCGGGTATTGTAGAAACTATTGCTTTCACCGAAGGCAGTTCGGTAAACAAAGGACAAGTGTTGTTTAAAGTCAATGATATCGAGCTACGCGCCCAATTAGCACAAGCCAAAACTAAAGAAAGCTTGGCTTCCGAGAATGAGAGAAGAGCCAAATTGTTGCTACAAAAAGAAGCCATCAGCCAAGAAGAATATGACATCGCCAGCGCCGATTATCGCACGGCCAAAGCACAAACGCAATTGATACAGGCCCAAATCGGTAAAACGACGGTGCGAGCGCCGTTTTCAGGAAAAATCGGGCTGCGCAGCATTTCTCCCGGAACCTATGTCACCCCGGCCACATTAATTGCCAAGTTGGTGAGTACCAATCCGCTCAAAATCACGTTTTCGATTCCGGAAAAATACGCTACTGAAATCAGTAAAAACAACACCATTACGTTTACGGTTCCCAATGTAAAGGAAACCTTTACGGCGAAAATCTATGCTTTAGAGCCTGCCATCGAAGCGACCACTCGTACGTTACAAATCAGGGCCTTAACCGATAATTCGAATGGGAAGTTATTGCCGGGTACTTTTGCCAACATCGAATTACCCTTGAAAAACATCAAAGACGCCATCATTATTCCTACAGAAGCGATTATACCAATTCAGGACGGTAAAAAAGTATTCATTGCCAACAACGGTAAAGCCAAAGAAGTAAAAGTGGAGACCTTAACACGAACCGATAAAGATGTAGTCATTACCAGCGGATTAAAAATCGGCGATACGGTGTTGACTTCCGGTGTCATGTCATTAAAGGAGGAAGCTGACATTAAAGTAAAAGTCAAGTAAATTCAACCATCTCAAATCTCAAATTACAATGAGTTTATCCACTATAAGTATCAAGCGACCGGTTTTTACCATTGTAATCAATTTGTTGATTATTCTCTTCGGAATCATCGGTTACAGCTATTTAGGGGTGCGTGAATTTCCTTCGATCGATCCGGCGCAGATTTCCGTGCGAACCAATTACACCGGAGCCAACGCCGACATTATTGAATCGCAAATTACCGAACCGCTTGAAAAAGCCATCAACTCCATCGATGGTATTCGAAATATTACCTCTTCCAGCAACCAAGGTTCGAGTAACATTACCATCGAATTCAAACTCGAAAAAAACTTAGAAGAAGCCGCTAATGATGTGCGCGATAAAGTGTCACAAGCCATTCGGAGTCTGCCGCAAGACATCGATGCGCCGCCGGTAGTTTCGAAAGCCGATGCCGATTCGGATGCCATTATTTCCATGACCGTTCAAAGCGATACTAAAAGCGTATTGGAGCTGAGTGATTATGCCGAAAATGTCATAGCCGAACGCTTGCAAACCATACCGGGCGTGAGCGGAGTACAAATTTGGGGACAAAAGCGTTACGCCATGCGCATTTGGCTCGATCCTGTAAAACTAAACGCATACGGTGTAACGGTCTCCGATGTCAGAACGGCCTTAGACAAACAAAACGTCGAATTGCCATCCGGGAAATTAACCGGTGCCAATACCGAACTAACCGTAAAAACACTGGGAAATTTATCCAACGAAACCGAATTCAACAACATTATCATTGTAGCCAACAACGACAAAATTGTACGCTTAAGTGATGTGGGGCGCGCCGAATTAGGTCCGGAAAACCTGGAAACCCAATTTAAAGCCAACGACCAATCAATGGTAGCTTTGGCCATCGTACCACAACCGGGAACCAATTATTTGGCGATAGCCGAAGAGTTTTACAAACAATACGAAGGATTCCAGAAAGATTTGCCGAAAGACATCAAGTTGAATGTGGCTTTAGACAATACGGTTTTTATTAAGAAATCGATAGTGGAAGTAGCCGAAACGCTATTGATTTCGGTAATCTTGGTGATTTTGATTATCTTTTTGTTTTTCCGCGACTGGTCTATTGCTTTCCGTCCGCTTATTGATATTCCGGTATCGTTGATTGCTACGTTCTTCATCATGTACTTGTGTGGCTTTTCGGTGAACGTGCTGACGCTATTGGCGATTGTTTTAGCCACCGGTTTGGTGGTAGACGACGGAATTGTAGTCACCGAAAACATCTTCAAAAAAGTCGAAGAAGGCATGTCGCCTATAGAAGCCGCGATCAAAGGTTCTAATGAAATTTTCTTCGCCGTAATCTCAATTTCCATCACGTTGGCGGCCGTGTTTTTACCGATTATCTTTTTGGAAGGTTTCGTGGGGCGACTGTTCCGAGAATTCGGGGTCGTCATTGGTGCGGCCGTTTTGGTTTCGGCCTTTGTGTCGCTTACCCTAACACCCATGTTGAACGCCTATTTGATGAAAGGCGGCGAGCAAAAGAAAACCAAATTCTATACGTTTACCGAACCGTATTTTGAGGGCTTAAACAAGGGATATGCCTCGGCTTTAGAACGTTTTATGCAAAAAAAATGGCTGAGCTTTCCTATTGTTATCATTTGTTTCGGGTTGATTGCGTTGTTCTTCAAAATTTTACCCAAAGAAACGGCTCCTTATGACGACAGAAGTTTGGTAATTGTTGGGGTTACTACTCCGGAAGGCGCCACATTCGACTATACCGACCGATTTATGGAAGACATGTCAAAATTGATGAATGACAGCATACCGGAGAAAAAAATCGCTTTGGTGATTACATCGCCGGGGTTTCTATCGTCATCTGTGAATACGGGTCGAATTCGTTTGGCTCTTAAAAATCCGGAGGAAAGAGAACGCTCTCAAAAAGAAATCGCCGACGATTTTTCGAAATGGACTAAAAAATATACCGAAGCCAAAGTAACCATATCAGAACAGCCTACCATTGCTGTAAACCGTCGTGGCGGGTTGCCGATACAGTACATCATTCAGGCTCCGAACTTTGAGAAATTGCGCGAAAAGATTCCGCAGTTTATGGAAGAAGCCAACAAAAGCGAGGTATTTTCCACCGTGGATGTGAATTTAAAATTCAACAAACCCGAAATCAACGTAACCATCGATCGTGAAAAGGCGGAGAGCTTAGGGATCTCCGTTTTAGATGTGGCGCAAACGCTTCAATTATCCTTGAGCGGACAACGTTTCGGCTATTATATGCAAAACGGCAAGCAATACCAAGTGATTGGCCAATTTGACGAAAAAGACCGCGATGAACCCTTGGATTTGACCTCCATGTTTGTCAAAAATAACAAAGGTGAACTGATTCAGTTAGACAATGTGGTACAAGTTGAAGAGCAAAGCAACCCGCCACAGTTATTCCACAATAACCGCTATATGTCGGCTACCGTTTCGGCCGGTTTAGCCCCGGGCAAAAGTATGGGTGATGGTATTGAAGCTATGGATGAAATCAAAGCCAAAGTGTTAGACGATACCTTCACTACCGATTTGGGTGGAGAATCGCGCGATTTTGTGGAGAGTAGTTCGAATACTTCGTTTGCTTTCGGCTTGGCATTATTGCTGATTTATTTGATTTTAGCGGCCCAATTTGAAAGTTTTATCGATCCGTTCATTATCATTTTAACCGTACCTATGGCGGTAGCCGGAGCATTATTTTCACTGTGGTTGTTTGGTCAAACTTGGAACATTTTCAGTCAAATCGGAACGGTAATGCTGATAGGGCTGGTGACGAAAAACGGGATTCTGATTGTAGAATTTGCTAACCAACTTCGGGAACAAGGATTACCGAAATACGAAGCGATTATCCAAGCCTCGGAAGCGCGTTTGCGCCCGATTTTAATGACCAGTTTAGCCATTGCTTTGGGTGCGTTACCGATTGCATTATCGCTGGGAGCGGCTTCTACCAGCCGCATCGGAATGGGCGTTGTGATTGTAGGCGGAACCATTTTCTCTTTAATTCTGACCTTGTTTGTGATTCCGGCCTTCTATTTAATGTGGTCGAGAGCCAAAAAACACCGTCCGGAGTTTGATAATTTAGAAGCTTTAGAGAAGTAATTATGAAAATCAAATCGATACATATCCTCACTTTGATCTTGGCTCTTATGCCAAAAATACAAGCGCAGGAACTTTTGAAACTGGAAGATGCCGTTAAAATAGCGTTGGAAAACAACTACGACATTAAGTTGGCTAAAAACGAACTTAAGATGGATGAACTCAACAATAGTGTCGGCAATGCCGGTATGTTGCCCACCATCAATGCCTTAGTGACCGATAACAACAGTATCACCAACACCAAACAAACCCAAGCCGATGGCTCGGAGAGAACTTTAGACGGTGCGCGAAATATGAACCTGACCTACGGTGTAGGTTTGGATTGGACGGTTTTCGACGGATTGCGCATGTTTGCCCGAAAAGAGCAACTCAACATTCTGCAAAAACAAGGGGAAGCCGAATTGAAATTGGCCATACTCACTAAAATCAGCGACGTGTATTTGAACTATTTTGACTTGGTGCAACAGCAGCAACAATTGGCGGCGATTGATACAGCCATTGTGATTTCACAAGAAAGAGTCACTATGGCGCAAAATCGTTTCAGTATCGGTAAGGCTTCTAAACTAGAGGTGTTGAATGCGCAAGTCGATTTGAATACCGATAAAAGTTTGCAACTCCAACAACTGGAAACCTTAAAAAACACCAAGATTCGACTAAACGAAATTTTAGCGCGCGATGTACAAACCGAGTTTGCAGTGGCCGACGCGATTTCGGTGGACGAGCAACTGAAATACGACGAGTTGAAATCGGCTGCCGAAAGTCAGAATCCGCAATTGCAAGCCCAAATGCTCGCCAAGAACAGTGCCGAACAACAGTTGAAGCAAGTGAAAGCCGGTCGTTATCCTACGATACGTATTACTTCGGGCTATAATTTTTCGCGCTCGGAAGCCTCGTTAGGGTTTATTACTCAATCTTCCAACCGTGGCTTCTCCTATGGTTTCAATGCTACGCTGCCTATTTTTAACGGCAATCTGCAAAACCGCAACGAAAAAATTGCCAAAGTACAAGTGGAAAACGCCATCGTTACTTTGGAACAGCAAAAAAGAAGTTTGGAAAGCCAATTGAATGCAGCCTTTGCCAGTTATACTACCAATTTGGAACTGACCAAAGTGGAAGCCAAAAATCTGGAAATCGCAGGGCAAAACTTAACCATTACGATGGCTAAATTCAAAATCGGAACCATAACACCTATTGAGTTCCGCACCGCACAGCAGAATTTTTTGGATGCTAAAGTACGCTACAGTAATGCGGTATATTTAACCAAAATTCACGAAATCACTCTAAAAGAATTGGCCGGGAATTTGAGTTTTTAATGTATTTTTGAACTCAAATCAACGACACCCATGGTAAAATACAACCCGAAAGACTGGATTACCTTTATTTTCCGATTTCACAAAGCCGATACCTTCCGTCAATTATTCCCGATGATGATTTTTATCGGATTGTATTCGGCAGCCATTTGCTATTTGGAAGTCGAATATTGGAAACTGTCAGATACCAGTCATGTGAAAAACATTTCCATCATGCACGGCATGTTGGGTTTTGTGATTTCGTTGTTATTAGCTTACCGAACCAACACTGCCTACGATCGTTGGTGGGAAGGCCGAAAACTCTGGGGCTCGTTGGTCAATAACAGTCGGAATTTAGCGATTAAACTATCGGCCATTTTAAAAGACGAACACGACAAAAAATACCTGCGCTTTTTGATTCCAACCTACGCTTCCATCCTATCCAAGCATTTGAGCAACGAAGAAGTCGGGCAACTTTTGTTTGAAAATGTGGCGCTGAAAATTAATTTGGAAAAACACAAACCCAATCAGGTGGCACAAGTGTTGTTTCAAAAGATACACGACCTGCATCAAGCCGGAAAAATTTCGGGGGACCAATTGATTATTTTGAATGCCGAAGTGCAATCGTTTACCGAAGTGTGTGGTGCCTGTGAACGTATCAAAAACACGCCTATTCCCTACTCCTACAGCGCCTTTATTAAGAAGTTTATTTTCTTTTACGTCATGACATTGCCTTTTGGCTACGTATTCAATTTGGGCTATTATGTGGTTCCGGTCGTGGTGTTTATTTTTTATGTTTTGGCTTCTTTGGAATTGATTGCCGAGGAGATTGAAGATCCGTTCGGGAATGATGAAAACGATTTGCCCACAGCGAAAATTGCCGAAAACATTAAGCGACACGTGGAAGAAATCCTGTAATGTACTGCCTATGGGGCAACCTGTAAAAAGCATACCAACGCTATCGCTAGCCCCGATTGCAGCAAGTGCCGTGCACTGCGGAAAGCGGGAGTCTGTTTTGTAAACACGCAGGATGTGCCGCTCCTCATAAACCTATCGACAAACGACACAATTTTGTTTTATCTCTCATCTGCAATACTTATATTTGCAGCCTTAATTTACACTCATGAAGATTTCATACAACTGGTTAAAACAATTCATTAAAACCGATTTAAAATCAGAAGAAACGGCAGCCCTACTCACCGATTTGGGGTTGGAAGTGGAAGTAGTCGAAAAATACCAATCGGTGCGCGGCGGTTTGGAAGGTGTGGTTGTGGGTCATGTGCTGACTTGTGAAAAACATCCCGATGCCGACAGATTAAAAATTACTACGGTTGATTTAGGAGACGGAGCGCCGGTGCAGATTGTTTGCGGTGCTAATAACGTGGCAGCCGGACAAAAAGTACCTGTGGCCACCATCGGTACCCAATTGTTTGACAAAGACGGCCAAGAGTTTGAAATTAAAAAAGGAAAAATCCGCGGGCAAGAAAGTCATGGTATGATTTGCGCTGAAGACGAATTGGGCTTGGGCAACAGTCATGACGGGATTATGATTTTGGATGAGAAACTAAAACCGGGAACGCCGTGTGCGAAAGTTTTCAATATTGAAAATGATGAAGTGTTCGAAATAGGGTTAACTCCCAATCGCGCCGATGCGATGTCGCACATGGGTGTGGCTCGTGATTTGCGTGCCAGTTTGTTGCAAAAAAACAGCAACATCGAATTGATTACGCCATCGGTAAGTACGTTTCGCATTGACAAAAGAACATTAAAAATTGACGTGGATGTTAAAGACAGCAAGTTGGCTCCGAGATATTGCGGTGTTACCTTGTCGGGCATTACCGTTAAAGAATCTCCGGAATGGTTGAAAAACCGTTTGAAAGCCATTGGGCTTACGCCGAAAAATAATATTGTTGACGTCACCAATTATATTTTACACGACTTAGGACAACCGTTACACGCTTTTGATGCTGCTAAAATCAATGGCAAAATCATTGTGAAAACGGTAGCAGCCGGCACCAAGTTTACCACTTTAGACGATGTAGAAAGAACTTTACACGAGGAAGATTTGATGATTTGCGACGAAAAAGGACCATTGTGTTTGGCGGGTGTTTTTGGCGGAAAATCGTCGGGGGTTACCGAAACGACGAATACCATTTTCCTGGAAAGTGCTTACTTCAATCCGGTTTCGATACGAAAATCGGCTAAAAGACATAGTTTGAATACTGATGCTTCTTTCCGTTTTGAAAGAGGAATTGACCCTAATATTACCGAATTTGCTTTAAAACGTGCGGCGCTATTGATTAAAGAAGTAGCCGGCGGCGAAGTGACGTCGGACATTATTGATGTGTATCCGAAAAAGATTGAAGATTTCCCGGTATTCCTGCACTTTGATAAAGCCAATAAGTTGATTGGTCAGGAATTACCGAAAGAAACCATCAAGAAAATTTTGGCTTCATTAGACATCAAAGTCACCACGGTTTCTGATGCCGGTTTGGGTTTAATCATTCCGTCGTACCGCGTGGATGTACAGCGCGAAGTGGATGTAATTGAAGAGATTTTACGCGTGTACGGCTACAACAACATCAACTTTACCAAAAAATTAAACGCTACGGTAGCCAATTCGGCCCGTACCGAAGATTATAAAGTACAAAATATCGTAGCCGCGCAATTGAACGGTTTAGGTTTTCACGAAATGATGGCCAATTCTTTAACTACGCCGGATTACGTTGGTTTGTCGGCTATGCTGAAAGAAGAATACAATGTGATGATGTTGAATCCGTTGAGCAATGATTTATCGGCCATGCGCCAGTCGTTATTGTTTTCCGGTTTAGAAGCCGTGTCGTATAACATCAATCGCAGAAACGGTGATTTAAAACTATTCGAATTCGGAAAAACGTATCATAAATTACCTTCGGGCTATGATGAACCGAAACACTTGACTTTATTTGTTTCCGGAAACCGCAACGAAGAAAGCTGGACCAATCCGCAAAAACCAAGTGATTTCTTCTTGTTTAAAGGGTATGTCGGTTCGATTTTAGAGCGTTTGGGTATTGCCAAAATTCAAAACAAACCAGCGGCTTCTGATGTGTTTGCCGAAGGTATTGCGATAGCTTGCGGAAATGACACTTTGGTGGAATTCGGCACCGTGAAGAAATCGATTTTAAAACATTTCGACATCAAGCAAGAGGTGTTTTATGCCGATTTTAATTGGAACCTGATTCTAAAATTGATTGGCAGCAAAATCAAATTTACCGACATTCCGAAATATCCGGAAGTACGCCGAGATTTAGCACTTTTAGTGGATGAAACGGTGGCATTCGATGCGATTTACAACATCGCCCGTCAAACCGAAAAATCACTATTAAAAGACGTGAATTTGTTTGATGTGTATCAAGGCAAAAACTTGCCCGAAGGCAAAAAGTCGTATGCGGTAAGCTTTACGCTCCAGGACTCTTCCAAAACCTTAACCGACGAGCAAATTGACAAAATCATGAGCAAGTTGTTAAAAAACATGGAAAACGAATTGGGTGCCAGTTTGCGACAATAATTACCCGGATTTTGTCATTTCGACCGCTGGGAGAAATCAATTATGATTCCAACGTTGACCAAATAATACAAAAAAATGCCCGAATGACTTCGGGCATTTTCTTTTATACAAAACATAATTTGAAGCCGTTTACGACCTGAGAATTTATGATTTCGGCGTTACCACTGCATCAATCACATGAATAACACCATTAGATTGATTGACATCAGCTATGGTTACTTTCGCGCTCTTTCCGTTTTCATCGGTTAGGTATACTTCATTCCCTTTCATCCAAGCCGTTAATGTACCGCCACTAACGGTTTTCAACGTGGCTTTTCCGTTTCCTTTTTTAATGGCGGCGATTAAATCGGCTGCACTTAGGTTACCGGCTACCACATGATAGGTCAAGATCGTTTGCAAGAGTTTTTTGTTTTCGGGCTTTAAGAGTGTTTCTACAGTTCCTTTCGGCAACTTGTCGAAGGCGGCATTGGTAGGCGCAAAAACCGTAAACGGACCTTTACCTTGTAACGTTTCTACCAAGTCGGCGGCTTTTACAGCGGCTACCAAAGTGGTGTGCTCTTTTGAATTTACGGCATTTTCGATAATGTTTTTGGATGGATACATCGGAGCGCCTCCAACGGTTACTGTTTTTTCTTTTTGACCCAAAGCGTCATGACTCACCATAAATACCAAAGCAAAAAAAGTGCTGGCTAAAAAGTTTCGTGTTTTCATAATAATTTAATTGTTTTAGAGTTATAGCCGCATGTACGCCAATGGATGGGCCTTGGTTTTTGGGAATCGCTCTTTTCTGAAAACTTTAACAACTGTAGAAAAGTAATTTTGACCGACAGTTGCGAAAAATTGAAAATTAATTTTGTAATTTTCATCATCTTAAATACCAAGCTACCAACGATTTAATAAAAGTCACGCATTATGTTGTCCCGTAAAGTAAACCTTCAGGAAGAATTGCTTTCCGAAAGAAAAAAATCCCAATCGGAAGCCGATGTTTTAAGTCAGGTATTATCCGTTTTAGCCGAAAACGAAAAAGCGCGTGCGGCCATTTCGGAAACATTACACACCAAAAGTTCGACAAAATCGAATGCGCTCCAGTTTGATTTACTGGAAACCGACCGGATTTTCCACCTTGACCACATCAGAACTATTTGTATCGATTACCGACTGCGTTTTTTGGACAGTAGTATATTTAAAAATGACATTCCGGAGGAAGCAATTTCCAAAATCAGAATGCTGGAGAGAGAACATAACACTTCTTTGGAGGGTTTTAAAATCATAGCGCCGAGTAAAGCGTTTCACTTGCTCAATTACGACGACCCGTTGCTGTTTGTGCCTATCGGAAACGACTATTACTATTTGGTACACCAATGGGGAACCGAAATCAATCCGTGGCGCAAGTTATTGGTTTTGCCTTTCCGAAATTTGGGTAGCTTTACCCTGACGGCCATTCTTTTTAGTATCCTGATTGCGTTGTTGGTTCCCGAGAATAATTTAAGTAAATCGGTTCCGATGGCTTCTTTCATTGTATTCTTGTTTGCCTTCAAATCGATTTTTGCCGTGTTTGCTTATTACTTCTTTATGATGGGTAAAAACTTTAATGAAGAAATTTGGAAGCGGGAATATTATAACAATTAAAAATAAAAAAAGCCCCGATTTCTCGGGGCTTTCTATTTAATCAGAAGAGAATTATTTTTTCTCTTTCTTTTCCATTTTCGCTTTTAAGTCGGCCAAAATATCATTGTTATCTCCTAAAGTTTGAGCAGGAGCGTTGTTTGAAGAAGCTACATTTTCAGTAGCTGCTTTTACGTTTTTCTCCTCTTCTTCTCTGAAGATAGCGGTATGAGAAGCTACGACTCTTTTGAATTCTTTGTTGAACTCAATTACTTTGAATTGGGCTTCTTCTCCTTTTTTCAATTTTTTACCGTCTTCTTTTTCCAAGTGACGTGTAGGGATAAACGCTACTACATCATCTCCGAAATCAACAGTAGCTCCTTTGTCAACAATCTCAGCGATAGTTCCGGTGTGGATCGTTCCTACAGCGAAAGCATCTTCATGTTTGTCCCAAGGGTTAGCGGTTGTTTGTTTGTGACCTAAAGACAATTTACGGCCTTCCACATCCAACTCTAATACGACTACATCTAATTTATCACCTACGTTAACAAATTCTGACGGGTGTTTGATTTTCTTAGTCCAAGACAAATCAGAGATATATACCAAACCGTCGATTCCTTCTTCTAACTCTACGAAAATACCGAAGTTAGTAAAGTTTCTAACGATTCCGGTGTGTTTAGAACCTACAGGGTATTTAGAGGTAATATCTGTCCATGGATCTTGCGTCAATTGTTTGATACCCAAAGACATCTTACGATCGTCTCTGTCTAACGTTAAGATAACGGCTTCTACAGTATCACCCACTTTAACGAAATCTTGAGCACTTCTTAAATGCGTAGACCAAGACATTTCAGAAACGTGGATTAAACCTTCAACACCTTCCGCTACTTCAATGAAAGCACCGTAGTCAGCAATCACTACTACTTTGCCTTTCACTTTGTCACCTACTTGTAAGTTAGCATCTAAAGCATCCCAAGGGTGCGCGTTTAATTGTTTTAAACCTAATTGGATTCTGGTTTTCTCATCATCAAAGTCTAAGATAACCACGTTCAATTTTTGGTCTAATTCCAATACTTCGCTTGGGTGATTGATTCTTGACCAAGACAAGTCAGTGATGTGGATTAATCCGTCAACACCTCCTAAATCGATGAATACACCGTAAGAAGTGATATTTTTAACTACACCTTCTAATACTTGACCTTTTTCTAATTGACCGATGATTTCTTTTTTCTGAACTTCGATATCCGCTTCAATCAAGGCTTTGTGTGATACTACCACATTTTTGAATTCGTGGTTGATTTTCACCACTTTGAATTCCATCATTTTGTTCACGTATACATCGTAATCACGGATAGGTTTCACATCAATTTGTGACCCCGGTAAGAACGCCTCGATTCCGAAAACATCTACAATCATACCGCCTTTGGTTCTGCACTTCACGAAACCTTGAACGATTTCTCCGCTTTCGTTAGCCGCAATAACGCGATCCCATGATTTGATAGTTCTGGCTTTTCTGTGTGACAATACCAATTGACCTGTTTTGTCCTCACGAACGTCAATCAATACTTCCACTTTGTCCCCAACTTTTAAGTTCGGGTTGTAACGGAACTCGTTCAATGAAATTACACCTTCCGATTTCGCGTTAATGTCAACAATAGCGTCTCTGTCAGTAATACGTACTACTACACCTTCTACTACTTCTTCTTGGTCGGTTGAGATAAACGTTTTGGTTACTAAGTCTTCAAACTCTTGTAAGTTTTTCTCATCTACCGCGTCAATGCCTTCGGCGTAGTTGTGCCAGTTAAAATCATTTAAAAACGCTTCTTGTTCTTTGTTTAATACAGCCATGCTGATAAAAAAATTTGTATGTTGTGCCGCCTGAGTTTCTTAATGCGAATACAAACACAACAGTGTTAGTTATAAATTGTTAGAACCCTTAAGGAAACTCTACTTCGCCAAAAGGTGTGCAAAAGTACGCATAAAATCTTAATTACAAAACAATTACGCCAAAAAAAACGAGTGTTAGGGCTTGTTTTTTAGGAGCGAATGGTTCGGGTATGCTTGCGGTCCGTTTTCCTGTCATCCACGCTACACGGTAGCTGGCTCCTGCCAGGGCTGGACAGGGATTCGAATCGCATTCTTGGCCACAAAAAAACCCGATACGTTTTCCAATGTATCGGGTTTAATGTTTATTTTATGGCATGGAAACTAATGGCTTACATTCGCCACCGCTTTCGGGTCGTGTTGGTGCTTGAATAGTACGGCAAACAATACCGCAATCACTAAAGAGTACGTCGCAAAAGCCAGCCAGATGCTGTGCCAATCTCTGGCGCCGTCATGCGTAAAAAATTTATCAATGGCCCAACCCGAAGTAAAGCTTCCCAAAACCGCTCCAAAGCCGTTAGTCATCATCATAAACAAGCCTTGAGCCGAAGACCGAATCTTGGCATTGGTAGACGTTTCCACAAACAATGAGCCTGAAATATTAAAGAAATCAAAGGCCATTCCGTATACGATACATGACAATATAATCATCCACAAACCATCGGTTGGATTTCCGTAAGCAAACAAGCCAAAACGCAACACCCAAGCCAACATCGAAATCAACATCACTTGTTTGATACCAAATCGCTTTAAGAAAAACGGTATCGCTAAAATAAACAAGGTTTCCGATACCTGAGAAATCGACATGATAATCGTAGAATACTTCACTACAAAGGAATCGGCATATTCCGGTACATTTTTAAATTCGTCTAAAAACACATCGCCATAGGCATTGGTCAACTGCAAAGCTCCGCCCAAAAACATCGAGAAAATAAAGAACAACGCCATCTTGTAAGTCCCGAACAATTTAAAGGCTTCCAAACCCAACGATTCCACAAACGAAGCTTTTTCACTTTTAGTATGTTGCGGCTTGCACTGCGGTAAGGTAAAAGCGTACAATCCTAACAATAACGCCGCAATTCCGGCTATATAAAACTGATAGGCCGTCGCTTTGTTTCCGGTTAAATTGGTCAGCCACATCGCCGCTATGAAACCAATGGTTCCCCAAACTCTAATCGGAGGAAAATCTTTCACCACATCGCTATCGGCACTGTTTTTCAAAGCGGTATAGGAAATCGAATTCGACAGTGCAATGGTCGGCATATAGCAACACATCGCCGCCAACATCACGTAAATAAAATTATCGGGGGTTGTAACTTGCGGCAAGTAAAATAAAACTAAAGCATATAGTATGTGGAGAATTCCGTAAAGTCGTTCGGCATTCACCCAACGGTCGGCTATAATTCCGGTTAACGTCGGCATGAATAAGGAAGCAATTCCCATGGTGCCAAACACCAATCCGAATTGGGTTCCGTCCCATTGTTTGGTGCCGAACCAAAAATTGGCAATCGTAATCAGCCACGCACCCCAAACAAAGAACTGAAAGAAGTTCATGGCAATTAATCTGTTTTTGATACTCATCATAAATAGTTGGTTTTGGTTGTAAAAAAATAACCCGTAAATCTACTATTTAAATTGAGATAAACAAATAATTATAACGATTTCGAAACTTTCGCCACTAATTCGAGAACCGCTTCAAATTGTTCTTCGCGGGTGAGTGCCGAGTTGTCTATTTCAATGGCGCCATCAGCCATGACTAAAGGCGAATCTTCGCGGTGGGTATCAATGTGGTCGCGTTCTTCCACATTTTTCAATACGGCTTCAAAAGACACGTTTTGTCCTTTCGCCTGCAGTTCATCGTAACGACGGCGTGCTCGGGTTTCCGGACTGGCCGTCATGAATATCTTAAGTTCGGCATCCGGAAATACCACCGTACCGATATCGCGACCATCCATCACAATCCCTTTGTCTTTCCCCATTTGTTGTTGCTGCTCCACCAATTTAGCCCGCACTTCCGAAACCTCAGCAATCTTACTCACATAACCCGACACTTCAATGGTACGGATTGCCGCCTCTACATTGACCCCATTCAAATACATTTCGGCAAAACCCAAATCGGGATTGAACTCAAAATGCAATTTAATATAAGGCAAACTGTTGATTAAAGTTTGCTTGTCGAAAAAATCGGGACCGATGCAACCGTTTTGCATGGCAAAATAAGTCACGGCACGATACATCGCTCCGGAATCGACATACACATAGCCTAGGTGTTTGGCTAATTGCTTGGCTAAAGTACTTTTTCCGGTGGACGAAAATCCGTCGATGGCTATGGTAATCTTTTTCAAAATACTGAGTAAATATTATTAATAACTATTCCCCGAAAAATCGATGGTTAGACCAAACAAACTGGTATTAGCAGCCAACGTGTATCTCGAATACGAATAATTAAATTTTAAATTATTGATTTTCAAACCAAATCCCACCGACAAACCGGAGAAATTTCGCTGCTCTAAAATACGCAATTCTTCGGCTCTTCTGAAATTGTAACCCAAACGAATATTGAATCCTTTTTCGGGAAACAATTCGGCACCCACAATAACGTGACGCAACGCGTTGTTAAAAAAAGATACTTTCTCGGGTGTGGAACTGCCGTCAAGTGAACCTTCTGCTCTATTCGGATTGGAAAAAGCCAATTGCCATTGTTGCATATTCTCTAAGGTTAAATGCCAACGAATGGGTACATTTTCCATCAATTGCGACACCCCTATCATGACTTCCAAAGGCAATTTTTCGCGGGTTTCGGCATACGGTGTAATTTGGGTTCCGATGTTTCGGATGGCAATCGCCCAGTTCACATCGTTGCGCGTATCGATAAACAAAGCGCCGATATCAATGGCTGCTCCGAATGAATTATAACTTTCTAAGGTCGATGAAATGAGCTTGGCATTGGCACCGATGTAAAAATCGGTAAACGGAATATTATACGCATAGCCAAATGTCAATGCAATTTCACTTCCGGTAAATTCCGAGGTTTTTTGCCCGTTCTCGTCATACCCGTCAAATTTTCCGTAATTCACATAATTGACACCGCCGAAAAAAGTTTGCACATGGCGGTCGTAGGTATAGGCATAAGAAGCCGTACCATAGGTAACTTCGCCAAAATAACTCCCGTAATTTAACGAGAGTTTGTTGTCCATTTCCGCATTAATACAGGCCGGATTAAAATGGGCCTGGTTCACATCGTTATCGTAAAACGTCAACACTTTTCCGCCAATAGCCGCTTGGCGAGGCGAGGTAACTAAGTTTAGAAATTGGTATACCGACTTGCCTCCAACTTGCCCAAATGAGGCAAAACCGGCGAGGCAAAACACAGTACAGATGGTATTTCTAAACATTAAAAAAGACTTATGGCTACAACTATAACGAAAATGCGAAGATATTATTTTATATCGGAGGAAAAAAGTTAATAAAAAAGGCATGAGTGGTGACTCATGCCTGTAATTTCTAGCGCGTTACATTACTTACAATTTCTTGGCATTTTTTACTTTTTGATGCGTAACCGCAATGGCGATAACTTCACTCATTTCTTTTACGTAGTGAAATGTCAATCCTTCCAAATATTCGGGTTTGATTTCGTCAATATCGCTCTTGTTTTCACGACACAATATGATTTCTTTGATGTTGGCTCTTTTGGCCGCCAGAATTTTTTCTTTGATTCCTCCTACCGGCAACACCTTCCCACGAAGGGTAATTTCACCGGTCATAGCCAAATCTTTTTTCACTTTTCGTTGCGTAAGTAAGGATACCAAAGAAGTTAGCATGGCAATTCCGGCACTTGGTCCGTCCTTAGGCGTGGCGCCTTCGGGCACGTGCAAATGGATATTGTATTTACCTATCAGCTCCGGATCGATTTCGAAGAGATCTGCATTGGCTTTGAGGTATTCCAAAGCAATCGTAGCCGATTCTTTCATCACCGTACCCAAGTTTCCGGTTAACGTTAAGGTTCCTTTGCCCGGAGAAATCAAGGATTCGATAAATAAAATATCGCCACCTACAGATGTCCATGCCAATCCGGTCACTACACCGGCCACATCGTTATTTTCCGATTTGTCGCGCTCCATTTTGGGCGCTCCCAGAATCGCTACGATATCTTCGTTGGATACTTTTTTGTTGTAGGCTTCTTCCATCGCTACCGATTTGGCGGCGTTGCGAATCACTTGCGCTATTTTAGCTTCCAAACCACGAACACCCGATTCTCGGGTATACCCTTCCACAATTTTTTCCAATTGCTTTTTGCCGATGGTTAAATCTTTAGTGGTCAATCCGTGCTCTTTTAACTGCTTCGGTACCAAATGCTGGCGGGCAATTTCGATTTTTTCTTCGATGGTGTATCCCGACATTTTAATTACCTCCATACGATCTTTCAAAGCCGGCTGAATAGTAGCCATATTGTTGGAAGTGGCGATAAACATCACCTTCGATAAATCGTAACCCATCTCCAAGAAATTATCGTAGAACTCCTTATTTTGTTCCGGGTCTAACACTTCTAATAAAGCCGAAGACGGGTCGCCTTGATGGCTGCTCGACAATTTATCGATTTCATCCAACACAAACACCGGATTGGACGTCCCGGCTTTTTTCAAACTCTGAATGATTCTTCCCGGCATGGCCCCAATATAGGTTTTACGGTGACCTCGAATCTCTGCTTCGTCTCGCAATCCGCCCAATGAAATACGCACATATTCTCTGCCCAACGCCTCGGCTATCGATTTTCCGATGGAGGTTTTACCCACGCCCGGAGGTCCGGTCAAACAAATGATGGGCGACTTCATATCGTTGCGCAATTTAAGCACCGCTAAATGCTCGATGATGCGCTTTTTTACATCTTCCAAACCAAAATGGTCGCGGTCTAATATTTTTTGAGCGTGTTTTAAATCGAAATTATCTTTGGAATATTCGTTCCAAGGCAATTCTAAAAACAGCTCCAAATAGTTTCTTTGGATACCGAAATCGGGAGATTGCGGATTGGTGCGTTGCAATTTGGAGATTTCTTTTTCAAAATGCTTGGCGGTTTTTTCATCCCATTTTTTGGTTTTTGCCTTTTGACGCATTTCTTCAATTTCCTGCTCATACGAAACCCCGCCCAGTTCTTCCTGAATGGTTTTCATTTGTTGCTGCAGAAAATACTCGCGTTGCTGTTGGTCTAAATCAAAACGAACTTTCGATTGAATATCGTTTTTCAATTCCAACTTTTGCAACTCTACGTTCATGTAACGCAGGGTTTCCATAGCGCGTTCTTTGAGCACGTTAATCATCAACAAATCTTGTTTTTCCTTTACGGAAAGATTCATGTTAGAGGAAACAAAATTGATTAAAAACGATTGGCTCTCAATATTTTTGATGGCAAAAGTGGCTTCGGTTGGGATATTCGGACTTTCCTTAATGATTTCAATGGCTAATTCCCGAATCGAATCGACAATGGCTTGAAACTCGGTGTCATTTTTTTTCGGTCTTTCCTCGGCTACTTCTTTGATAGTGGCTTTTAAATACGGTGTTTCAGAAGTTACCGTGTCAATTTCAAAACGCTTTTTTCCTTGCAATATCACCGTGACATTGCCATCGGGCATTTTTAAAACGCGAAGGATTTGCGCGACGGTTCCTATGGTATGAATATCACTCTTAGTAGGATCTTCATCCTCTTCATTCTTTTGGGCCACGACCCCGATAATTTTATTTCCGGCATTGGCATCATTGATTAACTTAATCGATTTATCTCTTCCGGCAGTAATCGGAATAACAACACCCGGAAATAAAACGGTATTGCGAAGCGGCAATATGGGTAACGAATTAGGAAGTAACTCTTTATTCATTTCCTCTTCATCCTCGGGTGTTAAGAGCGGAATTAAATCGGTTTCGGTATCGAACTCTTGCAGTGACAGATTGTCAAGCGTTAAGATAGTATGGTTTGACATGTGGTATTTGATTTGGTCAAATTGACATTAAAAGTTATGTAATGCTAAACAAAAGTAAGCCAACTTATAACACTTATACATTAAAATCGACGTACTGCAATTGTATCAGGCGAAAATCATCTGAACAGATTAGCGCTATCGTATGACAAGGATTATGCCGAAAAAAAAATCCGCCAAAATGACGGATTATCAAATATACTGAGAGAACAGAATTAATATTCTACATCAAAGGCGCCTTCGGTTACCGTAAACGGTGTGGTTCCGTTAGTCACATAACTGAACGTTCCTTTGATTCGTGTGGCGGTTTTGGAAACAATGGTCACACTTCCTGAAACCGCATTGTAATCGTTTCCATCAAAATCATATATGGCCTGAACCAAATCGGTAGCTGTATTTCCGGTAATATTGTAGGTCCCCGGTCCCAGTGAACTTCTTACCGAAACGGTCATCGAATTAAGATCGGCATCTTGTGCTGCCACACTAATGAATTCTTGAGCACCAATTTGGGTGGTGATGGCTAATATATCAACATCAACAAACTCAGAACCGCCAACCTTAGCATAAAAAGTATCACCGGTTTGACCTTGGGTAATAAATGGAATGTTCGTAAACTCTCCATTAGTAAATTGTACCGGTAGTATGGAACTCACGGTGGTATCAGACCAATACCCTTTAAAGTTAAATGTTCCCGATATGGTATTATTGGTTGTATTGATATTGGTAATGGTAATCGAACCGGTATTTTCTTCCGGATTGTCAAAGTTTGTTGACCAATAGCCGTATTCCGAACCTGCCGGTGTATAGGCTAACAGGTTGGTATTGGCCGGATATGTTCCTGTCGCTGACGCGTCAATTAAAAACCCAAATCCTTCCCCGTTTGGTCGTATGGCACTTATGGTGATAAAGTTTCCTGAGATAACGGCTTGCGTAGCTGTAGCTGTCCAGGTAGAACCGCTGAAATCCGCTTTAAACACCGCAGGACCCGAATTACCTCCTCCAAAATCATCTAAATTAAGAGCACTATCAATAGGCTCATTTTCACAAGAAGTAAAGGCAAAAGCAGTTAAAATCAGAAATATGCCGGTTAAAAATTTGAAGTTTTTCATGTTCATTTTAGAATTAAAGCCCAAATATAATTTTTTTTAGATTGATGACAATGATTTTTTCGGAACTCTTAGTAAAAGAAAAAAGCCAATGATAAAAAACAGTCCCAAAAAGACAATGGCATTACGCATGCTCCCGGTCACTTGATCGATGGTGCCGTAAATGGACATCCCAATGACAATCCCTATTTTTTCGGTTACATCATAAAAACTAAAAAACGACGCTGTATCTTCCGTCTCGGGTAATAACTTCGAATAGGTGGAACGAGCCAGCGACTGGATACCGCCCATCACCAAACCGACAAATCCGGCAATGGTATAAAACTCCGTGGGCGTTTCCACAAAGTAGGCAAAAACACAAAGGACGGCCCAAAAAGCCGTTAAAAAAAGCAGCGTGTTGATGTTGCCAAACTTCCCGGAAGCTCTCGACGTTAAAAAAGCGCCGATTACGGCTACAAGTTGTATCAACAAAATACTGATAATTAAACCCATGGTTTTTTGATCGGCATTTTCCCAAGCAATTTCCGTAGCCCCAAAATAAGTGGCGACTAACATCACGGTTTGTACTGCCATGATAAAAACAAAATAGCTGTACAAATACCGTTTGAGCGGCAGGTTTTGTTTGAGTTGACGCCACACTTTTTTAAGCTCATTAAACCCGTTCCAGAGCACTTCTTTGGTAACGCGTTGCTTGTTGTGATTGCCTTTGGGAAGATAATAGTACGTTATATGGCTGAATCCTATCCACCAAACACCAACCGTCACAAAAGAAATTTTCATGGCTTGCATGGAATTGGAAATGAAAAAGAAGTTGGGAAACATTACCATCGCCAAATTAAAAATCAATAAAAGTGTACTGCCGATATAACCCATCGAAAAACCGCGGGCACTTACTCGGTCTTGTTGTTCCGGAAAAGCAATATCAGGCAAATAAGAATTGTAAAAAACCAAACTCGACCAAAATCCGATTAACCCGAAATAATAAAAAATATAGCCGGTCATCAGATTATCAAAATCAAACCAATACAAACCAATACAAGAGATACCGCCTAAGTAACAAAAGAATCGCAAAAAGCTTTTTTTATTTCCGACATAATCGGCAACACCTGACATAATCGGCGAAAAAAAGGCAACCCACAAAAAAGCAAAGGCTGTAACAAAACTAATCATGGCAGTGGCTTTGATATCATTTCCCAAAAATGAAACGGTATCTCGGTGATTGTTTTTAAAAAGATTTTCGTAATAGATAGGAAATACAGCCGAAGCAATAACCAAACTGTACACAGAATTAGCCCAATCGTAAAATGCCCAGGCATTTAATAATTTCGGATGCCCTTTAGGAAGTGTTGTCATAAATCTTGCTTTATATAAAAAATCCTGCCTCAGGAAGTGAGACAGGATTCAAATATAAACTAATTTTATTATTTAAAGGTTACGCCGTATTTTGCGGCTTCGGCTTTGGCTACCGGAATTTGCTTTTTAATATTGGCAATCCTCGTTTCGTCGGAAGGGTGCGTACTCAAAAGTTCCGCCGGTTTACCGCCTCCCGATTTGGCGGCCATACGCTGCCAAAAGGCCACGGCCGTTTCCGGATTGTAGCCTGCAATAGCCATCAACTTTAATCCTATTTCATCGGCTTCGGATTCGTGACTGCGACTAAACGGCAACATGCCGCCCACACTACTTCCAACACCATAAGCCTGCATAATCAACGCTTGTGTTTCGGCACTTTGACTTCCGGTAGCTGCAGCAACCCCGGCCGCTCCCAATTGTTGTAACAATCCGGCGCTCATGCGTTGTTGCCCGTGATTGGCTAACGCATGCGATACCTCGTGCCCCATTACGGTGGCCAATCCGGCTTCATCTAAGGTCACCGGTAAAATTCCGGAATACACTACAATTTTACCGCCCGGCATACACCACGCATTGATTTCTTTGCTATCTACTAATTTGTATTCCCAAGCATAGCCTTTTAGAGCGTCTGTATTTCCTTTCGCCTTTAAAAAGGTTTCAGCGGCCGCTCTGATTTTCATTCCTACTGTTTCCACGCGCTTCGCATCGGCCGTTCCGGTAATCACTTTATTCTCTTTCAAAAAAGTATTGTACTGTTGGAAAGAAGAAGGAAAAATTTGGTCGTTGGAAACCAAAGCCAATGTTTTTTTTCCTGTAACAGGATTAGTGGCGCATGAGAGTATTAAAAACAGCGTCAACATACCGCAAAATAGGATTCCTTTTTTCATAATTTTTATTATTTAAACCACAAAAGTAAACGTTCCGAATAACCGAATGTTATATCATTTATGATGTAAATTTACATAATTTAAACACCTAAAAGATGCAACTCACTGAAATCTTTAGCGATGATTAAAGAATTGCTACCGTTTAAATGGGCTTTGTCGAAGGTAATTTTCTCATTATCAACTTCGATACTCTTCACTTTAAACGGCAAACTGTTTAAATTGATTTTAAATTTAGTATATGAGGTTTCAAAGGTCCCTTCCTGATGTTGCTGAATAATCAATTCTTTTTCCTTTCCGGTCAAACTGAAAGTTCGCAACGAAAATCGCCCTTTGTTATAATCGTAACCGTCTTGTGCATCTTCATATACTACCGATTTCTCTTTTCCTAACTTGTAATATACATCGAGCGTAAGTTCGTCAAACTGCAATTCGCCCACATATTGTTGCACCGGATATTTCGGAATTATGGCGCCTTCTTTAATAAAAATCGGAATCTCATCAAATTGGGTATTCACCCACAACTCACGCTTGCCCTCCACCAATTCCTTGGTCCAGAAATTATACCAATTGCCTTTGGGCAGATACATGCGACGGCCTTGTGCATTGGGTTCCAAAATCGGGCATACCAAAATTTGATTCCCGAAAATAAACTCGTCGGTTCGGTAATGCGTGTGGAAATCTTCCTGATCAAAATACACCAAAGGTTTTAACATAGGCGTTCCTTCATTGACATATTGCCAAAACATGGTATAAAGGTATGGCAACAATTGGTAACGCAATTCCACAAACTTGCGGGTAATATCAATTACTTCGTCACCAAATGACCAAGGCTCCTGTTCACCGTGATCCCCCGAGGAGTGCGTTCGGCAAAACGGGTGGAATACGCCTAACTGGATCCAACGCGCATACAATTCGCCCGAAGGTTGTTCGGCAAAACCACCAATATCCGAACCGGTAAAGCCCATACCCGACATCGACATGCGTTGCATTTGGATGTTGGCAATCCACAAATGTTCCCAACTCGCCACATTATCGCCCGTCCACGACGAAGTGTATCGTTGCGCTCCGGAATAGGCCGAACGTGTGATGATGAACGGACGTTTCGGATAGGCAAATCGCTTCACGCCTTCATAGGTGGCGCGTGCCATTTGAGTACCGTAGATATTGTGTGCTTTTCGGTGGCTGCATGGATTGCCGTCGTAATCATGACGTACGTCATTCGGAAACGTTTTTCCGGGAACGTCCATTACGGCAGGTTCATTCATATCGTTCCAAACGCCTTTTACGCCAATCTCCGAAATCAATTCTTTAAACAAACCGGCCCACCATTCGCGGACTTCAGGTTTGGTAAAATCGGGAAAATTACATTCCCCCGGCCACACTTTGCCTTTCATAAACGGACCATCGGCCCGTTTACAGAAATAATCGTTTTTCAACGCTTCCTGATAGACCCAATAATCCTTATCAATTTTGATTCCCGGATCGATAATCACTACGGTTTTAAAACCATCCTTGGCCAATTCGGCCACCATGCGCTTCGGTTCCGGAAAATGCTCTTTGCTCCAGGTAAAACAACGGAAACCTTCCATATAATCGATGTCCAAATAAATCGCATCGCACGGAATACGGAGCTCTCTGAACTTTCCTGCAATCTCTTTGACTTTACTCTCGGGATAATAACTCCATTTGCATTGGTGGTAACCTAACGTCCACATGGGCGGCAACTCGGGCTTTCCGGTTAAATGGGTATAATTAATCACTACATCACTCATCTTCGGACCGTAGAAAAAGTAGTAGTTCATTTCGCCGCCTTCGGCCCAAAAACTGGTTACGTTGCGACGCTCATGACAAAAATCAAAGAACGTTCGGAACGTGTTGTCGAAGAAAACCCCGTACGCCTTATTGTGATGTAAACCGATATAAAACGGCACTACTTTGTACAACGGTTCTTGGTCTTTGTGAAAAGCATACTGATCGGTAGCCCAATTTTCAACACGTTTTCCCTTGAGGTTTAAATGCGATGCCTTGTCTCCCAAACCATAAAAACTCTCTCCGTCTTTGGAGACTTTACTCATCTTTACGATGTTCCCACCGTGCTCGTAACACTCTTCCCAATGAAAACCGATCTCGTCTTCCAAGATAGCAAAACCATCTACATCATAAATAGAGACTTTGAGGTCTTTCTTCTGCACTTTACAAAAAACCTTACTGGTTTTAATCAGGTAATATTGTTGCTCTTCCGTAACTTCCAATTGGTTGTAACCGTGTGATTGCGTCTTATCGATAGCATACGAAAAGTCGTTGCTGAAATACCCTTTAGTGGTATAGCGAAAACGAATCAAGCTATCGCGAAGTATGGTGATTTTTAAAATAACATTGTTGTCGGTATGGAAATAAATACTGTCGACATCTTGCTCGAAAGAAACAATTTGCGACGGAAATTGGTCGCCTTTGTATTCCAGTTCTGTATTGGTAATCATAGTGATTTTTTTGAGTCAATTGCCAAATTTACAAAGATGATACTCAAAAATTTACAACTGTTTCAAGTAGTTTTTAACTACAACGTTTGCGAATAATAATAAAAAAGAAGAACCACGAATTACCTCCATTTTCCTCTACTAATTCGGGAGAATTCACATAATTCGTGGCTTAAAAAGTAAACTTACGAAATCTTATAAACCGCAACACCCAAAGGTGGCAACGTCAGCGCTGCCGAATAGTCGCGGAAATTCCAAGATTGTTTGTCTATTTTAATTGGTTTTGAGGCTAAAACGCCGCTTCCGCCGTATTCCGTGTTATCCGAATTGAATACTTCTACCAACTTTCCTTTAGTCGGTAACCCGATACGGTAATTTTCGTGCACGACCGGCGTAAAGTTGGCCACTACGATTAAATCGTCTTTAGCGTTCAACCCTTTGCGAATGTATGTCAATACCGAGTTCTCGTTATCGGTATAATTAATCCATTCAAAACCGTCGGCGTGGAATTGCTTCTCGTACAAGGCCGGATGATTTTTGTATAACGTATTCAAATCAGTGATGCATTTTTTGATACCTTGATGGTAGCCAAACTGCAACAAATGCCAATCCAAACTGTTTTCAAAATTCCACTCACCACTTTGCCCGAATTCGGCGCCCATAAACAAAAGCTTGGTTCCGGGATGCGTAAACATATAGCCGTACAACAAGCGTAAATTGGCAAAACGCTGCCATTCATCTCCGGGCATTCTGCCCAAAATGGAATGTTTTCCATACACCACTTCATCATGCGACAACGGCAACATAAAATTTTCGGTAAACGCGTAGGTCATGGAAAACGTAATGTCGTTTTGGTGGTAACGTCGGTAAATGGGTTCTTTTTTGAAATATTGCAAGGTGTCGTGCATCCAACCCATCATCCATTTCATACCAAATCCGAGTCCGCCTATATACGTGGGACGAGAAACCATCGGGAAGCTCGTACTTTCCTCGGCTATGGTTTGTACCTCCGGAAAAGCCGCATATACGGCTTCATTAAAATCTTTTAAGAAACTAATGGTGTCCAGGTTTTCAAGACCGCCATAAATGTTCGGTTCCCATTCGCCGTCTTTGCGGGAATAGTCTAAGTACAACATCGAAGCCACAGCATCTACGCGCAACCCATCGACATGGTATTGGTGCAACCAAAAAATAGCGTTACTAATTAGGAACGAACGCACTTCATTGCGCCCGTAATTGAACACCAAACTCTTCCAATCGGGATGAAATCCTTTTCTTCTGTCGGGATGTTCGTATAAGTTAGAACCGTCAAAAAAGCCTAATCCGTGTGCATCTTCCGGAAAGTGCGACGGTACCCAATCGAGGATAACGCCCACACCGGCTTGGTGTAATTTATCCACCAACAACATAAAATCCTGTGGCTTCCCAAAACGCGAAGTAGGTGCAAAATACCCCACCAATTGGTACCCCCAAGACGGATCGTACGGATATTCCATCACCGGCATAAACTCGACATGCGTGAAACCGGTTTCTTTTACGTAAGCCACTAATTCGTCGGCCATTTCTACATAGGTCAGGAATTTACCCTCGGCATTGCGGCGCCACGAACCCAAATGGACTTCATACACCGAAAACGGCTTATCCAAACCATTTTTGTCTTTGCGGGTGTCCATCCATTTTTTGTCTTTCCACTTGTACTCTAAGTCCCAAATGACTGATGCGGTTTGCGGCGGATGCTCGCAAAACAAAGCAAACGGATCGGCTTTTTCGGTAATAATACCACCGTTGTTCGACTGTATTTTGTATTTGTAACGTGTGCCTCTGTCGATACCGGGAATAAATCCTTCCCAAATGCCCGAGCCGTCCCAGCGCACGTTGAGTTGGTGCTCGCCTTGGATCCAGTAGTTAAAATCGCCTACTACGGAAACCGAACGCGCGGCCGGTGCCCAAACGGCAAAATACACGCCTTTTACACCATTGACCTCGGTGAGGTGTGCGCCCAGTTTTTCATATAATCGAAAATGCTTTCCGGCTTTGAACAAATCAATGTCGAAATTGGTAAAAAGCGAGTGTACTTGTACTTGGTTCATGTTGTTGTTTTTATAGTTAATGGCATTTTTGCCGCTAATATCTTCATTGTTACCCTGAGCCTGTCGAAGCAATGTCAGGCTGAGCTTGTCGAAGCCGGGAGCGATTGGTCAGCGCTTCCTTGTTATCCCTTCCTGCCTGCTACAATCGGGGCTAATTGGGATTTGTCTTTTGTTTCAGCGGCCTTTCCACTCTAGCCCCGATTGGAGCGGAAATCCTTTTTGTGACCGCAAAAAGATTGGAGCGGAAAGCGGGAATGACGCTTCCTGTAACGGCCCGAGCGATGCGCTACCGGCTTCGACAAGCTCAGCCTGACATCAATAATTCATTATACTCTGTATGCCGCGCAACGGAATCACTGCCCAACGCGGACGGGAATTGAGTTCGTACCCGAGTTCGTACACCGCTTTTTCGAGCAGGCAGTACTTGAGCAAAAACTCGATTTCGTGACTGTAGCCAATGTTCAAATTGCCCGATTGCGCCTTGTCGATATAAGTTTCCAAAAACGCACCAACAAAATAATGGAACAAGATTTCGGCCGCTTGGAACAACTGGTCTTGGTCGTACGGATATTTGTCTTTGTTGTTAAAAATCGTGGCGTAAATGGCGTAATGGAACGAGCGGAACAAACCGGCCACATCTTTAAGCGGCGGCTGTTTTACTTTGCGGTCGCGGATGGTACTTTCGGGTTCGCCTTCAAAATCGAGGATGTAAAAATCATCGCCGTTTACCAAAATTTGGCCCAAGTGATAATCGCCGTGAATGCGAATGCGCTCGGATTTCATTTTGGTCCAATCAAAATCGACAAAATGTTTGCGGACGATTTTTTTGTTTTCCATAAATTGATGCGCGAGTTCGAGCGCCAGTCCGTCGAGTTTGTGCAAACTGTTCTCGATAATGTTCAATCGGTTTTGGAACTGGTACAACATGCGGTTTTTGAGCCACACGGTGTAATCGCCGTTGTACGTGGTTGGCGTGAACGCCGTATCGTGGATGTCGCCGCCCAACGCAATGTGCATTTCAGCCGTACGTTTGGCCAAGGTTTGCAACCGCAGGAACAAACTCAACCCGACCCAATCGATAATTTCGGGCGGGATTTCGTTAATCTTCAGGCGTTTGAACATGGGAATATCGGGGAGTTTTTCGATCTTAATTTTTTTGTTCTTTAAGTTCGAAAAAACGCCGTCGATTTCTTCGAGCATGAACTTCCAGGCATCGCCTTGGTTGGGGACCAATTCCTGCATCAAGCCTAAAGTAATGTTCCCTTCGGGCAAAGCCAAGTTGATACTTCCGGTGTACGCCGGTGAACTTTTAAAATGCATGCGCTCGGTGAGGAAGCGACTGATTTCGTAATCGGGATTGGTACTCACATAAATACGACGGAAAATCTTGAGGACAAAAGCGTCGTTGAAAATAATAGACGTATTGCTTTGCTCCAAGCCCATGAATTTAGACGACTTGTATTCTTTGTCGTGAAACTGACTGCCTTTGTGGAAGACCAATTTCAGTTCCGGATTTTCGGTGGCTTGCACGATGTTATCGAACAACAATTTGCGGAAATCTTCTTGGTGCAAGGCGTCCACCAAATAGCCTTCGATAGGGCCGAATTGCGCCGGCGAAATGATGGTACTGGTATCCAATTCGTCCGACGTCATAAACGCCAACGGCATAAAATAATGTTGGTAAAACGCTTCCTTGAAATTCACTTCGAGCAAAACCCCGTAATAGGTGTTTTTCTTGGACGTGATTTTAAAATGATCTACGACTTCGATATACTTTAACGTACTCGCTTTACCACCATACCAACGTTTGTTGATGATGTAATTCTCGAGGATATCCGAAGCAAAGACTTTGATAAACTCCTCGTCGGTAAAGGCATTTTTCCATTCCGATTTGAACTTAAACGGATTGGCGAAGGTGTCTTGGTTAGCGTTTTCCATACGACTATTTGTAAATTTTAAACAAGTGGAACGGCAAGGCCGGATGCAATTCCACGAAATTCCATTCTTTATCCCAATGGTAGCTGTTGCCGGTAATTAAATCGACCACTTTTACCGTTTGTCCGGCATGAATGCCCAACGAAGCCAACGGCAGTTGTACCCAGGCTTGTTTAGCATAATAAGGGTCAAGGCTGCAAATCATGAGTGTTTCATCTTGCTTGGCATCGTCAAATTTGTAATAGGCTAAAATTTGGTCGTTGTCGGTGGCGCAAAACTGAATGTTGTTGGTTTGTTGCAAAGACGGTTGTTCCTTGCGGATTTTATTGATTTTGGTGATGATGGCAATCAATTTATTTTGAATGCTCCAATCCCAATGGTAAAACTCGTATTTCTCCGAATTGAAATATTCTTCTTTGCCCGGCATGGCTTCCGAGACCATATACTCATAGACCGGTCCGTAAATCCCAACGCTGGAACTTAAAGTAGCCGCTAAGAAATATTTGTGCAGGTAAATGCTTTCGTTGCCGCTTTGGAGGGCGTACGGGAGAATATCCGGCGTGTTAGGCCAGAAATTCGGTCGATAAAAATCGGCTTGCTCGGTTTTGGTTAACTCTTCTACATATTCGATTAATTCCGCTTTGGTATTGCGCCAAGTGAAATACGTATAGGATTGTGAGAAACCTTGCTTGGCCAACTCGTGCATGATTTTCGGACGTGTAAAAGCTTCGGCTAAGAAAAGCACATCCGGATATTTCTTTTTGACTTCGGCAATGAGCCAACCCCAAAAATAAAAAGGTTTGGTGTGCGGATTGTCTACGCGGAACACGCGAATATCACATTCTTCTACCCAAAACAACGCAACGTCTAGCAATTCTTTCCAAAGGTTTTTCCAATCGCCGGTTTCAAAGTAAATCGGCATAATGTCTTGGTACTTCTTGGGTGGATTTTCGGCATATTGCACCGTTCCGTCCGGGCGCCATTTGAACCATTGCGGAAATTCTTTCACATACGGATGGTCCGGCGCAGCTTGCAGCGCATAATCCATGGCGACTTCTATCCCTAAACTCTTGGCTGTTCTGACTAAGGATTTGAAATCATCTATCGTTCCTAATTCGGGATGGGTGGCTTTGTGCCCGCCGTATTGGGAACCAATGCCCCAAGGCGACCCTACATCGCCGGGTTCGGCGGTGGTGGCATTGTTTTTCCCTTTGCGATTGACTTCTCCAATGGGATGAATGGGTGGAAAATATAAAGTGTCAAAACCCATCGCGGCGACTCTCGGCAATAACTTTTCACAATCTTTAAACGTACCGTGTTTTCCTTTTTCAGGCGAAGCCGAACGCGGAAAAAACTCGTACCAGGTACTGAACAAGGCTTTGGGACGATCGACATACACTTGCAGTTCGTGTGATTTATTAGCTAAAGTTCGCGTGGGATAAGCTTCAAAAATATGGTGTAACTCTTTGGATAATGCAATTTGGATGGCTTTATCGTATAGCTTCTCGTCTTGAAAAGCCTTGATGGCTTCGCTCAGGTATTTCTTTTCAGCAGCAGTTACTTCTTTTAGAATAGCTTCGCAATACTCTGCTCCTTCCAGCAATTCCGATTTGACATATTGATTGTCTTGGATTTTTCGCTCGGTCCCGTGTTGCCAATTCAAGGCATAATCCACCCAAGCTTCTACGAAATACGAAAAGTGCCCTTGTTTGTCTACAGTAAACTCAGCTTGCCATTCATCATTCCCTAATTCGGTCATGCGCACTTCTTGCCATTTTTTGGCTGATTCGTGTTTGAATTTGACGCAAGCCGCAATCACATCGTGACCATCGGCAAAAACATGGGCTTTCACCACCACCGATTGACCAACGATTCTCTTAATATAAAAAGCACCACCATCGAGCTGTGGCGTAACATTTTCAATAATTATCCGGGTTTGATTTTGCATTTTGACGTATATTTATGATGTTGAAATTTAACAAAATTTAAGTTAAGTTTTTAACCGTCAAAAAAATTATTGAAATGACAAAAAAGGCCCAAAAATCTACTCAATCATTGCAAATTCCTAAGCCAATATTGGTTACCACTTCTATTTTGAAGAGAATATCGCCCCAACTAACCACCCGTTTTGCTGCTCGATTATTCACGACTCCTATCAAACACAAAACACCTAAGCGGGAATGGCACATGGAAAATAATAGTCTAACAACGAGTCTATTGATTCCGAAACTAAACAAAAAAATTCGCGTGTACTGCTATGGCGAAAGCAAAAAAAGAGTGCTGTTAGTACACGGTTGGTCGGGTCGCGGTACCCAATTGGTTAAAATCGCGGACATGCTGGTCAATATGGGTTACCAAACGGTAAGCTTTGATGCGCCGGCACATGGCAAATCGGAAGGCAAAACAACCATCATGACCGAGTTTATAGCCTCTATTTTAGAATTGGAAAAACAATTCGGACCATTTGAATTTGCGGTCGGTCACTCTTTGGGTGGTATGTCGATTTTGAATGCCATAAGGCAAAATCTCCATGTAAAAAAAGCCGTCATTATTGGTAGTGGTGATGTCATTCTGGACATTTTAGAAGACTTTGTCAAAAAATTAAAATTACCCGTCAACTATGCCGGGCTATTAAAAGCGCATTTCGAAAGAAAATTTGGCGAACCGATGGAAAATTATGCTGCCCATGTGGCTGCTAAAGAGGTTAAAATTCCTGTTCTGATTATCCATGATAAGAATGACCATGAGGTAGACATAAAAGCAGCTTACAACATCCATAAATATCTTGAAAACAGCGAACTAATTATCACAGAACAGTTAGGACATCGAAAAATATTGGGGAATGAAAAAGTCATTGACAGCATTAAAGAATATTTGGAAAAACACTAAGAATGGAATTATTTGAAAAAAACGATTGGTCCGAAAGAATAAACCCAATCATCGAATTGTATCGCGATAAAAAACACCCGCTCGATTATCAAAATCTTTACCAACTAATGGTCATGGTGATATTATCGGCACAAGACTCTGATGCCAATATCAACAAGGTGGCTCCGGCTCTTTTTGAGGCGTTTCCCACTATAGAAAGTTTATCCGTTGCCCAAGTCGACGAACTCATTCCTTACCTTACCAAAGTTCGAAACTTTGGCACCAAAGCAACATGGATAATTCAAATTGCACGGGAACTCCAAAAAGACGACAACATTCCTACCTCACTGGAAGCATTGACCGCCTTAAAGGGTATCGGAAGAAAATCGGCCAACGTCATCATGCGCGAAATGAAAGTTCCGGCAGAAGGCATCATTGCCGATTTACACGTCATTCGCGTGGCTCCTCGCATCGGACTCATTGAGGAAGCCAAAGACGGGAATAAAGTCGAAAAACAACTCATGCAGGTATTACCCAAAGAAATTTGGGGTGAGGTCGGTATGGCCATTTCATTCTTGGGACGGGAGACGTGTCGGCCTACCAACCCGAAATGTACACAATGCCCCATTCAAAATCATTGTCAATATCCGTTAAAAACAATTTAATTAGGGCGCGCCCCCTTGTCCCTTCTTGAGCCTGTCGAAAGGGGTCGGGCTGTCCGCGCTGCAAGGCAGCTTGCTTCCATCCCTCGCGCAAAGCATTGAGCAACTTCAATTTGTCCCTAAGCATAAAACAAGAAACCCCATCCGTTAGGATAGGGTTTCAAAAAAAAAAAGGCGGCGACATACTCTCCCACATTACTGCAGTACCATCTGCGCAGTCGGGCTTAACTTCTCTGTTCGGAA
>NZ_JASGBP010000004.1 GCF_030053345.1 Flavobacterium sedimenticola
ACCGGTTGTCCGGTGAAGCTGCCGCTTGGAGCACATCCGCCACTTACACTAAAGCCGTTTAAGAATGCTGCAAAAGCCGCGTTAACCGCTGCCTGATCCGCATACGCACAAGCCGAAGCCGAAGCGTTTGCCGGGGCATTGGTGATTACCGCCGCAGGAGCTGTAATGGTAAAGGTTCTGGTTACCGAACCACTGTAGCATTTATCACTTACATTGTAAACTACTGTAGTGGTGCCGCCCTCACACAAGCTTGGTGCTACCGGTTGTCCGGTGAAGCTGCCGCTTGGAGCACATCCGCCACTTACACTAAAGCCGTTTAAGAATGCTGCAAAAGCTGCGTTAACCGCTGCCTGATCCGCATACGCACAAGCCGAAGCCGAAGCGTTTGCCGGGGCATTGGTGGTTACCGCTGCAGGAGCTGTAATGGTAAAGGTGGCAGAACAACTTGCTTGTTTTCCACAATCATCAGAGGCACTAAAGTTAACGGTTACTGATCCGCCGGTACACAGAGCCGGGGCTGTATGATTCTGAAGACCGGAAGTAACTAGAGTGCCGTTTCCACCACTAGCCGTAAAACCTGCCAACCAAGTTTGGAAAGCTGCGTTAACCGCTGCCTGATCGGCATAAGCACAGGCACTGGTTGAGCTGTTTTGCGGACAATTGATTTGAATAGGAATGATAGGAATGATTGTAACCGTAACCGGCTTGATATCGAAACAATTCGCCGATGTTGTTACTTTTATATAATAAGTACCGGAGGCTGAAACAGCGCTCGGATTGTTTAGTGCAATCGTTGCTCCGGCATCTGTCCAATAAGTTAAAGTGCCTCCCTCTAAATTACTACCTGCCGTTACGGCTGCAGCTGTCAAATCAACAGTTAGAGGAGCACAAACCGGTGCCGGATTATGAGTTACTAAAGTGGGGTTAGGATTCACTGTTAAAGTTCCTGAACCTTGTCCTGAACAAGTTCCATTGGAAATGGTAACCGAGTAAACACCGGCTACAGTGGCGCTGAAACTTGCCACATTACCCGGGTTTGATGCACCTTGAGGCACTACCCAAGTATAGGTATAGGTACCTGCCGGATTTGGAGTAGCTGTAATAGTCACCGCCGGATCATTAGCACACTTAGAAGGTGAGTTTACCGTTACCGTTGGAGACTGTATAACTGAAACTACAGTCGGCCTACCAATTTCGAGTGTACATTCTGACAACACATTGGTAGCAATAACGTAATAACTGCCGGCCGGCAAGTTAGACCATGTTAGTGTACCACCGGTACCTAACTGTGCTGCTTGCACATTACTATTGTCTGCATTGTTTTTAAGCTGATAACTTACCTGAGTTTCAGAGTTAGCCATGGTAATGGTTCCGCTGTTAGGAACAGCACTACAAAACGAGCTTCCTACTAACGTTTTTGGTTCCGGTACAGAGCCAAAACGGCCTCTCGCCAAATCTTCTAAGGAAGCGGTTAGTGATTGAGACTG
This sequence comes from Flavobacterium sedimenticola, assembly GCF_030053345.1. Lineage (GTDB taxonomy): Bacteria > Bacteroidota > Bacteroidia > Flavobacteriales > Flavobacteriaceae > Flavobacterium > Flavobacterium sedimenticola. The sequence continues at coordinate 1,488 of NZ_JASGBP010000004.1, forward strand.
TCTGGTTTCCGCCAGGAAAGTTCCCAGACAAACGCTCAAATTAAAGTTGACACTACTTAAATCAATAAACCCTTCGAAGAACGAAGAGTCAGGATAGGTTCCGGCAGCACCAAATTTCGGCACATAGTTCCATGAAGCCGGTGCGTTTACCGTACCCACGTTTACTCTGGCATCTAAGCCCGAAGTAGGTAGCGGAATGGGCGTTGGATCTAATGCCCCGTTAATCCATCGATAGGCATTGATATCTGCGACAGCACCACCGTTAACGAAGTGACTAATCATTAAGATATCACCATCTACGTGTTGCCCGCTAAAACCTCCACTGGTAACACCTAATTTGCCGACACTATCTTGAAGAATCCAAAATCCGATAGCCGAATCACCATTATTGGCTCTTCTGTCGGCAAAGAAATACAATCGGGTTCCGTCAAAATAATACCCAACGTTGGCCATGTTGTTTTTGTCGTTGGCCCCATTAGTTGTCCATGCCCATTGACTAATCGGAAGTGTATCTTTGGAACCCAAGGTCCAAATATCATCCGTACTATCAATCGGATCGGTGATTCTGGCTTTGATTCCACCCGGAGAAGCCAGTAAAGTTCCCCAATCGTTCGGATCACCGTCTAAGGTAATCTGAGCGGTAGAAATGTTAGAAAATAAAAAAAGGATGAGTAGCATGATAATGCTAATCGCTCCTTTGTTTTTAGTGTTACCCTGTGTTTTGGAGTAATCACTATCCAATGCTGTTGCTTTGGAAAAATCTAACTTAAACCCGTTTTCCCCTTTACTAACGACATAATCGCTACAACAGGGAAATCCTAAAAACTTAAGTAAAGTAGTGTTTTTCATAATGTTATGTATTATTGGAATACCACATCACGAACAGGTTTGGATTAGTGTAAATTAGGGCACCAAAACATCAGAAATTTTCAGTTTTGAAAGCAAAAAGAAAAACAATAAGCAGGTAGATTCTTGGAATGGGATGTTAAAATTAGGCACAATTCTAAATAAATGTTAAAAAACTCGTAAGTTTTCTACGAACCTTTGGTTTTTATCGATTAACTGCACAAATGCCATTTTTTTTTAACACTTGATTTGGGCTTTTTTCAAAAAAAATCAAAGGAATAGCACCTTTTTATCGCACTGAACAAAAACTTTAACAAGAGTCATCCTGTTATTTGAGAGGTGTTTATTTTGGAGAAAGAAATTTCGGGTTAGAGCGACTTCGTGTAAGTTCGTCTTCTTCTGAAAGTAACCGGATTGAAATGCTTCCAAATATTATGAATCGCATGATTATCCTCGAGCTCCGGTGTTCGGATACAATTTTGAATCCCTTTCGCTTTGAAAACTTTGTAATATTCATTAAAAACGACTGCGGTTACTCCTTTACTTTGATATTCCGGATCGATTCCGATTAAGTAAAACAATACATCTTTGCTGTTTTTCTTGGCTTGCAACAAATGATAGAATCCAAAAGGAAACAATTTGCCTTTGGTTTTTTGCAAGGCTTCGGAGAAACTCGGCATTACAATACTAAACGCAATCATCTTATCGTCTTTATCTAAAATAAACTTAATGTATTCCGGATTGATAAAGCTGATGTACTTCTTTTTGAAATATTCTTTCTGGACTTCGGTGATCGCCACAAAAGAGGATAGTGATGCATAGGAAGCATTGAATAAATCAAACATTTTATCCACATACGGCATAATGGCGGAAGTAGACGTAAAATTGACCGGTTTTAACCCGTATCGTTTGACAATCAAATCATTGGCTTTGATAAAAAAATCCGGATTCACATTGTTAAAACTAAAGCGGTTTTCGAGATACTCCTTTTCTTTAACGAAACCTAACTGCTCTAAGTGGTCTTTGTAATATGGATAATTATACCATGTAATCATAGAACCTATCTCGTTAAAACCCTCCGTGAGTACGCCTACTTTGTCTAAGTTGGAAAAACCCATGGGACCTTCCACATGATCCAAATCGTGAGCCATGCCCAACTCGTATACTTTTTCCAACAATGCTTTCGTAACAGCGATATCGTCAACAACGTCCCACCACCCAAAACGCACTTTCTTTTTGCCTTGATTGTTGACTTCATTCCAATTAATAATGGCTGCTATCCGGCCAACCACTTTTCCATCTCTGTAAGCCAAATAAAAATAGGCTTCTGCCGATGAAAATGCCGGGTTTTTACTTTTATCAAACGTTTCAAGTTCGTCTGCAATCAAAGGCGGCACCCAATACGGATGGTTCTTGTATAATTCAAAAGGAAATTTTACGTATTCTTTTAATAACGCTTTGGTATTGGCTTCAACTACAGTAATCATTACGGCTTCGTATTTTCTAATTCTACTTCGTCTTTACGTTTTTTCCCTTTGTCTCTTTTCGATTTTTTATCTTTTTTCTTTTTATCGTCTTTTTTATCGTTTTTGATGCGTCTGTAATTTGTTTCATAATTACTGTCAAAACGCCAAGACATTCCGAAACTACCATATAATATGGCCGGAGTATCTTTGATGTTTTTTGCTAAAGAAGCATCCAATTGGATATTTTCTCTGACCAAATAAGCCGCACCCAATCTGAACACGCTATCGGCATACCAATCACTCTTATAACCCTGTACTTCTAAAAAGCCCGACCATCGCATGTTAAAACCTCGGGTCATAGTTGAAATCCATCCCAAAGTAGGGTAATCGGTCATGTACTTATCGGCAATGATATTGTTAACCCAAACCCATTTGGAGCCGAAATGATGTTGGGTAATGACCATCAATTTCGGACTGATGGTAGGATCGGAATCGAAAGTAAACGGGTTTGTTCCTAAATTCAAATTGAAACCACCATATACGGCTACCGCGGGAATAAATTGTTTCCAACTGAAACGATGATTGGCTTTCCAACTGTACACATTGGGCTTTTCATCCTTCAATTGCACAAACGGATCGTATACCAAATATTTAGCTCCCAAAGTAAACTGTTTGAAACCGCCTCGGGTATCCGAAACTAAAGGAGCGGTATACCAATCGTATTGGTATTGCGTATTCAAAATAAATTCAAATTGATCGAAAAAAGCGCCGTAACGTACATCCAATTCGGTTCCGAAACCATTGGCTTCATAGCGAGCCAAATCATGCTTTTCCTGAATACCATACAAACCGCCTTCTGCCTGAATCACTGTTTTACCAACAGAGAAAGCCGACATCGATTCGCCCGGACGGTTAGAATTTATAATATCGGTGTATTGGGCATACTGAGTAGTTGAAATCATCAAAAACCCGAGTACCAAAAGCAATTTCTTTTTTATCATAACAGATTTGTCGGTTTGCAGAAAATAATAGTCTTCCAAAAGTAATATATTTTATTATTTATTTAAGATAGCAAAGCAAATTTTACATCAGAGAATTTAGTACTTTTGACAAATTTTATTGATTAGAATGGAAACTGCATCTATGCCCGGGTTTGTAAAAACCTTACTTTATATTATTGCTTTTTACTACATTTTCAGGTTCTTGGCCCGATTGTTTTTGCCGGTGGTAGCCAAAAAGGTAGTGGAAAAAGCGACGCAACAATTCCAAGAGCAACAGGAACAATACCGCCAACAATACCAACAGCAAAATACCCAAAAAGCTTCATCGGAAAAACCGAAAGAAAAGAAAATTGTCGGCGAATATGTTGATTTCGAAGAAATCGACTAATTTCCCGATTCAATCTAATCCAATACTATGAAACAACTTCAAAAGGCCTATCCGCATTTGTTAACCATTCTTGGTTTTATTATCGTTTCACTCCTCTATTTTTATCCCGTTCTGCAAAACAAAAAAATATACCAATCCGATATCGTTCAGTATACCGGAATGGCCAAAGAACAAAATGTCTTCAGAGCTGAAACACAAACCGAACCGTTTTGGACCAATGCTGCTTTTGGCGGAATGCCTACCTATCAGTTAGGAGCCAAATACCCGCACGACTATATCGGAATGTTAGATGATGCCTTGCGGTTTTTACCCCGTCCGGCTGATTATCTTTTCCTATATTTCCTCGGATTCTACTCGCTATTGCTCGTCTTTCGAACCGATCCGTTAAAGGCTTTTTTCGGAGCCTTGGCCTTCGGACTATCGACTTATTTTATTGTCATCTTAGGGGTTGGTCACAATGCAAAAGCCCATGCTATAGCTTATATGCCTATGGTAATCGCCGGTTTTATATTGGTCTTTAAACGAAAGTACCTGCACGGCGGCATCCTGACCATGTTGGCAGTAGCTCTGGAAATCAACGCCAACCACTTCCAAATGACGTACTATTTGTTGTTGTTGCTCTTGGTACTTTCGGTATATTTCGTGTACCGATTAATCCAAGAAAAAGAATGGCAATCGTTACCCAAAATTGCAGGCACTTTTGCCATCGCTTTGGTATTGGCTCTGGGCGTGAATGCCACAGGCTTGATGGCCACCAAGGAATACGCCGACTTTAGTATGCGTGGCAAAAACGAGTTGTCGTTTAAAGCCGATGGTTCTAAAAATGACGAAACCGCATCCATGCCCAGAGAATACATTACCGAATACAGTTATGGTATCGGCGAAAGTTTAAACCTTATTGCGCCCCGACTCTACGGTGGTGGTAACAGTGAAACGTTGGGCACCGATTCTCATGTATATAATTACATGCTTTCGTATGGTGCCACCGAAAGTGAAGCCCAAACCTTTACCGAAAATTATGCGCCTACCTATTGGGGCGATCAACCCATAGTGGCCGCTCCGGCGTACATTGGCGCGGTGGTTTTTTTCCTGAGTGTGCTCGCCTTGTATCATGACCGCAGAAAAGTGAAGTATGCCTTTTTAGCCGGTGCGATTTTCTCATTGCTTTTGTCATGGGGAAAAAACTTCACCGGTCTTACCGATTTCTTTATCGATTATGTGCCTTTCTACGACAAATTCAGGGCCGTTTCTTCTATACAAGTTATTTTGGAACTCTGTGTACCGGTGTTGGCAGTCATGGGATTGCAATCTTTTATGAAAGAAAGCGATAACCGAAAAAAATCACTACTCTATACGGCAGCAACGGCTATTGGTTTGGTGGCTTTAATTTATGTGTGTAAAGGTGCTTTCTCTTTTGAAAGTGCGATTGATGCCCGATTGGAAAGCATGCTCAACCAAGGTCAGGATAAAACCTTTGGCGAGGGATTTGTATCGGCTTTACGCGAAGACCGAATGGATTTGTTTAAAGCCGATTTATTGCGCTCCGGCGTTTTGATGCTGATGGCCTTCGGAATTTTGTGGCTATTCCTTAAAGAAAAATTAGCTTCAACCACAGCCGTAATTCTGGTAGGATTAATCATGGTGGGTGATTTGTTTTTTATCGATAAAAAATATGTCAGCAATGACGGAAGACAATTCCGAAGTGCCCGCGAAGTCGAGCAACCGTTTGAAGAAACAGCGGCCGACAAGGAAATTTTAAAAGACACTTCGATTTTCAGAGTATACGAATTACAAGGCCGTCTGTTGGGTCGCACGTCGTATTTTCACAAAGCGGTTGGCGGATACAGTGCGGTGAGACCCCGTCGATACGAACAATTGTTTGATTACCAAATCGACAAACAATTAAACGATTTAAACAAAAGTATCGATCCCGAAACCATGACATTAACCGCAGACATTCCGGTGTTGAATGCGTTGAATGTAAAATACCTGTTGTTGCAAACCAATGACGGCGAAAGCGTAGCGGTGAAAAACCCGAACGCAAACGGTAATGCTTGGTTTGTAGCCACACTGAAAACGGTAAATTCGGCTGATGAAGAAATGAAAACACTGGGCAACATCGACACCAAAAATGTTGCCGTGAGAAGTAAGTTGAATGATTTAGATAACGTTTCACTGACGCCAAAATACCAAAAAGACAGTGTTGCATCTATCACAGTCAAAGAATACGAGCCGAATTACATCAAATATGTATCCCAAAACAGCTATGATGGTTTTGCCGTGTTCTCGGAAAACTATTATACCGGTTGGAAAGCTACTGTTGATGGGAAAGAAACGCCTATTTACCGCGTAAATTACGTACAGCGCGGGATTCAAATTCCGGCCGGAAAACACACCGTGGAATTTACATTTGAACCGCAAGTTGTAAAAACCGGCAGCACCATTGCTTTACTCAGCGCCATAGCTATGGCCTTTGCCATTATCGGCGTGGTCTACCTGGAGCAAAAAAGAAAGAAAAACGAATCTGTAAAATAGCATTGCAACAACGTGGCTGAACCCAAAAAACTTTTAATCATAACCTATTATTGGCCACCGGCCGGCGGACCGGGTGTGCAACGATGGTTAAAGTTTGTCAAATATTTACCCGATTATCACATTCAGCCTATAGTATACATTCCCGAAAATCCAACCTATCCTATCGTCGATTCGGATTTGGAAAGCGAAGTATCGGAAAAAGCGATTATTTTGAAAAACAAAATTTTCGAACCCTATGGATTGGCCTCGCTTTTCGGCAAAAACAAAACCCGAAAAATCAGCTCCGGAATCATTCCGAATCAAAAAAAGCAAACGCTCTTGGAAAAATTCCTGCTGTGGATTCGCGGGAATATTTTTATTCCCGATGCACGCTGTTTTTGGGTAAATCCTTCGGTTAAATTTTTAAAAAAATACATTCAGGAAAACAATATAGACACCGTTGTCACTTCGGGTCCACCACACAGTTTACATCTTATCGGTTTGCAGTTAAAAAAAGAATTAGGACTGCACTGGTTGGCCGATTTTCGCGATCCTTGGACGACCATCGGATACCACAAAGCATTGAAATTATCTTCGTATGCCGAAAAAAAGCACAAAGCGTTGGAGCAAGAAGTACTCACCACAGCCGATACCATCATTGTAACGAGTAAAACGACCAAAGCCGAATTCGAAGCCATTACCCAACGACCGATAGCCGTGATTACCAATGGCTACGATACCGAAAACATTGTCCGACAGCCGCTGGATGAAAAATTTACGTTGGCACATATCGGTTCGTTTTTATCGGAGAGAAATCCGCGTATTTTGTGGAAAGCGCTGAAGGAATTAACCAAAGAGCATCCCGATTTCAGAAAGGATTTTCAACTGAAATTAATCGGCGCCGTGAGCCGCGAAGTGTTGGACACCATAGCCGAATTCAAACTCGATGAGTTTGTCATGAACCTGGGTTATATTTCGCACAGCGAAGCCGTAGCCCACCAACGAAAATCACAAGTATTATTGCTGATTGAAATTGATTCCGAAGACACCAAAAGCATTATTCCGGGAAAATTGTTTGAATACTTGGTTTCCGAAAGGCCTATTGTGGCCATCGGCCCGGAAGGTTCTGATTTTGCCGAAATCATCACCACGACCAATACCGGGGTTTTCTTTACCTATGACGAAAAAGAAAGACTAAAAGACGTACTTTTGAAATATTATCAGGAATACCAAAAGCAAAATCTAAAAGTTCATGCCGTTGGTTTGCAACAATATTCCCGAAAAAGCTTAACAGAAAAACTGTCAAAACTCGTAACCCGTAACTCGTAACCCGCAACCATTCATGGGCATCGTTGTCAATCAATCCATCAAAAACACCATCATTACCTATATTGGTTTTGCGATTGGCGCCGCAAATACGCTGTTGATGTATCCGCATTTTTTAGGCGAGACATTTTACGGACTAACCGGTTACATTTTATCCTCGGCCAATATAATTTTCCCGCTGATGGCTTTTGGAGTGCACAACACCTTGGTCAAATTCTTTTCGCAATACCAAACTGAAAAAGAAAAAAGCGAGTTTCTCACGTTTGTGATGGTCTTACCGCTTATCGTATTAGTGCCGTTATTGCTTGTCGGTAGCTTCTTTTACCACGACATCGCTTCCTTTTTTTCGCGCAAAAATCCCATCATCTACGACTACTTTTGGCAAATTCCGGTCATTGGTTTGTGTATGGGCTATTTTGAAATTTTCTATGCTTGGGTCAAAGTGCACATGCAATCGGTTTTCGGGAGTTTTGTGAAAGAAATTTTACTGCGTATTTTTATCACGGTCTTTTTGTTTGCCGTGTATTACGGCATTATATCCGCCGAAACTTTTGTCGATATCCTGATGGGCATTTATTTGCTTACCACCTTGGTCATGTTGTTTTATGCCAATAGAGTACAACCGATACAATTTTCGTTTAAAATGCCGCATAACGGCAAAGCCGTACTCACCTATTCACTGTTTATCATTCTCTCCGGAAGTATTGCCAATATGCTGCTCGACATCGATAAAAACATGATTGGCCAGTATATCAAAATTGAAAATATCGCTTATTATTCGGTGGCTATTTTTATTGCTACGGTAATATCGGTACCGAGCAGAGCCATGCATCAAATTACGTATCCCATTACGGCCAAATTGATGACCGAAGGCAAACACGATGAACTGAACGATTTGTATAAAAAGACGTCTATCTCGTTGCAAATTGTTGGTGGTTTGGTATTTGTAGGCATATTGGTGAACATCAACCAATTGTACCTGCTGTTGCCCGAAAACTATCGCGGCGGTGTTTTTGTGGTTTTTGTAATTGGTCTTTCCAAATATTTCGATTTACTGTTGGGTAACAACAACGCCATTATTTTCAACTCCAAATATTACAAAGCCGTTTTGTTTCTGGGCTTGTTATTGGCCTTTTTAGCCGTAACGCTTAACATGTATTTTATTCCGAGATATTTCATCAACGGGGCGGCTATGGCGACCTTAATATCGATTATGCTGTACAGCATCGCCAAATTGTTGTTTGTGGTATTCAAAATGAATTTGTATCCGTTTACCCTCAAAAATCTCTACGCATTTGGTATCGGTTTGATTTGCTTCTTTGCGTTTTACTATTGGGAATTTCCGTTTCACCCGATTCCGAATATCCTTCTAAAATCGATACTCGTTTCCGTAATGTATGTCGGATTAATCTATAAAGCCAAACTTTCAGCCGAAATCAATTCGGTAATTGCCACTACTTTGAAAAGAATCGGCTTGTAATTTTTTGTATTTTTACTGTAAATACAATACCATGACATCCTTTAAAAAAGTAATCCTCGGTTTGTTTTTAAGCTCTTTCATCGGCTATTTGGAATGGGCGAAACAAAGTGAATTCATTGTGCAAATTGAGTTCGATTTGTTGCGAAAAATAAATCAATCGCCCGAAGCCTTTTTACATCCGTTTATTCTGATTCCGCTGTTGGGTCAACTTATTTTAGTTTTTTCATTACTGATTGCCAAACCCAAAATGAGTTGGGTATTCATAGCCTCAACGGCAATAGCCTTGTTGTTTCTGATGTTGCTTTTGGTAGGTGTATTAAGTTGGAATCCGAAGATGATGTTGTTTACTTTGCCCTTTTTAGGCTGTTACAGCTATCTTCTTTTACAACGAAAAAAGATACAACTTTCCGCCTAGTGATGATAGACTATCTTGACACAATAGCTTTTATGATTGGTTTTTGGTATGCCAAAAAACACGGTCGTGAGGCAGCAACCAAAATAAAGGCACACTTTTCCGATAACCCACCTCAACAAAAATAATCATGAAAAAAATTCTCTTTTTCTTTTTAATCGCAACCGGTTACGGCATGGCTCAGGAAAACAATCCCGACTACGATGCCGCTTTGGCTCAGCAACTCAGCGCCGATGATTATGGCATGAAAACCTATGTGCTTTGCCTATTGAAAACCGGTTCCAACACCAATGCCACCAAAGAAGAACGCGCTCAATTGTTTGAAGGACACATGGCCAACATTAACAAATTAGCCGCTGAAGGCAAATTAGTAGTCGCCGGACCTTTTGGCAAAAACGATAAAAATTACCGCGGTGTTTTTATTTTCAATGTCAGTTCAATAGAAGAAGCCAACGCTTTAGTAGCTACCGATCCGGCGGTAAAAGCCCGTATTTTTGAAGCCGATATGACGCTTTGGTACAGCAGTGCCGCTTTGCAACAAGTCAATGTAATACACAACAAAGTGGCCAAGAAAAAAATATAACACATGCTTCAAAAAGTACATCACGTAGCCGTGATTTGTTCGAATTATGAGATTTCAAAAAAGTTTTACACCGAAATCCTCGGATTGGAAATCATTCGGGAAGTATACCGAGCCGAACGCCAATCGTTTAAATTAGACTTAGCGCTTAACGGCATCTATATCCTCGAATTGTTTTCGTTCCCCAATCCGCCCCAAAGAGTATCGCGACCCGAAGCCGTCGGGTTACGACATTTGGCTTTTGAAGTCGGAAGTATAGAAAAAATCATAGCCCATTTAAACCAATTTCAAATAGCGTCAGAGCCCATTCGCATTGACGAATATACGGGAAAACGATTCACGTTCATCAATGACCCGGATGACTTACCGATTGAATTTTATGAAGCATAAAGGACATCGGCAGCCTTGATTTTGTAACTTTACCCTTCCGCAAAAAATTCGGATGATGAAAACGGTATACAAAACTATTGATGACTACATCACGCTTCAGGAGCAAAGTGTAAAACCGCTGTTGGAGACTATCCGTCGCACTATCAAGGAAACGGCTACCGAAGCAGAGGAATGCATCAGTTATCAAATGCCGGCATTCAAACAAAACGGCCCGTTGGTGTATTTTGCGGTCTACAAAAACCATATTGGCTTTTACCCGACCGGATCTGCCATTGCAGCGTTTCAAAAAGAGATTTCAGGCTATAAAAATTCAAAAGGAGCCGTTCAGTTTCCGTTAGACCAGCCTATTCCAACCGATTTAATTCGCCGGATGGTTCAGTTTAAAAGAAATGAGAATTTAAAAAAAGTAAAGAAATGAAAAAACTAACATTCAGCATCGCTATTCATGCTCCTAAAGAAAAAGTTTGGTATTCGCTTTGGGATGAAGAAAATTATCAAGATTGGACCAGTGCCTTCTGCGAGGGTTCTTTCGTCATTTCCGATTGGAACGAAGGCAGCAAAATTTATTTTCTCTCGTCGAGCGGCGATGGCATGAATTCTAAAATTGTTTTAAAGAGACCTTTTGAAAGCATGGTTTTTCAACATATAGGCGACATCGCTAATTATGAAGAACAGCCTATAACCATAGAAACACAATCGTGGTCGGGTTCGGAAGAGCGTTATGATTTGAGCGAAAACAACGGCCTAACCACCGTTAACGTCTCCGTCGATGTCGTCGAAAAGTACATAGACTATTTTAATGAGGCGTTCCCGAAAGCTTTGGAAAGGGTAAAAAACATAGCCGAAAGTGACACCAAAAGCATTACGGTAAAAATCACACTCAAAACTTCATTAGAAGAAGCATGGGAGAAGTTCACACAACCACAGCATATTGTGCATTGGAATTTTGCCTCGCCCGATTGGCATTGCCCCAAAGCAGAGAACCATTTGGAAACCGGAAAAGATTTCCTTTATACCATGGCCGCTAAAGACGGTAGTGTGCGTTTTGATTTTACCGGAACCTACCGGGAAGTCATACCGCACAAAAAAGTAGTATACACCATTGCCGACGGCAGAAAAGTAACCGTAAAATTTGACCGGATGGACCACAACGTAATTGTGACTGAAAATTTTGAACCCGAACATCAAAATCCGGTCGACCTGCAACGTGGCGGCTGGCAAGCCATATTGGACAATTTTAAAAAATATGTTGAACAATAACGTTTTTAATTATGACCAAAGAAATATGGCTCAACCTTCCGGTAAAAGATGTCTTAAAATCGAGAGCCTTTTATGAGCAAATAGGATTTACTTTTAATCCGAATGACAACCCGTACGACAGCACCATGCAGTGTATGTTTGTTGGTCAAAAGAATTTTGTAGTGATGCTCTTTCCGGAAGAGACCTTGCAAAAATTTTCTCGTATTGACCTCAACGATCGGTCTACTACTTCTCAGTTTTTGATTTCTATAGATGCCGAAAGTCGCGAAGAAATAGACCACTTAACCGCCAAAGCCAAAGCGGCCGGTGCCACTATTTTTGCCGAACCTGAAGAAATTCAAGGATGGATGTACGGCAGTGGTTTCACTGATTTAGACGGTCATCGGTGGAATACACTTTATATGGATCATACTAAAATGCCCAAAGAGTAAAAATTAATAAATCCTAATTCAATAAAAATGACACAAGTTAATCCTTACCTAATTTTTAACGGGACCTGCGAAGCGGCGTTCTTATTTTACCAATCGGTATTCGGAGGGGAGTTTCCTTATATGGGAAAGTTCAAAGACATGCCGCCCAGTGAAAATTGTCCACCGCCTTCAGCAGAAGATGCCAACCGCATCATGCACGTTTCCTTGCCTATCGGGAACACCATTTTAATGGGAAGCGACAGTACCTCGCAAAGTGGTGATGTGGTAATAGGCAGCAATGTTTCGGTTTCTATCAACACCGACAGTCGTGCCGAAGCCGACCGTTTGTTTAACGGTTTGTCGGCCGGCGGAACAATCATCATGCCTATGGAAAGTACTTTTTGGGGTGCCTATTTCGGCATGTTTACCGATAAATTCGGAATTCACTGGATGGTGAATTTTGATGAAAATCCGCATAAATAATGCTGTAAATAATAGCCAGCGCATATACTATTTTGAATCGTGTTGCGTTATTAGAAGAAAGCAAACCCCATGAAAAAAAAATTGGTATTTCTTCTGTTGTTTATTGGTGCTCTATGTAGTTACAAAACCATCGACACTCATTACAAGCGCCATCACAAACCAAAAGCCGATGTTTCCAAAACCCATACTATGGCACAGGAAGCCTTGGCTTTTTGTAAAAAGAACGGCTACAATTCCGATTTTTGTATTCTCATCGACATGAGTATTCATTCGGGACTCAATCGTTTTTTTGTGTATGATTTTACCAAGAATACCATCAGCCATAAAATGCTCGTGGGTCACGGTTGCTGCGATTATCCGTGGAGTCAGGATTGGTCGAAAAGCAATCCTACTTTTAGCAATGTCGATGGCAGTCACTGTTCGGCTTTGGGCAAATACAAAATAGGAAAAAGAGCGTGGAGTGATTGGGGCATCCATGTCAAATACGTGCTCCACGGATTGGAGCCGACCAATAGTAATGCCGAATCACGTTATATTGTATTTCATTCTTGGGAAAAAGTAGCCGACACCGAAACCTATCCCATCGGAACACCCGAGGGCTGGGGTTGTCCAACCATCTCAAACGCCAATATGAAAAAAATAGACCCCATACTCAAAGCCAGTGCACAACCGGTTTTGATGTGGATTTATAAGTAAAAACCCTTTCCGACGGAAAGGGTTTTTATGTTTTCTGTTTCAGATTATATTCCTGCTACTGCTTTGATTTCGTTGACAATTCTAACCGCCAATGTATCTGCAGCTTCTTGTGTTGGTGCTTCGGTGTAAATACGAATAATCGGTTCGGTGTTGGATTTTCGCAAATGCACCCATTCGGTAGCAAAATCAACTTTTACCCCATCAATCGTAGATAGTGAGCTTGTCGAACTATCGTTTTTGTATTTCTCTGTCATCGCCGCTAAAATCGCATCCACATCAATTTGCGGTGTCAATTCGATTTTGTTTTTACTCATGTAATATTGCGGATAGGACGCTCTCAATTCGGCCACCGTCATATCTAAACCGGCTAAGTGCGTTAAAAACAAAGCCACACCTACCAAACTGTCGCGACCGTAATGTAATTCCGGATAGATAATCCCGCCGTTTCCTTCGCCGCCAATAATAGCATGGGTCGCTTTCATCAGTTCCACTACATTCACTTCGCCCACGGCGCTGGCTTGGTAACTGCCACCGTGTTGCACCGTAATATCGCGTAAAGCTCTGGAGGAGGACATATTGGAAACCGTATTGCCCGGCGTTTTACTTAAAACATAATCGGCAACGGCTACCAATGTATATTCTTCACCAAACATTTCACCATCGTTAGAAATGAATGCCAATCTATCGACATCAGGGTCTACTACAATCCCAAAATCGGCTTTTTCTTCAACCACCAATTTACAAATGTCACCCAAGTGTTCTTTCAAAGGTTCCGGATTGTGCGGAAAATGGCCGTTCGGTTCGCAATACAATTTTACACACTCCACGCCCATTTGTTCCAGCAATTTCGGAATGATGATACCGCCCGAAGAGTTCACACCATCCACCACTACTTTGAATTTCCTTTTAGCCACGGCATCGGCATCCACCAACGGCAACGCTAAAACCTCATCGATGTGAATATCCATGTAAGCATCATTGATGGTGATCTCGCCCAAATTGTCCACCTCGGAAAAATCAAACGCTTCCGACTCCGCAATTTGAAGGATTAACTCTCCTTCTTTTCCACTTAAAAATTCCCCTTTTTCATTCAACAATTTCAAAGCATTCCATTGCTTCGGATTGTGAGAGGCCGTTAAAATAATACCGCCATCCGCTTGTTCCAACGGCACTGCCACTTCCACTGTTGGTGTGGTTGACAACCCCAAATCGATGACATCAATCCCCAATCCGATTAAGGTATGAACCACCAAATTGTGAATCATAGGTCCCGAAATACGGGCATCGCGACCGATAACTACTTTTAGTTTTTCTTTTTGAATATTGTTTTTAAGGAACATACCATAGGCCGAAGCAAATTTCACGGCATCAACCGGTGTTAAATTATCGCCTACCTTCCCGCCGATAGTACCACGGATTCCCGATATTGATTTTATGAGTGTCATTGCAATTGTAAATTTTTAACTGTTATTTTTATAGTATACAAATATAGAGATTGCCATTTCCCGAATCTAATTTAAAATTCAAAATTTATAATTTAAAATTACTAAATTAGGCACATGAACTTCTTAGCCCATATTTATCTTTCCGGTGAAAACGATTTGGTCAAAATCGGGAATTTCATGGCGGATAGCGTTCGCGGGCATCAATATGAAAATTATCCCGAAGAAATCCGTAAGGGCATTTTGCTGCATCGTTCCATCGACAGCTTTACCGATATGCACCCGATTTACAGGCAAAGCAAACATCGCTTGCATGAAAAATACGGTCACTACTCGGGTGTTATTATGGATATCTTTTACGATCATTTTTTAGCTAAAAACTGGGGGAACTATTCCGAGGAAAAACTCGAGGTGTATGCTGATACCTTTTACCATTTGCTCGATGCGCATTATGATATTTTAACCGAAAGAACCAAAGGCATGTTGCCTTACATGGTAGGCCGGAATTGGTTGGTAAGTTATGCTACACTGGAAGGCTTGGAAATGATTATGTTTCAAATGGACCATCGTACCAAAAACCGCGTGGCCATGCACGAATCTATCGTAGAGCTGAAACAATTTTACACCGAATTTGAGCAAGAATTCTTTTTGTTTTTTGATGAACTGCAACAGCATTGCCTGGAAAAATTAGCGCAATTATGAAGCAAATCAGTTTTGTTTTCTTCCTGATTTCGTCGCTTGCTTTTTCCCAACAAAATGGGGTAACAGTCGATAAAGCTATGGTGGTTTCGGCCCGTCAGGAAGCCTCAGAAATCGGTGTCGAAATTATGAAAAAAGGCGGTAATGCTTTTGATGCCATGATTGCTACTCAGTTGGCCCTAGCTGTAGCCTATCCGTATGCCGGAAACATTTCGGGTGGCGGATTTATGGTGTATCGAAAAGCCAACGGCGAAATCGGCTCGCTGGATTTCAGAGAAAAGGCACCGAAGAACGCCTCCAAAGACATGTATTTAGATAAAAACGGCGAGGTGATTCCGAATCTCAGTACCGACGGCGCCCTTTCGGTAGCCGTTCCGGGGAGTGTGGCAGGCATTTTTGAAGTCCACAAAAAATTCGGAAAACTCAAATGGCGAGAACTATTCCAACCTGCTATCAATTTGGCCCGAAAAGGCATCGTAGTAACCGCCAAAGACAAAGAGAAATTAGACGAATACCGAGCCGTCATTGTCAAAATAAGTGGCCATCAAACACTTTACCACCAAACCTTTCAAGTGGGTGACACCATCAAGTACATCGCTTTAGCCAATACACTCGAACAAATCGCTAAAAAAGGAATCAAAGAGTTCTACCGTGGAAAAACAGCGCAAAAGTTAGTGGCTTTTCTGCAACAAAAAGGAGGCATCATTACGACGGAAGATATGGCATCGTACCAAGTGGTTTGGCGCCAACCGGTGACATTCAATTATAAAGACCTGAAAATAATTACCATGGCGCCTCCCAGCAGCGGCGGGATTACGTTGGGACAAATTATGACCATGATTGCGCCGTATCCGTTATCCGCTTTCGGACACAACTCTGAAAAATACATTCAGACTTTGGTCGAAGCCGAGCGCCGTGCGTATGCCGACAGAAACTACTTTTTGGGCGACCCCGATTTTGTTAAAATTCCGGAGAAAGCTTTACGCGACGAAACGTATCTGAAAGAACGCATGCGTAGTTTTTCTTTTGAAAAAGCCACCAAATCGGCTGATGTCTCCCATGGTAACGTATCGATTTACGAAAGCAATGAAACCACCCACTACTCCATTGTTGATGCGGATGGAAATGCCGTATCCGTGACCACCACGCTCAACGGAGCTTACGGTTCTAAGCTGTACTGCGACGAATTGGGTTTCTTTCTCAACAATGAAATGGATGACTTTTCCGCCAAGCCCGGAGTTCCTAACAGTTACGGGTTGGTAGGCGCGGAAGCCAATAGCATAGCACCCAACAAACGCATGTTGAGTTCGATGACGCCGACCATAATCGAAAAAAACGGAAAACTCTGGATGCTGTTGGGCTCGCCGGGCGGTTCAACTATTATTACATCCGTATTGCAAACCATTTTAAATGTATCCGAATTCGGGATGAGCATGCAACAAGCAGTCAATGCCCCGAGATTTCATCACCAATGGTTGCCCGATGAGATCTTGTGTGAACCCCATCGGTTTAATCAAAAAACACTATCCGATTTGACCGCTAAAGGCTATTTCATTAATGAGAAAACAGCACCGGTAATTGGTAAGGTTGATGCCATATTGGTATGGCCCGACGGAACATTGGAGGGCGGTGCTGATTTTAGAGGCGATGACACCGCCGTGGGATATTAAATTTAACATGGTTTTTTTATGAAAACCCTATTTTTAAAAGTATCTTAGCCCATTAAAAGAAAACTACATGCCGTCAACTAAAGCATCGTTTTTTAAAATCGTTTTCCGAAGTATTTTCAGAAGAGTTGAGCACTTGGTTTTTTTGCTGAAAGAGAATCTCAGCGAACGCAACTTTATTTATCTGGCAGCCGTAGCCGTAGCGGTAACGTGTTCCTTTGCCGTGATTCTGCTCAAAAGTTTCGCACACAACATTTTTCTTTTAGCCAACGATATCAACAGCTTTTTAAAGTTACCCTACATCAATAGTTTATTACCCATTGCGGGGATAGTGCTGACCGTATTTGTGGTTCGGCATTTTTTGGATAATCATTTGGAAAAAGGAAGCTCCCGAGTGTTGTATGCTGTTGCCAAAAAAGGCGGCATCATGCCCAAAAAACAAATGTACGCCCAAATTGTCACCAGTTCCTTAACGGTTGGACTCGGTGGCTCGGCCGGATTGGAAAGTCCGATTGTGGTGACCGGCGCCGCTTTTGGCTCCAACTTCGCGCAGAAATACCATTTATCACAAAAAGACCGAATCTTGCTGTTGGCCTGCGGTGTGGCCGCCGGAATCGGGGCTGCCTTCAACGCTCCCATTGCGGGTGTTTTATTTGCCGTAGAAGTCGTGCTGACTGATATTTCGATATCGGCCTTTATCCCAATTATTATTTCGGCGGCTACCGGTGCGCTGATTTCTACTATAGTACTAAGCTCCGATGTCATTCTCAATTTTGAACAGAAACTACACTTTGATTACCACAACACACCATACTATATTTTATTGGGTATACTGGCCGGTTTCACTTCCTTGTACCACGCGCGTAACTTTCACAAAGTAGAACAATTTTTTGGCAGTTTCAAAAACAAAGGCTATCGAAGAGCTTTATTTGGCGCTTCTTTATTAGCTATTTTGATTTTCTTCTTTCCGACACTTTTCGGCGAAGGTTACGAAAGCATCAAGACGCTGTCATCTTCGCATCCCGGCGTTTTGCTAGACAACACGCTGTTGGAAAACTTCAAACACAACGATTGGATCTTATTGGCGTTTATTGGTATCACCATGCTGCTCAAAGCCTTTGCTACCGGATTGACCATAGGCAGTGGCGGCAACGGTGGAAACTTTGCGCCTTCGCTCTTTGTAGGTTCCTATCTCGGATTTGTAGTTGCTAAAACCGTAAACATGCTCAACTTTACCCATCATTTACCCATAGCTAATTTTACCATTGTAGGCATGGCAGGTATTTTGAGCGGCTTATTCCACGCGCCGTTAACCGCTATTTTCCTTATTGTGGAGATTACCGGCGGTTATGATTTAATGGTACCGCTAATGATTGTTTCCTCGGTGAGTTTTGCGGTTTCCAAACAGTTTGAAAAACACTCTATGGACGTCAAAGGATTGGCTGACAAAGGCGAAGTATTCACCAGCGACAAGGATAAAAACATTATCCAAAGCATCAACTTTTACAATTTGGTACAACAACATTATAAAACCTTGACGCTGAAAGACTCCCCGTTGAAAGCGATTGACATTTTCGCCACTACGGACCAAAAAGTGATTCCGGTGTTAGACGACCACAAATCACTACTGGGACTCATCGATTTTGAGGAAGTGAAAGCTTTTATTTTCAATCCGAATCACGTCAAGTTTATGACGATGCAGGAAATCCTGAGTCAGCCCAAAGAATTGGTTTTGTTTGAAGACAAACCCGAGAAAATAATGAAACTGTTTGAATCCTCGAATGTCATTACCTTACCGGTGGTACACAAGGGAAAATACGTGGGTTTCCTATCCAAAATAGACGTATTGGAAAGCTACCGCAAGCGTTTGAAAGAAATGGTGATTGAGTGACGCTTTTTACCGATAACTTATCGTTTTCCTATATAAATTTTACCCGCAAAACATTACCTTTGCGTTTTGCCTAATTGCTATGCTTGATACAGAGAATACGATTGAAGTACTCGGCGCCCGAGTGCACAATCTCAAGAATATTGATATTACGATTCCGCGTGAAAAACTGGTCGTGATTACCGGTCTTTCGGGCTCCGGAAAATCGTCGTTGGCATTTGACACCATTTATGCCGAAGGACAACGCCGCTACATCGAAACGTTTTCGGCTTATGCGCGTCAGTTTTTGGGTGGCTTGGAGCGTCCGGATGTAGATAAAATTGACGGTCTTTCGCCCGTGATTGCCATAGAGCAAAAAACCACCAGCAAAAGTCCGCGTTCTACCGTGGGCACCATTACCGAAATATACGATTTCCTGCGGTTATTGTACGCGCGTGCCGGAGAAGCCTATAGTTATGTGACTAACGAAAAAATGGTTTCCTATTCGGATGAGCAAATCAGAACATTGATTATGCAGTATTTTGCCGGCAAACGCATCACTATTTTGGCTCCGATTATCCGCGCGCGAAAAGGGCATTATGCCGAGTTGTTCCAGCAAATTACCAAACAAGGGTTTCTGAAAGTTCGGGTAAATGGTGAAGTACAGGATTTACTACCGGGCATGAAACTCGACCGGTATAAAACCCACGACATTGAAATTGTGGTCGACCGCATGGTGGTAGAGCCTAATGAAGACCATGAAAAACGTTTGACAGAAAGCATAAAAACCGCCATGTATCACGGTGAAAATGTGTTGATGATTTTGGATCAGGACACCCATGAAGTGCGGTATTTCAGTCGGAATTTGATGTGTCCCACATCCGGGATTTCCTATCAAAATCCGGAACCGAATTTGTTTTCCTTCAATTCTCCCAAAGGGGCGTGTGACACTTGTAAAGGTTTGGGCACCGTACACGAAATCAACTTAAAAAAAATTATTCCGAATCCTAAGCTCTCCATTAAAAACGGCGGTTTTGCACCGCTGGGCGAATACAAATCGTCCTGGATTTTCAAGCAATTGGAAATCATAGGGGAAAAATTTGGTTTTACCCTGACCGATCCGATTGAAAAAATTTCGGAAGAAGCCATGCAGATTATCTTGTACGGCGGCAAGGAAAAATTTTCGGTGGCCTCGAAAACCTTGGGTATTACCAAAGAATACAAAATTGAATTTGAGGGTATTTCCCATTTTATCAAAAACCAATTTGACGAAAGCGAATCGGTGTCAATTAAGCGCTGGGCCAAAGAGTTTATGGACGAAATTGAATGTCCGGAATGCCATGGCTCGCGTTTGAAAAAAGAAGCAATGTATTTCCGCATCGATGACAAAAATATTTTCGACTTGTCGACCATGGATATTTCCGATTTGTCAGCTTGGTTTGATACGTTGGAGACGCGTTTAAGCGATAAGCAACGTATTATTGCTACCGAAATCGTCAAAGAAATCAGAGACCGCTTGCGCTTCTTGGTCAATGTTGGCTTGAATTACCTGGCTTTACACCGCAGCTCCAAATCGCTTTCGGGCGGCGAAGCGCAACGCATTCGCTTGGCAACCCAAATCGGGTCCCAACTCGTTGGCGTATTGTATATTTTAGATGAACCGAGTATTGGGTTGCATCAACGCGACAATGAAAAACTGATTCATTCGTTAGAACAATTGCGAGACATCGGCAACTCGGTTTTAGTGGTAGAACACGATAAAGACATGATGGAGCGTGCCGATTATGTCATTGATATTGGCCCGAAAGCCGGGAAATACGGCGGTGAAATTATCAGCAAGGGAACGCCTAAAGAATTGTTGGCGGAAAATACAATAACGGCGCAGTTCTTAAACGGCACCATGCAAATTGAAGTTCCTAAAAAGCGACGCGAAGGCAACGGAAAATTCCTGAAACTAACCGGTGCTACCGGCAATAATTTGAAAAATGTGAGTCTCGAATTGCCGTTAGGGAAACTGATTTGTGTTACCGGCGTATCGGGCAGCGGCAAATCGACGTTGATTAATGAAACGCTGTATCCGATTTTAAATGCGCACTTTTTTAATGCGGTGAAAAAGCCGCAACCCTATAAAAAAATAGAAGGCTTAGAGCACATTGACAAGGTCATTGATATCGACCAAAGTCCGATTGGGCGCACCCCGCGCAGCAACCCGGCGACGTATACCGACGTGTTTTCGGAAATCCGAAGTTTGTACACGCAAACGCCGGAAGCCATGATTCGCGGCTACAAAGCCGGTCGATTCAGTTTTAATGTGTCGGGCGGACGATGCGAAACCTGCGAGGGTTCGGGTGTGCGCACCATAGAAATGAGTTTCTTGCCCGATGTGTATGTCGAGTGCGAAACCTGTCAAGGCAAACGGTTCAACCGCGAAACGTTGGAGATTCGCTACAAAGGCAAATCGATTTCGGATGTGTTGAACATGACGGTGGATGAAGCCGTAGTGTTTTTTGAAAACATTCCGAAAATATACCGCAAAATCAAAACGATACAAGATGTGGGTTTGGGTTATATTACCTTGGGCCAACAAAGTACAACGCTTTCGGGCGGTGAGGCGCAACGCATTAAATTGGCTACCGAATTATCGAAAAAAGATACGGGGAATACGTTTTACATTATGGACGAACCCACCACAGGATTGCATTTTGAAGACATTCGCGTGTTGATGGAAGTAATCCGGAAATTGGTCGACAAAGGCAATACCGTATTGATTATTGAGCACAATATGGATGTGATTAAACTGGCCGATCACATTATTGATGTGGGCCCGGAGGGTGGCAAAGGCGGCGGTGAAATTTTGTGTGCCGGTACGCCGGAGGAGATTATAAAAAACAAGAAAAGCTATACGGCTCAATTCCTGAAAAAAGAACTAAATTAGCAGGCTTTTTTAGCCCGGATGGCAGCGGCATCCTTTTTATTGTTTGTTGAAAAGCCCGATGACCGGGATTAGGGTGACCAACAATAAAAAGATACAGCGAACAGCCGGAAAAGCTTCAAAAAAAAAATTAATATAAAAAAGAGTTATGGCATTTGATCAGTACGAAAACGAAGACGAGAGAATTCACGATAAGTTAAAACAGAAAACCTGGAACGAAATCCGAACCAATGACAGTTGGGCGATTTTTAAAGTCATGTCGGAGTTTGTAAACGGATACGAAAGTATGGCGCGTATTGGGCCGTGTGTATCAATTTTTGGATCGGCGCGCACCAAGCCCGACAACAAATACTACCATTTGGCAGAGAAAATTGCTTACAAAATCAGTAAAGCGGGTTACGGAGTGATTACCGGCGGCGGTCCGGGGATTATGGAAGCCGGAAACAAAGGCGCGCACAATGGCGGTGGGACTTCGGTAGGATTGAACATTGAATTGCCGTTTGAACAACATTACAACCCGTATATTGATAAAGATAAAAACTTGAATTTTGACTACTTCTTTGTACGCAAAGTGATGTTTGTGAAGTATTCGCAAGGTTTTGTGGTCATGCCCGGTGGTTTTGGTACGTTAGACGAATTGTTTGAAGCGGTGACGTTGATTCAGACTAAAAAGATTGGGAAGTTCCCGATTATTTTGGTCGGCAGCGAATTTTGGTCGGGTTTAATTGACTGGATTAAAACCGTGATGATTGAGAAAGAACACAATGCGAGTCCGGATGACATGAACCTTATTCGCATCGTAGACACCGAAGATGAAGTGGTGGAAGTGCTGGATAATTTCTATAAAAAATACAATTTAAGTCCTAACTTTTAAGAAGTTCATTTTTAGCCTTAGCTTTTAGCCGCAGTCAAGCGCTAAGGGCTAGTTGCTAAAAGCTGACAGCTAATTGCTAATTGCGCCCACATGTTTTTCAACTCGTTTCATTTTGCGGTTTTCCTGCCCCTAGTATTTTTGATGTATTGGTTTGTAGGCCAAAAGTCGAAAATCAATCAGAACTACATCCTCATTTTGGCGAGTTATTACTTTTACGCCTGTTGGGATTGGCGGTTTCTGTTTTTGTTGGTGTTTTCTACCCTACTCGATTATTTTTCGGCCCTCCAAATTGAAAAAAGCCAGACCCCCAAACAAAAAAAGCTATGGCTGTGGTTGTGTATTTCAATCAACTTAGGCTTTTTAGGCATTTTTAAATACTACAACTTTTTTGCTCAATCGTTTGCTGCTTTATTCCAATCGGTGGGTTGGCAGGTTAGTCCTATCCTACTCGATGTAGTATTGCCGGTAGGAATATCGTTTTACACCTTTCACGGGTTGTCGTACATTATTGATATTTATTACGGACGCATCAAATCGGAGAAAAATTTTGTCGATTATTCGTTGTTTGTAAGCTACTTTCCCTTGTTGGTGGCCGGCCCGATTGAACGCGCTACGCATTTGTTGCCACAATTGAAGAAACGTCGCAAATTTAATTTTGAAAAGGCCAAAGAAGGCGTCTATCAAATTATTTGGGGATTGGTCAAAAAGGTCGTTATCGCCGATACATGTGCCCAATATGCCAATGCTATTTTCGACCAATACCACAGCATGAATTCGCTTTCGTTGGTGTTGGGTGCGGTGTATTTTGCCTTTCAGATTTACGGCGATTTTTCGGGCTATTCCGATATTGCTTTGGGAACTTCCAAGCTGTTTGGCATCGATTTGTTGCGGAATTTCAACTATCCGTATTTTTCGCGCGACATCGCTGAGTTTTGGCGGCGTTGGCACATTTCGCTCACCACCTGGTTTCGCGACTACCTGTACATTCCGCTGGGCGGTAGCAAAGGATCGAAGTGGATGAAAATCCGAAATACGTTTGCCATCTTTTTGGTGAGCGGATTTTGGCACGGGGCAAGTTGGACCTTCATTGCCTGGGGATTGATTAATGCGCTGTATTTTATCCCGCTGTTGTTGCTCAACAAAAACCGAAACAACCTAGATACTGTAGCGTTGTCTTTTAACCTCGCCTCGGTAAAAACTTTTTTCAATATCCTGCTTACGTTTGCCATTACTTGTTTGGCCTGGATTTTCTTTCGTGCCAAAACAATACAGGATGCGTTTTCGTATATAGAGCGCATGGTAACCGATAGCCGCTTTGTGTCGCAGTACATGAGTATTGAGCGTTATAACTATGAACTGTGGCCTTTGTTGGTGATTTTTATCGTAGCCGAATGGAGTTGCAGAACCCAAACCGAGCCGATTTCGGGACGTTACAGTTGGGTAAAAATGAGTTTGTGTTTGGCGGCTATTTTGGCTTTAGGTGTGTTTTCGGATTATAAAGAATTTATTTATTTCCAATTCTGATGCAACAGTTTTTTAAATTCATATTGAACGTTTTGGGCGTGTTGTTACTCACCATGCTCCTGCTCGATCTGTTGTATACCGCGGTGTATCACCAATCGAATGACCGCAATAAAATTAGTTATTTATACCAATCGGAAAAAAAAGAGTACGATGTGGTCTTTTTGGGTTCGTCGCGTGTGAACAATCATTTTGTGCCTCAACTTTTTAACGACCAGGGCTATAAAACCTTTAACTACGGAATTACACGGTCGCGCTTGGAAGAGTCGGCCTTGATGTTAAAATTGATGGTCGAGCGTAACTTTAGCATCGATACGCTCATCCTTCAGGTAGATTTAAATATCAATACGAATGATCATTCGGAAGCGATTCGTTCGTTATTTATGCCTTATTGGCATCAATCCGGGGTCATTCGGACTCATTACCGGGAAATTCCGGAGTATAAGGCCATTCAATATGTCCCGTTTTACCGCTATATGCATTACGATTCGCGTATCGGATTTAGGGAAATGTACGCTTCACTTGTTCATAAAGAAACGAATGCTTTGTTTTATGACGGATTTTATCCGTTGTTGCAAGATCAACGACCGATGGTCGCTGCTGATTTGAGTAAATACTATCCGAAGCGAAACAAAGCGTACGAGGAAATTAAGGCCATTTGCCAACAAAACAACATCCATTTATTAGCCGTAACGACGCCTATGTGCAAGAGCACCGTGAACCGAGATTATTTTAACCATATCCAAAAGGTATATCCCGAAGTGTATCGCTTTGAGGATGCCGTGACAGACGATAAGTATTTCTCGACTTGCGGTCACTTGAACAAAGCCGGCGCCATCGAATATACCAAAGCGATTTTTAACGCCTTTTTTAAACCCAAAACGAAGTCTTGAAAAAGTTACTGATTCTCTTTATTTTTCTGAGTGGTATCGCACAGGCCCAACATCATTCCAAAATGACGTTGGAGGTGCATACGAATGAGAAGATCGTAACCGTGGTTCAGGAACTCACCTATCACCATCAGTCGAATGACACCTTGGTGTAT
Organism: Flavobacterium sedimenticola; assembly: GCF_030053345.1. Taxonomy (GTDB): domain Bacteria; phylum Bacteroidota; class Bacteroidia; order Flavobacteriales; family Flavobacteriaceae; genus Flavobacterium; species Flavobacterium sedimenticola. The sequence continues at coordinate 26,787 of NZ_JASGBP010000004.1, forward strand.
TTGGTTTTAAACGATTGGAACATGGCCTATAGTTCGAAAGACACCCCTATGGCAAAACGTTTTTCGGATGAGTTCGAACGCGGTTTTCATTTGGCCAAAGACAATGAAAGAGGTCAAACCAAGAATTTAACGATTATCGATTCGGCCCAAACTTTTTTATCCTGGGAACGAAGCGACAAATATCCCGATGTCGTTCAGGTGCGCCTTCGAGACAAGCTGCTCCCTAATCAAAAGGTAAAAATTACATTAACGTACACCGTCAAAGTACCGCAGGATGCTTTTACCCATTTTGGGTACGGTGATAACGGAAAAATGGCGCTCAAAGACTGTTTTTTGTTGCCGGCGCGTTATGAAAACGGCGATTTTGTGCGGTATAACAATCTGAATTTAGATGATGCGGCAAACGCCCTTTCGGATTACGACATCAACATCAAAATCCCGCAAGGCTTGTCATTGACTTCCGATTTGGATGAACGCAATAAAGTTGCAAAATCGGAACAAACCCAATACACCCTTACGGGTAAAAACCGTCTTAACTTTAGTTTATTTATCGATGAAACCAAAGCCTTTTCGGTTTTCAAAAATAAACTTGTAGAGGTGCATTCCGATTTAAAAGACAATCGCTTAACCGACATACAGCGTGCTATCGTCATTGATAAAGTGGTGCATTACGTAGACGAACATTTGGGTCATTACCCGTTTCAAAAGATAACCGTTTCACAAGCTGATTACGACCGCAATCCGTTTTACGGGCTCAATCAATTGCCCAATTTTATCAGTCCGTTTCCCGATGAATTCATGTATGAAATTAAGTTTTTAAAAACCTATCTCAACAATTACCTGCACACTACTTTACAATTGGACAACCGCAAAGACAGTTGGATTTTCGACGGCATACAAGTATTTGTGATGATGCGATATATTGATGAGTTTCATCCGGAAGCCAAAATGATGGGTAACGTAGCCAAATTGAAAATACTCCGCGGCTATAACTTGGTCAGTTTGGATTTTAACGGACAATACAGCTATTTTTACATGCTGATGGCGCGCAAAAATTTAGACCAACCGCTGGGTGCTCCCAAAAACACTCTTATCCGTTTTAATGAAAAAATTGCGTCGAAATACCGCGCCGGATTGGCTTTAAAGTACTTGGACAGTTATTTGGAAAACAACATAGTTTCCAACAGTATCCGCGAGTTTATAACGCTGAATCAAACCCAACAAACGTCCCGCTCCGATTTTGAAGCAATTTTGCAATCGAAAGCGCCGAAATCCATCGATTGGTTTTTTGATAAAATCATATACTCGCGTTCGATTTTCGATTACAAATTCGATGAAGTCAGCAAAACCAAAGACAGCGTGCGCTTTTCCATCAAAAACAAAACCCAAACCAACGTTCCGATTCCGGTGTACGGCATCAAAGACAAAACGGTTGTATTTAAAAAATGGATTGATGTTTTTGAGAAAGACAGTGTTTTTACGGTGCCGAGAAACGGAGCCGAAAAAGTAGTCATCAATTACAAAAACGAAGCGCCCGAGTTTAATTTGCGCAACAACTGGCAGTCGCTGCGCGGTTTCCGGTTGAACAACCGACCCATAAAATTTAACTTTCTAAAAGATTTGGAAGACCCGAATTACAACCAAATCATTTACATCCCGACGTTGGAATTTAACTTGTACGACGGCTTGTTGCCCGGTATTCGTTTTCACAACAAAACCATTTTAGACAAACCGTTTAATTTTGATGTGAACCCAACCTTATCTACCAAAACCAAGAGTTTATCGGGGAAAGCCAATTTTTATGTCAACCAATTTAACCGCGACAGTAATTTATACAACATACGTTACCAGCTCAACGGTCATTACTTGCATTATGCACCCGACGCCTATTATGCCAAAATCAATCCGATGGTATTTTTGCGTTTCAGACCGGATGATTTCAGGGATAATCGAAAGGAAACGATTATCTTTAAATATATTATGATTGACCGGGAAAAATCGGCTTTCACGGTAGATGAAAATACCGAAAACTATCAGGTTTTCAATGCCAAATACCTCAACACAAAAACCGAAATCACACGACACTTTAATTTTTTAGGCGATTTTCAACTCTCCAAAACCTTTGGAAAATTAGCCGGAGAAATCCAATACCGCAAGCTGTTTGACGACAACCGTCAAATTAATTTGCGTTTGTTTGCAGGAAGTTTTTTATACCACAAAAACACCTCAAACTATTTCGATTTTGGATTGGACCGACCGACCGACTACTTGTTTGAAAGCGATTATCTGGGTCGCTCGGAAACCAGCGGCTTGTTTAGTCAGCAATCTATTATTTCGGAAGGTTTCTTTAAGTCGATGCTCGAGGTACGCTATGCCAATCGTTGGATGGTGACCACCAACATCAATTACACGTTGTGGAATTGGATTGATGCCTACAGCGATTTTGGGATGCTGAAAAACAAAGGCGTACCCGAAAAATTTGTCTACGACAGCGGTATTCGCCTCAATTTGGTGACCGATTATTTTGAATTATTTTTCCCGGTGTACTCCAATAACGGTTGGGAAGTAGGCGAAAAAAATTACGGGGAACGGATTCGATTTATCGTTACGTTCAACCCCGATACGCTGATTGGCCTTTTTACCCGAAAATGGTTCTAAACCGGAAGACAGCTTCGTAAAATTTACATTTTTATCTACAATATTTGCATATCACTGAATATTTTTTACTCAAACCTTCTTTTTAGAGTCGAAAATTATTGATACTGAAATTATATTTTTTCAACACTTTGATGGATATTTCGGCTTTTTACTTAAATTTGTTACTTCAATACAGCGATTCTCACTATGACGGAAGCACAAACCAAAACCGAAATCACATTCGACGATTTTAAAGCAGAAGTACTTAACGATTATAAAATAGCGCGTATCAGCCGCGAATGCAGTTTGCTGGGCCGAAAAGAAGTGCTGACCGGAAAAGCCAAATTCGGCATTTTCGGCGACGGTAAAGAAGTGCCGCAGTTGGCGATGGCCAAGGCGTTTCAGAACGGTGATTTCCGTTCGGGCTACTACCGCGATCAAACGTTTATGATGGCGATTGGTCAGCTCACCATCGAACAATTCTTTGCCGGTTTGTATGGCCACACCGATTTGGGGTACGACCCTATGAGTGCCGGACGTCAAATGGGCGGGCATTTTGCCACCCATTCATTAGACGAAAACGGGAATTGGAACAACTTAACCCAACAAAAAAACTCGAGCGCCGATATTTCGCCTACTGCCGGACAAATGCCGCGTTTGTTAGGCTTGGCACAAGCGTCCAAAATATACCGCAACGTGCGCGGTTTGGAAGATTTTATGAAATTCTCCCACCACGGTAACGAAGTGGCTTGGGGTACTATCGGGAATGCGTCTACCTCTGAAGGCTTGTTTTTTGAAACCATCAATGCCGCCGGCGTGCTACAAGTCCCGATGGTGATGAGTGTTTGGGATGATGAATACGGAATTTCGGTGCACGCGCGTTATCAAACGACCAAAGAAAACATTTCGGAAATCTTAAAGGGCTTCCAACGCGATGCCGACAACAACGGCTACGAAATCATGACCGTAAAAGGTTGGGATTATCCGGCTTTGGTGGAAACTTACCAAAAAGCCGCGGCCATTGCCCGCGAAGAACACGTACCGGTGTTAATACACGTACAAGAATTAACACAACCGCAAGGCCACTCAACTTCGGGTTCGCACGAGCGTTATAAAAACGCCGAGCGTTTGGCTTGGGAAGCCGAATTTGATTGTGTGGCGCAAATGCGTACCTGGTTAATCGATAACAATTTGGCCACAACCGAAGATTTGGAAACGATTGATAGCGAAGCTAAAAAAGAAGTGTTAGAAGGTAAGAAAGCCGCTTGGGCTGCCTTTGTAGCGCCTATGAAAGCTGAGCAAAACGAGTTGGTAACCTTGTTACATTCAGTTGCTGCCACAAGTTCGAATAAAGTCTTTATAGAAAAATACGCCACAGATTTGGCGGCCATCAAAGAGCCGATTCGCAAAGACATTATCACCACCGCGCGCAAAGTATTGCGATTCGTGGTGAACGAAAGCGGGCAGTCGTTATTGGCCACCTGGATTACCGAGTACACTAACAAAATACAGCCAAAATTCAGTTCGCACCTGTTTTCCCAATCGGCGCACAACATTGCCCACAGTCGTGAAGTAGCGCCTACCTATGATGCCGCTGCCGAGGAAGTAGACGCGCGTTTGGTGTTGCGTGATAATTTTGACGCTATTTTTAACAAATATCCCGAAGCTTTGATTTTTGGTGAAGACAGTGGAAACATTGGCGATGTGAACCAAGGATTAGAGGGCTTACAGGAAAAATACGGCGAGTTGCGTGTGGCTGATGCCGGCATACGCGAAGCCACCATTTTAGGACAAGGCATTGGTATGGCGATGCGCGGTTTGCGTCCGATTGCCGAGATTCAATATTTAGATTATTTGTTGTACGCCATTCAAATCATGAGTGATGACTTGGCGACTTTACAATACCGCACCCACGGCCGTCAGAAAGCGCCGTTAATCATTCGAACACGAGGCCACCGCTTGGAAGGGGTTTGGCACTCGGGTTCGCCGATGGGTATGATTATCAATGCCATTCGCGGGATTCATGTCTTGGTACCGAGAAACATGACTAAAGCGGCCGGGTTTTACAACACCTTGTTGGAAACCGACGAGCCGGCCTTGGTGGTAGAATGTTTAAACGGCTACCGTTTGAAAGAAAAGATGCCGACCAACTTGGGCGAATTCAAAACGCCGATTGGTGTGGTGGAAACGATACAAGAAGGCACCGACATCACCATTGTTTCGTATGGTTCAACATTGCGCCTGGTGGAGCAAGCCGCCAAAGAATTGTCGGAAGTAGGCATAGCCGTGGAAATCATTGATGCGCAATCGTTGTTGCCGTTTGACGTGAACCACGACTGTGTGAAAAGCGTGGCCAAAACCAACCGTTTACTTGTAGTAGATGAAGATGTACCCGGAGGTGCTTCGGCTTACCTGCTGCAACAAATTGTAGACGCGCAAAACGGCTACCAATACTTAGACAGCGCACCGCAAACACTGGCCTCTAAAGCGCACCGTCCGGCCTATGGCACTGATGGGGATTATTTCTCGAAACCTTCGGCCGAAGATATTTTTGAAAAAGTATATGCGATTATGCACGAAGCCAAACCGGACCAGTATCCGAGTTTGTACTAATAGAAAAGAGGAACCTATCGGTTCCTTTTTTTTTGTGACGTTTTGTCTAAAGAAACCCTTCGACAAGCTCAGGGTGACATAGTGCATCGTTATTGTTTTTAGTTTAAAAAACAAACTCCCTTTAATCAACAAAACGCAATCGTTTCCACCGTGTCACCCTGAGCCTATCGAAGGGCAACTTACAACTTAGAACCTACAACCCACAACTTAGAACCTCCAACTTCCGCCCCTATTTCTTATCTTTACCAAAAATTAAAAACCATGCAACATATTATTGACCGCTTTATCAGCTATGTCACTATTGATACCGAATCGGATCCGAATTCGACTACTACGCCGAGTACCAAAAAACAATTCGATTTGGCGAACAAATTAGTAGAAGAATTGAAAGCCATCGGTATGAAAGAAGTCACTATCGACAAACACGGGTATGTGATGGCCACTTTGCCTTCGAATGTAAAGCGCTCGGTGCCTACCATTGGCTTTGTGTCGCATTTTGACACCACGCCCGACTTTACCGGAAAAGATGTAAAACCGCAAATTATTACCAACTACGACGGTGGCGACATTGTTTTAAATAAAGAGCACAACATTGTCCTATCGCCGAGTTACTTTAAAGATTTATTATTATACAAAGGCCAAACGTTAATCACCACGAACGGATTGACCTTATTAGGCGCCGATGACAAAGCCGGAATTACCGAGATTGTAACGGCGATGGAGTATTTGATTCAGCATCCCGAAATAGAGCACGGTAAAATCCGCGTATGCTTTACCCCCGATGAGGAAATTGGCCGCGGCGCCGATTTGTTTGATGTAAAAAAATTCGGAGCCGATTGGGCCTACACCATGGACGGCAGTCAGATAGGCGAATTGGAATACGAAAACTTCAACGCCGCTGGTGTAAAAGTGACCATCAAAGGAAAATCGGTGCATCCCGGGTATGCCAAAGGCAAGATGATTAACTCGATGCTGATTGCCAACGATTTTATCAACGCCTTGCCAAATGGCGAAACGCCTCAGGAAACCAAAGGCTACGAAGGGTTCTTTCACGTAACCGGATTAACCGGCAGCATCGAAGAAACCAAATTGGAACTGATTATTCGCGACCACAGCATGAAGAAGTTCCGAGCGCGTAAAAAATTGGTGGAGAAAATTGCTCAAAAAATCAACAAGCAATACGCCAAACAATTTGGCGAAGACATCCTGATTTGCGACATCAAAGACCAATACTACAACATGAAGGAAAAGGTAGAACCGGTGATGTTTGTTGTGGATTTGGCCGAGACTGCTATGAAATCATTAGGGATTAAACCGTTGATTAAACCCATTCGCGGCGGTACCGACGGTAGTCGTTTGTCGTATATGGGATTGCCGTGTCCGAATATTTTTGCAGGTGGCCACAACTTCCACGGGAAGTACGAATACGTTCCGGTAGAGAGCATGCAAAAAGCGGTAGAAGTGATTGTAAAAATTGCGGAATTAACGGCTACAACTGATTTCTCTAAAGCAAAAAAAGCAAAAAAAGAGAAAAAGGCGAAGAAGAAATAAGAGGTTAAAAACGGTTCTCGATTAGCTACGCTCCGTTCGGCTTTGCCACGGGTCATCCCGATTTCCAATTGGGATACTCGAACTGACGAATAGGATAAGCGGGCGTCACTTCGAGTTTTTCATATTGTTGGTCACCGCAAGATGAAACGTATCGAGAAGCGCATCTAAAATTAAATTTTTATCAAATGAAAGAAACCAAAAACCCTTGGATGAAAAACGACCAATGGACGGAAGCCATAGGGAAGTTACGCGACATTGTTTTGAAAACGGAATTGGTCGAAACTCAAAAATGGGGCGGTGAAGTCTATACGATTAACAACAAAAATGTGATTGGTATCGGCGGGTTTAAAAACTATTTTGCGTTGTGGTTTTGGAACGGTGTCTTTTTAAAAGACGAAGCCAAGGTATTGGTCAATGCCAACGAAGGCGTTACAAAAGGACTGCGCCAATGGCGTTTTACGTCGGCGGACGAGCTTAACGAAAAACTGATTTTGCAATACCTACACGAAGCCATCGCCAACGAAAAAGCCGGTTTAACCCTCAAGCCCGAAAAGAAAGAAGCCATGCAATGCGATTTCTTTGCCGCGGCGCTGAGAGACAATACGGCTTTAAAAGCCGCTTTGGAACAATTAACGCCTTTCAAACAAAAAGAATACTGGGAGTATATGGCTACGGCCAAACAAGAAAAAACCAAAGTAGCCCGCTTGGAAAAAATCACCCCGATGATCTTGGAAGGCAAAGGTTTTAACGATAAATACCGAAAGTAGTTGTAAGACTAAAGTAGTAAGACAAAAAATCCCAAACTTCGAGAAGTTTGGGATTTTATATTTAGCGCGTATCAGTCTTGATACTTAATACTTAGAATACGTTTACGCCTTTTTATTCAAAGCTGCCGTTAATTCTAACGAGATGGCAGAGCGCTCGATTTTTAATTTACCCGACATGGTTTCAATCACGGCAGTACCTTCGGAAAGTTCGGCAATTTTACCGTGAAATCCGCTTTTGGTAATGATACGGTCGCCTACTTTGAGCCCGGCTTCAAATTCTTTTTCTTGTTTGATTTTCTTTTGTTGCGGTCGGATCATAAAAAAATAAATCACCACAAACATTAGTAAAAACGGTAAAAACTGACCTAATTGTCCCATAATAATTGTTATTTAGTTGGAAGCGATGCTTCGATATTTGCTTTAATATTTAATACTTTATTGCCGTGTTCCACATTGCAAAAAACGGTAACCGATTTCGAGTGTTCGCCCGATTTGCCGTGGGAATCAAAAGACACTTTGATTACGCCCGATTCGCCCGGTTTTACCGGTTCTTTAGGATAGGCCGGCACGGTACAACCGCAAGACCCTTTGGCATCGGTAATAATCAAATCGGAGCCACCGGTGTTGGTAAACTTGAAATCGTGCACTACTTTATCGCCTTGCTTGATGGTGCCAAAATCGTGTACCTGACTCTCGAAGGTCATTTCGGTGGGTTTCTTTTCGCAGGAAGTGGTCAGCATGGCTAACGTGATGACTAACACTAAACTGATTTTCTTGAACATAGTTGATGTTTTATAATAGACCTCTGCCGGTTTTTTTGATTTTATTTTCGTTTTGAAACTCTTTCACCAAATTATCCAAAATACCGTTGATAAAAATACTGCTTTTAGGCGTCGAATATTCTTTGGCAATTTCGAGGTATTCGTTAATGGTTACCTTGATGGGAATAGACGGAAACTTCAAAAACTCACAGATGGCCATTTTCAGAATAATGGTATCGATTTCCGCTATACGATCGGCGTCCCAATTGGGGGTTTTATCGATGTATTCTTTGGCCAAATCCAATTCGTTTAAAACCGTTTTTCGGAACAAATGGCCCACAAACTCTCGGTCTTCTTCATCTTTATACAATTTCACCACTTTAAAATCGTCTTTCTCCGAAATGGCTTTGAGCTGTTTTTGGATTTGGGTATTCACTAACGGAATATCATCGGTCCAAGTGAGTTTATGGTCTTCTAAATAATCGTAAAGTTTTTCATTGGGCGCAATCAATTCGGTAAACATATCGATAACGAATTGCTTGTCTTCCTCAAACGTATTAATGCGGTTGCGCATGTATTTAGCATACAAGTCACTTTGTTTGATTTCGTTAAGCAAAATCAGAATATAATCGTCATTGAGTACCCAATTGTTGATTTTGCGTTGCTCCAGGGCAATGCTGAGCGAGCTGTTGTCTTCCAATTGAAGCAGCACGGCATTGTTGATGAATTTTGGGTTGGGATTTTTTTCTTCGGGTGTTGCCAAATGTTTTTTGCTGGACGTGTCCAAAAAAACAATTTCTTTTTTTCTGATTTCGGTCAGCGTAGACAACATGATAAGATACAAATCTTGAATATTATCAATACTTTGGATTAAGAATTTTTCTTCTTTCTCCAAATCATCAGTATTTTTTTGATGCATCGCGTAGATGGATTGCATCACTTTTACCCGAATATGTCTTCTGTTTAACACCTGTAAGAACTTTTTAAAATTAACAACGCGAAAGTTGCCTTTCGCGTTGCAAAAATAGGAATATTTTAAAGCTAATCCTTATTTATTAGCGTTTTCTTTTTTTCTTTGATCAATTCTGTTTTGCGCAATTTGCATAGCCGCTTGTTGCGTGGTCATGTTATTCACATCGGCAAAATTGAAAATCTCCAACGTAGTATTGTAGATGTTTTCGGTTCTGCGCATGGCTTCGGCTTTGTCGTATTTTACGATTTCACCGTATACATTGATGATGCCACCGGCGTTGATTAAGAAATCGGGCGCATACGCAATGCCTCTTTCTCTTAAAATTTGACCGTGAACCGCTTCCACCGCCAACTGATTGTTAGCCGCTCCGGCAATAACTTTAGCTTTGATTTTGTGGATGGTTTCATCGTTAATGGTAGCACCCAAAGCACAAGGAGAATAAATATCCACATCGGCTGCGTATAAGTCGGCTCCCGTAAAAATCTTAGCGCCGTATTTGGCTACCATATTTTCCATTTTATCTTGGTGAATATCGGACACAAACACCTCAGCGCCTTCTTGCGTCAAATAGCTGATAAGCGTTTCTCCGACATGACCGGTTCCTTGTACCAATACTTTTTTACCGTCTAATTTTTCAGAACCGAATTGGTATTTGGCCGCTGCTTTCATTCCCATATAAACCCCGTAAGCCGTTACCGGTGACGGATTTCCTGAACCACCGATTTCTTCCGAGATACCGGTTACAAATTTCGTCACTTTGTGGATTCGGTCCATGTCTTCGGTAGTGGTACCTACATCTTCAGCAGTAATATATTTTCCACTTAAAGAATTAACAAATTCGCCAAATCGCGTAATCATTTCCGGCGTTTTATCTTTTTTAGAATCTCCAATAATTACGGCCTTTCCGCCTCCTAAATTCAAACCGGTTATAGCCGATTTGTAGGTCATTCCGCGGGATAATCTCAAAACATCATTCAGTGCTTCCCACTCATTGGCGTAATTCCACATTCTTGTTCCACCCAACGCCGGTCCCATAACTGTGTTATGAATACCAATTATTGCTTTTAATCCTGTATCTTTGTCGTGACAAAAAACAATTTGTTCGTGGTTATCAAACGAAAGTTGACCAAAAACAGGATCCATTTTTGCAAGCGCTACCGGTGTAGTGATTTCTGAAGTCATAATTGTAGTAGTATTAATTAAAGACTTTTTAAAAAAGTCGGTACAAAAGTATAATATTATTCAATAAAATTCGTTGACAGCTCTAATAATTAGTAATTTGTTAATAAATTCAATTTATACCAACAATATCATAATTTCGTTATTATTAAACATTTTAACATTTTTAAGGCCCTAAGTCGCATTTCTTTAAAAATAACATGAAAGAACTTCAGTATTTAAATAAATATTTTGTCAAATACAAATTCCACTTTTTATTAGGAATTTTAATCACTATTGTAGCCCAAATCTTTTCTTTGTTTACGCCGAAGTTGGTCAGCAAATCGTTTAAAGCCATCGAGGACTTTCACAAGAACAATTTGAGTGACGCTGTGATTAAAACCGAACTCACTCACAATATTCTTTGGATTGTAGGCACCACACTGATTGCCGGGGTATTGACTTTTTTAATGCGACAAACGTTAATCGTAATGTCGCGTCATGTAGAGTTTGATTTGAAAAATGAGGTGTTTCGCCACTACGAAGTATTGGATCAAAACTTCTACAAACGGAACCGAACCGGCGATTTAATGAATCGCATCAGCGAAGACGTAGCAAAAGTCCGAATGTATGTTGGTCCCGCTGTGATGTACACCATCAACACCTTCATCCGATTTACGGTAGTGATTATATACATGTATAATGTATCGCCTTTGCTTACCTTATACACCATACTGCCGCTGCCGATTCTCTCCTTTATTATCTTCCGATTGAGCACCGAAATCAACAAGCGAAGCACTACTTTTCAACAGTATTTATCCAAAATATCCAGTTTTACGCAAGAAGTGTTCTCGGGCATCAGAGTTGTAAAAGCCTATGCTCTCGAGAAGCAACATCAGGACAAGTTGGTGGATTTGGCCAAAGAAAGCAAAGCCAAGAGCATGAGTTTGGCACGCGTGCAATCGCTATTTGGTCCTTTGATGATTGCCTTGATTGGCGTAAGTAATTTGGTGGTGATTTATTTTGGCGGTTTAATGTATATAGACGGGAGTATCAAAAGTATTGGTACCATAGCCGAGTTTATATTGTATGTAAACATGCTGACTTGGCCGGTGGCTTCTATCGGATGGGTTTCTTCTTTAGTTCAGGAAGCCGAAGCCTCGCAAAAACGCATCAATGAATTTTTAAAAATAGAACCTGAGATTAAAAATAAATACAAAGACCGAAGTATTATTGCGGGTGAAATTGAATTCAAGAATGTGACCTATACTTATGAAGACACGGGAATTACTGCGCTACAGAATGTTTCTTTCACGGTCAAAAAAGGAGAAACCTTGGCCATTTTGGGTCAAACCGGAGCCGGAAAATCGAGTATCTTGACATTAATTACCCGAATGGATGACATCAAAGAAGGGCAAATCCTGATTGATGGCCAACCTATCGATCAGTTGAACTTATTCGATCTCAGAAACAGCATCGGTATCGTCCCTCAGGATGCCTTTTTATTTTCGGATACCATCAAAAATAACATCAAATTCGGAAAAGAAAACGCGACCGATGACGAAGTCATCAACGCGGCTCAAAAAGCGGTAGTACACAGCAACATCATCAATTTTACCCAGGGTTATGATACCGTTTTAGGGGAACGCGGCATTACGCTTTCGGGCGGACAAAAGCAACGGGTTTCCATTGCACGAGCCATCATCAAAGACCCGCAGATATTGTTGTTTGACGATTGTCTGTCGGCCGTAGACACCGAAACTGAGGAACAAATTTTGAATAATTTATTGGAAATCAGCAAAGGCAAAACCACCATCATTGTGAGCCACCGAGTGTCTTCTGCCAAGAACGCCGATAAAATTATTATTTTGGAAGAAGGACAAATTATTCAAGAAGGCACTCATAATCAATTGGTAAACCAAGAAGGATATTATGCCGAATTGTACTTGAAACAACTTTCGGAAAAAGAAATACACTAATTGTTGCTTGGTAACAAAAATTTTACCATTTTTGAACTGTACAGAAACATTATAAATTGATTGAACGTATATGAGAGAAAATGATATGTTAGAAAAAGATGAGATTTTTTCTAAAGTTTTAAGAGCAGGGCGAAGAACATATTTCTTCGATGTGAGAGCTACCAAAGCTGACGATTATTACATCACGATTACCGAAAGTAAAAAGTTTACCGAAGAAGACGGATCGTTTCACTTTAAAAAACACAAAATTTATTTATACAAAGAAGACTTTGCCGCTTTTACGGATATTTTAGGTGAAATGACCGCCTATGTTTTAAACCACAAAGGGGAAGAAGTGATTTCGGAAAGACACCAAAAAGACTTCAAAAGAGAATACCAAACCGAAAGTTCAGAAGAATCGAAAACTTCCGACAAGAGTTTTACCGATATTGATTTTGACGATATTTAAGATAATACAAGGCCTAAGCCACTAAGAAGTAAACCCAAAGACGTTTTTGTTTTTGGGTTTTTATTTTTAACCGATACGCAATCCGTTTTCCACTTTACTATCGGAAGTCAGCAACACGATATCATTGTCCAAACCCACAGAACCCAATACTAAGCATTCGCTCATAAAATTCCCGATTTGTTTCTTGGGAAAATTAACCACGGCTACAATTTGCTTACCGATTAAAGCTTCTTTGGTGTAGCGCTTGGTAATTTGCGCCGAAGATTTCCGGATTCCGATTTCGGTACCAAAATCAATGACCAATTGATAAGCCGGTTTTCGGGCCGCCGGAAAATCGTTGGCTTCCACAATCGTCCCGACACGCATTTCTACTTTTTCAAAATCGGTCCACGTTAAATTTTGTTCCATATTTTTACTAAAAAAGCACTCAAAAGAGTGCTTCATGATTAATTCATCGTCAAATAATTATAGATTTTTTGGCCTTGTGCATCGTCTAACCGGGCTTTCTTTTGCATGCGCAACACGATAGGTTTCCATTGTTCGGCGGAGAAATCTTTAGCCTGATACAACTTATGGCAGCTGGAGCAGTTATTTTCATACAACGATTTGCCTTCTGCCAATTCCGGTGTCAGCGCTTTTTCAGTGGAAACGGCAACGGTTGGCGCACTCGATTTAGAGGCACACGAGTACATAGTGGCTGCCAAAATAAGTAAGGCCGGTACTTTATATTTCATGGTTTTTAATTATTGGTTAGAGTAAAAATATTAAAAAATCCCAACCGTAGCCGATTGGGATTGGGTTTTAATCAAATATTAATTTTCTGTACCGTAAACAGAGGGTTTACTTTACATCCATCAACTCTACGTCGAATATCAAAGTAGCGTTCGGCGGAATAACGCCTCCGGCTCCGCTCGCCCCGTATCCTAAATAGGACGGAATTACAAAACGGGCTTTATCGCCTACTTGCAATAGGGCAATCCCTTCGTCCCAACCTTCAATGACATGGCCTTTTCCTAACGGGAATTCAATGGGTTTTTTGCGCGGATACGATGAATCAAAGGTTTTGCCGTTTTCCAATTGACCGGTATAATGTACCGAAACAGTTTTTCCGGCCTCCGCTTTTTTACCATTTCCTTTTTGGATGATTTTGTAGCGCAAACCGCTTTCGGTTTTGTCGAAACCGGCCGCTAATTTTTCCATTGCCGCTTCGGCAGCTTTTTTGGCTTCCTCGATTCTTCTTTGACGGGAGCCTTCAAACGTACGGAACGCTTCAATGGCATTCCACGCTTGGGCTTCCTCACCTACTCGGATGATTTCGATATTTTGGATGATGTCGCCTTGCACAATTTGGTTAACGATATCTTGCCCTTCTACTACGTGACCGAAAACGGTGTGTTTGTCATCTAACCAAGTGGTTGGGACATGCGTAATAAAAAATTGAGAGCCGTTTGTTCCCGGACCCGCATTGGCCATCGATAACACGCCCGGCTTGTCGTGACGCAAATCGACATGAAACTCATCGTCGAAGTTGTAACCCGGTCCGCCGGTTCCGATGCCTTGCGGACAACCGCCTTGTATCATAAAATCGGGGATAACGCGGTGGAATTTTAAACCGTCGTAATAGGGTTTGCCCATAGCTTTGGCTGAATTCTCCAATTGCCCTTCGGCTAAGCCAACAAAATTCCCTACAGTTCCCGGTGTTAAATCGTGTGTTAATTTTACTAAAATCGATCCTTTAGTGGTGTTGAATTTAGCGTATATTCCGTTTTCCATTGCTTTAATTGTTAAAAATACGGTGCAAAGTTACTACAATATATTGTAAATTTGATGACCTAAAAACAAAACCATGCCTTCCATTTACAACAAAACCGATAACGACGCTTTCATTGCCCGAATTGAACAACTCACCCCCGAAAGTAAAGCTTTGTGGGGCAAAATGACCGTAGACCAGATGCTGTCTCACTGTCAGGCGCCTATGGATTTTGCCTTCGGAAAAATTCCGATGAAAGCTAATTTTTTGATGCGATTGATAGGAAAGTTGGTAAGAAACAAAATATTGAACTCGAAAGAATACCAAAAAAACAGTCCGACTGCTCCGGCATTTATTCGGAAAGAAGTGTATGATTTTGAGGAAGCCAAAAAAGGCCTGATTGAACGCATAAACACCTTCTCGGAACTGGGCCAAAAAGCCATTAAAACTACCAAGCATCCTTTTTTTGGGGAGATGACCTATGAGGAATGGAGCAAAATGCACACCATGCATTTGGATCATCACTTAAGACAATTTGGTGTTTAGCCCGGGTTGCAGCGGCATCCTTTTGCCTTGTTTTATGACAAGGCAAAAGATAGAGCGGAAAACCGGAAATAGCTTCACACTTCGACAAGCTCAGTGTGACATTCTATTTTTATATCTTTGCGCCATGCGAATTGACATCATTACCATATTGCCCGACTTACTACGAAGCCCGTTTGAAGGTTCGATTATGAAACGCGCCATCGAAAAAGGTTTGGTGGAAGTGCATTTTCACAACCTGAGAGACTACACCACCAACAAGCAAAAAAGCGTAGACGATTACCAATTTGGCGGCGGTGCCGGAATGGTGATGATGGTGCAACCCATAGACGATTGCATCACGCATTTGAAAAGCCAACGCGATTACGACGAAATTATTTACATGACGCCCGACGGCGAGACGTTGAACCAAAAAATGGCCAACTCGATGTCGTTGTATGAAAACATCATTATTTTATGCGGGCACTACAAAGGCGTAGACCAACGCGTGCGCGATCATTTTATCACAAAAGAAATTTCGATAGGCGATTACGTACTTTCGGGTGGTGAAATTGGCGCCATAGTGTTGTGTGATGCTTTGATTCGATTGATTCCCGGCGTGTTGAGCGATGAAACCTCGGCTTTGACCGACAGTTTTCAGGACAACTTATTGTCGCCGCCCATTTATACCCGACCGGCCGATTACAAAGGTTGGAAAGTACCTGAAGTGTTGACCAGCGGTCATTTTGCCAAAATAGAAAAATGGCGGGAAGATATGGCGTATGAGCACACTAAAAACCGACGTCCTGACTTGCTTGAAGAGTAAGTTCTTCGTTTACATTTTGAACATTGAGCTGGAAATACTTCGTAAGTAACTGACAAAAAGCTATTTGCAAGTTTCTTTTTTCTTTGAAATAATTCAAAAATTATAATCCGAAATTGCTTCGCCAGTCTCAAAACAAATCCAAATTTGTTTTGTTCGTGTCAAAATAATTATATAAATTTGCCCCCACATTTGACCAACCTCTGGCGAGAACCGTGAATGTTGCTCAGATTTTAAACCATAATAATCATAAAATGGCAAATTTAGTAGATTTCGTTAATAACGAATTGTCAACCAAAAAAGATTTCCCTGAGTTTGGTGCCGGAGATACTATCACGGTATACTACGAAATTAAAGAGGGTGAAAAAACAAGAACTCAGTTTTTTAAAGGAGTGGTAATCCAAAGAAAAGGAGCAGGATTAACTGAAACTTTTACCATCCGTAAAATGTCAGGTGCTGTAGGTGTAGAGCGTATCTTCCCGGTAAACATGCCTGCGTTGCAAAAAATTGAAGTGAACCAAAAAGGTAAAGTGCGTAGAGCTCGTATCTTCTACTTTAGAGAACTTACCGGTAAAAAAGCAAAAATCAAAGAGAGAAGAAGATAATTTACTCCTTTGTGCTCATAAAAAAAGTCCCGATTGTATCGGGACTTTTTTTATTCCCGAAAATTTACCTTGGAAATTTTGACAATTCTGTATTTTTTTTCCCTTTAATTGGCAATATCATAATTCAATCGATTTCGTTATAGGTTGGCTTGATTTCTTTATATTTGCATGGCTTGAAAATGAACGACTTCAGCACAACGAAAAGCCAAAAATACAAACGAAATACACTACCCAATGACACAAAAATCTAAAATCCATTACACGCTGACCGATGAAGCGCCGATGTTGGCGACGCATTCTTTCTTGCCCATCGTAAAAGCGTTTACAGCTCCTGCCGATATCGATATTGAACTCCGAGATATTTCGTTAGCCGGCCGAATATTAGCCAATTTCCCTGAGTATTTAAAAGAAGACCAAAAAGTTAGTGATGCCTTAGCCGAATTAGGCCAGTTGGCCACTACCCCGGAAGCCAACATCATTAAACTTCCCAATATATCGGCTTCTATTCCGCAATTAACCGATGCCATTGCCGAATTACAAGCACACGGCTATGCGGTTCCGAATTATCCGGCTGATCCGAAAAATGAAGAAGAGCAAAAAATTAAAGCGTCCTATGCTAAAGTATTGGGCTCTGCCGTGAATCCGGTGTTACGCGAAGGCAACTCTGACCGTAGAGCTCCGAAAGCCGTGAAAAATTACGCCAAAGCCAATCCGCACTCCATGGGCGCTTGGTCCAAAGATTCCAAAACGAAAGTGGCACACATGCGTGAAGGTGACTTTTACGGCACCGAACAATCGGTTACCGTAGCCAATGCCGGGCAATTTAAAATTGAATTTGTCGGTAAAGACGGTTCGGTAAAGGAACTCAAAGGACTCTCTAATTTGAAAGCCGGAGAAGTCATTGATTCTTCGGTGATGAATCTAAAAGCATTAAAAAAGTTTGTCTCTCAAACCATCGAAGAGGCCAAAGCAGCCGGCGTTTTATTGTCGGCTCACTTAAAAGCCACGATGATGAAAGTGTCTGACCCGATTATTTTCGGAGCCATAGTAGAAGTATATTTTGCCGAGGTGTTTGCAAAATACGGCGACACCCTAAAATCGTTAGGCTACAATGCCAACAACGGTTTGGGCGATTTGTATGTTAAAATCGCCGGGCATCCGCAGGAGGCCGAAATCAAAGCGGCTATTGATGCTGCCATAGCGCATGGCCCGGCTTTAGCGATGGTGAACTCCGACAAAGGAATTACCAACTTACACGTTCCTTCGGATGTTATTGTAGATGCGTCGATGCCGGCCATGATACGTACTTCGGGACAAATGTGGAATGCCGAAGGAAAACCCCAAGATACCTTTGCTTTAATTCCCGATCGTTGCTATGCCGGCGTATATGTCGCCACTATAGACGACTGTAAAACCAACGGCGCTTTAGATCCGAAAACAATGGGCTCAGTTCCCAATGTCGGATTGATGGCGCAAAAAGCGGAAGAATACGGTTCTCACGACAAAACGTTCCAAGCCGAAGCCGACGGAAGCATTCGGGTTACCGATGCCAACGGTACCATTTTGATGGAACAAACCGTAGAAGCCGGAGATATTTTCAGAATGTGTCAAACCAAAGACGCACCAATTCAGGATTGGGTTAAACTGGCCGTGAACAGAGCGCGTTTGTCGGCGACACCGGCTATTTTTTGGTTGGATGAAAACCGTGCCCACGACCGTGAAATCATTAAAAAGGTAAATCACTATTTAAAAGATTACGATATCTCCGGATTGGATATTCGCATCATGAATCCGGTGGATGCCACTAAATTATCTTTAGAAAGAATCCGCAAAGGATTGGATACCATTTCGGTGACCGGAAACGTATTGCGTGATTATTTAACCGATTTATTCCCGATACTCGAAGTGGGAACTTCGGCCAAAATGTTATCGATTGTGCCGTTGATGAACGGCGGTGGTTTGTTTGAAACCGGTGCCGGAGGCTCGGCTCCGAAACACATTGAACAGTTTATAGAGGAAGGGTATTTGCGTTGGGATTCGCTTGGCGAATTTTTGGCTTTGGGCGCTTCTTTGGAGCATTTGAGTCAGACACAAAACAATCCGAAAGCCATGATTTTGGCCGAAACCTTAGATGTGGCTACGGAAAAATTCCTGGCGAATGACAAATCGCCGGCGCGAAAAGTGGGTCAAATTGACAACAGAGGTTCACACTTCTACTTGGCAATGTACTGGGCTGAAGCTTTAGCAACACAAACCAAAAACGCCGAATTACAAGCCAAATTCGCTCCGATTGCCGAAGCATTAACAGCCAATGAAGCCATTATTAACAACGAGTTGATTGGGGCGCAAGGAAAGCCACAGGATATTGGTGGCTATTATCAACCGGTAAAAACACTGACCGATAACGCGATGCGACCAAGTGCTACTTTTAATACGATCCTTTCGCAATTAGCGTAATTCAAGTATAACAAATAAAAAAGCGACCTTGAGGTCGCTTTTTTATTTTTGTTCTGTTAGAATATCTTTCTCTTTTAAAATGATGAGCTTAGCTCGGACTCCGGTGGTCAGGTTCCATTTGTTGGTGGTAATCATTCCCTTCTTCTGATCAAAGATGACGAATTGTGCTGTGTTTGGTCCGGATTCCCCTTGATTCAACGCTTCGATTTCAATTTTATTGATGCCTTCATTCAAATCGAGAAACACCTCTTTAAAATCGACATCCAACAATATGGCATCGACTGCAATTTTATCATTGAGCCAAATTCGAACCAAGTCGCCATCGGGAGCTTCGTGGTCACGACACGCGATGCTGATGATTTTGGTTCCGGTTTTAAACTGTCCCAAAAAGCTGTCACTTTTGTATTTTTCCATAATCACACCGTCATTACTTTTCTTGTTCATCTTATCGGTGTATTGTTTGGATGGGTTTTCGAGTGGCTCGGATTCCATAATACTGCGCTCGTCTTCCTTCTTTTTAAGTAACGAAACACTCTCCAACAATTTATCTTTTTTATCAAAAATACTGGGGTATTTTAGTGTGCTTGAAGAGGTGGAAGACGTTTGCCCCGATGGATTGGACACCGGTCCGATGTTAACGGTTCTTTTGGTGGTATCAAATTGAGCATACCCACAAAAAGAAATCAAGGAAAGTAAAACAATAGCGCGCATCTTCATTATTTGTATAATACGGTAAAAATATTTAAAAAAAGCACACAAAAACAGTACCGTTAACCAAAAGTTAACAATTGATTATGAGCTAGAAGTCGATTTTATTAAGATTTTTGTACCAATAATTGACCACCTATGATAAAAAAAATATTTATTCTCGTTTTATTTTTATTTGCTGCGCCATTTTTTGCTCAGGAAAAGTTTACCATCAGCGGTATTATTTCCGATAGCGCGAATAAAGAAACCCTGATTGGGGTGTCTGTTTTTGTAGAAGAAACCAAAAGCGGATTGGTAACCAACGAATACGGGTTTTATTCGATAACGCTCCCCAAAGGCAACTATACCATTTCCGTAAATTATATGGGCTATCAATCGGTTAAGGAAAAAATTGAATTGAATAGAGACGTCAAGAAAAACTTTTCGCTTGCCGTGAGCAGTCAACAATTAGATGAAGTTGTCGTTTTAGATAACAAAAAACGCGTTGATATCCGAAAACCGGAAATGAGCGTCAATAAACTCACCATACAGGAAATCAAGGAAATGCCTGTGATTTTGGGAGAAGTGGACATTATAAAATCAATCCTTACGTTACCCGGCGTGACCAATGCCGGAGAAGGACAATCGGGCTTTAATGTACGCGGTGGTGGTGCCGACCAAAACTTAGTTTTACTGGACGAAGCTACTATTTATAATTCTTCCCATCTTTTTGGCTTGTTTTCGGTTTTTAATCCGGATGCGATAAAGGATTTAAAACTGTATAAAGGAGGCATTCCGTCGCGGTATGGCGGCCGTTTGTCTTCTATTTTGGATATCTATCAAAAAGAAGGGAACAAAAATGAGTTTCACATGAACGGCGGTATCGGACTCATATCGAGTCGTATGCTGGCCGAAGGCCCTATTGTAAAAGGAAGAGGTTCATTTGTTATCGCCGGACGCGCGTCGTATGCCCATCTTTTTCTGAAACTGACCGACAATCCGAATTCGGCCTATTTTTACGATTTAAATACTAAACTGAGCTATACGCTCAATGAAAAAAACAACATTTACCTCTCGGGGTATTTCGGACGCGATGTGTTTCAACTGAATGACACTTTTGTCAATACGTATGGAAATGCCGTACTGAACTTTAGATGGAATCATCTTTTTTCCGATAAACTTTTCTCCAACTTATCCGTCATTTACTCGGATTATTACTATGGGCTGTTGTTGGATGTGATTGGCTTTAATTGGGACAGCGGCATTAAGAATTACAACATCAAATACGATTTTAAACACTATCTAACCGATAAAATCAAACTTACCTATGGGATTCAAAGTCATTATTATGATTTTAATCCGGGTAAAATTGAACCTACCAGTGCTTCTTCCGGAATCAATCGCGACCAATTGGATAAAAAGTATGCTCTGGAGAATGCCATTTACTTGGATGCCGAACAACAAATTTCGAAAAAGATTGCGGTGTCATACGGACTTCGTTTGAGCTCTTTTCTTCGTTTGGGTCAGCAAACGCTCAATGTTTATGAAAACAATCAACCCGTTATTTTCAATACGGCGTTTCAAATTTACGAAAGTGCCGATCCAACAGGAACCATTAGCTATGGTCGAAATAAAACCATTGCCAAGTTTGACAATTTAGAACCACGCTTTGCGTTTTCGTATGCTATGGATGATGATCAATCGATTAAGGCCAGCTACAATCGCATGACACAATACCTGCATTTGATTTCAAATACGCAATCCCCTACTCCGCTGGATGTTTGGGCCCCGAGTGACCAATATTTGAAACCGCAGCTTTTAGATCAAGTTGCTTTAGGGTATTTCCGAAACTTTAAAGACGATGCCTATTCCCTGGAAGTGGAAACCTTTTATAAAAAGATAAAAAATCGAGTAGATTATATAGATGGTGCCAATCTTATTGCCAACGAAGCCATAGAGCGCGTCGTTTTGAAAGGTCGAGCCCGAGCCTATGGTTTGGAAGTATTGTTCCGAAAAAACGAAGGTCGCTATAAAGGTTGGATTTCCTATACATTGTCGAGAACCGAACAACAAGTTCCGGGCAGGACTCCGGAAGAAACCGGAATCAACAACGGAAAATGGTACCGAACCGGTTTTGACAAATTACACAACTTGTCTGTAGTAGGGAATTATAAATTGAATGAAAAATGGCGCTTCGGAGCCACTTTTACGTTACAAACCGGACAACCGGTTACCTATCCTAACGGCCAATACGAGTACGAAGGGATTACCGTACCGAGTTTTAATACCCGAAATGAAAACAATTTACCCACCTATCATCACTTAGATGTTTCGGCTACTTTGACTCCAAGAAAAAATAAGGGTCGCAAATGGCAAAGCGAGTGGGTTTTCGGTATTTACAATCTTTACGGCAGACAAAATGCCGCTTCTATAACCTTCCGCCAAAATGATGAAACGGCAGCCAACGAAGCCATCCGTTTGTCTATTTTCGGAATCGTACCAAGTGCTACCTATAACATTAAATTTTAACTTATGAAAAGTATATACCTATCCGCATTAGCAATACTATTAACTTTAGTTTCTTGCGAAAAAGTCATTGATGTCGATTTGGACACCGCTGCACCCCGACTCGTGGTGGAGGCCTCTATTAATTGGTATCACGATACGCCGGGCAATGAGCAAAAAATAAAACTGAGTACCACAACCGACTATTTCTCCAATACCATTCCGCCGGTTTCAGGTGCCGTGGTTATTATTACCAACAGTGCTAACCAAACCTTTGACTTTTTAGAAGACAGCAGTACTCCGGGCACTTACCGATGCAACACGTTTGAACCGGTTTTAGGGGAAACGTATACACTGACGATAGTGTATCAGGGCGAGACCTATTCCTCTACTGAAAAATTATTAGACACCCCCGTAGTTACCCGCGTAGAGCAAAACAACGACGGCGGTATTTTAGGAAATGAAACTGAAGTAAAGTTCTTCTTCAACGATATTGTAAACGAAACCAATAACTATTTGGTTAAGATTGAAGACCCATACAAAGTTATTCCTGAGTATGGTGTAATTGAAGATCGCTTTTTTCAAAACAATGAGATGTTTGGGTTGTATTTTAGTGAAGAATTAAAAGCCGGTGATACGCTGAAATTTACCTTAAACGGGATTACTCGAAATTATTACAACTATATGGATTTGCTTTTGGAGCAAACGGGCAGCAACAGCATGGGACCGTTTTCTACACCTACCGCCACGGTAAGAGGTAATATCGTGAATCAAACTAATTTCAACAATTACGCCTTAGGTTACTTCCGTTTAAGCAAAACAGAAACGGAAGAATACATTATTCAATAGATTTGTATTAGACTTGTAGTATTTTTTGCATTGCGATTATTACATTTACAACTTGTTGTAAATTAAAATTACCATGTCATCACATCATATCGTTCGAGACGATCAGGAACCGGCTTTGATTATTGCCAACGGCGAGGCCTGCAGCATGGAGTTGTTAGGTCAGTTATTAGAATGGTCACCATTAGTTATAGTACTCGATTCGGCTGTCGAACGCGTATTGGAACTAGGCATTAAAGTGGATGTGTTACTGGGTGATTTTGACCGTGGCTTTGATCCCGAATACTACAAAGAAAAACAATTCCCGATTGAAATTGTATATGCCCCAAACCAAGACAAAACCGATTTGGAAAAAGCGTTTGATTATTTGATTGAGAAAGGGCACCGCGCCGCGAATGTGATATGGGCTACCGGTCGCAGAGCCGATCATACCATTACCAATCTGACCAATATTGTGGCCTACAGAAACCAACTCAAAGTAGTGATTTTAGATGACCACTCCAAGGTTTTTTTATTGCCGAATCATTTTGAAAAATGGTATACGGCCAACACTATATTGTCACTGATTCCGATTGGAAAAGTCACGGGTATTACTACCCATAATTTGTTTTATCCTTTACACAACGAGGACTTGACTATAGGCTACCGAACCGGCAGCAGCAACCATGTGGTGACCGATGGAAAAGTAACAATCACTCATAATGGGGGTGATTTATTATTAATGGAATGCTGGGATTAAGCCGATGAAATACACGCAATACCGATTCCTTTTTGTGGGACTTATCATGTTGTACAGTGGCATGTCTTTGCTGCAAGCGCAAACAACCTACAGTTTCGAATACCTCATTGGAAAAACCTCGGCAGCCAATTCTTGGTTTCCTGATTTGGATGCCAATCAAACCGCAAGTTTCTCGATTGGAAAAAAGATTACAGATCCCCAACTAAATTGGGCTCATTATCTCAATCATCCTACTGTTGGGATTAACCTGGAATACGCCAATTTCGGGAATAAAGACGTACTGGGTTCAGGATATTCGTTGCATCCCTATCTGGAAGTTCCGATTTTGGAATCGACCATTAAAAATTTGAGCTGGCACACCGGTATAGGAATTTCGTATTTTACCCAAAAATACCATCCGGCTGAAAATTGGCAAAACAAAGCTGTTTCTACGGATTACAGTTGGTCATTCAGAACTTTTTTGTATTACCGACTATGGCACCATTCTGCTTTTGACACCCGTTTGAGTTTAGGTTATACACACAAATCTAACGGACATACTCGTTGGCCCAACAATGGTCTAAATTCATTCCTGGCCGGAATTAATCTGCAATTCGGAAAATCATCGGAACCAAAATCAACAGCAAAAAAGAGCATCCTTAAAAGTCAATACCGTTACTTCAGTTTTGAAACCGGAATCGGGAGTCAATCGCTTTCTCGTTTGTATGTGGATGCATTGCCGGTTTACAGCACAGGCATTTCCTATGGCACGATTTACGACAACACGTTTAAACTCGGGTTAGGCTTGTATTATCGTTTCTACCAAAGTTATTACGATTACATCAAAGCAGAGCGTGAGTTTATAAACGACAGTTATCCTTGGCTCAAGAAAAACGTCTTTTATAATTCTTCAACTTACGGCATCAATACTTCGGCTGAAATACTGATGAATCACGTAAGTATCGTAGCAGAATTGGGATTGAATATCGACAAACCTTTCTATAAAATTGATTACCGAATTAACAATGAAGGCTATGCCAATGGCGAGTATTTTCCGGGAGAAATTGACACTAAATACTGGATAAAAAGATTTGTTTCAGGTAAAATGGGTTTAAAATATTATCTTTGGAATACCAAAAACGCACCCAAATACAACCTCAGTATCGGAGCGCTTATCTGTTCTAATTTAGGTCAGGCCGATTATAGCGAACTAAATATTGGCTTCATTCATATTTTGAAATAATTACCGATGAAATTTCAAGTCGTATCCGAATACCAACCTACCGGCGACCAACCGCAAGCCATTGACAAGTTAGTCAAAGGCATCATGAGCGGTGAAAAATACCAAACCCTTTTGGGTGTTACCGGTTCGGGGAAAACCTTTACCATGGCTAATGTGATTGAAAGAGTGGAAAAACCTACCTTGGTGTTAGCTCATAACAAAACCTTAGCGGCCCAATTGTACTCGGAATTCAAGCAATTCTTCCCGAACAATTCGGTACAGTATTTTGTTTCCTATTACGACTATTACCAACCCGAAGCCTATATTCCGGTGACTGGGGTTTTCATTGAAAAGGATTTATCGATTAATGATGAATTGGAAAAACTGCGTTTGAGTACTACTTCTGCCTTGCTTTCGGGACGCCGCGATGTTTTAGTGGTAGCATCGGTTTCGTGTTTGTATGGTATCGGAAATCCGGTAGAGTTTCAAAAGAACGTCATTTCAATCGAAAAAAATCAAATTATTTCCCGAACTAAATTGCTGCATCGTTTGGTGCAAAGTTTATATTCGAGAACCGAGGCCGAGTTTTTGCCCGGTACGTTCCGAATCAAAGGTGATACGGTAGAAATCTTTCCGAGTTATGCCGACGAACCGTTTCGCGTGCATTTTTTCGGTGATGAAATTGAAGACATTGAAGCTTTTGATGCCAAATCTTCAAAAGTTATTGAACGCTACGAAAAACTCAACATTTATCCGGCCAATATGTTCGTAACCTCGCCCGATGTCTTGCAAGCGGCCATTTGGGAAATTCAGCAGGACTTGGTAAAGCAAGTGGATTATTTCAAAGAAATCGGCAAGCATCTCGAAGCCAAACGCTTAGAGGAACGTACTAATTTCGATTTGGAAATGATACGTGAATTAGGTTATTGCTCGGGTATTGAGAATTACTCGCGTTATTTAGACCGAAGACAACCCGGCACACGCCCGTTTTGTTTGTTGGATTATTTTCCTGAGGATTATTTGATGGTGGTAGATGAAAGTCACGTAACCATATCGCAAGTACATGCCATGTACGGCGGCGACCGAAGTCGGAAAGAAAACTTAGTGGAATACGGTTTCCGATTGCCGGCTGCCATGGACAACCGTCCATTGAAGTTTGAAGAATTCGAAAGCATGCAAAATCAAGTCGTATACGTTTCGGCTACTCCGGCGGATTACGAGTTGGAAAAATCGGAAGGCGTTTATGTAGAACAAATTATTCGTCCGACCGGATTGTTAGATCCGATTATTGAAGTACGACCGAGTTTGAATCAAATTGACGATTTAATTGAAGAAATACAGCAACGTTGTGAACGGGACGAGCGCGTTTTGGTAACGACACTGACCAAAAGAATGGCCGAAGAACTCACCAAATACCTGACAAAGGTATCGATTCGGTGTCGCTACATTCATTCGGATGTGGATACTTTGGAACGGGTAGAAATTATGCAGGATTTGCGCAAAGGTATTTTTGATGTTTTAATTGGTGTTAACTTACTCCGCGAAGGTTTAGATTTGCCCGAAGTTTCTTTGGTAGCGATTTTAGATGCTGATAAAGAGGGCTTTTTGCGCAGCCATCGTTCGTTAACACAAACCGTGGGAAGAGCGGCGCGAAATGTAAACGGAAAGGCCATTATGTATGCTGATAAAATTACGGTATCCATGCAAAAAACCATAGACGAAACCAATTACCGTAGGGAAAAACAGATTCAGTACAATATTGAAAATAATTTGGTGCCGAAAGCGTTGAACAAAAGCTTGGGCAATGCTTTGAGCAACAACTCGGTTTCGACCGCTTATTTTGAAGATAAGATCGCCAAAGCGGCCGAACCGGAAAGTTTGTATTTATCGAAACCCGAAATCGAAAAGAAAATTCGCGATACGCGAAAAGCTATGGAAAAAGCAGCTAAAGATTTGGATTTCATGCAAGCCGCTAAATTGAGAGATGAAATTCAGGCACTGCAAAATAAGTTGACCACCTTTTAAAAATTTATTTTGACCAGTATCTTTTTACATAAAGACGAAAAGCCATCGGAAGCACAACTGCAAAAAGCGGTGGGCCATACCTACCCTGTTTGGAAAACTTTCGCAGATTACACTTTGAAAAAATATCCTGAAGCCACGGCTGAATGGCATTATTCGAGTGAAAAATTCGGATGGAGTTTCAGAATCAAAGACAAAAAAAGAGTTTTGATTTATCTTTTACCCAGAGACCAATTTTTTAAAGTTGCTTTTGTTTTTGGCACAAAAGCTACCGATGAAATCTTGACCGGTCCAATTGCAGAATCTGTCAAAACGGAATTATCAGCTGCCAAGCCATACGCAGAAGGAAGAGGCATCCGAATTGTTATTACTGACGAATCCTTAACCGATGATATTCTCAAATTAATTGACATCAAATTAAAATATTGACATCGGGATTTGCTTTCTTTTTTGCAAAAAAACCTATCCGATTAATTTTCAATTACTTATCCCTATTCCACTTAGGAGCCTATTTTTTTTCAAAAAAAATTGTAACAAATTGAGGGTTAAACCGTCTTCTTGAGACATTTGTTGGGAAACAAATTTTAAAATCATCAATCAAACAATCATGAAAAAAACACTCACCATCGTTAAGTACGTTGTGGTTTGCGCACTCCTGCTTATCGCCGGCGTTTTAACGTATGTTAAGACGATGCTGCCCAACGTTGCAGAAGCCCCACAAATTAAAGTCGCCATGACACCCGAACGCATTGAAAGAGGTAAATACCTGGCCCATAACGTTATGGTTTGTATGGATTGCCACTCGGCGAGAGATTGGAGCAAATTTGCCGGTCCTCCCAAAGAAGGAACATTGGGAATGGGCGGCGAAGTATTTGACCAAAGTATGGGCTTTCCCGGAAAATTTGTAGCCCCTAACATCACCCCTTTTGCCCTAAAAGATTGGACTGACGGTGAAATTTTCCGCGCCATTACCACCGGAGTTAACAAAGACGGAAAAGCTTTGTTTCCGGTGATGCCTCATATCAGCTATGGTAAACTCGACAAAACCGATATCGAAGCTGTGGTGGCATACATCAGAACTTTGAATCCGATTGAAAATACTCCTGAACAATCATCGCCCGATTTTCCGATGAATTTTATCATCAATACGATTCCGTCTGAAGCCCAATTTACCACTATTCCGGCCGACAAAAACTCGGCCGCTTACGGACAATATTTGGTTACAGCCAGTGCTTGTTTTGATTGCCATACCAAGCAGGAAAAAGGGGAATTTACCGGAGAACCGTTTGCAGGTGGTTTTGAATTTAAAGCGCCGGACGGCTCTGTGACGACCTCGGCCAATATTACCCCGCACAGCACCGGTATAGGCAGTTGGACAGAAGAGCAGTTTGTACAGCGTTTTAAATTGTATAAAGAATTAAATTACGAGTCACCTAAAGTAGCTCCCGGCGAATTTCAAACTCCGATGCCTTGGGTAATGTATGCCGGCATGAGCAAAGAAGATTTGGCTGCCATATACAAATTTCTGCGTAGTTTGGAGCCTAAGAAAAATGAAATCGTAAAGTTTAAATCCGCTAAATCGTAAATAACAATATCCCAACAAATTATAAAAGCGCCTTTCAAGGCGCTTTTTTTTATAAAATATCAATCAACCGTTTTGGTTTTGGTAATGCTTCTTCTCGTTTCGGAAGGTTTATTTTTAACACCCCGTTTTCATAAGTCGCATTGATGTTTTCTGTATTCACTGATTCCGGCAAGGTAAAGGCTCTCCGGAACGAAGCATAGCTGAATTCTCTGCGAGTATACCTTCCTTTTTCATCTTTTTGTTCGTTCTCTGTTTTGGTTTCCGAGGAAATCGTCAAAACATTGTGGTCAATTTCAATAGAGAAATCTTCTTTACTTTTTCCCGGAACAGCTAATTCCAGGCTAAAATCAACATCGGTTTCTTTGATGTTTACCGCGGGTACATTAGTACCGATATTTTGCATCCCGCCAAACCAATCCGGTTTTAAAAACTCATCAATGATAGATGGAAAGTTGCTGTAATTTCTTTTTACTAAGTTCATAGTCGTATTATTTTAGTTAAACACTTTTTATTGGTTGCAAACTGAAAATACAAACGATGTACCATGCCTTTTTTTAAGTCATTTTGACAAAAAAAGAAAAGAAAAAATGAAATTTTGACGGATTATACAACTTTTAACTGACTAAATATCAGTTTAATTGCTCCTGAAACACCTCTAATAAAAACTCCGGCGAAATCATTTTAGTAGGTGAAATTTCCATCGCTTTTAAAACGCGTTTTATCGCATGCGGATTCAAGCCCATGTTGATTCCGATTTCGTGAATTTTAATTTGTTCGCGCTCATGTAATACCCCATCGCAGTGCATTAAAAGGGCCAATCGATAAAACTGTTGAATGCGCTCGAACTCGGATTTGATGACTATCGGATAACTTTCCTGATGAAACAATGCTTTGAAATCTTCCGTAGTAATTTGAAGTTCTTCGGCTATCATGGAAAGAAAAAGATATTCTCTTTCATGTAGCTTACCGTCAACTACCGAAAAAGCAATCATGTCGGATAACAAAGCTAATTTTTCTTCGTATGGGTTCATCAGAATTATATTTTTAGCTAAAATAACTTTTTTTACAAAAAAAACAATGATTTTATTTTTAACACCAAGCCATAGTTATTTTAATTAATTTTACCTATCCAAACAGTTGTCTTATGAAACTCATTAAAATCCTATTCTTCGGTTTGTTTTTGTTTTCGGGAACGGTAAGTGCTCAGTACGGTTACGGCGGTGTGCGAAATAACGGAATACCTAATAATCAGCAAACTCCCAAAGAGCCTACTGCCAAAGAAATTGAGGAAATGCGTGCCGAAAGAACCGAAAAATACATGCAAGTCCTAAATGCCGAATTAAAATTGGACGAGTTGCAATACATTGCCATAAAAAATGAAATTCTCAAAACCAGTAAGAGTATTGATATTGTGATGAAAAGTGATTATTCGGATGAAGAGAAGGCCAATCAGGTAAAAGCTATTCAGGAGAGTACCGATAAAACGATTGCCAGTTATTTGAACGCAGCGCAAAAGATACAATACGAAAAACTGAAATCTGATAAAAAACCCAAAAAGGAGGATAAGAAAAAGAAAAAAGAGCAAGAATCGGAACCGGCTAATAAAGCCAATTAATCTGACCACATGAGAACTCCTTTCTCCTTTTTGATATTCTTTATTTTTTCCTGTCTTTTTGCTCAAGAAAGTACGCTAAATACACGGGTAAGTACCTTTACAATTCAAGCACCTCAGCTGCAATCAACCAAAAAGATATGGGTGTATTTACCTAAAAATTATGAAATCTCATCGAAAAAATACCCGGTGATTTACATGCATGACGCCCAAAATTTATTTGAGACCAAAAGTTCTTATGCCGGTGAATGGAATGTCGATGAAACCCTAGACAGTATTTCGGCTCAGGTGATAATTGTTGGGATTGAACATGGCGGCGCTAAAAGAATTGATGAACTCACCCCTTTTACACATCCAAAATACGGTGGCGGCAAAGCCGACAATTATCTCGACTTTATCGTTAACACCTTAAAACCCGAAATTGACAAAACCTATCGCACTAAATCGGATGCCAAGAACACTGCTATTATGGGAAGTTCACTTGGTGGCTTGGTTTCGTTTTATGCCGCATTGAAATACCCGAAAGTGTTTGGTAAAGTGGGTTGTTTCTCGCCTTCTTTTTGGTTTAACCGAAATGAGCTTCATACAGTAATGGAGCAAACTCCAGAATTTAAAACCAAAATTTATTTTTTATGCGGGGATAATGAAGGCGATGCCGATGTGATTCCGGATTTGGAAAACGTTGAAAAATGGGTGAATACAAAACGCTGCGAATGTAAAAAATTGAACAAAAAAGTCATTGTAAAAGGCGGACAGCACAATGAAAAATTGTGGCGGGAGAGTTTTAAAAAGGCGTATCTTTGGCTATTCTAAAAATTCAAAATGAACAACAACGATATTTTTAAAAAACTCAGAGTTGCTTTGCAGTTGCGCGACGATCAAATTGTAGATATCTTGCAATTGGCAGACTTCAGAATCTCAAAAGGCGAAATCGGTAATTTTTTCAGAAACACCAATCATCCGAAATACATGGAATGTGGCGACCAAGTATTGCGCAACTTTTTAAACGGTTTGGTCATTCACTTGCGAGGCACCAAAGAAGAACCCAAAAACGCAATGGATGTAATCAAACAAAATCAGGCTACGGTTAAGAAAAATACCGAAAAGCCCAAGACTGATTTCAAATCAACCGGAGCTAAAGGCGAACTGAGCGGAGCAAAACCAAAAACAGCTTCCAACAAAAAAACTTTTAATTCCAAAGACAAAAAGCAAGCGCCAAAAGTCCAAGTGGTAGAAAAAGTCCAATACAAAAACGGTAAAAACAAAAAATCCTGAGTTTTCACTCAGGATTTTTTATTATTCCAAAAGTAATCGTTTCTGCTCTCGGGCCAGCAACGTATTTTTCAATAACATGGCTATCGTCATCGGACCGACACCACCCGGAACCGGCGTGATGAAAGAGGCCTTTTTGGAAACATTATCAAAATCGACATCACCGGTTATTTTGTAACCACGCGGATCGGTATCATCGGCAACACGGGTAATTCCGACGTCTATAACCACAGCATCGTCTTTGATCATCTCGGCTTTTAAATAATTGGGCACGCCCAATGCGGTGATAATAATATCTGCCTGAGTGGTGATTTGCGCAATATTTTTAGTGTAACTATGGGTAAGTGTCACGGTTGAATTGCCCGGGAATCCTTTTCTTCCCATCAAAATACTCATGGGGCGGCCTACAATATGACTT
Organism: Flavobacterium sedimenticola; assembly: GCF_030053345.1. Classification (GTDB taxonomy): domain Bacteria; phylum Bacteroidota; class Bacteroidia; order Flavobacteriales; family Flavobacteriaceae; genus Flavobacterium; species Flavobacterium sedimenticola. The sequence goes on from NZ_JASGBP010000004.1 coordinate 58,718, forward strand.
CTGCCGATTACAACGGTGTGTTTCCCTTTGGTTTCTACATTGTAACGCTCTAATAATTCTAAGATTCCGAAAGGTGTAGCCGGAATAAAAGTACTCATATCCAAAGCCATTTTTCCGAAATTTTCCGGGTGAAAACCATCTACATCCTTACTCGGATCGATGGCCATCAATACCCGTTGTGTGTCAATTTGTTTGGGCAGCGGCAACTGTACGATAAAGCCGTCGATGTCATCGTTTTCATTGAGCTCGATAATCTTCTTTAATAATTCGGTTTCCGAAGTGGTGCTCGGCATTTTGATTAGAGTAGACTCAAAACCTACCAATTCACAGGCTTTTACTTTGCTGCCCACATAAGTAAGACTGGCACCGTCGTTTCCAACAATAATTGCCGCCAAATGAGGTACTTTTTCCCCATCGGCTCGCATTTTGGCCACTTCGGCTGCAATTTCAGTTTTAATGTCTTTAGAGATTTTCTTTCCGTCTAAAAGTTCCATATTGTATTTGAGTTGTGTTGTTTCTAAAAAAAGAAGACGCGATTGCTCGCGTCTGTATATTATCTCATTCCTTTCATGCCACCCATCATGCGCATCAGATTTTTGCCGCCACCGCCTTGCATCATCTTCATCATTTTGCTCATTTGGTCAAACTGCTTGAGTAATTGGTTTACTTGCTCTATCTTCGTTCCGGAGCCTTTGGCAATTCGGGTCTTTCTTTTAACATCAATAATGGCCGGTTTGGCTCTTTCTTTCGGAGTCATCGAATGAATAATCGCTTCGATGTGTTTAAAAGCATCGTCTTCGATTTCTACATCTTTTAAGGCTTTTCCGGCTCCGGGAATCATACCGACCAAGTCCTTCATGTTCCCCATTTTTTTCACTTGTTGAATTTGCACCAAGAAATCGTCGAAACCAAATTCATTTTTAGCGATTTTCTTTTGCAATTTGCGCGCTTCCTCTTCATTGTATTGCTCTTGTGCTCTTTCTACCAAGGAAACCACGTCGCCCATACCGAGAATTCTGTCGGCCATACGCGACGGATAAAACACATCGATGGCTTCCATTTTTTCTCCGGTTCCGATGAACTTGATGGGTTTATTCACCACCGACTTAATAGAAATAGCCGCTCCACCGCGGGTATCACCATCCAATTTAGTCAAAATCACACCGTCAAAATCCAAACGATCATTGAAGGCTTTAGCGGTATTTACCGCATCCTGACCGGTCATGGAATCAACCACAAACAACGTTTCTTGTGGTTTGATGGCCGCATGCACATTAGCAATTTCATTCATCATTTCCTCGTCGATGGCCAAACGACCGGCCGTATCGACAATGACCACATTATAGCCTTTTGATTTGGCGTGTTGCACCGCATTTAGTGCAATTTGAACCGCATTTTTATTTTCGGGCTCCGAGTATACTTCTACCCCAATTTGATCGCCCACCACATGCAATTGGTTGATTGCTGCCGGACGATAGATATCACACGCCACCAATAATGGTTTTTTACCTTTTTTAGTTTTGAGATAATTGGCCAATTTGCCCGAGAAGGTAGTTTTACCCGATCCTTGCAAACCCGACATCAAAATAACCGAGGGATTTCCGGAAAGATTGATTCCGGTAGCCTCGCCACCCATTAATTCTGTCAATTCGTCTTTGACAATTTTAACCATCAATTGGCCCGGTTGCAACGTGGTTAATACGTTTTCCCCGATGGCTTTCTCTTTAACTTTAGTGGTAAAATCTTTGGCTATTTTAAAATTAACATCGGCATCCAACAACGCACGACGCACTTCTTTTAACGTTTCAGCTACATTGACTTCGGTTATTTTTCCGTGTCCTTTGAGAATGTGTAAAGCCTTATCTAGTTTATCACTTAAATTATTGAACATAACGGGTGAACTTTGTTTTTAAATTAAGCTGCAAATTTAAAGGATTTGATTGAAAATTTCGATGTTTCTCAAACAAAAAAACCATTCCGGATTCGGAATGGTTTTTAACTAACCTTAATCAACAAACTAATTCTTTGTGAAGACCAAAATATCGGTTCCACCATTACCACCGCTGATGTCAATTAGTGAAATAGTGGTACTTGTATAAGAAACGATATCCCAATCGTCTGTCAAATCCGCAAAATTTGCCGGAGAAGTAAAGCCAATGTTGAAATCCAAATCGCTACTCGGATTATCATCATTGCTATTGTCGTTAGTCACCGACCAAGTACCGGTGTAGGTATTGGTTCCGTTAGTAGCTGTTAACACATTTCCGCTGGCAAAAGTAAAGTTGTATCCTGTAAAATGGTTGGTTTCATCTGTTCCGGAATCAACGTAACTAGTTATTCTCCAAGTTCCTTGAGTAGCGGTATTGATTACCGGTGTTGGGTCTTGTGAAGATGAGGAATTATCATCAGAGCTACACATAGACGCTACATTGAGCATAAAAAGGCAAAAAAGAGCCGGTATTAAAAATAATTTCTTCATGATTTTATTGGTTTAAATTAATGTTTATTTTAAAAAATTGAATCATTAAAAAGAGTACGGACAAAATGACCGCCCAAATTAGCATTTGGTAAAAAAAAATACCTCTTTTTATAATTTACTTCGTTGTAATAGTGGTGTTCTATCTCTTTAACAGGGTTGAATGACCCCATGAATTTGCGATGTATAAACTTCATAGTGAACGTTTAATTCTTAGTAAACGTCAAATAATCGGTTCCATCACTGGTTTCTTTTTTCAAACGAATCGTAGTCGCATTGAATTCAATGACACGCCAATTGGTTTCCAAGTGTTCCAACAGCGAACCGTCAAAATTGAGACTTAGTCGCAAAGAACCACTATCGTCACTGATATCCCAATCGCCGTTAATCGTATTGGCATTTCTTTGTGCCAAGATGGTTTCATTCGGATTAAATGTAAAATTGTATCCGTTGTAATAGGAGGTTTCCACATCATTTTCGTGCACCGCATACGAGATGTACCATGTACCCGAGGTCATGGATTGTACCAAAGTGGCTCCGCCGCTTCCACCCCCATTACTGTTATCGTCACAATCATCGATGGAATCCTCTATAAAATTTTCCAGCTGTGCATTAGACGTGATGATTATAGTTTGACCGTTAGCATTAACTGCCGAAATCGGGAAATTAATCGCTACGTAAACATTATTGGAAAGATTATTTAAAAAATTATACAAACTGCTGTTTCCGGTAATGGTTACGGTATTGGCCAGCTGGTTGTTACTATCGTACACGTCAACAACAATAGGATACACCAATGCAATACAATCGATTTCATCAAAACCGTCATCATCGCCGCAATCATCCAACACATCATCCAAATCGTTCGCATTTTGCAACACTTGGGTTTGGAAGTTTTGGTATTGAATGGTAATCGGATATATAAAATTGACCAAATCGTCATCGTCTGAAAAAGCATCGATAGCATCTTGTACGGTTTGATAGTCTGCGGCACTGCTTACCGTAATTTGTTGATTATTTACAATGACGATAACCGGCAATTGCACACTAAAACAACTGGAATTATCTAAGACATTATCGGTAGCTGTAGGGTTTTGAGCCGTTCTCGACAACAACCCAACTAAGGGTGACGCCGTCGTGAAACTTTCTGCATTGTCCTGAATAATCGTTTCCTCTTCTTCCTGACAACTCAGCATCAATAACGCAGTTAGCGCCCATACTAAATACTTTAATTTTGCCATCGTAATTATGCTTTTAATTGAAACATCTGAAACAAATCAAACCCTACCCGGTTGTTTAATTTTTTAACTTTTAATGATTTTTTGAGAATGGGTGAAATCGTCTGAACTCACTTTTAAAATATAGATACCTCTCACTACATCGGATAAATCTACAGAATAATTAGTATCCCGGGCACCCAACTCCCACTTTTTTATCATGCGCCCATTGATATCAAACAAAACGACATCACAATCTTGATTTAGATTCAAATCCAAATGCAACAACTCTTTAACCGGATTAGGATAAAGACTCACACTTTTGGATACCGTTGGTACTTCTAAAGCTGTCTCACCGTATTTGGCTACTACAAAATTAGTATTGAAATTGGCATCTTGTACACTCCCCAAAACATACAAACTCTGATTGGAAGGATTCCATCGGGTTACATCTCCAAAATCGCCGGCAGTAGCATAATTTCCGTGAGTAACATACGAAAACCATAAAAATTCACCGGACATACTGTATTTAAGAGTCGTCATGTCGATACCGTTTCCATAAGGTGTATTGTCTCGGGAAGAACCGGTGATGAAGATATTCCCGTTGTGATCGATAGCCATATCACTTTGACGATTTTGAGCGCCTAAATTATTTCTGTTAAAATTGGTATTCCATACCGGAAGACCATCGTCACCGTTTAAAGCCACAATATTGATTCCGTTTTCATTGGTAGCGGCAAAAACAACGTTGCCGTTAGGCAGCAATTCCACAGGCTGTTTGGCAGTGTATCCGGTACTGGAACTGATAGAAGCTGCCGTCCAAACCGGGGTTCCGGAAGGCGAAAGTTTCTCAATAACCACTTGTAGGGCGTTGATTCCGATTCTTTTCAGCTGACTGGAAGTGTAACAATTTCCTTGAGTATCGATTGTTAAGTTGATCCCGAAATCTTCCGCATTACCGGTACCGTTGAGTCTTCTTTCCCATAAAAGATTGCCATTGGCATCCCATTTCAGGGCAACACTGTCGTAGTGAGAATATACACCTCCCGTATACGCATAGCCTCTGCTTCTACCGATAGTCCATACTTCTCCGGCATCATTGACCGCCATATCTTTGAGCATATCATCGGAATTGTACTGGCTGTTGTACACTTTTCTGAATACTATGGCACCCGAATCTGATTGTACTTTGTACAATATACCGTCACTGCCTTGTGTTGTCCATACATTTTCGCCGTACATAGATCCCAAAACATACAAAGCGCCATTTTTGTATTCGAAAACTCTGCGAGCGGCTTCTTCGGTTCTGTTTTCTACAGAATCGGATAAGTATTGGTTCCAGATTATATCACCATTGGCATTGTATTTTCTGATCACAATTCTGTTTCGGTTGCTATCGGTATATCTGGTCTTTTCGTTAAACATAACATAGATATTTCCCGATTCATCTCCGATTACCGCATTGGCAAACAACTGCCAGTCGTTATTGACGGCATAGAGAAATCTTTTCCAAACCTCCTGGCCTGAATCGTTCGTCTTAACCAAGGCCAACGCATCCAATTGTCCCCCGTAATTGGTAATTCTGGTTAAAGCATAACTTTCTCCGTTAGGGTTCACCCAAAAGTCGACAGCAGAGTCGCTGTTTGTGATGTCAACATGGTGCATCCAATCCGGATTTTTTTCGGATTGGGCAAAAGATAATTGTGTAACCGTAAGTGTTACAAGTAGTAAAAAAACTTTTTTCATAAATGATTGATGATTTAATTGAACTTATTTTTATTTGAGCTCGCTTTTGAAACAATTGAAAAAAAATAAACCCTACTTGATAAAAAAAAACTATTTTCGAATTCCAAAAAATTGAAAAGGAGTAAATGAATGAACCTAAAATGAGTAACGTTTGTGAAGAAGCTGTTTTCTCGGTCTTTTTTAAAACCCATGCGAAAGCCCTGAAAAATTATCTGTATTACAAGTTTGGCAATGAAAACCAGGCCGAAGATATCACACAGGAAGCCTTCATTAAATTGTGGCAAAATTGTGCGGACGTACCTGTAGAAAAGGCCAAATCGTACATCTACACCATTGCTAACAATGCTTCTTTGAACGTCATTGCCCATCAAAAAGTGGTACTGAATTATGCGCAATCGTCTTCTAAAAAAGAAACGACTAATGAAAGTCCCGAATATATTTTAGAAGAAGAGCAATTTAAAACCAAACTATTAACCGCCATACAAAACTTAAACGAAACCCAACGCGTAGCATTCTTGATGCACCGTATTGACGGTAAAAAGTATACTGAGATTGCAGAAGTTTTAGGTATCAGTGTAAAAGCGGTGGAAAAACGCATTCATCTTGCCTTGACGGAATTGCGAAAAGAATTTGATTATTTTAAGTAGGGTAAAACCACCCCAATATGTTTTAGTTATGAAATCCGAAGATATGAACGAAAATTACAAATTAGCGAAATGGCTTTCCGGTGAAATGACCGACGAGGAATTGGCTGCTTTTAAAGCAGAGCCCGATTTTGCTGTATTTGAAAAAATCAAACACTATTCGGCAGCTCTTGAAACCCCGGCTTTGGAGGAACAAAAAATGCTTTCCGCCATCGTTTCAAAGCCTAAAACGCCTGTTAAAACCGTCTCGTTGTATCAGCATTGGGTATTCCGTGTAGCGGCAGTAGCCGTATTGGTTTTAGGCTTCTTCTTTACATTTCAAATCTTTGGTACGGCTACCGAAATTGCCGAAAACGGCCAACAGAATCGTTTTTCACTCCCTGACAATTCGGAAGTAGTAATGAATGCCGGTTCCGAAATTGAGTACAAAAAATGGAATTGGAGCAACAACCGTCAGCTCACACTCAATGGAGAAGCCTACTTCAAAGTAGCCAAAGGGCAAAAGTTTGAAGTGAACACTTCTTTGGGTAAAGTTACCGTTCTGGGAACACAATTCAATGTAAAACAGCGCGGTGAGCGCTTTGAGGTACATTGCTATGAAGGCAAAGTTAAAGTCACTTACCAAGATAAAGAAACCATCATCACGAAAGGCATGAGCATCGCCTTTAAAAATGGACAATCCTTAACAATTCCGCAAACCACCATTGAAAGTCCGCAATGGCTTAACAACGAAATGGTTTTCTATCAAGAAGATTTAAAATCAGTTGTTGGTGAATTTGAAAGACATTTTGATGTAACTTTGGAATTAAAGACCAAGGCTAGCCCTCAATTATTTACCGGAACCATCCCGGCGAATGACATCGATGTGGCACTTCAGGTTTTGTCCGCTAGCTACCATTTAAAAGCTAGTAAAGTTGGTAAAAACAAATATATAGTGACTGCGGTTGATGCTCAACAATAGATTATGCTATTCCTTTTTCTTGTTGTTTTTTTCTTTGGTCAGTGCACTGGCACAAGGAGAAAAGACCTCTGTTCCTTTAAAAGTTCTTTTGTTTCAAATTGAGCAGCAACATGACGTGAAATTCAATTATATAGAAGACGAAATTATTGTTTTTGCCATTGTACCGCCGAATAAATCCATGCCGCTTGAGCAAAAAATAGCCTATATTTCGAAAGAAACCCGGTTGCAGTTTACGCTTATTGCCCATAAATACTACACCATTTACAACGACAAAAAATTAGATAAACCGCTTTGCGGTTTTTTGCTTGATGCCGAAAGCGGATTGGGCATCGAAAATGCGGTCGTACGGATTGACAAAAGCACAGTATCGACCTTTACCAATGAATCCGGTTATTTTGAGCTCCCCAAGGTTTCTCCGAACAAAATCATCATTCAACACCAAGGCTATCAAATTTTCAGTCTTAATCCCGAAGAACTATACGTTACTAATTGCCCTAAATTTAAGCTAAACCCGTTAACGCAGTCCTTACAAGAAGTAGTAACCCAACGTTATTTAGCCACGGGTATCAGTCGAAAAACAGACGGAACCATTTTGGTCAAACCGAAAAAATTCGGAATACTACCCGGGTTAATTGAACCCGATGTATTGCAAACGATGCAACAAATTCCGGGCATCATCAGCGTCGACGAAACTATTTCCAACATCAATGTTCGCGGCGGTACTCACGATCAAAATCTTTTTTTATGGAACGGTATACGAATGTTCCAAACGGGACATTTTTTTGGCTTAATCTCGGCTTTTAATCCTTCTTTGGCGCAAACCATCAGTATTACCAAAAACGGAAGCTCCGCTTTTTATGGGGAAAGTGTTTCCAGTTTGGTCGATATTTCGTCTTTTACCAACTCGGTAGAAAAAACCAACACCAGCATCGGTTCTAACTTAATCAGTGCCGATTTTTACACCAAATTGAAGGTATCCGAAAAGGCGAATCTAACCCTATCCGGAAGACGTTCACTAACAGATTCTTTTAATTCTCCGACCTACCAAAGCTACAGTGACCGGATTTTTCAGAATACTGTGATTACCGATTTAAGCACAAATGAAATTGTGAATTACAGAAGTAATGTTGACTTTTATTTTTATGACGTTACCGCGCAATACCAACAAAAAATAGGTGCTAAAAGCGAGTTAAACATGGATATCATTGCCATTGAAAACACGTTGGAATTCAAACAATTTTCTACAGACTTAAGTAAAAAAAGCAAATTAGAGCAAGAGAATTACGGGGCTAATATTCGATGGAAAACTACCTGGAATAGTGAGAGTTTTACCGAAATCCAGACCTACTTTTCCAATTACGACTTGAACTCGTATAACGAAACCTTAGAAAACAGTCAGATTTTAGAACAAAAAAACACAGCTTTGGATATCGGTTTCAGAGTCAAACAATCCAATCAACTCACGAAAAACCTAACGCTGCATACCGGCTATCAATTTAACGAAACGGGAGTTACCAATTTTGACGAAATCAATACGCCTTTTTTCTCCAGAACCATCACTAATGTTTTAATGACACATGTGGCAGTAGGTGAAGGTATTTGGGAATCGGACAACAAAAAAAATTACTTGAGAGCAGGTTTGCGAGTGAACTATTTCGATAAATTTAGTGTTATTTTGGTCGAGCCTCGATTACAGTTTAACCGAGCGCTAAACGATTATTGGCGTATTGAAATATTAGGGGAACAAAAGAGCCAAACGTTATCACAAGTTATCGATTTGCAACAGGATTTTTTGGGTATTGAAAAAAGAAGATGGACACTATCCGATAATGCTGAGATACCCATTCAGAAAAGCAATCAGGTTTCCGCTGGGATGACATTCAAAAACAAGGATTGGTTGATTACCTGTGACAATTTTTATAAAAAAGTAACCGGAATCACTACCAGCAGTCAGGGCTTTTTGAATCAATTTGAATTTGTCAAAAATGCCGGAAACTATACGGTTTTGGGAACAGAATTTCTAGTTCAGAAATCGTTTCGCCGTTTTTACACCTGGCTGAGTTATTCGTACAACCACAACGAATACGATTTTAAAGACTTGTACAACGGTCCGTTTCCGAACAATTATCATATTACGCATGCCGTTTCCTGGGCCGGAATTTACGAATGGCAAAAATTGAAATTAGCATTGGGTGCCAAATGGCATACCGGCAGACCTATTACAACGCCAAAGGAATACACTGTTACTGAAGCCAATCCGAATATTGTATACAACAATCCCAACAATTACCGATTAAAAGACTATTTCCAAGTTAACTTTTCGGCTTCCAAAGAATGGTCTTTAAGTCAAAAAGTGACACTTCAAACGGCGGCATCAGTACTGAATGTTTTTGATACGCAAAACAGTCTCAACCGATTTTACCGCGTCAACAGCAATACCAATGTAGTGGAAAGTGTGGACACCTACTCGCTACAAGTTACGCCGAACTTTAGTGTGAAAGTGAGTTTCTAAGTCAAAAAAGGAGTAATGGCACCGTTACATACGCTCGGGAACGTCAATACCGAGCAACCCGAAGGCTGCTTTAATCGTATCGGCTACTTTCTTGGAGAGTTGTACTCTGAAGATTTTTTTCTGCTCATTTTCTTCTCCTAAAATAGAAACCGATTGGTAAAACGAATTGTATTCTTTCACCAATTCGTACGTATAATTGGCCACTAATGCCGGACTGTGGTTATGGGCGGCATTTTGAATCACTTCCGGAAATTGTTCGATGAGCTTTAACAACTCTTTTTCTTTTTCGTGCAACGCAATCGAATCCATATCGACATTCCAATCAAAATCGGCTTTGCGCAAAATCGATTGAATTCGAGCATAGGTATATTGAATAAAAGGTCCGGTATTTCCGGCAAAATCAACCGACTCTTCAGGATTGAATAAGATTTGCTTTTTAGGATCAACTTTCAGAATGTAATATTTCAAAGCGCCCAAACCGATAGTTTTGAACAAGGTTGCTTTTTCGGCTTCCGAATAGCCTTCCAGCTTTCCTAATTCGGTGGCAATTGCACCGGCTGTTTGGGTCATTTCCTGCATTAAATCATCAGCATCCACGACCGTTCCTTCACGCGATTTCATTTTACCTGAAGGCAATTCGACCATGCCGTATGACAAATGATATAGGCTTTCGGCCCAATCAAATCCGAGTTTTTTCAATATCAGGAACAATACTTTGAAATGATAGTCTTGCTCATTTCCAACAGTATAAACCATACCGCCAACGTCGGGAAAATCCTTCACACGCTGAATCGCCGTTCCGATATCTTGTGTCATATATACCGCGGTACCATCGGAACGCAATACAATTTTTCGATCCAAACCATCCGCCGTTAAATCAATCCAAACCGAACCATCGGGATCTTTTTCAAAAATTCCTTTTTCGAGTCCGAACTGCACCACTTCTTTACCCAATAAATAGGTATTACTTTCATAGTAATAACTGTCAAAATCTACCCCAAGATTTTTATACGTTTCGGCAAAACCGTCATACACCCATTGGTTCATTTTTTTCCAAAGTGCCACAACTTCGGGATTACCGGCTTCCCATTGGCGCAGCATTTCCTGAGCTTCCAAAATAATAGGAGCTGTTTTCTTGGCTTCATCTTCGGTTTTCCCTTGACTTATCAACTCATTAATTTCCGATTTGTAGTGTTTATCGAAGGTTACATAAAAATTCCCAACCAACTTATCGCCTTTTAGTCCGGTGGATTCCGGAGTTTGACCGTTGCCGAATTTTTGCCAAGCCAACATCGATTTACAAATATGAATTCCGCGGTCGTTGATGATTTGCGTTTTATATACTTTTTTACCAGAGGCTTTAATGATTTCTGCTACTGAATAGCCCAACAGATTGTTTCTGACGTGACCCAAATGAAGTGGTTTATTGGTATTGGGCGAGGAATATTCAACCATTACGGCCTTAGCGGTTGGCTCGGGCGTTACAAATCCAAAAGTGGTATTATTTCTGACTTCATTAAAAAAGTTGAGATAATACGGGTCGGAGACTACTAAATTTAAAAAGCCCGAAACTACGTTAAAACGCACTACCTCAGTTGAGTTCAAGACTAAGTACTCTCCTATTTTAGTTCCAATTTCAGCGGGATTTCCTTTGATAACTTTCAGCAACGGGAAAATCACCATAGTGATATCCCCTTCAAAATCTTTACGGGTTAACTGAAACTCAACTCTTTCGATAGTTACTTCAAATAGTTGTTGGACTGCCTTGGTAATGTGACTCGTTAAAATTTGCGAAAGTTTCATGGTAACTTATTTTTTGGTTGGCAAAGATAAACATTCAATGCTAAAATTTAAGGAAATGATTTGGCAAACTAAAATCTTGGAAGACGGATTCAAAATAAATCATTTTGTAAGTTTTATACTTATTAATTTTAAAATATTATGCTTTTTGTCGATTTTTTTTGCACTTAAACGATATTTATATACATATTTGTCACGTCAAAATCTCCAAATCATGAAAAAACTATTACTAATTATCACTTTGATGACCGGTTCTATTGGTTTGTCACAACAAATCACGGTAAGTTCTTCCAGCTACACTGTACCACAATTAGTCAACAATGTTTTAATTAACTCCCCTTGTGTATCGGCGACCAATATTACTTGGAGAACAGGAAGCAATTTCGGTTCATCAAACGGTATCGGATTCTTTCAGAATACCAACCCAAATTTTCCTTTACAAAGCGGTGTTATTTTGAGTACGGGTAGTGCTGTAAATGCACCCGGCCCCAACACCTCTATGTTAAACGACGGTTCAGCGGCATGGCCCGGTGATGCAGCTCTGGAAGCCACTATGGCAGCTGCCGGAATTAGTTTAGTATCAGCAAATGCTTCTGTTTTGGAATTTGATTTTACGCCGATATCTCCAACTTTTAGTTTTGATTTCATTTTTGCTTCCGAAGAGTATGGCAATTTCCAATGCCAATATTCTGATGCTTTTGCCTTTTTGTTAACTAATATGAATACCGGTGTAACCACCAATTTGGCAGTTGTACCCAATACAACAGATCCTATTTCTGTAGTAACCATACGTGACTTCTTGTACAACTCTTCTTGTCCATCATCTAACGCTCAATTTTTTGGTAGTTTTAATGGAGGCTCAGAAGCCAATACATCAGCGACTAATTTTAACGGACAAACCAAAATATTAACTGCAGCTTCGGTTTTAACTCCGGGGGTGCCATACCATATCAAATTGGTAATTGCAGACCGGTTAGACCCTCAGTCAGATTCAGCCATATTTATCTCTTCGGACAGCTTCAATATCGGGCAAGATGCCTTAGGACCGGATCTTACGGTAGCCGACAATACCGCTTTTTGTTATGGTGAAACCCATACGTTGACAACCGGTTTAAGCGCTTCAGATTATACCTTTATTTGGAAAAGAAACGGGAATGTACTCGCCGGTGAGACAGGTTCCTCACTTGTAATCAACCAAGCAGGTACTTATACCGTTACTTTTACTAGTATAAACGGTTCATGTCAACCGATATCTGATACTGTTATTGTTGAATATCATCCTCAAATCACATCTCCAAATCCTATCAATCTATACCGATGTAACTCGGGTGCTGCCTCATTTAGTTTTAACTTAGACACCAACACTCCCAGAGTTAAACAAGGTTTAGATCCGGCTACAGTTGTTACCTATCATGCAAGTCAGAATGACGCCGATAATGATATTAATCCGCTTCCTCTTCAATACAATAGTGCGGGCGGGCAGACAATATATGTGAGAATTGAGTTGCCGAATGGGTGTTTTACAGTAAAATCATTCCAAATTTTACTTTCCCCCCCGCCAACTGCCACACAACCTCAAAATATGGTCAGATGTGCCGCTTCCAGCACTGATAATACAGCTGTATTTAACTTAATGTCGCAAACAACGGCCATTCTCAACGGCCAATCAGGGGCCATATACAATGTAAAGTTTTATACCTCCTCAACCAATGCCACCAATGGCGTAAATGCTATTACAAACGCTAGTGCCGGCAATTTTATTTCATCGGGACAAACTATTTATGTAAGAGTATTCAATACTAATGACCCGGATTGTTACAGTTTAACCAGCTTTGATTTGATTGTATCTCCAACACCTTTGGTAGATGAAGTTGAAGACGTTATAATTTGTACCAGTTATGTGTTGCAACCACTAACCAATGGTAACTATTTCACGGAACCCAATGGTGGCGGCACCATGATGCATGCCGGTGATGTAATTACAGAAAGTACTACGCTTTACATATACAATCAACCTGGCGGAAGTGGTTCTTGCGACGCAAGCAGCTCTTTTACAATTACGATTGTGGATGATTCCTCTATGACGCCACCTGATGTTACGCATTGCGGCAGTTATACTTTACCACAACTAAGCTTCGGAAAATATTACACTGGACCAACAGGTACCGGTGTTGAAATCCCGGAAGGAACCGTAATCAATTCATCCCAAGTGGTATACTATTATTTTACAACTAATTCCGTTCCGCCATGTGTAGTGGATACCGACTTTAGCATAACCATTTTACCTACGGTAAATGTCGGTCAAAGAAATGATGTTTTCGAGTGTACTTCATATACATTACCTTCACTTGCTGTAGGAAATTATTACACCGGACCGGCAGGAACCGGAACACAATTGACCCCCGGAACACAAATTACTACGAGCCAAACCATATATGTATATGCCACAACAAACGGAAGTACTCCTTGCAGTGATGAAGATAGTTTTGATGTATACATCGGATTGACACAACCGGCCAACATAGCACAATGTAATGGGTATACACTTCCACAATTACCCATAGGAAACTATTATACCGGACCGGCAGGAACCGGGCAACTGTTACAAGCCGGAACTGTAATTAATACCAATACTACTATTTATATTTATGCTCAACCGAATAGCGGTAGTACTAATTGTACTGACAATATATCTTTTACAATAAGTATCGCACAACCTCAAATTGACACTTTAACTGATGTTACGGTTTGTGAAAGCTATACTCTTCCAACCATCACCAACGGAGATTATTACACCGGAACCGAGGGAACAGGAACGATGTTACATGCCGGAGATGTTATTTTATCCTCTCAAACCATTTACATCTTTAAACGACTGGATGCCACTTGTTTCAATGAATCGAGCTTTGTGGTAACCATAAATCCGCTACCCAATATCAGTTCAAGATCTGATATCGATATATGCGATCAATATGTTTTGACACCGCTTCAAGTAGGTGATTATTTCACCGGTCCGGGCGGTACAGGAACACTACTTCCTGCCGGTACTGTCATCACCTCATCGCAATTAATCTATATTTACGCCATTTCAAATACAACTCCGGCTTGTAGTGCAGAAAATAGTTTTCAAATCAATATTTTCTCCACCGATGCAGATGTTCTTCCGAACGTAACGGCTTGCGACAGTTATACTTTGCAACCTTTAAGTGAAAATAACAAATACTATACGCAAAGTGGTGGTCCAAACGGTGGCGGAACAGAAATTTTGCCGGGTACTGTAATAACCAGTACGCAAACCATTTACATCTTTAAAGAGTCATTAATCAGGGTTTCCTTTTCTTGTGTAGACGAAACATCATTTACAGTGACTATTAATCATACGCCTGTTATTCCGGCTATGCCAAATGTTTCTGCCTGTAATTCGTATACTTTACAGCCTTTATCTATAGGGAATTACTACACCGGACCAAACCAAACCGGAACCTTGTTACATGCCGGGGATCAGATAAGCACATCGCAAACCATTTATGTTTTTGCGCATACCAACACATCTCCCGACTGTTTCAATCAAATTAGTTTTGATGTAAATATCTTCAATGTAGATAATGTGCCCAATGTTACGATTTGTGAAAATTATACCTTGCCTAGTCTTACCATCGGTCAATACTTTACTGGTCCTAACCGAACCGGCGCACAGTTAGCTGTGGGGACAGTAATTACAACTTCTCAAACCATCTATGTGAATGCCTTTTCCCCTTTTACACCGGTATGTGCCGATGAGAGTTCTTTTACAGTAACTATTATCGACACCCCATTAGTAAATCCAACGCCGGTGAGTATGCGAACAGTATGTGATGAAGACGGTACTAACGACGGTATTACTTCTTTCGATTTAACATCGCTGACTGCCACAATATTAGGAGCACAAACCGGAAATCAATTTACCTTGGCTTATTATAATTCGATGGCCGATGCAGCTAATCAGAATAATGCGATTACCTCTACAACTTCGGCCACTGTTTATGTGAGAGTTAGCAATACCCTAGCGGCCAGTTGCTACGACATTCAACCCATTGCTATCATAGTGCGTAAATTACCGGAACCCACTCCGGCTGATGGTATTGTTTGTATCGACAGTGAAACCGGGACGCTATTGAATGCCTACACTATTAGCAGCGGATTAAGTGCTGCAACGCATACTTTTGTGTGGACTAACGAAGCCGGGACAACAGTTGGCACCGGTGCCAATTATCAGGCAGTATTACCGGGAGTGTATACTTTGGTAGCCACAAGTGCTGTAACAGGCTGTAGCTCAGAGTCTATAGATGTAATTGTGAGTGCTTCAGAGCCGCCAGTGGTAACCTATGAGATTAGTGAAGATTTTTCTTCTTCACAATCAATTACCGTTATGGCCACAGGACAAGGCAATAACTTCGAGTACCAATTGGATAACGGATTATTTCAAGACAGTCCGGTCTTTGAAAATGTATCTTCCGGATTACATCTAATTACTGTGAGAGATAAAAACGGCTGTGGTTCTACAACGATTCAAGCTATTGTTTTGAACTATCCTAAATTCTTTACACCTAACAATGACGGCTACCACGATACTTGGAATATTTGGGATTTATTCAATCAACCAAGTGCTGTAATCACCATTTTTGATCGCTACGGAAAAGTGTTGCAACAAATCAAGCCAAATACTGCGGGCTGGGACGGAACTTACAACGGAAGACTAATGCCATCCGACGATTATTGGTTTAGTGTTAATTATACTGATGAAAATCAAGTAGCTCAGGAATTCCGTTCTCATTTTGCCATGAAACGCTAATATAACCCTCATACTTTAATTCGAAAAACTCTCAAAAATTTGAGAGTTTTTTTATATGTATCATGTAACAAAGTTTTGTTTTAACAGTCTACTTGATAAATCAAAAAAAGGCAGTCGTAAAAAAAATCAGCCACTGTTTTTTTAATCCTTAACCATAAATAAATTACGTTACAGCAATGAAGTTAAAATTATTTGTCTTTTTGACCCTGTGTACCATTGGTTTCACAACGGCTCAAAACGCATCAGGCAATGGTGTAATTACAGGAAAAGTAATAGACAAAAACAGTCAACAACCTATACCATATGTTAATGTTTCTGTTTTAGAGGACAGCAAAATTATCACCGGTGGTATTACACAAGAAAACGGAAACTTTACCATCAAAGGTTTACCTTTAAAAAAATACCTGGTTGAATTTCAATTTATAGGATATAAAAAAGTAACCAAAGAAGTTACCTTGTCTGAAAACAACAAAACCGTCAATCTGAACAATGTAATTATTGAAGAAGAAGCGGTGCAATTGGCCGGAGTCGAAATTGTAAAAGAGCGTTCCACCATCGAACAAAAAATCGATCGCAAGGTAGTGAATGTTGGGAAAGATTTGATTGCCTCGGGAAATACCGCTTCCGATATTATGAATAATATTCCGACCGTAAGTGTTGATCCGCAAACCAAGGAACTCAGCTTAAGAGGCAACTCTAACGTACGTGTTTTAATTGACGGCAAACCTTCTAATATTGATGCCGGACAATTGCTCCAACAAATTCCTTCCTCTTCCATAAAACAAATTGAATTAATCACTAATCCTTCGGCTAAATACAACCCGGAGGGAATGAGCGGAATTATCAATATCATTTTACACAAAAATTCGCAGGACGGTTTTAACGGAAGTATCAATTCGGGAGTTACCTTCGGGGAAACACCTAAAGTGAACTCGGCTTTAAACTTAAACTATCGCGTAGGAAAAGTGAATTTCTATTCTAATTACGGGTTTAATCACGGTCTGAATGCCAATCGCGGTCATATCAACAGTTTCCGTCCCAATTTAGAAAACAGACAAGAGTTTGGCGGTTCCAACTTAAACACCTCACACTTGGTTAAATTGGGAATGGATTATTATATCGATGAAAAGAATACGATTTCATTTTACACCAACCAAAACATTGTAGCCGGAGGTGGCGATGGCTATACGACCATCAATTATGACAGTGCATTACTGCGTGATTCGAAACAGTTTTCCTATTCGGATAACGACAATTACACCCAAACTTATGATTTGGCCTACAAACACGATTTTTCTAAAAAAGGGGAAACATTAGATTTTCAAGCCAACTTTTCAAACACTGAGAGTCCGGAAAAAACAGACTTTAAGTTCAATCAGACCAACCCGACTTCTACCCGATTCACTACTAACGATATCGAGCGAGACACCGATTACCTTCAAATCAACTTGGATTATGTAAATCCGATAACCGAAAGCATCAAGTTAGAACTGGGAGCTGAAACCCGAATTCAAAAAATAACCAATGATTTTGACGAAACCATAAGCGAGCCTTCGGAATCGTATAACAGAGTCGGAAATTCCAACTTTGTCTTTACTCGAAACATCCATTCATTGTACACCAACTTTGGCAAACAATGGACCAAATGGAGTGCCCAAGTTGGAGTACGACTGGAGCAATATGAAATTGACGGTGATTTTCAAAATGTAGTAACTTCGTCCAACAGTACCGAAAACATCAATGACCGCAGTGCTATAAAAGACGATATTTTTTCGGTATATCCTTCGGTATTCTTTAGCTATAAAATGAACGACAAGAATACGTTCAACTTTAATTATTCCCGAAGAGTCGATCGCCCGAGTATCGGACAAATCAGTCCCATTAGAGAATGGACTACACCATTGGTGGAATCACGAGGAAATCCGGCTTTGGAACCGCAATTTACCAATTCCTTTGAGGTGAATTATACCCGAACCACAACCATCGGAGCCATAACAGCTGGCGTATTTTACCGTCAAATTAACGATGAAATCGGAAGGGTTATTTACAAGAATCCGGACAACAACAATCAGGATATTATTTCTTATAGCAATTTTGACAACAATCATGCTTTCGGTACCGAAATTTCAGCCAATTTAAAAGTAGCCAAATGGTGGTCGATTAATGCCAGTTCGGATGCCTACTTCAAAACCGTTAGAGGTACTGTTGAAAACGCCAATACCGGAAATCAGGAAAGAGCCGAAGTAGATGTGGTCATCTTCAATGCCCGTATGAACCATAATTTTGTAGCCACCAAAAAACTACGATTCAATTTATTTGCCATGTACCGTGGTAAAGACTTAGGATTACAGTTTGAAAGAAAACCAATGTATCGAATGGACGTAGGTTCTACCTATACTATTTTAAAAGGCAAGGGAAGTATTACTGCCCGAATGAATGACGTATTTGAAACGATGAATTTTTCTTTTGACGGAAGCATTCCATATCGTCAAACGGGAGCGTTTTATTGGGAAAGTCAAACCTTTTACATCGGATTCAACTATATGTTTGGAGGCGGGAAAAATAGTGCGCTACAACGCAAACAAAGAGATCAGAACGAAACCCAAGGCAGTGGCGGCCTTCTGTAAATATGCCACTTAAATTATTTGAATTAGTTGTTACCAAAAAAGCCAAACAAAATTGTTTGGCTTTTTTATAATTATGCATCGCACTTACCATTTGATAATGGCACTGGCCCAAGTAAAACCACTACCGAAAGCCGCTAATACAACCGTATCGCCTTCCTTGATTTTACCTTGTTCCCAAGCTTCGGTCAACGCAATCGGAATAGACGCTGCCGTGGTGTTACCATACTTTTGAATGTTATTGAAAACCTGATCATCCGTCAACTTAAATTTTTGCTGGATAAACTGGGAAATTCTCAAATTGGCTTGATGCGGAATCAACATATCAATATCAGATACCTGAAGATTGTTGGCTTGCAGGCCTTCCATAATAACTTCGCTGAAACGAACCACCGCATTTTTAAATACAAATTGCCCGTTCATGTAAGGGAAATAACTTTCGTCGTCCGGATTGTTGTCGGCTATAATATCGGTCACCCAACGTTTGCCCATACCGGGAGCTATCACGGTTAATTCCTCGGCATGTTGCCCTTCGGAATGCAAATGAGTAGATAAAATACCTTTACTCAAATCTTCTTCTCTACTCAAAACAGCCGCTCCGGCGCCATCACCAAAAATGACCGAAACACCCCGCCCGCGCGTAGTCATATCCAATCCGGTGGAGTGCAACTCGGAACCGATAACCAAGATATTTTTATACATTCCGGTCTTAATATACTGATCGGCTACAGAAAGCGCATATACAAATCCGGAACATTGGTTTCTCACATCCAAAGCGCCCACAGTGCGCAATCCTAAATCGCGTTGCACTAAAACACCCGGACCCGGAAAATAGTAATCCGGACTCAGCGTGGCAAAAATAACAAAGTCGATGTCATGGGTATCAATTTTGGCTCTTTCGATGGCTATTTTGGCCGCTTTAACGCCCATAGAAGTCGTTGTATCCTGGCCTCTTATGACATGTCGTCTTTCTTGAATACCGGTTCGTTCCTGAATCCATTCGTCATTGGTATCCATAATTTTAGATAAATCATCATTGGTTACAATATTATCAGGCACATAAAAACCTAAACCTGTTATTTTGGAGTGGTACATATTTTTTACTTATTTACTAAAATGAGAATAGCAAATTTATGAATCTTATAGTTTTAAAAGTCATTTTTGAGTTCTAATTTAGATTTATGCAAAAAAGAACGTCAACCTTACTATAGCAAAAGCGCCAACTTTAACAAAATCTTCCCATTATTTGTAACCGAAATACCGTAAATTCGACCTACTTTAAAACCATCATAAACTACGAGCATATGAAATTACGCTTTACTTTTTTGTTCTTACTCGGATTAGGATTTTCGGCTTTAGCTCAAGAAAATCTTACCTTTCAAAAACCTTCTGCCGAAATTTTAGCATTGGCCGATTACGAGCGAGCGCCATCGGTGAGCATGGATTCTAAAAAAGAATACCTATTGCTGAGTTATCGCAACACCTACAAAACGTTAGACGATTTAAATCAGGAAGAAATGCGCTTGGGCGGTTTGCGTATCAACCCGATTACCAATATTTCGAGTACGGTGACGTATGTCAACAATTTGAAGTTAAGAAAAGTAAGCGATAAAACAGAAACGCAAGTTTCGGGCTTACCGCAAAATGCTCGAATCACCAATATTGCTTGGTCGCCCAACGAGAAGAAAATCGGATTTACGCATACGACCAATACCGGAGTGGAACTTTGGGTAATTGATGTTATTTCGGCTTCTGCCAAAAAAATCACGGATGCCAACTTGAATGCCAACTTGGGAAGTCCGTACAGTTGGATGAAAGACAACGAAACGCTTTTGGTAAAAATGCTGCCGAAAAATCGTCCGGCACTAATTGACAGCAAGAAAGATCTGCCCAAAGGACCAACGGTTTCCACCGGAGACGGTTCGAAATCGCAAAACAGAACGTATCAGGATTTGTTGAAAAATAAAACGGACGAAGCCAATTTCGACGCTCTAGTGACTTCCGAATTATACAAAGTTTCCCTATCCGGCAAAACCGAATTATTCAAACCCGCCGACATTTATGCCGGAGAAAGTTTCTCACCCGACGGGAATTATTTAATGGTAACGACAATTCAAAAACCGTATTCTTATATCGTTCCGTTGAGCCGTTTTCCGCAAAAAACAGTGGTTTACGATGTAAACGGAAAAGAGATTAAAGTCGTTAATGATGTACCGCTCAATGAAGTGATGCCCAAAGGTTTTTCTTCTGTGAGAAAAGGTAAAAGAAGCATGAATTGGAGAGCCGACCAACCGGCAACACTTTCCTATGTCGTAGCGTTAGACGAAGGCGACCAAGCGAAGAAAGTCGATTTCAGAGATGAAGTTTTCACTTGGGACGCGCCATTCAACGCCGAACCCAAATCGATTTTAAAAACCCAACAACGTTTCAGCGGCATCATTTGGGGTAACGAAACTACCGCTATTGCTTATGATGATTGGTACGATACTCGAAACCAAAAAGTATATTTGTTCAATCCATCCCATCCGAACCAAGCGCCTAAAGTAATTTGGGACCGAAACTCGCAAGACATTTACAGCGATCCGGGGAATTTTGAAACCAAAAGAAATCAATATAACCGCTATGTGTTGGCCATCGAAAACAACAATGCTTACTTAATTGGCGACGGATTTACCAAAGAAGGACAGTTTCCGTTTGTAGACGAATTCAATTTGGCGACACTCAAAACAAAACGTTTGTACACCTCTAAAATGAAAGATAAAAAAGAGGATTTACAATCGATTGAAGACTTCAAAAAAGGCGATGTTTTGGTGCAAATCCAATCGAAAAACGACTTCCCGAACTACTATTTCAGAAACATCAAATCGGGTAAACTGACGCCGATTACCAGCTTCAAAAACCCTTTTGAGAGTATCAAAAACGTATATAAAGAAGTCATTAAATACAAGAGAAAAGACGGCGTGGAATTGTCGGGTACCTTGTATTTACCGGCCGATTACGACCGAACTAAGAAAACCGAAAAGTTGCCGTTGTTGATTTGGGCGTATCCGGAAGAATTTAAAGATAAAAACAGTGCCGGACAAAGCAACAAAAACCCTAACGAATTTACGTTTCCTTACTATGGGTCTTTTATATACTGGGTTACCAAGGGCTATGCCGTATTGGACGATGCTTCTTTCCCGATTATCGGGGAAGGCACTGCCGAACCGAATGATACGTTTATGCCGCAGTTAATTGCCAATGCCGAAGCGGCAATTGATGCCGTGGATAACTTGGGTTACATCAACCGAAAAAAAGTGGCTATTGGCGGGCATTCGTACGGTGCATTTATGACAGCCAATTTGCTAACGCACACTAATTTATTCGCCTGTGGCATCGCCCGAAGCGGCGCGTATAACAGAACGCTGACGCCTTTTGGTTTCCAAAGCGAACAACGCAATTACTGGGATGTTCCGGAAGTGTACAACGGTATGTCACCTTTTATGAACGCCGATAAAATGAAAACCCCTTTGTTGTTGGTTCACGGCGATGCCGACAATAATCCGGGAACGTTTACGTTGCAATCGGAGCGCTATTTCCAAGCGCTGAAAAATTTGGGGGCACCGGTTCGATTGGTTTTATTACCTAAAGAAAGTCACGGTTATGCCGCCAAAGAAAACATTTTACACTTGCTGTGGGAACAAGACCAATTCTTGGAAAAGTATTTGAAAAACTAAGCTACCAACAATATTTACTAAAACCTCAAGGTGTGAAAGCTTTGAGGTTTTTTTGACATTGACTATTTCTATTTTTTTTTGAAAAAAAATTATTATTTATTGTTTATCAATAAATTTTTATTATTTTTGACTCGTAATTCAAAATCTAAAAAAGATGGAAATCAGAATCACTACTAAAATGATACTCCAAGCATTACACCTATTATCTTGGATTATTTTTATCGGTTTATGCGTTGAAGCCGGTAGTTTTTTGTTCAATGCTGTATTTACGATGGTCTTTAATCCGTTGGCCGCCGATTATTTCAAACTTACGGAACTGTACCAATACGACAGTGGTTTTTTCTTGACTCAAATTGGTTTAGGCTTTATAGTGGCCATTTTGAAAGCCTTATTATTCTTCTTAATTGTAAAAATACTGTACGATAATAAGCTCGATTTTTCAAAACCTTTCAGTAAAGCACTTGTCAAGTTTGTTTCTAACCTAGCCTATTTGACGATTTTCATTAGCTTTTTCTCCAATTGGGGCGCTAATTACGCCAAATGGTTAGCCACAAAAGGCATAAACATGCCCGACATTGCTGATTTAAATTTAGACGGAGCCCATATTTGGCTATTTATGGGTGTGGTACTTTTGGTCATCGCTCAAATCTTTAAAAAGGGAGTAGAAATGCAAACCGAAAACGAACTAACCATCTGAGATATGCCCATAATTGTGAATGTAGATGTGATGATGGCCAAACGAAAAATGTCGTTGAATGAGCTGTCGGAGAAAGTCGATTTAACCTTATCGAATCTTTCCATATTGAAAACCGGCAAAGCCAAAGCCATTCGTTTCAGTACGCTCGAAGCGATTTGCAAAGCGTTGGATTGTCAACCCGGAGATATTTTAGAATATGTGACCGAAGAAAAATAAAGTGCTTCTTTTACAAAAGCACTTCTAAAAAAACAGTTGTCTTTGGCGAGAAATTGAGTTGGCTGTCAAAGTAAATTCTGTCGCCGTTATATTCGGCTTCCACTAAATAATGGCTGCCTTTGTAATACGATTGCAAAACAGTAACTTGAAAATCTGACTTAGGAACCACGTGTAATTGGTGCGGATATAAGTATCGTTTTTCGCCGTCCTTTTCGATTTCATTCACATCCCCAAAAAGCGAAGCAATGTATTTGCTCGTTGGGTTTTGGTATATATTTTCGGGCGACTCGGAAGCGATGATTTGGCCGTTTTGCATTACCAAAGCTTCATCGGCAAACGACAACACATCAGAACTATCGTGGGTAGCGACTAGGGTCGTAATTTGTTTTTCTTTCAGATAAGCAAACAATTTTCGGCGCAGGCTGTTCTTTCTGAAATTATCGATATGACTGAACGGTTCATCCAACAACAACACTTCGGGTTCTAAAGCTAATACGCGAGCCAAAGCCACGCGTTGCATTTGTCCGCCACTCAAATATTGGGCTTTCACCGAAGCGAATTCGGTCATTTCGACTATCTCCAATAATTCGGCTATCCGCGCTTGCTTTTTATCGGCATAAATATTCGACAAGTATTTGCCCACATTCTCGGCTACGGTAATAAAAGGCATCAAATCGAAATCTTGCGCCAAATACTTCATGTATTCCATGCCGGGAATGAGGTGAAATTTCGGTCCGAGAACTTCGCTATCATTCCAAAAAATACGCCCTTCATCCAAATCATACAGCCCGTAAATGAGTTTGAGGAGTGTGCTTTTCCCGCAACCGCTTTCGCCCATGACAGCCAGATTTTTACCTTTCTGTAATTGGAAAGAAAGATTATGTAAGGTGGGCTTATCCTGATAGGCAAAGGAAATATGTTGAACTTGTAGCATCTTGATTTTCTGAAAGGCAAACTTACGAACTTTATTAAAAAGATAAGAGCGACAGAACTCAAACGTGGAGTGTCGCTCTTACCAACCTAACCAATAAATAAACAAAGTTTAATTTTTCATATATTTTTCGAACAATTTGGTGTCGATGCGTGCTTTTAAATCGTGTAACAAATTATACAACCCGAAAAACGTTCGGTTGATGTACAAAAAGTGTTTCGAACCACGATTACCGTTCATTTTGCGAAGCTGTGTATCTTTAGAGAAAGCTTCTCCCATTTGGGCAATTTTTCCGAAGAAATCGGCATCCGAGAAATCGAAGGCATCGCCGTGAAACGGTTGCGTGAACAAGCTCAATAAGTCATGGAATATTTTGGTGAAATATTCTATTTCTTCAGGACTGTCATCGTGACGCAATATTTCGAGTTCGTATAATTTTTCGTTGAATAATTTCGGATTGTTGATGACTTCCGGCTTCGCCAATTCGAAATACGGAACATAAAACTCTTCGGGTACGTGTTTGATGCAACCAAAATCAATCGCTACCAATCGTCCTTCGGCATCAATGAGGAAATTCCCGGGATGCGGATCGGCGTGTACTTGTTTCAAATGGTGCATTTGGTACATGTAAAAATCCCACAATGCCTGACCTATTTTGTCACCTTTAGCTCGGTCTTCATTGTGCGCTGCAAACTCCGACAAATGCTCGCCTTGAATCCATTCCATCGTTAAAATCTTTTCCGATGAATATTCAGGATAGTATTTCGGGAAACGCAAATTATCGATTTTACCACACCAATCGGACACTTCCAGACTTTGCTTTAATTCTAATACATAATCGGTTTCTTCGAGCAATTTGTCTTCAACTTCCTTAAAATATTTATCGGAATCTTTCCCTTTGATGTTGAACATTCTGATAGCAAAAGGTTTCACCAATGCCAAATCAGAACTTATACTTTCCGCCACTCCGGGATATTGGATTTTCACAGCAAAATTTTTCCCATTTTTTGTTGCTTTGTGTACCTGACCGATACTCGCGGCGTTCATGGCATCCGGAGTGAAGGAATCATATATTTCCTCGGGATATTTCCCTAAATATTTTTTGAATGTTTTACGAACCAAGGGCGCTGACAGAGGCGGCACCGAAAACTGCGACAACGAGAATTTTTCGACATACGCTTGCGGCATGATACTTTTATCCATACTCAACATTTGAGCCACTTTCAACGCACTTCCTTTCAAATTTTTTAATCCGTCGTAAATGTCTTCGGCATTGTTTTCATCTAGTTTTTCTCGTGTTAAAGACGGATTGACTATTTTTTCACCATAATAGGCTACGAAATTGGTCCCGACTTTTATACCGGTTTTCACTAACTGTCCGGCGCGTTCAATCTTTCCCGTTGGAATTTTGTCTAAGGTTTTCATTTATTGCATTTTTTCTTTCCAAAGAAACTTGCCCAAATCAAACAAACTTTCCAAGGGTTTGGTGTTCAATAAATCGACTACCGTGTTTACTGATTTCTCAATCAACACATCAGTCTTTTCAAAACCTTTCGACGTATCATCCATCCAAAATTTCAGTAAAAATAAGAACTGTAGCCAAGCGCCTTCGGCGTAAACGGGTTCGGTTACTTTTGCCACTTTCCCGAACGGCTCTGAAGGCTCTGAGGTAATACTATCTACGATATATTTCTTAAAATGGTTTCGGAATGTTTTTAGTTGTTTCAAATTCTTTAATCCTTCATTATTTTCTTTGAGCGAAAACAATACATAGCTTCTGTTCAGGGTTAGAATTTCAAACAGTGTGAAGTACAGCGTTAGCAGTTTATTCTTATCCGAATAGCTTTCAAACGCCACTTCCTTTTCAATAGTGGCCACAGCATTTTCAAAAAACTTCACCCAAATATCTTGTTTCAACGCTTCCAGAGACCCAAAGAAAGCATAGAAATCGCTTTCCTCGATGGCATGCTTTTTACAAAAAACATACACATTTTTAGGTGCTTCATTATTTTCCAAAACCTCATTCATGTATATTGAAATGATGGCGTTGTCATCGGGAGTGCTTTTTTTTGTTTTTGCTTTTTTAACCGTAGCCATGGTGTTACCTTTAAGAGATGTAAAGTTAATAATGTTTAACTATTTTAAAAAATAATTAAACAAAAAGTTTTGTTAAATTATTAGGCGTAAAAAGTTAAAGTCAAAAAAAAGCGCCCACCAAAAGTGGGCGCTTTTTATATTTTTAAAAAGGCAAAAAATTATTTTCCGGCTTCTTTTTGTGCGTCTTGAATCATCTTTTCATTGGCTGTAATGGCAAATTCCACACGACGGTTTTTACTTCTTCCTTCCGGTGTATCGTTAGTCGCAATAGGATCGGCAATACCTAATCCGGTTGTTACAAAACGGGAAGCCACCAAACCTTTACCTATCAAATACGATTTCACCGAAGCGGCTCTTTGTTCAGATAAGGTCAAGTTGTATTCCGGTGTTCCTGTACTGTCGGTATAGCCGTAAATCTGAATATTAGTATCCGGGTATTGGTTAAAAACCGGCACTAATTTATCTAAGTTGGCTTTAGCAGCAGCGGTTAAAGTAGATTTGTTCGTGTCAAAGCGAACCGCATTTTCACCCAAAACCAATCGAATCCCTTCGCCAACTCTTTCAACTTGCGCACCGGGAAGTGCCGTTTCAATTTCACGGGCTTGCTTATCCATTTTAGTACCGATAACTCCACCGGCAACACCGCCAATGACTCCGCCCAACACCGCCCCCAGGGCTCCGTTACCGCCTTTACCGATATTATTTCCTAAAATTCCGCCTAACACGGCTCCTCCAACGGCGCCAATGGCCACGCCTCGTTGCTGATTACTGGTGTTTTTAACTGACTCGCAACCGGTAAAAACCGTGGCAATCATAAAAACTGTTCCTAAAACAATGGTACTTATCTTCTTCATATTTACTTAATTTACTTTGTCAAATTGATATACTACAGCGGTCATTTTGCCGGCTACATTAATTTGGTCAACCAACTGAAACGATCTTTCTGTTTGGTTTGCCACTCTTAAAACATAACCCGATTTTACCGTTTTGGCTTTGGCTTCATCTAAAATTTTTAAGACAAATTCACCTTCTTTGTTGATAAACCAAGTTATAGGCGTTGAATAAGCAGTACAATTCGGGCTGTTTAAAGCCATACTTCCCTTGTTGCTCATAGACACGAACTTCCATTTACTTCCAATAAAACATTTGGAATCAGCCAAATCAAAAGAAGTCACTTTAATCACTTCAGATCCGGGATAATTCACTGAAGAAATTACCCATTCTCCTTTAATGGCGGTTTGAGATTGTGAATCTACCTTAGTATTGGTCGCCGAATTCGTCGATTTACAAGACAAAAACAAAACCGATACTACACTAAGTAAAATAATTTTTTTCATATCAATCATATTAACTTTATTAGAGACAAAGATACAGCACTTTTTTGGTTGTTATTTACAAAATTATACGATTTCCTTGCAGAATTTACTACGTCAATTTGTCATATTCCCGACAATTGGTATTTTCTTTGCGTAGCCTGAATCAAAAATTGTATAACTTAAAACAAATCATATGACAACAGGAAAAATTAATGTTTCGGTAGAAAACATCTTTCCGCTAATTAAGAAGTTTTTATACAGCGATCACGAAATTTTCTTGCGTGAATTAGTTTCGAATGCCACTGATGCCACTTTAAAACTAAAGCATCTTACCAGCATCGGAGAAGCCAAAGTAGACTATGGCAATCCTGTTATTGAAGTCAAAATTGACAAAGACAACAAAAAACTGCACATCATTGACCAAGGTTTGGGGATGACCGCTGAAGAAGTAGAAAAGTACATCAACCAAGTAGCTTTTTCGGGTGCAGAAGAATTTTTGGAAAAATACAAAGATTCTGCCAAGGATTCGGGCATCATTGGTCATTTTGGTTTAGGATTCTACTCGGCTTTTATGGTAGCCGAAAAAGTGGAAATCATTACCAAATCATACAAAGACGAGCCGGCAGCGCATTGGACGTGTGACGGTAGTCCGGAATTCACCTTAGTACCACACGACAAAACTGAACGAGGCACCGAAATCATTTTACACATCGCCGAAGATTCTTTAGAATTCTTAGAAGAATTCAAAATCCGTGAATTGTTGACCAAATACAACAAATTTATGCCGGTACCGATTAAATTCGGAACCAAAAAAGAAGCCTTGCCGAAGCCGGAAGATGCCGGTGACGATTATAAAACTGAGTATGTTGATGTGGATAATATTATCAACAACCCTACTCCGACTTGGACCAAACAACCTGCTGACTTAAACGAAGAAGATTATAAAGCATTCTACCGTGAGTTGTATCCGATGCAATTTGAAGAGCCGTTGTTCAACATTCATTTGAATGTAGATTATCCGTTTAACTTGACCGGAATTTTATACTTCCCTAAACTGGATGCGAATCTGCAAGTACAGAAAGACAAAATCCAATTGTACCAAAACCAAGTATTTGTCACTGATAATGTGGAAGGCATAGTGCCCGAATTCTTAGTCATGCTGCGCGGCGTGATTGACTCTCCGGACATTCCGCTAAACGTTTCTCGTTCCTATTTACAAGCCGATGGCAACGTGAAGAAAATTTCGAATTACATTACGCGTAAAGTGGCCGATAAATTGAAATCGCTCTTCAACGAAAACCGCGAAGATTTTGAAAGCAAATGGAACGACATTAAAATCGTGTTGGAATACGGCATGTTATCGGAACCGAAATTCTATGAAAAAGCGGGTGACTTTGTTTTGTACCCAACGGTTGACGGCAAGTATTATACCTTGGCCGAATTGAAAGAAGCCATCTCAGCCAATCAAACCGATAAAAACGGAAAATTAGTAGTGCTGTATGCTTCTAACAAAGACGCGCAACACAGTTATATTGAAATCGCGGCAGCAAAAGGTTATGAAGTGTTGCTGCTAGATTCGCCTATCGTATCACATTTAATTCAAAAACTGGAAAGCGACAACGAAAACCTTACATTTACGCGTGTCGACTCGGATCATATTGACAAATTGATTCAAAAAGAAGACACCCAAATTTCGAAATTGTCAGAAGAAGAATCAACGCAACTGAAAACTGTTTTAGAAGAAATTGTACCAAAAACTAACTACACGGTTCAATTGGAACCGATGGATAGTGCTGCAGCGCCTTTCATCATTACCCAACCCGAGTTTATGCGACGCATGAAAGAAATGAGTCAAACCGGCGGCGGTATGTTTGGCATGGGCAATTTCCCGGAAATGTACAATTTGGTGGTCAACACCAATTCAGAATTAGCCACTACTATCTTAAAAGCCGACAAATCGGTTCAGGAAAGTTTGGTCAAACAAGCACTCGACTTGGCGAAAATTTCCCAAGGGTTACTCAAAGGCGAAGAATTAACCGCCTTTGTAAAAAGAAGCTTTGAATTAATTAAGTAAAAAAGAAACCTAAGATAAGTAAAACCTGTAAGTGTAGCACTTGCAGGTTTTTTTATTGAAAATAATTCTCGACATTCGTAGTTCTTAATTCCATATTATACATGACGCTTTCTATAGAAACTCCCGCGCTATTATTCTCGGCCACATCCTTGATTTTATTGGCCTACACCAATCGGTTTTTAACAATCGCCCAAATTGTGCGCAGTTTGAAAAAGCATTACGACGAAAACCACACACGAAGCATATTGTTGCAAATTAAAAACTTAAACCTTCGTCTTTCCCTGATTCGTTATATGCAGCTCTTTGGTGTATTGTGTTTGTTTCTTTCGGTATTTGCCATGTTGTGTTTGTTTATGGATTGGCACACAGCCGGCGTTTATTTGTTTGCGGCTAGTTTATTGTGTTTATTGACTTCACTAGGGATTTCTTTTTGGGAAATCAGTATTTCAGTAACAGCTTTGCGCTTACACTTGAGTGACTTGGAAGAGGAAAGCAAAAAATAAACCACAAAAAAATCCCGAGAACATCGGGATTTTTTTTATTTATTTACTCAAGTACATTTTTCTTCTGCTGTACAATTCGTAAAACTGATCGTCTTTTAAATCGTCTATGAACAAGATGCTTTCACCTGTCGATTTTAGATCCGGATTAATGAGTTTTAAATTCAGAATTTAGTATTCGATTTTCCAACCTTAAATCGATAGGTTTTTTTAAACAAATTATTAATCAGATAATATTTACCGTAATTTTCTTATTTTTACTAAAAATTTGCTTCTATGAAAAAAATACTAATTGTATTGGTAAACTTAATTGTTTCAAAAACAGTTTCTGCTCAATGTTTTGATGGTCCTCAATTGTTAAATGCAAGTTTTAGAAAAATTGCTTTTTTTGATGAAAACAATGGATTTGCATTTGGACAAGGAACATTAATGAAAACTAATGATGGAAGTCAAAATTGGAACTTTATACCTTTTCCAAATACACGTTATGACACGGAACCATTAAAATCTTACTCTTTTTTGAATTCAACTTCCGCTGTAA
Source organism: Flavobacterium sedimenticola (assembly GCF_030053345.1). GTDB lineage: Bacteria > Bacteroidota > Bacteroidia > Flavobacteriales > Flavobacteriaceae > Flavobacterium > Flavobacterium sedimenticola. Next base: position 89,617 of record NZ_JASGBP010000004.1, read on the forward strand.
TTGTAGGGCAGAAAGGAACCATCATAAAAACTACCGACTTAGGTCAAAGTTGGAACTCATTAAGTTTGGGTATTAATGGGAATGAAAACATCAATAGTGTTGATTTTATAAATGAAAATATAGGATACGCCACTGCATATACTTCCACGCCTCAACAAAGATATTTTATGAAAACCACAAATGGAGGAGCAAGCTGGACCCAAATACCAACATATTTTAATAGCTACATTAATTTTTACAGTACAATTAATATCCATTTTTTAAGTGAAACTGTTGGTTTTGCTTGGAGTGGTAAATATTTGTTCAAAACCATGGATGGAGGAAACACTTGGACTGAGTTACAAAATCCTTCAGGAACAACCAGTTCCAATCAAAAAAATATTACTGATTTAAAAGTTTCTGAAAATGGCACTATAGTTTTATCGTGCTATGACAGCTTAGCGTCTTATTATAAATCCACAGACAATGGAGCGAGTTGGCAATTTATAACAGATTTGACTCCATCCAACAATATTTATAATTCATTAGGCATTTTTGATGTAAAAAATAATAAAATAATGTTAGTTGGTGCAATAGGAATGACAACAAACTTAAGTTTTATCTCTTATGATTTGACAAGTAATCAGATTACTTCCAATCAAATAAACACGCGAATGGGATATCAATCAGACATCTTTTTTGTCAATTCTACTGTAGGATACATTATTGACAGAGGGTATGCATTTTGGACTGATACCCCTGGAAGAAAGATATTAAAAACTTCTGATGGAGGCATTACTTGGAATGAATTTGATTCATTTGCTTTAATTAATCCTTCTTCTACAAATATCAAAGTTCTCACAAATGGTCCCAATACACTTACTTTAACTAAACAAGACGATTATGATGGAAGCGCATATGATTTTAATTTATATACCTCAGTTGATAATGGAGCCACATGGCAATTGAAACTAACCGCCAATAATATGTATTGCAATTTGCTAAAAGCTGAAAACAACTACATTAGCTATTTGCGATTTGCCAATCCTACGAACGGTGCCGAAGGGTTTTCCTTGTATGAATCTTTTGATTTAGGAGTTACTTGGACACATTCTGAATTTTTAGGGGTTCCCAATTCTATTATCAATAGTTTCGAACAATTGGATATGAATACTCTGCGTTGTGGACTTAATAGTGAAATTTATCTTTCATTTGATAAGGGCCAAAATTGGATTAACGTGCCAATGCCAGTGATTCCTAATGTTGTTTTTTATTACAGTAAAATTAAAAATATGAGTGAAATTTATGCATGGGGAAAATATAACCAATGGCCATCAAACTACGATTACTATTTGTATAAAACTGATAATTTAGGACAATCATGGCAGCTCATCACATCTATTCCTGATAACAATGGCATAGATCTAGGAGGTATTGCATCCAATACCTTTTTCGGAAGTAATTATGCCATAGTTTCCACAGGGGGAAACACTTATTTCAAAGTTAATCTTGATAATTCATCATACATTCAAATTCCATTTAACCATCCTGTTTCAAATCAGGTGTATCTCGATCAAAACAGATTTAAAATACTTGACGACAACAAATGGCTATTTGTTACTGAAAACGGATATAAAACCTCCACAGATCAAGGGGTAAATTGGACGGATAAAGCTTGTATGGTATGCAGTACAAAAACGATCTATGATAATATTACAGGAACATTAATTTCCTACGATAGTGACCATGCTGTTGAACGTATAGGTAATTATAGTCCTTCTACCCCTACAATTTATGGAAATTCTATTTCGCAAATAAATCAAACTGAAACTTATTTTGTAGCGCAAAGTGATTTTGCCAATGTAGAATGGATTTTAGTTTCAGGCGGAATAATAACTGAGAATAATGGTAATTTAATTGAAATAAATTGGTTAGAATCAGGCCAACATATTTTAAAAGCAAAATATATTAACAGTTGTGGAGAATCTTCCTATTGCGAGTTTATTGTAACTATTAATAATCTTGGAGTTGTTGAAAACTCAATCCAAAAAACAATACTATTTCCCAATCCATTTAAAGATCAAGTTACAATCGAAAGTGAAATTCTAAGCCTTAATTCTGAAATAAAAATCTTTACTCCTCATGGCCAGCTTGTATATTTTCAAAACTTTAACTCGAGCCATACTGTAATTCTTTCCAACCTAGAATATCTTAAAAAGGGCACTTATTTCTTAACCATCAACAATAATAATGGCACACATTTCTTTAAATTAATAAAAAATTAAACATAAAAAATCCCGATGTTCTCGGGATTTTTTATGTTTATTTACTCAAGTACATTTTTCTTCTGCTGTACAATTCGTAAAACTGATCGTCTTTTAAATCGTCTATGAACAAGATGCTTTCACCGGTCGATTTCATCTCGGGTCCGAGGGCTTTGTTTACATTCGGGAATTTACTGAAAGAAAACACCGGCTGTTTGATGGCATAGCCGTTCAATTTCGGATTGAAAGTAAAATCGGTGACTTTGTTTTTGCCTAACATCACTTTGGTCGCGTAATTTACATACGGTTCGCCATAGGCTTTGGCAATAAAAGGCACCGTTCGTGACGCTCTCGGATTGGCTTCAATTATATATACAATATCGTCTTTAATGGCAAATTGAATATTGATTAAACCAACCGTTCGTAAAGCTAACGCAATTTTCTTGGTATGGTCTTTAATTTGTTGCATCACAAACTCGCCCAAGTTGAACGGTGGTAAAGTGGCATTCGAATCGCCCGAGTGCACACCACACGGTTCAATATGCTCCATAATACCAATGATGTACACATTTTCACCATCGCAAATGGCATCGGCTTCGGCTTCAATGGCTCCGTCTAAATAATGGTCGAGCAACAACTTATTTCCCGGAATATTTTTCAATAAGTCGATGACATGTTCTTCGAGCTCCTGCTTATTAATGACAATTTTCATGCCTTGGCCACCCAATACATAAGATGGACGTACCAGTAGCGGGAAATCCAATTCATCTGCCAAGGCAGATGCCTGATCGGCATTTTCGGCTACACCGAATTTAGGATATGGTATGTTGAGTTCCTTTAATAATTCTGAAAAACGACCACGATCTTCCGCCAAATCCAAGGCATCAAACGAAGTCCCTAAGATTTTAATGCCGTAACGGTCGAGTTTTTCGGCCAATTTCAATGCGGTTTGCCCGCCCAACTGTACAATCACACCTTCCGGCTTTTCGTGACGAATAATATCGTAAATGTGTTCCCAAAATACCGGCTCAAAATACAATTTATCGGCGGTATCAAAATCGGTCGACACGGTTTCCGGATTACAGTTGATCATGATGGTTTCATAACCGGCTTCTTTGGCCGCTAAAACTCCGTGCACACAAGAGTAATCAAACTCAATGCCTTGTCCGATACGGTTGGGTCCCGAACCTAAAACAATGACCTTTTTTCTGTCGGTAACCACACTTTCGTTGCTTACCAATCTTTGCCCGTCGGCCGTTTGAATTTCGGCTTCGAAAGTCGAGTAATAATAGGGTGTCATCGCCTTGAACTCGGCCGCGCATGTATCCACTAATTTGTATACGCGATTAACATTCATTTCTTCGCGCAGTTTGTAGACCTGACTTTCCAAACAACCCATCATGTGGGCGATTTGGCGGTCGCCATAGCCTTTTTGTTTGGCCTCCAAAAGCAACTCTTTGGGTAGCGTATCTACTTTGTAATTGGAAATTTCGCGTTCCAATAAATACAACTCCTCGTATTGTTTTAAGAACCACATATCGATTTTGGTAATGTCGTGAATGCGGCTCAACGGAATACCCATGGCAATCGCATCGTAAATCACAAACACGCGGTCCCAGCTGGCATACGTGAGTTTTTCGATAATTTGTTCGTAGTTTTTGTATCCTTTTCCGTCGGCACCAATGCCGTTTCGTTTGATTTCCAAAGATTGGGTGGCTTTGTGCAAGGCTTCCTGGAACGAACGCCCGATACCCATTACTTCACCCACAGATTTCATTTGTAAACCTAACGTTCTGTCGGAACCTTCGAATTTGTCGAAATTCCAACGCGGAATCTTAACGATAACATAGTCTAATGTTGGTTCAAATAAGGCGGAAGTCGACTTGGTGATTTGGTTTTGCAATTCGTTTAAGTGATAGCCTAAAGCCAATTTGGTGGCAATTTTAGCAATCGGATAACCGGTTGCTTTGGAGGCTAATGCTGAGGAACGCGATACACGCGGGTTGATTTCGATGGCTACGATATCTTCTTTCTCATCGGGTGATACGGCAAATTGCACGTTACAACCGCCCGCAAAATTCCCGATAGAACGCATCATCAAAATGGCCATATCACGCATTTTTTGGAATGTGGTGTCCGATAACGTCATCGCCGGCGCTACGGTAATCGAATCGCCGGTATGAATGCCCATAGGATCCATATTCTCGATGGAACAGATGATCACTACGTTGTCGTTTTTATCGCGAAGTAATTCTAATTCGTATTCTTTCCAACCCAACAAAGCCTTATCGATTAAGACTTCGTGTATCGGTGACGCTTCTAACCCACGGGTTAATAACTCGTCGAAATCTTCTTTTCTGTGCACAAAAGCGGCACCGGTTCCGCCCAAGGTGAATGACGGACGAATTACTAGCGGAAAACCAAACTCTTGAGCGATTTCTTTCCCTTTCAAGAATGAAGTAGCCGTTTTGGCCGGTGCTGTCGGCACATTTATTTTTTGCAGCAATTGCTTGAATTGCTCTCTATCCTCTGTAATGTTGATGGCATTGATATCTACCCCTATTAACCTTACATTGAAATCCTGCCAAATCCCTTTTTCGTCGGCTTCCAAACATAAGTTCAAAGCTGTTTGTCCGCCCATTGTGGGTAACACCGCATCAATTTGAGGATGTTCTTTTAAGATTTGGATGATCGATTTTGTAGTTAAAGGCAATAAGTACACATGGTCGGCCATGGAAGGGTCGGTCATGATAGTTGCCGGATTGGAATTGATGAGGATGACTTCGATTCCTTCTTCGCGCAGGGAGCGCGCCGATTGGGAACCGGCATAGTCGAATTCGCAAGCTTGTCCGATAACGATAGGTCCGGAACCAATAATTAAAACCGATTTGATGGAGTTGTCTTTAGGCATTGTAGTTAGTTGTAAGTTGTATGTTATATGTTGTTGGTTGTTAGTTGTGAAACCTAGCCCCGATGGCAGTGGCATCCTTTTTCAGCGGTCGCAGACCGATGTAAAAGATACAACGAACAGCGGGAAACAGCTTCAAAAAATTATTAAAATTTATGAACAGGTTTAAAAAAAAGCCGCTACTAAAAGTAACGGCTTTATATTGATTAACGTTTAATCATTATTTTTTGTGTCTTGGTTCGCAAGATACGGTTAACTTATGTCTTCCTTTAGCTCTACGACGCGCAAGGACCTTTCTTCCATTCGCAGTAGCCATTCTATCCATAAATCCGTGTTTATTTCTTCTTTTTCTTTTCGATGGTTGAAACGTTCTTTTGCTCATTGCTGTGTATCTTTAAAATCGTGTACTATTCTTTTATGATGGTTCCTTAAAAACCGAGTGCAAATATACAAACCTTTTTTTTTCCGGCAAGAACTTTTTTAAAAATATTTTTAATTCATTTCACTACCTTTGCAGCCACAAAAAATCACAATACTATGTTTCACAGATTTATCAAATTAATTATAGCAGGATTATTGGTAGCTACTGCCGTTTGGCAATTTACAGAAAGCAACATCGGAAATGGAATTTTCCTGATTTTATTGACTGTTATTCCCATCTTTTTGTATTATAAAAACGAGTTTATTTTGATGGCTTTCTTGAAATTGAGAAAGCAAGATTTTGTCGGAGCCAAAAAATGGTTGGATAAAATAAAAAACCCGGAAACGGCTTTGGTTCGCAAACAGCAAGGCTATTATAACTATTTACACGGTTTGATGACGTCACAAACCAACTTACACCAATCAGAGAAATACTTTAAAAAAGCGATTGAATTGGGTTTGAATATGAATATGGATTTGGCGGTGGCGAAATTAAACTTGGCCGGAATTGCCATGTCGAGACGTCGCAAAATGGAAGCTACTTCTTTATTGAATGAAGTAAAAAAATTAGATAAGCAAGGTATGTTGAAAGACCAAATTGCGATGATGAAAGAGCAGTTGAAGAAAATCTAATCAGACTGCTTAGAAAGTTAGATAAAAAAACGTCCCGAAAATTTCGGGACGTTTTTTTATTTGAACACTGCCAACTGTCCCGTGGCTTCGGGACCGAACACTAAATTAATATCCGGACAACGGAATTTCGATAGCGTATTTCTTCTTGGTAGGATTAACCAACTTTTTATCACGCAGCCACGGATTGTGGATTTTTAAAATCTTGTAGTTAATGCCTTGCGACTTAGCGAAGCCCGTTAAATCATTGATGGTGCTGTCGACTTCCACTTTTTTAGTCGGTATCGGTTGGTACAACTCGCTTTGATAAATATTGAACCCGAATTTCGTCGGTTCACTCATAATTTCCTTTAATGCTAAGATTCGGAACACATAGCGCGACGTTTCTTCGGTTAGGGCCAAATCGTAATAGTTGCTTACCTTTTGTTCATCTATTTTTTTGGTGATACCATTCATACCGCCGTTGTAAGAAGCCGCGGCTAAGGTCCAGGAACCAAACTTTTCTTTAGCTGCCAACAAATATTTACAGGCCGCTTCAGTCGATTTTTCGAGATGGTAGCGTTCATCAACCAAATCGTTTACTTCCATTCCTTTTTCTTTGGCGGTATCGGGCATAAACTGCCACACCCCGCGAGCACCGGCAGAAGACACGGCATTGACCAAACCACTCTCGATGACGGCTAAATATTTAAAATCATCGGGCACCCCGTTTTTGGCCAATATCGGTTCGATAATCGGAAAAACGCGGTTGGCTCTTTTGATGATTAAGGCAGTTGTGGCATCGAGATTGGCATTGATTAACAATTCCCGATCCAATCGTTCGCGCACATCGGTGATGTGTAACGGGGTTTTTTCACCGGCAAAATCGATTTCAGCCGGGAAGTACATGGGGGTGCCTTCGCGCATTAGCTTGTCTTTGTTTTCTCCAGATATTCCGAACACTAAAATTCCGGACAAAATAATTACACTTAGGACAGATACCAGGGCTTTATTCGTTTTCATAGTCATTCGTTTTTAGACGGCTCGTCTGTAATTCTATCAGGTAAAACTACAAAAATTAAGCCGTTATGCCTTGTTATCTAACATAATTTTAGGCAAATTTTCATTCAACCATTTGTACTTAGACAAGATCATGATGTGTGTTCCGCCTTTGACCGGAATAAAGTTTTTGATATATTGCGGCGGAAAAACCTCATCAGCATCGCCGTGGATATGGATAATTTCGGGGTCAATTGCTTTGCGTTCCCAATTGATAATTTGCTCGATGGCCCAATCTAAATACTGCTTGTTGCGAACAGCCAGAAATTTTTCATACAATACCAATCGCTGTTTGACGATAGAAGACCCAAAGGAAAACTTTACCAGTGTTTCGACATTTTCGAAAAGTCGGGTTGGAATTAATTTATACGCTTTGGTGGTTTTGGCAATTTTGAAACGACTCGGGAATTCGGTGTTCGATTTTACGCTTGAAATGATGATTACTTTTTGCGGGGCAACAAACGGTTTCATTTCCTGCACCAAAATGCCGCCGAATGAGACCCCAACCAAAATAGGATTCGGGTGCTCAATTTTGGCTGCGATGCGTTGTGCGTATTGGGATAGCGTTTCTCCGGGACTGGGGATTTCCCACTCTAGTAAATGCATTTCAAAAGTACTTTCGGGGAGTTGGATTCGTTCGAAAATAGTCGGACTGGCCGCCATTCCGGGCATAAAGTAAACAGGGATTTTTGACATCATTTCACGGTAGGCTCGTTATTTATTCGTAAATTTGCCTAAAATTAATCCTTTTATTTCACTTGAGTATGAACACAACATTAATTTCGGAAAAGATGGAAATTAAAGACAACACCTTTGCCCGACAGTTCGAGACATTGGTAGACGGCAAATTGATTTCTGTTGAATATTCATTTCAAGAAAAGAAAATATTCCTAACCAGAATTAACACGTTTGACGGCTTTAACGATGACGAATTTATCAACGAGTTATTGAAAAACATCATGGAAATTGCTTACGAGCGCAAACTGAAAGTGGTTCCGATTTTACCTAAAATTGCCCTTTTCTTCAAGAAAAACACCATGTATAAAGACTTACTGCCACCCGGCATTAAGATTTAATGTCAAAAGAATCATAAGCCAACCGCCTCTTTACTGTTATCGAGGCGGTTTTTTTTATGAATTTTGTTTACATTTATGCTATGGATGCCACAACACTACGCAACGAGATTATTGCTTTTTTTGAAACGATAGATCGGTATTATACTTCGAAAACCGAAATAACGGAAGGCTTGTGTACCGACATCGAGACACTTGATGCCAATTTTACCACTTGGAACCTATCAGAGTTTGAGTTGATTCGGTCTGCCTACCGCATGAATGGAGAAAAATTTATGATGGAAGGACGTCATATGTATTACGAAATTTCGGCCGACAGAATCATCAGCTTCCAACAAAAGGGTCGGCACAAATTTGAATTTATTGAACAATACAGTGACACCGTATTTCGCATTACGCGAATCCGATTTCACTATAAGTACTGAATTTGATTTGATTTTAGTGTATTCCTTACACCGTAACATTCAAAAACTCAAATCGCACCGCGCCATCTTCATCAATTTTCGTCAAATTGATTTCGTGCAGGGTATTCACCAACTCCGGATTCCACGGTGTTTTGACTTTGACGTAATTTTCGGTAAACCCGTGAATGTAGCCTTCTTTATTTTCACTTTCGAACAAAACGGTTCGGTTGGTTCCGATTTGACTTTCGTAAAAGGCGCGGCGTTTTTTTACCGAAAGTCCGCGTAACATTTTACTGCGTTTGTTGCGCACATTCATCGGTACAACACCATCCATAACCGCTGCTTCGGTGTTGTCGCGCTCCGAATAGGTAAACACATGCAGGTATGAAATATCCAAATCATTTAAAAAATGATAGGTTTCCAGAAAATGGGCATCGGTTTCTCCCGGAAAGCCTACAATAACATCCACGCCGATGCATGCGTGCGGCATCACTTCTCGGATTTTGGAAACCCTGTCAGTGTAGACTTCGCGCAAATAGCGGCGTTTCATTTTTTTAAGAATTTCGTTGCTGCCCGATTGTAACGGAATGTGAAAATGCGGCACAAAAGTGCGGCTCTGCGCTACGAATTCGATAGTTTCGTTTTTGAGCAAATTCGGTTCAATAGAAGAAATGCGCAAACGCTCAATGCCTTCTACTTCATCCAAAGCTTTGACCAAATCAAGGAACGTATGTTCGTGCTTTTTATTTCCGAATTCGCCTTTGCCGTAGTCGCCGATATTGACTCCGGTTAATACAATTTCTTTGATATTTTGTTTTGAAATTTCGGCCGCGTTTTTCAATACATTTTCCAAGGCATCACTACGCGAAATCCCACGGGCCAACGGTATGGTACAATACGTACACTTGTAATCGCAACCGTCTTGCACTTTGAGAAAGGCCCGAGTTCGGTCGCCTATCGAATAACTCCCAACATAAAAATCGGCTTCTTCAATTTCGCACGAATGCACTTCACCCATTTCATTTTTAGACAAATCGGTGATGTAGTCGGTGATTTTAAATTTTTCGGTAGCGCCTAAAACCAAATCTACGCCGTCTACGGCGGCCAACTCTTCGGGTTTTAGCTGGGCATAACAACCCACAGCGGCCACAAATGCTTTATCGTTGCGCTTGAGGGCTTTTTTTACAATTTGTTTGAATTGCTTGTCGGCGTTATCGGTTACCGAGCACGTATTGATGACATAAATATCGGCTGCTTCTTCAAAATCAACCCGATCAAAACCTTCGTCTTGAAAATTTCTCGCAATAGTGGAAGTTTCGGAGAAATTTAGTTTGCACCCTAAAGTATAAAAGGCGACTTTCTTTTTATTTTCCATAGGCTAGCTCAACAAATGAAATCGTTGTCAAAAATTGAGTGGGCAAAGATAGTTTTAATTTGAAAACGAAACAATTCGGAGATTTTAAAATACAACAATATACTGTTAAATTTTCATTTAAAAAACTAATTTTTAGTACCTTAGAGCAACCATTACAACTCCTGATTTATGAAAGCAAAAAACATGATTACTGTTTTATTGCTGGCGACAGCAATGACGGTTACAGCGCAAAGAAAAATAAGTGTTGCTGATTTGCCTCCCGGAGCCGCTGAATTTATCGAGAAGTATTTTCCTGGGCGCACTATAGCCATCGCCAAAAAGGATTGGGAACACGGAGAAAAAGGTTTTGAAGTCATCTTGTCGGACAATACCGAAGTAGAATTTTGGAAAGACGGCACTTGGCGGGAAATTGACGGTCGAGGGAAACCCATACCAACCGACTATATCGCTCCCTCAATTGTAGCGTATGTGGCTAAAAATTATCCGAATGAAAAAATTACCCACATAGACTACGGTCACAAAGATGTGGACGTTGATTTAACCGGAAAAATTGATTTAGAATTTACCAAAGATGGCAAATTTCTCAAGGCAGACTAAATTAATTTGAAAATTTGAGGATTTGAAGATTTTAAAACCATTTTCAAATTAACGAATCTTCCAATTTTCAAATTGACATTACTCTTTTCTATACTTCCCGGTAACCTCAAAAACATGCTCTAAAATCTTGGCATCCTGTTCGGTAAATGCCACGTTGCGTCGTGCCATCACAATTTTGGCCGTTTGAAATGCTTTGTTGGTCATGTACGTGGTAAATCCGGAAGCACCTCCCCATGAAAAACTCGGCACAAAATTGCGTGGAAAACCCGAACCGAAAATATTAGCCGAAACCCCTACTACCGTACCGGTATTGAACATCGTATTAATACCGCATTTGCTATGATCGCCCATCATGAGTCCGCAAAACTGCAGCCCGGTGCGTGCAAACCCTTCCGTTTCGTAACTCCACAATCGGACTTCTTCGTAATTATTTTTGAGATTCGAATTGTTACTGTCGGCTCCAATATTACACCATTCACCCAACACCGAATTTCCCAAAAAACCATCGTGCCCTTTGTTCGAATAACCGAACAAAACCGAATTACTCACTTCGCCGCCAATCACCGAGTGCGGACCAACTGTAGTAGCGCCATAGACTTTAGTCGCCAATTTCACCCTCCCCGATTCGCACAAAGCAAACGGACCACGGATGACGGAACCTTCCATTATTTCGGCGTTTTTCCCGATGTAAATGGGACCGGTAGAAGCATTGAGCGTCACAAACTCGAGTTTGGCGCCTTCTTCAATAAAAATATTTTCGGGTGCTATTACATTCACACTTTTAGGAATAGGTTGCGAATGCCTGCCTTCGGTTATGAGTTCGAAATCCTCTCGCAATGCCGCATCGTTTTTGGCAAAAATGTCCCAGGTATGCTCTACTTTGAGGCATTCCTCTTGAAAATCAATAATCTCGTAACTTTCAAAATCAACTTCTTCCTGAGTATCATTGGTAAAAAAAGCAATAACTTCTTCGCCCTGAAAAATAGCTTGGCCTTTTTCCAAGCTTTTGACCATTTCCACCAACACATCATTAGGCAAAAAAGCCGCATTAATCATGATATTCTCTGCCATTTCCACCATGGGATATTTTTCAGACAAATATTCTTCTGTTAATGTAGTTGTGGTGTAGCCCAAATGTTTTTCCCATTTTTCTCTGATCGTCAGGATTCCGATTCGAATATCGGCTACCGGACGCGTAAACGTAAAGGGCAATAACGCATTGCGTACTGTTCCGTCAAAAAGTATGTAGTTCATTTAAGTTGCGAGTTTATAACGTTGCGAGTTCAAAGTTTATAAAAAAAATTCGTTCGGCAAGGTTTTGGGTAAAGTTTATGGCATAAAAAAACCACTCACTTTCGTGAATGGTCTTTCTAAAATTTGAACACTGAAACTATTATTTCCCGTGTTTAGCGTATTTACTTTTGAATTTATCAATACGTCCTGCTGTATCAATAAGTTTCGATTTACCAGTATAAAACGGGTGAGAAGTTCTTGAAATCTCCATTTTATACACCGGGTACTCAACACCGTCAACTGTAATGGTTTCTTTAGTTTCTACTGTAGATTTTGTGATAAAAACATCATCGTTTGACATGTCTTTAAATGCCACTAATCTGTAATTTTCCGGGTGAATTCCTTTTTTCATGATAAATCTTTTTATGGTTTTGAAGTAGTTTTGTTTTGAAGCTTTCGGTTAAAAAAGGTGTAAACTCGCTACAACGTTTATAATTTCTTTTAAAAATTGAGTGTGCAAAAATACAACTTTTTTACAATAAACAAAGCTTCGTGTAACTTTTTTTAATTGTTGACCACTTAATATAGAGTAATAATGGAATTACTTATATTTGTTCAATATTTAAACCTATTCAAATGGAAACAAAAACTACTCCCGGTAAATCATCAATTCAATTCGGAATTCTTTTCGGCGTCATTATGATATTAGAATTAGTTATTTCTTATGTTTTAAATATCGGTACCGAAAATAAAGCATTCGGCGTGGTGTTGAACTTGTTGAATTATTTAGTTTTCCCGTTTATATTTATCTATTTGGGATGTAATAATTACAAAACAAAATTGAACGATGGCTTCATTTCTTTTGGTGAATGTATCAAAATAGGTTTGTCTATCGCTTTCGTTGCCAGTTTTCTTTATGGGGTTTTTTATATCGTTTTCAATATGATTTTTCCGGAATTTCTGCCGGATATGATCGAAAAAATTAAAGACATTACTCAAAAAGAGAATCCGAATATGACCCAAGAGCAATTAGACCTATCAATGGCTATTGTGCAAAAAGTAATGAACCCTTATATCACAGCTCCTCTGGGTATTGCCATTAACTGTTTTGTAGCACTATTGCATTCATTAGTGATTGGCGCTATAGTAAAAAAAGAAAGACCCGCTACTTTTTAATACATGAATATATCCATAGTTATTCCGCTTTTAAACGAGCAGGAATCGTTGCCTGAGTTACACCAATGGATTGTCAAAGTCATGACAACCCATAACTATGCTTATGAAGTTATTTTTATTGATGATGGGAGTACCGATAATTCATGGCAAATTATTCAAAGTCTTTCCCAGGAAAACCCGAATGTCAAAGGAATTCGTTTTCTGAGAAATTTTGGCAAATCGCAAGCATTGCATGCCGGTTTTGCCAAAGCCAAAGGCGATGTGGTAATTACTATGGATGCCGACTTGCAAGACAGTCCCGATGAAATTCCGGAATTGTATAACATGGTCATGAACCAAAACTTCGACTTGGTTTCGGGTTGGAAAAAGAAACGTTACGATTCGGTGGTCACTAAAAATTTGCCTTCGAAATTATTCAATTGGGCTGCCCGAAAAACTTCAGGCGTACATTTAAATGATTTTAACTGCGGATTAAAAGCGTACAAAAGCACTGTCATCAAAAATATTGAGGTTTCGGGTGAAATGCACCGCTACATTCCGGTTTTGGCCAAAAATGCCGGATTTTCCAAAATTGGCGAGAAAGTAGTGATTCATCAGGCGCGAAAATACGGCGAATCTAAATTTGGCATGAGCCGTTTTATTAATGGTTTTCTCGATTTGATTACCATTTGGTTTCTGTCCAAGTACGGCAAACGTCCGATGCATTTATTCGGCGCCCTGGGCGTGGTGATGTTTATTATCGGTTTTATTTCAACCTTTTTGATTATCACCATCAAGTTAACCAAGCTTTTTGTTTTTCACGAACCGACCATTTTAGTGGCTCAAAACCCACTTTTTTATATTGCTTTAACCTCCATGATTATTGGTTCCCAACTATTTTTAGCCGGATTTTTGGGAGAAATTATCCTTCGCACTAAAAACAACGAAGAACGTTACAAAATTTCGGAAAACGTAAATTTGTAAACTACTAAGGCTGCTTTAGATTAAAATTACGATGATGCATATTGAAAAAAATATATTAGACAAAGTGAATGAGTGGCTTACGCCTACCTTTGACAGAGAAACGCAAGAGAAGATTAAAGACATGATGACCTCTTCTCCTAAAGAATTGGAAGAGAGTTTTTATAAAAATTTAGAATTCGGAACCGGTGGTATGCGCGGTATTATGGGCATCGGAACCAACCGTATCAACAAATACACCTTGGGTAAAAACACACAAGGCTTATCGGATTATTTAAAAAAATCATTCCCGGGCGAAAATCTGAAAGTAGCTATTGCGTACGATTGTCGTCATAACAGTGATGTTTTGGGGAAAATTGTAGCCGATGTCTTTTCGGCCAACGGTATTAAAGTATTTCTTTTTTCGGAAATGCGTCCGACACCCGAATTGTCCTTTGCCGTTAAACACCTTAACTGTCATGCCGGCATCGTGTTAACGGCGTCACACAATCCGCCGGAATATAATGGCTACAAAGTGTATTGGCAAGACGGCGGACAATTGGTGCCGCCACAAGATGCCGAAATTATTCAGGTGATTGAAAACCTCAAATACAGCGAAATTCGATTTGAAGCCAATGAAGATTTGATTGAATATATCGATACGGACGTTGACCAAGCCTTTATTGATTCTACCGTGGCGAATGCCGGTTTCAACACTTCGGCTTTCGCCAAACAAAATTTGAAAATCGTATACACTTCACTTCACGGTACTTCCATCAAAATGGTACCGCCGGTTTTGGCGAAAGCCGGTTATACCGATGTGAATATTGTTCCCGAACAAGCGGTACCCAATGGCGATTTTCCCACAGTAGTTTCTCCGAATCCCGAAGAACCCGAAGCGCTTACTATGGCGTTGGCATTAGCGGAAAAACTCAATGCCGACATCGTATTCGGCACCGATCCCGATAGTGACCGTTTGGGTGTTGCCGTGAGAGACAACCAAGATAAAATGATTTTGCTCAACGGTAACCAAACCATGGTCATCATGACGCATTATCTTTTAGAGCAATGGCGCAAGGCCGGGAAAATTAAAGGCAAAGAATTTATCGGTTCTACCATTGTATCGACGCCGATGATGCTGGAATTAGCTTCAGCATACAATGTGGAATGCAAAGTTGGTTTAACCGGTTTCAAATGGATTGCCAAATTCATCAAAGACTACCCCGAATTGAAATTCATCGGCGGAGGCGAAGAAAGTTTTGGTTTTATGGTGGGCGATGCGGTTCGCGACAAAGATGCAGTAGGCGCTATTTTGTTGATGTGCGAAATTGCCGCACAAGCCAAGGAAAAGGGCAGCTCGGTGTATAAAGAATTACAACAAATGTTTGTCGATTTTGGTTTCTACAAAGAACATTTAATCTCCATCACTAAAAAAGGCATCGAAGGCGCGCAACAAATCAAACAAATGATGATTGACCTGCGCGAAAATCCGGTTTCGGAAATCAACGGTCAACGTGTGATTATGGTGGAAGACTATCAAAATTCGACCGCTAAAAACTTGTTATCAGGTGAAACAGAACCGTTGACGATTCCGAAATCAGACGTGTTGATTTATTATTTGGAGGACGGATCCAAAATTTGCGCCCGACCTAGTGGTACCGAACCTAAGATTAAATTTTATTTCAGCGTGAATTGCACTATTGAAAGCTTAAGTGACATTCCGGAAGCCGAACAACAACTGGATCAAAAAATTAAAAATATCATTGCCGAAATGCAGCTGAACTAATGGATGAAAATTTAAAAAAGATTATTCCTTTTGCTTTGAAATACAAGAAGCACATTTATTTGAATGTGATCTTCAACATTTTCTACGCGCTGTTTTCAACCTTGTTGATGGTATCGATGATACCAACCCTTAAAGTTCTTTTTGAAGACACTGAAAAAGTATACGAAGAACCGGTTTACAAAGGATTTGGAAATATCAAAGCGTATGCTGAAGAGTTTCTGAATTACAAGATAACCGTCTTAACGCAGGAACATGGACTCAAATGGGCTTTGTTATTTGTCATTTCAATTATCATTACCACAGCATTCTTAAAAAACATTACCAATTACTTTGCTTCGTATCATGTTACCCGATTAAGAACAGGAGTTTTAAGAGATATCAGGCAAAAGCTTTACCATAAAATCATCAATCTTCCGGTTTCCTATTATTCCGAGAGAAGAAAAGGCGATGTCATGGCCAGAATGCTTGGTGATATTAATGAAGTCCAGAATTCTTTTTTTCAGATTTTAGAATTGGTGGTTCGCGAACCGCTGACCATTCTTTTTTCTATCGGCACCATGTTTATCATGAGCCCAAAACTGACATTTTTTGTTTTTGCATTTATTCCGATTTCAGGAATTATAATTTCACGTGTCGGAAAAAACCTTAAAGCAAAATCAGTTAAAGCCCAACAGGAGAACGGGGTTTTTATTTCTATATTAGATGAAACGCTCAGCGGACTTAAAGTCGTGAAAGGGTATAATGCAGAAAATTCATTTATCAATAAATTCAATGATTCAATCAATAGGTTATTGCGTTTATCAAACAGTATCGGAAATAAAAACAATCTGGCATCGCCGTTGAGCGAATTCCTGGGCATTATTACCATTGCGGTTTTACTTTGGTTTGGAGCACAATTGGTAGTTGAGGAAAAATCATTATCCTCGGCAACATTTATTGTATACATTGCGTTAGCCTATACCATTTTGACTCCCGCAAAAGCCATTTCCAAAGCATCTTATCAGGTTAAAACCGGTTTGGCTGCCGCTGAAAGGGTTTTTACTTTGATGGAACACGAAAACACCATTACCAACAGCTCGAATGCGATAGAGAAGAAAACATTCGAAGACAAAATAAGTCTCAAAAACATCAATTTCCGATACGAAAAAGAAAATATTCTCAAGGATTTCTCTCTTGAAATTCCCAAAGGAAAAACGGTTGCTTTGGTTGGTCAATCGGGTTCCGGAAAAAGCACTATAGCCAATTTGCTGACGCGGTTTTATGATGTAAATGAAGGTGATGTGACTATTGACAATGTTAATATAAAAGACATTCAAACCAAATCATTACGCGACTTAATGGGCTTGGTAACCCAAGATTCCATTTTGTTTAATGATACAATCAAAGGAAACATAGCCTTAGGGAAACCCGATGCCACCGATGAAGAAATTATTCAAGCCTTGAGAATTGCCAATGCCTACGAATTTGTCCAAGATTTACCGGAAGGTATTCATACCAATGTCGGAGACAGTGGCAACAAACTCTCGGGCGGCCAAAAGCAACGCTTGTCAATTGCCCGTGCCGTGTTAAAAAATCCACCGATTATGATTTTAGACGAAGCTACTTCGGCGTTGGATACCGAAAGCGAACGATTGGTACAACAAGCGTTGGAAAACATGATGCAAAACCGCACCTCCATTGTCATTGCGCACCGTTTATCTACCATCCAAAAAGCCGATACCATAGTCGTAATGCACAAAGGTAAAATTGTGGAACAAGGCACACACGACGAGTTATTAGCCCATAACGGCACCTATTCTAAATTGGTTTCGATGCAATCTTTTGAGTGATTTATGTACGTACACCATCCCAATATCAAACTGCCCGATGATCCCGATACCGTGGTTTGGAAATATTTGGACTTGTCAAAATTCCTCGATTTACTGCTTTCACAACAACTGTTTATGTCGCGCTCGGATAAGTTTGAAGACCAATACGAAGGCACCTTCAGCGAACCGACCTACGAAGAAATCAAAAAGCTTTCCGAAAACAATCCGGAGTTTTTAGCGCATTACAAATCACAACGCGAAAAAGTTGTCGTGAGCAGTTGGCACAGTAACGAATACGAATCGTTTGCCATGTGGCAAATTTTCACCCAAAACAGCGAAGGTTTGGCCATTCAATCAACTATCGGGCGTTTGCAAAAGGCTTTGGCTGTGGAGCAAAATTTCGAACAATATATCGGCGAGGTCAATTATATTGATTACAAAAAAGAATACATTCCGTTTAACGATATGTTTTTCCCTTTTCTGTTCAAACGAAAGAGTTTTCAATACGAGCGCGAAGTCCGAATTATCTCGGATATCTCCTCAAAAAATATGAAAATCAACGACGGATTAAAGATTGACGTCGACATCAATCAACTCATCGAGAAGATATACATTCATCCGAAATCGGAGAATTGGTACAAAAAATTGGTTATTGAATTGGTTTCAAAACTCGGCTTTGGTTTTGAAATCGAAAAATCCGATTTGGAGAGCGATATTCTGATTTAAATCGGTTTATATTCTGTAGCCTTCCACTCTTTTTCCAGCAAGTTGACAAAGAAATAATGTACTTTATCTTCTTTATCAAACTGTCCGTTTTTGTTGGTATCTTCTGTGGTTCTGAAAAACAATTTATTTTGAGCTTCAATCACATTCCAATCGATTAACTCCTGAAAATCGACTGAAATTTTGGTGAAATTACTACCCGAAACCTCACTCAGGTACAACGATTTGATGTCGCTATTATCGAGTTTATTGTCTTTGTTGGTATCCATATCGCATAACGAATACACCATCAATTGCTTTTTGGATTTATCGGCTATGGTTTTCAAATAGGTAGCGGTTTCAATCAAAATGTTTTTATCAGTTAACGCATAAATCGTGTCTTTCCCCATTTCCTGAAACTTGAGATTCTGCAAGTAACCGGTTATTTGATATTCGCTGTAATTGGAAACTGTATAACCGGTACCGGAATCGTACGATTTTAAGCTTTTTTTATCACTGGTCACCGTTCCGATAGGATAAATCAGAAAATTGGTGCCGCTCAAATGCACCGGCAAATCGGCGATTTCGATTTGCGTAGTATCTTCGGGAACTTCCGTTTTGGTTTTTGGGTTGTTCTCATAAATTACCTTGGGTTTGGTGGATTCTTCTTTTTTACAACTCGCCAAAACCAAACCGGTTAGTAACACTATATATATAGCCCGTTTTTTCATCTCATTACATTTGATATCAAAAATAAGGAATAATTTTTACAACTTGGCTGTCAACTTCACATTGAATACACGAGTAGTCATGTAGTTGGGAATACCGTATTGATTTTTGGTGTATACGTCACGAACCCAAGTGTTGGTGATGGCATTTTGATTGTTGAATAAATTGAAAATTTCAAAACCGATGGATAAGTCTTCGAATTTCTTTAACCAATGACTATTCGGTCTTTCGTTGTTTTTCTCGGTAAGCACATACGAAAAGCCAACGTCGGCTCTGCGGTAGTCGCGCAAGCGACTTTGGTAAGTGTACGCATCGGCATACGAAGGCGAACCGCCCGGCAAACCGGTATTATACACCAAATTCAGGTATAATTTCATATTGGGTAAATTCGGCATATAATCTTGGAATAAGATTCCGAATTTGAGTCTTTGGTCGGTTGGACGCGCGATAAATCCTCTTCCGTTTTGGTTTTCTTCTGTTTTCATATACCCAAAACTCAGCCACGATTCGGTTCCCGGCACAAATTCACCGTTGAGACGCATGTCTAATCCATAGGCATAAGCTTCGGCATCGTTATTGGCGCGATACCGTATCCTCACATTTTCGAGCGTATAGGTATTGACATCGGTCATCGTTTTGTAATACGCCTCGGTAACCAATTTAAACTTGCGATTGTTCATCAAAAAATTATAATCGTTACTCAACACAAAGTGAATGGATTGCTGTGCCTTAACATTCGGATTCACCGCGCCGTCAGCATCTCTGAGTTCGCGATACAAGGGCGGTTGATGGTAGAAACCGGCAGAAAAACGAAAAACCATGTCTCTTTTCCAATCGGGTTTTAACGCAAATTGGGCTCGCGGACTGAATACCGTTTGGCTTTTGGCATTCGAAATCCCGTCACCCGAAACCATCCAATTGTGGAAACGCGCTCCGGCAGTAACCCAAAATTCGCTACTGCCCAAATTCGTTTTGGTACTCCATTGCGCAAATCCTGACCAACGGTTGATATCGATAAAATTGGTCGCTCTTACATTTTGATACGGTACCAATGGCCCGATATACGGATTGTAGGGTTGGTCGTTCGGAATATCTACCACCGGCGGATTGATATGAAACCCGGCCGAATCGATTACTTCCCATTCAACGATGCGGTCGCGAATATTTTCTCGGGTGTATTTAAAACCCCAGTCAATTTGGTGTTTTTTATTGTTGATTTGATGTGTTCCTTTGATTTCAGCATTGACAAACAAGGCATCCAAATCGTTACGCGCGTGATTGAGTTGCGTTCCGACACCTCTGTTGTAGGTGACTTCACCTAAGGTTTCCGAACCAATGTTGGTGTCGACTTCTCCCAAGAAATAAGCCGCATAAATATCAAAATACTCTTGTTCCTGCGTGTGATATACCGAAGTAATCAAACGGTAATTGTTGTTTTCGTTTTGGGTAAAAGTCGTTTTGAAAGCGCCGAAAAGCGTTTGATAACGATCTTTTTCCTGACCTTCATAAAAAATAAGCAAGGCGATTGGTTCGTCTATAGTACCGAAATTGGTTTGACGCGTTAATGGCTGGTAATTGTATTTGTTTTGCGACGCATTCCCCAAAAAACTAAACTGCCATCTTTCGTTAGGTGAAAAAGTAACATTAGTTTGCACATCCATAAAAGTAGGGCGATAGTTGGTTTGCGTTTCCTGGCTGTTGACAAAAAGAGAGTTATCGCGGTAGCGCACTCCGGTGAGCGCCGTCCATTTTTTGTTTTTAGAAATGCCTTCTGCAGTCAGACTTCCGCCTAAAAAACTTCCTTCGGCAGTAAGGCCGAATTTTTTGGGTTTACGATACGTAATATCTAAAACCGAGGACATCTTATCGCCGTATTTCGCCTGAAATCCTCCCGCCGAAAAGTCGACGTTTTGTACCATATCGGTATTGGTAAAACTCAAGCCTTCTTGTTGCCCGGAGCGGACTAAGAACGGACGATAGACTTCAATTTCGTTGACATACACCAAGTTTTCATCATAATTTCCCCCGCGAACATTATAACCCGAACTTAAGTCACTGTTGGCATTGACACTAGGCAAAGCTTTTAAAACACTTTCAATTCCGGGCATGGCGCTCGGATTTCTGCGAATTGTTTCGGGTTCAATAGCGCTTATTCCTTGCACTCGTCTTTTATTTCCGGTCACAACAACTTCCCCTAACTGTTCGGCATTATCATTCATCATCACGTGAAACTCGCGGTTCTCATTCGGACTCAAATATAGAGTAACCGTAATTTTTTTTAAGGAAGTATGCGTAAACACCAACACTATTTTTTGATTGGCCGGAACAGTGATTTCATAAAAACCGTTGGCATCGGTAACGGAAGATTTGGTTTGATAGCTAACGGTAACCCCTTCTACGGGTTTGTTGGTTTCATCGAGGACCACTCCGGCGACTTTAGCAGATTGATTTTGAGCAAAAGCAATGGCATTCAACACCAAAAAAAGGAGCGTAAACAGGAACTTATTTGTTTTCAAACTATAACTTTAAGGTTTTTGACTTCTGAAAAATTGTGTTTCAAAGATAGTAGAATTTCCAACATTATCCGTCACTATGAGTTTTAAATCGTTTTTTCCTTCCGCCACGATACCATCATCAAAATGATGCACTAATTTTTTGGTCTTGGGATCAAATTCCAGTAAAATCCACTTGCCGTTAAGCGTTCCTTGGTAACTTTTAATTCCCGACAAATCATCAGTAATGGTAAACGTGAGCGCTTGTTGTTGGCTAATCCACTTGCCTCCTATTTTTCTATCAATTTTAACTTTTGGCGGCATCGCATCTTTGAACAATTGGTAATCGCCCAAATACTTGGAATACACAGTAAACGCATTTTTGGTGCGTTTCGTATGGTAATAGTATACTTTTTTTCCATCGCGCAGCCCGATAAACATTTTGCTTCTGTCCTTTTCGGGAGTAATGGTATCTTCAAAAGTAATGGTCATATTGGCAAAAGCCGGCTCAACATCTTCATGCAAATGAAGCTGCCCGTTCTGCACCGTAAAGTCCATGTAAAAATCTTTTAAAAAAGTGTTCGGCGGAATCGTTACCGTAACATTTTCCAGCGCAAAAATAGTTTCTTTATCGGCTTTGACTTTATAGTTGGAGGTAATCGGCACTTCGGTTACTTTGGCCGGCAGGGCGGCATATTCGATAGGAATAAAAACACGTGTTAGATTTTCGCTGAAGTCCGCAATTTCGATGCGGTAATTTTGCGTAATGTTGGAGTTGACTTCAACCATTCCGTTGCGTTCACCGGTTTTAATAATGCTTAAAGGATAGGCTTTTTCGGCAAAAAGTTTTTGAACCCGTTGTCCTGTTTTTTTGTACCTGCCGTAATCCAGAAGTGCATTGACGTATCGCGTTTCATCAAAGGCAAACGTATCAAATTGATACCCGAAATCCCTTTTTCCGTTTAAAAACGTGGCCACTCTAAAAATCCCGTTCGTATTCCAGGAAACATTATCATAGTCAACCGCTGTGATGCCGAAACCTATTTTACCCGAAGCTGTAATTTTTTCCGCTATGTAGGTTCCGTCATCTTGTTGCGATACACTTACCGCGACCGGTCTTTTCGCCTGATTCACCACCGCCTTTTCCTCTAACGGATACACCAAAACATTAGTAAGCAACGGCCTTTTACTGTCGGTAATTAGAGCATCAAAACCAAAATACATCGGGTTGATGATTTTTTCAGATGCCGTGTCGCGGATTTCAAAATGCAAATGCGGACCGTCTGAACCTCCGGTATTTCCCGACAGGGCAATAATCTCACCTTTTTTAACAGTGAGTTCATCGGGCGGAAGTGCGACATCAATTTCAAAAGATTGCGCTTTGTATTGTTCGCTCTTTATTCTTTTTTCAATAGCGCCGTAACCCAATTGCAAGTGACCGTAAACCGTGGTATAACCGTTGGGATGGGTAATATAAATCGCTTTTCCGTAGCCGTTTTCGGCAATTTTAATTCGGGAAACATAACCGTCCGCCGCGGCATACACCAACAACCCTTCTTTTTGCTGGGTTTTAAAATCAAAGCCTGCATGAAAATGATTCGGGCGCAATTCCCCGAAATTCCCGGAAAGCTGCAGCGGAATATTCAAAGGAGCCCGAAAATAATCCTTCGGATACTGATTTTGCCCAAATGCTTGAAGGGCAATCAAAAAAAATAAACCAATTCGTGTCATGAGAGATGTTTTAGCCAAGGTACAAAAAAGTAAGTTAAAATTTACGCTTTTGTCATTATATTATAACTCTTTCAAAAACAAAACTTTATATGTAGCGTTCAAAAAACAAAATAAATAATTGTCAAAACTATTGTGCAAACAAAATAGAATCCTAACTTTGTAAAGTAAGTAATGAATATAGTTATATATGAGTGAAATTGCAGAAATAATTGATTCTGTTGAAAGTAGAATTCAGCAACTTTTTATGAAAATAAACAGTTTGGAAAAGACTTCTACCGATTTGAAGACAGAATTAGAGCACGCTGCAATGCTGATTCAGAAGCAAAACGACGAAATAAAAACATTGAAATCGGAATGCGAATCGCTCAAAATGGCCAATTCATTATTAGGCGGTGAAGAAAACAAACGAGATACCAAGCTTAAAATAAATTCATTAATCCGTGAGATAGATTACTGTATTGCACAGTTGTCAGACTAAAGTATGGAGGATAAGCTTAAGATAAAGATATCAATTGCAGACCGAGTCTATCCTTTAACGGTAGACATGTCACAAGAAGAAGGACTGCGAAGTGCTTCTAAAAAAATTGATGCCATGATTAAGCAATTCGAAGAGAACTATGCGGTGCGCGACAAGCAAGATGTACTGGCTATGTGCGCTTTACAGTTTGCCTCACAAGTAGAACAAAAGCAAGTAGACAATGCTATTGATGGTTCGGAAGCCATAAAAAGACTGCAAAAGATTAATGATTTATTGTTCGATTATCTCGAAAAAAAATAACGTTCTTATCACAGATTACGACACTGCCTACATTAGTTTTTAATTGGTAAACTCAACACTAACAAATTAGAATGAGCAAATCGTCGCTACTAAAGCATGCCGCTTCTATCGCGGATCCTTGACCAGCGAGTTAGCTCAAAACTTGTCTTTACGAGTTTATGCATTCTCCTAATGTAGGCTTTTTTTATATATAAACCTTAACTAACATGGAAATTGTACTAATCATAGTTGCCCTCGTGGCAGGTATCGGCGGAGGCTTCGGGATTGCTAAATATCTCGAAAAAAACAACGTCTCCAACATGCTCAAAAACGCAAAAAAAGAAGCTGCTTCTATACTGAGAGATGCTAACGTAGAAGCCGAAAACATTAAAAAAGACAAATTACTTCAGGCAAAAGAAAAGTTTTTGGAACTCAAATCGGAACATGAAAAAGAGATTCTGAATAAAGACAAAAAAATTGCCGAAGTAGAAAAAAGAACCCGTGACAAAGAGTCACAAGTATCGAATGAATTGGCCAAAGCTAAAAAAATCAACGACGATTTTGAAGCCAAAACCAAAGAATACGAAGCTAAACTTGAGTTGTTAGACAAGAAGCACCAAGAGCTCGAGAAACTACACAAAAGCCAGGTAGAGCAATTGGAGGTAATCTCCGGTCTATCGGCCGAAGATGCGCGCGAACAATTAGTGGAAAGCCTCAAAGCCGAAGCCAAAACCAAAGCGATGTCACACATTCAGGACACCATTGAAGAAGCCAAACTAACAGCGCAACAAGAAGCTAAAAAAGTTATCATCAACACTATTCAACGTGTAGGAACCGAGGAAGCGGTTGAAAACTGCGTGTCGGTATTCAATATTGAATCCGATGATGTAAAAGGAAGAATCATTGGTCGTGAAGGTAGAAATATTCGCGCTTTAGAAGCCGCCACCGGTGTAGAAATCATCGTTGACGACACGCCTGAGGCTATTATCCTTTCGTGTTTTGATCCGGTTCGTCGTGAAATTGCGCGCTTATCATTACACAAATTGGTAACCGATGGTCGTATTCATCCGGCCCGAATTGAGGAAGTGGTCGCTAAAACTACCAAACAGATTGACGAAGAAATTGCCGAAGTAGGAAAACGTACCGTAATTGACCTCGGAATTCACGGCTTACACCCGGAACTGATTAAAGTGGTCGGTCGTATGAAATACCGTTCTTCCTACGGACAAAACTTATTGCAACACTCCAGAGAAGTGGCAAAATTATGTGGCATCATGGCTGCCGAATTAGGATTGAATGTGAAATTGGCCAAACGTGCCGGTTTGTTACACGATATCGGAAAAGTGCCGGATACCGAGAGCGACTTACCACACGCTTTATTGGGGATGCAATGGGCTGAAAAATACGGTGAAAAAGAAGAAGTGTGTAACGCTATCGGAGCGCACCACGATGAGATTGAAATGAAATACCTCATCTCTCCTATTGTACAAGTTTGTGATGCTATTTCGGGAGCCCGACCGGGTGCCCGTCGTCAGGTCTTGGATTCGTACATCCAACGCTTGAAAGATTTGGAAAATATTGCATTCGGATTTAACGGCGTGAAAAATGCCTACGCTATTCAAGCCGGACGTGAATTGCGCGTTATTGTAGAAAGTGAAAAAGTGAGCGATGAAATGGCTGCCAATTTATCGTTTGAAATATCTCAAAAAATTCAAACCGAAATGACCTATCCCGGACAAGTAAAAATTACGGTAATCCGTGAAACGAGAGCAGTAAATATTGCCAAATAGTTCTTCTTCGGAATCTTAATAAAAAAGCGGCCTTTTAGCCGCTTTTTTATTTGAAAATTTCTTTGATTAAATCATTCGTCATCGGTTTCACGTAGTAATTCAGAAACTCGCCCCTGAATTCTTCCGCCTTATCCGTATCGATTATATTATCGGACGAACTGATAATATGTACTTTAATTTCTTTTTCAATTGATTCTTTGAGCAATTTAAACTCCTCTAAAAACTGCCAACCGTCTAATACCGGCATATTGATATCCAATAAAATTAAATCGGGAAGATCATGATGACTATCCTTTTTGGATTGCAAATCCTGTAGAGCATCATAACCGTTTTCATAGAAGTAAGGAATCGCATTAATTCCGTTGTTTTCAAGCAACTTTCTGATGATAAAGTGATGCACTTTATCGTCATCAACAATAAAGACATTGTTAAATTTCATTATAAGACAGATTTGGGGATTATGTTTTGTCGGCACAAAAATACAACAAAATCCGATAAACTACATTTTTCTCGGATGAAATGTATGAATGATTTGTGTTAAATATTTTCTATCTAAGTGAACATAGATTTCTGTGGTTGTTATTGACTCGTGTCCGAGCATCATCTGAATAGAGCGCAAATCGGCGCCGTTTTCAAGCAAATGGGTAGCAAAAGAATGTCGGAAAGTATGCGGACTGATATTCTTTCCCAACTGAATCTTAACGGCTAAGTTCTTAATAATGGTAAACAGCATCGCGCGCGTCAGGCTTTTACCGCGACGATTGAGAAATAAGGTGTCTTCATGTCCTTTCGCAATCGGCAAATGTACCCGAATGGTATTCTTATACAATTCGATATATTTTCGAGTGCTGTCGGCTATCGGAACAAAGCGTTGCTTATTCCCTTTCCCTGTAATCTTAAGGAATCCTTCATCAAAAAATAAATCCGATATTTTAAGGGAAACGATTTCAGAAACACGAAGTCCGCAACCATAAAGTGTTTCCAGCATCGCTCTGTTTCGCTCTCCCTCGGGCGTGGTTAAATCGATAGCCGCAATCAATTGGTCAATCTCTTGCACCGATAACGTATCCGGAAGTTTACGACCTATTTTAGGTGCTTCTATTAATTCCATCGGATTATCCGTGCGATAATCCTCGAAGATTAAATACGAAAAGAAACTCTTTAATCCCGAAATGATTCGGGCCTGTGAGCGCGCATTGAGTTCTTTGGAAACGTCATAAATAAACTGTTGAATGGTCTCGGAACTGATTTTTTCGGGAGAAACGACTATGTTATTCTCCGCTAAAAACCCACAAAGTCGCTCCAAATCAAAGCTATAATTGGCCACTGTATTTTTCGACAAACCGCGCTCAATTTTGAGGTACGATTGATAACTCTTGATGTAGGTATTCCAATTCATACTACAAAGAAACGAAATGTAAGGGCACAAAAAAACCTCCCGATGGGAGGTTTTTAGAGATTTCTTATAGAAAATATTAGAATCTGTATCCTAAACCAACTTGGAAAGAAGTAGTATTAGCATCAACACCATCAATATCAGAGATGTTAGCCAAACCTAAGTTATAACGAGCATCAAAGAATAATCCTGATTCTAATTCATAACCGGCACCAATTCCTAAACCATAGTCTAATGATTTAACGTTATCTTTAATATCATCACCACCGGCAACAAAACCGAATTGTGGACCCGCTTGAAGGTTTAATCCTTCCATTACGTAGTATTTAGCCATAACCGGGATTCTAACGAAGTTTAAAGCCGCATCTTTAGCGCCTTCCATTGAATATAACAACTCCGGTTGAACGTGGAATTTTTCTGAAATAGAAAAGTCAACTAAACCACCTACATAGAAACCTGAAGTAGCATCGGTATCATAATCCCCAGTAAAATTTGAGTTGATGTAACCCGCTTTAACACCAAATTTCATGTCGCTTGATCCTCCTTTTTTGTCTTGAGCATTTGCAAAAGTTAAGGCAAATACAGCCGCCATTGTAAAAATTACTTTTTTCATGTTTGTTTTAATTTTTAAAATTAGTGAAGCGAAAGTAAGATTTTTTAGTTAATAAATAAATTTTGATTTAATTTTTTTTAACAAAAAAAAACCACGCTTAAAGCGTGGTTTTCTATTCTCGTTGCTAGAGATTATAATTTGTAGATCAAACCAAAGCTAACGTCAGACATATCTAAGCCTAAGTTGAAACCGTTAGTTTTCTCAGCACCATTTCCACCGTTGTCGTTAGATGAATAACCTAAACCACCCCAAGAAGTTGTAAGTGCAAAACTGTTAGACACAAAATAATGTAATCCTACAGGAACATTAACACCGATGATTTTTGAAGTAGAATCACCTAATCCAGAAACTTCAGATTTGATTGAAGCATAAGAAACATTACCTCCTACAGAAAGTGAAAATTTGCTTGCAGGTGTCCAGAAATATTTAACTCCCGCAGAAATTCCGAAACCTGAAGTTTTCAATTCATATAAATCACCATCTCCAAAAAGATCTACATTTTCTTTACCAGAAAGGTAAGCCAATGAACCTTCGATAGCTAAATTATCAGAGATAAAATAACCAAGTCCTGGAGCGATAGTGAAGCTATCTGTTTTGAAGTCTCCGGTTTTCTCACTTGAAAAGTTGAAAGAACCTGATAAGTACAAATCACCTTTAGCAAATCCTTCTCCTGAACCTTCTTTTTTGTCTTGTGCGTTAGCAAACCCAAAAGCGAATACTGCAGCAACGGTTAAAATAATTTTTTTCATGTTTGTTTAATTTTAAAATTAATATGAACAAAGTTAAAAGTTTAGTTTAATAGGAATTATTCGTGTTTTTGGACTTATTAACAAGGTTATCAACAACTGTCACGGTCAACAAAATTGATTTTCAATAAAATAGCCTACCCTTCCCTTTTTGCCCCAAATCACCGTTGTTTCAAAAGACATCTCAAAACAGCAATACTATCCCTATTTTCTTAAAAAATGTTAATGATACAATAATCCTCGGCTCATTTTCGTTTACTGCTATACATCACTTTATTTTTAAAAATACGTTTATGAAAAAAGCAATTGGATTATTATTTCTGTTAATGAGCATCCCTACTGTGAATGCTCAAATGGTAAAGTTCGGATTAAAAGCCGGTGCGAATTTCTCCAATTTGGAAGGAGACAATGTAGAAGGCTCTACGTATACCAGTTTTCATTTCGGCGCTGTATTGGAATTAAAATTACTGGAAAACTTGTCTGTACAACCCGAGTTACTCTATTCGTCACAAGGAACCAAAGTCAATAGCGCTGCCTTTGACGACATCAATTACAATTACATAACGGTTCCGGTTTTAGCCAAGTTTTATCTCACCGGTAAAAAACTGAGTTTAGAAGCCGGTCCGCAATTTTCCTTCTTGGTCAATGAAAATGTTGAAGATCAATTTGAAGGTGAAACCTTTGATTTTGGTTTAGCAGCCGGTTTGGGTTATAACATTACCGACCATGTTTTTGTGCAAGCACGCTATGTGGCCGGTTTAACCGAAGCCTCCAAGAACGCCGAAGTCACGAACAGAGTAATGCAAGTATCATTAGGTTACCGTTTTTAAAAAATAGTAAGTTTCCTGTAAAACCGTTGCCCAATCAGCAACGGTTTTCTATTTTTACTTAAAATTCATTTATGAAAATCATCATCATTAACGGCCCCAATCTGAATTTATTGGGCAAACGCGAACCGGATATTTACGGCGACACTACTTTTGAAACATTCTTCGATAGCTTACAAAACAAATACCCTAACATTACCTTGCATTATTATCAAAGCAATGTAGAAGGCGAACTCATCAACAAAATTCAGGAAGTAGGTTTTGATTATGACGGTATCATTCTCAATGCCGCAGCCTATACGCATACCTCTGTTGGTATTGGCGATGCGGTGAAAGCCATCACCACACCGGTGATTGAAGTGCACATTTCCAACACCTTTGCTCGGGAAACCTTCCGTCATCAATCTTTTATTTCTCCTAATGCCAAAGGCATTGTAATTGGATTCGGATTGAAAAGCTATGAGTTAGCTTTACAATCTTTTTTATAAAAGCCCAACAAACACAAAACAATGAAACAAAAACTACTCTCTTTCCTTTTTACCCTAATCACAGCCATTTCTTTTGCACAAATCAAAGGAAAAGTCACAGACGACAAAGGCAATCCGTTGCCCTTTGTCAACATCTTCGAAGAAAACACCTATAACGGTACCACTACCAACGAGCAGGGACGGTTTGAAATAAACATCAAGACGCCCGGAAACCACACGCTTATTTTTCAGTACTTGGGTTACAAAACCGTGAAAGAAATCGTGACATTCGATAAACTTCCCGTGACGGTTGACATTGTGATGCAGGAAGAAAACATCACGCTTAAAGAAGTAGTGATTAATCCGAAAGACAATCCGGCCAACGAAATCATACGTAAAGCCATTCAAAATAAAAAAGAAAACGCCGCCAAAACCGGGAAATACACCGCCGATTTTTATTCGCGTGGAATTTTCAGAATTAAAGACGCGCCCAAAACCATATTGGGACAAAAGTTTGACTTTTTTGATGAAGTACTCGACTCTACCCGAAGCGGTATTTTATACCTCTCGGAAACCGTTTCACGAATTACCTTCCAAAAACCCGACAAACTCAAAGAAATTATTGTGGCTTCCAAAGTAAGCGGCAACGACAATGGCTTTAGCTTTAACAATGCGGCTTCGGTGAATTTTGATTTTTATGAAAATTACCTGCCATTCGAGGTCAATGTGGTTTCCCCTATAGCCGACAATGCGTTCAATTATTACAAATACCAATTTGAAGGCTCCTTCTTTACCGAAAACCGACAACAAATCAATAAAATTAAAGTCGTTCCCCGCCGCGAGACCGAACCGGTTATGGAAGGCTACATTTATATAGTAGATGACAATTACGCTATTTATGCGATTGATTTGACTATTACAGGCAATCAGATGCAAACGCCTGCCATCGACAAATTGGTTTTAAAACAAAATTACAGCTACAATTCGAACAATAAAATTTGGGTAAAAAACACGCAAACTATCGATTTTGTGGCAGGCATGCTCGGCATCAAACTCAACGGTCGGTTTACCTATGTATATACCAATTTCGAATTTGAGCCGAAAATTGAAAAGAAAACCTTTACCAACGAGATTCTCTCTTTTGAAAAAGACGCCAACAAAAAAGAGAACAGCTTTTGGGATACCATCAGACCGGTGCCGCTGACCGAGGAAGAATCGACGGATTATGTCAAAAAAGATGAATTGCAAACCAAAAAGAAATCCAAAGTATATTTAGACTCTATCGATGCCAAGCGCAACAAATTCAGACCCATGGACATCTTGAGCGGCTACAGCTACAAGAACTCCTTTAAAAAATGGTCGGTTGACTACGACGGACCGTTGCTATCAACCTCCTTCAACACCGTTCAAGGTTGGCGCATGAATGCCGGTGTATCGTACACCAAACGCAACGAGGAAAAAAGAACGTTTACCCGAATCGGTTCCCGATTTGACTACGGTTTCTCGGAAGAAAAAATCAGAGCTACGTTCAACGTTACACACAAATTCAACAATCTCGATAACAGTTTGTTTTCTCTCAACGGCGGAAGCACCGTGAGTCAATTCAATGCGGCCAATCCGATTTCCAAAATGGTTAATACTGTAAGTACATTGTTCTTCAAAAACAATTTTATGAAACTGTATGAGAAGAATTTTGTCAGTGCCTTTTTCGGCAGGGAAATCGTCAACGGCTTTTATTTGAATACCGCTGTTGAATATGCCGAGCGAAAACCACTATACAACACGACCGATTATACCGTAATTAAAAACGACGATTTGTATACATCCAACAATCCGCTCAACCCGTCAGACGAGACATCGGCAGCCTTGGAAAAACACAATTTGGTCAAAGCCAATATTTTGATGCGATTTAACTTCGGACAAAAGTATTGGAAACGCCCCGACGGGAAATTCAATATTCCGAATGACGATTATCCGACCGTGACGCTGGCCTATGAGAAAACGCTGGCTGCCACGGCCAAAAATTACGAATATGATTTGCTTTCCGGAAGAGTAAATTATGAAGTAACCTTGGGGAATAAAGGCGATATGCAACTCAATTTGAAAGCCGGTAAATTCTTTAATGCCGATGGCATTTCGTTCGTAGATTACAAACATTTCAATGGCAATCAAACCCATATCGGGCAAACCGACAGTTATACCAATGTGTTTAACTTGTTGCCGTATTATTCGGCCAGCACGAATGACCGCTATTGGGAAAGCCATATCGAACACAACGACAAAGGCTATATCATGAACAAACTGCCGTTACTGAAATACCTGCAATCGCAATTGGTTTTAGGCTTTCACAACTTAGCGGTTCCCGACAGAAAACCGTATCAGGAATTTTCCATTGGCTTGGATAATTTAGGTTTCGGGAAATTTAAATTTTTGAGAGTCGATTATGTGCATTCGTACCAAAGCGGCTCCCAAACTGACGGCGTAGTTTTCGGCATCAAATTTTTAAATGCTTTTGAATAATAAAACAGTCCTTTATTCGTTTTACAGTTACAGAAAACAAAATTATGAAACGGATAATTTTCATTGTAATATTGATTCTTATTGCCTTTTCAATCATTGGATTGATTCCTACTCATCGTTCAAAAGAAAACGCGATTGTAATCGTCGGCAAAGTAAAATCGGTAGCTGAAGGCGGTGTTAAGGATTTGGTTTTCGAATTAGAAAACAACAACACTACGTATTACATCAATCGTGGTTTGGAAAACGGTTTTGAACTGGAAGACGCCAAAAGGCAATTCACAGGAAAGAACATCACGTTGTTTTATGCAGATTCTTGGACGCCGTTAGCACCGTTTGGCACCACCAGCAAACACCTGTCACGTGCTATTATAAATGATACTGTTATTTATAACGAATGGTAATCATTTCAAAAACACATCATACCCAAAACGCAACAGCGTTAGGATGACTACAAAAAGGAAAAACTTTCGAATGAAGGTATTTCCTTTTTTTATGGCCAATTTGGCGCCAATCCAACCGCCCAACGCATTGCAAAACGCCATCGGAAGAGCAAAAGCCCAAACAATTTTTCCCTTCCAGACAAACAAACAAATCGACCCTAAGTTCGTGGCCAAGTTGACCATTTTGGCATTGGCGGACGCGTGTAAGAAGTCGAATCCTAAAATAGACACAAAACCCAACACGAGGAAACTTCCGGTGCCGGGACCGATAAATCCGTCGTAGAAACCCACCAACAAACTAAGGATAACGGCATACAACACTTGTTGTTTTACCGAATGGGATTTGTCTTGATGCTGCCCGAAATTCTTCTTTTTGAAGGTATATATCGCCAAACCAATCAAAATAAAAAACAGCAGCGGTTTCATAAAATCGTTACGCACCACATTGAGTAAAGCCGAACCCAAAAAAGCAGCTCCGAAAGCCAAAACGGCCATCAGGGAAAGTAGTTTCCAATCCATGGCCACTTTTTTCAAATATTGAAACGCGGCAAAACCGGTGCCGCTGAAGGCCGGAATCTTTAGCGATCCTATGATGCTTGCCACCGATAAATGGGGCATCAAAATCATTGCTGCCGGCGTTTGAATCAATCCGCCGCCGCCCACTATCGCATCAACAAAACCGGCGAAGAATGAAGCAATACAAAGTAAAACAATGATATAGGTTTCCATTTTTTAAAAAGCTCATAAAAAAATTCCAAATCCCAATCAATTAAGTTTGGTATTTGGAATTCCATATTTTGTTAACTGAACACTAATTACTGAACACTGTGTACTGAGTTAAACACGAACGATATTAGCACCCAGTGCACGAAGCCTTTCATCAATTCTTTCGTATCCGCGGTCTATTTGCTCAATGTTTTGAATGGTTGAAGTGCCTTTAGCCGAAAGCGCGGCAATCAACAAGGAAATTCCCGCACGGATATCCGGCGACGACATGGTTGTGGCTTTGAGTTGCGATTTAAAATCGTGTCCCATCACTACGGCTCGGTGCGGATCACACAACATAATTTTGGCACCCATATCGATTAGTTTATCCACAAAGAACAAGCGGCTTTCAAACATTTTTTGGTGAATCAATACATCCCCGTTGGCCTGTGTGGCCACTACCAAAACAATACTTAACAAATCGGGAGTAAAGCCCGGCCATGGTGCATCGGCTATGGTTAAAATAGAACCGTCAATATCGGTTTTTACGGTATAGCCTTTGGTATGCGCCGGAATATAAATATCATCGCCTTTGCGCTCCAATGTAATACCCAATTTGCGGAATACATTCGGAATCACACCCAAATTATCCCAACTCACATTTTTAATGGTAATCTCACTGCGCGTCATCGCTGCCAATCCGATCCACGATCCAATTTCAATCATGTCGGGCAAAATGCGATGTTCGCAACCACCCAATTTTTCAACACCTTCAATGGTCAACAAGTTCGATCCTACGCCGCTGATTTTGGCGCCCATAGAATTCAACATTTTACACAACTGCTGCAAATAAGGTTCGCAAGCCGCATTGTAAATGGTGGTAGTCCCTTCGGCCAAAACAGCGGCCATCACAATATTTGCGGTTCCGGTTACCGAAGCCTCATCGAGTAACATATACGTTCCTTTCAAACGTCCTTTCGACTCTACGCCATAAAAGTGATCTTCTCTTTCGTAACGAAACTTAGCACCCAGATTGATAAATCCTTCAAAGTGTGTATCCAAACGGCGCCTCCCGATTTTGTCACCACCCGGTTTCGGAATATAACCGCAGCCAAAGCGCGCCAAAAGCGGCCCGACTATCATAATGGAACCTCTTAAGCTTCCGCCTTCCTTTTTAAAAGCTTCGGTTTTTAGGTAATCTACATTGACTTCATCGGCTTGGAAGGTATAATCACCGGGACCGTTTTTTTGGATTTTTACCCCCAAATTTCCCAGCAATACAATTAATTTATTGACATCAATAATATCCGGAATATTGGTCACTCTGACTTTTTCCGATGTTAACAAAGCCGGACACAAAACTTGCAATGCTTCGTTCTTGGCTCCCTGCGGCTGTACTTCTCCTTTTAATGAAATGCCGCCTTCTATTTTGAATGTTCCCATTTTCTTTGTTAAAAGTTGTATGTTATAAGTTGTACGTTGCGATGGGTTGACATAGAACCCACAACATACAACCTACAACTATTTCTGATTGTTATTGTTTTTCTGAAAATTCTTTTTGCCGTTTTTGCTCTTCGGCTTGCCGTTTTGAACCGGACTCTTATTCGACATTTTTTTGTTGGTACGCATCAAGTCGGTGGTGTTAAGCAATTCTTCGCTGCTTTGCAGCAAATTCAACTTCCCGCCCGACAATTCATACAAGTGTTCAAAAATCACGGTATCAGTCACCGTGTCTTTGTTCCAACTCAAATACGATTTTTTCATGTGGTTGGCAATCACTTTGACCAGGGCGCTCTTCATTTCGCCCTCTTCCCAACTGTTGGCCACATCAATCATGTACTTAATATTGTTGCCGTAAAAGCGATACTTCGGATTCTTTTGCGGGTACGCCAAGCGCTCCGGCTTCAAATTAATCACATCACGCGACGGAATCGGATAAGGCGAATCGACATCCAACCTAAAATCGGACATGATAAAAATCTGATCCCATAATTTGTGCTGAAAATCGGGCACATCGCGCAAATGCGGATTCAAACTGCCCATTACCTGAATGATGTATCGGGCGGCTTTGTTGCGCTCTTCCCTATCGGGAATCAAAGTCGCTTGGTCAATGAGCTTTTGCAAATGACGTCCGTATTCCGGGATAATCAAATGCGGACGCTCGGCATTATATTCTAAATAATGCACCACGTCGTTGGCGTTCTCCTTAATATATTTCTCTGCCATTACAACGAAATTATTCCTTCAATATCCGACACCTCAATGTACTTTTCCACCACACTGTCGGGACTCTCCATCATTACATTAACCGATACACTGGTGTATTTACCGGTCTTCGATTGCGTGGTTTGTATCACCGCACCCATGTTGTCAAAGGCATTTTCCACTTCTTCTATTTTCTTGGGATCCGTAGGCACAATAAACTTGTAGAGGTACTCGGTTGGCCATGTCGAAGTGTTGTTGAGTTCTTCCCGCAATCGGGCGTAAAATTCTTCGGTTTTCTTATCCATTTATTCCAAAATAAAAGCAAATATACAGTAATGATTTTAGATTTTACAGAAGATTTCACATGGTTTTATTTTTATTTTCGGGAGCGAATGGCTTGGGTTTCTTTGTCCTCCGTATTCCTGCTGTCCGCTTTTGTCCCGATGCCGAGACTTCGGCATCGGGAGCAATCGCTTCCATCAGGGCTAAACAGCCCGCTAAGCGCCGCTCGGGAAGTACAAAAATAAATTCGGACTTCTCTTTCGAAAATCTAATTTGTTTCGATAAATTTGCCCCTTATTTCCAAAATCTTGAAAAAAGAACTGATAGTTATCACCGGCGGTCCCGGCACCGGAAAAACCACCATCATCGATGCCCTCATCGAACAAGGATATGCGTGTTTTCCCGAAATTTCAAGACAAATCACCATGGAAGCTAAAAAGCAAGGTATCGAACAATTGTTTCTCGAAAAGCCGTTGCTCTTCAGCGAACTGTTGCTCGAAGGCCGAAAAAAGCAACACCAACAGGCCATACAAGATGCCGCTGAAATTGTTTTCTTAGACCGTGGCATTCCCGATATTTTAGCCTACATGCATTATATAGGCGACAGTTATCCGGCTTTTTTCGACCAGGCCAGCCGCGAGCACCAATATTCTAAAGTATTTGTATTGCCGCCTTGGGAAGCCATTTATGAAAGCGATGAGGCTCGTTATGAAAACTTCGAACAAGCCAAACTCATTTTCGACCACTTACTCGAAACCTATCAAAAATACGGATACCAACTTATCGAAGTCCCTTGCGGTAGCGTAGAAGAGCGCATCGCTTTTATCCTGAACCAGTTGGCGTAATTACATTTTTTGTGTAAACCAAAGCCAATTCTTTTTCATACTTTTATACCGTAAACCCAATTCCCTGTGAACGGTCACAGGGGTTCATTCATCTGAGTCCCTTGAGTCAAGCCTTAGCAATTCTTAAACAATATTGGAAACATGATAGTTTTCGTGAACCTCAGGAAGCCGTTATCAAATCGGTTTTGGAAGGACACGATACTTTTGCACTCATGCCTACCGGCGGCGGAAAATCGGTTTGTTTTCAAATTCCGGCGCTACTGCAGCAGGGGATTTGTTTGGTAATCTCGCCTTTGGTCGCTTTGATGCGAGACCAAGTGCAAAATTTACAATACAAAGACATTAAGGCCACGGCACTTACCGGAGGGCTGTCGCTTAATGACAGCATTGCCATTTTAGACAATTGTCAGTTCGGAAATTACAAATTCCTGTACCTCTCTCCGGAGAGGTTGCAAAACGACTGGATTGTGGAGCGACTGAAAAATCTACCCGTCAATTTAATTGCCATCGACGAAGCGCATTGCGTATCGCAATGGGGACACGATTTCCGCCCGGCGTATTTAAAAATTGCGCAGCTCAGAGAATTCTTTCCCAAGGTGCCTTTTTTGGCGCTAACCGCGTCGGCTACACCGCGCGTTCAGGAAGACATTATTTCGCAATTACAACTCAAAAATCCGCAAATTTTTACCAAATCCTTTTACCGCACGAATTTGGCCTACATGGTTTTTGAAACGGAAGACAAATTACATCGGATGCAACAAATACTGCGCAAAAATCCGGAGCCTGCCATTGTGTATGTCACCAACCGCAAGTCGTGTCTGGAAACCGCCCATCATTTGGAAAACATGGGCTTTACGGCTACCTATTACCACGGCGGATTGGCACCAAAGGAAAAAGCACGCCATATGATGCTTTGGATGGAAGAAAAAGCGCAAGTCATAGTGGCCACCAATGCTTTTGGGATGGGCATCGATAAAGCCAATGTAAAAACCATTATTCATTTGCACTTACCGCAAAATTTAGAAAACTACTATCAGGAAGCCGGTCGCGCCGGAAGAAACGGCGAAAAAGCATTTGCCGTGTTGCTTCACAATCCGTCGGATGTATTGCATGCGGAAGCTCAATTTATCAAGGTGTTGCCCGATAAAGTTTTTTTAAATTCGGTGTTCACCAAACTCTGTAATTACTTTCAAATTGCGTATGGCGAAGGCATCGAAGAACAGTTTCGTTTTAACTTACATCATTTCTGTACCAAATATGATTTCCCAACGTTAAAAACGTATAATGCCCTACAGTTTCTCGACCGACAAGGTATCATCAGTTTGTCGCAAGAGTTCTCGGAAAAAATCACATTGCAATTCATCATTCCTTCCAAAGAAGTGATTCGCTACATGAGTTTACATCCGCAGGACGAACCCATTATACTCACCATTTTACGAACCTATCCCGGCATTTACGATATGCAAACGGCTTTTAATGCTGCACTGATTGCCAAAAAATCGAATCACAGTGAAGCCGAGGTGTTATCCCTGCTTCAAAAATTGAAAGAAAAAGACCTGGTGGATTACATAGCCAAAAGTAACGATGCTACCATTACTTTTAATGACGTTCGCGAAGATGAGCGAACCATCAACAGGGTTTCGAAATATTTGGCCGCGCAGAATCAATTAAAAATAGCACAACTGAAAGCTGTTCTGGCGTATTGCTGCGATCAAAAAACATGTAAAAGCAAATTGTTACTGGGGTATTTCGGTGAAAGCCAAAAGCAGGATTGCGGTATTTGCTCCTACTGCATTTCGAAAAATAAAGAACCGTTATCCGAAGGTTTGGTATCGGAACACATTAAAGCCTTACTGAAAAATCAGAAATTAAATTCGAGAGAAATTCAAGAAATAACACAATTTCCAAAAGACGCTATTATCTTTGCCCTGCAACAATTATTAGATGAGGAAGTCATCAGCATTGACACCGACAATTTGTATTCCTTACAATAAAATAGCGCCACAATACTATCAAAAAATGGAAAAATTACGCATTGTATTTATGGGAACGCCCGAATTTGCCGTAGGCATTTTGGATACCATTATTAAACATAACTTCGAGGTAGTCGGCGTGATTACAGCGCCCGACAAGCCCGCCGGACGCGGACAAAAAATCAAATATTCGGCCGTTAAAGAATATGCCTTATCGCATCATTTGAAATTATTACAACCGACAAACCTAAAAGACGAAACCTTTCTAACCGAATTGCAAAGCTTAAACGCTAACCTGCACGTGGTGGTGGCTTTCAGAATGTTGCCCGAAGTGGTTTGGCGCATGCCTAAGTTAGGAACTTTTAATTTGCACGCTTCGCTTTTGCCAAACTACAGAGGCGCCGCCCCTATTAACTGGGCCATCATTAACGGAGAAACCAAGACCGGGGTGACCACTTTTTTTATCGATGATAAAATAGATACCGGTG
Organism: Flavobacterium sedimenticola; assembly: GCF_030053345.1. Classification (GTDB taxonomy): domain Bacteria; phylum Bacteroidota; class Bacteroidia; order Flavobacteriales; family Flavobacteriaceae; genus Flavobacterium; species Flavobacterium sedimenticola. Next base: position 128,955 of record NZ_JASGBP010000004.1, read on the forward strand.
CCATGATTTTGAGCAAAGAAACAACTATATATCCGGAAGAGAATGCCGGAGAATTGCACGACCGATTGATGGTTTTAGGAAGCGAAGCCGTTGTAGAAACGTTACAGTTAATCGCCCATGGCTCGGTTACAACAACACTGCAAACGGATAACGCTGACATTAAAACAGCGTACAAGCTCAATAGGGACAATTGTAAAGTAGACTGGAACAAATCGGCTAAGGAGATTCACAACCTGATTCGCGGTTTGTCGCCGTATCCGGCAGCATGGTGTTTGTTTAAAGATAGAGGAGAAGAGTGGAGTGTTAAGTTATATGACGCCAAAATCATTTCAGAAAACCATTTGTCCCCGATAGGACGAATCACCACTACCAAAAAAGAAATAAAAGTAGCGGTTAAAGACGGTTTCATACAACTGCTGAGTTTGCAATTTCCGGGGAAGAAAAAAATGCAGGCTCACGAGCTCTTAAATGGTATTACCTTTTCGGAAGAAGCGCAAGCAGAATAAGGTCTCAAGCGATTTTTAAATAAAAAAATCGATGAAAGGCTTAGGTTTATCAACAAATAGTTGAAGTTATCAACAAATTTTTGAAAAAAACCTGAAAACGCTTGCACGGTAAGGAATTCCTATTAAATTTGTTATCATTAACAGAATGTTTAACCAACAATTAATAACTAACATTATGAACAAATCAGAATTAATCGATGCAATTGCAGCTGACGCTGGAATCACAAAAGCTGCTGCAAAATTAGCTTTAGAATCATTTTTAGGAAATGTAGGAAGCACTTTGAAAAAAGGCGGAAGAGTATCTTTAGTAGGATTCGGTTCTTGGTCAGTTTCTAAAAGAGCTGCCAGAGACGGAAGAAACCCTCAAACAGGAAAAACTATCAAAATTGGCGCTAAAAATGTAGTAAAATTCAAAGCTGGTGCTGAATTGGACGGAGCAGTAAACTAATTTTAAATTGTTCTAATATACAGAGGTCACATTGTAAAATGTGGCCTTTTTTTTGTTTTACAACAAAAAAATTAGCTTTTTTAAAACCTTTTTAGTAGCTTTAGTAAAAATTAGCTGAAAAATGATTTCCGAAAAACTTCAAAAAGGACAATTATTAATAGCAGAACCCTCGATAATTGGCGACTTGTCTTTTAACCGATCCGTCATATTATTGGCCGACCACAACGAAGAAGGTTCGGTTGGGTTTATTTTAAACAAACCTTTAAAATACACCATCAACGATTTGATTCCGGAGATTCATGCCAATTTTAAGATTTACAATGGCGGTCCGGTAGAGCAAGATAACTTGTATTTCATTCACAACATTCCGAATTTGATTCCGAACAGTATTGAAATTTCCAACGGGATTTTTTGGGGCGGCGATTTTGAATTAACCAAAAGCCTTATCAACAAAGGATTGGTGAAGAAAAAAAACATCCGATTCTTTTTGGGTTATTCCGGTTGGGATTCCGAACAATTGGAAAATGAAATGCAATCGAATTCCTGGATTTTGTCTAAAAACATTTATGAGAATAAGATTTTGGGCAAATCCTCGGTACATTTTTGGAAAGAAAAGATTTTGGAATTGGGTGGTGACTACTTAATATGGTCTAATGCACCCGAGAATCCTATTTTAAACTAAATCGCAATACTTTCATTTAATTTTTCCAACAACCTTTTGGAAAAAACCGTTTCGAATTCTTTCTTCCTGTACTTCGTTATCGGTTGAATTCCGGTAATAACATTGGTAATGAACAATTCATCCGCTTTTTGTAAGTCAAACGGTGAAATTTCTTTTTGCACTACCTCAACCTCCTGAATTTCGGCAGCCAATTTTAATAGCTGCTTTCGCATTACACCATTTAAAGCGCCTTCAGTTAAAGGCGGCGTAATCAGTTGATGGTTCATTAACATAAATACGTTTCCGTTCACTGCTTCGGCTACATTTTTATCTTCATTGAGAATCAAGCAAGAATCTAAGCCGTTTTCTTGCGCAAAAATGCCGGAAGTAACCTGAATTATTTTGTTGGTTGTTTTAAGTGTTGACAACAATTGTTTTGCAATCGTAAAATCTTTGTATAAATCAACTTCATAGGACTTATTATCCATTTGATATAATTTATTCTCTAAACCAACAGCCTGAATCACAAAAGAAACCGAATTATCTGTCGGGGTGTAAAATCCGCCTTCATTTCGAAACACCGTAATTCTGACTCTTGCCGAATCTTGGATATGGAGTTGCTGCACTAACCCTATTATTTGACTTTCCAAATATTCATAGGTGAATGCAATAGGAATCTGCATGCGAACAATTCGCAATGAGGCTAACAACCTAAAGTAATGGTCTTCAAAAAAAAGAATCTTTCCGTCTTTAATTTTGAGCGTTTCAAAAACGCCGTCACCATAGAGGAAAGAGCGATTAAAAATAGATATTTGTTGGTCTGAGTCCGTATAAATTCCGTTGAAATTAATCATAAAAAAAAACCGTCCGAATATTAGAATCGGACGGGACAAATATAAGTTTAAAAAACAGGAATTATATAGAACCTATAACATGTTTTAAATCGGAAATTTGATTTTCCCATAATAATTTAGACTCTTCTAATTCATCTTCTACCGCATAATCCACAACCATCAGCGAAACATCTTTAGTAATTTCATCTTCTAAAATTCGGAGCTCAAAATAATAATCGGTGTCTTTTTTATCGGCATCAACCCATTTAAATTTTACCTTTTCTCCGGTTTTCTTGGAAGCTAATCTGGCATTTTCCTCGACATCATCCCAAATAAAAGTAAAAAACTCACCACGAGAATTAACATTATCCGCAAACCATTCCTGTAATCCGGACGGTGTTGAAATGTATTGATACAACAACTGAGGTGACGAGTTTACGGGAAACTCAAGTTCGTAACGTACTTTGGCGTCCATACCTTAACAAATTTTTTGGAAATATATAGAATATAAAATCAAAAAAAAAGCGTTTTTTAAAAATAAAAAAAATAACCCTCAGAAGTTTGTAGCCAATAATTTTAATTTTATATTTGCACCCGCATTCAGGGAATGCTTTATCATGGCGAGGTAGCTCAGTTGGTTAGAGCGCAGGATTCATAACCCTGAGGTCGAGAGTTCAAATCTCTCTCTCGCTACAAAAAAGGCTCGAAAATTTCGAGCCTTTTTTCATTTTATACCGTTGATTAAAATTGTTTTTCAAAACGATTTTGGGGATTTTACACAAAACATTAAATATGTAAGTTTTTTATACTATATTTTATGTTTTTAGTGCATTTCATCGATTTTTTTGTTCTTTTATCGATTACATTTTTACTTTTGATTTGTCAAAAACAATAAAGTGACATAATCATTTTAAAAAATTCATCAACTAATCCCCAAGAGTTATGAAAACAATTTTACTTAACCTACAGAAAAACTATTTAGTTGTAATAACGTTGTTTATTACATCGTTGTCCTTCGGTCAGAATCTTTATGATTCCAGCGGAAACATTATTTGGGATGCCACAGCCAACAGTGGTTACAATAACAATGTCAGCCTTATCGGTAGGGATAATGCTATCAACCTGAATAAGAAACAAAACACTACCAGTATGCCGAAAGTTGGTTTGGGCACTATTGCCAATTCAAACAATGCCAACCCGAACAATTTTGCCAGCGACAAGACTTATCTGGTTTGGGGTGACAACGGTGGTTCGTTGAGTGACTCCGGTACCGATGTCACCGTAACCTTTGGAGGAACTTCAGGCGTAAATACCAGTATTGACATTCCGAGTAAAAAATGGAAAGTAGTGGAAACCGGCGGCGATGTTGGCGCGACAAAAATTTCTATTAACGCTTCAGACTTCAGCAGTTTACCTGCTTTGTCAGGAAATGACTCTTATGTTGTGGTAGTGGCCAATGATGCTTCTTTTACCACTAATGTGGAAACTGTCTTTTTAAATGGCAATGGTTCCAATCAAGAAGGTAATTACGATTTTGACGGAACTAAATATTTCACGATTGGAGTTGCACACAGAGGTACTTTCTCGAGAGAAATCTCTTTTGACGGTTTGGATGATGTTATAAAGTTTGATGCTGTAAATAATTTAACTCCTAATTTCACCATGATGTTTTGGATGAAACCAACAGGAAATAATGCCTTAGCTAACAACAGAACTATTGTATCCAAATACAACGGAACTTCAGGATACAGAGTATACCTATCTACTGACAATAAATTGAATGTTTCATGGACGGGTGGAACTACTTTAACTTCTGCAACGACTATTCCAAATAATGAATGGCATAACATCGCTATCGTATACTCTGTTGGAAGCTTAGTTCTTTACATCGACGGAGTGATGGATTCAGTGGTTTCTTCAAGTGCTCCGAGTTCAGATTCAAGCATTTTCTCCATTGGTGGTGAATACCGAAACAAATCAAGTGTCGGAAATTATTTTAAAGGAGAAATTGATGAATTCAGACTTTGGAGAAGAGCCATGAATTTAAATCCAATCCGATACATTATCAATCAGGAAATAGCACAATATGGAACTGATGAAGTCGTTGGTACAGTGATTCCTCAAAATATTTCCAAAAATGAAATCAGCGGTATTAAATGGTATAATCTTATAGCGTATTATTCCATGAACTCATTTATTGGAACGCACGTTGACGATAACTCACAGTCTAAAAACAGAGGTTATTTATTCACCAACAATGCACTTACCGTAAAACAACAAAGTGCTCCAATGCCTTATGAAACCACAACCGATGGTAATTGGACCAATAGCAATACATGGGCGAATGGAAATATTCCTCTATCTGTGTCAATTGTAAACCCGGCAACTACTATTGCGTGGAATATTGTAAAAACCAACAACAATGTAAACTCTACTGCAAACCAAACACTGTTAGCTCTTTTGGTGACAGGCAATACTTTAAACGCTCAAAACAATTCTAAAATTGAGGTTTCACATTACCTGAAACTTGACGGCAAAATTGACCTTCAAGGGAAATCGCAATTGGTACAAACCCACAACAGCGATTTAGATGCCGCAAGCATCGGATTTATCGAAAGAGATCAACAAGGGCAATCCAATAAATTCAATTACAATTATTGGTCATCACCGGTAAGCTCTATAAATAATTCAACTCTTAACCATGGATTTACTGTGGCAGGAGTAATGAAAGACGGAACTTCTTCAACACCACAAGACATTAACTGGACAACCGGAATAAACGGTTCTCCAACAAGTCCAATTACGCTATCTAGCTATTGGATATTTAAATTCCAAGATTTGTCAAATGGTTATGCCAATTGGAGTGCTGTGGGCCAAAACGGAACACTCTCTGCCGGACAAGGGTTTACATTAAAAGGATCCGGTAGTGCTACTGCTAATCAAAACTACACTTTTGTTGGTAAACCGAATAACGGTACTATAGCCTCTAGTGTATCTGCCGGAAATTTAAACTTATCCGGTAACCCATATCCTTCTGCTATTGATGCTAACCGATTTATCGACGATAATGCCGCCAGCATTACCGGTACGTTGTATTTCTGGGAGCATTACAATACCAACACCTCACATGCTACCATTTTGTACCAAGGAGGTTATGCAACCTACACCAAAACCGGAGGAACTGCACCGGTAGCTCCTACCGGAGTTAGCGGAAGCGGAACCAGCAGAAAAAGACCAAACAGATATATACCGGTAGGTCAAGGCTTTTTTGTAACAGGTTCTTCAACCGGAGGCGCCATCACATTTAATAATAGTCAAAGGGTCTTTGCCACAGAAAATGACAGCAGATCTTACCAATTATTCCGAACAAATTCAGACCCTATCACTATTAATGATGAGGGAGATGCAAATGATGAAGAGCAATTCACAAAATTGTATTTAGGATTTGACTCGGCCGATCAAATACACCGACAAATACTAATTGGCTTTATGAATGAATATGCTACTTCAGGAATTGACCCTGGGTATGATGGTTTGAGTATCGAAAACCTTACTAATGATTACTATTTCATTAACGGTACAGTAAAACTAAACATACAAGGAGAAGGTTATTTTAACGTTGCTGCAGTATATCCGCTTGGTGTAAAAAATGCTGTAGAAGGCATTGTTAAATTCAGTATTGATGAAAAAGAAAATTTGGACGAGTCTCAAAATGTGTACATTTACGATAACCTCACTAACGAGTATCACGACATTACCACAGAAGGCTGGGAAATCAGTTTACCTGCAGGAACTTTTGACAATCGCTTCTCATTAAGATTCCTTAATCCGGATGCTTTAGGAACTGTTGAAAACAATACTCTAAGCGGAATAATGGTTACGCATTCACAAGCAGATGAATTGTTAACAATCAAAAATGAACTACAAGTAGCGACCATAGATTCAGTAGTATTATACAACATCATGGGGCAAAATGTATCTCAATGGAAATTAGACACTAATAACCAACAAATCATTCAATTATCTGTTGAAAACGCAACTACCGGAACTTACATCGTAAAAATTAATACCGATAAAGGAAGTTTCAGTAAAAAGATTTTAATTCAATAACCATTCAAGTAACACCCAAAAAGTACTCCCAAAAATGGGAGTATTTTTTTTTACCTCACCACCCCTTAGAACCTATTAATCTGTTTAATCAACAAAAGCATCTGAAAAAAAGTCGTTTTTAAGGCATTTTAAAAGTAAGAATTGAGTTTTATTTTGTAAGTTTTTTACGCATGTATAAATCAATATAGTGCATTTCATCGATTTTTTTGTGTTTTTTGTCGACATTTTGAATTGATGTATTAGCTTTGAGTTGTCAAAATCAACCATGTTTTACATACCTTAAAAAAATGAGTTATGGAAAAAATACAGATTACACTAAGAAAAAAGTACATTACCATAATAATGGTATTGGTAATGTATGCAGGATACGGTCAATCACAAATATTTTACACTAACTCCGGAACTTTTACAGCTCCTGCAGGAGTGACCACTATTCAAGTGGAAGCGTATGGTGCCGGTGGCGGTGGCGGATATGGCGGCTCATCTAATAAAGATGGCGGTGGCGGTGGCGGTGGCGGTGGCTACACTAAAAACATTTCGGTTCCCGTAACAGCAGGTACAACATACAACATCACTATTGGAGCCAGAGGAAACGGTGCTACCTCAAGCATTTCACCAAACGGAGCAAATGGAGGCAACACTTTTGCTACATTTGGATCAACAACAGTTATTGCTTATGGTGGAATCGGTGGTTTTGGCTATACCAATGGAGGTGCCGGAGGAACAGGAGGCGCTGGCTCAACCTATAATGGTGGCGCCGGTGGTGCCGGACTCAACGGTCTTGGTAGCGGCGGCGGCGGCGGCGCAGCGGGTACTTTGAGCCATGGAGGCTTAGGATCCGTTCCAAATGGAGGAACTGCCGGTGGAGGATTTGCCGGTGCCGGTGGTGCAGGTACTACTTCTCCGAGTGCCGCAGGTTCATCTTCGCTGAGTAACTATGGCGGTGGCGGTGGTGGTGGCACCAAAGCATCAGCCGGTGGAAATGGAGCCGGTGGATATGTAATTATAACTTATACTTGTCCTACTTACGCTTTAACCGGTGCAACTTCTTCTAATAGTCCGTTGTGTGCGGGTTCTTCTGCCCTGGTAACTTTAACTTCATCTTCCTTAGCATCAGGAGCATACATCGTAACTTATAACTTAAGTGGGGCAACAACTGCCAACGGAATCACTGCTGTGATGAATTTCACGGCCGGTAATCCCGGATCCGGAACATTTAGTACACCTGTTTTAAATTTGGGTGTTACTAATGTTACAATAACAAATTTAGCTTCTTCTTATTGCAGCAACAATATAAGTGCCTTCAATACTACCAGCATTACGGTAAATTCAAGTCCGACAGCCATTTCTGGCGCTGCCGTTACCGAATGTTCATCAAACACTGCAATCAATATAACGACCGGGGCAAGTGCAGCAAACTACAATACTGTATTATGGACTACCGGCGGGACCGGTACTTTTACAGATGCCAATTCATTATCGGCCTGCACTTACACTCCCAGCGAGGCTGATATAGCAACAGGAAGCGTACAAATAACACTTACCGCTTCAAATCCGGGTTGTACAAGCGCAACATCAACTAAAACCTTAACATTAGTGGCTGCAGCCGATATAGAAGCAGGTGCAAATGTTTATACGTGTTCATCAGGTGGTGCTGTCAATGTTACTACCGGTGCTAGTGCTGCAAACTACACCTCTATTGCATGGACTTCCAATGGAACAGGAACTTTTGCTGATGCCAATTCCATAACATCGTGTACCTATACTCCAAGTGCTGACGATATTCTTTCCGGAACTATTATTTTAACGCTCACCGCAACCGGAAATTCACCATGCGGCGTCACAACAGCTACCAAAACATTAACTATAGGTAATCCAATGACGGTGGAGGCAGGAGCTGACATCACCATTTGTGCGACCACAGATCCTGTTAGCGTGACAGATGGTTCCGAGGCAACCCAACAAACCGAAGTATTATGGACTTCGAGCGGAACGGGTTCTTTTACCCATGCTGATTCTATGACCGATTGTGCGTATACGGCAAGCGCTGAAGATTTAACCGCAGGAAGTGTTACACTAACGCTTACCGCCTCCAATACAGGTTGTGACAATGTAACTTCAACAAAAACCTTAACTTTTATAGCGCAACCCACAGCAATTGCCGGAGATGAAATATCCATTTGTTCTACTGTTGGTTCAATCAACATTGCTGATGGCTCATCTGCCAATAATTACACCAACATCTTGTGGACAACAAGCGGAACCGGTACTATTGACAATCCTGATTCGCTTACCTCTGCCGTATACACTCCCAGTGCAGAAGACATCGCAGCGGGAAGCGTTATTGTAACGCTAACAGCATATGGGAATACGCCTTGTGCAGCTGCTGTTTCTACTAAAACAGTAACTATTAACAGCCCCATGACGGCTGTAGCCGGTGCTGATTTTAGTGCTTGTACTTCCGAAACAGCTATTAATATTACCACTGATGCAGTTGCCTCTAATCAAACCAGTGTGTCATGGACATCAAACGGAAGCGGTAGTTTTACCAATGCCGATTCGCTCACACAAGCTACTTATATGCCAAGTGCTGATGATTTGGCTTCGGGAAGTGTTGTTTTCACACTTACGGTTTCAAATATAGGATGTACTGATGTTATCTCAACTAAAACAATGGCATTTGTTGACAGCGCTGATGCAGCGGCCGGTATGGATTTGGCGATTTGTTCGTACAATACAGCTGTTAATGTTACTTTCGGTGCATCGGCATCAAACTATACTGCTGTCGAATGGACATCGAGCGGAACGGGAACCTTTAACGATGCTGATTCATTAACATCAGCTACCTACTTCCCGAGTGCGGATGACATTGCCGCCGGTGGTGTTACTATTACCTTAACTGCAATTGGGAACACTCCTTGTTCCAATGCCGTTTCCACAAAAATATTAACCATAGATACTACCCCTACTGCAACAGCCGGCGTTGATTTTTCCACTTGTTACAGCGGAGGCTCAATCAATATAGGTTCTGATGCAAGTGCAACCCACCATACAAGTGTCATTTGGATATCAAATGGAACCGGAACCTTTGAGAATGCCGACTCTGTAACTAATTGTAACTATACTCCCAGCGAAGCTGATTTAGCTGTCGGAAGCGTTGTTTTTTCTTTAATCGCTTCAAATGCAGGTTGTGGAGTAGCTTATGCTACAAAAACAGTCACCATTAGCGCCCTTCCAACCGTTGTGGCGGGAGATGTGATAAACACTTGTGAAAGTAACGGTGCGGTAAATATTACTGCCGGTTCTAATGCTACTTACTACAATTCCATATTATGGACCTCGAGTGGAACCGGTACTTTTACAGATGCCGATTCGCTAACCTCGGCTACATACACCCCGAGTGCTGAAGATATTACAGCCGGCAGTGTGGTACTAACCCTGACGGCCGTCGGGAATGCACCTTGTGCATCGGTTTCTTCGTCCAAAAATTTGATTATCAATGTCGCTGCAACGGCGGCTGCCGGTTCAGATTTCTCAGTTTGTTATTCCGGTGGTGCTGTTGATATTTCAACAGGATCCAGTGCAACTAACCAAACTACAGTGCTTTGGACCTCAGATGGAACGGGAACTTTTGCAAACGCAGATTCATTAACAAACTGCACTTATACCCCAAGTGCTGAAGACATCTTACTGGGAAGTGTAACTTTCACTCTCACAGCCTCTAATGCTGCTTGTAGTACTGCAACCTCAACCAAAATACTTACTATTAGTTCTTCTCCTATAGCTAATGCCGGAACAAATGTGACCTCTTGTTCAAATAATGGTGCGGTAAACATTACGGCAGGTGCAACTGCAAATAATTATGCTTCGATAGCCTGGACATCAAACGGAACAGGGACTTTTACGAATCCCAATTCGTTAACAACTTGTACCTATACCCCAAGTCCGACAGATATCGCTAACGGGACTGTAACCTTGACACTAACAGCTTATGGAAATACCCCGTGTAACAATGCCGTGAGTACTAAAACGCTGCAGATAAACAGCACTATGACTGTAGCAGCCGGTGCCTCTTTTAGTGTGTGTTCATCTAACACTGCAATAGACGTTACAACGGGTTCAAGTGCTACAAATCATACCTCGGTCACTTGGACATCTAACGGAACAGGGACATTTACCGATTCGAATTCATTGACCTCGTGCACTTACAGTCCGAGTGCAGCCGATATTGCAGCAGGAAGTGTAATTATAACGCTGACGGCTTCAAATACCAGCTGTCCCAATGTAAACTCGAGTAAAACCTTAACATTTATTCCGGCACCGATTGTCGATGCAGGATCAGATATTGCCACTTGCTCTACTTGTGGAACTGTAAACATTACTGCTAACGCGAGTGCTTCAAACTACAACTCTATAGTATGGACATCAAGCGGAACCGGTACCTTTACAAATCCAAACTCATTAACAGCTTGTACCTACACTCCAAGTGCTGCTGATATCACAACCAGTTTAACACAAGGAGGAATTGTGTTAACGTTAACTGCTACCGGAAGTGCTCCTTGTTTTACTACAACTTCCACAAAAGTTTTGGCTATAACCTCACAAACATTTACTTCTTCGGGTACTTTCACTGTTCCTGCCGGAGTTTATCAGGTAACCGTTGAAGGTTGGGGCGGCGGCGGAAAAGGTGGAGACGGATTGAATATTGGAAATGTTGGCGGCGGAGGCGGAGGCGGAGCCTATGCCACAAAATCGATTCCGGTTGTGCCGGGAACAACATATACAGTAAACGTTGGATTGGGAGCAACAACTGTAGCTAACGGTGGTGACTCATGGTTTATCAACACTTCAACTTTCTTGGCAAAAGGAGGTACTACAGCACTCAACAACGTAACAACCGGTGCTGCAGGCGGTTCGGCCGCAAGCTCTATTGGAGACGTGACCTCTAGCGGAGGAAATGGTGCCAACGGTGTTAGTGGTTCTTATGGTGGCGGAGGCGGAGCCGGAGCAGAAGCCGGAGAAAACATGGGTGTTAATGCCACTACGCATTTAGGTGCCGTGGCCACTTGCAACGGCGGAAATGGCGGAAATGGCTATACATCCCCTAACGGTGACGGTTTACCGGGACTCAGTCCGGGTGGCGGTGGCGGTGGCGGCCGCAGAAACGGAAACAACGGAGTTAATCAGGGAACCGGAGGAAGAGGTGCCGATGGAAAAATAATTATCAGATGGCCTGTCAACGCATTACCTTCAACTTTAACACACGGTCCGGGCGGGGTGACATCTGACTTACAATTGTGGTTGCGTTCGGATTTATTAAACGGGACTACAACCGTGGCCGACAATACCCCTGTAATTACATGGTATACTCAGGCAAAAGGAGCCAATGCTATCAAACCTGCAGCAGTTGGAGCACCTGTTTATCGCAATAATGCTACGCACAACATCAATTTTAACCCTGTAGTCGATTTTACCAATCCGTATAACAGTCCATCACAGGTTTATACCGATTTGAACAGTTCAAGACAATATTTGAAAGGAACCAATGGCTTTTATTCAGAAGACACTTTTGTAGTGGTTATTCCGGATGTTACGGTAACTTCTGCACTGAACAGCATGGACGTATTTGCCGGAAAAAGTTCTCCTTGTACCCAAAATGTGAAATCCGGCATCTCTTTTGGTAACGTAGACACCCGCTTCACCAATGAAGTATTGTCATATACATCAGGCACTACTACTTCTTACGGAACGGCAGAAGTAAGCACAACATCACAATACAATAGCCCGGGAATTATCAACATCAGAAACAACCCCGGAAATACCGGTATGCAATTGTATTATAATGCCAATAACATTGCAACAACTGAAGTGAACGCTTCTAAGCACAGAAACATTTACGACAGTCCGTACTGGATTGGAAGAAGTGAAGCTTGGGACGGAAGTTTAGACGGAAGAATTGCGGAGATAATTACTTTCAGCTCCAGAAAAAATGATGTTACTGAGAGAAGTAAAGTAGAAAGCTATCTAGCTATTAAATATGGCATTACTCTGGGAGTAAATGGTACTTCTCAAAACTATATCGGTTCTGACGGAACACTGATTTGGAACGCAACATCCAATACCGGTTACAATTACGATATCACCGGTATCGGTAGAGATGACCTGTCAAGATTAAATCAAAAACAATCTAAAAGTGTTAATGCCAATACTATCTTAACCATCGGATTAGGAACCATTGCCACCACTAACACCGCCAATACAAATACTTTCGATGCAGACAAAAAATATTTGGTTTGGGGTGATAACGGTCAAAACATGAATGATTCCGGTACTGATTTAACCATCACTTTTGGTGGTACTTCCGGAGTTACCACTGTTACGGATGTTCCGAATAAGAAATGGAAAATTGTGGAAACCGGAGGAGATGTAGCTACAGTTAAAATTTCCATCCCAACTTCAGCGTTAGCGAATTTACCTGCTTTATCCGGTAATGATGCTTACGTAATGATAGTGGCTTCCGACGCTGCTTTCACCACAGATGTCGAAACCATATTCTTATCAACAAACGGAACCAAACAAGAGACTAGTTACGACTTCGACGGAACAAAATATTTTACTTTCGGTGTAGCGCATGAAAGTGTGTACTCAAGACATGCCTCTTTTGATGGTGTAGATGACATCATGAAAACTGCTGCCGTAAATAACTTAAACAGTGTCTTTACCATGATGACTTGGGTTAGACCTACCGGAGCAAATACCTTGGCTAACGACAGAACTATAGTATCTAAATTCAATGGTTCAACAGGGTTCCGAGTATATTTATCGAGCAACAACAAAGTAAATGTAACATGGTCCGGCGGAACAACATTAACTTCAAACACAGCCTTACCAAATTCGGAATGGCATAATATTGCTGTTATTTACTCCTCGGGTGCTATCAAGCTCTATATCGATGGAGTATTGGACTCTACTGTTAACTCAGCGGCTCCGGCATCAAACTCGAATGTATTCTCTATCGGAGCAGAATACCGATCGAAATCAGATACCCGAAACTTTTTCAAAGGGGATATCGATGAGTTCCGATTGTGGAACAAAGCCTTGACGCTGTCTGAGTTAAAATTCGTAATGAATCAGGAAATACTACAAAACGGAACGGTGACTAAAGGAGCTATTATCCCAACCACCGTTACCCGAAACGATATCAGCTCTTTGGGTTGGAGCAACCTCCAAGCGTATTATTCGATGAATTCTTTTATCGGTACCTACATCAATGATGATTCCGTGAACAACAACAGAGGAAATGTATTTTCTCCTAATAAAACTACGATAACCCTACAGTCAGCGCCACTACCGTACGAAAGTACTACCGCCGGATCTTGGGCAAGTGCTGCTACTTGGGCAAACGGAAGCATCCAACAAATACCGGGCAGTTTATCGATTGTTGACAACGCCACTTCTATTGACTGGAATATTGTGAAAACAAATCATGATATCACTTCAACCGGAAACCGAACGTTGCTGGGATTATTTGTAACTGCAAATACGTTGAGTGCCGCCAATGACACCAAAATTGAGCTGACACACTATTTAAAACTGGATGGAAAAATTGATTTGGTTGGAAAATCACAATTGGTACAAACCGTTAATAGTGATTTGGATGTAACCAGTTCAGGATCTATCGAAAGAGACCAACAAGGACAATCCAATATGTATAACTACAACTATTGGTCATCACCTGTGAGCTCTATCAATAATTCCACCATCAATCACGGGTTTACCGTAGCCGGTGTTATGAAAGACGGAACAACTGCCATTCCTCAAAATTTAAATTGGACCAACAGCATCAACAGTTCGGCAACCAGCCCAATTACCTTGAGCAGCTATTGGATATTCAAATTTCAAAATTTAACCAACAGTTATGCCAACTGGACAGCTGTTGGGCCAAACGGAACATTACTGGCTTGTCAGGGATATACGTTGAAAGGGTCAAACAGCCCGAACCCTTTCCAAAACTACACTTTTGTGGGAAAACCTAACAACGGCCCTATAACTTCTGTCGTGGCTCCCGACAATTTAAATTTATGTGGTAACCCATATCCTTCTGCCATTGATGCTGATAAATTCATCGATGACAATATAGGTTCAATCACAGGAACATTATTGTTTTGGGAACATTACAATACGAACTATTCCCACACTACCATACAATACCAAGGCGGATATGCCACCTACACCAAAGTAGGCGGTACCGCACCTGTGGCTCCGGCTGGTATCAGTGGTTTGGGAATCAGCAATAAGCTGGCTAAAAGATTTATTCCGGTGGGACAAGGTTTCTTTGTAATCGGAAATGGAAATGGTGGAACAATAACCTTCAACAACAGCCAACGTATTTTTATTAAGGAAGACAATGCAAATTCACAATACTTATTCAGAAATACCGGAATGATGGCCAGCAATAGTTCGGATGATAACAATGCGGAAGATTCGTTTGAGCAGCAACAATTCACTAAATTACGATTAGGATTTGTATCGGCCGATAATTACCACCGACAGTTGTTATTAGGTTTTATGAATCAATTTGCCACTGGTGCATTCGACAACGGTTACGATGCGTTGAGTCCGGAAACAACATCGAGCGACATGTATTTCATGCAAGGAACGAACAAACAAAACATTATTGGTGACGGTTACTTTAATGCCAACAACAGTTATCCTTTAGGAATTAAAAATGCTACTGCCGGAAATGTGAAATTCAATTTGGATGACACAGAAAATTTAGACAACAACCAAGAAGTTTATATTTACGACAATGTAACGGATGCCTACCACAGTATTACATCGCAGGCGTTTGAAATTAACTTACCGGCCGGAGTCTATGAGAATCGTTTCTTCTTGAGATTCACCACTTCAAGTGCTTTGGGAACCAATGAGAATGAAATCCAAAACAGTCTGTCGGTTACTCATACGCAGTCTGACAATACCATTCATATCAAAAATGAGTTGATGGAAACCTCCATTCAATCGGTTGAGTTGTACAACTTGCTGGGGCAAAAAGTAGCCGAATGGCCAATCGGAAACCAATCGGAAACTGAAATGCATTTACCGGTAGGCAACCTAAGCAGCGGTACTTACATTGTAAAAATCAGTACGGATAAAGGCACCATCAGTAAAAAAATTATAAAAAAATAACAGTATCCTATAAAAAACTCTCCGTTTCGGGCGGAGAGTTTTTATTCATTATTGATAAAAAAATCAAATTATGCTCCTACTTATTACACTCAAGTTAATTTCTCTAAAATACCCGATACATCGATTTGCGATTGTTCGCCGGTTCTTAAACACTTCAAAGTAATCGAACTTCCGGTGATTTCTTTCACCACAAACGGAATGTTTCTGCGCTCCGCATGTTTAAACTGCTTGTCTATTTTGGCCGCATCGGGATACATTTCGGCTTTTACCTGCTTACTTCTTAAAAAAGTTATGGCTTTCATGGCGTCGAAGGCCTGAGGTTCACCCAAATTTAAAAACAATACCTGCGTGGCTGTGGTAATGGTTTCGGGAAACAAGTTCAACTCGTCGAGAACCAAATAAATGCGGTCTAAGCCAAAAGAAATACCTACACCGCTCATATTTTTCAACCCGAAAATGCCGGTTAAGTCATCGTATCTGCCGCCGCCACCAATAGAACCCATGGCTACTCCGGCCGGTGCCGCAACTTCAAAAATGGCTCCGGTGTAGTAATTCAATCCTCGGGCTAAGGTCACGTCCAAATCCAATTGTGCTTTTTGCAAACCAAGCTTCATCACGTTATCACAGATAAAACGCAGTTCTTCAATGCCTTTTTGGCCTTCTTCGGAAGTGGTCAACAACTGTGACAATTTTTCAAATTTTTCCTGAATAGTTCCGGTAAAACGAAACAAGGGTTGTACTTTGGCGAGTGCTTCTTCGGCAATCCCTTTTTCGAGCATTTCTTTTTTAACGCCGTCCTCCCCTATTTTGTCCAATTTGTCTAAGGCTACGGTGAAATCAATCAGCTTATCCGAAGCCCCGATAACCTCAGCAATTCCCGATAAAACTTTGCGGTTGTTAATTTTGATGGTCACGCCTTCCAAACCCAATTCGGCAAAAACCGAATCGTACAATTGCACCAACTCTACTTCCTGCCATAACGAGGTCGAACCGACTACATCGGCATCGCATTGGTAAAACTCTCTGAAGCGTCCTTTTTGCGGACGATCGGCACGCCAAACCGGCTGAATTTGATACCGTTTAAACGGAAATTCAATCTCGTTTTGGTGTTGCACCACATAACGGGCAAACGGCACCGTTAAGTCGTAACGCAAGGCTTTTTCGGAGATTTTTGCGGTGAGTTTTTTATAATTGATTTGTTGTAACTCTTCCGGGGATACTTTATCCAAATAATCCCCCGAATTCAATATCTTAAAAATCAAACGATCGCCTTCTTCCCCGTATTTCCCCATCAGGGTTTCGGAGTTTTCAAACGAAGGCGTTTCGATAGGTTGGTACCCAAATTGCTCAAAATGACGGCGCATCACCGAAATGATATAGTTGCGTTTGGACACCTCTACGGGTGAAAAATCTCTCGTGCCTTTAGGAATACTTGGTTTTTGAGCCATCTGTATGAATTATGAATTGCGAATTAACCTTGCAAATATCTTATTTTTAAAATTATTTTCGAACAACGCGCTCTATATTCTTGTAACAAAAGCTGTACTTTAGTGTCAAATTACCGTTATGATTGGATTATTCAGAGAAAATGTAAAAATCGCAATGGGTTCTATCCGAACGCAATTGCTTCGCACCATATTGACTGTTGTTATTATCGCCTTCGGAATCATGGCGTTGGTAGGCATCCTTACCGTAGTTTCTGCTATAGAGTACAACCTCAACAGCAGTTTTGCTTCGATGGGCTCCAATACCTTCACCATCAACCAATACGAATCGCGTAACAGAAGTAGCGGTGGTGGCGAAATTGAAAAAATTAATCCGATTATTTCCTATCCCGAAGCTAAAGCGTTCAAAGAAAAATTTCATTTTCCGCTGACCCAAACATCACTTTCCTTTATGGCTACCTCCAATGCCGAAGTGAAATTCGAGAATCAAAAAACCGATCCGGAAATTACGGTTTTCGGAATCGATGAGTTTTATTTGCCCAACACCGGAGTTGAAGTGGCTCAAGGCCGAAACTTCAATTCTTTTGACATTTCCAACAACGTGTATTCGTGTATCGTGGGTTCTGATTTTGCCAGCAAAGGATTGCTCAAAGACACAAATCCGATTGACAAGATTATTTCGATTCGCGGTGCCAAATTTAAAGTCATCGGAGTTTTAAAAGAACAAGGTTCTACGTTTGGCAACAGCAAAGATTTACGAATTATGATTCCGATACAAGTAGCCCGCTCCATGTTTTCGGCTCCTAATATCAATTACTCGGTGAATGCCATGGTAATGAAAAAAGAGATGCTCGATGAAGCCATCGACAATGCCATTACCACCATGCGAAAAGTGCGAAAACTCAATCCGGTAGAAGACAATAATTTCGGAATATCGAGAAGCGACGACCTTATTCACCGCATTGCCGAAATGACCGGTTTTTTAACCAAAGCGGCTTGGGTTATGGGTATCATTACTATTTTAGGGTCTTCGATTGCCTTGATGAACATTATGGTGGTTTCGGTAACCGAGAGAACACGCGAAATTGGTGTCCGCAAAGCCTTGGGCGCCAAAAAGAAAACCATTGCTTTTCAGTTTTTTATCGAGACCTTAACCATCGGACAAATGGGTGGTTTTTTCGGAACGGTTTTCGGAATTCTAGCCGGATTCTTTATCTGTTTGTTTGCTAACTGGGATTTTGTGATTCCGTGGGGCGCTATAGTAGCGGCCTTTATCACAAGTTTCATTGTGGCGTTGGTTTCCGGTTTGTATCCGGCGATTAAAGCCGCAAACCTCGACCCGATTGAAGCGTTGCGCTACGAGTGATTAGGCAAAAGCACTAATCATGCGGTCGTTGCCGTATATATCCTGATGCAGCACAACTTGTGTAAATCCGAATTGGGCTACCAGTGCCACCGTTTCTTTTCCTAAATACTGATTGATTTCGAAAAACAAGCGGCCACCGGGACGTAAATTTTCCCGAGCTAATGCGGCTATTTTTCGATAAAAGAGCAACGCATCGTCATCTTCTACAAATAGTGCCAAATGCGGTTCAAATTCCAATACATTGGGTTTGATTTCGGCTTTCTCTACCTGTCGAACATAGGGCGGATTGGAAACGATGATGTCAAATGGCATTCCTAAATCATCGGTCTCCAAAATATTTTTTGCCATAAAAGTTATTGCTACAGCGTTGCGCTCGGCATTTTTTTGAGCTACTTGCAGGGCTTTGCCGGAAACGTCTATCGCATAGACTTCGGCTGTTGGCCAATTTTTCTTTAAGGCAATCGGAATACACCCACTTCCGGTACCGATATCGAGGATACGAACGTTTTCTTGGTGCCGTTTTCCTTTCTCTTCCGTTAGAATCAACGCAACTAACTCTTCGGTTTCGGGGCGCGGTATCAATACATTTTCATTCACTTGAAACGATAAGCCGTAAAATTCGGTTTCTCCCAAAATGTATTGTATCGGTTTTTGCTTTTTCAAATCGGAGACGATGGCTTTCCATTGTTTCAAATGAATGCCATCCATAACCGTTTCGGGATTCAGTGCCAAATCAATGCGTTTCAAACCGTGCAATTTCTCGAGTATGATATAAAAAAAACGCTCCACTTCCTTCTCGTCATACAACGAAGTAAGCGCTTCTGAAAAAATAGTTTTGTAGTTTTTAATCAACATCTCACCGTAAATCTTTAATCATCCAAACCGGACAAGTCGAATGCCCGGTATTGCCCAGCGGAGCACAAATATAGTGGAAACCCATTTTTTGATACAAATGTTGCGCGGCTTCCATCTCGGGCAATGTTTCGAGATAACATTGGTCGTAGCCAAACGCCGTGGCTGCTTCTAAACAGCGTTGAATCATTTGCTGACCAACACCTTTTCCTCTTACTTCCGATAAAAAGTACATCTTTTGCAATTCACAAATATTGTCCTCCGTATTGTCGAGTTGGCTGATTCCGCCACCGCCGACTATTTTCCCGTTTTGCTCTACCACATAATAAACAGCTCTCGGTTTGTGGTAGGTCTCAAACATATAATCAAGTTGGGAATCGGCAAAGGCTGTACCGGTTTTGGGGAAATCATCTGCGATAAAAACCTCACGGATTACGGCAGCAATTGCCGAATTATCTTCGGATTGAATTTCCCTGATGAGGATGCTGTTCATTGTAAAAGTAATGTCTTATTTTTGTTTGGTGAAGATACATGAAACGCTAAAGACAAACAAGAATAAAACAACAACTTTAAGGGCGTTCCTGACGAACTTAGGCAAAAAATGAAATCGACGGAAGAATTCTACATAAATCGCTGCATTCAATTGGCCAAAAACGGTTTGGGCACCACCTACCCTAACCCGTTAGTAGGCAGTGTAATTGTGCACAACGGCCGGATTATAGGCGAAGGTTGGCATCGAAAAGCCGGCGAGGCTCATGCCGAAGTCAACGCTGTAAATTCGGTAAAAGACAAATCCGTTTTAGCTGAATCTACTCTTTATGTTTCTCTCGAACCTTGCAGTCATTTCGGCAAAACACCACCTTGTTGTGATTTAATTCTTCACCACAAAATTCCGAATGTGGTCATCGGAACCATCGACCCCAACAGCCAAGTAGCCGGAACCGGAATTCAAAAACTGATTGCAAACGGCTGCACGGTTACTGTTGGTGTTTTGGAAAAGGAGTGTCACGAATTAAACAAGCGCTTTTTTACGTTTCACACAAAAAAAAGACCCTACATCATTTTAAAATGGGCCGAAACCACCGATGGTTTTTTGGCGCCACTGTCCAAAAACCAAAACAAACCCGTTTGGATTTCCAACGCCTATTCCCGTCAGTTAGTACATCAATGGCGCAGTGAAGAGCAGGCTATTTTGGTGGGTACACAAACGGTTTTAGACGACAATCCGAAATTGGATGTCAGGGATTGGACGGGTCAAAACCCGGTTCGAATTGTTTTGGATCGCACCGGAAAAATCTCGGAAGTATATCATGTAAAAAACGGCTCCACGAAAACTATAGTCATTACGGAACAGGAAAATTTGACTTCAAGCGATACTATTATGTATGAAAATGTTATCTTTGATAGGCAACTAACCCATAAAATTGCTGAAATTTTATACCATCACGGAATTCAATCGGTGATTGTGGAAGGCGGAAGACAAACGCTTCAAACTTTTATTGATGACCATCTTTGGGATGAGGCCAGGGTTTTTGTTGGGAAAGTCGAAATCAAAAACGGTATTAAAGCGCCGGTTTTAGAGCGCCGTTTCACATCGATTCCCGTTAAAGGTGACCAACTTAAATTGTATTTGAACCATGATTAATACTATAATTTTTGATTTTGGCGATGTCTTTATCAATTTGGAAAAAGAAAAATCGATTGAAGAGTTTAAAAAATTAGGACTCAACGGACCAAATGAAGAATTATTAGCAAAGAATGATTTGTTCGAAAAAGGACACATCTCCGAAATAGAATTTATCGACAGTTTCAAAAAATTTATTCCCAATGCCGAAGTAGATGCCATTATCAAAGCCTGGAATTCGGTAATAGGCGATTTTCCTTTGTACCGATTGGAGTTTTTGCAGATGCTGTCCGGTAAATACCGTTTGTTTCTGTTAACCAACACCGATTCCATCCACATCAATCGTTTTGAACACAAGGTAGGCATGTCGTTTTACACCGATTTTTACCGTTGTTTCGAAAAAGTCTATTATTCTTATGAAATGGGTATGCGGAAACCACAGCCGGAAATATTCACTACTATTATAAACAAACACGATTTGTCACCGAAGCGTACACTGTTTGTTGATGACAAAAAAGACAATACGGATGTGGCAGCCCAATTAGGACTTCATGTGTGGAATTTGCAAGTCGGCACCGACGACGTGATAAATTTATTTGACCAAAAACACTTACCGTTGTAAATTCCGAGCTCCAATGTATTGGAATTTCAAACATGAAAGACACTTATAATACCCTTGCCCAGCCCTCTCCGGAAATTTTATACAAAGAAAAAAACAGCAAATTCTTTGGTTACGCCTTCCCGATTGAGTCTGAAGAAGACGTTAAGACACATCTTGAGGCTTTACGAAAGCAACATCACGGTGCTGTTCATTTTTGCTATGCTTTTCAATTGGGAACCGATACCGTTTACTTCCGAGCCAACGATGACGGCGAACCCGGCAACTCGGCCGGGATGCCTATTTACGGTCAGATTCAGTCGTTTGGCGTGACGAATGTTTTGGTGGTCGTAGTTCGATTTTTTGGCGGAGTAAAATTAGGTGTCGGCGGATTGATTTCGGCCTACCGAACCACGGCACAAATGGCTTTGGCTGGAGCCGACATTATCGAAAAAACCATCAATGTTCATTTCGTTATTTCGTTTGACTACAAAAACATGAATAAAGTGATGCGCATCATCAAGGAAAAAAACCTAGAAATCGTGGCTCAAAAAATGGAAGAAAGCTGTCAAATTGAGATTGCCACCCGAAAAAAAAATGCCGAAAAAGTATTCGACATTTTTACTGCTTTGTTTGAAATTGACATCCAAAAAGTTTAGCGGTTCATCACATCCAAAATGTATTGCGGCGGCGGTATGGCTTTTCCTAATTTTACGTCCACAAAAACCAATACAAAATGTGCAGTTGTTAATAACTCGTCGTTTTCATTGCGAATTTCGCAATCAAATTCTATCTTCACTGAGGATTGACTTTTGAACTTGGTAATCACTGTAAGTAAGTCATCATAACGTGCTGGTTTTTTGTAATTTATAGTCATGGAAACGATGGGAAGTGCAATTCCGCTTTCTTCGAGTGATTTATATGAAATCCCTTTATTTCTAAGCCATTCCACGCGTCCCATCTCAAAATAAGGCACATAATTCCCGTGATAAACGACACTCATTTGATCGGTTTCGGAGTAACGAACTCTAACTTGAATCTGATGTTCTTTCATCTGTTTTTTTTGCTTTTAATCTATAATCAACTAATCTCTGTACAACAATATTTTTAAAAAATCAATACCCTTAAAATTTTTTTTAACGAATTTTATTCACATATTTGTTATCCCGAAAAACACGACCATTTTCAGGGTCGTTTTTGACAAAATAACCTAACACTAATTACTGTAATTTTAACTTAAATATGAACAAAACTGCGCAATCGGTATGGGAAAACTGTCTTGAGTTCATAAAAGACAATATTCAGGAACAAGCTTTCAAAACTTGGTTCGAACCGATTAAATCAGTGGAGCTCACTGATAACGCTTTGTACATACAAGTGCCTAGTAAATTCTTCTACGAATGGCTCGAGGAACATTACGTGAAATTATTGAAAGTGGCGTTAACCAAAGAACTCGGAAAAAACGCAAAGTTACTCTATAAAATCAAAATGGAAAACACTTATGGCAACAAACAACCATTTACGGAACAGTTGCCGAGTGCGCATCGCAGCCCGATTAAATCACAAGATGTTGATGCTCCGTTTAAAAACCTCAATCCGGAACTGAAAAATCCTTTCGTCATTCCGGGTATCCGAAATTTAAAAATTGAGTCGCAACTCAACCCGAATTACAGTTTTGACAATTTCCTGGAAGGCGATTCCAACCGTTTGGCGCGCTCTGCCGGTATGGCGGTAGCCAACAAACCGGGCGGAACTTCTTTCAATCCGTTGTTGATTTTCGGTGGTGTTGGATTGGGTAAAACACACTTGGCACATGCTATAGGTGTGGAAATCAAAGACAAATATCCCGAAAAAACCGTATTGTATATTTCTGCCGAAGTTTTCACGCAACAATATATCGATTCGGTAAAAAAGAACAACCGAAACGACTTCATTCACTTCTATCAATTAATCGACGTATTGATTATTGATGATGTGCAATTCTTATCCGGAAAATCAGGAACGCAAGATGTATTCTTCCATATTTTCAACTATTTGCACCAAAACGGCAAGCAAGTTATTCTAACTTCCGACAAAGCGCCGGTTGACATGCAAGACATTGAGCAACGCTTATTGTCGCGTTTCAAATGGGGATTGTCTGCCGAGTTACACCAACCGGATTATGAAACCCGAATCTCCATCTTAAAAAACATTTTGTACCGCGACGGTGTGGAAATGCCGGAAGAGATTGTAGAATATGTAGCCCGCAACATCAAATCGAACGTGCGAGAATTGGAAGGCGCTATTATTTCGCTAATCGCCCAATCTTCCTTCAACAAAAAAGAAGTGACGTTGGATTTGGCAAAAAATGTAGTGGAGAAATTTGTAAAAAATGTGAAGAGAGAAATCTCTATCGACTATATCCAAAAAGTAGTTTCCGATTATTTCCAATTGGATGTGGATACTTTACAATCCAAAACCCGTAAACGTCATGTGGTTCAGGCGCGACAATTGGCCATGTTTTTTGCCAAAAAATTCACCAAATCGTCTTTGGCCAACATCGGTTCTCAAATTGGCGACCGCGATCACGCAACCGTACTGCACGCCTGTAAAACCGTTGACAACTTGGTTTCAACCGACAAACAGTTTAAAAAGTTTGTCGAAGATATTCACAAAAAGTTATCGCTCTAATTGGGTTTTTGCCTAAGTTTGCAACTTAGAAAAAAACAATATGCCCGTTAAAATTTTAATGGTTTGCTTAGGTAATATTTGCCGATCTCCATTGGCAGAAGGAATATTGGCATCCAAACTTCCCGTTGACAAATTTTTTGTTGATTCGGCCGGAACCGGTAATTATCATATCGGGAAACAACCGGACCAGCGTTCGATTTTAGTCGCCCAAAAAAACGGGTTGGATATCACCCGCCAAAAAGCCAGACAATTTTCACCCAAAGATTTTGACGAATTTGATTATATCTATGTCATGGACAGTTCTAATTACGACCATGTAATCGAATTGGCTAAAACCGAGGCGCAAAAATCCAAAGTCGACATGATTTTAAATCAGTTGTTTCCGGGCGAAAATGTAGATGTGCCCGATCCGTATTACGGCCTGCAAAACGGGTTTGACATGGTGTATGAAATGCTCAATGAAACCTGTGATATTTTAGCCCGAAAATTATTGGAGAAACACTCATGAATACTCCCGCACTCAAAGGAAAATTATACCTGATTCCGACCACATTGGGCGAAATGAATCCCGATGATGTACTGCCTCAAACCATCAGACGAGCAATTGACTTCATTGACACGTATATTGTTGAAAACGAAAAAACGGCTCGAAGATTCATCAAATCGGTTCATCCTTCAAAAGTGCAAGCCCATTTGAAGATTTCATTACTTAACAAACACACCGAAATAGCCGAACACAATGCCATGATTGCTCCTTGTTTACAGGGAATCAATGTCGGTTTGATGAGTGAAGCCGGCTGCCCGGGTGTAGCCGATCCCGGTGCTGCCATTGTAAAAATAGCCCACGAAAAAGGGATTCAAGTGGTACCTTTAGTAGGCCCGTCTTCTATCCTGTTGGCATTAATGGCCTCGGGCATGAACGGACAAAGTTTTGCTTTTAACGGTTATTTACCGATTGATAAAGGAGAAAAAAAATCGGCTTTAAAAAACTTCGAGAAATTATCTTCCGATAAAAACCAATCCCAAATTTTTATTGAAACCCCGTATCGCAACAACAAACTTTTAGAGGATATTTTGGCAGCTTTACAACCCAACACCCATTTGTGTATTGCAGCTGATATTACACTGCCCACCGAATATATCAAGACCTTGCGCGTGGCCGATTGGAAAAAAACAAAGGTCGATTTACACAACCGACCTTGTATTTTTATCATTCATAAAATGTAGTTGCTTATTGCACTTTGGCGTTTTTAACGGCTTTGATTCTACGGGTATCAAACCCACCAAACTCTTTTAAATACGTTTTCACAGAGGTTCCGTATTCGTCTCTGCATTTTCGTTCGCCACGTGTATTTAAAAATCGTTTTACCGAACCACTGCCGCCCAAGTGTGCGGCTGCTAAAATACCCGATTCGGTAATTTTAACACCGTCAATAACTTCACCTTCAAAATCGTTAATATACTTTCTCAAATCGTATTTGTGTTTGGAAAGCAATGTAACAAAGGCTTTTTCCTGGAGCTTGGGATTGTTTAAAAACGCATCACTGTCGTGAATGCCGATTGATTTTAATGTACTAACACCGAATTGGTATTTTCCTAAATAACCCAGCGTATTTATTTTTTTGTATTTGCCTTGTGATTCTTTGTGTGCAATAGCGTCTTTGTATCCAATAAAATACTTTCCTTTAAAAGGAATCTGAATGTCAAAATTAGCAATGTCTTTTTGAGAAGGAAAAACGTATAAAAGTTTTTCATTTTCATCGACATTCGAACCGAAGTCGATTGGGGAAAATAGTGGTTTAAAACCTGAGCTGATGAAAGCTACTGTTAGTAGGATGGATGTGTAAAAAATTCCTTTTTTTATCATTTAGTGTGATTTCTCAAGCGCTGTCACCGACTTGAAATTACCGGGTGCAAATATACAACTATTTTTAGAAAATTGAATATCAAGCAGTTAAACTACCTTAAAAGTAGATTAAATGCAACTTCGACCCGCCGCTCCCCTTGATTTCAAACGTTGGAGCCGGAATTTTGATGGTATTTAAAATTGTTAAAACTGTCTTAACAAAATGTGATTTGGTTTCAATTTTCGTCAGATCAACGTCGAGACTAAGGTAAAATTGACGGTATCTTTGCGACTCCGGAAGAAAAACAGTATTGACCAATTCGTCATTTCCGGTAATCATACCTTCGGCACCATACCCTATGGCTACATTAAGCCATTTCGGAATCTTAGAAGATTTGGCAAAAGAATGCAGATTAAAAGACAGCCAATAGGTTTGCCCATTGTAATCTTTCAGTATTTGCTCTTGTAGTGAACTTCCCAAAACAGTAGGACGAGCCGAAGCGTAAGGCGTAGTATGAAAGGAAAATTTGGGTACAATACGCTGTTCTTTCCAGAGCAATTCCTGAGAGACAAAAAGAGCAGTTCCCGAAACATTCGCCACAACATCGCCCCAAGAAGCACCCCAATTGGCCGAATAACCGTCGAAAACCTCAACAGCCGTCAGAAAGGTTAATCCTATGGTGGAACCGTAAATTAATTGGGATTTTCTGTTGCCACCGGCCCATTTCATGGCATTGGCTCCGAAGCTCCCCAAATGATAGGATGAAAATACATGTCCGGCTTTGTCCATTTGCAGCCATTCGGCATTGTCATTGATGAAATGAAAATCGGAACGCGGATAGTCAGCATACCAAGCCTGGTTGAGCCCAATCAAAGCCGCTGTCCCTAAGGTAGCCTCAGTAATGATTAATGTATTTAGTCGCCTTTTGTGTAAGGAATCTGAAGGCTTTAAAAAACGCTCAACGGCATTTTGAGCCGAGAGCATACTCGACACCAATAGCCATCCTACTATGTAAAATCGTTTCCCCAAACCATTATCGTTTGGTTCCCAGTGTATTTAACCAATCGGCATACTTTTTCGCATTTACCTCATGTTGCGCCATAGTCGCCGCAAATTCGTGGTATCCGAATCGTTCCACGCTGGCGCAGAAATAAAGATAGTTGTGCTTTTCGGCATTTAAAACCGCATCGATCGCATTAATATCGGGCATGGCTATAGGTCCGGGCGGCAATCCTTCATTTTGATACGTATTGTAGGGTGAGTTAATAAACAAGTCGTTGTACAAAACGCGTTTTATGATTTGATTAAAATCGTTGTCTCTTAATTTGAGCGCATAAATCACGGTTGGATCGGCCTGCAATTTCATCCCGTCTCGCAATCGGTTGAGATACACACCCGCCACAGTTGGTCGCTCACTTTTCTTAGTCGTTTCCTTGTGAACTATAGACGCCAAAGTAATTACCTGAACCGGCGTCAAGTTTAAATCGGCGGCTTTGGCGATGCGCTCTTTGGTCCAAAAACGATTGTATTCTTCGAGCATTTTATCCCTGAATTTTTCAGCCGATACATTCCAATAAAACTCATACGTATTCGGCAAAAACATGGCAAAAACATTCTCTTTGGTAAAACCGTTTTTCTCCAGAAAAATACTGTCCCGGAATGTTGCCAAGAGTTTTGTGGTATCGGGCTCAATTTGCGAACTAATCCGCTCACACAAATTTTCGAGGCGCTCCTGATTGTTGAAGGCTAATTTTACCGGAACGTTTCTACGCATGGCGCTTACCAATTGAAACGCGCTCATCCCTTTTTTGAGCAAAAACCTTCCGGCTTTGACATTTTCGGGATACGAACGGAGTTTGGCTATAAATTCGAAGCTGCCGCTGTTTTTTATATAAGGGGCAATGATGCGCTGTACGTCTTCGTATTTTGAATCGGTTGGGATTTCAACATAGATTTCCGCTTTGTCAAAAGTAGTATTGGAGGTAAAAAATTGAATGTAAAGAAACAACACTACCAAAAAACCAATGGCAGCTGTAATTTTGAGGATTTTACTTTTGTTCAAAACCGAGACGTTTAAAATTTATTTTTTGATTAATTGAAATAAGGCTTCGTCATGAAAAGTATTGTGAATAAAATTCCAATCTTTCTTAACGCCAATTTTTTCGAACCCAAATGTAGTAAAAAGCGCTAAACTTGCTGCATTTTCAGTTCCTATATTGGCATACAACTGATGCAGTTGTAGTTGCTGAAAGGCATAATCGATAACCAAACCTAAAGCTTCTTTCCCAAAACCGGTCTTTCTGTTGGCTTCCTCTTGGATAATAATCCCTACTCCGGCACGTCGGTTTTTAGGGTCAAAATCGAATAAATCAATCAGTCCGATGGCCTCAGCATTTCCCTTTTTACAAATAGCCAGTCGCAGTTGCTTGGCTTCGTATATATCCTGATAGGCGTTTTCGAGATACTGACGGATGAGAAATTTGCTGTAAGGCGTTTGCGTATGGCTTACTTCCCAAATCGTTTCATCGTTTTCAATAGCATAGACAAACGCTAAATCTTCGGGTTCGAGGGCGCGCAAAAAAAGATGTTGTCCTTGTAATGTTAGCATGTTATCTCTCCTTCAAAAACAAAAGTTGCCGGACCTTTCAAAAACACATGAGTATACCTATCGCCTTCTTTTACAAAAGAAACCTCCAATTTTCCGCCTTCGACATCTAAAAAAATATGATGTGCTTGGGTTTTCCCCAGGGCATGCATGGCAATCGCTGTAGCTGTAGCGCCGGTGCCGCAAGATAGTGTTTCATCTTCTACACCGCGCTCATAGGTGCGCAACGCAAAATGATTGTCTGCTATTTGAGACACAAAATTGACATTACTCCCCGGTTTACCATACAAATCAGAATACCGAATTTCGGCACCTTTATTTTTGACATCATAGTTTTTCAAATCGTTAACCATGGTCACATGGTGAGGAGAACCGGTATTAAGAAATACATAATCGGCTTCTTTTTTGATAAAATCAACTTCTTTCATTTGCAATGAAATCGTTCCGTCTTCAAGTACGGAAGCATGGTGTAAACCATCGGTAGCGATAAAATCGGCTTCCTGCTGAATTACATGGAGTTTTTTGGCGAAAGCCACCAAACAGCGCCCGCCGTTTCCACACATCGAACTTTCATTGCCATCAGAATTGTAATATACCATTCTGAAATCGGTTTCCGCATCGTTTTCTAACAGAATCAATCCGTCAGCACCGATTCCGAAGCGTCGATCGCATAATTTCTTGATAAGCAGGGTATCGTTTTTAGGGAAAAAATCGTTACGATTGTCAATCATGACAAAGTCGTTTCCGGTTCCTTGATATTTGGCAAAATGAATCTTCATAGCATAGTTTCTTCCACAAAGATAACAAATATTAAGATTCACTTAAAAAGTGTTAAACCACCGTTAAAGGGAGTTTGTTCCAAAAATGAAAGTTTTTAATTTTACTGTAATAATTTAAATGTATGTGATTATGAAACGATTCTCAAGTTTATTTTTAGTGTCATTATTAAGCGGCGCTACTACACTTGGTGCCTATAAATTATTTTTTGATTCCGATTCCAAAAACAGCATTATTACGGAAGCGCCGAACCATTACAACAGAACGGTAGGATTATCGGGAGAAGCAATCGATTTTACCAAAGCTGCCGAAAATGCGGTTCATACGGTTGTTCACGTCAAGAATGTTTCGGTTAGAACCGTTTCTAACCCTATTATGGAATTTTTCTATGGTCAGCGCGGTGGTCAACAACAGGAACAAATCGGAACCGGTTCGGGTGTGATTATTTCTGAAGACGGCTACATTGTAACTAACAATCATGTGATAAAAGATGCCACAGAGTTGGAAGTAACGTTAAACAATAATAAATCCTACAAAGCAAAATTGATTGGTACCGATTCTAAAATGGATATTGCCTTACTAAAAATCAACGCCGATGAAAAATTGCCCTATTCTGTTTTTGCCGATTCCGATCAGGTAAAAGTAGGCGAATGGGTTTTAGCGGTAGGAAATCCATACAACTTAAATTCGACCGTAACAGCCGGAATTGTATCGGCAAAAGCCCGAAACTTAGATACTAACGGCATACAATCGTTTATCCAAACCGATGCGGCCGTAAATCCCGGAAACAGCGGCGGAGCCTTAGTGAATACTCGTGGCGAGCTAATTGGTATCAACACGATGATTTCATCACCAACCGGAAGCTATACCGGTTATTCGTTTGCGGTACCTTCTAACATTACACGCAAAATTATTGAAGACATTATGGAGTTTGGCGGTGTACAACGCGGAATCTTAGGCGTGGAAGGCAATGAGTTAAACAGCAAAGCTTCGAAAGAATTGGGCATTACCGATACGGAAGGATTTTATATTGGTAAAGTAACCAAAAATTCGGGTGCCGAAAAAGCCGGACTCAAAAGCGGGGATATCATCAAAAAATTAGACAACCAAAAAATCACTTCGTTTGCCGAGTTGACCGGTTATATCAATACCAAAAGACCGAATGACAAAGTACAAGTGACCTTTGTGAGAGACGGACAAACCAAAACGGCCTCGGTGACTTTGATTAAAAACGACGTATTTACTACCGAATTCAAAGGATTAGAATTGGAGAATATCGATGCCGCTGACAAAAAGAGATTCCGAATTGATTATGGGGTTCGCATACGGGACATCAACAATGAAAATCTAAAACCGTATTACGACCAGTTGAAAGGAAACATTATTCTCTCGGTTGACAATGTGAAGGCCACTGATGTAGAAACCATTTCCCGATTTTTGAATCGAAAAGACGAAAACCAAAGCGTTAATATCCAAATGATTAATCGCATGGGACAAGTTATTCAAATTATCATATAGCTTACATTCATCTTACTTATTTTTCAAAAAACCGGTCGCTGATGACCGGTTTTTTTATTGTTAAAAAATTACGAAATCGTTTTCGTGAAAGACTTCTATTTTATACTTTTGCGCCAAATTTAATTTTTCAACACAACTTAACTTTTTTCTTTTTTATGAGCAGTACTACTTTATATGAGAAGGAATTATCTTTTCAGGCCGACAGACGCAAAGCCGGCGTAGAATTAATCAAGATTATCAGCGATTTATGGTTTGACAAATCCATCGAGTTGGTGCTTTTCAGAAACCAATTGATTGACCGAAATGTAAGCGACATCATCAATTTACACGAATATGCCGGTGAATTTGTTCAAAAACCCATTAACGTTTTTGATTCGGTAGAAATTGCTCGCGCCATTGAAAATTTAGACTTACCGCCTTCTCGTATTGATATCGGAAAATTAACTTACGAATATCATTTAGAAGACAATAAATACCATGACAGCAGAGCTTTTGTAATTGACAAACTCAAAAATGCCAAAGACTTCAAAAACATCCAACCCAAAGATGTGGTATTGTATGGTTTTGGACGTATCGGGCGTTTGTTAGCGCGTGAAATGATGAGTAAAATAGGCAAAGGACAACAATTGCGCTTAAGAGCTATTGTTACCCGTGATCGCAACGATGCGTTGTCTTTAGAAAAAAGAGCTTCGTTATTGCGTTACGACTCGGTGCACGGTGACTTTGAAGGATCCGTTCAAGCCGATACCGAAAACAATGCTTTGATTATCAACGGAACTACAGTTCACATTATTACGGCTGCCGGTCCGGAAGAAATTGACTATACTCAATACGGCATCAATGATGCTTTGGTGATTGACAACACCGGTGCATTTACGACGGAAGAAGCCTTAAAACGTCATCTGACTTCAAAAGGTGTCGATAAGGTGTTGTTAACAGCACCCGGAAAAGGCGTTCCTAACATTGTTTACGGCGTGAATCACAACGACTACAATCCGGATGAAGTGGATATTTACTCCGCTGCTTCTTGTACCACTAATGCGATTACTCCGGTTTTAAAAGCCATTGAAGATACGCTTGGCGTGGTAAAAGGCCATTTAGAAACCATTCATGCGTATACCAACGACCAAAACTTGGTTGATAATATGCATAAAAAATACCGTCGCGGTAGAGCCGCAGCGTTAAATATGGTTATCACCGAAACCGGTGCCGGTACGGCCGTTGCCAAAGCATTACCGAGTTTGGCCGGAAAATTAACTTCTAACGCTATCCGTGTTCCGGTACCTAACGGTTCATTGGTTGTTTTAAACTTGGAGGTTGGCAAAGAAACTTCGGTAACCGAAGTGAATGACATAATGAAAAAATACGCCTTAGAAGGGGAATTGGTAGAGCAAATCAGATATTCGCTTAACAACGAATTGGTTTCTTCCGACATCGTAGGTACGGCGCAGCCTTCTATTTATGATAGTAACGCTACTATTGTCTCCGGAGACGGAAAAAATATTGTACTTTATGTATGGTATGACAACGAGTATGGTTACAGTCATCAGGTTATTCGTTTGGCTAAATACATCGCGAAAGTAAGACGCTATACTTATTATTAATAGTTATTAATTCAGTAGGGTAAAGTCCGTTTGGTTTGTTTCAGAAACTAAACGGACTTTCTAATTAACACTTTTTTGTTAATAAGTATTGTATGTAAAAAAATAATTGTTATTTTTCGTCCGTCAAAATTAAGTCCCAAGTATCAAACCATTATGAAAAAAGTATTTTTTAGTTTTTTAGTGATGACCTGCTTTGCCTTCAATAAAAGTGAAGAACCCAAAGTAACTACCTACAGTTATGGTCATAACGGAATGGAATACGTAGCTCGAAACAAAAACGGCACGGTTATCATTAGTACCTACAATGCCAAAATGACTATTCGTCAGGAAATTGCCACCAAGATTTACAACATGTATTTAAATCACAACTTAGAAAGTGATAAAGTAGTGACTGTTTTTGGTGATGAAGCCGATGTTACCGGCAGGTGTGTGATTCGAAAAAAAGAAAATCTTACAGTAGTCGATTTTTATTACGAATCGGTGAGCTGGTGTTCCGGTCATAAAGAAATTTATAAAAAGAATTAATCGATAAAAAAAGCTCAACCAAATGGTTGAGCTTTTTTTTATGAAACTAATTTGTTGCGCTTAGGCTTTTCCGGCTGCAATTAAGTTTAAAGCCGAACCGGCTACAAACCAGCCTATTTGACCTTCGTTATAGGTATGATTTGCTTTGATGATATCTTTAGAACCATCGGCGTGTACAAACTCTAAAGTTAACGGTTTGCCCGGAGCAAATTCGGTTAAATCTAAGAAGTTGATGGTATCATCTTCCTGGATTTTATCGTAATCCGCTTCATTGGCAAACGTCAAGGCTAACATTCCTTGTTTTTTTAAGTTGGTTTCGTGAATACGGGCAAAAGATTTCACCAATACCGCTTTCACACCCAAGAAACGTGGCTCCATTGCCGCGTGTTCGCGAGAGGAACCTTCCCCGTAATTGTGATCACCCACAACTATAGAAGGAATACCAGCTGCTTTATAAGCTCTTTGCACTTTAGGCACTTCATCGTACGCACCGGTTAATTGATTTTTAACGGAGTTGGCTTTACCGTTAAAGGCATTTTCGGCACCAATCAACATATTATTGGAAATATTATCTAAATGTCCGCGGAAACGCAACCAAGGACCGGCCATAGAAATATGATCGGTAGTACATTTTCCGAACGCTTTGATTAACAACTTGGCTCCGGTGTAATTTTTTCCGTCCCAAGGCTCAAAAGGCGCTAACAATTGCAAACGGTCTGAAGTTGGCGAAACCACTACCTCTACCGAAGAACCATCGGCTGCCGGAGCTTGATACCCTGCATCTTCTACATCAAAACCTCGTTTTGGCAACTCATCACCACTAGGCGGATTTAATTTTACCGCTTCGCCTTTATCGTTGAGTAAAGTATCAGTAATCGGATTGAATGATAAATCACCGGCAATGGCTAAAGCCGCTACCATTTCGGGTGAAGTTACAAAAGCGTGCGTATTCGGGTTACCATCGGCACGTTTAGAGAAGTTTCTGTTGAACGAGTGAACAATGGTATTCTTTTCGCCTTTATCAGCCCCGGTTCTGTCCCATTGTCCGATACACGGTCCGCACGCATTGGTGAACACTTTGGTTCCCATTTTTTCAAAAGTAGCAATGATACCGTCTCTTTCGATGGTGTAGCGAATTTGTTCCGAACCCGGATTGATTCCGAATTCCGCTTTTGGTGTGATTCCATGGGCTACAGCCTGCTCTACAATAGAGGCCGCGCGCGCCATATCTTCGTAAGACGAATTGGTACAAGATCCAATCAATCCCCATTCTACTTTTAACGGCCAACCGTTAGCGATGGCCTCCTCTTTCATTTTAGACACAGGCGTTCCTCTGTCCGGGGTAAACGGACCGTTAATGTGTGGTTCTAATTCGGATAAATTAATTTCGATTAATTGATCGAAATAGTCTGCCGGATTAGCATACACTTCGGCATCAGCGGTTAAGTATGAAGCTACTTTATCCGCAGCATTTACTACATCTTGACGCCCGGTAGCCGCTAAATATCTTCTCATCGAATCGTCGTAACCAAACGTAGATGTTGTGGCTCCGATTTCGGCGCCCATATTACAAATGGTTCCTTTTCCGGTACATGACATGGAAGTCGCTCCTTCACCGAAGTATTCTACGATAGCTCCGGTTCCTCCTTTTACGGTAAGAATATCGGCAACTTTTAAGATGACATCCTTTGGCGCTGTCCACCCGTTTAATTTTCCGGTCAATTTTACACCGATTAATTTAGGAAATTTCAATTCCCAGGACATGCCCGACATTACGTCGACAGCATCAGCACCACCTACTCCGATGGCTAACATCCCCAATCCGCCGGCATTCACCGTATGCGAATCGGTACCAATCATCATTCCGCCCGGAAAGGCATAATTCTCTAAAACAATTTGATGGATAATTCCGGAGCCCGGTTTCCAGAATCCGATGCCGTATTTATTGGAAACAGACGAAAGGAAATCGAATACTTCTTTAGATTGGGTATTGGCAACCGCCAAATCGGTTTTGGCACCCACTTTAGCTTGGATTAAGTGATCACAATGCACGGTTGTCGGCACGGCTACTTTACTTTTTCCGGCATGCATAAATTGCAATAATGCCATTTGTGCCGTAGCATCTTGACACGCTACTCTGTCGGGAGCAAAATCGACATAATCTTTACCACGTGTAAATGCCTGAGAAGGCATACCTTCCCACAAATGCGAATATAAAATCTTTTCGGATAAGGTAAGCGGACGACCAACCAATTCACGTGCTTTATCGACACGAGCAGCCATGGTTGCGTACACTTTTTCAATCATTTCAATATCAAAAGCCATAATACAATTGGGTTAATTTTGTTTGCTTTGCAAATTTACGAAAACGTTGTACTTGTGAAAAATTTTTAAGAAAATAAGTTGTTTACTGAGAATGATTTGCGAAAAGCAAATTTTTGATGCATCTTTTTTGTCAAATACACATTTATATCATCAAAAATTGAAAATTATTAACTTTTATCTCTTAAATCCATCAAGGGTTTTTCATAAAAGCGATAGAGTAAATAACTCAACAGTAGCGTCAGCGCTATGTAAGCAATCAAAAAAGGATACAACTCTAACGGATTTGAAGCATCATAACGTATGTAATTTTTCATGACATGCAGTATGACCCCATAATGCAATAAATAAATAGAATACGATAAAACACTAATCCATACTATGGGTTTTCGGATACCGGATGCTTCCGATTTCCATTCGGAAAGAAAAGGCAAAAAACAGGCTACCATTACAGAAACCAACGGTAAATACAACACGTTCCAAAATACCGGATACGTCTCAATAAACAATTTAAAATAACCGATAGCCACAAATTGGAAGAGAAAAAGAAAAATACCAATGACAAAAAACAAATAGCGACATTTTTGCCATAAAGCCGTAACGTTATAATACAGCCAACTGCATAAGACCCCGATAAAAATACTGTCGAGGCGATAGAGCACCACCGCTTTCAGCGACATATTCCATTGGTTCAGATTCACATTGGTCGTGGTCCTTTGGTAGTATATCTTATTCAGAAAAAAAACGATAATCAACAAGATAACCGAATACAGAAAAAAACGCGCTTTGTTTCGAGGTTTTGCCACTAAACCTAAAACCAACAAGGTGAAAGGCAACACAATATAAGCGTATTCTTCTACCGATAAACTCCACGATTCGGTAAAAAAGGGCGTCATGGGCGTGACTGCATTTTGGATGAAAAAATAGTATTTCCACACATACGACAAATCGTAGCGAAAGGCATAACCGATGGCGATGTTCACGGTAAGAATCAGAAAATAGTTCGGCAAGGTGCGAAACCACCTTCTTTTGAGAAAATAAAAAACACTATGAAGTCTGAAATCTTCTTTTATGTACAATTGATAGATGATTTTCCCGATAAGAAAACCACTGAGTACAAAAAAAACTTCTACACCTAAAAATCCGCTCAGCACCATCAATTGATGGAAAATGCCATCCGTTAACGGAAAAATCCAAACACAATGGCCAAACAAAACCAAGGTGATGGCTATTGCTCTCATCAGGTCTAATCCGAAAATGCGATGCGTGCTGTCAAACATATAAAAGTGTACATTTGTGTAATGCGTAAATCAAAGATATATAAAATTTTAGGAGTTCTGATGGCCATTGGGATTTTGGGCTCGGCGATTTGGTACAGTCAATTGCCCAATCGGCATAAAGCCATTGTGAAGTCGTTTCTCTTTGAAAAATTAGGGATTACCGATGGCGATTGGAACGTAAGCAATGCAACGGGAACCTATGCCATGATTTCCCCTGAGTTTTATATTGATGGCATTTACAAGTCGATGGAAGGACCGAAATCGTCGAAGTATGTGCAATTGTCTCAAGATTCGACACTCTTATGGCTAACCGGTTTTGAGGTTAAGGCTCTGGAAAACCAATCAGGTATACCGGTTTCTAACGATTTTATCTGTCACACCAACATCGATTTTAATGATGTAAAGTATTACAGTTCCTTTCATTTGGAAAAGAGAATCGGAATTCAGTATCCGCGATTAACCTCCTTGTCACACGGCATGGAAAAATTTAATTTTCCTGATGGCTACGGCGTTCCCATGAAAGGCAATGAGTTGTTGTATGTAACCACTGAGGCACTCAATCACAATGTACCCGATGCTGATTTTTGGATACGCCATAAGGTTGTTATTCATTATACAAAAGATAAAAAACGCAAACCGTTGATGAGTCGCACCGCCTTTATCATGCTGCCTTACGACAAGCGAAATCCGTATAAAGAACCCACCGATCCCGGTACCAATCAATGCATTCCCGTAGAAACCAAAAATCACAGTTATGATGACGGAAAAGGAAATAAACTCTCGGGACATTGGGTAATTCCGCCCGGAAAAAATACCTATCGCAGCAGTATTGATACGCAGTTGCAACTACAAGACAGCTTACGCTTGCACGCGGCTGCTATTCATGTGCATCCCTTTGCTACAAGCATTTCGTTGTTTGATGCCACACTGGGAAAAGCGGTTTTCACCAGCGCAATCGTCAACCACAAAAACAACATCGGGTTAACCAAAATCACTCCTTTTTCATCGGAAGAAGGCATTTGGTTGTATAAAACTCACCGCTATGAAATAGTGTTGGAAGTAAACAATACTACCGCAATCCCACAAGACATGATGGGCAGTATGTTTTTGTTTTTTTACGATAAGGAGTTGGATGATATCCTCCGCAAAAATTAAAGCAACTTAGCAATAATCATTTCTTCGGAAATGCCTTCGGCGTCGGCTTTGTAATTTTTGATAATTCTGTGACGCAAAATGCCTGTCGCTACTGCTTTTACATCTTCGATATCCGGAGAAAATTTACCATTAAAAGCGGCATGTGCTTTGGCGGCCAAAATCAAATTTTGTGACGCTCTCGGACCGGCGCCCCAATCGAGGTAATTTTGGATATAGTCGTTTGAAAGCGGATTGTTCGGGCGGGTTTTGCTCACCAAAGTTACGGCGTATTCAATCACGTTATCGGCTACCGGAATCCTTCTGATTAAATGTTGGAAATCGATAATTTCTTGTGCCGAAAATAACGGATTTACGGTTGGTTTACCATCATTGGTCGTACTTTTAACTACTTGTACTTCTTCCTGATACGTTGGATAATCCAATTTGATGGCGAACATAAAACGGTCCAATTGGGCTTCCGGCAACGGATACGTTCCCTCCTGCTCAATGGGGTTTTGAGTAGCCAACACAAAATACGGCAATGTCAATTTGTAGTTTTGACCGGCTATGGTTACCGAACGTTCCTGCATGGCTTCTAACAAAGCGGCTTGGGTTTTCGGCGGTGTTCTGTTAATCTCGTCAGCCAAAATGATATTGGCAAAAATAGGCCCTTTGATAAACTTAAACTGACGGCTTTCATCTAAGATTTCACTCCCCAAAATATCCGAAGGCATCAAATCGGGTGTGAACTGGATGCGTTTAAAATCTAACCCTAAAGCCTGAGAAATGGTATTGACCATTAAGGTTTTTGCCAAGCCGGGCACACCCACTAAAAGCGCGTGACCCCCCGAAAAAATACTGAGTAAAATTTGGTCAACTACTTCCTCCTGACCCACGATAACTTTTGAAATTTCTCTCTTGAGTTCGATACGTTTTTGAACTAAATTTTGGATGGCAGCAACATCAGACATACGGTTTTCCGGATTTTAGGTTTATCAATTCAGGATTTTAAGTTCTCTAAAGTACATTATTTTTTTAACCAATTGCTGGAGAAAAGACAATCTTGGTATTCTCCGTTGATTTTGATGTAGGTTTCTTTGATTTTCTCATTGGTCCATTTGGTGATGGCCTTGATTTGTTTTTCTTTGAGAGCCAGTTCTTTGATTTTGATATAATCTTTGGCGTAATCAGCGGTATGCTCCTCAATACGGTTGGTTACCGTGATGATTTTGTATTTTTTACCACTTCGAGGATCGTCATCGAGGATAGGAGCTGTAATAGCTCCGTCTTTTAAATTGGATACTTCGCTGTACAAACTCGGATCCATTTTAGTCAACTCAAAGTGAGTATCTTGCGTTTTAGGATTGATTAAGATTCCGCCGTTGGCACGGGTTTCTTTTTCATCCGATAGGGTTCGCGCTGCATCCGCAAAGGAAATTTCGCCGCTTTCGATGCGACTTTTTATCAACGTGATTTTCTCTTTCGCTTCTTTTAAGGCTTTATCGGAAACTTTCGGCATCATTAAAATATGACGCAATTCAACTTCCTGCCCTTTGATTTTTTCGACCATAATGATATGGAAACCAAACTCGGTTTCGAACGGTTCCGAAATTTCGCCTTCGTCCAAACTAAACGCTACATCTTTAAATTCTTTTACAAACTGCGTTTTCCGATTGATTTTATAGAAACCACCGTTGGCGGCTGATCCGCGGTCATCAGAATAAATTACCGCGCGGGTTTTGAAACTGGATCCGGCTAAAACTTCGGCTTTGATTTCTTTGAGGCGATTGATTACACGCTGTTTTTCTTCCTCGGTTACTTTGGGCTGCACCACAATTTGAGCCACTTCCATTTCGGCACCGAAAACCGGTAACTCGTCTTGAGAAATAGATTTGAAAAACGTTCGGGTTTCTTCCGGTGTGATTTCGACTCCCTCGATGATTTTTCTTTTCATCTCGCCGGTCAATTTGTTGGTTTTGATGATGTCGAAAAGCTCGCTTCTGAAATCTTCTTCCGTATCCTTTTTAAAATACTGTACCACTTTCTCCATAGAACCGATTTGCTCTACCATGTAGGCAATCTGTTCGTTCATTTTTTCTTTTACTTCTTCATCTTTCACCACTATACTGTCCTGAACTGCTTGGTGCGCAAACAATTTGTCTTCCAACAAGCTGTTCAACATTTGACAACGCGTAATGTCTTTTACCGAATTTCCCTGACTGGCTAATTCGAGATAGGACTTGTCGATATCGGAATCCAAAATAAGATAATCCCCAACAGTAGCTACAATGCCGTCGACCTTTTGTTTTTTGGCCGCATAAACCGGTTTTTTAGTTTTAACGGAGTCTTTTATAATCTCCTGGGCATTGGTAAAACCAATTGTACTAACCGCAAACAGTACTGCCAGGACAAGTTGGTTATTGATATATTTCATAATCTTTGTTTTTAATAGCATCATCGGTGATTTCCTTTTCAAATTTTTTAATCAATTCTAACTTTCTCTTGTTGAGAATAACTTCTTTGAGTGTTGGCTTAATATATTCAAAGGGCGCGATTTGGTTTTTATCAATCACATTAGTGACTTTAATCAAATACACATCATCGTTGCTTTGAATTTGGGCTCTCTTTCCGGGCTGAATAATCTCATCCCGATTGTCGGGATTGATGACCGGCAGTTTTGCGTAAATTTGACTCATATCGACCCAAACGGTATCGTTTAGCGCAAAATTTTTAAACTGAAGCACATACGTATCCCAAAACTTTTTGTCTTTTTTATTGTAATCAAAGAACTTATTTTTTATGGTTTCAAAACGAGGATTACTTCGATCCAAATTGATAAACCGCAATCGCACCAAAGTACCGTTGGTTTTAAAATTTTCCTTGTTTTGTTCGTAGTACTTTTTTAACTCTTCATTAGAAACCAAAGTGTCTACGGTATTTTTAACGATTTCTTCAATATAGGCCTTGGTGTACAAATCCACCTTATATTGTTTGATTAAATCGCTATATTCCTTTTTCTTTTTATCGCTTAAATTTCGCTCGGCCGCTTCAATGAGCAACTTTTGGGTAGCCCAGCGGTTGATGAAATTCTTGACAATCAGTATGCTGTCT
This sequence comes from Flavobacterium sedimenticola, assembly GCF_030053345.1. Taxonomy (GTDB): domain Bacteria; phylum Bacteroidota; class Bacteroidia; order Flavobacteriales; family Flavobacteriaceae; genus Flavobacterium; species Flavobacterium sedimenticola. Next base: position 169,980 of record NZ_JASGBP010000004.1, read on the forward strand.
TCTTTAGACGTCCCGGCCGGAACTAAGGTCGCAATATCACTCTTATACAAATAATTTTTTCCTACTCTGGCAATCGATTCCGGCTTTTGTTCCGGTTTGAAATAATTACAAGAACAAAACAAAAAAAGCAATAGAAAAAAACCATTCTTAATCATTTTACGGATGGAGCTGTTTTTTTATTCTTTCAAAAACGTCGCGGTTGACTTTTACCGTGAATTCTTTTTTCAAATCATCCACCCAACCTTGCTCCAGTTGTTGTTGGTAATCGTTTACCATTTTGCCTCTGCATTCGTCGAGTGTTTTAATGCTGCTTGGAATTACTTTATCAACTTTGGTGATAAAATAATATTCTCCTTCTTTCACAATATCCGAAATCCCAACCTGGAATTTGGTTCCTTTTGGCAAGGCATCACTACCTTCTTCAAAAGTTCCGGTATTCGACATGATATTGATGACATTATTTACATTGAGTTTGTCTTTAATGGCTTGAGCGTCGCTTTTCTTCTTTAAAAGGTCGAGCGCTTTTTTAATCATGTCCTGTTTAGTCGACGAAAACACAGTGGCCTCCAACCTGTTTTTCCATTGGTGTTCATTTTTGTGTTCCTCATAAAACTTTTGCAATCCGAGAGTATCGGTTTTGGCACGTTCCCAAATTTCTTTCTCCATCAAATCAAACAACAATAATCCGTCGCGGTATTCTTCCATCACATTGGCGAAATCCTGAAACTCGTTTTCCAGGTTTTCATCGTAATAGGCGGTCAGTTGAGCCTCTAAAAACTTATCGTATAAATTCTCGGTCAACTTGGCAATCGGCTTGATTTTTAACCCTGCTTTTTGTTGTTTTTCCACAAAGTCCAAAAACAATTTCCCTTCAATTTTTTTGGCGTTGATGGTCAAGAGCGGCGCAGTGAAATCTTTAGCATTCTCCGGTTGTTTCCATTTGGATTCATAAAAATCATCCGTCACCAACTTAGTCAAGGCGGCAAATTGTTTGTTGTCGCGTTTGTAGGTGTATTTTTTTCGGAGTTTTTCGTTTAAGGAAGCCGTAATTTTTTTGGAACGTTCGTCTTTTCCGATTTTATTCTCCAATTCTCCTTTCATTTCTTCGAAAGTTTTTACCGGATGCTTCTCGACCAACTTCACAATGTGCCATCCGAATTGCGTTTGAAACGGAGTCGAAATTTCATTTGGTTTGGAAAGTGAAAACGCTACGTTTTCAAAAGCTTCGGAACTCAATTGACCCGAGGCGAATTTGTTTAATACTCCACCTTTGGAAGAAGAAGATTTGTCTTCTGAAAACTGCTTGGCCAAATCTTCGAATTTTTCGCCTTGTTGTATTTTTTTATAAATGTCGTTGATTTTATTCTTGGCCAAATCCTGATCGGCATCTTCCGGTTTTGGATTTAGAATCATGATGTGGGCCACGGTTACTTCACCTCTGTTATCGCGTATGGCTTCCACTTTTAAAATGTGAAAACCAAAACGAGTTCTGAAGATTTTGGACACTTTCCCTTTTGGTGTGGTAAACGCAGCACTTTCGAAAGGATACACCATTCTGAAAGCTGAAAAATAGCCTAAATCCCCTTTGTTGTCTTTTACCGAAGGATCTTCGGAGTACTGCGTTGCCAAAGCGGCAAAATCTTCTCCGGCGTAAGCTCTCTTCGCTACTTCTTCCATTTTTTTATAGGCTTTTAGGGAATCCTCAGGCGTTGCATTTTCGTCTACTAAAATTAAGATGTGTGACGCTCTGATTTCTTTTTGCAAACGATTGTAACCCTCTTCTACTAATTCGTGAGTAATTTTGGTATCGTTGAAGTAATTTTTAGCCAACTGATTTCGGTACGATTTTAACTCGTTTACGTATTTCGGATTCTTATCCAAACCTAATTTATAGGCTTTGTTTACTTTTAATTTGTACCCGATGAAAAGCTCCAAATATTGATTCAGGTCTTTTTGTGACTCGTCTTTCACCAAATCCAGATTCTTTTTATACACTCTGGAAAATTCATCGGTGTAATAGGGTTTATCATTAATGGTAAACAAAACTTCTCTTGAACTGTTTTGCCCAAAACCGGCAATCGACATTGAAAAGAACAATCCTAAAAAAAACTGTTTTAAGCTCATGTTATATTTTATCGTTTAAAAAATAAGTGTTCCATTTTGGTTTTTGCAAGCGGCCAAAATTACTATCGTTTTTTTGTGTTAACAATCAACAAAAGTAACAATTCAAACACATTATACAAGTATCGGGCTTACTATTAACAAAATTTTATTAACAGAACTTTAAGCCGTTTTCGCTTTCTGAAAAACACACCTGAAATACATATCCGAATTGTGCGCAAATAATAGTATTTTTGCAGACCATTTAGAAAAAAATATGAGTTTTTTAAAAGAAATACAACGTCGCAGAACTTTTGGAATTATTTCGCATCCCGATGCCGGAAAAACAACGCTGACCGAGAAGCTGTTGCTTTTTGGAGGCGCTATTCAGGAAGCCGGTGCCGTGAAGAACAATAAGATAAAGAAGGGCGCTACTTCCGACTTTATGGAAATCGAAAGGCAAAGAGGAATTTCGGTAGCTACCTCTGTGTTGGCCTTTAATTACAAGGACAAGAAGATTAATATCCTTGATACACCCGGTCACAAAGATTTTGCCGAAGATACGTTCAGAACGTTAACAGCGGTAGACAGTGTTATTGTGGTGATTGATGTGGCGAAAGGAGTTGAGGAACAAACCGAAAAATTGGTGGAAGTTTGCCGTATGCGTAACATTCCGATGATTGTTTTTATCAACAAATTAGACCGAGAAGGAAAAGACGCCTTTGATTTGATGGATGAAGTAGAGCAAAAACTCAAATTGAGTGTCACACCCTTGAGTTTTCCTATCGGTATGGGGTATGATTTTCAGGGAATATATAATATTTGGGAGCGAAACATCAATCTTTTTAGTGGCGACAGCAGAAAAAACATTGAAGACACCATTGCCTTTTCGGATATTAACAGCCCTGAATTGGAAAAAATCATTGGGGAAAAACCGGCGGTAAAGTTGCGAGACGAATTAGAATTGATTTCGGAAGTGTATCCGGCTTTTGATCGCGAAGCGTATTTGAATGGCGATTTACAACCGGTATTTTTCGGATCGGCTTTAAACAATTTCGGAGTACGGGAATTGTTGGATTGTTTTATTGAAATTGCACCTTCGCCTCGAGCCAAAGAATCGGAAACCCGTTTGGTACATCCGGAAGAAGAAAAAATGAGCGGGTTTGTATTTAAAATCCATGCCAATATGGATCCGAAACACCGGGACCGATTGGCGTTTGTTAAAATCGTTTCGGGGACTTTTGAGCGAAACAAACCCTACACACATGTTCGACTGAATAAGAATTTGAAATTCTCCAGTCCGAATGCTTTCTTTGCCGAGAAAAAAGAAATTGTCGATATCTCTTATCCCGGCGATATTGTAGGATTACACGATACCGGGAATTTCAAAATCGGCGATACCTTAACCGAAGGCGAATTGATGAATTTTAAAGGCATACCAAGTTTTTCTCCCGAGCATTTCCGTTACATTAACAATGCCGACCCGCTAAAAGCGAAGCAATTGGAGAAAGGCGTAGATCAGTTGATGGATGAAGGTGTGGCCCAGTTGTTTACTTTGGAAATGAACAACCGAAAAGTAATCGGAACTGTCGGAGCCTTACAGTATGAAGTAATTCAGTACCGATTAGAGCACGAATACGGCGCCAAATGCAGCTACGAAAACTTTCCGGTGCACAAAGCGTGTTGGGTAAAACCCAATGATCCGAAAAGCGAAGAATTCAAAGAGTTTAAAAGAATCAAACAGAAGTTTTTAGCGCATGACAAATATGGGCAACTGGTCTTCTTGGCCGATTCGGAGTTTACCATTCAAATGACGCAAAGCAAGTTTCCGAATGTGAAGTTGTACTTTACCTCGGAATTTGAATAAAAAAAAAGAAGACGTCAAAAAAAAAATCCACTATACAGTGGATTTTTTTTTAGATATAATTTTAAATCTTAGCGATTTATTTTGGTTTTTTGGCGTAACAAAAGATACCCCAATCCTACTGCAGTAACCAGCAGTAACGGAACGTAAAAATCGACACTGGCTGCCGGGGTATTGTCATCTGTATCATCACCAAAATCTTCTTGTGCCTGTAGCGAAGATGTTGTAATACAAAGTAACACTATCGTAAAAACTATTTTATTTACATATTTCATGGCGCTCATAAAGTCCTTTTGTTATTAATTATTTACTATCCATTTTTTAGTGGCTTCTTTACCGTTTTGAGCTACTTTAACATAGTATACTCCTTTGGTTAAATTCGCAGGGACATTGTATTGTCTGGCCATTCCGTCAATTTCTCCCGCAATTACCGGAATTTGTTGTCCAAGAGCATTGTACAATACAACACTGGTGTTTTCATCCCATGTCGGCAAATTTAAATAAAATAAATTACCGTTAGCAGGATTTGGATATAAACTCACAAAAGATTCAAAATTCACATTGCCTAAAGCATTCACATCGAAAACTACTTTAAAGCGGTTTTCACCATACGATTGAACGTCTGTGGTAGTAGTGAACGTAACAAATGCATCCTCATTTAATGCGATAGGGGTTTGGGTATTTAGATATTGATCTACCAAAAATGCTGAAACAGAAGCATCAAAATCGGAAGTTTCAAATTTAAATGTGTACGATTTATTAGCTGTAAAGCGCAATGTTTTTAACATTAATTCATCCGTAGCAGCTACAGGAGACATCGTTGCCATCGCTAATTTTTGGTTGGAATTAAACCAAGCGACATTCTCTCCTGCCGATTCTAACTTTTCTACATCACCGGCATCAATAGCATTGGTAAAATCGGAACCAAAAAAAGCAACTGCTCCATCGATTGGCGAACTTCCTAAAGCCAACTCATTAGGTTCATATACTAACAACCCTAATTTACTGAAAGTGGTGACATCATTGTAGGATTGTTGTGTTCTGAAAACGCTGGTGTAAGTATCGGCCTTATCATTTTCGTCAAACGTTAAGGTTCCCGGTGTTCCTAAGGTTGTGTTTCGCACAAAGAAAGCCTGACCCGGTTGGATGTAACGTCCTACTTGTGAAGAACCGGAATTCCCCATACTGTTAAATCCGGTAGCTACACTGTACGCTACATAGCGCCCTCTTTGTGAAGAGGTTCCCATGTTAGCATCCCAGGCATAATAGGTATCCAATAGACCGGAGCGAGATACGGCATGCCAATCTACGGAACACACGTACGGATTCCCTACTAAACTAAATCCGTTAGTAGTAGTATTGGTGGTGTTATTGATGGCCGGAGTACTCGATACATTCATAACCACTTGTCCGACTCTTAAAGCCCCGGTAGCGCTCAAAGTGACCGCTGTATTCATATTGGCTGCAGATGCGCTGGTTAACAACGATGGAGTTCTGTCTCCTCTGATTAATATTCTATATCCCATACCAGCCTCTAAATTGGTAGCATTGGTATTGGGAATCGCTGTCCATCCTGTACCCGAAGCCACTGTATTATTATAAGTATACATAGACGGACTTCCCGATACTGTAGCATCAAAACCACCCGCACCTGTAGTGGAACCGGTAATATGTGTTGCTTCTTGCCAACTTCCTGATATAAACTCGGTAGTAGTTACACCCGGTGTTAAAAAACGGAACGCTCTTTTTCCCAGCGGGATATAACGTTCCACTGTCACATTAGTGGCATTATTCAATGACCCTGAAACTTGACCGATAGCCCCGGTTCCGGTAGCATCCGAAAGAATAGTCACCGATTTTCCTCCAAAATCAGCATTACCGTCAATGGTTAAGTTGGATTGTGACCCAATAGTCAAACTTCCGGTGCCTGACAAGGTTAGTGTTTTTCCTGAACCTAATGTAAAATCAACGTTCAAAACAGGAGCATTAGGAGAGCTCGTAGAAATGATAATATTATTAGTTGCACTAGGCAAACCACAACTCCAATTTGAAACATCATTCCATGCTGAACTTGTTGTACCCACCCATGAAGTTGTTCCCGTAACGGTAATTGTACCTGTCGCATTTACGCTGCCACAGCCCCCTGTCAAAGGGATACTGTAATTATAAGTTCCCGAAATGGTTGGTGTTCCGCTGATTGTAATTGTATTTGACGACCATACCGCCGAAACCCCAGAAGGTAATCCTGTTGGTATACCAATTCCTGTTGCACCCGTAGTTGTATGGGTAACAGTTGTTATGGCAGTACCCGGGCATGTCGTTGGTGTAGACGAAGGAGCACTAGCCGTATTACTAGGTATAACCGTAATACTGGCTGTGTTATTAGCTGTAATTCTAGAGCCAAAATCTGTATTTTGTAAATTGGTAATGGTAATCGTAGTTGCTCCGCCGGAAACAAAACCGCTGGAAATGGTAAACGAACCGCTTCCTGCTGTTGTTACCGTCATTGATGATGTAGCACCGGTTACACTGTTAGCTCCCGATAAGTTATAAGTTACTGTATAATTTCCTGTTGGCAGCCCTATCGCTGATGCTGTTACATTTACCGTTGAAGAACCTCCGGCACAAATCGGTGATGAAGCCGTAGTTCCGGTTATCGAGTATAAATAATACGTCAATCTGATTTGGCCGCTTGAACCCGCACCTCCGGCTCTTGCTGTTGAACCTGAGTTTGTATTTCTTGCTCCGGCACCTCCGGCACCGATTCCTGTTGCAGCCAAAGGTGTACCCGGCGTACTTTGTCCTGCTCTACCTGTCCCTCCGGTTCCTGTACCATCGCCTAACCCTCCGGCTCCGGCAGTAGCTCCAGTAGCATTTCCTCCACTAGCTGTAGAACCGGCACCTCCACCACCGCCTCCACTGGAATTAGAACCTCCTCCATTAGTTCCATTGCCTCCAGCACCACCATTTAATGTAACTCCTACAGTTACAGGTGCCCCTGAATTAATGGATACATTAGTCAACCCTCCTGCTCCACCAACAGCCGAAAGCACGGTTGGTGAGTTGAAGGTGGACGTCCCACCGGCTCCTCCTTGACCATTAGAAACTCCTGCTCCTCCAGCACCGACTGTAAATGTAATAGATGAAGCTGGCGTAACATTACTTGCTCCTCTGGTGTATGAGCCTCCCGCACCACCACCACCGGAAACATTATTACCATTGGTTACGCCACCACCAGCGCCACCGCCTCCCCATAGTTCAATTCTCATTCTTGAAATATCACTTGGGACTGTGAAAGGAGAAGTACTTGTTGTGGTCAAAATGGTTTGAGTCTGTTGTGCGAAAATAAAATTAGATCCAAAAAACAACATTGAAGTTAAAAAAAGTCTGAATCCAACTCTTTTAACTACTATATCTCTCTTCTTATCGGAAAAAGTAATTGCTTTGTTCATAGAAAATTTTATTAATGTTATACCAATTGTTGAACGAAACTACCCTATTGGATAATGTAGAGCAATAAAAATTGTTCAAACGCACAAATTATCGATGTAAACCAAACACGAAGCACTTTATCGTATTTTTTTGACTTTTAAGTGGGACTTACTTTTAGTAAGTAAGTATTTTACTTCAAAATCTTTCTATCTGAATACATCTCAAAAGAACAAAAAAAAAATCCATCACGGATGGATTTTGTCGTCAAAATGCACTTTACTAGTATTTTTGTAATCTTTATTTTATAAATATATATGTTTTATAAGTAAAGTTTTAAAAATAAGATTACACTGATAAACGCTTCCCTGTATATAAAAAGAAGGGTTTTTGACAGCAAGCTGACCTTGAGTATGCACATATAAATGAAGTGTTGAAATAAAAAAGCCTCTCCATCTGGAGAGGCTTTCTATATTTAGGCTTGACCGGTAAGACCGAAATTTAAAGGAATCGGTGGTTGCTCCGTATCCTTAATTTCACCGTTGGCCAATTCGTACCTATGGATATTTTCACCTAAGGCTTTTAAAAATCTTTTGGCGTGTTGTGGTGTCAACACAATCCTCGATTTTACTTTGGCTTTAGGCACACCCGGCATGATGGTTACAAAATCAACTACAAATTCTGAGGCGGAATGGTTAATGATAGCCAAATTGGAATAAATTCCTTCGGCTGTTTTTTCATCCAACTCAATGTTGATTTGTCCTTGTTGTTGATTATTATCACTCATGATTAATAGATATATTCTTCTTTATTAGCCATGATTTCATTGTAATCGTCTTTCGAGCCTACAATGGTGTGATCGTAATCGCGCATACCGGTTCCCGCAGGAATTCTGTGACCCACGATAACATTTTCTTTCAATCCTTCCAAGGTATCTACTTTACCTGCCACCGCAGCTTCGTTCAATACTTTAGTCGTTTCCTGGAAGGAAGCCGCCGAGATAAATGATTTGGTTTGTAATGACGCTCTGGTAATACCTTGTAGCACCGGAGTCGCGGTAGCCGTGATGACATCACGAGCTACTACTTGGTTTTTGTCATTACGTTTCAACAACGAATTTTCATCTCTTAACTCACGTGGCGATACAATTTGACCCGGTTTTAACACTTCAGAGTCTCCGGCATCTTCCACTACTTTCATTCCGTATAACTTATCATTTTCTTCGATAAAGTCGGCAGTATGTACCAATTGCTCTTCCAAGAATAAAGTATCTCCCGGATCTTCAATTTGTACTTTACGCATCATTTGACGAATCACTACTTCAAAGTGCTTGTCGTTGATTTTTACCCCTTGAAGACGATACACTTCCTGAATCTCATTTACCAAGTACTGTTGTACAGCAGATGGCCCTTGGATTCTTAAGATGTCTTCCGGTGTAATCGCGCCGTCAGACAATGGCATACCGGCTTTCACGAAGTCGTTTTCTTGCACTAAGATTTGACTTGACAATTTCACCAAGTATTTTTTCACCTCGCCGAATTTGGATTCGATTACGATTTCACGGTTACCACGTTTGATTTTACCGAAAGAAACTACCCCGTCAATTTCAGACACCACGGCCGGATTCGATGGGTTACGTGCTTCCAACAACTCGGTAATTCTAGGTAAACCTCCTGTGATATCCCCTGCTTTAGAAGAACGGCGTGGAATTTTAACCAAGATTTTACCGGCTTTAATTTTTTCTCCGTCTTCTACCATCAAGTGAGCACCAACCGGTAAGTTGTACGAACGGATTAATTCTCCGTCTTTACCGTATACCAATAAGGTTGGGATTAATTTTTTATTTCTTCCTTCCGAAATTACTTTTTCCTGGAATCCGGTTTGCTCGTCAATTTCCACTTGGAACGTTTGTCCTTGCTCTAAATCTTCGTAAGCAATTTTTCCGGTGAATTCCGAAACAATAACTCCGTTATACGGATCCCATTTACAAATAACCGCTCCTTTTTCAACCACATCACCATCTTTTACATTGATGACAGAACCGTAAGGAATGTTGTGTGTACTTAATAAGATTCCGGTTTTAACATCGGTTAATTTCAACTCTGTGGAACGAGACACTACGATATCTACTTTGTTACCGTCGTTATCTTCTCCAACCACTGTTTTCAAATCTTCGATTTCCAGTTTTCCGCCAAAACGAGCCACAATGCTTGATTCTTCAGAAACTCCACCGGCAACTCCACCCACGTGGAAAGTACGCAAGGTTAACTGTGTACCCGGCTCACCAATAGATTGGGCTGCGATAACACCGACAGCTTCCCCTTTTTGAGTCATTTTTCCGGTAGCCAAGTTTCTTCCGTAACATTTAGCACAGATTCCTTTTTTGGCTTCACAAGTCAATGGCGAACGCACATCTACTTTTTCAACCGGCGATTCTTCGATAGCTTTCACAATCGCTTCTGTGATTTGCTCTCCGGAGTGTACTAAGATTTCGTTGGTTAACGGATTGATGACATCTTGTAATGCCACACGTCCTAAGATTCTTTCTCCTAGTGTTTCTACGATTTCTTCGTTTTTCTTCAAAGCCGAAACTTCGATTCCTCTTAACGTACCACAATCTACAGAGTTTACGATTACGTCTTGAGAAACGTCATGCAAACGACGCGTCAAGTAACCTGCATCGGCCGTTTTCAAAGCGGTATCCGCTAATCCTTTACGAGCACCGTGCGTAGAGATGAAGTATTCCAAAATTGATAACCCTTCTTTAAAGTTGGAAAGAATCGGGTTTTCGATAATTTCTCCACCACCGGCGGTTGATTTTTTCGGCTTCGCCATCAAACCACGCATACCGGTTAACTGACGAATCTGTTCTTTCGATCCACGCGCTCCGGAGTCAAGCATCATGTACACCGAGTTGAATCCTTGTTGGTCTTCTCTAATGTTTTTCATAGCTAACTCCGTCAACAAGGCATTGGTGGAAGTCCACACGTCGATTACCTGATTGTAACGCTCGTTGTTCGTGATAAGACCCATGTTATAGTTCATGGTAATTCCGTCTACTTGTTCACGAGCATCGGCAATCAAATCGTCTTTTCTTTCCGGGATGATGATATCTCCTAAAGAGAATGACAATCCGCCTTTGAAAGCGAATTTGTATCCCATATCTTTCATGTTATCCAAGAAAGCAGCCGTGGTTGGCACATCGGTTACGGCTAAGATTTTACCAATAATATCACGTAATGATTTTTTGGTCAATACTTCGTTGATGTAACCGGCAGCTTCCGGTACTACTTCGTTGAAAAGTACTCTACCGGCAGTTGTTTGGATGATCTTGTATACTAAATCCCCATTTTCATTAAAATCTTTTGCTCTGATTTTGATTCGCGCGTTCAATTCTAAACGGCCTTCATTTAAAGCAATATTTACTTCTTCAGCAGAATAGAACGTTAAGCCTTCGCCTAAGATTTTATGATCAGGTGTCGATAATCTTTCTTTGGTCATGTAGTACAGACCCAAAACCATGTCCTGAGACGGTACGGTAATCGGAGCACCATTGGCCGGGTTTAAGATATTGTGCGAAGCCAACATTAACAATTGGGCTTCCAAAATAGCTTCCGGTCCTAACGGCAAATGCACCGCCATTTGGTCACCGTCGAAATCCGCGTTAAACGCCGTACACACTAACGGGTGTAATTGGATGGCTTTTCCTTCAATCAATTTGGGTTGGAACGCTTGGATACCCAAACGGTGCAACGTAGGAGCACGGTTAAGTAATACCGGATGTCCTTTGATTACATTTTCGAGAATATCCCATACTACAGGCTCTTTTTTATCGATGATTTTCTTAGCCGACTTAACGGTTTTAACAATACCTCTTTCGATTAGTTTACGAATAACGAATGGTTTGTATAGTTCCGCCGCCATATCTTTTGGCAAACCACATTCGAACAATTTCATTTCCGGTCCAACGACAATTACCGAACGAGCCGAATAATCGACACGTTTTCCTAGTAAGTTTTGACGGAAACGACCTTGTTTTCCTTTTAAGGAATCCGAAAGCGATTTTAACGGTCGGTTCGATTCGGTTTTAACTGCAGAAGCTTTACGGGTGTTATCAAACAAGGAATCTACTGATTCTTGTAACATACGTTTTTCGTTTCTCAAGATTACTTCCGGCGCTTTGATTTCCATCAATCGTTTCAAACGGTTGTTACGGATGATTACTCTTCGGTACAAATCGTTCAAATCGGAAGTAGCAAAACGACCCCCATCAAGCGGCACCAACGGACGTAATTCAGGCGGAATTACCGGAATTACTTTTAAAATCATCCACTCCGGACGATTCTCACGGTTTAGGTTAGCCTCGCGGAACGATTCTACTACTTGTAATCTTTTTAACGCTTCTGTTTTTCTTTGTTTCGACGTTTCGTGGTTAGCGCTGTGACGCAATTCGTAGGACAACGCATCCAAATCGGTACGGGCCAATAAATCCATGATACACTCAGCACCCATTTTGGCGATGAATTTATTAGGATCTGAATCGTCTAAATATTGATTCTCCATCGGAAGCGTATCTAAAATATTCAAATACTCTTCTTCGGTTAAGAAATCTAATTTTTGTAATGGTTCGCCTTCTGCATTTTTAGCAATACCAGCTTGGATTACTACGTATCGCTCGTAGTAGATAATCATGTCTAATTTTTTAGACGGCAATCCAAGGATATAACCAATTTTGTTAGGCAACGAACGGAAGTACCAAATGTGCGCAATAGGCACCACCAAATTGATGTGACCTACTCTGTCTCTACGTACTTTTTTCTCGGTTACTTCGACACCACAACGGTCACAAACAATTCCTTTGTAACGGATTCTTTTGTATTTACCACAAGCACATTCGAAATCCTTTACAGGTCCGAAGATACGCTCACAGAAAAGCCCGTCACGCTCCGGTTTGTGCGTTCTATAGTTGATGGTTTCCGGCTTTAACACCTCACCTCTTGACTCAGCCAAGATGGATTCGGGAGAAGCCAATCCTATCGAAATTCTGTCAAATCTTTTGATAGTATTTTTAGTATCTTTATTTCTATTCATCATAGTCGTAAACTTTAAATTTTTGTTTACAGTCACAGTTCCCAGTCACAGTTTACAGCATTTCTGCCCACTGAGACTGAGACTGATTACTGATTTTATTCTTCTAATCTGATGTCTAATCCAAGACCTTTCAATTCATGCATTAATACATTGAATGATTCCGGTAATCCTGGCTCCGGCATAGTTTCTCCCTTAACGATAGCTTCGTAAGTTTTTGCTCTACCGATTACGTCATCCGATTTAACAGTCAAAATTTCTCTAAGCGTACTTGATGCGCCATAAGCTTCAAGTGCCCAAACCTCCATTTCTCCGAAACGCTGACCTCCGAACTGAGCTTTACCTCCTAACGGTTGTTGCGTAATCAACGAGTATGGACCTATAGAACGGGCGTGCATTTTGTCGTCTACCATGTGTCCGAGTTTCAACATATAGATTACTCCTACTGTTGCCGGTTGGTGGAAGCGTTCTCCTGTTCCTCCGTCGTACAAATAGGTATGACCGAATCTTGGGATTCCTGCTTCGTCAGTCAAGGCGTTGATTTGGTCCAGCGTAGCGCCGTCGAAGATTGGTGTAGCAAATTTTCTACCCAAGTTCATTCCGGCCCAACCTAATACCGTCTCATAAATCTGACCGATGTTCATACGCGATGGTACCCCTAGCGGATTCAATACGATATCTACCGGTGTTCCGTCTTCTAAGAACGGCATGTCTTCATGACGAACGATACGAGCTACAATACCTTTGTTTCCGTGACGTCCCGCCATTTTATCACCCACTTTCAGTTTACGCTTCTTAGCGATATATACTTTCGCCAATTTCAAAATACCGGCCGGCAATTCGTCTCCCACAGTGATGGTGAATTTCTCTCTTCTTAAGGCACCTTGTAAATCGTTTAATTTGATTTTGTAGTTGTGAATTAAGTCGTTCACCAAATTGTTGGTTTCTTCATCTGCCACCCATTGTCCTTTAGTTAAGTGCGCAAAATCTTCTACGGCATGTAACATTTTCTGGGTGTATTTTTTACCTTTCGGCAATACTTCTTCACCCAAATCGTTCATGACACCTTGCGATGTTTTTCCGTTTACAATGTTGAATAATTTATCTACCAATTTGTCTTTTAATTCCACAAATTTGGTTTCGAATTCCATTTCCAAAGCCGTCAAATCGTCTTTGTCTTTGGTACGTTTCTTTTTATCTTTTACCGCTCTCGCGAATAATTTTTTATCTAAAACCACACCGTGTAACGATGGAGAAGCTTTCAAGGAAGCATCTTTCACATCACCGGCTTTGTCTCCGAAGATGGCTCTTAAGAGTTTTTCTTCTGGAGTCGGATCGGATTCTCCTTTTGGTGTAATTTTTCCGATTAGAATGTCGCCTGGTTTTACCTCGGCTCCGATTCTGATCATACCGTTTTCATCCAAATCTTTGGTTGCCTCTTCAGAAACGTTCGGGATATCATTGGTTAACTCTTCGTTACCCAATTTGGTATCACGTACTTCCAAAGAATAATCATCTACGTGGATAGACGTAAAGATATCATCACGAACTACTTTTTCAGAAATTACAATCGCATCCTCGAAGTTGTACCCTTTCCAAGGCATGAACGCTACTTTTAGGTTTCTACCCAAAGCCAACTCTCCGTTTTGCGTGGCATATCCTTCACAAAGCACTTGTCCTTTAGTTACTCTGTCGCCTTTTCTTACGATAGGCTTCAAGTTAATCGACGTACTTTGGTTGGTTTTTCGGAACTTGATTAATTGGTATGTTTTTTCATCCGGATCAAAGCTCACCATTCTTTCTTCTTCTGTTCTGTCGTATTTGATGGTAATCATGTTGGCATCAACATACTCTACAGTTCCTTCGCCTTCTGCATTAATCAATACTCTGGAATCAGAAGCGACTTGACGCTCCAAACCGGTTCCTACAATTGGAGCTTCAGGACGTAACAATGGTACGGCCTGACGCATCATGTTGGATCCCATCAACGCACGGTTCGCATCATCATGTTCCAAGAACGGAATTAAGGATGCTGAAATCGAAGCGATTTGGTTTGGCGCTACGTCGGTGTAATGAATTTCAGTTGGATCAACTACCGGGAAATCACCTTCTTCACGGGCAATAACTTTATCGGCCGTAATTTTTCCGTTATCATCCATGGCAATATTAGCCTGAGCAATCATTTTCCCTTCTTCTTCTTCCGCACTTAAATAGATTGGATCGGAAGTTAAGTCGACTGCACCGTTTTTCACTACGCGGTAAGGCGTTTCAATGAACCCCATACTGTTTACTTTGGCGTAAACACCTAACGAGGAAATCAAACCGATGTTTGGTCCTTCCGGCGTTTCAATCGGACATAAACGACCGTAATGGGTATAGTGAACGTCACGAACCTCGAAACCGGCTCTTTCACGAGAAAGACCACCCGGTCCAAGGGCAGACAATCTACGTTTGTGAGTAATCTCGGCCAATGGATTGGTTTGATCCATAAACTGAGATAACTGGTTGGTACCAAAGAAAGAGTTGATAACCGATGACAATGTTTTGGCATTGATCAAATCGATTGGTGTAAACACCTCGTTATCTCTAACATTCATTCTTTCACGGATGGTACGCGCCATACGCGCTAAACCAACACCAAATTGTTGAGACAATTGCTCACCAACGGTTCTCACACGACGGTTAGACAAGTGATCAATATCATCAATCTCCGCTTTAGAGTTAATCAATTCGATTAAATATTTAACGATAGTGATGATGTCTTCTTTCGTTAACACTTGTTTTTCCATAGGGATATCCAAGTTTAACTTTTTGTTCATTCTGTAACGACCTACTTCACCTAAGTTGTAACGTTGGTCAGAGAAGAATAATTTATCGATAATGCCGCGCGCGGTTTCTTCATCAGGCGGTTCTGCATTACGCAACTGACGGTAAATGTGCTCAACAGCTTCTTTTTCTGAGTTAGTTGGATCTTTTTGTAACGTATTGTGAATGATAGCATAATCACCTTGATTGGCATCTTCTTTGTGTAACAAAATAGATTTTACATTAGAATCGATGATTTCTTCCACATTATCTTTGTCGATAATGGTGTCGCGGTCTAAGATAATTTCGTTACGCTCGATAGATACTACTTCTCCGGTATCCTCGTCAACGAAATCCTCATGCCAAGTATTCAATACTCTTGCCGCTAATCGTCGTCCTACGTATTTTTTTAATCCGGTTTTGGATACTTTGATTTCTTCCGCAAGGTCAAAAATCTCCAAAATATCTTTATCTCTTTCGAATCCGATAGCACGGAACAAAGTAGTTACCGGTAATTTTTTCTTTCTATCGATATAGGCATACATGACGCTGTTGATATCGGTAGCAAATTCAATCCATGATCCTTTGAAAGGAATAACTCTGGCAGAATACAACTTAGTTCCGTTAGCATGGAAAGACTGACCAAAGAAAACGCCCGGTGAACGGTGTAATTGCGAAACTACAACACGCTCCGCACCATTAATTACAAAGGTTCCGCTTGGTGTCATGTAAGGAATGGTTCCTAAATACACGTCTTGTACAATAGTTTCGAAGTCTTCGTGTTCCGGATCGGTACAGTACAGTTTTAATCGGGCTTTTAAAGGCACACTGTACGTTAAACCTCTTTCGATACACTCTTGAATGGTGTAACGCGGAGGGTCGACAAAGTAATCTAAGAACTCTAATACAAATTGGTTTCTTGTATCAGTAATTGGAAAGTTTTCCATGAAGGTGTTGTAAAGCCCTTCGTTGCCTCTCTCATCAGATTTGGTTTCCAATTGGAAGAAATCTTTAAAAGATTTTACCTGAACATCCAAGAAGTCGGGATATTGAGGAATGTTTTTAGTAGAGGCAAAATTCAATCTTTCAGTCTGATTTGTTATCATCAATGGACAAAATTTTGATTTTAAAAAAGTAATTTTTGTGTGAGAGCACACTTATTGATTTCTACTTTCCTTTTATAAATAATCAATACCTCTTTAAAAATAAACCAGGAAAATAGTTTGTTTTTTTCTTCGTATTGACTAAGCAATTTTTCGTTTTGTAAACGAGTGGTGATAATAAAACTGAATATAATTTTATTATACGAAAAATGGTTTAGGCCCTTGGACGCATTGTCCAAGGCCTAAACCTAGTTCTAAAACCGGTGTTGGATTATTTTAACTCAACAACAGCTCCAGCTTCTTCTAAAGATTTTTTCAAACCTTCAGCTTCTGCTTTAGAAACTCCTTCTTTGATGTTAGCAGGTGCACCATCAACGATGTCTTTTGCTTCTTTAAGACCTAAACCTGTAAGTTCTTTTACAGCTTTAACTACTGCCAATTTAGAAGCACCAGCATCTTTCAATACTACTGTGAATTCAGTTTGCTCTTCAGCAGCCTCTCCTCCACCGGCTCCACCGGCAGCAACTACTACAGCTGCAGCAGCTGGTTCGATACCATACTCATCTTTTAATATTGTAGCTAAATCATTAACTTCTTTTACAGTTAAGTTAACTAATTGTTCTGCGAATTGTTTCAAATCTGCCATTTTTTCTATCGTTTAAAATGTTCTTTTAATATTTATTTTTTAGTCTGCTCTAATTATTCTGCTGCTTCACCTTTTTGTTCCGCGTTGTTCAACAAAGCCGAAAGGATACGTTTAGCAGGGGATTGAAGTAATCCGATGATTTCACCGATAACTTCTTCTTTAGATTTAAGCGATGCTAAGCTGTCTAACAAGTTATCTCCGATGTAGATTTCTTGATTGATGTAAGCGCCTTTGAATACCGGTTTATCTGATTTCTTTCTGAAATCTTTGATAATTTTTGCTGGAGCGTTAGCGATTTCAGCAATGAATACGGAAGAGTTTCCTTTTAAAACTGACGGTAAGTCGCCGTAATCATTAGCAGAAGCTTCCATGGCTTTTTCAAGTAGGGTGTTTTTAACCACCTCTAATTTGATGCCGGCTTTGAAACAAGCTCTTCTCAAGTTAGATGTCGTTTCTGCATCCAATCCAGATGTATCTGCAATGTAAATTACATTCGTATTAGCCAACTTTGCAGTTAAATCTTCTATCGCGATTGATTTTTCTTCTCTAGTCATAATAAAACTTTTTAACTACCAATTATACTGCTTTAGGATCTAAGGCAATAGCAGGACTCATCGTACTAGACAAGTGGATAGACTTGATGTAAGTACCTTTAGCTGCAGTTGGTTTTAATTTGATTAATGTTTGAATAATTTCGTGAGCGTTATCTACAATTTTGTCGGCTTCGAAAGAGATTCTTCCGATACCCGCATGTACAATTCCGGTTTTATCAACTTTAAAGTCAATTTTACCTGATTTTACTTCTTGTACTGCTTTACCAACTTCCATAGTAACGGTTCCGGTTTTAGGGTTTGGCATCAAACCTCTTGGACCTAACACACGTCCTAACGGACCTAGTTTACCCATAACAGCGGGCATGGTGATGATTACATCCACATCGGTCCAACCGTCTTTGATTTTTTGTAGATAGTCGTCTAAACCTACGTGGTCTGCACCAGCAGCTTTAGCTTCCGCTTCTTTATCCGGAGTAACAAGAGCCAAAACTCTAACGTCTTTACCGGTTCCGTGTGGTAACGTTACCACACCTCTTACCATTTGGTTTGCTTTTCTCGGATCTACTCCTAAACGAACAGCAATATCCACTGACTCATCAAATTTTGCAGAAGCAACTGTTTTCAATAAAGATGAAGCATCTTTTAAGGAATACAATTTGTTTTTCTCAATCTTTGCTGCAGCCTCTTTTTGTTTTTTTGTCAATTTTGCCATGTCTTATCCTTTGTTTAGAGGAGAATCTCCAGTTACAGTTAATCCCATTGATCTAGCTGTTCCAGCAACCATGCTCATAGCAGATTCGATAGTGAATGCATTTAAATCTGGCATTTTGTCCTCGGCAATCGTTTTGATTTGGTCCCATGATACGTTACCAACTTTACGACGATTAGGCTCTCCGGAACCGGATTTAATTTTAGCAGCATCCAATAACTGAATTGCAGCAGGTGGAGTTTTCACGACAAAATCGAACGATTTGTCTTTGTACACGGTAATTTGTACCGGTAACACTTTGCCGGGTTGATCTTGGGTTCTGGCATTAAATTGCTTACAGAATTCCATGATATTAACCCCAGCAGCTCCCAAAGCAGGTCCAACCGGTGGCGACGGGTTCGCAGCACCTCCCTTAACTTGTAGTTTAACTACTTTACTAATTTCTTTAGCCATTTCTTAAAAAATTTTGCATCTCTCAATTGGAAGCGATTGACGCGGGTTATAATATATGTAACAAAAAATTATACTTTTTCAACTTGCATAAAGCTCAATTCCAATGGTGTTTTTCTTCCGAAAATTTTCACCATCACTTCCAGCTTACGCTTTTCTTCATTGATTTTATCAATGGTTCCGTTGAAGCCATTGAAAGGACCATCAATTACCTTAATGGTTTCACCTACGTTGAACGGGATATTTTGGGTATCGGTATTAACCGCCAATTCGTCCACTTTTCCAAGCATTCTGTTAACTTCAGACAAACGCAAAGGCACCGGATCACCACCTTTAACTTCTCCTAAGAAACCAATCACACCGGTGATTGACTTAATAATATGAGGTATCTCACCAACCAAATTAGCTTCAATCATGACATAGCCGGGAAAGTATACTTTATCCTTAGCTATCTTTTTCCCGTCACGCACTTGCACCACTTTTTCAGTCGGAACCAATACTTGAGAGATATAATCTGACATGCCCAAACGGTTAATTTCAGTCTCGATATAAGCTTTTACCTTATTTTCTTGACCACTTACCGCTCTTACCACATACCATTTTTTTACATTAATATCAGCCATTTCAGAAAAATTATGGTTTTAATAACTTAAAGAATCCGGCAATCACTTTTGCACAAGATTCATCAACACCCCAAGTTACCAAGGCTAGAACAATTGAAAACACCGCCACAATAATAGTGTACTTTTGAACTTCAGCCCATTCCGGCCAAGTCACGTTAGATTTCAACTCTTCAAACGCTTCTGATATATAATTAACAATTTTTGCCATTGTAAATATTTTTTTGCACGGGCGGGAGGATTCGAACCACCATCAACGGTTTTGGAGACCGCTATTCTACCCTTGAACTACGCCCGTTTCATTAAAAACCAGTGTCGTCTGTATAGACGACGACACTGGAATTATTATTTGAATTAGATAATTAGTCTAAAATTTCAGTTACCTGACCAGCACCAACTGTTCTACCACCCTCACGGATAGCGAAACGTAAACCTACGTTTAATGCAATTGGGCTCAACAATTCAACTGAAATCGTTAAGTTATCACCCGGCATTACCATTTCTACACCAGCAGGTAATGAAATGATACCCGTTACGTCGGTTGTACGAACGTAAAATTGCGGACGATAGTTATTGTGGAATGGAGTGTGACGTCCACCTTCTTCTTTTTTCAAGATATACACCTCAGCTTTGAATTTAGCGTGTGGTTTTACTGAACCTGGTTTACAGATTACCATTCCACGACGGATATCAGCTTTGTCAATACCTCTCAACAACAAACCTACGTTGTCACCGGCTTCACCACGGTCAAGGATTTTACGGAACATCTCAACTCCAGTAATTGTAGAAGTCAATTTGTCAGCACCCATACCAATGATTTCAACAGGATCTCCAGTGTTAGCCACACCAGTTTCGATACGACCTGTAGCTACAGTTCCACGACCAGTGATTGTAAACACGTCCTCAACAGGCATCAAGAATGGCTTAGCGTTGTCACGTACCGGCTCTTCAATCCAGTTATCAACAGCCTCCATCAATTCGATGATTTTAGGAACCCAAGCCGGATCATTGTTCAATCCACCCAAAGCAGAACCTTGGATTACCGGACCGTTATCTCCATCATATTCGTAGAAAGACAATAAGTCTCTGATTTCCATTTCTACCAACTCTAATAATTCCGCATCATCAACCATATCCACTTTGTTCATGAATACAACGATTCTTGGAATACCTACCTGACGTCCTAAAAGGATGTGCTCACGAGTTTGTGGCATCGGACCATCTGTAGCAGCAACTACCAAAATAGCACCGTCCATTTGAGCAGCACCGGTAACCATGTTCTTAACGTAATCCGCGTGACCTGGACAGTCAACGTGAGCGTAGTGACGGTTAGCAGTTTCATACTCTACGTGTGAAGTATTGATAGTAATACCTCTTTCTTTTTCTTCCGGAGCGTTATCAATTTGATCAAATGATTTCGCTTGACAATAACCTGCATCAGACAATACTTTAGTGATTGCAGCAGTTAAAGTAGTTTTTCCGTGATCTACGTGACCAATAGTACCTATGTTAAGGTGTGGCTTGGTACGACTAAAATTCTCTTTTGCCATTTTACTTAATTTTTAATCTTAGTTTATATATTAGTGTTCAAATTTTACAAATTTGAGCCAATGACGGGATTTGAACCCGTGACCTCTTCCTTACCAAGGAAGCACTCTACCCCTGAGCTACACCGGCTTGTGTGTTCAGAAGTTTAGACCTCAGAATTCAGAAACCTCTAAACCCCTATTTCTAAATTCCGATTGAATTACCGCCTTTAGGCGATGATTCTGATAAGGCGTTGCCTTATCCAAAGTTTTTAAATTTCATTTCTCGAAAGCGAACTTTTCCGAAAATGCCTTTCAAAAACTTTGTGGGGAGAGCAGGATTCGAACCTGCGAAGACTTAGTCAGCAGATTTACAGTCTGCCCTCGTTGGCCGCTTGAGTATCTCCCCTTAACCTTTTTGTTTTCAATATTCTAAAGAACTTGAGCCGATAGAGGGACTCGAACCCACGACCTGCTGATTACAAATCAGCTGCTCTAGCCAGCTGAGCTACACCGGCAACAATAAAAAAAGTCCGCTATTTCTAACGGACTGCAAATGTAGGCATTTTATCTTTTAATCAAAACATTTTTAGAAAAATTTTTCTGTTAGATGTGCGTTCTGATTTTTTCCTTTCTTTTTACTAATAATCTTTCCAACGATTCCGACGATAACTCCACTGCTTCCTCAAATGTTTTACATTGTTTTTTCACCATAAAATCATCTCCGGGTACGTGAATTTTCACCTCTACAATTTTATTTTCCTTCTCACTGGTATTGTCTACCTTTAAAAAAACATCTGACGAAACCACTCGGTCATAAAATTTTTCCAATTTATTGAGTCTTTCGTTGATAAAATCAACCAACTTTCTGTCGACAGTGAAGTTTACTGCATGAACATTTACCTTCATAATTACATTTTTATAGATTAAACATGGTCGAACTATTGCTTGTTTCTGGGATGAGCCTCGCCGTAAACTTTTTTGAGTTCCGCTAAACTGCTGTGCGTGTAGACTTGGGTAGAAGCCAAACTCGAATGCCCCAATAGCTCTTTAACTGAATTAATATCCGCTCCGTTATTTAACAGGTGAGTCGCAAATGTATGGCGCAAAATATGCGGACTCTTTTTGACCTTCTCGGAGACATTACTAAAGTAATAATTTATTAAACGATACACAAACGAATCGTTCAATTTAACGCCTTTTAACAGTAGAAAAAAATAGTCTTTATCGATAATGCTTGGTAATTGGGCTCTTTCCGACAGGTACAAAGCCATCTGATGTTGCACTATCGGTAAAATCGGAATAATGCGCTCCTTATTTCTTTTCCCCAACACTTTTATGGTACCTCCCGACAAATCCACATCGTGCATTTGTAAATGAATCAGTTCGGTTCTTCGGATTCCGGTGGTGTAAAACAAATCTACAATCAACTTGTCGCGTACCCCCTCAAACCCTTCCGGATATACAATCTGATTCAATACCAAGTCGACTTCTTTTTCCGAAAAAGGAATCTGGATTTTTTTCGGCGACTTCAACGCCTTATGTTTCAATAGCGGACTGGCCGTGATATGTCCCGTTTTGAGCAAAAATTTGTAAAACGATTTTAACGAAGCGATTTTGCGGTTAATACTGGCGTTCGAAATACCGTCATCCGAAAGCGCTACAATCCAAGCCCGAATCTGACTGTAATGTACCCTTGCCAAATCGGCATCATCAAACGCGGCACTCAAAAACGATTCAAAAAACAACAAATCATTCCCATAAGCGGTCGCCGTATGCCGAGAGTATTTTTTCTCCAACAACAAGTAGTCTAAAAATTTTTGCTTCAATGTATCCATAAAAAAACCGCGAGTATCAAAGTTAGTAAACTTTAATGACTCGCGGCAGTATCTTTAGGTCGAATTTAACTATCCTTCCAAATTGTCTCTTAAGGTTTGAATATATTGAGCTTTCTGAATCTGAGCTCTTCTCACCACCGATGGCTTAGTAAACGCCTGACGCGCTCTAAGTTGTCTTACGGTTCCGGTTTTATCGAATTTTCTCTTGTAGCGCTTTAATGCTCTATCAATGTTTTCTCCGTCTTTAATGGGTATAATCAACATAATTTAGACACCTCCTCTCATTTAGTGGGCGCAAAGATATAAATAATTATGACTCGAGCAAAACAAATTAAAATTTGTTTTGAGAACAGGCGAAGCAATTTTGAATTGTAAATTACAAATTATTTTCATGGCGTGCCGGTGGCTACACCAACGTCCTTCAATCGGAAACTTCAACATAGCCACCGTCGGGCTGTACGTTGCAATCTTTTACTTCGCAAAAGGATTTCCACTTCCATCCCTCACGCAAAAGAAAACAACAAGCAAAACATAAAAGGGATAAGCCCTCTGAACTTATCCCTTTTCCTTTATCTCTTGTTACTTCACCGCCGGCTGGTAACTTTGCTTGTCAATAATCATCTTCGACAAAATCTCTCTCAAAATTTCCGAAGTCCCGCCACCAATCGGCCCCAATCGGCTGTCGCGTAACAGTCGCGCCAACGGATACTCTTCCATATACCCGTAGCCGCCCAACATTTGCAAACACGCATATATCGCCTCATCGGCTACTTTAGTCGATTTTAATTTAGCCATCGTGGCCTCTTTCACCACATATTCGCCTTTGTTCAAACGAGCAACCGCTGCATAGTTGAAAATCTTACAGTGCTCCACTTCGGTCGCATGATCTACCATAGTGTGGCGCAACGCCTGAAACTTGTTAATGGCTTTACCAAACGCTTCGCGCTGCGACATGTATTCTAAAGTATAGTTTATGGCATATTCGGCACGGGCATGCGCATTAATCGCCATAATCAAGCGCTCCAACGCAAAGTGCTGCATAATATACGGAAACCCTTTGCCTTCTTCACCCATTAAATTGGCAGCCGGAATCTCTACATTGTCAAAAGAAATCTCTGCCGTATCCGAAGCTCTCCAACCTAATTTATCCAATTTGGTAGCACTAATACCCTTGGTAGCCGTATCCACCAAAAAGATACTGATGCCTTTATTTCCTAATTCCGGACTGGTTTTCGCTGCTACGACATAGTAGTCGGCATACACACCGTTGGTAATAAAAGTTTTGGATCCGTTAATAATGTATTTGTCGCCCTGCTTCACCGCCGTAGTTCGCATACCGGCTACATCACTGCCGCCGAAAGGTTCGGTTAAACACAACGCGCCGATTTTCTCACCGGCAATACTCGCCGTTAAATATTCTTGCTTGATGCGCTCATCGCCCTCGGCATTCAAGTGCGTCATCGCCAAATAGGCATGAGCCCACATGGCTGCCGCAAAACCGGAAGATTTTATCTTTTGAAGTTCTTCTAAAAAGACTACGGTGTAAAATAAATCCAAATTCAAACCACCGTAAGCCTCAGGATAGGCCAACCCAAAGAAACCCATGTCCCCGAATTTCTTCCAAATAAAACGCTCAATGGTTCCTGTTTTTTCCCATTTCTCAATATGTGGCACTACTTCTTTTTGCAGAAAATCCTGCAAACTCTTTCTGAACAACTCGTGTTCTTCGGTAAAATACGTTGAATTCATACAATACGACAGTTCTTTTTTTAGCTATTTTTTTAGAATTCCAAATATAAGGCAATTATTTTTATCTTATCAACAGGAAAACCTTTAATATTTGCTAAATCCTCAATTTTAATATCCCCTTTCATACTGCGGTGAACCACAACAGCTTTGGCAGTCTCGTATTGAAAAAAGGGAAATTGAGTCAACTCTTTGACTGTAGCACTGTTAACATTAATCTTTTTGATTTTGGCAACCGATTGCACTTCAAAACGGGTATGGAGTTGCTGAATCACTTCGGGCGATAATCCCCAAACATCTTGCAGCTGCTCCATGGAAACAAAAGCACCTAACTTTTCTTTTTGTTGTAAAATTCGATCCGAAATCTTATCGCCAATCCCATATACCTGCATCAAATCTTCTTTAGACGCTTCATTAATATCACGCTTCTTGACGGTTGTTGCCTTGGCGGGCTCGTATGTGGTAAAATGGCCTCCTCTTTTTTGTGACTTTGTTACCCAATCGGGAAATTTAAAGTATGGCGCCATGGTCTTGAGTAATGAATCGGAAACTTGCGTCACCTGCTGAAACTCGGTGGCTGAATTCACAAACTTATTTTGCTTTCGATACGCTAATAATCTGTCTATTTCCGCGACCGACATGCCCAATTGATAGCCTTTGAAATCCGTAATAAAATTGGGATTAAATGGATACAGCTTCGGTTTGTATTGTTTTTGTTCGAGCTTCATACTATCGATTACCGCTTGCTTTGACAACCACAACGCCCTTTCTTTTTCATTCACCACAGCCTCTGAAAAATAGACTAAACTCTCCAGCCAAGGAATGCTAATTGCTATTGCAAATAACAACACCAGACCTATGCGTTGGCTTTTCGAAAAACTGATAAATGATTTTAAAATTCCCTGCATAACACTTACAAATCAAAAACAGACGTGCGCTTGCCTCGAATTAAATCTTTTAATTTAATCCAAAAGGCCAAGGTAAGGTAAACCCCAAATCCCAATCCGGCAGTAACGAAAGTGATGTAAATAAAAAACAAACGCACATTGGAGGCACGCATCCCGAGTTTGTCTGCCAAACGGGACGACACATGAAAACCGTGTTTTTCAAAAAAGTATTTTAGCTTAATGATGGGTGACATGCGTTTGTTTTAAAAGTTGGGTTCCTACGACACATTGCAAACACTGACCGTGATTGCAATACTTGTTTTTTAATTGTAAGAGTGCTTGTGTTTCAAAAGCATTGGTTGCTTTGACCCCAAAATTAAAAAACTTTTCGATGATAGTGTTCTTTTCGGGCGATATTGTTTCTGCCAGAGCCATCACCGCTTCCGAAACTTCTTTTCCCAGATGCTTTCCGTAGGCCAGCTGCATCGGAATTACGGTATTTACCATCAACAAATCGATAAAAGCGCGACTCAATTTTTTGGGCTTTATCGGGCTCGGCTTATCAATCAAATAGTGCGTTTGCCAATAATCGGAAACCCCAACATCAAAAACACGATACAAATCTTCTTTAGTTTTGGTCGCCATCAGCTTTGAAAACAAATGTTGTTGGCAGTGGTACAACATGGCTAATTGCGCCAATCGTATGGTAGGGAAATTATCGGGTCGGTGTTTGAAAAACTGAACCGGTTGGGTTACTACCGACTGTAAGCGGTATTTTTGACGCCAATAATCAAACCGACGCCACAAGTCTTGTGCCGCTGTATCTTCAGCTTGTGGTGAGAGCAAGCCGGCTTGACCCAGTAACAATGCTTCTGTATTTTCAACCTCAAAAGAAGCTTTTCGGATAACCTCAAACGGAATCGATTGCACTATCTTCAAAAAAGCCTCACCGTTAGTATTGAGACCGAAATTTTTAGCCAAACCATAAAACAAAACGGCTTCCCAATCGTTGCCCGACTGTGCTAAAAGTTGCAACACCGGAACCGACTTCGTTTCCAAACGCTCTAAAAATAACCGGGCTAACCAATTCGTAAAAACAAACGAATCCACTTCGGCGATGTGACGTTCGCAATTAATCCAGGATTTAGGTTGCATTAAGTTTTGGTAGTTTTGAACGATTTCGGAAGCCACATAATTTTTAAGCTCCAACACAGGAATTTCAGTGTTATCACTTCTGAAAACCGGAACGTCATGTTCCCAAACCACATGTAAAATTATCGTATCATACCGATTGTCGTTTTGATGATGGTGCAAATACCAATCGGATGACTTGACGTGAATTTCTACATTACCGGCCCATTTTTGCTGATTAATGACGAGTTGCGCATTGAAAAAATCAGGCCCTGATTGCCCCAAATAGTGACCCGAATGAACAATAGTTAACGCTTCGCCCGCCGTAGTCGTTAGGTTTGCAAAATCAAACTTCTTATATTGCCATATGTAATGAAGAAAATCTTCTTTCACGAATTGAAAATTTACACTAAAGTAAGAATTTTACTTTAACAAACGCTATTTTTGTAATGAAAAAATTACTTTTTATCGTATTGCTGATGATTTCCGGTACTGCTATCGGACAGCAATTGAAAATCACGTACCTCAAAAGTTCCAACGGCAAGCTGTTGGAAAATCAAGACCCGGTTTGGGTATTTGCATCACCGTACACTACTGTATTGAGTACCGAATCGGTTCGCAGTCAAAAGGCGGACTATCCGTATGAAGAAACGGTAATCGACAGAACCGCCAATGTTTTGTACCAAACCGCTGTTTTGAATGACAAAGAAAATATAGCCGCAAAAGACAGTGTATCCTTAACCAAACAAACGTTTGACTACCTTAACGAAACCAAAAAAATATTAGGCTACTCGTGTAAAAAAGCCAAGACCATCGTAAATTCCAATACCATTGAGTTTTGGTATACCGAAGAACTAAAGGTAAAAGGAAGTCCGAGTATTTTAGGACAAAATTTAGGACTGGTATTGGAGATGGTACGCAACGGAAATTTTTTGGTTGCGGCCACAAAAATTGAAAAAATCAAAACGATGCCCGTAATTAAAAAAACATCCAAAATCGTAGATGCTTTAACGTACAAAGACTTGCTATGGAAAAGCCGTTTCACCACGATTTCCGTATTTAAGGATCAAATCATTAATTTCTCTGAAGCATCAAAATCCAATGATACTATTTTGCGTTTTGCTAACGGCACCATTGCGGTTCGAAAAATACAATTTCCGGAAATTGCGGCAGGCAGTCAAATTTTTGCCGATGTAACCGAACAATCGAATGGCGATGCTTACGACCGCACCGGTTCTTTTTTTATCATTCCTACCGATAAGCCACTTTCCTTTTTAGACGGATTACAAAACGGTGTTGCGGCATTGCCGGTATACCAAAACGGAAACGGCAAATCCTACCAAGGCGTGGTCGCTACCGAGCACTACAATCCTATAGTAGAATTAATGCGCTTCTTTACACCTTTTGGGGTGAAACAATACAACTATTTGGAGTTAAAAGACAAAACTTGGGCCGAACAGGTTTTTTACCGCCAAGACATTTCGGAGTTGCGAAGTTTGTTGAGCGGCAAAGAAGTTTGGGTCGGCGTCATGATTGGCAATTATGACAAAGGCGGTCATAAAGTGTCGGCGAATATTACTATTCATTCCGAAGGTGAATCGAAAGCCAAACCGGCTCAAATTGTCCCTTTGTTTTGCACCAATAACATTATGGAAATGGCCGGACAAGAATACGGTACCCTATTTAACAACGACAAAGGATTGGAAGTGACGTTTACGCTGGACAAACCCATGAAAAATGTCAAATTGCGCTATATCACTACGGGGCATGGCGGTTGGGAAAACGGCGATGAATTTGTACCGAAAACCAATACGCTTTTTTGCGACGGAAAAGAAGTGTTCCGTTTTACACCTTGGCGCCAGGATTGCGGTTCGTACCGCTTATCGAATCCGGCTTCGGGGAATTTCCCGAACGGCTTATCTTCCTCGGATTACAGCAGAGCCAATTGGTGTCCGGGTACGGTTACCAATCCGGTTTTTATCGACCTAGGCGATTTGAGTGCCGGAAGTCATACCTTACAAGTGACCATTCCGCAAGGATTACCCGAAGGAAACAGTTTCAGTGCTTGGAATGTTTCGGGGATTTTAATAGGAGAGTAAATCAAGGATTAGAGATAAAAGAAAAGGGACAAGACATTTCCTTTTGCCTTATCCCTTTTTAGCTAATGCCTATTTTATAGAACTGATAATATCATGTTTGGTGATGATGTGAAACTTGTGGTTTCCTAAATCGACCAAAACGGCTTGATTGTCTTTGCCGAATAATTTAGAGATTTCCTCAATGGGTGTATTGGCTTGAACCATCGGGTATGGTTTGCCCATAATTTCTTTAATCGGTTTATCCGCAATGTTTTTATCTTCGATATAGCTGCGGAACAAATCGGTTTCATCAATACTACCCACAAATCCTGTGGTATCAATGACCGGGATCTGAGAGATGTTGTATTTTTTCAATCGGTCGATGGCGTGCGACACCAATTCTTCGGTTCTCACGATAACCAATGGTTTGTCTTTGTGGTCTTTGATGACGTCTTCGGCTTTGGTGATTTCTTCGTCTAAGAATCCGCGTTCGCGCATCCAATCATCGTTGAACATTTTGCCTACGTAACGGCTACCGCTGTCGTGAAACAACACGACCACGACATCATCGGGACCGAAATGTTCTTTGAGTTGTAACACGCCTTTGATGGCAGCCCCTGCAGAGTTGCCCACAAAGATCCCTTCTTCTAAAGCTAATTTTCGAGTGAAAACCGCCGCGTCTTTATCGGTTACTTTGGTGAAGCCGTCGATAAGCGAAAAGTCGACGTTCTTCGGCAAGATATCTTCTCCGATTCCTTCGGTGATGTACGAGTAGATTTCGTTCTCATCGAAAATTCCGGTTTCGTGGTATTTTTTGAACACTGAACCGTAGGTATCAATGCCCCAACACTTCACATTCGGATTTTGCTCTTTTAAATATTTGGCGACGCCCGATATGGTTCCGCCGGTGCCCACACCTACCACAAAATGGGTGACTTTGCCTTCGGTTTGCTCCCAAATTTCGGGGCCGGTTTGCTCGTAATGCGCCGTGGCATTACTGGGATTGTCGTATTGATTGACGTACCACGAATTCGGTGTTTCTTCGGCCAAACGTTTGGAAACCGAGTAATACGATCGCGGATCGGTTGGCTCTACGTCGGTAGGACAAACCACTACTTTGGCGCCAACGGCACGCAAAATATCCATTTTTTCTTTGGATTGCTTGTCGGAGATGACACAAATGAGCTTGTATCCTTTCACGATGGCACCCAAAGCCAATCCCATACCGGTATTGCCCGAAGTACCTTCGATAATGGTACCGCCCGGTTTTAGGCGTCCGTCGGCTTCGGCATCTTCAATCATTTTTACGGCCATGCGGTCTTTAACCGAGTTTCCGGGATTGAAAGTTTCTACTTTAGCCAAAACCAAGGCCGGAATTTCGGCCGTGATTTTATTGATTTTTACCAAGGGCGTATTTCCGATGGTTTCTAATATGTTTTTTGCGTATTTCATGGTACAATGCTCTGATTAAAAAAAGCGTGTAAAGGTATTGAAAATAGAATTGTTTACAAAAATTCGAACCGTTTATCCCATAACCCTGATGGCAGTGGACATCCACTTTGTGACCGTTGGTAACGGGAACAAAGTGATGGGAACGAACAGCAGGAATTACGCCCACCGACAGTTCCCAAGCGTTTCGTTTCTTATTGAAAGAAATTCCACACCAAGCCAAACCGTATCATAAAATCGCGGTAGGGATAATTGGGCGCGGTGTAAAAGTTGTTGCCGGTCATTCGGGAATTGAGGTGCTCGAGCTTAAAGAAAATACGGGTTTGACGGATGCGGGCATTGACAAAGAAATCGACCATAGGGAAATCGCCGAATTGGGTTTGATTTTGCACAAAAGCATCGGCAATCACCGGATTGTAATCGTTGCCGTAGAATTTGGTGAAATAATTGAGCGTGAAACCCGTTTGCAGGTACAAGGCCTTTTGGAAAAAATAGTCGGTAAAATAGAGCGTGTTTCGGGTTACGATTTGCGGCACGTTGAGTATGTCGTCTTCCTGATCGACTTGCTGGTAGAGCACGGTGTTGTCGAGCGCGAGTTTCCACCATTTGAATTCGCGGCTGACTTTAACCGAAAGGTAATTGATGGTTTTGTCATATTGCTTTGGCGTTACGAATTGCTGTTGCGGATCGACTGCGTCATTACTGAAAAACAAGTAATCGTTGATAACAGTGGCTTGCAGCGCGGCTTCGACCCATTGGGTTTTGGCGGTTACAAACAGGTTGTTGATTTTTTCGTTTTTAAAATCGTTGTACCAGTTGTAGGCGGTAAAACTGCTTTGGTGCAGGTTGTAAATATGATCGGGAATTTTATTGACCATTTGGTATTGAAACAACAACTCATTTTTGGGATTGATTTGGTAGTGCAACTTCGCATCCAAATTTGAGAGTGGCTGAATGGTAATGGAGTTGGCGTATTGGAAAGTCCCGCGCCATTTGTTTTTTCGATATTCGTACTCGCCGCCTACCGTATTGATTTCGTCGTTGAGTGAACTGGGAATCACGCCCGAATCCAACACTAGTATATTATCGTAGAAATAATTGTAACGGAAATCTTCTGTAAAAAAACGGAACGTGCCAAGCAGCGAATTTTCGTAGGTTGCCCCAAATTTGTTGTAGAGTCGGTTGTACCGATTTTGGTCGTTAATATTGCTGCTGACGTTGGCTTCCCCGAAACGCAAAATTTGAGTGTTCCCAACGGTAGAAGCCACTGTAGCTTGGTTGTACTCGAAGAACTTGGTTTCGTAATTGAATTGGTGGTTGATGTACAAATTATTGTTGCCTTTCTTTTTGTTGATTAAGAAACTGTGGTCGATAAAAAAGCGCTTTCCTTTGAGGAACGATTTGGCATCTCTGAGGTATACTTCGAGTCGGGCTCTGTTTTGAAAAGCCGGATCTTCGCCTTCAAAATCTTCGAGAGTGGTGATTCCGCCGTTTTCACCGTTGAGAATATCTTGGCCGGTAAAATGAAAATTGAGATAGTAACGTTTGTTAAGCGTGTTATAACTGGACGTAAAGCGAAAATTTCCGGTACTCGACAACTGGTTAACGTATTTTCCTAAGGAACGAAGTCCTTTAAACGCGACCGACATATTGAAACGCTCCGAAGTGTTTACTGCGATAAGCGCATCGAGGCATTGTCCTTGCTCCATTACGGTTTTGAAATACAATTCGGTTACCGGTGTGGCTACGGAATAGTATTGGATATCGTTGGCTTTCATAAAATTGAAATGCTTTCCGGCATACCCGATCTCGGGATAAGGAGCGAATTTTTTAAAGCCGAAGTCTAACACCGTATAGGTTTGGCCTTCGTTGGCAAACGGTAACAATCCGAAACTATCTTTTCGAAGGTAATTGTAGGCGTATTCTTTTTGGATGGTAAGCGACGTATCGACATAGGTAGTGTCTTTTTGCAGGGTAATAATACGGTATTGATCGTAAGCTGCTTTGGGTGTCGGCTTTTGTTGGTCTTTATTGGCGCTGTTGCGATCGGCTTGCGTTTGTGCGAACCCGACAGAAAAAAGCAACACAAAGAAGACAGCAATGGTATTTCTCATCAGACTAAATTTCGGAACAAAAATACACAAAACAATTTGTAATAAAATCATAAAAAAAAACCATCCTGAATTGAGGATGGTTTCAGTACTGTAAAAAAAAGGGGTTACTCTTTGATGAACTTTTTAGTGGCAGTAGCGGCATTTGATTTAAAGGTCACAAAATATACCCCTGAAGATAATCCGGAAACATCGATAGGTTCCGGCAGGGCAACCTGATTGTTTCTGTACACCTCTTTCCCGCTGATATCACTGATTACAATCGAATTCACAGCGATAGTATCCGTAATTAAATAATTGATAAAATTAGAGGTTGGATTCGGATAAATATTGATAGCTTTATTGAAATCCGATTCATTGACACTCAAAGGAGCAGAACAAGCATTCGATGTTTTTAACTGTACTCTACGAACCGAATTATTCATTACGGTCATGATTCTTGTTTTTTGATCGTTGGTAAAGATGTTCATGCAGGTGTCATCACTATAATCCATATAATTTTCGACCATATCAACGTAATCATCAAAGCAGGTATCTACATCCGTTTGACAACCGTAATGCAAATAACCGGCTGGCGGTGTATCGGCACAGTAATCCGTGGCGCTACAATCGGTTACTCCGGTTTGGTAATTCCCGTTACCATCACCCCAAATATGTCGCAATCCTAAGGCATGACCCATTTCGTGGGTAGTAGTTCTACCTCGATTGTAGGTACTGGAATAAGCCCCAACATTGGCAATAGCTTGAGAACCAAAAGAAGTATAGCTGATTACCACACCATCGGTATTGGCAGCACCGCCGTTAGTGTTTAAACCCGGTAATCCGGACGTACTGGGAAATTGGGCATACCCCAATAAATTATTGATAGAGCCCCCGAAATTAACTACCCATATATTGAAATAACGCAACGGATCCCATTGGGTGGTGGTTTTCATGGTTTCTACTTCCGGTCGGGTATCGAATGACCCTTGGGATACTGTAATTCTGTTGATGCCGTTAGTAGCAGTGCCATCGGGTTTTTGTTGTGCCAAACAAAACTCGATTTCGGTATCGGCACCAAATTCGCTGTCATTGTAACCGGGTGTATCTAGCATTCTTCGGAAATCTTGATTTAAAACTTGGATTTGCGAAAAAATACGGGCATCTGCCAAGTTTTCATTTACCCCTACTAAATCACCGTTGCTTAAAACATGTACCACTACCGGAATAGTAATTACTTCGTTTGTGCTTCGCGATGTAGGATTGTTTCTTCTTTCCGCTATTTTTTGGGACATCCAATTTTCAAACTGCTCTACCGTTTCTCTGTTGGGATTGGCACTCCTTAAAAGAATTTCATTTTCGGTAGTGGCGCAACGTACAATTCCCGATGGAGATGCTTGCAAATTTTCAAAGTCTTGAGCCAGTCCGCTTTGGGAAACAAAAAACAACGGTAAAAGCAATAGTAGCAATTTTTTCATTTTCAATCAATCGTTTGTGGGTTATGTTACAAAAGTAATTTATTCTCAAATTACTTTATCATAAAAGAAAGAAAAAATCCCGACCTAGGGTCGGGATTTTTAGATATTTAACTAAATCGGTTATTAGTAACCAGGATTTTGTTGTGATAATATACCTGGATTAGGTATAGACTCGTCTAAAGGAATAGGCAAAGCAAATCGGTAATCTGTAACCGCCATAGAACAAGCACCGTTAACAGCACAATCGGCAGGATCTCTAAGTATACCTTCGTTTGCTAAAGTTCCTAAACGTTTCAAATCGATGAAACGGAAACCTTCAAAAGCCAACTCAATTCTTCTTTCTTTTAAGATATCTTTCCAAGCGTCAGTAGCCGATGCGTAAGACGGAGTAGGTTGTACTCTGTTCGTACGGGAATCTCTTAAAGCTTTGATAGTGGCTGCGGCACCGGCTAAATCATTAGCTGCTACTTGCGCTTCTGCTTTAATCAAGTACATTTCACCCAATCTACAGATTTTGATATCATTCACCAAGTTACCGTTAGCGGTAGTACCCGGATACTTTCTGATAGCAATTTTGTCTGTATTTCTGAAATCAGAGCTGGTTGCATAGTTATAGTCAATAATTGACGAAGGATGAACATTAGTAGCATAACGAATATCGCCGTAATTTGTTTTCGCATTTAACGGGAACAAAGGTGCATTATTTACGTTAGAACTACTAGCTGCAGCTAAAGAAATCGTAGAAGTTCCGTTTGCCGTATCGGTAAGAGTAATAACGTTACCTCCGGTTACAGTTCTCACAAAATATACTTTTCCTGCCAACAAAGACCCTGAAGGTGATGTTGTAGTACCATTAGCAGTAGTCGCGTTTGAAGGTACACTTACTGTAGAAACAAACATATCTCCAACAGCTAAAGTACCGCCAGAAACAGTAATGTTATTTCCGGTAATGCTAGTCACTTGGATGTTAGTGGCGGTAGGTAAATTGGTAGTGTTCATAATATTGAACAATGATCTGCCCATTTCGTAAAACGGTGAACCGTTAACAGTAGAATTAACACTGGCCCAAATCGCACCTGTTCTAGTTTGATTGGTTTGTTTTTTCAATTTGAAAATAACTTCTACGTTACTCGCATTAGCATCAGTGTGGAAAACAGAAGTGTAATTTGAAAAAGTAGCCAAAGACAAACCTGAACTGTTGATAACCGCATCCGCATAGGTTAATGCATTCGTATAATCGCCTCTTAAGGCAGCTGCACGTGCCTTTAATGCTTTTGTAAAGTTTACATTAGCATAAATTGGGTTTGGAGCTTCTGTCACTGTAGCATACAAAGCTTCAGCTGCAGCTAAATCAGAATCAATCGAAGCATACATTTCAGCATTGGTTACTCTTACCCCAAGGTAAGACGAAGGTACAACATCATTGATCAATACGGCTCCTAATGCATTTAAATCTTTTGGATTTGTAGAAAAATAAGCTAATAACTGTAAATGACAATGGGCTCTTAAGGTATACGCTTCTGCTTTTAATCTGTTAATCAAAAGCTGATCGGCCGCATCTACAGGAGTAACATTACTATCGGCAAACTTGATCACACGGTTAATATAAGCTAGGGTTATGTAATTGGTGGACCAAATTCCGTTGGGCGAATCTGTTGAAGGATTCAAAAGAAAGGCGTAATTGTCTGAAAGTCCTTGGCCTCCATTGGCAAAACCAATACCGACTTCATCTGTAAAAACGGAATTAAACTCAATTTCAGATATAGGAGTTAAACTCACATAAGCAGCATTCATCAATCGAGACAAATCCGTACTATTTTGTACAGCAATATCCTCTGTTAATTGCCCAGGTGTGTAGGTGTCTAATAGACTATCACTACACGAAGCAATGAAAAGACCTAAACCGACAAATAAGAATTTTGAATATTTTTTCATAAATTTCATAGTTTAATTTTTTTAGAATTTAATATCAACTCCGAAAGTGTATATTTTAGGGGTTGGATATTGCGCTTGATCTGCCGATCTATCACTTTCCGCATCAAAACCTTCCCACTTGGTCCAAGTATATAAGTTTTCACCTTGTACATAGAAACTCAAACCGGTCATAAAGGTTTTGTCTAAAAATTTCTTAGGTACCTTGTATCCTACTTGCAAGTAGCGCAATCTCACATAAGAAGCATCTTTAAGGAATCTATCTGAATCATCTTGGTTACCCAAGTTAGTAGCATTTAATGAAGGAACATTGGTATTGGTATTGGTTGGGGTCCAGGCATTCAATAATGCATCGGATACCACAAACTGACCTAAAGAAGTAGGATCATACAAACCCTGTAAATCGTAGTCATAACGCCAAACCTTTTGAGCAAAAGTAAAGTTCGTATTCGCAAAGAAGCCTTTGTAATCCAAATCAAATCCGAATGCTCCTTGATATACAGGTAAATCAGACTTACCTGTTCTTACTCTATCAGTGTCAATGCTCGGTGTTTCCGTTAAAGTACCATCAGCAGCTTGGAATAATAAATTACCATTAACTGGGTTTACACCGGCATAAGGTATTGCATACCATTCGTAAGTCAAACCATAATTAGATAAAAATTGCAACCCTTGATCCTCATCACCATCTGGTAAATCTTTAACAAACGCTTTATTGTAATTGACGTTACCTCTAACTGTGAATTTGAAATTATCGTTTCTAACCACATCATAAGCTAAAGTGAGTTCATAACCTCTATTTACAGCATCAATTTCTGTATTACCTAAAACAAAATTATCACCAGTGTAAGGAGGTACACGTCTTGTACGGAAAATATCTGTAGAGTTTCTGTTATAGTAATCAAAAGTACCTCTTAATCTGTTTTTAAACATTTCAAAATCTAACCCGATATCAAATTGAGTGGTAGTTTCCCATTGCAAATTATTTGAACCCAAACTAAAACCCAAATACGGCTGACCATTATAATTTGCACCAAGAGCACTTGGAATGGAGTAAGTATCAATTGCAGGATTAGGAATCAAGCCTTGCCATTCGTCACCCGGAGCAGGTCTCTCATTACCTGTTGATCCATAGGAAACCCTTAACTTTAACACTTGAAACAAATCATTATTTTTCATAAATGATTCTTTATTGATGTTCCATCTACCGGCTACTGACCAGAAAGTACCCCAGTTAAAACCATCTAAAAATCGGCTGGTTCCGTCATACCTCATAGTTCCTACAACTCCATATCTTCCATCAAAATCATAATCCAACACTCCAAAATAAGAAATTAAGCTTCGCTTAACTTTAAAAGCTGATGCTTGTGGCCCATAAAAATCATGCGCATTAATATCCGCCAAATATCCAGCGCCTGTTCCTGGCACAAAAGTTGCCGGGTTTAAACCTCTTTGTCTTACGTTATTTGTATTACGTTGTGAAAAATAATACTCTGCATTTGCCACCGCATTGATAGTGTGCTTTTCTGCAAAAGTCTTTTTGTAATCTAATTGCCATAATTGGTTGAAACGAAAATCTCTTCTATTGTTGATATCTTCAAATCCACCGAACTCTTGCCCAGGATTTAAAAACAATAAAGCATTAAAAGAAATTGGATGCTCTGATTGCGTAAATCTTGTCTCCAGCAATTCAACTGATGTTCTAGACCTTGCAGTTACGTTTTTGAATAACTCGTACGAAACTTCAGCTGCTGTCTGTAATCTGAACTCATCCGTGTTGTTGGTGTACGTTGCCAATTTATCCATCAAGAATAGAGGCGTATATAATAAAGTACCATCAGAGTTATACAAATCCAACACTTCTTGAGAACCTGTATACTCAGATGGACTGATGTATGGCGCTGACAAAGTAGCTCCCAATACATAGTTTCTGTTGATAGCACCGGTACCCAAGTTGGTCGCTTCATTATTCTTGGTAAATCCAAGACCTATAGTAGTGGAATAACTGAATTTATCATCATCTGATTTACCAGACAGATTGTTTCTAAATGTGAATCTTTTAAGTCCTGTAGACAACAATATCCCTTCTTGATCTAAATAACTTACCGAAGTATACGAATTCAACTTTTTACCCGATGTTTCAACACTGAACTGTTGCTCCGTTGATTTAGCTGTTCTGAAGAAATAATCCACCCAATCCGTATTGATAGAATACGCAGCAATTTCAGCATCCGTAAACGGTGCTCCTGTAGCAGGATTTAAGTTACCACGACCTACACCATATGCTCTCTCTAATGTTAACAACTCTCTGGCATCTGCAAAAGAATATTTAGAATTCTGCAATTGTGTATAACCAGTATTGCTTGTGTATCTAAATTTTGTTTTACCATCAGAAGTCCCTCCTCTTTTGGTCTTAATAATGATTACACCATTAGTACCTCTATTACCATAAATAGCGGTTGCTGCTGCATCCTTCAATACCGTTGCAGATTCGATATCACTTGGGTTGATTGATCTAAAGTTATCCCCATTCGTAGGAATCCCATCAATCACATACAAGGGGTCGGTACTAGCAGTTAGAGTACCCACACCTCTGATAATTACTGTTGGTTTTGAACCCGGTTGACCGGAACCTGATGTAATATTCAAACCGGCCACCTGACCCTGCAAGGTTTGAATGAATGAAGCGTTTGGTCGGTTTTCAATAGTTTTAGCAGTAACTGTTGTTTGCGCTACCACGGTTGTTCCCTTGGTGGTATTTCTATATCCTTCCACAACCACTTCATCCAACTTGATCCCGTCTGACAAAGTAACGTTGTAGTTATTTGCAGCTCCAACTGTAATGTTGGCATTGTTGTAACCGGTAAAGGACACTACTAAAACCTCACCGACTTTTGCGTTGATGCTAAATTTACCATCGAAATCAGCTTGTGCGCTTCGCGTGGTTCCTTTAACAACAACATTTGCACCAGGTAGTGGTCCAGCTTTATCTGAAACAACTCCAGTAACAGTTTTCTCTTGTGCAAACGAAAACTGCATTGTAAACGCTACTAAAAGCGTAAAAATCCATTTGAACTTCGATCTCATATTAATTTTATTTGAGTTAGTTATTTTGCAAACTTCTTAATTATTTCTTAATTAACCAAATATTAACCTGCAATAATAATCGGATACTATGTTAAAAAAAATTGCGTTTGCAGCAACAACTAAACGCTTTGATTCAAAAAAAAACAGATGGTTGCGTCAATTTTGTTATTTTTATAAAAAAATCAATGTTGCTAGGTAAATTTTCCGGTTTTGAGTTAGAATGTGGTACAGATGAAGCAGGCAGAGGATGCTTAGCCGGACCGGTAACTGCCGCTGCCATAATACTCCCCGATGATTTTAAATTGGATTTTTTAAATGACTCCAAACAACTATCCGAAAGAGTAAGAGAAAAACTCAAACCTATTATAGAAGAGAAGGCCATTAGTTTTTCTGTTACCCATTTGGAACCGTTACTCATTGACGAAATCAACATTCTAAACGCTTCCATCAAAGCCATGCAGGAAAGCATTCTCAAGCTCCATCCTTCTCCTCATTATATAATAGTAGACGGCAACCGATTTAAACCTGTCGCCAATATTCCACATACAACTATTGTAAAAGGCGACAGTAAATTTATGAGTATTGCCGCCGCTTCGGTTTTGGCCAAAACATACCGAGACGAATACATGAACCGGATTCATGAAGAATTTCCGATGTACAATTGGAAAAAAAATAAAGGCTACCCTACCGAAGAACATCGAGAGGCTATCAAAAAGTATGGTACCACCAAGTACCATCGCATGTCTTTTCGATTATTACCCGAACAACTAAGACTGTCTTTCGACTAGATTCTGAATAATAAAAAACAGAATCTAAAGACTTTTACTTACCACAGACTCCATTTCGGCCTCAAAAAGCACCGAAAAATGAGTGATGATTTTGGCTTTTACTTCAGCCTCATCTATAGTTTTGCCAAGTTCAACATGCATCGAAGTGACTGCTTTGCCTTTAATCCCACACGGGATAATGTTATCAAAATAACCCAAATCGGCATTAACATTTAAGGCGAAACCATGCATGGTGACCCAACGACTGGCCCGAACACCCATGGCACAAATTTTTCGGGCAAAAGGCGTTCCTACATCGAGCCACACACCTGTTTCACCTTCGCTCCGTGTACCTTGGAG
Source organism: Flavobacterium sedimenticola (assembly GCF_030053345.1). GTDB lineage: Bacteria > Bacteroidota > Bacteroidia > Flavobacteriales > Flavobacteriaceae > Flavobacterium > Flavobacterium sedimenticola. Next base: position 209,717 of record NZ_JASGBP010000004.1, read on the forward strand.
TCCGTATTCGGCGATGGTAAGAATGATGGCTTCTTCTAAAAGACGAAGGTATTTATGGATGTCGGTAAAGAAATTTTCCAAATCTAAAATCGGATAGCCCACAATTTGTCCCGGTCCGTGATAGGTGATATCACCGCCGCGGTTGATTTTATAAAAGGTAGCGCCTTTGGCTTCAAGTTGTTTTTCAGAAAGCAGCAAATTCGACATATCGCCACTCTTGCCCAATGTATATACGTGGGGATGCTCAACAAACAAAAAATAGTTGTCGGTTTCGAGTTCGGGACGATTGCGCTTCTCTAATTTAACGTCGACAATTTTCTTGAAAAGTTGTTCCTGATACTCCCAAGTGATTTTATAATCCTGATGCCCTAAATCCTGAAGTTGAATGTGCTTATTCATAGTCGGTGTTGAAAGCGCAAAGTTACAAAGTTAAAACGTTAACCCGACGTTAATCTTTCAGCCCCGATTGAAGTGGAAATCCTTTTTGTTTTGTTATGCTGTCCCGAAACTTCGGGAGTCGAAGCACAAAACAAAAAGATTGAAACAAAAGCGGGAATAGGGCCCGCCGACAAAACCCAAACCTTTCGCTCAAAAATCCCAAAATTATTTTCAAATTTTCAAATGGATACATTTTCAAATTATAATTATCTTTGCCGGCTCAAATACAATACGATATGCAACTTTCGGAACAAGAAATCATCAGAAGAGACAAACTCAATGCCTTGCGCGGATTGGGCATTAACCCGTATCCGGCTAATTTATTCCCGGTAACACACACCTCGAAACAGGTAAAGGAACAATTTGAGGAAGGCAAGAAGGTGGTTTTGGCCGGAAGAATCATGAGCGATCGCGACATGGGGAAAGCTTCATTCGTGGAATTGCAAGACAGTGAAGGTCGAATTCAGTTGTACTTTAACCGCGATGTGTTGTGTCCGGGTGACGATAAAACGCTATACAATCAGGTTTTCAGAAAACTAACCGATTTGGGTGATTTTATTGGTGTGGAAGGGGAATTGTTTCTGACTAAAGTCGGCGAAAAATCAGTTCGCGTCGATCATTTTACCTTTTTGAGCAAAACCTTACGCCCGCTTCCGTTACCTAAGGTGGACGAGGATGGCAAAGTACACGATGCTTTTAATGACCCCGAATTGCGTTACCGCATGCGTTATGTGGATTTGGTAGTGAACCCGCACGTAAAAGAAGTCTTCATCAAAAGAACCAAGTTGTTCAATGCCATGCGTACTTTTTTTAACAAGGCCGGGTATATGGAAGTGGAAACTCCGGTATTGCAATCGATTGCCGGTGGTGCGGCAGCACGACCGTTTATTACCCACCACAACAGTTTGGACATTCCGTTGTATATGCGAATTGCCAACGAGTTGTATTTAAAACGATTGATCGTAGGCGGTTTTGACGGGGTGTATGAGTTTTCGAAAAACTTCCGCAACGAAGGCATGGATCGCACGCACAATCCGGAATTTACCGCCATGGAAATTTATGTTTCCTATAAAGATTACAATTGGATGATGGCGTTTGCCGAAAACCTGTTGGAGTACTGCGCCATGGAAGTGAACGGCACCACCGAAGCGACTTTCGGCGAACACAAAGTCAGTTTCAAAGCGCCGTATGCCCGAGTTACCATGACCGATGCCATCAAACAGTTTACCGGTTTTGACATTTCGGGGAAAAGTGAAGCCGAAATTTTTGAAGCCGCCAAAAACATGGGTATCGAAGTCGACGAAACCATGGGTAAAGGCAAATTGATTGATGAAATTTTCGGTGCCAAATGTGAAGGCCACTTCATCCAACCGACTTTCATTACCGATTATCCGAAAGAAATGTCACCGTTGTGTAAAGAGCACCGCGACAATCCGGAACTGACTGAGCGTTTTGAGTTGATGGTTTGCGGTAAAGAAATTGCCAACGCCTATTCGGAATTAAATGACCCGATTGATCAAAGAGCGCGTTTTGAAGCCCAGTTACAATTAGCCGAGCGTGGTGACGACGAAGCCACCCAATTTATAGACCACGATTTCTTGCGGGCGTTGGAATATGGTATGCCCCCAACATCGGGTATGGGAATCGGTATGGACCGATTAATTATGTTCTTAACCAATAATGCTTCAATTCAGGAAGTATTGTTCTTCCCGCAAATGCGACCGGAGAAAAAACAATTGGATTTATCGGAAGAAGAAAAGTTAATTATAGCGCTGTTGAAAGCCGAAAACAACCAACCGTTGGCACAACTCAAAGAAAAGTCACAGCTCAGCGGTAAAAAATGGGATGCCGCCATGAAAGGCTTAGCCAAACACGGTCTGACCAAAGTAGTCGTTGAAGGCGAAAGCAAAACAGTAGTATTACACTAGTACAAAAGGAACTCCATGGAGTTCCTTTTTTTATACAATTTTATTGCAATTTAAACCTTTTCGATGAATCGCAGTCCTATCGACATAATTTTAAAAATCAAAAAATGAAAAACGTAGTTTTAGCCGTATTGTTGTTGGTAGGAATCACAGCTATGGCACAGCAAAAAAGAGAACGCAGACCTGAAGCAGAAAAATTGAGCAAAGAAGAACGAATTGACCTTCAGGTAAAAAAGATGACCAAAGATTTAGACTTAAATGAAAAACAAGCCAAAGAAGTTCGTGCTATTGTAACCCAACAAGTAGAAAAGAGAGAAGCCAAAAGAGCGGAAATGGAAGCCCAACAAACCCAACGAAGAGCCGAAATGAAAGCGCGTATGGAGGAAATGAAAAAAGAACAGGCGGCTGTTGCGGCCGAAATGAAAAAAGTGCTCAGTGCCGAACAGTATGCTAAATGGGAAAAACTGCGGGACGAACGAAAAGATAAATTGAAAGAAAAAGTCAGAGAACGCAGCCAAAACAGAAACCTTGAAGAACCTTCTGATGATAAATAACAAAATAAATTTTGAGTTTACAGTAAAATAAATTAGTTTTGGTGTTGATATCCAACTAAATTTTAAAAAAAATGAAAAAACTAATTGCTGCTTTAACACTATTGTTAGCGTTTACCATCAATGCAAATGCACAAGATAAAAAGAGTTCAACCCCTGCAGATAAAGGTTTAAAAGAAGCGACTGAACTCTCTCAGTTTTTAGGGTTAAACGACACACAAAAAGCTGACTTTGCCAGACTTTTCGAAATGAAACACAAAACAATGACTGAAACAGCATTGAGTGAAGAGAGAAAAAAAGAATTAGCCCGTGTGATTGAAGCTAAAATCAGAGCTAGTTTGGATGGAAATCAAATGGACAAATTAGAAAAGAACACCGAGTTATTTAAAAAATTAGTGAACTAATTCTGAAGTACAATACAAAAAAAGCCTCTCAGTTTGAGAGGCTTTTTTTTATTATAATGTTTGAGCAACTTTGGCTACGGCGTTGATGGTGAAATCCAAATCGTCGTAGGTCAACGCATCGGTAATAAACCAGGTTTCATAGGCCGATGGCGCTATATAAACGCCTTCTTGTAATAACCCGTGAAAGAACTTTTTAAAAGTATCATTATCCCCGTTTTTAGCAGTTTGAAAATCCACAACCGGATGCGCATCAAAATGAACCGATATCATTGACCCTACTCTGTTAATTGTAAAAACAATATTATTTTCTCTCAAAACGCGGTCAATACCTTGCTGCAAGTACGCCGTTTTTTCTTCCAATCTTTGGTAAACCGCCGTATCATTATTGAGTGTCTCCAACATAGCCAATCCGGCCGCCATCGCCAACGGATTCCCCGACAAGGTTCCGGCTTGATACACCGGTCCCAATGGAGCCAAATGATTCATGATTTCGTTGCGCGCCGCAAAAGCACCTACCGGCAAACCGCCGCCAATCACTTTTCCGAAACACACGATATCGGCCGTAACCCCGTACAATTCTTGTGCGCCGCCTTTGGCCAAACGAAACCCGGTCATGACTTCATCAAAAATCAACAAAGCGTTGTTGGCATCACAAATCTCTCGAAGCGCTTGTAAAAAGCCTGCTGCCGGAGGCACACAGCCCATATTACCAGCTACAGGTTCTATGATGATAGCCGCAATTTCGTTTGCATTCGCTTCAAACAAGGCTTTCACATTATCGATGTCGTTGTAATGGGCCAATAGTGTATCTTTCGCTGTTCCTTGCGTAACACCCGGACTATTAGGTACCCCAAAAGTACTCAAGCCACTGCCGGCCGCAATTAAAAACGAATCGGAGTGGCCATGGTAACATCCGGCAAACTTGATGATTTTATCTCTTTTCGTATAACCGCGAGCCAATCGAATAGCACTCATACAAGCTTCGGTACCCGAGTTTACAAAACGGATTTTATCAATATTAGGTACCATCGAAATCGCCAATCGGGCAATTTGAGTTTCCAACTCGGTGGGCATCCCAAACGAGGTTCCTTTTTTGGCTTTCTCGATTACGGCATCCACCACCGGCTGAAAGGCATGACCCAATATCATCGGCCCCCAGGAATTGATATAATCGATAAGTCGGTTATCGTCTTCGTCATACAAATAAGCGCCTTGGGCACTTTTGGCAAAAAGCGGTGTCCCGCCTACCCCTTTAAACGCTCTTACCGGTGAGTTTACTCCACCGGGAATCACTTGTTCCGCTTCAGCAAACAACTGACTGCTTCTTTGGTATATCATAAGAAATTAGGAAAATTATAGTGTCCGTTAGTTTTACTTTACAAGGATTTGCTGACCTAACGACAATGTATTATCGGTTAAATTGTTTTTCTTCTTTAAGTCCTCGATAGAAATATTGAATCTCTTGGAAATAGAATACAACGTATCGCCTTTAACCACCGTATAAGTGTCGGGATTATTCTCGTACACAATAGGCTGGGATTTTACAATCGGCGTGTACTCTTTCCCTAAGACTTCGGCATCGAAACGCTGCAACTGGTAACGCTCAATCAAGGCAATGAGTTTGTCGGGATATTTCGGATCCGTTGCATAACCGGCCGCTTTTAATCCCTTAGCCCAAGCCTGATAATCGCTTTTTTCCAATTGAAAAAGTGAGGCATATCTTGGTCTACTGGTCAAAAAGTAGGAATGATCTAAGAAAGAATTACTTGGGTCGTCATATTTGCGGAAACATTCGTTTTCTTCATCATCGGTATAGCGAATACTCGGTCCGGTCCATTCTTTATGGCATTTAATACCAAAGTGGTTGTTGGCCTGAACACTCAACGGTCCGGTGCCGGCACCCGATTCTAAAATGGCTTGTCCCATGGTAATACTGGCCGGTATACCGGTTTTTACCATGTTGTCTTTGGCTACTCCTTTGTATTTTTCGATGTATGCCAAAACCATCTCGGTGGTGACCTTAACACGAGTGGTGGCTTCCAAAACTTCGGTTTGACCGTTGGCGTTTTGCGAAGCAGAACTTCCGGCTTTTTGGACTACCGATTCGTTCTTTCTCGGGATATTCGGACGATAGATAGGCTTTCTTTCCCGTTGTACTGTGGGAGCGGAGGCTGTTTTTCTGGGGTCGGGTTTTGTTGTTCTCACTACCGATTGATTCGAGCCGCAGGCATACAAAGCCATTAGTATGAACAACATTAGAAGTTTCTTACTCATAGATTATTTCGATTTGGTTTTTTTTCTTTAGCTTTTTGTTCATCCCGGCGATACCTTGCAGTCCTCCGGTATGGATCATCAATATCCTGGAATTCTTCGGAAATTTCCCTTTTCGGATGAAATCGAAAACGCCGAAAACCATTTTTCCGGTGTAAATCGGATCGAGCGGGATGCGGTATTTTTGATAGAAGCAATTGATAAACTGTATTAATTCTTCCGAAACCTTTCCGTAGCCGCCAAAATGGTAATCGGTGACCAATTCCCAATGTTGATGTTTCGCAAATTTACGAATATCTTCTTGTAAAAAATCGCCTTTCAATGCCGAAAAACCCAAAACTTGTTGACTACTTTTTGAACAATTGATGAGTCCCGAAAGGGTACCTCCGGTACCCACCGAACAACAGATATAATCAAAAACAGCGTCTTCCTCGGTCAACATTTCTTCGCAGCCTTGTACCGCCAACGCATTGGAACCGCCTTCGGGCAACCGATAAAAACGACCGTATTTGGTCTGCAAATAGGCCGTAAATTCCGGTGTTTCTTTTCTTCGGTATTCGTCACGGGTCACAAACTCAAAAACCATTCCGAAATCCCGAGCTTGTTGAAGCGTTGGATTGTCTTCTATTTGGGATGCCAATTCCTCACCGCGAATTACGCCAATTGTTTTAAAGCCGTAATCGGCTCCGACAGCGGCTGTCGCCAAAATATGATTGGAAAAAGCACCGCCGAAAGTCAGCAACGTGTCGTGCTGCTCTTGTTGGGCTTGCGCCAAATTGTACTTTAGTTTTCGGTATTTGTTTCCGGAAATATACGGATGAAGCAAATCCTCACGCTTGAGAAAAAGCGTCACGTCATCGACTTCAATTTGTTGATTGTAACTTTCCAAAGAGATTTTTTATGTTGCACTATTCGACCTTAGATCATGCATGACAAAAGTACGAAACGAACTTCCATCTCTCTAAAAAAGCCATTAAAAGTAGCTTAAGACTTAAGCTATTGTCTTGCAATAATGATTTTTTGGGTCTTTTTGACGTTATTATCCGCGGTCAATTCTACCAAATACACCGCATCACTCAAACCCGAGGTAGCAAATTGATACCTGTTGTTTGCCCCAACATTTTCTTTCTTAAAAATCAGCTTACCGTTGATATCAAATAAAGTCACCGCCTGTAAGAACAGCTCTTGCGGATTACTGACATGCAATTGTTGGTTGGCATTATCCTGAAAAACAACTAACTCTTTTACCGCATTGACAGGGGCATTCAAAGCTGTGGTGGTGAAGGTAATTTCAAAACGATTGTGGTACACTCCGGCAGGCAATGTTAGCTCATACGTACTGTTTTTGATGTCGTGATAACTGCCGTCTAAAGCATCATAAAGATAAATCGGCTGCGACTCGTCAAAATTATACACCATCGAAGCATCAAAGGTAAATACCGCATTATTCGTAGCTTTAATACCAATCGGAATTCTTTTATTGACATCAAAAGCAACCCCTTGAATCACATAGCGGTCTTGCTCTAAAAAGAAATAAACATCATTTGGCAAGGTTTCTTCGGCCGGCGATTGGGCATCAATGCCTCGGTCGATGCCGTCGGTAGCAGTAGGCAGGAAAACCAGAGCTATTTGGCGGGTAAATTGATGGTTCATCATCGTATTCAATCGAATATGACTCGCATAATTCGGCCCAACCGGCTCGGCGAAACCACTATTTGGAACTGATAATCTTTCAAATTGAGAATACGGTCCGGATTCTTTGTAATAGACCCTGTGACTGTTTTTTAAGGCGACTGAAGTCGGACTGCCCGAAGCCGTTCCTTTTATCATAAAACCCTGCCCTATGGGCGCGTACTTGCGCTGAATCGATAAACCCGAAGAAGCCCCCGCTGTATTCACTGTACCATCTATGTTGTACGAATCAAAAGTAGCGGGCACATAAATCCCATATTCGGTTGGTGACGTGCTGATAGGCGCATACGTACCATAGCCGCCACGGTAAGCCAAAAGCAAATGGGAATTAACCGATTTATCATGCTCCCAGTAGTAGGCAATTCCGGTACAATCGATATTGCTCGGATCAAGTAAAAAAGCATTCACATGCAAAGCCGAAGGATACGGATTGCCGGTTAACGTTAAATTGTTCGCCGATACTGTCACTGCAATAGTACCATCATTGGGCTTCCCTCTGAAATCGTAACGTTGCGCACCGCCCGGATTGTTAACCGCAAACTCCCCAACATTGGTTGCATCAACGCCTGCCGTTCCTTTCATAGTAAAACCTTGTCCGGCCGCAATATCGGTATTGGCACCCGATTGAAACCAATCGGAGTAATCCACCCCCGATAAATACTTAAAAATCCAATAACTGGCAATAGAAAGGAAACCATTAGCCGATTGACCATCGTAGGTCGCAGAATCTATTGTAGCCGGACTACTGTTCGTTGCGGTGGTAGGCACCTGCAACAGGGTAATCCCAAAATTTTCATTACCCGAAATAGCAGAGGCATTTCCTACAGGAGAACACCAATAGTTGTAGTCGTAATTATCGGATGTGCCTTCTTGAAAAACCGATAAAAAACCCAATCCTTTATTGGTTGAATAACCGGTTGTACCTTGTAAAAATTGCCCTTCATTTCTCAAATAAACAGCAGCATTATTTTGCAAATCAGTATCTTGATTTACATACACATACGTATCTTTTACAAACACGTAACTGCCAGATTTTACATGAAGCTGAGCCCAACCAAAAGGACATGAAATCATTAAAACCAATAGCGGCAAGGCTTTCACAAGAATAAGTTTCATACTATCAAACCTTTACATTAAACAATTGGTGTAGCAATACCACAAATGTAGCTAATTTTCTTAATTACCACATCCCCATTTTTACCCATAATTTTTAATCGATTCAACGACATATTTGTTAATTTTAACGGATATTTGTTAACATTTGTAGATTTTTTTTGGAAACAGAAAAAGAATCCACATACATTTACCTCATATAAATACCGCTATCCTTTTATGATTAAAAATTACTTTATCAAAAATCTATTTTTAAGCCTTAATAAAACACACTATTTCGTTTTTTTTATAGTTTTTTTCTTATTTACCGATGTTGTTCGTGCGCAAACCACGATTATTTCGCCAACGGGAGCCGGAGGGTTTGAAAACGCAACAGTGACACTTGCAGCAAATGGATGGTCAGCTACCACATCGGCTTCCACACGTAATCAATGGATTTGTGGAAATGGGGCTAATGCATATCCGGGATTCTCCGGTTCCTATTATGCGTATGTTACCAACAATACAGGAGCAACAACACCAGTAAATCAATATCCTCATGCTTACACCATGAACACAAACAGGGTAACGCATTTGTATCGTGATGTTACTGTTCCTGCAGGAGAATCGAATATTACTTTAAGTTTTAGTTGGATTGGAGCTGGAGAATCCGGCCTAGATTATTTAAGAGTATGGGCTATTCCCATTCCAACACCACCCGCAACAACACCCCCAGCTTACGGAACTGCTTTAATAGCTTCAGGTTCGGCACCAACCGGAAACGTTCTTTTAACACCAAGCAACTTGTCAGGTCAGGCCTCTTGGACCACCGCTTCCTATACTTTGGATAGTTCATATGCAGGGACTTCTTTCCGTTTGGTGTTTGAATGGACCAACAACAACAGTGGTGGAACTAATCCGCCTGCCGGAGTTGATAATATCTCTTTGGTCTCTTCGCCACCTGTAGGATGCACTACGCCAAGTCAGGCAACCGCTTATACGCCCGGCACTAAAACATCAACTTCGTTACCGGCTACCTTTTCGGGTAGTGCCCACGGGTATTTGGTCATTCAATCTACCTCGAGCACACCGCCGTCACAACCGGTTAATGGTACTACCTACTCGGCAGCCAACATCGCTACTTTAGGGAGTGGGTTAACGTTTATCCAATCGGGTAATTCAACCACTATTCCGGGTACCGGGCTCGCAGGCAATACCCAATATTACTATTACATTTACGCATACAACAATACGGCTTGTACCGGAGGTCCGGTATATGCCACCGGCGGCGCATTAAGCGGTAACGGGATTACGTGTCCGGCCGTACCGAATTCGGTAACGGTTTCCGGTACTTCGGCTACCGGTTTTACACTAAACTGGACGGCGCCTACCGGCGGTAGTGCTTCGGCCATTACGTACACCGTTCAGGTAACTACCGATGCGGGGTATACCACTAATGTGAGCGGTTCTCCTTTTACCACCGGTTCATTGAGCCAAGTCCTATCCGGTTTATCCGCTAATACCACCTATTACTATCGCATTTTAGCCGGCAACGGATGCAGCAGTGCCTATGTAACCGGAAGCACTACTACTTCTGCGGGCAATCCGTGTTCGAACGCAATTACTTTAGCGTGCGGCACCACAAACTTAGCCGGAACCACAGCAGGTAGCACAAGCTATGCCTACACCCCAGGCTGTGATCCTAGTAGCTATGGAAGATGGTATACTTTTGTAGGCGACGGAAATCAAACAACTATTACCTCTGTGGGTACAGGTGGCTTCGATCAGGAAATGACCATCTCTCGTGGTAGTTGCGGCAGTTTAACGAACATCAGTTGTCATGATGCCGGTGGTTCTAACGGTACTGAGACGGCAACATTCGTCACCACGGTTGGGGTAACCTACTATGTGTACGTTGCCTATTGGTTCTCAGGAGGGGCCAGCACAGATGTTGGAACTTTTACCATTTCCAGAACCTGTACCACTCCGTTTAATCCGTGTGCCAGCACTCCTACCATTGCGGCTTGTGGCACCAACACTACAGCAACAATAGCCGCCGGCGCAGGGGCATACAATACTTCTGCTTGTGGCTGGTCGACACCGGGACAGGAAAGAATTTTTGTCTTCACACCAACGACTACTGGCAATTACACTATTACACAATCCAGTTCATACACGTACATTGATTATCAATATAAACCGGTTTCGGCGGAATGTGATAACATAGGGTGGACTTGTATAGACGATATCTCAGGGGCCGGTACATCACCAAGCTTTTCAATGACTGCAGGAACCTCATACTATATCTTATTAGATCCGGAAAGCAGTCTGGGCGGCAATGTTACGTTTACCATTTCGTGCCCGCCTCCACCGATAACGAACGATGAATGCAGCGGAGCCATAGCATTGACTCCGACAACAACATGTAATTATACCACGTATTCCAATGCTACGGCAACTGCCAGTAGCGGTATACCTGCGCCGGGCTGTGCCAGTTATTCGGGAGGAGATGTTTGGTTCTACGCTGTAGTCCCTGCCACCGGGGTATTGACTGTTGATCTTCAAGCAGGTACTATGACAGATAGCGGGATGGCATTTTATACCGGAACCTGTGGCGCATTAACCCTCTTAGAGTGTGACGATGACGACAGTACCAATGGGCTGATGTCCAACATTACTATGGTGGGCTTAACCCCGGGACAAACCATCTACATCAGAGTTTGGGAATTCGGCAATGACAACAACGGCACCTTCAGTATTTGTGCCACTACCCCAAGCTGCCCGCAACCATCCGACTTGTTTGCTAATATCTTATCAACAACCAGTGCTTCAATTTATTGGACCGCTTCGACGCCACCGGCTTCAGGAGGGTATCAATATTATGTGAGTACCAGTAACACAACTCCTTCTGCAAGTGCCACACCAACCGGTTCTACAGCTCCGGGAGTGATTGGCGTAACTTTAACCGGACTGACAGCAGGCCAAAGTTATTATTTTTGGGTACGTTCTTACTGCGGCGGCTCGGATACCAGTGCGTGGTTTGGACCAACAAATTTCACCCCTTGTGCCGTAGGTAACGGTACCGGCACAACCACACTGGCCTGTCCATCGGTGACCGTTGGCGGCCTTGGCCTGAACGGGGCAGATCCTGCAGCCATGTCATGTAATTCTCTGGGCTGTGTAAACCTGGAGGCCACCTATTTACAAGTCAATCAACCAACCAATTATACGGTTGCTTCAATTCCTTATGCGCCGCCGTATCAGTTTAGCTGTTTGCAAAATCCGGTGAGTGTAAATATTGACGACCGTTGGTCGCCTATCATCAATCTACCGTTTAATTTCTGTTTCTTCGGCAACAACTATGACAAATGCCTTATTGGTTCTAACGGAACCATTACTTTTGACACCACCAACAACACACCGGGTGGGTATTCGGCTTGGTCTTTCAACACCGATTTACCTAGTACTTCACTTTTCAGAAATACCATTTTCGGTGTCTATCAAGACATTGACCCAAGTGTGGGAGGCAAAGTAAGCTGGGAATTAATCACACTAAATACGGGTTGTAGAGCTTTGGTTGCTTCATGGCATGAAATTCCTATGTTCTCTTCTACCTGCAACAACTTGTTGTACACAGGAATGATTGTCTTGTATGAAAATACCAATGTCATTGAAGTGTACATCAAACAAAAAGATATTTGTTCAACTTGGAACGATGGGAATGCCATCGTTGGACTCCAAAATGCTGCAGGAACAACAGCTGTAGTAGCTCCAAACAGAAATGGTTTAAGTACCAACTGGTCGGCTACGAACGAAGCGTGGCGATTTACCCCTAGCGGAACGTCATTAACTTCTGTAAAATGGTTCCAAGGTAATGTAGCATCCGGACCTGTTTTGGGAACATCCAATACACTCAACGTTTGCCCGCTAGCCACTACAACGTATACTGCCGAAGTGACCTATGCGATGTGTAACGGAACAAATTTAACATACACCGACAACACCACCGTAACCGTAACCGGGGGAAAAGTTTGGACCGGTGCCATTGATACCGACTGGAATAAAGCGGGTAACTGGTTACCCAATAACGCTATCCCAACAGGAACAGACTGTGTGGTCATTCCGAATACTACCAACAAACCGATTGTATCCGGAACCAGTTATAACGCTTTAGCAGGAACTTTGAGTGTGTACGCGAATGCCTTGTTAACGATTAACTCCAATAATAGCATCACCGTTACAGACTGGGTAAATGTGCAAACTAACGGTACTTTCTTAATCAACAACAACGCGAGTTTAGTACAGATTAATAATGTGACCAACACCGGAAACATTGTGTACAAACGGGATGCTTTTATCCGAAGTCTCGATTATGTGTATTGGTCGTCTCCGGTAGCCGGATTTAATGTAAGCAACATTGCCTCACCATTAACCGCTTGGGGCATTTACAAATGGAATACTACAATAGCCAATTCAAACGGCGGCCAAGGAAATTGGGAAAATGCCGCCGGAAATACGATGATTGCCGGTAAAGGTTATATAGTGAGCGGTCCAAGTTCTTTCAGTTCGACAACCGCAGCTACCCTAAATGGCGTATTCACCGGTGTTCCTAACAACGGTACCATTACGGTACCGATTGCACGCGGTAGTGATACCAACACCGCTACGCATTACGGACTTAACGGTGCCGAAATCACCAATTACAGCGACAACTGGAACTTAGTTGGAAATCCTTATCCGTCTGCTATCAGAGCCAGTCAATTCCTCTTTGATAACAATACCAAAATTATGGGCAATGTAAAATTGTGGACGCATGGCAACTTACCATCCGTAAGTCCTAGTCCGTTTTACGGTTCTTTTATATCCAACTACAGTCCGGGAGATTATGTAACCTATAATTTTACGGGAACCAGTTGTTGCCCGACAGCAGCTTCTGATTTGTTTATCGGTTCCGGTCAGGGATTCTTTGTTCAAATGATTGACGGTCCGGCCGACAGTTCTCAAAGCATCACATTTACCAACAGTTTACGAAGCGCTACGTATAGCAACAGTAGTTTTTACAGACTATCCAATTATGCCGGTTTGACTGCCGGAAACAATGTAAATCAATTGGAACGAAACAGAATTTGGCTGGATATCGTAGGTCCTAACGGCCAATCCGACAGAACCCTGTTTGGGTATATCCAAGAGGCCACCATGGGTAAAGACAGTTTCTTTGATTGCTTGACACAAAATTCGGGCATCACCCAAATTTATTCTTTAATTGAAGGTGGAAAATTCTCCATCCAAGGACGTGAATTGCCTTTTGATGTGAACGATGAAGTGCCGATTGGTGTAAATATTCCCAACACCGGAAATTATACTATTGCCATAGCCGCTGTAGACGGTTTATTTGATAGTCAAAACATCTATTTAAAAGACCAACAACTCGGTATCATCCATGATTTAAAAGTGAGTCCGTACCAATTTACGGCCAATAACGGCGTTATCGAAAACCGATTTAGCGTGATATATCTCAACGGCAGTTTAGGGGTAAATAATGCAACAACTGACAATAGTGTAAAAGCCATTATTAAAGACCAAGTAAGTGTTGCCTCTAACAACCTGCAGATGGAAGCCATTACGGTATACAACGCGCTGGGGCAGCAATTGGATTTGTATGAAAACATCAATACCAACTACTTTACCTTATCAAATCTGCGAAAAAACAACACCACCTTGCTGTTGAAAATTAAACTGCAAAACGGGGAAACGGTAGTCCGAAAAGTAATTTACTAATTAAAAATAGTTCAAAAAATTCCAAATAGACCTTTGCTGTAAATAGTGAAGGTCTTTTTCGTTGGCATAGGCCTCACGCTCAAACGAGATTTCGCGATACGCTTGGTGACGGTTTCTCAAAACCATCCAGCGCAGTAAGAATTCTATCGCATACCAAATAAAGAAAGGCAGCACTAACAACTCCAATTGTTGTCTTAAATGAATGCGCTCGTGCTGCAACAATATCGCATCTGCTTTACTGTTGCGCGCTTTCAAAATCACCAGCGGAAAAATCGTCAATCCTCGGTAGCCTTTAGGCACTAAATATTTAAAAACAACGACAATCATTCGTGATAAAGTAGTTAAATTTGCGCTTATGATGGAACAAAATAAGGAAAATAAATTAATCGAAGGCGAAGATTATTACCTCACGCCCGAAGGCTATAAAGTTTTTACCGAAAAGTACCATCTCAAACGGGGCTATTGCTGCCGCAGCGGTTGCCGCCATTGCCCGTATGGATTTGATAAAAAAACAGGAACTATCAAAAAAAAGTAAGGCAATGTTCAGTAATTAAAATAGGGGCGTTACCACAAGGGTCGGGCTTTCCGTTGCAATCTTTTTATAGATTGGTCTTCTAACGAAGACCAATCCTCAAAAAGGATTTCCACTACAATCCCTAACGCAAAAAAAAATGTAAACAGAAGGACTATAATTGATAACGATTCAAAAAATACCTGACAGCCAGTGGCTGTCCTCCTCTTACCATCAAATCTAACGCTTCAGGCAAAAACAACAAACAACATATAACATACAACTCACAACCAAAATGACTTTTCAAGAACAAATCCAACAAGGAATCCCGGCCGTTTTACCACAGCCAAAACCTTATGAACCCCAAATCAATCATGCGCCCAAGCGCAAAGAAATACTCACCGAAGAAGAAAAAAAATTGGCTTTGCGAAATGCCTTGCGCTATTTCGAACCACAACATCACGCCACACTGATTCCCGAATTCAAAGCCGAATTGGAAACGTACGGTCGCATTTACATGTACCGTTTCCGTCCCGAGTATCGCATGTATGCGCGTCCTATTTCGGAATATCCCGGAAAATCAGAGCAGGCCAAAGCCATTATGCTCATGATTCAAAATAACTTGGATTACGCTGTGGCACAACACCCACATGAGTTGATTACCTACGGTGGTAATGGTGCTGTGTTCCAAAACTGGGCACAATACTTACTCACCATGAAATACTTGGCCGAAATGACCGAGGAACAAACCTTAGTCATGTATTCGGGTCACCCTATGGGTTTATTTCCATCACATCCCGAAGCACCCAGAGTAGTAGTTACCAACGGCATGGTGATCCCAAATTACTCCAAACCCGACGATTGGGAGAAAATGAATGCTCTCGGGGTTTCCCAATACGGGCAAATGACCGCCGGCAGCTATATGTACATTGGACCGCAAGGCATAGTGCACGGAACCACTATTACGGTGCTGAACGGTTTCCGAAAAATTAAAAAATCACCCAAAGGCGGTTTGTTTGTGACTTCAGGATTAGGAGGCATGAGCGGTGCCCAACCCAAAGCCGGAAACATAGCCGGTTGCGTAACCGTTTGTGCCGAAGTCAATCCGAAAATCACCCACATCCGTCATTCACAAGGTTGGATTAACGAAATCATTGAAAATATAGACCAGTTAGTACCCAGAGTCAAAAAAGCACTCGAAAATCAAGAAGTGGTTTCTATTGCGTATTTGGGCAATGTAGTAGACATTTGGGAACGTTTTGACCAAGAGAATTTACACATCGACTTGGGTTCCGACCAAACCTCATTACACAATCCGTGGGCCGGTGGCTACTATCCCATCGGCTATACGTTTGAAGAATCCAACGACTTGATGGCCGCCAATCCGGAAAAATTCAAAGAAGAAGTACAAAAAACCTTGCGCCGTCATGCTGCAGCCATCAACAAACATACCGCCAAAGGCACGTATTTCTTTGACTATGGCAATGCCTTTTTACTCGAAGCTTCTCGAGCGGGCGCCGATGTGATGAATGACCATCCAACTTTAGGCAGAGAATTCAAATACCCGAGCTATGTGCAGGATATTATGGGGCCGATGTGTTTTGACTACGGTTTCGGACCGTTCCGTTGGGTTTGTGCCTCCGGAAATCCGGACGATTTAGCAAAGACCGACCAAATTGCTTGTGCCGTTTTAGAGGAAATGATGCAAAACGCCCCCGAAGAAATCCAACAGCAAATGGCCGACAACATCCAATGGATTAAAGGCGCCCAAGAAAACAAGTTAGTCGTGGGTTCCCAAGCCCGTATTTTATACGCGGACGCCGAGGGCCGCATCAAAATTGCCGAAGCTTTTAACCAAGCCATTGCGCGCGGAGAAATCGGCTATGTAATTTTAGGTCGTGACCACCATGACGTTTCGGGTACCGATTCGCCGTACCGCGAAACATCGAATATTTACGACGGTTCCCGTTTTACTGCCGATATGGCTATTCATAATGTTATAGGTGACAGCTTCAGGGGCGCAACATGGGTGTCTATACACAATGGCGGTGGTGTAGGCTGGGGCGAAGTGATTAACGGCGGATTTGGTATGGTTCTTGATGGCTCTAAAGCAGCGTCAAGACGCTTAGAATCAATGCTTTTCTGGGACGTAAACAACGGAATCGCGAGAAGAAGTTGGGCCCGAAATGAAGGCGCTGTTTTTGCCATAAAAAGAGCGATGGCCACGCAACCTTTATTGAAAGTGACCATCCCTAACGTAGTAAATGAATCGTTACTTTAGTTTCATGTTTAAAGCTTCACGTTGATTAGCGTAATCAATAACTTAAACTTGAAACTTTAAACATCTAAAAATATGAAAACAATAAAAATCACCGCATTACTCCTCCTTTTTGTTTTGGCTTCCTGCAATTCCATTCGGGTAAACTCCGATTATGACAAGCAGGTTGATTTTGCTCCTTTTAAAACCTATGCGTTTCACAAAACCGGGATTGACAAAGTGGACATTTCCGATTTAGACAAAAAGCGCATTTTACGCGCCATAGATGAAACCATGACCGCTAAAGGTTTTACCAAAAGTGATACGCCTGATTTGTTGATTTCGTTTTTTACGAAAGAAAGAGAAGAGGTTAGTGTAAACCAATTCAACGCCGGCTGGGGTTATGGCTGGGGATGGGGCTGGAATCCTTACTTATGGGGTGGCAATACTACGGTTTCTCGACATACCGAAGGCACCTTGTACATTGATATTATTGATGCTAAGAAAAAAGAACTGATTTGGCAAGGCGAAGGCGAAGGTGTTTTAACCAAAGACACCCACAAGAAAGACGAAGTCATTAAAACGTTTGTGGCTAAAATTTTGGAACAATATCCGCCGCAAAAGAAGTAGTCAGTTGGCAGTGTTCAGTTGGCAGAAAAAGACATAAACCGTAACAGAGGCTGTTGCGGTTTTTTTTTGCTCATTGCCCTAGCCCATATGGTCCAGAAGTTTCGGAAATATCCTTTTGTTTTGTCATCCTGTCCCGAAACTTCGGGAGTCGAAGGGCAAAAAAAATGATATAGCGGACAGCCGGACACGAGCTCCTAAAGAGCGAACTGGCGAAGCAAAAAGCGCCTTCCATCCATTGCGCAGAGGAGGAACGTTTTGTTTTTTATGATTTTTATCACACTTCTTTAGGCGAAGATTTGTAAATTTACGAACACAACAAAACACTAAATATGGAAGCTCATTTTGAAAGCAACCCTTTGATTGACAGACTGCCAAAACATTTAAAACAGTTTATAAAACCGCAAGATTACGATGATTACACGCCGATTAATCAGGCCGTGTGGCGTTATGTGATGCGTAAAAATGTGGATTATCTTTCGAAAGTAGCGCATGAATCCTATCTCGACGGCTTGAAAAAGACCGGTTTGGAAGTCGATAATATACCGAATATGTATGGCATGAACCGTATTTTAAAAGAAATCGGTTGGGCTGCGGTGGCTGTAGATGGTTTTATTCCGCCGAATGCGTTTATGGAGTTCCAAGCGTATAATGTTTTGGTAATTGCTTCCGATATCCGTCAATTAGAACATATAGAATACACCCCGGCTCCCGATATTATTCACGAAGGTGCCGGCCACGCTCCTATCATTGCCAATCCGGAATATGCCGAATACTTGCGCCGTTTTGGGGAAATTGGTTGTAAAGCTATTTCGTCTTCGCGCGATTACGAAATGTATGAGGCGATTCGTTTGTTATCCATTTTAAAAGAAGCCGAAGGCACTCCGGAGGAAGATATTAAAAAAGCGGAAGATCAGGTTGATTTTCTGCAAAACAACATGGGCGAACTTTCGGAAATGTCGCGCATCCGAAACCTGCATTGGTGGACCGTAGAATACGGTTTAATAGGGACCGTAGACAACCCAAAAATTTACGGCGCCGGTTTGCTTTCTTCTATAGGCGAAAGCACTTGGTGCATGACCGATAATGTGAAGAAAATCCCGTATGATATTTCGGCCGCCGATCAAAGTTTTGACATTACCAAACCGCAACCGCAGTTGTATGTAACACCCGATTTTGCGCATTTGAGTTTGGTTTTAGAAGAATTTGCCAATACGATGGCCTTGCGCACCGGAGGTTTATCGGGGATTAAAAAATTAATAGATTCCAAAGCACTGGGCACCATAGAATTGAGCACCGGGATTCAAATTTCGGGGGTATTCACCAACGTAATTGAACACGAAGGCAAACCGGTTTATGTACAAACTACCGGTAAAACCGCTTTATCTTATCGCGAAAAAGAATTGGTAGGTCACGGTACGGAATACCATGCTGAAGGCTTTGGTTCGCCTATCGGAAAACTGAAAGGCATTAACTTAGCCATTGAAGATATGAGTCCGCGTGACTTAAGAGCTTATGATATTTACGAAGCCGAGAAAGTCACTTTAGAGTTTGAAGGCAACATCACCGTAAGTGGTGAAATCATTACCGGTTCGCGAAACTTGCAAGGCGAAATCATCATTATCAGTTTTAAAAACTGTACGGTAACCCATAACGACACGGTTTTATTCTTGCCGGAATGGGGCACGTATGATATGGCGGTCGGTAAAAAAGTAATTTCGGCCTTTTCCGGTCCGGCCGATGTGAACAGTTTCGACATGATTAACCACGTGCCATCTTCGCAAACCATTAAAGCCCAAAAATCGGCAGAGCGTGAAGAGTTGGAAGGCTTATATCTCAACATCCGAAACATCCGCGAAGGCAAACCGGCCGTGATTTCGATAGAAAAAACCTTCTATTTGGTCAAAGACAAACATCCAAAAGATTGGTTGTTATCCGTAGAGATTGCCGAACTATGCGACAAGACCCATAACACCGCCTTATTACACGAAGTGCTGGTTCATTTGGAAAAAGTGAAACAAAGTCGTCCTGAAATTGCCCATTTAATTGCCGGCGGATTGGGATTGTTTTTGGAAAAAGTGAGCTTACAACACTAATGTAACCTTTGTTACGGCAAGCCGGAAACTGCTGAACTATCTTTGCCGAAAAATTTGAATTATGGGACTATTAGACTTTTTAGGATTAGGCAGCAAATCGGAAAGCGTTCAGGATTTTGTAAACAAAGGCGCAGTGATTATTGATGTCAGAACCGTTGGAGAATTCCGTGAAGGACACATTAAAGGGTCGAAAAACATTCCGTTGGACACCATCAACGGTAAACTAAACGATATCAAAAAATTAGACAGGCCGGTGATTGTATGTTGTCGCTCGGGCATGCGAAGTGCACAAGCGGCTTCTATCTTAAAGTCGGTCGGCATCGAGGTTATCAATGGCGGCGGATGGCAGAGTTTGGAAAGTCAACTTTAAATCAAGTTATTATTCTTGGCCTTTTGAATGGCCTCTAACTTGTTATGGACTTGCAGTTTGGTATAAATATTTTCGATGTGCTTTCGAACTGTAGAAGGAGACAAAAACAGGTTTTCGGCTATGATGTTGTAGTTTAACCCTTTACTCAGTTGTTCTAAAACTTCCACTTCCCGCGAAGTTAATTTGATATCATCACGGCATTTTTCTTCAAAATTAACCGGATTTCTGAGTAGTTTCAGTGTTTTTAAGGCAATTGACGGATTCATGGCCGCCCCGCCGTTTAAGGTTTCGAGTATGCCTTGGTGTAGTTCTTTTGGGTTGACTTCTTTTAGTAAATACCCATCGGCACCGGCTTTGATGGCGTTGAAAATATTTTCATCGTTATCAAAAACCGTCAGCATGATAATTTTGATTTGCGGGTATTTCGCTTTGATCAGTTTAGTGGCTTCGATACCGTTGCATACAGGCATTTCAATATCCATCAAAATCAAATCGATGTTTTTATTAGCTTCCAGTTTCTTGAGCAAATCTTGTCCTTCAATAGCGGTAAACTTGAGCGCTAAATCATCAAAGAAAGATAATTTCTCGGCTACTGCTTTTTGCAAAAAAACATTATCATCTACTAAGGCGATACGGATTGACATACAGATATATATTAAGACAAATTTGGCGAATAATTTTTAACTGATTATCAAAAGCGTTGAAAAAAAGTCCTTTTCAAACATGTAGAATTAGCTTGAATAATCCACAGAATGAAAAGGACAACAATAAAAACAACCTAATTGTTTTTGTAATTAATCAATACCACTTGATTACTCAAATTTGATGAATTACAGACACAAAAAAAATACGACATATGTCGTATTTATAACCCTTGCTGTTTTTGGGATTGTATACCCAACATAATGGTAATGGCAGTACCTTTATCGGGTTCGGAATGAATTTCAAAAGTTCCGCCGATATCCCGAATTCGTTTTTCCATGTTTTGAATCCCATTGCCCATCAGCACGGTTTCTCGGTTAAAACCACAACCGTCATCGGTAATCCTAATCAAGACTTTTTCCGCTTCGGGTAGAATGCTCACCGCAACCGATTGGGGCCGGGCATATTTAATGCTGTTGTTGATGGCTTCCTGAATGGTACGATACAAATTCATGCCTTCTACCGAAGAAAACCGGAGCTCTTTGAGTGTCGGATTGACTTCAAAATTAAATTGGATATCCTCTTTGGCTTCCTGCGCTTTATCAATAAAATTATGGATTCGAGCTTGTAAATCTTCGAATGTAATTTCGCTTTTATTCATGGCCCAAATGGTATCGCGCAGCTCAATAATAGTGCTTTTCGCAAAGTTGCTGATGCCCGAAAGCTTGGCATCGAGTTTTTGATTCTGAATGTCAAAAGCATACTTAATGTTGTCTACCGACGAGATGATGAAGGTAAGTTGTGAGCCGATATTGTCATGCAAATCTCTCGAAATAGCGAGTCGCTGTTCCTGCAATTTGTTTTGCGTTTCGATTTTGGCAATAGCCGATTTCAGTTCAAACTCCTGCTGTTGCTGTTTGTTTTTGAGTTTTTGTTGGCGGTATACCAAATAAATAATAATCAGCAAGGCCAAAGAAATGAGTATGGCTATGATGAATTGGGTTTCTTTTTTCTTGATCTCCGATTCACGCAAGGCGATTTCGGCTTTCGATTTTTGAAGCTGTAATTCTTTTTTCTCGGTTTGGTATTGGGTTTCAAGTTCAGCCGCTTGCTTTTCGGCCTTGTTGACCAAAAGTTGTTCGTCTAAAACCACCAACTTATCCAAAAAGTACGTCACGCTGTCGGGTTGGTGCAGCGCTGCGTAAACATTGATAAGCGATTTATAATTGATTTGCAGTTTTTCGGTAGTACCGCTCGATTCGTAGAACTTTTGCGTGGATAACAATAGTTTTTTGGCCTTGCCGAATTGTTGGGCTGAAACGTATTCGTTAGCCAAGTTTAAATCAAAGTTGGCTTTGTCCAAATCGGAATGCAGTTCTTCTCGGATTGCTTTTGATTTTTCAAAAAAAGCCAGCGCGTCTTTCGATTTTTTTTGTTCGGTTTTGATAGACGCTATATTGTTGAACCCGCTCGATAGGCCTTTTTTATTGCCGACAGCCGTACAGGCTTTTACGCTTTTATCATAATATTTCAAAGCTTGCAGGGTATCATTCAACTGCAAGTATACATTTCCTAAATTCAAACAAGACACGCAGAGTTCTTCGGTAAAATTATTTTTTTCCTGAAACCGAACCACATCACCAATGTATTGCAAGGCTTTGGGATAATTTTTAAGTTTCAAATAAATCAGTCCGATGTTGCCTTTCGTGATGCTCGTATTTTTCTCGTCTTTTACGCTTTCAAAATACGACAACGCTTCTACAAAAGCAGCCATCGCTTGTTTGTATTGATGCGTTTTTTCGTAAATGTTGGCCAAATTATTGTTGATTTTAGCCAATCCTTTCACATCGTTTCGCAGTTTTCTGACTTTGTAAGCAGTAAGATAATTGACTTTAGAATTGATAAAATCGCCTTTGATAAAATACACCGCACCGATATCGCTGTATACTTGAGCCAAAAGCGTGGAATCGTTGAGTTTTCTCGATTCTATCACGGCCTTGTCACCGTAATGCAAAGCCGAATCGATATCGATTTTAGAATAATACCACGTCAGATCCGAATAAATCACAGCGATTCGCTTGGCATCGGGTTTGGCTTGCAAATCTTTCTTCAGACGATCAACCATTTCCTGCGCATTTTGAGCCCGCAAACCAAAGGCAAAAACAAATAAAACGAGTATCAGCAGTGGTTTTTTCATCAGCTTCCCTTAAAGTAAAATACGGATTGTGGTGCCCGACGGTGCGCTTTCTATGGTAAAGCTCCCGTTTATTTCGGCTATTCTTTTTTGGATATTGAGCAACCCGTTCCCTCGCACCGGCGCGTTGACATCAAATCCTTTTCCGTCATCGGTAATGGAAATCCGAACCTTATCTGCTTCCGATTTGACCTCAACGGTTATTTTTTGGGCTTCGGCATACTTAATACTGTTATTGACCGCTTCCTGTATGGTTCGGTATACATTCATGCCTTCTATAGAGCTGAATTTTTTATGTTTCAGCGCGTCATCCACAAAGAAATTAAACAGAATATCACTTTTCGCTTCTTGGGCTTTATCAATAAAATTATGAATGCGGGTTTGTAAATCCTCGAACGTAATTTCATTTTTATTCATAGCCCAAATGGTATCGCGCAACTCGATTATGGTTGATTTGGCGAAATCGCTGATGCCCGAAAGCTTGGTGTCGAGTTTCTGATTTTGAATATCGAAGGCATACTTGATGTTGTCTACCGAGGAAATGATAAAGGTAAGTTGCGCTCCGATGTTATCGTGTAAGTCGCGCGATATGGCTAAGCGCTGTTCCTGGAGTCGGTTTTGGGTTTCGATTTTGGTAATAGCCGATTTGAGTTCAAACTCTTGTTCTTTTTGTTTTATTTTGAGTTTCTGCTGGCGATACACCAGGTAAATAATGCACAGCAACGCCAACGAAACCAATCCTAAAATAAGAAATTGGGTATTCTTTTGTTTGATTTCGATTTCGCGTTCCCGGATTTCGGTCTTTGATTGTAACAGTTGTTTTTCTTTTTTCTCGTTTTGGTATTTGGCTTCCAATTCGGAGAAAATTTGGGCGCGTTCGACATCAAAAACAGAGTCCCGAATTTTGATGTAATTTTCCTGATCCTGAACCGCTTTGGCTAAGTGATTTCGTTTTTTATTGAAGGCAGAACGTTGGAAATAAAAATCTCGCAACTTTTCGGCATTTTGACTCTTGTTGACATAGGATTCTGCAATTTTAAAATAGTGCTCGGCTTTATCAAAATCATCGGTTTGAAAGGCAATCGTGGCCAAATTGGTGTAGTTGGTTGCGCGTTCGTAATAGTAGTTGTTGTCTTTTACACCGCCATTGATTTCAAAATTTTTATCGCTGATTTTAACGGCCGAAGTAATCCAGCGCTTCGCTTCCGCATATTTTTTTTGTTTGAGGAGCGTATTCCCGATATTATTGTAGGTATCGCCAATATAAATAGTATCCTTACCCTTGAAATAGCGAAATACCTTTTTGTGGTAATACAAAGCGCTGTCGGGCTTGTTCCAATCATCGAAATTGATGGCGATGGCATTAAGCGCATTGCAAATCATATCGGGCGCTAATTTCTTTTGGCTCAACCAATAGTTCAACGCTTTTTTTCCGTAGTAAATTCCCTTAGGATAACTTTCAAAATCGTGGTAGGTAAGCGACAAATTCGCATTAAAAAAAGCAATCCAATTTTCTTTTTTCTCTTTTTCCGCTACTCTGATCCCTTGAAGCGAATACTGAATGGCTTTATCGTATTGCCCTTGTTTTCGATACACCTTTGTCAGGTTATTGTATACGGTGAGCAGCGAAGGAATGTCGCCGACTTTTTGAAGTAGATGAAGGGCTTTTTCTCCGTAAACAACAGCACTGTCTAATTGGTTGTAATCACAGCAGCGTGCATTTTTACAAAAGTAATATTGCGCTTCGTCGGCCGGCGTTTTAATCTTTCTTTTAGCTATTTTAAAATAATAATCAGAAGAATCCTGGGATGTAAAAGCCTTTATCAATGTTTCCTTAAGCTCCTGCGCAGCTGACTGTGCCGAAAAGAAGAGCATCAAAAAAATAAGGCAATAAAAGCGTTTCATACGGAGATTCTATAGCATAAATATAGCAAAAATGTTAAAATTTTGAAGCGCTATCTTTCTTTTTTCGAACAGGAATCTTGAAAGAGTTGATAATTTAAATCGAATATATTTTTACGCAATGCCGTGTTTACCTCTTTTAATTGTAGTTTCAATTCCTCAGAGAGCCGAATTTGATGCGACCGACTTACATTTTCTTGTTCTAACTGTACTATAAAATCTTCCAACGGTTTAAGTTTAGAGCGAAATTGGATTCTTTCGGCCTTAATCTTACCGCTCAGGTAGAGTATCAATCCCATTTGGATTATAAAAACAGCTGACAAAAAATAGATCATAACAATAGTAGTAAGTGTACAAAGTTGCGACAGTCTAAAACCAAAAAAAATACGGCGAATGCCGTATTTTCTTATGCATGGTAAACTTTTATTAATTGGAAGTAAAATTAATATTAAATGCTCCATTGGTTACCGATTTGGTATCGGCTCCCTCTTGATTTTTTGCGGTAAAATTAAAAGTCCCTTTTACATTAGTCTCTGTAATTTCACTAATAGTGATTGAACCAACGACCCCTGAGGATTCGTATGGAGCCGCCCAAGTTTGGGAATCCATCGGGTTACTGATGTTGACTTCCGTGTAACTGGCAATTGCCGAAATTCCGGCGGTATCACTTATTTCAAAAGTGCCTGCATTACCATCAGTGCCGGTCAAAATTAATTGTATGGCTTTACCGGAAGCAGTACTCCCTTGAATAATGATGGTTGTGAGTCCGCCTACTACTTGCTTTGTAGCGAAAGTAGCTGCCTCCATAGAGGTAAAAGAATTTCCGCCTACTTTGGCTTTTAAAGTGCCCAATGAAGCCGAACCGCCACCACCGCCATTATCGTCGCTTCCGCTACAAGAAGTTAATAAAACGGTTAGCGCCAAAGTAACGGCAAATCCAAATTGTTTTAATGATTTCATAATATTATTGATTAAAGGTTAATACAACGTATGATAAGTCTTATAACTCTAAGCGGAAAGAACCGTTGGTTACATTTTTAGTAGCGCCGGAACAATCCTCTCCTTCTCTTACTTCTTTTCCGTTAAAGCTAAAAGTCCCTTCAATTTTGTTAGCATCTACATGGGTTATTTCAATAGTTCCGGTGGAACTATCGCAAAATACCGAGTTGTAGGTTACCACGGCAAACGTACTGGTGTTTACATCAATAAAAGTCAGATTTCCGCTGTAGGCACTGTTATTGCTTAAAGCGCCAACATCATAAGTTCCCACATCCAAAGTCCCGTCAAGGGCATACAATTGAATCCCGATGGATTTTCCGGTGGTTGTCGTTCCGGTCAATACCAAATTCCCTGATGCAAAACCGCCACTGGCAAAAGTTCCTTCGGCCAAAAAATTACTTCCGCCCGCTTTAGCTTTTATAAAAGTTCCGCTGGCAGGTCCGCTGAATCCTCCACCACTGCCCCCATCATCACTGCTGCAGGAAATGAATAAGGTTGATAGCGCCATTGTTAGTGCCAATCCAAAATGTTGTAATGCTTTCATATTATTTATGGTTAAAGTTATGCGTACAAATCTTACTTTTTAAACGCGCCAAATCAATACGACATCTGCCCTATTTTGCTGATAATTATTTCATTAAAGCGGATTTCGGAATCGAGATAGATTTCAAAACGTTGGTCTCATTTTCACTCGAAATATAGTAGAGCAACTCGTTCTTCTCATCGTAAAACGGCAAGCCGTCAAAGTCGGTAGTATTCACTTTGCTTCCCAGATTTATGGGTTCCGACCAGTTTTTCCAGGTATCATCCAATCGATGCGAAACAAAAATGTCAAAGCTGCCGTAGGTACTAAAACCATTGCTGCCAAACAATACTGTTTTGCCGTCAGACAACAACTGACACATCCCTTCATCGGCGGCCGAATTAATTACTTTCCCCATATTTTGCAAAAAACCGTAGGTTCCGTCTTCCTTTTGCAAGGCAAAATACAAGTCGCTGCCGCCTTGTGAAAAATCGGTTTCAATACCCATCAGCAAAACCTTTCGATCCGGTGTTACCAGAGCATCGGCGGAATCGTCGTAATTGTTGTACCCTGCCACTTTGATCTGACCCAAGGATTGATACGTGCCATTGGTATCCGAAAACAGTTCGAAACCGGTTTCAGTGCTGTTGCGTTGGTAGGTATTTCCGCCTTTCAGCAAAAGAGTATTCCCCACATATTGCGCATGGTTGTAGCGGTCACCGGTGTTGAGTTGGGTTTCGATTCTCGGATTTGACCAATTCCCCGAACCGTCTTTGGTAAACGCAATGATTTCATTTTTAACATCGCTGATTTTGGTCACTAACATTTTTGTACCGTCCGGAGCAATCGTAGCGGATGACGGAATCATTTCAGGCAATGGCACTACTTTAGACGGGGTCAAACTTTCAAAAGCCGGATTGGTGTTCACTTGAGGCAGAATCGGGACATCGGAATCCGAAATTCCGATAGCATCAATTTCTTTTTGTCCGGGCAGCAATGCAAAATTGAATTCGACGCGAACGGCCACCACACCGCTTTCTGCTTGCTCTAAAATGGCATATTCCACACCCGGATTAACGACATCGGGATGGTCCTGAATTTTCCGTCGTTTACGTTTAAAATAATAATTCCTGTCGGCCGGAATAGTCGCTTTGAAAGTAACTGTTTTGTAATTGGGTTTACGCGACCATACTCTTCTGTATTTTCCTGAACCGTCGCCTACAGCTATACTGACCACACAACCCGCATTGAGGTTTTCAAAAACGGCAATTTGTTTTACGGTTTGCGGCTTTTCAAAGCTTACCTCAACCCATTCATATCCGTCCAAAGCATTTTTAGGCATCCACGCATTCGGGCTGCTTCCCCCTTGCGGAAAGGCATCGGGCTTTCCCAAAACTCTTTTAACACCATTTTGTTTTCCGCCCAAATCAGAAGAAAACTTGATTAGCTTGTGAGCCCATTGTATCTGTTGGGCATTGATTGTAAAAGACAGTGCCAGGCTGAAACTGAGGAATAGTATTCTTTTCATTGTGAAATAAGATTAAAAAAGGACTGCAAAAAATTGCAGTCCCCACTCACTTTCTAATAAAAAACTCAATTGTTAACTTTAATTTTTTCTACTTTTTTTCCTTTGAAGGCGAAGATAAATTCCCCATCATCGGAGATGTCAATTCCGGCTCCGTATTTCGGGCTTCCTCCTTTTCCTTTGGATTGCACCGAACCTTTAGTTTCCCCGTTGGTCATGTCGATACCGTAGATGATATTTTTGCTGTTTCGTTGGTCTCTCAAATAGTAGTTTCCTTCGATTTCATAGAAGTAATCCACACCGCGAATTTTTTCCGTGGCGTATACCCTCGAACCGTCTTTTTTGTTGTAAGAAGCCAGCCCTTTTTCGGAAAGCACTACTACCTTGTCTCCAAAATCAATTACGTCGGTAGCTTTCCCTACTTTGGCATCGTTGTGTTTCACATCAAACAATTGGTTTCCGGAAGCAATGTCATAGCCGTAAAACTCATCGCCATCACCCACAAAAAGGGTTTTATCATTTTCTAAAATGAAGTCGGTAATACGCTTGTCAAATTTCTCGGAACGCCACGCCGTTTTTCCGGTTTTGTCATCCAAACACAACACGGAGTTCTTTTGGGCTTTATAATCCCAGTAAATGTAGGGCACCCATTGTTTCACAGAGCCGCCGCCAAAGGCAGATGCTGCCCCGAATCCGCTCGAAGTCTCTTCCAAACGGTATTCTTGCACTTGTACTTTTCCGCCCACTTGTACTAAGACTTTATCGCCCGATTTGTAGATGTTCGGCATACAAAATGCGCCGGTAATTTTTTCGGAAGCCCAGAGTAATTTTCCGGACTCTAAATCGTGTTTTTCTACATATTTGGTACGATCTCGTGTTCCTAAGATTACAATATACACCGCGTTATCGGTAAACAATGGGTCGGCAATAGTACGGTAAATTTTAGAGCGTCTTCCACCGCTAAACAAACCGCCATTTGCGCCTTGCATATCGTTCTCATAGGTTACTTCCCAAAGTTTCTGACCGGTATTGATGTTGTACACCTGTAATCCGTCGAGATACATGTACAATTTATCGCCTTTTATCCACAAATCGACTATGGCTCTACGGGTTACTAATTCTTTTTCGATGGTTCCGACAAAAGTGGCATCCCAAAGTACTTCACCATTGGTCGCATTGATTTTTACCAACTGATTTTTAAATCCGGCAAACAAAGCACCTAAGGCCGTTGGCTTGAAATTAATCATCACAATTTCATTGCGTTTGGCATCGTAAATGTATTTTCCGACACCGCCTTTAAATCGGTTGGTTTCCCATATTTTCTCACCGGTATTGGCTTTAACCAAGATAACCGATGCCTTTTGAGAAATAAGAAACGCATCCAACTCATAAATGTATTTTACGGTTTCCAATTCGCCTTCATCCGTTCCTTCCTCGGCTTTGGTTCCCTTTTGAATCAGGTTTTGATATTCTTCGGAATTCCAAAGCTCTTTTCCGGTAGCAATGTCTAAAACAGCCACGCGGTCGGTGCCCAATTTTCGTTCGTCAAACAAGAACAAGTAGCCGCCTTTGTCATCTCCTTTTTGAATGACATATTGGTATTCACATTTATTGGTTTTGTTGGTGGTAATTTTTTTATAATCGCCGCTCCAAACGATTTTCCCGGAAGCATCGAGTACAGAAGCCGAATTGTCATCGGTTCCCAAAATATATTGTCCGTTATTAACCGCGACCGCTAACCGGGTGGCTTTGTTATCAAACTCGGATTCCCAAGCTGTGGCAAAGCTACCGGATTTTTTTCCGGCCGATTTGCCTTTTCCCAACAGTTTTCCAAACTGTGCGTTGGCAGGTAATGCGGCTGCCAAGAACAGCGCTGTCATTACTAAAGTGATTTTTTTCATAATGTATTGTTTTTATTGTGATTAGGTTAAAAAGTAACAGAGTATCTGATTTTATAGCGCTGCTGTTTTTGCAACTTGAATTTGAATTTGTGGTCTAAAATGTAACTCGACATGAAGTTGATGAAGTCTATATTCTTGACGTCACTATCGACTTTAAAAAAAGTAGAAACCTTTCCGTTTTGTACTACGCCAATATCGATGACCATGGTTCCTTTGACATCAGCATATTTTTTGTTTTTCTTTTTCAGAAAATCTTCCGACTGAAAAACTTCGTCGATTTCTTTGGTGACCATTTCAGCGACTTGCTCTTCATCGGTAAGTAGGGGTCTCTGGGCCAAAGCGGTTTGGCCGGCAGCAAGGAATAAGGTAATAGCTAAAAAAGTTTTTAAAGCATTCATGATTAGGTTGTTAAATTCATAACAAACCTATACTGAAATGTTAAAATCAGAAATACGGCAAATGTCGTATTTTGTTAAAACTGAAAGTGGGGAAATTGGGATTGCAGTTTGGCAATCTTTTGACGGACAGCCGCTAAAAACTTTTGATGGCTTTGGGTGTCACTGTGAAAAGGTCGATGATTCAGGCTTTTTTGGATGCTGTCTATTTCTTGCATGACAGGGTAACAGGCCTGCTTGATACAATAGTGCACAAACCTCTCCCAGATGTAATCAATAGCCGTTTGATTTGGGTGCAACATATCTTCGGTATAAAAACGATAATCGCGCAGTTCATCCATCACAATCTCATAACTCGGAAAATAGTTCATCGAGGCGGTTGAATTGTCCGGGGTGTTCATACCTTGATGAATCGCAGCAATCAAGTGGGCTTTGCTCCATTGATTTTCAACAAAGCCGTCTTTGAGATGGCGCACCGGGGACACCGTAAAAATGAAGCGACAATTTGGGTTGACTTTTTGAATCGAAGCAATCGTTTGCTGCATTGCATTTTCGATAGTTTCCGGAGAAAGCAGTTCTTTTGTAAATTCTTTTTGAGGCACTTTATGGCAATTAGCCACTATGTTACCGGAATTGTTATGACGATAGACCCAAGCGGTACCATACGTAATTATGACATTTGAAAAGGTTACAATTTGAAGATGAAGATCTTCCAAAATTTGGTTCAATCGATGAAGAAAAAAATCTTTATCGGGATGGCTCAGTTCCGAATGGACTTCGAAGCAATGCCACAACTCGTTGTGAAAAAAAATATCCGTCTCGGTAAAGTACCGTTGATTTACAGCTCTGTCTACTACTTTTTCTATGGAAACCGGATTAAAGAGTATCCCGAAAGGATTGGTCGTTGTATGAAATTTAAAATAGTCCAACTTTTGCCCGATATGCTCCGTAAAACAAGAACCCAACAACAGTATGCGGGCATCGTAATCTAATGGGAAGTTATAAACGGCAATCGGAACCTTGGTACTAAAATTCATAAACTCGGTTTGCTTCAAAGGTACAAAAACAACATAAAAAAACCCTTTCCTTGACAGTAGAAAGGGTTTTCGGGGTTTGATTTCAGTGTCTGATTTGCAATTATTTGTTGTACTGGAAGGTATAGCTGGTAGTATCCAGAGCGTCAACGCTATAGATAGTAGTAGGATAGTTATCCTGGTTGTAGCTTCCCTCCATGGTCATTGTATTTTCGATATTCCCGTTGGTATCTATGTAATTTTGAGTCATTAGGTTGTGCTCCATCCCAAACAAACCGTCGGTAATAAAATCGTAGATTCTGATAGCCTTGGCTCCGGTTACATTTTTCAACGGATGATGGGCTGAATCGTAAGTGAATGTTAGGGTTGATTGTAGGGTTGTGCCATACAACTCTTTGGTTACAATTTCACCGTTTTGGAAATAGTATTTCTCAGTAATACCGGAAAGCGTATTCTGAGTGGTTACATCTCCCGAATAGCCTGTCATTACAACCGAACCGTCTGCGTTGTATTGGTATACCGATTTAAAACCATAATCTCTGGTGTAATCCACTTTTACTACCTGAATTAACCGGTTAGAAGTATTATACGAGAATACTGTTTTAGTAGTGTTTTGATTGCTGTTGTTGTACGCTTTAATTTCTGTGATGAAATCGCCGGTATAGAAATATTTCATGTAACCGTTACCGTTGGTTTGATTGTCAACTTTGTAAGCCACTTTTGTTAACTTGGTTCCTTTATATGAAAAGGTATACTCCGCGTGAGTCCCAAAAGAAACAGCGGTCATTTTTTTGAGTAAAATTGCCGATGGCATTGTGTTTTCGTCTGAAGAACAAGAGGTCATCGACCATAACATCACAGCAAAAATGGCGAAATATCGAAGTGTAGTTTTCATCATCACATTAGTAGTTTTAGAGGTAATCAATGGCTGGGGCTTCTTGAGAACGATTCAAAAGTAGAGTGGTTGTTAAAATCTGAAAAAAACTTTCGATATAAAACCTGAAAATCTGTTAAACTACCCCAACAATGTCGTTTATCGATAAAAAAAGCCCTTTCCGAAACGGAAAAGGCTCATTTATAATCAACTAGTATGATTCTTATTTTACAAAATCAATCGCTTTTGCCAAAGCATCTTGTATTCCGGCAACATTCTTACCACCGGCGGTAGCAAAAAACGGTTGTCCGCCCCCGCCGCCCTGAATGTATTTACCCAATTCGCGAACCACTTGTCCGGCGTTTAGGTTTTTCTCGGCTACCAATTCTTTGGAAATATAGCAGGTTAACATCGGTTTATCCTCATCGGCTGTGGCCAGCACCAAAAATAAATTGGTTCCGAGGCTTCCTAATTCATACGCCAAATCTTTGGCGCCTTCTGCATTCAAATCGACTTGCACAGCTAAAAATTTCACACCGTTAACCTCTTGCAGTTGAGCAGCCAATTCGCCTTTTAGGCCTTTGGCTTTCTCTTTTAACAATTGCTCGATTTGCTTTTTCAATTTGGCATTTTCGTCTTGTAACGAAACCACGGCTTTAAGCGTATCTTGTGGGTTTTTCAACGTTTCTTTGATGGAGGCTAACGCATTTTCCTGTTGGGCAAAGAAATCTTTCACCGCGTCTCCGGTAATCGCTTCGATACGACGAATTCCGGCTGCTACCGCACCTTCAGAAACAATTTTGAAATGCCAGATTTCTGCGGTGTTTTTTACGTGAATACCCCCGCACAACTCTTTGCTATCACCAAATTCGATCATACGAACCGTATCGCCGTATTTTTCACCGAACAACGCCATAGCCCCTTTGGCTAACGCTTCCTGGATGGGAATATTTCGGTATTCCCCTAATTGGAGTTGGGCTTCAATTTGAGCATTCACACTAGCCTCTACCCGACGCAATTCTTCATCGGTGACTTTACTGAAATGCGAAAAATCGAAACGCAAATAGTTCGGATTCACCAAAGAGCCTTTTTGCTCTACGTGAGTTCCTAAAACGTTTCGCAACGCCAAATGCATCAAGTGCGTGGCCGAGTGGTTTTTAGAAGTGGACGTTCTTAAATCGGTGTTGACCTTGGCCATAAAAGTGGCATTTACATTTTCCGGTAATTGTTTGGCGAAATGCAAAATCAGATTGTTTTCTTTTTTGGTGTCGATGATGTCAATCGTTTCATTGGCCGAAACCAAAGTACCTTTATCGCCCACTTGTCCGCCGCCTTCCGGATAGAACGGTGTATTGTCTAAAACAATTTGGTACAAAACGCCGTCTTTTTTAGAATCTACTTTGCGGATGCGGGTGATTTTGACCTCGTTTTCGGTTTGGTCGTAACCCACAAACGTTTCCACATTTCCGGGAATCAACACTTGCCAATCTTCGGTAGAAACTTCCGAAGCCGCACGCGAGCGATCTTTTTGTTTTTGCAATTCGGCGTCGAATTCCGATTCGTTAAACGAATAGCCTTTTTCTTTTAAAATCAATGCGGTTAAGTCTTTCGGGAAACCATACGTATCGTACAATTCGAATACTTTTTCGCCTTTCACTTCTTTACCGGAAGCCTCGGCTACGACTTTATCCAACAATTGCAACCCTTGGTCTAAGGTTCTCAGGAAAGAGGCTTCTTCCTCCCGGATAACGTTGGTTACCAGTTGTTGTTGCGATTTGATTTCCGGGAAAAATTCACCCATTTGGTCCGCTAAAACCGGAACCAATTTATTGATGAACGGTTCTTTCGTATTTAAAAACGTAAAGCCGTAACGAATGGCACGACGTAAAATTCTGCGAATCACATAACCGGCACCTCCGTTAGACGGTAATTGTCCGTCGGCTATAGCAAAAGCCACGGCGCGCACGTGATCTACGATGACGCGAATGGCGATATTCGTTTTCTCCTCGACTGCGCTCGGAGTGACGGTATTGGGCAGGTATTTAAAACCGGTGATTTCTTCTACTTTGGCAATCAAAGGGGTAAAAACATCGGTGTCATAATTGGAAGTTACATTTTGCATCGCCATACACAAACGTTCGAAGCCCATTCCGGTATCCACGTGTTGGGCCGGTAGTTTTTCCAAGCTGCCGTCGGCTTTGCGGTTGAACTCCATGAACACGTTGTTCCAAATTTCCACCACTTGCGGATGATCGGCATTCACCAAACTACGTCCTGACACAGCCGCTCTTTCGGCATCGGTTCGTAAATCGATGTGGATTTCCGAACACGGACCGCACGGTCCCTGATCGCCCATTTCCCAAAAGTTGTCTTTTTTATTACCGAGAATGATGCGGTCTTCGGACACGTATTGTTTCCAAATGTCAAACGCTTCTTGGTCGAACGGCACATTTTCGGAAGGATTGCCTTCAAAAACGGAAACGTACAAACGGTCTTTATCCAATTTCAAGACTTCAGTCAGAAATTCCCAAGCCCAAGCTAAAGCTTCTTTTTTGAAGTAATCACCAAAGGACCAGTTACCCAACATTTCAAACATGGTATGATGGTAAGTATCGAAACCTACATCTTCCAAATCGTTGTGTTTTCCGGACACTCGGAGACATTTTTGGGTATCGGCTATTCTAGGACTCTTAGGGGTTCCGTTGCCTAAAAAGAATTCTTTGAATTGTGCCATACCCGAGTTATTGAACATTAGGGTTGGGTCGTCTTTCAAAACGATAGGCGCTGAAGGAACAATTAAATGGCCTTTGCTTTCGAAGAATTGTAAATAGGCTTTACGGATGTCTTGTGATGTCATTAGTAACAGTTTCAGGTTTAAGGTTTCAGGTTCCGAGTTGAAAACTGACGTTTCCAGAAAATGGTTTACTCATTAGCCCTGATGGCAGTGGAAATCCTCGAAGAGATTGCAACGGACAGCAGGAAAAAGGTTTAGCAATGGCTCCGGACGATTCGCTCCTAATCCTTCGCCTTAGCTCAGGATGACAGTTTAATTTGAAAGCTTCAAATTAAAATTTCGGATATGACTGAAACATTTGCTAAATTTGTTCGTATAACCATTGTTTTTTGAAAACAAGCACAAAAATAGTATAAAATCAAAGATGGCGAAAAAAGTAAAGTATTATTTCGATACCGAAAGTTTGGCTTACCGAAAAATTAAGCCGAAACTATCCAAAAAACTGGGGTACATCGGGTTGTTTTTACTGTCATCTGCGCTATTCGGCTTTTTGTGTTTTGTGGTTTTATTAAATTCTTCGTATTTAGAAACTCCGAAAGACCGTTTGCAGGCCCGTGAAATTGAAACCATGAAATTGCGTTATGCCATTTTGAATAAAAAAATGGAACAAATTGAAGAAGTGTTGGCGGATGTTGAGGAGCGTGACAATAACATTTACAGAGCTTACTTCAACACCTCTCCCATTCCGGCCGAACAACGCAAAGCGGGTTTTGGCGGGGTAAATCGCTACAAAGAATTGGAAGGTTTTGACAATTCGGAATTGGTGATTAATACCTCGAAGCGCGTGGATGTGATTGCCAAGGAGTTGGCGATTCAATCAAAATCGTTGGATGAAATTTTAAAATTGGCCAAAGAAAAAAACAAATTATTGTCGGCTATTCCGGCCATTCAACCGGTAAAGAACGAACAATTAAAGCACATGGCCTCGGGTTTTGGATACCGAACCGATCCGTTTACCAAAGTGCGTAAAATGCACGAAGGCATGGATTTTACGGCCAAGACCGGCACCCCAATTTTTGCCACCGGCGATGGGGTCGTGGTGAGTGCCGACAACTCCAAATCGGGTTACGGGAATCATATTGAAATCAATCACGGTTATGGGTATTTGACCTTGTATGCGCATTTGAGCAAATACAAAGTGAAACGCGGTCAGCGTGTGAAACGCGGTGATGTAATTGGTTATGTGGGCAGCACCGGACGAAGCGAAGCGCCGCATTTGCATTATGAAGTACACAAAGACGGTAAAGTAGTGAATCCGATTAATTTTTATTACGGCAATATTTCGGCGGCGGAATATGTGGTAATTTCGAAATTGGCGAACCAGGAGAATCAGTCATTGGATTAACCGTTACGGGTTACGGGTTCAAAGTTTCGGGCTAAGGATTTAATAAACAGAAAAACAGCAACACTATGCATATCGAGTTAAAAGAAGGGAAACGGTATTACAGCATTGGTGAAGTGGCCAAAGCCTTTCATGTGAATGCCTCATTGATTCGTTTTTGGGACAAGGAATTTGACATCTTAAAACCCAAGAAAAATGCGAAAGGCAACCGTATGTTTACGCCCGAAGATGTGAAGAATTTACAGCTGATTTATCACTTGGTAAAAGAGCGTGGTTTTACGCTGGACGGTGCCAAAACGCATTTGAAAGAAGGCCAGAAAAAAACGTTAGACAAGTTTGAAATCATCAGCAAATTGGAAGCGGTGAAAGCGCAGTTGCTGCATATCAAGAGTCAACTTTAGTACCAAAATTGTAATCATTGAAATAAATAAATAAATAAATAAATAACGAATAACAAAACAAAAAATAGAAAACATGAACATTAGAAGATTTTTACCTTGGATTATTGTAATCGGATTAGTTGTTATCATTGGTTTTTGGGTGATAGGTGTAATGAACACCGGATTACGCAAAGATCAGGCAGTTAACAAAGAATGGGGAAATGTGAATACGGCTTACCAAAGAAGAAATGATTTGATTGGTAATTTGGTCAATACCGTAAAAGGTGCTGCTGATTTTGAAAAAAGCACTTTAACGGCAGTGATTGAAGCCAGAGCCAAAGCTACATCCGTTACCATTGACCCGGCCAATGTGACACCGGAACAATTAGCTGCCTTTAATTCGGCGCAATCGGGCGTTTCTTCTTCCTTATCAAGATTATTAGTTTCGGTAGAACAATATCCTGACTTGAAAGCCAATCAAAACTTTTTAAAGTTACAAGATGAATTGGCCAGTACCGAGAATCAGATCTTAACTGCCAGAACGCGCTTTAATGAAGTAGTTCAAGATTACAACAGCTATGTATTAGCCATGCCACAAAGTATGTTCTTAGGAAAATACAAAGAAAAACCATACTTCAAAGCCGTTGAAGGTGCAGATAAACCGGTTGAAGTAAAATTCTAATTTGAGTCAATGTCTAAAGTAGAAGACTTTTTAACCCAAGAAGAAGAACAAGAAATTGTCGCAGCCATTCGCTTGGCGGAGCAAAACACTTCAGGTGAAATCAGAGTACATATAGAAAAACACACTTCCATCGACGCGTTTGAGCGTGCGATGGAAGTTTTTCATTTGCTCAAAATGGATGAAACCGAATTGAAAAACGGGGTTTTGATTTACTTGGCTGTAAAAGACAAAACCTTTGTGATTTGCGGCGACAAAGGCATTAACGATTTGGTGCCGAATGATTTTTGGGATTGTACCCGAGACGTGATGGTGAATCATTTCAAAGCCGGTCGCTACAAGCAAGGCTTGGTTGATGGCATTTTGCGTGCCGGTGAACAGTTGCAAAAATTCTTTCCGTATCAGGATGGCGATGTAAACGAATTATCGAACGAAATATCAAAAGGATAATGAGAAGAATCTTTAAATTAGCCCATATCTTGAGACTGTTCGTTTTCTTTTTCATCACCCAAATGGGTTTTGCCCAGTACGAAATTCCCAAAAAGCCCAGTTTTCAAACCTCGGTGTACGATTATGCCCAACTGTTACAACCTGAAGAAAAATCCCAATTAGAGGAAAAACTCATTCGGTACGCCGACAGTACTACGACTCAAATTGTGGTGGTCATTATTGAAAGTTTAAAAGGAGAAGATATTGGTATTTTGACACCCAAATGGGGTCATGCCTGGGGCATTGGCGGCACAAAGAAAGACGATAACGGCGTGATTATTCTGTTAGCGAAACAAGAACGCAAAATATGGATTTCGGCCGGATACGGATTGGAAGACCGATTAACCGCCGGGATTGGAGGAGAAATCACCCGAAATATTATCATTCCCGAATTTAAAGCCGGGAGCTACTACAAAGGACTCGACAAAGGAACCGATGCAATTATCGATGTTTTTAAAGGAAAATACAAAGGCGAGCGGAAGAAGAATAAAAGTGACGGCTTTCCCATACTGCCGATTATCATCATTTTTATCGTATTGCTGATTATCATCGCCAAAAATAAAAACAATGGGGGCAACTCAGGTGGCCGCGGTGGCGGCATCGATTTAGCCGACATTATCATTCTAAGCAGCCTCGGTCGTGGCGGAGGCGGTGGTTTCGGCGGCTTTGGTGGCGGAAGTTCCGGCGGTGGCGGCGGCTTTGGTGGTGGCTTTGGCGGCGGCGGATTCTCGGGCGGTGGCTCGGGCGGAAGCTGGTAAGGCAACGCACCGTGCTCCGTTGGCAGTGAACCGATTTAAAACATAAAAAAACCTCGTTCTGATTAAACGAGGTTTTTTTATTTAATCCATAATCATAATACCACCATTGCCTTTTTTCTTCCCGGCAAATTTCTCGAGTTTGTAGGTCAGCGAAAACATCACATAGCGTTTCAGCACTGTGTTTTCGGCATCAACAATCGCCGTAGGGGTAATGGTTCGGGTACTGTTTTGATTTTGGTCGAGCAAATCATAAACTTTGACTTTGGCCAAAAACTGGTCTTTGTAGAAATTATATCCCACACTGATATTCCACAAATAAAAATCCTTTTTAAAGCCATCGGCTATGTTGGAATTATAGGTATACCCGAAATCACTGCCTATCACAAACTTTTTCGGCATGTAAGAAGTGATTTCCAATTTTCCGTTGTGGACAAAGTTTTTGGCATTGTCAATCACATAATTTTTATAATCGATGGTATTGTAGGTATAGCGATAACTTGGCGAAACGGTAATCACTTCATCAATACTCCACGACATGTTCAATCGCGGATTGATTTGCAGTCCGCGCGACTCAAATGTCACCGCATTGGTTAGTCCTTTATTAAAATTGTAATTAAAATTGATGCCGGCCCCGAAACGAAGCGTTCGTTTTTCTTTTTTATACGATTTGTTCCAATTGACGCCCATGTACGAATTGTGCGTCCAATCGACATTTTGGTAAGTCGTTGTAGCTTTAAAATTGGCATCAAAAACGGTAGAAGAAACGATGGCGTCCTGACTCAAATTAATACCCGAATAAACATAGTATCCGGAACGGGATTGGTAGTCGTAATTATTAAAATTGAAATACAAATTGTGACGCTGCGTTGGCTTCAAATTTTCGTTCCCCACAAAAGTACTTAACGGATTAGACAAGTTTTCTACCGGTAATACCTGACCGGCTTGCGGCAATTCGACGCCAAAATCATAAAACGAATAAATTGACTTTGACTTTCCGATGGTATGGCTGATGTATCCTTTTACTCTCGGGAAAACATAATTCTTGTCTCTGTGGGTGGCGATACCCAAATAATTGGAATAGGCGTCAAAACGAATGAACTCGGGACCAAAATTAATCCGCCCGTTGGTTTTTGCCTTGGCAATGATGAGTCCGGTCGAAGGAAAATAGGTAAACGCCTTCGATTGGGTAACGTTGGATTGCAAATCGTTGAAATCATCATACTGATTGGTTCCGGCATCAAAATCGAAGGTATTCAAACGGTTGTCTCTTTTGCGATACGTAATTTCGGAAGTCAGACTCAATCGAAGCGAATCGGTCAAAGGTTCGCCATAACGGACTTCGAATTTGACAAAGTTGTTTTCGTCATTCTCAAAGCGATTTTGGTTCCGAATGTCATCGGGGGTTGTATCGGAAAAAAGCGTAGCCGAATTGGTATTGACATAATCGTCTCGCTTTTGGAATTCCGATTCGAAATTAATCACCATCCCGCGGTTTTTCTTCTTGAATCTTTTGCTGAAGCTGGCCTCGGCACCGAAAACCGTGTTGTCATTTTCATTGTAATCGTCATTGGTACTACTGTTTAATTCGGTTTGAATTTCATCCACCGTAATCTGGCTTCGGGACGATTTCCCGTAGGATTTGCTTTTTTGAAAATTCGGACTGAAGTAAATGCTGGCGGTGGAATCGATTTCGACTTCAAAATTCAAATCCAAATTGTGACCGTTACTGCCGCTTTTTGTTCGCGCCATGGAACCGGTATAGGTATTGCCTTCAGGCAACAAATTGGTCCGGTAGGAACGATTCGTATTTTCGGTGACGGCATTCGAAAAATAGTAGCTGCCGCTTTGATCAATCTTCTTGAGCCATTTGTCTTGGTAATTAACCCCTATCATATTCGACCGGGTTATCCCGCGATTGCCGCCGAACGACATATTATTAATCCCGAAACTGCCATCGTCATTATAATAGACCGAAGTGTTTCGGCCGCCGCCCATATTGTCGAAAATCTCATCCATGGAAAACCCTATCGAATTGATGTTGTTGGAGGAAGCCAACACACTGATTTTCCGTTCGCCCTTGAAAGCGTTGAGCAACAAACTCGACTCATACCGCTTATCGGAACCGGTTCCGGCGACGACTTTCCCGAAAACCCCTTTGTTTTTGTCTTCTTGTATGGTGAGATTGATGGTTTTTTCCTGAGAACTCGAACTGTCGCCCGACATTTCTTCAGACTTGGTTTTGGTTTCGGTTACCTGAACTTTATCAATAATTTCAGCCGGCAGATTCTGTGTGGCAATCTTGCCGTCTTTGCCGAAGAAGGGTTTGCCGTTGACCAATATATTGTTGACTTCCTTGCCGTTGACGGTAATCTTGCCTTCCGGGGTAATTTCCACTCCGGGTAATTGCTTCAATAACGCCTCTACATTGGCATCAGCACCTACTTTGAATGAGGCGGCATTGAACTCGAGCGTATCTTTCTTGATTCGGATGGGCGGAATCTCCGATTTGATAACTACTTCATTCAATTCGTTGACGGCTTCCTGCATTTCGATGGTACCGAAATCTTTATCGGAAAGCAACGATTCCATTTCTTTTTTAAAATCCTGATAACTGACGTAAGATGCTTTGAACAAAAACGGTTTTTCAATTTTTTTGATTTTAAAACTGAAAACACCCTGTTTGTTGGTGATGGAATAATCGATAACCGTGGAATCTTTTACAGAGGTTAAATACACCGTGGCCGATTCGATGGGTAGTTTAGTGTTTTGATCTACTACTTTGCCTTTGAGCGTAACGCTGTTTTGGGCCAAAGAAATAAAACTAAAAAAGAAGAAGAACAGTGCGAAGGGTGATTTTGGCATAAAAAAATTTAGCGGTTATTAGGTTAGAAACAATAATAACGGCTAAATTCTTATTTTAGTGTGTATTGTGAAAATTTCTTACGAAACTTTTAACATATCTATTTTTCGCGGATGTAAATATCAATCGGAACACCGCTAAAATCCCAATGCTCGCGAATTTTATTTTCCAAGAAACGCTTGTACGGTTCTTTTACATACTGTGGTAGGTTGGCAAAAAACACAAACTGAGGCGTTGGTGTCGGCAACTGCATACAGTATTTAATTTTCACATACTTTCCTTTCAACGCCGGCGGCGGATAAGCCTCGATTAATTTTAACATATAATCGTTGAATTTAGACGTCGGGATGCGTTGCTTTCTGTTTTCATACACTTTCACCGTTCCTTCCAAGGCTTTGAGTAAGCGTTGTTTGGTAAGTGCCGAAACAAACAAAATCGGCACATCGGTAAACGGTTCGAGTTCTTTGCGGATTTTTTGTTCGTAATCGCGCGTCGACATGGTATCTTTTTCGACCAAATCCCATTTGTTGACTAAAATGATGACTCCCTTGCGGTTTTTTTCGGCCAACCAAAAAATACTTTGGTCTTGTCCTTCAAAGCCACGCGTGGCATCAATCAACAAAATACAAACGTCGGAATGCTCGATGGCACGCACAGAACGCATTACCGAATAAAATTCTAAATCTTCTTTTACTTTGGCTTTTCTGCGGATTCCGGCCGTATCGACTAAGTTAAACTCAAACCCAAAACGATTGTAACGCGTATCGATAGCATCGCGGGTTGTACCGGCAATATCGGTCACCACAAAACGATCTTCCCCGATTAACGCATTGATAAAAGAGGACTTTCCGGCATTGGGACGGCCTACCACACAGAAACGCGGTATGGATTCCTCTTCTTCATTTACTTCCGGAAGTTCGGGCAATACTTCTACCAGTTTGTCTAATAATTCTCCGGTGCCGCTACCGCTGATTCCGGCTATGGTAAAGTATTCGCCTAACCCTAAGTTATAAAACTCCACCGCATCTTTTTCGCGCATGGCGTTGTCTACTTTATTAACCGCTAACAAAATGGGCTTGGTTACTTTACGAAGCAATTTGGCCACTTCTTCATCCATAGGCGTAATGCCTTCTTCTACATCGACCACAAAAATGATGGCATCGGCTTCATCGATAGCCAATTCTACCTGACGGCGGATTTCACCTTCAAAAATATCATCCGAACCTTTGATGTAACCACCGGTATCAATTACCGAAAACTCTTTGCCGTTCCACTCACTTTTACCGTAATTTCTGTCGCGCGTTACCCCGCTGACAGAGTCAACTATGGCTTCTCTTCTTTTAATTAAACGGTTAAAAAACGTTGATTTCCCTACGTTCGGTCGACCAACTATGGCTACAATATTGTTCATAATGATTTTAAATATGGTGCAAAGGTAGTATTAAAGAGCACAAATTCAATTATTTTATTATTTTTAGTATCGTATTAACCCACAAAAACGGTATTATGGATACGCAACATGAGGTACGCCTTCGGCCTCGTTTTTATTTGGATGTAGCAGAAAATATTGCGGTAGTCCGAGAGAAGTTTGCTACGTATCGGCAAAAAAACCAATCGACCGATTTTATCATGAAATTGCGAAACAACCATGTGCAATTTACCCTTTCAGGTGAAAAAAGACACTATTGGTCGCCGCATTTGAGTATTGAATTAGAAGCTAAAGAAGGAAACGAACAAAACGCGACTCATATTCGGGGTTTGTTTGGTCCCGATCAAACACTGTGGACCTTGTTTATGTTTTTGCATTTTGTGGTCGCCGGCATTTTTATCCTGTTTGGGATGTTTGCCTATTCGAACTACACCCTTAAAGAATCGATGACCATGGATTTAGTGGTCATGTTTTTAATGGTCATCGTATGGTTTTTACTCTATGTGATTGCCCGACAAATTCGGGAAAAAGGACACACCCAAACCGATGCCTTAGAAGCGATATTGCAGGATATCCTTAGAAGCTGATTATTTTTGGTTGTACCCAAAACGGCGCAACTGATACGCATTGCTGCGCCAATCTTTGTTGACTTTCACATACAATTCGATATGGATTTGTTTGCCGAAGAATTTTTCCAAATCTTCCCGTGCCTGTATTCCCACTTTCTTCAAAGCGGCCCCTTTGTGTCCGATGATGATGCCTTTTTGGGTATCGCGCTCCACCATAATTACAGAACGGATTCGGATGATGTTGGTATCTTCTAAAAATTCTTCCGTTTCTATTTCTACGGCATACGGAATTTCTTTATCGTAATTCAATAAGATTTTTTCGCGGATGGTTTCATTCACAAAAAAACGCTCCGGCTTATCGGTCAACGCATCTTTAGGATAATACGGCGGCGATTCGGGTAACAATTGTAAAATACGGTCAAACACTTCTTTGACATTGAAGTTCTCTAAGGCCGAAATCGGGAAAATTTCGGCATTGGGCACTTTCGATTTCCACAAATCGATTTGTGCTTCCAATTGTTCTTGATTCGATTTATCGATTTTATTGAGCAACAATAGAACCGGAATTTTAGAATGGATGATTTTGTTAAAGAAGTCTTCGTCTTTGAGTTCCTTCTCGCCTATCTCTACCATATAAATCAACACATCGGCATCCTCAAAAGCCGATTTCACAAAGTCCATCATCGACTTTTGCATTTCGTAAGCCGGTTTGATGATACCGGGGGTATCGG
The DNA here is from genome assembly GCF_030053345.1 of Flavobacterium sedimenticola. Lineage (GTDB taxonomy): Bacteria > Bacteroidota > Bacteroidia > Flavobacteriales > Flavobacteriaceae > Flavobacterium > Flavobacterium sedimenticola. The sequence continues at coordinate 253,749 of NZ_JASGBP010000004.1, forward strand.
ATAAAACGACTTGAAAATCATCCCCGTTGACTATGCCTAAAATTCTGTGACGCGTGGTTTGCGCTTTGGAAGTAATGATAGACAAACGTTCCCCTACAAAGGCATTCATCAGGGTTGATTTGCCTACGTTAGGGTTTCCGATAATATTAACAAAGCCGGCCTTGTGTTTTTGATCCATATATAAAAACGGAAAACAGGGTTAAAGTAAAAAAGCCACCCTTAGAGGCTAAATTAGTATAAACGTATGCGATTTCGGATGCAATAGTTAATACCAAAAATACTGTTTCGGTTGCAAAGATAGCTGTTATGATGCTAAATACTTTAAAAATTAATTCAAAACCTAAAACCTGCCTTTTTCTCTAGGTCTCAGAAAACGAACAAAACATCGATTTGTAGTCTTTTTACACCAAAAAACAGATTTAAAATCCCCATTGATGGGGATTTTTTTAATGACTATTAATTTAGAAATTGTAAGTGAAATTTTAACATAATATACACTTTTAGTGTACCACAACACCAAGAGGATTATTTAATTTTTCAAAATAATAAAAACAAAATTAATTAGTAACCTTCAAACACAACTTCTATGAGATTAAACAATCTAAAGTATTTTTTTTATCTCTTTTTAGTGACCTCCTTATTAGGTGTCACTTCAAAGGGATACGCCCAAGCCTCGGGTGTTCAAATCAGTTGGGATTTTTCGGTTGGATGCCAAGTGTATTCCAACGAAGAACCCAGAGACGGTAAAAATCCGATTTTTATTGAGGAAATAGCCGAAAATGAATGTTTACTCACTTGCTCCGGACAAGTAGTGACATATACACTTTCGGGTAATTTAGGCAGTAACCCCAGTACCACATGGAATATTAACGGTGGAGATATTCTTTTGCAATCGGACACTCAGGTTACCGTAGAATGGGGTGCCATGGGAAATGGCTTTCTATCATTTGCTGTCGACAACGGTACCGAAACTATCACCAAGACAATTTGCATTGAGAAGATAGCGCGTCCCAAAGCTGACTTTTCCATAATTCCAACCGTACCTCTAAGGGATGGCGGCGGGTATTATGCTTGTTCACTTCAAACGATTTATTTTGAAAATCTTTCGGAAGTGGGTAATGGTTCCCCAATTATGAGCTATTTATGGGATTTCGGTGACGGCAGTACTTCTACTGCGTTTGAACCTACCCATTCCTACAATACACCCGGTTCTTATATGGTTTCATTAACCGTTACCAATGCTTGTGGATGTAGTAGTTCAGCAAAATTAACCATTCAGGTGGAACGTAAAGGTTTTGATATAAAATGTCCAAGTGTCGTATGTGAAGGAGAGACTTCCACTTACTCGTTGCCTTTTGACGGCCAAGTGGTTTGCCAGGGAGCATATAATTGGAGTGTGGACGGAGGTACTATACAAAATGTTGACCCGGTTTCGGGTGATGTTACCGTAGTATGGGATCAAGTAGATGAAAATGGTTTTGGGTATGTTACTTTTAATCCCGGAGAATGTGCACTTCGATGCTTAATCCCCTCTACAGTAAAGGTTCCTGTTGTATTGAGTAACGGAACCATAGATGGTCCAACCGAAATTTGCTTGGGACAACAATACAAGTACACCATGCCGCAGTGGCCTACAACCGACTTTCAATGGGAAATTTTAGACGGGAACAATGGCAACAATGTCAATATCATATTGACGGACCAACGCAATGAAATCTTTTTAGAGCCCAGACAAACCGGTTTGTTTGAACTGAAGGTAGTCTATAAAAACACCCTTTTGCATTGCGGAGGGGTTGCCATCCTAAAAATAAATGTGACAAAACCTTATGCTATTTCGGGACCCGAGGCCCTTTGCAGTGGTGCCAACGGTCATTTCGAGGAAGCAGGTGGTAACAGCGTTAATTGGCAATTATTGGGATATACGGGAAATATAATCACCACGCTTAATGGTTCTGATAACTTTTCCTATGTGTTTACTACACCCGGCAATTACTCTTTGGTAGTATCGGGCACCAACACTTGTCCAAGTGAACCAAAGCTAATCAAAGTGATTAGCGCTCCCACGGCTCCCGGAGCAATCACGGGACCTGTTGAAATTTGCCCCGGGGTACCTTACACCTATAGTGTGAGTGGGTATAACCCCGCTTTTACCTATCAATGGCAAGCCCCAACAAACGGAACTATACAAGGAAGTGATACCGGACCACAGGTTGTGGTTGTATTTGACACCAATACCTCGCATGGGGTGTCCGTAGTATGTCAAACAATTTCTCCAATCTCCTGCATTTCGCCTCCATCGACACTAGCCGTAAGTAACAAACAAATTCCGGCGATAGTTGATGGCCCGTTGATAGCCTGCGGAAACTCTACGGGGAATTATAAGGTTAATTTTGAGGGCACCACCAATTTATATGATGAAGGGGAAACCTACACCTGGTCATTAAGCAATACTGCTGTGGGCAGCATCATTTCGGGTCAAAATACGAATTCGATTTCGGTGATGTGGAATAATGTGACTACTATTACCACCGTAAGCCTGCATTGTGTTATTCAGAAATGTACGCTTATTGAAGACTTCTTTATTGAAGTGGAAGTACGCCCAACGCCAACCATTGCTATCAGTGGGTATACCGGGCCGGTTTGCAGTGGTTTGGACATACCGTTGACGGTGGTTTCTACCGACCCGTTGAACCCCTTGGATGCCGGTTCGACCGTGAACTGGACTTCAAACTTAGCCCCTTTATCGGGTGGGTTGAACCAATCCTTTCAGTATGAAAATACCAGTAACGGTAACTCTATATATACCATAACCGCACAAATCATGAATCCGAACGGTTGTGGGAACTCAACCAATATTGCCTCGGTACAAGTAACCATATTACCGGCCCCTGATGTTTCGATTTCATTATACAGTGGCGGTAATGCTTTTTGTGAGGAATGGCAAATCGATTCGTGGCTTACTGTGGCTGCTTCCAACAGCCCCGCTCTTCAATGGTATCATGACGGCAGTATGCTAACCGGGGTAACCGGCACCTCGTATTTGCCAACTACGTTTGGCGTTTACACAGTTGTGGCTACCAACCCGGTAACCGGGTGTCAAAACACGTCTAATCTGTTTCATGTCTTCCGATTAAACTGCAACTCTAGTTGCACCATTGACCCAATACCGATGGTGACCAATACGTCAACCGTAAGTTGCAATGCCAGTGGTGATGGTTACTCTACTCTCTATTTAAGCGGTACCGCAACGCAGTTACCCAACCCACCGGTTGATGACTACTATGATATCATAGGCCCTGTTTCGACAGCTCATTATACAGGAACTACCCTACCGGTAACCGTGGCGGGCATCTATAATGTGATGCACCGTGCTAAATACGAATGCGGCAGTGGTTATACCGTATTTGAAGATCGTGAAGATTTGCTGGTACCCTATATCCCACAGTTTAACTACAGTGCCGTGTGCAACGGTACCGGAAACTCGAGCTTTACCATCACGGTAGCCGACAATACCGATTTTTTTGCCCCGATAGGCAACCGCAGTTGGGCCTATTCTATTAAGCCAACCGGGGCGCCAGACAGCTCCTATGTCCCGATGCTGGGTACTGCCAACGGCAGCTTTAGCGGTACTTTCCCAAGCGGAAATTACACTATTAAACTGGTTGTAGGCGGTACTTTATACGGTTCCTCACTACCCTTGTGCGAGGTGGTTATTGGAAATATTATTTTGCAGACAATCCCGAATATGGTAATAAATAATTCAACCGTTTTTTGTCATGATACGGCTGTATCGTTTATTACTGTTCCTAATATTCCAAATTTGAATTATACTTGGAATCTTAGTAATAATGTAACTAATAATCTCGCTATACCACAACATGTCTTTGAATCTTACGGGTCGCATACCGTTGGAGTAACCGTAGAAAACCGATTTGGGTGTAGCAGAATTTTGACTCCGGTAACTGTTACTATTCCCCCCGAATGTTTTAACGGGGATATCGTAGCCAGCCCAACCGATGCCACCGTTTGTGCCGGGGGCAGCGTAACGCTGACCTATGTACCTAACGGCACCGAATGTGGTGCCAGCTACCAATGGATGGATGAATTGACCCCTATAACGGGTGCTAACTCCTTCACTTATACTCCAAACAGCGAAGGAATTTATTGGGTAAAACTGCGCAGCGCGCAAAACTGCACCTACAGCTCGCCGAGCCGCATAGCCCCGGTGTTCCGACTGCCTCCGAGTGTACAACTTGACGGCAATACTGTTTTTTGTGAAAACAATACGCAACGCATCATTAAGGCCATTACCCCTGCCGGCAACAGCCTTAGTTGGCAAGTGGACGGGCAACCGTATGGCACTGCCAACAGTACCGAAGTTGATCTGGCCGGTTTAACTGTGGGAACCTATACCCTGACGGTAACCGTAACCGATAGTTTTGGGTGCCAAAACACCGCCGGTGCCACCATTATGATTATCCCAGTGCCTGCTGTTCCGCTTGTTGATTACTCATTTAACAGTTGTTCTCCTTACCTGGTGGATGTGTTTGTACTGAACCAAAGCAGTACCGGGGTGTATAACTGGAGTAACGGGATGACCGGAGTGTTTAATACGCTAACCAATGGCGGGCCTATACAGATAATGCATACCGATGGGGGCTGCACGGTAAGCAGCGACACTAAGAACATCCCAAAAGACCCTGCTTATTATGAATGGATATTTCCAAGCGGTTGTATTGATGCCTGTGCTTATAAGGAAGAAACCGGTTATTTGATAGGGCCGAGGTTGGAGTTGTACTCATGGAACTGGTGGCAGGATTCTACTGTAGCTGCCGGTGGGGTACAAAGCTTTCCGGATCCGTTTGAGTTGCAACAGAGTGGCATTTATCAATTATCCTATAATACCGGGTTGTGCAACCTGATTACCCAACCGCTTGACTATGCTTATGGGGAATGTGCCAAATGTGAAGTCATCAAATCGATCGTGGTGGACAGCCTGACTCCCAATGAGTTTCATTATTGTTCGTTTGCGCTTGATTTGAAAATTGAAAACAACAGCAGTACCCCCATTACTGTAACCGTGGTATCCCCGGGGCCTGATGTCACGATTATCCCATCGACGGTAACCCTACAGCCGGGGTCGGCAGTTTATTCGTTTACCGTTATCCCGATTGATATGGTTAACGGTGGTAGTGTTACCTTGTTTTTTGAAGGGATTGGTGAAGACGGGAAACCTTGTTTGACCGATTTTACGTTTACTTTACCCGGTTGTGGTGGGGAAGCCATCAGCAAAACGCTTGCGGAAGGCCCTGAAAACAATCTGCCATTGGTTCCCAGACAGTTGCTGGTGGTGCCGAACCCCGTGCAAGGGCCTGCGGAAGTACAATTTGAATCGGCCGTAGCGAACCCTACGTTAACCCTTTATGATTTGACCGGAAGGCCGCTTGATGCCTTTAGTGCCATAGAAGCGAAAGGGCGTTGGAGACTGAACCTTGACCGCTACCCGGCCGGGGTTTATATTGTGGTGCTGCGTGAAAACGGGCAACTGGTAAAACAACAAAAAGTAATAAAAGAATAGTTATCTTTGTAAGAGAGGTGCAGTCGCACCTCTCTTTTTAAACAACATTCGATATGAAAAAATTATTGCTTATTTTATTATTTACGGGTAATGTGCTAACCATACCTGCACAATGCTTTACTAGTATTAATTCGGGATATTATTTTAATTTAGGTATAAAACCCAATGGTACGTTATGGGGCTGGGGCTCTTCTGTTTTCGGACAAATGGGTAACGGCAGTGAAGCTGATTTTTACAATCCGACACAACTTAATACTGCTACTGATTGGCAACAAGCGGTTTGCGGGCCTTATAATACATTTGCCCTTAAAACCAATGGGACACTTTGGGCAACCGGGGATAATTCGACTGGACAATTGGGTATAGGAAGCACCATAAACTATATTAACACTTTTGCTCAGGTTGGTGCAACAACCAATTGGACCCAAGTATCTGCCAGTAACGGGTTTACCATCGCTCTTAAGTCCAACGGAACCCTATGGGGCTGGGGGCAAAATGACAGTTATCAGATGGGTGACGGCACTTGTTGCAGTAACCGACTGTCCCCCGGACAAATAGGTACCGATACCGATTGGGTACTCATTCAAACTGCCGGAATTGTTCGTACCGCTTTAGCCTTAAAAAGCAATGGTACCTTATGGGGCTGGGGTGGTAATAGTACCGGATTGGTCGGCCCTTCGAATGTAGGCTCGCGACAATACCCTACCCAGTTGCGCCCGGAAACCGATTGGGCTACCATCAGTGCCGGAACAGGACATGCCTTGGCTTTGAAAACCAATGGAACCCTTTGGGGCTGGGGCGATGGAGGACAGGGACAAGTGGGTGATAGTTTTCCTCTTATTTATTTTAGAGATACGCCAGTGCAAGTAGGTACCAATACCAACTGGGTGTATATAGGCACCGGATACAGCACCTCCTATGGGATACAGAGTGACGGCACCCTGTGGGGCTGGGGGCGTAATGATACCGGACAAGTGGGTGACGGTACCACCACGAATCGAACACAGCCCGTGCAAATAGGTACCGATACCGACTGGGTAAGAGTTACCGGTGGCTGGTTTCACGGTATGGCTCAAAAGGCCAATGGTGCCATTTATACCTGGGGGTCAAATGACTTTGGCCAACTGGGTAATGGCGGAACGACAGCCGT
>NZ_JASGBP010000005.1 GCF_030053345.1 Flavobacterium sedimenticola
TACAAACCCCTGATTGCGCGTTTTTTACAAAGCAAATTTTTAAATACCCGCAACCGAAAAAAACCAAACCATCACCGATTAGCCCCGATTGAAGCAACTACCATGCCTGCCGAAGGCAGGCTTGTAGTGCGTAAAGCGGGAATACCGTATCCAAATATAACCCGAACCTTTCGCTCCTGATAAATAGTTTACACATTACACTATATATAATTGTATGTGTTTTGGTAATCTTATATATTTGCAGTCCATAAATTTTTCAGCATGATAAAGATTACACTACCTGACGGTTCGGTTAAGGAGTTTGTGCCGGGCACAACTCCGATGGATGTTGCCAAAAGCATCAGCGAAGGATTAGCCCGAAATGTGATTTCGGCTTCTTTTAACGATAGCACAGTGGAAACAGAAACACCATTGACCACCGATGGTTCTCTTATATTATATACATGGAATGACACCGCGGGTAAGAAGGCATTTTGGCATTCGACTTCGCACGTGATGGCGCAAGCCTTACAAGAACTGTATCCGGGGATTAAATTAACGCTTGGGCCGGCCATTGACAATGGGTTTTACTACGATGTGGATTTTGGCGACCAAAAAATTATAGAAGCCGATTTCAAAAAAATCGAAGACCGTGTATTGGAAATTGCCCGTGAAAAACACGAATTCAAAATGCGTTCGGTTTCAAAAGCCGAAGCACTGGCCATTTATAAAGACAACGAGTACAAAACCGAATTGATTTCGAATTTAGAAGACGGTACCATTACCTTCTGCGACCATTCGAATTTCTTTGATTTGTGTCGCGGTGGCCATATTCCGAATACCGGTATCATCAAAGCCATGAAAATCATGAGCGTAGCCGGAGCGTACTGGCGCGGTGATGAAAAGAACAAGCAGTTGACCCGTGTGTACGGTATTTCGTTCCCGAAACAAAAAGATTTAACAGATTATCTAGAATTATTGGAAGAAGCCAAACGACGTGATCACCGAAAATTAGGGAAAGAACTGGAATTGTTTACGTTCTCTCAAAAAGTCGGACAAGGTTTGCCGTTATGGTTACCGAAAGGTGCGGCTTTGCGTGATAGATTAGAGCAGTTTTTGAAAAGAGCACAGAAAAAAGCCGGTTATGAGCAAGTCGTGTCACCCCATATCGGGCAAAAAGAATTATATGTGACTTCAGGCCACTATGCCAAGTATGGCGCCGATAGTTTCCAACCGATTCATACCCCAGCCGAGGGCGAAGAGTTCTTGTTGAAACCGATGAATTGTCCGCACCACTGTGAGATTTACAACAACAAACCATGGTCGTACAAAGATTTACCGAAACGCTATGCCGAGTTCGGTACGGTTTATCGTTACGAACAAAGTGGTGAGTTACACGGTTTGACACGTGTTCGTGGCTTTACACAGGATGATGCCCACATTTTCTGTACGCCGGATCAGTTGGATGCCGAGTTCAAAAAAGTAATCGACTTGGTATTGTATGTATTTGGTTCGTTAGGGTTTGAAAACTTTACGGCTCAGGTATCCTTACGAGATCAGGAAAACCGCGATAAATATATAGGAAGCGATGAAAACTGGGAAAAAGCCGAAAATGCCATCATCAATGCGGCCCGTGACAAAGGCTTGAATTATGTGATTGAATATGGTGAAGCGGCTTTCTACGGTCCGAAATTAGACTTTATGGTGAAAGATGCCTTAGGCAGACAATGGCAATTGGGAACCATTCAGGTAGATTACAACCTACCGGAGCGTTTTGAGTTGACCTATAAAGGGGCCGATGACAAGTTACACCGTCCGGTGATGATACACCGTGCACCGTTTGGTTCGATGGAACGATTTATTGCTATCTTATTGGAACACACCGCCGGAAACTTCCCGTTATGGTTGATGCCGGAGCAGGCTATCATCCTGTCTTTGAGCGAGAAATATGAAAATTATGCGAAAAAAGTTTTAGAATTGCTGGAAATTCACGAAATTCGCGCCCTAATTGACAACCGCAACGAGACCATTGGCAAAAAAATCAGAGATGCGGAGGTCCAAAAAATGCCGTTCATGCTGATTGTGGGCGAGGAAGAAGAAAAAAACGGAACCATTTCCGTACGCCGTCACGGACAAGAAGGCAAAGGCAATGTAACGGTTACTATTGAGGCATTTGCCCAAATGATAAACGAAGAAATTGCCAAAACATTAAAAACATTTGAAGTTTAACTAAAAATTATAGAGCCATAGCAATTAGAAACAACAGAGGTTACCAACCTAGAGAAGAGAAAAAAGCAGCCCACCGAATTAACGAGTTAATTCGAGTGCCTGAAGTTCGATTAGTAGGTGAAAACATTGAGCCGGGAGTTTACAAAACTTCGGAAGCGCTCCGACTAGCGGAACAATTTGAAGTAGATTTAGTAGAAATCTCTCCGAATGCCGAACCGCCGGTATGCAAATTAATGGATTACGGCAAATTTGTATACCAACAAAAGAAACGCGAAAAAGAGTTGAAAGCCAAATCGACTCAAATTACCGTGAAAGAAATTCGTTTCGGACCTCAAACCGATGAGCACGATTACGAATTCAAACGAAAAAATGCCGAGAAATTCTTAAAAGAAGGCTCCAAGTTAAAAGCTTTTGTATTCTTTAAAGGACGCTCGATTATTTATAAAGAACAAGGCCAGATTTTGTTGTTGCGTTTAGCACAAGATTTGGAAGAATTCGGAAAAGTAGAAGCTTTGCCGGTTTTAGAAGGAAAGCGTATGATTATGTTCATAGCGCCTAAGAAAAAAAGTAAGTAAGTTGAATCACAATAAATTTGGGAAATTATGCCTAAAATGAAAACAAAATCCAGTGCCAAAAAGCGCTTTAAAGTGACCGGTTCTGGTAAAATCAAAAGAAAGCACGCTTTCAAAAGTCACATCCTGACTAAAAAATCTAAAAAACGCAAATTAGCGTTAACTCATGCTGCTTTGGTTCACCCAAGCGATGAGCGTAGTGTAAAAGAACAATTAAGAATCGTTTAATTGGTTCTTTAGGTTTAAAAAGTATTTAATAACCTTGGAGTACGGCCACCAAGTTCCCTTGATTCAATTCGGGACGCCTGCTACAAAAAAACAGAAAAATTATGCCAAGATCAGTAAATTCAGTTGCTAAAAGAGCAAGAAGAAAAAAGATTATGAAGCAAGCCAAAGGTTTCTTTGGCCGTCGTAAAAACGTTTGGACAGTTGCCAAAAACGCGGTAGAAAAAGCGATGCTTTATGCGTACCGCGACAGAAAGCAAAACAAAAGAAACTTCCGCGCTTTATGGATTCAGCGTATCAACGCCGGAGCTCGCTTGGAAGGAATGAGCTATTCACAATTCATAGGCTTAGTTAAGAAAAACGGTATCGAATTGAACCGTAAAGTATTAGCGGATTTAGCCATGAATCATCCGGAAGCTTTCAAAGCTATCGTGAAAAAAGTGAAATAAGAAAACGTTTGTACAACCTCGATTTTAACTTACTTTACATAAAAATCCCAACCTCTCGGTTGGGATTTTTTTTAGTATTTCATGTATCTTTGGCAAAAAAAAGCTATGAAAACAAAATCATCAATCAAAACCCTGCTGTTGATTCTGCTCACCATTACCTTGGGCAGTTGTTCTAAAGACAGCAACACCGCTAACGGAGATGTTAGTTTATTGTACAACAGATGGTGGTACGACAAAAATGATGTCGCCCCGGATTTGTTCTTTAACGCCACCGGCGCTTTCCAACAACATCAAATCATCAACCAGAGCAGTGTTTTTTATAACGGCACCTGGACTTGGGAAAACCAAGATCAAAAAATCATGAAGGTAACCCACGACAGCGGAACCGGAACCCCTACAACATTGTGGTTCCAATTTTCGGGCATCCAGGAAGCGCAATTTAAAGTCAAACAGTCCACCGACGGTGTCACATTCTCGAACACCACTTTGGTGTACCGATACACCGACGAATAAAACCCAATCCCAACCTAGAGTTGGGATTTTTTTTTGGGGGGGCGTTGCCGCGCCCGTTGGTCGCCGCCGGGCTTTCGGCTGCACTCGCCTGCCGATGGCTGTCGGGGTGCTTGCCTCACCCGAGGCCAACGGCCGAATTGACCGAAGGTAATCCCTAACGCGGAAATCCGTTTTTTAACATTTACTTGTCATCCTAAAACAATCGCTTTCCTTACTTTTGGAAAAACCATTCTAACTATGAAAAAAATAATACATATCTGTTGTTGGCTCTTCATAGCCACTACGCTTAACGCGCAAACTTTTTCTACCGAAAAAAAGCAAGATGCTCAGGGGTATACCTATGAAGTTGTCAAAAACGACCTCACCGGCGTCAGAGTCTACACTTTGGCAAACGGTCTCAAGGTATACTTGGCTCAAAATACCGACGAGCCGAGAATTCAAACCTACATTCCGGTACGCACCGGTTCTAACAACGACCCGGCCGACAACACCGGTTTGGCGCATTACTTAGAGCATATGGTGTTCAAAGGGACCAGCAAAATCGGTACCCAAAATTGGGAAACCGAGCGAAAACTCATTGCTCAAATTTCGGATTTGTACGAACAGCACAAAGCGGAAACCGATCCGGAAAAGAAAAAAGCCCTCTACAAAAAAATTGATGAAGTATCTCAGGAAGCGTCTAAATACTCGGTAGCCAACGAATACGATAAACTCATCTCCTCGTTGGGCGCCAAAGGAACCAACGCACACACTTCTTTAAACGAAACCGTATACAAAAACAATATTCCGTCAAACGAACTGGAGAAATGGATGATTGTGGAAAAAGAACGCTTCTCCGAATTGGTATTGCGCTTGTTCCACACCGAATTGGAAGCGGTTTACGAAGAGTTCAACCGCTCCCAAGATAACGACGGTCGCTTGGTGAACTTCGAACTCATGAGTGCCTTATTTCCCGATACACCTTACGGACAACAAACCACCATTGGAAAATCAGAGCATTTGAAAAATCCTTCCATGGTAGCCATCCATAATTATTTCAATACCTATTATGTACCCAATAACATGGCCATTGTATTGGTGGGCGATTTGGATTTTGATAAAACCATCAAAATGGTAGATCAGTATTTCGGTACCTTTAAGTATAAAGAACTCCCGATGAAGAAATTGGTAACCGAAAAACCCATGACTTCCATTGTAACGCGCGAAGTAAAAAGTCCGACTGCCGAAAGGTTAACTATGGCCTGGAGAACTTCGGGCGTAGGCACTAAGGAAGCTATGATGGCCGATATGCTGTCGGAAATTTTGTCCAACAACGGCGATGTTGGTCTAATCGACCTCAACATCAATCAAAAACAATTGGCACTCAATGCCGGCGCTTTTGCCTCGGTATTTAATGATTACGGCTATCTGGGCATGACACTATCTACGAAAGAAGGACAAACCTTAGAGGAAGGAAGAGACTTATTATTAGCCCAATTGGACAAAATCAAAAAAGGGGAATTTGATGATTGGATGCTGCAGGCTACCATCAATAATATGAAGCTCAATCGCATGAGGACATTCGAATCGGGCGATGGTTTGGCGACTTCATTGTACCGCGTGTTTATTCAGGGCCGAAGCTGGGAACAAAACTTGGCGGAAATCAACGAATATGCGGAAATCACCAAAGCCGATATCGTAAAATTTGCCAATGATTTTTGTAAAGACAACTATGTTATTGTGTACAAACGCAAAGGCGTGAACGATAAGTTGGTTCGTGTTTCCAATCCTAAAATCACACCGGTACAACTCAACCGCGACGCGCAATCGGAGTTTTACAAAGACTTCGCTAAGTTGACAACAACCGAATTAGCTCCGGTTTTTGTAGATTATAAAAAAGAAATTCAATCTAAAAAAGTCAAAAACACCAATATTAGTTTTGTAAAAAACAATACCAATACCATTTCGAGTGTGTACTACGTATTCAATATGGGCTCGGATCACGACAAAAAACTGCAATTGGCTGCCGGATTATTGGATTATTTGGGCACCGACAAAATGAGTGCCGAAGACGTGAAAAAAGAATTTTACAAAATCGGGATTTCTACCGGGGTGAATGTAACCAATGACATGACGTATATTTCGCTTACCGGCTTGGAAAACAACTTACCGAAAGGGATTGCATTGCTCGAAGAGGTATTGCGTACTATAAAACCCGACCAGGAGGTGTACAATACACAAGTCGCCGCTATTTTGAACAATCGTGAGAATGCCAAAAAGCGTAAGGAAAGCATTTTAAATGCATTGGTGAACTACGCGAAATACGGCAAAGAGTCTCGTTTCAGAGACATACTTTCGGAAAAAGAATTGCGGGAAATGAAGGTAAATGAATTGACCGACCTCATCAAAGGTGTAACCCAATACCAACACCAGATTTTCTTTTATGGCAATGATTTAAAACCGATTGTCAACGCCTTAGAAAAACACCACAACTTGGCCGCCAACAAAGCCATTCCGGCACCAAAAGTATATCCGGAACCGGAAACTGCCAACAAAGTCTATTTTGCCAATTACGATATGGTACAGGCCGAAATGACCCGAGTGGCCAAGGGCGACAAATACAACGCCGCCTTAGCCGGTACCGTGAATGTGTTTAATTCTTATTTTGGCTCCGGTCTATCATCGATTGTGTTTCAGGAAATTCGTGAATCGAAATCGTTGGCTTACTCTGCCCGTGCCAATTACGGCATGGCAAACGACAAGAACTTACACGATTACATGACGGTTTCCATCGGAACCCAAGCCAACAAATTGCCGGAGGCGGTTGACGCCATCTCCGCGTTATTGGCGGATATGCCCAAAATTGAAAAGCAATTCAACAATGCCAAAGAATCGAGTTTGAAGCAAATTGCTTCGAGCCGCATCATCAAGTCGAATATCTTCTTCAGCATGCTGAATGCCAAAAAATTAGGGTTTGATTACGACATTCGTAAAGACACCTACAAGAGCATTCAAAATCTGACGCTAAACAGCACCAATGAGTTCTTTACCCAAGAAGTAAAAACCAAACAATACAACACCGCGATTATCGGTAAAAAAGAAACCCTCGACTTTGAAGCGCTGAAAAAATTAGGACAGCTCGAAGAAGTAACGCTGGAAGAAATTTTTAATTATTAAAAAATAATCCCATAAAAAACCCAACCTTTCGGTTGGGTTTTTTATTTACGATACTTTGATGATTTCTGCCTTTTCTTTGGCTACAGTCCTGCCCCATTGCGCCACCATTTCCAAAAGAGGAATCAGCGTTTTACCGAAATCCGTCAAGGCGTATTCTACTTTCAACGGTGGTTTGAGCGTATGGACTTCCCGCTTTATCACACCGTCCGCTTCCAATTGCTTTAACTGTATGCTCAAGGTTCGCTCGGTTACCATCGGCATTTCCTTTCTCAGTTCGTTATATCTTTTACAACCGTCCTTCAAATAATACAATATAACCGTTTTCCATTTACCGCCAATAAAATCCATAGTGATACTTGTACTGCAAGGATAGAGCTTATTCTGAATTTTATAAACTTCTTTTTCTTTGTGCTTCTCCATAAAATGAATACTATCCAAATGGATAGTTATTGCAAAGCTATAAAACTATACTTAGTTTTGCAACTATAATTTTTATAGTATTAAAATGAAAGCATATGTGTTAAAAGAAGCGGGAACGGCAGAAAATCTACAACTGGTTGAGTTGGAAAAACCAAACATTAAAAACGACGAAGTCTTGATAAAAGTCAAAGCGCTATCCATCAATCCGGTGGATATTAAAACCCGAATCGGGAAAAGTCTGTACCAACAACTGAGCGAAGACAGACCGATTATTTTGGGCTGGGATGTTTCCGGAATCGTAGAAGCCATTGGCTCCGATGTAACTAATTTCAATGTAGGCGATGCTGTTTTCGGAATGGTAAATTTTCCCGGACACGGGAAAGGTTATGCCGAATATGTAGCCGCTCCGGCAGTTCATTTGGCTGAGAAACCAAATGCCGTTTCTCATGAAGCAGCAGCAGGCGCCACCTTGGCCGCTTTGACTGCGTATCAAATTTTGAGCCGACATGTGAAATCAAACGACAAGGTCTTAATTCATGCCGCCGCCGGTGGTGTGGGACATTTTGCCGTTCAAATTGCCAAACTTCTGGGGGCTCATGTTACCGGAACCACTTCCGAAAAAAATGTCGATTTTGTCAAATCATTGGGGGCGGACACTGTAATTGATTACACCAAACAAGCTTTTGAAGACGTTATCGCTAATCAGGATTTTGTACTGGATGCCTTGTCTGGAGACCCTTTAAAACGCTCGATTGCTGTGGTCAAAAAAGGCGGTACCATCATTAGTTTGCCTTCGGGCGGCATTGATGACGAAATTCTCAAATCGGCAAAAGAAAAAGAAGTGCATGTCGCTTTTGAAATTGTACAAAGTAATGGAAACGACATGACACAAATAGCCCATTGGCTGGAAAACGGTAAGCTAACCACACATATTTTCCAACGTTATCCGTTTGACCGATTAATTGAAGCACACCGGCAAATAGAAACCGGAAGAACCAAAGGCAAAGTAATTGTGACTGTTTAACAAAAAACCAACCTCTCGGTTGGTTTTTAATTTATTGAAACACTTCTTCTTTCTCTCCGTCAAAACTGGCAAACACCATGGTCGGATGCGAATCCTGATGAAAAACAGTGCCGTCTTTATCGATGGCAATAGCACCGGCAAAGCCGTCAAACGGTTTGAGTTCGTTAAATGTTTTTTCAAAAGCCTGAGCCAACGTAAAACCGTCGGTAACGCGAGTCACTATCTTGGCGGCTACAGCGCCGCTCACAATATCTTCGCCTACTCCGGTTAAACTGACGCCGCAAAAGGCGTTGGCATAATTCCCGGCCACGGTAGCCGAATCGGAAATTCGACCCGGAATTTCAAATCCTTTTCCGCCGGTAGAGGTCGCCGCCGCTATATTGCCTTCGGCATCCAAGGCAACACAGCCTACCGTTCCGGTTCCGCTAGCTGCTAATTTGGCTTCGTACTCGGCTCTGCGTTGCGGAATTTCGGTAGAGAATTTTTCAAAGCCGTGTTGGCGGGCAAAATGAGTTGCCCCGCTTCCACCCAGCACTTTGTCATCGTACTGTTGCAAAACCTGCGCTACCCGAATCGGGTTTTTGACTTCTTCGATATTAATCACACCACTCATTTTGAGGGTGGCGCCATCCATCAAAGAAGCACTCATTCTGATTTTGCCGTCACTTTGAATTTGAGAACCGATACCGGCATTAAACAACGCATCGTCTTCCAATAATGAAACCGCAAACACCGCTGTTTCTGAAGCCGAATGATTTTGTAAATAGGCATACGCCTCTTTTACAATACGTAACAAGGCTTGCTGCTTCGCTATTTTGGTTTCGATGTTGGTAGAAGACTCGGAGAAAAATCCACCATGGATGATTATTTTAGACATCTTAGATTATTAGATTATAGACATCTTAGCCCTCTGAATTAAACGTATTGTGATGATTTAATTGTCATTTTAAAAGTATCCAAATCGAAGGTGTCGTTTTTACTCATTACGTGAGTCACCAAGTGATTGATGGAGATGGGTTGTCCTAATTCGACTTGCGTTAAGTTAGTGTCTTTAATTTCTCGCCCGTCGACCAAAATCACTAATCCCGAACCCAAAGCTTCCATTTGACGTCCGTTGGTAATCAACAAACCGGTGTCTTCACCCAAGCCGATTCCCAATACTTTCGGATTTCCGACTACCGCTTGGAACAAACGGCCAATACGCCCTCTTTGCACAAAATGGGTATCGATAATCACATCGTCTATCAATCCTAATCCGGACGTAATTTTAACTTCGCCTTTCAACAATGCTTCGTGGCTGCTGCCTTGGTATATCATGTTGTTGGAAGCGGCGGCTGCACCCGCAGAAGTTCCGGCGTAAACAAAATCTTCATTTCGGTATTTGTGTATGAGAATTTCGTCAAACGGAGTGCCGCCCAAAATAGAAGTCAACCGCAATTGATCGCCACCGGTAAACATCACCACATCGGCTGCTTTTAATCGGTCTAAAACTTCGGTTTCCGAAGCTTGCTCCCGGCGTTCGATATGTAAGACGTCTACATTATGAGCACCCAAATAATTGAATGCTTTTACATATTCGGGACCAATTTCTCTGGGAATTTTAGAAGCGGTGGTAATAACCTCAATTCGAGACTGTTCTTTATGCTTGGATTCTTTGATGATTCGTTTTAAAATACCTTCTTCAAAGAAATTTAAATTCTGTGGCGCGCTTTTGTCCAAATCAGTTTCCGTGAAACTTCCTTTGTCAACCGCACCGCCAATTATAATGAGTTTTCCTTGTATATTCATGCCGGTAAAAATAACAAAAACTTAGTATTTCCCTATCTTTTTAACGGCTTTTTGGCACAAATTTATCAACGACTTATAAAGAAAAGAAAACCGTAAATTGTGTTATATTTGCTTTTCGAGACCGAGAAGTCTCCTTGAAAAAGAAAAAATGGAAGTTAACCCAACCCGTATCAACAAATTTCTTTCTGAGAGCGGTTACTGCTCCCGACGCGAAGCCGATAAATTACTCGAAGAAGGGCGCATTACCATTAACGGAAAAGTACCCGAACTGGGTACCAAAGTGACCATAACCGATGAAATTCGGGTAGACGGGAAACTAATCCGCGAGAAAAAGGACAAACCGGTATACTTGGCCTTCAATAAGCCGGTAGGAATTGAGTGTACCACCAATACAAAAGTGAGAGACAATATTGTAGATTATATCAATTATCCAAAACGCATTTTCCCAATTGGCCGATTAGATAAAGCCAGTGAAGGATTGATTTTCTTGACGGATGACGGTGATATTGTCAATAAAATTCTGCGGGCGCGCAACAACCACGAAAAAGAATACATTGTTACCGTAAACAAACCGATTACCGATCGCTTTATTCAAAGAATGAGCAACGGTATTCCGATTTTAGACACCGTAACCCGCAAATGTAAAGTAGAACAAATCAGCAAAACCGTTTTTAAAATTGTTTTAACGCAAGGATTGAATCGCCAAATTCGAAGAATGTGTGAGTATTTGGGGTACGAAGTAACGGCGTTGAAAAGAATCCGAATCATTAATATCTCATTAGATGTCCACGTAGGTCGCTACCGCGAATTGACTCCTGAAGAAATCACCCAACTCAATAAACTCATCGAACCTTCGAGCAAAACCGAAGAGGCAAGCTTACCCAAATCGGCCAAAACCCATTTGGGAACGACTCCAAAAACCCATTCCAAACTAAAAAATACCAACGGCAGAAATCGTCAAAAACCCAATCCAAAGTAAGATGCTGAAAACCATTCTATACATTGCTTTAGGCGGCGCTATTGGAAGCGTCTTGCGGTTTCTGACTACTGTAGTAGTCTCTAAATTTTGGGCCAGCCATTTTCCATTGGCTACTTTTTTGGCCAATGTAATCGGTTGTTTTTTGATTGGATTCTGTATCGGCATCTTAGAAAAAAATCAATTGACCGACAGCCATCTGAAATGGTTTTTAGTCACCGGATTTTGCGGCGGCTACACTACGTTTTCTGCTTTCGGATTGGAAAATATAAACTTGTTCCAAAACAATACCAGTTTCGTGGCATTTGCCTACATTGGTTTGAGCGTAATCCTCGGACTTTTTGCTGTTTGGCTCGGACTTTTTATCTCGAAATAATTCTCGTTTCCTGAAAAAAATGTAACTTCGCCGTCTATGAAAAAAGAAGCCATTTTTGCCCTTCAAGAACTCTTGGCGACGCCAAAAAAAATTGTTATCATTCCGCATCGAAGTCCCGATGGCGATGCCATGGGCTCGACTTTAGCTTTATATCATTTTTTACAAAAAGAGCATCACACTGCAACTGTTATTTCGCCCAACGATTTTCCAAACTTTTTAGCTTGGCTGCCGGGTTCGGATAAAGTACTGATTTATGAAAACAATAAGGAAGTAACCTCTAACATCATTTTAGAAGCGGATCTTATTTTTACACTCGACTTTAATGCGTTGCACCGCACCGGAGAAATGGAACAAGTTTTGACTAAAGTGACCGCTCCGATGGTCATGATAGACCACCATCAAAAACCGGATACTTTTGCCACCTATACCTACTCTGACACGGCCTATGGTTCTACCTGCGAAATGATTTATAACTTTATCGGTTTCCTGAGTAAAACCGATGTAATTGATACTACTATCGCGACTTGTATTTACACGGGAATTGCCACCGATTCGGGTTCATTCCGATTTCCGTCAACCACCAGTACGACACATCGCGTGGTAGCCGATTTGATTGACAGAGGCATCAACAACAGCGAAATTCACAACCAACTGTTTGACAATAATTCTTACAATCGTTTGCAGTTGTTAGGCCGTGCGTTGCAAAACATGAAAGTTTTTCCCGAATACAAAACCTCTTACATCACGTTATCTCAAAAGGAATTAGACGAATTTCACTATGAAAAAGGCGATACCGAAGGCGTTGTAAATTATGGGTTAACTATAAAAGGCATCCTTTTTGCCGCCATTTTTATCGAACACAAAGACGAAAAAATCATAAAAATATCATTCCGTTCTCAGGGCAGTTTTGATGTGAATCAATTTGCACGCGACCATTTTAACGGTGGCGGTCACATCAATGCCGCCGGTGGCAAGTCGTATGAGAGTTTACAAGATACCGTAAAGAAGTTCGAAAACTTACTTACCAAAATTACTATTTAGCTATGAAAAATACATTTAGAATCGTTGTCACGATTTTGCTTTTTACCGTTTTACTCAGCTGTAAACAACAGCAGGCTCGAATGCCTGTTTCGCGTTCCTCAGGTACTTTTATGAAAGAGTCCATTGCCCGAAATAAAAAATTAATTGCGGGAGAAGAAGCCAAAATCGATTCGATTATCAAAAGCAATCCGCAAACCAAATACATCGCTTCAAAAAAAGGGTATTGGTACCATTATGAAGTTCGAAATGAACGTGATACATTGCGACCGAAAAAAGGAGACATCGCTCAATTTGAATACGAAATCAAAGATTTTGAAGGCAATGTAGTGTATTCCGAAGTAGAATTAAGGCCTCAAACCTATGTGGTAGACAAACAAAATATCATGATGGGCTTACGAGACGGTATTAAACTGATGCGTAAAAACGAAAGAGTTACCTTCTTATTCCCTTCTCACATGGCCTACGGCTACCATGGTGATAACAAAAGAATAGGTTCTAATCAACCTTTAATTTGTACTGTTACCCTGAATGATTTTAAACCCGAAACCCAACTCAAAACAGCTAATTAATTGATATTAAAAATGAAAAAAACAATAGGCTTTCTTGTACTGATTTTAGGCTTAATGGTGAGCTCGTGTCAAAACGAATACAAAAATTTAAAAGATGGTTTATATGCCGAAATAGTAACTACAAAAGGAAACATTATTGTTTCTCTTGATTACAAAAAAGCACCGATTACCGTGGCTAATTTTGTAACCTTAGCCGAAGGAAATAATCCTTTTGTGATGGAAGATTTAAAAGAAAAGCCGTTTTATAACGGAACCGTTTTTCACCGAGTGGAAAAGGGATTCGTGATTCAGGGCGGTGATCCTTACGGAAACGGTTCGGGCGATCCCGGGTATATTTTCAAGAATGAGATTAGCGATTTAAAACACGATAAAGCCGGAGTTTTGGCTATGGCCAACTCGGGTCCGGACACCAATGGTTGCCAATTCTACATCACGTTGAAACCAACACCGCAATTGGATGGCGGATACAGCATTTTCGGTCGTGTCGTAGAAGGGATGAAAACAGTAGATTCAATAGCGGTGAATGATGAAATAACCGAAATTAACATTATCCGAAAAGGAGAAGATGTGAAGAAGTTTGATGCCGTAAAGGTATTCAGCGACTACTTCAACAAATTCAAATCGGTAAAAGACCAAAAAGCGACTTACTTTAAAGATTTGAAAAAATCAGCTATTCAACTCCCTTCCGGTTTAGCGTATACTATCATAAAAAGAGCAGGCGGTGATACCCCTAAAACCAACACCAATGTCATGATTGATTACGCCGGATTTTTAGAAGACGGTACGCTATTTGATACCAGCAATCCGGAAATTGCCAAACAATTCGGGAAATACGACGAACAAAGAGCCATGCAAAACGGCTACAGTAAACTTCCGTTTATTTATGGAGGACAAAATCAATTAATACCGGGATTCATTGAGGGCATTGAGAAAGTAAAAATCGGCGAGAAAGCCGTATTGTTTATTCCGTCTAAATTAGGTTACGGAGAGCAAGGCGCCGGAAATGTGATTCCGCCTAATGCCGACATCATTTTTGAAATTGAAGTAACAGAAAAATAAATACCAACTAATACCTATAAATAATGAAAATTAAAATAAGCTTACTTTGTCTTTTAGTTGTAGGAGTAACCAGTAGTTTCGGACAAACCAAGAAAAAGCCCACTGCAACGACGACCAAAACCGCCGCAGTAAAAAAACCGGCACCGGCTCAACCGGCTCAAGGTATTTTTGCGGAAATGGAAACCGATAAAGGTAAAATTGTGATCCAATTAGAGTATCAAAAAACACCGATTACAGTAGCCAACTTCATTTCCTTAGCCGAAGGAACCAACAACGCGGTAACCGATGCCAACCTAAAAGGAAAACCGTTTTTTGACGGAATAAAATTTCACCGCGTTATTACTAAAAACAATGGAGATCAACAAGATTTTATGATTCAGGGTGGTGATCCGGCAGGTAACGGCTCGGGGGGACCGGGATATGCTTTTAAAGATGAATTTACCGATGCCGTTTTTGACAAACCGGGTATTTTAGCCATGGCGAATTCGGGTCCGAAAACCAACGGGTCACAATTCTTTATTACAGTAGCACCTACCACATGGTTAAACGGAAGACACACTATTTTTGGTTATGTCACCAAAGGAATGGATGTTGTGAATAAAATCAAACGCGATGATGTAATCAAAAAAGTAACCATTAATCGTGTCGGCGCTGAAGCTAAGAAATTTGATGCAGCTAAAATTTTTGCCGATTACATGGCTAACAAAGCTACCGATGAAGCCAAAGAAGCGGCATTAGCGGCTGAAAATAGAAGAAAGCAAGAGGAACTGGCCAAGCAGAAAAAAGAAGAATACCTTAAAACCTACGGTCCCGTTTTTGCGGCTAAAGCTAAATTTTTAAACGACACCAAAGCTACCGCTACGGAAACAGCAAGTGGATTAAAATACAAAATTGTACAAACCGGTGCCGGCAAAAAGCCTACCGACGGTGCTACCGTTTATATTCATTATGCCGGATACTTGGAGGATGGTACTTTGTTTGATAGCAGCTATGAAGCCGTCAACAAAGAGTTTGGCAAGTTGGATGAAAACAGAGCGAAAGCCAACGGTTATCAACCATTTCCGTTTACGTACGGTAAAAAAGACGGTTTAATTCCCGGATTTATTGAAGGTTTAAGTCTGATGAATTTCGGTGATAAAGCCATTGTGTTTATCCCTTCTAAATTAGGTTACGGGGAAAGAGGCGCCGGAAATGTGATTCCGCCTAACTCGAATATCATTTTTGAAATTGAAATGCTGGAAGCTTTGCCTGCCAAGTAATGTTGCCAAAACTGTATACATAAAAAGAGTCCTTTTCAGGACTCTTTTGATTTATATATAACTTATGCTTTCTTATGCATAAACAAATAATAGACAGGAATACCCAAAGCTACAATACCGAGACCAAGTCCGGTTTCTACCGTATTGTATACCAACAAAGCGACACAGATGGCGGCGGTCAAAACAATATACAGCATCGGAATTACCGGATAACCGAAAGCTTTGTAGGGTCTCTCAGCATCGGGTTCTTTCTTTCTCAAAATAAATATCCCGTAAATCGTTAGTATGTAAAATAGCAACGAAGCAAAGGTCGCATACGTAAGCAAATCACCGTAACGCCCTGAAATACAAAGCACACAAGCCCAAATACATTGAAACCACAAGGCTCTTTCCGGTACATCGTGTTTGTTCAATTCGCCGGCTTTTTGAAAAAACAAATTGTCTTTCGCCATGGCATAAAACAATCGGCCTCCCGACAATACCAAACCGCTGTTACAGCCGAAAGTTGAGACCATAATTAGGGCAGCCATCACAAAAACACCGATATTGCCCATAATCATATTGGCCGCTGCGGCTCCAACTCTGTCTTGCGCGGCAAACATGATTCCGTTTTCAACCACACTTCCGTCCGGCGTACCGTTTAACGGTAATAATGCTAAGTAAGCGACATTGGCTAAAATGTAAATGACGGTGACGATTAAAGTGCCCAAAAACAAACTTCTCGGAATATTTTTCTTCGGATCTTTGATTTCTCCTGCAATAAAGGTCACATTGTTCCAAGCATCACTTGAAAATAAAGAATTGATAATGGTGGCGCCAATCGCACCCGCTAAGGCAATCCCGCTTATTTTAGTGACGGTAACGGTCTTGGTCGCCTCGTCAAAAACAGTTTTACTGGCTTCCCAGGGTTGTGCAAAATTATTGCTGAATGTATCGGTGTGAAAACCAATGTAGAGTCCGAATGCGATTAAAGCAAATAATGCAATAAGTTTAGCTGAAGTAAAAATAAGCTGAATCACTTTCCCGTTTTGAACTCCTTTGGTGTTGATATACGTTAACAAAGCTACACTCAGCATAGCCAAGACCTGACTGTTTTTAAAAACAAAAGAATCGCCGACGCGGAAGATTTCTTCCTGCAGTACCGGAAAAAATACCGCGGCATAATTGGCAAAAGTTACGGCAACCGCAGCAATGACTCCGGTTTGAATAACCGTAAAAACAGTCCATCCGTAGAGAAAGGATGCTAATTTACCGTATGCCCGCTGAATGTATACAAATTGTCCGCCGGCGGTTGGCATCATTCCGGCCAATTCTCCATAACTCAAGGCAGCCGACATGGTCAGCAATCCGGTGATGAGCCAAGTAACGAGTATCCAGGCTGCCGAGCCCAAATCGCGGGCCATGTATACCGTAACTACAAAAATACCGGAACCTATCATGGAACCGGCAACAATACTAGTGGCGTCAATAAGCCCGAGGGAGCGTTTTAATTCGTGTTTGGTTTCTGACATATAGTGATTTTGGTTGGTTAGTATTTCAAATGTAGAAAAAATAAATCGGCTTTCAACGTTCAAAATGGTACTCCCGCTCTACGCGTACAATGCGCACAGCGTATTTGGCATACCAAAGTTCTCTGCCTTGTTGTTGCGCTTGTAGGTGTTCCCAATTTTGTTTCCACAGTGCAATCGATTCTAAATCTTTCCAATAGGAAACGGTAATTCCGATTTCGCTTCTGGCCGATTCCAGGCCGATAAAACCCGGTTGTTGTTGGGCTAATGCTACCATTTTTTCAGCCATCGTTTCATAGCCCTCGGTAGCTTCGGTTAAAACCGAACTAAATATAACGGCGTAGTAGGGTGTATTCATAGTATGACTTTTCACTTCTTTCTCAATTTTACTTTTTTAGGGAAGGCGCTTCGCTTCTTCCCAAATTGTACTAACTGAAAATCATAGATTTTCGGATTCCGCTTTTAGGGGAGGCGCTTCGCTTCTTCCCAAATTGTACTAACTGAAAATCATTGATTTTCGGATTCCGTTTTTAGGGGAGGCGCTTCGCTTCTTCCCAAATTGTGCTAACTGAAAATCATTGATTTTCGGATTCCGTTTTTAGGGGAGGCGCTTCGCTTCTTCCCAAATTGTGCTAACTGAAAATCATTGATTTTCGGATTCCGTTTTTAGGGGAGGCGCTTCGCTTCTTCCCAAATTGTGCTAACTGAAAATCATTGATTTTCGGATTCCGTTTTTAGGGGAGGCGCTTCGCTTCTTCCCAAATTGTGCTAACTGAAAATCATTGATTTTCGGATTCCGTTTTTAGGGGAGGCGCTTCGCTTCTTCCCAAAAAACATCCATCTCAGCCAGGGTCATCTCAGCTAAAGGTTTCCCTAAGGCTACCGCTTTGCTTTCGAGATACATGAATCGCTTCATGAATTTTTTATTGGTGCGCTCCAAAGCATCTTCGGGATTAACCTTTAAAAATCGGGCGTAATTAATCAAAGAGAAAAGGACATCTCCGAATTCGGCTTCGATTTTATCCTGATTGCCGGAGCGGACTTCTTCCTGAAGCTCGTTGAGTTCTTCCTGAACCTTATCCCAAACCTGATGCGGTTCTTCCCAATCAAAACCAACGCCTTTCACTTTGTCTTGAATACGGCTGGCTTTGACCAGTGCCGGTAAACTTTTCGGGACACCTTCGAGCACCGATTTTTTACCTTCTTTAAGCTTCAGCTTTTCCCAATTTTGCTTCACTTCCTCTTCATCGGCTACTACCACATCACCGTAAATGTGCGGATGACGGTCGATGAGTTTATCGCAAATACTATTGGCTACATCGGCAATATCAAAGTCGTTGGTTTCGCTCCCGATTTTGGCATAAAAAACAATGTGCAACAACAAATCACCCAATTCCTTTTTGATCTCCGGCAAATCGTTATCCAATATAGCATCCCCTAATTCATATGTTTCCTCAATGGTAAGATGACGTAAACTTTCGAGGGTTTGGTTTTTATCCCAAGGGCATTGCGCTCTCAAATCGTCCATAATATCGAGCAGTCGGTTAAAGGCTTCGAGCTGTTGTTGACGTGTATTCATGTGTGTTGTGAATTGAAGGTTACGAGTTGCGGGTTTAAAGTTATGGATTATGAACTTGATAAAAATAAAAAATCCCATCATTGCGAAACAACAATAGGATTTGTATTTATAAAGAAGTAATTAACTATTCTTCTTTTTTGGTTGTTTTTTTAGCCGCTTTTTTGGGCTTTACTTCAGCTTGAGCTACTTCTTCTACCACTGTATCTTTGATGGCTTCGGCATTGTCAATTTTAGGTTCTTCTTTAGAAACCAATCCTTTGGCTTGCAAAATATTGTACCAATTGATTAATTTTTTGATATCGGAAGCATACACTCTGTCTTCATCATAATCGGGTAAAACTTCTTTGAAGTAGGCCATCAATTGCACATTGTCGTCTTTGTGAGAAACCGAAGTTGGGCCTTCATTTTCTTTTACCGCGATAGCTCTCATAATTTCAACCAATGGTTTTTCTTCACTGTAGGTATACATTGAAATTTCGGAAAGCAAGCTAACATTACTGCGCATCCCTACGGTAATTTTTTTTCCGTCTAACAGGGATTCGGCTAAAAACCCCGAGCGCGTTTGTAATTTTAATTCGAATAAACCCGGTTTTCCGGCTATGGCTAAAATTTTGTCTACGTTCATTAGTCTTAATTTAATTTAGGGCACAAATATATTTAAATGTTTATATCAGCGTTGTTAATTATCTTCCTTTTTTATTGGCAAATTTCATTTTATAATCGGGACGCGATTTCCCTTCCATGATGTTTTGCAATTTCTTTTTAATCAATGTTTTTTTAAGCATCGAAATTTTATCGGTAAACAAAATACCCTCGATATGATCGTACTCGTGTTGAATGACACGGGCAATTAATCCGTCGAAAACTTCCGTTTTTTTGTTGAAATCTTCATCGTAGTATTCCAACGTAATGCGCTCATTGCGATACACATCTTCACGCACATCCGGAATACTCAAACAACCTTCATTAAATCCCCATTCCTCGCCTTCTTCTTTGAGCATTTTGGCATTGATAAAGGTTCGTTTGAAAGATTTTAACAACGCTTGTTCTTCTTTACTCAAGTCATCGCTATCGCTGAAAGGTTCGGTATCGATTACAAAAAGGCGAATGGCTAACCCGACTTGAGGCGCTGCTAACCCGACACCGTAAGCATTGTACATGGTGTCGTACATATTGGCAATAATTTCTTTCAGGTTAGGGTAATCAGGGGTAATCTCGACACCAACTTGTCGTAACACCGGTTCACCATATCCGTAAATTGGAATAATCATTTTGAATTCATTTTATATTTCAGAATACGATGGTGTAAATATCCAACATCTGTTTCTGTTTTTAACGGAGCAAAAGTAACGAAATTAAATCATTTTCCGGGTTAAATAATCTTGCAGTAGTATGGTGGCGGCTATTTCATCTACCAAAGCCTTGTTTTGACGTTGTTTTTTTTTGAGCCCACTGTCAATCATGGTTTGAAAGGCCATTTTAGAAGTAAATCGCTCATCGACTCTTTCGACCTTCATTTCCGGGAAATGCGTTTTAAAATCGGCCACAAATTTTTCAATAATGGGTGTACTTTCCGAAGGCTGACCATTCATTTGCTTGGGTTCACCAATCAAAACTTTTATCACTTCTTCTTTAGCAAAATAGTCTTTCAAAAAGGGAATAACAGTCTCTGAAGCCACAGTAGTCAGTCCCGAAGCTATGATTTGCAAGTCATCGGTTACCGCTAAACCGGTTCGTTTGATTCCGTAATCGATGGCTAGAATTCGAGGCATACTGTTGTTTAGTTTGAAGGCTCAAAGGCAGCTAAAATTGTTTTTTTACCTTTCTTAAATTGCAATATGTTGTCTTGAATGGAATAGCTATCCACTTTTTCCAACATCGCCGCAAAACGGGTTTCCAAAGTCATATCCGGACAAGCCATTCGGGTCATGGCAACATTTGAGAACACGAGCTCGGCTGCCGTTGGCATGGCATAACTTCCGGTCATTAGGTTACATCCGGCAAAAGCATTAAAACGGCCGTCTTTAGAATTCAACCAAATAAAGTAGGCTTTTTTGCCTTTCTGTTGCACCAACTTACCTCCTAAAGTCATAAGCTTCCATTTGGTTTCCGCCAATGAAGCTTTACCTACAGCGGGATTTACTTTTTTAATCACAGTTTCCGACTCAATTCTGCTATTTAAATCTACTGTCGTTTGAGAGTTAGTTTCCACCTCATCGGCAATTTTATGGGACGGTTGTTTGGTCAAGATATAATTCGAAGCCAAGGCTCCGGTTATCTTTTTTCCGTCCATGTCCAATTGCGTCAGCGTATTTTCACCTACAAAATATTGATTCGGTCCACTTTTAATATCCTGTAAAATGATGGTATTCCCTTTGGCATTCCATGAAAACCGACCCTTTTGCTCAAATACTTTTTCTCCTTTTCCCAAATACCTTGTTTTTACATTGTAGGTCTCATTCTCGTTAATGCAGATAATGGTTTCCATGCCTTCACAGTCGGCACATGGCAAAATACCTTTATAAGTACCGATGTAATCGAGTGACGATTTGGCATGGTGCGCGTTCACTGCAACGGAATCCGCTTTGGCAATAGAATCTTGAGCACTAGTATTACGGTCTGTTTGTTTCTGACAGCCTACAAAGCAACACCATAACAAAATAACGGGTAGCATTTTTGCCTTCATACTTGGAAAAAATTAGTGTTAATTTAGTCTTACAAACTTATTTATTCTTCGAACAGTTTGTTGCAATTTAACATTTTTTTGGCCACAAAATACTATAATCAAATGCTTTGCATCTTTCTAAAAATGAAACTATATTTGTTCCCTATTGGTTTTTTAAAAAACGACCTTTTCAAACAAAACAAAATCCATGACAACAATACAAAATACCATAGAAAAAGCCTGGGAAAACCGCGCTTTATTACAAGACGAAACCACCATTAAAGCCATCAGAGACGTTATCGCTTTGCTCGATGCCGGAACCTTACGTGTGGCCGAACCTACCTCGAACGGTTGGCAGGTGAACGAGTGGGTTAAAAAAGCGGTAGTAATGTATTTTCCCATCCAAAAAATGGAAACTTGGGAAGCCGGTATTTTTGAATACCACGATAAAATGCTACTCAAAACCGGCTATGAATCAAAAGGAATCAGAGTGGTTCCGCCGGCTACGGCACGCTACGGTGCGTATATTTCGAAAGGGGTTATATTGATGCCCAGCTATGTGAACATTGGGGCTTATGTAGACGAAGGCACTATGGTGGACACTTGGGCCACGGTGGGTAGTTGTGCCCAAATTGGAAAAGACGTTCACTTGTCGGGCGGTGTTGGAATTGGCGGTGTTTTAGAACCGTTACAAGCGGCTCCGGTGATTATCGAAGATGGCGCTTTTATCGGTTCTCGTTGTATCGTAGTTGAAGGTGTTCGTGTAGAAAAAGAAGCCGTTTTGGGAGCCAATGTATGCTTAACCGCTTCAACAAAGATTATAGATGTTACCGGTAGCGAACCCAAAGAGTACAAAGGATACGTTCCGGCGCGTTCGGTCGTGATTCCGGGAAGTTACACCAAAACTTTTGCCGCCGGCGATTATCAGGTGCCCTGTGCCCTAATCATCGGCACACGCAAACCTTCAACCGATTTAAAAACATCGCTCAACAATGCGTTGAGAGAGTACGACGTAGCCGTATAATCGGCTGAATTCAACTAATTCCTTATGAAAGTACTGGTAATTCAAATCAAAATGATAGGCGATGTCTTGGCCAGTACTGTCATTTGTGAAACTATCAAAAAAAATCATCCCGATGCCGAAGTGCATTACATGATTCAAAAGAACACGTTGGCTGTGGTTGAAAACAACCCGTATATTGACAAAGTTGTTTTTTTCGACCCTAAAACGCACCAAGGCTTTCTGAATTTATACCGATTGGGCAGAACCTTAAAACAGGAGCATTACGATACTATTATTGACGTGTACGGTAAGTGGCAAAGCATTATTCCGGCTTACTTTTCGGGTGCTAAAAACCGAATCGGTCATTACAAAACCTACAATCGTTTTTTTTACACGCATAATGTGCACTCCGATTCTCAGTGTCATGGGGCAGCCAATGCCTACCGTTTGCTGTTGGCGAAAACGGCTTTGGGCAAGGAAGTGGATGTGATTTACCCTAAAATTCACCTTACGGATGATGAAATTCAAAAGGCCCAAAAAGAGGTAAAAACGCATTTGAATCCGGAGCAACCTATCCTCATGATTAGTATTTTGGGGAGTGCTAAAAACAAAAGTCTTCCCGATAAAAATATGGCGGAAACGCTGGACTTTATTGCGCAAAACAAAGATGCTCAATTACTTTTTAATTACATTCCGAATCAACTGGAAGAAGTGAAAGCCATCTACGATTTGTGTTTGCCCGAAACACAAGCTAAAATCAACTTGCCTTTTTATGCGAAGAGTTTGCGTGACTTTTTAGCGCTGTTGTCGCAATGCGATGGCTTAATCGGAAACGAAGGCGGTGCGACGAACATGGCCAAGGCACTTTCGATACCCACTTTTACGATTTTCAGTCCGTGGATTCGAAAAAAATCATGGGATGCCATGGAAGACGACATCCGTTATTTCTCGGTGCATTTGAACGATTACTATCCTGAAATTTACAACGAAGAACATCCCAAAAAGCTGAAGAAAAAAACAGCAGCGCTGTATCAAAAACTCACTGTTTCGCTTTTTAAAGATAAATTAGCCCGTTTTTTACAACGTATTTGAGTCGATACCGTTAGGTGTGCGAACTACTTTATTTTCGCGTGTGTTTTTTCGAATGTTGTAGTTTTTAGTCCACGTTTCTTCATTCACATAACCCCGCTTGTGGTCTAAATGAACGCAAATCGCGGAATAGCGAATCTGTTTCGACCGTAAGCCTAAATTAAATAAGCGTTCACCCAACTCTCTATCTTGTCCGCCGTACTGCATGTCTTGGTTAAATCCGTTCACAGCAACCAAATCTTTTTTCCAACCCGAGGCATTATGACCGTTCCAAGAGGCATTCGTTGGCGTAATCGCATTTAACAATCGGGCCCAAAATCCTTTTGCAATAAATTTGATGTTTTTGTAACTCGAAGGCAAGCCCTGATTTCTCAACCATTTCAAATCAAAACAACGTTGCTGCTGAATATCTTCTTTAGTGATGGCTTTGGAAATCGTCATCGGCAATTTAAAATAGCCTCCCGATAGGAAGTAGCCCGGCTCACGATTGGCCAAATGTGTGGCCACAAAATCCCGGCGCGGTATGCAATCGCCATCCGTAAAAATGAGGTAATCCGAACTTGAGGCCACTATGGCTTTGTTAAGAATTTGCGATTTCTGAAACCCATTATCCTCCTGCCAAACATGCACTATGGGAATAGGTATTTCGGTACGAAGTGCAGCAATTAAATCGGCTGTCGCTTGGCGGGACCCGTCATCGGCAATAATAATTTCAAAATCCTGAACCGTTTGGACACTAAAACCAATAATCACTTTCTCCAACCATTCTTCGGAATTGTAGGTACTGAAAATTACGGATGCTTTCATGGACATTATTTCTTAAGCAAAAGTATTATTTTTTAATTTATCAAGACCATGTTTGATATAGGTGATTTTGTGCTTACTGTTGTAACGTCGGATTTCAAGATTATGCTTGATTTTTTCATAATCTACATAGCCTCTCTCGTGATCCAAATGCACGCAAATGGCCGAATAGCGTATTTGCTTCGACAATAATCCTAAATTGAATAACCGTTCCCCCATTTCGCGATCTTCACCTCCATAGGTTAACAACTCATTAAAACCGTTTATGGCGATGATATCTTTCTTGAAACCCGAGGCGTTATGGCCGTTCCAAGATCTTTTGGTTGGGGTAAGCCAGTTCATAAAGGCCGCAAAATAGGTGTTGTGGACTAGTTTGGTTACTTTAAAATTCATAGCCAAACCCTGACGCTTAAGCCAACTCAACGTAAAGCAACGTTGGGTGATGATGTCTTCTTGCGTAATGGCTTCCGATATGGATTTAGGTAATTTAAAATACCCGCCTGAGAGAAAATAGCCTGCTTCTTTGTGTTTCAAATGCGTGGCTACAAAATCTTTTCTCGGGATGCAATCACCGTCGGTAAACAATAAATAGTCGGATTGTGATTGCAAAATGGCTTTATTCAGAATACGACACTTTCTGAAGCCTGCATCTTTTTGCCAAACATGGATTATGGGATAGTTGAACCGACCTTGAAACGAGGCAATGAGTGATTTGGTTTTTTCGGTCGAACCGTCATCGGCTATCACAATCTCAAAGTCCTGCTCTGTTTGAACAGTATATCCTGTTAAAACGTTGCGCAACCAATCTTCAGAATTATATGTAGATATGATGACCGACAATTTCATTGCTACAATAATACCAAAAAATAACCTCTTTTTTCCACTAAGCAGCAATATTATTTGCAAAACAGGCTCTCGCAGGCGGTTACCAGGAAAGTACATGGCTGACAAAGATGAGACAGGCTGAAGTTTACATCTGAAATTTA
Organism: Flavobacterium sedimenticola; assembly: GCF_030053345.1. Taxonomy (GTDB): domain Bacteria; phylum Bacteroidota; class Bacteroidia; order Flavobacteriales; family Flavobacteriaceae; genus Flavobacterium; species Flavobacterium sedimenticola. Next base: position 25,270 of record NZ_JASGBP010000005.1, read on the forward strand.
GTTACCTTTGTCCCATCCATTTTTTTCAAAGACGTATGAAATTAAAAGAATTGCCTTTCTCGCTCATTAAGACCTTGAAGTTAGTATCGATTCCGGTAAGTAAAATTAAAAATGCGCAAAGCGAAAAAATACCTGTTATCGTCTCCCTGACTACCATTCCGTCCCGAATGGATAAAGTGCACATTACACTACGAAGTATTTTGACCCAAACTAAAAGGCCTGAAAAATTATTGCTTTGGATTAATGAGAAAGACCAACATAATATTCCGAATTCGATTCAGAGTTTGGTAGGTGACATTTTGGAGTTGCATTTCACACCACACACCAGTTCACACAAAAAACTCATTCCAACCTTACTTTTGTATCCAGACCGTGTGATTGTTACTTGTGATGACGATTTGATTTACGAGTCGACTTGGTTGGAAAAATTATACCAATCACACTTAAAATACCCCAAAGACATCATCTGTAACAAAATCAGACAGATTGCCTTTGACGAGCATAATAATTTACAAGATTATAAAAAATGGGTGTTTAAAAATCCGAACGATCCCATCAAGAATATGGCTATCGGAGCCGGAGGTATTTTGTATCCGCCAAAATCGTTGCACGAATTAATCACCAACTATGAATTGGCCCTACAACTCGCGCCGAAAAACGATGATCTTTGGTTTAAAGCCATGGCGGTATTAAACAATACCACGGTAAGACAAGCCGATGACGTTACAACCGAGTTTTTACCGATTTACGGCACGCAAAAAATCTCTTTGAAAAAGATTAATGTCGATCAAAACTTCAACGTAAATCAGTGGCAGGATTTAACCAATTACTTCCAATTAAAAATCAATAATTAATTTTTTTTTGGTTTTTAACCAGTAATGTTTTTTGTTCTTTAATTTTTTTTTCTTATTGACTGTAATAAAAAACACCTTGCAATTCTTTTTTACACAAGAATTACAAGGTGTTTTTTAACTACAATTTAGTCACTTTAAATTTATTTATTGTTTTGAATTTTGTAGCACAAGATTCAATTCATCAAACATTTTTTTGCCAATAACCTCTTTGGTGTGATTATCCAATAGGAACTGATATCCATTTTTGGTTACTCTCTCTCTTAGTTGGCTATCATTCAAAAGAATTTGAACTTTATCAGCAAAATCTACAGGATTACCTACTTCAGCTAAAAGCCCGGTTTCATTATGAATTAAAAGACTAGGTATTCCACCGGCATTTGTGGCTACAACGGGTGTTTTACAAGCATAAGCTTCTAAAATAACGCCTCCGGCAGGTTCATCATTTGATGTAAAAAGCAATACGTCTAGCTCTGGCATTATCTGTGCAATATCGGTTCTAAAACCAAGAAAATAGACATCATCATCTAAACCTAACTCTTTAACTTGAGCTTTGACTTCAGCTTCTTTTGGCCCTTTCCCGACGAGTATGTATTTTGCCTTAACATTTCTGTCTTTTAGCTCTTTTACTGTTCTTACCCAGGTTTTGTGATCTTTAAACCATGTAAAGGCAGCAATGTTACCGATTAGTTTATAATCTCTCGGAATATTCAATTCATCGTGAAGCTTTCCTACCTTAAAAGAATTTTTAAACCTTTCTATATCCGTCAAAATACCAACTATGACAATTCTGGAATGGTCTTTAACCGCATGCTTGAGGACATCAACGACTGCCTGAGTGATACAAATGATTTTTTTGATCCCTTTATAATTGTATTTCCACTTTCTGAAGAAATTCGTATCAACCCTTACAGACAAAGTTCTACACAAAACCATAGGTATTTTCAGACCGCAAAAAACACCGGCTAATACAGAAATGGTGTGTGATTTACTATCATGTATGAAAAGCAGTTCCCCTTTAAAATCATCTGAAATCTTCTTTAAATCTAAAGCCGACTTGAACTTTGTTTTTGTTGTTATCGGTATGACATTTAAGTTTTTCTCTTTGGCAACTTTATACAATTCGGAATCAATAGGACAAACTATAATTTGGTCTTCTACATAATTTTTATCTCTAAAAATTTCATATAAGTATATTATTTTCTGCTCATGTCCTCTCCAAACTTTTGAAGCTGTAAACTGAATTAGTCTCATAAAAATTATATAGTGGCTACATTAAATTTCATAATTAAAAGTTCTTCCTTTTGTAAAAGAAACGAATGTAGCATCTAACTCATTGGGTTTTAAACCTAACTGTTTTCTTAACTGATTAACCAAATAGCGTTCTCCTTTTCTATTGGTATCATCAATAAAAATTGTAAAGTTCTCATCCAAATTGTTGATAAAATACTTAATGTTGGAAACCCTACTGTACCGCTTTTTAGAGGACCATCCGATTGGTCCGTCAATTAAAACCAAGTCAAATTTTTTATTCGCCAATTTTTCATTAACTATATTGCCGTCATATTCAAACGAGCGCTCCATTTCGGAACTTTTCACCGTTGGCGCATGAATAAAAGTGACTATTCCCTCAAGATTTTCATCCTGTAATAACTTTTTCACAATTAAAATCCATTCTGCAGATTCGTCAATAGTAACAATCGTAGCATTTAAATTGTTCATCTTTATCAAACGCGCGATTATAATTGTGGAAATTCCTGCACCAAATTCTAAAATGGATTTTTTGTTATTGATTACAATATCGTTAGCAATGTTTGCCATGAGTTTGAAACCCAACGAAGCTCTTGTAAATGGTAAATACCCGCCTTGGTGGTATAATTTATGGAGCAAAAAGGCAGGCAGCTCTTCATTTTTATGTTGAAAAAACTTCTTTATAAATAAATCTATTCTATGTTTTATCATTTCTATTTTTTCACAAAAATACATTTTTACTTTAATTGTTAAAGTAAATCTCAAGATATTTGATTGTAATTTAAGTGCATACGAGAACTGAAAAATAATCGCAGATACATTCCGGTCAATATGCCATTAACTAATAATTCGGAATCTGATCCGATTTAGAGTGTAACCATTTCAAAGGTATATATCCCATCTCGTAAATGAAGAGTGGCTAAATGGCTTTCAAATTTGCATGTAGCTTGGTAAAATTTTTCAAATTCCTATTAAAATAAGACGACTTTATCAGGAACTGTCTCTTTTTCGCTAATTTTGGCAATATTTTAAAATTAAAATGACTATTAAAGATACCAACGAAGAAGTACACAAAGCATTCGAGGTGATTAAAAACGGGGGGATTATTCTCTACCCTACCGATACCGTTTGGGGAATCGGTTGCGATGCCACCAATGAAGCAGCAATAAAGAAGATTTATGCTTTAAAGCAACGCGAAGAAACCAAGAGCATGATTGTGTTGATGAACGGCGAAAAAATGATGTACCACGTGTTCAAGGAAATTCCGGAAGTGGCTTGGCAGATTTTGGATTTATCGGAGAAACCAACCACCTTAATCTTGGACAATCCGAGAAATGTTGCGGCTAACATCATTGCTGAAGATAAAACGCTTGGTATTCGCATTGTTAAAGAACCGTTTTGCTTCAAGCTGATGGAGCGCATGAAAAAACCGTTGGTTTCGACCTCAGCCAATATCTCGGGGCAGCCTACTCCAAAATCATTTCAAGAAATCAGTCCCGAAATTTTAAAGGGTGTAGACTATGTCGTAAATTTGCACCACGAAAAAAACTGTGACAAACCTTCAACGATTATCAAGCTTACAAGCGATAGTCAGGTGAAGATTATCCGCAAATAAAACAAAGGTCTTCTTGTCATTTCGACCATCGGGAGAAATCACAAGAAAATGACCTGATGAGATTTCTCCTCCGTCGAAATGACAAAATAGAATCGGAATACATGAATTACACCAAAGCATTAGACCATAAAATATTTGAAATCATCTCCAAGGCAGCCCAGGAATTGCAACTGGAAAGCTATGTGATTGGCGGCTTTGTTCGTGATTTTTTATTGCAACGCGATTTTAAAAAAGACATTGATATTGTGGCCGTAGGTTCGGGAATTGATTTGGCACTTAAGGTATCCGAATTATTGCCCAACAAGCCCAAAGTACAAGTTTTTAAAAATTACGGAACCGCCATGCTGCGCTACAAAGAAATGGATATTGAATTTGTGGGCGCTCGAAAAGAAAGCTATTCTGAAAACAGCCGAAATCCGCAGGTAGAAGACGGCACGCTGGAAGACGACCAAAACCGCCGCGACTTCACCATCAATGCCTTGGCTTTTTCACTGAATCCCCATAACTTCGGTGATTTGGTAGATCCGTTTGACGGATTGGCGGATTTGAAAAACAAGCTTATTAAAACGCCTTTAAATCCCGATATTACCTATTCTGACGATCCATTACGAATGATGCGGGCCATTCGTTTTGCCACACAGTTGCATTTTACGATTGAAGCCAACTCCCTTAAGGCGATTGCCGATAATAAAGACCGCATCAAAATCATTTCAGGCGAGCGTATTGTGGATGAATTGAACAAAATTCTCGAAACGCCGAAACCGTCGATTGGCTTTTTGCATTTGTACCAAACCGGACTTTTAGATATTATTCTACCGGAGTTGACAGCGCTCAACAATGTAGAAGAAATGGAAGGTCATACCCATAAAAACAACTTTTACCATACCTTGGAAGTAGTGGATAACATTTGCCCGAATACCGATAACGTATGGTTGCGTTGGGCGGCATTGTTGCACGATATCGGTAAAGCACCGACAAAACGTTTTCATAAAAAACAAGGTTGGACCTTCCACGGGCATGAATTCTTAGGCGGTAAAATGGTGAAGAAAATCTTTGAACGATTGCACATGCCGTTAAACCAAAAAATGAAATTTGTGCAAAAAATGGTGATGATGAGCTCACGTCCTATTGTGTTAGCACAAGATATCGTAACCGACAGTGCCGTGCGTCGATTGGTGTTTGATGCCGGTGAAGATGTAGATCATTTGATGACCTTGTGTGAAGCCGATATCACGACCAAGAATCCTAAAAAATTCGAGAAGTACCACAAGAATTTTGAAATCGTACGGCGTAAAATCGTCGAAGTGGAAGAACGCGATCACATTCGCAATTTCCAACCACCCATTACCGGAGAAGAAATTATGAGCTTGTTTAATTTACAGCCGTCCCGCGAAATCGGCGTTTTGAAAGAAGCTGTAAAAGAAGCTATTTTAGAGGGAGAAATCCCGAATGAATACCAAGCGGCCTATGATTTTGTGTTGACTAAGGCCGAAAAAATGGGGTTGAAGAAAGTGGCGAATTAAAAGCTTTTTCATCCAAAAATTAATAAATTATTATCATTTGTTAGGAGTCGAAATAGACAAAAGCAATATAAATTTACACCTTGGTTACTCGGCTACCCAAACCCTCAGTAACTCAGTGATTCAAAAGATATGAAAAAAGACAAAGCCGTTATTTATTGGCTCCTTTCCGGTTGTGTTTTAGTGTTTATCATGGTAGTAGTTGGCGGTATTACACGCCTAACGAATTCGGGGCTGTCGATGACCGATTGGCATTTGGTGACCGATACGTTCCCGCCGATGAGTGATGCAAAATGGGTACAAGCCTTTGAAGAATACAAGAAGTTTCCGGAGTACCAAAAAATTAATATCCACAACGATTTTCAGTTAGACGATTATAAATTCATTTATTTCTGGGAATGGTTTCACCGTTTTATCGGTCGCATTATAGGCTTGGTTTTCATTATTCCTTTCGTGTATTTTTTACTGAAAAAGAGAATTGACAAAGCCACGTTAAACAAATGTTTCGTGTTACTCGGCATGGGTGCTTTACAAGGCTTTTTCGGTTGGTTTATGGTAAAAAGCGGTTTGGTAGACAATCCCGATGTGAGTCATTTTCGTTTGGCACTGCATTTAACCTTTGCGTTTATCACGTTTGCCTATACCCTTTGGGTAGCGTTGGATTTGATTTATCCGGAACGCAAAGAAGTGATTGTACCCTTGAAAAAAGTAGCCCGAGTGACTTTGGCATTCCTGGTGCTACAAATTATTTACGGTGGTTTCGTGGCCGGATTGAATGCCGGATTGATTCACAACCATTGGCCGTTGATGAGTGACGGACAGTTTTTTCACGACAGTATTACCCTGGAATACGACAGTTGGCTGTTGCGTTTGACCGAAGGCAAAAGCGGCGTACAGTTTGTACACCGAACCATGGCCTATGTGGTGGTCGGTTTGATTTTGTACTTGTATTTCAGCAGTAAAAAATACGCGCTTTCGGCGCAACAAAAAAACGGCTTGAACGCTTTGGTTGTTTTGGTATTTATCCAATTTGCGCTGGGTGTATTCACCTTGTTATACGGTGTGCCGCTTTGGTTGGGATTGACACATCAGGTGGTCGCTTTCTTTTTACTGACGGCGATGACCTATACGTTACACCGCTTGAGTAAATAAAACGATAGACCGCGTTAGGGGTTGAGGCTTTGTTGGAGCTCCTCGAAGAGAGCGACTGCCGAAAACCCGGCCTCTTGAGGCAACGCCCAAAATAAAAAAAGTCCCGCCGGTTTACCTAGCGGGACTTTGCTTTTTTTAAGACTTTTTCTTGGCTTTTATACTGCATCCAATGGCTTTGGTGACTGCCGGTGAAGGTGCTTCGCCTTTGTCGAGCGCTGCGATGGCATTTTCGAGATATTTTTCCTTAACCGCTGAGGCATCATCGACATTGTCATCGATGGCGCCGATGTAGTGCACGACCAAATTTTTATCTAATAAAAATACATGCGGGGTTTTGGTGGCGCCGTATTGCGGGTAAATTTTTTGGCCTTCATCGACCAAATACGGAAACGCAAACTTTTTGTCCTTGGCTTTGGCCTGCATCAACTCGTAAGTATCATCGGGCTGCACTGCGGGATCGTTGGGATTGATAGCCAACAAGACGTAGCCTTGCTTTTTGTACTTTTTGGCCAAATCGTTGATGCGATTTTCATACTTTACGGCAAACGGACAAGTATTGCAGGTAAACACCACGATAAACCCTTTGGCGTCTTTGTAATCAGACATGCTGACCATTTTTCCGTCAACCCCTTTCAGTTTGAAATCGGTGGCTTTGTCGCCGGGTTGGTATCCGGTGGACACCGTAGTTTCTCCCACAAACAAACTGCTGAAGAAGAAAATCAATAAGGATAGTACTTTCATAAACGTTTAATTATTAGGATGGATAAATGATGTTACAAAAGTGTTGAGCTGTTCGTAGCTCTCAAAATCGGTTTCGGCAAAGAGCTGTTGTTTCCCCATCAGAATCAAGGTCGCTGGTATCGAACCCGACCAGTTTTTATCGATTTTGGGCAGCCAGGTATTGTAATCTTTGTCGGAGAGCAAAAGCACTTCGGCGGTGATTTTTTTCTTTTTGACAAAAGGAATTAATTTCTTTTCCAAATCTTTGCGGCTGTCTAAACTCACCAAAATCACTTTTACCTTTTTGTTATCGGTGTGGAGTTTTTCAAAATGTGGTAACTCTTTGATGCACGGTCCGCACCAAGTCGCACAAAAATTAATCACATAGATGGTGTCATTCGCTTTTAACACCTCCTTTTGAAAGGCATCAAACTTTTCATAGACTTTAATTTCCTGTGCCTGAAGCAGTAAATTGCCCGCCAACAAAAACAACAAAACGTATATTTTTTTCATAAAAAAAGGCTAACCAAAGTGTTAGCCTTACGAATTTACTATGTTCGTTTGAAGATGGGGAACGACTTAACAAAATTTTACCAACTTTAACATTTACCCCAACCACTCCTTAAAATCGTTGACGCGCTCGCGGGCCACGATGACTTCATCGGCTTTAAAAGTGGGCAAAATTACTTTCAAACGCGAATTGCTGTGGAGTTGAATTTCTTTGATGGCTTTCATGGGCAGAATGAATTTGCGCGAGATGCGAAAGAAATCGGCCGGGTCGAGTTCGGTTTCCAATTGTTCCAACGTGCTGTCGAGCAGGTAATCGCGATTCTCTTTGGTATGCAGATAGGTGCCTTTGTTTTCACTGAAAAAACATTCAACCTCATCAATATCAATCATTTTGAGTTGTTGTCCCATTTTGATGGTGAAGCGTTTTCGATAGTTTCGGTCGATGGGATTGACCAACATTTTTTTGATGAGTTCAAAGTCGAGTGCCAAATTGGGCGCTGAAGTATTTCGGGCTTTAAACTTATCGATAGCCGTTTTCAAATCGTCCTCATCAATAGGTTTTAATAAATAATCGATGCTGTTGAGTTTAAATGCACGCAACGCGTATTCGTCGTAGGCAGTGGTAAAAATAACAGCACTTTGGATGTTGATGGTTTCAAAAATTTCAAAAGACAAACCATCGGACAATTGGATATCGAGAAAAATCAAATCGGGATGCGGATTGGCGTTGAACCACTGAATGGATTCCTCTACTGAATGTAACAAGGTGTTTACCATCAGCCCTAATTTTTCCACTTTGCGTTGGAGCAATCGGGCGGCGGGTTTTTCATCTTCTATGATAATAATATTCATATTCTTTTATAACAATTATTGCATTCGTTTTAGTTCCGAATGTCCACCGGACATTCTCCTTTTAATTTCAAATGTCTTCTATGATAATAATATTCATTGTTGTAAGTTGTAAGTTGTAGGTTGCGGGTTGCTTTATATTACTTTCAACCTTCAATAGGAATTACTCCCATTTATTTTTCTTTTCTTGTTCCATCAATTGTTTGATTTTCTTTTCCTCCCAATCGCTGCCCAAAATAATGCTCGGAACAAAAACCGATATGGCGTGCGAAGCCAAGCCGATACCCCAAAAGAAAGCCGTGGTAAAGTTTTTCCAGTGCCATAGGCCTTCTGAGGAATTTTGAACATTCACCACAAAAAGCACTATGTTGATGACCACATAAACTGCAGCATGCGTGTAGAAGCCTTTAATTCTCTTAACTTTCTTGGCCGCTTCGCGGTACTTAATTTCCTCTAAAGTTTCCATAGTTATTCAAATTTATTTCTTTTACGCGTTTCTTCTTCCATAAACTGTTTGATTTTTCGCGCTTCCCATTCGGAGTTAAAAAAGGGTGACCATTGAAAAACTTTTACGGCATGAAAAAATAAACCGATTCCCCAGCCGAACATCGACCAAAGAAACCACAGATACTGCGGTGTATAGCGCAAATTGATAAAAATAAGTACGCCTATCACCACCACATAGGACGATAAGTGACTGTAAAACCCTTTGATCTCTTCTACTTTTTTACGGGCGCGTTGGTAACGCTCTACTTCGTTTGATTCCATGATTAGCTCCATTTATGATTGTTGTTGTTTTCTTTGTTCAGTATCTCCTGTATTTTTCGTTCTTCCCAGCTTTTCCCATAGCCAAAAGTTTCCAGCGCATGGAAGGTTAGTCCCATACCCCAGCCCAACATCGGGAACCAAAACCATTGAAAAGAAGAGGTTTTGAGATTGATAAAAACCAGAATCGGGATGACGAAACAGTACGAAACTAAATTTCCGTAAAAGCCTTTAAGCTTTTCCACACGTTCTTTGGCTTTGATATAGGCCATATTTTCGTTATAAATATTTTGAGTTTCCATAATGACTACTTGTTTGGTTAAAATAGGTATTTTGACTTTGAACGCTTCGGCCGTTTCTTCGACCAAGACTTTTCGTTCCGAGATCAATGCATAGCGATTGACGATATTTTGTAAACCAACACCTCTGCGGTCTTGCAGTACCTCTTTTTTCTGCAAATTGTTTTCCACAATAAGGTAATTGTTATCGATATAAATTTTGATGTGTAAGGGCCGCTGCTCACTCACTACGTTGTGCTTTATGGTATTTTCCAATAAAAGTTGCAGCGAGAGCGGTACGACTTTGGCTTCGGGATGATTAAAATCGGAAGGCAGTTCGTAACTGATGCTGTTTTCAAAACGCATTTTGAGCAAATTCATATAGGTTTTCGCGAAGTCTAATTCTTCTTCTACCGAAACCAATTCTTTGTCTCTTTGTTCCAAAACATAACGGTAAATTTTAGATAATGAAGTGGTAAAACGCTGTGCATTATCGGGGTTTTCCTCGATTAAAGAACTTAACACATTTAAGCTGTTGAACAAAAAATGCGGATCGATTTGGTTTTTTAAACTCTCAAATTGGGCCGAGGCTGTGCCGGCAATGACCTTTTGTTCTTTGACCTTGTTATCGGCATACGCTTTGTAAAAATAGAACGCATAAAACGCTAAGGTCACAATCAGTGTAATGATGATAGAAACCAAATAGTTCGCCATTTGCTCCTTACCTAAAAAAACGGCTATGGGTGTTCCTTCCACGATGACATCTTCAAAAACACGCAGTAAGAAAATCACGAAGATGGAAACGGTAAACGAGAGCAAAAAACCGATCAGAATTCTTTTGGGTGTAAACCGATCGGATTGGTACACTTTATCCAAATACATAAAAATAGCGGCATTGGACAAGTATAATGAGAGTCCGTACAGCATGGTATATCCGAAATTCACGAGCAATCCATAATCCAAACGGATGGTGTTTCCGGTAATGAGACGAATCAACAGCAATACCAAAAAGATGGCTAACGAAATGATTACGGCTCTGGGAATTTCTTTAATTAGTGGTTTCATGTTTTTCTGTTTATACGCTACAATACGCTTCTGTTGAATAGAAATCGTTTATTGACAGTTTTTCAATGCTTCTTGGGCACGGTCTAATCCCCATTTCGGGTGAAAAGGCGATTCCGGTTGGTATTTTTCAAACAACGAAACGGAATAACCGATTTCATCGCACAACTTTTTCACATCGGCGCCGGTCCATTGGGCTCCGCCCATTTCAAATTCGGCTTTGCAAAAAACCACACGCGGATTTTCGGGTGCCAAAAATTTAGCCTTGGTATACAACTCCATCACTTTAGGCGAATACTTCATTCCGTTGACCATCGGATCTTGTACAATCATCGCCGTGTAAATCATGGCTTGCATCACCAATAATTCCGGGTTATTCGGACTCAAAACAGTAGCATTATCTTGGGCGGTTTGCGCTTTGTCCAGTAATGCCGCTACTTTAGCTTTGTTGGCCGGATTAAAAGCTTCAGTTGTATTAATCAAAGCTACATAATAATTGGGTAACCAATTGCTTTTTTCTGCTGAAGCAATGCGCTCCATCAAATCGGAGGCTTCTTGGGCTTTACCCTCTCTCCAAAGACCAAGTGATTTGGCCATTCCTTGTTCGTACTGAGATTGTGCGCTTAATAACGAACACACTAAAAATGCTACGGTGGTAATAATTTTTGTCATGATTGTCAATTGTTTTTGTGATGATTAAAACTTTTTTTTAAAATTATGAATCAAAAGTAGGTTGGTTTTTGGGGAGGTAAAACTCATTTGTACCGAACTGTTGATTTTTGGGGATGAATTGTTTCGGAAAAGGTTCTGAGGTTCTGAGATGATGCGATTTTAACCCATTGCCATTGAAAATCAGCGACTTATCCTCTATAGATTATTCAACTGATTGTCTTTTTTATTCTCACTAATGGTCCAAAAGAAACCCACAAAGAAAAACTGATCGGCTGTTGGTCTGATGGCGCGTCTGTTATACACGCCTGTCTCATTGGGCGTATTGGCATATTCATACCCAAAAACATTGGTTGTACCCAAAACATTGGACACCGAAAAATACAAAATCTTTTGTTGCGTCATTAAATAGGCCCAACCCAGACTCAAATTATTATAGCCTTTAGTACGACCACTCATGAATGCCACTTCATTCGGATTGTTGTACGGACGTCCCGTAGTAAAGCTGTTAGTGACGCTCAACTGCGATTTCCATTGGTTAATCCACCACTTGGAAACCACACTCAAACTGTGTTTGGCTACGAAGCTCGGCGTGGCTTCGACACTAAAATTTTTATAGTCCCTTTGGGTGTCGATGTACGAATACGAAACCCAATATTCTACATTTTTCACTGTGGCATTGTCTCTCCAAAAAACATCCAACCCTTTCGCATAACCAAAACCCGAATTGGTATATTGAGAATCAAACTGTGCTACTTCGGTGTCGAATTTAACCAAGTTATCGTATTCCTTCCAATACCATTCGGCTCTGAAAGTTCTGCGGTCTTTGCTGTATTGGTAATTAAAGATGTAATGCGTTGCCTTTTCACTGCTCAGATCATCGGCATATTTTAAATAGTCGGGTTTAGGTGCTTGCGTAAAATTCCCGTACGCTACAGCGAGCTGCCCGTTTTTTGAAACTTTGTATGCCAGTGAAACCCTCGGTGAAAGCACTTTTTCTTTCAGCAAACTATTGTTGGAAAGTCGGGCGCCCAACTTCATTGCCAATTTTTTAGAGAAGAAAATATCCGTTTCGGCAAAAAGGGCGGCTAGGTTGGCATTGTAATTACTGGTAAATGTATCGCTGTCTATCGGTTTGAAATTTTCTTCAAATCGGGTCACAAAAAAATCGCCGCCAAATGATAACTTTAGCCTGTCTGAAAATGATTTTTTGAGTTTCACTTTTATATGAGAGGCGTGTTCGGAATTCGAAACAGCATCCGTGGCAATACCAATCTTATTCCGGCTGAAACCATAGCTCAAACCGGAAAACAACTGCCATTGCCCACTAAAATTGGCTTTATAAGATGAATTCAGATAAAAATTGTTGTTGTTCAGATCGACCCTGATTTTATCGGGATGGTTAATGGTTTCGCTGTTAATGTCGAATTGTGAGGCATCAAAAGCGGCATATAACTTAAACATCCCGTTATCGAAACCGTGACGGTATACGGCTTCTCCCGAAAGCGATTGAAACGGTTTGTTCCAATCGGCACGCTGCGGAAACACTTTTTGATACGGCTCTAAATTGATGTAGGCCGTATTAAAACTCAGGGAATTGGTTTTCCATTTTTGGGTATTGGCCAATCCTAAACCAACGGTCATCAAGGAGATATCGGTCTTTTCTTCCGTAGCTTCGTCTTGCGTATTCAATAACAGTACGCTCGATAACGCTTCGCCGTATTCGGCCGAATACCCTCCGGTAGAAAAGGACATGCCGCTGAACAAAAAAGGGGAAAATCGACCGCGGGTAGGCACATTGGCCGTCGTAGCACCGTAAGGTTGCGCCACGCGTATCCCGTCAATAAATGTTTGGGTTTCATCGGCTTCACCGCCGCGGACAAAAAGGCGGCCGTCTTCACCCACAGTTTGTGTTCCGGGTAAGGTTTGTAAAGCCGAAACAATATCGCCTAAGGCACCGGCTGTGGTCACAATATCCAAAGGCTTCAATACGGATACACGGGCTTTTTCTCCGGCATCGAAAGTACCGGCAGTGACTACCACAGCATCGAGCGTGTTCACACTCTCTTTGAGTGTAAAAGATTCATTTTGACACTTCGCCACATCAATGGCTACTTTAAGTGTTTCGTACGTTAAGAAACTAATCACCAATTCTTGTTTACCGTTGACGGTAGTGGAAAATTCAAACCGTCCTTGTTCGTCTGTCGAAGCGCCATCGTAAGTGCCTTCAATAAAGATATTAGCTCCGGCTATAGGCTTGCTCTTTCCATCGAAAACAGTCCCTGAGATGGTTTGCTGTGCACGACCCGCAAGAACCAAAAAAAGAAGAAATAAAGTGTAAAATGGTTTCATGTTTTTGCTTTTGATAGGACAAAGTTGCATTGGTAACTAAAACAATAAAACAGTACTTTACTGAACTGTAGTTTTTTAACGATGAACTGTAAAATATTAACATTACAAAAGTTGAGTTTGAGATAAAAAATGATTAGCATTGTGGTATTAATAATACCACTAACTCATGAAAATTATCAAGTCGCTGTTTGCTTTCGCCGCTATTTTCACTTTAAACTCCTCCTCTGCCCAATCTATCACTGAAAAATGGCCCCAAATAAAAGCATATCATGACGTAATGGTAAAATCGTTCCACTCTTCGGAAGCCGGAAACCTGGAATCCATCAAGATGAATTCGGCTTTATTGTTGGAAAAAGCCGAGGCCTTATCAGTAGAAACCATGCCGGAGGAATTCAGAAGTCCGAAACTCATCGAATCATTAGTCTTATTAAAGAAAGAAACCAAAACGGTAAACGAATTGGTGCTTCAGAAAGCAGCCGACAGTCAAATTATCGAAGCCTTATCCAAATTGCACGAGACTTTTCACAAAATAGCTGGCATGTGTCAAGCGGTTTAGCCATAAACTTCGGATTGATGAGGTTTTGTAATTTTCCATCGAAAAATGGGTTCGAAAATGAACGCCAACCGTAAAAAAATGATTTGTAAACACTTTTGTTTCAAAAAAGTAACTATAATTGCATAACAATTTCTAAAAACAATACATCATGAAAATAGTTAAAACATTGCTTTTTGTGTTACTGATGGCCGGGTTCCAACAAGTAAACGGGCAAACCATCTTAACCAAATGGGAAAACTTAGGAAACTTTTCTGAGGTTTTGACCAAAACCAATTATGTGGCTAATGAAGGACTTTATGACAAGCTAAACCAGATTACGCCTATTTTAGCTGATTTTTCAGAAAAATTGGACGTGAACAATATCCCGGAAAAATTAAGAACTCCAAAGGTTAATGAGGCCATTGCCAAACTGAGAAGCCAAACCAAAAGTTTGAATAATTTGGCTTCGAATAAATCATCCAAAGAAGATTTGCAAAACGAACTCAATGCTATCAATCTGACATACAAAGAACTGATAGCACTTTGCAATTTAGACTAATCTCAAAACCTGGTTTTCACCGGGTTTTTTTAGGCCAACTATTTTTCAACAATTTGCTGCAGACAAACCTTTTTTCACAAATAAAATTTACCTTTGTCGGCTCATAAAAAAAAGGATTATGATTTATAAATTCAGAGCCATATTAGATGCCGTGGAGGATATTTTCAGGGATATTGCCATACAGGAAGACGACACTCTGGAAGATTTGCACAATGCCATTGTAAACGCTTTCGGATTTGACGGATTGGAGGTTGCTTCTTTCTACACTTGTGATGACCAATGGAATCAGGAAGAGGAAATTGCGATGTTTGATTCGGGGGATGTTCCCGGAGAGCAAAAAATCATGAGCGATTATACCTTAAATCAGTTGTTGGGTGAAGACCAAACGAAGATTATTTATGTGTATGATTTTATCAATATGTGGACATTTTTAGTCGAATTGGCCGCCATTGAAGAAGCCGAACCGGGCGTTTCCTATCCGAGCTTGTTGTTCTCACACGGCGAATTACCTGCAGCAGCTCCGGAGAAAGAGTTTGAAGCCGAGAACGAAGATTTTTACTCGGAATTTGAAGACGATTTAGACGAAGATGATTTGGATATGTTTGGCGGTGATGACAGTTTTGAAGACTACGGATTCGAAGAAAACTGGAACTAATCAAGTGACCTGCTGTTAGCTTTTAGCTTTCAGCACAAAATCATCATATTACTAATTTACAATTCTAAATTTGCTAAAAGCTAATCGCTAATAGCCAACTGCTAACCATGATCAATTTATTCAACGCCCATATCGAAAGTTTATCCATCCACCGGGTGGGTAACAAAAGTCGTAACGAAGCCATTTTCTTGTCGGAGCAACCTTATGCTTTGAACGACGAAATTGTACCGTTACTCAAAGAATATTTCTTCAAACCGTTTCGCGAAAAGGAAGAGAACTATTATCAGTTTGCCCATGATGTTGATTTAGAATACAACGACATGTTCAATTTGGCGAGCGAAATCTTTGCCAATCCGAGCGAAGTTCACGAAGTTTCTAAAAAAATCACCAAACATTTATTCGAACAATCCAATCATCCGCACATCAAAAACGGGGAAGTGTATGTGGCGTATTTCAGCCATCTATCCATAGACAATACCACGGTGGACGCCATCGGTGTTTTCAAGAGTGAAATCAAAACCGATTTCATGCAGTTTGAAGAAAAAGGCAATTCTTTGGAGATGATTTTACAACAAGGCATCAACCTCAACAAGCTCGATAAAGGTTGTTTGATTTTCAACCATAAAAAAGAAGAAGGCTATAAAATTTTAACCGTAGACAGCAACCGCTATGATGCCCGCTATTGGTTGGAGCATTTCCTTTCGGTTGATGCTTTTCAGGATGAAAACTTCTACACCAAAAAATACCTGAAATTCTGTCAAGGATTTGCCAAAGACGTCGTGTTCCCGGCAGAAGACAAAAAAGAAGAAGTGATGTTTATGAACCGTTCGGTTAACTTTTTTGCCAAAAATGACGAGTTTGAGGAAAGTAAATTTTTAAACGAAGTATTAGACAATCCCGATTTAATTCCGGAATTTAAAAACTACAAAGTAGATAAAGGCGAAAAATACAGTATCGAAGACATTACTAACTTTCCTATTGCGAATGCTGCAGTTACCGATGCCCGTAAATCGATTAAAAATGTGATTAATTTGGATACCAATATTCAAATCAAATTGGATTTTATCAATCCGGAAAGTGCCGAGAAATTTGTAGAAAAAGGTTGGGACGAAGAAAAGCAAATGTATTACTACTTGGTTTATTTTAACAAGGAACAGAAAGGTTAATTGCCCGCTACATAAAATACCTCCCCGATTGGTCAAACAGCCGGGGATTTTTTTATGAGATGACAATAATTTTATATCTTTCACGTTTACTATAAAAATTGCCATGTCCTTAAAACACCTTATCTGTTTCCTACTGTGCTTTATGTTGTGCCAAAATAGCGTGGCGCAACAAAAAACGCATAGCGGTAACGATTCGGTAAAGGTGTACAATAACATCGAAAAGCTTTCCAAGAAAAGTAACTTCAACAAATTCGTCTATCGATTGCTTTTCAAATCCAATCGAAAAGCCAAAGTGACTTCCGGCACCAAAAGGAAACGCTTTATCATCAAAAAATCGTTTGATCGCAACGAAGGAAAAATCATCCGCAGTATCAATATCGAAACGCTTGACCCTTTCGGCTATAGTGTTGACAATTACAAAGACCAACCCGAGAAAGGATTCGAAAGATTTGGAAATCGTTTGCATATAAAATCGAAAAATTGGACCATTCGCAATCTCTTACTTTTTAAAAAGAATGACCCTTTAGATTCCATCATCGTTAAAGAATCGGAACGTTTGATTCGAAGGCAACGCTATGTCCGAAGCGTGTTGATAAGACCGGTAGAGATTCCGGGGAGTAAAGATTCTGTTGATGTATCGGTACGGGTTTTGGATTCGTGGAGCTTAATCCCTAACGGAACGCTTTCGAGTTCACAAGGGAGTTTCGAAATCACAGAGCGCAATTTTTTAGGACTTGGGCACGAATTTGAAAATGATTTTACCAAACGATTCAATTCTAATCAAACTGCCCAATACTCAAGGTATTCGATTAATAACATTAAAAACACGTTTATCAACGCAGGGTTTACCTACGAAAACTCATTGAAGAATTATACCACCAAAAGTGCTAAAGTAGAACGACAGTTTGTCTCGCCGCTGACCCGTTTGGCTGGCGGTGCTTATTTTGAAGATCGATTCTATATCGATTCACTACCCAACGCAAGCGGTACTTTTGAGAATCAAAATTTTAAACTGCAAACTCAGGAATATTGGTTCGGTCATTCGTTTAAAATTTTTAAAGGAAAAGACGAAGATTTCAGAACGACCAATTTAGTGACTTCCATAGGATACAAAAGAGTTGCTTACACCGAAACACCCGATATTACCTATGATCCGACTCGCTTTTTTAATTCCGAAAAGCTGTATTTGGCTACCATCGGTTTAAATACCCGAAAATTTGCGGAAGACAAATATTTGTTCAACTTCGGTATTATTGAAGATATTCCTTATGGTCAGGTGTATGCCTTAACCGGCGGTTTTCAGGAAAAAAATTATACCAAGAGAAGTTATTTCGGAGGTCGGTTTTCCTATGGTGATTATTTTTCATTTGGCTATTTAAGTACTAATGTCGAATGGGGAAGTTTTTTTAATAACGGTTGCACTGAAGAAACTACATTTAAAATTGAAGGACATTATTTTACTAATTTACAATACTTAGGCGATTGGAAAATCAGACAGTTTATCAAACCGGCTCTAATTATAGGGAATCACAGAGCACCTATTATCAAAGATCGGGTTCTCATTACAGATGACACCGGCATCAAAGGATTTAATAACCCGTTACTCAACGGAACCCGAAAATTATCAATAGCTTTTCAGACCCAAACCTACGCGCCCGGAAATTGGCACGGTTTTCACTTTAGTCCGTTTTACAACATGACCTTTGGTTTTTTGGGAAATGAAAACGATAAGACGCTGGACGGAAAACTGTATTCTAAATTTTCTTTGGGCGTTTTGATTAACAACGATTATTTGGTTTTTAACAGCTTTCAAATCTCATTTTCATTCTATCCTTCTATTCCCTTTGAGGGCAACAATATTTTCCAAACCAATTCATTTAAAAATAACGACTTAGCGTTGCCTGACTTTCAAATTGGGCAACCTGTCATTGTCCCTTACAAATAAAAATGTAAGGTATTTACTTCTTAAAATGTTAATGTCGTACATTTAATCGATTATATTTTGCCTTTTGACGATTAAATCTTACGTTTACGTTACCAAAACCAAAACCTTATCCTATGAAAATCAATTACTTAAATCAGGGAATGGTGAAAAAAAGTTATCGCTGTTCTCTATTGGGACATCGCTTTGTAGAGACCAAAAAAATAAACAACCACTTTAGTGAATACGAATGCGACGTTTGCCGTTTGCAAGCGACCAACGATTACCGAGGTCATAAAATAACACTGACTTCTAAGCTTAAAGACATCAATGAGACGTTGTTTTATCTGAATTTGAAGAAAGAATTTGTTGCTCGTTTTTACTTCTCCAAAAAAGACCGGTAACAAATTTGGGTTTCAATCGTCATACCATAAATCAAAAAACTGACCCTTGGAATCACCCATACTTACCATTCGGAATTTAAAAAAAAATTACGGCAAAATTCAGGCCGTAAAAGATGTGTCGTTAGAAATACACAAAGGAAATGTTTATGGAATCTTAGGCCCTAACGGTAGCGGAAAATCAACTACCTTAGGCATTGTGCTCAACGTAGTCAACAAGACCTCGGGAGAGTATAGTTGGTTTGGCGGTCAAATGCAAACCCACGAAGCCCTCAAAAAAGTAGGAGCCATAATCGAACGGCCCAACTTTTACCCTTACATGACCGCCAAGGAAAACCTCGAATTGGTATGTAAAATAAAAGGGATTAACTACAGTAAAGTCAACGAAAAACTGGAAATTGTCGGGCTCATCGAAAGAAAAGACAGCAAGTTCAAGACTTTTTCATTAGGGATGAAACAACGATTAGCCATTGCTTCTGCCTTATTGAACGATCCCGAAATATTAATCCTCGACGAGCCTACTAATGGGTTAGATCCACAGGGAATTCATCAAATCAGAGATATTATCCGCCTAATTGCCTCTCAAGGAACTACTATCTTGTTGGCTTCTCACCTGCTCGATGAAGTAGAAAAAGTGTGCAGTCATGTGTTGGTCTTACGATTAGGCGAAATCTTATACAATGGCACGGTTAACGGAATGATTGCTCATGACGGGTATTTCGAATTGCAAGCTGCCGATATGGCTAAACTCACTGAAGCTTTGGAGCATCATCCTGATTTAGAAAAGACAATACTCACAGAGGGTAAAGTAAACGCGCATTTTAAAAACCACACAGATGCGGCAGCCCTTAATAAATACTTAATGGAACGACATATTTATTTAAATCACTTGGTATTAAAAAAATTGAGTTTGGAAGAGCAATTTTTAACATTAACCAACAAATAATCGCCGGGATATGAAAAGATTACTCGCCATCGAATTGCAAAAGATATGGAAAAACAGAGCCAGCAAAGTATTAACCATCGGGTATTTTGTAATTCTCTCCTTTATTGCCTTGATTGCCTCTATAAAATTTGATTTCGGAAATTTTAAAATCCATTTTGCCGAAATGGGAATTTTTAACTTCCCGTTTATTTGGCATTTTAATACTTGGATGGCATCATTGCTGAAATTCTTTTTGGCTGTGGTTATTGTATCGATGATGGCCAACGAATACAGCTATGGCACGTTAAAACAAAACCTGATAGACGGCATGAGCAAAAAAGAATTTTTGCTTTCCAAATTTCTTACCGTATTGGCATTTGCATTAGGCTCGACTTTTTTCGTATTTGTCATGTCGCTGTTGTTAGGCTATAATTTTTCTTCTTATACCGAAATCGGAATTGTTTTCTCCGACATGGAATATTTATTGGCCTATTTTGTAAAGCTACTCGGCTTCTTTTCTTTTTGTTTGTTTTTAGGCGTACTCATCAAACGCTCAGCCTTTGCTATTGGGTTCTTATTCATCTGGTTTTTGATAGAGAAAATTTCATACGGGTTCATGAAATTTGAAATTTTCGACAAAAATCCGATGGTAGATAAGATATACGCTTTTATGCCTCTGGAATCGATGAGCAATTTAATCATAGAACCTTTCACACGTTTGAGTGTGATACAAAACATACAAACGGCCGTTGGAGAGAACAATACCAAAGACTATGACATCCATGTCTCTTCCATTTTAATCGTATTAGTTTGGACCGCCATTTTCTTATTTTCATCCTATACCATAATCAAAAAACGAGATCTATAATCAATCCTTCTTCAATTCTTAAAGAAAACATAAATAGACTGGTTCTCTTTATGTTTTCTTTTTTATTTTCTAATTTTAGCGAATGAAAAAGAAGGTATTATTTTTTTTACTATTCGCCGTAATATCAATTACAAATTGTTTCCCACAGTTTAGCAAAACCCATTACATTCCGCCCATTTCAGGGTCAACCAATGTGGCCGCCGAAGAACAATATTTGTACATCTCTTCTCCCAGCATCAATCCTGTTAATTTCAGAATCATTGAACTCGGTGGCTCTACCATTGCCGGTACGGTTTCTCGAGACACGCCTTATATCCATTACGTAGGTTACGGTAACGATACACAGCTTCATGTAGACGCAAGCGTAAGCAACTCGGTATTTTACAACAAAGGATACATCGTGGAAGCCGATGACATGATTTATGTATCCGCCCGAGTCACCGCCGGGACTGGTTTTCAGGCCGGTGAGTTAGTCATGAAAGGAAAAGCCTCTTTGGGAACTCGATTCCGAATTGGGGCCTTAACGAATAGCGCAGTAGCTAACTATTTTGATATTCACACCACATTTATTTCTGTTTTAGCCACCGAAAATAATACAACGGTTAATTTTAGCGACTTTGGCCCCGGCATTCAACCTATTAACAGTCTAAATGGAGACAATCCATTCAGTGTTGTTTTGAATAGTGGTGAGAGTTATGTAATGGCCGTTCAAGGTCCGCTTGATGCTAACCGAGATGGCTTAATCGGGGCACTAGTAACCTCTGACAAACCTATTGCCGTGAATTGCGGCTCTTTCGGAGGAACCAATGCTGTGGGGAATTTGGATTTGGGTTTTGATCAAATCGTTCCGATTGAAAGAATCAGTACCAGCGAATATATCTTTATCAAAAGTACCGGGATTGACTTGGTAGAAACCATAATGTTGGTTGCTGATGTTAATAACACTCAAGTCTTTTTGAGTGGTTCCACAACACCGATTGTAACCCTGAATGCAGGCGACTATGCTGTTTTGAACGGTTCATATTTTGATGCCAATGGAAATTTATATGTCAGAACTTCCGAAAAAGTTTTTGCCTATCAAAGCATAGGAGACAATAGTTCTTCCGATCAAAGAAATCAGGAATTGTTTTTTGTTCCGCCGCTGAGTTGTCAAACACCGCGAATAATCGATAATATTCCCTATATTGACTACGTTGGTTCAAGACAATTTACGGGACGAGTTACACTGGTAACTAAAACCGGTGCTGCGCTCAACTTCACTATCGACGGGACCAATTATCCATTAGCCGGGTTACCGCCAACGATTAATGTAGATGGCCCTACAAACGTGGTTGGCAATCCGAATTATCAAACCTATGTTATTACTGGTCTGACCGGAAATGTATCTGTTTTCTCCACTGCAGAATTGTATTTAGCGGCTTACGGAACTAGTGGAGCAGCCACCTTTGGTGGATTTTATTCCGGTTTTACATTCGAACCCGAAATTTCTTTTACCCAACTCGACACCAATCAGCCCAGCTGTATCCCCAATACCAGTTTATCAGTCAACTCATTAAGTCCGTTTGATACCTTTCAGTGGTTTTTTAATGGCAATCCGATTCCGGGAGCCACGGCCGGCAACTATACTCCTTCGGCTTTGGGTCCGGGTTATTACATGGTTTCGGCAGCCATTTCGAGTTGTACTTTACCCATCAATTCCAATGAAATTCCAGTTAGCTCTTGTCCTATAGATAGTGATAATGACGGGGTTAACAACAATATAGATCTAGATGCGGATAATGACGGTTTAACCAATTGTGATGAATCTTTCGGCAATCTAAATATCAACGTGTCCAATCCGACTTCAGGCGCTTTTGCTGTCGGCAATTATACCAATACATTTACAGGCGCTGTTAGTTTTTCGGGTACGGGTACACCTTCCGCGACGCCAATAACAGGAGATTCGAATGGTAATTTTGTGACGGAAGCTGCTACGGGTAAGCAAAATAGTGTTAGCTACAAAGTCATATTCAACAATCCGGTAAGCATCGATTTAGATTACGCTACTAACGGATCTTTGAGTGACTTGTTTACGTCTGACACCGAAATAAGAGTGAGCTGCCCGGTCAACCAAACCCTAACGATTCTGAATCCGAATAATCAAATTTTAATCGACACCAACTACGACGGTATTTTTGAAAGTGGTGTGAGTCAATTTTCATCCTTTGAAATACGATTCCGATTAGACAGTGGTGTGGCATTGCCTTTCGGGACCGGAACTTTTACAATAAAAGGAAACTTAATTAATAGTCTTACCGTTACCAATATCAATTTAACAGACGTCAACACCAGTAGAGTAGCGTTGCATCTATCCGCTAGTTGTGTACCCAAAGACAGTGACAATGATGGCATTCCGGATCAAAGAGACTATGACAGTGACAACGATACTATACCCGATTTTGCCGAGAACCAAGGCCCTTCTGTTAATGCCTTGTCCAATGTTGATGTGAATCAGGATGGTATTGATGACCTATTTGCGACTGGTATAGTTCCCGCTGACAGCGATGGTGACGGTATTCCGAATTATTTAGATTTGGACAGCGACAATGATGGTATTTTTGACATTATCGAATCGGGAAATCCGGTACACGCCGGTAACACCAATGGTATGACCGTAAATCCTGTGGGAAGTAACGGTTTGGAAAACAATTCCGAAATTACTGCAAACAGTGGTACGCTTAACTTTACACTAGCCGATACTGACAACGATGGCGTATTGAACTACATTGAATCAGACAGCGACGATGATGGCTGTACAGATGTCATAGAAGCAGGGTATGCAGATGCCAATTCAGACGGTATTTTAGACGCGACCGCTTCGCCGAACATCAACAGTAACGGAACCGTAAACAGCAGTAGCGGCTATAGTGTACCCAACGGTCAGTATGCCGTTGCAGCACCCATCAGTATTACAACACAACCCCAAAATGTAACGACTTGTGAATTACAATCGGCTGTTTTTACGGTAGCGGTTAACGCAGCAAACGCCTACCAATGGCAGGTATCCACTGATAATGGTGTGACTTGGAATTTGATAACCAATAATGCTACCTATTCGGGCGCTACCACTACTACGCTAACGGTTTCCAACGTAACGCCTACCATGGCCGGCTACCAATATCGGGTTCGTATTGACCGAATCGGAAACGGCTGCGGTTTAGATTCTGATGTGGCTATTTTAACAACTTATGCCCTACCAACAGTAACAACTCCGATTACCTTGAAACAATGTGATGACGATACCGACGGTATCTCTATCTTCAATTTGACTCAAAAAAATGACGTCATTTCCACCAATTACCTCAATGAAACATTTACCTATTATACCACTTTAGCCGCGGCTAACGCTCAAAACAGCGCTTTATTAATCAACAATCCTATTGCCTATACTTCAGGGAATTCGAGTGTGTATGCCCGAGTGGAAAACAGTAATGGTTGTTATCGTGTGGCGCGTATTGATTTAATCGTTTCGGTGACTCAAATCCCTGCCGGCTTTGTCATTCCAAATCAATATTTGTGTGATGATTACTTAGACAGCGTAAATGATGATCGCGATGGCATCTCCGGCCCTTTCAACTTTACGGCTATTCGAAACAGTCTATTGGCTATTTTGCCGGCCAATACCACTGTAACGTTTTATAAAACACAAGCCGATTTCTTGGCAGAAACAGACGCTTCCGGAAATTCCCTTGCCATACCTGACATTACCAACTACAGAAACATAGGATTCCCTAATAATCAAACCATTTGGGTTCGTGTCGATAGCACTTTGGACAACTCCTGTTATGGTTTTAAAACATTTGACATTGTGGTAGAAGCTTTACCATTTGCCAATCCCATCAATGCCGACAATATTATTCGTCATTGTGATGACAACCACGACGGCGTTTACGGGTTTGACACCTCGGGAATAACATCCGCTGTTGTAAATGGGCAAACGAATGTAAATGTGCGTTATTTCAGAGCTAACGGCACTCCGATTATTCCGTTGCCTAATCCGTTTTATGTCTCCGGAACAGAAACCATTACCGTACGAGTGTCAAACAATACCACGCAAACCGGGGGGCAACCGTGTTATGACGAGATGCAACTTCAATTTATTGTAGATGATTTACCGGAGGCTTTTGCGTTGCCTGCCAATGTAACATCAGTATGTGATGATGAACTGCTTCCTGTAGATCAAGATGGTTTTTATGCATTTGACACAAGTGGTTTTTTAGCGACAATCATAGGAACACAGACCGGTATGAATGTGTATTATTACGATCAGAGCGGAAATCTGATACCTAATTCTGTTCCGAATGAACTGCCCAATCCGTTCCTTACCACAACGCAGAATGTGACAGTAGTAGTGGAGAATCCCATCAATACAAGTTGTACCGCTCAAATGACAATTCCGTTTGTAGTATATCCGACGCCTAAAATTGATACGGAAGAAACCATACTCATTTGTTTACCCGAAACACAAGCTGTAATTGATGCCGGTTTGTTAGACGGAACGCCTGATTCCAATTACACCTACCAATGGTATCAAAATAACATCATTCTGTCCGGACAAACCCAGTATTCCATTACGGTAAACACTCCGGGCACTTATAGTGTCACGGTAACCAATGCTAACAATTGTACCAAAACCCGAAGCTTTACGGTAATTGGTTCAGAAATAGCCAGTATTCAAAACATCGATGTCGTTGATTTAAGCGACATCAATTCGATAGTGGTTAGCGTAACCGGCTCCGGAGATTATGAGTATTCCTTAGACGATGCCTTAGGTCCGTACCAAGAAAGCAACACCTTCAATAATGTACCTATTGGAATGCATGCGGTGTACATTCGCGACAAAAACGGCTGTGGTGTCATCGGCCCTATCACTATACCGGTTTTAGGGATTCCTAAATATTTTACGCCTAATGGAGATGGTTTTCATGATTTTTGGAATATTAAAGGCGCCGGTCAATTTTCAAACGGACGTTCTGTTATTTATATTTTTGACAGATTCGGCAAGCTTTTAAAACAAATCAGTCCCCTAAGTGTCGGATGGGATGGCACTTACAACGGCAGCCCTATGCCGGCAGATGATTATTGGTTTAGTATAGAATTTGAAGACGGTCGCAGTGCCAAAGGACATTTCGCCTTGAAAAGATAATGTGTAATGTTGATTGCTTTTAAAAAATCCGTATTGATTAAAGTCTGTTGTTTGGTTCTTTTCTTACTAAACCAAACCCTATCGGCTCAATTCATTACCACCAATGAGCAATTCACACCATTGGAATTGGTCGAAAATATTCTCATTAATTCGGGCTGTGCTTCGGTGAGCAATGTGTCGGTTTCGGGAGGTAATTTCAGTTCCGGAGAAAACAGCTGGGGCTATTTCAATGCCGGAGGCACCACATTTCCTTTCACCGAAGGTGTCCTTTTGAGTACCGGAAAAATCAGCAATGCGCCCGGACCGAATACCTATGTTTCCGATGATACCGTTAGCGGATGGGGTGGAGATGCCGACTTAAATACCGCTTTAAACATCAACAATTCACTGAACGCCACCGTTCTGGAGTTCGACTTTATTCCGCTGGGAAATCAAATCAGTTTTGACTATATCTTCGCTTCCGAAGAATACCACGGTACGGCTACGTGTCAGTACTCCGACGGCTTTGCCTTTTTGCTCAAAGAAGTCGGGACTTCCACGTATCAGAATCTTGCCTTAATCCCGAATACCAATATTCCGGTCAAAGTAACTTCGGTTCATCCGGCCATACCGGGTGGTTGTCCGGCTCAAAACGAGCAATACTTTGACACCTTCAACGGAGCCAACTCGCCAACCAATTTTAATGGTCAAACCAAAGTTTTGACCGCCAAGGCCAACGTAATTCCGGGACAGCAATACCATATCAAATTGGTGATTGCCGATGAAGGCAATTACCGTTACGATTCGGCTATTTTCTTAAAAGGGAGCAGTTTTTCGGTAGGTGTTGATTTAGGAGAAGACCGAACGTTTGCCAATCAAAATCCGGTGTGTTTTGACGAAGTGCTCACTTTAGACGGTACGGCCGTCGGTGCTCAAAATTACCAGTGGCTCTTTAACGGAAATCCGATGACCGGAGAAAATACCGCCACTTTAACCTTCTCGCCGCCCTACACTGCTACTCAAAACGGAACCTATACCTTAGTTACCGGTTATTCGCCCACTTGTACCACGCATTCGGACATTACTTTAGACTTTTCTCCAATTGTGTCTATTGGCCAAACACAGTATTCATTTTGCGACAGTGATAGCAATCAGGACGGAATCAGCACGGTAGCGACTGCTGATGTTGTACCGACCGTGTTTACAAACTTACCCTCAGGATTTCAAGTCGGTTTGTTTGATAGTCCAACAAGTGTCAATCCGTTACCGGCTACTTTTCAAAACAACACCGCTTATCAGCAAACCTACTACGCTAAAATTCTGAACAATTCCTGCTACGATGCCGTACCGATTACCTTGACCATTTTGACTTTTCCGGATTTGATCCAGGATGAAACCGTACCGCTTTGTCTGAATGTTCCCGTGGTATTGGAAGCACAATCGGGTTATTCCAACTACGTTTGGAGTACCGGAGAAAGCGGTGCGACTATTGTGGCAACCTTGCCCGGCTCTTACACGGTTTCATTTGAAAATGCCTCGGGTTGTTCCCGAACCCAAACCTTCACGGTGATAGGCTCGGAGGCTGCTCAAATAGACGATATTATTATCAATGACTTCGGCTCTCAAAATACGGTTGAAATTGTAGCCTCGGGCATGGGCGATTACGAGTATTCGATTGATGGTATTCAGTATCAAAGCACTCCGGTGTTTACCCAACTCAATGGTTTGCAATACACCGCTTACGTAAGAAACAAAAAAGGATGTGGCATTACCACACAGCCTTTTTTCTTGATTCAAATTCCAAAGTACTTTACCCCGAATGGTGATGGCATTCACGATATGTGGTACATAAAAAATTTAACCTTACGAGGTTTATCTCAAGCGATAATCACTATTTTTGATCGTTACGGAAAAATAATCACCTGCTTTTCGGGTGCTTCGTATGGTTGGGATGGCACCTATAACAACCGACTCCTACCGGCCGATGATTATTGGTTTACCTTAAGTACGGCAAAAGAAGTACTAATACGTGGTCACTTTTCCTTAAAAAGATAATGCCTATGAAAACATTATGGATTGTTTTTTTATTGAGTCTGTGTATGGTGAGTAAGGCTCAGATTTCGCTTCATAGCGGAACGATACAACGATTTGAAAATTTTGAATCCCGCTACATCCCGTCGCGGAACATTGACGTGTGGTTGCCCGATGGTTATTCGGCCGATGAGAAGTATGCCGTTTTGTATATGCATGATGGTCAAATGCTTTTTGATGCTAATACAACCTGGAACAAACAAGCTTGGGAAGTAGACGAAGTCGCTTGGAAATTAAATGCCGATGGTAAAGTAAAAAAATTTATTGTTGTGGGTATTTGGAATATCCAGGAAAAAAGACATCCGGAATATTTTCCTCAAAAACCTTATGAAAATCTCACGGCTGTCCAAAAAGACACTATCACGGCTCAACTTCAAAAAGCAGGAAGGACAAAAGAGATCTTCAAACCTTACTCTGATTTGTATTTGAAGTTTTTGGTAACCGAATTGAAACCCTTCATAGACAAAAGATTTTCCACTGCTACGGACAAAGACAATACTTTTATAGCCGGCTCCAGCATGGGCGGTTTAATTTCGTTGTATGCGATTTGTGAATACCCGGAAGTATTTGGCGGAGCCGCTTGTTTGTCGACGCATTGGCCCGGTATTTTTGCCGTGGAAAACAATCCGATTCCGGACGCTTTCTATGCCTATTTGCGTGAAAAACTACCCAATCCTAAAACCCATCGTATTTATTTTGATTATGGCGATCAAACCTTAGATGCTTTGTACCCGCCGTTACAACAAAAAGCAGATGGCCTGATGCGTGAAAAAGGATTCACCGAAACACAATGGATTACACGGTATTTCCCGGGTAAAAATCATTCCGAAGAAGCGTGGGCAGAGAGATTGCATATTCCGATAGAATTTCTACTCAAAAAGTAAACGCTAGCCCATTTGAAATTAAAAGGAGGAAGCCCTGTGGGCTTCAGGTATTTTTCATTTTTTCTAAACATAATGCTTTAGCCCGGATTCCTTAGGCAGTGGCTTCGCTCGTGTGAAGTGAAATCCTTTTTGGGTTTCTTTTTTATCAGACTTCGATAAGCTCAGTCTGACATGTAGCCGTATTTTGCTTTGATTTGTAAAGAAAACCCAAAAGATTGCAACGGATAGCCGGATAAGCTTCCAAAAAAAAAAAAGCCACCAACTTGCGTTGATGGCCGGTGAATTCTAATTTCCTTTTATTTGGTAAATGTCATTACAGCTTTGTGGTTGCCCTGTTGGCTGGAAAGTACCAATTTGTTGGCAGACAATTCGTCTACCGTCATGGTATCGGTCTTTTTGGTGGTTGGGTTAGTAACCATCAACTGAGAACCGTTGAGCGTATACGTCGCCGAAATGGGCTCGACCATAGGGTTTTTGTAGGTCATGCTGCCGTCTTCGTTAAACGTATAAACCGTTTCGGCAATCATTTGTTTTTTCATGTCTTCGATGACTTTTTCCTTGCCTTTAGGCACTTCCATTCCTAAATCGACATCAGACATTTTCCAGGTTCCGACTATGGAAGCCGTTTCGGCCTCGGCGGCCGGTTCGGCTGCTGTGGTGGTCGTTGTGGTTTCTTCGGTTGCTTTTGCGGTGTCGCTTTTGCAAGCATTAAAGACGAATGCTCCGGCTACAGCCATCATAAAAATTGCTTTTTTCATATTTGATTGAGTTTTAAAAATGAGTGATTAAAAACCTAATACGCTTCGCACCAATTTTTTGCCTTTGCCTTTTTTCGCTTCGGCTTCTTTGGCTTTTTGGGCGTCTTCCGCTTTTTTAGCGTCTTCCGCTTTACGGGCTTCTTCGGCTACTTTTTCCTGCTCTTTCTCTTTTTGACCTTGCTCATAGAAAACGGTGTTGTCTATGGTGAAATACTGATCTTTAATCATCATCACCGGATCGCCGTATTTTTCGTAACCGATTTTATCGCGGTAGTACAGTGAAATGCGGAGTTTGACTTGCTTACAATTGTAGTATTTCCCCATATACTTCAGCTTGGTTACAATTTTTTCATCATCGGTACGAATCATTTCTCCGAAAAAATCGGTTTGCGGATGGACATCACTTTTTAAAGGATAAAAAACATTTTTGTCGTCTAAAAACGCTTTGATGGCATTGGTTCCTTCTTTAATCATGTAGCATTTCTCTTTTCTCTCGCCTGTTTCGTTTAGTAATTCCACAAAAAGGAATACGCGTCCCAAACCGTAATATTCCATAGGCTTGTATTTATCAAAACCGACTTCAATTTTTTTGATGTCTTCGGCTTTGATAACCGTGTTCTCGGAAACTAGTTTGTCGTTTATTTTCAGCTTAATTTGCGCGTGCAGTTGCGTTGCCAAGCCAACGGTAAAAAGCAGTAGTAACTTTCTCATTTTAATCTTATTTAAAGGTTTACCACCCAAAAGTAGCGATTAAAGAAAGGGCTTTTTCGGCAAATGAATATCCGTCACCGTATGGCGAACATTGGTAGAAGTATGTTGAAAATTCGTTTTTTACAATGTGTCTATCAGCGCCAAAAATTCTTCTTTTTTGCGAACGGACAGCGGAATGGTGCTCTTGTTTTTCATCACGATGGTGTTGCCGCCTTCCGATTTGATGAAGTGATCAAAATACAGCATGTTGATAAGATGCGATTGATGCGTGCGGAAAAAGTGAAATGGTTTGAGCAGGGTTTCGTATTCTTTGAGCGTCGTAGATACGATAAGTTTGGGCGCATTGATAAAGTGAAAGGTGGTATAGTTCTTATCGGATTCGCAATGCACTATATCCTGAATGTTGACCGAATAGATTTTCTCGGCTGTTTTGAGGACTAACTTTTGAAGATTCTTAGGACGCTCTAAATTGGAAAACAAGGTGTTGAGTTTGAGTTCGAGTACGTCTTTATTCAAGGCTTCCTCAGCTTTAGTCACCGCTTCGGTGAGCTCGGCCGGATCTAAAGGTTTCAGCAAATAATCGACCGCACTAAAGCGAAAAGCCCGTATGGCAAAGTCTTCGTAGCCGGTGATAAAAATAACTTTAAACGTGATTGGTTTCAATTTTTGCAGCAAATCAAAACCCGTACCGTCGGGCATTTCGACATCGAGAAAAACCAAATCGGGGACAATTTGCTTAATCAGACTCACGCCCGATTCGACACTGTTGGCTTGACCGATAATGGCAATATTGGGACAAGTCGATTTGATAACGTCAATGTTTTTGTGGCGAATGGAATCGATATCGTCTATCACTACGGCGCGTAACATAGGCAGTTTTAGTTTTCGTAAAGATACGGTATCTCAAAAGATACTCTGGCTCCGATGACAACTTTTTCGTCGTTGTACAAGTTCTCGGTACGGACATCAAAATCGCTTTTTTGCGATAGATGCGCCAAGCGCTCTTTGGTAATTTTCATGGCCAGCGATTTTTTGTGAACCTTTTCATGCTCGGAGAAACCGCCTCCGTTATCCGTAATTTCGAAATACAATTTTTGAGATTCCAGTGTAAATTTAATGGTGATTTTGCCTCTTTCGGCTTTGTTTTTCAGTCCGTGTTTGATGGCATTTTCAATGAACGGTTGAGTCAGCATCGGCGGCAACAAAATGGACTCGGCATCGATGGTGTCATCGACCTGAACCGTAAAATCAAACGAATTGTTGTAGAGTAATTGTTGAATAACCAAGTAGTTATCTGTCATGGTTAACTCTTCCTGCAACGTGATGTAATTTTCGCTGGAGTTTTCCAATATTTGGCGCGTGAGTTTGGAAAACTTCGTGAGGTAATTGACGGCTTCCCGGTCTTGTTTATTGTAAATCAAACTCTGAATAGTATCGATAGAATTAAAGATAAAATGCGGATTCATTTGGCTGAGCAGTAACTTTTGTCGGAGTTCGTTTTTCTCGAATTGGGCCAGGGTCTGCTTTTGTTTGGTGTTTTTGCGCCATAGATACACGACGGCAGAGACGATTACCAAAATGGCCAACAAGCCCATGAGCAAACTGTTTTTGAGTGCATCTTTTTTCTGATTTTCGAGTTTAACAGCATTGAGTTTGCGCTCTTGTGCCAAAGTGAGTTGGTTTTGTTTGGTTTCGTATTCGTATTGCAATTGCTTTTTGGTGAGCAAGTTGTTGTTTTCCTCTTTTTTAATACTGTCCTTGATAACACTCAGCTTTTCACTGACAGCAATGGCTTTTTCATACCGTTGGTTTTGTTTGTAAATGGCATACAAATTTTCCAAAGCGACTTTTTGGAATTCGAGATGGTTGATTTGTTGTGCCAACTCCAGTCCGGCCGTGAGTTTGGTTTCGGCTTCAGAAAACCGATGGAGTTTGACCAAGACTCCGCCCATGGCTATGAGTGCATTCGCTTTGTTTTCAGGGGTGTTGTTGTCGTTGTAACTCTTTTGGTATTGTTGGAAAGCGTTTTGCGCATTGTTTTGACATTTTTCCTCGTTGCGACCGAGGTTGAAATAGACTTCGGAAAGCAACTCTTTATCATTTAACTGCGAGGCCAAAGCAAGTGCTTCTTGCAGATAGGTGTCGGTTTGACGGCAACG
Source organism: Flavobacterium sedimenticola (assembly GCF_030053345.1). Lineage (GTDB taxonomy): Bacteria > Bacteroidota > Bacteroidia > Flavobacteriales > Flavobacteriaceae > Flavobacterium > Flavobacterium sedimenticola. The sequence continues at coordinate 57,661 of NZ_JASGBP010000005.1, forward strand.
CCCGAGTTCCTGATGCGATTTGCCGATGCTGACGAATAACAATACTTTTTGAATGTTATCCTGAAAACTCAGGTCGGTTTTATTGTAAAAGGTATAGTAGGCTTTGAGGTAATAATGAAGCGCCTGATGGTAATTTTTTTGTTCGAAATACAAATTGGCAATGTTTTGCAACGCATAGGAAATATAGCCTTGATGGTTGTATTTCTCAAAGATGTGGAGTCCTTCGAAATAGTTGTGAATGGCTTGTTTGGTGTTCCCGATTTTGTTGTACATGATACCCAAACTGATGAGCGAAAAACCGCGAGCCGACAAATATTCGTTGGTAACATAGTATCGGGCGTCGAAATAGTCGAGACTTTTGTGCAGGTTTTTGATGGTGGTAAGATAATCGCTTTGCATGGTTTTATAGGCTTCGTTTACATAGTAAACGCCTAAGGCATCGTAGGCTTTTTCGCGAACCAATTTAGAATGACTTTTGGTATTGATAATGGTAACTGCCAGCTGCTTGAACAGTTGGTTGTACTTTTCCCGTTCGGGGGAAGCGCCGGAGAGATTGATGATGATGTAACTGATGGTTTTGAGTTTGGTGGTATCGTGAACGCGACTGTTGAGTACGGTTTTAAGCGAATCGATGTTGTAGTTTTGAGCGCTGACCTGTTGGTTTCCGACAAAAAGCATGCTGCAAAGCAGCCAGAAAGTGGTAAACAGCGTTTTCGGGGAAAAGGGCATACTACAATTTGTTTTGCGTTCTTACAAATGTATTTATTTTTTTTAACGATTAGCGTGCGATAGCGGTTTACGGAAAGTAATGCTTCGTTAGTGCTCACCATGCCCTAGCCCGGATTAGAGCGGCATCCTTTTTTGCCGTTGGCGTTTTTGGCTTCTAAATACATGCTGACAGATTGAAATCCTCGAAGTGGGGACTTACCCAAAAGCGAGAGTTGAAGGGAGCCAAAAACGCCAACAAAAAAAAGATACAGCGGAAAGCCGGAATAGCTACCAAAAAAAAAAATCCCAAACTCGGTTGCGAATTTGGGATAGTTTATGGGGATAAAATCCATTAGATTTTGAAACGCTTGCGGTCGTTTTCGTTTAGGTAAATTTTACGCAAACGCAAGGATTTTGGCGTTACTTCCACGTACTCGTCTTTTTGGATGTACTCTAAGGCTTCTTCCAAGGTAAACTTGATGGCCGGAACGATTTTGTTTTTCTCGTCGGCACCGGCAGAACGGAAGTTGGTTAACTGTTTCGTTTTGGTGATGTTTACCGTCATATCGTCGCCGCGAGAGTTCTCGCCTACTACTTGACCTTCGTAGATATCTTCGTTCGGATCGACAAAGAACTTGCCTCTTTCCTGTAGTTTATTGATAGAATACGGAATGGCTTTTCCGTTTTCCATAGAAATTAACGAACCGTTGATACGACCGGAAATCTCGCCTTTGTACGGTTCGTACCCGATGAAACGGTGCGCCATAATGGCTTCTCCGGCGGTGGCGGTTAACAATTGATTACGCAACCCGATAATACCGCGTGACGGAATATTGAATTTGATAATCATACGCTCGCCTTTTCCTTCCATAGACAGCATTTCACCTTTACGTACCGAAACAAATTCTACGGCTTTACCGGAAACGTTCTCCGGTAAGTCGATGGTTAATTCTTCGATAGGTTCGCATTTTACGCCGTCGATTTCTTTGATGATTACTTGCGGTTGCCCGATTTGTAATTCGTAGCCTTCACGACGCATGGTTTCGATTAACACGGATAAGTGCAATACCCCGCGACCGAATACCATGAATTTATCGGCCGAATCGGTTTCGGAAACACGAAGGGCCAAGTTTTTCTCTAATTCTTTGGCCAAACGATCTTTGATGTGGCGCGAGGTCACAAACTTTCCTTCCTTACCGAAGAACGGCGAATCGTTGATGGTAAACAACATACTCATGGTTGGTTCGTCGATGGCAATGGTTTGCAACGCTTCCGGATTTTCAAAATCGGCTACAGTGTCGCCAATTTCAAATCCTTCAATACCTACGATGGCACAGATATCACCGGCGGTTACTTCGGCCACTTTTTTACGGCCTAAGCCTTCAAAAGTATGCAATTCTTTGATGCGTGATTTGATGACTTTGCCGTCTCTTTTTACTAAAGAAACCGGCATGCCTTCTTTTAACGTTCCTCTTTCCAAACGACCGATAGCGATACGACCGGTGAATGAGGAAAAGTCTAAAGACGTAATTAACATTTGCGGTGTTCCTTCGGACACTTTAGGTGCCGGAACGTGTGCTACCACCATGTCTAATAAAGGCTCGATGTTAGTGGTGATGTTTTTCCAATCTTCGGAAAACCAGTTATTTTTAGCCGAACCGTACACGGTTGGGAAATCGAGCTGCCATTCTTCGGCACCCAATTCGAACATGAGGTCGAATACTTTTTCGTGTACCTCTTCGGGTGTACAGTTTTCTTTGTCTACTTTATTGATAACCACACAAGGTTTTAGTCCTAAATCGATGGCTTTTTGCAGCACGAAACGCGTTTGCGGCATGGGTCCTTCGAAAGCATCTACCAACAAACAAACTCCGTCGGCCATGTTTAATACCCGTTCTACCTCGCCACCGAAATCGGCGTGACCCGGAGTATCGATAATATTGATTTTAGTGCCTTTGTATACTACAGAAACATTCTTGGAGGTAATGGTAATGCCACGTTCACGCTCTAAGTCGTTGTTGTCGAGGATTAAGTCGCCCGTATTTTCGTTTTCACGAAAAAGTTGGCAATGGTACATGATTTTATCAACCAAAGTAGTCTTACCGTGGTCAACGTGGGCAATAATTGCAATGTTTCTGATAGATTCCATCTGTGCTTTTTTTGAAGGTGCAAAGGTACACTTTATTTTCGGATAAAAAACCCTTAACCGATTAGTTTACATTTTGATAAAAAAGGCACGGCATCGTTCATAAAATCCTTAATAAGTTTTGGAGCAAGTTTTAAAACTAATTTGAAAATATATATATTTGAGGTAATGAAAAATAATTCGAATAAAATAACATTACTATACGTCATTATTTTAATGTTTGTGGCTGTAATAGGTCATCAACTATTCTTAAATTACACTACCGATAATCCGGAAAACGTATCGTTCTATTTTTACATCCGGGATTTTATTTTTATTGTGATTTCAGGTATTATTTTAAAAATAATTCTTCAACGAAATGAGGAAGACAACCAATCGGTTTTTGAAAAATTACAGATAACCAATAACGAAATTTTAGAATCTAACGAACGTTACGATATTGTAGCCAAGGCGACCAGTGACACTATATGGGATTGGAAAATTGAGGACGACAGTTTTTTATGGAATAAAGGAATACAAGGCGTTTTCGGGTATAAAAAAGAAGATGTCGGCAAAACCTCAAAATGGTGGTTTGAGCGCATTCATCCGGAGGACAGCTTGAAAATGTCGGTAAAACTCTATTCCTTTTTGGAGCAAAAAACCGAGAAATGGCAAGACGAATACCGCTTTCAGTGTGCTGACGGCAGTTATAAATACGTGTTTGACCGAGGCTTTTTGGTTAAAGATAAAGAAGGGAAACCCATCCGAATGATTGGAGCCATACAGGACATCACCAAGCAAAAAGAAGAGGAGCAGCGTCTTCGATTATTGGAAACGGTGATTACGCAGAGCAAAGACGCCGTCATGATTACCGGCATTGACACCACAGACAATGTAATTCCGAATATCATCTTTGTCAACTCCGCCTTTACCGACATGACCGGATACCAATCGGGAGAAATTGTTGGCCACTCTCCGGAATTGCTTTTTGGCCCTAAATCGGATTTTTTGGAATTTGACAAACTCAAAACGGCTATACAAGCCTACAAAGAGTGCTTTGTAGAAACAATAGCCTATAAAAAGAACGGCGATGAATTTTGGATTAACTTTTCGATGATACCGGTCACCAACAAAGACGGAGAACATTCGCATTGGATTTCGATTCAAAGAGATGTAACCGAAGAGAAAAACAAAGTCAAAGAGCGCGAGCAGCTAATTAGAGAACTAACCCAGAACAACAAAGATTTAAAGCAATTCTCTTACATTACATCACACAACCTACGCGCGCCGTTATCGAATTTGACCGGTTTGTTGAATTTAGTGGAAGACATGTCGATAGAAGATCCGGAATTAAAAGAAATCATAGCCGGGTTTTCAAAATCGACGCATCTTTTAAATGAAACCATCAACGATTTGGTGAAAGTGGTGATTATTAAAGACAGTCCTTCTATTCAGAAGGAAAAAGTACTCATCAAGGAAATTTTTGAAAACGTTTTTAACCAATTGAGTTTTCTGATAGGATTGCATAAACCGATTTTGAAAATAGATTTAGAGGAAGTATCTATTTTAAACATCAACAAGTCGTATTTAGAAAGTATTTTTCTAAATTTACTGACGAATGCTATCAAATACCGCTCCGAGAATAAGCAACTGCGCGTCAACATATCTTCTAAAGTAGTCGATGACAATTTGATTTTAACTTTTAAAGACAACGGAATCGGTATTGATTTGGCCAGAAATAAAGATAAAATATTCGGATTATACCAACGATTTCACAACCACCCTGACAGTAAAGGACTAGGGTTGTATTTGGTCAAATCACAGGTAGAAGCCATGGGCGGCACCATCGATGTGTCGAGTGTGGTAGGCAAAGGGACCACTTTTACCATTACTTTTAAAAACCAGTAAATTGTATATGCTCGAAAAAATATTTTGTGTAGATGACGATCCGATTACATTGATGCTTTGCCGAAAGGTTATTGAAAGAGTTGCGTTTGCCAAAGAAGTGCTCACTGCAAAAAATGGCGAGGAAGCCTTTGCTTATTTTAAGGGTTTAGCCCAACAACATCTTGAAAATAAAGACATGGCATATCCCAAACTGACGTTACTGGATTTAAACATGCCGGTTATGAACGGTTGGGAATTTTTAGACCAGTATTTGGCCTACGGGTATCAAGATCTTTTTAAAGAAGCCAAGTTTATTGTGCTGTCATCCACTATAGATCCTCAGGATGTTGAAAAGACCAAAAACTATCCGATGGTAAGCGATTTTCTTTCAAAACCCATTACCCGAGAAGTCTTGGAAGAGCTCAAATTGAAAATGAAATAAATAAAAAAAGCACTCTTTAACAGAGTGCTTTTTTGTATTGGATAGCGTTATATTACTATAACTTAGCAACGTGTTTGGTTAATTTCGACTTTAAATTAGCCGCCTTGTTATCATGAATGATATTTTTCTTAGCTAATTTATCAATCATCGAAATAACAACTGATAATTTGGCAGAAGCTTCCGATTTATCTGTAGCCATTCTTAACGCTTTGATAGCATTACGTGTGGTCTTGTGTTGGTATCTGTTCAACACTCTTTTCTTTTCGTTGCTTCTGATTCTTTTTAAAGCTGACTTATGATTTGCCATTTTCTTGTAATTTAATTGTAATTAATAAAAATTATTAGTTAAAAAAGAAAAACCTCCCACAATTAAAAAAATCACTTTGGTTTTAACTAATAAAACAAAAATCCGAGACACTGAATTGCTGTTTTATAAAACTAATTTACAACTAATTTGTAGCCCGTAGGGGAATCGAACCCCTCTTACCAGGATGAAAACCTGGCGTCCTAACCGATAGACGAACGGGCCATTAAGCCTTGATGTTTTTTTGTAGCCCGTAGGGGAATCGAACCCCTCTTACCAGGATGAAAACCTGGCGTCCTAACCGATAGACGAACGGGCCATTAAGCCTTGATGTTTTTTTGTAGCCCGTAGGGGAATCGAACCCCTCTTACCAGGATGAAAACCTGGCGTCCTAACCGATAGACGAACGGGCCATCTTTGCTTAAAATTGCGGTGGCAAAAATACAACTATTTTTCAATCCCGCAAGGCTACAACTATTTTTTTTATCTTTTTTATTAGTAGGCTTTGGCAAACAACACTCTGCCAACAGATTTGGCTCCCGAGAAAACACAAATACCTTCTTCTTCTTTTCTGTTTAAAGGAATACAACGAATGGTAGCCTTAGTCAAATCTTTGATTTTTTCTTCCGTCTCCGCTGTCCCGTCCCAATGGGCAGATACAAAACCGGTTTTGGTTTCCAGCACTTCTTTAAACTCCTCAAATGAATTCACTTCGGTAATATGTTTGTCTCTGAAACGCAGAGCCTTATCGAACAAGTCTTTCTGAATTTGTTCCAACAATCCACTGACGTGCGAAACAGCACCATCTTTGGCAATAATCTCTTTGGTTAACGTATCACGACGTGCTACTTCGAAAGTACCATTCTCCAAATCTTTCGGGCCGATAGCGATACGAACCGGAACACCTTTTAATTCCCATTCGGCAAACTTAAAGCCCGGCTTCTGAGTAGTGCGATTATCGAATTTCACCGAAATCCTTAATGATTTAAACTGACCCATTAATTCATGAGCCACATTGGTAATCGCGGCCAACTCTTCCTCCGTTCTGAAAATAGGCACAATAACAACTTGAATAGGCGCCAAATTAGGCGGTAAAACCAAACCATTATCATCGGAATGCGTCATAACCAGAGCGCCCATTAAGCGAGTAGAAACACCCCAGGATGTTCCCCAAACGTATTCTTGCTTTCCTTCCTGATTCGCAAACTTTACATCGAAAGCTTCGGCAAAATTTTGACCTAAAAAATGAGAAGTTCCCGCTTGTAAAGCTTTCCCGTCTTGCATTAATGCCTCGATACAATAGGTTTCTTCGGCACCTGCAAAACGCTCCGATTCGGTTTTTAATCCTTTAATCACAGGAATTGCCATAAAATTTTCAGCAAAATCCGCATATACATGCATCATTTTTTCAGATTCTTCCAAAGCTTCTGCTTTTGTGGCATGTGCTGTATGTCCTTCTTGCCATAAAAACTCAGCCGTTCTCAAAAATAAGCGCGTGCGCATTTCCCATCGAACCACATTAGCCCATTGGTTAATTAACAATGGTAAATCTCTGTAAGATTGTACCCAACTTTTATAGGTGGACCAAATAATGGCCTCACTGGTTGGACGCACAATGAGTTCCTCCTCCAGCTTAGCATTGGGATCGACCATTAATTTTCCCGGGCGACTTTCATCATTCTTTAAACGATAATGAGTGACTACAGCACATTCTTTGGCAAATCCTTCAGCATTTTTCTCTTCTGCTTCAAACATACTTTTGGGCACAAAAAGAGGAAAATAGGCATTACTATGACCGGTTTCTTTGAACATTCTGTCTAATTCCGCCTGCATTTTTTCCCAAATGGCATAACCATAGGGTTTAATTACCATACAACCTCTCACTCCGGAATTTTCAGCCAAATCAGCTTTAACTACCAGTTCGTTATACCATTTGGAATAATCTTCTTCTCTTTTTGTTAGGTTCTTACTCATATTGAATAATTTGGCATAAATATTGTTTAACTTTTTTTAACTAAATAGTTCCGCAAAACTAACTATTTTTGTATAGTCCAACAATAAAAATGCTATTGATATGAAAAGTTATTATCCTTCCCGTAACCAATTATCCTTTTTTTCCCTTTTGGGAATGATGGCCATTGTACTCGTCTCATGTGGTTCTTACCAAAACAGTTCCTATTATGATTCTGATGGAGTTTATGGAAACTCTGAAACCCAAAAAAGGGAAACCGTATCCAATTCCCAGAGTAATAAATATCAAGAATATTTCAGCGATTTAAATAAAGAAGCAAAAGCATTTACAGATGTAGAAAATTACAGCACTGTTGGCAACGACTCTATCAATAAATCAGATGTAAACACCGATAACGCCGGTTGGGGTAGTAACCCGCAATCAGTAACCATAAATGTTTACGACAATAATTGGGGGTATGGATATTGGAACAACTATTGGTACGGAAATTACTGGGGTTGGAACAGTTGGTACGGACCTTATTGGAACTGGGGATGGAACAGTTGGTACGGTCCCGGATGGGGATGGGGATGGAATTGGGGCTGGAACTGGGGCTGGGCCGGTTGGTATGGCCCGGGTTGGTACGGCTTTAACAATTGGTATGGTTATCCTCATTATTATGGTCATTACAACGGAGGAAGAAGAGGCGGTTCTTATGGGTACTACGGTAACCGATTTGGGGTAAGAAACGGTACTCGAAACAGCATTTACAACAATACCGGTGTGAGAAGTAATAGTTTCAACGGAACAAGAAGTAACTTTAACGGTACTCGAAACAGTAATTTCAACGGTACCAGAAATACCACAACCCCAACGAGAACAAACACCAATAGCTCACCAAGGCCAAACAGCAATTACAACTCCACTACGCAACCCCGAAATGTAAGAACTGAATCCAGCACTCCTACCCGTTCTTACACACCAAGTGGTAATTACGGTGGCGGAAGATCCAGTTCCGGAGGCGGATTCGGCGGCGGTGGCGGAAGGTCATCAGGCGGTGGCGGCAGAAGATAAAAACACAACGCCTATGCTTTTGTTCACAACAGCATAGGCTTTTTTTTGAATACAAATTAAAAAGCAACTATGAAAAAGTATTTACTATTATTATTAACCGGAATTTCGTTCAATTCAGCTTGGGCTCAAGAAACAACTGCCGACGATGTCATACGATTAGCCGTAGACAATTTGACAGGAACAGCACGCTTTAGGGCTATGGGAGGCGCCTTTGGCGCAGTAGGCGGCGACATGTCAGCTATTAATGTAAATCCTGCAGGATCGATTTTTTTCAACAACAATTTCGCAACTGTAACCGGGTCACTTTACAATGCCAAAAACAAATCGCTTTATTATGGGACAGCTACCCATGAAACAGACAGCACTTTAGATCTTAATCAAATTGGGGCCGTATTTGTTTTCAAGGACACAAACAGTAAATGGAACAAAATAGCATTTGCTTTGAATTATGATAATGTAAACAACTTAAACAACGCCACGTTTTCGGCCGGAACTAATCCATACAATTCTATTGGCAATTATTTTGTCAATATTGCACAAGGAATTCCGACTAATACGCTATCAAACTATAGCTTTTATGACTTAAATTTTTACGAACAACAAGCGTATTTAGGTTATGATACTTATATCTTTGATCCGGCTGTTGATACTCCAGGCAACACTTCTTACATTTCCAATATTCCCGCAGGCGGTAATTACTATCAGGAAAATCAGGTTTTGTCAACAGGTTACAACGGTAAACTGTCGGGCAACTTTTCTGCAGCCTATAAAGACATCCTGTTTTTAGGAGGAAATTTAAATTTTCATTTCGTAAATATTGAAAAACTGTTTTCGGTTTATGAAAGTAACGAAAATGCATTGAATCCGGGACGTTCCACAATCACCGAAGTCTTATTTGACAACCGACTATGGACCACCGGCTCAGGATTCTCTTTCAATTTGGGGGCTATTGTAAAACCTATTGAAAGTTTACGTGTCGGACTCGCTTATGAATCGCCTACATGGTTGAGACTAACTGATGAATTGCAGCAAGGCGTCGGTACTAATCGCATTGAGTCCAACGGAAGTAATTTTGATTCCTATTCTTATCACGACCCCATTACCTACTTGCCGTATACAGTTCAAACACCCGGAAAATGGACAGGTAGTTTGGCTTACATTTACAAGAAAAGAGGTTTAATCAGTGTCGATGTATCTACTAAAGACTACAGTAATACGCGAATCAAACCTAAAAGAGATTATAATGATATCAATCGTTTCATGACTAATGCCCTTGATAATGCTATTGAAGTTAGAGTAGGTGCCGAGTATAAAATCAAACAAATTAGTTTAAGAGCCGGGTACCGTTTTGATGAGAGTCCGTATAAAGTAGACCAAAATTTTGGTGATTTAACCGGTTATTCCGGAGGAATCGGCTATACTTTCGGCGAAAACAGAATCGATTTAGCGTATTCGTACGACCACAGAAAAATGAATCAGGCATTTCTTTCTTCCGGCATGACCGATCCGGCAAGAATCAGCCGATACAACAACAATATTACCATCAGCTACTCAATCAATTTTTAATCATAAGTGGTAACCTCATTCAAAACCATCTCTGCGAGATGGTTTTTTTTATTTTTAAAAGTCGAAAACTTATTGAAAATAAAAGCGTAATTTTGCACACTTTTCCATAAATGACGGATAAATCTATGAGGACTAAATCTTTAAAGAAAAACAAAATCAATGTAATCACCTTGGGTTGTTCGAAAAATACCTACGACAGCGAAGTTTTAATGGGACAACTTAAAGCCAGTGGTAAGGATGTGGTACATGAGCAAGAAGGCAACATTGTAGTCATCAACACTTGTGGTTTTATTGATAATGCCAAAGCAGAATCGGTAAATACTATTTTAGAATACGCCGACAAAAAAGAAAAAGGCATTGTTGATAAAGTTTTTGTGACCGGCTGTTTATCAGAACGATACCGACCGGATTTAGAGAAAGAGATTCCCAATATAGACCAATATTTCGGCACAACCGAGCTACCGCTATTACTCAAAGCATTAGGCGCCGATTACAAACATGAATTGCTGGGTGAGCGTTTGACTACCACACCTAAAAATTATGCTTATTTAAAAATTGCCGAGGGCTGTGATCGTCCGTGCAGTTTTTGTGCTATCCCCATTATGAGAGGAAAACACGTTTCGCAACCTATAGAAAAACTGGTCAAAGAAGCCGAAGGCTTGGCTAAAAACGGGGTTAAAGAACTCATCCTGATCGCTCAAGATTTAACCTATTACGGTTTAGACTTGTACAAGAAAAGAAATTTAGCCGAACTGTTAGAGAATTTGGTAAAAGTGGAAGGTATTGAATGGATTCGATTGCACTATGCTTTTCCGACCGGTTTCCCGATGGATGTGCTCGATTTAATGAAACGCGAACCTAAAATTTGCAATTACATCGACATTCCGTTGCAACATATTTCCGACAATATCCTGAAATCCATGCGCCGCGGTACAACACAAGAAAAAACCACCAAACTCTTAAAAGAGTTCCGCGAAAAAGTACCCGGTATGGCTATTCGTACTACTTTAATTGTGGGCTACCCCGGAGAAACTCAGGAAGATTTTGAAACCCTGCGCGATTGGGTACAAGAAATGAAGTTTGAGCGCCTGGGCTGTTTTACCTATTCACATGAAGAAAACACACATGCTTATCTATTGGAAGATGATGTTCCGGAAGAAGTAAAACAAGCGCGTGCGGCTGAAATCATGGACTTACAATCGCAGATTTCCTGGGATTTAAACCAGGAAAAAATTGGTCAAACGTTTAAGTGTATTATCGACCGAAAAGAAGGCCAACACTTTGTAGGCCGAACTGAATTTGACAGCCCGGATGTGGACAATGAAGTGTTAATTGATGCCGCCAAATTTTATGTAAAAACAGGTGATTTTGTACAGGTAAAAATTATAGACGCCACCGAATTTGATTTGTACGGCGAACCGGTTTAATAACTCAAACTCACGGTAGCCACCAAAAAATCTTTACCGAAAAGCTCCGTGTTTTTTGTGGCTGCGTTATGGGTATACGTCAACGAAACCGGCATAGTAAGTCCATTTCCAAAATCGACTTCTTTTCCGGCGCCAATTCCTAAATTCACAAAAGAAACCTTATTGTAATCGGCATACGTATAATAGGCCGCCTTGTTATTTAAAACCGCTCCTACTACCGGCAAAACTTCAAGATTCCGAAGAACTTTAACTTTGGTGTTTTCAAAAAAAGTAAACGTATAACCCAACTCAAGATAAGTGGTGAAATTTTGTTTCGGGTTTTCGCCGTTAGCATCATACCTGAAATCGTTTCCGGCGACCAGCGTACTTACCGTAGCATTAAAGGGAAATCGATAGCCTTCGGAAAAATCAAAATACAAAGTAGCGTCAACGGTTTTACAACTATCATTGCCGTAATTAAAATAGCCGTTATTAACCCCTTCTACTCTACTCACAGAAGGCCAAAAATAATCCCAAAGTTGTATTTGAAAAAAGTCGTTTACCTGATAGCACAAGTAAACATCAATTTCCTGATATCCTTTATAGGCCGAAACACCGTCGGGGTAAAAGTAATCTTTCTTAAAATTGGTAGTACCCCAAAAACCCAAAGTAAGTTTTGGTGTAACCGCATACTCTAAGCTCGGCTGAACTGCTATATAATTGCCACCCCAACATTGACCACGCCAAAGATAACGACTTATTAAATCTACAGTAATCGTCCATTTTTTTTCGGTAGCTACGGAATCGGAGACCGATTCAGGTACTTGGGAAAAACCGGTAGCTGTTACCAATCCGAACAGAAAAATCCAGTAAAATCTATTCATTTTCTTTTTCCAAATATTTGTTTATCAATTCAAACAAACGCGCTCTGTTTAATGGCTTTGTGATGTAATCGGTAAAACCGGCTTTCTCAATTTTAGCTTTATCTTCCGAAGACGAATAGGCGGTTTGGGCAATAATGGGTAAATGCGGACGCATGGGTCGTATTTGATCCATCGCTTCAAACCCGTTCATTATGGGCATTTTAATATCCATCAATACCAAATCTATTCCGGGGTTTCCCAAACAAATTTCGACCGCTTCTTGACCGTTTATAGCTCTGATGATATCGAAGTTTTTGTTTTGCATCATTTTTTGGAACAGCAAGAAGTTGATATTATCATCTTCGGCTATTAAAATAAGTTTTCTTTCTGTTTTGACTTGCTCTTCATCGTTTACAGGGCGAACCATAATGTGCTCTACTTTGGCGTATTCGAGCGGTGTAGAGAAATAGAATGTTGATCCCTCACCCACTCTTGACTCCAATGCTATTTTGCCTCCCAGCAATTCGACATAGGCTTTGGAGATAGCCAATCCCAGACCTAAACCTCCGGCTTTGATGGAGACATCGCTGTCAACTCTTTTGAATCGGTCAAAAATATTTTTATGTTGGGTTTCATCGATACCCAATCCGGTGTCTCTAACCGTGAAATGAATTAAGCTATTCTTTTCGTCAATCTCATAACCAAAAGTAACCATTCCGGCATCGGTAAACTTGATGGCATTGGTTAACAAATTAATGATGACCTGCTTTAACTTAATTTCATCCGTAATCACATTAAATTGGGCCGGCATTGAACTTTTAATCAATATAAATTCAATCGCTTTATTAGAAATGGTAACCTTAATGGTTTCATACAATTCGTTGACACATGACTCTAAATTAACCGGTGAATAGTTGGGCACAATTTGATTCGAATCAATCTTAGACATTTCAATCAAATCATCAATGATGGAAACCAAATTTTTACCGCTTTTTTCAATTACGTTCAAATACTCTACCTTCTCCGTCTCATTGATATCGGTATTCAGAATCAAATCCGTGAATCCATTGATGGCATTCATCGGTGTTCTGATCTCGTGTGATAAATTGGCTAAGAAAGACGACTTTAACCGATCACTTTCTTCGGCTTTGATTTTAGCCGTAATCAATTCGAGTTTCTGATTGTTATTTTCCTCAAATAAATTACCAATGTAACTAAACTCTCCGTTCGATTCTTTTAGCAATTTAATGGCTTTTTTGTTGCCGGTTTCTAAAACGCGGCGAACCAAATCGAGCGGATAGTAAACAAAACGTCGGGTGTAAATCAAATTCAGCAACAAAATGGCAAAAAAGGCAACAATAATGAGGTATAACATATTGATGGTATTCTCAAAATACACTTCAAAATTTCGTTTAAAAATTAATTTGCCGATGACTTTACTTTGGGAATCTCGCAACAAAAAAACACTGGAAATTGTCTCTCTTTCTGTTTTTACATCAAAATCAGGAGCTTCTAAAAAAACCTTAGCGCTGGTAATATGCGCTAAATTTTTGATGAATTCTGCATCCATTAAACGAACAACAAAAAAATAACCCGATGCTTTAGACTTTTTTTTAAGCGGATCATCGGAAGGATGAATAGCTGCTCCGGTGACTTCAACAACGCCTTCCGGTATTTTCAAATAAAACTTTCTTATACCTTCGGTTTTGAGGGCTTCCATCACCTGTTTCGGGATAAAATCGAGTGTTTTGATACGAGGTGTGGGAGTTCTGATGATAAATTCTTTGTTTGCACCATAAGCACCTAAATAGTCTGCATCGTAAATTTCGAGCTCGTTCCCAATGGTCTCATTAAACCATTCGGAATCCTTGGTTTTAGTAAAGTTAACAAACTCATCCCAGTTGGTATCGTTGTTTATTGCCACCAATACCGGTTTGGATTCTAAATCCAGTAATTTGTGGATTTCGTTGTCAAATTGCTCTACAGAATCCTTATACACTTGCCCTTCTGCTTTTTTAGTATAATAAAACAAAGCAGAATACAACAGGATAAAAAAGATACTGGAAGAGATAATCAACCAGAGAATTTTAGGAAATGTTTTTTTAACTGTCATTCAGTTTGCCTAAAAAATGAGAATAAATTTAAATTAAAAAGTTAGAAGAGAAAGAATAAAGTTAGTGAAAAAGTCATTAAGATTTCTTTAAGTATTGTTAAATGACTAACAGTAATCCGTACTCTCTGAGCAAACGCATTGGTTTTGAATGCCAAAAGAATTCAAAATCTGTGAAACGGGATTCAAAATAAGCTTTCAATTCGGCATAATTCATCGGTTTCAAACGCTGCTGTGTTAATGAATCCAAAACATCAAGGAGCTGATTTCCGAGTTCGGTTTCTGTTGTCACTTCAAACATTCCTTTTTTATCATAAAAAGTCAAACGGAACATCGTTTTGGATTGCCCTTTTTTCGATCTTATAAAAGACTCTACCGAGGGTATTCTTCCCAACCAAATTATCTTGGCAGTAGGCTTCACGGTACTCAATTCGTTTTGGTCCAAACACTGACGAATAAAATTCGGAGTCACTTTGGTTTTCGGAATTTTAAAATCAAACCATTCCTGCAAATCATAATCAAACCCTATCCCATGCATGTAATTGAAAAGCGACTTCCTCAAACCGAAACTGAATCGGTCGTGATGAATTCCCGTTTGATCTTTAAATTGGATGTCGTTGTTGGCAAAAGTGATGGGCTTCATCTCCGGAATTACACCAAACTGTTCCGGGAACATGCCAACCGGACTATGAGCAGTCATGGCAAACTGATGCCAAAACCCCGATTGTAACACTCCGATTTCAAACAACTGACGCACCATTTCGAGACTATCGATGGTTTCTTGTACGGTTTGTGTTGGGTAGCCATACATCAAATACGCATGAACCATAATCCCGGCTTCGGTGAAATTTCGGGTTACCTGAGCTACTTGTGCTACGGTGACGCCTTTTTGAATCAGTTCCAACAGTCGATCGGACGCCACCTCTAATCCGCCCGAAACCGCAATACACCCCGAAGTTTGAAGCAAAACACACAAATCCCGGGTAAAACTTTTCTCGAATCGAATATTGGTCCACCACGTTACCGTGAGTTTTCTACGCAAAATTTCCAAAGCCAATTCGCGCATCAAAGCCGGCGGCGCGGCTTCATCTACAAAATGAAAGCCCGATTCTCCGGTTTGTGCCATTATGGTTTCCATACGATCTACCAATAATTTAGCCGCTATCGGCTCGTACAGTTTAATATAATCGAGTGAGATATCACAAAAAGTACATTTTCCCCAATAACAACCATGCGCCATAGTGAGCTTGTTCCATCTTCCGTCACTCCATAAACTGTGCATCGGATTGGCGATTTCAATAACCGAAATGTATTGCTCCAAATACAAATCGGAATAATCGGGCGTGCCCACTTCGCTTTGTTTATAATCGGGTCGAATAGTATTACTTTTGTAAACCACTTGATGGTTTTCGAGAACCCATGTTCGTTTGAACTCGTTGGCTTCCGGATTTTGAATATGATGGTGCAGAAGTTCAATCGGTAATTCACCATCATCCAGCGTAATAAAATCGAAGAATTCAAAAACACGATTGTCTTTTATCTCGCGAAGTTCCGTGTTGGGAAAACCGCCGCCCATAGCGGTTTTGATTTTCGGAAAATGGGCTTTGATGAATTGAGTACAACGAAACGCACTGTATAAATTTCCGGGAAACGGCACCGAAAAACAAATCAATTTCGGGTTTATGGTCTTGACTCTTTCCTCTAAAATTTTCAGTGTGATTTTGTCAAAATAAGTTGGGTTGCGTTGCAAATTAGCATATAGTTCGTCAAACGAATTGGCACTTCTGCCCAGTCGTTCGGCGTAACGACTGAACCCGAAGTTGGCATCAACACATTCTACAATGAAATCGGATATATCCTCAAGATACAAGGTAGCCAAATGCTTGGCCTTGTCCTGCATCCCTATAGAGCCAAAAGCCCATTCCATATCATCCAGTTGCGCAAAGCGCGAGGCTTCGGGCAAAAAATGACCACTGCAAATTTGGCGCGCTAAGGTTTGATTTTGACCTTGTAAAAAAGCAATAACCGCATCAACGGTTTGAATGTAAGTCTCTTTGAGATTAAAAATCAGCGTGGCATTCGCCGATTCCGGCGGCCTACATTGGGCAAACAAATCGGTTAATCCATTACGGGAAAAGACCGTTAAAATTACTTCTATTCCCAAATCCATTTGGAAAGAAGGAATCCTTTTAGCATTTAAAAATCCTTTTAAATAGGCCGTGGCCGGATACGGAGTATTGAGTTGTGTAAACGGTGGCGTTATGAGAAGGATGTCTTTCATTTGTATATGGGTAACAAACAAAAGTACTTTATTTTTCGGCTTTTTGGCGTTGGGTTATAAATTCGTTGAGCTTTTTACCGTAAAGCGATTGCGCTACTTTGGGCGACATGGCCTTTTGAATAGTATCCAAATATTTTAAATTGATATCATAAATCTCCGCTAAAGCCACGTACGGAGCCACTTCATACTTCCCATTATTCACTGCAAAATTGGTGGTATACAAATAACGGCGTAACGTAATCCCTTCCTGCTCCTTCTCCATTTTGGCCACAGCATCCAGTTTTCCTTCTTTGTATGCTTTGAACTTCTTTTCAACTAAACTTAAGTTTTGATCCGTATAGCGGGAAATCACCTTGCGGTACTCTTCGTATAAAGCCTGATTTTTAGAGCCGGTGATTTTGGCATCAGCGGTAAAATAATCGAGCGAAGTCTCAATATTCATATTGCCTTTTTCGGCAAAAAAAGAAATATTGTTATCCAATGAATTAGTGACACCTCGGTCTAAAAATAAGTACAACATCTCGGGCGAATCTAAATTAAAGGCACTGGTAAAATGGGAATCTCCGTCAATTGTAATGGTATCAATCGGCACTAAAACAGTATCTTTAATCCTTTGAATATACAAGGTTCCGTTTTTTAACCCTTTGATATTACCCGACAATACAAAGTTTTTATCCGACTTTTTCTCAGAACATGACACTAACAAAATTAGAGAAAACACAGGGAAGAGCAGATTTCGCATGGTTGTAATTTTTGGCAATAATACTAAAAAAACCTCAATCGGGCTTCCCGATTGAGGTTTAAAATATATCTACGTGAACGGATTATTTTCCGGTCAACCAAGCTTGGTTTAATTTTTCTTTAGCGGTATCGGTTAATTGGTAACCTTCTACCTCATCCATGGCTAATTTTACTTTACCGGTAAGGGTTTGCTCTTTTCCGCCACGTTTTATTTTGATGGTAATCGGATCATCAGCTTTCCATGTCTGACTCGTCATAATCATGTCGTAAATAGTGTCTAAATTGTAATTCGTACCATTAATAGCCACAATAACATCGCCTCCTTTTAATCCTAAACCGGTCATAAAATCATTCAGTTGTGGTGTATCCAACACGCTGATTTCTTTAGTAGCCCCGTTTACCGTGATATACGGCGTGGATTGATCCTTTAAAAACGGATTTACCGGCACGCCTAGTTTGGCTTTGTTAACGCCCACTTTGGCAAAATACTCATCATACGGAATAGGTGTGGTTCCGGCCACATGCGTCGCTAAAAAGGCTCCGACTTCAGGATAGGTAAGCGCCGTAATTTTGGCAAACAATTCATCATCATTAAACGGCTTGTTAGGCCCGAATTCTTTAGACAATTTTTGCATCAAATCTAATATCCCTCGCGCTCCGTTGCTTTTTTCTCTGATAATAATATCAATACACATTCCTATCAGCGCTCCTTTCTCATATACATTCAAATACTGATCTTTATACGGTTGTACCAAAACATTGGCACTCATTTCGGTGAACGACATGGTATCATTCATCGCAGCCGCATTATTGATTTTGCTTTGCATTCTTTGGTAAAATTCATCGGCATTAATAAGCCCTTGATTCACTTGGAATAAATTGGCAAAATACTCCGTAACGCCTTCGTACATCCACAAGTGCTTCGACATTTTCGGATTGTTATAATCAAAATACTGAATCTCTTTAGAATGTATGCTCAATGGGGTTACGATGTGGAAAAATTCATGAGAAACCACATCTTTAATTTGTTCCCCTAAGGCCGAAGCCGGCATCATTTCGGGGAAAACCACCGTGGTGGAAGTATGGTGCTCTAAAGCTCCGAATCCTTTTGCATCGGGTTTCGACATATCAGACAAATACAGTAAAACCGTGTATTTTTTGTTGTTGTTGATGGGACCCAAAAAGGCTTTTTGGGCGCGCATGGTTTTCTCTAAATCGGCCAAAAGCGATTTTGCCGTATGCACTCCGTTAGCCGAATACACACTGAACAAAATTTCCATACCGTCAACGGTAAAGGTAACATAATCGGGTTTGGCATACATAATCGGATTGTCCACCAATTCGAAATATCTATCGGTTTTGAAGTTATCAATCGTGTCGCTTTTGTTTAAATCTACCAAAGACGTCGAGCCAAATAATGTAGCCGGATGTTGTATGGTAACATTGTACGGAATATCTAACTTCCCTTCAAAATACCCGATGAAACCGTGGTTGTTGAGCATGAAATTTTTCCCTGCATCGATATTCGTTCCTGCCGGTGAGAAGATTTCGTCTTTCCCGAATCCTCTCCCGGTTTCGGTATCGTAGGTATCATTTACCCAATAGGTTACTTTAGCCAAAGTATTGGAATTGCTTATTTTCCAAGAATTCTCATCCGTTTTGGTCACCATCAACTCCTTGCCGCTTTTACTGTACGCCTTTACATCTTCGATTAACTTTCCGTAATTGTCAGCCGAATAAGTTCCGGGTACTGTTTTGGGGATGTGAAATGTGGTTTCTGTGGCCGTGATGGTCGGCGGTGTGATAGTAACCATTAACTTATCGTCTTTCACTTCGTTTAAATTGATGGCCACTTTAACTTCCTGGACCGTTGCTTTTTTTTGAGCCGAAACATTGTAGTTCAACACCGAAGCAATGGTGAAAGCAAATAAAAATAGTTTTTTCATTTCGGATGATTTAAAATTTTGTCATAAGTCCCCAAATGTAAGCAATAGTTACATGAAATGTTAATTTTTTAGAATTGATTAACTAAAAGAGCGCTTTACCTTTTGGAAATTTTATTTTGAGAGATGGCTTTTTGGCGGGAACATTTGAAACGACCGGTTTCTTGGCCTCTCAGTTTGGCGTGTTTGGTGGCTCTCCCCTGCACTCTCTGGCGCCACAACCGCCAACTCGATGGTTTCAGTTCGCGACGCATCAAGGCTATGGTTTCTTGTTCCGATAACCCAAACTGATACGTAATCGCTTCAAAAGGCGTACGATCTTCCCATGCCATTTCGATAATTCGATCTATTTGATTGGGTGTAAACTGCAGCGATTTCATCTTTCAAAAATCGATAATAAATAAAAAAACTCTTGTTGAACAAGAGTTAATTTTTAATCAAATTTATTTTTGATATAGTATTTGCTGTCTAAATCGTCGTCAAAATCATCAATAATTGGCTTGGGTTTGGGCTTACTTCCCGTAGCCTTCTTTTTCCAAAGCTCAAAATTATCTTTGGATAACCTTTTGCGCATTAATTCGGTTACTTCATTTTCGGTGAGTCCGAATTCTTCTTTAATCACTTCAAAAGGTTTGCGCTCCTCTTGAGCCATACTGACAACTCTTTCAATTTGTTCGCTGTCAAGTTCTACTCGTTTACTTTTTTTCATTACTGTAAAAGTATTTTAATAAATAGATTTCAACTAGTGTATTGGTCAACCAATATTACTAAAAAAAATAATTAGTTGTCATTTGAACCCTTATATTTTTTATTCTTCAGATTGCGGCGAGCGGTATTTTTGAAAAGGTATCGCCAGCAAATTGGCCAGTTTATTGTGCTCCTCCGGCTTCATGTGTGTGTCAACCCCATATACAATTTGCTCGCGATCAAGCGTTCTGAAGGTCCCGAAAAGACGATCCCAAACCGAAAAAATATTGCCATAATTGCTGTCAGTAAATGGTAAAACATAATGATGATGCACTTTGTGCATATCAGGAGACACCAACACATAGCTTATGATTTTGTCTGCTTTTTTCGGCAAGGCAATATTGGCATGTGTAAACTGAGTGGCAACGACTGACAATGTTTGATACAGAAAAACCAACCACATCGGACAGCCTACTAATAAAACGCCAATCGTTGTAAAAACAAACCGAATTACGCTTTCACCGGGATGATGGCGGTTTCCCGAAGTGGTGTCAATCCAAGTATCGGTATGATGAATGAGGTGAAAACGCCATAAAAAACGGACTTTGTGTTCTACTAAATGGGCCAAATACGCACCAATAAAATCCAATAATAAAAGTCCGGTAACGGTAAAAAGCCAGCTGCTCATTTCGGGCAACCAATGAAGCAGACCAAACTGATGGTCAACCGTCCATTGCGCGGTACGGATTAAAATAAAGGCCAAACAAAAATTAACCACAATGGTGGTAAGTGTAAAAAATATATTAATGCCGGCGTGTTGCCATTTGTTGTACTTAAACTTCACAAAAGGCACTGCCGATTCTATGAGCCAAAATAAGGCAATGCCGCCGGCCAAAATCAGAGCCCGGTGTGAAGAAGGAATACTTTCAAAATAAGAAATGAGGGTTTCCATCGCTCGTTTTTATTTCAAATATAATGAAATCTCCTTTTACTTAAGGATGCGAAACGTGAGATTGATTCTGGGGCCGATTTCTTTGGACGTTTTCGGAATTTGATGTTTCCAAAAATGCTGTGTCGTGCCTTTCATTAAAAGTAAACTGCCGTGTTCTAATGTAATTTTAAGCTTTTCCTCTTTTATCGTATTGTGCTGCAAATGAAAAACGCGTTCGGCCCCGAAACTTACTGAAGCGATAACAGGGTTTCTTCCCAGTTCTCGTTCGTTATCGGCATGCCAACCGTTGCTATCCTTGCCGTCGCGGTAATAATTGAGTAACACAGTGGTAAAGTTTTCGGGGCACACTTCTTCGATTTTAGTTTTGATAAACATTAATAAGGGATTCCAAGCATGAGGCTGCATGACGATGTTAGAATACGAATACGGTTTCCCTTCATTTCCGAAAAGAGCAGTCAATCGGGGTTGCGGATGGGTTTTACCATACACCGTGATATGATCTTGTTGCCACGGAATATCATTTTTCAATCGTTCCAAAAAATCATCGGCCTGAAGTGTCTCAAAAAACTCAGGGAAATATACAATTTCGGCATCCGGAACGGCAAAATTGATGGCGTCTCTGGGAAAAAGGGAACTCATTTCACAAAAATAAAGAGAAAAGAATAAAAGGCATTCTTTTCTCTTTAGCAAAATCCAAAAAATCAATTATAACGTTTCTTTTTTATCTAATAACAGTCTGTAAATAAACCCGCCCAACAATGCCCCGGCTATCGGCGCGACCCAAAAGAGCCACAACTGCGATAATGATTCGCCTTGAGCAAAGACAGCCTGGGAGGTAGAGCGTGCCGGATTGACCGAAGTATTCGTTATGGGAATACTGATGAGATGAATTAACGTGAGCGCTAAACCAATGGCAATACCGGCGAATTTGCCGTTGGCCAATTTATCGGTGGCACCAATGATGATGAGTACGAAGAACATCGTTAACAGAAACTCCGCCAAAAAAGCCGCTTCCATCGAATAGCCATCGGGTGAAAAGGCACCGTATCCGTTGGTGGCAAACGCACCGGGTTTGGTGTTGTCAATCGCAAAACCGGCTTTCCCTGAAAGAATAAAAAGTAAGGTTCCGGCAGCCACAATGCCACCCAAACATTGCGCCACAATATAAGGGAATAATTCTTTCCCCGAAAAACGACCACCGGCCCAAAGTCCGAACGATACCGCCGGGTTAAAATGGCCGCCCGAAATAGGCCCGACGGCATAAGCCATGGTTAAAACCGTTAACCCGAAAGCCAGGGAAACTCCGGCAAATCCGATGCCTAAACCGGGAAATCCGGCCGCAAACAAAGCGCTGCCACATCCGCCAAAAACAAGCCAATACGTACCAAAAAATTCTGCGATTAGTTTTCTCATACATGTAGTTTTAAATCATGAAAAATCATGAATGGTTAGTCTTACTAAATTTACTTAAAAGTACATTGCGCATCACAGCGAAATCACAAACTTATTAACAGCGAGACTGTTAATTAAATACCAAAAAAATACCCAAATCACTTTCACGATTTGGGTATACTATTTAACGGGTAACGCTACTTACTTTGCTTTTCGGTTCTCTAAGATTTTCTTGAAAGAACGTCCTCGAATTTCTTCCAATGTTAAACCCGTGGCCAATACTTCCTCTTCGGTAATCGCACCACTATTCAGCGCACGTAAAAAATAATTCAACAATCCTTGTCCGGTAGCGGCATCATCAAAAACATCGCCAATTAATGTCGCTCGGGCCGCCTTTTCCACAAAAGTTTTCAAACGCTCTACGGCATCGTCATAACTTTCTAAAAAGAAGGCATACACAGCCGCATAACGCATTGGGAATTGCGCCGGATTCAAATCCCAGCCTTGGTAATAGCCGTTCCACAACGAATGACGAATATGGTCGTATCCTTTTTTCCAGGCGCGGTGCACCACCTGACGGTTTTCTTCTTCCTGCTCCGGAGTCAAATCGCCTCGGTGCGGACCAATAGGCATCGTATTCGTAGCGCCGTCACTCAGCCAAATGCCGGTATGGGCTAAGGCCACTTTTGTCATGTGATGCGCAAAATCGCACACCGGATGGTCCATTTCCTGATATTTGGCGGTAATACTGCAACTGGCCGTGTAATCATAGGTTCCGAAATGCATCGCAATACATCTTCCCTGTGCCGCTTTGATAAACTTATACAACGGATTGGTGCCGTCAATGGCCATGATGGCTTGCGTGGTTTCCACCATCATTTCCATCTTCAAAACACCTTTGGCTAAGCCTAATTCTTCTTCCAAAATTGTAAAGAAATGTGCCAACGTTTCGGGTTGTTCCGGGATGGTTACTTTGGGTAACATCACCACAAAATTATCGGGCAAGGCTCCGCCGGTTTCCTTTACCAAAGTCGACAGAAAAATATCTAAAGTGCGCAAACCGCGTTCTTTCATCTCTTCGGTAAACGGCTTAATCCGAATGCCTATAAACGGAGAAAGGGTCTTGTCGCGCATGCCTTTAGCCACTTCTTTAGCGGCCGTTACCGCTGTTTCATCTTCTTCTTCGTTACTGCGGTTGCCGTATCCGTCTTCAAAATCAATACGAAAATCCTCGATGGCTTCAGTTTTAAGCTTGGCCACCACTTTGTCGTAAATGCGTTTGCTAAAATCGGAACCGCCGGTTAACCCGAAAGCCTTACCGAAGACTTCGTGATTGGGTGCATAGGTTTCCAGAATTTCCAGGGCACGACGCCCTAAAGCTATCGGCGCATCCGATTTGAATAAATTGGCACCGCCATACAACGTATGTACGGGTTGACGTTCGCTGCGGTCTCCGGGATATATTTCGTTAAATGTATTGTTTGCTTGGCTTAAACTTTGAAACAATTGCTCTTTTTTATGTTGCGGAATGGTCATCTTACTTATTTTGAATTATACATTATACATTTTAAATTATTTTTAAAAGCTAATCCCGCTATACGCTGCAATCTTTGTCGTCGGACACCGCCGCCAAAGGATTTACGCTGCTATCGGGGCTAAGACATTTTCATGTTAAATCAACTTCCGCGGTAGGTACTGTACCCGAAAGGATTTACCAACAACGGCACATGATAATGGGTTTCGTCGAAGGTGGTGAATTGAATCGCTACTTCCGGATAAAACGTTTTCAGGTTTTGACGGGCATAATAACTTCCGGTATCAAAAACCATTTTGTAGGTATCGGGCTTCAAATGTCTTTCGGGCGGCAATAAATCGGGTATGCGACCGTCGGCATTGGTGATACCTTGCGCCAGGGTTTGCCAAACACCGTTTCTTTTAGCTTGCAAACGAATGGAAATCGCTTTGCCCGGCAAACCTACCGAAGTGTCCAACACATGCGTCGTAATCTGACTCACTTTCAAAAAACGAAAATCACCTTCCGACAGTAATTTTTTAAATCGGATGATACTGATTTTTTGTTGCTCGCCCATGGCAATACGTACTTCTTCCTCGGGCGTATTTTGCAATCGATCAACCAAAATGTGCAGCATTTCCTCAGCCGATTTTCCGGTGGCACAAACGATAAAAATAAAACCGTTTTTGGCTTCATAATCGGTATTGGCTTGGGCCAAAGCTTGTATCGTTTCTTGAGTCGCAACAGTCACTCCGGCCTGTTCTTTCCCCGCGAATTTTTCGGTCAGGCTTTTCACATCACCAATTTTCGGATGACGGGTAAACGATTCGCGCCAATCGGCTTCATTGCATTCGTCATACCATAGGGTTGCCGCGCAATCTACCAATTGTTTCTCCGACGCAAACGGAAAATGGGACATCATCCCATCGACCCAGCGCGTCGAACCGCAACAGTCAAACAAATGTTGACGCGCGGTTAGTTTGTCGAGCGTATTAAATTCTTGTAAAGTCATACTATTTTATTTCAAGCTGGCGCCTTGTTCTATCCAACAGCGAATGAGATTTCGTTCCTCATCGGTCATGTTGGTTTTGTTATTTTGCGGCATCGTTTTGGTAATCACTACACGCTGCATAATCAAATCTTTTTTCTTAACGATATCTTCTGGCGTGTCATACATCACGCCATTGGGAGCCACTTTGTAGGTGTCATCGGTTGGTGATGACGAATGGCATTGCGTACAACGTTTTTGTATAATTTCCTGAACTTGCGTTATGGTCACTTCTTCTTTACACGCATTCGGATTGGTGCTCGGCGCCGAAATAAAACAAGCCGACAACAAAATCACCACCGAAACCGGTAATATCCAAACGTTGAGCTGTTTCTTTTCTTTTAAATTCAGATAGTGCTTCACGCCTGCCGCACCCAAGGAGATAATCGCTAACATCAACCACGGATACTCATACCCAAAGGTAGACGGAAAATGGTTACTCACCATCACAAACAACACCGGCAGGGTAAAATAGTTGTTGTGTAACGAACGTGCTAAGGCTTTTTTCCCTAAAGTCGGGTCGAGCGGTTGACCCAATTTCCCCGCAGCTACCATGGCTTTCTGCGCCGGAATAATCACGAAAAACACATTGGCGACCATCAAACTGCCTATCATGGCTCCGAAGTGAATATACGCCGCTCGCGCACTAAACACATGACAATAAAACCACGCAAAACCAACCAATAACGCAAAACCAACCAAGGCAAACGCTACTTGGTTTCGGATTAAAGCTGATTTGCACATTTGGTCGTAGATTAACCAGGCCACTACAAACGAACCGACTCCGGTAAGAATGGCCTGCGTCACTGTAATATCGAAAACATTCTTGTCGATTAAAAAAGCCGAAGCGTTGAAATAATACACTACAAACAGCAAACAAAATCCGGAAAGCCACGTAAAATAGGCTTCGTATTTGAACCAATGCAGGCGCTTCGGAATCGTTTTGGGCGCGATTTTATATTTTTCCAAATAATAAAACCCGCCGCCGTGGACGGCCCACAAATTTCCGGCCAATTCGTCGCGTACCTCCTCGGTGCGATTCAAAGCATTTTCCAAAAACACAAAATAAAACGACGCCCCAATCCAGGCTATACCGAAAGTAATATGCATCAATCGAATGACAATATTGAGCCATTCCATCATGTGACTTTCCAAGGGCGTGCCTTCAACCAAAAAATAGGTGTTTACCAAAATGCCGACTATAGCCAATAAAATTCCGGTGTAGATATAATTTTGGCTGGTTTTTTTTATTTCCTGAGTTTCTTCCGTATCATCATCGGCTTTACTGACCTTAATTTTCGGCATTTTATAAGAGATATAGCCCAGCGTAATCAAGACGCTGAAATAAATCACATACAATATGCTAAGTATAAATGTATTCAAACTGTTTATTTGTTGATTTTACCAAAAAGTCGCAAACGGCTCACGCCGCCATCGGGAAAAATAGTCAAACGAACGTGGGTAACCGCTCCGATTGCTTGCACTTCCGAACGGAATTCGTGAATGTAATCGGCGCTTAGTTTTTGTTGCGGCAATAGTGTTTTCCATTCGGCATTTGTCAAATCGTCACCCGAAGAAACACAGCCTTCAAGGGAACAACTGTCGGGATAATTGCCTTTGAAGTGGCAGGTGTCTACTATAATTCGGTTCACAATTCCTTGGTGCGCTAATTTTAAAATCACCCAATCGCGGTTGTTCGGGGTTCGGTTTCGTTTGGTTTCCCAACCGTCGCCCATATTCACACCGCGTCCCGGCATAATCAAATTGCTCATGGCGCTAAAAAACATATCATTACACGCAATCGCCTGACCGCCATTAATGGCTGCCGCCAAATCCAATTCTTGCGATGCATCGAAAGTATCCCAATTTTTAAACACCTCGCCATACACTCGGAATCGGGCTACGCCACCATCGGGATAAATGTGTAAACGCAGGTGCGTGTAAATTTCATGGCTCTCACATGCGTAAAAGTTTTGCGAACCGGCATCCAAAGGCGATTTCGGCAAGATTTCTGTCCATGCCAAACCATCCCAATCGGTAATCCCATCGGCATTTTCCAAATAAATCGCTTCAATCGAAGCATGCGGCGGATGATTCCCTAAAAAGAAATTGGTATCGATGTCAAAGCCTTTGATCTTCCCCGAAGTGGCCAACTGAATAACCGCCCAATCGTGACCCGGTGTTCTTTTGCGACGGCTTTCCCAACCGTCCATCCATTTGCCGCGATCAGTATATTTATCGGCAATAAAGACCCCGCGGGTCGGTTTGATTAAATTTTCCTTTTCGGCAAAAAAATCATCGGTCGCATACACCACTTTTCCGCCCAAACCCTCGGCGGCCAAATCGGTTAGCTGTGTAAATGCGGGGGATTCCTTGATGATTTCGGTTACTTTTGTAAAAGCCATTGTCCTTTATTTTTATTTTTTATAAATTTATTTTGATACACCGTTTCGCCGTTAACGATGGTCTCAGCCACGATGCCGCTCAAGTTTTGTCCGATATACGGACTGATTTTATATCGAAAAAAAACACCTTCTTCCCTGATGATTTCGCTGTCATTAGGATTCCAAATAACCAAATCGGCATCAAAGCCAACCGCAATAGTGCCTTTTTTCTTCGCCTTACAAAAAGCGGCAGGCTTAGCGGTAACTAACGGTATAAACTGTTCTAAAGTCAGTGTCTCTTTCATCGCTGTCCACGAACCACTCAATAAAAACTGAATTCCGGCTATGCCGCCCCAGGCCTTTTTTAAGTTACCGCTTTCCATTTCTTTGATGCTTGGCGGCGCCGGCGAATGATCGGTGGTTAGAAAATCTAAAACACCCGTTGAAAACGCCTGTTTTAATTGGTCGTTGTTGGCTTTCTCCCGAATGGGCGGCGCACATTTGTAAATACAACTCGCATCAGGTATGGATTCCGCATTGAAATAAATGTATTGCGTACAGGTTTCAGCCGTGATGGGCAAGCCTTCTTTTTTGGCGGCTTCAATTTGAGCCAACGCCTCGGCGGAAGCCACATGTACGATATGTACCGGGCAATTGTGTTCGCGGCATTTTCGAATCATTAAAGCAATGGCATCGTTTTCCCATTGTTTCGGGCGACTGGCCAAATAGTGCTGATAACTTGTTGGATTTTCATTAAAACCACAGTCGACCTCAGTATCATACAACTCACAATGCGCTAACAATGGCACCTTGTATTTTGCAATGATGGGCATGGCTTCGTCTAAATCTTTCTCGGTAACGTTGGGGAATTCGTCAATTCCGGAATGCGTTAAAAAACACTTCACGCCTACTACTCCGGCTTGCAACATCGCTTCCAAATGCGTCGCATTGCCGGGAACCAATCCGGCATAAAACCCCACGTTGATATTCATTTTACCTTGCGTGGAAGCTAATTTATCTTCAAAGGCAGCCAAGGTAGTCGTAACCGGACTCGCATTCAAAGGCATATCAATAATTGTGGTTGTTCCTCCGGCGGCGGCGGCTTGCGTGGCGGTTTCAAAACCTTCCCATTCGGTACGACCGGGTTCGTTGACGTGCACATGCACATCAATCACGCCGGGCATAATGACTAAGTCGCCAAAATCTTCAGCAGTGTCACGTTTATTGAAATGAATATTGGAAATGGTTCCGTTTTGAATATGAACGGTGGCCGGTTGTAATTTTCCGTCAACCCAAACGTTTTGACTATATAGTATTCTTTCTTGCAATGTTATAAAATTGTTTTTTTCGCATAGGCGAACCTGCAAATATAAATTTAATTAAAAAATTTACAAGTTTTATTAAAAAATATTGATTTGAAATTTAACCGCCGATGGCAATCATACTGCGGTTTTGAGAAAACAGCTCCGGATTTTGAAATTTGAGGTCGTCATCCATACCGGCACGGACTGCTTTTTTGGATTGAAGATTGTGTTGAAGTAAGGGCAAAATAGAATCTCCGTTGCGTAGGGTTGGCAACAAAGGGGTCTCGGAATTGGAGAACAAACAGTTTTTCAGTTTCCCGTCGGCCGTAAGCCGAATACGGTTACACGTACTGCAAAACGGATTGGTCACCGAACTGATAATGGCAAAACTGCCCGCATATGAAGCAATTTTGAAATTTTTAGCGGTGTCATTCGGGGCATCGGTTAAGCGCTCGATTTCGGAAAGAGCGTATTCCGTTTGAATGGTATACATGATCTCGGCATACGAAACCAATTTGGATTTATCCCAGTGATTTCCGTTGAAGGGCATGAATTCAATAAAGCGGATTTTGAGGTTTTCGGTTTTCGTTAAACGAATAAAATCGAGAATTTCATTGTCGTTAAAGTCTTTAATCAATACCACATTCAGTCGGACTTTAAATCCTTCCCGAAGCAGTAACGTCATGTTTTCCAATACGGTATCAAAATAGTTTCGCCGGGTAATTCGATTGAATTTTTCTTTCACCAGACTATCAATACTGATGTTGATGGTGTGAATCCCTGCCTCTTTGAACGTTGGGATAAAATCGGGTACCAAAATCCCATTGGTGGTAAGGGATAAATCGACGCCGAGTTGCCCCAATTTCTGAAGGATTGTTTTGGCATCTTTGCGAACCAAAGGTTCCCCGCCCGTTAGCCGAATTTTGGTGACGCCTAAACCGACAAATGTTTGGGCGATGAAAACAATCTCTTCTGCAGTCATCAAATGCGGTTTGGGTGTTAAGGCAATGCCTTCCTCGGGCATGCAGTAACTGCATCTCAAATTACAATGTTCGGTAATTGAAATGCGCAAATAGTTGTGTTCACGCCCATGAGAATCCAGCAAGTTGCCCTTATTTTCCATGATCGTATCCGTTCAGCAATTTAAACAAATGCAACACCGACGGAAACACGGCATCAATGGATTCGGAAGCACCGCCCACCGAACCGGGTAGCGCCATAATCAAAGTATCGCCTTTAAACCCAACAACGCTGCGCGACAACATAGCATAAGGTGTTCGCTCTTGTCCGTAAGCGCGAATCGCTTCTTCAATCCCCGGAATGCGTCGGTCTAATAATGGGATCACCGCTTCGGGGGTGACATCGTTATGAGACAATCCGGTACCGCCGGTTAGGACTATCAAATCGGTTTTGTGTTCAATCAGATTTTGGATATTACTTCGAATATCCGAAATCTTATCGGGGATTATATCGTATTGGGAAATAACCAATCCCAATTGCTCGAGTTTTTCGGTAATAATCTTACCCGAAGTGTCTTCTTTGGTTCCGGCCGAAACACTATCGGAACAAACAAGCACCGCTACATTCAAGTTAGGATTTTCTTTGGTGCCAAAATCGGATTTACCGCCTTTTTTATGTAATAATTTGATTGTGGCGATTTCTACGTTTTTGTCAATGGGTTTCAACATATCATACAACGTCAGTGCTACTATAGAAGCGCCGTGCATGGCTTCGACCTCAACGCCGGTTTTGTAAATGGTTTTGACACATACTTCGATTTGGATAAAATCCTCAAAACACTCGAAGTGAATACCCGTGTACTCAATCGGCATCGGGTGACAATCCGGAATGGCATTAGCCGTGTTTTTTACGGCAAATAAACCCGCGGCACGAGCCACTTCAAGCACATCGCCTTTGGGTACTTTTTTATCCAAAACCGCTTGTATTGTTGCTGCAGAACCAACTTTGACCAAAGCTTGCGCAGTGGCTGTGCGGAGTGTGGTTATTTTATGGGTAATATCGACCATAATTTAGGTATTTTTTTTCCAGACATAGGTATCGTCTTCAAAGATTTCTTTTCCGAAAATCGGGACTTTGGCTTTAATTTCCTCCACTATGAAGGTTATAGCGTCAAACACCGCTTTGCGCCTTGAAGCCGACACAAAAACAAACAAACAAATTTCACCGGCCTTGACAACACCCAAACTATGGTGAATGTGCATGCAGGTCAAATCATATCGGTCAAAAGCCACTTCCCGAATGTCGTGGAGAACATTCTCGGCCATGGCTTCATACGCCGTGTATTCGATGGCTTTTACTTCTTTTCCGTCTATGATATCGGCCCGTACTTGTCCCAAGAAAATTTGATGCGCGCCGATACTGGTTTTAGTTTGGTGTTTGGCTATCGAATTCCCGATGAATTCCGCTGCAATGGCTCCGCTATGAAAGCAGTTTTTTTTAGTTTTTTCTATCATTATTTAGTGGTCTGCATTGATTTTAAGTAAGGATTCCACCCCATTGGACAAATGAGCCACATTGGTGAAACCGTTTTGTATTAAATACTCACCGGTTAGTTTACTGCGATTGCCTTCTTGACAAAAGAGGATGATTCTTTGGTTTCGATCAATAGTCTTCAGAAAATCTTCCAACTGTGCCAAAGGCACTTTTCGAATACATTCTATGTCCAATTGCGGTTCTTCATAACGTTCTCGAATATCAATAATCAAACTGTGAGTTTGTGTGGCTTCCGCCAAAAAATCATTGGCCGAAACCGCTCCGATACCACTGTTCAGTAACTGATGGAAAACGGCTAATCCGTTTTGCATGCCAATGGTTTTTTGGGCGTCTTGTACCGAACAGTGTAAGGTCTGAGTAGCATTGTTCAACATGTTGACCAAAAGCAATGTTCCGCTCAGCACGTCACCGATTCCCAAAATTATTTTTAAGACTTCATTGGCCTGCATCACCCCCAATACGTTAGGGACAACGCCTAAAACACCGCTGTCATTACAGTTGGTTGTGAAATGGTTCTTGCGCTCCGGAAACAGGCAACGATATGTTGGTCCATTCGCATAATTAAAGACCGAAAGTTGCCCTTCAAATCGGTGAACAGCTGCATACACCATCGGAATATTTTTGACCAACGCAATATCGTTGATCAAATATCGCGTGGTATTGTCGTCGGTACAATCGACTATAATATGATAATCGGAAACAATTTCAAAAGCGTTTAATGTTGTAAAATGTATTGGATACACCTCGACATTAACCTCCGGGTTTTGCTTCGACATGACCGCTTTGGCCACAACGGCTTTATTTTTTCCAATATCGTTACCGGTAAATAAAAATTGCCGGTGCAAATTGGTTTCCTCAATTAAATCGCCATCGGCTATGCCGATATGCCCGACGCCGGCGGCTACTAAACTTTGCAAAACGGGGCAACCCAAACCACCGGCACCAACGACTAAAACCTTAGCGTTGGCTATTTTTTCCTGACCCGAAAGACCAATTTCGGGCAGTTGGATTTGTTTGTGGTATCGGTTGTTTTGCATGGTGTTGAATTATCCTCCCGAGAATGCCGGCAAGAGTGCAATTTCATCATTTTCTTTTAGTTCCATGGACAAATCGGAAACCAGTTGTTGATTGACGGCAAACAAATAATTGACCTCTCTCATATCCGGAAAAGCATCTTCGAGCGCCAATTTCAAATCATGAAGTGACGGAACATCGCCGTTGAATTCGGCTAAATCAGCTTCCATATCAACAATATCGCTGATAATCCCGTAATACCGTATCGGACATTTGATTCCCATATTTTATGTGGTGTATAATTTAAAAACAGCTATCCCCAAAACCAAGGCCAAAACATTGCGCAAGACTAGGGTATTCATTTTTTTACTTCCAAAATAACCGCCTAAGATACCGCCAACCAAAACCACGCCGATAAACGGAATAGATGATTGTGGTAAAATACCGCCTTGCGAGACAAAACCGAAAAGGCCTGAAACTGAGTTTACCAAAATAAACAAGGCCGAAACGGCTGCGGTTTGTTTTATGGTAGCCCAACCCAACAATAGCAAAACCGGACTCAAAATAATTCCGCCGCCAATACCGATTAACCCCGACAAAAACCCTATTACAGCACCGATGAATAGTGCTAACGGCAGATTTACCGGACGTTCTTGGTTTTGAATGGCACCCAATAGTCCTAACAATCGGGCTATGGCAAACAACAACACGGTTCCTAAAATAATTTTGTACCAATGGGTTTCTATGGTTATGGTTCCACCTAAAAACGAAAACGGAACCGAAATAATGGCAAAAGGATAAAACAGTTTCCAATGGAATTCTTTGGCTCGAAAATAAAAGTAAAAAGAAAGCCCCGAAACTAAGATATTTAATACCAAAGCTGTAGGTTTCATCACCGCAATCGAAAAACCAAAAATACTCATTAAGGCCAAATAACCACTGGCACCGCCGTGCCCTACACTGGCGTACAAAAAAGCTACAACGGCCAAAAGCAGAAGCAATAAGGGTAACTGAGTTATTTCGCCGCTCATCATTACGTTTAATTCTTTTGAGTAGGGTAAATATACTAAATAGTATACAGAACTACTTTATCGTTTTGATGAACTTTATATTTTCCTTCCGGTAGATAGACTAAGGCATTAGCCTGTGCAAAAGAATTCAGCATCGCCGAATCCTGGTGGGATAAAATAGTGACCTCATCATTGGAAACCAACGCTTTTAAAAACTGCGCTCTGGGATTGTCTACCGAGAAGTCATGAGTAATTGTTTTCTGTACATCCGAACCGTACCCTCCTTGGCTGCCGCAATAACGTTGTAACGTAGGCAATACATACACATAAAAACACGTGAGACTCGCCGCCGGATTGCCGGGTAGCGCCAAAATGATTTTATGATTTAGCTGTCCGGCATACAATGGCTTTCCCGGTTTTTGATTGACTTTGTAAAACAGGGTTGTTACGCCTAACTGTTCCAATGCTTTGCCCACAAAATCGTAATCGCCAACCGATATCCCGCCGGAAACCAAAACCACATCATTCTCGTTAATGGCTTGTAATAAAACAGCTTTTGTGCTCTCAAAATCGTCGGCAACCTGATAGGTATTGATGGTTTCAAAATGAGCATCCCACAAAGCCGTTTGCAACATCAGGGTGTTGCTGTTATACACTTTTCCTTCAGGCAATGCCTTCCCGGGCGCAACTAATTCATTACCCGTCACTACAATAGCAACACTTGGTTTTTGATACACTTTGACCCGGTCAACACCCAAACCGGCTAAAAAACCTACAGCCGCCGCATTGAGCAACGAGCCATCGGCTAACGCTTTTTCATTTTGAGCAATCTGTGCGCCTTTTGGTCGGACATTGGTTTCGGGTTTTATATTTTCTTGAAGTTGTAGGGTACCCTTTTCTACCGTTACTTTCTCGATTGGAATGACGGCTTGGGCTGAATTTGGGACAGCGGCGCCGGTGAAAATCTTTACCGCTTGCCCGGGTTGCAGTGCTATGTTACATACATCTCCGGCTTTGACTTCACTCACTATTTCATACGGCAACGAATTGTGTAAACACAAAGCAAATCCATCCATGGTAGCTTGTCGAAAGGGCGGCATATCGATAGGTGACACCACTGTTTCGGCCAAAACATGATAACGCGCTTCCCATAAAGAAACTTCAATTATTCGTTTAGGAAAATTGAGATTTTCAAGTATCGAAAAGGCTTCTGCAACTGTAATCATCGGTTTTGGTTTCGGATTTGTATGAGTTGAGCCGCAATGCTTATGGCGATTTCCTGTGTTGTTTCACTTTTGATATCGAGACCGATTGGTGCAAATACCTCAGCAATTTGAGCTTTGTCAAAACCATCGGCCTCGAGGTTTTGAAATAGCGTTTTAATTTTGGCCACACTACCCAGCATACCAATATATTTAAACTTTTTCCCCAACAAACGTCGAATAATAACATCATCGGTACGATATCCAAAAGACATAATTACCACGTAAACCTTCTTGCCTTCGGGAATGTATTGGTCAATCGTTTCAAAATCGATGACCTGTTTGGACTGCACAAAAGTGTTGGCATCCATCGTATTCAAGTTCTCGCGATGGTCGAGTAAATGCAATTCGAAATCCAATTTCGACAAGACTTCGCTTAGCGCCAATCCTACATGACCACCACCGATGATATACACTTTTTGCGTCAAACAATTAGCTTCGGTATAAAGCCATTGAAAACGTTCGGGTTTCTCTAAAGTAATGCCATGGTTGGAATAATTAATGGTCAACGGTTCATCCGACAATATTTTTTCGGTTACCGAAAAAAAACGCGTATCCAAATCGTAAAAAGCAATCGTTTGTTCTCCTGAACAAATCATACCCGATTGGTCTTTGGGTGCCGATTTATCGTGGATTTGATGTTTTACAAAAGGAGTAAAAGGAGGTTTACTCAGTAGGCTTTCGGCCAATTCCACCATTTTATGTTCCATAATACCGCCGCCAATGGTGCCGTACATTTGCTGTGGAGTGACCACCATTTTAAAGCCCTTTCGTCCGGGACTACTGCCATTATTGGCAACAACCACCATCAGGATTAAGCGGCTTTCCTCCTGTAATACCTGTTGGAGTTTTTTGTAAAAATCGGTAACCATAAACCCGAATTTATGATTTTTGATATAAATCCATCAACACTTTTTCGGGTGTGTAAGGTGCGTTGACCGCGAGATTTGCTTTTGGATTAAAGGCTTTCACAGCGTCACGAATCGCAAAATAGGTTCCGATACCGTACATCAACGGCGGTTCCCCTACGGCTTTCGATTTTTTGATAGCCAATTCGTGTCCTTCGGTTTCCAGATGTTTGATGTTAATCACTTTCGGCACCGAATAAATATCGGGTACTTTATACGTTGACAAGGCATTAGACACCAATCGCCCTTGCTCGTTATAGATGATTTCTTCCAGGGTCATCCAACCGATACCTTGCACCAATCCGCCTTCAATTTGACCGTTGTCGATGGTTGGATTCATACTTTTTCCAAAATCGTGTACGATATTGACACTATCTACTTCGTAGGTTCCTTTCAAACAATCGACAGTCACTTCGTGAATGGAAGTGCCGTATACATGATACGCAAACGGATGTCCTTTTTCTTTGGTTTTATCGTAATGAATGGTTGGCGTGGCATAATGTGCGTTTTCCGAAAGGGCAACACGCTGCGTAAACGCACGGAGGATTAAATCCTTCCAAGTCATTTCGGTTTTGATTTCATTGGCATACACCCACTCCTCTTTTAATTCGATGATTTGGTCGGTGTATTCTTTTTGAGCTACTGCTTTCAAACGTTCCAACAACGCATGACACGCCATCTGCAGCGCTTTCCCGTTTAAATCGGCTCCCGCACTGGCAGCGGTTGGCGACGTATTGGCGACACGCAAGGTATTGGTGGATTCGATTCGGACTTTATCGGCTTTTATACCAAAAGTTTCCACCACAATTTGCAGCATTTTGGTATTGACGCCTTGCCCCATTTCGACCGCACCGGTACTCACTACCACGCTTCCGTCGTGATAAATGTGCACCAAAGCCCGCGCATGATTCATCATGGTATTGGTAAACGAAATTCCGAAACAAATGGGTTGAATCGCTAAGCCTTTTTTGAATCGGGTATTTTTCATGTTGAATGTTTCTACTCTTTTCTTTTGTCCGGCATAATCATACTTTGTCATGCAGGTTTCCCAAGCATTGGTGGCTTCCACCAGAGTCAAAATTTGACCATAGGATAGCTCATCGCCTTCTTTGACCAAGTTGGCTTTTTGAATCTCGGCCGGACTGACACCTAACGTTTCGGCAGCTTTAACTATAGCGGCTTCAATAGCAAATTTGCCCTGCGGTCCGCCAAATCCGCGGAACGCCGTATTAGGCGGCAAATTGGTTTTACAACTGTAGGCCGTAGCCATGACATTCGGGATAAAATAGGAATTGGTCGAATGGAATAAGGTTCGCTCCATTACCGCAGGCGATAAATCGGCTGCTGCACCCGCATTTTGGTAATGGGTCACTTCATACGCTACAATTTTTAAATCTTTGGTCAACCCGATTTTAAAATCGGCGGAATACGGATGACGTTTCCCGGTCATGCGCATATCGTCCATACGATGCATCGCCATTTTTACCGGTTTTTGCAATTGTTGTGCCGCCAAAGCGACCATCACAGCCCAAGGCGTAGCTTGGTCTTCTTTCCCGCCGAAACCGCCACCCAAACGTACGGTGTCGATTTCCACTTTATGCATCGGAATATTCAAAACCTGAGCCACCATGCGTTGCACAGCGGTTGGTCCTTGGGTGGACGATGATATGATGAGGCTACCGTCTTCTTTAGGACGGGCATAAGCACCTTGTGTTTCGATGTATAAATGTTCTTGTCCGTTGACATCGCTGCGCCCTTCGATAATATGGTCGCATTGTGCCCAAGCTTCGGCCGTATTGCCGAGTTTAAAACTACGTGGCGGAATGATGAGTTTGCCTAGGGCTTGTACTTCTCTCGGATCGACTATTACGGGTAATTCTTCGTAATCCACTTGAATTAACTTGGCAGCCATCCGGCAATCGTGTTCCGATTTTCCGACAATCAAGGCAATAACTTGTCCGCGAAAATGTACCTCATCTTCGGCAAACAACGGTTCATCGGGAATAATCCCGCCAATTTGATTTAAACCGGGCACATCTTTGGCTGTGAGAATAGCGACTATCCCTTTATGATGTAATGCTTTTTCAACATCCCATTTTTTGATTTTGGCATGCGCTACTGTCGCATCAAAAGGAACTGCGTACAGCGTTCCTTGTATTTCTCGGATGTCGTCGAGGTAAATCGACTTTCCTTTTACGTGATTGTGAGCATCTATGTTAATCATATTAAATCTTCCATGGTAAAGGTTTCCGGAAATAGTGTTAAGAAATGAGCTAAAAACAACTGACGTCCCAATAATCGTTTGTAGGCTTCCGTCCCGCGGGCGTCACTGATGGGTGACAACTCGGTTTGAAGAATCGTTTCGGCCTCTTTTACCGTGGCAGTATTCAATTCTTTTCCAACCAAAAACTGAGCGGTTTCGGCTAAATATTTCGGAATAGGACCTACACCACCCATAGAAAGACGGGCTTCTGTTATAGTGTTACCGTTCGTTGCAATCGTAGCAGCCGAATTCACACTGGCAATATCCAAATATTGGCGTTTGCATACTTTCTCAAAATGGAATCGGGTACCGTGGTTTGGTACCTCGAATTCAATTTGCGAAATGATTTCGTCTGTTTTCTTATCAAAGGTCTTGTATCCTAAATAAAAGTCTTTTAGTGCTACTTGTCGGCTGTTATTGGTTTTATTAGTGAGGATTAATTGGGCTTTCATCGCCAAAAGGATAATTGTGAAATCACCTATGGGCGAACCGTTGGCAATATTCCCGGCGATGGTGGCGATATTTCGGATTGGCGTTGACGATAATAACTTCAGATAGTGGTACCAATTCGGAATGGCTTGTAACAATGTTTCATTCTCCATTAATTCGGTTACGGTTACCGAAGATTTCAGGATACAAGTATTGCCGCTGAAGGTAATACCGTTGAGTTCTTTTTTGTCAAATAAATAGTCCAAATCCATCTCGTGTAGTTGATCGTGCTTTTGGACATACAAATCGGTCCCACCGCCCACGGCAACCGCTCCGGTGGTCGCATAAGCCGTTTGAATTTGCGCTAAGCGATCCGGAATTTGCAAAAAATACTCCGGAATGAAGGCATGAGCCACCAACCATTCTAAGGGATTCTTTTGATCTTTAGTTTCTAATTTCTCTGTCAATTTTACCGCTGCTCTTTCGATTGATTTGTAACCGGTACAACGACAAATATTCCCATCGATGGCGCTGATAGCCTTTTCAACAGTGGCATCCTCGCATGTCAGCGCAAAGCCGCTCATCGAATTCACAAAGCCGGGTGTACAAAAGCCGCATTGGGTTCCCGAGCAATCGACCATCGCTTGTTGGGCTTGGTTTAATGTATCGGGCAAGTTGGTGCCTTCTACGGTTACGATGTGCTTGCCTTGGGCATTTGCTAGAGGTGTCAAACAAGAAGTCGCGCTGATGTACTCCACTTTTCCGGCTTTGAGCGAGCCGATTAGAACCGTACACGCACCGCAATCGCCCTCGCGACAACCGATTTTGGTACCACGCAGGTTTTCTTCATACCGGATAAAATCGAGCAATGTCGTACTTGCAGCCTTATTCGTTGAAATCAGCCTTTGGTTTAAGAGAAATTGAATCATACCGATTTAGTATTCTATTTTATTGATGCTCTCTGACCAGAGCTTAAAAGCTTCCAAGGCTTCATCGCGCATCATTTGCTCAGTTTGCAATTTACGATTGGTAAAAGGCAATTCCAACTCTTCATAAATGAATTGGTCATCAAATTGGATATCGGCCGCATCTTTTTTGGTGTTGGCGAAATACATTTTGTCGGGACGCGCCCAATAAATAGCCCCCAAGCACATCGGGCAAGGTTCGCAACTGGTATAAATTTCACAGCCGTCTAATTGGAAAGTGCCTAATGCTGCACAGGCATTTCGAATGGCTACTACTTCTGCATGTGCCGTCGGGTCGTTGGTAGAAGTTACACCATTGGCTCCGCGGGCAATAATTTTACCGTCTTTGACGATTACTGCACCAAAAGGCCCGCCTTTTCCCGATTTTACATTCTCGATAGACAGGTTGATAGCCTCTTGCATAAATTCACTTTGTTTTGTCGTACACATAAATTTTTGATTTAATAATTACTTTTTGGGGAGAAAAGTCTCTGCATTTCAATTCTTTGACAGCCTATAAAGATACAAATAGAAATGATTTTGCAATGCGTTTTTTGAAACATTAACGCCCATAAAAACGAAAAACCACCACTTTTCAGTGATGGTTTTCGAATTGAGCCGATAGAGGGACTCGAACCCACGACCTGCTGATTACAAATCAGCTGCTCTAGCCAGCTGAGCTACACCGGCGTCTCAATTATGACTGCAAATATATTTTTTGAATTTTAAATTCCAAAATATTTTGCTGTTTTTTTACTGCTTTTTTGAATTATAAGGCGTTGATTTTTTCAACCAATTGATTAGCAGTTTGTTCTAACTCGGCGTTAATTTGCTTGAAATGGGCCTTTTTGTTCTCCACATTTTTGGCGTTTACTTTAGTAATCAAAGCATCAAAAGAAGCGATGGCTTCATCAATGATTGCATTGCTTTGATCTGACGGTTTTCCGGTAGTGGTCATTTCATGAATGTAAACCGCTTCAATAATATCTCCTAATACAAAGTTGATGTCTTTTTTTAAATTCTTAACACTTGCCATGTTCTTATTATTTTAAAATTTCGACAAAAGTACGGCAAAACTTTAAAACCGCAACTACGAAATGTAAATTTCCAGTAACGAAGCTTGTCCGCTCAACTGAAAATCGGTCAGTGCTGCCGGCAATAGCACCGTGCTCCCTATACCGTAGCGATAGGAATCGCCATTCACATTGAGACTGAAATCGCCTTCCACACACATGAACACACAAAACGAGTCGGTTGTTTTGGTCTTGGAAAAAGTATCATTGAGCTTGATGAAATTGGTGGTAAAATAAGGACATTGTATCACTTGATTGGACACATTTTCCTGTTTTTCATACCACCGTTGGGCTTCTGTTTTCTCATAGTTTAAAGCTTCCAAAGCCAAATCCACGTGCAACTCACGGGTATTTCCGTTGGCGTCAACGCGGTCAAAATCATATACGCGATACGTAATGTCAGAAGTTTGTTGGATTTCGGCAATTACAATTCCGGCTCCGAGCGCGTGAATCGTTCCGGTGTTTAGCATAAACACGTCGCCGGGTTGCACTTTTTTGGTATCCAGAATAGCCAGAAGGGTTTTGTTGTTTAAATGCGTAAGATATTCTTCCGGAGAAGATTTTTCTTTGAAACCCACTATTAATCGGGCATTCTCATCGGCTTGCAACACATACCACATTTCGGCTTTACCAAAAGAATTGTGCCGCTTTTGAGCCAATGCATCATTAGGATGCACCTGAATGGATAAATCTTGCCGCGCATCCAAATATTTGAATAATAACGGAAATTGTTTTCCGAATTGGGCATACACTTTTGTCCCTAAAATTTCATTCGGATACTCATCGATTAATTCATTGAGTGTTTTTCCTTTAAAATGTCCGTTCGCTACCACACTAACATCATTCGCAACAGTAGAAATTTCCCAACTTTCACCGGTAATTTCAGAAGCTATGGACTTGTTCAAAAGGGTTTTCAATTTGGTTCCTCCCCAAATCCGCTCTTTCAGAATCGGCTCAAATTGTAACGGGTAAAATAGCATGCTTTGATTTTTTGACAAACTTACATTGTTTTCAGCATTTGCAGTGCTTTTTGAATGTGAATTTTCCCCGACATGCTATTGAATACCAGTTGTACGATTCCTTTTTTATCAATTACATAGGTGACTCTGCCGGGTAGTAAACCGAACAAATCATTGGGAACACCAAATAATTTTCGCAACTTCTTATCGGAATCCGACAACAAGAGGAAAGGCAAACGATATTTCGAGGCAAATTTTTGATGGGATTTCGCAGAGTCGCTGCTTACGCCGATGACTTCAGCCCCTAAGGCTTTGAAATCTTCATACTGATCGCGGAACGAACACGCTTGTACGGTACACACCCGAGTATCATCTTTAGGATAAAAATAAATGACGAGTGCTTTCCCGTCATAATGCTTACTGTCAAAAGGATTGCCGTGACTGTCAACAGCAATAAAATGAGGCAGTGTATCTCCAACTTGTAATCCCATCACGATCCTTTATAGGTGACAAAATTTCGGGGAGTTTCGTATAAAACCACTTCCAAATCTTTATCCGAATCGATATGAGGCCGCAATTTGTTCCAAATGACAACCACTATGTTTTCGGCCGTCGGATTCAAATGAGTAAATTCAGGCACATCTAAGTTGAGATTCTTGTGATCGAAAGCATTTTCGATGTGTTCCTTTATCAGATCCGATAAAATCTTTACATCGATGACATAACCGGTTTCCGAATCAATCGCGCCCGTCACCGAAACAATCAACTCGTAATTGTGTCCGTGAAAATTAGGATTGTTACACTTCCCGAAAACAGCATCGTTTTGTTCCATCGACCAGTCTTTGCGATACAATCGGTGAGCAGCGTTAAAATGGGCTTTGCGGGAAACGGTAACTCTCATTGGGTTGTAAATTATACGTTGTATATTAAAGTTTGTGCTCTTCTAAATAATGATAAAACTCATCAAAGATAATCTTGAACCAAACGGTGTAACTATCCGGATTTTGAATCATGTCTTGGCGTACGGCTTCAATACACATCCATTTCCAACTTTCCACTTCTTCCGGATTAATGTTGGGTTCATCATTGTAATATCCAATCATGACATGATCGAGTTCGTGCTCGGTCAAACCGTTGTCAAAAGGAGCCTTGTAAATAAAGTGAAACAATTCTTTCAGTTCGGTTTTAAAACCCATCTCTTCATACAATCTGCGGGTTCCGGCCTCGATGTTGGTTTCGCCTTCGCGTTGATGGCTACAACAAGTATTGGTCCACAATAAAGGAGAATGATACTTGTGGTGCGCGCGTTGTTGCAACATGATTTCGTTTTTGCTATTGAGCACAAACACCGAAAAGGCTCGGTGCAATACCGCTTTTTCGTGCGCTTCCAATTTATTCATTAACCCAATCGGTTCATCTTGTTCATTAACCAAGATTACTTTTTCTTCTGTCATAGCCTACAATAATCGTTCAAAAATACGAAAAAAAATCAGCACCTATAATTCCGCCCGTAGAACAACCGTTAAACTTTCCTTAAATCACGGCAATTTGTAATCTACCGGACATTTCGACTCGTATTTAGCTGTAAATTTGTATTGGATTTAAAACAAGTACTATGTCAAAATCTGTGATTATCTTTATCGTTTTATGGCCGCTTTTCATGTTACAGGCGTGCGGTCAAAACAATCCTAATAACACCAAAACTTCTGCTATGGAAAATGTGATTTCAAAACCGGAAAACCCGTATTATTCGAATACCGATACAACCAAATTGGTTTTAACCGATGAACAATGGCGCCAAGTATTGTCGGCCGATTTGTATGCGGTAGCACGACAAGCCGATACCGAAAGAGCATTTACCGGAACCATGTGGAAAAACGAAACCAAAGGCACTTATTACTGCGCCGCATGCGGATTGAAACTTTTTAAATCGGATCAAAAGTTTGTGAGCAGCTGCGGATGGCCGAGCTTTTTTGAACAAGACAATAAGAAAAGTATATGGTTCAAAGACGATTACTCCTATGGGATGCATCGCATAGAAGCCCTTTGCGGACGATGTGACAGCCACTTAGGTCATTTATTTGATGACGGTCCGGCGCCCACCGGCAAAAGATATTGTATGAACGCTATTTCGTTAGATTTTGTACCCGATGCTGCGGCATCAAAAGGCAATACCGATACTATTGTACTTGGTGGTGGCTGCTATTGGTGTGTGGAAGCCGTATACGAACAATTGGATGGTGTGGAAAAAGTCGTTTCGGGTTTCTCGGGCGGCACCGTAATCAACCCAAGTTATGAAGAAGTGTGTACCGGAACCACCGGCGCGGCGGAAGTAGTGGAAATTACGTATGACAAATCGAAAACCAACTTGGATGAAATTTTTAAAGTATTCTTTACGGTTCACGACCCGACCACTTTAAACCGTCAAGGCGCTGATGTCGGCACGCAATACCGTTCGGTCATTTTTTATAAAAACGAGGAACAAAAGAAAGCCGCGCAAAGCGTCATAGCCGAGTTGAACAAAGAAGTATACAACAACCGAATCGTGACTACTTTGGAACCCTTTCAAGCTTTTTACAAAGCCAAGGATTACCACCAAAATTACTATCAAAACAACCAAAAGCAACCGTATTGCCAATTGGTCATCCAACCGAAATTAGAGAAATTTGAAAAAGTTTTTAAAAACCGATTGAAAAAGAATAATTGACAAAAAAAGCCTCTCGATGGAGAGCCTTTTTAATTTATAAAATGTAATCGGTATTGATAAAATTCGACTCTTTGCTATTGAGCAATTCCTGCAAAATAGCATTGTTGTAGGCATTGTCTTTAGACGCTACAAAAGTCCGAATGGAAAACGAACGCAAGGCATCGTGGATGCTCAACGTAGCCACCGCCGAGTCTTTTCTTCCCGTAAACGG
Organism: Flavobacterium sedimenticola; assembly: GCF_030053345.1. Taxonomy (GTDB): domain Bacteria; phylum Bacteroidota; class Bacteroidia; order Flavobacteriales; family Flavobacteriaceae; genus Flavobacterium; species Flavobacterium sedimenticola. Next base: position 101,657 of record NZ_JASGBP010000005.1, read on the forward strand.
ATACACATCGGGGCCGCGCTGGCAAGCGCTGTTCAAATTTACACGACAAACTAAATTGACCAGGGTATCAATTAACGGCGCAATGGTTTTGATGTCTTGCCCAAACAAACTCACCTGTTGTCCGTAATTGGATTCGGCCATATCATTCAAGGGTTCCTGAATATCTCTAAAAGTTAGAATCGGAATCACCGGACCGAATTGCTCTTCGTGATAGACGCGCATGGTTTTATTCACCGGAAACAAAACCGCCGGAAATATATAATTTTCGGTTCGCTCACCGCCTTTGGCATTGAGGATGTCAGCGCCTTTTTGTAGAGCATCATCGATTAATTCCCGAATGTAAGCGGGTTTTTCTTTTTCGGGTAACGGCGTTAAAGCCACGCCTTTTTCCCACGGATTTCCAAACGGCAACGCATCTACTTTGGCTGCAAATCGCCGATTGAACTCGCTCGCAATCGATTCGTGCACATACAAAACTTTTAAAGCCGTACAACGCTGACCGTTAAACGATAACGTTCCGGTAATGCACTCTTGTATGGCCAAATCCAAATCGGCGTCGGGTAAAATAATCGCCGGATTTTTGGCTTCTAATCCTAACACCAATCGCAATCGGTTTTTATTGGGATGCAAATCCTGTAACGCTATGGCCGATTTACTGTTGCCTATCAACGCTAAAATATCAATCTTTCCCGATTGCATAATCGGAGCTGCCACGTCGCGACCTCGACCGTACACAATATTGATGACGCCTTTCGGGAAACTGGTTTGAAAGGCTTTCAGCAACGGAGAAATCAACAGCACTCCATGCTTAGCCGGTTTGAAAATAACGGTATTGCCCATTATGATGGCCGGAATCAATAACGCAAACGTTTCGTTCAACGGATAATTATACGGTCCCAAACACAGCACTACACCCAGCGGTCCGCGACGCACCATGGCGTTTACACCCTGACTTTTGGTAAAACGTGCGCTGTCGCGGTCTAATTGTTTGTAATCTTCAATGGTATCGTAGATGTATTCAACGGTTCGGTCGAATTCTTTTTCCGAATCGACCAACGATTTCCCAATTTCCCACATCAGGTATTTGACTACTTCGCTGCGTGTCGCTTTCATTTGGGTGACAAAATTCTCCATACACTTGATTCGGTCACCTACTTTCATCGTTGGCCACAAGCCTTGTCCGTTATGATAAGCCGCCACAGCCGCAGCTACAACTTCTCGAGCTTCGGTTTCACCCATGGCGGGAATAGAACCTAACAGGGTTGGTGCATACGATTCGGTAGCGGAAATGGTAGAAAAAACTTCGGTAATCGGCCCGGTCCATTTTTTAAGTACACCATCAACTAAGTAGGTATCTTGATGCACTAACGTATCGATTTGAAATTCGGTTGGTATCGCCTTCATAAAAATGATTTTTTATAAAATTACGCTTTTGCCGAAAACCACCGACCATGGCTCAGATAAAGAAATTAACTAAAACGATGTAACTGAAAACTTTTTAAAAAGAAACTCTGAAAAATACATTCGGCATGATGCCCAAGGAATAAAATTCGCGTTCCGCATAGCGCGGATTGGAAAAATCGGACAAGTTAGCGTATTGTCGCTCCAACTCTTTACTGATGAGAACATTGCGATTGTAAAGATTGTAAACCGAAACCCCAATTTTAAAATGAGTGCCTTTTACCGTTTGAAGTTGATAAACCGCCGAAACATCCAAACGATGGTAGTCGGGTAATCGCTTGGCATTGTACGCCGAAATTTCTCCGTTGCCATCAATCGAACTGAACGGTTTTCCGCTGTGCCAAAACCAACCGGCGGTAAACAAAAAGCGGCTCCATTTTTTATTGAAAGCCAAGGTAAAATGATGTTTGATATCGGCATTGGAAGAAAAATACGCTCCGTTGTTTAAGGTTTGAAAACGGTTTTGTGAATCTTGATAGGTATATGTAATCCAAGTACGCCAAGTGGCAGCGCTTTTCTGCAACAGCACATCAACACCTTTCGTAAAACCTTTCCCACGGTGGATGTTGTTGTCATTCTGACCCAAAAATCCCAACGTAAACGACGTAATTCCGGTAATATTTTTATAATAGGCATCAATATCCAACAACCAATTGTTTTTCTTGAAAATAAATCCACTGCTGAACTGATTGGACTTCTGAACCGGATATTCCGAGTTATCGGAAAGTACCCAAACATAATTCTCTAAACTCAAATCGTTTGCAGCATCTTCGCGAACCTGACTTAACACTTGACTTCTGCGCTCATAAGAAGCTTGCCAAATCAGCGGCTCAGCGATGTTCTTTTGCAATAAAAACCGCGGTTCAAAACTCGAAACGTTCATTTGACTGTAAAAATTGTAACGCAAGCCCGGTTGAAAATGCCAACTGCCTTTGTTTTTCTTGTATTGAACAAAACCGGCATGTGTAATGTTGTACAAGTGTTTCAAACTCAAAACAATGCCCAAATCCTGATTGTAACTATTGAATAAATGTGAAATGTCGTTTCCGAAAACCTGATAGCCGAATTCCAATTCTGATGCATTAGCCATTTGATAGGCAAAATTCATTTCGACACCCGAATCTACTACCCTATTGAGTTTTTTAAAGGCTTCAAATTTATGGGTTTGATACGCTTGTTTTTTGAGATAATCAAAACTGTACAACGAATAGAAAATATTGGTTTTCTGAGTCAATTTCGGACTGTATTTCTGAATCCAATGCACACTGAAACCGTAATTCTCAATGGTCATTTTTTGGTTGCTGATGCTATCCGTTTCAATGACATTTTGATAATCCAAATTGTTTTGGATAACCAAACCCGATACGGAAATCAAGGTTTTATCGCTGGGTTTAAAGTTGAGTTTGGCCGAATAATCGTGAAACCTGAATTGGTTATCACTACCGAAATCACTGAAATTGGTGTTTTGAAAAACTTTATCCTCCAACTGTGTAAAAGTAGGTGATTGCCACCACTCGGTGATTGATTTTCGTCCGGAAAGTTGCAATCCCAGTTTCTCTTTTACCAAGGGTATTTGCACATATGCATCTGCGTTGAGCGCATTGATTCCGGCGTTGGTTTTTACTTTGTCCGCAACGGCAGCTGTCGATTGAATGTCGATAATCCCCGAAACCCGTTCACCAAACTTCGAACTGACTCCTTTGTTGTAGTAATACACTGTTTGCTCAATATTGGGATTGATACTCGAAATCATGCCAAATAAATGTCCGGGATGGTACAACCGAATCCCATCCATCAAAATCAAATTTTGATCGGCTGTTCCGCCACGAATATACAAACCAGTAGCGGTTTCATTCGGACTTTTCACCCCCGGCAATTGCTGCAACGATTGCAAAATATCAGCATCAGTTATACCGGGAAGTGTTTGTACTTTTTGAGGAGAAATAACATAATACGGATTAGTTTTGCGAATACCTTTGGCTAAAAACTCTTCGACTAAGACTTCTTTCAACGGAATGATTTCCCGTGTCTCCGATTGATTAATCGAATAAAAGCGTTCGTTGATTTGAATCACTTCCAGGGTGGATTGTTGCTCAATTTCGGTATTGATTTCGGCTAAAGTATAGTGTTTTTTAACCAAGGTAACTCGGTGGGAAACCACCAGTGAATCGATATAGGAATATTTAACCGCAAATGCTTTCTCGATATCGGAAAGCACTTGAGTAAGAGGCGTGTCGGTATAATTAAAAGACTCTTTTTTTTGTGACCACGACCATGACATCCAGCACAAAAAGAAGCCCAAAATCATTATTTTTTTCATTCCGAAATAATAATTTTCCCGCTACCGGTTTTACTGAATTTTAAATGCAATGGCAAACAAATGGTTTGCAATGCCACCGTTGGCTCTTTGTGGGTAAAAGTACCCGTAAATTTAATGCTCTCTATGCTTTTCGGGTATTCGACGGTAACGTTATACTGTTTTTTGAATTGGGCGATAACATAACGCATCGGTACCTTTTTAAAAGTGGACTCCCCTGAAATCCACGATGGTTTCGCATCAGAGACTTCGGCCCAATTTTCCGTGGTCCCATTGTAAAACCGCACGCTTTCACCCGGCGTCAGAATGGTGGATTTATTTTTCTGCGTCACTTTTACCTTGCCTTCATAGCATTTCACTTCAAAGAAATCATCAAAAGACATAACATTGAATTTGGTTCCCAAAACGAGTACTTTACCCAACGAAGTTTCAACGGTAAACGGACTGCCTTTTTCGACTTCAAAAAAAGCTTCTCCTTGGAGTTGTATAGTTCTTTGGTACGCAAAAAGATTACCATACGTTAACGTCGACTTGGCATTTAACAACACTTTAGAATGATCGGTCAGGGTGATTGCCTTGGTTTGACCAAAATCGGTGGTAATATTATTTTGAGCCATCAAAAAGTGATACAATCCGAAGCAAAGCAGTACAGTTGCGGCAATTGAGACGTAGCGCCAAAGCGGAAATACTTTGGGTTGTGGTTGCTTTTTGTTGGCCAGTTTTTGTCGGATGGCATTAAAATTTTGCTCCAAATCGGGCTGCTTTATTTCCAATCCGTCGAGGGTGTTTTTTATTTTTTGATAGGCTTCAAAATCTTCCGACGAAACCAATTCTTTTAATTGCGCATCGGTGATTTTATGGGCTAACCAATCGGATAAATAGGTTTCATTTTGCGCTTTCATCATACTTAATTTCAAACGTTTTTCACTACTTTTCTCAAAGACAACAAAGCCAAATGCATGCGCTTTTCCACCGCTTTTACCGACAAATCTAAAGCGGCGGCGATTTCGGTATACGATTGATTGTCAAATCGGTTCATTAAAAATACAGTTCTTTGCTTTTCAGGCAATTCATTGATGGCTTTTTCCAATTGCGTTTTCAATTCGATTTCTTCCATCAAAAAATCAGGGGACTCTTGATGTGCCGTTTTGGGTTGAAATTGCAATTCAAAATGGTTCACTACCTTGCTGTGCTTGATTTTATTTAAAGATAATCGAATGGCCGTAGTATATAAAAAGCTTTTGGCTTGTTCCGGCTTCAGGAGGCTGCAATTCTCCCAAAGTTTGACAAAAGCACTTTGCGCCACATCTTCGGCATTTTCGATATCACCTCTGAATTGGTAGACCAAAAAGTTGCGCAACACTTTAAAATTAGTGTCAAACACCGAGCGAAATACCGCTTCGGAACACAGTTTATCTTTCTGACTTTCTTCGTTCATAGCTTAAATTACAGACACAACCTTAGTAGTAAGGTTGTGTCGTAACATTCATTTTTCCCAATTTTTATGCTAACTTTTAATTACAATTGTTGTTAATGGCGGCTTCAAAAGCGGCTTGGCTAGCTACAATTACAGTTATCGGCCCCGTAGCGGTATTGAAAGTTACCGTCAACGGATATACAAAAGCCGGAATGTTGGACTGTGCCGGAAAATAATATTGCAAAATATCGCCGTTGCTATTAGCCGTTACCAAAGCACCCTGAAATTGTATTTGTACCGGAAAAGCAATATTGAAACAAGTTCCTAATAGCGTTCCGAAATTATCGGAAGTGGGATTACAATTGGGAGTAGTCCATTGTTGCGTGGCATTACAATCAAAGTTGGTTCCAATTCTGACTACGAAATAATCTGCTGGCGCTGCCACAGTCTGGTAATTCGGAATGGTTACCGGTAAACTCGATAACGGGTAAGAACCCACCAATACGCCTGCAGAATTGTAAACATAAAATTCGTTTGAGGTGGTATTGGCATAATCAAAATCGATGGTTAACGGATAGGTACCGTTTGCATTACAAGTTCCCGGAGTAGCTGTTACATTGGTGATGTTGCATACCGGAGCACAAGGCACCAAATCGTTTTGAGTATAACCGTCACACTCCGCCAAGCACATGTTAGAATACTCCACAACGCCATTAGGGGTTTGCACGCAAACCGGATTGTAATCGGCCGTACAAATACAAGAAGTTGTGTTGCCGTCACATTCGTCATATAATTCGAATAATTCATACAAGTCGTTAACCACAATCACTTCGTTATTCTGAGTCACACTGATAGGAAACACAATGTCTACCAATGCACCGTTAATTAACAAAGATTCTAATTCAGCTTGGGTATTCACCTCTATAGTTACGCCATTATCATTGACTACCGAAATAGGAAATACGATTTGTAAACAGCTAAATTGTAACACATCATCATTTATCGGACTGAATCCGCAATCTTCAATCAAAGCATAAAATTCGGCTTCATTATCAATCGTGGTAATGGCTCCTTCCTGCTGCACCTGGAAAGGGAAAGCTATACCAACAATAAATAAAGTTTCGGTTTCAGCCGTTAATATATCTAACAAGCCTTGATACGTTGCTACGGTAATCACCGTTCCGTCGTTATAGGATAAGGTTATCGGATAAACAAACTGAAAACACAAGAATTGATCTTGAGTGACATTGGCATTTCTGTCGTTGATGTTATTGGCTTTCTTAATTTCGTTTAAAGTGGTTCGCAACGCGATACTTTTGGAAGTCACAATTTCGCTTTCCACCGGATCGTTATCGGAACAAGAATAGAAACCTGCTACCGAAACGATTAATAACAAGAGTAAAATTTTAAACTTTTTCATTTTATTTTTGATTTAGTGTTTTAAGATTAGACAACGCAAATGGTCACCACCCTACTTTTTTTAAAATAAAAATGAAAATTACTTTATTTTGAGAGACTTTCGGCAATTTTAAGGGCACATTTTTCGCCGTCGATGGCTGCCGAAATGATACCACCCGCAAAACCGGCACCTTCTCCACAAGGATACAACCCTTTGATTTGCAAATGTTCTAGGGTTTCATGGTCACGCGGAATTCGCACCGGTGATGACGTTCGGCTTTCGGGCGCATGCAGAATCGCCTCATTAGTCATATACCCACGCATCGATTTCCCGAACTGCACAAAACCTTCGCGCATGATTTGGGTTAAAAAACCGGGAAACACCTGACCCAATTCTACCGAAGTAGTTCCGGGTACATAAGACGTTTTAGGAATGGAAGAAGAAACTTTATTTTGAGTAAAATCGACCATCCGTTGTGCCGGAACTTTTTGCGTTTGCTTCGCCAGTTCGCTTGCGCTCGAGCCACCTGCCAAATGCCATGCTTTTTGTTCGATGGCTTTTTGGAATTCCATTCCGGCCAGCGCTCCGAATCGGGCAAAAGGCTTAAAATCTTCTAATTTTAATTCGACTACTATGCCGGAATTAGCAGTAGCTTGATCGCGTTTGGAAGGCGACCAACCGTTGGTGACTACTTCGCCCGGACTCGTCGCACAAGGCGCAATCACACCACCCGGACACATACAAAACGAGTACATGCCGCGACCGTTGACTTGCTTCACTATGGAATACGGTGCCGGCGGCAAATACGCGCCTCTGAAATCGCAGCTGTATTGAATTTTATCAATCAACGCCTGCGGATGTTCGGCGCGAACGCCCAAGGCAAATGGCTTGGCTTCGATTAGGATTTTTTTTCGGTCTAACAATTCAAAAATATCCCGAGCAGAATGTCCGGTGGCTAAAATGACTTTGTTGGCCGAAATCGTATCCCCGTTTTGGGTGACAACGCCTTGTATTTCATTGCTTTTAATAAGGAAATCACTTACCCGGGTTTCAAACAAGACTTGTCCGCCGCATTCGATAATTTTTTCTCGAATATCCTGAATAATCTGCGGTAATTTATTGGTCCCGATGTGCGGATGTGCTTCGACCAAAATATCGGGCGTAGCGCCGAAAGCCACTAACAATCGTAAAATTCGGTCCACATCGCCACGCTTTTTAGAACGTGTGTAGAGTTTGCCGTCAGAATAAGTCCCGGCACCGCCTTCTCCGAAGCAATAGTTGGAATCTTCGTTTACAATGTGATCGCGGTTGATGGCTTTTAAATCGCGTCGGCGACCGCGAACGTCTTTTCCTCTTTCAATGACAATCGGTTTTAAACCCAATTCAATCAATTGTAATGCAGCGAACAATCCGGCCGGGCCGGCGCCTACTACAATCACTTCTTGCGCATTGCTGACGTTAGGATAATCGGGTAATTCGATGGCAGATTCCGAATAGGGTTCTCCTTTCAGAAATACATTCGCCTTAATATTGAATTTAATCGCTTTTTGACGCGCATCAATAGAGCGTTTAAGTACAACCACTTTTTGAATTTCGCTGACGGCTACCTGAAACAATTTGGCCACATGCTCTTGGAGCAAGAGTTCGTTGTGGGCGGTTTCGGGTGTGACTTGTATCAGTAATTCGCGTGGCATGATTTAATTTTCAGCAAAAGTACACAAATGGAATTACTTTTTTTCTTCAAAAGCATGCAGGGCAAACGAAGCCAACCAATGTTCTCCTTCATAATTACCGTCGACTACCGAAGGCAGGGAAAAGTTGAAATGCAAATCGGCTATCGCTTTCAAATGCGAGAACGCTCTCGGATAGTGTTGAATCAAACCGTATAAATTCCACGCTCTGCTGAAATTGAGTCCGTCCAGATGTACCAAATGGCCGTCGGTTCGATCGGATACCCGTGCCACGTCCCAAGTAAATTTCTTGGAAAACAATGATGGTGCAAACTTTTTGAGCCACATCAGAAAATCGGCTTTCGGCAAAATGCGTTGCATCAAAGCCATTTCTTCCATACACGGCGATAGGAAATCCGTTCCGCTCGGTTCCCAAGTAAACGGACAATTCTCATCTTTAAAAAACAAACGAACAGCATTGTCGCGGATACTTTTTTGGAAGGCTTCATTTTTAGAATAAACGGCATAATCCCAGGCAAAAATAAGTCCGAAAGCCGTGTTCGTGTGCGTGCCTACCCTGACCGGATAAAGCAGCTTGGGCAAAAACTCAAGGTATCTTTCAATAATAAGATTCGAAAGCGGTTTTAGATTTTGAGCCATTTCCTGTGCAAACGGTTCGTTGTAAGTTTCCAATTCGAATTGGAGTTTGAGCAACCAATTCCAGCCATACATTCGTTCGAACGATTTCTCATGTTTCTTGTTTAAGTAATCGATTTCAACCTGAATATTTTCTTTTGATAAATTGGTTTGTAATTTTTGAATGATGAGCTCTCGATAGGCCAAATTGTGGAATCGCTTCAATAAAAAAACCAAGCTCCAATGACCGTGCACCGAAGAATGCCAATCGAAACAGCCGTAGAAAGTAGGATGCAACTTTTTTGGCGATTGTATTTCGGTACTGTCCAACAGCATTTGTCCCAATTTATTGGGATATTCTTGCTGCAGGCATTTTAACGGTAAAGAAGCCAAATGATTGGCTTGTTCGAGTTTGAGTTCCTGCGCACAGACGGTGCCGCCGAACCAAACCAAAATATAAAGAAGATATTTCATGGACTTGCTTTTTTCAAATGTAGCAAAAAGTTATCTTTGTCTATCTATCCAAAATTAATGTCACGACAAATTAAACTCATTTGGGATTTCCGCGGATCGGCAGCGGCCAAGACGGCCGAGCATCATGAAATTCATTTAAAAGAATACATCGCTATTGAAAAGTTACCGATTACCATTACCGGTTTTGAGCTTAAAAACGACATGCATGCGATTGCTTATATCGTGGTGAATGACGAGCAAATGATACCGCTACGGGATGCGTTAAAACCACACCGGGGCGAATTATATATCCCTTAAAAAAAAGAGAAGCGATGGCTTCTCTTTTTTAATTGGCTACTTCGCTGATGAACTTGATGCGCATCAGTCGGAGTTCTTCAATATCGTAATCGCCGTCGAACTCTTTGAGCGCTTCTTCGATTTTATCAGATTCGGAATCCATAAAGTAATCATGGATTTCTTCTTGTTGTTCTTCGTCTAAAATTTCGTTAATCCAATAATCGATGTTGAGTTTCGTTCCCGAATACACAATTTGCTCCATTTCTTTAAGTAAAGCATCCATCGACAAGCCTTTGGCCTTGGCGATATCTTCTAACGACAATTTGCGATCGATGTTTTGAATGATGTATAACTTGTTAGAGGAATTGGCTCCGGTAGATTTTACCACCAAATCATCCGGGCGAACAATATCATTCTCTTCAACATATCGTTCGATAAGTTCAACAAAATCTTTCCCGTATTTTTTAGCTTTGCCTTCCCCTACGCCGTGTACATTGCTCAGCTCATCGATAGTTATAGGATATTTTAAAGCCATATCCTCCAAAGACGGATCCTGAAACACGACAAATGGCGGGACGCCCAACTTTTTGGCCACTTTTTTACGCAATTCGCGCAACATTCCCATCAAGGCTTCATCGGCAGTACCGCTCGATTTAGCTGCTGTTACGATAGCATCATCTTCGTTTTCACTGTATTCGTGATCTTCCGACATTAAGAAAGAGGTTGGATTCTTAATAAATTCATGACCGCGTTCGGATACTTTCAAAATACCATAGGTTTCTATGTCTTTGGTCAGTAATCCATCTACCAAAACTTGTCGAATTAAGGCCATCCAGTAACGTTCATCATAATTGGCGCCGCAACCGAAGAATTGTTGGGTATCGGTTTTGTGGGCTTTTATGGTAGCGTTCACGCGACCGATTAGCGTAAAGACAATTTCTTTGGATTTATAGAGATGTTTGGTATCACGCACCACTTCCAAAAGGGTTTTAACTTGCTCTTTCGCTTCGACTTTGGTTTTCGGGTTGCGAACATTGTCGTCCATATCGGCACCTTCGCCGTTTTCGCTGTCGAATTCTTCTCCGAAATAATGCAATAAGAATTTACGGCGCGACATCGACGTTTCGGCATACGCGACAACTTCCTGCAACAACGCAAACCCTATTTCCTGCTCGGCTACCGGTTTACCCGACATGAATTTCTCCAGCTTTTCTACATCTTTATACGAATAGTACGCCAGGCAATGGCCTTCGCCACCGTCGCGACCGGCACGACCGGTTTCTTGATAATAACTCTCCAGTGATTTCGGAATATCGTGGTGAATGACAAAACGTACATCGGGTTTGTCAATGCCCATCCCGAAAGCAATAGTAGCCACCACCACTTCCACATCTTCCATGAGGAACATGTCTTGGTGTTTGGCGCGTGTTTTGGCGTCTAATCCGGCGTGGTAGGGAACCGCGCTGATACCGTTAACTTGGAGTACTTCGGCAATTTCTTCTACCTTTTTGCGACTCAGGCAATAAATAATACCCGATTTCCCTTTGTTTTGTTTGATAAAGCGAATGATATCCGCTTCGATATTTTTGGTTTTGGTGCGTACTTCGTAAAATAAATTCGGACGATTAAACGATGCCTTAAATGTAGTGGCATCGGTCATATCGAGGTTTTTCAGAATATCTTCCTGCACTTTAGGCGTAGCGGTGGCGGTTAAACCAATCACCGGCACTTCGCCCAATTGTTTGATAATGTGTCGAAGGTTGCGGTATTCCGGTCGAAAATCGTGTCCCCATTCGGAGATACAATGCGCTTCATCGATAGCCACAAAGGAAATCGGAACCGTTCGAAGAAACTCAACATACTCTTCTTTGGTCAACGATTCGGGAGCGACATACAATAATTTGGTGATTCCGGACGTAATATCTTTTTTAACCTGATTGATTTCGGTTTTGGTGAGTGATGAATTCAGTACATGCGCGATACCGTTTTCCGAAGACAAACTTCGAATGGCATCCACTTGATTTTTCATCAAAGCGATTAGGGGCGAAACTACAATGGCAGTTCCTTCTTGTATGAGGGCCGGCAGTTGATAACATAATGATTTTCCGCCACCGGTGGGCATGATAACGAATGTATTTTGCTTCGCAATAATACTTTTTATGACTTGTTCCTGTAATCCTTTAAATTGGCTGAAACCAAAATACTTTTTTAATTCTTTATGGATGTCAATTTCGTCTAAATTCATTCTGTGTTAATCGTATTTTTACATAAATTTGCAAACATAAAGATACGACTTTCTTTGATTCACACAAATTTTATATTATTTCAATTTTGATACCAAAAGAAACCATTTTAGCCTCTGCACAAAAGACCATTTTATCCGAAAGTAATGCCATTGCAAAGCTGGTTGATTTTATAAATGATGATTTTGTAAAAACGGTTGAAATCATTTTTAATACCCCCGGAAGACTGGTGATTACCGGCATCGGCAAAAGTGCTATTATCGCGCAAAAAATAGTAGCTACGTTAAATTCTACCGGAACACCGTCGTTGTTTTTGCATGCTTCGGAAGCCATTCACGGCGATTTGGGTATGGTGCAACCCGGCGATGTGGTGATCTGCATTTCCAAAAGCGGAAACAGTCCGGAAATTAAAGTCTTGGTTCCACTTTTAAAACGATTTGGCAACAAATTGATTGCCATCACCGGGAATACGACTTCCTTTTTGGGCAAAGAAGCGGATTATGTGTTGAATACGTATGTAGAAAGTGAGGCCTGTCCGAACAACTTAGCGCCTACCAACAGTACCACAGCGCAACTCGTAATGGGTGACGCGCTAGCCGTTTGCCTGATGGAGATGCGCCATTTTACTGCTGAGGATTTTGCCAAGTACCATCCCGGTGGTGCATTGGGCAAAAAACTTTTGTTGCGTGTAGGCGATATGCTCGATACGACACACAAACCGGTAGTGACTCCGGATTCGAGTATCCAAAACGTGATTATGGAAATTTCCGAAAAACGTTTGGGCGTGACAGCGGTAGTAGAGCACGATAAAATCATCGGAATCATTACCGACGGCGACATTCGACGAATGCTCAATAAAACCGAGACCATTTCGGGTTTAACCGCCAAAGATATTATGACAGTTAATCCTAAAATGATTAAGCCAACCGACTTGGTGAGTGACGCTTTAAATCTACTCGAAGACTTCTCCATAACGCAATTAGTGGTTGCCGACCAAGGCAAATACATCGGCGTGATTCATTTGCATGACATTTTAAAAGAAGGTATCGTATAATGGCAAAGCAATCCAAGAAACCTACTAACGAGATGTCCTTTTTAGACCACCTGGAAGAATTGCGATGGGTGCTGGTCAGGAGTTCTGCCGCCATTGTTATCATGGCCATTGTTACCTACTTTTTTGCCGATTACATTTTTGATGAACTGATTTTCGGACCGACCAATCCAAATTTCATTACGTACCGATTCTTTTGTAAAGCTTCTCACTTTCTGGGTTTTGCCGACAGTATCTGTATCACTGAGCTGCCATTTATCATTCAAAACACTCAAATGGAAGGACAGGTGAACATTTTCGTGTGGACGTGTATCACCGCCGGATTCATTTTAGCTTTCCCTTACATACTGTGGCAATTTTGGAAATTTATTAGTCCGGCTCTATATGAAAAAGAACGCAAAAACGCCAAGGCCTTTATTTTTGTGGCCTCCATACTCTTTTTCTTGGGAGTCCTTTTTGGTTATTATGTCATCGTACCGATGTCGGTTAATTTTCTGGCTACTTTTTCGATTAGTGATGTCGTAAAAAATCAATTCAATATCGACTCCTACATTGGCATGGTAAAAACGGCGGTGATTGCGAGCGGATTGTATTTTGAATTGCCCATTATCTTATACTTTTTAACCAAGTTAGGATTGGTTACCCCCACTTTCTTAAGAAAGTACCGAAAATATGCTGTAGTTATCGTATTGATTATTGCGGCCATCGTAACACCACCCGATGTAGTAAGCCAGATTACGGTAGCGATTCCGATGCTGTTGATTTATGAAGGAAGTATTTGGATTTCAGCTGTAGTCGTAAAAAACAAAAAACAAAATGAGCAAGTTAGTTGAAGAATTTAATGAGTACCGTTCGCGCATGAACGAGAAGTTATTGGCTGACAATAACAAAATTGTAAAACGCATTTTTAACTTAGACACCAATGCCTATGCGGAAGGTGCTTTGGATGTTAAAACCAAAGAATTATTAGGTTTAGTAGCTTCCACCGTTTTGCGTTGCGACGATTGCATCAAATATCATTTGGAAACCAGTTACAAAGAAGGGGTGACCAAAGAAGAAATGATGGAAGCTATGGGCATTGCTACCTTAGTGGGCGGTACGATTGTGATTCCTCATTTGCGTCGTGCTTACGAATTTTGGGAAGCGTTGGAAAGCAATGCATCAATTTAACAATGGGTTAATATAACAATTAAAACAATTATTGTTACATTGCTACATTAATACATTTACACATTTAGTATCATGAAGTTAAGAGCCGAAAATTTAGTCAAAACCTACAAAGGCAGAAGTGTCGTAAAAGGGATTTCCGTCGAAGTAAACCAAGGAGAAATTGTTGGTCTTTTGGGGCCAAACGGCGCCGGAAAAACCACGTCTTTCTATATGATTGTGGGTTTAGTGAAACCAAATTCCGGTAAAATCTATCTTGATGACATGGACATTACCGAATTTCCGATGTACAAACGTGCTCAAAACGGCATTGGTTATTTGGCCCAGGAAGCTTCTGTGTTCCGAAAATTAAGTATCGAAGATAACATTCTGAGTGTTTTACAACTCACCAACTTATCCAAGGCCGAGCAAGAAGCCAAAATGGAAAGTTTGATAGACGAGTTCAGCTTGCAACACATCCGAACCAACAGAGGTGATTTGTTATCGGGTGGCGAACGCAGAAGAACAGAAATTGCCCGCGCTTTGGCTACCGATCCGAAATTTATATTGCTCGACGAACCGTTTGCCGGTGTTGACCCGGTAGCTGTGGAAGACATCCAGCGTATTGTTGCCCAACTGAAAAACAAAAACATCGGTATTTTGATTACCGATCATAACGTACAAGAAACCTTAGCGATTACCGATAAAACCTATTTGATGTTTGAAGGCGGAATTTTAAAGGCCGGAGTGCCCGAAGAATTGGCTGAAGATGAGATGGTTCGAAAAGTATACTTGGGTCAAAATTTTGAGCTGCGCAAAAAGAAATTACATTTCTAATTTCAAAACTGCTTATCTTGAAAAACCCTAGTAAAGATACCCTGGAAGAATGGCGAACCAATCCGAAATATTGGAAATGGAAAATGTTTTACTACAATAAAGAAGACGACCGACTGCTGGTAGACAAACCCAATCCAATGTTAGGTACTACTTTAAATTTTGCTCACAGAAAAGCCTATCTTTTTCTATTGGGAATCTTGCTCTTTTTCGGATTTATCGGTTTGACCCTCACACGCAATCCATAAAAAAGCTTCCTAAACGGAAGCTTTTTTATGAGTCATATTATTGAATACTGAGAGTAAAACATATACGACTATGATTAACGGCACGGCTAAAATCTTGAGAAAAATCAGCAGTAAAACCGAAATGGCTAAAAAGGAAATCTGCAATTTGTATTTGGCAAAACTAAATTCTTTAATCTTTAACGAAAACAATGGAATCTCGGCATTCATCACAAAGGCGCTCACTACAGTGACCGATAACAGGAACCATTTATTCATTAATAAATTGACAACTTGATACGGACACTCCACGGTATTCCACAACAAAGGTAAACTCACCACAAAAAGGGCGTTTGCGGGCGTAGGCAAACCAATAAAAGAATCTGTTTGACGGGTATCGATATTAAATTTAGCCAAACGGTAACAAGCTCCAACCGTAATGAGAAATCCCAATAAAGGCCATACATAAATTTGATGTTGCAGCGTTTCAATATTATTCAGTGACGGATTAAAACGGGTATTTGACTCTGCTAAAACCAACATTTTATACATTACAAAACCGGGAACCACACCACTGGTTATCATGTCTGCCAACGAATCTAACTGTACCCCTAGAGGTCCGGCTACATTGAACTTTCGGGCAAAAAAACCATCAAAAAAATCAAAGAAAATACCCAAACAAACCAAACTGAAAGCCCAATAAAAACTATACTCCGACACAAATACTAACGCCACGCAACCACACAATAAATTCAGCATCGTAAAGAAGTTGGGAATCCAGGCTTTTATATTCATAGGTTAGGTTGTTAATGTAAAGAAATACAAATTTAATACAATAAGTTGCAGACTTCTGCGTTTTATATTCAAGATTTTTATGTGATATTTGTAAAAAGAAAAATTGCCTTGAAAAAAACAATCCCTATTCTGCTACTTTTAGTCAGCCTCTATACTCATGCTCAGGCGGTTAGAAAATACTCTAACGAATTCATGAACATTGGCGTAGATGCAGCAGCTTTAGGCATGTCGAATGCGGTTACCGCTTTTACCGGTGATGTGAATTCGGGTTATTGGAATCCGGCCGGATTGCTTAAAATAGAAGATCATGAAGCCGCGTTAATGCACGCCAGTTATTTTGCCAATATTGCCCAATACGATTATGCGGCCTATGCCAAAAAAATTGACGACCAAAGTGCCTGGGGAATTTCCCTGATTCGTTTCGGAGTCGATGACATTCTCAATACGACTCAATTAATTGACAGCGAAGGTAACATCGATTACAATCGTATCAGTTTATTTTCTACTGCCGATTACGGGTTGACTTTTTCCTATGCGCGCAAAATGAAACTCGAAGGATTCCAATATGGTGTGAATGCCAAAGTGATTCGCAGAGTCATTGGCGATTTTGCCAATTCCTGGGGATTTGGTATCGATGCCGGATTACAACTAGACCGTAACGGCTGGCATTTCGGACTCATGCTTCGCGATATTACCACTACCTACAACGTTTGGGCTATTGATGAGGATAAATACAACCAAATCAAAGATGCTGTGGAAGGACAAAACCAGGAAATGCCCGAAAGTACCGAAATTACCTTACCCAAAGCCCAATTGGGAATCGCCAAAAAATTTGAATTTCACTACGATTATACCCTTTTGGCCGCGGTAAACCTTAACATGCAATTTGCCCAAACCAATGATATTATTTCAACCTCAGCGGTGAGTATTGATCCGGCGGTTGGTTTTGAGTTTAGCTACACCGATTTGGTTTTCTTACGTGCCGGTGTGGGTAATTTTCAGAATGTAGAACAAATTGACGGCACCACCAAAGTGAATTTCCAACCCAACATCGGATTGGGCTTTAAATACAAAGGAATTCAGGTAGATTATGCCTTAACCGATTTGGGCGATCAGAGTGCCGCACTGTACTCTAATATCTTTTCGGTAAAAGTAGATTTGAGTATTTTTAGATAATTTTTATGTGGAAAAAAGCACTAATTCTTTTACTACTTGCCTATCATACGGTCACATTTTCACAGAATCCGAAACTGAGTAACCAAACCCAAGTAAGTATATTTACCTGTGGCAGAGGGGAACAACTATACTCCACTTTTGGTCATACTGCCTTGCGTGTTAAAGATGAAGCAAACCAATTGGATGTGGTATTCAATTACGGCGCTTTCGACTTCAGAACTGAAAATTTTTATTTAAAGTTTGTCAAAGGCGATTTGCAATACTTTATGAGTGTGACTTCGTTTGAAGATTTTATGCTCGAATACCAAACCGATGAGCGCGAAGTTATCGAGCAAACCCTGACGTTATCGTTGGCTCAAAAGCAACGTTTATTTGACCAACTCAGCGCTGCTTCCTATTCATCCGAACGCTACTATACATATAAATTTATCGACCGCAACTGTACCACCATGGTCGCCGAAAAAATTGGCGAACTGGCCGGTAAACAAGCCATACAAAAAGTAGATGATACTACTATCAGTTACCGCGAGTTGTTGTATCCGTATTTTGAAAATTACTTTTGGTACAAACTCGGCATCAATATTATTTTTGGAGCTAAAACCGACAACAAAGCCGAAAAATTGTTTTTACCGGTAGAGTTAATGCACAGTTTGGATCAAGCCAACGCAAACGGAAAACCGTTGGTTCGCGGAACTCAAACCCTACTGACCGGTACCGAAAAAAAAACGCCTTTCTCCTTTTGGAACAGTAGCTATCCGATTATTCTATTTTTGGGTGTACTGATGGTGATCAACAAAAAATGGTTGTTCCTGGGTTATCTTTTTGTGAGTGGTATTTTGGGATTGTTTCTGTGCTTGGTCGGATTGTATTCGGAGCATCAGGAAGTACTGTGGAATTACAACGCACTGCTCTTCAGTCCGCTGTTTTTATTGCTGCCGTTTGTAAAAGAACGTTTTCGGAAGAAAGTCATCAACGGGTCTTTAGTCCTATTGGCTTTGTATAGTCTTTTCATGCTTAACAAACCGCATTTGCTGTTAATGCTGCCTTTTATCGTTGTAACGTTTTTTATGTTGTGGAAATTGAGCGGCCGAAAAAGCTTCAAACTACTGCCCTCTGTAAAATAAAACCGTGCTGAAGGTTTTAAACATAATATTGAAGTCGAGAAAAAGACTGCGATGCTTGATGTAATACAAATCGTATTGGAGTTTAATCAAACTATCATCAATAGTTTCGCCGTAAGAGTAATTCACTTGTGCCCAACCGGTCAATCCGGGCTTGATAACGTGGCGGGTTTCGTAAAACGGCATGACCTCGGCAATTTCATTCACAAAAACGGGGCGTTCCGGTCTCGGACCAATCACCGCCATATCGCCTTTCAAAATATTTAAAAACTGAGGGAATTCGTCTATCCGTGACTTTCGCATGATTTTCCCGAAAGGCGTCACCCGAGAATCATTGGAAGTGGCAAAAACAGCGCCGCCCTTTTCGGCATTTTTAATCATGGTTCGGAATTTCACTATGTTAAATATTTTGCCGTTTTTCCCGACGCGTTCTTGGGTGTAAAACAATCGGCCTTTATTACCGAAAAGATTCCCGATTGAAACCAATGGAATTAAAAACGCACAAACCGCCAAACCTATCAAAGAAATGCCTATTTCGAGTGAGCGAACTACAATTCGGTATAAATGATTTTGATTGCTTCGGCTGAATGGGAAATAACGGTAAAAATCGCGGGATACATATTGTACCGGGATGCGTTGTGTAATGGCTTCGTATACTTGGGTATATTCTCTAATGATATGACCACTTTCGAGTAAGTGTATCAACTGGTTGTACAGTTTTACTGTTATTCCGTCGGTATTTTGCGAGGCAATGACTATTTCGGAAATGGCATTTTTTTTAACAAAGGCAGCCAACTCATCGATAGTGACATTTTTAACGGATTTGACTTCGGTTTGCGCATTGTCACTACTGTCCGAATTCACAAAACCCATAATCCAATAATGCGGATCGGCGCCCTGCAAACCACTGATTAACTCATGAACCTGATCTTTATCACAAATCAGAATTACCTTTTTCAAAAAACGATTGGAAGCGAAAAATCGAACATAAATCATCCTCCAAACAAACAACGCCACAAAGATGGAGATGAAAAAATAAAAGATTTGCAAACGGTTCGTTGGTAAAACCGGCGTATACAAAGGCGTTAAGAGATACAACAATACGGTAGTAGAAGAAGTCAGAATAATACTTTTAATTACCTGATACTGATTACTGGCTACCTGTAAATTATACATTTCAAAAACCGAACCGATGAAATTGAGATACAAGCCCAATACAATAGTCCAATAAAAATTAGAAGCCGAAATGTTGAAATAATTGAACTTAAAAACAATTCCAACCACATACAAAGAAAACAGTACTGAAATCACATCAAAAATCCGCAATAGGACTTTTCGCTCCGAAACTTCAAAATGTATGTTTTTAAATCGTCTCACTGTATAGCTCCCATTTTTTGAAGTCGCAAGTTAGTAAATTCTGGGCTACTTCAGTAAATCTATCCAATCGTTTTTAACCACCTCCCAATCAAAATTCCGGACCGTTTTTTTGGCATTCTCCGTGATGGTTTCCGCCAGTTTTTCATCTTCGAACAGGCGCTCAATTTGTTGGACCATGGCATTGACATCATTATCGGCTACCAGCAAAGCATTTTCCTCATGTTGCAACAAAAATGGAATTCCGCCTACCTTGGTTGAAACCACCGGCAAACCTAAGGCCATCGCTTCGATAACGCTGATTGGGGTATTGTCAAAATGCGTAGTATTGATAAAAACATTAAAATCTTTTGACACCGCTATCCACTCTTCTTTAGACAGTTTCCCGGTGAAAGAAACCGCGACCTTGTGCTTTTTGGCAAATCGAACGGTCTTTTCAAAACTATCATCTTTTTTGGGTCCAATCATACAAAGCTGGGCTTCGGGGAATTTTTGTTTGATTTGGATAAATACTTTAACAGCCATCAAAGGATTATAGATTTTGGCAAACGACCGAACCCAAAGCAATTTGGGTACTGTAAACGTTTTGACACTTTGGGGATACAGGGTAAGCTCTATAGTGTTGGGAATGTATTTCAAATTCCCGTAACCATTCTCTTTAAACGCTTCGTACAAATAATACGATGGCGCAATATTGATATAGGCATGCTTAAACAGCATTCCGGAGAAAAATTTTGACCGCACAATTCGATTCGGCAAATCGCCTCCGTGGAGTTTAGGAATGTACTTTACCTTTAAAATTCGACACAGTTGTGAGACAATAAAGGCATACCAAAAGTTTTTGGTGCTGTAAGTATCTATTAGGACATAATCTACCTTTTTGGCATACGTAATGGTCATGATGATCATTTCGAGTAAACGAAAGAACTTGCTTTTTTTTGACGAAGCATAATACACCGTGAAACCCTCTGCCTCTAAAAACGTCCCGAGCGTTTCTATGGAAGTGGAAGTATAACCGTGGTCGGATAATTTATTCCCTATGTACAACAGGTTTTTCATCCATGTATACTTTTAATAGTGATAACGAATATACAAAAGCTGACGCAGCAATCCGCATGGCAGCGTGATTTATTGTCAATAACCAGAAAAAGATAAAGCAAAAAAGATAAATATGTTGCTTGTTGTCGAGATACAAAAACATAGGGGTAAAAAACACTATCATCAGCGCTATAATTCCCATGGCTCCATGCTCAGCCAAAGTTCTTGAAATTTCATTGTGTGATGTAATAATCAAACCACCGGTTTCCTCTTCGCGCACTTCCAAACTTTTCCCAACTCCAATGCCAAATACCGGATTGTCTTTAAAAACTTCTATTTCACTATCCCAGATTTCTTCTCTACCGGTAAACTGACTTTCTTTAACTCTACCGGAGGCGTCTTTGTTGGCGTACCGCTTATCTATCAATCCTCCGGTTTGAGTAGAGGTATACATCCAACAAAAAATAAATACGATTGAAAAAATAACCAACAATACATTCATCCGATACCTTCCTTGAGTGGCTGTGTTCTTGTAAAGAAAAAACACCAAAATTAAAATCATAACCATCGCCGTTATCATGCCGCCTCGAGAAAAGGTGAGCAAACCTCTGTAACTGATATTGAAGACTAAAATTAAATTAATGATAAACACCCACTTATTCTTGGATTCGAGTATTAAGCGGGAGAAAAAAATAAACACTCCCATACCCATAATTGTTGCTACCTGGTTAGGGCCAAATCCTCCGGATGTTTCCATGTTGGAACCGGTGCTGACAAGTATTTTCTTTAAGTCGGGCGTATACAGAATCAAATACATCGTAGTCGACACTATCGGAAGTCCGATGGTCAACAAAATATTATTGAGCTGACTAATCAAGATCTTTCGATTGTAACAATAGATGGAAGCCACACCCAAACAAGCGGGTCCGGAAATATTAAATGCAATAGAGTTTTGAATATTTGATTTCAGATTGAGGGTTTCCGTAGCCACAATAACACCGGGAAACATCAGTAATAAATAAAACCAAAACGGAATACTGTTTTTAGAAAAACCGCTGTAAAACATGCCCCACAACATAAATATCATTACGCCGTATTTTGAAAATTCGTAGAGAATATTTCCTCCTGTCATCCTCAAGAAAACCTCACTCCCTACTAAATATCCCGCCACAAAAAGGACTTCATTATTTCTGTTTCTGGATCGGAAAACAAAAAATACACCCAAAACGACGATGGCAAAACCATAGAGTTTAGAAAAAGAAGGATTAGCATAAATCAGATAACCGATAAACACATGCAATAAAATCAACAGTATGTAATTTTTATCCTTCATTAAGCTATAAGGTTTGTAACCAATTTAAATATTTTTTGATAACGCCGTCTTCGGAATGATGTTCAATTATTGTTGCAAACAAATTATTACCTAAGACTACTCTAAGTTCATTTTCTGTAATAAGTTGCCCCAAACAATGGTAAAAACCATCGGTATCATGGGCATCCACAGTAAAACCGTTTTCTCCGTTCTTGATAATCAACGGAATTTCACCCACATTGGTCGATACTACGGGTTTCTTGTGCAATCCGTATTCTATTAACGCTACCGGCAATCCTTCTGATTTTGAAGTTAAAACCGCAATATCCGATTGCGGAATAATGGCGGCAACATCATTACGTGAGCCATAAATATAAACGGTTTCTTTTAAATTCATAGCATCAATGGAATCGAAAAGCCTGCGGGAATAGTCATCTTTAAAATCTTTTCCCACCAAATGAAATGTCCAGTCGGGATGGGTAGCTTTTAGTTTTTTGGCAACTTCTAGCAGAAAAAAATGATTCTTTTGATCTCTCAAATTGGCCAAACACAAAATGCGCTTTCCCGGAGTTCCTTTCAGCGTAGTTTCAGCAGAAATTTGGACTTCCTCATTAGTGAAATTGGGCAAATAAATCACTTTTTTACAGTGTAATTCTTTTTCGGCCCAATTTTTCAATTTGTAATTCACGACAATAATTCCCTTGAAAAAATAAGAAGCACCCTTCAGTACTATCGATTTTTGGGTACTGATAAACTCACTCAACCCATTGTGATCATGCCAGATAATTTGAATTTTGGGATACATCAACTTCACCAACACCGCAATAAAATAAGAGCTGCTGTGTGGTTGTAAAAAGGTTACCTGATGCTGTTTACAATATTGTTTCAGTCGGAACGCTGCTCTAAAATCAAGCGTTTTTCTCTTTTGTAAGAAAAGATACGAAACCGATGCCGCCAGTTGGGCTTTTAATGGCCCTTCGGCTCTGGTAGCGACCAAACCCGAAAATGCTGTTTTTTTGGAAAGCGCATTCGCATAATTGACGGCCATTTTTTCGGCACCGCCAATTTCGAGTGAATCTATGATTTGTACTATTCTCACTGTTGTACTAATTGCTTGATTTGTTCTTCAAATACATCCATAGTATACTGTCTAGACCAATCTACAGCATGACGAACTTTACTTTGATACAAATTAGGTTCACTACACAATGCCGCAATTTGATTGACATCCGTATCGAGATTAAAATCTAAAATAATGCCTCTATTCCCATAATCCAACATAAACGGCACACATGAAACTTTGGAGGCTATCGGTAAACAACCCCAAAACATTCCTTCGGCAATTACTTTGGGCCAACCTTCACTCAGCGAAGGTAAAATCACAAAATGACTTTTCTGATAGGCTTCTTTCAAGGTTTGCTGATTTTGATTTCCTTTCAAAAAAACAACATTTTCCAAATTGTTGGCCGCAATATAGGCTTCCAATTGGTTTCGCTCCGCGCCTTCTCCATACACCTCCAGCGACACTTCATACCCTTTCTTTTGTAACGATTCAACCAGGCGGACTGCATACAATGGTTGCTTTCCGTTAGAGAGCGTGCCCACAAACAAAAAACGCAACTTTCCCGTTAGTGATTTCGGACTGACCGCTTCTTTATCTTTTTCAAAATAGCTGGCGGTAAAAAACGGCTTGATATTTTGGGTACTGTTTTCCCATTCGCCGTACACCAAAACCTGCATGTTTTTGGTTAAAAAAGTGTTGCTTAAAATCCATTTTTGCAAGCGATAACTCAAAGGTTGCCGGGCATTCGGGTCCCAATTTCCGGCATACTTGGCGGTTTTGGGCTTTGACGGAAAAAACAACTGAACCAAGCATCCCAACAACCCCATATTTCCGGGACAGCGCAGGTGAATGTGATCGGCTTGTGCCATAGCTTTGTATAACGTTACCATGATTTTAGGCAACTGCCACAATGCTTTCAACCGACTTCCCAGGGTTATGAAATGAAAAGCCGGAACCGCAGTAAAATGAATGGCATGGTGTTGGTAAAAATCGTGTATGCTGTTTCTTTGAATATTTTCTAAAGGTGCTACAATCGTCACGTCGGAAACAAACTTGAGCCACAAATTCATTTCACGTACGTAAGGTTCATAGCCAAAATAGTGGCCTGACTCTTTACCATGAATAACATGGGTAATTATGGCCAACTTCATATAGGCTTACTTTTTTTGCATTAACATGGTTACATGCATGCATTTAAACAAATGACTATCGGATTTTGACGATAATTCCCAATCTTTTTTATGCCATTTTCGACCGATACTTTGCTTTTTCTCTTCAGACAAAAACGGAATAAAATTCATAATAAAATACCATTTAGCCTGACCTAAAAGCCCGTGACGTTCCACTATTTTAAACGTATTGGCAAATTTGAAATAGGTCTTACGGGTAAAAGGCCATTCCCAATCTTTATCCGATTGAAAGGGACGGTACAAAACCCTCATGATTTTAATAGGCAAACTGGTTTCCAGCGGATCATAACTGATGATGACACCGTTGGGAGCCAATTTTTCATTAAGTTTAGCAATCAAAACATCCGGATTTTGAAAATGGTGTAGCACTCCGTAAGCATAAATAATATCAAAATCTTTTTCCGCAAACTCCTCCGACAAGAAATCGGCAGCTATGGCTTCGGCATTGGGAAACGGTTTTAATCTTTCGTTGAGTTTGGCTATGGCCATATCGCTCAAATCGAGTGCAATAAATTGTTTGCTTTTTTCGGCCAAATACAAACTCCAGTGATTTCCGGCATAACAGCCCAAATCCAATACTTTTTTATCGGATAAATCACCAAACCACGTTTTGTGAATTTCGTACGATTCACTCAAAATACCGATGTCTTTTCGGATTTTTTTCAGGGTTTTTTCTCTGAAATAATACCAAATCTTAGTCGGTAAGTTTTTCTTATCGCTCTTGTAATTATAAAAATCTTTTTGCTTTTTGTTGATTTCAATAATTTCTTCTTGAGTTTTCATACGTCTAACGCGGTTTTTTAATGAATAAAGAAAACCAGCCGGCCAGTCTTCCTAAAAATTCCGTAAAAGCTTCTTGCCTTTTATGGGTCGTAAATATATTGCTAAATCTGATAAATGCCAATACTAAAGTGATGGTATTCCATTTCAATTGGGCTTTAAATGAAGGATTAGGGTACTTTACCCGCCAAACATACCAACCGTTTCGCACCGACATTTTGCCGTAAGTAAATTTATTGGGTCTGCCCGATTGATCGTGGTAATGGCCTAAACGAGCACCGGTATTTACAAACAGTTTTCCGGTTTTGGAAAGCCTGAGTGTGAAATCGGCATCCTCATACAATCCATATCCTTCGAAATAAGTAGAAAACTGAAAAGATTCGAAAACACTTTTTCGGAAAGAGGAAACACCACCCATTAATTGCTCAACCGGGTATATTTTTCCGGATGGCGGTAAAAAACTTACACTTCGGCCATGGGAAAATTCGGGAAGAAATCCCGGCGGCCTGTCGGTATCCAATCCTAATCTTTTCCGAAGCACAAACCTACTCCCGTCTTTTTTCTTCCAACCATCGTAAAAAAACTCGTAAACCGTAGGTTTATAATCCTCCGAAACCTTTTCCCAAATTACTTCATTGGTAATGTAACCACCCACTCCCAAAGCTTCAGGATGCAGCTGGTACGTATGAAGTAAGGCTTCAAAGTAATGGGGCTCCAATAGGGTATCATCGTCTAAAAAACAGACAACCTCTGAAGCAGCATCTACTTGGGCAATCCCGAAATTGCGTTGTTTGGTTAAACCTCTGTCTTCTTTGCTAACCAAAAAATACTTCAGGTGATTAAAGGAATGTTGCGCCAACATTTGCTCGGTAGCATTATCGATAGAGCCATCAACAATCAAAATTTCATCGGGATAAACGGTTTGCTCCTTTACCGAATGCAATAATTTCAGTAAAGGCTGCGGTCTCATGTACGTACAAATGATAAGTGTAAAACGCATCTTATTCCTTTTTTAATTGTTGGGCCCAATATACACTCGCGTTCCATTTTTGGTTAAACGTTTTGATACAATGTATCGGATTTATAAAGAAACGTTTGGTGATGTTTTTAAAAAACAACGTTGTTTTATAGCCGCGTAACTGCTCTTTCGTGTCGTATAACAATCGAAACAACATGAGTGTCGGCGATGGTTTGGGTAAAACTTTCTGCTGCTGCCAACGTAAGACCGGTTGGGTTCTGAAGCCCCCTATCGGCGCTTTGAGATGCAGAATTTTGGAGGTAGAAATATACAAAATATCATAGCCATTATATCGAAGTTGCATGCCAAAATCATTATCTTCTCCAAACCCGAACTCATAGCCCATTCTGAAACGAATATCGCGTACACAACTCGATTTGACAAAAGCATGTCCGGCACCAAAAACCGGAAATTGTTTGGGCGCTTGCGTCTCAACTTTCTGATTCGGTAAATGACAGGCTACCAAAAACACTTCATTACCCGTAGTTGTAAAATGGTGTAAGGCTTTTGCAAGCAAGTCATTTTCAAATACGATATCATCATCGGCCATAAAACAAAACTCGCTTTCCACTAGTGCCAAACCCATATTTCGGGCATTACAAGCACCGCTTTGATGCGTAAATTGGTGTTTGATAGTAAAAGGCCATGACTCTTTTTGAATAAAATTCAAGTCAGAAATACTATCTGGTTCCGGATTTTGCTCGATAATAATCACATTAACCGGCAAATGCGTTTGAGCGGCCAAATTGGATAACACGTTTCGAAGAAAGTTTTTCCGACCCATCGTAGGAATCAGTACATCTATCGTTCCCGATGAAACTATATTCTTTACAGAAGTTGAGTAAACCGACTCCCATGGATTGCCCGAAACCCTCCGCTTTTGATAGCACAAACAACGCAATAGCGGGAGAATGGCCCATCGTTTTTCGAATAAAATCAAATTAAAAAACAACAAAAACACCCATCGGGTTTTATAGTGCTGTTTGGTGAATCGAAAGAGTTGAAAAAGAGTTGCTTGTGGTGTTGGCTGGCTTATAGAGGCAGCTGATAACAATTGCGGTTCGGAATAGCAAAAAATACCTTGCGGCATGGCGCGTTTGGCCAAAGAATTTAAAAAGTAATCAAAATTTGATTCGGGTTTACACAACGTAACATTTAAAACGGAAGCATGTACAGCACCAACCACGCTGCTCATTTGCCAAGTAGCGTATCGAACCGTTTTGTTGACCTGAACATACGGAGAATCTTCGATATACCCCAATTCGCGTCCCAAATACTGGCCTTTGGGTTGGTAGGAAAACAAAAATCGGTGGTGGTGAAACAGACTTTCTATCCGACCGATATTGAGACTTTCAGCCAACGACTCGTGACACCAAACCAAGATTTCATCGGGATATTGAGAAGCCAAACGCAGTATTCCATGGGTGATATTTTGATTCACTTCGTGTGAAATGGTATGTCCCGCCGAAGAAATCGCTTGAGTTATCCTATAGTGATTGTGATACAGAATAATCATGGCCTAGAGGTTTTAAATTTTGCTAAAACCGCATCATAAAATGCCTCATTTTTACGAGCAACCACCGCTATACTGAATTGCTGTATGACTTTGTCACGAGCATTTTGACCCATTTGATTTCGCAAAGCCGGATTATCCAACAAAGCGACTATTTTGGCGGCGAATTCGGCATGGTCTTTCGGATGTACCACATAACCATTCACGCCATCATCAATTATTTCCGGAGCCCAACCTATGTTGGATGCCACTATGGCTTTTCGCATGGCCATGGCTTCAATCCAGGAAACAGGTAGCGCTTCGGCGAAAGTGGGAAACACACAAACGGTTGCGTTGGCAAGGTATCCTTTGATTTGATCATACGGAACGCTCCCCAAATAATTCACATTCGCTAAAGCATCAGCGTCAAACAAGGATTGCATCATTTGCCAAGTAGAGCTGTTTCCGGTCACAATATCGGAAGCATTACGGCCTATAAGCATCAGTTTTGCCCTAGGATATTGGCGATGCACTTCATTAAAAATGAAGGGCAATTCGAGTAGTCCTTTTTTTCGGATGAGCGTACCGAAATACAATAGGGTGGGCTCGTCCGAAGAAACGCTTGCCAAATTGTTGTTGAACTGTTCCAAATCAATTCCGTTAGGAATTATGGTAAACGTATTCTGGAGTTGAAATAATTTTGATGTCACTTCAGCCACATACTTGCTCACCGAAGCATGAGCATCGGCGCGTTGCAGTGCTTTTTTTTCACGGCTATAATTGAGGTATTTTACCGGACGCCGGTCTAAGTGACAAAAATAAGTGTCACTACCATGGAGTTTAATAACAACAGGACAATTCAAACGAAGACGGTCACTGATGCCGGTCCAGTCGGCTACTTCAACCAAATCGATTTTTTTTTCGCGAACTAAAGTATTCAACAGACGCTGTATTTTTTTTTGCGTCAAGTAGCGCGATAGCCCTTTGAACTTCACATTCTTTACTTTGTAAAAGGCAATGCCGCTATCTGTAAATGTTTCGTCTTGATCTTGACCATAAATCACCACCGTAATCTCATGTCCTAATTGTTGCAGCCCATTGGCCAAATTCATGATGCTTGTCCCAATCCCTGCGGCAAAATTGGCTTTAGGGTGCGGATATTCCGAAGTGAGAAAAGCTATTTTCATGATTATTTTTTTATCCAAACACAAGCAATGTTTCTGCCGTTAGGCTGATTTTCGGCTATAAATTGAGCTTCCTTTTGCTGGTAGGTCTCGATTAAATCACTTTTCAAATAACCGTAAAACCCGTAAGATCGCATTCGAACCAAATCGAAATTTTGGAGTTGCGATTTTAAAAATTGTAACGAGATACCTTTGTTAACCGAATCGCTTTTGGTTTCCACATGAATGTCAGTAACACTCCAGATATCATCGGCCGTCATCCTTTTTTTAATAGTCTTTTCGGCCAACAACTGATCGTTAATTAAGTCGATATAGTCTTTTCGATGCAACAATCGTTTGATGAATTTCAGCGTCGATTTCGGAATGAAATCGGTTAATTTTCGCTTCTTAGGTAAAGCCGAAAGTATTTTTTCGTATTCCTTTTTGCGTTGCAAATAGCCCTCAGAATTGATGTAGTCGCCATTCGGATCCTGAATATGAATCAGTATTCCGCCCGAATGCAAAGCTTTGTCCACCTGCTGTAAAAAGGTGGCCAAATCAGGTATATGATGCAACACCGAACTGATGATAATCACATCAAACTGTTCTTGTACATCGCTTAAATAGCCATTAATGGTTCGGTATGTTTTTCCCCAAGTCTTGGCTTTGGCTTCAGCATGCTGCAACATCACAGGTGACGTATCCAACAAGGTTAATTGGCTGATGTACTCCCCTAATTTGGAGTGTAATACCATTTGTGTACTCAATCCGGTGCCACAACCAATATCCAATAATCGTAATGTTTGGGATTCGGGTTCTTTACAAGCTAAAACATCATCCACCAATAAATTAATTTGTTCTTGCAAACTGCCCCACATATCGGTATGCATGGCATCGTAATGTTGGGCTTCAAAATTATGAAACACAATATTGATGCGCTCCTGAAACTGCTCGGGCGACAATGTGCTTCCTGTTTTTTGGAGTAAAGGCAAAAGCGATTGGTAGGACATGGAGGATGTAGTTTTAAAATTAGTTCGCTTTGTTTTGAATGTAATAGGGCGATAAATCTTTAGCAATGATAACCGTAGCTGCAGGCAGTACCGTTTGATGGTCGGGAATATTTTCTGTGACTACAGTATTGGCTCCGATGGTGACGCCATTCCCTATGGTAATATTCCCAAAAACTCCGGCGTTCGGCCCCATAAAGACTTCATTCCCAATGGTTGGGACACCTGCTTTTTTGCCGTAATTGCTCACCCCTATGGTGATTCCCTGAGAAATATTACAGTTATCGCCAATGACACTGTCGCCATGAATAACAATACCGCCAAAATGACCAATGTAAAATCCTTTTCCTATTTGGGTGCGATACGAAATATCAAAACCGTATTTTACACGTAAGCGACGGTACCAAAGGAAAAAGAAATAAAACAACAAACGATTTTTACGACGGTAATGTTGCACCAGTCGAAAAATGGTCATGAACTTCAACCCGGGATTAGGTTTGACGTAAAAAACGGAAAACAAAATCCCCACAGAGATTTTAGAAATTCCGCAGCGTTGGTAATCCGAAAGGATGAGTTCTTTTACCATTAGTTTTGTATTAGCTGTTGTATAGCGGTCCAAATTCGCTCAGAAGCCAAAGTGGGTGGATGCTGATTGATTTTTTCAAACCACGCTTTTGCATGGGCAACAGTAGCACTGCTGTTGCCGTTGAGCGTTTGCGCTATAAACTGTTCCATGCTTTCCGGGTCATTAATCCAAAAAACGGTTTCTTTATTGGGCATCGACCTGAAATGGATGAATTTATAAATGGTATGAACAGACCAATGCGGTGCCGAAGCGTTTTTTACTTCATAATTAACATAACCGCAAGGTTTGTCAAAAGCGGCGTAATCAAAGACCATCGAAGACCCTAAATTAATGACTAATTCGGTATGCTTTATGGTATTCATTTGTAAAATCAAATCGTCTTTGGTGGGCAAAATGGCATGCCAAGCCTCACCCTTTTTTTCCCATTTGGGATTGATTGGTGTGATTAAATCACTGTATTTTGAAAGTACTTTATCAAAGCGATTGGAAAAATCTACCGGACATCTTCTGAAAATGATACCCAAACGGTGTCCTTTTTCATTAAGCTTTTTCACGGCTTGAGCCATGTCTTCAAGATAAGTGGGATCGTTGGGCGAAGTGGTAATATCATCTCCCGAAAAACAAAGGTATTTTTTGCTGTTATCCAAATGATATGCGGCAAAAAAGGCCTCTTTCGACATCAAGTAATCGGCTTCAAAATGAGGTTCAAACTGCGGCGTTCCCGATACTATTATCTGACTCTCCTTGACATACGGATAGTAGTATAACAATTCGTTTTTCATGTGTTCGCTCCACACAAAATAGTAATCGGTTTCGATAATTTTAGTGGCCTTTGGTAAATTATCCCACGAAAAAATAAATGTAGCGGTAGGAATTCCTAAATCTTGCGCAGCCAATAGTGGCGCAACCGCTAACATCATACGCTGATTGGTACAAAAAACCATGGCCGGTTTTTCGTGTTGTAATGTAGCCAAACTATCGTGATACAATTTTGTTTTACGCTCTTGTTGGGCAATGTTCTTTCTAATCTTGACCAAGCCTTCTTCCGAATTGTACCGCAAAACCAAGCCTTTGATGTAGGTGCTTTTGAGAGCTGCTTTTATATTTTTATACGAAAGCGGAAAGCGGTAATGATTGTAAATTGGATCCTTTGATTTTTTGATATTGAGATTTAACTCGATTTGGGTCTGCGCGTTTTTTAATAAGTCCGTCAGTGGATGCGCCTTAGGATTCGTAAAGCGAATTTCCTTGAAGCCTAAGTCGGTTAAATCAAATGGAGTATTGTTCCAAAAGGTAATATCGAACCCTTTTTGAGTTCCGATTTTGTGAAAGTTAGTAAAGGAAAAATTTCTCAAACCTACACCATCCGGTAGTAGTATGAATATTTTTGGGTTTTGCATGCTGGTTTTTCAATTCAAGTCTCAAATATCTTTATTTTCGAGTTAATATGAAAGCAAATACAGCCTAAATTCAGCCATCGACTAGTATTTCAAATAATAATTGAATGAAATTGTTTACAGCAATGATTGGTTGATTCCGATAGTTAATTCACCCGAATTAAAAAAATCGAAATGATACCTACGCAACACTTCGTAAATAGCTTCGCGGCAATCAAATTCGTCATGAATTTCGATGGCAATACATTTGGTCTTGGCTAAATAAGAAACATCGGATGCCGCCGAAAGCAATACTTCTTTTTCCGACCCTTCGATATCTATTTTAAGGATATCAATACCCTCAAAGTTGTTTTTCTCGAGTAAGTAATTGATAGAATAGGCCTCTAGATCGGTGACTTCCGAAACGGCTTCCACCCGAAACGACCAATCGTTTTGATCGCGAAAATCACGCACTATTTTCAAATGGGCATTGGTGCTCCAAACACCACCTCTAACTTTGTCTTTGGCTTCTATTCGATTGACCGAAAGGTTAAAAGAAAGGGTTTCAAAGTTGGAGTTATCGGGTTCAATGGCAATGAAATTTGAGTTCGGAAAGTAGGTGGAAAAATAAACCGTTGTCAAACCGATATTGCTTCCGGCATCAATAAAATTCAAGGTTTTAGTTTTCGGAAAAAACTTTTGAAATGTGGCTACGACCGGCTGGTATTCCCGGTATCTGTAAATCTGGCTGAATACATCTAAATCGCTCGACGGTCGCTTTCTGATTTTCAACGTGACCTTAAAATCGGGGTAATAGGCCACATAATCGTTTGGATTGTCTTCTTTGAGAAATCCGTTAAAACTGATAAGATGGAAATAGAATTCGTTGATACTTCGCTCCTTCTCGGTCGTTTTCAGATGCAAAACACGCTTCAGCAAATACTGCAAAACCAACAAGCCATTGCGAAGATTCAACCGGTGTAACTGTGTAATTTTTTGCATCTTAGTGTAAAATTTGAGCCGCATTAATCCATTGCCAAATATGGAAACTGCTCTGATTATCGCCATTAAAAAAATGATTCAGCTCGGATTCCAAACTTTTTTTATCAAACCATGGATTGTTTTTTAAAACAGCAACTTCTGCGGTAACCCAATCTTTTAAATCTTCCGAAAGCCATTCTCGTTGCGGGGTTTGCAACGGTCTTTTGGGTGCTAAAACCAAATCCTTTTGCAGAAATTTTTCGGCTATTTTTCGCAACATCCATTTTTGTATGCCATCTTTGATTTTAAAATCGGTTGGACGACTGAAAACGTATTCCACCAATTCGTAATCCAAAAAAGGTTCCCGCAATTCGGTACCGTACATCATGGAAACTCGGTCGTTAAAACGAAGCGCTCTTGGAATTTTAGTACGGAATAAATCGCGGTACTGCAGATTGAGCAAATTATCTTCAAAAGGTTTTGGGTAATTGGTTTTACGGTACTCTTTGGCAAAATCACCATCCAAAACCTGGGTTCTGAAAGGGGATTTGGCAACACCTTGAACGATACTGTTAGAGTTAGAAAGATAATAATCATAACCGGCCCAAGCTTCATCAGAACCTTGTCCGTCGAGTAAAACCTTCACTCCTTTTTCACTGGCCGTTTTAAAAACATTAGAATAGGCTATCGTGGGAATACCACCGTAAGGTTCGGCTTGTAACTTGGCAATTTTAAGTGATAAATCGGGTACTTCATGAGCCGAAAGCGGACAAATGTTAAGGGTATAGGGTCGGCTCTCCACCATCAATTGCACCCAAGGTAATTCATCGTATCGCGCGTCATGGGTAATAAAAGTAAACGCTTCTATGGCCGATTTGTCAATATCTTGTTGGTCAATCAAGGCCAACAACGTACTCGAATCCAAACCACCGCTCAGGTTAAAACCCACAGGGACATCTGCTTTGAAACGTAAATGAATAGCCCTGAGCAATAAATCAGTGATATAGGCATCTTCGTTGGGACTGAATTGATGCTGTAAACGGGCAATGCGCTCCTCAAAATGATACCATTTTTTTAACTTCAGGTAGTTGTTTTTCAGGATTAACAAATGACCCGCTTCCAATTGTTGAATACCGCTCCAAAACGTCTCATTCGGCAAACCGTAACTGCCTTCGGAAAAGAAGTTAAGCCATACCGTATCATTTGGTTTTTTGACTACACCAGCGGCAAACAACGTATTGATTTCGGAAGCAAAATAGAAATGATGCCGGTCGAAATAGTAGTAAAACGGTTTCACCCCAAATCGATCTCGAGCGGCAAATAAAGAGCGTTCTTTGCAATTCCATATCGCGAAAGCAAACATGCCGTTGCATCGTTCCAGACAATTTTCGCCCCATTCGCGATAGGCATTCAGTAACACTTCAGTATCTGATTGAGTTTTAAAAACGTACTTCGACTGTAATTGTTGGCGAAGTTCTAAGTAGTTGTAAATCTCACCGTTAAAAACCATCACATAATGGCCGCAATCACTAAAGAAAGGCTGGTTAGCACCTTCAGACAAATCAATAATACTCAGTCGATTATGACCCAAAGCCACTACATTTTCAACAACCCAATGCGCTGTGAAATCGGGGCCGCGATGCTTTTGAGCATCGAGCATTCGTACTAATTGCTGCTGTTGGGCGTCAGGTCCAATGATACCGGCTATTCCGCACATATTATACTGTCATTTTTATGAATTTAGACACTATGAATTCTTCAGTCATCGCCATCGATTCATAGGTGGCGCCGGCAATATGCGGTGTAATAATAACATTATATTCTTCATTGGCCAATTGTACCAAGGGATTGTATTTAATTTTTTCTTTGCGGTATTCATCCGGTAAAACATCGGTAGCAATACCGCTAATTTTATTTTGCTTCAACATTTCAGCGATGTAGTTTTCATCCCAAACTGCCCCGCGAGAGGTATTAATCAAAACGGCATGCGCCGGGCAATGCTGTAAAAGCGATTCATTGACAAAGTTGACTGTTCCATCATGCAACGGAATATGAATGCTGATGATGTCGGCCCAACCGAAAAGTTCTTTCGGATTTGAAAAACTTTTATAGGTATTGGTTTGAGAAACCAGGTCAAAATAGCCAACTTCCAACCCGAAAGCTCGCGCAAAATGAGCTACTTGTTTTCCTACTCTTCCCAATCCTAAAATGCCGATTTTCTTTCCGCTGAGATTATGGCCTTTGAAAGCGTCGCGATTCCAGTTTCCGTCGCGGACATCTTCAAAAGAGGTCGGAATTTTTTTGAGTAATGCTAACAATAAGGCCCAAGTATGCTCGGCAGTGGAAGGTATCGAACCTAAAAAATCGGTTTCGCCTTGTAGCGAAATGATTTTTCCGCCGCGACTTTCAAAATACGCCACATCAATGTGGTCTAAACCTGTGGTAGCCGTCAATATGTATTTCAACTTCGGTGCCTTTTCTAACACCTCTTGTGTCAGTTTAAATCGCAATCGAACAAACAAAACATCATAATCACCTATCTTGTCTAACAATTCGTCCTTTGACTTGAAGGTACAACAAGTCACTTCAAAATGGTGTTGAAGTTGGGCTATAGCCTTTGGGCTAAAATCTTCCGATTCAGTGAGGAGTATTTTCATGCTTCCAGTCGGCATACAAAAGTTCAGCTATCTTAAAATCTCTCGGAGTATCAATATTGGCAAGCCATTCGGCAGACATTACATACGCTTTTTTACGGGCCACCATAAACGATTTTTCTGTCAAAAAAGCATTGGTTCGTACCGCATAAAAACAACCATTTCGATAGTAAACGGGCGCTAAGTCTTGGCGTCTTGCTGTTTCTCCGGTTGTCATAAACGGAATCAATTCGGCTGCGTTACCCAGAGTATACATCCGAGCCGGATGCATATCATCCATCGGTACCACACTGATTACGCCATCCACATGGTCTTCTTCTTCCAAAAGCGTGATAATCGCATCCAAATCGGCACCGGTACGCAAAGGAGAAGTCGGTTGCAACAACACAATGAAATCAAAATCCTCTTGCAACTCAGCGTAAACATGCGCCACGGCAGTCACCACATTACTGGTATCGGTAGCCAGAGACTCCGGTCGGAGAACGACTTCACAACCATATTGTTGGGCAACCACTGCAATAGCTTCAGCATCGGTGGAAACAATTATCCGTGTTGCTTTTTGCGAGGCTTGAGCGCAGGCAATCGCATGTGCTATCAAAGGTTTATCTCCCAAGATTTTGATGTTTTTGTTAGGTACGCCTTTAGAGCCGCCTCGCGCCGGTATGATGACCAAGGTCTTCATTAATACGTAATCGTTTTGTGAAACTGCAATGGCAATTCCCGGAGTAATTGGGCAATCTTTTCGCCGGCATCACCACCTCCATAAACATCAGACTTGGGTCTTTTCTGTTGGTTCAGTATAGACGCTACAGCCGATACTATTTCATTTTCATCGTAAGTGACATCCACTACGTTTTGTCCGCGATCACGGCGATTTTGACGCGAACCGATATTTACCACCGGCACACCGAGATAGGCACATTCGCGGATACCAACACTGGAATTCCCAATCAGGCAAAGTGAGGCATGCAACAAATTCAGGAAATCATCACCTTCCATATTTTTGAAAAAGTGAACATTTTCCATTTTATATTTTTCGCGAAACGAACGGATTCCGGTGGAAGTACCGTCGGCTCCGGCGTCTACATTCGGCCAAAACCAAAGCGTGGGTTTGTTTATTTTTTGAATCGCCCGCAAAGTGGCTTCGATATGTTTCCGGGAATCCTGATACTCATTGGTTACCGGATGTTGCATCACTACAAGATAACCGCTGCTCAAATCGGGCTGCGAACCCACACCACCGTATTTTTCATACGGATTAAACAATAAGGTTTGATGAACAGCCACTTGTTGCGCAATATCAATAGAAGGGCAACCGGTATTGAACACCATCTCAGGGTTTTCACCGAGTTGTATCACGCGTTGCTTGGCATTTTCGGAGGCTACAAAATGGTAATCGGCCAATTTGGTAATGGCATGACGCACTTTTTCGTCAATGTTTCCGGTGACTTCGCCACCTTGAATGTGCGCTAACGGGATGTTCATGTACGAAGCCGAAATGGCTGTAGCCATCGTTTCAAATCGGTCGGCCACCGTAACCACGATGTCCGGACGCAGGTTGTCGAAAACAGTCGACAATTCTAAAATACCGATACCGGTCGTTTTAGCAGCTGCGGTAAGGTTCTCTCCTTCCAAAACGTTAAAAACTTTGGCGGCAATTTCGAAACCGTCTTTTTCGATATAATTCACTGCGCTGCCATACCGATCGAGCAAAGCTGAAGCCGCTACAATCAATTGCAACTCTAATTCGGGATGCTTTTTTATGGCCGACAATACCGTTTTTACACGGCTATAGGAAGGTCGTGCAGTAATGACTACGGCTATTTTTCGTTTGTTACTCATGATAAATCGTCTTCATTCAAAAAATCCCATTGGGATTTGTCTTTGGTCAATTGTCTTCCGATTACTTTTTCGAAATCGGCAGCGGAAATACCATATCCTTTCGGTTTTTTACTTTCTAAATCGGCAAAAGTAAGGGTATGTCCTTGCGGTAGATTTTTATTAAGGGCCAATGATTTTTCAAAAATACTTTTGAGTTCGTTGAAAGCCGCATTGTTGTTTTTATGAATAGGATATTGCAAAGCCGAATGGATGTCGTGAACGGCTTCGACCAACTGTTTGGTTTCTTCCAAGGTGAGCGAAGCTATGGCATCCGGGCCGAACATGGTACGGTGAAAAACCACATGAAACTCTAGGATTTCGGCACCTAATGCTACGGCAGCTATGCCTGTCGCCATTTTAGCCGAATGATCGGAAAAACCGATAGGTATGTTATAGCGTTGTTTTAATTCGGCTATCACATTCAATCCGTATTGCTCCGGTTGTGTCGGATAGGCCGTAGTGCATTGCAAAATAGAAAATTGGCTTTTTTTGCTGTTCAGAAAAGCAACGGTTTGATCCAATTCGGCAAAACTGCTCATCCCTGAAGAAAGAATAATAGGCTTTCCGGTTTGGGTAATTTTTTCGAGTAACAGGAAATTATTGACTTCGCCCGAACCCACTTTATAAGTATGAACGCCTATTTCTTCTAACCAATCTACAGCCAGATTGCTGAACGGCGAACAGATAAAATCCAAACCCACTTCGTCACAATGCTGTTTGATGCCTTTCCATTGGTCCAGTGTGAATTCCATACGCTTCCAATAGTCGAAACGCGTGGCATCTTCTTTGGAAAACTGTACCCGAAAAGGTTCATGAATACTGCTTTCGGCCTCGGCCAAGTGCATTTGAAACTTAATGGCCTGAACGCCGGTTTTCGCCACGGCATCAATGTAGGAATGTAAAATTCCCAAACTGCCCTCGTGCGCTTGGGCAATTTCGGCTATTAAATAAGGTTTGCGGTTCATCAAAATCGATTGTAACGGAAGTAAAAGTAACTATTTTTCCGGTTTCCAATATATTTTTGTTTCGTTTAATTTAACGTAAGCCTCATAGGCTGTGACCGTCAGTGCGTTTCTGTAGCGGATTAATTTCGGCACAGCCAACAGTAAATCGAGTAATGCCAAAATCAAGGGAGCAATCACTTTGAGTTGGCCTTT
Organism: Flavobacterium sedimenticola; assembly: GCF_030053345.1. Lineage (GTDB taxonomy): Bacteria > Bacteroidota > Bacteroidia > Flavobacteriales > Flavobacteriaceae > Flavobacterium > Flavobacterium sedimenticola. Next base: position 139,969 of record NZ_JASGBP010000005.1, read on the forward strand.
GAAAATTTTACCTTTACACTGCATCCAAAGCGAATACGCTAGGAGTCTGGGAATCTTCAACAAGGGCAAAAACAAAAAATAATTGTACCAATCGGCTCGAATAGCTCTGCGGTAGCGAAAGGCAAAAGCGGTATTGTTTTTAGCTCTTTCTTGTAAATCCACCCGGTGTTGTACTAAGATTTGGGGCACATAATGCACTTCCCATTTCCTTTTAAACAATTGAAAAGCCGCAAAATTTTCTTCGCCGTAAAACTCGTACCATTCCGGATAATTCGGAATCTCGTGCCAGGCCTTCATGCGCCAAATATGACCACAGCCGATAAAACTTTTGACTTGATGTGGTCTTTCAGTAGTATTTAGGTAATCGCTTGGCGTTTTACTCCAAAAAATTCGGGCGGCAATCAAACCACAATGGGGATGTTGCTCGAAATAATCTATACTGATGTGCCAGGGATTTTCGGTAAGAAAATGGGCATCATCATCCAAAGAAACCGCATAATCGGCATCGGTTTCGTTGAGCATTTTATTCCGGCAATAAAGATAGCCTTGGGCCATTTCATTGCGATACACTTTGATTTGCGGAAATTGAGTCTGCACCTTTTCAAAAGTACCGTCGGTGGAGCCGTCGTCAAAAACCACACAAGAAACCTCATCATTCCATAAATACTGAATTTTACCCAGCGTAAACAACAAATCATTGCAGCGGTCTTTTGTTGCAATCAGTATGGCTATTTTGGGTTTACCCTGCATGGTTTAATAGTTTTGAGCGACTTCTTTTGGCAAGCCCTTGGCTTTATAAAAATAGCGTCGCACCCACTTTTTATCGAAGAGTTTGGTAAAAAGGCGGTTTTTGATAAAAAAAGAAAAGGTGTTGGGCACATATGACCGAGAAGAGGGTTGCAAAGTCACAACGGGTACTTCTGCCACGGCATTGTTCTGTATGGTTTCTGCCATCCAATCCTCCGCTACATTGCCCATATGATAGGCATAGTTGTCTACCGTTGTCAAACGCCAAAGACCTTTGCTTAGTGGCTTTTCATCGAGATAGCGTTCCGTATCGGCACCCAATTTAAAACCCAAATACGTTTTAATTTCACCGAACAATTCTTTTTTGTAAGTCGCCACAAAATGCCCCGAACCCACTACTGCCCTTGCCTTATTTTGGTCCAACGTAAGTGTCCATTTTAAATAATCGGGATTGTAGTCTTCTCCCCAACCAATACTATAATAAAACTTTTTAAACGCTTCCGGGTTTTGGAGCGGTGTAAATTTTAAATTCGAAGAAAACCAGTGGTCAAAAATTAGATTGCCCGAAAAATATTCGAACATTCTGATTTGCGGCACGATACCGACGACACCGGCTTGCGGAAAGTGATTAAAAACCGATACGGTTTCTTTTTGCCAATCTTTTAAAAATAAAACATCCGCATCGGATATGGTTACCAATTCGATATTGTTTCCGGTTACCCCTTTTAAGATGGCATTTATTTTTCCTAAGTTTTCGGTGTGTATTAACTCCTGAATTTTTTGGGCTTCAAATAGTTGGTTTAAATAGTGTACCACTTCTTTACTGCTGCCGTTATTTACCACGGTGATCATGGTTTTGGAGTGCACCGATTGGATTAATGAATTGAGACAGTGTTGCAATACCGTAAAAGAATCTTTGAAATAGCCTTCGGCATGGGGAATATAAACCGGAACAATTACCTGATGAATGTAATGGCTCTTTTCTAAAGGCTTGTCTTTATGCGGATTAAATCCAACTCTCATGATGGTATTCTTTTGTGGTGCTAATGTATTGAAAATGCTCAGTTAATAATACTTAGCTTCTTCTTTTTTTAACCCTTTGAAACGAAGAAAATTTTTCCAAAAGAGCTGTCGCGAAAACAATATCTTTCCGAAAACATTCATTTTAAACCCATTCAGAAGCGGAGAAAAACGAACGACAACCTCTTGCGGTGCCGGAACTTCTTGCCGTTCCTGTTGAAGCCGATTCAATTCTTCTGTCATCCAGGCCTCTGCTACATTTCCCATGTGATAGGTGTAATTTTCGGCTGTGGAGAGTCGCCAATACCCTTTTCGCACAATAGCGGTGTCAATGGCATCCATTACTTTTTTGCCCAACAAAGTATTGACGTTCCCGAAACCACACTCAGGTAATGCTTTTCGTTTGTAGGTGCACACATAATGTCCGGCACCAACCACTGCCGAAACTTGATCATGATTCACGGTCAAATATTTTTGCAGATGAATCGGGCGCAGTTCCATAGGATTTCCGATACTATCAAGGAAACGGACCATAGCTTGGCTGTTTTTGACTGCGGTAAACCGTAGGGAGCGAGAAAAAAAGCAATCAAAAAAGATATTTTCAGTTAAGCGTTTAAAAGCTCTGGAATTGGGAGTGGTACACACGGCTCCCGCTTTGGGAAACGCATTAAACACCGTATAAACTGCCTGTTGCCAACCGTTCAAGAAAAGCACATCCGCATCGGCTACAGTTACCCAGGGAAAAGATGACCCCATCAACGCTTTATTGACCGCATTTACCTTCCCGATATTGGGCGTGTGCAGCAATTCGTGAATGGAACCTTTCTGATACAAATCGTGCAAATACGACACCACTTCGGAACAAGAACCATTATTAACCACAGCAATATAGGTTTTGGCGTGACATGTTTTCAGTAAAGAAGCCAAAGATATTTTAAACACTTCGAAACTGTCTTTAAAATAGCCCTCATTATCGGGAATATACACCGGAACAATTACCTGATGAAAATAATCCGATAGCGGTAATGATTGGCCTATTTTAGGATTCGTTCCTACTCTCATGGTGTGACATCATTTTCCAGACAATTCCGGTACTTCTGTTGTATGGCCGAAAATTGATACTCGGCTAAATACCGTTGTCGGTTGTTTTGTGCAATTTCGTGAAATGCTTCATTAGGCAACGCATTTACAGCGGCTAAGCTATCAAAAAAAGAGTGCTGATGGTTAATTTGGAACCAAAAATCATTTTTTGTTCCGGCCAATCGCTCTTTCATGGCACCTACCTCGGTAGAAATAATCAGCCTGCCCGAAGCCATGGCCTCCAAACCCACCAATGGTCCTGATTCTTCGTGAGAAGGAATGATTAAAACGGAAATTGGAGCAAAGAACAACTGGAGCTCATCGGGATGTGATTGTCCCAGATACCGAATATTATCGTAGCCTTTTATAGTTTCAAGCACTTCTTGTTGTAATGGCCCATTACCGGAAATCCGTAATTGGCCTTCCGGATAATTTTGAAAAAAACGAATCAATTCGAGGATTCCTTTTTCGGGACTGAGACGTCCCAAATAGCCAAAAACCATTTTCTTTTCCGGAATGGGTAAGGCCAATAATTTTTGTTCTTCCTGAGCACATTGATCGATAATCACATAAGGCAGTGGCAATTGACGATTGAGGTTCAAGGCATTCGCCTGTGAATGATGGATGAAACCGGTCGCTTTTTTCAAAAAATCGAACATTTCAGGTTGTAATGTGCGTATGGTACCGGTAGTTCTAATCCAAAAGGGTTTCTTTTGACGCGCACTGATTTCCAATGCGGTTTTCAAATAAGCGCTGCTGGGTTGCACACAAGCAATAACCACATCGGATTCGGTTATACACCGAGTTACTATAGCTTCTTTTTTCTTTTCAAAATCAAAAAAACTTTTTGAAACGGCATTTTGAACATAGGCATACGGCTGTTGTTTTTTCTTATTTTTGAGATACATCACATACGCCCAAAACCGAATAAAACAAGAACTTTTATAAAGTTCTTGTTGAAAAGAAGTAGCCGAGACTAAGGGTAAATTGCGCAGGGCATAACTTTTTCGGGTAAAATATTTAGTCGATACTATCGAAATTTCGTAGTGATTGGAAAGCGATTGGGCAATAATATTGACTTCGACATCTCTTCCGCCAAAATCGCCAATAGGCCCGAACAAAAGCAATTTCTTTTTCAATACAAATCGGTTTAGGGATTGATTTGATACAGCAGTAAATATTTGTCGTTGTACTTGCCGTTGCCCTCGGTACAATTTTCAAAAATTTCATCAATCGGATACTTCCAATTAAAAGGTTCCAACTCCAAATTAATAGTCCGCCAAAATCCGATAACCCCATTATCTTGGTTGTGGGTTGTATTTTTAAAACTGGTCGTCAGTAAATACTTGGAGCCGCTTTTTTTGATATTTTTAAGCGCGGCGATAATCTGTTGGTTTTTTAAATGCACCAGTAAATCGCGGCATAGTATCAGATCGACTTTGGGTAAATCGTCGTTGATGATATCGATTTCCCGAAAAGCAATATGCTCGGAAGCAAAAGCGGCATTGTTCTTTTTGATTACATCGGCTACAATATCGCCTCCGATGTATTGAATTCCGGTTAAATCTACTTTTTGCATCCAAAAGAAATCGCCGCAAGGCAAATCCAACAGACTTTGAATCTTATATTTTTGAAATAAAACGGGCAACTGTTCGATGAGCGCTTTGGTTTGTTCTAAATCGGATCCCGAACCTGATTTAGAAACATTGTGATCGTTACTGCTCCGGGTATTGAATAAATCGTGTCGGTAAATTTTTGTAAACACACGTTGGTTGTACCAACGACTTTTTGTAAACAGCCGGTTCAACAACAATCGTAAACGTTTTTTGACCGATGATTTCAGTTTTCTCATGTCGTTGTTTTTTTATAGGACATCCCAAGTAGATTTGAGCGCTACATGGCCGTGCAATCTCGGATTGATGTCTCTGATAATATTCATTTGCAAAGCGTCTATAATTTCGATAGCCATGAAATTTTCGGCAGTAAAAACTTTAGAAGTATCGTTATAATTAACAACGACCAAATTGATATTGTATTGGCCTTTCATAAGATTCAACGCATTAATCTTAACTCTGATTATGGCACTGCTGTCTTTTTTATCGATAGTAAAACCCGACAAATACGAAGAAACTACCGAAATGATATTGCCGAAAGGGTCCACAATTTTCAATTCGAAAACATACTGTTTAAAATCGATTTCATGCGTGCCGATGGCCTGTAAGTCGATAACAATATCTTCTCCGGAACGAAAGGCATTTTTGGAATGAAGCTGATCATTATACACTTGACCCGTTACTTCAAACACCTCGTCTCCAAAGCTTACCATGGCGTTGCCGGATACAGCCTTGTTGCCCAATTCCAAATATCGGGTAATGGAATCGGTAATAGTCCCATCAAAAATGACACTGCCTTTATCGATGACCAAACCATGCGTACACAAACTCTGAACTGCCGTCATGTTGTGACTCACAAATAAGACTGTTCTTCCTTGACCTTTGCTAATGTCACCCATTTTGCCCAAACACTTTTTTTGAAACTCGGCATCCCCAACAGCTAAAACCTCATCTACAATTAAAATTTCGCTTTCCAAATGGGCCGCTACTGCAAAAGCCAAACGCACATACATCCCTGAAGAATAGCGCTTTACCGGGGTATCAATGTAGCGCTCTACGCCCGAAAAATCGATAATTTCATCCAGTTTACGGGTAATTTCTTTTTGACGCATCCCCAAAATGGCGCCATTGAGATAGATGTTTTCTTTACCCGAGAGTTCCGGGTGAAAACCTGTTCCGACTTCGAGCAAGCTGGCAATTCTGCCTCTCACTTTAATCGCTCCGGTTGTGGGTGCGGTGACTCGGGACAACAGTTTGAGCAAGGTACTTTTACCGGCGCCGTTTTTCCCGATAATGCCTACGGCTTCACCCTGATTAATTTTGAAATTAATATCGCGTAAAGACCAAACAATATCGCTTTCTCCTTTACTGCTTCGATCATTAGCTTCTCCGATTTTCAGAAACGGATCTTCTTTTCCTCTGACCTTAGTGAGCCAAAAACGCTCTAAATCGCGCGAAACGGTACCCGTACCAATCTTTCCGAGTTGGTACATTTTGGATAAATTTTCGACTTCTATAACGGTTTGACTCATGTAATTCGGTAATGAATGAACTTAAAAAAGTAATATTCAAAAATAAGGACTCTAATTTATTTTCAAGGTACTAAATACGATTCTTTTCAGGAATAGTAGATACCGATACGGTAAGGCCAATCGAAAGTAAATTTTAGAAATCGTAAAAAAATAACCGAAGGCTTTCTTGTTTTGCAGGAAAGCTTTAGACAATTTTTCGACTAACTGTATGCGTTGTGCTTTGTTGAAATAGGCGTTTTTATGTTGGAGCAAGTAGGTGTAGAATTGTAAGGCCGCTTCGGCTTTGAGTTTGAAATTATCAGTACTCCCTGAGATACTGCTGCTTGACACTCTGATTTTGACGATGGCTTCATTAATAGAATATATCTTTTTAAAATCGGAGAACTCTAACACCGCTAAAATATCCGAATACCAAGCTAATGGAAGCTCACGGAACCCTATCGTCAAAACACGATTTCGGTTAAATATATATTCGCTCAGAGAACTTCTCTTGCCGCTGAACAACAAATCGACAGCATTTTCCAACGGGTCATGTTGGTACACCGGAGAAGTAACACCGTCCTTTTCATCAATCTTAACGGTAGCAAATCGAACCACATGGGCTACTTTTTGTATGGCTGCCAAATGGTCATAAAAAGTCGCCACTACATGGCTGTCTAATACATCATCATCCCCTAAAATCATGAGCCATTCTTCGTCTTGTATCATAGACAAACAACGATTCCAATGTCTCACCAATGATGTTTTGCCGAGATTGTCTTCAAATTTTTGATACACTATCGGAAAATGCCTTTCGTATTGTTGAATGAGCGGCTCAGGGTCAACAGGTCCGGCGTCATTCCCAATGTAAACGACAAACCGTTTATTGGTTTGAGCGTGCAGCGACTCAAGCGTCGCCTCAAAAAATTGAAATTTGTAATACGGAATGACAATGGCTAACATTAGGTAAACAAATGCTTGATAAATTTAAAAGGTCGCAGTAGCGTATGTCCCAGTTTATATGTTGTACTTTGATAAACATACCGCACTTTACTGTCAATTTCAGCATTCACAAATGAATTGCCGTCGAACAGGCTCGCTTTTTGACGTGCAAATTCGACATCCGCAGCGATAGCAATGAGGTACAACGGTGGAATGTGTTGTGTTTGCACTTCGCTGTAATTACCGGTAAATATTGCTATCTTTTCTGACGCATCATCCTGAATCAGGGAATTGCCATTAACATATTCCTGTGTCAGCAACTGCAAGTTGGCAAAATGAGCGGCGATTAAATCGACGAACTCCTGTTTGTACAATTCTTTGACATGAAACTTGTTTTTAAAATTTCGGGCATCGGAATAGTACAATTTATCAGGTGTAGAAATAATCAACATCCCGGAAGGTTTTAACACCCTTTTAATTTCGGAAAGCATTTCACGATGCTTATCGTGATGTTCGATGGTTTCAAAACTAACGACCACATCGACCGAGTGATCCTGTAACGGAATGGCAGCGGCGCTACCCTCCTGAAAGGAGAGATTCTCTCTTTTGTATTTTGCTTGGGCTTTGGTCACCGTATCGGCATCAATATCAACTCCGTATACACGGGCAGCGGTTTTGCTCATAATGGCGCTACCGTAACCTTCACCGCAAGCGATATCCAGCACGGTTTTATCAGCGATGTAGGGTGTGAGCAGACTATAGCGATGCAAATGCTCTACAGCGTCTCGGGTATAAATATAGGTTTCTAATCGTTCGCCTGTCCAACTCATGTTATTGCCATTCTAATAAAGGTCTGACTACACCCGGAATTCTTCCGGTGTATTTCCCTCTGATATCGGTACTGTCTAATTCGTCAATAATAGTAAATCCTACGATTTCCATTTCGTGCAATTCGACCTGAAAAGGTTCATAACGCATAATCGCAAAACTACAGGTATAGCCTCCGTCGGCTAATAGGTTTCCGGGAATGCGAATGGTTCTTGTATAGATTCCTTTTACAGATGGTTTGAGTAGGGTTTCTGAATCTTTGTCGTGTGAGCTGAAAATATGAATGTTATGATTGTTAAACAGATTCAATCCGTGGGTAAACAACGCACCCTCTTTGGTGATTTCATAGGTAAATTCAATCCTAACTTCATTGGAGATAAGATGATTGAGCGCGATTTCATTATGGACATCCAATACTTTAACTTCCAATAGGCGCAAAAAATCGGTTTGCGGGCCATCTTGATGAGGCCACACGCGATGTGCATTATCGTTGGATGCTTTCAAATAATATGCTACCGCTCCTTCAACAGCGCCATTATAACTGATACTGCCGTTTTCGAGGACAATCCCTTTAGAACACAAACTTTGAACCGCGGCCATATTGTGACTCACAAATAAGACCGTTCGACCTTGTCCTTTGCTGATGTCACCCATTTTGCCCAAACACTTTTTTTGGAACTCGGCATCTCCAACAGCCAGTACTTCATCGACAATCAAAATTTCGCTTTCCAAGTGTGCAGCTACGGCAAAAGCGAGTCGCACGTACATACCCGATGAATAACGCTTTACAGGGGTATCGATATACCTTTCTACTCCGGAAAAATCTATTATTTCATCTAGTTTACGGGTAATCTCTTTTTTTCGCATTCCCAAGATAGCGCCATTGAGATAGATATTCTCTCTACCGGTTAATTCGGGATGAAATCCGGTACCTACTTCGAGCAAACTGGCGATTCGTCCTTTGACTTTGATTTCACCGGTTGTCGGACCGGTTACCCGGGATAACAGCTTTAATAAGGTACTTTTGCCGGCGCCGTTTTTACCGATGATTCCCACGGCTTCCCCTTGGTTGATTTCGAAATTGATGTCTTTTAATGACCATACAATATCGCTATTTCCTTTACGGGTTCTGTCATTGGTTTCACCAATTTTCAGAAACGGATCTGCTTTCCCTAAAACTTTGGTCATCCAAAAACGTTCTAAATCGCGTGAAATAGTACCCGTACCAAACTGTCCGATTTGATAGGCTTTGGAAAGATGTTCTACTTGAATAACGGGTTTCATCTAAAAGTTTAAGGTTGAGTCTTAGGCTCCAAAGATTTAATTAATTTATGCAATTCTAATAAACTTTTGTCAATCATTTCATTTAGTGCTCTAACCTTTGATTCTTCAAAATAGTTGACATTACAGCCATAAATCAAATGGCTTTTTGTCTCAAAAATACTTCCTCTTGCAATGGTATAAAACTTTTTTTTATCCAACGACGTGCTTCTACCAAATCCTTCGGCAATATTGGCAGAAATAGATAAAGCAGATCGTCTGATTTGACTCGTTAATCCATAATCTTCGCTTCGAGGCAATGCTGCAGTCAAATGAAAAACACGCTCAGCATTTTCCATCGCCAATTTCCATACATTCATATCCTCAAAACTATAATAACTCACAACAAAAATTTTAATTTTCTCATCCTCAGACTAAGCCTCATCCTCTATATCGTATCAACAAAATTCTTTTCGGTTTTATTAAAAATAATAATCCCTAAAAACAAAACCACTAAGGTAAACACCGCCGAATAGCCAATGCTCCATACCGTGAATTCTCCTTTCCCCAAAAAGGCATAGCGAAAGGCTTCGATAATTCCGGTCATCGGGTTGAGCTCAATATATTTCTTGAATGATTCCGGAGCGGCGCTTAAAGGATAAATTACGGTGGTGCCGTACATCAATAATTGCACGCCGAAGGTGATTAAAAAGCTTAAGTCTTTGTACTTCGTCGTGATAGCCGTGATAATCAAGCCTGCGCCTAAGCCCAATAACGCCATCATAAGGATCAAAACCGGGAAAAAGAAAACCGCATAGGTCATTTCGAAAGCAGCACCATTGAGACTGAAATAAACCATTACTCCAAAAAACAATAACAACTGAACACCAAAACGAACCAGATTACTTACGACTATACTCAAAGGAATAATCAATCGAGGGAAATACACCTTTCCGAAGATATTGGCATTATCCTTAAAAACCGTACTGGTCTTGGTCAAACAATCGGCAAAATAGTTCCATGCCGTGATCCCCGACAAGTAAAATAAAAATTGAGGTAAACCATCGGTACTGATTCCTGCCAATTTTCCGAAAACCAGAGAAAAAACAATGGTTGTAAAAATGGGCTGTATAAAAAACCAAAGCGGTCCGAGAATGGTTTGCTTGTAAAAACTCACAAAATCTCTCTTGACAAACAAAAAAAGTAAATCTCTGTAATGCCAAAGGTCTTTGAACTTAATATCAAAAAGGGAGGTATGTCCTTTGATAATTAAATCCCAATCTTGCGACTGATGCTGGTTTTTCATTAATTTGTGAGGTTAGAAATTGTTACCATTAGCTCTCTATGTGCAAATATATAAATTAGGCTTCCCTGGAAAAAGAATTGACAGATTTAATTTGGGAATTCGATTTAATTTGTAAGAACCATTTTTATTTCCCTAATTTTGAACTCCTAAAACCTGCATTTTGATTTCATTTTTCAAAACCAAACCGGTGTTGGCCGACTTGATTCCGGATAATCATGTTGATATTCATTCGCATTTGATTCCGGGTGTTGACGATGGTGCTAAAAACATAGAAGAAACCCTATCGTTACTTCAAAAAATGGCAAACATTGGTTTTAAAAACAGCATTACCACACCCCATATCATTACCAATATTTGGAATAATACGGAAGCTGATATTGTAAAAAGACACCAAGAAATCCTGCCTGTAGTTCAAGCGCAAACCGGTATTAATCAATTCAATGTTGGTATTGAGTATATGTTGGATGACCATTTTTTGAAGCGTTTGGCTGGTGAAAAACTACTGACGTTAAAAGACAATTACATCTTGGTAGAAATGTCTTATTTGAATCCGCCCATACAACTGTTTGAAATCATTTTTGAAATTCACTTGGCCGGCTACAAACCTATTTTGGCACATCCGGAGCGGTATTTATTTTACCACCGAAACACCAAAGAGTTAGACAAATTAAAGAATACCGGGTGTTTATTTCAGCTTAACCTTTTGGCAACGGTTGACTATTACGGTGCTACGATTACCAAAATGGCTGACAAATTACTGCATTCCGATTATTACGACTTTGTAGGCAGTGACATACACCATCAAAACCACGTGAATGCTTTTGACAGAAAGGTACAAGTTAAAAATACCGCAGCACTCGAAAAAGTGATACAGAAAAATTTATTTTTTCTTGAATAAACCGCTAAACCATGATTTCTTTTCATTCTCTTCTTCTAAGCCATAGCCATAGCCATACCCGTAGCCATACCCGTAGCCATACGTTTTTCGCCACACGGTATCGTTCAATAAGATAGACATATTCGGTAGCTTTTTCTCTTCATAAAAACTTCCGGCGATTTTGAGTAAACGTTTATCGAGGAAGTTAGCTCGTACAATATAAATAAATGCATCGGCATATTTGGCCACCAACAAAGTATCGGTCACCAAACTCACCGGAGCCGTATCTACAATAATATAATCGTACTGTTGTTTTAGCGTTTCAAACATGGTGGCTACTTTCGGACTCAACAATAAATCGGCCGGATTAGGCGGAATAACGCCCGATGGAAGTACTGAAAAATTTTCAAAATCCTTCAATTGGATAATGTAATCCTCTATCTTTTCGTTGGGTTTGGCTATGTAATTGGTAATTCCTTTAGCCGGAATATCCAAATACTTGTCAATTTTAGGATTTCGAATATCCAATCCAACCAAAAGTACTTTTCTGCCGGTTAAGGCAATGGTGCTGGCCAAATTGATGGCTATAAATGTTTTTCCTTCTTTTGGCACCGTAGACGTTACAAATATGGTTTTGGCTTGATTTTCGGGAACGGAATTGAGCATAAACTCTAAATTAGTACGCACAATTCGGATGGCTTCGGCCGAACTCGAGCGGCTGGTAGCCGAGATGATTTCATCTTCCGAATCCGATTTCGGCACATCGCCCAAAAACGGTATGGCCACATTATCTTCAATGTCTTGTCTGTTCTTGATTTTAGTATCCAATAAATCCATCAAAAAGATAATCAGAAACGGTATTAACAATCCTAACGAAAAGCCAACCAATAAAATAATATTTCGGTTAGGAGAAACCGGACCTAATTTGGCCTTAGCCTCATCGATAATTTTGGCATTCGGTGCCGTAACAGCCAATGAAATCCCTACTTCTTCTCTTTTTTGCAAGAGATAAAGGTATAAGGTTTCCTTGATGGCTTGTTGTCTTCCGATAACTTTTAACTCTCTGGACTGGCGTGGAATTTCAGAAATTCGGCCGCTTATCAGATTGTCCTGCTTCTGAAGATCATCTCTTTTAATTTTTAGAGACGTTATTAATCGAACCAAACTTTCTTTGACACTTTTACGCATGTCATCAATGCGGTTATTCAAATTGATTAAAACCGTATTTTTCGCCGTGGCTCCGCCATTGAGCAATCGGTTTCTCTCGATGATGTAGCCGTTGTATTGGTTGATTAAATCCACGGCGCTGTTGTTAGGCGCGCTGTTTTCCGTGGGAATAATGTTAGACGGAATAATATCGTCTTTGGAAGAACTATTCAAGTAGTCGAGCATCGAAGATACCACTTTAATACGGGTTTCGGTTTCGATAAGCGCTTTTTCAAAATCCACGGAATTCTTGATAAACAAATCGGCGTCCGAATTGATATTCGTTAATTTGTTGGAAGTCATGAAATTTTCACCTTCTTTCTCCACATCGCCCAATTCCTCCGAGATAAACTTTAACCGTTCGTCAATGAATTTTTGGGTATTGCGCGAGATAAAGTTTTTGTCATCGATAGCATCCTGATTGTAAATGGCAATTAAGGTATTGAGGAAGTCTTCCGCTTTTTTGGGAAGCGCATCGTTGAGGGTGAGTTCCACTACACTTGATTTTTCACTAAGTGGCGCAATTTTCAGGCGATTGCTGTAGCCTTGTACGATATTGTCAAGACCATTGATTTTAACCGTTACCGAAAAATCCTTGTCGTTTTTTTTGTTCTCCAACATTTTTCGGGTCACCACCATTTTACAATTCCCCAATCGAATGATGGAACCATACCTAAACGTGTTGATGACTTTACCGTCGGGTGTGGCCAATTCGAAAGTGGTATCTGTTTTGGAATTAACCACATAGGATTGATTTTTGAGGTAAAACGAATCGTCCGATTCAAAAAAGGAAACATCAATAGGTTTTTTATCGTAGAGTTCCACTGTTTTTACTCTTCCCTCTGTAAAATAAGTAATATTCAAATTCAGCTTTTTTACGGCCGATTTGATAATGGATCTCGATTTTAAAATTTGAATTTCGTTATCTACATTGCTTTTAGAAGATTTCAGTAATCCCAAATCGGCAAAGGCGGAAAGCTCCGACTCTAAACCTCCTTTTTTCTCATCACGTACTAAAATAGTAGCTGTGGCTTGGTACTGCGGTACGGTGTAACGCAAATACAAATAGGCAAAAACAATGGAAATGATAATCGAAAAAACAAACCAAATCCAATGTTTTAAATACCGGTCAAACTGTTCTCTTAGATCAAGGCTACTATCCTTATCCTGGTTTGAAAAAGAGTTGTTGTATTTCATAAACTATCTGACTAAAAGAACGATTATCGTGGTTAATAAAGACAATGAAGAAATAATGACAGGCGCATTCGGACCGACTGCGGAAGCATTAACCCTGGTTTTATTGGGTTCCACCACCAAAACATCATTCTGCTTCAAAAAATAATACGGGGAATTGATAAAATCGGCCTGGGTCACGTCGACTCTGTTGTACGTCATTTTACCTTCCACTTCTCGTATCAACAGTATGTTATCTCTTTTTCCGTAAATGGTTAAATCGCCGGCCATTCCCAAAGCTTCCAACAGGGTAATTCTTTCGCTTGAAATTTTGAATGTCCCCGGTCTGACTACTTCACCCAAAACCGATATTTTATAATTTAATATTCTGAGGTTTATGGTAGGGTTGGTAATGTACTCTTTGACCTCTCCGTGCAATTTGGCAATCGCCTCTGATCGTGTCAGTCCGGCCAATTTAATTTTTCCGATAACAGGAAACTCTATATAACCGTAAGCATCAATCAAATAGGTTTTAATCCCGTCCTGGTTTTCATTAATTTGATAATTTCCTTGAATTTGCGGCATGTTAAACGGAATGGTTAACTCCGGTTGATCGGCCGAAACAATAATACTCAACAAATCATCATTTTGCAATTTCGGTTCATAATTGGCCACTCCGTTTTGGGTAGTAACGGCATCTACATTCTGAAGATACGCAATGTCTTTTCGGGAGGCACACGAAACCAATGAAAGAGCAAAAACAAACAATCCGGCTCTCAATATCGTTTTAAAATTCATAAGGTAAATTTTGCAGGTAAATATAGTAAAATTATGATTGTTGACCCGAAAAAGCTATTTATCAAGCGTAGCAAAAATAGAATTCATGCTTTTAAATTCCGGTACAATTTTCTTCATCAAGCTAACAACTTCTTGATTGGATTGCGTTTTGGCGGTTTTAATCAGATCGGCAATCATAATACTGATTTCTTCAAAATCGTCAAAATGATCTTGACCGATCAGTATTTTTTCGTTGTGTGTCGGAAGTGTTTTTGAAGTATCATTGAGTAGTTCTTCGTAGAGTTTCTCTCCGGGTCTGAGACCGATAATTTTGATTTTGATTTCATTATCCGGAGTAAATCCGGCCAAACGAATCATCTTTTTAGCCAAATCGATAATTTTTACCGGTTCACCCATATCAAAAATATAAATTTCACCGCCATTACCCATCGCTCCGGCTTCTAATACCAATTGGCAAGCTTCCGGGATAGTCATGAAATACCGAATAATTTCGGGATGCGTTATGGTTATCGGACCGCCTTCCTGAATTTGCTTGGTAAACAATGGCACTATAGAACCGTTCGAGCCCAAAACATTCCCAAATCGGGTGGTGATGAATTTAGTCGGGTTGCTTTTTTTCGTTTGAATCAGATGGGAATTGAGCGATTGAACGTATTTTTCGGCTATCCGCTTACTGGCGCCCATAACGCTGCTCGGATTAACGGCCTTATCGGTAGAAATCAGTACAAACTTTTCTACTTTATACTTGCTGGATAAATCCGCCAGGTTCTTGGTTCCGATAACATTGGTATAAATGGCTTGGGAAGGATTTTCCTCCATCAGTGGCACATGCTTGTACGCCGCGGCATGGTATACGAAATCGGGTTTAAACAGTTGAAAAACGCGTTCTGTTTCTTCGTAATCCCTAACGTCGGCTAAGATAGTTTCAATAGTCACCTTTTTCGAATACTCCGAAACTTCGAGTTGAAGATTGTGCAAGGGAGATTCCGCTTGGTCCAATATAACTATTTTAGCCGGACTGAAGTGGATAACTTGTCTCACTATTTCGCTTCCGATAGAGCCGGCTCCGCCAGTGATGAGAACTGTTCTACCGTTAATTTGGGATGAAATTGATTTACTATCCAACACTATAGGCTTTCGGTGTAATAAATCTTCAATCGCGAAACTCTTTACCTGATTTGAGATGTGTTTTTGATCCTCCCAGTCGGCAATTAACGGTACGGAATACACCTTAAAATTGTACTCCAAACACTCTTCAACTATAGCTATCGTTTCTTCTTTAGACAAACTTTTTTCAGCCATAATTAAAGCTTCCGCACCCAGACTTCTCAGAATTACGTGTATGTCTTTGGACTGATTGGCAATCGGTAAATCTAAAATACTTTTAGATGTTTTGACCTGATTGAATTTGTCGACAAAAGCAATGAGCTTAAATCGCGCCGGTTTTTCGGTTTTTAGCGCATTGGCCACCGAAATAGCATTGGCGTCAGCACCATAAATCACGGCCTTGATAAGGTTTTTGTTATCGTCTTTTTGCAAAAATTTTTCAAAGACGTTTTTTACCATTATTCTGAAAAGAAACAATAGTAAAAAAGACGTAATATAAGTGATGAACAAACCGGTGGTCAAAAACAACTTGACATCAAATACGACAAGCGTGATGAAATTAAGCGCCACCAAGGCCACATAAGCCGAGGTAGTTGCCACTAACAGTTTAATGCCGTCAATAAAAGTAGAATGCCTGATGATACCGGCATAGGTTCGATACACCAAAAAGAAAAAAGCATTGGCCAATACCACAAAAGCGTATTGTAAAAAGCCAACCAAAGCACCATTAAAAACAACAGCCAGGTTGTAAATAATGATTGAAGTTATACCACAAGCAACAGCCACAATAAAAACATCAATAGCAAAGATTATCCACCGAGGTAAATAACCGATGTTTTGAAATTTTTTATTAAAAATGCTGCTTTTAATTTCTTTGAAAATAGAATTATCCATCATGCTTCCTGTAACCTCTCAAAATTAAGATAATTTTAACGTATTAAGCATATTTATTTAAAAAATTGATACAGTACATCCCCAATTCTGTTTCGATCTGAATCCGTCAAGTTAGACCCCGACGGCAAACAAAGCCCTTTATTAAAAAGCGCTTCAGCAGTATTTTCCCCATAATAGGGGCAAGAAGCAAAAACGGGTTGTAAGTGCATCGGTTTCCAAAGCGGTCGGGTTTCAATATTTTCACTTTCGAATGCCAAACGCAATGCTTCACTTGTTTTGGAAGTTTTTTCCGAAGCTAATGTAATACAACTCAACCAGTGATTAGAGTAATAATCCGCGTTAGGCTCCGAGAAAACTACCGCTGCTTCCACCGAAGCAAAAAAATGTTGATAAAAATTGTGCATCGCTCGGCGTAAATTCACGTGGTCCTGAAGCACTTCCATTTGTCCTCTGCCGATACCGGCCGATATATTGCTCAAACGGTAATTGTATCCTATTTCTGAATGTTGATAATGAGGCGCTTGATCTCTTGCTTGAGTAGCCAAAAAAACCGCTTTCTCTTTGATAACTTTGCTGTGCGTCACTAAAGCACCGCCACCTGAAGTGGTGATGATTTTATTGCCGTTGAATGACAAAACGGATATGGCGCCAAAAGTTCCGCACATTTTTCCTTTGTACCTACTGCCCAACGCCTCAGCACTGTCCTCGAGCACGGGAATTTCATAACGGTTCGCTACAGCCTTGATAGCATCCACCTGAAACGGCATGCCGTACAAATGCACCGCTATAATCGCTTTGGGTTTCTTGCCTTTGGCCATTCGGTCCTTTATAGCGGCTTCCAGGGCTACCGGACACATATTCCAAGTATCGGTCTCACTATCGATAAAAACCGGAGTGGCTCCTAAATAAACAATGGGGTTAGCGGATGCCGAAAATGTAAAACTTTGGCAAATCACCTCATCCCCCGACTGAACGCCCAATAAAACCAACCCCAAATGTATCGCACCCGTACCCGAACTCAAGGCGGCAACCTGAACATCATCTCCTAAAAAACGCTCTAAATCTTGTTCGAATCCGGTTACATTTGGACCCAGCGGGGCTACCCAATTGGTATCAAAAGCTTCCTTAACGTATCGTTGTTCGTTTCCTCCCATGTGTGGCGAAGAAAGCCATATTTTAGTTTTAGTCATAATCTCTCAAATTGAATGGGTACGCGACAAAGCTACAACAATAATCGATTTTGCAAAACTAGCGGTGGAGCAATCGGCTTTACAGTAGCGCATCCCGAATAGCGGTAAATTTATGTTAGAGTCTTTACGCATTTATCTAAAGATGGTTTTCCACAATATCCACAAATCGCCCACAAAGGAGCGGTGGTAATAATAGTTCAAATTCATCTTCACTTTATCGGGAAAAATAACAGTATCATTGTATTGCTGAGGGTTTTCCTGTTGCGCCAGCATCGCTTCTTCATTGTAATATTTAATAGAGGCTTCACAAGTCAGGCCGGGTTTGAGCAACAAAATTTTTTGATTCTCTCCATCCAATTTATCATAGTATCCGGGCACATCAGGTCGGGGACCCACAAAACTCATATCCCCTTTCAAGATGTTAATCAGTTGCGGGAACTCATCAATCTTATGCCTTCTTACAAATTGCCCGAAGGACGAAACTTTACCGGTTGCAATATGAAAAGTTCTTAATTTAAGAATCGTAAACTTTTTACCGTATTGCCCTATTCTTTGCTGCAAAAACAAGCCCGTCGAACGGGTATCGAGTGCCGACGCAATCCAAAAGACAAAAAGAAATCCGCCCAACAAAAGCAGGAGTAGCGTGGCCAAGGTTATATCGAAAAGGCGTTTCAACACGTACTAAGGAATCGATTCAGATTGCTGCTGTAAATACTGTGCTACTTGTTTGGCTACCTCCTGATGCCCGTAACAACTCCAATGGCTATCCTTGGGCATTTGCCAGGATTTGTAATCATCGGTTTGTAACTGAAAATAATGAAAGCCGTTTTTACCGGCCATATCAATGACTTTAGGATCGGTATCGGGACTAAAAACCAAGACAATATTTTGGATTCGGTATCTTTTTCCGGTCTCAACCAATAATTCATTTATAAGATTGTAATCTATCTTTTTCCCTTTAAGCAATACTCTATTGTTGGTGGCATCATCGTTATTGCCCAACTTAAACAGGTAGTTTCGGTATAAAAAATAAATAAACTTGAAATTATAAATCGCTTCTTTTACTTTACCGGAGGTAGGCTTGGCATACTTAATTTCTCCGGTTTTCAGAGTTAGTTGTACCGTGAACGGATTTCTTTTGATTTCGGTTACACTTTCGATAAAATCGCCGTGATGCACATACAACAATTGGTATTTCGGGTGTAAGGATTCTAATGATTTCGCCTTTTCCATCATCTCTATAAATGAGGCTCCGGCGCGAGCCGACGGATAAAAATTATAGCCTGTACCCAGCTGCGACAAATAATTGGCTTGATGGCATTCGGGCGGATTCATCGTATTAGCGATGTACGAATCACCGATTACGGTAATCAAATTTTCGAGAGATTGAGGCTCGTAACCGAACTCTCCGTATTTATTGATAACCCATTGATGTGTGGGTCCCATATGGCCCATTTGATTCGGATAGTTTTTAATCAAATGGTCTTTATCCAAATAAAATTGGTGTACATCAATACTGAGCGAAAAAACGCGAACGATAATTTCACCGATAACAATTCCAATGGCGCAAAAAAGCAATAATGATTGTAAAAATTTCTTCATGATGACCTATGGCCGCTAAAATTGAAAATAGATAAACTCTTGCTCTTCACCTCCGAAATAGAAAATCGCAATAATCAACACATAATACAACGACCATCTCATTACTTTAGGGCATTTCATCGGCAAGCCTTCTAAAGCATAATGGCGTTCTCTACCCAACCATTCTACAACTACAAAACCTATTACCAAATAGATAATATCGAGCGGAAAAACCGTAGGTTTGGAAAACAACGAGGATGAAAACAAGTGACTGATATAAGAAAAAGCCTTTCCGATATTGTCGGCTCTGAAAAATATCCAAGCCAAAACCGTCAGCAAAAAAGTAAGGATTACCGAAAACAATTCTTTTACGGTAGGGAAATAATGCCCTTGGGCCACCACATCTAAATGGTTTCTGTTAGTTTTAAAAACAATCGAAGGCATGATATAGAGAGCATTCAAAAGTCCCCAAACAATGAATGTCCAATTGGCGCCGTGCCAAAAACCACTCACTAAAAAAATGATAAAGGTATTGCGCACTCTAATCCAAGTACCGCCTTTGCTCCCACCCAAAGGAATGTAGAGATAATCCCGGAACCACGTTGATAACGAAATGTGCCAACGACGCCAAAACTCGGCTATATCCCTGGAGAAATACGGAAAGGCAAAATTTTTCAGTAAATCGATGCCAAACAATCGAGCCGTTCCCAAGGCAATATCGGAATAGCCCGAGAAGTCGCCGTAAATTTGAAAGGTAAAGAAAACAGCGCCCATCAACAGGGTACTGCCCGAGAGTGTTGCATAATCGGCAGTATCGTTAAATATCATATTGGCGTAGCGGGCACAATTATCGGCGATGACAATTTTTTTAAACAATCCCCATAAAATTTGACGCAATCCGTCTTTTGCTCTATCCAAATCGAAAACCCGCTCTCGTTTAATTTGAGGTAACAAATGAGTGGCTCTCTCGATAGGTCCGGCCACAAGCAACGGGAAGAAGCTCACAAAAACCGAATAATCCACAAAATTGCGCTCCGGCTTTATTCGGTCGTAATAGATATCGATAACATAAGACAATCCGTGAAAAGTGTAAAAGGATATGCCTACAGGAAGAATCACATTTAGTGTCCACGGATGGATTTCAAACCCCAAATTGGCCAAGCCGTCGGCAAAAGATTGCGCAAAGAAATTGTAGTATTTAAAAACCCCCAGAAAGCCTAAATTTACTCCGATACTGAGCCAAAACCAAAACTTCTTCCGTGCTATGGTTTGTGAATCCGACATCTTAAGACCAGTAAAATAGTCTAAAACCGTAGAAAACATCAGCAAGAACAAAAACCGCCAATCCCAACACGCATAAAAAAAGTAGCTCGCCAACAACAATAACACGTTTTGGTGGCGGTAGCTTTTTTGCGCCACAAACCAATAGGCAAAAAATACTATCGGGAGGAAAATGGCAAAACTGACGGAATTAAAAAGCATGATGGTTTTTATTTAGACAACAAATCGGTTTCCTTCAAAAGAATGGGCCGTGAATCAACATCACGAAGGAAAATATAATCAGCATCATAATAATGTCTGCCCTTAACGATTTCGGAAGTCCTGTTAGACAAAAATTTAATAGTATCCTCTATCAAATCAAATCCGACTTGGGCCATAATGCCGGTGTAAGCCATATGGCGAATATTAATCTCGGTCACTTTTAAGTTCCCTTCCGCATCTTCTTTTAAGTCAAAACTGTAAACCCCATGCGCTTTAACACCCGTTTGCTTTTCAATAAAATGCATTACCTCTTCACAAAATTCGAGCAGCTGTGTTTCATTAATAAACTTACCGTAAGAAGTATTTCCGGTTACTTTGGAAGGCGCAATATCAGCCATCACATAGGCCGCGCAATGCAAGCCGGCATTTTTAATCAACGCACCGTCGAGATAGAGCATTTGATTGGCAAGATGCCTACCGGTAAGAAATTCACTGACTGTAAATTCAGCTACCTCTTTGTGAATAAACAGCCAAGCTTCCAATTCTTTAACCGAATTGAGTTTCAAGGAACCCAAACCTCCCGAACCTACAGAAGCTCTAATCCAACAAGGGTACCCTATTTCATGCTCAATAAAAGACAAATCTTGGGTGCCTTGCCAAAGGGTTACCGTCTTAGGAATATAAGGCGTACCCTGAAGCAAATCGGCCATTTTGGCTTTGTTCATCAAATAATTAACATGGACCAAAGGCGGAATCAACACCGGGCAAGGATACTGACCGTGTTGTTCGAAATAAATGCCCCAAGCCGTCACTTCGGCCTCGGGCTGAACAAATGCAAAATCAATCTGATAATCTTCAATAATCTTTAAAAGTGTCGGCCAATAATCATCAGAACTCGCTCTCGGAATCACTATAGATTCATCGACCAAATCTTGCATGTAAAAGCCAAGGGCTTTGGTATTCGAATCGACACCAATCAGTTTGGCGTCTTTATATTTTGCTCTTATGGCTCCCGCAATTGATCGTGGCGTTGGGCCACCTATACCGTTTATTAATATATTCATCGTTGTATTTTTTTGCTTTAATTTGTTCCGTCAAAAGGCATCATCGGTCGTTCTTCTGATTGATTGATGCCTTCTGTTTTTAGTACTTTTAATACTGTTAACCAAAGTATTTTAAGATCCAGGGCTAAGGATACATGTTCGACATAGTAAACATCCAAGGCAAACTTTTTGGTCCACGAAATAGAATTTCTACCGTTTACTTGTGCCCAACCGGTGATACCCGGTCTTACTAAGTGTCTTTTATTTTGTTCCTCCGAGTACAGCGGGATGTATTTGAATAATAATGGCCTCGGGCCTACCAAACTCATATCGCCTTTTAAAACATTAATCAATTGAGGCAATTCATCGATAGATAATTTCCGAATCCATTTTCCAAAAACGGTAATTCGCTCTTTATCGGACAGCAACTGTCCATCTGCATTTTTTTTATCATTCATGGTTTTGAATTTGATGATGGTAAATGCTTTTTGGTCTTTTCCGGGGCGCACCTGAAAAAAGAAAGGCTTTCCGTTATTTTGAAGCAGTAAAATCAGCCATACAACCCATAAAACCGGAGATGCCACAAGCAATCCTATAAGCGCAATTAAAAAATCCAATCCTCTTTTTATATACTTCTTATACATACGAAACCAGCATTTCTTTAAGCCCTTGGTTCACCGGTAATTGCCATACCAATTTACACCAGTCATGATTGCCTTCAATCAAACCGGGACCATCCGGAGTGACTACAATATCCCAACCAATAGATCTGTTTTGCGGATGCAGCAACGCTGCGCTTTGCACTAATTGCAGGCATTCTTTCCAAAAGGGCACCACAAATCCTTCAATAGGGGTTTGGGTCACGGGATGAATCTTTTCTGGCTTTTTGGTAATATCCGAATAAACGCCGGGACCGTTTACTAAACCGGTAGCCGGATCAATCGGAGCGGCAACGTTTCCGGCCGCCATATTATCTACCTTACAATTGATGGATATTCGCAATCGACAACCCAAAATATCAACCTCATTGTGTTGATTTAACTGTGTAAAAATCCGCACCGTATTCACGGCCGAAGGAGACAACTGCATCAAATCGGGATGCTGCTTGATGTAGCTCTCCGCCAAATCAAATTGGTGTTGTATCATATAATCAATCAGAGAATCCGGCGAAAAATCTTTAGCCTTCACAAAAGCAACGCCTACCCCGCACTTCCCGTCGGAAACCTTCAACACAATCTCTTCATTTTTCAGGATGTCTTCGGCCAGCGCTTTATCGTTCTGTAAGGTGGCTAAATTGTATACCCGATGTTTGAAAAACGGTGCGTACCGACTGTGAAACAAGGTTTTGTCGTCGAGAATATGACGCTCCCCAACGGGATTCATCTTTTTTTGATATTCATACATAAAACCCGTACCCGCCCATTTCTTTCGCTCTTCTGACGGCTTTTCAAAAAATCGAAATTGAAAATATTCGAGTAGGGAAATATTGTATCGGAAGGAAGCAAAAACCATATCGCAAACGATACGGAATTTAGAAATGTTGCGCTGCTGAGCGGTATAATCTAAGAACAAAAAGAATTTCTTACGATCTAATTTTTTCAAATAATAAATAAAATACAGTAATCGGCTCATAATGGTTGACTTCTTAAAATTTTGAGTAACGGCAATCCCAAAAGACGGGACGGTACTCCATAGGAAACGAGTTCAAAGCCTACGCTTTCCGCTACGGCTTGTGAGGCCTTATTCGTGTCATCGGTAACATACCAAACTCCTTTTTCTTTGGCTTCAGCCGGCAATCGCAGGATTGCATTTTGCATCATTTGTTTTCCATAGCCTTTACCTCTGAACTCTTTGTATATTTTAACGTACGTGATTTGAATATCGTCTTTATGCATAAAAGGCCATCGGTAATAAGCAGGCACCAGCAAAAGTGACCCTATCAATTGGGTGCCTTGATACGCTAAAAAAGCACTGTAATTTTTATTTTTAAAAATGCCTGTCAGCTTAAAAAAACTGTACAACGCATACTTAAACCCATAGCCTTTGGGATACCAGGAAAAAAGGGTAGGTTTCCACTCGATCAGGGAAATCAAATGGGATTCTTCTGCCGCTACAGCTTTCGGTTTTAATTTATAAAGGAGTATCAATGCTGACGAATTTCATTACACAAGGCGATACTGGACATAAACTCGACATCGGGCCATTTGGCCACAATTTTTTTCAACAAAGTGTTTAGCGCTGAGAGGCCTGTCTTTCTGTTATTCGGATCAATGTGTCCGCAAAAATTCACTCTGTGCGAACTGATAATAGCAGGTTGATGCAGTCGAAAGGCAGCTTCGATACTTTGCATGGCTTGCGCTACCGCATTATCGTTTTCCGTAGGTTCAAAAACCACATTCCGCACCATTACGGTCAAATTACCATTGCTCCTTTTACCGGTAAAATTCACTGTCGTTTTATATTTCCCGAATCCTTCATGTTGCTTATGAAGTAAACCACGATCAACAAATCGGATGTCCAATGCCCCTAATTGATTTAAAATTGCCTCTGAAATTTTGGACGTTGGCGGCATAAAATGTTCGGCTTTATAACCGTACACTGCTTCAAACATCGAAAGGCCGTCTTTTACAATGTCATATAAAGCCTTATTTTCTATTGGATCCCAAAAGTCAAAAGCCGCGGTGTAATTGATGGTGGGATACGGATTGGTCGATTGGGCCGCATAAGATCGGTTTTGTAAAGCTGTCAGTATATCCGAATCTTTACGGGCCAACTTTTCGGTAAAAACTTTTAAATTCAAATGTTCTCTGCCGTGAAATTGCGGCTTCATCAATCCTTTTGCTATACCTTCTTGCCACAAGTTCCAGGTACCTTCGTAGGCTTTGGCTTGTTGCTGGCTGAGTTTTTGGTACGTTACAGGCAAGGATTCATGGCGAAACACTTCGTATCCTTCGGCTGCCATTTGCTCAAAATCGATATTAGAAGACAGCGCAAAAGGGGTAAATACCGCATAATGACCATGCTTATCTTTTACTGATGTTAATGTGTCGTAAAGCATTTCCAAATCCTCCTTGGTTTCCAAAGTATCAAAACGATCAAATCTTGATTTCGCTTTGAGTCCGGCCTGAGTCATTCGTTCCAAAGCTTGCTTTGAATCCAATCTCACATTACCGTAATCGTCCACGGAGAAAACAACAATCTTACGATTGGTTTTCCAACCATAAAGGTTTTTGATATGATTCAGTAAAAATTGCTTCATGACAGTGTGTTAGCTTCGATAAAATCTAAAAATTGGGCATATACTTTTTGGGAATCTCCTTTGGCTAGAAACAAAGCTTTAGCATTTTGACGCATTTCCTGATAGCGTTCCGGATTATTTTTGAGTGTCAGTATAGCCTCTGCTAAAGCTCGGGCATCGCCGGGATTATGATGAAATCCTACAGTATTGTCGACAATGATGGCTTTCATTTCGCTTTCCAGTGAGTTGATAATGGGCAAGCCGCAAGACAATAAATCGAACAACTTATAGGTAACCGATTGGGTAGCTCCTTTCACATGCTGCGTTAACCCCACATGAGCGGTGTAATATTCCAGCATCAATTGCGTCTTGGAAAGTCGACCCAAATAGGTCAAATTAGGCAACACTTGAGCCGCATTTTCAACAAGGGGTTGCTGCGGTCCTAAACCGGCTATGGCGAATTGAATATCGGTTTCATGCTGCAGCAACTGTGCTGCTTCCAAAATACACGGAATATCGTAAGAGTATCCCAAACTACCGGCATAAATCACTTTGAATGTTGATGGCTTTTCGGGAACCGCTTGAGCCGCTTCCGACAATTGCTGGGCCACGGTAGGACCGTCAATAGCCGGATAAAAGCAAGCTGTAGTTATGGCAGGTTCGTATTTTTTTGCCCAATCCAAGTATTGGTTGGAAATGGCCGTGACAGCGGTAGCGTTTTGAAAGACAAACTTGGCCTTTTTATTTTGGGGTGAAAAAATAAGTTTCGACAGCGGCTTGGGAAGCTTTTGCAACTTCCGTTCGAACAATTCGGGCCACGGGTCAATAATATCAATGATAATGGGGATGTCTTTGCCTTTACACCATCGCACCACTTCGTAGGCCGTTGATATGGGCGGATACGCCATAACGACTACATCGGGTTTTTGGGGTGCCGATTCCATAGCCTTAACCACATCTTTACCTAAAACAAAATGCGAATACAGCCTTGGAATACCTATATTTTTTTGGTACGATTGGGATCGGATAAACGTCAAGGTCAATCCCTCCTGAACAGGAATCGTAGTACTCTTATCAAACCGCTGTGACTTGGTATTGTGTTTGAAGGTGGATGCCCAAAATACAACGTGGTGATTGCGTTGCAACGCTTCTTTGACCAAAGCGTTATAACGCGTATTTTGATTGTCGTCAATCGGGGTGTTTTCAAAAAAGGAGACCAACCAAACAGTCATGAACAATACGGTTTAATGAGGTTAGGCTTTCGAATCTCGATGCAGCCAAGCAGCGTAAATTTCTTCGAAAGTAGTTTGCAATGATTTGGTAATGTCCCAATTCGGGTAATGGGCTTTCATCTTTCTCAAATCGCTGTAGTAACAAATATGATCCCCGATACGATGGGTTTCATCGTATTTGTACTTCATGGGTTTACCACTGATGTTCGAAATAATATCAAAAGCTTCCAAGATAGAACAGGTGTTGTCTTTGCCGCCTCCTAAATTGTAGACTTCGGCAATGCGCGGTGCTTTGATAAACTCTTCAATAAATCGGGCAACATCATACGAATGTATGTTGTCGCGAACTTGCTTCCCTTTGTATCCGAAAACGGTATATTCTCTTTCCTCCAAATTACATTTAACCAAATAGCTCAAAAATCCGTGCAGTTCTACGCCACTGTGACTCGGCCCGGTTAAACATCCGCCACGCAGCACGCAGGTAGGCATGTTAAAATAACGACCATATTCTTGTACTGAAATATCAGCCGATACTTTAGAAGCACCGAATAAAGAGTGTTTGCATTGATCAATCCGGAAATTTTCGGGTATCCCGTGCTCGTAAGTCGCATCGGCATAATCCCATCGGGTTTCGAGTTCTTTCATGGCAATCTCATTGGGAGCATCACCATACACTTTATTGGTTGACATGTGCACAAACGGAATGTGCGTACTGTACCTGCGGGTCGCTTCCAATAGGTTAAAAGTCCCTACGGCATTGGTGTCAAAATCGTCAAAAGGAATAGCAGCCGCACGGTCATGACTGGGTTGAGCCGCCGTATGCACAATGGCATCCGGGGCGACTTGAGCCACTAAGGCTATGACTCCTTCTCGATTGCGAATGTCTAATTCGTGGTGGTGAAAATGAGGCAAACTCGTTTGCAGTCGGTTTTGATTCCATCGGGTATCACCACTTTCTCCAAAGAATACGGCGCGTTGGTTATTATCAACTCCGTGAATTTCCCAACCTAATTTGGAAAAGTGAACACAAACCTCGGAACCAATCAATCCGGAGGAACCGGTAACCAGTAATTTTTTCATTGCTGCTTTATTGTTTTTCTAAATAATACTACGAATTATGCTTTGATAGGGTCGCATACTGTTGGCAAAGGTCTATATATTTTTTGGCTCGAACCTCAGCCGAATCAAATTTTTCTAATTCTTTTTTTCCGTTGTCCGTTAGCTGTTTCCACAACGAACGATGCGCCAATAAGTGCTGTATTGTTTTGGCGGCCGACTTAGGGTTCTTCGCCTCAAAATACAGTGCTGCCTCGCCGCAAATGCTTCTGGCAAAACCCAAATCCGTCGTGATAATGGGTTTCTCGGTAATCATGGCTTCGGCATAAGATGCCGAAAAACACTCGGCTAAAGTAGGCAAAAACAGCACATCACATTCCCGATATAAACTCGGACATTCCTCCGGTTTTATTGGGCCTACATTAATAATGCCCGGATGCGCTTCTATATGTTGCTTGAAATCGTGCGCTGCCAAAGTGAGTACAAATCGAACTTGGGAAAACCCGTTTTTTTCTAATTCTTTGGCTACCATGGGAATCAACTCCAGATTTTTATGGCTGTAATAGCTGGTCAATGTCAGCAATCGAATTTCGCCTTCTTCCTTTTCCGGCAGTCGATTCGGAAAGGTTTTGGTCGATAGAAAATAGTTATTAAACGTATTGGTAACCGTATGTACGTTTGACGTGTGCAACGCCTTTCGCACCCTGACATTTACATCATCGGTTTGAACCACATAGGCGGTGGCATCGCGTTTGAAATAATAGTAATGCACCATTTTTTTCAGACGCAATTTGATTTTGGCTTTCCACGACAGCTCTTTCACAAAAGGCGATTCGGGATAGATATACAAAGGCAAATTAAATCCGATAATTTGCGGGGCGACCGAATGGAAATAAGACGGCCCGGAAGTCGCTATGATAATATCCGGTTGAATTTTGGCCTCTAGTGGTGCCAAAGTACGTTGAATGGTTTTTACTTTTTTGAAATGGATAATTCCGAAATCAAAAAAAGAAAACGAAAAATTGGCCGGAAACGCTTCCGGTACCAAAGATTTCGCAACTCCCGGACCGACCCAAACGTGATACTCATGTTCGGGAAACTTCCGACATTCATTGATAAAGGACAAAGCCACCTGCACGGCACCTCCAAAACGTTGATGCGCTGTATTGATAATAATTTTCAGACTAAAAAGATTTCAAAATGATACAATAAGAAAAAACTGGCTATCGTCTCAGATACACATTTTTAATATAGTGCCGATCTACCTCAATGAGGCTTTGCTCGTTACGTTTCAACCACGGTTGAAGATCGGAATTGAGGCCGGCCTTTTTTACAAAAAACGCAAACCGATTGCCCTGTTTGGGAAACAGAAACATTACCATACTATGGATAGGCTGCAGCATTTTTATCATTACCTTTTTCCAGGAAGACTTTCCTTCTCCGTCGGGATAGTAAGTCCCGTATCGGAATTCAAAATCGTGATGGTAACAAGGATCATAACACTTTATGGTTTTCTTAATCTCTTCCTCGGTCCATCTGAAAATATAATTCGGAATATCGGTACCGTTGACGCCGCTTCCGGGGAAATTTCCCTTTACTTCATATTCTTCAGTCAATCCGATAAACTGGGTTGCGCGCATCAAAAAAGAATCGCGAGCTTCAATTACCAAAAAGCCTTTTCTCGATACTCTGTACAATTCGGTGATTACTTTATGCGGCAATCGGGTGTGATGAACAGAGGCATGCATAATGCAGTAATCGTAAGCGTTGTCTTCAAATGACAGGGCTTCCGCATTTTCCTTCAGTTGTTTAAAACTTCCCGTAATTCCGGGTCTCAAATCCATGCCCGACATGGTGACATTGGTATACGAAAGCAACTCAAAAACCTTTTTATCACTGGCTCCGGCACCGCAAATCAAGATGGATGCGTTTTGATCTTTTATAAATTCTTTAATATTTTTCACGTAAAACTGAAGTCCGGAATCCATAGTATTAGTTTAAAAAATTAAGCAATAGTACATCGTATCAGAAAACCTATCGGGTCATAAAATTGAAATATTGAGTCGCAATAGCAGGAGAAGCAAACTGTTTGATTTTCGCTTGAGCCGAAACACCAAATTGCTGTCTCACTTCTTGATGCTGCATTAAAAGCAGCAACTTTTGCCGGTACAAATTGTCATCGGCTAAAGGTATTAAAAAACCGTTCTCCCCGTGGTCAATTAAATCGGATGGACCGGCAGTGCAATCAAAAGAAATACAAGCACAACCCGCTCCCATCGCTTCGCCCAGCGCATTGGGAAATCCTTCTGAAACAGAAGTAAACGCAAAAACAGCAGCCTCTTGGTAAAACTTTTCGATGTCTTTTTGATTCTCAAAAAACCGAATAACGGAAGCTTTGGGACTTTGCGCTGCTTGCTCTTTTACCAAATTCAGCATCGGTCCGTCTCCCAAAAACCAAAGTTCCCAATCGCCAAACGCTACCTCATTGAAGTACTGCACCAACAGCAATTGGTTTTTGGTTGGAATAAATCGGCCAACATTCAAAATCACATTTTTCTTAGGAAGGCTAGGTAAATCAAACGTTTTTATCGGGTTTCCTATGACCGTAATAGCAGGGTGTTTGGTTTTTTGAAACAAATACTGCTGTGCTTTTTCGGTTTGAGCGATAATTCCGCTCGCTAATTTGTATACCAAAGGATTAATGGCATCCAAGAACCGACCGTAACTGATGCCGGGACGACTTCGCTCCGAAATAAAAACGTTAATCCCTAAGCCTATCGAAGCCAACAATACAAACGCATTGTATTTCCCGCCAAAAGAAAGGGCTGCCTGTGGCTTAATGAGGCGCAGCGTTTGTCTCAAAAAGAATAAAATTTTAAGCGTAAACGTAAAACGTCCGAATCTTTTATAATCGAAAGTCGGCTGATGCACCGTAATGTCTTTATCGAGTGCGTAATACAAATCACCTCCGGTCAGAATAATCAGATGCACCTGTACCCCATTGCTGTTTTGAAAATGATTGGCCAAGGTAGCCATAACGCGTTCGGCACCACCGGCGGTAAACGAAGGAATAATTAAGGCAATTGGCATTAATTGTTTCAAATGATTACAAACTTGAGGTTAATGTGGCTAACTCGGCAGAGGACATGAACTCAACATCGGGCCATTTTTTTAGGATTTGCCGGAGTAACAATGCGGTCTTTTTTAAATTTCGATCCCTGTTGGCCACATCATAAACCCCTACATAGTTCAACCGATGGGTATCAATCACGGCGGGTTTGTTCCAAAAAAAAGCATTGGATATGGCGCTGAGGCAATGCCCTACATCATCAAAATTATCATGGGTTTGACTGGGTTCAAACTGACAATTGCGCACCAAATTAGGCAACGGAAATCGGGTGGAATGTCCCCAACTTCTTCGCACCAACGGATGAGACGCGGCAGCGGAATGTCCTTTGGGCAACTTATGGTATTTCATGCCTTGCATAGCGATAATACCATGATTTTGTAAAAGTGGAAATACCGTAAAATCGAGGATATAATTGTTCGGAATCATCGTTTGAGCGGGAAAACCGAAAATGGTTTTGAATAAGGCTAAACCTTCCGAAATAAAGGCTTCCTGATAGGGCAACGGTTGTTCCTTTTCCCAATCTAAGGATGCCTGTAGGTTGATACTCCCGGGTATTTTTCCGGGTACACTCCAGGTTCCCAGGGCAAACGCATCCAACAGGTTTTGGTTCCCCGATTGCAACGCCTGTAACCAAACGGGAACATTAACATGCTCCCTGCCGTGAAACTGCGGGTACATGAGCTTATCTTTTATGGCTTGTTGCCAAACGGAAAATACGGATGTATGCGGACTGTATTTTTCTAACGTTTGGGTAAACGGTTCGTAAAAATAGTGTTGATAATCGGAGGCTTTTATTTTTTCGAAATCGGGATTCGCTACCACGGTATTAAATGTAAATACCGGTGCATTGCTGTTTTTGTCTTTAAACGAAGCCAGCAATTCAAATAAAAATTCTAAATCTTCAGCAGAAGCCAACGAATCGTAACGCAAATAAGGATTGGTATAATAATCCGGAAATCGCTTTTGGTAATCGGCATACCTCCCTATTTCGGGCAGTCGTAAGCTTCCCCAATCATCGCTTTCAAAAACCACAATCTTGCGATTGGTTTTATGACCCAATCGATTCACCAAACTGTGCTTTATATGGCTTACAACATTAGGCATCGAAGTATCTCTTTTTACCGGTCACCACAATCAAACTAAACCTCATTTTTAATGTCCTACGATAAACTCGGACAAACTCACATCCGAATGAAAAAATAAGAGTGACGGTGACGGGCTAATCAACAGTAACGGATCTACCGTATAAAATCCGGCACGGAAAACCACGATAACATGGAAAAGTAAAACAGCGGTAAAAACTTTATTCCAAACCTTTAGTTTTTGGGTTTGGTCAACGGTTTGCAGTTGCAGGATACGGATAAATATCAACAGATAAAAAACATAAACAAACCTTCCCATCGAACCCAGATTGAAGGTAAATAGGGTTATCAAAAAGAAGAAATGGTACATTCGGTCAAAAATGGGATGGCTTACTGTTTTATTCCAACTGTTGAACTGAAAAAAATCAAAAATAAAAAACAAGATGAAAAACAAGTTCAGCAATTGCACGCGTCCCTGTACATACCAATTGGTGGCTTTGACTTCTTCAAACCGTTTTTCTAACTGCTCTTCATCTAAATAAGAGGCCGAAGCATTGCTGACCGTTTCACTCTCGAAAACTTTGATACTATTGGTAATAAAATCCAACGTATTCGAAGTAGAAGACAGCACGGCGAAAAAAACGCCAATCACCACCATATACTTAAAAACGATTCTGTTGATACGGAGAAAAGCAGCCAATATTGCCACAACTACCGGAAAGATAAACGTGTAATGAAAAAACACCGAAAAAACCGTATAAAACAAATACCGGATATTTCCCGTGTTAATATATTTTAAAAGCATCCAGGCAAAAACAAACAAAGCAGGCCAAAATCGAACTCCGGTGACTCCCACATAAAAAGGCACAATTAAAACCAGACCCGTAAAAAACAATTTCCAAGGTCTGGAATCACGTCTGCCGGTAAATCGGATGACTTCGTCTAAAAATTTAAGGATGATAAACGCGTAGATTACGGAAACAATAGCAAAAAACCAACGTGGATTTTCGGTAAATCGGGAGACCAAAAACCCCAGGGTTAAAGCGTATAAATCGGGTTTGGAATTGTAGGTATTGCGCTGGAGTAAATTAAATCGGGTATTCTCATTAAACAAATACTGAACCAAGTGAGAAAAATCATCCCAAGTATACTGAACCAAGGCACCAAAATCATCGCGATAACGCGTAACATCGCCCGAATAGAAAAAAACCGAGTAGCCATACCAAAAGGCAAAAATCAAAAGGCCGTAGCGGTATTTCGATTGGAAAAAATACTTAATCCCATTGTATAATCCTGTCAAAGGAAAAAGGAAGAATAGTAATGGCATACTTTACGTTTTAGAGTGTATCAAATGTAACCATTCTTGTGCTATGATGTCGGGCATAAATCGGGTGACCGTTTGTTGACCGTATTGCGCCATTGGGAAGCGCTTGGTTTCGTTTTCAAGTAACGCTGCTAATTTTTCAATATACGATTCCAAATCAAAAGGATGCACCAACACCCCGTTTTTGTCATCTTCAATGATAGAGGAAACCGAGCTAAACGAGTGAAAAGCTATCGGAACCACGCCGTAAGCTTGCGCTTCCACCAACACCATTCCGTATCCTTCGAACGAAGAGGTCATTACCAAAACTTTGGCTTTTTCCAAAAAAGGTTTGGGATCGGTAAAACCATGAAAATGGAGGTGCTCCAACGTATCCTCAGTGGCCAAGGCCATCAATTCTTTCAGTTTCGAACCACCGCCAACGATATCAAAATGCCAATCGGGAAAACGTTGGTGTATTGCCTTCCACAAAGGCAATAACAAGTTGCATTGCTTTTGGGTATACTCTACCCGACCCACATACAACAATCGGTTTTCCTTGCCGTACAACGCCTCGGGATGCACCTTAAACGGTGCCGGATTGTAAATAGCCGCCACTTTGTTTTCGGGCCAAGAGGAAAGATAGGTCTTCAATTCGGGGATAAATGATTCGGAAAGCAACACCAAAGCGTCCGATTGCGCTATGGCATTGCGGAAATAGGTACCGTATTTTCGTTTGTGCTTCCACAATAAAATTTTCCAAAACCAAGCGTAATCCAAACGATGGGCTATTTTCCCGAAAACACCGCCTTTGACAATGTTTTTATAATTTTCCTGCAAACAACGGATGCAGTTGTGGTGTACGGTAAACAATCGAATCCCCTTAGGTAGATTGCGACTTACAAACGACATCACGTGTCCGTATATCCCGGCCTGATTGATAATTACATCAATGGCATTCTCGCGGAGTAATGTGGCGTAGTAGTGTTGATTGACCTCACGCTGCAAATCGCTGCCATCGGGTAAAAAAAATTGAGTAACCCCTTGTATGGTTTGGGTTTGGCCACTGCTTAGTGACAAGTAAAAAACATGTATTTCCAAAGCGCGAAAGGCTTCCGCCAAGGTGGCGGTCACGCGTTGTACGCCGCCTTTGTTATCTTCTATCGGAAAATTGGCAACAAATAATATATTCATAGTAGAAACCCAACTTTTTTAGCAATAGTCGGATAGCTTTTGGCAAGACTGATGTTGTATTCATCCGGAAGATACGCATACAACGAATGGGTTTGATGTCCCATCAAATGGGCATAAATCAACAGGGAGGAAGCAATACCGCATACCTGAAGATTTTTATACTGTAAAAATACCATTTCCATAATTTCGGTTGGCGGAACGGTAACAACCTGAAACCCGTAGGCCTTCAAATAGTGCAAGGTCAGCGCTTGTTCAGCTTTAGGTTCACCGCCTCTGAACTTGAGATAAATGGTACGCGCTGTTTTCTCGGGATTGAGACGTTCCAATAAGTGTTGCAAAGCCTTTTCAAAATGTTCCATACGCACGCCGTAGCTTTTGCACAGGGTATCGCCTATCCAAAACCAATCGCCGTCGGCATAGGGCGTTGTAGGGCTTTTTATGTAGGGCGTGAGCCCTTCCCAAGAGAGTATTTTTTTCTGTTCGTTTTGGGTATACCGAAAAGCCACATCACTAAAACAATACGCCTTAACCCCGCGGTGCAAGGTATACAAATTGGGATGTATCGGCATGGCCAACAAACGCAAACTTCGGCCGCGCCACAATCGGAAACAAGCGTTGAGTTTTTGTTTTACGGGGCCGAAACCGTTCCATTGCCAATCAAACTGACGCAAATCGGCAGTCCACAACATAAAATCGTCGTAATCGGCATAATTCACGATGCCTTCTTCGATGATATGAAACTGTTGACACTGCGGATGCATCACCAAATAGCGGTTAAAAACCGACATCACATCCACATAAGCGGTAAAAGGTTCGCCCTCGGTGATTTGGGTAAGGTAGTGGTTTGCTTTTTTGGTGTAATTGAATGACGCTATTTTTTGGAAGAAAGAAAAGCCCGATTCGAGTCGGTCATAAGTAGGCACCACTTTTCCTTTAAAAGCAGCGGAGGTATCGGGGTCGTACTGACCGCCGCAAAGCAGCACCACCTGGTCTGTTGGAATACGTTCATACACTATAGTCCCGACCGCTGCCAGAAATGTAATGTGGTTATGAATACTAAAAATGTGTTTCAATTGTCCTTTCAATTTATGATGTAAATCTATTCGCTTTTAGGTAATAGTAATAAAAACACCCGTCACAAATATTTACAGCAAGATAGCCATAAAATAAAGCCTTACTGAAAACCACCAAATCTTGTATGGAATCAACTCTGTTAAATATGATAAAAAGAAGCCAAACCGTAATCCCGATGAAATAAGAAATCAAACGATGGTGATTTTTTTTTACTACCATATAGATATTAGAAAATACAGCAAAAGAACTGACTAAAGCAACTAAAAGCATCCACTGAGCGGCTTCAACTCCCTCAACATAATTTGGTAAAACAAAATCAACAACTTTAGGCAAAAGAGGCCAGCCTACTATCAATATGAAAAAATAAATCAGAAAGGATATCAACGCCAGTCTTAGAGGTATTCTAATGATTTGATTGATGTTTTTTCCTTGACCATAAGCTAAACTCATTTTGGGAAAACTAGTACTCGAGACCACACCGTTAAATGTACTCAACATATTCTGGACAATATTGGCTAATGCATAAACACCTAATCCTTTTGCTCCGAGAGTGCTCAAAATTATAGTCCTTTGAAAAGTTGGCCAAAGACTGTAAACATTGGCAACAAAATATATGGGCATACCAACACGAGACAACTCTTTAAAATTTTTCCAACTAAAATTAGATTTGACATCTAATGGTTTCCATTTGTCCGTAAAATACCAATCGACAAAAACCAACAGTAAAGCCCTTAAACAAAGACCGTAATAAGAATACTCATATACCAGAAAAATGGTAACCAAACTAGCAATGGTATTTATCATAGTAACCTTCGAAAGGGTCAAGAAATGATTATCAGAGCGGTATAAAACTTTTAAAAATTTTGTTGTGAAAAATGTTTGAGCAGAGGTTAACCCAACAACCAAACTTCCTATAGCATATTCATATTCTCCACGGACGGAAAAAACAATACCTGCTATGACGCCCAGCAATAGTATCCCGAACGAAAGTGCCAGCATGAAGTATTTTGCTGTTGCCGCTAACTCTTCAGCATATTTCTCATCTGACTTACCATAATAGAAAGGAAATTCTCTGCTTAACCCACTGGGAATACCTAATTGAATCAGAATGATGTAAGAAGTAAAAATTGACAAGGCATTAAAAAGCCCAAATTCTTCAGGCAAAACCCATCTGGCAATAATAATTCCCGATATAATGGCGACCACATTACTAAATAAATTAGAAAAAGTTAGTGCCACAAAGGACTTGTTTTCGGGTTTTATTTTACCAACCAGTGTCTTAATCATTCAAATATTCTAGTTTGCAACTGTTGAAAAATATACTCATGACCTATAGAATTAATATGATGAAAATCATGCACAATTCCTTCTCTTGGTATCTGATTAAGGTCAATATATTCCGTATGTTTTTTTAAAACCTTATTGTAATTCTCAATGCTTTCAGTTATTCCATACATTAACTGTTCATATTCATTGCATGAAGGAAGTATACTCAAAGTATAAAACCTTTCAGCATTTAAATCTCTCTTTATTTTTAATAATACATCTTCAAAAACCCCAAGCGAAGCATAATGATGGCTTCTGTATTTTCGCAAAAATCTAACGAAAGGTTTAGTCAATCGGAATAGTTTTAATTTTTTTATAACTGCCAATTCAATTCTCCCAAAAGCTCTTGGAGCTGCATCTACAATTCCGCAATGAAGTAAAACTATCTTAGGATTAAGTATTTTGTAATAATTTATTTGATTGGCTAAATCAGTAATAGAGGCGCCTCCGATTGACACACTGACAATATCATAATCCGGGCAGGAATCCTTAAGCCTAGCAACATACGTATCATTCCATAAAACGACTCCATCAGAATGTTTTCGGGGCAAAGCCACAGAATCGGTAAGAATTAAAAAAACCGGTTTAGCCATCATACTTGGAAATAAAACGCAATTCCAATCGATCTCCTTTTTCTAAAGCTGTCGAAGCCGTTTTTCCCAGGATTTCCCGGTAGTATTTCGGATGCAATCCAAACCCCGGGCGCACCGATTTGATATTCTCGGTCGTAAATACCTCGCCGGCTTTGATATCTTGCACCGCATACAGCGAACGGCAAAAATCACGTCCTTGACGCTGCTTTTCAGTTAACGTATAATCGACCACCCCGATGGCGGCTTCGGCCTCGCGTACGGCTTTCACCATAGCGGTAAATTCGGCTTCGTTCATCGAAAACGAAGCATCGGGACCGCCAATGGCACGATCGAGTATAAAATGCTTTTCGATAATTTTGGCACCAAAACAAGTTGCTACCACGGGTACGGTACTGCCAATGGTATGATCAGACAAACCGCTGATAACCCCATAGCGTTCGGCCAAATCTTTCACCATAATCATGTTGGCTTCTTCAATCGGCGCCGGATAACTCGAGGTACATTTCAACAAAGCAATGTCGTGATTTCCCATTCTTCGGCACGCATCGAGCGCCAATTCAATATCGGCTTCCTCGGCGATACCGGTGGAAATAATCACCGGTTTCCCTTTTGAAGCGACCAATTCAATCAAAGGAATATCGGTAATTTCAAACGAGGCTATTTTATAGGCCGGCGCATTTAAATGCTCCAACAACTCAACCGATGTAGGATCAAAGGGCGACGAAAAACAAATCAATCCTTCATCTTCGGCAGCTTGAAACAAGGTTTCATGCCACTCCCACGGCGTATAGGCTTCTTCGTATAACTCATATAAATTTTTACCATCCCAAATAGTTCCTTTAATCAGGAAATCGTCTTTTTTAGAATCAATGGTGATGGTATCGGCTCGGTAGGTTTGCAGTTTGATACAATCGGCCCCCGCTCGTTTAGCGGCTTTAATGGTCTCTAAAGCAACTTCGATGCTGCCGTTATGATTGGCCGATAATTCGGCGATGATGAATACCGGGCTGTTTTGATTGATATATCTGTCTTTAATTTTCATACTTAATAAATACTTGGATGCTTAATCAACGCTTCTCCTTTAATAACAATCTCGTTGTTGTCATCTAAAATGGCAGTCCTGACTACGGCTCTGTTTTTAGTTGTATCGGTCTCGGTTACCTCAAATGTGGCCTTGTATTGTTTTTGGGTAAACATGGGTTTGTAAAAAGACAAATCTTGTTTGAGGTAAATGGTTCCGTTACCCGGGAAAATGGTTCCGAATACTTTTGAAAAAACACTTCCTCCCAAAAAACCGTGTATGATGGTTCGTTTAAACATTGAATCCTTGGCGTATTCTTCGTCTAAATGTATCGGGTTAAAATCACCGGAAGCATGTGCAAATTTGATGACGTCTTCCTGATTAAATGAAAATTCATACTCATACGAGCTTCCTACAGTGATTCGATTATCCATATATTTTGGTTTTCATGATTTCTCTCATTGTTGCCCATTCGGATTGCAACATGGCCAAACCGACAACGTCGAGTTTTTGACCGTTTTTAACACAATGCTCTCTGTAATACGCTTCTCTTCGGAAGCCGAATTTTTCGTGCATTTTGATGACTTTATCATTCGTCACAAATACCTCACAGCGGAGTTTGTTCAACTTTAATTCATTGAAAACATAGTCAAGGACATTGTATTCTATTTTGGCACCAATTCCACCGCCTCTAACCGATAAATCACCCAAATAAAAAGCCCAATAGCAACTGCTCAATGTTCGGTCGATACCGGTTAAACTGGCCAAGCCTAATTTTTTCCCTTCGTATTCGATAATCCAATACACCGAATTGTTTTCATTACT
The DNA here is from genome assembly GCF_030053345.1 of Flavobacterium sedimenticola. Taxonomy (GTDB): domain Bacteria; phylum Bacteroidota; class Bacteroidia; order Flavobacteriales; family Flavobacteriaceae; genus Flavobacterium; species Flavobacterium sedimenticola. Next base: position 178,701 of record NZ_JASGBP010000005.1, read on the forward strand.
GATTTTTTCAAACCATTTTACCTGCTGTTCTGCGGTAATATGTGCTTCATTATACATATATGGTGCTACATCCGGGCTGTTCCGCCAGTTTCGCACCATTTCAATGTCGTCTGCAGTCAATAATCGTAAAGTAATATCACTCATTTTTATTCCATTTACTGTGTATAACAACGTCTAAAAATTTAGTATTAAAATAACAATGCTCCCTCAATCGCGCGTCTTCGGTGAATCCGGCATCTTCAAAAGCCTTGTACAAATGTGGTCTTACATCAAAAGCGTATGTAAAAATCTTGTGCAGTTGCAAATCGTTAAAAGCCACCTGTTCCAACAAGTCTAAGTAGGCCGCCCAAATTTCATAAAACCGTTCTTTCTCCAAAGCAGTATTCATAATAAACGAAATCTCGGCATTTTTATCGATCCAATTGATATGTACCAAACCGCCATAGCCAATACAATTCCCGTTTTCTAAAAACGAAAATAAAATTTGGTTGGGTTGCTCTTGGTCGAATAGTTGCGCCACTACGTTTTTAAAGTAATGTTCCTGATCTTCCACCGTGAGCGGTTTTGCCTGACGCAAATGATAAAGTTGTTCGTTGCGCCATTGCATAATCGCCAACCGGTCTTCCGAACGTATCGGAACGAGCGCAAAACGGGCATTTTCCCAATGCGACTGTCGGAGTACTTTATACGTCTTCATTTACAAGGGAGCGGGCATTTTCACCACGATTTTTTTTACCTCACTGTGGCCTTGGTAAAGCGCCATATGAGCAAATTGATTGGGAATGATACAAAAATAACCCGCCGGAACCGAAAGGGTTTTGATGTTTTGAGCGCGCGCCAACAAATAATCGTTTGCTTCGTCGTAGGGTTTTGATTCCTGTGATTCGCTTTGCAAGTCGGCATAGGCAATCACATCGGTTCCCGCTAAAGTAATGTGAATATCCATCAAAGTGCGATGGGCTTCGAGCAACTCGGCATCAAAAGTAGCGGACACGCCGTTGCTTTGAATAGGAATTAAAGTGATGTCGCCATGACTTTCTTTTTCAATAACCCTGTCTAGAGACTTCACCGCTGTGACTTGCAACAACGGATGGATACCCGAAAAAAGCGAAGCATAGTGTTTAATATTTTCCAGTTTATCGGTAATCATGGTTACAGCTTAATCTTGGTTTTTTCGTTTAAGGTATCGATTAAAGCCTGATCGGTTTTGTAGGTCAACTGAATGTGACTGTTGATGTTGGCCACTTCCGGGTTTTCATCGAGGTATTTGAAAATCGCTCTCAAATTAAAATCGGGATTCGTTGGCGCCAAGGCCTCGTGAATTTTGTTGAACATCACTAAGTCTTCATCGTAATCTAACGTCAATCGGTAGGAACGAACCAACTCCGACGGCAAATCGACCAGGTTGATTTTAAAATGCTCCTGATTGTTCATAAAATACCAGGTCATGTACTCCGAATAATCGGCACTCGGGAAATAGCTTTTTACTTTTCGGAGTGCTTGGGTATTGATAATTTCTAAGTTGGTTCCCACAGCTGCGGTTACACCACTGGTATAATCGGCTCCGGTTTTAAAATGAGAATCCAATAAAATTTGGAGAATTTCATTATCAATAAAGGGCATATCGGCCGTGACACGAACCACGACATCTACGTGTAAGGTATCGATAATATCTAAGTATCTTTTAATCACATCCTCGGGATGGCCTTGGTGAAACACCACCGATTCGTCGTACGTGTACTGTGCCAAATCGGCATCACTTTCCAAATCGGATGTAGCCAAAATAACATGATGCATGCCTCGGAACTTTTTGGCATTACGAAGGCAATATTCCACCGAAGTCAAATCGCCTATCTTGAGTAAGGCCTTTTCTTTGAGTCGCGACGATTTTAATCGGCAGGCAATAATTACGGCTATCGTAGCGGTTTTGAAATCGGACGATTGCAAGGCTTTTCCTTTTGACTTGGCTGTGGAAAGGATAGAGCGATGTTGCAGTAATTGTTCGATAGCTCGGGCATGCAAACCGGTTTGACCCGACCGCTTGTAATCGAAATCTTCGGTTAGCGAGAGGCCTTGACCGGCAGCAACTTCTTTGTTGAGCAACGGTTTGAGTAATGATTTTTCGAGGTACAGTTTTTCTTTTTCATTTAAAAAAGAAGCCTTGGCCAACGCGTCCCGATCGGCCATCAATCCAACCAGTTTTTCAAACTGTTCGCTGTTAATGCTCGAATAAAAATCGTATAGGGTTTCGCGTGTGGTCAGCATCACGTGTTTTTCTATAATATCCGCACCATTATTGAGGGCGATAATCGGGAGCCAAACCGCATAATCGGTGGTGCCGTCGACATGGTCGGCAAACACTACCCGTTTTCCGAATCGCTCTTTTACCGCTTTGATTTTGGAAATCCCCGAATCGAGTAATTCGGTAGGATAGCCTTGGAAACCCACTTCGAGCAACAGCTCTTCTGATTGAATTTCGCGTTCAAACTTATCGACAAAGAAGGCAATTTCGTCAAAATCCAAAGCAGCCACATTGATGATAATTTTTTTATCGGCTAAATCAATCGTTTTTAATTTTTCGAATACCCCATAATTAAACAATACCGAAACCTGGAGTTTGATTCCGTCGACTGAGGCTAAATTCTTTTCCAGCACTTCCACACCATACAAATCAAACAAATCCAGCCAAACCCTTTTGGTCGCTTTGGCTTTGCTGATAATGGTATGCCACTCTTGGTGGTTAAATGACAATTTTTCGTACACCGGATACCATTCGAAATCGGGCGTCGCCAAAGTATCGGCACGCAAAGGCTGAAACTTGATGGCATAACCGTCTTGGTAGGGTGCAAAAGTATCGACCAATTCGAGCATATAGTTCAAATCGCCTCCGTGGGTATTGGCTACTTCAATAATTACCTTCATACTAACTGTAATATCGGATTACGGTATCAATTACAAACTGTAGTTCCTCATCGGTTAATGTAGGATACATGGGTAAGCTGATACAATGTTTATAATACTGTTCCGCAAATGGTTTGTCGCCTTCTTTCCAACCAAACTGTCGGTAATACGGCATCAAATGACACGGAATATAATGAATTTGAGCAAAAATATTTTGGGTGCGCAGGTAATTGTAAAGGCCGAGACGGTCTTCTACTTCAATCACATACAAATGATACGCATGCCCTTCTACCACACCCGATTGCCCTTTGATAAAAGGCAATCCCTTAAAGGCTTGTTCGTATTGAGCGGCAATGGCTCTTCTTCGTCCCAAACCGTCATCGGCACGCTTGAGTTGACTTAACCCTAAAGCCGCCTGAAAATCGGTTAAACGATAATTGAATCCCAACGTTTGCATTTCCATATACCAGCCCGGATAGTAGGTATCGCCGCCGGCAAATTCGATACTGTTTGTATAAAGGGTATCATTTTTGGTAATGCCGTGTGTACGCAATTGCAGCAAACGATCGTAAAGCTTTTTATCGTTGGTGGTAATCATACCGCCCTCTCCCGAAGCAATGTGTTTTACCGGATGAAAGGAGAAAATAGCGAGTTCGGCGAAAGCACCGTTTCCGCAGTTTTGTTGATTCCCTTCAGAATCGATAAAGTAACCGCCCGGGGAATGGCATGAATCTTCAATAATCCAAAGGTTGTATTGTGCGGCCAAGGCTTTGAATTTTTCCAAATCGACGGCTCTTCCGGCAAAATCCACCGGAATAATCCCTTGATAAGTACCTTGAGGTGACGCTTCTAATAGTTTTTTGACCGAATCGTAATCGATAAGATACGTTTCGGGATCGATATCGGCAAACACCACTTCGCCTCCACAATAGCGGACACAATTGGCCGAAGCGGCAAACGTGATGGGTGTGGTGATGACTTTTTGACCGGGAGTTACCTCGAGTGCCAAAGCACAAAGATGCAGCGCAGCCGTACCGTTGGCTACCGCCACGGCATACCGGGAACCGATGTAGTGTGCAAACGCTTCTTCAAAAGCGGCAATCATAGGACCTTGGGTTAAATAGTCTGATTGCAGCGTCGTAATAACGGCCTCGATATCTTCGGGCGTTATGTTTTGTCTGCCGTAGGGTATTGCTTTTTCCATGGGTTACAATGTAAATGAGGCATCAACGTGTGAGACAATAAGTTCTCTTAATCCTTCAACCGTTTCCCATTCGGTATTATCGCCCGAATTGTAGGCAAACCCTTCCGGCACCTTGACGGCGTTGAACGTTTGTATAAAATCGTCCATTTTCCACTTTGGTGTTGCCGGTAAAATGGTATAGTATTTTCCTAAGTCGTAGGTATAAAAGGAATCCGACGGTGTAATCATTTCTTCGTGTACTTTTTCGCCGGGTCTGATACCGACTACTTTGTGTTCGCATTCCGGACCTATGGCTTGAGCAACATCTAAAATGCGGTAAGACGGAATTTTGGGCACAAAAATTTCGCCGCCCCAAGCGTGAAATAAGGCATGCATGACCATATCAACACCGCCTTGCAGTGAAATATTGAAACGGGTCATGTTCGGGTCGGTAATCGGCAATACGCCGTCTTTCTTTTTTTGGATGAAAAACGGAATGACCGAGCCGTTGGAGCCCATCACATTGCCGTATCGAACGACCGAAAACTTAATGGGATTCCAACCCGTAATGTTGTTGGCCGCTACAAACAATTTATCGGAGGCCAGTTTGGTCGCCCCGTATAGATTGATAGGGGCACAAGCCTTATCCGTAGAGAGTGCCACTACCCTTTCGACCGAGGAATCCAAACACGCATCAATCACATTTTGAGCCCCGTGGATGTTGGTTTTCACACATTCATCGGGATTATACTCGGCGATAGGTACGTGTTTCATCGCCGCAGCGTGAATCACGTAGTCGATGCCTTTCATCGCGCGTTTGAGTCGCTCCTTATCGCGCACGTCACCGATAAAAAATCGGATTTGAGGATACTGGTCGTGCGGATACTCCTGCGCCATTTGAAATTGTTTTTGTTCATCTCGAGAAAAGATAACCAATCGCTTTATTTCGGGATGGTTATGCAAGATGTGAGACGTTAAAGCCTTACCCAAGGAACCCGTTCCACCGGTAATCAAGATAGATTTATTTTCGGTCATAATCTGATAATACTTTTTTTCATGGCTTCGCCCGGTCAGTCACAGGAGAACAGTGCCAACCTTTGCCGGTTTAATTATATATTTTATCCTAAATTCAAAAACAGAATTTAGTCCTTATCGCGTTCATAAATCAATAAGCCGCCTTTCTCGTTTTGGGCAACTACGAAAAACAACACCTTTTTCTTTATTTCCAACTCAATCTTTTCAGACAAGTTAGCAATGTAGGTTTCATTCAAATGATCGCCCTCCAAAACCACTTCAATAACACCGCTATCAATCCCCTGAGCATAATCGCCAATGATGTACACCCGTCGCACATCACCCATACGGTCCAAAACCAATTCGACCAACGTATCCAATCCGATATACTTGTGAACTACTTGCTGCAGCAAATTAAAAAACGGATGCTTTTGATTGGCTTTGTAGGTGATTTTATTTTCCGAATCTTGGCGAATGAGATAGCCTGCTTCCGAAAGATTGTTCAGCTCTTTGCGGATGGCGTTGGTAGATTCCTGCATTTCTGTGGCTAATCCTCTCAAATAACCTTCGTTGGCAACGTTTATAAAAAACTTCACCAACAAACGCAATCGTGTTTTAGAGGTAATTAAATTTTCAAGCATGATACAAAACCCTTGAGTAACAAAAGTACTCATTTGTAGGAAAGAGACAAATAATACCCGAGATAAAATGGCATTTCGACGCTTAAAAAAGAAAAATAAGCTTTAAATGATTGATTTAAAAGGTTTTTACTACAGTATAATCAGGGCGCCGTTTCCATAAAAATCACAATCCCTAACGATTCCAAAACCAGTTGTAATTTTCTGCCGCGTTGCTCTTTAACAATGGCATTAACGCCTTTAAACAAGCCGTTTGGCAATGTAATTCGAGTTCCGGGCGTTAGACTTTCCACTCTAAGTTCAGCACCGAATTTTTGATTCCATGATTGCAAAAGGGCTATTTCATGATCCGTAACCAAAGCCGGTTTTCCAAGCCAATACAGATACCGTACAATGCCGGCAACCTGAAATACCTCCTGTCTTTTCGCTTCATCAATTTTAATAAAAACGTAAGAAGGCAATAAGGGTTTTTGTATCCTCTTTTTGCGATCGCTCCATTGCTGAAGCACCTCGGTTAAAGGGCAAAACACGGTAAACCCCAACTGTTGTAAGCGTTCAGTAACCTTCTTCTCGTTACGGGGTTTGGTATAAAGTACGTGCCAATGCATAAACATAAATAGATAACAAATGTAAAACTATTATAACGAAAGCGCACCTAAAAATAGGATACTATTTCGTGTATGCCAAAAAAAATCCCTGCCAATGGCAGGGATTTTCTATAGTAAGAAGTTCTAATGTAATATTAGCG
>NZ_JASGBP010000006.1 GCF_030053345.1 Flavobacterium sedimenticola
TGGGACGGGACATATAATGGAGTGCCGTTGCCATCAACAGATTACTGGTTTACGGTAGATTATCCGGAACAAGGAGTTATAAAACAATTTAAAGCCCATTTCTCATTAAAAAGATAAATTACAATGAATTTTAGAAAATTTTGTCTACTAGCTATACTTTTTGTATCTCAAGTTTCAAATTCCCAAGAAGGATTACCGGTATACTCTGATTACCTATCAGACAATTATTATTTGTTGCATCCTTCTATGGCTGGAGCTGCAAATTGTGCCAAACTGAGATTGACTGCCAGACAGCAGTGGTTTGGTCAAGAAGACGCTCCTGCATTGCAAACATTGAGTTTCAACGGGTCGCTGGGAGAGAGATCTGGAGGAGGAGTAATTGTTTTTAATGATAAAAACGGATATCATTCACAAACCGGGATGAAGTTGACGTATGCACATCACTTGATGTTTTCACGTGACCGTGTAGATTTGAATCAGCTATCTTTTGGAATGAGTGCCGGTTTTGTACAAAGTAGTTTGGATGAGTCGACTTTTTATACCAATGATCCTACTTACGATCCGGTAGTATTTGGTTCCATTCAAAGAGCCTCATATTTTAACATGGATATTGGTGCCTCATACAATTTTTTGGATTTTTATGTTCATGCCACTGTGAAGAATGCTCTGGCCAGTGACAGAAAGTTATATTCTGACCGTGAGCCGGTTAATTTAAGACGATTTATTTTGAATGCCGGTTATACTTTTGGGGATTCGGAGAGAATACTTTGGGAGCCGTCATTTATGTTTCAATTAGTGACTCAAACACAAGAGAAAACGGTTGACTTAAATATTAAAGCATATAAAGAATTAGACTTTGGGATGTTATGGGGTGGCTTATCGTACCGCAGAAGCTTAGACGGAGCCCAGTTTATTGAAGGAAATGCGGTTGCCGATCAAAAGATGCAATACGTAACACCGATATTGGGTGTGAATTTTAAGAACTATGTGTTCTCTTATACCTATTCTCATTTACTCGGCAATGTGAAATTTGATGCCGGTGGTTTTCACCAAATTACATTAGGAATTAATTTATTCTGTCAACCGGAGAAATACCACTGTAATTGTCCAGCGATTAATTAATATACTATACCAGTCCCGATTTGTTCGGGACTCTTTTTTTATGGTTATAAAGTCAGTAAACGGAAAGATGCCTCAAATCCCTGAGGATTGTTATGTAGCGGAAAATGCTACTATTGTTGGTGATGTAGTAATTGGTACTTCTTGCAGCATTTGGTTTAATGCTGTAGTGCGCGGGGATGTTCATTACATTAAAATCGGCAATAAGGTGAATATTCAAGACGGCGCGATTATTCATTGCACTTACCAAAAGCACCCAACCGTGATTGGAAATAATGTGTCAATTGGTCACAATGCGATTGTTCATGGGTGTACTATTCAGGATAATGTTTTGATTGGGATGGGCGCTATTGTAATGGACAATTGTGTGGTGGAGTCGAATTCGATTGTAGCTGCCGGAGCAGTGGTTACGCAAAATACGGTAATAGAATCGGGGTCGATTTATGCCGGGGTTCCGGCTAAGAAAGTGAAGGCCATCAATCAATCGGATTTTGCGGGAGAGATTGAACGGATATCTAACAACTATGTGATGTATTCAAGTTGGTTTAAAGAAGGCGAATAAAAGAAGCCGATAGCTTGGTTATAGCCCCGATGGCAGCGGACATCCTTTTTGTTTTATAGAGCTGTTGGTATGCGAGCAAGTCTTGCGAAACAAAAAGAGGGAAGCGGACAGCGGGAATAGGGTATAAAGAATTCCCGAAAGTTGGGCTTCTAAAAATCTTTTTGTACCACTTCGTATTTGTTTTTGAGGATATCACTCAGCACTTTTGGATTGGCATTGCTGTAAAAAATAGCCTTTCCTTTGAGCGGGTTATTGGTCAAACCCACTTTTTCTTCCAGTACTTTTTTGGTTTGTTTGGCAACGGCTTCCCCCGAATCGATGATTTTGACACGTGGCGGTACTATTTTTTGGATTTGCGGAATGAGGTATGGGTAGTGACTGCAACCGAGTACAAGATAATCGATATTGGCGTCAATCATAGGCTCGAGATAACGATGCAATAGCTGATTCATTTCGGGGGATTCTATCTCACCGTTTTCGATGAGCGTCACCAAGCCATGACCGATTTGTTCGATGATTTTAGTGTCCTGATATTTTTCGACGGTTTGATGGAACAGTTCACTGTTTAAAGTGCCTTGTGTGGCTAATATACCGATGGTATGACTTTGAGAGTTAAGTGCCGCCGGTTTGATGGCCGGTTCGATACCGATGAACGGAACGTCGAATTTGGCTCGGAGTTCTTTAATAGCATTAGTGGTAGCGGTGTTGCAAGCCACCACGATGATTTTGGCATTTTGGTTGAGTAAAAACTCCGTGTTTTTGATGCTGAGCGCAATGATTTCTTCCTTTGACTTTTGTCCGTAGGGCGCGTTTTTACTGTCGGCCAAATAGATGGTGTCTTCGTGTGGCAGCAGTTCGTGAATGGCTGTCCAAATAGACGTTCCGCCTACACCGGAATCGAAAAGGCCTATGGGATTGTTATTTGTCATTGTAACAAAAGTATAAAAAAACTGCTCTGCAGAAAATTCGGCAGAGCAGTTTTAACGTATCTTTTTATCAGATTAGAAACCTAAGTCTTTCTTCACATCAGCAGTTAAGTCCGGACCGTCGGCTAACAATAAGTCGGCCACGTTTAACACGTATTGGTATCCTTTAGCTTTTCCTACTTTAGCGATAGAAGCTTTGATTTTTTCCATCAATGGTTTCACCAAGTCGGCTTCTTTCTTTTGCAACTCTTTTTGAGCGTTGTCTCTGTAATCTGTGATTCTTTTTACCAAGTCTTGTACTTCCGTTTGACGCGTTTGGTTTACGGCGTCACCCACAGTAGAAGCTTCTTTGTCGTATTTCTCAATTTTAGCCTGATATTCTTGAGCCATAGTTTTGTATTCTGCATCGTAAGTAGCACTCAATTTTTCTAATTGTTTTTGTGCATCTAACATCGCCGGCATTTTAGAAATAATTTCATTTACATCTACATGTGCCGTTTTAGCTTGGGCATTGATAGCTTGGTTTGCGCCTAAAAACAATACAGTAGCTATTAGTAATGATTTCAATCGTTTCATTTTTAAAAGGTATTAATTATTATTTGTTATTATTTACTCGGTTTTGGGTTGGCTGCTTTTTTCCTCTTTGGCTTTTTTGGCAGCTTCTCTTTCTTCTAATATTTTTTTCTTTCTTTCTTCCAGGGCTTTTTTCTTGTCTTCAATCAGTTTGGCTCTGGCGGCAGCTTTATCCGCTTTCGGATCTGATGTTTTGGATGAATCTGACGACTTATCGTTGGTTTCAGCAGCGGGTTTATCGCCGGCCGTTTTATCGGTAGCAGGAACCGTGCCATTTTTTTTAGCTTCTTTTTCGGCGGCGGCTTGTTTGCGTTTTTCTTCTTGTTCTTTTTTGCGTGCTTCGGCAGCGGCTTTGCGATCGGCCACTAATTTGTCACGTTGTGCTTTCTTTTCTTCCAAGGCTTTTTTGCGAGCAGCAAGCGCCGGATTCTCATCCTCTACGTCTTCTTGGTATTCTTTTTTCTCTTGCTCTTTGAGTTCTTTTTTAGAAAGTTGCTCCCTTCTTTCGGCACGCGTAATGGCACGAATGACTTGGTCGCTGATGTCGTGTCTTTTGGCTGCAAATAGCATGGTCAAGTCGGAAGACTTATCGAACACATAATCGTATTTTTTTAATTCGGCTATATCTTGAACCGCATTGAATACTTGGTCTTGGATAGGTTTTACCAAAACGGCTTTTTGGGTGATAAGGTCGCCGTTAGGACCGAACTTTTTTTGTTGAAAATCTAATAATTCCGATTCTTGAAATTTAATTTCTTCTTCACGTTCATCGATTAACTCTCGGGTCAGTAAGGCTCTTTCGGTTTTTAAAGCATCTTTTAGTTTTGCAATTTCAATTTTTTTCGCTTCGATATCCTGCTTCCATCTTTGTGCTTTTTGTTCCAATTGGTTTTTAGCTTCGGTATAATCGGGTACATTTTGTAAAATATATTCCATGTCGATATAGCCTACCTTAATACCACGAGTTTGCGCATTACCTTGAAATGCTAAGGATAAAAGGAATAATGCTATTGCAAAACATTTTTTCATACGATTATGATTTAGAAATATGTACCAAATATAATTAAAATTGTTGACCAATGATAAAATGTGTCTCCCAACCGTTAGGTTGTGTATAGCCCGGAACCGGATCGAAACCGTGAGCAAAGTCGATTCCGAGTAATCCGAAGGCCGGCATAAAGATACGGATACCAAAACCGGCAGATCGTTGTAGTACAAACGGGTTGTATTCTCTGAATGTATCAAAAGAAGAACCGGCTTCTAGAAAGGTTAGGGCATAAATGGATGCCGCTGCTTTTAAGGTTAACGGATAACGAAGTTCTAACGAGAACTTGTTGTATACGGTGGCACCATCAATTGAAGAAAGGGATTGATTCGGATATCCTCTTAACTGTACCACTTCCCTGCCATCGAGAGAGAAATTCGCCAATCCGTCACCGCCTACAAAGAATCTTTCAAACGGAACCAAACCGCGGCCACTGTTGTAAGCGCCCAAATAGCCAAACTCTCCTAAAGCTCGTAACACCAACGCTTTTGAAGGGCCGCCGGCCAAACGGGTATACCAATCGGCTTTGAATTTTAATTTATAGTATTCGAGCCATTTGAATTTTTCTTGATCCACTCTTCCTCTGTCGGCAGAGGCATCCTGATAGCTGTATACTTTTTCGTAAATTCTGGAACCTGGTGTGGTTTCTTTCAGATAATCGCCCGGAGCCGGTAATTCACCGCTGGCATTGGCTGTTATCGTGTAACCGGCATCTTCTTGGTATTTTATTTTATAGGCTTCTAAGTTTTCTAAATTGCCGTAATCGATACCGTTGAACGCAGAATACGGTAAAGTGAATTTAGCCGACAAGCTAAACTCTGAACCATACGTAGGATAGATAGGATTTACCCCTTTGTTGTTTCGGCTCAAGCCTAATGTAAAGGCCAAGTTTCTCGAGGCACCGTCTCCAAACGTAAATAATCCGGTGTTGTAATTATTTAAGTCGTAGTACTGGAAGCTCACCGAGTTTGAAAATACAAAGAAATCATCCGGCACCGTTAATCTTTTGGCATACCCTACCGATAAGGATGTGATGTTAAAGCTTTTGCTTCGGTCTACATTACTTGATCTTCCGGAGTACAAAAATTGTTTACTGTGTGATAACGATGTCGAGAATTGTATTGGTTTTTTTCCGCCCAACCAAGGTTCGGAGAATGACAAGCTGTAGGTTTGGAAAAACGAACTGGCTTGTAAACGAAGCGATACTTTTTGTCCGTCACCCATAGGTAAAGGTTTGTAGGCTTCTTTCTTGAACATGTTTCTGGCGGAGAAGTTGTTGAATGACAATCCGAGGGTTCCGATGAAACCGCCACCGCCGTAACCACCTTGAAGCTCAATTTGGCTGGATCCTTTTTCAACTACATTGTATTCAATATCAACGGTTCCGGCTGCCGGATCCACGTTTTTAAATTTAGGGTCAATTGCCTCGGGGTCAAAGAAACCCAATTGTCCGATTTCTCGAATGGTTCGTACTAAATCTTCTTTGCTGTACTTTTGTCCCGGTTTGGTTCTTAATTCACGGTAAATTACACGATCGTTAGTTTTGTCGTTGCCGACTACTGTAATGTTATTGAAGTAAGCAATTGGGCCTTCCACAATTCTGATTTCAAAATCGATGGTGTCGTTAGCAGTTTTAACCTCTACCGCATTAATGTTTGAGAATAGATAACCGTTGTTTTGGTATAAATTGGTTAAATCTTCACCATCCGGTTTGGTTTTATCGGCTATTCTTTTTTCCAGCAAAACACCATTGTAGGTTTCCCCTTTTTTAATTCCGAGGATTCGTCCTAACAATTGATCGGAATACACCGAATTTCCTAAAAATTTAATGTCACCAAAGTAATATTTTCGCCCTTCTTCGACTTTGATGTTGATAGCCAACTTTGATTTTTTAGCATTTAAAAACACCGAATCTTTAATGACCCGAGCATCGCGGTATCCTTTTTCTTTGTACTTGTCAACGATAGAAGCTAAGTCTTCCTGGTATTTATCTTTGATAAATTTGGAAGCCTTAAAGATGCGAATCGGGTTAATTTGTTTGGTGTTTTTCATGGCACCTCTCAGTTTTTTATCCGAGAATTTTTCGTTGCCCTCAAAACTTATTTTAGAAATTTTGAGTTTATCACCGCGATCGATATTCACCAACATTTTTACCTGATTGCCTTCGGTGGTATCGGGTGTAGTGGTGATGAAAACTTTGGCTTTGTAATAACCGTCTTTTTTGTATTTGTTTTCGATGTAGTTTTTGGTAGTGGTAATCAGGTTTTCGTTAACAATTTTTCCTTTGGTCAAGGAATTGTCTTTGATTAGTGCTTCTTCTTTCGATTTTTTAATTCCCTTGAACTTCACTTCACTTAATTTCGGTAGCTCGGCAATATCCAAATCGAGCCAAATGCTGTCTCCTTCGGTTTTGTTAACATAAAAATCAATGTTGCTGAAAAGACCCAACTTCCCCAGTTTTTTGATGGCATTACTAATTTGCTCACCGGGTACGGTTATTTCCTGTCCTTTCTCCAAACCGGTAAAAGTAACCACTGTTTGTTGATTATAACTGATTTTACCGTTTACTTTAACATCGGCTAAAATATATTTTCTTCCTTGGTCAAAAGGTAATCTGTCCTGGGCTTGTAATTGAAAAATAGTTCCAAAAAATAAAAGGATAAGGAATATTTTTTTAGGTGTAATTTGCACTGAAATATTATTTAATCTGTTCACTTGTTTTTCCAAATCTTCGTTCTCTTTTTTGATAGCTGACAATGGCTTCATATAAATCTGCTTCTTTAAAATCGGGCCATAAAACATCGGTAAAATAAAATTCTGCATAGGCTATTTGCCATAGCAGAAAATTGCTGATGCGATGTTCACCGCTGGTTCTGATTACCAAATCTACATCGGGTAAATTGTGCGTGTAAAGATGCTGATTAATAATTGATTCATCAAGAGAGTCTGTTGAAATTATATTATTTTTAACTTTATCACTTATAATTTTAACAGCATTTAACAATTCTTCTCTGGAGCCATAACTTAGCGCCAAAGTTAGGGTCATTCTGCTGTTGTTTTTGGTTTTTTCGATTACGGTTAACAGTTCGTTTTTTGCTTTTTCGGGCAGCCTGTCAATATTGCCGATGCAGTTTAATCGAATGTTGTTTTTTTGAAGGGTTTCCAACTCGTTTTTCAGAGAGGAAATTAAAAGTTTCATGAGTGTATCCACTTCCAATTTGGGGCGATTCCAATTTTCGGTGGAAAAGGCATACAAAGTAAGGTTTTCGATGCCTAATTTAGCGCAGGTTTCCACGGTTATGCGTACCGATTTTGTGCCGTTTTCATGTCCGAAGGCGCGCAATAGACCTTTCTGTTTAGCCCAACGGCCATTGCCATCCATGATGATGGCTAGATGTTTGGGTAATCTGTTCGTGTCTATTTTTTCAATCAAATTCATTGTCTATTCTGCACAGTAACATGGCTTGTCGCCAAAGGTATATGTTAATGTAAAACCTGTAAACACATACCAATCTTTACTGTTTATGTTGCCAAATTGTAATGGCGCTAAATTTTCGTTTTTGGGCAAACTTCCGTCTAAGTTATCCGTAAAAGTGTAGCGAGCACCAACTTCTAATCCCAGAACAAAGTTTTTAATGACGTTGCTTTTAATGCCTACCGTCATCGGTATGGCTAAACTGCCTTCAGTGTAATCTTTTTTGGTTATTCCGTTTACGACATACAATTCGTCATAGGCAAAATAGGCCAAACCGGTATACACGTACGGCGTTACTATTTTGTCTAATTCTTCATGCAGATTGAATTCAAAAAAATTAAATTCCATGCCTGCCGATAGTTCTTTAATATTATTTTTAAATCGGTATCCTCGTGCATATCGTCCCGGAACTTCAGAGTCGGCATCATTGCCTGACAGGGTTGTCTGCGTGTAAGAAAATCTATACGAGTGTCGCGGACTTTTATTCCATTTATACAATATGCCAATCGCCGGTTCATTGGGTGATATATAATTGGTTTTACCAACGTCACCTATGAAATTACTCCCTCCGAGAAAGAGCCCGATTTCATGAATTTGGGCATTCAAAAAATTTTGAAAAATCAAACCAAAAAATAATACTAAAATCCTTTTCATTAAATTGAAAATAGCGTGCAAATATAATAATTATCAGTACTTATGCAGCATGAATTTCGTATTTCTGCTAAATAAAATAAAGTATTGACAATTACAGTGATTAATACTGATTACAATCTAAAACGAATTTTTTTGGGATGTAGTATAATGTAAGGTGCTTTTTTTCTAATTTCTCTTGTCCTGGCCCCAAAGCAATTTGTTGCGAAGGGTTTTAAAAAAAGTTTCTTCAGGTATTTCCACCATATTTATCACAAACGGAGTTTTTTTGATTTTCAGTTCGGCATTATTGCTAATGTAGGTAATTCGGGAGTCTAAAGAAACCAAATATTGTTCTTCTCTTCCTGAAACTTTTAATCTTATTTCAAGATTGTCGGGAACTACTAACGGACGTGCGGTTAAGTTATGAGGAGCAATGGGTGTAATAACCAAACCTTTAACATCGGGAGTTAAAATTGGGCCGCCGCAACTCAATGAGTAGCCGGTTGAGCCGGTTGGTGTAGAAATGATTAAACCGTCTGCCCAATACGAATTGAGGTATTCCTCGTTGAGATACGTTTCAATAGTTATCATCGAGGTCGTGTCTTTTCGGCTTACCGAAATTTCATTCATAGCAAACTCAATGTCTATGTCTTGGTTGTCGGGATTGATTTCTATTCCCAATAAGCTTCTCTGTGAAATAGTGTATTTTTTTTCTAATACCACCCGGAGGAAAGATTCGATATTTTCTTTTTGCACTTTGGCTAAAAAGCCCAATCGACCCGCATTTACGCCCAGAACCGGGATGCCGGAATCTCTTACAAAAGTAACCGCCCTGAGAATGGTACCGTCGCCTCCGATACTAATTAAGATGTCAAAAGAAGCGTCTAAATCCAGGTGAGAGGAAAAGGTTTGGTACTGCTTCTCAACAATTTTTTCTTCGTGTAGTATTTTCAAAAACTTTTCTTCAATCACTAACTCCACCTGGTTTTTATTAAAAAAAACAAAAATGTCTTTTATAATAGGTCTGGTATCGTTTTGATAGTATTGTCCGAAGATGGCGACTTTCATAATATGCGGCTCTAAGTTGATAACAGAATGCGTTGCAGTATACTTTGCAACCGTCTAGATGTTTAAATATTTGTCCAAATATTCAGAGCGCTCTTTGAGATTATTCAGGTAATGATCTTCGTGGTGCTCAGATATGATGTCATAGTTGTAACGACGAAATGTTTGAATAATCTCATTTATACCGCCCAGTGTAGTTTTGATGGTAATTTGTACTTTTTCTGCAGTAGCCGCTGAAACGAAAATGCCCAACAATTTGCCGTTGTTGCTTTCCACTATTTGAGCGATTTGACTCATAGAATAGTCATTGGCCGTCTTTTCAACCACGATGATACCCCCCGTTTCTTTGAGGAACGGGGTCTCGTTTAAAAACTTAATCACATCTGTGATTTCGTAATAGCCGATGTACGTATTGTTTTCATCTAAAATAGGAACCAGATTGGCGTTATTTCGAGCAAAAACTTCTAAAACGTCCAACCAAATCATACTGGTTCTGACAAAGAAACCTTCCAGAGCGTATCGGTAATCATGAGTGGTTTTTTCGGATTCAAAAGTTTCTGCATCCACAGCCGAAATACACCCCAAATAGACCCCGTTGTCTAAAACAGGGAAATGGGAAAACGTGCTATCGGCAAAAAAGTCCTGAATGACACCCACCAGTTCAGTGCTTGAAAAAGGCTTAAAATCGTTATTAATGTATTCCGAAAGTTCTCTCATGAATGTCGGTCTTGTTTATCGACTGCAAAATAATCAAAATTTGGGACATGAAGACGTACTTTTACTTTGTATTTTTGTAACCGAATTTTAAGCTGAAAAAAGATGACAAAGTTAAGTGTCAATATCAATAAAATAGCTACTTTACGAAATGCCCGCGGGGGTAATGTGCCCGATTTGCTTCAAGTTGCTAAAGACATACAACGATTTGGTGCCCAAGGCATTACTATTCATCCGCGCCCGGATGAACGACACATTCGTTACCAAGATGCCCGTGATTTAAAATCGGTCGTCTACACTGAATTTAATATTGAAGGCAATCCGCAACATAATTTCATCGATTTGGTTTTGGAGTGTAGCCCTACGCAAGTGACCTTGGTGCCCGATGCGATTGGTGCCATTACGTCTTCGGCCGGTTGGGACACCATACATTTTCAAGCCTATTTAACCGAGGTAATTGCCGAATTCAAAAGAAACGGAATTCGTACGTCTATTTTTGTTGATCCCGTTTTGGAAATGATTGAAGGGGCCAAAAAAACCGGTACCGATCGGATTGAATTGTATACCGAATCCTATGCGCACCAATATGGTTTAGGCAACAAAGCCGGAATAGAGCCCTACATAAAAGCGGCTGTTTTGGCTAATGAGTTGGAATTAGGGATTAATGCCGGTCACGATTTAAGTTTGGAGAACATCAAGTTTTTTAAGGACAATATCCCCGGATTGTTAGAGGTTTCCATCGGACATGCCTTAATTTCCGAAGCCTTGTATTTGGGATTAGAGAATGTGGTCAATATGTACTTAAACAAACTCAAGTAATGTTATACTCCAGAATAGAAGGTGAAGGCAAGCCACTTGTTATCATTCATGGTTTTCTCGGCATGTCCGATAATTGGAAATCATTCGGCTCGCTTTATGCCGCCGAAGGGTTTCAAGTGCATATGCTTGATTTGCGTAACCACGGAAGAAGTTTTCATTCGGATGAATTCAGCTATGCTGTAATGGCAAAAGATGTGTTAGACTATTGTCAGAACCATCAATTGCAAAATATTAATGTCATTGGACATTCGATGGGTGGTAAGGTCGCCATGCTCTTAGCCACTTCTTATCCAGAACTGGTTGAAAAATTAATTGTGGCGGACATTGGTCCGAAATATTACCCACCACACCATCAAGACATTTTGGCCGGGTTGAACGCCATAGACTTTGCCGGGAAGCCCGATAGGAACCAAGTAGAAGAAACCTTATATCCGTATATTCCCGATTTCGGTACACGACAATTTTTAATGAAGAACCTTTATTGGGTTGAGCCGGGTCAGTTGGCCTTTCGATTCAATTTAAAAGTTTTTAATGCGAAAATTGAAAGTATAGGTGAAGCATTGCCGGCCGAAAATTATTTTGAGAAACCCACGATGTTTGTTCGGGGCGGTAATTCCAAATACATTTTGGACACGGATGTTCCGAGTATTAGAAAACACTTTCCCAATATGTCGTTAGTAACCATTCCGAATGTTGGTCATTGGCTTCATGCAGAGAATCCGAAACTTTTTTTTGAGGAGACAATTACGTTTCTAAAATAAAAAAACCCTTTCAATTGAAAGGGTTTTTGTTTTATTAAGGGTTATGTATTAACTCTTGATGAATTTTTTAACCACTTTTCCTGAATCTGTATCAATGTTCATGAAATAAACACCAGCGTTTAATTCAGCAACATTAACTTGAACTTCAGCCAAGTTGTTTACTTTCATCGATTTTACCACTCTACCGTTAATGTCAGTAACAGTAACATCAGTTAAAAGAATATTGTAGTTGTTCGATACCGTTACTACGTTGCTGGCAGGATTCGGATACGTATTGAACTTTCTGGCGAAAGCTTCATTAACACCTAAATCAGCTGTAGTTACTTTAAAATCGTCCACCATAAACATATATTGGTCTAAGCCTTCATTTCTGATTCCTACTCTGATAGTTTGTCCGCTGTAGTCATCTAAAGAAAGAACTACTTCTTCCCAGTTTGGATACGGAGCTTCAGCACCCAACGCATCAAGGAACAAAATGAAATCATCACCTGAGGTTGGTGTTCCGCTTCCCACGTATACACCGATACTGTAGTCTTCTAATCCGTAAGTACTAGACATTGATTTTACCCAAACTGACAATTCATTTCCTGAACTACCAAGAGTAATAGGAGGGCTGATTAACCAATCATTGTTTGCAACATTTCCAGCTCCTGGAACAGCTGCCCAAGAAGCGGCATATTTAGAACCGGTACGAGGATCAAAATTTCTTACCTCAGCTCCTGAAGTAGCATTGGTAACCAAAGCAGTAGTTGGGTTGAAAATTTGATACGCCATAACAGCTCCGGCGTTAGCCCATGTCGGATTGTCAGCACCACCGGTATAGGTAGGTCTTAAATCTAAGTCAAGTGTAGACCAGTTACCAATACCCGTAATGATAAAATCATTGTAAGTTTCAAAACTATCCTCAAACAATACGTTTTGAGCGCTAGCTTGTAATCCGACTGCAGATAATGCAATAAGTAATAATTTTTTCATACGTTTTTTTTAAATGATTAATAGTCACAAATATATACGTATTTTTTTTATTTTTAGTAAATTTAACAGATTTCAAACAAAAAAATAAAGGAGTGATTTTGTTTTTGAGTTTGAATAACCTTGAAAATCAATCAAGTAAGTCTTTTTCTTTTTTGGGTAAAAAAACAGGAGTCGGGCCTTTTTTGTTAAAATCTTGCTCCGTATCGGTAAATGCTATAGTATTGTAATGTAAATATTGATTGTGATGAAACTACTGCTTCGATTATTGATAACAACTATTTTAGTACTTATTATATCTCATTTGATGAAAGGGGTCAGATTGGATAACGGTATAGAAACGTCGCTTAAAGTGGCGGTGGTTTTGGCCTTGCTTAATTTTTTTGTGAAGCCTGTTTTAGTGCTTTTCACGCTGCCGGTCACATTTTTTACCTTAGGGCTATTCCTGTTGGTTATCAATACCATTATCATCTTGCTTTGCAGCTATTTTGTGAAAGATTTTCACATTGCTAGTTTTTGGACGGCTATGTTGTTCAGTATCATTTTATCGCTTTCCCAATCCTTGGTTTACCAATTCACCGGAGAAACGAAATAAACAGGTAAAAATCAATTTAATAAAACTTGGTTGGGTTGCGGAAATGTTATACTTTTGCAACCCAATTTTAGTATGTAAAAAACACAAGAAATGAACATCACAAGAAATAACGTAGACGCGTTAAATGCTGTAGTTACCGTTGAAGTATCAAAATCGGATTACGCTGAAAAAGTAGAAAAAGTATTAGCAGACTATAGAAAAAATGCTAGCATTCCCGGATTCAGAAAAGGAGCTGTGCCGATGAGTCTAATCCAAAAACAATACGGAAAAGCCGTTTTGTTGGATGAAGTAAACAAATTGTTGCAAGAAAACCTTAACAACTATTTAGTTGAAGAAAAATTAGACATCTTAGGAAATCCGCTGCCTAAAGTAACCGAAGATTTCAATTGGGATGTTGAAGATTATAAATTCGAATTCGAATTAGGATTAGCACCGGAATTCAACGTGGATTTAGCCGCTAAAAACAGCTTGGTACAATACAAAATCGTAGCCGATGACAAAATGTTGAACGACCAAGTAGCGCGCATCCAAAAACAATACGGAAAGTTAATCGCTAAAGATGTAGTGGAAGCCGGAGACGATGTTTCAGGTGTTTTTGCCAACGAGGAAAAAGGCATCAACAACAGAACCACTTTGGCTATCGACGCTTTCGCCGACAAAAAAACGCAAAAAGCATTCATCGGTAAAAAAGTAGGCGATGTAGTGACGCTGAAAACCAAAGGGTTGTTCGATGACGATCACAAATTAATGGATTATTTAGCCGTGGGTCACGATGATGTTCACGGGTTGGATATCGAGGTAACCTTCACTATCGACGAAGTAATTGCGCACGAACCGGCTACTCTAGACCAAGAGTTGTTCGACAAATTATTCGGACCAAAAGTGGTAACTTCGGTAGACGAGTTAAAAGCTAAAATCAAAGAAGACGCTGAAAAACAATTCGCCCAACAAGCCGATCAAAAATTCTTAAACGATGTAACCGAGTTCTTAATCGCCAACACTAAGTTCGATTTACCGGCCGAGTTTTTGAAAAAATGGATCCAAACTACCGGTGAAAACCCGTTAACTGCTGAAGAGGCTGAGGCGGAATACGCTAAATCTGAAAACGGTTTGCGTTACCAATTAATCGAAGGTAAAATCATCACCGATAACGGGTTGCAAATTACTTTCGACGATTTAAAAGCCTACACGACTGAGCTCATCAAAAAACAAATGGCACAGTTCGGTCAAATGAACCCAACCGACGAAGATGTGCAAGGTATCGTGGCGCGTGTGATGTCCAACCAAGACGAAGTGCGTCGTTTGTCTGAACAAGTCATGAACGAAAAAATGTTGAACTTGTTCAAAGACAAGGTAAAAGCCAAAACCAAAGAAGTAAACTACGACGAGTTCATCAAAGCCATGTACGGCGAGTTGAAACACTAAAAGATTATTTACTATATTTGAGCGTCAAAGTAATTTGGCGCTTTTTTATTAGAAGCTAATCCGGCTATACGTTCCAATCTTTTTATTGTTGTCAACCTGAGCGCAGTCGAAGGGTTTTTCCAAACAATAAAAAGGATTTCCACTACTATCCGGGCTAGGGTTCCAACCTTAAGCGACACAATGTCATCTTTTAAAAAAGGCACAACCTTTGACTAAATCAAAATCATAGGAAGTTTACGGTGAACCACTGTAAACTTTTAAACTCATAAACTTTTAAACCAAAATCTAAAATGGACTACGGAAAGGAATTTAAAAAGTTTGCGACCAAAAAACACGGCGTAAACAGTCTGTATTACGATAAAATCGTAGCAAGCATGACACCTTATATCATCGAAGAACGCCAACTCAACATTTCGCAACTCGATGTGTTTTCGCGTTTAATGATGGACAGAATCATCTTCATGGGAACGGGTGTCGACGATTATATGGCCAACATCATCCAAGCGCAATTATTATTCTTAGAAAGTGTTGACGCCTCTAAAGACATCCAAATTTACATCAACTCTCCGGGCGGAAGCGTGTATGCCGGTCTCGGCATTTACGATACCATGCAGTATATCAAACCCGATGTGGCTACGATTTGTACCGGAATGGCAGCGTCTATGGGTGCCGTATTGTTGTGTGCCGGAGCGGCCGGAAAACGTTCCGCGTTACCGCATTCCAGAGTCATGATACACCAACCGTCAGGCGGCGCTCAAGGGGTAGCTTCCGATATGGAAATCAACTTAAAAGAAATGTTGAAACTGAAAGACGAATTGTACCACATCATTTCGCATCATTCCGGCCAACCTTTCGAAAAAGTATACAAAGACTCAGAGCGCGACTATTGGATGATCGCCGATGAAGCCAAAGAGTACGGAATGATTGATGAAGTGTTAAGAAGATAATATTGAGGCGCTAAGGCGCTAGGGTTCTGAGGTACTGAGCAATCAAAAACCTTAGAACCTTAGCACCTCAGATTCTTAGAACCTTAAAAAAAATAATGGCAAAACAAGTTTTAGAATGTTCCTTTTGCGGGAGGAAAAAGCCGGAGACCAATTTATTAATCGCCGGGATTAATGCACATGTCTGTGATCGTTGTATAGAGCAGGCGCACGGCATCGTGATGGAGGAATTAAAAGGAAATGCCGTAAAACCATCGGCCGATTTGGTGTTGAAAAAACCCAAAGAAATCCGTGCGTTTCTCGACCAATACGTTATCGGGCAAGACCAAACCAAAAAAGTCATGTCGGTAGCCGTATACAACCACTACAAACGTTTGATGCAATTGCAACATGAGGAAGATGTGGAGATTGAAAAATCCAACATCATCATGGTCGGCCAAACCGGAACCGGAAAAACCTTAGTAGCTAAAACCATCGCGCGTATGTTAGACGTTCCGTTAGCGATTGTAGATGCCACCGTGTTAACCGAAGCCGGTTATGTGGGCGAAGACGTGGAAAGTATTTTAACCCGTTTGTTGCAAGCCGCCGATTACGATGTAGCCAAAGCGGAAAGAGGTATCGTATTTATAGACGAAATTGACAAAATTGCCCGTAAAAGCGATAATCCGTCTATTACCCGAGATGTTTCCGGAGAAGGGGTACAACAAGCCATGTTGAAATTGCTGGAAGGCACCGTGGTAAACGTACCGCCGAAAGGGGGAAGAAAGCACCCGGACCAAAAATTCGTGGAAGTCAATACCAAAGACATTTTATTTATCGCCGGTGGTGCGTTTGACGGCATCGAGCGAATCATTTCCAAACGACTGAACCGTCAAGCCGTAGGGTATAGTACTTCAAAAAATGCGGACAGTATCGACAAAGACAATTTGTTGCAATACATCATCCCCAAAGACATCAAAGATTTTGGATTAATTCCGGAAATCATCGGTCGTTTGCCGGTATTAACACATATGGATCCGTTAGACAAAGCCACCTTACGCGCTATTCTAACCGAACCGAAAAATGCGTTAATTAAGCAATACGAAAAGCTATTTGCCATGGACGAAGTAGAATTCTCCATCACGAACGAAGCGTTGGATTACATAGTGGAAAAAGCGTTGGAGTACAAACTCGGTGCCCGCGGCTTGCGCTCGTTATGCGAAGCGATACTGACCGATGCGATGTACGATTTACCAAGTTCGGAGGAAAAACAACTCCACATCGATTTGGATTATACGCACGATGCGTTGACCAAAAACTTATTGAAACGTTTAGAAATAGCGTCATAAAAAAATCCCTCATATGAGGGATTTTTTTATTTACTAATTATAACCGATTACTTCATAAAACCGCCACCCGATTGGTTTTTCTCAATGTTGATTTCGGTGTTTTCTTTTTTCAAAGACAAATCTCCAAAATTATAGGTCAACGATATTCGGAAGGTTCTGGTGTCCTGTTTTTGGTAAAACTTAGTTTCCAAATTGGTCGAAGAAACCAAAGCATTTACCTCGTTTTTATTGAACACATCAAAACAATGCAAGCCGATTTTCAGGTTTTTGTTCAGGAAGTCTTTGTTGAACGAAATGTCAAACTGCTGAATCGGTTTGGTAATTTGATAGATTTCCCAAGTGCCTTTCGGTAAAATGAAATACGACATGGAGTTTTTGATATCCCAAGGCAAAATAAATTGTGCTTGTGCCGAGAAGTTCCAAATCGGTTTGTTCTCAAATGAAAAAGTATAGCCTTCCGTGGTGGTTTTGATGTAATTCACATTTAAGAAAATATAATTCATCTTATCCATGTTATTCATACGCTTTTGAAACTCTTCTTTACCTTTAAAGAAGTAATCCAATGGCACCGGAAACGAAGCAAACAAGCTCATGGTTTTGACTTTGTCAAACTGTTGGAAAGTTTGGTTGCTTACCAATTCGCCCGGTTCGGCAGTGAAAATAAAATTGTTTCTGTCTCGAGCAATGGTATAATTTCCACCGATATTTACAAATTGAAACGCCGTCAGTTTCAACTCGAAGTTGTCAAAAAACGCCGGATCCAAAAACGGATTTCCTTGCGAGGTGTTGTATTGGTCGAAGTTGGCAAAATTATTCGGGTCCAATACATTGTAATCGGCTTGGAAAATTTTCTTGGAGTACGAAGCCGACAAGTTCATATTTTCGCTAAACTCATACAAAGCACTCGCATTCGGGAAAAAATTTGAGTTCGTAAAGTTGACTTTGGTTTCATTGCCTTCCTGAATGGCCAAACGATCTACTTTATAATCTTCAAAACGCAAACCGGCGGTCAAACTCAATTTTTTGAATTTTTTTCGCGCTTCTACATAAAAAGCCAAGTTGGTTTCATCGTAATCAAAATCGATGACACTGTTTACGGGGGAATTCAAATTGTAAATACCTTTGTCTTCTACTTTGATATAATTGAATTTTCCACCCGTATTTAACGAGAAATCCAACTTTTTAAACGGAATGGTAAAATCATATTTCAAATAATAATTAGCCAAATTAAAGTCGATTTTTCCATTATAGTAGGTGGCATCGCCATTGTTTTGTCCGACAGAAGTCGTGTTGGGCGTGCGATTAAAGAAGTTGCTGTAAGCCGTGACATCAAAGGCTCTGCCTAAGGTGTCGAGTTTTGTTTTGTATTGCAAACTCAGTTCGTTTACACTATTTTTCATTTTCGATAAACCATTGTTGTAAAAATCAATTCCGGTTCCGGCCGTACGGGCTTTGCTGGTAATGCGATCGTTGCCCAAATTCAAATTATAGTTGAATAAAAGATTCGACTTTTCATTGATTTTGTAATTGGTTCCGGTTCGCCAATAAAAATTACGATTGGTGAATTGTGCAAAATTCTTTTGAAACAAATGTTCATCCGGATCAAAAGAGGTAAAGGTTTGATCATTATTGTTTTTGCTTTCGCTGTCGATGTAGTTGTACCCAATCATGGTTTGCCAACTCAAGTCTTTCACCTTTCCGTTTAATAAAATTTGCGGACTCGGTTTTTGGTATTCATTAAAATTGTAATTGATGTTAAAACTGGCGTTAATGCCTTTTTTACGTTTACTGCTGGTTACGATATTGATGATGGAACCGCTGGCATCGGCATCAAAAGAAGCGCCGGGATTGTAAATGAGTTCCACTTTCTCAATGGCGTTGGCCGGTAAAGTAGCCAAGTAGTTTTGCAAATCATTTCCGCTCAAGGAACTCGGAGCGCCATCAATATAAATAGTAACGCCTTTACTGTTTAAAGTAATGGTTCCGGTGGGCGAGGTAATTACGCCGGGAATTTTTTTTACGGCTTCCAAACTACTGCCACTGTTGAGCATGGCATTGTCGCGCACACTAATGGTGGTTTTGTCGGATTCGACTTTAAGGTACTGTTTTTTGTTGCCGTAAACAGTAACTTCTTTTAATTCGTTGGGGTTTTCGGAAGCTTTGTTTTCGTCTGTTTTCGGTGCTTCCTGTGCAAAAAGCATACTCGTAAAGAGCAAGCATAAGGTAATGCTTAGTGATTTCATTGGTGATTGATTGTTTGATTGATGATTGTCATGTAAGACTTTCGGAACAACCAAATGTTACACCATCAATGAAATTTTTAGCAAATATTTTCGGAAGGTACAAGAATGCTTTTAGGAACTTCAATGTTGCAGCGACCCGGACCGCATCGCAATCGCTTTGGACCACAAGAAGTTAGAAAGCCGGAGAGCAAAAGTAAAATAAGCAGTTTTTTCATTTGCGATTTACAGTTTGGTATTTATATTTTGTTGCATTTGCAGCAATTGTTCTAAATAATCGCGTTGATTGGACAATCTCGGAATTTTGTGTTGTCCGCCGAGTTTGTTGTTTTCTTTGAGCCAATCGTAAAATAAATTTTCTCGGGCGACGTTAATTTTGAGTTCATTGAGCGTCATATTGTTGTAGCGTTTCGCCTCATAATCGGAATTGACCGATTGGATATTTTCGTCCAATGTTTTTTGAAATAAAGTTATGCTTTCCGGACGCTTCTTGAATTCGATCATCCATTCGTGGGCGCCTTTTTCTTTACCGTCCATAAAAATCGGCGCTACGGTATAATCAATGACTTCACAATTCAATGCCGAACAAGTTTTCGCAATGGCGGTATCGGTGTTTTCAATCATTAATTCCTCACCAAAAACATTAATATGGTGTTTGGTTCGGCCGGAAACGCGAATGCGATACGGACTCAAAGATGTAAACCGCACGGTATCGCCTATCATATAACGCCATAAGCCGGAGTTGGTGGTAATGACCATGGCGTAATTTTTAAACAATTCCACTTCCGACAAACGCACTATTTTTTGATTTGGCGTCCCAAATGTATCCATCGGAATAAACTCATAGAAAATCCCGTAATCCAACATTAACAATAAGTCGTTGGAATAATTCAAGTCCTGAATAGCGAAGAATCCTTCCGAAGCATTGTAAATTTCATAATATTTGAAATCGGATTTCGGCAAAATCTTTTTGTACTGTTCGCGATAGGGTTCAAAACTTACGCCACCGTGAAAATACACTTCTAAATTCGGCCATAAGTCAAATAGGTTTTCTTTACCGGTTTCGGTTAAAATTCGGTTCAACAAAACCAACATCCACGAAGGCACGCCGGCAAAACTGGTCACGTTTTCGGTTTTAGTTTCGTTGATAATCGCCGTGAGTTTGCTTTCCCATTCGCTCATCAGTGAGACCTTGTTGCTGGGTGTACTGCTGAATTCGGCCCACATCGGCATGTTTTCGATTAGAATGGCCGACAAATCGCCGAAGAACGTATTGTTGTTTTCGTATATCTGCGAACTGCCGCCCAGACGCAAACTTTTGCCCAAAAACATCTCCGAATTCTCGTTGTTGTTCAAATACATGCACAACAAATCCTTACTGGCTTTGTAGTGACAGTCTTCCAGCGCTTCGCTGCTCACCGGAATGAACTTGCTCTTGGCATTGGTAGTACCGCTCGATTTGGCAAACCATTTGATGGGTGTGTTCCAAAAAATATTCTGATAGCCTTTGCGCGTTTCCTCAATCATCGGTTCTAAATCCTCGTAGGAAGAAACCGGAATGCGCTCGGCAAAAGTTTCGTAGGATTTGATACTCTCAAAATCGTACTTTTTCCCGATAACTGTTTCGTCGCAATTCCGAATCAAATTCATCAGCAACTCTTGTTGCACTTCATTCGGATATTTTAAAAACAACTCAATTTGATGAATGCGTTGTTTTAAAACCCAGGAAGCGATAGAATTAATAATCGGAAACGGCATGATTTAATTGAGGATTATGAATTGCAAATTAGGCATAATAATCATAGGCTAAAATAGAAAATAATTCCTAAAGTTGTAGTTTAATCTGAACTATTGCCGCAGGTCATACGAAATTTTAGTTCCTTACGAAAATAAAGCATTCTTAACGCCATCAATAGACAAAAATTCAATCTTGAAATTTTTTAATAATAAAATTTGTATAATTGTCATTGATAAAAAAATTAAAAATGAAAAAAGGTTTTCTGGTTTTATTCTGGTTTTGTTCGCTGATAACTCATTCACAAAGTAATGACTTGGCTTCTATTTCTACGGGAAAGTTTTTAGGTTTTTCTGCGCTTTTCAATGAAGAGGAAGCGCTTTTCGGATATTTAGCAATTTATTCTAAAGGAAAAGAATCTCCTACTACAGAAAAATTTGAATACGTTTATTTTGATAAAAATTTGAATAAGGTTGCCAATAACGATTTTGTTGCTCAAAATTATATTACAAGTTTCAGAACGTATATAAATATAAAAGGAAATATTGAATTGTATCCTGTTGTTGACAGTGAAAAATATGCCAAGGCCAAAAAACAAACTATTCCAACGGTTAAATTAATTAATCTAAAAGATAATTCAATAAGTGACCTTCCGGTTTTTTCATATGAGGATGATAAATTGGTTACATTGGATGCCAATTTATCTGAAAAAGATAGAGAAGATTTTTTAAGGAAGTTTTTAAGATCAAATGATTACCTACCCAGGACAGAGGTGAACTTTCTCAAAGACGAATCTATTTTCATTTTAAAATACAAGCATGATCCATATAAAGGATTGAAATTTGATTACGGTATTATTAAATACGACAGTAATAAAAATGAATTGTGGCGGTTTGAATTTAATAAGGATAAAAAAGCTAAAATAGATCAAACAATTGATATTATATATTTTGATTCTGAGAATATTTACTTGACGGAAAAGACAACAGTAAAAAAAGATGTCACATTTAAGTTGATAAAAATTAACTTAAAAACCGGTTTGAAAGAGATAGAAGTGCCAATCACTAATTATTCTGAACATTCCATAAAAAGCTTGAGAATTTTTAACAACAGAGTTGATAACATTTACAATAAAAGAAAGTTTGATGACAAGATAGTATTTGTTGGACAAATTATTGAGAGTTTGTATAGCGGAACAGATAAAGGCTGTTTCAGAATGATTATCGATAAAAAAACAAATGAAGTTCAGTTTGATAACTTGTATTATTCACAAATACAAGGCTTTATAAATTCCAAAATTCCATCGGCAAACGCTGAAGGATACTGGTTGGTGCCAAGAGATTTTTATTTCTTCCAAGATGGAAGCATTGGGTTTATGTTTGAAAAGTTCAAAGGAGGAGGTGTTTCTGTGATGGGTATTGGAGGAAAGATTAAAACAGCAGACTTGGTCTATGTGGAGACGAATGAAAGCTTTGTGCCGAAGACAGCCAAAGTTTTTGAAAAGGATATTACTAAAGGCTTCACAAATTCAGATTATTTATTCTCACAGTATGGAAAAGAAATAGATGATGTGGTCTTTTTTTACAAAGACTTTCAGAAAGATTCAGACGGGGAAAAGAATTGGAATTTATATATTAATACCCTTAGATCAGGAGTTATCAATAGTGAAAAAATTCCGATTTCCTCCAAAACAAATACAATCCTTCCTTATGTGGCCAAGAATGGTTATGTTCTTTTGAGGGAATTTAATAAGGACAATAAATACAATGCTATTCGGTTGGAAAAACTCAATAATTAGAGTTCAGCTTGTAAAAATCTGACACGTCAAATAATTTAGGCATATTTCGTCCATAGACATAGTGATAATTTTAAAATATTAAAGTTTCTACATGAAAAAAGTTTACGTTTTCCTTTTGCTGATTTTAAGCACCATTAATTATGGTCAAAACAAAGATTTGGCGTCGTTGTCTAACGGGTCACTTATCAACTTCAGTCCGCTGTATAATGAAAATGAGCAACTATTTGGTTATATAGTTTTGTTTGGTAAAGGAAAAATATCAGACGTAGAACAAAAATTTGAATTTGTTTTCTTGGACAAGAATCTCAATAAAGTTGCAAACAAAGATTTTGAGGCTGAAATTTCCGTTTATAATTACAAGTTTGGGGTAAACAATAAAAATCAAATTATTTTATATCCTGATTACAAAGATTTTTTTTCCTCAAAAAAAGAGAGGGATAGAACCATAATCGCGAAGGAGCGTTTGATTGATTTAAAGAGCAATACAGTAACCATCTTAAATAACTATTGTTACACTGACAAACAAATTGTAGTATGTAATGAAACAACAACAGTTGGAGAAAAAAAACAAGCAGCCAAAGATTTGTCTAAAGATTTGGGGTATGCTTATTACTCAAGGGTAGAACAATTGGAGGATGATTCTTTTTTAGTGCATGAAACTAGTTCAAAGAATAAGGGCTTTTACTTTGAAAATAAATACACGCTTTTTAGTCCTGAAAAGAAAGTAATGTGGACATATGAATTACCTAAAGACATCAAGAAAGACGACAGGGTTTACATTGAGACGATATATTTTGATAAAGAATATTGGAATTTCATAGAAACTAATATTCATAAAGACAAAGCAACATTCAAGTTTGTCCGCATTAATTTAAAAACTGGTCAAAAACTAATAGAGGAGTATTTACCCGAATCTAAAAACAGGAGTTATTATAGTTTGTTCAGATTTGGAGGACAAAAAGGCGGTATATACAATAAAAAGGACTTTGATGATAAACTTATCATTATGGGGATTTTAATTGATAGTGAAGAAAAGCAAAACCGGATAGGCTTTTACAAAGTAGAAGTAGACAAAATAAAAAATAAAATTTCAATAGTTGATATGCCATTTACAGACGCTAAGTCATTTTTACCTAAAATAAATGAAAAGGGTGTTGTTGAAAATGGTTATAAGCTTCAGATTCGCGATCTTTTTATCTTAAAAAACGGCGAAGTTGGATTGTTGTTTGAAAAGTTCAAATACAGCTATATTCCCATGGCAGGAAGCATTCCAAAAGCCACCGATTTAATTTGCTTTTTAGCCGATGAAAAATTTAAACTCAAAGAGGTTAAGACCTTTGAGAAAGATAAGTCATTAGCGGATATTGGAGATTATTTGTATTCATATAACATTAACGACGATAGCGGCGTTGTTTTTTATTACAAGGACAAACAAAAAAATGAAGAAGGAGATAAAAACTGGAATTTATATATTTCGGTTTATAAAAACGGCAAATTTTCACAAGAGAAAATTCCGATTTCCTCAAAAGAGAATACCATATTTCCATACATAGCTAAAGAGGGTTACATTCTTTTAAGAGAATACAACAAGAACTCAAAATACAATGGTATTCGATTGGAAAGATTGAATTTTTAATGATTCTCCGACGAATAAAAATCAGCAATTTTTTTTATTTCATCTAAATTTAAGTTCCACATAAAACTCAGAAATAGCTGGTAACTTTCAGATTGTTCTTGAGGCGAAACTCTGTCCAAGTATCGGTTTAGGGTATAATTCTTTCGTGCTTCATAAATCTTAGTAAAAGATTTTCCCAGCCATTCGCTAAAAAAGGCAGTATTAACTTTGTCCCTTTCCAAGTACAGTAGTGCTGCATAAATTGAAAGACCATAGTCTTCATTGAAATATAAGTTCGGGACAGTTTCCAAGTAGGCAATTTTAGCTAGTTTTTTATATAATTCCGGATTCGGATTATAGGCTTTGGTTTCCGATTTTACCTCCGGAAATAACGATAAAATTCGGGCTATTCTGGTTTCTGTTTCAGGATGGGAAGCAATCGAATCGGTGTCGATTTTCTCTGTAAATTTAGAATAATCATAACTTGAAAAATCTTCTTTTTGAAGCCATTTTTCATTAAAAGGTTGGGTGGCTAAATCAAAGTACTTTTTATATACGGTTTCAGATAACCCAGCCGGCTTTATCGAATCATATCGTTGCATCAACTTCATTGCAGATAAATATTCGCTCTTAGAGTAATTTGTTTTTCTGTATAAAACATAACCTAATGAGTCGGCTTGCAATTCTTGTTGTTTGGCTCTGTTCCCTTTATCATAAAGGCGTTCGCGAAAGAGCGTCAAAGCTTTATCACTAACGCTGTATTTTTCTTTTTTCAGTTCGGATATTCGTCTTTTTGTATTTTTCTCTTCTAAAAAGTCTCTTTCTTTCTTTTTTAAGCTATGCTCCAGTACTTTGTGGGCAATTTCATGAGACAAAACACCCGCAAATTGGTCTTCGTTGTCTAACCAATAAAAAAGACCAAGATTCAAAACAAAAGTTCCGTCGGTTATACAAAAAGCATTCAGAGAGTGACTCTTAGAAATTAGAATTTTAAATTTTGTGTCTTTAAGTTCAGGATTTCCTTTTTTGATTTCTTCTAAAACGTTTGAAGCGAATTTGGTTATTTCGTCTTCGAAAATGAAGTTTCCTTTTTTGATTTGCGCTCCAAATTCCGTTGAAAACTCGGTATAAGAGTTGGAAATGTATTTGGCGAGCTTAGCATCGTATTTCGATTTTATCTCTTGGATATACCTTTCGTTGTCCGCTTTAAATTCTTTAAGAAAGGAATCCCTCTTGTCATTTTTTGTGGTGTCAATAGGAGTGTATTTTTGCGAGTGCAAATTATATGACCAGAATACCAGAGTAATCAGAAGAAATATTATTTGGTGCTTTTTTTTAGTCATTCTACAAAACATTAATATTTTTACAATCAATTCAAAAATAATATTTTTTTCCATCCCATGACTTACGAAGGCGTATTAACCAAAATGCAAACCGAATTCTCCAACCCAATTCAATATTATTTGGTGTTTGAGAATAGTTTTTTAAGCTTGAATCAGCTGTTAGACAAATCGTTGGAAATCTCTTTTCAAGGCTATCAATGTTTGAATTGCGGTAAAAAGAAAAAGATTTTCCGCCAGGGATTTTGCTACGATTGCTTTATGAGTTCTGCGGCGGCAGGCGACTGGATTATGAAACCCGAATTGAGTACCGCGCATTTAGACATCGAAGACCGCGATTTAGAGTATGAGAAGAAAGTCCAGTTGCAACCGCATATTGTGTATTTGGCCTTGTCGAGCGAAGTGAAAGTGGGTGTCACCCGCAAAACCCAAGTGCCCACACGTTGGATTGACCAAGGCGCGGTGCAGGCCGTTCCGATAGTAGAAGTACCGAATCGCTATTTGGCGGGGATTACCGAAGTGGCGCTCAAAAATTATTATGCCGATAAAACCAATTGGCAAAAAATGCTCAAAAACGAAGTGCCACAAATTGATTTAATGGCCGAACGATTACAATTGGAAAACCGTATTCCAACCGAAGTACGAGAATTTTTTCATCCCAACCAAGAAGATTTGTATGAGTTGCACTATCCGGTGCTGCACTACCCAACCAAAGTCAGCAGTCTCAATTTAGACAAATCGCCCAATTTCTCCGGAAAACTCACCGGTATCAAAGGCCAATACTTACTCTTTGAAGACGGAACGGTTTTTAACGTCCGAACGTTTGAAGGTTATGTGGTGAGAATCAATATTTAACAAAAAACCCTTTCTTTTGGAAAGGGTTTTTTGTTATTGAGGTGTGTTGGTTGTCGGTTTGGGCTCCTCTTTTTTCTTTTTGTTCCAAAGCCCTTTCAACAAGTCGTTGGCTTTGGTTTTCACATCCGTTTTCACATCCGTTTTGGTGGTATCGGATTTGGGTTTGGTTGCGTTGGAGATAATTGAATTCACGGCATCTTTTCCGCCCGAAACCAATTTATCTTTTTGTTGCTTTACCAAATTATTCACCAAATTGGTGGTGGCTTGTTTGACATCGGTAGTCACTTTCGGATTGCTGAACGTACCGCCCAGAATGGCATTTATCGGAACACTCTCTACTTTTTTGGCATCGGCCGGCGATAACTTTGCAATCAAATTGTTGGCCTCTGTGCCCAAATATTTGGCCGGCACATCCAATTTCAAATTGTAGTTCATATTTTGGTCAAAACCATGCGTTCCGCCAACGGTCACTTTGATGTCTTGGTATTTTAAATCGAATGGTTTTACGTTGACTTTTCCATTGGTAAAGGTCACCGCTGCTTTTAGATCGTTGAGGTTTAGTTTTTTCAAATCCACAAAATTCAGTTTGTCGTCCAAAGCCGTCAGCAAGGTTGAATTACTCGAATTGACAGTGGTTGAAAGCAATTGTCCCAACAAATCACCGGATACACTATTCAATTCCGGCGTCATTTCGGTCGCATTCAAATTGCCCGATAATTTGATTTTAGAGTTCAGTTTTCCGTTAATCACGCCGGCTATCGGCGCAATTTTTTTCATCATTTCTAATTGGGTAAAGGTTTGCATGATGTCGACACCGTTCAACCCTAAATCCATATTAAATTTCGGGGTTTTTTCTTTGGTGGATACATCGCCGTTAAACGCAATCGAACCCCCGAAAATATCGGTTTTTCCGTTTTCTAATGTGGCTTTTTGGTCTTTAATGATAATCTTTCCGGACACATTCTTCAAGACCAGGTTATCGTACAAAACGGTATTAGCTTTAGCGGTAAGCGAACAGTTTAAAAATGCCGGAATTTTCATTGGCTCCTTGGCTTTGGTCTCTTTTTGGGCATCGGCCTCGGTGGTCATAAAATCGTTAACTGCCAATTGGTTCGAGTTGAGGTTGAAGTTTCCTTTCAACTCTTGGTTCTTAAATACAAAACCATAGAAGTTTTCCAACACACCATTTACCGCCAAATCGGTTTTTCCGGTTACGGCGTTGAATTGTTTCAGATTTACGCGACTCGGGTCGAAAGACACTAAAGCGCGACTGATTTTCATGGTTTTGCCGTTTTCATCAGTGTAATTAAAACCGGTTAAATCAATGGTTCCTGCATTTTTGATACGGGCGTAATCGCTTTTTTCTACCGATTGCATGTCGAATTCGGTTTTCACATCGGCTTTTAACACTCCGGTTAACGGTTTGTCTAATTTTACCGGATAAGCTTTAGTAACATTCGCCAAGTTGATTGTGCCTTTGAGTTCGGCATTCACCAGGGCATTTTCAGCTACGTTTTTGATATTGGCTTTGGCGTTAAACACATCTTGGTCAATTTGAAACGATAATTTATCCAAATTCACATAGGTGTCGTTCATTACACCGGTTTCGTTGATGATTCGGGTATCAATCACAATATTCTGTACCGATTTCGGTAAGTTCGGATATTGGAACGAAGCGTTATTCGAGGCAATTTCCACATTGAATTTCGGCACCGTAGTATCGGTTAATTTGCCTTTCGCAAAACCGGTTACGGTGAAATCGCCACTGGTTTTTACGTCTTTCAAGTTGCTCGAATATTGGGCCGGAATCAACCCTAAAAAGTTTTTAAAGGAAGAAGTCGGTGTTTTAAAAGTCAAATCATACACTTGCCCGTCTTCCGCCATTTGAATGAATCCGTCAAATTGCAACGGCAGTTCGTTGATTTTGGCTTCGTTTTTCTTGAAGGTATACCTGCTTTGGTCTAAGTCGATTCCGAGCACGGCATCTAATGAAATCGCTACGTTTTTCATGTAGTTCACTTTGTCCATGTCAAGGGAAACTTTGGTCTTGGTTTTGGTTACCAAATCCAATTTAGAAGCGGCAAAATCACCCGTGCCTTCATGGTTGATGCTGTCCAAAACCATTTTGATTTTCGAACGTTCGTCGTAGTATTTGAATCGGAAGTTTTCCACCGAATATTCTTTGATTTTCAGCGAAAGCGGCTTGCTCTTACTGTCGTCGGCCTGCTTTTCTTCTTTCAAAGCAATATCGAAATTCCCGATACCGTCTTTGTTGAAAATGATATTGATTAAACCGTTTTTAGTAGCAATACCATCAATTTGCATCGGTTCGTTTTCACTATTGAATAATTGTCCGATAGCCATTTTGAGATTCAACTCGTCAAAAGCCACTAGAGTATCACCGGCAAACGGCGCTTTGTTGATGATAGTCAACTTTTCGATGTTCACGCTGGCATTCGGAAAGTTTTTAAACAAACTTAAATCGGCATCGGCAAAAGCGACTTTGGCATCGACTTTTTCGTTTATGGCTTTTTCGATTTTGGCTTTGATTTGATCTTTAAAGAAATAAGGAATGGCAAAAGCGGAAACCACTAAAAGTACCAAAACAATCCCGACAATTTTTAAGATTTTCTTCAACATAATGAGGCAGATTAAGTTACGACTTGACTAAACAAAAATAATGCCTTTTCGGAATAAAACGGTTATTATTTAGGGAAGTTTTATGATTTGCAAACGGTATCGTTTTAGGACAAAATTTATTAACAGTAGGCTTCTTTTTGCCGTTAGTGTGAAATAGTTTTAGTTAATTTGTGCTTCTATGAATAAGCAACACCAAGTCATTTTATCGTTGGGTACCAACCAAGGCAACCGACTCGAAAACATCGAGCGCTGTCTGTCGGATTTGCACAACGAAATAGGAACGATTATCCGAGTTTCCAAATTATACGAAACAGCGTCTTGGGGATTTGAAAGCGCCAAATTTTACAACTGTGCGGTGGTGATGCACACCCATAAATCGGCGCATCAATTGCTCGAGGAAGTATTGATTTTGGAGGAAGCGTTGGGGAGAGTTCGAGAAAACACGGAAGGCTATCAGCCCCGAATTATTGATATTGATGTGATTGCGTATGACGAAGAAATTATCGCATCTGAAAAGTTACAAGTGCCGCATCCCGAAATGCAAAACCGTTTGTTTGTGTTGTTGCCCATGCGCGATTTAAACCTCGATTGGCGTCATCCCATTTTGCAAAAATACTTACACGAATTGTTAGTGCTTTCCGAAGATAAAAGCAATTGTGTGGTCGTGCAAAATCTCGAAATACCCATTAACACCATCAAACTCGACCATTTTAATTATATCGCTATTGAGGGGAATATAGGGGCCGGAAAAACCACATTGACCAACAAGTTGGCCGAAGATTTTAACGCCAAAACGGTTTTAGAGCGTTTTGCCGACAACCCGTTTTTACCGAAATTTTACGAAGATCAAAGTCGGTATGCCTTTCCGTTGGAAATGTCCTTTTTAGCCGACCGCTACCAACAAATTTCCGATGATTTGGCGCAGTTCGATTTGTTTAAGGATTTCATAGTGGCCGATTACCATATTTTTAAGTCCTTGATTTTTGCAAAAGTGACTTTGGCTGAAGATGAATATCGGTTGTACAAAACCATGTTTGATATCATTTATAAAGAAATGCCGAAGCCCGATTTGTATATTTATTTGTATCAAAATACAGAACGGCTTTTGGAAAATATCAAATTGCGCGGCAGAAGTTACGAGCAGGAAATCCCGGCAGAATACCTCGAACGAATCAATAATGGCTACTTAGATTACATCAAATCGCAAACCAACCTTAATGTTTTGATTATTGATGTTACTCACAGGGATTTTGTGAACCATCAGGAAGATTATGTGTATGTCTTGAACCAAATCAGGGATAAAATACAATAGCTTATCGCAGCATCGAGAAATGCCCTCTGATTTCGGGCGTTTCACGGTTCATTTTTGCTACAAACCAATAATCGGTAGAAGGCAACAGTCGACCGTTATAGGTTCCATCCCAAAAAAGATTCTGCTGATTCAGCACCGTGATTAGTTTGCCGAAACGATCAAAAATTTTCACTTCAGCCTCCGGAAAAAAGGAAAGTCCTTTGATAAACCAAACATCATTTACAGCATCACCGTTCGGCGTGAAAAAGTCGGGAATAGAGACCACAATAAAGGGTTCGTCATCAGTTCCGCAACCATTTCTTTCTCTGACATAAGCCCTATACAATCCTCCTTCATTGACCCAAAACGTATTGGAAGATTGGTAGATGATCCCGTCCAGCGAATATTCGAAATCGCCTTGTTGGGTGGTGTTTATGGTGACTTGTAAGTCGTTTACCGTAACGGAGGCAATAACCGGTTGTGTATTGTAAGCAATGGTAAAATGTTTGGTTTGGGTACAATTCCCGGGAGCCGGAGTGGTTATCTCCACCGAGTAATCCGTTAATCCCATGGTGGTAATGGTTTGAGACGTTTCTCCGGTAGACCAGAGGTAGGTCATGCCCGGATTTCCGGCGCTCAGGGTTATATTTTGACCTTCGCACAGCTGATAACTTTCATCTGAAGCATCAGGCACGGGATAAACATTGACTGCGACGGCAGCTCTGTCGGAAAGGCAATTGTTATAATTGGCTTCAGCATAAAAAACAGTGTCTTGATTGATATTAGGTACCACAAAATGAGTTCCCAAAAAAATAGGATTGGTACTGGTGGGACTATCGTACCAAAACAGTATTCCCGAGGTAGTGGCCACATCAATTACCATATAACTTTGTTCGCACATATAGTACGGAGAAGTAACGGTTAACACCGGTTTTGGGGTTACAAAGGCAGTGACCGGAACACGAGAGCTGTCATTGCATCCGGGATAACCGGCGGCGGCATAAAAAACAGTAGTGACAGCAATACTTGGTGTAGTGAAACTACTCCCTGTAGCTATAGGTGTTCCACCTGTTGGTGTGGGATACCAATTAACAATGCCCGTGTTTGAAACCGCTTGCAAGGTAACGCTGCCGGTTCCACAACGTGTCGCGGTACCGGTAGCGGTGATGGAAGTAATGGTCAGTGTTGTGCTGGTGGCGATGTGTAAAATAGGATCACCGGGCATGCCGCCATATTCTACAATATATCCTTTAGGTTGGTAACTTCCGCTGGGATCTCCGGTATTGGAAAGATCATTCCACGAACCTAAGATGCCCACGCCGGGTGCTGTAATATGGGCGTAATCTTCCCCGTTGAAGTCATTGGGTTCTCCTGAATTCCAAAAGGCAAAGTTGTTGGTAAAACCGGTAAAATTTCCGTTCCAAAAAACGGTGCCGTTTTCCGGCCCGGTCATCCATTTCCAGATGCCTTCGGTTTCACTATCACTACCGCCAATCCAACCCGCACCGGTGTTTTGTTCACCGGCAATTTGAGCTTCTTCCGGGGAGGTTAGTGTTGCCAAATAGCCCTGTAACCCGTAATAAGTACTATTTTCGGCTGCAATTTTAGCGTCGCTCCAGGTAATCCCGAGATTTGGAATGTATAAATAATAATGCCCGTTAGACGGCAGGTAATTGGCTTGTCCTACCGTAATGGAAAAGTTTCGAATTCCCGTTGGATTGGCAGCGGTTGAAGAAAACTCAATGTCTTCGATAGCCAATTCTAATTGGGTATAGGTAGGCTGAGATGTGGTCCCGGTTAGGGTTAACGTTCCGGTAACGCTATTCCAATTGGAAGTAACATTAGGGTGATTTCCGGTTACCGTTAAGATGTCGGCACCGGCATCGTATCCGGAGGAAATTTGAATGTAAATGGCGTCGATTCCGGCATCGTCGGGATCGGTAATGGTCATGTCGGTTACAATCTTAACAGCAGTTCCCGGACAGTAAATTTGGTTTCCGGTAGCACTAAGGTATGGAGCAACATTAGCTTGGCTCCACGAAAGGTGAAATCCAAAAACGAAGAAGACAGTTACTAAGACCCAACGGTATTTCTTTTTCATGCGCTAAAATTACAGAAAAATAAGGTTATTGCTTTTCTGAAAGGTCTTAAATCGATGCTAAATTAACGCAACAATGCAGCTGAGTTAGGGGATCATTTTATGAAATAAGTCCCAAACCACTATACCGGCACTCACAGAGACGTTCAAAGAATGCTTGGTTCCTAATTGTGGTATTTCAATACTACCGTCGCATAGTTCAATCGCTTTTTGAGATACGCCGTATACTTCATTTCCGAAAACCAAAGCGTATTTCTCGCCTTTCACTACTTTAAAATGTTGAAGTAAAACAGCATCTTCTACTTGTTCAATGGCCAAAACTTTGGTGTTTTCCTGCTTGAGTTTTTGAATCACTTCCGTAACTTCTTTTTGGTATTCCCAAGCTACGGTTTCTGTGGCTCCTAAGGCGGTTTTGTGGATTTCTTTGTGAGGCGGAACAGCCGTAATGCCGCATAAATATATTTTTTCTATCAAAAATGCATCTGCAGTCCTGAACACAGAACCAATATTGTGAAGACTTCGAATATCATCCAGAATTATAATTAAAGGGGTTTTCTCGGCCGTTTTGAAATCGGCTACCGATTTTCTCTCTAATTCTTTATTTTCTAGTTTACGCATGTTGATTTAGTAAAAAGACGTTGTCGATGATGTTAAAGATGCCGTCCATTTGTTTCGGATGCCGCAAAGATATTCAAAAAAAAAATCCCGAGCTGACTCGGGACTTTTCGAATTTATAATTAAGTGTTCTTAACTTTTGGTAGGCTCAACTTTGTTTTCTAAAGGCAAAACAGTTCCTTTAATAGTAAGTACTTTAGTTTCCTGACCAACAGCATTTGATTTAACGGTTACTGTTTTAGTGAAAGGTTGTCCGGCTCTTGAAGTATCATATTTCACCCCAATAACACCTTTTTCACCCGGTTGGATTGGTTTTTCAGGTTTTGTTGGAACGGTACACCCGCAAGAACCCTGAGTACTTTCAATAATTAACGGTTTATTTCCGTTGTTTACAAACACAAACTCTCTTTTTCCATCAGAATTAGCCGGAATGGTTCCGTAATCGATGGTTTCATTTTCAAATAACATTCCAGGGCCATCTACTTTTGGGGTTTCAATTTTAGCGGTTTCTTTTTTAACGGCTTTTTTAGCTGTTTGAGCATTTGATGTAGCCACACCAAAAATAGCTAAGGCAGCAAGTACAATTATTTTTTTCATTTTTTAAAGTTTTTAAGTTTATAAAGCAAATCTATTTAAAATATAAAATGAGCTCTTTTTTTTTGCCTTAATATTAAATTAATTTTTTTTCAGCCGGCAATTAGGGTTAAAATATTTAAATTCGCTTTCTCATAAATTTAATTCGAAATCCATTGTCAGCCAAAGAGAATAAAGTAAAAGAAACGCCTCTAATGAAGCAGTATAACGAGATTAAAGCGAAGTATCCCGACGCTTGTCTCTTGTTTAGAGTAGGTGATTTTTATGAAACCTTTGGTGAAGATGCTATTCGTGCTTCTAAGATTTTAGGCATTGTTTTAACCAAACGAGGTGCCGGCTCTGATACCGAAACAGCATTAGCAGGATTTCCGCACCATTCTCTTAATACCTATTTGCCGAAACTGGTTAAAGCCGGTTTACGGGTGGCCATTTGCGACCAACTCGAGGATCCCAAAATGACCAAAACCATTGTAAAGCGTGGGGTGACCGAGTTGGTAACTCCGGGTGTTGCCATGAATGATGAGGTCTTACATGCTAAATCGAACAATTTCTTAGCCTCGATTTATTTTGGTAAAAGACAGTTAGGCGTGGCTTTTTTAGATGTCTCAACCGGAGAGTTTCTAACTGCACAAGGCCAAGAAGAATATATCGACAAGCTCTTGCAAAATTTCAGTCCGAGTGAAATTTTGATTCAAAAAAACAATAAAACACAATTCAAAGAGGCTTTCGGCGAAGATTTCAATGTGTTTTATTTAGAAGATTGGGTGTATAAAGAAGATTATGCCAAAGAATCTCTTTTAAATCATTTTCAAACCAACTCGTTAAAGGGATTCGGCATCGAAGAATTACAAGACGGAATCATCGCTTCGGGTGCTATTCTCTATTATTTATCCGAAACCCAACATAACAAACTGCAACATATTGCTAACATTCAGCGGATAGCCGAAGATGCGTATGTGTGGATGGACCGTTTTACCATTCGCAATTTAGAGTTGTACCACAGTCATTCTCAAAATGCGGTAACACTTTTAGATGTGATTGATAAAACAATTTCTCCTATGGGTTCGCGTTTACTCAAACGCTGGTTGGCGTTGCCGTTGAAAGACATAAACGCCATTAGGAGCCGGCACGACGTGGTTTCGTATTTGAAAGACCATCAGGAAGTTCTTCAAAAAATACAATACCAAATCAAACAAATTTCCGATTTGGAACGTTTGATTTCTAAAGTAGCTACCGGAAAAATTTCGCCACGCGAAGTTATTTATTTGAAAGAGTCGTTGGATGCCATTATTCCGATAAAGACTATTGCTTTGGAAAGTCCGCAAGAAGCAGTTCGCGTGATAGGAGATAATTTGCATGCTTGTGATTTGCTTCGCGAGAAAATAAAAAACATACTCAACCCGGACGCGCCCGTAGCGATTGCTAAAGGAAATGCCATAGCGCCCGGCGTTCATGCCGAACTCGACGAATTGCGCAGTATTGCCTTTTCGGGTAAAGAATATTTGGAAGGCATTGAAGCTCGGGAATCGGAACGCACCGGAATTTCATCCTTAAAGATATCCTTCAATAATGTATTCGGTTATTACATTGAGGTTCGAAATACCCATAAAGACAAGGTGCCGGCCGAATGGATTCGCAAGCAAACCTTGGTCAATGCCGAAAGGTACATTACGGAAGAACTCAAAGAGTACGAAACAAAGATTTTAGGAGCTGAAGAAAAAATTCATCAAATCGAGAGCCATTTGTTCGAACAATTGGTGGTTTGGATTGGTACTTACATTAAGCAAGTACAACTCAATGCAACCCTGGTAGCACAATTAGATTGCCTAACCTCTTTTGCCCAGTTGGCCATCGAGAATCAGTATGTTTGTCCGGTTTTGGATGATTCCTTTGAGTTGGAAATTACCAACGGTCGTCATCCGGTTATCGAAAAGCAGTTGCCTGTTGGTATTCCTTATGTGGCTAACGATGTTTTTTTGGATCGGGAAACCCAACAAATTATTATGATTACCGGACCCAACATGTCGGGGAAATCGGCCATATTGCGTCAAACCGCTTTGATTGTGTTGTTGGCGCAAATGGGAAGTTTTGTGCCGGCTGAGAAAGTAAGGATGGGTGTAGTGGATAAAATTTTTACCAGAGTTGGGGCCAGTGATAATATTTCTATGGGGGAATCGACTTTTATGGTAGAGATGAATGAAACGGCTTCCATCTTAAATAATATTTCGGAGAGAAGTTTGGTGTTATTGGATGAAATTGGTCGCGGAACCAGTACGTATGACGGTATTTCGATAGCCTGGGCGATAGCCGAATTTTTACATGAAAATCCGTCCAAACCCAAAACACTTTTTGCTACGCATTACCATGAGTTGAATGAAATGACCGAACTCTTGCCGCGCATTCAAAATTACAACGTGTCGGTAAAAGAGTTAAAAGACACCGTACTTTTCATCAGAAAGTTGGTCAAAGGCGGAAGCGCACACAGTTTCGGAATTCATGTGGCAAAAATGGCCGGGATGCCGCAAATGGTGATACAAAAGGCTCAAAAGCTTTTGAAGAAGTTGGAGAAGAATCACTCGAGTGATGCGTTAAATACTATAAAATCCACTAAGGATGGCTCGGGTCTAAAAGGCGAACAGGCGCAGCAAATGCAGCTTAGTATTTTCAGTTTAGACGACCCGTTATTGGAAGAAATCAGAGAAGATATCGTCAATCTCGATATCAATACACTAACACCCGTTGAGGCTTTGATGAAGCTCAATGAACTCAAAAGAATGTTGCTGAAAAAGTAGGCCTCATCGGTTAATTTTGCTAATCAGGGAATTAGAATTTCATCGCGTTTTTTTTCTAAAAAAGGTTTGTATAATTCAATTTTAGTGTTACATTTGCATCCGCAATACAGCACAAGTGTTGCAGTTCTTTAAAAAAATGCACGCGAAAATAGCTCAGTTGGTAGAGCGCAACCTTGCCAAGGTTGAGGTCGCGGGTTCGAGCCCCGTTTTTCGCTCTAAACCAATGCTCGAGTGGTGGAATTGGTAGACACGCTGGACTTAAAATCCAGTGAACAGTAATGTTCGTGCGGGTTCAAGTCCCGCCTTGAGTACAAAAGCTTCAAACAATGTTTGGAGCTTTTTTTGTTATAACACTTTAGTATACGCCAATGGGTACCTTTGTCATCAGTAAACGCCATAATGGTTTTTATAAATTTGAATTTGTTTCTCGAAAAGGGAAGCCTGTTTTTACCAGCATCGATTACGAATTGCGCTTTGAATGTGAAGAAGCCATTGCGTTTTTCAAAGCGCATGTGGAAGCCTATCAGTTTCTGAAATTTAAAACGGCTAAAGGGAAGTGTTTTTTCAGACTCATTTATCAAGATGTTTTGTTGGCGGTAAGCAGAAAGTACTCCACCGAACTGATGTTACAGAAAGGGATTCGGGAAATTACATTATACGCGGATAAAGCAGAGATTTTAGATTTTTCCGGAGCCGATATTTTTTCCGATAATTAGAAGATAGGAATTACATAAATAAAGAAAGCCACGCTTAGCGTGGCTTTTAATCTTTTTAAAAATAATTAGTTGCTAATTATTTTTTTTCAGCTGGAGCAGCAGCGTCAGCAGCAGGAGCAGCAGTAGTGTCAGCAGCAGCAGCAGTAGTGTCAGCAGCTGGAGCAGCAGTAGTGTCTGCAGTAGCTTCTACAGCAGTTGTATCAGCAGCAGCAGCATCAGTAGCCTCAGCTTGTTTACAAGATACTACTGTTAAAGCAGCAACAACAGCTAAACTTAAAAATACTTTTTTCATCTTACTTAATTATAAAAGGTTAATTATTAATTCGAGGCAAAGATATAAATTTTTTTATTCGGAAAAACTTTTATTTAACTTTTTTTAAAAATCTCTATTTTGCTTCGCTTTTTTACTTTACAAGTATCGTGCCAAAACTTAAGATAAGCTTAATTTTTTTTCTTCGGCGCTATAATTTTCATTTCCTTAATGAGATTATCGGCTCCGGCAAATTTATCCACAATGAATAAAACGTAGCGAATGTCAACCATAATATTGCGACAAATATCAGGCGAATAGTAGATGTCGCTCATGGTTCCTTCCCAAACACGGTCAAAATTCAAACCAATTAAATGGCCATTGGCATCCAAAGCCGGACTCCCCGAATTACCCCCGGTGGTGTGATTGGTAGCAATAAACGCTACCGGCATTTTTCCTTTGGAACCATATATGCCATAATCTTTGGCATTGTATAAGTCGATGAGTTTTTTGGGTACATCGAACTCATAATCCCCCGGGATGTATTTTTCCATTACACCGTCCAAGTAGGTAAACGGTTCGTATACTACAGCATCACTAGGTTTGTACCCTTTAATTTTGCCGTAGGTCACACGCAAAGTACTATTAGCATCCGGGAAAATTCGGGCCGATTTCGGACTCAACTCTAAAATGGCTTTCATGTAGGTGCGT
This sequence comes from Flavobacterium sedimenticola, assembly GCF_030053345.1. Lineage (GTDB taxonomy): Bacteria > Bacteroidota > Bacteroidia > Flavobacteriales > Flavobacteriaceae > Flavobacterium > Flavobacterium sedimenticola. The sequence continues at coordinate 38,247 of NZ_JASGBP010000006.1, forward strand.
TGGGTGGCAATATTTCTGAGGTTAATCTCATCGTATTTGGGCGCTACCGATTTTAAATAACCGTCCGCCATCGCTTTGATTACTTTAAAGCCGCTGTCTTTGTTTATTTTTTCTAAAACCGTTTTCGAATCGCCGGTGAGTAATTCTTTGATTTTATCATAGCTTACCAATTGTGACGTCGAAAAAATTTCGGAAGCCAAAGCACTCGCATCGCTGTTTTCCAAACTACTCGGCAAGAATTGTTTCGGATATTTTTTTAGGTAAATAGCAAACAATTGTTCAAATACTTTTTGATCTACAGCCGGACTAAAGTCTTTGTAAAAATCGCCCAAACCATTGATTAAATTATTTCTTCGGTCGTTAAACGATTGCTCGCCTTTCGTATTGTACAATTGTTCCAGCTGATATAACTTGTAGCCTAAGGTTAAAATTTCGGTATTGCGCAATGCAATTTCAGTGAATAAATCACGAGCCAAGGCGTATTCTCGAATTTCAGTGTAATTCTTTTCAAAATCCGACAATAGGTTGCCGTATTCGGCCTGTTTCCCTGCGGCAATCACTTTTTGTTGAAAATCTTTTTCAAATTGTTGCTTCACCGCAACCGCATTTGATTTCTTCAATCCTTTGGTTTCACCAATCCATTTTTTCCAATAGTTGGCTACGCTGGCATATTTAGAGGCATACTGAATTTTAATGGCGTTGTCTTTTCGCATGAATCCGTCCTGCACTTTCAAAGCCGCATCTCTTACTTCTATTTTAGCCGGATTCAAATCGGTTATAATTTGATTCACCGCTACAGACGGCAAATATTCCTGGGTTCTGCCCGGATATCCCATCACCATGGTAAAGTCGTTTTCTTTTAATCCCTTAACCGAAATAGGGAAAAAATGTTTCGGTTTGTAAGGGACATTGTCTTTGGAATAGGCTGCCGGTTTGTTATTTTTATCGGCATAAATTCGGAACAATGAAAAATCACCGGTATGGCGTGGCCACACCCAGTTGTCGGTATCAGAACCGAATTTACCAATGGAGCTCGGCGGCGCCCCCACCAATCGCACATCGCGATAGGTTTCGGTCACAAATAAAATATACTGATTTCCGTCATAAAAAGTACGAATACTGTTTTCCTGCCACGATTCTTTTGGCAAAGATTTGTTTAAAATACTGATGTTTTCCTGAATCTTTTTTTGCTTATCAGCCTCAGCGGTCATACCCGAAACACCTTCTAAAACTTTAGCTGTCACATCTTCAATGCGGACAATAAAGGTTACAAACAGGTCTTTGTTGGGTAATTCATCTTCCATTTTATACGCCCAAAAACCGTCTGTTAAATAATCGTGTTCTAGTGTGGAATGACTCTGAATGTTGTCAAATCCGCAGTGATGGTTGGTCAGAATTAAGCCTTTATCCGAAATCACCTCGGCCGTACAGCCACCGTCAAAATGCGGTACCGCATCTTTTAAGCTGGAGTGGTTCACGGCATAAATGTCGTCGGCACTGATTTTCATGCCCAAATTTTTCATTTCTGTTTCGTTCATTCCCTTTAACAAAGAAGGAATCCACATGCCGCCTTGTTGAGCCGATGCCTGAACAAATACAAATAAGAGGAGCGTTTTTAAAAATTTCATAAGTAAAGATTTGAAGTATGTGTTTGTTAATTTTTGAATTCGTTACAAAGATGCTTCAGGATGATCTCTGTGGCGCCCTTGTTCATTTGGACAAAAGTACCGCAAATATGGCCTTTTTCGTGACGGATATCGTCGTTTGCTATCAGATGATTAAAAGTATCATGCAACTCATTTTGATTTGAGATCGAAATACAACCTTCCAAATGCACCAAGGCTGTCGCTTCTGCAAAATGGGTATAATGTGGTCCAATAACAATCGGAATGCCGAAAGTAGCCGGTTCCAAAATGTTGTGAACACCCGGATGTCCGAAGCCGCCACCTACATAGGCTATATCCGCATAACTGTAAATTTTCGTCAAAATTCCGATGGTGTCGATGATGAAAACCTGAAAATCGGAGAGCTTTTGATGTTCTTTTTGAGAAAATAAGACCGTCGGTTTTGAAAGCTGCGATTGAAGATGGGCAATTTGTTCTGCCTTGATGTTATGTGGCGCCATGATAAATTTGACATCGTGATTGGATTGATTGATATAATTTACCAACAAACGCTCATCTTTCGGCCAAGAACTGCCAATGACTACGGTGGTCGTATTGTTTTTAAATTGCTCGATAAAATCCAGTTTATTGTCGCGATCCAATATGGAAACGACGCGGTCAAATCGGGTGTCGCCTGAGATTTTCACATTTTGATAGCCAATCGATTGCAGTAACTTTTTAGAACTTTCGTTTTGCACAAAAAAGAAATCGAACGTTTTCAGCGCGTTTCGATAGAAACTGCCGTACCATTTAAAAAAAGCTTGTTTTTCTCTGAAAATTCCCGAAATCAAATAGGTTTTGATTTGAGCCTTTCGCAATTCATGGAGGTAGTTGGGCCAATATTCGTATTTGATAAAAAAAACCAATTCGGGATGCACTATTTTCAGCCATTGTTTGGCATTCGACGGCGTATCTAAAGGCAAATATACTGTCAGGTCAGCAACGGTATTGTTTTTTCGAACTTCAAAGCCCGAAGGCGAAAAGAAACTCAACACTATTTTGTGGTCGGGAAATTCCGTTTTTATTTTTTCCATAACCGGTAAGCCTTGCTCGTATTCACCCAAAGAAGCCGCATGAAACCAAATGGTTTTGTCTTCCGGTTTGATGTTGTTGCGCAAGGTTTGAAAAACCGTTTTTCTGCCGTTGACAAACAGTTTCATTTTCGGACTGAAAAGTGCCAAAATTTTCACCACCTGGGCCGCCAAAAGCAACAATAGATTATAGAAAAAAAACATCCTGAATAATTTGTCGCGCTAAAATACGTTTCTTTTACGGAAGATGAAATTCTACTTCAGAATTTGTTACTTTTGCTACGCATAATTTTGTTACTATGAGAAAAATTCAAATGGTTGACTTAAAAAGTCAATACGATAAAATAAAAGACACTGTAAACGCTTCTATTCAAGAGGTTTTAGATACGACGACCTACATTAACGGGCCTTTGGTTCACGAGTTCCAAAAGAATTTGGAGCACTATTTAGATGTGAAACATGTGATTCCATGCGCCAACGGAACCGATGCTTTACAAATTGCCATGATGGGTTTGGATTTAAAACCCGGTGACGAAGTAATTACGGCCGATTTTACTTTTGCAGCCACGGTTGAAGTGATTGCTCTGTTGCAATTGACGCCGGTTTTAGTGGATGTTGATATCGTGAATATGAATATTTCCATCGAGGCGATTAAGAAAGCGATTACTCCAAAAACCAAAGCCATTGTACCGGTGCATTTGTTTGGCCGCGCCGCCAATATGGAAGCTATTATGGCCATTGCCAGAGAGCACAATTTATATGTTATTGAAGATAATGCCCAAGCCATTGGTGCCAACTGTAAATTCTCTGACGGAACTAAAAAGAAAGCCGGAACTATCGGACATGTGGCTTCCACGTCTTTCTTTCCGTCCAAAAATTTAGGTTGTTACGGCGATGGCGGAGCTATTTTTACTAATGACGATGCCTTAGCTCACAAAATACGAGGGATTGTAAACCACGGCATGTATGTGCGCTACCATCACGATGTGGTAGGCGTGAACTCTCGCTTAGACAGTATCCAGGCCGGCGTTTTAAATGCCAAGTTACCTTTTTTGGATGAATACGGAAAAGCCCGTCAAGACGCCGCCCGCAAATATTCGGCTGCGTTTGTCGGCCACAAAAACATCATTGCACCGACTATTTGTGACCAGTGTGATTGCCATGTGTTTCACCAATACACCTTACGCATTATCGACGCGGATCGCAACGGTTTGATGGAACATTTATTGGCCAAGGGTATTCCGTGTGCTATCTATTACCCGATTCCGTTGCATAGTCAAAAGGCCTATGCCGATTCGCGTTACAAGGAAGAAGATTTTCCGGTAACCAATCAGTTGGTTAAAGAAGTTATTTCGTTACCGATGCACACCGAGTTAGACGACGAACAAATTCAATTTATTACCGAAAGCGTTTTAGAATATTTAAAATAGTTATAGACTGTAGGTTGCAAGTTATGATCAAGTTTAACACACAACCTACAACGTATAACCTACAACAAAAATAAATGAAAGTACTAGTTACAGGAGGTTTAGGATTTATCGGTTCTCATACCGTAGTCGAATTACAAAATCAGGGATTTGAAGTAGTGGCTGTCGATAATTTATCCAATTCTTCTGAAACGGTAGTAGACGGAATCACCCGAATCACCGGCACAAAACCGCTGTTTGAAAATATCGACTTACGCAATAAAAGTCAGGTGCAAGAATTGTTTTTACGCCATGCCGATATGGCGGGTGTGATTCACTTTGCCGCCTCTAAAGCGGTTGGCGAAAGTGTGGAAAACCCATTGTTGTATTACGAAAACAATATCAACAGTCTGGTTTATCTTTTACAGGAAATAACTAAATTACCTCAGGCCAATTTTATTTTCAGCTCTTCATGTACTGTTTACGGTCAAGCCGAAAAAATGCCGATAACCGAAGATGCCCCCATTCAACCGGCTGTTTCTCCCTATGGCAACACCAAACAAATCGGAGAGGAGATTATAAAAGATACGGCCAAGGTAACTTCGTTGAATTCTATTTTACTGCGCTATTTTAACCCAATCGGTGCCCATCCTTCGGCAGAAATTGGCGAGCTTCCTTTAGGGGTTCCTCAAAACTTAGTCCCGTTTATCACTCAAACGGCGATGGGTATTCGAAAAGAGTTGTCTGTTTTTGGGAACGATTATCCAACTCCCGACGGAACCTGTATCCGCGATTATATTCATGTGGTCGATTTGGCCAAAGCTCATGTTGTGGCGCTACAACGTTTGCTGCAAAATGAGCAAACGGAAAAAGTGGAAACCTTTAATTTAGGAACCGGCAAAGGGAGCTCGGTTTTAGAAGTGATTCAGACTTTTGAAAAAGTTACGGGGCAAAAATTAGCTTACAAAATTGTCGACAGAAGACCCGGCGATGTGATTCAGGCCTATGCCAGCACCCAAAAAGCAAAACAAGTGCTAGGGTGGCAAACCGAATTGTCCTTGGAAGATGCTCTGGCTTCTGCTTGGAAATGGGAACAAAAGGTGAGAAGCTAGTCGACATATTTACAATAATCCTCTTGGTGTAAATGAACGGTAAACCCGATTTAAAATTGCTCTTCTGCCTCTTTGTAGTGGCAGTAGTTTGGGGTACCACCTATCTGGGCATCCGAATTGCGGTAGAAACCATGCAACCCTGGTACATTACCTCGTTTCGACAAGGATTAGCCGCTCTTATTGTTTTGGGAATTTTAGGTTACAAAAAACAATTGGCTTGGATAGGTTGGGAAAACTTTAAACTGCAGTTCATTCCGGCCGTATTGATGATTGTGATGGCCAACGGTTTTACCACCATAGCTGAGCAAAGTGTCCCGAGCGGACTAACCTCTATTCTCAGTGCTTTATCACCGTTGGTGGTTTTCATGGGAAGCATTGTGGCCGGACAACAAAAAGCCAGTCTCAAAGGTTTTGTGGGAGTGCTGTTAGGCTTTTTAGGAGTTGTATTTATTTTCAGAGACGGGTTAGGAGATATCTTAGATCCGAATTACAAAACCGGAATCCTCTTCCTGAGTATTGCCATTTTATCCTGGTCTATCGGAACGGTATATACCAAAAGACACAACCACAAATCCAATAACATTGCGCTGAATCTGTTTTACCAGTTTTCTATCGCCGCTATCATACAATACATTTTGGCCTTAGTCATCAACCCTGATGTCGATTTCTCGGCTTGGAGCAGTCGTAGCATTGCCGCCACTTTATACCTTTCGGTTTTCGGTTCAGTGGCAGCCTTTTTTTGCTATCACTATTCCTTAAAAAAAGTGACCGCAATTCAGGTTTCGGTACTCAATTACATCAATACCGCTATTGCTGTTTTCTTGGGATGGCTCTTGTTGGATGAAGTGATTACCTTCGATTTTATCATTGCCACTTTATTAATTATTTTGGGTGTATTCATTACCAATTATAAGAAATCCCGAACCTAACACAACTGCGCAAAAAAAATCCTCACATAGTGAGGATTCAGGGTTATTTGGTAACAGATTCTTTTAGCTTTTTGGCTGTTGCTTCCATTTTTTCAGCGCTTTTTATTTTGGCACTGTCAATCGTCGCTTTGGTTTTTTCTCTCAGCGAATCCAATTTTTTTTCTGCTCTTACTTTGGCCGAATCGATGCCTTCTTTCATTTCTTCGGTAACGGCCTCTTTAGCAGCATCTAATTTTTCTTGTGTTTCATTTTTGCACGATACCAATACAGCCATTAAGGCTAAAGACAAAACAATTTTTTTCATTTTTTAAGATTTGATTTTTAATAACAAATTAGGGTCAGGACAATTCCGCAAATAGTGCGCCAAGGTTTTCGAACTGCAAACGCCGGGATAATCGCCTTGCTTGTTTTCCATATCGATGATAATTTGAAAATGCAAATGCGGCGCGTAATCACCGTTTATCGGAGGCAAACCTAAGGTAGCAATGCGCTCCCCTTTGGCGACTGCTTGCCCCGCTTTTTTGTTGTTTAAACTATCCAAACTCAAATGGCCGTACAATGTGTGAAACAAATAACCTTCGATTTCGTGTTGTAAAATAATAGTCGGACCGTAATCGCCCAGGGCATCGTTATTTTGAAAACTGTGAATCGTTCCGTCTAAAGCGGCGTAAATCGGTGCGGCCTCGTTCATCCACAAATCCAGACCAATATGGATGTTGCGCTCGTCGGTGTTTTCTTTTTTAAAAACCGTACTCCGTTCATATAAATTACGAATTTCGTTATACCCGCCAAAGGCAATTTTGGCTTGATGTTGGTCTAAATGTTGTTGAATGTAGTGCTCATAGTCTTTGGAGGCGTTCAGTTGTTGTAGGGCTAATTTTTCATTCGTAACCGATAAATCCAAAGCCACATAATCGGTATAGTCAATGTGGTTGGCAATTACTTTAGCCGCCTGGGTTTGCCGTAACATGTCGAGGATAGCATTCATAGGTCACAAAAATAGACAATCCCCGCAAATCGTAGCTTCGCGAGGATTGTATTTTATAATTATTTGGCAATGCGGTTAGGCCGAAATCGTTTCCACTTCGCGGTCAATTTTATTGACTAGGCCCACCAATACTTTTCCGGGACCCACTTCCGTAAAACTGGTCGCCCCGTCTTTAATCATTTGTTGTACCGATTGTGTCCATTTTACCGGAGCAGTCAATTGGATGATTAAATTTTTCTTGATTTCATCGGCATCCGAAACGGCGCTGGCTGTAACATTTTGGTACACCGGACAACTTGGTGTGTGGAATGTGGTTGCTTCTATAGCTGCAGCCAATTCTTCACGAGCCGGTTCCATCATCGGCGAATGGAATGCTCCGCCAACCGGTAACAATAAAGCTCTTTTAGCGCCGGCAGCTTTCATGGCTTCACACGCGGCTTCCACGGCTTTGTACTCGCCCGAAATCACCAATTGTCCGGGACAGTTGTAATTGGCTGCTACGACAATACCGTCAATAGAAGCACACACGTCTTCTACAATTTCATCGTCTAAACCTAACACCGCAGCCATAGTCGAAGGGGTAATTTCACAGGCTTTTTGCATGGCCATTGCGCGTTGGGAAACCAACTTTAAGCCGTCTTCAAACGACAAGGTACCGTTGGCCACCAAAGCCGAAAATTCTCCTAACGAGTGTCCGGCAACCATATCGGGTTGGAAATGGTCTAACGTTTTGGCCAAAATCACTGAGTGTAAAAACACGGCCGGTTGGGTTACTTTGGTTTCTTTGAGTTCATCGGCAGTGCCTTCAAACATAATATCGGTAATTCGGAAACCCAAAATTTCGTTGGCTTGTTCAAAAAGGGCTTTGGCTACAGCCGAATTTTCATATAGGTCTTTGCCCATTCCGGTGAATTGAGCGCCTTGACCGGGAAATACGTATGCTTTCATTGGAATAAAATTAGAGGACAAAAATAAGGATAACTGTCGAATAAAGAACAACTCAGGTGAAATTGTAACTTTTGGGTCTAGTATTACGTCCAATAGCAAACTTAAAAACCAAAAAACTATGAAGAAGTATTTACTGGTTGTAATTCTTTTCTTTTTACTGATTTATCTGGTAATGCCCGTTCTCAACTACGGATTTTACAGTGTCAGCATCATTGTTTTAGTATTGTTGTTTTTCTTGTTCTTATTTTCTTTGGGCATCACTACTGATAAAGCCGGAAAGAAATTCATTGTGAATCATAAACCAAAAAAGTGGATACTTTTGGCAATGGCAGTCGTTCTTGGTTATATAACGGTATTGCCTTTAATCACTTCAGCCACCTTTTTGTACACTTCCAAATATCAAAAAATGATAGGGGAAGTGAAGAGAGGTAATGAAATTTCCAAACATATTGCACCAATTTCTATGGATAAAATCAGAGTAGTTGATCAGGAGTTGGCTTATTTGTTAGGTGAAAAAATAATCGGATCGCAACCGGCTCTGGGAAGTCAGATTCAATTGGGTCGATTTTCGATTCAAAAAGTCAAGAACGAATTGTTTTGGGTAGCCCCTTTACTGCACTCGGGATTCTTCAAATGGTTTAACAACCAAGAAGGAACGCCGGGCTACGTGATGGTTTCCGCTACCAACGAACGCGATGTCAGATTGGTAGAAGCAATAGACAACAAACCGCTCAAAATAAAATACCAACCCGGTGCCTATTTCCAAAGCGATATTCACAGGCATGTTTATTTTAACGGTTATGCTTCCATCGGTTTGGAGGATTTTGTTTTTGAAATTGATGAAAACGGAAAACCGTATTGGGTGATTTCCACTTACCAAAAAAAAATAGGGTTTTCGGGTAAAGATGCTACCGGAGTTTTAGTAGTAGATGCCCAAACCGGAGCGATACAACAACATGCTATAGCCGATACACCGGCTTGGGTAGATCGCATTCAGCCGGCGGTAATTATAGAAGAGCAATTGAACGATTGGGGTGAACTGATTAACGGCTATTGGAATTTTTCCAACCGAGACAAATTGCAAATCACTGAAGGGTTGACTTTGGTTTACGGCAAAAATGACCGTTCGTATTGGTACACCGGATTGACTTCAGTAGGCAGTGACGAAAGCGCTGTTGGGTTTGTTTTAGTCGATACCCGAACCAAAGAAACTACTTTTTACAAACAAAGCGGAGCTACAGAATACGCCGCTCAGCAATCGGCAGAAGGAAAAGTGCAAGAGAAAGGGTATCGCGCTTCATTGCCTATTCCTTATAATATCAATAATATTCCCACTTATGTGATGACCTTGAAAGACGACGGCGGATTAGTCAAAATGTATGCGATGGTAGCCATTAACGATTACACTATAGTGGGCGTTGGGAACTCAATGAGAGAAACCTTAACAGCTTTCAAGAGTGCCTACAACTCTTCCGGAAATAAAATTAACCCGAGTACTACGGAAGCTAAAAAAAGTATCAAATCTGTGATTACTCGAATTCAGAATGATGTGAAAAATGGCAACAGTTTTTATTATTTCACCATCAAAGATTATCCGAGAATATTTGTGGGTTCTACCCAAGTTTCCGGAGAATTGCCTATTACAGTAGTAGGCGATAGTGTGGAAATTTCGTTTGATATTGATGAGGAAAAAATAATCGATGTCACCCGATTTGACAACAAAGCGTACCAATAATCAAAAAGCCCTAAACAATGTTAGGGCTTTTTTTATAATGAGATGTTCGATATGATTTGTTTTAACGCTTCTTCCCATTCGGGAGTAACGATTTTACCGTCTTTAAAATTATCGTGAAAACTCGGCAACGAAAAACTGCCTTTTACCACGCCGCCTTGGTAGGGCATGCGTTTTACGGCGATATCCAAAACGGTACTGCCGCCGCGTGCTCCCGGCGAAGTAGCTAATAACAGCATCGGCTTTTCCTGAAAGGTTTTGCCGTTAATGCGCGACATCCAATCTAAAATGTTTTTAAAAGCCGTAGTGTAGTTGCCGTTGTTCTCGGCAAACGAAATGACTATCAAATCTGAAGCACCGATTTTTTGGTAAAAGTCGTGCGCCAATGGCGGAATACCGCCGGCCTTTTCCCGATCTTTCGAGTAAATCGGCATTTCGTAATCGTTCAAATCCAATAATTCCACAACGGCATCGGGAAATTGCAGGGCCGCATAATGAGCCAGCTGTTTGTTAATCGAATCGCTGCTGTTGGAAGCGCCAAAGGCGAGTATTTTGATCATGGTTTGGCATCGTTTAGGTAATACGTCAAGGCGCCCGACGGGCATTTTTTAACCGTTTCAATAATCTTTTCGGTAGTCGAATTGTCGGGATGAATCCACGGTTTTTCACGAGGTTTAAAAACCTCCGGATTGTTGCGAACGCATTCGGCGGCGTGTTGGCACAGCGCGTTTTTCCATACAATGGTTACTTCCCCATTGCTGTATTCTTTGGTTAGGTCTTTCGCATCCATAATTATAGTGTGGTGTTAATGGTTATTTTGTTTTTTAAAATCTTCGAAATCGGACATTTCTCGGCAATCAAAAGCAAACGCTCTTTCTGTTTGTCAGTTACAGTATCCGGAAACGAAATCGCTCTCGAAATGGTAGTTTCCAATTCGGGATTGAGTTCCTGAGCCAAATTCAACGAAATATGAATCTCGGGAATATCCCAGCCTTTGCGGTCAATGTACATGCGTAAGGTCGACAAGGTACAACCGGCCAACGACGCTAAAAAAGTGGAAAACGGATCGGGACCTATATTTCGGCCGCCTATATTTTCGGGTTCGTCCATCAGCAAAGTCCCGTTGCGCCACGAAATGGTGCACAAGTATTTTTGGGTGCCGATTTTACCTTCTACATTATTTTCTAAAAGATTTGCCATACTCTAAATGATTATAAAACGTCTCTGAATTCAGAAACTTTGTCAAAAACACTTTTGGCAAACGGGCAAAGCGGAATAATCTTGATGTGATGCTCACGAGCGTATTCTACGGCTTTGGTGACCATTTTTTTGCCAAAACCTTTGCCTTCGTTGCCCGGATTGACCTCGGTGTGGTCGATGATGATTTTATCGTCACCGGCAAAAACAAAAGTCATTAGCGCTTCTTGTTTACCATCGATTTCAATGTAAAAAAAGCCTTTGTTGCCGTCTGTTTTTAATTGTACTGTTGCACTCATAGTTTTCTTTTTAGTTGTCATTTCGACCAACGGGAGAAATCTCATAACGCCGGTTGGATATTGTGATTTCTTCTCGGTCGAAATGACAAGTGGGATTATTGAAACATAGGAACTTCCATCAACAAGATTTCAGCATCGGAAGTGGCTTCAAACGTTACGCTTTCAAAATCAGTAATACCCAAACCATCGCGTTGGTCTAAGTCTTGTCCGTCTACGTTTACGCTTCCTTTGATGACAAATACGTAAAGGCCGTTACCTACTTTTTTACGGTTGTATTCCAACGTCACACCTTGGTCTAAATTTCCCATGTGGAACCAAGCGTCTTGGTGAATCCAAACACCGGCATCATCAGCATTAGGCGACAAAATTTGTTGCAATTTATTATGACGGTCAGTGGTGTCTAAGGTTATTTGTTGGTAACGCGGTTCTACATTTCTGTATTTGGGGAACACCCAAATTTGCAATAAATTGGTTCTTCGGTCGTGATTCGGATTGAATTCACTGTGTTGGATTCCGGTTCCGGCACTCATGACTTGTACATCGCCAAATTTGATCACTTCGGTATTGCCCATGCTGTCTTTGTGCGCCAAATCGCCCTCGAGCGGAATGGTGATGATTTCCATATTGTCGTGCGGATGTGTTCCGAAGCCCATGCCACCGGCCACAATATCGTCGTTTAACACGCGCAAAACGCCAAATTGTACTCGGTCGGGATTGTAGTAACTCGCAAAACTAAACGTATGGTGCGCATCCAACCAACCATGATTGGCATGTCCTCGGGTGTCGGCTTTGTGTAAAATGGTATTTTTCATGATGTATAAATTTAGTGATTATTATGATACAAATTTACAATCAAGGATACTCTTGGGCACTTAATGTAGGTTAAGAAATATTTGAAGTTGCTGAGTGGCTGAGTAATTAAGCAGCTGAGTTATTTGATAATCAGTAAGATGAATGAGGATTGCGTTTACTTCTTCAACATTCGCGCTTTCATTTTACTAAAAAACTCAGGAGTCACGCCAATGTAAGAAGCAATTTGCTTTTGGGGTAATTTTTGAATGAGTGTGGGGTATTTTTTGCAGAATTTTTCAAAGCGTTCTTCAGCGGTTAAGCTTAAATTGTCCATCAAGCGCTCTTGGTTGGCCACTAAAGAATTCTCAATTAAGATTCTGAAAAAGCGTTCCAGTTTCGGTATTTCCAGATACAGTTGATCCTGATGGGTTTTGGAAAGGACTACTACTTCCGAATCTTCCAAGACTTCAATAAAAAGATTGCCCGGCTTTTGTGAGAGCAAACTGTACATGTCACTAATCCACCAACCTTCGCAGGCAAAACTCAAAACGTGTTCTACGATGTTGTCGTTGATGGTAAAACTGCGAAGCAAACCCGAATTCACAAAATAGGAGTCTTGGCAAACCTGACCGGCATTTTGCAAAATGGTTTTGGCTTTTACGGTTCGGGTTTCTATTTTTGAGAGAAACAAGGTTTCTTCTTCGGGAGTCAGCACAATGTGCTTGGCGATATTTTGTAAAATCAGGCTCATGTTTTCAAAAGTACGAAAATAAGCCCTGAAAAAAGCGGTCTTTCTTAGGAGGAAAGACCGCATTGGTTTTTTAGTGTTTGTGACCGTCGTGATTGTTATGATCGTCTTTTTTTAGAGGCAGTAACTTAAAACTGGAAGCTACGAATCGGTCATTTTTGATTTCACCGACCACTTCTGCTTTTCTGATGGCGGAACAAAAACCGTCTTCAGCATGGGCATCACCGTGTTTGTTGATGTCGGTTCCGTCTACGAAATAGGCTTTGCCATCAATGCGAACGGCTAAGTCACAACCGGCTTTGCCTTTCATTCCAAATTGACATTGTCCGCAAGACGCTTCTACGACTTGAGGTTTTTTTTCTTGGGCATTTAGGGCATTGATTCCAAAAGTCAGGAGCGCCACTATTACTAATTTTTTCATGATTATAAATTTACGGTTACTAATTTTGCGGTTTCTTTGGCTCTTTTCACTACGTTTTCGATGGGCGTTTCTATGGTGTCGTGCGTCAATACGACGCCCATGCGACGGTAAGGTCGAGCACTCGGCTTCCCAAAGATACGAAAATCGGTTTTAGGTAAGGCCGCTATTTCGGAAATTCCGCTGTAGGTTGGATTCGTCGAATTGCCATTGGCCAAAATTACGGCACTGGCACCCGCTTTTTCCAACGTAATTTCAAAGATGGGCAAACTCAAAACGGCGCGTAAATGCAATTCAAATTCGTTGAAGTTTTGGGTGCCGGCTAAAGTGACCATTCCTGTATCGTGTGGTCTTGGGGATAGTTCTGAAAAGTAAACCCCTTCGTCCGTCAGGAAAAATTCGACTCCGAATAAACCGGCGCCGCCCAACGCTTCGGTGACTTTGCGTGCCATGTCTTGGGCTTCCCGGAGGTCTTTATCAGAAACCCGGGCCGGTTGCCAGCTTTCCTGGTAATCGCCACGCTCTTGTCGGTGACCGATGGGCGCGCAAAATAGGGTTGGGTTGTTGTTTTGCGTTACGGTGAGTAAGGTAATTTCGGAATGAAAATTGACAAAGGCTTCAACGATGACCTCGATGATGTCGCCACGCGAACCTTCCTCGGCGTATTGCCAGGCTTTTAGAATATCGGCTTCGGTTTTTATGGTCGATTGGCCTTTGCCGGAGGAACTCATCAACGGTTTTACCACGCAAGGAATGCCAACTTCTACTACTGCTTTTTGTAGTTCATCGGCTGAGGTTGCATATCTATAGTTGGCGGTACGCAAGCCTAAGTCTTTGGCCGCTAAATCGCGGATGGCTTTGCGGTTCATGGTAAAGTTGGCGGCTTTGGCAGATGGTACCACCGTGATGCCTTGTTTCTCGTACTCGTAAAAACGTTCGGTACGAATGGCTTCGATTTCGGGAACGATAAAATCCGGTTGGTGTTGGGCTACAATGCGGTCGAGTTCGGCACCATCGAGCATGTTGATCACTTCGAAGTGGTGGGCGACTTGCATGGCAGGAGCGTTTTCGTAGCTGTCGACGGCAATCACCGTTTGTCCGATGCGTTGGGCGGCGATTACGAATTCCTTTCCTAATTCTCCGGAACCGAGTAAGAGTATTTTTGCCATTGTATTTTGGTTTAGTTGTTTTGTTTAAGTTGTTTTTGCGTTAGGGATTGCAGTGGAAATCCTTTTTTAATTTGTTTGTCATTTGGGCTTCGACAAGCTCAGCCTGACAATGGTTTGGGATAACAAATTAAAAAAGATTGGAACGGAAAGCCCGACCTGAAAGGGAACGCCCAATACCACTCCATCGTATGATTAAAAAAGCCCCAAGTTTCCTTGAGGCGTATCGTTTTAAGCTAATGCTTCCTTAATTCTTTTGAACGCTTCTGTCAGTAAGGCTTCGCTGGTGGCGTAGGACAAACGGATGCAGTTCGGGTTTCCGAAAGCGTCGCCGGTTACCGTAGCTACATTGGCTTCGGAAAGCAAATACATGGAAAAATCATCGGCATTGTTGATCGTTTTTCCGCGTAAGGTTTGGCCGAAATAGGCGGAAACATCGGGGAACAAGTAAAAAGCACCTTCGGGCACGTTGATTTTGAAGCCCGGAATTTCTTTGGCCAAAGCGACTACTAAATCTCTTCGGTTTTTGAAGGCGGATACCATGTTGTTGAGTACACTCGGGTCAGCTTCCACAGCGGTAATGGTCGCGCGTTGGGCGATAGAGTTGGCGCCGGAAGTCACTTGGCCTTGCATTTTGGTACACGCTTTGGCGATGATTTCGGGTGCGCCGATGTATCCGATTCTCCAGCCGGTCATGGCAAAGGCTTTGGCGACACCGTTTACGGTAATCGTTCTGTCGAATAAGCCCGGAATGGAAGCGATGCTGCAAAACGTTCCGGAGAAATTGATGTGTTCGTAAATTTCGTCGGAAACGATGTAAATATTTGGGTATTTTGCCAAGACTTTCCCGAGGGCTTCGAGTTCTTGGCGGTTGTACACCGAACCGCTTGGGTTACACGGTGAACTGAACCACATCATTTTGGTTTTGGGTGTGATGGCTTTTTCCAGTTGCTCGGGTGTGATTTTGAAATCGCTTTCAACAGACGTTGGGACTTCTATCGGAACGCCGCCGGAGAGTTTGATGATTTCGTAATACGAAACCCAATACGGAGCCGGAAGGATTACTTCGTCGCCCTCGTTTAACATGACTTGGGCCACGTTGTATAGTGATTGTTTAGCACCGGTGGAAACTACGATGTTAGCCGGTTTGTACCCGAGATTGTTGTCTCTTTTAAATTTGTGACAAATGGCTTCTTTGAGTTCTACATACCCGTCAACAGGCGTATAAGTACTGTAGTTGTCATCGATGGCTTTTTTGGCCGCTTCTTTGATGAAATCGGGTGTATTGAAATCGGGTTCCCCTAAACTGAGGCTGATAATGTCTTTCCCTTGGGCTTTTAATTCTCTGGCCAATGCGGCCATAGCCAGGGTTTGCGATGTAGATAGATTGTTAATTCTGTCCGATAAAATAGTCATGAGTGTTGTGGTGTTGTAAAAAAGAGACGCCGATAAAGGCGTCTGTTTCATTAGGTTAATTGCGGATTTCTTCCCAGCTCTTTTAAGTGTTTGAAATGGGAGATGATAGCTTCACGAGTTGTTTTGAATTCGTAATACGGCAATTCACATTCTTTAGCAGTTTGCTTTACAATTTCGGCTATTTTGCCGTAGTGAATATGGCTGATATTCGGGAAAATGTGGTGTTCAATTTGGTGGTTCAATCCGCCGGTGTAATAATTTACCAACCAGTTTTTAGGGGCAAAGTTGGCGGTAGTAAACAATTGGTGAATGGCCCAGGTATTTTCGATTTCGCCGTTTTCATCCGGAATCGGGTTATGGGTATCTTCTACTACGTGCGCCAACTGGAATACCACACTTAGGATAACTCCGGCCGTGTAATGCATTACCAAAAAGCCTAAAACAACTTTCCACCAGACAATTCCCATCACCATAGGCAATACTAACCAAATAGAGAAATAAATAATTTTAGTGATGATTAAAGTGGTCCAACGAATCACCGGTTTTTTAAATTCACCGTAAGACAAGTTTCTTTTCAAATAGCGTTTCATTTGAAGAAAATCGGTGGTAATGGCCCAGTTGAATGTTAATAAACCGTACAAGAAAACAGAATAGTAATGTTGGAATTTGTGAAAACGATACCATTTAGCGGTTTTGGAAAAACGCAAAATTCTGCCGGCTTCCAAATCTTCATCATGACCTAAGATATTGGTGTAGGTATGGTGTAGCACATTGTGTTGCACTTGCCAGTTGTAAACGTTTCCGGCCAAGACATAGATGCTTCCGCCCATAATTTTATTTAGCCAAGACTTGCTGGAGTAGGAACCGTGATTGCCATCGTGCATTACATTCATTCCAACGCCGGCCATTCCGATACCAATAACGATATTTAAGATGAGATAGGCCCAAAACGGCATATCCATACTCAATAGCAAGAAATACGGCGTCAGGAAAATACTGAACATTACGATGGTTTTTACATGTAATTTCCAGTTTCCGGTTTTTTTGAGGTTATTTTCTTTGAAGTAATTGTTAACACGTGAGTTTAGGGTGCGAAAGAATTTTAAATTGTCTTTCGTTGAAAAAGTTGGAGCTGTGGTATTCATTTGTAGTTATTCAATTTTTGCCAAAGATAAATATTATAATTTTTTAAAGATTATAATCAAATCATAAATATTAACCAAAAGCAGTATTTTTGTTGAAAATTCATTTTATGGAAGAAATTATCAAACAATTTCCTAATCTTAGTGATAATCAGATACTACAGTTTCAAAAGTTAGAAGCATTATATCAAGATTGGAATGCCAAAATCAATGTAATTTCGAGAAAAGACATAGATGAATTGTATACCAAACATGTACTGCATTCTTTGGCGATTGCCAAAATACAGCCGTTTGAACCGGGAACTTTTGTTTTGGATGTCGGCACCGGGGGTGGTTTTCCCGGTATTCCGTTAGCCATTTTATTTCCGAAAACCCGTTTTTACTTGATTGACGTGATTGCCAAAAAGATTAAAGTCGTGCAAGCGGTGGCAGACGCATTGGGATTACAGAACGTCAAAGCCGAGCAAATGCGCGCCGAGAATGTCAAAGGCGATTTCGATTTTATTGTGAGTCGCGCTGTGACCAATATGCCCGATTTTTACAGTTGGGTGAAAGACAAAATCAAAAAACAAAACAAGCATGCCTTGAAGAACGGAATCCTGTATCTGAAAGGAGGCGATTTAACCGAAGAATTGGCTCCTTTCCCGAAAGCGAAGGAATATCCTATAGCCGATTTCTTTTCGGATCCGTTTTTCGAAACCAAAAAAGTAGTGCATTTGCCTTTAAAGTTTACCCTATAAAAAAAGTCCCATTGTTGGGACTTTTTTATTACGGTTTTACGATTTTTTTGGTGATGCTTCCCGATTCATTGGCAATTGTAATCAGAAAGACGCCTTTGTTGAGTGACAGCGGAATTTCATAGGTGCCGCTAAGAGTTTGGTTGGAGGCCTGATACATTACTTTTCCTAACATATCGTGTATGGTAATGTTTGCTTTGTCGATGGTATACGAGGTGTGGATGGCGATGTTATTTTCCACCGGATTTTGAATCCATACCGATTCTAAAATCGGATTGGTGGTAGCCAAGGAGCCGTTTACAATTTCGTTGATGGCAAAAGTGACGTTATTGCTGTTAAGCGTCACGTGGTTTTCGTTAACCGTTGGAATGGATGAAGCTACAAAGGGCGTTACCGAACTGCCGGTAACCGGTGTATACAGATTATTGGTGTTGCTGATTGCCATGGAGCTCCAAGTTGGGATGAACGTAAAATAATCGGCATTCAAATTATCAAAGAACTCCGTTAATAGCGGGTCGGTACCTAAGTCGGCTTGAAATCCGGTCATGTCAAATCTTCCGCCCGGAGCGGTGTCTAATCCGTCGGTATAGGTTGGCGCTTTTGAATTGGCCAGACTTTCAAAACCGGTAACCCAAACGACTACAACAAATTGCTGGCCTCTGAATCGGCTAACTTGATTGGTCTGATTGGCGTAAGGCGTGAATCGTAAGTTGATGATAGCGCGCTGGGTTGATGTGATGTTGAACGTGTGATTCATGACTTCGAAATTCGGAGTATAGTTCATAGTTCCGTTGCCGGCACCATTAGAGATGGCTACATTTCTCACGGTGGTTGGGAATCCCATAGTGTTTAACTCATTTTGAAACGCATCTCTGAAATTAGGCGCACCGGTTGGAACCAAAGAAGCCGAAGCCGTATTGAACTCGAAGGCACTTCCCGAAACGAGATGACCTTCCATATGGTCGATTAACATTTGTCGGGCGGCCGGACTTTTAATCAAGCCATCTACTACGGGCTGAACGGCGGCGTTACCTACCGGTCCGTAGGCCATGTAATTAAATAAATGTTGAAATCCAATGGGTACATTGGCTCCCTGATGGGGAGAATCGAAAGAGATGTACAAGCGAGTGTCGTGGTTTAAGCTGTTCATTTCCATGTAACGCAATGCATAGCGCGAGATTAATCCGCCCATGCTCGGACCAATCACCACATTTTTTTGCGTTCCCACTTTTTGGGCATTGATTTGATTGATTAATTCGACCAAAATGAAGGCATTTCGCTGGATAAAATCGACGCCGCCATCCACCACTGTGGTTGAATTCGGTCGTGTGTATGTTGGGAAGTTTACTAAAATAATATCGAATCCCAGGGTTCTGAGATAGTCGGCTAAATTTTGACCGGTACCATAATTCAAACTGCTGTATAAAGTAGCGATGTTGCGGCTGTCTCCCGGATCAAATCCATCTACCAAAAAAACCGGTTTGTCCAAAACTCCGTCAACAGTATCGGGGAAAATTTCATATTCACCTTGACCGTAATATGCTTCCGTCTCGCCGTAACCTTGGTACGGAATGGAAGCCGTAATTGAAGTAACCACATTGGGTTGCAGGGTGGTTGTATTGTTTCTGTTGGCGACATTACCGGCAGAACCTTCTATTTGTATAACAAACGATTGCAGGACAACATCTCCGTTAGTGAAAGTAATTTTACAAGCAACAGTTTGTTTTCCGTTTTCGGTAAATTTAATTTTGAATGGACTGTTGGTAGTAACCGTTTTCCATTTTTCGTTTTCGTTGGCCTGGATGGCTATAGCCTGAATGCTTCTTTGAGTAGTATTGAAAATTAAATGGTCATTCAGGATGAAAGTAACGTGTTGACTTTTAGCTTTGGAAAGTAAAGGAGCCATCAAAGTAATGCTGTGCTTTTCCAAAGCGTTTTGGGTATTCGGTTTGACCTCAAACTGTTCGTTGCTGTTAAAAAATACATCGCCGTTTTCCATGGCTGTTTTGCTGATTTTTTCAAAATCAGTTATTAAGATACTTAATGGAATTTGTTGTTGTGCGAATCCTTTGTTAGCGGCTTCCCGGAGCGTTTCCAATTTTGGCAAGCGCTGCAAGAAA
The DNA here is from genome assembly GCF_030053345.1 of Flavobacterium sedimenticola. Classification (GTDB taxonomy): domain Bacteria; phylum Bacteroidota; class Bacteroidia; order Flavobacteriales; family Flavobacteriaceae; genus Flavobacterium; species Flavobacterium sedimenticola. The sequence continues at coordinate 58,092 of NZ_JASGBP010000006.1, forward strand.
TCGGCACGTTGCATCTCATGATACACCTGTAAGAAATGGCTGGACGTAATCTCTGATTTTCGCTGCTCAGTAGCGTTAGAAATGCCAAATACACGGTCGTAGAGTATTTGAGTCTCACTTTTATCTTTCAGCAAATCATAGGTTTTGTCTTGAGCGAAAGTCAAGCACGAGATAAGCAAAGAGAATAGTAGTGTAATTTTTATTTTCATAATGGTTGGTTTGTTGGTTTTGACACCCGAATATACAAAAAATTAACAATCAACAACATAAAAAAAGTCCGAGTATAACCCGGACTCTTTTTTTTCAGTTCTCTTTATGCAATTATTCGCCTAAAAAAGGATAGCGATAATCAGCCGGAGTCACAAAAGTTTCCTTAATGGTTCTTGGGGAAACCCAACGCAACAAGTTTTGCATCGAGCCGGCTTTGTCATTCGTTCCCGAAGCTCTGGCGCCTCCAAAAGGCTGCATTCCTACTACGGCTCCGGTAGGTTTGTCGTTAATGTAAAAGTTTCCGGCGCTGTTTTGCAAGGCCAAAGCAGCTTCTTCTATGGCATAACGATCTCTGCTGAAAATGGCTCCCGTTAGCGCATATTCCGACGTTTCGTCTACCAATTTCAGGGTTTCAGACCATTTGGAATCTTCATACACATAAACGGTTAATACCGGTCCGAATAATTCGGTTTCCATGGTGGTGTATTTCGGGTTCGACGTTAAAATGACTGTCGGTTCTACAAAATACCCTTTGGATTTGTTATAATTACCGCCAAAAATCACTTCGGCATCAGCATCTTTTTTCGCTTGGTCAATATACTTGGCTAACTTATCAAAAGAGCCTTCATGGATTACGGCTGTGACAAAGTTGGAGAAATCTTCTGGACTTCCCATTTTAATAGTGGCCAGTTCTTTGCCCATTTCTTCTTTAATGGCCGGCCACAACGATTTCGGAAAATAAGCACGTGACGCTGCCGAACATTTTTGACCCTGGAATTCAAAAGCACCGCGAATGGTATTGGCTACCACTTGTTTTACATCGGCACTCGGATGTACCATCACAAAATCTTTACCACCGGTTTCACCCACGATTCTCGGGTACGTTTTGTAGGTATGGATATTTTCTCCGATTTTTTTCCAGATTTCTTTGAATACAAAAGTGGAACCGGTATAGTGTACTCCGGCGAAATCGGGATGCGTTAAAATGGTGTCGGTAATCATCACAGGGTCGCCAAAAACAACATTTATGACACCATCGGGAACGCCGGCTTCTTTGAAAACATCGATAATAACTTTGGCCGAAAAAACTTGACTGTCACTGGGTTTCCAAACAACGGTATTGCCCATTAAAGCCGCACTGGCCGGAAGGTTGGCCGCAATAGCGGTAAAGTTAAAAGGTGTAATGGCATACACAAAACCTTCCAACGGACGATATTCAACGCGATTCCACACATCGGAAACCGATTTGGGTTGATCGCTGTAGATTTGTGTCATGAATTCAACGTTGTAGCGCAAGAAATCGATAAGCTCACATGAGGCATCAATTTCGGCTTGGAAAATGGTTTTGGATTGTGCAATCATAGTCGCTGCGTTGATTTTTGCACGGTAAGGTCCGGCAATTAACTCAGCGGCTTTTAAAAAGATGGCAGCTCTTTGTTCCCAGGCCATATTTGCCCATTTTTTTCGGGCTTCCAATGCAGCAGCGATGGCTTGCTCAATATGTTTTTTTTCGGCCAAATGGTAGGTGCCAACCACATGTTGATGGTCGTGCGGAGCCGACATGTTTCGAGTATTTCCGGTGCGAATTTCTTCGCTGCCGATATAATTGGGAACATCGATGGTTTCGTTCCACATTTTTTGGTACGCTGCTAATACGGCCGCTTTTTCGGGTGAATTAGGAGCGTATGATTTTACAGGTTCATTGACCGCTTTCGGGACATGAAAAAATCCTTTTGGCATATTTTAGAATATTATAGTGTTAGACATCTTAGAATTTTAGATAATCAGAATCTAAAAAACTGACACAAAAGTACAAAGGAATTTCCGATTTCTTAATACGGGGAGTCAAAGATTAATTTGTAGAAACCACACTTTAATTTAAGGCAAACGGTGCGCTTAACTTGAAAGTCGGCACAATTACTTTGAATGTTTTAGTAGTTGTAAAATTAATCATGTTGAAGTACCCGCTCATGGCACCGAAAGGAGAGGAGAGCAAACAGCCCGAATTGTAAGTGTGTTTTTCTCCCGGCTTGAGTACCGGTTTTTTACCGATGACTCCTTCGCCATCCACAATTTCCTTGTCGTTGAGCGAGTCGAGGATTTCCCAATGACGGGAATTTAACTGTACGGAGTCCTTACTGTGGTTTTCAATGGTGATTTCATAACTAAAGGCAAAATGAATCTTGTAGTTCTTGAAGTAGGTGCCTTCAAAACTAGTTAAAACAGAAATTTTAATGCCTCTTGTTATTTGCGAAACCATGTAGTATTCATTCGATTACGTTGTCAAATTTACAAAAAATACGAAACGGTAGGTGAATTAGATGTTAATTTTTCTAATTTGTAGTGTCTATCGAACTGGCAATTCCCTTACCGATGACACGATCAAATCGCTGATTGTTTTCGCGGTAGTACACCAAAGCAAAGTAATTGTTTTCTGTTTGGTGGAAATTACCGTCAATGGCATTTTCTTCGTCTATTTTTCCGTTAGCATCGGCAATGACGTATTGGTAATTGGTAAATCCTTGTTTGATCATGAGGGCTTTCTCGTACACCCCTTTTTCGGCATTGTACTCCATTTTATTTTCCTCGCCAAGGGCATAATTATTAAACATACCGTTGACATAAATTGATTTTTTACCATAATAATTCGGTGCCGAAAGCGTAAAGAAAACCCAAGCATAATCGGCTTCAATCTCATTGTTTTGCGCACTGATGTTTTTGACGATGAAATTGCCGTTAATGTCAGGATAGTAAGTGTACGGCATATTCGCTCTGGCTTCGTTTCGATACAAATGTGCATTGTAAATTCCACCGTTAGAATCGATACGCGCTATAGTATTATTGGCTGCCCGGATGTCTTTGTTTTCAAAAAATAAAAATTCGTTTCCGGCCCAGAATTGGGTTTCGGCATCGTACTTATAAATCAAATCGTTACCAATGGTATACTGCGGTTTGATGTTGGTAATGGCATTGTCGAATTTGCCGTTTTGCAACAATAGTACTTTGACATTTTGTAGTGGACTTTGAAAGTTAATGGTGGCCGATTTAATGGCAAAATCCAAATTGTGTTTTTGGTTTACTACCGCTAAGTTTCGCGTTCTTCTGACTTGCATCGGAACCGATACTAACTCTTCATACAAGATAAATTTTCTCGTGAAAACCACTTCTTTGTCATCATTTAAAATTTTAATCACATAATTACCGCTCACTCTGAACTGGGTGAATCGATTGGGAAATGAAACCCTATAATGCGAATACAATTGCAGGGTAGTTAATGAGTTGGTATAATCTTGAATTCTTTGATCATCAAAACCGTTAATGTATTCTTGCTTCACTAATTGCGAAGGTTGCCAATTGTAATCGCAGTGGGTAATGGTGTAAAAATAATTCGCTTCGTTGCCATACAAATCATCAAATTGCAATTGGAAACTGTCGCCTAATCGAAAAATCGGAATCGTATTTTGTCCGTTCTGAACAAAACTGATTGTTTTAATATTGTAAGGAGGAACAATTTCTTTTTCTACTTGAGAAAAAGATACAAAGGAAAAGAGTGCTAAACAAAGGGTAAATATTCTTTTAATCATAGCATATAGTTGAGAATAGTAAAGATACTAATTATTCTGAACCAAGATTATGCCAAAAGCAATAATTATTTGAAACAAACCGGAATAATTTCACCTTTAGCCAAGCAGTATTTTTCTACTAACTCGGGAGCAATTTTGTGGGTATAATCTTCCTCAACTACTTTAAACCCGATACTTCTCAATTTGTCGAAATAATCTCTGCCGTATACGCGAACGTGATCGTATTGCCCGAAGATTTTTGCCCGCTCTTTTTGGTCGGTGATACTGTCATCCGAAAAAGTTACCGCTCTCGACAAGTCTTGCGGAATTTGGAAAATTCCCATACCGCCGGGTTTCAACACGCGGTACAATTCCTTCATGGCTTTGGTGTCATCCGGAATGTGTTCCAATACGTGGTTGCACAAAATAATATCGTATTGGTTGTCTTCAAAAGGCAAGTTGCAAATGTCGGCTTTTACATCGGCCAGCGGTGAAAGCAGGTCGGTTGTAGTATATTCGATGTTGGGTTGCTTTTTGAAACGTTTGTAAAATTCTTGTTCCGGAGCAAAGTGCAATACTTTCTTTTTTTCTTTAGCCGTAAAAAAATCGGTTTCATTTTGCAAATACAACCATAACAAACGGTGTCTTTCTAAGGAAAGCGTGCTGGGAGACAACACATTGTTCCTTTGGGTTCCGTAACCGTAAGGCAGAAACATGCGAAAGCTTTTGCCGTCAATCGGATCGGTGAAACGATTGCCTTTCAGCAAAAAAGCCAATATCGGCCGTACCACAATACTCAATCGTATTAGTATTGGTCGCGGGATAGTATTAAGGATGAATTTGAACAGTTTTTTCATTAGAGTGCTAAAGGTTTTTGACGAAATTCGTCTTCTTCATTACTTTCGATACCTAAAGCTTTGTAGATGTACGCAAAGGTCGAAAGCAATTCCGGCTTACCATTTACCAAGGCTACATTGTGTTCAAAATGGGCACTTGGTTTTTTGTCGGCAGTTACTATGGTCCAACCATCTTTCAAGGTTTTGATGTTGCGACTTCCCATGTTAATCATCGGTTCGATGGCGACCACCATGCCTTCTATAAACAATTTGCCGCGCCCTTTTTTACCGTAATTCGGCATTTCTGGGGCTTCGTGCATCACGCGTCCTAAACCGTGTCCGACTAATTCTCGCACTACACCGTAGCCATGCGCTTCGGTGTATTTTTGAATAGCATTCCCTACATCTTCCACGCGATTCCCGATTTTAAATTCGCGAATGCCCACATACAAGCTTTCTTTGGTAACCTGCAATAATTTTTTAGTCGCCGGTACTACTTCACCGATTTCAAATGTATAGGCGTGATCCCCATAGAATTCGTTTTTCAAAACACCGCAATCTACCGAAACGATATCGCCTTCTTCAATCGGACGATTGGTGGGTAACCCATGAACTACCTGCTCGTTTACACTGGTCAGCAAGGTTGACGGACAACCGTACAGTCCTAAAAATCCCGGAACCGCCTGGTGGTCACGGATAAATTGTTCGGCTAATTTGTCGAGATGTAACGTTGTAACTCCCGGTTTTATTTCGGTGGCTATCATGCCCAGGGTTTTGGAAACCAGTAAGGCACTTTCGCGCATCAATTCAATTTCTTCTGCGGTTTTTTGAATAATCATCTGCTGTAATTTAACATTTGCATCGGGTTTGTCGCCGTGAATGCGGTTGCAAAAGTAATTATTTTACGCTTATTTATTCAGGATTGGCCATGATTTTAAACAGCTTGGCATTCGAATCGAAGTAGCGGTTTTCGATTTGCAGTTTCGATAATTGGGCAGAAACCAAGTTGTTTTCTCGTGCATTGATTAAGAAAATAGAGCTTTCTCCAAACGAAAACAACCGTTCTTCCGACGTCAGCATCGTACTGTAATCTACGACCAAATTGTCTATCAATTGTTTTTGTTTTTCCAACGAATTGATTTCGGTTTGTTGCGCTTTAATTTTGTTTTTTAACGAAACACGCTCCAAATCCAAATCGAATTTTACGTCTTGTACCTTGAACTTAGCCAATTGCAAACTACCGCGCTCTTTTCTTAAAAACAGCGGGAAGTAAAAGTTGACGCCGACTTTATAATCTTGCAAGCGATAGTTGTCGAAGTAACTGGGTTCGGACAAATACGAATAGCCCAAGTCGATTTTGGGCAGCAACATATTGGCCTTGAGTTTTCGCTCTACTTCAAGCATTTCAATTTTTTGTTCCAAAGCATTGATTTTCGGATGGTTTTCCAAAGATGGATTGTCCAACATCAAGTCGTTGGTGCGTAGGGTTTCTTTAATGGTCAACGCCAAATTTTCCTCCGGAATGATGTCGTCTTGCAATTCGAGCGGTACATTGTTTTCCAACCACAGGAAGTTGGCCAATTCCAATTTGGCTTTGGCCAGTTTTAGCTGTGATTCCTCCAAACTCAATTTTCTGTTTCTAACGATAATGCCGGCTTCCACACTGTCAATAGCGGGTTTGTCACCTTGTTCAATCGATTTGGCAATGCCTTGGTAACGGATGTTGGCATTGTTAAGATAGGTTTGATATAGCGTGACCTCGTTGTAGTTTCGCTTCCAATTGAAATACGCCACCGAAGCATCATACAAGACCGAAACCGCCGTCAAGTTTCGCTCAGCCTGACTCAATTTTACCTGAATTTTGGCCTTTCGCAAATCGGCCATACGCTGATTAATGAACAACCCTTGTCCCAGCGGAACCGAAATACCCAAAGAAGTTAAGCCCTGGTTAGGCACGGTGTTTTCGGGGTTGAGGTAAATGCCTTCGTTATTGTCGAATCCGGCTTTGATTTCCACGCCGTACCATGTTGGGATTTTAAAACTACTGTTTAAAATCGAATAGTATTCGTTGTCTTTGAATTTTTTTTGTTCAAAATCGACTTCAATCTTCGGGTCGAAGCCACCACGGGCCATCATCAAATTGGCTTGTGCCTGATTGATTTCCAAGTTGGCACTTTTAACCAACGGATGGTATTTTTTGACATACCCCAAAAACTCATTGTAGGTGAGCTCTTTAAGGGAGTTTTGACTCCAAGCTGAAAATCCGAACAATAAAAAACCTATGAGAATCGATTTCATTATTTTTTATCTTTTGGAATATTGTTTTTAGGTTGATAGTAATTTGGAGGGAATCCGTTGAGGGTTCGCCAAATTTCAAACCAAACCGGGACATTGTCGAGTAAAGCCAAGGTTTGCGCACCCGAACCAATGCTGATTTGTTTCGGCCACGGCTCTTCGTTTTCATCGGGCGCTATTAATACTCGAAATTTCCCGTTATCACTGATGAAGTTTTCGATGGCTACAATTTTGCCGCCGAAAGTACCATAAGACATGTTCGGCCAACCCGAAAAAACAATGGTCGGCCAACCGTCGAACCAAACCCGTACTTTTTCCCCTTTGTGTAACAACGGTAAATCGGTGGCAGAAACAAAGGTCTCTACAGCAATGTCGTATTTGGCCGGCATGATGCTTACTATTTGAGTACCTTCTTTAATGGTTTCCCCAATTCCCGATTGCAACGCACGGTTTACGTAACCGCTCTGCGGCGCTTTGATGTAATACATCCCGTTTCGAATTTGGTAATTGGTGTATTGGTTTTTGAGTTTGTTCACTTGGGCTTTAGTGTCGTACTGACTGCTGAGTGCCGTAAATTGATCGCTTCGGGCTTTTTGTTCTTTCTCATTGTATTCGGCTACAATACGATTTACTTCTACTTTAGCATTAATCAATTCGTTTTCGCTGGCCAATAATTTGTTTTCCTGCGTGATAATTTTGGCTTCGGTTTCCTGTAATTTCAAGCGTTTTTCTTCTACATCGGTCATCGGTTTCAAGCCTTCTTTATTGAGTGCCAACGAGCGATTGAATTGTGTAGTGGCAATTTTAATTTGCGTGCGCACGGCCACCAAATCCATACTGTCGCTCTTTACTTTCAGTATCGATTGTCTGATTTTATTCGTGGCCTGTTGCAGTTTTAATTGCCGCTCATTTCGGATGGCTGCGATTTGTGCCTCCAACGAAGTCACTTTCCCTCCGTAGGATTGCTCGGCCAGTTCTTTGGCTTTGAGTTGGCTTTCGGTATTTTGCACTAAATTCGGATCCAGATAATCTTCTTTGGTCTCTGAAATAAAAAGAATAGTATCCCCTTTTTGTACAAAATCACCTTCTTTAACATACCATTTTTCAATTCTGCCGGCTATGGCAGAATGAATGGTTTGCGGTCTTTGATCGGGCTTTAAGGTGGTTACCGCACCCGACCCGGAAATGTTTTGTGTCCATGGCAAAAACAAAATCAGCAAGCCGAACAGCGAAACACCGGCAATAATTTTATTCAAAACTTTATAGTGCGGGCGATTACTCAGCGTTTTGTAAGTGCTGTACTTTTCTATGCTTTGACCGATACGATTGTTGTTAGAAATGTTAAGCATTTGGATTATTGTTTAGTATCGTTGATAATTTTTCCGTCGCTCATGGTAATCTTACGAGTACATTTTTGTTTCCAATAGTCGTTTTTAGAGGAAACAATTAAAGTCCATTTGTTCTCATTTGAAGTGATAAAATCAATCACTTCCTGAGCCGCGTCGTTATCCATTTTATCTAAAGCGTCTTCATAGAATAAAATTTTAGGACGATTGATAATACTTCGTGCCAACAGAATTTTTTGGGCGTTGGAAGAAGACAGTTGTTTGCCTTCCGGATAAATTTTGGTATCCAATCCTTTCGGTAACGATTTGATGAAATCACCCAGTTTGACGCTTTCAATGGCCCATTTCAAATCTTCTTGAGAAATCAATGGGTTATTGAAAGTGATGTTTTCCAAAATGGTTCCTTCGAATGGTGTTTCGCCGGTGATAATGGTGCTGATTTGCGAGCGATACTGCTCCAAATCAATTTTTCTATAGGTGTCATCGTTGATGTAAAAGGAACCGGAATTGGGTTTTATGAGACCGGAGAGAATTCGGATAAGCGTGGTTTTTCCGGAGCCGTTATTACCTTCTAAATATATTTTTTCGGATTGCTCAATGGTCAAATTGATTTTTTCCAACACATAATCGGTAGCATCCGGAAACTTGTAGCTTAAGTTCTCGGCCGCCAATTGAATATTGGTGTAACAATAATCGGCCGGTTTAGTGGTGGTTTCCTCTATTTCCAAATCGGTTATTTGCCCGATTTTTTCCACAGCAGTCAATACATCGTATAAGGTTTCCAAACCAATTACAATTTTTTCTACCGAATTAATGACCAATAAGATAATGATTTCTGCTGCCACAAATTGACCGATATTCATTTTTTGGTTTAAAACCAAATAACCGCCAATAAGCAATAATCCTGCAGTGATGATGATTTTAAAGACAATCAGTTGGGTAAATTGCCTTTTGATAACACTGAAATGTCTTTCCCTTTGAATCAAGTATTCCGAAACCAAACGATCGTTTTTGGTTAAGGCATAATCGAAATTAGATGCTTTTTTAAAACTGAAGTTGTTGCGTGCCATTTCTTGCAACCAGCTCACCACTTTATACTTGAATTTGGATTCTTTTAAACTACTGGACAGTCCCGAATTGTAAGAGAATTTGAAAATAATGTACAACAAAATGATTAGAAAAACGCCAAAGAAGATAAAAAACGGATGGTATAACGATAACAAAATTATACCGAAAGCGATTTGCAATAATGCCGAAGAAAAATCAATCAATAATTTCGAGGCGCCTTTCTGAATCGTTAAAGTGTCAAAAAAGCGATTGGCCAATTCCGGCGGATACTGATTGTGTAAAGCTTCAAATTTTATTTTAGGCAATCGAAATCCAAATTCAAACGAAGCGCGAATGAATATTTTTTGCTGTAAGTTTTCAGTGATACGCAATTGCATCAGCGATAGGATGCCTACCAAAGCAACCCCGGCTATTACGATAAAAACCAATACAATCCAGGACACGCTTACTCTGCCGGACTGAATTAAGTTGATAATGGCCTGAATGCCGAGTGGTAAAGACAAACTGACCAATCCGGCGAAGATGGCATAAAACAATACCTGAAGGATGTCTTTCCTGTCTAGTTTGAGCAGATTTATCAATCTTTGTGACGCTGTGAGTGCCATATTATTTGCTTAAGATTTTTTGAGCCAAATCAATATAAAACTGGGTTGGCGAATTGTTTTCATTACAATTGGTGATTGTTTTTAAATGGTCTTTCAGAAAGTGTTGGTGCAACGAACCTTCCACTATAGAAGAAGCCAAACTTTTGGCATAACCGTACTCCGGATTGACTTCTTGAATGATGTCAATAATTCGGTTGATGACACGCTTGTATACCAAAAAGAAGCCCTCTTTATTTTCTTCGTCGACTTCTTTCGTTAGTAACGTTTTGGTGAATTCGGCAATGATGATTTTGTTTAAAACCGATTCATTGATGTGCAAGGTAGCCGAATCATCTTCAATTTTTTCAGTGACTATCGTAATGGCTCTTTTAAGCTTTTCCATGGCATCGTTGATATTAGTGGTGGATAACACCATACGGTATTCCATCCATCCCCAATACCAAGAAGACAAATAAAGCAATAACTTGTGTTTGTTTTCAAAATAGCGATACAGCGAGCTCTCATTAGAACCAATCCGCTCCCCCAGTTTTTTAAAGGTGAAATCTTCAAAACCAATTTCATCCATTAACAAAATACTTTCTTGGATGATTTTTTTTCCCAAAGCAGAAGTCTCCGGATCTTTTACGTAAATCTTTTCGTTGACTTGAATCTTTAAGTTGGATAATACCGAATTCATGGTAATATATTTTTATGCAAAAATAATAGTAAAACTATTAATATTGAAATTTTAACTTTTATTTAAATATATTTCAACCCTGCTTTATGAGAAATGTCATATTTTTATAAGGATTTGGGGAATAATTTTGAACAAAATTTTAGTTATGAGCAAATATGTTACCGCTGCGGAAGCAGTCCAAGTAGTCAAATCAAACGACAGAGTGTATGTTCAAGCCGCTGCGGCCACGCCGTCTGTATTAACCAAAGCCTTAGCCGAAAGAGCTTCCGAACTCCGCAATGTGGAAGTTTGTCACCTGCATACCGAAGGCCCGGCGCCCTATGCCAATCCCGATTTAGCCGAAAGTTTTCACGTGAACTCCTTTTTTATCGGAGCCAATGTGCGCCACACCTTAAAAGCCGGGAACGGTTCCTACACGCCGGTTTTTTTAAGCGAGTTACCGCATTTGTTTCGCAAAAAAGTTTTGCTGATAGATGTGGCTTTTATTCACGTTTCACCACCGGATAGACACGGCTATTGCTCGCTGGGTGTTTCCGTTGAAGCCACTTTAGCAGCCATTGAAAATGCCAAAATAGTTATTGCACAAGTCAATCCGCAAATGCCGCGAACCTTTGGTGACGGTATTCTGCACGAATCCGAAATCGATTATTTAGTCGATGTCAACGAACCTATTTTCGGTCACGAGCCATCGCCTTTTTCCAAAGAAGAAGAGAAGATTGGCGAGTACGTGGCTTCTTTAATTGATGACCGAAGTACTTTGCAAATGGGTATCGGTTCCATCCCTAATGCGGCGTTAAGCAAATTAAAAAACCACAAAGATTTGGGATTACATACTGAGATGTTTTCCGACGGCGTTATCGATTTAATTGAAAGTGATGTTATTAATTGTAATTACAAAGGTACCTTGCGCGGTCGAGTGTTAGCCACTTTTTTAATCGGTTCGAAACGACTGTACGATTTTGTGAGTGACAATCCGTTTATCGAAATGAAAGAATCTTCCATGGTCAACGACACGGCTCGTATTCGTAAAAACCCAAAAATGGTGGCTATCAATTCGGCTATAGAAGTCGATGTCACCGGTCAGGTTTGTGCCGATTCCATAGGAGCACACATGTATTCCGGCGTAGGCGGTCAAATGGATTTTATCCGCGGCGCTTCACTCAGCGAAGGCGGAAAAGCCATCATTGCACTACCCTCAATCACCAAAAGAGGCGAGAGCCGCATTGTACCGTACCTCAAACAAGGCGCCGGCGTAGTCACCACGCGTTCTCACGTGCAATACATCATCACCGAAAACGGCATAGCTGATTTGTATGGCAAAACCCTAAAACAGCGCATTGACGAGATGGTGAAAATTGCCCATCCAACCCATCAGGAAAACATCGAAAGAAGTTATTATGAAATGTTGAAATAAAAAAAGCCCCGAATCTTCGGGGCTTTTTTATAGTCTTACTAAAAGTGATTTTCCGGTCATCACTTCCGGTTTCGGAATGTCCATCAATTCTAAAACGGTTGGCGCAATATCCCCTAAAACACCGTCATGCACTCGAATATGGTCTTTGTCGACTAAAATAATCGGCACCGGATTCGTTGTATGTGCCGTGTTAGGGGAGCCATCCGGGTTAATCATGGTTTCGCAATTGCCGTGGTCGGCTATGATGATCGTGGTGTAATCGTGGGCTAAGGCAGTTTCGACAACCTCTTTTACGCAAATATCGACGGCTTCACAAGCTTTAATGGCCGCTTCCATAACGCCGGTATGGCCTACCATATCGCCGTTGGCAAAATTCAAACACACAAAATCAACTTCGCCTTTTTCCAATTCCGGAATCAAAGCGTCTTTCAACTCGTAAGCACTCATTTCGGGTTGTAAATCGTAGGTGGCTACTTTGGGTGAATTTCTCAAAATACGGGTTTCCCCTTCAAACGGCACTTCGCGTCCGCCCGAAAAGAAGAACGTAACATGCGGATATTTTTCGGTTTCGGCGATGCGAATTTGTTTCTTTCCGGCTTTCTCCAATACTTCGCCTAAGGTTTCGGTGATGTTGTCTTTGTCGTAAATTATGTGTACGTTTTCATACGTATCGTCGTAATTGGTCATCGTTACGTAATACAAAGGAAGCTTGTGCATGTTCTGCTCGTGGAAATCTTTTTGGGATAAGGCTTCGGTTAATTCCCGACCTCTGTCGGTTCTAAAGTTGAAGAAAATCACCACGTCTTCGTTTTGAATCGTAGCCAAAGGCTGGTTGTTGGCATCTACTTTCACCAAAGGTAATATGAATTCATCGGTAATGTTTTCAGCATAACTGTCGGCGATGCTTTGTGCCAAATCCGTAGTGTGTTTTCCGATACCATTCACCACCAAATCGTAAGCCAATTTTACCCGTTCCCAACGTTTGTCTCGATCCATAGCATAATAACGCCCTACCACCGAAGCTATTTTTACTGAAGTATTTTCGATGTATTTTTCTAGGTCTTCAATATAGCCTTTGCCCGATTTCGGGTCTACGTCACGGCCATCGGTAAAGGCATGAACAAATACGTTGGTTAAGCCAAACTCCTGAGAAGCTTCAATCAAACCAAGCAAGTGGGACGTATGCGAATGCACACCGCCATCGGAAACCAATCCTAAAAAGTGTACGGTTTTGTTATTTGCTTTGGCGTATTGAAAAGCATCTACTAACGGTTTTTCCTGCGCCATGGTTTTGTGGGCAACCGCCAAGTTGATTTTGGCCAAATCCTGATACACGATTCTTCCGGCGCCGAGGTTCATGTGACCGACTTCGGAATTACCCATTTGTCCTTCAGGCAATCCTACATTAAGGCCATCGGTTCGGAGTTGGGCATTTGGATAGTGTTTGTATAAACTATTAATAAACGGTACGTTAGCATTGTCAATGGCGGAAACTTTCGGGTCGGGCGATTTTCCCCAACCGTCTAAAATCATCAGGATTACTTTCTTGTTCATGAGTAAAATTTTACCCGACAAAGATAAGGGATAAAATTGATTTTTTAGAAGCGCTCTCTCGTTTTGGGTTTGGTAAACGAATTGTAAAAACGCGAATTTTTGACCGAATTGTAATCGATAAAATAACGAACACTGATGGAGAAAACATGGTTCAGATTCTCATTATTTACCGCGTCGCGGAGATTGGATTCAAACTGGCGGCTGAAATCACGACTGAATAAAAAGGAATTGTTGCGGTACAAAACAGAGACCTGACTGCCCGGGGCAAACCACCAGGAATAGGTTAAGTCCAAATTCCACAAATTGAGGTTGGAGTTTCGGTTTTCAGTATAGGTGGTATTTTCCGTAAATCCGCCATCATCTTGCAAGGTAAGGATATCATGATTAGTCACAAACGACCAGTAATGGCGCACATTCAGATTAAAATTCATTTTATTGTTAATCGAATATTTACCTTGCAGCGTGTTGGTGTAGGTAATTCGGTTTCTTCGGGCGAAAATGGTATTGTCGTTTTCATCAAAAGCAATCCATCCGATATTGTTGTTTTGTCGGTTAAATGTAAAATTGTAAATTAATGCCAATCGGTCGCTGAAACGGTATCTCGGACTAAAAACAAAACCATAATTAATGCGTCCTTTTTCGTTGAATTTGGTCACAAAGGGATTGATGTCGATGGCCCACTTTCGATTGTAGTTACTTGAAAAATAAACGTACGCATTGTAGTTATCCGGAATCATTACAAATTTCTCTTCGTTAAAAGAGCGCGGCTCATAAAAATCGTATACTTTCAAAGGGCTGATAGTTGCCCCGAAACCGAAGTAGTCGTTTTTTTTATCGGTCGTGTTAAAATTCAAACGCGAGTAACCCGATTGAATGCGGCCGGTTCTATTGTCAAATTCTGTGTAATTGTTTAAGTTGGCAAAAAAAGTATTAAAAACGCTGTTTGGCTTTAGAATACGGTAGCTCGAGTTAAAATACAATCCGTGATAGTGGGTTTGAAAATTAATACCCAAGTCGTTATTGTCAAAATCGTCTGAAGCATAAACGCCGCCAAAACTATGACGGAATTTACCACTGGTTTCTCCAAAGTTTAAATAAGCACTAATCCCTTTTTTGTCTTCGAGGTCAAAGTGATTGTTCACATAACTGTATTTAATATTCCCCGAAACATTGTAGGTGTTTTTCTTGGTGTTCAAATCCCAAACCAAAGCCGAAACATTGGCATCACGGAACTCTCCGTTGCGCGTGACATTGGTGTTAACCAAAGAAACCGAAGAATTTTTGCGAAAACGTTGGTCGAGTACGAATACATTGTAATTGGTTAAAGGCGATAGCGTTTCGAGTCGGGTAGTGTTGGTATCGTTGTTCTTAATATGGACGCTGGTTTTCTCGGAAACGGCATTCAACACGCCAATACCCAACCCGCTTTTGGTTCGCCCCGATACTTTTAAAGCGTTGATAAGTTTAATGGTACTCGGTAGGTCAATCACTGTTTCGTTATCGGCTACCGTCAAATTATCCGGGGTTTCCCCGATTCTTCGGGAGTACAATAAATCACCTTTGTTAAACAGGTCAGTTCCTTCGGTAAAAAACGGTCGGTTTTCGGCAAATTGTTGTTCAAAAGCGGTAAGGTTTAATTCCACATTGTCAAACTTCGTCTGACCAAAGTCGGGAATCAAAATCGCATCCAAGGTAAAAGCATCGTTAATACCGTATTTAATATCCATACCGCCGCGAAATTCCCCGAAGGTTTTCTGGGAAGTATTAGCGTACAAATACTGAGAAGCATAGGGAATCAAAAACAATCGTGTAGGGGTTTCAATATTTTCTATGCCCTCTAAAACGCCGGCTTGTACGCTTTCGTTTTCAATTTTTCGATCCAACAACGACCAGGAATACTGTTGGCGATCCCGACGAATTTCCCGGTAAAAATTCAAACCCCAAGTTTGTTTTTTTTCCGACGGAAAACGCAATGCTGCATAAGGAATACGCATTTCAACGGTCCAACCGAAGTGGGTAATTTCCACATGACTGTCCCAGATGGCATCCCACGAAAAATCTTCGCCATACGCTTCCGTATACATCCCGTCTTGTTGTACTCCGGCCGCACTCACAAAAAACCGAAACTCTTGTTGACCGTCGTTGTATCCGTTGATAAGAACCCCAAAATGATCGGCGACCGAAAAATCATCGCGTAAGGTAAATTCTTTTAAAATTTTATCCGGTTCATCATCGTACAGCGTAGCCGCAATATAAACAGCACTGTTGTCGTAAATGATTTTGACTTCCGTTCTTTTTTCCTGAGCTATGGGTTTGCCGTTGTTGGGTTCAATCATGATGAAGTCGGTGGCGATATCGGCATTAGCCCATGAAGCTTCCGTAAACCTGCCGTCGATAACAATCTTTTCCGAAGTGCTTTTGGTGAAAAGTGTTTTCTTCTGACCCACAACCACACTTGAAAAAAGCATAGCGAAGCAGAAAAAAAAGTAAGAAAGTTTCGACATCGGAGTTTTCGTTTGACAGACAAAAGTAACCATTTAATTCAGATTTGCAACTTCAAGAGCGATAAAACAACTTGATTTTAATGGATTTAAACGGCTTAAAATTGGCTTAATAAAATTAGAATTATTTGGTTTTGGGAAAATATAATTTATATTTGTCCAACCCGAGTCTAATTTTAAACCTATAGATTTCAATGAATTATAAAGTTTTCCCCGTACTGCTTTTCGTGCTGTTGATGTCTTTCAGCACTGTGCCCGATAAAACAATTCCGACAATTTATACCAATACAAAAGCGCTTCATTCCGTGGACGGCAATAGGTCTGTTTACAATCAAATTGATTTTAAGTCGTTTTCTATGCCGAGTTTTGAGAGTTTCAATTTGGCGCTGGATGGTTTTCATTACCTTAAAGAAAAAGGAATTATTCAAAAAAATATTTTGACCATCGTAGATTTCAGTTTGTCTTCCAATACCAAAAGATTGTGGGTCATCGATTTGGATAAAAGTGAAGTACTCTTCAATACTTTGGTGGCACACGGCAGAAATACCGGAGAAGAGTTTGCCAAAATATTTTCCAACCAAGCCGAATCCTTCCAAAGCAGTTTGGGCTTTTATGCTACTGCCGAGGTATACAATGGTAAACATGGCTTGTCTCTTAAACTAGATGGGTTGCAAAGAGGTTTAAACGACAATGCGCGCAATAGAGCGGTGGTAATGCATGGTGCCGATTATGTGTCGGAGTCCTTTATCAAACAAAACAAAAGATTGGGCAGAAGCCAGGGTTGTCCTGCCGTTCCGGTAGAAATGAATCAAAAAATTATCAATGTCATCAAAGACAAATCGTGTTTGTTCATCTACCACCCGTCGGCGACACAACAAATCGTGTCCAAGCTAGCGGTCTAATCGTTTCCACATCACATAGTGCTTTCCGATATTGGGGATTTCAAACGAATCGCCAATAATTTCATAGCCTAATTTTCGGTAAAAATCCACGGCGCTTTCTCGGGCGTTAAACCAAATGATATCGGTGGCACCTTGCCGCAATACCGTTTCACAATGTTGTACCAACAGACGTCCGTAGCCTTTTCCTTGTTGGTTTTCCAATACCGCCATTCCTCTGATTTGCACCTGATTTGGGTTTTCAAACGCAGCATTTTGTTGTTCAAAAAGCGAAATAACGCCTTTCAATTGATGGTTTTCATACAAGCCGAAATGATGTGTGGTTGCTAAATCATCGCCGTCAAACCGGCAACTCTCCAAGGGTTTTCCACGCCGCAGTACCGGATGTCGCACTTCAAAAGTGTCTTGAGCCGTAATTTTTAGTATCGTTGGCATATGCATTTGGGGTAACTGAATGGTTTTCTATATGTTATCGGTAACATTATTTTCTTCGATAATTTTTTTTCAAAAAATTTGCATCAAAGTAAACTTATTCTATATATTTGCACTCGCAATGCGGAAGTAGCTCAGTTGGTAGAGCTCCAGCCTTCCAAGCTGGTTGTCGCGAGTTCGAGCCTCGTCTTCCGCTCTAAGAAAAGCCTTAACGAAAGTTGAGGCTTTTTTTATGGGTTTTAGGGCGTTGCCCTGAAACACGTTCAGGGCCGCGCTTTCCGCAGTACAAGCCAGCCTGCCGGCAGGCTGGGTACAAGCTGCAATCGCTAACGCGGGTTTTACTTTATCCAAGACAAATCGCTGCCGGTTTCTAATTCTGTAGGCATTTCATCTTGCCGGAACAAGCGGGCGCTTAAATTTCCTTTCAATACTATCTCTTCGCCGTTTACTTCCAACCAACTTCCCTCACGCAAACCCAAAACCGGAGTCCTATTGTACTCATGAAATTCCTTAATACGCGTTTCGCGGGTTTCACCCATATGCTTGCTTTGGGCATCGGCATCCAAGTAATGCGGATTCAAATTAAAGGGTAGTAACCCCAACGTTTTAAAACTCGGCGGATACACAATCGGCATATCATTGGTGGTTTGCATGGTTAATCCGGTAATATTGCTGCCGGCGCTCGTGCCCAAATAAGGTGTGCCTTGATTCAAAACGTCAGCTAAAACTTCCATTACACCGTTTCGGTACAATTCGTTAACCAATACAAACGTATTGCCTCCACCGGTGAAAATTCCTTCCGCGTTTCGAATGGCTGCTTCCGTCCCGAAACTTTGGGATTCAAATTCGTGTAACCCTTTAACCGATTTATTTATTTTGGCAAATGCCAAACGAACATTTTCGGTATAACCGTCATGCGAAATGCCACCCGGTCTGGCATACGGAATAAACAGAATTTCTTTGCATGAGCTGAAATGCTTTTCCAATTCGGGTAATAAATAGTCAAGATAGGTACCGCCGTAAACAGTAGAGGTGCTGGCAATAATTAGTTTTTTCATTTTTCCGATGATTCTCCTCCAAAAGTACTGTTTTTCCCGCATTTATTTAACATAAAATTACCAACTCGTTGGCATTTATTTGGGAACAACCTCTTATACTTTTACTCGGAACAATGGCCACTATGAAATCTTTTGCACGGGTAACCTTTATCTTTTTTTCTTTTCAGCTGGCTTGGGCGCAGAATCATGATGAGAGCGTGCTCAAAGGCAAAGCAGTCGTTTCCGATGTGGATTTGAAAGGTATCTATATCATCAACCTTCGAACCGAAGCCACCACCAATACAGAATCCGAAGGGTTTTTTACCATAAAAGCGGCGATAGGCGATACGTTAATGTTTTCCGCCATTCAGATAAAAGGAAAGAAAGTAGTGCTTACGGTCAAAGATTTTCAAACCGACTTGGTTCTGATTCCCCTGGAACCGATGATTAACCGTTTGGATGAAGTAATTGTCAAGCAATACAAAAACATCAATGCCGTAGCGCTCGGGATTATTCCGGCGAAAGCCAAACAGTACACGCCGGCCGAACGAAAGTTGCGAACGGCTTCGGGTGATGGTTTTGACGAAAATACCGACGGTACTTCGGGTGGTTCGGTTGGCCTGGATCCGTTATTCAACTGGATGTCGGGACGAACAACCATGCTCAAAAAAGAGTTGGAAGTCGAAAGAAAAGAATCGCTCTTGCAACGATTGGAAGCTCAATTCGGGGTTGATTACGTTGTTCAAAAACTCAAAATCCCGGCCGATTATGTCAAGGCATTTTGGTATTTTGTGGTGGAAGATTCCCGATTTGTTCGAGCATTTATGGCTAAAAACAGCGCCATGACTAAATTTGTACTCGCAGAATTAGCCGCAAAATATTTGGAATTGCAAAAAACAGAGCCTAATTAGTATTATTTTTGAAAGCCACTAGGATGTTGTTGCTATGAGAATCAAATTAGTAGTGTTTCTTTTTATCCTGCCAGCCATCGGATTTTCGCAATCGGATGAATTGGTTTTATTACGAGGTAAAGTTATTTGTCCTATCAAAGAGCTGGGCGAAATCAATATTTTCAATCTTCGTTCTGAGTCGGGCACCACATCCGACACCAACGGTAATTTTACTATTTTCGTTAAGGCAGGCGATACTTTGCAATGCTCCGGCTTGCAAGTGGAAACCAAAAAAACAGCTTTGCAAAAATCCGATTTGGCCAAAGCGCTTTTTGTCATACAATTGGTTCCTAAAACCATTAATCTCGATGAAGTAGAAATCAAGGACTACGGTCATATTAATGCCGTTTCGCTGGGGATTTTAGATAAGCCGGCCAAAAAGTACACGCCGGCGGAGCGAAAATTAAAGACAGCAACCGATTTGGATGCCACCGCTAATGCGGGTTTGATGGCAGGCGGATCCATCGGTTTGGATCCTATTTTAAATGCCATTTCAGGACGCACTGCCATGCTCAAAAAAGAGCTGGAAGTAGAGAAAAAAGAGCGCCTCATGCTAAAAGTGGAAGCGCAATTTAAACCGGAGTATTTTACCGAAAAATTAAAGATTCCGCAGGAACATGTAAAAGGATTTTTGTACTATGCCGTAGAGGACGAAAAATTGGCCAAGTACATCAACGCCAAAAACAAAGGATTGGCACGATTTCGATTAGGCGAATTAGCCACACAGTACCTAACCTTTTGGCAAGAATCTAAAAAGTAAACTATGAAAAGAGGAATAACTATTTCAATTTTGATGGTGTTGTTTGTCGGATTGTCCGCAGCAGCGATTCATCAGTTTTACGTGGCGATTTACCAAATAGATTTTGTTCCCGAAAAAAAACGACTCGAAATAACGGCTCGTATTTTTGCGGATGATTTAAATGAGGCCTTACAATCGGAATACCACAAAAAAACGGATTTAGGAACCAAGGATGAATCTGTCGAAGACGTCGCCTTGCTCCAAAAATACCTGAGTGATAAATTCAAAGTTTTCGTTAACAAAGAACAGAAAGTTTTTAAATATCACAGTCATGAAGTCGAAAGCAATGTAGTGATTTGTTATCTGAGTGTCAGAGATATTTCAAAAATAACCAGTTTGAGTATCGAAAATACCGTTTTGATAAAGCAGCATCCCGAACAACAAAACATCATCCAATACCATAACAAAGGCAAGAAGCAAAACCTTTTGTTGACTTCATCAACCACTAAAGGAATGTTAAAATAAAAGGCATATTCTCCTCAGAATTAAATTTATTTTACATTTATAGCTTTAAAAAAGTAGCTATGAATACTATGACTAAAGTTTTTCCAATTTTAGTATCGTTGATTTTTGGGGTTGCTCAAGCACAGGAAACTTCAAAAACATCCAAAACGGAAGAAAGAAATCCCGACAAGTTTAAACAGATGTACGATCTGTTGGCCACACCCAATATGTATCGCACGGCAGCCGGTGCGCCGGGACCGGAATACTATCAGCAACAAGCCGATTATAAAATTGATATCGAACTCGATGACCGAAATCAAAAATTATACGGTACCGAGACCATTACATATACCAATAATGCCAAGGAGTCACTCGACTATTTATGGTTGCAGTTGGATCAAAACGAAAAAGCCAGAAATTCCAATTCTCCTTTAGTGGAAAGCAATAAAACCGATCCGGCCATTTCAGCCTCATCGTTTTCAAGAAGATATCTGGAAGAAGATTTTGACGGCGGTTTCAAGATAGAATATGTCAAAGATGCACATGGCAATCCCATGCGGTATACCATCAATCAAACCATGATGCGTATCGAGTTGCCAAAAGTTTTAAAACACAAAGAAAAAATTTCGTTCTCCGTAAAATGGTGGTACAACATCAATAATTACATAATCGACGGCGGTCGTTCGGGTTATGAACATTTTGAGAAAGATGGTAATAATCTTTATATTTTGGCTCAGTTTTATCCGCGAATGGCGGTGTATAATGATGTAGAAGGCTGGCAAAACATGCAGTTTTGGGGTTCAGGTGAGTTTGCGTTGCCCTTCGGAAATTTTGAAGTCAACATCACCGTTCCTGCCGATCATATCATGGAAGCAACCGGAACCTTGCTCAATCGCAATGAAGTATTTACTCCGGAACAGGTAAAACGATATGCCGAGGCTGAAAAATCGTTTGACAAACCGGTAATTGTGGTGACACAAGCCGAAGCCGAAGCGGCCGAAAAAGGGTTTTCAGATAAGAAAAAAACCTGGAAATTTAAAGCCGAGAACGTACGCGATTTTGGAATTTCCACGTCCAGAAAATTCATTTACGATGCGATGGCGGTGAAAACCGGCAGTACTACATCGATGGCGATTTCCTTGTATCCCAAAGAGGGCAATCCGTTATGGGGCGAATATTCAACCCGAATGGTAGCACATACACTCAAAAGTTATTCGAGTTATACCTTTGATTATCCGTACCCGAAAGCGGTTTCGGTCAATGCCCGTGATCAAGGTATGGAATACCCTATGATTTGTTGGAATTTTGGGCGCCCCGACGAAAACGGCAAGTATTCCGACAATACAAAGTATGGTATGTTGGGGGTGATTTGTCACGAAGTAGGGCATAATTTTTTCCCGATGATTGTGAATTCCGATGAGCGTCAATGGACTTGGATGGATGAAGGCTTAAATACGTTTATGGAATATTTGGCGGAGCAATCGTTTGACCCTAAATTTCCCTCGCGTCGCGGACCGGCCAAAAATATTATTCCGTACATGAGCGGCGACCAATCGGGCTTAGAACCCATAATGACCAATTCCGAAAATCTCAGACAATTTGGGAACAATGCCTATGGTAAACCGGCTACAGCCCTGAATATTTTACGCGAAACCATCATGGGACGTGAGTTGTTCGATTACGCTTTTAAAACCTACGCCAATCGTTGGAAGTTCAAGCATCCGACCCCTGATGATTTTTTCAGAACCATGGAAGATGCTTCGGCAGTCGATTTGGATTGGTTTTGGCGCGGTTGGTTTTTTACCACCGATTACAACGATATTGGGATTAAAGAAGTAAAAAAATATTTTGTCAGCAATGAATCGTCAAGAGAAGTGAGCGATTTTATGAAAACCCGTCGTCGACGTGATTCTAAGCCCGGCGCCATGGTATACATGATTGCGGAAGGCAGTCCCGATTACAAGCCGGAGTTGAATAAACCCTTCAAGATTTCCGACTATCAAGCTTTAGAAGATTATGTCAATCAGCGGTTCACTCCTGAAGAAAAGGCCAAGTTGACCCAACCAAAATACTTTTATCAAGTTACTTTTGATAAACCGGGCGGTTTGGTCATGCCGATTATTGTAGAAATTACTTTTGAAGACGGCACGACGGAGAATCATTATTTTCCGGCGCAGATATGGCGTATGAACGATAAAGAAGTCAGCCGTACTTTCGCCGTGAATAAAGTGATTTCCAAAATTGTGGTCGATCCGAAAGAAGAAACAGCCGATATCAATACCGTCAATAATTCTTGGCCAAAAACCGAAGAAAAATCAAAGTTTGATTAACTTAACTTTGTAACTTTGCATCTTTATTAAACAGCAATTTATTTACTATGTTTGGAATAGGCGGTGGCGAGTTAATTTTTATCATTTTTATTGCACTAATGCTTTTCGGTTCCGATAAGATTCCGGATATCGCACGCACCTTGGGCAAAATTATGTCGCAACTCAAAAATGCCACCAACGATATCAAATCGGAAATCCAAAAAAGCGCCGAGGTAAAAGAGTTGAACAATTCGGTAAAAGAGTTGACCGGAACGTTTAACAGCGAAGTGGAAAAGGTAAAAAGCAGTGTTGAAGAAAGTGTTTTACCCGAAGTAAACCAAGCTACAGAAGATATCGATTCTCTAACCGGACCTATTAAACGCCAAATGTAATGCTCGAAAAGATTGTCCAACTCGACAAGCAAGTCTTGGTTTACCTCAATGGTTTAGGGTCTGAACAATGGGATGGCCTGTGGTTGATTATTACCAAACAAGTGTATTGGGCCCCGGTGTTTTTATTGGTTTTTTATGTACTACAACAAAAAATCGGATGGAAGAAATTCGGGTACTATGTATTGTTTATTGCGGTTTTGATTCTCATTTGCGACCAAACCGTGAATCTTTTCAAATACGGATTTGAACGCTTACGTCCGTGCAACGACCCGGACATAAATGACGTTATCCGTTTGGTAAAAACAAGTAAATCGTTTAGTTTTTTCTCAGGTCATGCCACCAATTCCATGGCGACAACCGTGCTGACTTTCCTGATTTTAAAACGATACTATAAACACGCTTATCTGCTGTTTTTGTTTCCGTTGATATTTGCCTACAGCCGTATCTATTTGGGATTGCATTTTCCGTCAGATATCCTAACCGGCTATTGCTTTGGCGGAACAATGGGCTTGGTAGCGTACCAAGTTTACCAAAAGTACATTCTTAAAAACTAAAGTACGCGCGACACGGTTAAACCATCGCGAATCGGTAACAACACCGTCTCTACTCTCGGATCGTTTTTTAACAAAGCGTTGTATTCCAATAAAATTTTAGTCGATTTGTCATTGGGTTTTACCGGTTCCAACACTTTGCCGCTCCACAATACATTATCCGATAAAATAATGCCGCCTTGACGCATCATCGGCACGATGAGTTCATAATAGTTGATGTAGTTTTCTTTGTCGGCATCGATAAAAACCAAGTCGTATTTTTGGGTTAGCGTTGGAATGATATCCAAAGCATTTCCTAAATGTTGGATGATTTGAGGGCCAAAACCACTCAAGTCAAAATATTTTCGCTGAAAATCGTACAATTCTTCATTGTTGTCTAAAGTATCGATCGTACCGTTTTGTGCCAAGCCCTCGGCCAAACACAGTGTAGCATAACCGGTATAGGTTCCGATTTCCAGAATGTGTGTAGGTCGAATTATCTTCGACAATAAACTCAACACCCGTCCCTGAAAATGACCGCTGAGCATACGAGGCTGCAGTATTTTTTGATGGGTTTCCCGATTGAGTTTGGCTAACAACTCGGGTTCGTCTTGCGAATGACGCGCGACATAATTCTCTAATTCTTCGGAAAGGAAATGCATAGGAGTAAGTTTCAAAACCCAAAATTACAAATTCCAACTTTATGACTAACTTTGCCGCATGGAAATCGAGAAAAAAGACATCCGAAGTTTGACCAAACAACAACTGCGCGATTTTTTTGTGGCCAATGGCGACAAAGCGTTTCGAGGCAATCAGGTGTATGAATGGTTGTGGAGCAAGGCTTCCCACAATTTTGACGACATGACAAACGTGTCTAAAGAAACGCGTGCCATGCTCGAAAAAAACTTTGTGATTAATCATATTAAAGTCGATACCCTACAGCGCAGCGAAGACGGTACGGTCAAAAATGCCGTTCGTTTGCACGACGGTTTAATCGTGGAAAGCGTTTTGATTCCTACCGAAACCCGAACCACCGCCTGTGTTTCGAGCCAAGTGGGTTGTAGTTTGGATTGTAATTTTTGCGCCACGGCGCGTTTAAAGAGGATGCGCAATTTGGAGCCGGGTGAAATTTACGACCAAGTGGTAGCTATCGATAAGGAAAGCCGCCTGTATTATGGTCATCCGTTGTCTAACATAGTGTTTATGGGCATGGGCGAACCGCTCATGAATTACAACAATGTGATGAAAGCCATCGATATGATTACTTCGGAAGAAGGTTTAGGCATGTCGCCCAAACGCATTACGGTTTCTACCTCGGGCGTTTCCAAAATGATTAAAAAAATGGCCGACGATGAGGTTAAGTTTAAATTAGCGGTTTCGCTGCATTCCGCTATCGAAGCAACACGTAATCGAATCATGCCGTTTACCAAAAACTTTCCGCTGACCGAATTGCGCGAAGCGCTCGAATATTGGTACCGAAAAACCAAAAGCAAAGTTACCTACGAGTATGTGGTTTGGAAAGGCATTAACGACGACAAAGCGTCAATTGACGCCTTGGTTAAGTTCTGCAAATACGTGCCGTGCAAAGTCAATCTTATCGAATACAATCCTATTGATGACGGCGAGTTCCAACAAGCTTCCGATGAAGCCATAGACAATTACATCAAGGCTTTGGAGCGCCACGACATAGTCGCCAAAGTACGCCGAAGCCGCGGTAAAGACATCGATGCGGCCTGTGGGCAATTGGCCAATAAATCCTAAAAAAAGCGCTCCGAGAGGAGCGCTTTTTCTTTTTATAACTAAGTCAAAAAAAATTAATTTCCTAAAAAGATGGTAGTGGTTGTTCCGTTAACGGTCAAGGTAGCCTGATTATCACAGTCGCCGTTTCCGTAGTCTAAGGTAGCGGTATTGTTAGGACCAACAACAGTAATCACACCACTCACCAAGTACGGGCAAGTCGCTTCGGCAACCAGCGGTGTTGTAATGGTTGAAGTTCGGGTTCCGCTCGGAAAAGTAGTAGTCCAACTTCCGGTAATAGAGAATACATTATCGAGCCACAAAAGCGGAGTGTTGAATCCGGCAATCATTTCACGAACGCGGTTGCCTACTCTGTGGTAGGTGTTGCCGTTCGGGAAGGTCAGTTGCATATCGAACGCAACATTGGCTACCGGATGAATCGTGGCCAATGCAGCAGTACTTTGCAGTGTTCTTACCATACTGCGGTTGCCTTCCACCAAAATATTGTTGTGATGGAAGTTTACAAAAGAATAATTAATGGTCTGTGTCGGCGCATCAAAATCGGTGCTGCCGCTGATGATAATGGTCCCGTCTAATACATTGCCGTTTGGCATGGTGCAATTGGCAAATACCAAGGTTCGTGTCCAAGAAGAAAGGTCTCCCGTCACAGTAACGGTAACACAATCGGGTAACGCTAATTCTTGTGTTTGAGCATTTCTTCCGGCCAAATTGGCGGCTTCATAATATTCTTTTTCTACGATATCCGAGACATCGTCGGCTATAGCATCAATTTTAGCATTAATTTTCGCTTCCGATAGGGTGCTGTTTTCACCATCTTCTTTACTACAGCTCCATATGGTAAAAGCCAGCGCCAATCCCAAGATCATTTTTGTTGTTTTCATATTCTATTTTTTTATGGTTTCTTAAATTAGAGTTAATAGGAATGCAAAGGTTTAATCGAAAGTAAAATTTTTTTTGAAACGATTCATTGTCGTATCTTTGAAAGCGATGAATATTACGTCACAAATAAAAAAACCGATTCAGGAAGAAATGGAACTTTTCGAGAAAAAGTTCTACGAATCGATGACTTCCAAAGTGGCGTTGTTAAACAGAATTACCTATTATATCGTAAACCGGAAAGGGAAACAGATGCGTCCGATGTTTGTTTTTTTGGTCGCCAAAATGCTTTCCGAAACCAACCGGGTTAACGAACGGACGTATCGTGGCGCTTCGGTTATCGAATTAATTCATACCGCTACATTGGTTCACGACGACGTAGTTGACGACAGCAACCGCCGTCGCGGATTTTTTTCGATCAATGCCTTATGGAAAAACAAGATTGCCGTTTTAGTGGGTGATTATTTGTTGTCTAAAGGCTTACTGCTTTCCATTGACCACGGTGATTTTGATTTGCTTCGCATCATATCGGTTGCAGTGCGCGAAATGAGTGAAGGCGAATTGCTTCAAATTGAAAAAGCCCGCCGATTGGATATTATCGAAGAAGTGTATTACGAAATCATCCGCAAAAAGACGGCAACTTTAATTGCCTCTTGTTGTGCTTTGGGTGCCAAATCGGTTTCTGATGATGATGTTCAGGTGGAAGCAATGCGAAAATTTGGCGAACTCATCGGAATGGCTTTCCAAATTAAAGACGATTTGTTCGATTATACCGATGATGCCATCGGCAAACCTACCGGGATTGACATCAAAGAACAAAAGATGACCTTGCCTTTGATTTATGCGTTAAACCATTGTACCGATTCTGAAAAAAGTTGGTGTATCAATTCGATTAAAAATCACAACAAAGACAAAAAGCGCGTTAAGGAAGTCATCCAATTTGTAAAAGACAAAAACGGTTTGCATTATGCCGAACAAAAAATGATGCAATTCCAACAAGAAGCCCTCCAAATCCTCGACAATTTTCCCCAATCCGACTATAAAAATGCCCTTTCACTCATGGTGAATTACGTGATTGAAAGAAAAAAATAATATTTTTTTGCTTTGGAAACCCTTGTATTTAAAGGGTTTTTTCGTTTTCAGATTTTTAAATCGAAAATTTTTCACATCATCATGCAACCATTTCGCAACGACATTCGTCTATGCTCATAGAAACACTAACCCATAGGTTTTGAAGGTAATCAACTTACATAAGGATGAAAAAGAATTAATCGAGCTGGCCGTCGACCATAATCGTCACGCACAGCATCAGATTTATTCCAAATTCGCACCGAAAATGTTGAGTGTTTGTCGTCAGTATATCAAAGATGTGCATCAGGCGGAAGACATTATGATTACCGCTTTTATGAAAGTGTTTACCAGTTTGAAAAATTTTGAACACAAAGGCAGTTTTGAAGGTTGGATTCGCCGAATCATGGTAAACGAATGCATTTCGTTTATCAGAGCTGATAAAAAAGTCAAGTTTATTGAAGACGAAACTTTTTTTGAAGAACGACATAACAATATCGAAAGTCAGTTCTCCGTCGATGACATTCAGTTTTTAATAGACAGTTTGCCGGAAGGGTACAAAATGATTTTCAACTTATACGCCATCGAAGGATTCAAACATCAGGAAATTGCCGCGATGTTGGGCATCAGCGAAGGCACTTCCAAATCGCAATTGTCGCATGCCCGAAAAATGCTGCAGGACAATATCAATAAATTAAAAAATTATGAAAATGGAACCGAATAAAATAGAAAAACAGTTCAGAGAAAAACTGAACGCCAGAGAAATTCAACCTTCGGCTCAGGCTTGGGACCGTTTGGATGCGATGCTTTCGGTGGCCGAAGAAAAAAAAACAAGAAAACCTTTTGGCTTTTTATTTATTGCTGCGAGCATTTTGGTATTCGCAACACTTGGTACGTTTTTGTTCAATCAAAACGGTTCCGAAATTAACACCACTAACCCAGTAGTGGGCACAGAAACTAAAATTGATAGTATTCAAAACAAAACAGAAAGTTTTCAATCACCACTATTAGAAAGTCAAAAACAAAATGGTGTTGTAGCTACTTCGGAAGTCCAACCGACAACCGACAACCGACAACTGACCATCAAAAAAGAAGGGGTTTCAATCAACAATCAATCAGCAAACAATCAAAATCCAATTATCAATCGGGAGAAATCAATCGAGTTTCAAAATTCCTCCGATGTAGCCCAAAAAGAGTTGCCTAAAATCATGGATACCAAAGAGATTGTTGTCGGAAAAAAAGAAATCAACAGCAAATCTGACGAAAGTTTGTTAGCCGATTTGGACAAATCGGCGAAGGCAACGGCCAACCAAAAATCAAATCTGAAAGTGGATGCCAAAAGTTTACTTTCACAAGTGGACGGTGAAGTAGAGCATTCGTTCCGGGAAAAAGTATTTACCAAAATCAACAAAAATTATCAGGAAATCAAAGTGGCTCTGGCCAACAGAAACAACGAATAATCATCCATTAATCATCATCAATCAAAAATCAAAAATCATGAAACACTTACTCTTAATCACAGTAATGGTGTTCGCTTTATGTCCTGTGTCCAAAATGCAAGGTCAAAGCGCCATCGAAATCAAACCCTTGTTTAGCGATGTTTCCGAACTCACGAATGACAACGCTGAAAATCGCCAATTTGAAATTTTGGCTCACGAAGACATGGAAGTCGACCTAAATTTCAGCCTCAAACTCGAGGGTAATGTAACCGTTTCGGTTACCGACCAATACAATCACTTGGTTATGTCCAAAAAAATTAAAAAGAATGAGAAGAACCCATTAGTCTTTTCGATGGCACAAAATCAAAGATATATTGTAAAAGTGACCGGCGAGAAGCAAACGAATTTAATCGTTCAACTCTCCGAAAAATAAATAGCAATTCTCCATAAACACCTGTAGAAAGCAGGCATAATTTTAAATTTTAATCATCATGAAAAATTTTATCATTTACGCATCATTATTACTTAGTCTCTTGGCCGGAAAGCTTTCGGCACAAGAAACCTTTGAAGCTAAGGCCAGAGCCATAGCCGATAAAATAGAAAATATTACCAAAGAAGAAAAAGCCGCTTTAAAAACCGAAATCGAATCGGTAAACAAAGAATTGGAAGCCGGAACCATTACTAAAGATCAGGCCGACGAGAAGAAGTTGCAATTTGCCGAAATTCGTTCTAAAAATATCGAAACCCGAGTAGGTCAGGCTCAAGACGAACTTAAAGAATTGGTGAAACAAAAAGTAGACGGTAAAATCAAGCAGTCTAAAAACAATTACATTTCCATCATCATCAAAAATGATTCTATCCGAAAAAACAGAGGTGAGCGCAGAACGACATCGCAATTTGTTTTTGCCGCCGGAGTGAATAACTTGGTAACCGATGGCAGTGTGGCCAATTCCGATTTCAGATATTGGGGATCACATTTTTACGAATGGGGATTTACATCAAATACCCGTTTGTTTAAAAATGACAATTTATTGCACTTAAAATACGGTTTGTCGGTTATGTATAATAATTTGCGTCCTACTGATAACCGTTTGTTTGTAGTCAATGGTAACCAAACCAATTTGGAAACCAGTCCGGTGAATTTGAAAGATTCTCGTTTGCGAAACGTATTTGTAACCTTACCGGTACATTTGGAATTCGACTTTACCAAATCCAAATCCAAAGACGGAAAAAAGATTTTCAGAACGCATGAGAGTGTTCGCTTCGGAATTGGCGGTTATGCCGGATTCCGCGTAAAATCGAAACAAAAATACTGTTACGAACTTGACGGGCATGACTATTCTGTAAAAGAGAAAGGGGATTTTAATGTTAACGATTTTATTTACGGAGTCAGCACCTATATCGGGTACAAAGAAACCAGTTTGTATTTGAAATACGATTTGAATCCGATGTTCCAAGACAACGCCATCAAGCAAAACAACATTTCCTTAGGTATTCGCTTCGATTTGAATTAAAGGAATTTATTTTATTCCGCTGCGCTCCATCCAGTTCGGCTGCGCCTCGGGTAGGGTTAGATTATACTTCGAAAAAGTGTTTCCGTTTTGGGAACACTTTTTTTATTGTAACTTTAAACCCTCAAACTGTAACTCTTTTACACTGAATTTTGATTAGCCGTGAAACCATAGACCGAGTATTTGAAACCGCACGTGTGGAAGAAGTCATAGGTGATTTCGTTCAGCTCAAGCGTGCCGGGAGTAATTTTAAAGGATTGAGCCCGTTTTCGGACGAGCGCTCACCGTCTTTTATGGTATCACCGGTAAAGCAAATATGGAAAGATTTCAGCTCCGGAAAAGGCGGAAGTGTGGTGACTTTCTTAATGGAACACGAGCATTTTACCTATCCGGAAGCCATTCGGTATTTGGCCAAGAAATACAATATCGAAATTGAAGAAACCGAGCAATCCCAAGAAGATAAATTAGAAGCCAACGAAAAAGAAAGCTTGTATTTGGTTTCGGAATTCGCTAAAAGCTATTTTCACGATACCCTTTTGCATACCGAGGAAGGTAAGGCGATAGGCTTGACTTATTTTAAAGAAAGAGGTTTTACCAATGAAACGATTGCGAAATTTGGCTTAGGCTATTCGCCCGAGACTTGGGATGCCTTTACCACAGAGGCTTTAGCCAAAGGCTACCAATTGGAGTTCTTGGAAAAAACAGGGTTGACCATAGTGAAAGACGACAAAAAGTTTGATCGTTTCAAAGGCAGAGTGATGTTTCCCATCCAAAGCTTGTCCGGACGTGTGTTGGGTTTTGGCGGCAGAATTTTAACCAACGATAAAAAGGCAGCCAAATACCTTAATTCACCCGAAAGTGATATTTACCACAAGAGTAAAGTATTGTACGGGATTTTCCATGCCAAGCAAGCCATCGCCAAGCAAAACAACTGTTATTTGGTCGAAGGCTATACCGATGTGATTCAGTTGCACCAAGCCGGTATTGAGAATGTGGTAGCGTCATCCGGTACCGCGTTAACACCCGATCAAATTCGATTAATCAACCGTTTGACCAAAAATATTACGGTATTGTTTGATGGCGACGCCGCCGGTTTGCGCGCATCCATTCGCGGAATCGATTTGATTTTGGAAGAAGGTATGAATGTTAAAGTGTGTACGTTTCCCGATGGCGATGATCCCGATAGTTTTGCCCGTAAAAATTCGTTTGAAGATTTGGTCTTGTATTTAGAGAGCAATGCCAAAGATTTCATTCAGTTCAAGGCATCGTTGTTGATGAACGAAGCGCAAAACGACCCGATTAAGAAAGCCGATTTGATTCGGGATATGGTGGTGAGTATTTCCAAAATCCCCGACCGCATCAAACGCGAAATCTACATTCAGGAAACGGCGCGTATTATGGATATTTCCGAGCAGGTTTTGCTCAATACCTTGGCCCAATTGGTGCAGAAAGACATTACGGAAGCGGGCAAGAAACTCAAACAAGAGCAGCAAAAAGCGTTTGAAGTTGTCAAAAGCGAAGTACATACGCCGCAGGAAAAAATTGATATTATCTACGAGCTCGAAAGAAAGATTATTGAAATCTTGTTACTATATGGTTCGTTGGAAGCCGATTTTGATGATTATATCCTGAAGGCTAATGAAGAAGGGGAAATGATTGAAGAAAAGGAAACCCGTACAGTTAAGGTTTTTCAGCGTATCTTTTTGAGTCTGCAAGAAGATGAAGTCGAATTGGCTAATCCGGTATTTTATCAAATTTATACCGATTTAATCAATTACTACAATCAAACAGAAGCGTTTTCTATTGAGCAGTACTTGATGCAATTGTCGCCCGAACATGCTCAAATAGTAACCGATATTTTGATGTCAGAGGAGAAAGAATTATTGCACAACTGGGAAGCCAAGCACATTTATGTAAAAACCAAATCACATAATGTGAGTCAGTATGTTTCGGAGATTATCATTTCGCTTCGAGAGTATTTGATTAACAGGCTTATTTCCGATTTGATGCAGCAGTTCAACAGCGAAATACCAGACGATTTGGAAGAAATCAAAACAACCATTAACGATTACAATAAGTTGAAAGTCAGCCTTACCAACAAAATAGGCCGCATCCGCTCAACATACCTATAAAAAAACCCCCGAAATTTTCGAGGGTTTTGTTTTTTAAACGATTTCCAAGGTTTTGGCTTTGTTTACTAAATCAACCAAGTTGGTCACGTTGAGTTTCGTTAACAAACGAAGCTTGTACGTACTGATGGTTTTTTCATTCAGTGCCAAAATTTTGGCAATCTCATTGTTTTTCTTACCGTCGCTGAGGAAACGCAGCACCTCGATTTCACGGTTGGATAGCTTGCGATACAAACGCTCCGATTTGTTTTGTTTAGCGATAAGCGCCAAGTTACGCTTGATTTCTTCATTTAGGATAATTTGTCCTTGGTGTACTTTGACAATGTTTATACCTAAATTTTCAAGTTTCGAAGACTTGTGAACATACCCGGCACAACCGGCTTTGATGGCATTGGGTGCATAGATGTGCTCAGACAGACTGCTGAACACAACAACTTTGGTCTTGGGGAAATTTCGGATGATTGACTTAAGTTCATAAATACTCTTAAGTCCGTCAAGCTCTAAGTCGATGACTAAAACATCAATCTCTTTGTTTCTTAAAGCATCAGGCACCATGAAAAAATTTCCTACGTTCGAAACAATACTTATTTCGGGATGATCCTTGAAATAAGCCTTTATTCCGAAATGTACGACCGGAAAGTTATCAGCAATACATACATTTATCATAATTGTGGTATTTGATAAAAAATTAATAGAAATTTAGTGTAAAGTTAAAAAATAATATTGTAAAAATGTTAATAATATTTATCTTATTTATATTGTTCCGGAACCAAACAAACCGGTATCGGATTCATCTTATGTTGATTTGCCGAATGCAATCGGGTGTAGATATCGAAGACTTCTTTTTCTCTTCCCGAAAAATCAGTGCTTTTTTTATTCTTTTCAGCCTCCAACATGGCCCATTCCAATTCGTCATAACTGGCACCTAACTGGTCTTCATCGGTTCTCGAATCACCAAACAAACCATCGGTTGGTGCCGCTTTTTGTATCGACATCGGGATTTCTAAATAAGCACCCAAAGCATATACATCACTTTTCATTAAATCGGCAATCGGACTCAAATCAACGCCGCCATCGCCGTATTTGGTGTAAAACCCAACGCCGAAATCTTCCACTTTGTTTCCCGTTCCTGCCACTAATAATCCGTGAATCCCGGCAAAATAGTATAAGGTGGTCATGCGCAATCGAGCTCTGGTATTGGCTAAAGACAAATGCAATTTGGCCTCATTATCGGTCACAGGAACATTCTTTTTGAACGTTTCAAAAGTGGCTGTCAAATCGGCTTCCGCATGTAGCACATTTGGAAATCGCTGCTGCAACTGTTTGATATGTTCGCGACCCCTGCTTACTTGAGTCGGATCTTGATGTATCGGCATTTCCACGCACAAGGTCATCAAGCCGGTTTGGGCACACAAGGTTGAGGTTACCGCCGAGTCAACGCCGCCGGATATTCCTACAACAAAACC
Source organism: Flavobacterium sedimenticola (assembly GCF_030053345.1). Taxonomy (GTDB): domain Bacteria; phylum Bacteroidota; class Bacteroidia; order Flavobacteriales; family Flavobacteriaceae; genus Flavobacterium; species Flavobacterium sedimenticola. The sequence continues at coordinate 92,199 of NZ_JASGBP010000006.1, forward strand.
ATTCACTTTCGCTTTTGCAGCATATTCTTTCAACCATGTAACAATGTGGGTATTAGTTTCCCCTACCTTAATTGTACTTTTTTTAGCCATTTTTTTATGAAAGTTTTTAGAAACTGAAATGTATATTTGCAAATGTAAAGAAACACAAACTTTTCGCTGTCTTTTTTCTGATATTAAATCCTTATGATAAAAAAGTATTTCACAATAGTAATGATGGTCTTTTTATTGGTTTCTTGTGACCAAAAATCCAAGGTGGAAAAAGCTGTGGAAGAAATTCCCGTTTCACTCAAAGTACACCGGTTTGACAAAGCTTTTTTTGAAGCTTCGCCACAAGAACTCCCTAACTTAAAAGCAGAATATCCTTTTTTCTTTCCCGAAGGCACGCCGGATGCGGTGTGGATTGAGAAGATGCAAAACAAAGACTGGCGTGATTTGTATACCGAAGTGCAGCGAAAGTATCCGGATTTTAGCAAACAAACCACAGAGATTGAAGACTTGTTTAAGCATTTCAAATATTATTTTCCCGAAACGGTCATGCCCGAGATTTATACGGTCATAGCCGAAATGGATTATAATAACAAAGCCATTTATGCCAACGATAAACTGATTATTGCTTTGGAGTTATATCTGGGAAAAGAAGTCAAATTTTATACATTTCCCGAGTACATCAAGCAAAACTTTGAAGCGCGTCAAATGATGCCCGATATTGTGTCGAGTTTTGCTATGCGAAAAATTCCGCCGCCAACGGAGAAGGATTTGTTGGGTGAAATGATTTATTACGGCAAAGAGTTGTACTTGAAAGACTTGATGTTGCCCAATTATACTGATGCCGAAAAAATAGGATACTTGCCTGAACAAATAATATGGTGTCAAGAGAATGAGAGTTATATGTGGCGCTATTTTATTGATGAAAATTTATTGTTCAGCACCGATTCAAAATTGTCCAATCGCTTTATCAATTTGGCTCCCTTTTCAAAATTTTATTTGGAAATAGATAACGAGTCGCCGGGAAGAGTAGGTCAATGGATTGGCTGGCAAATTGTAAAATCGTACATGGAAAATAACGAAGTAAGCTTGCAGGATATGCTTAAAACCGATGCCCGCCAAATCTTCGAAAAATCAAAATACAAACCTAAGAAAAATGAGTAAAACCATCCGTTCCGAAATAAAATTCAATGTTGAATTAGACGAAAACCGCATCCCCGAAAGACTGACTTGGACTGCCCAAGACGGTGGTGTTAACCAAGAAGAAGCCAAAGCGATGTTGTTGTCCATTTGGGATAGTAATGCCCAGGAAACACTTCGGATTGATTTGTGGACCAAAGATATGCCGGTGGATGAAATGAAAAAATTCTTTCATCAAACGCTGACCGCTATGGCCGATACGTTTCAAAGAGCTACTGCCGATGAAAAAATGGCCGAGACCATGCGCGATTTTTGCGATTTTTTTGCCGAGAAAATGGAATTAAAACAATAAGAAGAGCGGTTAAGGCCGCTCCTTTTATAGGGTGTTGTTCTTAAAAACCTCATCGTTAATACCGTCAATGAACTCTAAAAGTTGATCTCTGCCGGTCGCTTCTAAAGACGAAGTGACAAAGTACTGCGGCATTTCTTCCCAATTATTGGCCAACAATGCTTTGCGGTAAGCGGCTACATGTCCGTCAATTTTACCGCGACTGATTTTGTCGGCTTTGGTGAAAATGATGCAAAACGGCACTTCAATTTCGCCCAAATAATTAATAAATTCCAAGTCTATTTTCTGTGCTTCCAAGCGAATGTCAATCAGCACAAAAGCGCAAACCAATTGGGCTCTTTTTTCAAAATAATCGGTAATGAATTTTTGAAAAGTCTCTTTGGTTTTTTTGGATACTTTGGCGTAACCATACCCCGGTAAATCGACCAAAAACCAATTCTGATTGATTTTAAAATGATTAATAAGTTGCGTTTTTCCCGGTTTACCCGAAGTTTTAGCCAAGCTTTTGCGGTCCGTCAACATGTTAATTAAAGATGATTTCCCAACATTGGAACGGCCAATAAACGCATATTCCGGAAGTGGTTCTTTCGGGCATTTGTCGGCGTCAGAATTGCTGACGATAAATTCGGCGGAAGTAATTTTCATGGTATTAAAATAAAAAAGTCCGAAACGGACTTTTGTTTATAAATGAACTTCTTTCAACCATTCGTGTAACAAGCGGTTAAATTCGTCTGGATGCTCCATCATCGCGGCGTGACCGCATTTGTCAATCCAGTACAAAGAAGAATTCGGCATCAGTTTGTGAAACTCTTCCGCAACTTCGGGTGGCGTCACTTGGTCATTTTTTCCCCAAATAATACAGGTTTTAACATGCATCTTGGGTAAATCTTTAGCCATGTTATGACGAATGGCGCTCTTGGCGATGGTCAAGGTTTTTAAAACTTTAATACGATCATTAACCACAGCAAAGACTTCGTCAACAATCTCTTTTGTGGCTACTTTCGGGTCATAAAAAACAGCTTCTGCTTTTTTCTTGATGTATTCATAATCACCACGTTTCGGGTAACTGTCGCCCATAGCACTTTCGTAAAGACCAGAACTTCCGGTAATTACCAAACCGGCTACTTTTTCAGGGTACATTTTAGAATGGTATAAGGCAATATGTCCGCCCAGTGAGTTGCCTAACAAAATTACACGGTCAAATCCTTTAAAGGTAATAAAGTCTTTAACGTATTTGGCAAACGCTTTTACGTTCGTTTTTAGTATGTTTTGCGTGTAAATCGGAAGTTCGGGAATGACAATTTTATATCCTTTGTCTGAAAAATAATTGGCCACACCGCTAAAATTACTTAAACCACCCATTAATCCGTGCAATACCACAATCGGCGTGCCTTCGCCAACTTCAAAATAGGAATAACGGCCTTCTTTTTTAAAATTTCCTTCCATGTATTTTTTTGACTTTTTGCCTCGGGAGCAAATATATGATTTTATACCTAAAAATGCTTTACATCATCAATATTTACCGTAAAGACTTGTTTTCATTAACAATATGTTCTCCGGAGCAAGCCAAAAAAGAGTGAGTTGAATTAACAAGCCAAGGGTGTTAATAAAATAGATTTTATGCAATAAAGTTATTTAAAATGAGGTTTTTATGTGTTTTTTTCGACGTAAATTCTGTTTTGCTAACTATTTGTTAAAGAAATCCAAAATGCTGTGTTTCTTGTTTTTTGCAGACCGAGTTAAAAAGTGGTAAAACTTATCAACAAAGTGGTATTTTGTGGTAAAATGTGGTAATTATTTTTATATTTTTGCTCATTATCAAATGAAAAGCAATTGAATTCAATCATCGGAACATATGAATGTAAAGTTGATGCCAAAGGAAGGCTCATGATTCCAGCGGCATTGAAGAAGCAATTGGCTGGATCTCTGCAGGATGGGTTCGTTTTGAAACGTTCTGTATTTCAGGCGTGCTTAGAGTTGTATCCGATGGCTGAATGGAATTTGATGATGCAAAAAATCAATAAACTGAATCGGTTTGTGAAGAAAAACAACGATTTCATCCGTCGCTTTACGGCTGGTGTAAAAATCGTTGAAGTGGATGATTTAGGACGGTTGTTGATTCCGAAAGATTTAATGGTTTTTGGTCAAATTTCAAAAGACATAGTGCTGTCATCGGCAGTGAATATTGTGGAGATTTGGGATAAAGACTTGTATGAGAAATCAATAGCCGGTGATGATATTGATTTTGCAGATTTGGCAGAGGACGTAATGGGTAATGTAAATGATGACGGCGATGGACTATCATAATCCGGTTTTGTTGACCGAAACAGTAGATGGGTTGAATATAAAACCCGATGGGGTTTATGTTGATGTGACTTTCGGTGGCGGAGGTCATTCCAAAGAAATCCTGAAGCGGTTGGGAGTCAATGGAAAGTTGTTTGCTTTTGATCAGGATGAAGATGCCTTGGCGAATGCATTGCCGGATGAGCGTTTTACGCTGATTCATGAAAATTTCAGATACCTCAAACGATTTTTACGATTTCACGGGGTGAAAAAAGTAGATGGCATATTGGCTGATTTAGGCGTTTCCTCGCATCAGTTTGATGTGCCGGAAAGAGGGTTTTCGACTCGGTTTGATGCCGATTTGGATATGCGAATGAGCAAAAGAAATGAGTTGGATGCGTATAAAGTGATTAATGAGTATGATGATGCTGAATTGCGCAGAGTTTTTTCGGACTACGGCGAATTGAAATCAGCACCCGCTTTGGCCAGAACTATTGTAGAAGCCCGGAAAAAAAAAGCCATCCATACTACCGATGAACTCAAAAAAGTCTTGGCGAAATACTTGCCCGAAAAAGTAAAGAACAAAGTGTTGGCGCAAATATACCAAGCCATTCGCATCGAGGTAAACCAAGAGATGGAAGCGCTGAAAGCGTTTTTAGAGCAAAGTTTAGAGGTTCTAAATCCGGGAGGCCGATTGAGTGTCATCTCGTATCATTCTTTGGAAGACCGATTGGTGAAGCGTTTTATGAAAAACGGACTTTTCGAAGGCGAGCCGGAGCGTGATTTTTTCGGGAATTATTCGGTGCCTTTTAAATTGGTTGAAAAGCTGATAGTTCCAACCGAAGAAGAAATTAAAGTAAACAACAGAGCACGCAGTGCCAAATTACGTATAGCGGAAAAAATCTAGCCACATGAAAAATGGAGTCTACAGCATATTAAAAGCCCGTTTTTTAGTTAATGAAGATGCTACCAAAAATTGGCGTTTTATCGTGTTCCTGATTTTATTGGCCATTTTGATGATTGCCAATGAGCATCGGTATGATCAGAAAATTTTCCGTATCGCCGAACTAACAAGTGAAGTCAAAGAATTACGTTCGGAGTTTGTCGACAAGCGTTCGGCATTGATGAAATTAAAAATGGAATCGACAGTGTCGGAAAAAATGATAGAGCGAAAAATTTTCCCGTCATCGGTTCCGCCTCAAAAAATAAAAGTTAAAAAACCGGTAGAAAAAAGTTTCTTTCAAAAAATATGGCAGTAGAAGATAAACATATCTCTTACCGAATATACGTAGTGGCCTTCTGTCTCTTTCTGATGGCTTTGGCGATTACCTTCAAACTATCCAAAATACAGTGGGTAGAAGGTGATTATTACCGAAAATTAGCCAAAGAAAGAACGGTAAAAAACTTTGTGATTCCGGCCAATAAAGGAAATATCTATTCTGCCGACGGCAGCTTGCTGGCTACCTCAATTCCCAATTATAATATTCGATTTGATGCCGTGGCGCCTAAAAGTGAAGATTTTGATAAAAACATTCGCGCCTTAGCGGATTCGTTGTCGGTTATGCTGGGCAAACCCAGCAGTTTTTATCATTCGCAAATGAAAGTGGCGCGCCTCAATAAAAATCGCTATTTGCTCATTGCTCGTGATTTGAGTTATACCGAGTATATCAAAATCAAAAGTTTTCCGCTCTTTAATTTGGGAGCCAACAAAGGGGGTATGATTACCGAGCAGGAAACCATCCGCGAGCATCCGATAGGTAAAATTGCCGAGCGAACCATTGGGTATGAAAGAATCAACGAAAACGGTCAGCTCGTAGGGAAAGGCATTGAGTGGTCGTTCCGAAAGTACTTGAACGGTAAAGACGGGAAAGTGCTCAAGCAAAAAATTGCCAAAGGGCAGTGGAAGCCCATACGCGACCAAAACGAAATTGATCCGCAAGACGGCTATGATGTTATTTCTACCATTGATGTGTATATTCAGGATATTGCGCACCACGCCTTGTTAAAACAACTCAAAGACTACAATGCCGAGCACGGTTGCGTGGTCGTGATGGAAACCAAAACCGGAAAAATCAGGGCGATTTCCAATTTGGGGAAACTCAAAGAATCCGATTCGACCTATTTTGAAACCCAAAATTATGCGGTAGCCGAATCGCATGAACCGGGTTCAACCTTCAAATTGGTCGATATGATTGCGTTATTGGATGACAACAAGGTTGATACCAGTAAAGTATATGACAGCAACGGTGGGGTCATAGAATACCGCGGCAAAAAAGTGCGTGATTCTCACGAAGGCGGTTATGGCCGAATTTCGTTAGCCAGAGGATTTGAAGTTTCTTCCAATACCGTATTGGTTCAGGCGGTATATGAGAATTACAAAAACAATCCCAAAGAATTTGTCGATCGCATCGACCGTATGGGTTTGAACAAACCACTCGGATTGCCGTTTCAGGGAGAAGGCAAGCCTTATATCCCGCAACCGGGAGACAAACATTGGAGCGCGATATCATTGCCTTGGATGGCTTTTGGTTACGGTGTATCGGTGACACCTTTGCAAACCTTAACGCTTTACAATGCAGTGGCCAATAATGGTGAAATGGTTAAACCGCAATTTGTTTCGGAAATCAAAGAATGGAACAAAACCATCAAAAAATTTGACAAAGAAGTCATCAATCCCAAGATATGTTCCGACGCAACCATCAAGGAGCTGAAAGCCATTTTACAAAATGTAGTTAAAAGAGGAACCGGAGCAAAATTGTATTCCAAAGATTTTTCGATGGCCGGAAAAACCGGTACCGCTCAAGCCAATTACGGGAAAAACGGCGGTAGCGATAAGCATTATATTTCTTCTTTCGTCGGATTTTTTCCGGCAGAGAACCCTAAATATTCTTGTATTGTTGTAGTACACAAACCCAATACCTCCGGTAATAATTATTACGGAGCCGATGTGGCCGGTCCGGTTTTCAAACGCGTGGCTCAAAAAATCTTTACCGATGCGCCGTCTACCAACGAGATTAAAAACCTGAATAAAAAAATAGCCAAGCAGGAAAAAGTATATGCCGAATTTGAGACGAAAGCCAATTCGGACATGAAAACCATCCCCAATGTAAAAGGGATGAGCGGGATGGATGCCGTAGCACTTCTCGAAAATATGAAAGTGAAAGTCAAAGTAATCGGTTTTGGAAAAGTAAAAAAACAATCCATCCAACCGGGAACGGCCTTAGTTAAAAATCAAACCATCATATTGGAGTTATCGTGATGATTTTAAAAGACATATTATATAAAGTGGCTATTGAAGTTGTAAAGGGTTCCACCGAAACAGCTATCAATAAAATTGAATTTGATTCGCGTAAAATTCAACAAGATGATGTTTTTGTAGCCATTCGCGGTACGGTTTCCAACGGGCATGATTTTGTCGAGAAAGCAATTAATCAGGGCGCTACCGTTATTGTTTGTGATACGATGCCGGAAATTATTGTAACGGGTATCACGTATATTCAGGTCAAAGATACGAATGCCGCATTAGCCTTTTTAGCGTCCAATTATTACGGAAATCCGTCGCAAAATTTAAAGTTAGTCGGAATCACCGGAACCAACGGAAAAACAACCATTGCTTCGTTGTTGTACCAATTGTTTAAAAAGGCGGGTTACAAGGTAGGCTTGCTCTCTACTGTGAAAATTTTGGTGGATGACATCGAGTACAAAGCCACACATACTACGCCCGATTCACTAACCATCAATCATTATTTGGCCGAAATGAGTGCCGCGGGTGTTGAGTTTTGCTTTATGGAAGTAAGTTCCCACGGCGTACATCAAAAACGTACCGAAGGCTTACAGTTTGCCGGCGGCGTGTTTACCAATTTGTCCCACGACCATTTGGATTACCACGCCACATTTGCCGAGTACCGCGATGTCAAAAAATCATTCTTTGACCATTTGCCTAAAACGGCATTTGCTCTAACGAATATAGACGATAAAAACGGGTCGTTGATGCTGCAAAACACAACGGCGCGTAAACTGACTTATGCTTTAAAATCGTATGCCGATTACAAAGCACAGATTCTCGAGAATCAGTTGTCGGGCTTGTTGTTAAAGATCAATGAGAACGAAGTTTGGGTGCGATTAATAGGCACGTTTAACGCCTATAACTTGTTGGCCATTTACGGTACGGCAGTCGAATTGGGATTGGATAAGTTGGAAGTATTGCGATTACTTTCCGAATTAGAAAGTGTGTCGGGCCGTTTTCAGTTTATTGTTTCCGATCAAAAAATCACAGCCATAGTCGATTATGCACATACACCCGATGCTTTGGAAAATGTATTGAAAACCATCAATGACATCCGGAGTAACAATGAAGAATTAATAACAGTGGTAGGCTGTGGCGGCGATCGCGACAAAACCAAGCGTCCTATCATGGCGCATATCGCTACCAGTATGAGTAATAAAGTCATTATTACTTCCGATAATCCGCGCACCGAAGATCCTATTGATATCATAGCCGATATGGAAAAAGGAGTAGAACCTCAGAATCACAAGAAAACACTTTCTATTGTCGACCGTAAACAAGCCATCAAAACGGCATGTCAGTTGGCAAGACCGAATGATATTATTCTGATTGCCGGAAAAGGGCATGAAACCTATCAGGAAATTCAAGGCGTTCGCTACGATTTCGACGATATGAAAACGGTAAAAGAACTATTAGAACAACTAAATAAATAAACGATGCTATATTATTTATTTGAATACCTCGACAAAACTATGGATGTTCCCGGAGCGGGCGTTTTCCAGTACATTACGTTCCGCTCGGCCTTAGCCATCATCTTGTCGTTGATGATTTCCACCATTTACGGAAAAAAAATCATCAACTTCCTGAGAAACCAACAAGTAGGGGAAACGGTCAGAGAATTGGGTTTGGAAGGACAAACACAAAAGGCCGGAACGCCAACCATGGGAGGGTTAATCATTATCATTGCCACACTTATTCCGGTGGTCTTATTAACCAAGTTAAATAATATCTACATCATCCTACTCATAGTGACCACGCTTTGGATGGGAACCATAGGGTTTATTGACGATTATATAAAAATATTCAAGAAAGATAAGCAAGGGTTAAAAGGTATTTTTAAAGTAATTGGTCAGGTAGGTTTAGGATTAATCGTGGGTTCTGTATTGTATTTTCACCCGGGAGTTACGGTAAGAGAAAGAGCCACGGGAGCCCTCACAATCAACCAAACCGAAAGTGTGGTGACGCAGGCACCGGTAGAACACAAGTCAACGACGACTACCATTCCGTTTATGAAAAATAACGAGCTCGACTATGCGCAAATTATCGCTTGGACGGGCGACGGTTATCAAAACTGGGCGTGGCTGGTATTTATCCCAATAGTCATTTTTATCATTACCGCCGTTTCAAACGGTGCCAACTTAACCGATGGTATCGATGGCTTAGCGGCCGGAACTTCGGCTATATCAGTATTGGCGCTGGGTATTTTTACCTTCGTTTCGGGTAACATTATATTGTCGAGTTACCTCAATATTATGTACATCCCGAATTCGGGAGAAATGACGGTGTTTATCTCTGCTTTTGTGGGTGCCTTAATCGGATTTCTATGGTACAATTCGTATCCGGCATCCGTATTTATGGGCGATACCGGAAGTTTGACTATAGGCGGAATCATAGCGGTTTTGGCGATTTCGGTACGAAAAGAAATGTTATTGCCGGTATTGTGCGCCATCTTTTTTGCCGAAAATCTATCCGTGATTTTGCAGGTTTCTTATTTCAAATACACCAAAAAACGATACGGTGAAGGCCGGCGCATTTTTTTAATGTCGCCTTTACACCACCATTACCAGAAAAAAGGATACCACGAAAGTAAAATCGTGACCCGATTTTGGGTAGTGGCTGTATTGTTGGCCATCGTTTCGATTGTGACTTTAAAATTGAGATAATGGCACGGTTGGTTGTATTAGGCGGAGGCGAAAGTGGGGTGGGAACCGCCATTTTGGGACAGCAAAAAGGATATGAGGTTTTTGTTTCCGATTTTGGAAAAATCACCGAAAAATACAAAGACGTTCTTAACAAATATAGTATTCCATGGGAGGAAGAGCAGCATACGGAAGCGCTGATTCTCAATGCCGATGTGGTAATGAAAAGTCCGGGGATACCCGATAAAGCCCCTATCGTGAAGAAATTGCTGGAAAAAGGGGTTTCAGTCATTTCCGAAATAGAGTTTGCCGCTCCTTTTACTCAAGCCAAAACCATTGGAATAACCGGGAGTAATGGTAAAACGACTACCACCATGTTGACCTATCATCTGCTCAAAGAAGGCGGTCTGAATGTAGGTTTGGGGGGTAACATCGGAAAGAGTTTTGCCTGGCAGGTGGCCGAGGGGAATTACGATTACTATGTGTTGGAATTGAGCAGTTTTCAACTGGATGGCATTGTCAAGTACAAACCGGAAATAGCCATTTTAACCAACATCAGTCCCGATCATTTGGATCGATACGAATACAAATATGAAAATTATATAGCATCAAAGTTCAGAATCACCATGAACCAAACCGAAAACGACTATCTCATCTATGATGCCGATGATGAAGCGATTTCCGAATGGTTGAAAAACAACAAAACCAAAGCAAAACTAATTCCTTTTTCATTAAAGCAAACTTTTGAAAACGGAGCCTTTATAAAAAACGAGTCTATGGATATTATCATCAACAACGAAGAATTTGAAATGAAAACCGCTGACATTTCATTAGAAGGAAATCACAACCTTAAAAATGCTATGGCCGCTACTTCAGTAGCCCAACTGATGAAAATCAGAAAGCAAACCATTCGCGAAAGCTTGTCCAACTTTCAAGGGGTGGAGCATCGTTTGGAAAAAGTACTCAAAATTCAAAATGTACAATACATCAACGATAGTAAGGCCACCAATGTTAATGCAACATTTTTTGCCTTAGACAGTATGACTGCGCCTACCGTTTGGATTGTGGGTGGTGTAGATAAAGGGAATGATTACAGCGAGTTGATGCCTTTAGTGCGCGAAAAAGTAAAAGCCATTATTTGCCTCGGATTAGACAATAAAAAAATCATCGACGCTTTCAGCGATGTGGTCGATATGATGGTCGAAGTGGATAATATGCGGGATGCCGTGAACACTGCCAAACATCTGGCCGAAAAAGGCGATACCGTGTTGTTATCTCCGGCTTGTGCGAGTTTTGATTTGTTCCAAAACTACGAAGACAGAGGCAATCAATTCAAAGCCGCCGTAAAGAATTTATAAAAACTTAGAATCGATAAGCTAAAATAAGAACCCGCAACTCATAAACTCGAAACGCGCAACCACATATTATGAAAGAACTCATTCACAGTTTAAAAGGAGACAAAGTCATCTGGGCATTCGTAGCCCTATTGGCCTTGTTTTCGTTTATGCCGGTGTTTAGTGCAAGTAGTAATTTGGCTTACATGCGTCACGGCTCCGGAAATGCGCTGACGTATTTGTTAAAACACGGTGCCCAAGTCTTTGTCGGATTTTTTATACTGTACAAAATCCACAAAGTACCCTATCATTATTTCCGTACCATTTCCAGGTTGTTGTTGCCGGTGGTATGGATTTTATTGGTCTATACCTTGCTCAAAGGAACCATTATCGACGGAGCCAATGCCAGTCGTTGGATTCAAATTCCGTTTATCGGAATCACGTTCCAAACGTCTACGTTAGCCTCTATCGTATTGTATGTTTTTGTGGCTCGATACTTGTCCAAATCCAGAGAAACGCCCATTACATTCAAATCGTCTCTATGGGATTTATGGACGCCGGTGTTCATCACCATCGCCCTTATCTTACCGGCCAATTTATCCACGGCAGCCCTCATATTTGCCATGGTTATTATGTTGGCCTTTATCGGGAAATATCCCATGAAGTACATCGGGATTATTCTGGCTGCAGGAATTATCGGGTTAACGTTCTTCATCTTAGTGGCAAAGGCTTTCCCGGATGCTTTCCCGAATCGTGTGGATACCTGGATTAATCGTATCGATAATTTTACCAGTGACAAACCCGATGAAGATGATTACCAAATCGAAAAAGCCAAAATTGCCATCGCTTCGGGAGGAATTTACGGGTTAGGCCCCGGAAAAAGTGTTCAGAAAAACTTTTTGCCCCAGTCGTCTTCCGATTTTATTTACGCCATCATCGTAGAGGAATACGGACTTTTCGGAGGTTTATTGGTTTTGTCGTTGTATTTGCTGTTGCTCTTCCGATTTGTGGTGGCGGCGCATAAAGCCAATTCGCTTTTCGGAAAACTGGTAGTTATCGGTTTGGGATTCCCGATTATTTTTCAAGCCATGACCAATATGGCGGTGGCGGTCGAATTGTTTCCGGTTACGGGTCAAACCTTGCCGCTCATCAGTTCGGGAGGAAGTTCTATTTGGATGACCTGTATTGCCTTGGGAATTATTTTAAGTGTGACGAAAAAAGAAGAAGAAATAGCCGAAGAGTTGGCCGAGAAACAAAAAAGAGAGGAGGCGTTGCAACGTCTTATCGATAAGCAACTCCAAGAAGAGGAAGCGGCATCCTTGGCTGCCGAACAAACCGAATTGGAGAATTATTCCATCGAAGACAAAGCCAATCCTTTGGAGCCCGTTTTGAAGAAAAATTAAAAAACAGTCGTGCATTCGTAGCGAATTATAAAAATACATGAGCAAACCTAAATTCATATTAAGCGGCGGCGGTACTGGCGGACATATTTATCCGGCCATTGCGATTGCCAATGAATTAAAGTCTCGTTTCCCGGAGGCGGAATTTCTTTTTGTAGGCGCCAGCGATAAAATGGAAATGCAAAAAGTGCCGCAAGCGGGTTACAACATCGAGGGGTTGTGGATTGCCGGTTTGCAACGCAAAGTAACCTTGCAAAACATGTTGTTTCCGTTAAAACTCATGAGCAGTTTGTGGAAATCCAGAAAAATTATCAGAAGATTTCAACCCGATGTAGTCATCGGAACCGGAGGATTTGCCAGCGGACCTTTATTGCAGGCGGCCAACAGTATGAATATTCCAACGGTAATTCAGGAACAAAATTCCTACCCCGGCATTACCAACAAGTTGTTGAGTAAAAAAGCCAATGCCATTTGTGTGGCGTATGAAAATTTAGAACGATTTTTTCCAAAAGAAAAGATTGTTTTCACCGGCAATCCGGTGCGTCAGGATTTGTTGGAAGTGGAAGCCAAAAGGAATGAAGGTATCAGTTATTTCAACTTAAATCCCAACCAAAAAACGCTATTAGTTTTGGGTGGAAGCCTTGGCGCCAGAAGGGTAAACCAATTAATCGCAAAAGAACTGGATTTTCTCTCAGAATGTGGTGTTCAGGTTTTTTGGCAATGCGGAAAATTGTATTTCGACGAATACCAACATTTCAATGAAAGAGAAAATGTTCAAGTGGTTGCGTTTATTGACCGCATGGATTTGATTTATGCGACTGCCGATGTAGTCATTTCGCGAGCAGGAGCTTCTTCGGTATCAGAATTGTGCTTGGTGGGAAAACCGGTCATTTTTATTCCGTCACCTAATGTGGCCGAAGACCATCAAACTAAAAATGCCAAAGCCATAGTAGAAAAAAACGGCGCCGTCCTTTTACGAGAAAGCGAGTTGGACGAACACTTTGAAACGACCTTTTCAAAGTTATTACACGATGAAAATTGGCAAAAAGAATTGGGTCAGAATATTAAAAAATTGGCCAAGCCCAACGCGACCAAAGACATCGTGGAACAAATAATTAAATTGATAAAAACGAAACCTTAAGACCTGAGCTCCTGAGCACCTTAGTACTTTAAAAATGAATCTAAACCAAATCCATAACGTCTATTTCATCGGCATCGGAGGCATCGGAATGAGCGCCTTGGCACGCTATTTCCGAAATATCGGAAAAAATGTTTCGGGCTACGATAAAACGCCAACCATGCTGACCGATGAACTCATAGCGTCCGGTATGGCCATTCATTTTGAAGACAATATCAATTTGATTCCCAAGGATTATTATATTGAAAATACCTTGGTCATCATTACGCCGGCGGTTCCGGTTACGCATTCGGAGTGGAACTATTTTTTAGAAAGAGAGTACGTCGTAAAAAAACGCGCCGAAGTTTTAGGGTTAATCACCAAGGATACCTTTTGTTTTGCGGTGGCCGGCACACACGGAAAAACCACAACATCCAGTATTTTAGGTCATATTTTATACGAAAGCGGAGCCGATGTGACGGCTTTTCTGGGCGGTATAGTCGAAAATTACCATTCCAATTTAATAGGAACCGGAAAAACCATATCAGTGGTAGAAGCCGACGAATTTGATCGTTCCTTTCTGCATTTGCACCCGAACATTGCTTGTGTGACTTCTATGGATGCCGATCATTTGGATATTTACGGTGACGCTACGGCTATTCAGGATTCTTTCCGCGAATTTGCCGATAAAGTAACCGATAAAAACAATTTATTTGTCCCGAAAGGACTGCCGCTCGAAGGATTGACTGTTGGTATCAACGATGAAGCAACGTACAAAGCGTTCAATATTCGCATCCAAAACGGCTATTACGTGTTCGATGTGCAAACGCCATCGGAAACGATTACAGATTTGCAATTTGGTCTGCCGGGCCGACATAATTTAATGAATGCCTTGATGGCTTTAGCAATGTCAAAGACTTATGGTACCCCAACCGAGTCCATTGCTAAAGCCTTGGCTTCATTCAAAGGCATACAACGTCGCTTTTCCTACCAAATTAAAACCAACGATTTGGTCTATATTGATGATTATGCCCATCATCCAACCGAAATCAATGCCGTGCATCAAGCGGTGCGCGAATTGTATCCGAGGCAAAAAGTACTGGCCGTTTTTCAGCCGCATTTATTTAGCCGGACTCAGGATTTTGCCGATGATTTTGCCCAAAGTTTGTCGCAATTCGACGAAATTGTTTTGTTAGATATTTATCCGGCACGCGAGTTGCCTATCGAAGGTGTCACCTCGTCTTGGTTGCTTTCTAAAATTGAAAATCCAAATAAAAGATTGGTTTCGAAAGGCGATTTAATTCCGACTATCCTGGAAAATAGTGCCTCTGTAATCGTGACCATTGGTGCGGGCGATATCGGTGAATTAGTTCCTAAAATTAAATTGGCACTCTCATGAAAATAGTAACGTGGACAAATATCAGATTGCTTTTGATGATTGGCTTGGTCATCTTCCTGTTTTCCTTTACGTCGCATCGAAATGCCGTGCGAAAAATAAAGAAAACCGAAGTGGTTTTTGTGGGTGAAAACAGTCTTTTTTTGGAGACCAAAACGGTTAATAAATTGTTAATAGAAAAAAATTACGACTTAAAAACTATCCGTAAAGATGGTTTAGATTTGAATAAATTGGAAAAGTCTGTCAACAGTCATCCGATGATTGAAGAAGCGGATGTATATGTCAGTGTTGACGGGGTTTTAAAAGCGGTGGTGAAACAAAAAACACCTCTGGGAAGGGTTTTTGACGAAGCGGGTTCTTTTTATATTGATTATGAGGGAAATAAAATGCCGTTATCGGATAATTACACGGCCAGAGTACCGCTGATTTCGGGGGAGATTACAGCTGTAAAAAAAGAAAAATTATCTGAAGTTTTGAAGATGATTGCCACAGATGATTTTTTGAAAAAAAACATCATTGGGGTGCAGGTGCTGCCTAACGGAAGCTTAATTATGGCTAACAGAAATTACGATTATCAAATCGATTTCGGTCGCGCCATCAACATCGAAAGAAAGTTTAAAAACTATAAAGCCTTTTTTCAAAAAGCCGTTTCAGACAGCATTTTGGAAAAATACCGAAGAATTAATTTAAAGTTTACCAAGCAAGTGGTTTGCATTAAATAGAAGCGTATGGAAAAAGAGAATATTGCAGTCGGATTAGACATTGGTACCACCAAGATTGTGGCCATGATTGGCAAAAAAAATGAGTATGGAAAGTTGGAGATTTTGGGTGTCGGTAAATCCAAAAGCCTTGGTGTGGCGCGCGGTGTGGTGAACAACATTACACAAACTATTCAATCTATCCAACAAGCGGTTTTAGAAGCAGAAAATAATTCGGGTTACAAAATCAACGACGTCGTAGTAGGAATCGCAGGACAACACATCCGCAGTATCCAACACACCGACTACGTGATCAGAAATAATGCAGAGGAAGTAATCAGTGGTCGCGACATTCAGTTGCTTATCGATCAAGTAAATAAATTGGCCATGCTGCCGGGCGAAGAGATCATCCATGTGTTGCCGCAGGAATTTAAAATCGACGGGCAATCGGAAATTAAAGAACCTATCGGAATGTACGGTGCGCGTTTGGAGGCCAGCTTCCATGTGGTGGTCGGACAAGCGTCTTCCATCAGAAATGTAGGCAGATGTATCCAAAGTTCAGGTATCGAATTATCGGGCTTAACGTTGGAACCTTTGGCTTCAGCCGATGCGGTGTTGAGTCAGGAAGAAAAAGAAGCCGGTGTTGCCTTAATTGACATCGGTGGCGGTACTACCGATTTGGCGATTTTCAAAGACGGAATCATACGTCATACGGCTGTGGTGCCTTTCGGAGGAAATGTCATTACCGACGATATCAAAGAAGGCTGTTCGATTATCGAAAAACAAGCAGAATTATTGAAAGTGAAATTCGGTTCGGCTTGGCCGGGCGAAAATAAAGACAACGAAATTGTGTCTATTCCGGGATTGAGAGGAAGAGATCCTAAAGAGATTTCGTTGAAGAATTTATCGAAAATCATTCACGCCCGCGTGGTGGAGATTATCGAACAAGTATTCACCGAAATCAAAGCGTACGGTCACGAAGATCCGCGCAAAAAATTGATTGCAGGAATCGTGTTAACCGGAGGCGGTTCACAGCTCAAGCACATCAAGCAATTGGTGGAATACATTACCGGAATGGATACGCGTATCGGTTATCCGAACGAGCATTTGGCCGGGAATTCGGGAGAAGAAATTTCAAGCCCGTTGTATGCTACAGCCGTAGGATTGGTAATGAACAGCATTCAAAACAATTCGAACAGTGCATACAAAATAGAACTGAAAGAAGTCGTGGCCGAAGCCCCGAGACCGGCTATGCAACAACCGGTTTTTGAACCTAAAACAGAGGAAGCACCAGTAGTTGCAGTTGCACCGCCGGCTGAAGAAAAAGAGGAAGCCGAAACCGCTGAAAAACAAATTAAACGTTCTTTTTTTGATCGTTATGTAGACAAAATCAAAGATTTTTTAGATAACGCCGAATAAAGGACAAGAAAGAAGCCCGATGTGTTTCACCTCATTTTGCTTCAACCGGAACAATAGAATACAGAATCAGAATAAAACCTAACAAAACCCAAAATAGTATGATGAGCAACTCAGAATTTGGAAGTATCTCATTTGATTTACCAAAGAATCAATCAAATGTGATTAAAGTAATCGGAGTTGGCGGCGGAGGAAGTAACGCCATCAACCACATGTTCAAACAAGGAATCAAAGGCGTAGATTTTATTGTTTGTAATACCGACTCACAAGCGCTTCAAAACAGCCCGGTACCTAATAAAATCCAATTAGGAGTCAACCTAACCGAAGGGTTAGGCGCCGGAGCCAATCCCGATGTAGGGCAACAATCGGCCTTGGAAAGTATTGCGGATATCGAAAAAATGTTGGATACCAATACCAAAATGGTGTTCATCACTGCCGGTATGGGCGGCGGAACCGGAACCGGTGCTGCTCCAGTCATTGCGCAATTAGCCAAAGAAAGAGACATATTAACGGTAGGTATCGTAACTATTCCGTTCCAGTTTGAAGGAAAAGTACGTTCCGATCAAGCCTTGTTAGGGGTTGAAAAATTAAGAAAACAGGTCGATTCTTTGATTGTAATCAATAACAACAAACTTCGTGAAGTATACGGCAATTTGGGTTTTAAAGCCGGATTCTCTAAAGCAGACGAGGTGTTGGCTACGGCCTCACGCGGTATTGCAGAAGTCATCACACACCACTACACGCAAAACATCGACTTAAAAGACGCCAAAACCGTATTGTCAAACAGCGGTACCGCCATCATGGGTTCGGCTACGGCCTCGGGGGATAACAGAGCGAAAGAAGCCATCATTTCTGCTTTGGATTCACCGTTGTTAAACGACAATAAAATTACAGGAGCTAAAAACGTATTGTTGCTTATCGTTTCCGGCTCTAACGAAATTACCATTGACGAAATCGGAGAAATCAACGATCATATCCAAACCGAAGCCGGCTACAATGCCAACATCATTATGGGTGTAGGAGAAGACGAAGCGTTAGGAGAAGCCATCGCTGTAACCATCATCGCTACCGGGTTCAACGTAGAACAACAAAACGGGATTGTGAATGTTGAGTCTAAAAAAATCATTCATTCGTTAGAAGATGACCAAAAATTAGTACGCGACTTAACCCAAAAACCGGTAGAAGTGTTTCAAACATTGACTGAAACACCATCGACTGATGCCAAAGAAGAGAAAGTTGTATTCGAACTTATCGAAGAAGAAACCATAGAAACACCTGTGGCAGCGGTGATTGATGATAACGAGCTTATCGCCATGAACCAGTTCATCCGCAACCTCGATGTGACTTTCGAAATCGTTTCGCCTATCAAAGACATCGATTTCAAAGTGACTACTCCCGAAGTGAAAGCTATGGAAGTGGTAGAACCGCAAAATATCGTTAAAGAGGAAGAGCAAATTACCTTTACGTTCGATTTGCCGACTCCCAAAGCTGAAGCACCGGTAGTTGAAGCGGCAGAAGAATCGAGAATCGTTTTTGATTTATCGGAAGCCAACGAAATTACCGTAAACGAACCGGTTCAATTTGTTCCGGTAACCGAACTCAACGAAGGCGGTGTGATTAAGTACTCTTTAGAGGAATACATGGAGTTGGAAAACGATTTGCTCAATTCCAAACCGGCTGCCAAAGTTGTAGAAGAGCCCATCGCCGAGGAATTGAACATTACTATGAAAGTGGAGACCGAAAAACCGCAAGCGGTAAATTATTTCGACGAAGTATCTCCGGTAGAGATGACCATCGAAGAAACGTTGAAACACAGAGCCGACGAGCGTCGAAGAAAGTTAAAAGAATTCAATTACAAATTCCATAACAATCCGTCACGCATCGAGGAATTGGAAAAAGAACCGGCGTACAAACGCTTAGGTGTTGACCTGTCAAACAACACCAACAATACTGCAAACTCCAGAATGTCTTTGGGTACCGATAGCAACGACGACTTGCAAATTCGCACCAATAATTCATTCTTGCACGATAATGTAGATTAGACTGCCATTTTTCTAATCAAACAACCCGGAAATTGCGTTGCAATTTTCGGGTTATTTTTTTACCTTCGCAGTGCTTTTTAGGTTTGTCCCAAATTTAGTTGGGAAGCGAAAGGTTCGGGCGGTTTCAGCTGTCCGTTTTCCCGCTGTCCGCGCTACACGGTAGCCGGCTGCCATCGGGGCTAGAAAGCTAACCTTTTTTAGCGTTTTCTAAAAATCTAATAATCTAACAATCTGAAATATGAGTTTAGAAACCCAAATCATGGACGAGATGAAAAACGCCATGAGAGCCAAAGATACTATCGCCTTAGAAGCGTTACGCGCTATTAAATCGGGGATTATCTTAGCCAAAACCGAAGCCGGTGCCAGCGATACGCTGTCGGCCGACGATGAAATTAAATTGTTACAACGTTTGGTGAAACAACGCAAAGACAGTGCGGCTATTTTCCAACAGCAAAACCGTCCCGATTTGGCGGAACCCGAATTGGCACAAGTAGCGGTGATTGAAAAATTCTTGCCGGCACAATTATCCGAAGCCGAAGTAGAAGCTGCCGTGGCTCAAATCATTGCTGAAGGCGGATTTTTAGGGATGGCTTCAATGGGACAAGTGATGGGGAAAGCCTCAGCGGCCTTAGCCGGGCAAACCGATGGCAAAACCATTTCCACTATAGTAAAAAAATTATTGACATAATTTTGATTATTAGACTACTTAGAAAGTTAGACTTCTCAGATGCTGTCTGACAATCTAAAATTCTAAGAAGTCTAATTTTCTAAAATGGCTGCGTAGTTCAACTGGATACCTGCCTGCCGGCAGGCAGGGAATATCAGATTTCGGTTCCAATGGAATATTATGTTTACATATTGAAAAGTGAAATCGATGGAAGACTTTACAAAGGTCACACTTCAAATATTGAAAAAAGAGTTGAAGAACATAATTTTGGGATGACTAAATCAACTAAAGGCTATAGACCATGGAGTTTAGTTTATTTTGAAAAGTTTCAAACTAGAGATGAAGCAATTGAAAGAGAAAAGTATTATAAAACAGGAATAGGGAGAGAGTTCATAAAGAACCTATTAAACAATAAATAAAATGGCTGCGTAGTTCAACTGGATAGAATATCAGATTTCGGCTCTGAGGGTTGGGGGTTCGAATCCCTTCGCGGTCACGAATAAATACTTAAAAAAGAAAAAACGCCAAGCTTGCTTGAGCGTTTTTTTGTTTTTAAGTATTTTCAAAGCGGAGCTTTGAGGGATGTTGCGTAGCAAAATCCCTATGTACAAGCTTGCTTGAGCGTTTTTTTGATAGTATTTACAATTTGTTAAACAACTTATCAATTTGTCTTTTGGTCAACCAAACCGTAACGCCGCCTTCTTGTCCGTTAGTATAGGTTACCTTCATCTTTACACTGGCAATATTCATTGCCTTGGTGTATTGAAGCGATACGGTTTCATTAGGCAACTCAATAACAATGTCCTCTTTAGGTAAGGTGGTAAAACCTTCGTTGATAACCGTGTAGAATCCTTCCAAAGCGCCATCCACATCTTTAAAGCTAAAGGTCTTGAATTCGGCTATTTGCGGTTTATTGTTGTTTTGGTAGGTAAACGTAACCAATTCGCCGGTTTTGGTAATTTCTACCGTACTTAAAGTAGGCGTGCCCACTTTACCAATAAGAACCGGTTTAACGTCAGTTTTTGTTACTTTGATTTGGGCTTGGGCTGCCAAAACAAAGAAAAGGAACGATAAGGAGATTAATTTCTTCATAGTGATGTAAGTTTTGATAAAAGTACTAAAAAAATGATAGCCGGAGAAATCTTCAGAACGCTCACAACAGCGCTGAAATTTCCGAAGCTTTTTATATCTTTAGCCAATGGAGATTATAATAGCTTTGTTTGCCTTGTCTGTGGTAGGCGCTTTTTTCTTGTATTTCGGCATGTTTATCATGAGTTTTTTGGATGACCTCTGGATAGCCGTTTTTCAAAAACCACTGTACATTCACCTCTATTTCAGAACCCAAAAAATCACGCCCGAAGAAGCCTATTATTTGCGTCAACATTTTCCGTTTTACCACAAATTGTCGCCCAAACACAAAACGTATTTTGAGCACCGTGTGGCTTCGTTTCACCAAAACTACCCGATTATTCCGCGCGATTCGTTTCAGGTCGATACCCAAGTGCAAACACTGATTGCCGGAACTTATGTGATGCTTACTTTCGGAATGCGACGCTATTTAGTCGACTCTTTTGATAAAATTATAGTATATCCCGAAGCCTATTATTCGACTTACAACGAGCAATACCATAAAGGTGAGTTCAATCCGGGATTGAAAGCGGTGGTCTTTTCCTGGAAAGATTTTGTGTCGGGTTACGAAGTCGATAATGACAATTTAAACCTCGGCATACACGAATTCGCGCATGTGATTCATCATCACAGTTTGAAAAATAATGATGGCAGTGCTTTGGCGTTCCGAAAACACTACGATAAGTTAAAACAAGAGGTCAATCATCCGCCAAACCGGCAACGACTCATCGACTCCGATTACTTCCGAATTTACGCTTACACCAATCCGTTTGAATTTATTTCGGTAATTATCGAGCATTATTTTGAAACGCCCGATGCATTTAAAAGTCATTTCCCGGAGCTGTACGGTCATGTGAGCAAAATGCTCAATCACAAACATTGAGTTTACCAAAATAGGGAATACAAAGCCGCTAACAGCGAAAGGATCACCAACATACCAACCGTAAAACTCGGCGACATTTTAAACAGGGCTTTGTCTACTTCCAAGCCATTAGGTGTAACACCTTTTTTGGTTTCATAAGTGCTGATGAAATACATCCCGATGACACATAGCCCAAAGACAAATCCCATGCGGTCGATAAACGGCATTTCATAAACGCCATCCGCATTAGGCACGGCAAATCCCATTGGATGTAAGAAAGCCAAATCGACAAACGCCGGCATAAACTTGAATAGGATTGACATCAGGAATCCGCCAATGGTGGCAAACAGCGCTGCATTGGAAGTAGTTTTTTTCCAGAAGAATCCCAAAATAAACATGGCAAACACACCCGGACTCACAAATCCGGTATACTCTTGTATGTATTGGAAGCCGCCTTTTTTATCGATGCCCATAAACGGAGCCACCACTACGGCGATTATCATTGCCGTAATTATGGTTAGTTTCCCGATACGAACCAATTTCTTTTCATCGGCTTCTACATTGATTTTTTCTTTATATATGTCCAAGGTAAAAATCGTAGCAATGCTGTTGGCTTTTCCGGCTAACGAAGCGACAATGGCAGCCGTTAAAGCGGCAAACGACAATCCTTTTAAACCAACCGGCAACAAGTTTAATAAGATAGGATAGGCTCTGTCCGGATTTACACTGCCGTCTTGGAGCATTTCGGTTTGGAAGTGCCCGCTTTGGTACAATACATAGGCCGCAATTCCGGGTAGAACCACTATGACCGGCATTAACAGTTTTAAGAAAGCGGCGAACAAGATACCGCCGCGCGCCGTTTTTAAATCGGCTCCCAAAGCGCGTTGGGTAATGTATTGGTTGCACCCCCAGTAATTTAGGTTGATAATTAACATTCCGCCGATAAGCACCGATAAGCCAGGTAAATCCATATAATTCGGATTGGATTTGTCGAATATCATGTGGAAATGGTCATCGGCTTTGTCTCTCATGAGATTAAATCCGCTGATGACACCTTCCGAACCGAACTCGGTTGCCACCAGGTTCAAGGCCAAATATGTGGTTACCAATCCGCCTAAAATCAAAAAGAAGACCTGAATCACATCGGTATAGCCAATTACTTTCATCCCGCCCAGTGTAATCATCACGGCAAAAATGGCCAAGAATACCATGCAAAATGTAATGTTCAATCCCGAAATACTGCTGATGGCTAAAGCACCCAAGTACAGGATAGAAGTAAGGTTGACTAATACATAGAGTAAGAGCCAAAATACTGCCATAATCATGGCCACATTGCTGTTATACCGCTTGTTCAGGTATTGGGGCATTGTGAAAATTTTATTTTTCAGATAGACCGGCATAAAGAAAATAGCCACTATGATTAACGTGGCGGCTGCCATCCATTCGTAGGTTGCAATAGCCAGTCCCATTTTGAATCCGCTGCCGCTCATCCCGATAAACTGTTCGGCACTGATGTTACTGGCAATTAATGACGCGCCAATTGCCCACCAGGTCAAAGACCCCTCGGCCAAAAAATAATCGTTACTGCTGGTTTGCGCTTTCTTTTTTCGGTTGTAAATCCATAAGCCGTATCCGACAATGATGACAAAATACGCGAAGAAGACAATGTAATCCTGGGTGGCTAAAGTTTGCATACTATTGGTTTTTGGTTTTATAATGTTGGTTAGGCAATTCTCTTAAAATTTTGGCGCTTTGTTCCGGTGCAATATCACGCTGGGCTTCGCCCAGCATTTCGTAGCCTACCATGAACTTTTTGACAGTAGCACTGCGCAGTAACGGCGGGTAAAAATGCATGTGGAAATGCCACTCGGGATGGGCCACTCTGTCGGTTGGTGCTTGATGAATACCGGAGGAATACGGGAAAGACGTTTCAAAAAGGTTGTCGTATTTTGTGGTAATACCTTTGATGATTTCGGCAAACGCTCGGGTTTCTTCTTGTGTCATGGCGATGATATTGCTGAAATGCCTTTTAGAGATAATCAAGGTCTCGTAGGGCCAGGTTGCCCAAAACGGAACCAAAACGACAAAGTGCTCATTCTCTAAAACGATGCGCTCTTGCTGTTTTAATTCTTGCTCCAAATAATCTTTGAGCAAGCTGGTTTTGTTTTTGTCATAGTAAGCACGCAGATTTTTTTGCGTTTTTTCGATTTGCGTCGGTAACGACGATTGGGCCCAAATTTGCCCGTGCGGATGCGGATTGCTGCAGCCCATGACACTGCCTTTGTTTTCGAAAATTTGAACGTAATTGATAAAGTCGTGGCTGCCCAATTCGAGGTACTGTGCTGCCCAAGTTTGGACTACTTTTTCGATGGCTTCGACTTCCATTTCGGGTAAGGTGAGGTTGTGTTTGGGTGAAAAACAAACCACTTTATTGATACCGCGTTCCGGTTTTAATTGGAAAAGCGATGGTTCTTTGCTTTCAAAATTAACTTCGGTAGTAAGTAGCGCTGAAAAGTCGTTTTCAAAGACATAACAATCTGTGTACTCCGGATTTTTTTCGCCGTTGGCACGGGTATTTCCGGCACATAAGTAGCAATTGGCGTCGAGTTCCGGCCTATTATCTTCGGGTAGGGTTTCCTTTTGTCCTTGCCATGGTCGCTTGGCACGATGCGGAGAAACCAGTATCCATTCGTCGAGTAACGGATTGTATCTTCGGTGCGGATGTTCGTTAGCGTTGAATTGTTGCATATTTGCTTTTGTTTTGCGTTAGGGATTGTAGCTTTGTTTGAGCTCTTTTTGTTTTGTCCTTCGGCAGGCTCAGGATGACAAAACAAAAAAGCGAGTGCGGAAAGCCCGACCCCTTTCGGCAGGCTCAAGGCAGGCCGAGGGGTAACGCCCTATTTCATTTTATATTTTGTTGTTCCTTTTGAAATCTTTACTTTATAGGCTTTTAGTTGGATGCCGAATTGGTTTCGGTATTGTTTTGTGATTTTGGCGATGACCTCTTTTTCGGTCCCTTTTTCAATCAGATTGATGGAGCAGCCGCCGAAGCCACCACCCATCATGCGTGCCCCGAGCACGGATTTTTCTTCTTGTACGGCATGGACTAAAAAGTCGATTTCGGGGCAACTTACCTCGTACTCTTCGGACAATCCTTGGTGGGTTTCCGATAGTAATTGGCCTAATTTTTTAAAATCGGAATTCTTTAATGCCTCAGCGGCCTCTTGAACCCTTTGAATTTCTTTAACCACAAAATGACAGCGTTTGTAAATAGTTTCACCGAGTTGATCTTTGAGACCAAGTAGCATAATTTCTTGGCAATCGCGGAAGGTTTTGACCTCAGGAAAGTTTTGTTTGATGATGGTTAAGCCTTGTTCCACCTCTTGTCTTCTATCGTTGTAGCCCGAAGTTAAGTGTGTGTGTTTGACATTGCTGTCCAATAAAAGTAACGCATATTTTTTGAAATCGGCCTTGTAGTATTCGTATTCCAGGGTATTGCAATCGAGTTTGATGACACGGTTTTTTTTTCCGAAAACGGAAGCAAATTGGTCCATGATACCACAATGCACACCCACGAAAGTGTGTTCCGATTGTTGACCGATGTGCGCCATATCTTGTTTGGTTAAACCTAAGTCGAATAGTTTGTTCATGGCATAAGCCACACCACATTCTAAAGCAGCGGAAGAGGATAAACCGGCGCCCATCGGAATCGTACTGCTGAAAACAATGTTACAACCCGAAGATAAGCCTTTGCTTTTTAATTGATGGAGCACGCCTAAAATGTAATTTACCCACATGGTATTCACAGGTTTTAGGTTGTCATTCAAATCCAATTGGTAAGCTTCGTTGAGATCTTGGGCAATAAGGGTGAAGTGGGTATCGGCGTTTTTTGAAATGGCAAAACAAATGTATTTATTGATGGCGGCGGGCATCACAAATCCGTCGTTATAATCGACGTGTTCCCCGATGATATTGATGCGTCCTGGAGACAAGAAAATATGCTCGGGTGCTTTTTGAAATACGTTCTGAAAGTGTTCCGAAGTATGTTGGATAAGCTTTTTCTTCATTATTGGATTTGTATGGTTGCAGAAGCTGTAAATAATCCGTTAGACTTGGCTTCGAGGGTAACTGTTCCCGGCGTTTTTCCGGCCAAAAGAATCACTTGACATTTGCCGTTAAATGCACTGCGTTGCCAAGCGCCTTCGGCACATTTATCGGGTTCGTGCGAACTTGGGTCGCCGTTGCCGACCCCAATGATTTTAGCATCTCCGGAGAGAGCGAATAGCACTCTGTTATCCGCTACCGGTACTTCTCGGCCTTTATCGTCTACTATGGATACGTTGAAAACGGTCGCATCTTTTCCGTTGGCTGTGAGTATACTTTTATCGGTATTGAGTACCACTTTGTATGGTGTGCCGGTGGTTTCTACTTTTGAGGTGATTTTTTTACCTTTCTTATAGCCGATGGCTTCCAGTGTTCCCGGTTCGTAGTTGACTTGCCATTTGAGGTGGCTGTTTCTTGGCATGACTTTTTTGCCTACCGTTTTTCCGTTCAGGAAAAGTTCGATTTCATCAGCATTGGAGTTGACCCAAACTTCTATAGGTTGGCCTGTTTTTTCCGGCCAGTTCCAATGCGGTGAAATGTGCAAAACATCCTTATCGGTCCACCAACTTTGATAGTAGTAGTAAATGTTTTTCGGGAAGCCACACACATCCATAATGCCGAAATGCGAGCTGATGTTAGGCCATTTGTATGGCGTTGGTTCGCCGCGATAATCGAATCCGGTCCATACAAATCCGCCTAACCAATAATCGTTTTCGGCGGCGAGTTTCCACCAAGTTTCGGCTTTGCTGGCCCACCAAGGATGTGTAATGTCTTGGTCGGGAACATAAGCCCTGATTTCGTCTTTTTCGTAAATGCCGCGCGTGGTTACGGTGCTTCCCATTTCGGTTCCTAATAACGGTTGGTTGGGATGGTCTCGGTGGTAATCGGCTACGGCGTATTCGCGGTAGTTGAATCCGCGAATCGGGATGACTTCGTTGACGCCTTTAAATTCGTTGGCCATATCGGCCGCATAGGTACTGGTTCGGGTTGGATCTAACTCTTTTTGAATGGCGAGTAAGGTTTGTGCAATTTTTTTGCCGTAGTCATTGCCTTGAATGTTTTGCTCTTCGTTACCAATAGACCACAAAAACACGGAAGCATGATTTCTGTCGCGTTTGATTAGGCGTTGGAATTGGTCGATATACTCCGGGCTGCTGTTCAGCAAACGTTGCTCATCGATAACCAACATGCCCAAACTGTCACAAGCTTCCAAGAGTTCAGGTGTTGGGGCATTGTGACTAGCTCTGTAGGCGTTAGAGCCCAATTCTTTTAACAGTTTGATGCGATAATATTGCAAGTAATCGGGTAGAGCGCTGCCAATGCCGGCGTGGTCTTGGTGGTTGTTGGTGCCCTGAATTTTGAGGTGTTTTCCGTTTAAAAAGAAACCTTCATTGGCATCGAAGCGCACTGTTTTGATACCGAATCGGGTTTGAGCTTGGTGAACGATATGGTTTCCCGACTTCACTACAGTAATGACTTTGTACAAATACGGGTCGTCTACAGACCAGAGTCGGGCATTGGTCAATTTCATTTTTTGTTTTATGGTGATGTTTTTTCGGATACCTAAGTTGATTTTATGCTCCGAAGTTTGGACCAGTATTTTTCCGTTTCTGTCGGTGATTAGGTTGTAAACGGTGCCGTTGGTTGTAATGAGATTGTTATTTTGCAAAGTAGTTTCTATGGTTACCGAGGCGTTTTTGCCTTGAACTTCCGAATGCACAAAAATGCCGTCTTGAGGAATATGGAATTTATTAGTGACATTAAGCCAAACGTGGCGGTAAATCCCGGCACCTTCGTAAAACCAACCTTCAGCTTGGGTAGCATCTACACGAACCACCAAAACATTATCGCTTTCAAAATTCATATAGTCGGTTACATCGAACGAATTACCGACATAGCCGCTGAAGTTGGTACCCACATAAAAGCCGTTAATCCAAATAGTCGCATTTCTGTAAATGCCGTCAAATTGGAGTTCGAAACGCTTGTTCGCATCTTTTTTATCAATGGAAAAATGTTTTCGATACCAACCGATGCTGGTTTCCGGATAAGCACTACCAACCGGTTTGTAGCCGTGCGTGTCCATTTCATGAGTGGTCGATTTTACAAAAGGCAATTCGACAACCCAATCGTGTGGTACATTGATTTTACGCCAAGTAGTGTCGATGAATTTAGGGTTGACTACCGTAGTTTCAAACACATTGGATTTGTGGAATAGTAGTTTATTGCCATAGTCAAAGTCTTTGTCCGGATTGGCTGCGTGGCCGAACTGGAATCTCCAGTCGTCATCAAGACTGATTTTTTGCTGAGCTGATGTTATAAAACTCAGTGCCAAAAATAAGGCGGTGAGGTATTGTTTTTGAAAGTTTTTCATTGCGATTAATTTTCTTTAAAAGCGTTTAATGCCGGAGATGGTTTGCCGTCCGCTTGCCAAGCGCTCAGGGCATAATGACTCCAGCTTCGGGCGCCTTGCGGTTCCCAATAAAGCACGCCGATGCCTTTATTGTTCGGTACGTTTTTAACGGCTTTAATGGTGGCTGTTAATAGTTCATAGGTGTTTTGTACTTGATTATCTTCGCCGCCCACTTCTACGACCATGACTTCTTTGCCGTAGCGTTTCGCCATATCATTGAGATTGAACTCCAGATCGGCTATGGTTTCGGTATAATCTTTTTTAATCCAATACGGATAATAAGACAAACCAATTACGTCATATTTTACTTTCTGCGCTGTAGCATTGTCAAAAAAGATTCTGAATTTTTCGTTGTTGTTGCCTTCGTCAACGTGTACAATGACTTTGATGTTTTTATCGACTGCTTTTACCGCATCATAACCTTTGTTTAATAGCTGTCCGAGTTGCGGCCAATTGTCGGTACTGCCGTCGGGCCACAGCATACCGCCCGGAATTTCATTGCCTACTTGAACCCATTCGGGTGTGACGCCGGCTTGTTTTAAAGAATTGATAACGTCATACGTATGGTTGTAAACATCGTTTAACAATTCGGCAAAGGAATGTTTTTCCCAGTCTTTCGGTTTGAATTGTTTGGCCGGATCTGCCCAGGAGTCGGAATAATGAAAGTTAATCATGATTCGGAACCCCAATTTTTGAGCGCGTAAGGCCATGACTATAGTTTCTTCTTTACTGCAATGGCCGCTCGTTTTATCATTTGAAGGATTGACCCAAACCCGTAAACGGATGGAGTTCATGCCTAAGTCTTTTAGTATTTGCAGGCAATCCGCTTCTTTACCGTTGGTGTCGTAGAATTTGTATCCTGTGGCTTCCATTTGGGGTAGCCAACCTACGTCGGCACCTTTAGCGAAAACTGTTTCTTTTTTTTGCCCGAAATTTAATCCGGTAATTAAAAGCAGGAGTAAGGTTATTGCGTTTCGTTTCATCATCAATTAGCATTAAATACTTCCAGGGTTGGAAGCGAATTGTTGTTAAAATCCCATAAAGCTTGATTTTCCCAGGAAGAACCGTTGGTTGCTGTTGGCCCTCGGAAAGCGACCCATTCGCTACCCCAATAACAAAATCCTAAGCCGTAATTGCTTTGTGTGACGGTGTTTTTGATGGCAGAAAGAAATCCTTTTTGACCAGTTGGAGTAGCCGGGAAAGCCGGTAAAATTTGGTTGGGTAAACCAATGATGTTGTTGGTGTAATCGTTGTAATCAAAGGTAAACGGATAGGCTGTTTCCGCAATAACGACCTTTTTGTTGTACAATTGGCCCAAAGCGTTCATCGTATTTTGTAGTGTTACCAAATTGGTTCCATGCCAAATAGGGTAATACGACAAGCCGATGTAATCATAATCGATGTTGGCGACTTTACTGAAATACCAATCCGAGCCGGATATACCGGCGTGGTGTAACATGATTTTTGCGGTTGTTGATTTACTTCTGATGGCCGCACCGGCAGCAGAAACGAGTTCCAAATATTGATTTTCATTAGTGGAAAGTTTGCCTTCCGGCCAAAGCATACCGTCGTTGGTTTCATTGCCGATTTGAATGATATCAGGATTGATTTCGGTCATGACCAAATTCGTATAATCGGTAACGGCTGTTTTCAAAGCAGCAAACGGTAAACTTTGCCAAGCTGCAGGTTTGGTTTGATGTGCCGGATCGGCCCAAGTGTCCGAATAATGTACGGTTAACCATACCTTAAGTCCGGCTGCTTTGACTCTTTGAGCAAAAGTTTTTACTTCGGCCATCCCCGAATGCCCGTCGGATGGATTTTGCCATAAACGAATTCGGATGGTATTGCAGCCAGCATTTTTTAAGGTTATGATGGCGTCTTCATTGTTACCGTTGTGTTTGAAAACCGTGCCTTCGCTTTCAATTAAAGGAAGATAAGACATATCGGCACCACGGAGAAAAACATCTTCATTCACCGGTGATTGCGTATCTGAATTGCTGTCGGAAGAACAGGAAAACAATGAAACGGATAACAGGAGTAATACTACCTTTTTCATAGCTATAGATTTTCAAATTTGAATATAGTTTGATGGGAGTACCATTCGTTTTTCCCTAAAACAGCAGTAGGGAAATGACTGTGGTTGGGAGCGTCCGGAAAGTTTTGAGTTTCAAAACAAATCCCGCTGGTTTTGTGATACTCCGTAGCTTCTTTTCCTTTAATTTGATCAAAGCAATTGCCGCCAACATAAACATGGACTGCCGGTTGGTTGGTGATAACTGTCATTTTAATTTTTGATTTTTCACCATACATTGTAGCTGCTTTTGTATCGTTTAATACAAAGGTGTTATCAATGATTGCCGGACAATCTTTGGTTGTTGAAAAATCGTAATCATGATTTTTTAAAGAGATAAATTTACCTGTCGGGATTAATTCTTCGGTTGTTTCCAGCATGGTATCGGCATTAATAGTAATTTTTTGATGGTTGATGTTTTCTTGATGACCATTTAAATTAAAGTAACTGTGTTGTGTGAGGTTTACTATGGTA
Organism: Flavobacterium sedimenticola; assembly: GCF_030053345.1. Classification (GTDB taxonomy): domain Bacteria; phylum Bacteroidota; class Bacteroidia; order Flavobacteriales; family Flavobacteriaceae; genus Flavobacterium; species Flavobacterium sedimenticola. The sequence goes on from NZ_JASGBP010000006.1 coordinate 123,000, forward strand.
TCTTCGGTGGATTTTGCAGAAAATTCCACTTTTAGTTCATTTTGGTCAGTTAAGGTATAAGTTACTCTTACGCTTAATTCTCCCGGAAAATTTTCTTCATTGTCAACGCTCAAATACTCTAAAATAATGGATTGCGTTTCCTCTGAGGGAATGCTTTTGACTGTCCATACTTTTTGGCTGAAACCAACTGAACCACCGTGAATTTGATGTCTGTTGTGGTTACTGGTCAATTGGATTTTTTCCCCGTTTAATATAAAAGAGGCATTGTTAATTCTGCCGGCATATCTGCCTACAACGGCTCCCAAATAAGGTGCGCTGGGTAAGTTAAATGAATTGATATAGCTTTCCAATTTGTCGAATCCCAAAACCACATCGGTTTTTATACCATTTGAATTCGGAATTTTTATTGAGGTTATTGTTGCTCCGTAATTAATTACACTTACTTCCATACCCTGTTTATTGGTTAATGTGTAGCAAAATACCTCTTGGTTCTCCGGTGTCAATCCGAAGAATTTTTCATTTAGACTTGGGTTGTTTTGTGAAATATGGTTTTTAAACATGGTTTTTTTATCAATCTTATAACGAAAGTATCGTTTTATCTTTTTCATCCATACCACTACCTACCGGTTTTTTCGTAACTTACCACCAGTTAATTGTATGGAGTATGAAAATCATCACGATAAACAATCAATCGGCACAGCCTAAATACAAACAAATCGTACTGTCTGTTGAAATGGCCATAGCGGAGAAGCGATTAAAAAGAGAAGATAAATTACCGTCGGTAAACAAAGTCAGTTTGGAATTTTCTATTTCAAGAGATACCGTTTTATTGGCCTATGATGAATTAAAGAAGCGCGGCATTATTTATTCGGTTTTGGGAAAAGGTTATTATGTGAAGCGTGTTGCCTTTACTTTGGAGCAACGCGTTTTTTTACTGTTTGATGAATTGAATGCGTTTAAAGAAGATTTGTATACTTCTTTTCTCTATCACGTGAATAAGAATTTCCAAATTGATATTTTCTTTCATCATTTTAATTTGGAGATGTTCAAGAAGTTAGTAGAGGAGAGCAAAGGCAACTATTCTAAGTACATCATTATGCCTTCCAACCTGGAAATTCCGGTAGATTTGGTTAGGTCGTTGCCTTTGAACGATACTTATATTTTAGACCAAACGAATGAAAGTTTCAAGGAGTTTCCGGCGGTTTATCAGGATTTTGTGGCCGATATGTATGATGCGTTAACTTTCGGGTTGGATAAGGTGAAAAAATATACCGAGTTGATTTTGATTTTTCCCGGAGAGAAAGAACCGACCGGTATGGTGAGTGGTTTTTTGAAGTTTTGTGTTGAAAATAACAACAAGCATTCTGTTATTTCTTCTTTTGAAGACAATGAGATACAAAAAGGCAGTTTGTTTATTATTCCCAATGACCGGCATTTGGTAAACGTGATAGAACAAGCAAAGCGGCAGGGTTTCATTTTAGGGGTTGATTACGGCATCATATCCTACAACGATACTTCGTTGAAAAAAGTGGTAGAGAATGGTATTACAACCATTTCCACAGATTTTAATGCCATGGGAAAAACATTGGCACAAATGATTAATACCAATTCGAAATCAAGTATAAAAAATATCTCTAGGTTGATTATGAGAAATTCACTTTGAGATGCTTATAAGGCAGTGATTTTTTTTAAATCGGCTATGGTTTGTATTGGGTTTTTAGCCCCGAAAACAAAACTTCCTGCTACCAAAACATCGGCTCCGGCCTGAACTAATTGTTTCGCATTTTTATCGGTTACACCGCCATCAATTTCGATGACTGTCGGAGCATTTTTACGGATAATAAGTTCTTTTAACTTCTCGACTTTGATATAGGTATTTTCGATAAAGGATTGTCCGCCGAATCCGGGATTGACACTCATCAGACATACTAAATCGATGTCTTTGATTACATCCTCAAGTAAACTGACGTTGGTGTGCGGGTTTAGTGCAACGCCGGCTTTCATGCCTTCGGCTTTAATGGCTTGTAAAGTTCGATGCAAATGAGTACAAGCCTCGTAATGAACGGTTAATATATTAGCGCCCAACGAGGCAAAAGTTTTGATGTATCGGTCGGGATCCACAATCATTAAATGCACATCAACGGTTTTTTGGGCATGCTTTGAAATAGCTTGTAAAACCGGCATTCCAAACGAAATATTAGGAACAAAAACACCATCCATAATGTCGATGTGAAACCAATCGGCTTCACTCGTATTAATCATTTCGATGTCGCGTTGTAAATTGGCAAAATCGGCTGCCAGAACTGATGGTGCAATAAGGGTGTTTTTCATTTTGATCATGTTGTGTGTTGTTGGTGCAAAATTAGTTTATTCACCGCAAAGTCAGCAAGGTTTTTTTCCGAAGTTCGCAAAGAAAGTTTTGGGTTAAATTACGGCAGAGCTTGCGTTAGGGATAGGAACGGAAATCCTTTTTTAGGATTACCCGAAGCTTGCGTAGGGAAATACAATACTAAAAAAGATTGTAGTGGATAGCCCGGCCGTAGGCAACGCCCAAATAAGAGGGTGTTTAAAAAATAAAACTCCGGGAAATCGAGCAAAGCGAACAGACCGGAGTTTTATTCCTCATACAAAAAATAAAACTCCGGTAATCAGCCGGAGTTTCAATCATCAATCAAAAAACGAACAGTTAATCAGACTGTTGTTGCGGTTATTGGGATTATCCCAAGTATGTTTTTAATATTTTACTTCTGGAAGTGTGTTTTAGTCGACGTATGGCTTTTTCTTTAATTTGACGCACACGCTCGCGGGTTAAATCGAATGTTTCTCCGATTTCTTCTAACGTCATCGGATGTTGGTCGCCTAAACCGAAATACAAACGTACAACATCTGCTTCACGTGGCGTTAAAGTTTCCAAAGATCTTTCGATTTCCGTACGTAATGATTCGTGAATCAATTCTCTATCGGGATTTGGAGATTCTCCGGAACGCAATACGTCGTATAAGTTAGAGTCTTCTCCTTCTACTAATGGCGCATCCATGGATAAATGACGGCCTGAGTTTTTCATGGACTCTTTTACGTCGTTTACGGTCATATCAAGCTCTTTGGCAATTTCTTCAGCAGAAGGGGCGCGTTCGTTAGATTGCTCTAACAAGGCGTACATTTTGTTGATTTTATTGATAGAACCGATTTTATTCAATGGCAAACGAACAATACGCGATTGCTCGGCCAAAGCCTGAAGGATGGACTGACGAATCCACCATACAGCATAAGAAATGAATTTAAAACCACGGGTTTCGTCGAAACGTTGTGCCGCTTTAATCAATCCTAAATTCCCTTCGTTAATCAAATCCGGTAACGTTAATCCTTGATTTTGGTACTGTTTAGCCACCGAAACCACGAAACGAAGATTGGCTTTGGTTAATTTTTCTAAAGCTCTTTGATCTCCGGCTTTGATGCGTTGTGCTAATTCCACTTCTTCATCTGCTGTAATCAAATCTACTTTCCCGATTTCTTGTAGGTATTTGTCTAAGGATGCGGTTTCACGATTGGTAACCTGTTTGGTGATTTTGAGCTGTCTCATCTAAATTTCTCCTTTTCTTTAAAGTATTCAGGCTGTTGTACGTTGTGAGTTTCAAAAAAGTTACAATATGTGAAATATTTTTTTCTTTTATTGATTTCGAAATCAAGCAGCATGAGTATTCCCTGCATAGGGTAGATGGAATTTCATTAGAAATGTATGGAATAAGTTTAAAAATTATTTGTTTAAGAAAGTATACCGAATGCCGGTGTGAATCCCAAAATAGTAAGACTTGTAATTGTTATTGTCAAACGATTTGACCTGATAATTGAATCTTGGTTCTGCAACTATTTTGGTGTTTTTGAAAAGTTCGTAAGACAGTCCTACTCCGAGGTTTACGGTAAAAGACATTTGAGACAAATATTTAGACTTTCCGATTTCTTGTGAAAAGCCATTGTCGGTTGTAATGCTTACAACATTTTCGCTCAATGCCAAATAGCTAAAGCCTGCTATACCGTCGAGTCTTAATTTGTTGTCTGAAATATTGTAGTTCACTTCAAGTGGAATTTCCGTGTAGGCTATTTTTTGACTGATATCCATTTTTTCGGCGTTCCCCGATTGGGTGTAAATGGAATTGTTGGTAATATTTGATTGATAGCTGATGCCGCTGTAGTTTGGGGTGTTTACGGGTGCATTTTTGGTAACGTATTGTAAATTGGTTTTGGTATAGCCAATGCGTACAGCGATTTGATCTGTTAATTGGTAGCTCAATCCAATGCCGTAGCTCCAGGAAATTTCTGTTTTTTTTGTCAGAGAATCAAGATCTCGGTCCAACGTTGATTTTTTAGCGAAATAGCTGTAATACGTTGGTGACACAAAAACATCAACGTCAAATTTCCGATAGGTTTTAGTGCTGTCCTTTTCTTTTTTGTCTTCAGGCCGCATGGTGATGTTTTTTACTTTGTCTTTGTTTTTTTGAGCCACAAGAGAATCTTTTTTTGTTGTCGGAATATGTTCTTTACCTTCTGTTTTGTTTCCGTCTTGTAAGAGTGACAAATTGGGAGAAGCTATAATTCTTTGAAGTATAGCATCGCCCTTTTTGCTTATATTTTCATCAGAAGTTTTAAACTTTGTTTTTTTCTTGCGGGTCGTTTTTTTGAACTTTGTTGTAGAATATTGACCCGATTTTCCTTTAGAAAATTTTGATTTTTTTGAAACGGTAGTTTTCTCCGAAAGAATAGGGTTAGAAGTGCTTTTATTATTGATGGTATTTTGATTATTTGTGGGATTGAGATTTAAGTTTTTAATATTGTCATTTTCTAATGCTGAGTTGCTTTCTTTGGCCGACGTATCGTTAGGGAACACATTTTCTTGGTCCTGAGCCGTTTGGGGATGGTTTTCATTAACTGTGATGTTTTCTTTGGAGCGGTTTGGAAACGACGAATTGTTTGATTGATATCGGTATACATACCAGATTGTCAAGGCGCCGAAGATAAAAAATCCGATAATTTTTGTCCAAAAGAAAAAGAAACCGATTCTTCTTTTTCTCTTTTTCTGAAGCTCAATGCTGATATTGTTCCATACGTTGTCACTTGGAGATTTTTCCAAGGCCCGTAACTTCTCATTAAAGATTTTACCGATGTCTTTTTTATTATTCATACTTCATATTCACTTTAGCAACAGGCTTATTCGATTTGATTTGCTCTTTCAAAATCATTTTGGCCCGGTGTAGGTTTGATTTGGAGGTTCCGACAGAGATTGACAGCATCTCGGCAATTTCGGCATGCGAAAAATGATCGAGTTCATATAAACTGAATACTAACCGGTACTGATTTGGTAGTTCCTGAATTAGCGATAAAATGTAATCTAATGAAAAGTTTTCCATCTCACTTTCGTCAATCTCTGTGTCCGGAAAGGTATGATTGCTGATGGGAATCATTTGACAGGCTTTTTTATAACTATCAATGGCTTTGTTGATGGTAATGCGTTTCATCCAGCCTTCAAACGAACCCGTGTGGTTGAACTTTTTGATGTTGTTGAAAATCTCTAAAAAAGCATTTTGCAGATTGTCTTCTGCTTCTTCTGTGTTTTTACAATATTTAAGACTAAGTACAAAGAGAGTATCCTTGTAACGATTGTACAATTCTTGTTGGGCCACAATATCGTTTTTGGCACACTTTTTTATGAGCTGCTCTAAGTTCAAAAAAGGGTGTTTAGAAATAGCGAATACATCTTGTTTTTACAGAACCGCTTACCGGTGCTTTACTGGTGTTATACATTTGTCCATCCGAAAAATCTATGGTTTTAACCGTAGCGGCATCATTCTCGGTTGAACTCCAGTATACCGTATTGCTGAAATTTCCCAGGTTTTGCTGATGCAAATTAGTATAAAGCAACAACAATTCATAATGACTCGGTAAAAACCAGTCTTTTACGCCGTTAATTTGATAGCCTAATGTTTCTCTTGCGGCAACAGTTCCATTGTTAGCGACATCGCAAACGGATGGATTTGTATAAAAGTTAAGTATCGTATCGTGAAAGTTTAGGATACTACCGGAGTTGTACATTCCCTTTCCTATGTTGTTGTTTTGTGTGTTTGTAATCGATGACGTAACACATCCCCATTGAAAGTCGGCTAAATCTGCCGTGGCGGTTTCGGCATAACGCCAACCGTCGCTATACGAGCCTTTGTCATAAAATACGATGCCTCCGGCCGGACCAACATCACCAATAACATAGGTGTTTATAGTTTGACAAGATTTTTTCAGGTGAATGTTTTTAGGCAGGTTATCTATAATAATTTCATCGCCGGCAATAATGACTTTTCGGTCTATATTCCAATCCAAGGCCACCTGAGAAGTTCCTACCAAATTGATGTTGATATGGAATTCATCATTGACAAATAAAAATGTCCAGCTGCCTAAGTATTGTTGGCCGTTGTAATAAAAATTAATTGTTCCGTCAACATTGGCGTCAAAATATCCGCTTAGATAGCGATTGTCTCCATTGATGTCATACTGTATTTTCCAAACGCAGGGAGTGGTTATGCTTGGGCTCGAAGTGCAAAAAAAACCATTGCAATAACTGATAATGTCTTCTCTTGAACAACTGTCGATGGCCAGTTTGAGTTCGGAATTATTGTTTACCGTAAACTCAGTTCCATCCTCTAGTGTAGTCGAAATAGGGTAGCTGATACTCAGGGATTGGTCGGGTTGCAGGATGCTCAGGAAAGCGCTGAAATTGTCATCGCCTATAATGGTCACGGAGCCTATTGAATTTAAATTGGCATCATAAATCACCAAATGCAGCGGGTAAATAAAGTCGATGCACACAATGTCTTGCAAGGGGTCATCTTCCTCTTTGGTGACACGCTCCAAAAGATTAAAAAGTTCCGAATCTTTTTGAATTAAATCTTCGGCATTAGGTAGCGATATTGTATCATCTATGTCTTTGCAGCTATTGATGCATAATGTCAGCAACAATAAAAAAGGTACTCTGGCAAGGCGAACTAAGTTTTTCATACGGTTGGTCTTTTTAGTGAAGTCTGAGGTAAATGAAAAGGTTGCGTTGTAATCCTAAAAAAATATTCTAAAAACGACTTTTTGTCACATTGCGCATCTGTTTTTTGAAGATTGATGAGCTATTGGTCTTGTGATGACAATTTTTTTTCGGTGCAAAATAAAACCTCAACTGATGAAAGTTGAGGTTTTGAAAAAGAATTAACCTAAAATATAATAATCAATACGATTAGAAATAACGAATAAGCCTGGTTTTTATATTGGCATCATTTTTTAAAGCAGTATTGGATTCCCCAACAGAGAAATTAAAGCATTTTGCTTCGGTTGAACTAAATTCAGATGAACTCCAGTAGTTGGTGTTTTCAAAATTACCTAAATTCAAAGGGGTTAAGTTTTCATGAATTTTTTCGAGCTCCCCGATAGATGGAATAAACCAATCATTAGTGTTTACTGTTTGCATTAATGCAGTTACAGCGGTAACTGTTCCGTTGCTGGATATACTGCAAACGGACGGATTAAGATAAAAGCTATTCAGATTGTTATGGAATTGAGCAATTGCTATAGTGTTTTGATAACCCGTTCCGATATTTTCGTATTGAGCGCCTTCAATCTCAGCGTTGTTACAGCCCCATTCCTCGATTATCAAATCGCTAGTAGCGACTTCTATATATCGCCAACCATTGGAGTATTCTCCTTTGTCATAGGCAACAATACCACCATTCGGACCAACTTGTCCTAATTCATAGATGATATTGTTAGAACACACTTTTTTAAAGTTTCGCGGAGTATTATTGTAGCTTATTTGCATGGTGCTTCCGTAAAGTGAGTTAATCAAGTAATTATGATTCCATTCCTGAGCAACGGTAGAAGTTCCTTCGAGGTTAATGTTGAGATAAAGACTGTTGTTTAAAAATAAAAATACCCAAGTGCCTAAATAATCAGAGCCTCGGTGGCGAAAGGTAATCGTGCCGTCATCATTTGCTTTAAAAACCGATTCCGCAAATTCGCTATTGGAGTTTTGCGGATAGGGCATTTTCCAAACACAAGTTTGATTGCTAAACAGACCATTGCAATGGGCTATAATATCTTCTCTGGAGCACGAGTCCAATGCCAGTTTCAGTTGTTGGTCATTGTTAACGCTAAAAATAGTGCCATCGGGTAATGCAGTTTGTATCGGATAGCTGATGCTTATGCTTAGATCGGGGTTTAAAGTGCCCAATAGTTGGCTGAATTCATCGTCACTGTGTACGCGAACAGTGCCTTGCGGATGAAAAGCGGCGTCATATAGAAAAAGAGTGAATGGGTAAACAAAATCGATACAAACGGTGTTTTCAACAGGGTCGTCTCCCCGTTGTAATACGGCCTCAATTAATTGGAAGAGTTCACTGTCTTGTGGTATGGTGACACGGGTCAAATCGGCAGGTTCATTCTGGTCATTACAGCCGGATGTGATAAAGAATACGGCTAAAATTAGTAAAATGATTTTCTTTGGTTTTTTCATAGATTAGGTCTTTAGTCGTTAGTAGTCAGATAGCCCTATCGATTAAAGGTTGCGTCTAAGTCCAATAAAAAATCCGCTTCTTTTGGAAACGGATTTGATATGAATTAATAAAAAAATGGGTATTAACCTTTCGGAGTGTCTTTTTTATCTTCCCTCGGCGGACGATTTTCGTCTCTTGGCGGTCTTGGTAAAAGTGCTTTTTTAGACACTTTCTCTTTGCGTGTTTTAGGGTCGATACCTAAGTATTTTACCATAAACACATCACCCAATTTTACCACATCAGATACATTTTCGGTTCTTTCCCAAGCCAATTCCGATACGTGAAGTAATACTTCGTTACCCGGTGCTTTGGTATATTCTACAACCGCACCGAAATCAAGCATTTTAATTACTTTTACTTCGTAAGATTCTCCTACTTCCGGTTTGAAAATAATAGAATCGATTTTGGCTAATACTGCAGCAATTCCGTCCGGATCGGTACCTAAGATTTCCACGACACCTTGTTCGTCTACTTCATTGATTACAATGGTAGTTCCGGTAGCTTTTTGTAATTCTTGAATCACTTTTCCGCCCGGTCCGATTAAGGCACCAATGAAGTTGCCCGGAATAGTACGCATGATGATTTTCGGAGCGTGTTTTTTAACATCCGGTCTTGGTGTAGCAATGGTTTCCACCAATTTGCCCAAGATATGCATACGACCTTCACGAGCTTGGTTCAACGCTTGCTCCATGATATCATAACGCAATCCGTCGATTTTGATATCCATTTGACAGGCTGTGATTCCGTCTTTGGTTCCGGTTACTTTAAAGTCCATGTCACCCAAATGATCTTCATCCCCTAAGATGTCTGATAAAACAGCAAACTTTTGACCGTCGGTAATTAATCCCATAGCGATACCCGAAACCGGTTTAATCATTTGAACTCCGGCATCCATTAAGGCCATAGTTCCCGCACAAACGGTAGCCATGGATGATGAGCCGTTAGATTCTAATACTTCAGATACAATACGTATGGTATACGGACAATCAGCAGGAACCATGTTTTTCAAGGCGCGTTGTGCCAAGTTTCCGTGACCTACTTCTCTGCGGGAAGTACCTCTTAAGGGTTTGGCTTCACCGGTTGAGAATGGTGGGAAATTATAGTGTAAATAGAATTTTTCTTCTCCTTGCTCTGATGGTGAGTCGATTTGGTTGGCTTCTCTGGAAGTTCCCAAAGTTACTGTGGCTAAAGCTTGTGTTTCACCACGGGTAAATAAAGAAGAACCGTGTACAGAAGGCAAGTAATCCGTCTCACACCAGATGGGTCTGATTTCGGTCGTTTTTCTACCGTCTAAACGAATCCCTTTTTCCAAGATCACATTACGTACGGCTTCTTTTTGTGTTTTGTAGTTGTATTTGCCAACCAATTCGGCCAAATCCGGATTTTCGGCATACTCTTCTTCCGTAAATAAAGCTTTTACTTCTTCTTTTACTGCTGCGAATTTTTCACCTCTTTCACTCTTGGCCGAAGCTTCTTGCGCAATCGCATAATATTTGTCGTAAGCAGCTGCTTTCACTTTTTTGTAAACCGCTTCATCCTCTTTTTCACCTTCATATTCGCGGTAAGCAGGCGAACCCACAGCAGCTCTTAATCGTTCTTGTGCTTGGATTTGTATTTTGATAGCTTCGTGAGCAAATTTGATGGCTTCAACCATTTCATGCTCTGAAATCTCTTTCATTTCACCTTCTACCATACAAACGGAGTCGGCAGAAGCACCAATCATCATGTCGATGTCGGATCTTTCTAAATCAGCTTTGCTTGGATTAATCACCAATTTTCCGTCTACACGGGCTACGCGTACTTCAGAAATTAAGTTGTAAAAAGGAATATCGGAAACCGCTAGGGCAGCAGAGGCAGCCAAACCGGCTAAAGCGTCAGGCATTACATTTTCGTCATGCGACATTAATTGAATCATCACCTGAGTTTCAGCGTGATAATCATCGGGGAAAAGCGGACGCAAAACGCGGTCCACCAAACGCATCGTTAATACTTCGCTGTCGCTGGGACGCGCTTCTCTTTTGAAAAAACCTCCGGGAAAACGTCCGGCGGCGGCAAACTTTTCACGGTAATCTACGGTTAATGGTAAAAAATCAACACCAGGGTTGGCTGTTCTGGCCGATACGGCTGTGGCTAGAAGCATACAGTCGCCTAATCGTACTACTACAGCACCGTCGGCTTGTTTGGCTAATTTGCCGGTTTCGATTAAGATGGTTCTCCCATCTCCCAAATCGATTGTTTCTTGGGTTACTTTTGGAATCATAAAAATTAATTCGTTTAAACTATTAGGTTAGTTGTGTTGTTGTTGTGTGTGCTAGTAGTTGTTGTAACCCAATGAAAAACCGAAACTTTCTTTTTTGTTTAAAACAAAAAGAGGCGCGCAGGCACCTCTTTAGTATTGATTATTTTCTAATATTCAATTCTTTGATGATCTCACGATATCTGTTGATATCTTTTTTCTTTAAGTAGTCAAGAAGGCTTCTTCTTTTACCCACCAATAGAACTAACGAACGCTCTGTGTTGTAATCGTGACGATTTTTTTTCAAGTGCTCAGTTAAGTGTGAGATTCTGTAAGTAAACAACGCAATTTGCCCCTCGGCAGATCCCGTGTTTTCCGCTTTTCCTCCGTGTTTTGCGAAGATTTCAGCTTTAGTTTCTTTAGTTAAATACATTCCAATATTTATTTAAATGATTATTATGTATGAATTAAGGCTTTCTCAATTCGTGTGCAAAGGTAATTTTATTTTTTGATTGGGCAAATAAAAATACGACTGCCTTTTAAAAAAGTTTGGCAACTTCCTTATTTACAAACTCTAAAAATCGTTCATCTGCCTCGGTAAACGGATCGAGGACGTGACTGTCGATGTCAATTTGACCAATATTCACTCCATCGACAAACAACGGCACCACGATTTCTGACTTCACAGTGAAGCTGCATGCAATATAATTGTCTTGAGCCGCTACATCAGGCACCACAAAGTTAGCATTTGATTCGGCTACTTGACCGCAAATCCCTTTTCCGAACGGAATTACCGTGTGATCGGTTTCGGCACCAACGTAAGGGCCAAGGTGCAAGGTTTTGGTTTCGTGATTGGCAAAATAAAAACCTACCCAGTTGTAGTAGGGAACACTATCGGAAAGAAATTGACACAGTTTCTTTAACTTCAAATCTCTCTCAGCGTTTGATTCGGAGAGGATGCGGATGACTTCCAGATGTAAATTTTCAAAATTCATTTTCAATTTTTTCTGCAAAAGTAACGACTGCACTTTTTTTATTTTGTATAAATTTGTTAAAAATTTAGCCTTGAAAAACCTATTGTTGCAATACAAACCCTTTTTGCTTTTTTTGGGAAAGTTTCTGTTGACGTATTTGGTTTTGACGATGGCGTACCAATGGTATTTGAGTCGCTTTGACTCCCACAAACAAGAGGTTGATGCATTTACGCAATCGGTAGCCCAACAAACGGTCGCGGTATTGCAATGGTTTGGTTCCGAATCCTACACCCAACCGCATCTTAAGGAACCCAGCGTAAAATTAGTTTACCAAGGGAAATATGTTTCCCGGATTATTGAAGGGTGTAACGCCATCAGTGTGATTATTTTGTTTGTTTCTTTTGTAATGGCGTTTACCGGGAAATTAAAAAGCACATTACTCTTTATACTTTTCGGAACAGTCCTGATTCATTTGTTAAACATTGCTCGTATAGCCTTACTTAGTGTTGCTTTATATCATTATCCCCAATATGAACACCTACTGCATGGGGTCATTTTTCCATTAATCATTTACGGTACCGTATTTTTGTTATGGGTGCTTTGGGTAAACAAATTTTCATTACATGCTACAACAACTCCTACAAAATAAAAAGAGGGTATTTTGGTCTATAGTTTTGGTTTTCCTGATGGTGCTTATCAGGGTTTTTGAAGACCAATTGTTTTACGATCCGTTTTTAAATTATTTCAAGGGTGAATATGCAAATATGCCGTTACCACCCATCAATATCTATAAACTATTCTTCAGTCTGGGCATTCGCTTTTACCTCAATTCGGTGCTTTCGTTGTTCTTGCTGTATGTTATTTTTAAAGATACTCAAATCGTTAAGTTTTCGATATTATTGTACATGATTCTCGGTTCCATATTGATGATTAGTTTTGTTTTTGTATTGAATTTTTTCGGAGAAGAACACAAAATGACGCTTTTTTACCTTAGACGCTTTTTGATACAACCTATTTTTATTCTGCTTTTTATTCCTGCTTTTTATTATCAGAAACGACAAAAGCCATAATAACTTTCGTAACTTTATCCTAATCAAAGCCAAAACAACCGATTATGAAAGTGGTCAAACATTCGGGTTCTATAGTCGATTTTAACCGTGATAAGTTAAAAGCGTCTTTGCTCAAATCGGGGGCTTCAATTCAGGTTGTTGAGGATGTTTTGGCGGCTATCGATAAAGAAATCTACGAAGGAATTTCAACCAAAAAAATTTATAAGCTGGCTTTCGGATTGTTAAAAAAGACTTCAAGTTCTCATGCCGCTCGTTATAATCTGAAATCGGCTTTGCAAATGCTGGGTCCGACAGGATTTTTCTTCGAAAAATTTGTGGCTCGTTTATTCCAGGCTGAGGGCTATCTTACCCAAACCAATCTTTTTCTTTCCGGTAAATGTGTGGGTCATGAAATAGATGTGGTCATTAATAAAAATGATTACCTGGAAATGATAGAGTGTAAATTTCATGCCAAAAACGAAACCAATTCCGATGTCAAAGTACCGATGTATATTCTGTCCAGATTTAATGATATTAAAGACAGAAAGCATTTGATTTTTACCAAGAATGATACGTTGTCGGGGTGTTGGATTGTCACCAATAATCGATTTACCGGCGACGCCATGGCTTTTGCGCATTGCTCGGGTTTGCAATTGTTAAGTTGGGATTATCCGGTTAAAAACAACCTTCGAAATCGCATCGATCAGCAGCAACTTTATCCGGTAACGTGCTTAACTACCTTATCATTAGCCGAAAAAGATAAATTGTTGGTGTTGGATGTCATACTGGCGCGTGAAGTATTGGATAATTTTGAGGTTCTCGAACAAATCGGATTGAGTTCCAATCGCATTAAAAACGTGGTCAAAGAAGTGTCTGAACTCTGTAAATATATTTAGAATGAAAATCAAATTCCTGGGCGGTGCCGGTACGGTTACCGGTTCCAAAACGCTGATTGAAACCAACGGAGTCCGAATCCTGATTGACTGCGGCCAGTTTCAAGGGATCAAACAATTGCGTGAACTCAATTGGGAATCGCTGCCCATTGAACCCAAAAGCATCGATTTTGTGTTGCTTACCCATGGTCATTTAGATCATTGCGGCTGGTTGCCTCGATTGGTTCATCAGGGATTTGAAGGAAAAATTTATTGTACATCACCTACCAAAGATATTGCCAAGTTAATTCTTCTCGACAGTGCTAAAATACAGGAAGAAGAAGCCGAAATGGCCAATAAAAATCATTTTTCAAAACACAAAATAGCCGAGCCGTTATACGATGTAGCCCAAACCGAAAAAGTATTTCCGCTGTTCAGAGTCATCAAAGAAAAGGAGCCTTTTGATTTAGATCCGGAAATCACAGCGGTTTTTCAAAATGCCGGTCATATTTTAGGCGCTTGTTCGATAACGCTCACCATGGAAGGGAAAACTTTGGTTTTTTCGGGAGACATCGGGCGCGATGACGATGTGTTAATGTATCCGCCGACAAAGCCTCAAAAAGCCGATTATATTTTTCTGGAAAGTACGTACGGCAACAAACGGCATCCCGATGAAGACGTAAAACTGTCTTTGGAAACCTACATCAACAATACGTTCCGAAAAGACGGAACAGTTATTATACCAAGCTTTGCTGTTGAAAGAGCGCAAACCATAATGTACTTGCTTTGGCAATTGATGCGAGAAGGCAGATTGCCCGATATTCCTTATGTTATCGATACACCCATGGGTATTGATGTGCTTAAACTGTTTCAAACAAACTCGAGTTGGCACAAATTAAGACCCGACGAGTGTATCGAAATGTGTCAAATGTTCACCATGGTTTCCGATTATGAAGACACTATAAAAATGATTTACACCGTTCAGCCTAAAGTTATTATCGCCGCAAGCGGTATGATTACCGGAGGAAGAGTGCTCAGTTATTTGGAACGATACATCGGAAAACCGGAAACCACGGTTATTATTGTAGGGTACCAAGCCGAAGGAACCCGTGGAAGAAAATTATTGGAAGGAGAAAAAGAGATTAAAATGCACGGTAAAATATACCCGGTAGAAGCTACTATTTTAGAAATAGAAGGATTATCGGCACACGGAGACCAACACGATTTGTTGCATTGGTTGTCCGCGTTGGAAAACCGTCCGGAAAAAGTCTTCTTGGTTCATGGGGAGAATGAACCGGCCGATGCATTGCGTTTTCAAATTCAGGAGAAATATGGCTTCGACTGTATGGTTCCTTTTTTGGGACAAGAAATAACATTGTAACTTTAATAGTATTTTAAGTTTTTTATTATTCTAATTCTATAATTTTGCAACATGATTCTAAAGAAGCAACTTAGTGTTTTAATTGCCTTGCTGGTTTTGGTTTCCAATTCCGGTTTAGCTTTTAACGTACATTACTGTGAGGGCGAAATTGCTTCCATCTCTTCTGTTTTTACCCAAGAAGAGATTTGTGATACGGATGCGGAAAGTCAGGCTAGAACGATAACCGTTGAAGATACTTGCTGTGCCAAAATTGAAATTACTCATAATAAATGTTGCTCAGACAAAAAGGTAGACCTCAAAAGCAAAACCGAAAAAATTGTTATTAAAACCATTTCATTCGACTTTGAGCCTGCTTTTTTTGCTGAATATCACAATCCTTTTTTTGTAGCGGCTAACACCGTAAGCACCACTAAGGAACCGGTTGCTTTTTACTGTGATTCTAATGCGCCGCCGCTCTACCAACTATACTGCCAATATACTTTTTACGCCTGATTTTAGTATTCGTTAGTTACATAGTCTCTATTTACGAATATTAAAATCTTGTATAATGAAAAAAATAATGCAAATTGCTGTGTTGCTGCTTTCTGTGATAGGATGGTCACAAGAAGCTGTAAAACAAGACACCCTGAAAACCGTTACGGTGCAAGGCAGCAAAAGAAGTATCAAAAAATCACTCAATCTTACGGCCAATACTACTTTGGTCACCAGCAAAGAGTTGCTCAAAGCAGCCTGCTGTAATTTGGCGGAAAGTTTTGAAACCAATCCGTCTATCGATGTCAACTTTTCCGATGCGCTCACCGGTACCAAGCAAATCAAAATGCTCGGATTGACCAGTCCGTATATCATGATTACCGAGGAAAATATTCCGTCGGTTCGCGGCGCCTCTCAGGCCTATGGGTTGTCGTTTACACCCGGAACGTGGATAGAAAGTATTCAAATTACCAAAGGCGCCGGCAGTGTGGTGAATGGTTACGAGAGTATTTCGGGGCAAATTAATAGCGAGCTAATCAAGCCGATGAACGACATTCCGTTTTTTGTAAATGCGTATGGTGATACCGGAAGTCGTTTTGAACTCAACACCCATTTCAACAAAAAAATATCCGATAAATGGGCGACCAGTTTGTTTGTTCACGGCAATGCCCGTGTGGCCAAAAATGATATGAATGACGACGGCTTTATGGACAATCCGTTAGGAAAACAATTCAATGCGGTCAATCGTTGGCAGTATTCCAATCCCGAAACCGGTTGGGTTTCGTTTTTGAATGTTCGTTACATGAACGACCAAAAGCAAACCGGACAGCTTGATTTTGATCCCGACAGTCATCGATTAACCACCAATTATTGGGGTTCTGAAATCAACACAGAACGTATCGATTTGTCCACTAAGATTGGCTATGTTTTCAAAGACATGCCGTATCAAAGCATCGGTTTTCAGAATGCCTTCAGCAACCATAATCAACAATCCTATTTTGGGTTAAACCAATACGATATCAAGCAGCAAAGCTATTATTCGAATCTGATTTTTAATTCCATTATTAATAACACCCGAAATAAATTTGCGACCGGATTGAATTTTACGTATGATAAGTATTCGGAGTTTGTGAATTTGGCGGATGTGAGTCGAATAGACAATTCGGTTGGCGCTTTTTTCGAATTTACCCATGATAATAACGATAATTTCAGTTACATCTTGGGTGGTAGATTCGATTATCACAACCGACTGGGCGCATTTTTTACGCCGCGTTTGCATGTAAAATACAATCCTTGGGATAAGGCTGTTTTGCGATTCTCGGCGGGAAGAGGGAAACGTGCCGCGAATATTTATGCCGAAAACCAAAATTTATTTGCCAGCTCCAGAGTTTTTTCAGTACTGGATTCGAATGGCAAAATCTATGGTTTAAATCCGGAGATTGCTTGGAACTACGGCATAAGTTTCACGCAAAACTTTTTGCTGTTCGGTAAAAAAGCCGATGTAACCGTCGATTTTTATCGTACCGACTTCCAAAATCAAGCGGTAGTCGATGTGATGAATTCACCACAGCAAGTTTTGTTTTATAATTTAGACGGTAAATCCTATGCCAACAGCTTACAACTCGATTTTAATCTCGAGATTATCAAACATTTCAACCTAAGAACAGCCTACAAATACTACGATATTACAACCGATTATCTTTCGGGAGCTTACCAAAGACCGTTGCAGGCCAAGCATCGTTTTTTCGGGAACTTGGAGTATGAAACGCATATTGTAGAGAAAGGGAAGCAATGGAAATTCGATTTTACCTGGAATTGGTTAGGGAAACAGCAATTGCCTTTTACAGAGAGTAATCCGCATCACGACCGGTTACCCGAGTTTTCGCCGTCATTCTCTACGATGAATGCGCAAATCACACGAACTTTTTCGAGTACTTTTGAAGCGTATATCGGTGGTGAAAACATCGGAAATTATACCCAGCACAAGGCTGTTTTAGGTGCCGACGATCCTTTTGGCCCCAATTTTGACACCTCCATAGTGTACGCTCCTGTTTTCGGAGCGATGTATTATGCCGGAATACGATTTAAAATAAAATAAAAACAATAAAAACAGAAAATATGAAAAGTATACTTTTAGGAGCGCTGTTGTTTTTGGTTACGCTACCATCAATGGCACAAGACAAAAAAAACAAAAACGCGAAGTACGAAATAGAAGTCAACGGTAACTGCGAGATGTGCAAAAAGCGTATCGAAAAAGCCGCGTTTTCGGTTGCCGGTGTTAAAAGTGCCGAATGGCACATTGATAATCATATGCTGCATTTGATTGTTAATGAGGAAAAATGCTCTCTTCTTGAGGTGAAAAAGGCTATTGCAAAAGTAGGACACGATACTGACGATGTGAAAGCCACTCAGGAAGATTACAACAAATTGCACGGCTGTTGCCAGTATGAACGAAAGTAATTAAAAAAAAACTCCTTGCCGATGTAAGGAGTTTTTTTATGCTTACTTTTATCAAAATTTTGATGCCTTGAAGATAAAAATTCTTTTCCTATTGATGATTTTCTGCCACGTCAGCTTTTCTCAAACCCAACAAGATCAGCGTGTATGGATGGCTTATACCGGTCAGTATAAGGCTTCGCCTAATTTGGGTTATCATATGGAAGCTCAGTTTAGGATGGATAATCAGCTGGAGCAAAACCAACAAAATTTATTTCGGGTCGGGGTTATTTATCACTTTTCCGAATCTCAAAACGCAACTGCCGGTTATGCATTAGTGAACACTTTCAGTGCTGCACGGGATGATTTTTTTAAAGAAAACCGTATTTGGGAGCAGTATCAAATCACGAAGAAATGGTCTAAGGATATTCTCATTAATCGATTTCGATTGGAACAGCGCTGGGTAGAACAGCTACGGTTCTCTGAATTGGAAGGCGTCACCTCCGAAACAGCGTATCAAAATCGATTTCGGGTTTTGAATCGGTTTTTATGGTATATGACGCACTTGAAATCGGAAAAAGAATCCTTTTATTTTGTTTTGCAAAATGAACTTTTTGTCACTTTGGGGGAAAACGAGGTGAATTCAAAAGTATTGGATCAGAACCGACTTTTGGTGGGATTCGGACTCAATTATAACAATACCATTCGATTAGAATTGGGCTACCTGAACCATTATATTACCTCTTCAACGGCAAACGATTTGATGAATCATACGGTTTCGATTTCCTTGTTTCACAATATCGTGTTATAAAAACCCTAAAGTAGCCGCTATCCCAAAAAATATCCTTAATTTCACGCTCGAAATTTTTACCCTTAATTTGAATACTCCATGAGTGATTTTGATTGGATGCAATTGCTGAATCCCGAGTTTTACATAACCATGTCTATTGGCGGTGTAAAAGTTGGTTTGTGGATTGTGTTGTTTATAGTATTTGCCGAAACCGGTTTGTTTGCCGGATTTTTTCTGCCCGGAGACAGTTTACTTTTTTTAGCCGGAATTTACAGCCGTGATTTGGTGGAAAACTTTACCTTTATTGAAAGTGACCTTTTGAATGTAACCCTATTGGCAGTTTTAGTAGCCGTAGCCGGAATTTTAGGGAATATGGTCGGTTATTGGTTTGGTGCCAAAAGCGGTTACTATTTGTATAAAAAAGAAGACAGTTTTTGGTGGAAGAAAAAATACCTAATCCAATCGAAAGATTTTTTTGAAAGATATGGCGGAAAAGCTATCATATTTGCTCGTTTCTTGCCTATTGTAAGAACTTTTGCGCCTATTGTAGCCGGAATTGTGACTATGGATAAAAAGAAGTTTATGTTTTATAACATTCTTAGTTCTTTTTTATGGTCGTTTATTTTGATTTTTTCCGGTCACTATTTATACGGAATGTTTTTGGATAAATTCGATATCGATTTAAAACATCATATTGAGAAAATCGTCATCGGAATTATTTTGATTTCTACCTTTCCGGTGTTCCTTAAAATGATTAAGAAAACACCCAATACAGAATCACAAGAATAAAAAAAGCCTCTGAAAAGAGGCTTTTTTTATTGTAAGTCAATCACTCTTTCTTCGTGAAAAAACTGACCTTCAGCGGTCATGCCTTCAATAATAAATTTACCGGTTTTGAGGTTGTAATTGCCAATTTCAAAATAGAACTGTCCGTTGTCTTCGCTCTTTATCTTCGGAATCCAATGTATTAAGCCGAAGTTTTCAAAACCCACGCTTTGTGTGTTGCTGTAATCAACATTATGAAAATCGAAATAACGAGCAAAACCATCTTTAATATAAAATGAATTTGGATCTGTTTTTTGAATATAACTGTTCTTAGTATTGGTCTTTCTGTAGATTTTAATAACACCTTGATTGTTATTCATGCTGGCAACAATAGCATAAGGATCCAAATAAACTTCGTCAACTTCGTCACTACTCATCATATCTAACTCGTCTAAAGACAATACTTTTCGTTCATCAATATAAACCTCAGGAGTTGATTGTGCAGCATTCAAAGAGCTTCTGATTTTTGAATAAATTTGCACATCTCCTCTGTTTCTGATAACGGTAAAGCCATTCATCTCAATAAAACTAAGAATATCTCGAAAATGAACTGATTCGTCAATTTTATAAGATCTCAGATTGCCGTTACCGATTCTGTTTTCATAGGTTAGTTTTCTTTTCTTATTCTGCACTTTAACTTCCTCCAGTTGAATAATTCCGGCGCTCAACTTTGGGAGGTCAAAATCGGTTATATATTCGATGTTCTCTTCATCGGCACAAAGTGACAAGGTGTTTTTGAAAGGTTTGTTAAAGCTTCGTTTTCGGCCGATTACCTGCGGTCGAATTTCTGTTTTAATCGATTCAAAATCGGGAAGTTTTTGCAAGGACATGCTCACATACGTCGAATCGGCCAATAGAATATGGTCAAAGTGATACTCTCCCAGTTCCGTAATGTCGGATTGCATCATGATAAAATCTTTGAATGAAACTAATTTGGCCTTGTGATAGGTTTTTTTTGAGATTGATTCGTCAATTTTTCCTTTCAGGGTTATACCGACATCAAAGGAGTAGTGGGTTTTTGGAGCGCCAATTTTCATGGTTTCCCAATCGTATTTGGTTTTTTCCTGATGGAGTAACACCAAGTCCAATTCGTAGCGCTGTAAGCGCCCGGGATTGTTGAGGTAATAACTGGCATTTTCGAGCGCAGCGGTCAAATACGGATTTACAGTGAGTCCGGCAATGATGGAGTTGTTGTGGTACGATTTCGTTTCTTCGGGTAAAACCGAAATGCTCAGGGAGGAATTTTGATAGGCGCTGTACCCAACCAATTTAATTTTCCCTTCGGCATTTTTATTTTTGGCTACCGAAAAAGAAGTATCTCTTTTCGGAGTGATATAAATGAGTCGTTCCGCCCATTGTTTTAAATGGCTGTCAATGATTCTGACGGTGTTAATACCTTCAAACAATTCGGTGTTGTTCAGTACAATTTCAGCCTCATGCGTTGTCGGATTAAGTGCAATATCGTATAAGCTGTATTTTTGATCCTGATGCACGGCGAGATATAATGTATTCGAAACAAGAGAAGATACAGTGTTCTGATTTGATCTGATTTTGATGATGGTTTTTCCTTCTACGGTAAAATTGTTGATGTCTAATATGCAACCTATGGCTTCGGGACTTGGCAACCGTTTTTCGATGATTTTGTCTTTGAAACTCAGGCTGATTTTCAGATTGTCCTGCGTCGGAATAATTTCAAATTTTCCGTATCCGAATTTGTTGAGTTTTATGGTTTTCAGTATTTCATTTTTGTCGTTTTGTAATTGTACTTCTGTGTTTTCCGGAGCATTTCCTCTGCAATCCTGCAATTGAATGGCCATTTGATTCGGAATTCCCAAAACATAACTATTGCCTTCAGGAGTTAATTTTAGCGTCAAAGTTTCAGCGTTAATTTTAGCATAGTTTTTTAATCCTTCGTTAGGGTTAATGACGTGTATTTTAGTAACTGTAGATTCGTTTTCACTAAAATTATTCATCCAATTGGTGTAGGCCTGAATGTAATAAAGACCCGATTTTAATTTGGGTCCGAGCTCGATCTTTCCAAAAAAAATACCATTGCTGGCGTATTGCAATTTCTCAGAAACTGGATTCCCGTTTTCGTCATACAACACCATAAAAACATTGGTGGTAAAGTAAGGTTTATTGGTTTTTCGATTTATAATATAACCTTGATACCAAACGGCTTCGTTATTGATGAAGGTTGATTTGTCCAAAT
Organism: Flavobacterium sedimenticola; assembly: GCF_030053345.1. Taxonomy (GTDB): domain Bacteria; phylum Bacteroidota; class Bacteroidia; order Flavobacteriales; family Flavobacteriaceae; genus Flavobacterium; species Flavobacterium sedimenticola. The sequence goes on from NZ_JASGBP010000006.1 coordinate 144,822, forward strand.
GCAAGTGTATGGCTTCTCGCTCCAAATCGAAATAATTTTCCAATACCGATGCAATTTTAGCTTTGTCGTCAGTGGCATTATTTTGAGCGCATAATGTGCCCAAAGCGGTAAGCAGGAAGAAGAGCGAGAGGTGTTTTTTGAGCGGCATAAAGTTGTATTTAACAGCTAAAATATAAAAAAATAGTTACAAAAATAAAAACGCCTCGAATTTCGAGGCGTTTTTGTAAACCTAATCAATAGGCCTTATTTTGAGTGGAATTTTTACATCATTCCCGGCATTCCGCCGCCCATTGGCATTCCACCGCCGGCGTTTTCTTCTTTAATTTCCACCAAAGCACATTCGGTGGTAAGTATCATTCCTGAAACGGAAGCCGCGTTTTCTAAGGCAACACGCGTCACTTTTTTAGGGTCGATAATACCGGCTTTAAGCATATCTACATATTCATCGGTTTTGGCATTATATCCAAAGTGGTCTTTTCCTTCCGATACTTTGGCTACTACTACAGAGCCTTCCAATCCGGCATTTTCCACGATGGTTCGCAACGGGGATTCTACCGCACGGGACACAATTTGAATACCGGTTGCCTCATCAGCGTTGTCGGCTTTTAACTGACTTAAAACCGATTTGGCTCTCAATAACGCCACACCGCCACCGGCTACAATACCTTCTTCTACAGCGGCACGAGTGGCATGCAAAGCATCATCCACACGGTCTTTTTTCTCTTTCATTTCAACTTCAGAAGCTGCACCTACGTACAATACGGCCACACCACCGGCTAATTTAGCCAAGCGCTCTTGGAGTTTTTCTCTGTCGTAATCAGAGGTTGTAGTCTCCATTTGGGCTTTGATTTGGTTCACACGGTTTTTAATCATATCGGCATCGCCGGCACCGTTAACCACGGTAGTATTGTCTTTGTCAATTGTTACTTTTTCGGCAGTACCCAACATTTCCAAAGTGGCATTTTCAAGGGTATAGCCGCTTTCCTCCGCAATTACGGTTCCACCGGTTAAGATGGCAATGTCTTCTAACATGGCTTTTCTTCGGTCACCAAATCCGGGTGCTTTTACCGCTGCAATTTTCAAGGCACCGCGTAATTTGTTTACTACCAAAGTAGATAAAGCTTCACCGTCAACATCTTCGGCAATAATCAATAATGGTTTCCCAGATTGGGCTACCGGTTCTAACACCGGTAATAATTCTTTTAAAGAAGATACTTTTTTGTCGTAAAGTAAAATGTAGGGTCTTTCTAATTCCACTTCCATTTTCTCCGGGTTGGTCACGAAATAAGGTGATAAATAGCCTCTGTCGAACTGCATTCCTTCTACAACATCCACATAAGTATCGGTTCCTTTGGCTTCTTCTACAGTAATCACCCCTTCTTTACCAACTTTACCGAAAGCTGTAGCAATCAAATCACCAATAACTTCGTCATTGTTGGCTGAAATAGAGGCTACTTGTTTGATTTTTTCGGAAGAACTTCCTACTTCTTGAGCTTGTTTTCCTAAGTCGGCTACAATGGCTTCCACAGCTTTATCAATCCCGCGTTTTAAATCCATTGGGTTGGCACCGGCCGCTACGTTTTTCAATCCTTCTTTTACAATGGCTTGTGCTAAAACGGTGGCGGTGGTGGTTCCGTCCCCGGCCAAATCATTGGTTTTAGAGGCCACTTCTTTTACCATTTGAGCACCCATATTTTCGAGCGCATCTTTCAATTCTACTTCTTTCGCCACAGAAACACCGTCTTTTGTTACGGTAGGTCCGCCAAATGATTTTGAAATGATAACGTTTCTGCCTTTTGGGCCTAAGGTTACTTTAACCGCATTGGCTAACGCATCTACACCGCGTTTTAAACCATCGCGTGCTTCAATATCAAATTTTATATCTTTTGCCATTTTTTTATTGTTTTTTGTCTTACTAATTAATACTCAAATCTTAATACCAACTTAGATGATGGCAAGAATATCATCTTCACGCATAATGAGATAATCTTTACCGTCGAATTTCAAATCGGTACCGGCATATTTTCCATACAATACCGTGTCACCAACTTTTACGGTTAACGGTTGGTCTTTTTTGCCGTTACCAACAGCCACTACAGTGCCTTTTTGTGGCTTTTCTTTGGCTGTGTCCGGGATGATAATCCCTGAAGCTGTTTGGGTTTCTGCCGGAGCAGGCTCCACAATGACTCTGTCTGCCAGAGGTTTAATGTTTAATGCCATAATACTATATTTTTAATGTTATTATAATTTTGTTGCCATCGGTTTTTCAGAAATTATGCCAATGGGTTTTTACTGTCATTTTTTCCTAAAAAAAATGCCAGCATGTCAGCGCTGGCATTTAAGAGAGAACCTTATGGGTTCTTATTTTTTCGGTTGCTCTACCGGTTTGGCAGGAGCAGGAGCTGCTTTTTCGGTTTGATCAATTACTTTGGAATCTGATTGACCGCCCATGGTTGGGAAACTCAAACTGGATAATAAAATCAAAATAATCAAAGCCGCACCTAATGTCCAAGTACTTTTGTCTAAGAAGTCGGTTGTTTTTTGAACACCACCCAACATTTGGGATCCGCCTAAAGAAGAAGACAATCCTCCGCCTTTAGGATTTTGCACCATGACAGCGATGATTAATAAGAAACAAACCAATGTTATTAATGCTAAGAAAATGGTAAACATAATGTATTGTAATTAATTATTATTTTGTTGTAAAACTTTAATGTCTGAAATTCGGTCTGCAAAGAAACTACTTTTTTCCGGATATTTCAAAATTAATATTTCATATGCTTGAATTGCCTTCGAATATTTTTTTTGTTCCAGATACACTCGGGCTAAGGTTTCGGTCATCAAATGAGACGTATCCTCAATTACAGGCTCTATTACCGGAGTTGTAGCTTCTTTTGAAACCGCAGGAATTTTCGGGTTGCTTTCAATGAATTTATCGATTAACTCCAATTTTCGCTGTTTTTCATCTTGCTGCGGAAAAGTGTTTTTCGGAATTTCTTCTCTTTGAATCGGTTTCAAACGCGATAATTGTAACCATTCTTGAAAAGAGTGTTTTTCGTTTTTAGAAAATTCCAATGGTTTGCCAATAGACAGTTTTTCTGATGCTTTTTGCTCTTCCTCGCCTCCGGCTTCTTTGATAGAAGTTAAAATAGATTGCTCCAAGGAATTAACCGCTTGTGGTTGAGAGGCTACAACGACATGTTCACTGCCGATAACACGCATATTCATTAACTCTTCGAGTTTTTTTTCGTACAAGCCTTTTTGAACCGATACAAAAGAATCAGAAGTGATAAAGTCAAATAAAATACTTCGATCTGTGGTGTAAGCAGCCGTAACTTTCAAGGCATAATTGTATTGAAAACTGTCTTGATTGTACAAGTGTTTTAACTTCAAGACACGCGCACTCTGGAAATAAGGGAAACTGCTCAAAACATCATCCAATGTTTGGGCATAACGATCGTTAATCGCTTCCGGTTTGTTGAGTAAATAAGTGTAATCGGTTAAATTCACAATCTTTTGTTTTCAATATTCTGGATAGGACGAGAATTGATAAAAGTCATTCTACCATTTGGCCAACGATTCATTAAAAATATCTTGTGTAATACGCTCAAAAATAACATCTAAGGCTTCCGACAATTGTGAGCCTACTAATTGATTATTACCACTGTAATCGTAAAAGAAAGAAAATCGTTTTTCAAAATTATCGGCTTCTTTGTTTTTATTAATAAAACGAACGTTCACGGCAATAGACAATCGGTTTTGTGCTGCTTTTTGATCAGCGGTTGCTGTCATGGGAGAGACACGGTATTCCACAATTTCGCCTTCATACAGCAAGTCACCGTTGGAATTGGTTAAATTGAGATTGGTTTGATTCTGAATCAAATCCTGTAATCGGAGCGTAAAAGTTCGTTCAATACCGGGTTCCACCAATTGGGCGTTATTTTGAAAATAATTCACCTGAAAGGTTTTGGCATTAATGCTGCCGGTGGTTCCGGTCAAATTGTATACGCCGCAACCATTTAGGCTGAATATAATGAGTAAGAGTAAGAAGCTTTTGAAGAATTTCATGAACAGATAAAAAGCAAAAGTAATTTTTTATTTTCGATTACGGTAAAATATCACCTTGATAGTAGAATTTGGCAAAGGTTGTGGTATTTTCATAAACCCCCAAATAATAATTATCTCGGGTTAGTGTTAGTGGCAATTGATTCGCATTGTACGTGTAATTGAAAACCTCGCTTTCAGGATCTTCCGAGCAATAGTCGTGTGATAACGGATTGTTGATGGAATTGTAATGACCGTTTATCCAAGGCGCGCTTTCCACAAAACTAAAGGCTCTGCAAATGGCCAGCGTTGCACTTCGTAACGGATTGGTGGTATTATCATAGGTAAAAGAGTTACAGCTGTTATTGGGTGAAAACCCCAATATATTATTGTTACTTGAGTAATTAACGGATACTTCATCCCAAACCACTTCATAGGCATTGCCATTGTCGTCATAATCTATAAAAGCTGTTTTTCCGTACGTTATCAGCTTCTCACTGTTAATTTTTGTCAACCTGTAGTTTTGAGTTAAATCTCCGGTGTAATAGGCGTCTAAGCCGGCATCATAAGTCAAAACTTGACCGTTTACACTAGTGACAAAGTTAGTGTTATCGTAGGTAAAAGTGTAGGTTTGATTGGCGCCAACGTCATTAAAAATTGTCGAACTGATGAGTCTGTTGTTGGCATCATACGTAAAATTTTGTACTACGGTTCCGTCGGCTTTTGTAATGTTACTCAATAAACCATCCGTATTGAAGTTCCATCGTCTTTCAATGGTCAATCCGGGATGAAAATCTACTCTTTGGAGTAGGTCGGTGTTATCCGGATTTTGTTCTGCGGTGTCATTGCTGCAAGACAGAATTGCAAATACCGAAAATAAAAACAAGCATAACTTTTTCATAATGAATAATTTCGTGCTTTAAAACTAACAAAATAATTTAGAATAAGGGTCGACTTACAAATCAAATTGTTTAATTTTTCGATACAAGGTTCGTTCCGAAATGCCTAATTCATCGGCAGCGGCTTTGCGTTTGCCTTTGTTGCGTTCCAGTGCTTTTTTAATCAGCTCCAGTTCTTTGGCTTCCAAACTCAAGGTTTCCTCTTCCTCAACCGTTTCGGCATCCAAGAAGTTGTGGTCGTCTTCATCGTCAAAATCGGTTTGCTGCGTTGGTTGAACCGAAGGAATCACATTCACACGAGGTGGTTCTTCGAATACAATTTCACTGTCATTGTTCGCCGAACCGTATACTTTTTGAATCAAACTCGGATTAATATCCTGTACTTTAGCGCCGTTTTTCATCAGTTCTAAAGTCAGCTTTTTCAAATCGTTTAAATCGCTTTTCATATCGAAAAGCACTTTGTATAAAATATCCCGTTCCGTAGCAAAATCACTTTCCGATTTTTTGCCGCCAACTACCGATGGCAACGTACTGCCTTCCATCGGCAGATAAGATTGTAAGGTTGCCAAAGAGATGTCGCGGTTGGTCTCTAAAACCGAAATCTGCTCCGCTACATTGCGCAATTGACGAATGTTTCCGCTCCAGCGATAGCGTTGCAAAAACTGAACAGCCTCATCACTTAACTTAATCGGTGGCATTTTGTATTTGTGTGCAAAATCGGATGCAAATTTTCGGAACAACAAATGGATGTCGTCTTTGCGATCCCGCAACGGCGGTAACGTAATATCTACGGTGCTTAAACGATAGTACAAATCTTCGCGGAATTTTCCTTTTTCAATCGCATCAAACATATTGACATTGGTTGCTGCTACAATGCGCACATTCGTTTTTTGGACTTGTGAAGAACCCACTTTAATAAACTCACCGTTCTCTAATACACGAAGCAATCTTACTTGAGTCGTCAGCGGCAATTCGCCTACTTCGTCCAAGAAAATGGTTCCGCCATCGGCCACTTCAAAATAGCCTTCGCGCGTGTTGGTCGCTCCGGTAAAAGCGCCTTTTTCGTGCCCGAATAACTCACTGTCAATGGTTCCTTCAGGAATGGCACCACAGTTAACGGCGATGTATTTGCCGTGTTTTCTGTGGGACAGCGAATGGATAATTCTAGGAATACTTTCTTTACCCACACCGCTTTCACCTACTACCAATACCGAAATGTCAGTCGGAGCGACTTGTATGGCTTTTTCTATAGCGCGGTTGAGTTTCGGGTCGTTCCCGATAATCTCAAAACGTTGTTTGATGCTTTGAACGGATTCCATGTTTTTTGTTTCAGGTTTCAGGTTTCAAGTTACTGCATTGGACTATAACCTACCGCTTCCCCAATTAAAGTGGCTGTGGTACAATCGGTGACTTTTACCAACACAAAATCACCTTCTTTGTAATGTTCTTTCGGGAAAACGGTAACTACATTTTCTGAGTTTCTGCCACTCCAGTGTTTGTCGGACTTCTTCGATTCTTTTTCAATTAACACTTCTACGGTTTGGCCCAAGAAACGCTTGGTTCTTTTTTCGCTTAATAGTTGTTGTAAGTCTACAATTTCTTGTAAACGTCTTTTCTTTACTGCTGCAGGAACATCGTCTTCCATTTTACGCGCCGCCAAAGTACCCGGTCTTTCGGAGTAGGCAAACATATAGCCGAAGTCGTATTCCACATATTCCATCAAACTCAAAGTGTCTTGGTGGTCTTCTTCTGTTTCAGTAGGGAAACCGGCAATCATATCTTGTGAAATCGAGCAATCCGGAATAATGCGTTTGATTTTATCCACCAATTCCATGTATTCTTCACGGGTGTGCTGACGGTTCATTTCTTTTAAAATTCGGGTACTTCCGCTTTGTACCGGTAAGTGAATGTAGTTGCAAACGTTGTCGTATTTGGCAATCACATGCAACACTTCTTCGTGCATATCCTGCGGATTCGAAGTCGAAAAACGAAAACGCATTTTCGGGAATTGCACGGCGCACATTTCTAACAATTGCGCAAAATCAACGGCCGTGGCTTTTTGCATGTCGGTGGCTTTGTCAAAATCTTTCTTCAAACCGCCGCCGTACCAAAGGTAGCTGTCCACATTCTGACCCAATAAGCAAACTTCTTTAAAACCTCTTTCCCATAAATCTTGGATTTCGGCCATGATACTTTGAGGTTCTCTGCTGCGTTCACGACCACGAGTAAAAGGCACTACGCAAAACGTACACATATTGTCACAACCTCGTGTAATCGAAACAAAAGCATTCACACCGTTGCTGTTCAAACGCACCGGAGAAACATCGCCATAGGTTTCATCTTTCGAAAGAATCACGTTAATCGCGTCGCGACCTTCTTCCACTTCTTTTAATAAATTCGGTAAGTCTTTGTAGGCATCCGGGCCAACGACCATGTCCACGATTTTTTCTTCTTCGAGGAACTGACTTTTCAACCGCTCGGCCATACAACCCAAAACACCCACTTTCATCCCCGGATTAATACTGCGTTTTACCGCTTGGTATTTTTCCAAACGCTTGCGCACGGTTTGTTCTGCCTTGTCTCGAATAGAGCAGGTGTTGACCAAAACCAAATCGGCTTCTTCTAATTTTTGAGTGGTGTTATACCCTTGTTCGGTTAAGATGGAGGCTACAATTTCGCTGTCCGAAAAATTCATCGCACAGCCGTAGCTTTCTATAAAGAGTTTTTTGCTGTTTCCTTCTTTGTGTTCTAAAACCAAGCTCGTGCCTTGTTTTTTCTCGTCAATTTCCTTTTCCATAAAATGATTTTCGCTTAATCGGATAGCAAAGATAATACTAAATTCGGAAATCTGACAAGTTGACAGTAAGGGTTTAACAAAAGTTTTGGAGCGAATGATTAGGGTTTACTTGGTAGCGGTATTCCCGCTGTTCGCTTTGCGCGGCATCGCTTCCATCGGGGCTAAAAAGGGTTTGTCTTTTGTTTCAGGAAACTTCCGGAAAAGGAACTTTTTAAAAGCAACATATATTAAGGTATACGCATCTCTTATTTGTCAATCACCGTTAAAAAGTAACACTAAATCGATATTTTAAAAAAAACGTTTACTTTTGTCCGCACAAACAATTGGGCTATGGCAAAGAATTTAGTTATCGTGGAGTCGCCGGCAAAGGCAAAAACAATCGAAAAATTTCTCGGAAGTGAATTTCAGGTAGAATCGAGTTACGGCCACATAGCCGACTTACCTTCCAAAGAAATAGGAGTAGACGTTGCCAACGGGTTTAAGCCCAAGTATGAGGTGTCTTCTGATAAAAAAGCTCTGGTCAAAAAACTGAAAGATTTATCTAAAAATGCGGAAACCGTTTGGTTGGCTTCCGATGAAGACCGCGAGGGAGAAGCCATTTCGTGGCATTTAGCGGAAGAATTGAAATTAGACAAAGCCAAAACCAAACGTATTGTTTTCCACGAAATTACCAAATCGGCCATTCAAAAAGCGATTGAAAATCCGCGCGGAATTGATTATAACTTAGTCAATGCGCAACAAGCCCGAAGAGTACTGGACCGTTTAGTAGGTTACGAACTCTCGCCGGTATTGTGGAAAAAAGTTAAAGGCGGATTATCGGCCGGACGGGTGCAATCGGTTTCGGTACGTTTGATTGTAGAACGCGAGAGAGAGATTCAGGAATTCAAGGCTGTAGCATCGTATTCGGTTACCGCTGAATTTACCAACGAAGCCGGAAAAACAGTCAAAGCCAAATTGCCGAAAAACTTCGCCACCCAAAAAGAAGCAGAAGACTTTTTGCAACAAAATATAGGTTCTATATATAAGGTAGCCGATTTGGAAACGAAGCCCACCAAAAAATCTCCGGCGGCACCGTTTACCACATCCACTTTACAACAGGAAGCTGCTCGTAAATTATATTTACCCGTAGGGATTACCATGCAAATTGCCCAGCGCTTGTATGAGGCCGGACTCATCACCTATATGAGAACCGACAGTGTGAATTTGTCGCAAGAAGCCATGACGGCAGCGCAAGCCGAAATCACTAAGTCTTACGGCCCTGAATTCAGCAAACCGCGAAATTTCAATACCAAATCCAAAGGTGCACAAGAAGCACACGAAGCAATTCGCCCTACCGATATGTCGCGCCATTCGGTAAACCTGGAGCGCGACCAAGCGCGTTTGTACGATTTGATTTGGAAACGAACTTTGGCTTCACAAATGAGTGACGCCGAATTGGAGCGTACCAATGTCAAGATAGAAGCCAACAACCATTCGGAAGTGTTTCAGGCCACCGGAGAAGTCATTAAATTCGAAGGATTCTTAAAAGTATATTTGGAAGGTAATGACGATGATGATGAAGAACAAGAAGGCATGTTGCCGGCTTTAAAGGTAAACGAACGTTTGAATAATGTTCATATCACTGCTCGTGAGCGATTTGCACAACCGCCAAGTCGCTATACCGAAGCATCCTTGGTGAAAAAATTGGAAGAATTAGGTATCGGTCGACCGTCAACCTATGCGCCAACCATTTCGACCATCATCAGTAGAAATTATGTGGAGAAAGGAAGTTTCGAAGGAGCCGAAAGAAAATACCATCATTTAGTATTGCAGAATGGTCAAGTTAAAAGTCAAGTATTAACTGAAACGACCGGTTCCGACAAAGGGAAGTTAGTGCCAACGGATATCGGAACCATTGTAAACGACTTTTTGGTGAAAAATTTTGCAGCCATTTTAGATTATAACTTTACGGCTAAAGTAGAACAGGATTTCGACGAAATTGCCGAAGGCAATATCGATTGGGCTACGATGATGCAGGATTTTTACAATAAATTCCATCCCAACGTAGAAGAGGTCGAGAAAAATGCAGAGCGTGAAAGCGGTGAACGCATCTTAGGAACCGATCCGAAAACCGGTAAACCGGTGTCGGTACGTTTGGGGAAATTCGGGCCTATGGCGCAAATCGGAGATGCAGAAGACGATAACAAACAATTTGCCAGCTTGCGTCAGGACCAAAATATTGGAAATATTACTTTAGAGGAAGCGTTGAATTTGTTTTTACTTCCCAAAAATTTAGGGACGTATAAAGGAGCAGAAGTAGAAGTGAACAATGGCCGTTTCGGGCCTTATGTCCGTTTCGGAAACCAATTCATTTCGTTACCCAAAGGAACCGATCCGTTAGATGTTACCATGGAAACGGCTCAAGAACTCATCAATCAAAAAGCCAAAGCCGATGCGCCGATTGCTACCTATAAAAATATGGATGTGCAAAAAGGAGTAGGGCGTTTTGGTCCTTTTATCAAGTGGAACGGGATGTTTATTAATGTCAATAAGAAGTACAATTTTGATAATTTATCGCAGTCTGATGTTGCTGAACTGATTGAAGAGAAATTACAAAAAGATATCGATAAAGTGATTCACAATTGGGTAGAAGAAGGCATCGTGGTGGAAAAGGCCCGTTGGGGAAAATCGGTCATTGTTAAGGGAAAAATCAAAATCGAATTGAATAAAGATGTTGATGCTTCAAAACTGACTCTGGAGCAAGTGAAAGAAATAATTGCTCAAAAGACTCCGGAAAAAAAGAGTGCTGCCAAAAAAGCAACCCCCAAAAAGACGGCCGCTAAGAAAACCACCACTAAAAAAACCGCAACCAAAAAGAAATAACACATGGAATTCGATTTTCTAACACCTTTAAGTCAGGATATCATTCAGTTTATCAAAGGATTATCTTCTCAGCATTTGGGCAGTAAAGTGGCTTTTCATACGGATAAAGAGTTTCCGGAAATTGATAAAATAAAAGTTGCTGTAATTGGTGTTTTAGAAAACAGAGGTGATGTACATGCTTTTGAAGAAGTCGATTTGACGTTAATTCGCAAAGAGTTGTATGCCATGTATCCGGGAAATTGGCAGAGCTCGATAGCCGATTTGGGGGATATTTTGCCGGGAAATTCTTTAGAGGATACCTATTTTGCGGTTCAAAAAGTAACGGCTAAACTGATTCGAAATGGGATTATTCCTGTTGTAATAGGAGGAACACAAGATCTAACATATCCCTTGTATAGGGCTTATGATAGTTTGGAGCAAATGGTAAATTTGGTGTCTATCGACAGTAAATTTGATTTCGGCAAGCAGGAAGATGGCATTTCTGCTCATTCCTATTTGTCCAAGATAATTTTAGATGAACCCAATAATCTTTTCAATTTCAGCAATGTCGGTTATCAAACGTATTACAACTCACAGGAGGAAATTGATTTGATTGAAAAACTTTACTTTGATGCCTATCGATTGGGCGAGATCTCAAATAATATTGCCTTGTCTGAGCCTGTTTTTCGCGATGCAGACATTGTTAGTATCGACTTGAATGCTGTAAAGTCTTCAGATTCAGGAAATTTGATTAATTTTACACCTAACGGATTTGACGGAAAAGAAATTTGTAGTCTGTCAAGATATGCCGGCATTAGTGATAAGGTAAGCTCGTTAGGAATTTTTAATCATCATAGCAGCAAAGAAGAAGCTGTTTTAGCAGCACAAATCGTTTGGTATTTTATAGAAGGAGTTAACTACCGTTCAAATGAATACCCTTTTGGGACAAAGGAGAATTATTTAAAGTACATTGTTCCGCTGGAAAATGAAGAATTGATATTTTACAAAAGTAACAAAACAGATCGCTGGTGGATTGAAATAAACTTTTTTGCAGGACAACACAATAAATTGAAAAAAAACACGTTATTACCTTGTTCGCATGAGGAGTACCTGATTGCCTGTAATCATGAAATTCCTGAGCGATGGTGGAAAGCGCAACGAAAAAATAGTATTTAATAAAAAAAAAGGGCATCGATTTAATATAAAATTATAAATTTTAACTTACAAAACAATCGATAAAGTGTATTTAGACAGATAAAAAGTGCATTTTATCGATAAAATGTTTTTTTAATAACTTTTTAAATTCTATTTTTGGAAAGTGAAAATTTATATACAAGGCATGCATAATAAAATTTAATATTATTTAATTGCTTTTTTGAAAAATAATAAATAGGTTTACGCCCTTAAAAAATAAAACATTCAAATAACCCCAATTTATATGAAGAAGGTCATTGCATTTGCGTCAGTTTTAGCTTTATTAACGAGCTGTGGACGGTCAAGCGACAAAGGTGAACTAGTAGGAGTTAAAGGAAAGAAATGGCATCCGGAGAAACCATTCGGAATGACTTTGATTCCTGGAGGCGCCTACATCATGGGTAAATCCGATGATGATTTAGCCAACGTTCAAGATGCGCCCACCAAAACAGTTACTGTGAGATCGTTTTATATGGACGAAACTGAAATTACTAACAGTGAATACCGTCAGTTCGTAGAGTGGGTTAAAGATTCTACGATTAGAGTTCGTTTGGCTATTTTGGCAGATGAAGTGGGTCAAACCTCAACAGGAAAAGGCGGTAAAGGCGGCAAAGCAGGCAGTATCGGTGATTTCGCGTTTAACGATACAGATCCGGCTAAAATGACCCCATACGATAAATATATGTATGAGAATTATTACAGTGTTGGGACTGATGATGATCCTTATGCAGGAAGAAGATTGAACAGAAAAGTTAAACTGATTACCGATACCAGCAAATATCCTGATGAATATTATTCAGAAGTAATGGATACTATGTATCTTCCTGTTGCTGAGTCTTTTAATGGTTTGAGAACCATAGATGTTAAAAAATTAAAATTCAGGTACTCATGGATGGACATTCAAGCCGCTGCTAAAGCTAAAGTAGGTAAGAGAAGTTCATTTATCAGAACAGAGCAACAAGAGGTTTATCCGGACACCACAGTATGGATTAAAGACTTTGCTTATTCATACAACGAGCCGATGCACAATGACTATTTCTGGCATCAGGCTTACGGAGAGTATCCGGTTGTAGGTGTAACTTGGAAGCAAGCTAAAGCATTTTGTGCTTGGAGAACCTTGAATAAAAATGCCTATATCAAATCGAAAAAGAAAAAGAACAGACCGGATTTGATTAACTCGTTCCGTTTGCCTACAGAGGCTGAATGGGAATATGCGGCTCGTGGTGGTCTGGAGTCAGGGACTTATCCTTGGGGTGGTCCATATGCTAAAAACGACAGAGGTTGTTTCTTGGCTAACTTCAAGCCAAACAGAGGTGATTATGCGGCGGATCAGGCATTGTATACTGTAGAGGCGAAGTCTTACGAGCCAAACGGATACAATTTATATAACATGGCCGGTAACGTAGCCGAATGGACAGATTCTGCTTATGATGCAGCAGCTTACGAGTATGTGTCTACCATGAACCCTACGGTACAAGATAACAAAAACATGCGTAAAGTAGTTCGCGGAGGCTCATGGAAAGATGTGGCTTACTTTTTACAAGTAGGAACCAGAGATTTTGAATACGCTGATACAGCCCGTAGTTATATCGGGTTCAGAACCGTTCAAGATTATATGGGAACTCAAGTAACAAAAAACGGTAAAGCACCAAGAAAGTAATTTCAAACCAACTTAATTATATTTAACTTAACTAACTAAAAATTTTTATTATTATGGCATTATTAAGCAAAAAAACGATGAATTTCGCTTACGGTATGGGAGCGGCGGTTGTAATTATCGGAGCATTATTTAAATTGATGCACTGGCCAGGTGCAAGTCTTATGCTTATTGTTGGATTAGGAACTGAGGCTCTAATCTTTGGTTTGTCAGCTTTTGATCCGGTTGATAAAGAATTAGATTGGTCATTGGTTTACCCTGAATTGGCAGGTGGTGAAGCCAAACCAAAAGATAAAAAAGAAGATCCAAAAGATGCACAAGGTTTATTGTCTCAAAAATTGGATAATATGCTTAAAGAAGCAAAAATTGATGGTCAATTAATGGAGAGCTTAGGAAATAGTATTCGTAATTTTGAAGGTGCTGCCAAAGCAATTTCTCCAACAGTTGATTCAGTAGCTTCTACAAAAAAATATGCTGAAGAAATGACTAAAGCAGCTTCACAATTAGAAACATTGAATGGTTTGTATCAAGTACAATTACAAAGTGCTGAAAGAAATGCTCAAATCAACAATGAAGTGGCCGAAAACAATCTTAAATTGAAAGATCAAATGCAGTCATTAACTTCTAACTTACAAACATTAAACAATGTTTACGGAGGTATGTTGTCTGCTATGAGTAACAAAGGATAATTAGTTTTTTGAACTATTTTTATTAACAAAACAATAAACTAATTAAGAAATGGCAGGAGGAAAATTAACCCCTAGACAGAAGATGATTAACCTGATGTACTTGGTTTTCATCGCGATGTTAGCATTAAATATGTCCAAAGAAGTATTGTCTGCTTTTGGTATTTTGAATAATAAAATTGTGGAATCTAACTCTATTGCAGATATCAGAAATGATTCTTCTTTCCAGCAATTAGCTCAAAAAGCCCAAGATCAGCCGTTACAGTTTGGTGCTAAAAAAGAGAAAGTGCAAAAAATCAGAGCACTTTGTAAAGAATACACCACTTACATTGAAAACTTAAAAACGGAGTTCACCAAAGAGTATCCTAAGGACCAAGATGGTAATTTACCTTTCGAAGCAATGGATAAAGGAGATAAAGTTGATGAAAAGTGGTTTGAAGGTGATAAACCATCTAAATCAGGGCAAGAGTTCTTAGATAAAATGAAAGACTTTGTAGCTCAGGTGAGACAAATCGGAGGAAGCGCTATTGCTGAATCGGAAATGAAAAAAATCGAAAAAAGATTTGCTGCTGAGCCTGTAAAATCTAAAAGTGCCGGAACAACTTTGAATTGGTTAGATTATAACTTCAAAGGCTTCCCACTTATTGCTACAGTAACTAAGTTATCACAATTACAAGCCGATATTAAAACAACTGAAAGCGATATCATTGCCGGTATGTTCCAAACGGACTTGGTGGCCGCGGCTTCATTAACGGCTTATCAACCGATTGTGGTGCCGGACAAAACCGCTTTCTTCCAAGGAGAAGCTGTAACCGGTAAAATTATCTTAGGTAAATTCGACCCTAACTTAGTGGCTAAGTCTGTTATAGTTAACGGGTCTTCTGTAAAAGCAGAGGCAGGACAAGCTAAGTTCTCTTTCGGCGCCGGAAATGTGGGTGAGCATGAAATTAACGGATCATTCAACTTTGATGAAAATGGTAAAGTGGTAAGTTTGCCTATAAAAGGAAATTACGTAGTAGTACCTAAGCCAAAGTCAGCTAACATTTCTGCTGATAAAATGAACGTAGTATATCGTGGTTTAGATAACCCAATGACTATCTCATTTGCCGGTATTTCTGATGATAAAGTGAAAGCAACTGCGACTGGTTTAAGACCTGCCGGTGCTCCTGGTAAATACAATTTGAATCCTGGTTCAGGTACTGAAGTTACAGTTAGTGTAAGTGCTACATTACCGGATAAATCTACAGTGTCTGACAAAAAGGTATTCCGTATTAAAAACATCCCTGCTCCGGCCGGTGCTATCGGTGGAGTAGTTGGAATTCAAAAAGGAGCTAAATCACGTTTAGAGGTTTCTACGGTTAGTGCAGATCTTCAAGATTTTGTGTACGACTTGAAATATGAAGTAACACGTTTCAGCTTTAAGGTTCCTGGTCAGGCAGCCATCATTGTAAACGGAAACAAAGTTAACGCACAATGTAAAGCGGCTTTAGCCAGAGCAGCCAAAGGCGATCAGATTTCTATTTTTGACATTAAAACTAAAATTATTGGTGCCTCAAACATCGTTCCGAAAGATGCTGCGCCGGTAATCTATGAAATACAATAAAATAATTTAAGTTGATAAAAACCTACTTAAATAACTTATATTATACAATATGAAAATTAAAAACCTTTTATCAGTCGTTTTTGCTGTGTCAGTAAGTGTTACTGCTTTTGCTCAGTCAAATTTGTTGAATGCCAAAGTCCCAAGTGAGATTGGTAAAAAAACACCTGCTCAGTTAATTTCTGACAATGATAAGCCATTACCTTACGGCTATGTTCATGATAGAGATGTATTGATGGGTAAGACTATCTGGGAGTTTGTCGATATCGATGAAAGAATTAATTTTCCGTTGTATTATCCTATTGATACTGCATTCGTGGGTAAGGAGAGACGTTCTTTATTCGATGTATTGGTGAAGAATATCAAGAATGGTAAGATAACTGAAGTGTACGTGGATGACTATTTTAATACTAAAAAGACATTCAAAGACATGGAAACTTCTTTTACTTATATCGATACAACCGATGCCGGTAAAGATGAAATCAACAATTACTATGACGAGTATATGTCAGGTAAAAGAGTTTTAGACCCGCAGTATATCAATAAAAAAGAATTAGATGCCAGTTACATTTCAGGCTACAAAATCAAAGGCTATTGGTATTTTGACAAACGTCAAGGAGAATTAAAATATCGATTGCTAGCTATTTGCCCGGTAACACCGGAAGCAAGAGATGCCGGAAATGAAAACGCTGACGTTATCGATTTGTTCTGGGTGTATTTCCCGGCTGTAAGAGACATATTGCACGAAGCAAAAGCTTTTAACGATAAGAACTCTGCGATGCCGATTACGTTTGACCATTTGTTAAATTCCCGTAGGTTTAACGGACAGATTTACAAAGAAGAGAATGTATACGGTGACCGTGAAATTCAGCAGTACATGAAGGACAATTCACAAATGCAACTTTTAGAGTCTGAACGTATCAAAGAGAAAATCAGAAGCTTTGAGTCAGACATGTGGAATTACTAATTCAATTTCAAAATACACAAAAACTCCCACCCAAAAGTGGGAGTTTTTTAATGCACTATGATAAGGACTGATTATATTATTGTTGGTTCGGGACTGGCCGGTATCGCTTTTGCAGAGACATTGTTGCAAAATGATAAATCATTTGTAGTATTCGACAATCACTCTCAAAACGCCACCCAAATTGCGGGAGGTTTATACAATCCGGTTATTTTAAAACGATTCAGTGAAGTTTGGAATGCCAAATATCAATTAGAATTGGCGGATGTCTTTTACCAAAGAATAGCTACCAAACTTGGCGTATCAATCGATTTTAAGACCCCTATTTACAGAAAGTTTTTTTCGGCAGAAGAACAAAACAATTGGTTCACAGCTTCCGACAAACCCAATTTAGCTCCTTTTTTATCCATAAAGGTTGTGCACAAAAAGTACCAAGCTATTGAAGCCCCTTTCGGATACGGAGAAGTACTGCATACCGGTTATGTAGACACCGAAAGTTTGCTCAAGCATTATCATGATTATTTAAAAAAATCGGAGAGATTGTTTGAAGATACTTTTGATTACGCTAAGTTGCAAATAACAGAAAATCAAGTGAGCTACGAAAACCTGTCAGCCAATCATATTGTTTTTGCAGAAGGATTTGGGTTACATCAAAACCCGTTTTTTAACTATTTACCGCTCGATGGTACCAAAGGTGAATTACTGCTGATTAAAGCACCCGATTTGGATATTGATGTTATTGTTAACACCAGTGTATTTATACTTCCTTTAGGGAATGATTTGTTTAAAGTGGGCGCTACCTATAATTGGGAAGACAAAACCAATACACCTACGGAAGAAGGAAAAAACGAATTGATTGAAAAACTCAAAGAAATCATCACCTGTGATTTTGAGATTATAGAGCACTGGGCCGGCGTTCGCCCGACGGTAAAAGACAGAAGACCGTTGTTAGGCACACATCATTTGCACAAATCGATTCACATTCTTAACGGACTCGGAACCCGAGGCGTTATGTTAGCTCCGGCCATGGCGTTGGATTTATTCGATTATATCGAGAAACAAAAGCCTCTTGATAAAACAGTTGACATCCGTAGATTTCCTATTTCTTAAGTGCTCCTTTGTCGTAATGCACAAATATGTTAATGTAAATATTACGCGCTAAACGTGCGGTCACCGGCATCAAAATGACTAATGCAGTAATAATGGCGGCAAAAGAAGTAATTAAATCCAATCCGATAAATACCTTGGCTATAATAAATGCCGCCACACCAATGGCTACTGTTAGTGCATAACTCACATACATAGCGCCATAAAAGAAGGAAGGTTCTATTTTATAATGCAGACCACAATGGCTGCATGATTCATGCATGTTGTAAATAGCTTTAAGATGGTACGGGTTTTTGTCCACATACATGTTTTCTTCATGGCATTTTGGACAACTTCCTGTTAAAATGCTATAGAGTTTGGTTCCTTTTTTTAACATTTGCAAAAATTTTATACAAAGGTAATTTTTTACATTCCTTTTAACTGTAACTTTTGTCACATTAATTATGTTAAACATACACAATTTGTCGGTTTCGTTTGGTGGTACCTTTCTTTTTGAGGAAGTCACATTCCGATTAGGAGCCGGCGATAGAGTGGGCTTAGTAGGCAAAAACGGAGCCGGTAAATCAACCATGCTCAAAATTTTAGCCGCAGATATCAAACCCGATAGTGGCAGTATAGCGACCGAAAAAGAACTCAAAATTGGTTTCCTACGTCAAGACATCGATTTCGAAAAAGGCAGAACGGTGCTGGAGGAGGCGTATCAGGCTTTTGAAGAGATAAAGCGCGCTGAACTCAAAATAGATGAAATCAACCATCAGTTGGCTACGCGAACCGATTACGAAAGCCAATCCTATTCTGATTTAATAGAACAATTAAGCGACGTCACGCATCATTACGAAATTTTAGGCGGCTATAACTATGTAGGTGAAACGGAAAAAATTTTGTTGGGTCTCGGATTCAAACGGGAGGATTTCAATAACCAAACGGATACTTTTTCGGGTGGTTGGCGCATGCGTATCGAATTGGCCAAATTGTTATTACAGTCCAATGACATTCTGTTGCTCGATGAGCCTACCAATCACTTGGATATCGAAAGTATCATTTGGCTCGAAGGGTTTTTGAAGAATTTTCCGGGTGTTGTGGTTATCGTTTCGCATGATAAAATGTTTTTAGACAATGTTACCAATCGCACTGTAGAAATTTCATTAGGTAAAATTTACGACTTTAATAAACCTTACACGCAGTATTTGGTACTGCGGGAAGAAATCCGTGAAAAGCAATTAGCGACACAAAAAAACCAACAAAAGAAAATCGAGGAAACCGAAAAACTCATCGAGAAATTCCGAGCCAAAGCCTCTAAAGCTTCCATGGCGCAATCCTTAATTAAGAAGTTGGACAGGGTAGAGCGCATTGAAGTCGATGAAGATGATAATTCGGTAATGAGCATCTCTTTTCCGGTATCGCAAACCCCGGGAAGGGTAGTTATTGAAGCGGCGCACGTTACCAAATCCTACGGTGATAAAACCGTCTTAAAAGATATTTCGCTTTTGGTAGAACGCGGCAGTAAAATTGCCTTTGTAGGGCAAAACGGTCAAGGAAAATCAACGTTGATAAAAGCCATTGTAAACGAATTTCAATACGATGGTTCCATAAAGCTGGGACACAATGTGCAGTTGGGTTATTTTGCCCAAAATCAGGCCGAATATCTCGACGGAGAAAAAACCTTGCTCGATACCATGCTCGAGGCCGCTACCGATACCAACCGAATGAAAGTGCGTGATATGCTTGGTGCTTTTTTGTTTCGTGGCGATGATGTCGAGAAAAAAGTAAAAGTACTTTCCGGCGGGGAACGAAACCGCTTAGCCTTATGTAAGTTGTTGCTGCAACCCATCAATGTGTTGTTGATGGATGAGCCCACCAACCACTTAGATATTAAATCCAAGAACGTACTCAAAGCAGCGCTTCAAAAGTATGAGGGGACCTTATTACTGGTTTCTCACGATCGTGATTTTCTTCAGGGAATGGCCAATATTGTATACGAATTTAAAGATCAAAAAATTAAAGAATACTTGGGCGACATTAACTTCTTCCTCGAGCAGCGCAATGCTGCCAATATGCGCGAGTTTGAAAAGAAAGATGTTGTGGCTCCTTCAACTTCAATTTCCAAAAAGGAAAGCAAGAATCTTTCTTATGAAGAACAAAAGAAAAACAAATCACTGCAAAATCGCCTGAGTAAAATTGAGAGCCAAATCCAACAACTTGAAAAAGAAATTCAGTCCGACGATAAAGCCCTGGCTTCCAACTACGACAAGCATATTGAAGATGCTAATTTCTTTGCGGCTTATGAAAAGAAAAAGCGAGCACTCGATCAATTGCTGGAAGATTGGGAAGTTGTTCAGGGAGAAATAGACAATTTATAAGCAATGTCTCTTTTGATTTTATGACATTTGTTGTTTAAACGGATGTCGCTGCTGCCAAACCAAGGTAGGTTCTAAATTAGGGAAAATGCGTGGCATCCATCGGTTAATCCACGAGTTGGTATGGTAAATGAATCCCGACATTATATTTGGTTCGGCGCCTACTGAACTTTTGATTTCCAAAGCGGTTCTTCCGAAGATGATTTTTTCAAAGTGGTTTTCAATGCCAAATTCGGTCATGTTGTATAACATGTTCAGGTATAGCATTTTATCTTTTTGATAGTGTTCGTCATAGCCTAAGAAGTAAGTTTCCAAAACGGTTCCGTTTAGTAAAAGGGAGTGAAATCCGATTAGGTCATTGTTTATAAAATACCCCATTACCCTAAACCGGTCGCCACACTGTTGTTTGAAAACAGAAAAGTGATTTCGAGCCAGAAAGAACGTATTGAATGGGGCATTTTTGGCCACATGATGATACAATTCATAAATCCGGCTTTCCCAAGAACAAATTTCCTCCAGCGATAATTCTCGTACCGATAGTCCTTCCGATTTTTTGCGGGCTCTTTTGTATTGGTCCCGGTATTTTTTGGAAAAAGCCGATACATAATCGCCTGAATTCTGCCAACTTTTATGAAGTGTAAAAATCATATTGGGCTGGGTATTGAATTCGTAAATGGAACTAAAATGAAACTTTTTTAATTCGGCAGCACAATGTGAATAAAAATCTTTAAAGGAAACAATGTGAATCTTGATGTTTTGTTTCTTGAAATAGTCAATTAAAGCGTTTGCCGCTTGATGCAATAGCATGGAAATAGCTTCAAAGTTCATTTCCTTACAAAAAATATAGCCGTTTTGTCCGGTTATCATATTATTGCCCAAAAATAAAACATGCGAAGCTAAATTTTTAAAGACCAAATTTCGAACGGTGGTTTTTAAACATTGATCGCGTTCCCCGAACGATTCTAATTTGTTTAGATTAAGATATTGCGACAAAGCAACCCCGACCAAGAGATTGTCTTCAAAAATCCCTATAAAAAAACACTGCATGTTGGTAGGTGCCGAGCTTTCAAGAACTTTCAAATAGTGCGTTTGCAGAAACACATTGTCATGAGCTACCCTGTCCCAATTATCAGGGAGTTGTTGTGTTGACGTATAAATATGAAAAGAATGGTGGCTCAAAACAAAAAAAATCGCTCCACAAATGTAGAGCGATTGTACTATAATAAAATGTTAATTATTTCATCATACAAATGATACCTCCCATGATAGCCGAGCATACGGCCCAATAGCCGCCCACGATAAAAACGTACTTAAAACTTCTTCTCTCAAATAAGGAGTTGGTACCAACTACAGGAAGTATCAGAAAGAGACCGGTCATAAAGCCATGCAAAGCGCCGTGCTTGAAGGTGCGAAAGGCATCTCCATGGGCTTCCATGAACGCCTTATACTGCGGGTCGTTAACATTACCTTCCACAGTTCCGAAAACACCAAATTGGTGAATCACCAAGAATTGTAAAATAAAAGCAATAAAAAAGGCATACACCAGAGCCAGTCCAAATATCTTGGCCATGTTAGCTCCTTTGGCATCTGCTTCAGTCATTCCTACTTCTTTCATCCAGGCATTACCGAAAACTTTAGGGTTGTACCATATAAATCCGACGACTAAAGTCGACAAAGCGGCTAGCACCAAGGCTAAAAAATTGACATTCATAATTTTAAGTTTTATGGTTAGTACATCAAATATAAAAAAATATTTATAATTCAATTTGCCTTACAAATGAAGTCAAAATGTTAAATAAATTCAACGTAATGTAAGATAAATAGCTAAAAAAAATCTTAATAAATGCATTTCGTCGATTATTTTTGTTTTTAAACGACCTTTCTGCTAGTTTTACTTCGTCAATAACCCCAAATGTAAATAATATGAAATCTATTTTTACCTATCTAGCAGTTCTTTTGATTTCTACCTCAATGTGGGCAGATATATCTCCTAAAGAAAAAAATGCTTTAGTGAAATTGTACAAAGCCACAAAAGGAGCACAATGGACCCATAAATGGGACTTAAAAGCGCCGGTTGCTTCGTGGTATGGTGTAGAGATCAAAAACGATAAAGTGACTTCTTTGAAACTAATGAATAATAATTTGGTAGGCGAACTGCCAACCGAAATAGGCGATTTAACTTCGTTGGAAGTACTTAACCTCTTCCGAAATGACATCTCCGGGACATTACCGGCTTCTATCGGGAACTTAAAAAGTTTAACCAAATTGAATATTGCTTTCAATAAAATATCAGGGGCGTTACCGGAAACCTTGGGTAATGCCACCCAACTAAAATCTATTGAAATGCATATGAACCGTTTAACAGGTGTATTGCCTAACAGTATCGGAAGTTTATCCGCTCTTGAAACGCTTTCGTTATTTAATAATGAAATTGAGGGTTCTATTCCGGCTTCATACTATCAATTAAAGTCGCTTAAAGTGTTATTGCTAAACAGCAACAAACTTACCGGGAAATTAGAAAAAGAGGTGTCTAACCTTTCTTCTCTGGAAACCTTAAGTTTATTCGAAAATAAAATGGATGGTCAAGTGCCGTTTGATTTGGAAAAATTACACAACCTGAAAGAAATGAACATCTCTTACAATATGTTCAACGGGTTTGTATCGCGTAATTTAGCCAAATTAGACACGCTCAATATGACGATGATTAATGAAGAGGGCGTGGCAACCACTTTAAAAGTAAGTATCGATAAAAATTCAGCTTTTGCCGCTGATGAATAATACGTTTTGTGTTGGTTTTTTTGGAAAGAGGTCTCAATGCTCCCATTTGAGACCTCTTTTTTATATCCTACTTACCCGGTTAAATGTAGTTTTTTTAAAAAATAGCTTGCGTTTATCAATAATCGTTGTATATTTGCACTCGAAACAGCGCGGGATAGAGCAGTAGGCAGCTCGTCGGGCTCATAACCCGAAGGTCACAGGTTCGAGTCCTGTTCCCGCTACTAAGATTAAGCCATTCCAAAGGAGTGGCTTTTTTCATTTCCTCCTTTAGGTAATACGTTGTTCTATTTGACATAATGCATGTTTTGATATAGTATTCATATAGTAAGTAGGGCGCAGGTAGGACGCAGATAGGGAGTTACTCCTAAGGCGGGTGTAAACTTTATATTATTGATAAATACATCCAGGATAAAAGTAGAATTAAGTCAAACTTTTATTTAGTTTAATACTTTTGAATTGTGGGTTTATAGTAGTTTTTCAGGATTCAATTTGAAAGCTCTAACCAAGGTTGTTTACGACACAAAAACCTCGACAAACCGGTAAAGAGGAGAATGATTAAGGAGGAGGAGTCGATGAGGTTTATTTTAAAGACGGTATTTAAATGCAATATTTAAACGTTAGCAATATAACCAGTATTGCAGTTCCTGAATAAATAACTTTATTAAACTATCGTAAGAGCGAAAAATGACCTTTGTATTCTTTTCCGTTTTGTCTTTTTACAACAAACCAATAGTCATCGGCAAATACCTCTTTGCCATTATAAGTGCCATCCCACCCGAAGTCAGTGCCTTTAAAAGCAGTAATTAACTTACCGTATTTGTCAAAAATGAATAATTCCATTTGAGGCTCTACAAATGAAAATTTTATCTGCCAAGTATCATGGTATCCGTCTCCGTTAGGAGTAAAGTATTTGGGATACATCAAGAGGAAAACTTCGTCAGCGGTGGTTCCGCATCCTTTTTTATCTCGAACGTAAACAAGATACTGACCGGCAGGTAATCCTGAGAAAAAATGACTGTCTTGAAAGGTAATATTGTCTAAAGAATATTCATAGTCTCCGTCTCCGGTAACCGAAATTGTAATGTTGTTTTGATTGTCTGTCCAATCTCCTATTTCAATGTTGGTTATCGTTGCGACATTGGAATTATACACAACAAAATCTTCTGTAGTTCCGCATTGGATTTGCCCGTAATCTTTCAGCACCGTAACAGAATAGTCTCCTGCAACCGGAATTGAGGTGCTTGATGTGATACTGCCGGTTGTCCAGTTATAGCTGAAGAAACCACTAGGTGCTGTTACCGTTATCGGATGCCCTTCACAAATGGTATAACTATCGGCTATATTCAAAACAGGCTCAGGATTTACCGTAAGCATAAATGAAGTTGTTGCAAAACAAGTACTGCTTGCACGGTTTGTTATTCTGATATAAATGGTTTGAGGTGAGACGGTATTGGCAAAAAATAGAGGTATTGCATTGCTACCGGTATTGGCATCGTTTATTGAGGTGTGATAAGTAACATCGAAGTCTGTTAGTGACTGACTGCCTAAAACAAGGACTGTTTGTTGATTTAAATCGAAAATTTCAGCACTATCACTTCCACTATCACAAGCATATAAATTATGGGGTTGCATAGCAACTATGGGCATAGCAAATAAACCTATTTGAAAAGAAGTGGTCGCAAAGCAATTACTGTTTTGGTTGTTCTCTACTCTAACATAAAGCGTTTGCGGGTTGCCGGTATTCTGATAGTTTACAGGTAAGGGGTTGCTGTTGGTATCAGCATCATTCTGATTGGAATAGTAATTAACAGTGTAAGTATTTGGATTCTGATTGCCTAAAACAATTGTTTTAACATTTTGCAAATCAAAGATTTCAACACCATCATTGGTTGAATCATCACAAACAAAAATATTATTAGGCGTGTTGGCAATAGGCGTGTTGAATAAAGTAAGTGTAAAATTGGTGATGGCAAAACAATTTGTATTGACCAAATTGTATACTTTGGCATAAATTATTGTAGCACCAAGTGATAAAGTATAATTATTGGGCAAAACATTTATGTGGCTATCAGCATCAGAAGCACTTAAAAAATAGGCTACACCAAAAGTAGTTGCTGCTTGGTTACCTAAAAGAGTGTTGTTATATTGAGATAAGTTGTAACTCGTATTCATGGTACCGCAAACAGACTGGTTTGCAATGCTGTTGGCAATAGTTGGAACAGCAGCTATAGTGATGATTTTTGATTTTGATGAAGTCCCGTTTATTGAGGTTGCGGTTAAGGTAACGGTATAATTACCCGGCGCAGCATATAGGTGTGTTGGATTCATAACGTTTGATGTTGGACTACCGTCTCCAAAATCCCAGTTGATAGAAGTTATTACTGAAGCGTTGTAGGGTGTGAATTGAGTGGGGCTACCCAAGCAAAAGTTCTCTGCTGTAAATGAAGTATTAAAAAAAGAGGTGATAAAAGGCGGAAGGCCGGATTTAACAATTTTGTTAGGTGCCAAAGGTTGTCCGTTATGAATATAATTACAGGCTAGGCCTAAACTATCCGGATTGTTTATTACTCCTATCGTACCAAGGTATCCTGTGGCACAATAAATTTTACCATTAGGGGCTAATTGCAACGCAAAAAGATAATTGTAGGTATTGTAAATAACTGTTTTAGATCCCGTAATATTAGAACTCAGTAAGTCAAATTGTCCCAATTCCATATGCTGATTTACTCCAATGCGATAGGTAGCATATAGCTTTTCGGAATCGGGTGAAAACTCAATACCGTATGCTTGTATATTGGGTATTACATCTATTGGATTACTTACACTTCCAGTGAGCGCATCAAAATCAAACAACTGAATACTCCCGCTACTGAATGCGGCCTGACCGACAACGTTTCCGTTTTGTTGATGGGCTATAGCCAATTTTTGTCCATCCGGTGACGCTTTAAGATAGCCAATTGCATTTCTTCTGTAGCCATCTAATGTTTGATTTGAGCCTACAGCAGAAATTACCGGCGTTGTCATAACACCTCCGGCAGTTACTTTGAAAGCGTAAAATTTGTTAATGAAATGGGTAATTACCCAATAACTGCCGTTACCCTCATTTTTAATGGCGGTTATTTTTTCAGCACATTTATATTTTATTTCTTCTCCATTGGGGTTGGTGTCGTAGGTTATTAAGTGATTATTACGGGAGATAACATTCCCAATACTTCCGTTGCTTCCCAAAACACTTAAGTCAACAACACTGTAATTGAACCCGTTGTTTTTTCCGTCATCGGTGGTTGGAGTTTGGCCACTATCTAATTCGGTGTAAGTGCCGCTGAATGCATTGGGGTAGGCTGCTGCATTTTGATAGTGTGGTTCATCAACGGTAAATATATAATAAATGTTTGGGTCGTCCGGTTTTGGGACTATTATGGCCGATTGAGTGCTCGAACTGTCGCCAAAGAGTTCGGTTCCCAGATCAAAGCTGCCATTAGGCATCTGAATATGATTGCGATCCCAAACTGTTCTGCCGTCAGTATAAAATAATACATTGCCATTGGCATCCGCAATGGAACTGCAACCCTCCTCGGTATTAAGCTGACCGTCTGATAGGGGAGTGACAGTTCCCGTGTTTTGAAATTTCAGTCCGGCATTTTGTCCAAAATACCAAACACTCGCCTCTTGTTGTGTGAAGGCGCGTGAGGATATAAAAAGAAAAATAATCAAAACTGATTTTTTCACTTGAAACGGTCTATTCTTTGGTTAATATTATAGCTTTTACAGAAGAAAAATGATTGCTCTGATAGGGAAAAGATTTTGCGTCATCATATTCAATCTTCATCTTTTTAGATGTCAGTTGAGTAATTCTGCCATCCCTAAAAATAGAAGATAATGCTATAATGCGGTATTCATTAGGTGTTAAGTAATAATCGGTACAGTCGCTTCTTAAAAAAGCTTCACAAGTGTCGTAATGGCTAAAATATTCAATGTCGGGGTAGTTAAAATCCACAAAGTCTCTTTTAGTTGCGCACAAGTTAACATAGGGTTCAATGGTTCCGTCCGGTTTTATTGATTCTTTGATATGCCAAACCCCTTCCAAGGTTTGGAAAGACGGAGTGAGGTTGTTTTCTCCACCTTCGCCACTGCATGACGAGAATACTATTCCCGTAAATGCAAAAATTAGAATTGTTTTTTTCATTGAAATATTTAATTTTCATTTTATTTTTTCACTCTTTCACTCTTTCACAAACCGTTCGCTAACCACCACCTTGCCATGAGCATGCAATACCAGCAGGTAAATCCCTTTGGGCAAAACCAGGGGCAATGTAGCCTGCAACCGGCTACTCGCTACCGGGTTACTGCTATACACTACTTTACCCGTCATATCATATATTTTCAACCCATCCACCACCGCATTGCCACGATACGCAAACTGCAAAGTCTCACCCACCGGGTTAGGGGAGATGACCATTTTTACTTCTTCAAAATCCTCATTGCTTAGGGTACACCCCGGCACGGTGATAGCGGTAGGTTCACTCACGGTTGTCGTTCCGCCATTACCCAGTTGGCCAAAGTCATTTGACCCCCAGGTATAAATGGCACCATTGGCCTTTTGAGCCATACCGTGAAACCAGCCACCGGTAACTCTTACCCAGTCGGTATCGGTACCTATTTGCACGGGTTGGGTTCTATTAGTGGTGGTACCGTCACCCACTTGTCCGGTATCATTACGTCCCCAGCCCCACAGGGTACCGTCACTCTGTATTCCATAAGAGGTGCTGTGTCCGGTGCCTATATACACCCAGTTGGTATTGGTGCCTACTTGCACCGGGGTATCTCTAAAATAAATAAGAGGAAAACTATCACCCACTTGTCCTTGCCCTCCATCGCCCCAACCCCAAAGGGTTCCATTGGTTTTCAAAACCAAGGCATGGCCATAACCGGCACTGATAGTGGCCCAATCGGTTTCCGGGCGCAACTGAGTAGGATATTGTCGTGAGCCTACATTCGAAGGGCCGACCAATCCGGTACCGTTCCCTCCCCAGCCCCATAGGGTACCGTTGCTTTTTAGAGCCAAAGCAGTTCTGACACCTGTAGCTTCAATTTGTGCCCAATCGGTGTCAGTTCCTATTTGACCTGGAGACAAACGATTACTACAACAAGTACCATTGCCCATTTGGTAACTGTCATTTTGTCCCCAGCCCCATAGGGTACCATTTACTTTTAGGGCTAAAGTGAAACTGTTACTGGGAGAGACTTGTGTCCAATTGGTATCAGTTCCCATTTGAGTTAAGGTGTTAATATATATAATTGTATTACCGATACCTAATTCTCCAGAATTATTACTTCCTGAACACCAAAGTGTACCATTAGTTTTAAGAGCAAATGTATAATACTGCCCACAAGCTATTTTAAGCCAGGTAGTATTGCTGGTAATCTGAGTAGGTGTTAATCTATCCATTTCTGTTCCATCACCTAATTGTCCTGCGCCTCCTGAACCCCAGCCCCATAGAGTACCATTGGGTTTAAGGCCTAAATTAAAATAATTCCCTGAACTGATACTGCTAAAACATTGGGCGTTAATGCCAAGGGCATAGCCTAAAAATCCTAATAGGAGTAGTTGTTTTTTCATCAATTGTGTTTCCTTTTATCTTGAGAAATATTTATTCTTTGACAAATTTTTCGCTAACCACCACCTTGCCATGAGCATGCAATACCAAAAGATACATCCCTTTAGGTAAGACTAGAGGAAGGGCAGCCTGCAACCGGCTACCCGCTACCGGGTTACTGCGATACACTACTTTGCCGGTCATATCATATATTGTCACCCCATTGACCATTTCACTGCCCCGATACGAAAACTGCAATACCTCTTGCACCGGGTTGGGAGCGATCATCAGTTTTACGCTCTCAAAGTCTTCATGGCCCAGCGTACACCCCGGCACGGTGATGGCAGTAGGCAAACTCACGGCTGTCGTTCCGCCATTACCCAGTTGGCCAAAGTCATTCGACCCCCAGGTATAAATGGCACCATTGGCCTTTTGAGCCATACCGTGAAACCAGCCACCGGTAACTCTTACCCAGTCGGTATCGGTACCTATTTGCACGGGTTGGGTTCTATTAGTGGTGGTACCGTCACCCACTTGTCCGGTATCATTACGTCCCCAGCCCCACAGGGTGCCGTCACCCTGTATTCCATAAGAGGTGCTGTGTCCGGTGCCTATATACACCCAGTTGGTATTGGTGCCTACTTGTACAGGCGTATCTCTAAAATAAATAAGAGGAAAACTATCACCCACTTGTCCCTGCCCTCCATCGCCCCAGCCCCAAAGGGTTCCATTGGTTTTCAAAACCAAGGCATGGCCATTACCGGCACTGATAGTGGCCCAGTCGGTTTCCGGGCGTAACTGGGTGGGGTATTGTCGCGAGCCTACATTAGAAGGGCCGACCAATCCGGTACTATTACCACCCCAGCCCCATAAGGTCCCATTGCTTTTTAAGGCTAAAGCGGTACGAACAATTCCGGCAGTTTGAATGAGTACCCAATCGGTATCGGTACCTATTTGTCCGGGGGACAGTCGGTTACTGCAACAAGTACCATTGCCCATTTGGTAACTGTCATTTTGCCCCCAGCCCCATAGGGTTCCGTTGGACTTAAGAGCGATGGTAAACCCGTTACTGGCAGAAACTTGGGTCCAATTGGTATCGGTTCCCATTTGGGTAAAAGTGTTAAGATAGCTCACAGTGCTTCCTATACCCAATTGCCCGGTTGAATTATTACCGGAGCACCATATAGTGCCATTAGTTTTGATAGCAAAAGTATCATAAGGGCCACAAACTACTTGTTGCCAATCAGCCGTTGCAGTTATTTGTGTTGGGGTCCATTTATCAGTTTGGGTCCCATCCCCCAATTGTCCGAAAGCAGAATTAGAGCCCCATCCCCATAGAGTACCATTGGGTTTAAGGCCTAAATTAAAATAATTCCCTGAACTGATACTGCTAAAACATTGGGCGTTAATGCCAAGGGCATAGCCTAAAAATCCTAATAGGAGTAGTTGTTTTTTCATCAATTGTGTTTCCTTTTATCTTGAGAAATATTTATTCTTTGACAAATTTTTCGCTAACCACCACCTTGCCATGAGCATGCAATA
>NZ_JASGBP010000007.1 GCF_030053345.1 Flavobacterium sedimenticola
CCAAGTACCGGTTACACCGTTATTGGAAGTAGTTGGTAAGGCGTTTAAAGTAGCACCAGCGCAAATTGGATTTACCGCAGTAAAAGTTGGCGTTACATTTGGATTAACCGTAATGGTTAATGTTGTTGTAGCAGCACACTGACCGGCAGTAGGCGTAAAGGTATAGGTTGTTGTATCGGTATTGTTGATTGCCGGCGTCCAAGTACCGGTTACACCGTTATTGGAAGTAGTTGGTAAGGCGTTTAAAGTAGCACCAGCGCAAATTGGATTTACCGCAGTAAAAGTTGGCGTTACATTTGGATTAACCGTAATGGTTAACGTTGTTGTAGTAGCACATTGCCCGGCATTAGGCGTAAAGGTATATGTAGTGGTGTCGGTATTGTTTAGTGTTGGCGCCCAAGTACCGGTGATGCCGTTATTGGAAGTAGTTGGTAAGGCGTTTAATGTAGCCCCTGCACAAATAGGATTCACCGCTGTAAAAGTTGGCGTTACATTTGGATTTACGGTAATGGTTGCAGTGCCATTCATGGTTGATGAGCATCCTCCAGAGGTTCTAGTTGCAACCACTGAATAATTGCCAACCAACGTTTGATTGCCAAAATTTAGCGTACTTCCGGTTCCGGGAACAGGCGTTCCGACATTATTACTATTATTTTTAAGTTGGTAAGTGACACCTATTTCAGAATTAGAGAGTATAATAGGAGCTCCACTACCACCTGTGCAATATGCTCCTCCACCGCTAACATTGTAAACAGTTGGTAAGGCACAGGGGTTTTGGAATTCATAGGCGCCCAAATCCGGTTGACTGTCTCTGGTGTTTCCGGTTATATCAGTTGTTGGGATACCACTACCAAAGATGCCATAGTTTCTTGCCGGACTTGTACTTTGTAGCATTAGTCCATCATCTACCGTTCCCCAGAGATTGTCACTCCCATTTCCGTCGGAACTATTATTGAAAAGCGGATTTGATGTAATACAATTGGTAACAGAGGTATTGGTTATTGCTAATGGAGAGCCAAGAGCATCTCTAATTATACAGTTTGCGAATGTTGGCTGATTTGAAGTATTGGTCTCTTGACTGTAAATTTCATTACGACCGGGAATATTACTTGATGTAGGTGGATTATTCCAAAAAATAGAATTTCTGAATGTGGCTTTAGAAAAGCCTTGGTAAGATGTTCCTGCATATGATGAGGTATTATTTGTTATGGTACAGTTTGTAATTGTAGTTAGGTTATTGCTACCACCACCAAAAAAGAAAGCAGCACCATTATCGGAGGAATTATTATAAAATACTGAATTTTCAATTATTGATGTACTTGTCAAATATAAAGCTCCCCCTTGAGATCCATTTGGAAAACCTGATGAGGCTGAGTTGTTTGAAAATACACATTTTGTGATTGTGCAGTTTCCTCCTATTATTGCCATACCCGCACCAAAAGTGCTAAAACTTGCCCCGCCAATAAGAAATGAGTTGCTGTCTACGGTGCAATTTGTGAAAGTGGAAGTACAACTAAAATTATTCACTCCGGCTCCTACAGCATCATTATTGGTATCCGTGCAATCGGCACTATTAAAAGAAATAATACAGTTATTGAAAATAGTTCCGGAATTAGTGTTGTAAACACCACCACCATGATAGCGCTCAATGACACGAGTACCCACTGTAATTGTTGAATTACCCGGCGCGGTAGCGTAACCCTTTGTGATGGTTACACCATCTACTAAAGTGTTGTTGTTGAGGTTCACGCTTAAGACCACATGATACGCATTGTCAGTCAGAACATTGGGTGTTCCAAGATCACCACTGAGTATGGTAACATTAGTGTTCCAATTTCTTTGGCTTAGCAATGTTTCATTGCCAGCAAAGCCACCATACAATTTTACCCCATTTTTAAGAAGGAACGTCTTATCACGGTTGTTACCCGGTGCCGAGTTTCCAAAAGGGTCTTGTGTGGGTAGGTAACTTCCTGCTTTAATCCATATTTGATCTCCCGATACTGCAGTGTTTATGGCGGCTTGCAAGTCTCTTTTGGCCGTATTCCAAGAAGTGCCCGAACCGGAATTATCGGGCTTTGAGGCATCTACAAAGTAGGTTGTTTGTGCCACTGTCATCTCTGTCAATAGCAATAAGAAAATAATTAAATACGTATGGGAGTAATTGATTTTCATGATACAGTATATAGATTATGCTTCAAAGCTAATCTAATAGAGTCGTTAAAAACATACCTGATTATAGGTATTTTTTGAAAGAAGAATCACAATAAAACAGTTGAAAAATTGATTGTTAGAATACTATTTTGTTGTGTTCTTTTGATGGGTTTTACAAATATATTAATCCCTTAAGCTGATACTACTATTTCAAGTAAGTAGATTCAGCTGAGACGGTTTTATTTTAACAGATGAAAGACGCAATCATCGGTTAATTTTTATTCGATGAAGAAACATACTATTATTCTTTTATGAATTTAGCATGGGCATACTTCCCATTTTGAAAAAATACTTTTATGATGTAAATGCCCTTTGTCCAATTAGAAACATCAATGAAATTGTTTGAAATTTCATTTTTCTGTAGTTTTTTACCTAATACATCATATAATTCAATATGATTAATATTTTGCTTTGAATTAATGGTTAGTTGATTTTTTGTTGGGTTAGGAAAGAGTTCTATTGTATTTGATTCTACAAAATTCGGATTATCAAGATTTTCTATGCTAATATCGTATTTTAGAATTCCTAAATCTGTTGTAGCTACGAAGATCTCGATTTCTTGGTTTATAAAATTATAATCGGCACTCAGAATATAGGAGTTAAAGAATATTGAAGGATTGATAGTTTCCCATGTTCCTCCCATGTTTGTTGTGTAAAATAGCGAAAAAACACTGTAATCTGTAGTGAATGATGTTGCTACCAAAACACCATCATTTAGGTTAGAGTGCATAACATTTTGAGCAATTGCACCGGATATAAGTTCCCAATTGTTTCCATTATCATAACTGGTAAAGATTCCTTGAGAAGTCGTTATGGTAATTTGATTGGCATTTAAAGGGTTGTCTACAATTTTAAAGATAAAATCATTTTGGCTCAAATAACTTTCAAGACCATTACTACTATTTTGCCAAGTTGTACCATTGTCGATGGTTCTGAATATTCTTGAACCCAAAGCTATTAATTTTATATTGTAATTACTTGGATTGGTGTATATAGCACTGACAACATCAAAGGCAGGTAATGCTATTGTTTCAGTAGTGATATTGTCGGGATTTGAAAAGTCAATTTCATACACAATGCTACCCTCGTTACCATCCAAATCTCCTTCTAAAAAAGAAGTCCAAATTTTATGAGGTGTGGCTGATTGTGATGTTACAGTAATTAAGTATTGATGATTAAAAGGTACATTCATGTTGTTGGCACCATGATTGTTACTGATTGATAAACTGTTTCCAAAAAAACTACTGCTGAAGTTGTAAACTCGTCCTATAAAGTTGGGGTCATTTACCATTTGAGAGTTTTGACTTGTAACAAAATTAAGAGGGAGTATGTTATAGGGGTATAATTGTTGGGTCTCTAAATCGTGGTGAACATAACCGAATTGGACACCGTAGTAAAGGTGTTTTTTAATGTAATCTTGTTTGGTTAAACTAACTGTATTACCAACAAAAAAAGGGTTCTCAACTTTCGCAAAAGTTGTTCCTCCATTAACCGATCGAAGCGGGTGATAATTGCCGCTAATTAAAATTTCATTGGAATTGTTGGGATTGAAAGTAACAGTGAGGCCATAGTAGTATCCGCTAGGGTCTTCCGGAAATACGTTATTAGTATGCGTTTGAAAGTTGTCATTGGTAATAATTACCTGGTTTTCTTCACATACCACAATTGCATTAACATTGGATGGGTTAAAAGCAATGTGTACAATATTATTGGTCACATAATCCTCCCAGTTGATTGCAATGGACTCCCAGGTTAATCCACCATCATTGGATCGGTATACGTTTTCCGAATCAGCAGAAGCATCGGTGCCTATTAGCAGGTCGTTTGGATTTTGTGGGTTAATAGCTATCGGATCGACGGTAATACCGACTAATTTTTCAGTCCATGTTTGACCGGCATTATCAGATACAAGTAGTCCGCCATAGTTTTCTTCCGGACCTATACCGCGAGCAATGTAAACTCTTTGGGGATTATTGGTGCTGATGGCAACACTATTGACAGATATGGAATTGTTATCGACACTCGAGTAAATGGTGTTCCAGCTTACACCTCCATTTGTGGTATAATATACCCTGTAGAAGCTGGAAAAACCAATTGAGTATCCCTGAGAAACAATAGCAATATCATGATTTTGAGGATATATGGCATAGTCTGTTATCCAGGTACGATTGGCATCTTGTGGGATCGGAGGTATAAAGGTTTTAAGAATTTGATTGGTTTGTAAACTTAAGATTTGGAGGTTGTTAAAGTAAGCATTATCCAGACTAAAACTCATAGTATTGGCATCTAGGATTTTCAAATTTTTAATGCTTTGATTGTTAGGGGTATGGGAATAATAGACCTCCCAAGTTAAACCGTTGTCAACAGAGGATACAATGTGATTGCCTAATGTGACTGCAAATACTTTGTTTGGTATTGTAGGATGATAGGTAAGATCAAAAATTCGCCCGTACTCTTTCGAGCCTTCAAAACTAACTTGCGCCATTAAACCAATGCTTAACAGAAGCAATGAAATTGTTAAAGCTGTAATTTTTTTCATAGTATTTTTTTGTAAAAATTGATTTTTAAGAATGTGGAGTTAGGACATAATATATGGTGTTAAGATGCCTATAATCAGGCGTTTGTAAAGTATCAAGAGAAGCGTTGATCTTGTTTCGGCGTATGAAATAAATTTTTAAAAGTTTAAACCGAATCCCATTGGGGGCGATTTTTGATTTTTTATGATTAAATTTATTAGACTTCGACTGTATTTATGCTTTAGATCAATTTTAATTACGAATAAAGATGTACGGTTTCAATTTTTCTATGTTATTTCACAAGTATTTTTTGTGTAAAACGTTGATTGTTTTCGGAAGTCAGTTCGACCACGTAAACTCCTGTATTTCTTAGGGGAGTTACAGCAATGTCATTTACAGTATCTTGTAGCGAAATAAATTTTGATACCATTTTTCTTCCTTGAAGGTCATAAATCGTAAGTGTTACATTTTCTACAATACCATCCGACTTTATATTTAGTATTCCGTTAGTAAGCTGATTGCCCACCACGGTAAATGTATTTTTATTAAAATCATTATTCGATAAGCTAAATGCTAGCGATTCCCATGTTGTTGACACGCTAACTAAGCTTACTTTACCGGTAGGCATTCCTGAAGGCCCTGCGTTTTGTCTGAAGGACATTCTATCAATGTTTCCGGATTGATCATTACCTGCAAAATTTGTAGCCGAAACAATGTTTCCCGATTCACCAGCAGCAAAGTTGGCATTGGCATATAAGCTTATAGTATCATCATTTGTACCTGATGCTTGGGTGTACTTGAAAATTAATAAATAATCCGTGCCATAGTTGTATGATTCATTGGTATACACTGTAGGGTTTGAGGTGTCCCCTTTTCTTATTCCTATACTGTAGGTTGAACCGCTTGTGGGTTGCACTAACACTCTGAAGGTAGTATTGAAATTATTACCACTCAAAACTCTAAAAAAGTCTATTGGTGATGATTGCGCATTGGTAATATTGATTACCATTCCTATGTATAAATTCCCATTTGAGGTAAAAGAGGTAAACGCTCTGCCACAACCATCAGTATTGGGTGTTAAACTAAATGCTTTTGTTGACGAACCATAGGCAGTAGCACTTATGTTCTGGTCCACCACTTTGGCATTCTGGCACAATGCTCCGACACAATTTCCCAAACCACCAGGTAATGAAGAATTATTTGTCCAAACGCCTTGTCCGCTTAATTGAATATTTGAAGTGTAATTTGAAAAGTCATCATGAAAGATATTTTGTGCACTACAACTTAACGTAATCAATGCAATAATAGGAAGTAAGGTTTTTTTCATTGTATTTATTTAGATAATTATTTTTGTTTAAGTTGTAGTTGGTTTCTACAATTAGCAGATTAAAGCTACATTGTGTAATTGGGTATTTTGTTAAAGGTGGTTTGTTTATGGTCTGGATTGATATCAATAATTTTGCATTACAGCGCTGTAATTTTCTAAACTCTTATGGTTTTAAACAGGCAAAGCTATCAATGTAAATTGATAGCTGAAATACCTGATTTAATGTATTTTTAATAATTTAGTCTGTTGTAAACCACTACTATTTACGATGAATAACTTTTCTGAATAATTGGTACTCCAGATAGCATTGATAGTATCATTAAAAAATCTCAAGGCTTAAATTTTAGTTTTTGATCAGCTTTGAAAAATATACATTATTGTCTTCGGTCTCGATTTTTACAATATAAAGACCCATTTGTAGATTCGAAATGTCATAAGTGTTATTGATGGCAATAGGATATGTTTTAATTAGTTTGCCCATAGTATCATAAACTGTAACTTTATATGTTATATCAAGGCCATCAATTGTAATTGAATGCTTAGACGGATTTGGATAAATGTTGATTTCAATCGTATTATTTTCAGGAGTACTTAGTGTATTAGCACAGAAGATACTGTTGAAATTTGGATTGATGTCATAGGACTGCATTTCTACATCTGTTATGATTTCAAATGTTTCAAAAACACCATCTTCTGGGAATATAGCTACGCCTATGTTTTCCAAAAAGCTAAACGAGGGAAATTGTTTTTCCACTTCTCCACACCCAATATCATCTAAGGTTCCTTTATGTACATAGTTTACTTTTTTGGTAAAATCAAAATCAATGTATTTTCCGGCAAAGTAATAATTGTTTTCCACTAATTTTATTTCATTCCCAACGATATTATCTCTATATGTATCGAAACCATGTTTTATTGTTTTTATGCTGTTAGCGGTTCCATCATTAAGATTGATGTCTACTATTGAGGTATAATTGTGCCAATATTCATAATCATCCTCTTGAGGCTCAAATACTCCGGGAGGACTTATGGCGTAAAACGATTTCACAACACCTAAGAGGCCATTACCGTTGTTAAATGACTCAATATCGGCAAATTCCAAAAGGCTATCCATGCTGTTGTACTGTGGTGTATTATTTACAAGAGGTAGATAAGACCTGGCCCAAATAGGTTGTCCGTCCTCAGCAAAAGCCATATAGGAGCCGGGGCCTCCTAAAATGAGTTTATTATTTGCCCCCTCAGCAATAGTTTTTCCATAGGGTAATTGTGAAAACTCACTTTCTAGAGAATAATACAAATATCCTTTGTCTAAATTTAAGTCTTCATCTAACAATATCAGAGGGATATAATAATTTGGGCCAATAAAAGTGTTCCCAGTTAAAGCTAATTTATTGGTTGAAGTAATAAACAGATCCAATATAGTTGCATTCAAAGAAACACTTTTTATTAATTCTCCCTCTGTACTAAACTTTAATATTCTACTATTGGTTAAACAATAAATAAAATGATTGTGATATACCAATTTTGAAGAAGCCATATCGGGAAAAACATCTTTAATTTTTTTTGTGAAGATTACATTTCCAGATTCATCCAGCTTCATGAGCAAGTAACCGGAAGTTTCCCCTTCACCCAGATAATAGCTTAAGCAATAGATGGAATTATCTACATTGGTTACAGAAGAAATAAAGATGTTCACTAGTGAGTCGGAGTTTTGGGGAGCGTATGCTTTATACCAAATTAAATCTCCGTCAAGTTTTAATCTTGACAATGTTCCATAAAAGCCGGGCAGTGAAAATAAACTGGCGGCTTTGTAAACCCCAGCAGTAAAAATATTGTTGTTTGCGATGTTAAGACTGTATAGCTCTTGCTGATCGGCAATTTCACTTACATTGATTACGCCATAGCCTTTTTGGAAATTTTGAGCATTTCCGATACAATAAACCATCAAGGTTAAAAATAAAATTTTTGTTTTCATAGTTATTTATTTAGTTAAACTAAATATTTAGACAACTATATGTATCTATCACCCTACTAAATTTTTAAAAAAAAATATTTATGAGTTAAGAGGTTTTAATACCGAAGATTTCATAAGCTTTTTCAGAGTAGACTCCCATGGAATTGCCTTTTGGTTTATTTTGTTTAGAGAATTGTGCTACAGCATCTTTAAAAGGTTCTTTTCTGAAGGGAATGTGGATACAAGATGCTTTATTTGATAGTATACGGCATTTTAATGATAAAGGCCAATACTCGTAAAAGTGCATTGGATCGAGAATGTAATCGGTATCTAAATAAGCTACTATAATGGGTAAGTTATGCCGGTCAACAGCGTAATG
This sequence comes from Flavobacterium sedimenticola, assembly GCF_030053345.1. GTDB lineage: Bacteria > Bacteroidota > Bacteroidia > Flavobacteriales > Flavobacteriaceae > Flavobacterium > Flavobacterium sedimenticola. The sequence goes on from NZ_JASGBP010000007.1 coordinate 8,388, forward strand.
AATTTCATGATTACACCATGAATCCTCAGTATCCGCTATTGGACTTTTTAAGATTATGACAAGTTGTTCACTGTTTTTAATCTTTTCTTGAATCTCTGAGAGAAGTTTTTCATGGAAACCGGGATTTTTTTGTGCCAGTTCTTTTTCTTCATGTGTTATAGTAGTCACATCGTATTCTTTTTTATGTATCCATGATTTAATCATTGAATAATATTTAAAAAACAACGGGTCGGGGTAGTCGATAGTACTGCCTACAAAACTAACATAGGTTCCATTTTTGTATTCGTACTTTTTTTTCCTTCTGAGTAAAGAATTTGACATTATTGCTATTGGATTTGGAGTAATTATTGTTCAATAGTTTCCTTATTCCATTTTGTATGGATTATGCAAAGCGTAAAACAAAGAATCAATAAAATACTGTACTCAATACCACCGTTGGAATGACCAACAACAAACCATCCGTTTTGGATGTGTGCCATTAAAATCCCCGACAGTAAAATAAAAATAAATATAAATCCGATGCATTTTAATTGGTATCCCAAAGCAAAGAAGAAGCCACCGGCAACATCAAATAGAGTTATTGACCATGCAAAAAAAAGTCCGAATGGAATTCCCTTGCTGTCTAGAAATAAACCGAAGTCAATGATTGAATCGTAATATAATCTTGCTAATCCATGCATTACCATATCAAGGCCAAGAAAAACCCTAATTGCAGTTATGGTATTATTGGTATTGAAGTATTGCTTTTTCATTGATGTTATTTTGTACGCTTAAAAATTGTAAAATATTTTCAATTAAGGATTCCTTGTTCTCAAGATGAGGGTAGTGTCCGACATATTTGTCCAATAAAAACACCTTTGGATTTTTGATGTAAAACAGATATTCATCAGCCATTTTTCTGCCCGAATAGCGATCAAAGGGACCACATATGTAACAAAGAGGAATGGTATTATTATTCATAGCTTTAATCCACTCGTCGTTATTTTTTCTTTTGTGATACGATAATTTATCGAGTTTATGTATGATTGATAAACCATCCCTAAATTTCAGTGTTTCCCACTGTTCTTCAAGAAACCTATCACTAGGTTTTGTAAAAGGGCCATAACGCAATTTTTGTAGTGATAATATTTTTCTTTTGTTTGTAAAAAAAGAAACGAATCTATTAATAAAATGCGGTGCATAATATCCTAGTTTTAGAATGCCGGGAGAATTGTGTGGCTGATAAAACAAGGGTCCGTTTGTAAAAATAACGGAATCAATTTTAAACACATTTTTTCGCTGGTTGTTAAGTGATAGAAGTTCTTGACCGATGTTAACACCAAAGTCGTGGCAGAGTAAATGCGTTTTTTTAATATTTAACTCTGCAAGAACAGAATTTATTATTAGACTAAATTCTTCTATGCAGTAGTCAAACTTCTTTGGTTTGTCAGAAAATCCAAAACCGGGTAAATCTAAAATAGTAACTTTATAGTATTTAGACAGTTCATCGATAAAGTCTTTCCATTGATAGCTGCTAAACGGATAACCGTGAATAATTAAAACATCATCGCCCTCTCCATCTTGATGAAAAAAGATTTTGTTTTCATCACAGTGAATGAATTTCCCTTTATCGTACCATTTCTTTACATCGTTACTAAACATATGATTTGTAATGAAAAAAATTAAAATAGCGGCTCGGTTAAACATTAACCTAACCTTAAAAAAAATCTAATGACCGAGACCGCTATTTTCTGAAAAAAATTAATTTAAGCCTCCACAGATTATTAATTTGCTTTTCGAACTACTTAACCACAACAAAACTAATTTTATAGTGTTTAACATAAAATACCTGCTTTCATGTAAATAATTATACTTGAAAGCAGGTAAGCATAAAAAAAAATGTTTTTACGTTTAAAGTCAGATAATCTGTTTATCAAATATCAACCACAACCAAAGTTTTATCTGGATGGGATAAACTTGCTAATCATATGGCTATCCAAAACAATTCACTCCGGGATGGACTTCATTGTTCTTATTTGCCAATATTTTAATTTTGGTTTTGCGGGAATTGAAAAAATGTAAGCTTTTACATTTTAATCTTTGATGAATTTAGTCGATAGGTTTTTACCATTTTCATTATTCAATCTTAGTAAATACATGCCTTTGGGAAGGTTTGAAACATCAATAGCATCATTTGAAACCCGATTAACTGCCATTGTCTTTCCCATCAAATCGTAAATAGTAACTTCCTTTATTGTATCCTCTAGTTTTATGGTCAGAATGTTTTGAGCGGGGTTAGGAGAAATGGTAATGTATTCGTTCAAATTAGATTTTTCATTAGAGAGTGTAGTTTGAGAAAACTTTAAGATTTTAGAAAGGACAGTACCTCCCGAACCCTCGTACATATACGGGAAATAAATTTCGTTGTTGTAAAGTTTTATTTTTCCAATATAATTATTTTGGTCTGCCTGATAAAATAGTTCGGCCATTGGATTAGTTAAATTTAGATTTATTCTGTAAATCTTTTGCGCATTATCACCTACAAAAAGATAGTTTTGAAATTTGACAATAGACTTTGGCTGTGGAATTGCCACAATTTGTTGTGGTTCCGGAGGAAACGGATCGTTCAGATTTAGTCTTATAATCCTATCCGGATATACCTCTGGGACTATTGAAGTTTCTACGGTATAAATAAAATTATCTTCTACCACAAAGTCATGGGGTGCACCTGTATATGAAACTAATGGTATTGGATTATCCTGTAAATTATTCAAGCCAATCTTTTTAATATTCATGACGGTTTGAGAATAATATAATTCATTGTCATATACCTTTAAGGCCCAAGGATAGTCATTTTCTTCGGAAAATGATATCGGTAATAATTCTAAAGTTGGTGTTTGAAGCGATAAATTGATTCTAGAGATTTTAGCCGGTATGGTTTCTGCTACATATAAAGTATTATCATATATGGTTATGCCATGGGGAGTATAAACATTTTCGATAAAAACTTGGGGTTGATTAGGAGTATTTAAATTTACAAAACTGATATTATGTGTTCCGCTAATTTTAGTTGCGTATAATATGTTGTTGTTAATATCTAAATCATACAAATGACCATTAAATCCGTTTGCGACTTCAATAGTAGGGTTTTGAGCAAAAATATTATTCTAATAAAAAAACATAATAGAGAACACAATGATATTTTTCATTTTTTTTAAATTTTGATGTGAATAAATTTATCCTTTTAATAACAATCATTACTTCAAAAAATCGAATTATATTTTGATAGTATTGCTATTTAATCATAAAAATATTGCAGTAAGTGTTTATTTAAAATACCTTAAATCAAGTATCCTGTATTACCTTAATTCAGGTATTAATAGGTTAAATCTTTTCAATTTTTGATACTTGCAAATTGATATTATTTTGCGTGATAGCCTCAAAAATTTCAACATCAATGAGATTCATTTTTTAAATACAATTAATGGTGACAACTACTTGGTTATAGTTGTAGAATTTTTTGATTCGGTTTATAATGGTTTACTTTTGTAATAACTTTACCTTATAATTGAAATTACATCAGTTACCAGGTAGTTTCTATTTGATTTAACTTCATGAAAAAAATATTAACAATTACAATTGTATTCTTCGTTCAGTTTGCTATAGGGCAACGATTTAATACTTTATATGATGACGATAAGTTTATCGACAGCCTATTGGTTTTGATTAAGACTGCTAAGTCGGATAGTATAAAAGCATCCAATAGTTTTAAATTGGCAGAACTTTACAGAAGAAATAAGGACATTAAAAAATTCTATTATTTTTTAAGGATTGGAAATCAAAACGCTAAAAAATATCCATTTCTGAAAGATTGTTCAAATTACCATAGTTCTTTTCTTTATTTGATTCAACGAGATGTTGATACTTTTTTAGAGAAGATTACCAAGGCCAATGAAGATTTAGTTAAATATGATAATACGGAGAGTTATGTTTTGAGAGCCAGCATTGCTATTAATCTATCGATTATTAATCAAATCAGGCAAAATGATAAAGAGGCGATAAGAATTTTGGTAAAAGAAGGCATACCCTTAGCCAGAAAAGGTAAAGACTATGAGCAACTGGCTGTAATGTATGAAAATCTCGGGATTATTTTTATGAATAATTCTGATCGAGAGAGGGCTGCGAATTATTTTAAACAATCTATTTTATTTTTAGATAAGGCTAGTAAATCTTCTTACTCGTTAGAAGAAAGTAAAGTGGAGTGCTATATTATGGCGGCTGAAAATTATATTCACTTAAATGAATTCTCCAGAGCCGGAAAGTTATTAGATGATGCCTATAAGATTTTGATAAATCATCCTAGAAACAATTTATTTCCAATTTACTATTATCCCAAAGGGCTGTATTATTTCAAAATCAGAGCCTATGACAGTGCGCTGATTAATTATGAAAAAGGTATAAAGCAAAGCATTCTTCATAGAGATACTTTGTCTTTGAATAGACTGGTTTTTAGTAAAGTAAGAGTCTTTAATGCTTCAGGTAAATATAGTCAAGCTAAAGACGTAATGTTAGCATTGTTAAAAGATGGAGACCTTTTTACAGAGGACAAGAAAAAACTTTTTAAAGAACTCGGTTGGACATATGAAAAGTTAGAGGATTTTGAAAAAGCCAATTATTACAATAAAAAATACATTTTACTTGCCGATAGTTTGAATCAATCTAATACGAGGATTAAAATCTCTGAGCTTGAAGCAAAATTTAATAAATCTGAGAATGAGAACAGAATACGACAATTAAACGCACAGAATGAAAAATCGTTGTTAATGGCTCAAAACAGTCGCTTGAAGTATGTGGTTTTTATTTCCATTTCAATTATCCTTCTTGTCCTATTAATTTTTATTTCATTACACTTTAGGAATAAGCATAAACTCGCTCAAGAAAGAGATTTGATGAATAGGCAAAAAATACATGCCCTAGAGAGACAAAAAGAGATTGATGTAATGAGGGCAATGATTGATGGTGAAGAATTGGAACGGAAAAGAATGGCTAGAGAATTGCATGATGGTATAGGGAGTAAATTGTCGGCATTAAAAATAGCATTAGATCGATTAGGGTATTTAGAAACTGATCAACAGAAACTTTTAAATATTAATACATTATTGAGTTCCTCTATTACTGAGGTCAGACAAATATCCTATAACCTGGTTCCTGAATCATTATTGCGACTAGGCTTAGATAATGCGTTAGGGGATTTATGTCATTTGTTATATTCTGATGATGTTAGAATTGAATACCAAAGCTTTGGAATTGAACAGGATATGGCTGCTTCTAAGCAATTGAATATTTACAGAATTGTACAAGAATTAGTTAATAATGCCTTAAAACATTCAAATTGTTCCGAAATTTTAGTTTCCTGTAGCCAAACTAATTCTCTTTTTTTTATTTCGGTTGAGGATAATGGTATCGGTTTTTCTTGGGATGAATTGGTTGAAGGTAAAGGATTAGGACTTAAAAATCTTGAAAGTAGAGTCAAATTATTGAACGGTACTATGAATGTGGATAGCGGAAAAAATGGGACCACCTTTAATATTGAACTGCTAATTTAGTGACTGATTTTCTTTAAAATCCGATTTTATGTACCTGATTTCAGGTATATTGAATGTGATTTTATTTAGGTTATACGCTCAATTATTACATTTGATTTATTTTGTAATTGTATGAGAGTACTAATCTCTTTTTTTTTATTCATCGTTATTTCTTTCGAGGGGTATTCTCAGATCATCAACTCTCTGCACGACGATCAATCCTACATTGACAGTTTGACCTTAAAAATTAAATATTCCAAGAATGATAGTTTGAATTGTATTTTGCATCTTCAAATTGCAAACTGTTTCAGAAGAAATAAAAATTACGAAAAGTATTCAACCCACCTTAATGAGGCTCTTGAATTAGTTAAATCCAGTGAATTTTTACGTGATTATGCTTCATTCTTTAAAATATCAGAGATACATATAAAAGGGGATTACATTGCTTATGACAGAGCATTGATTAATTGTAATCAGAAATTAAAGAAGTACAATCATAAAGAGATTTATAAACTCCGTACTAATATTATTTTAAATCGCTGCATTATGCAGCAGTTGTTTGACAAAGAAAATGAGTCGATGCGATTGTTGACAAAGGAGGCAGTTCCGTTAGCATTGAAAAGTGGAGATTATGAATTGTTAGGGTTGAGTTATAAGATGTTGGGGATTATTTTTTACAATTATCCTGATTTTGAAAAAGCTGAAAATTATTTAAAAAAATCAATATATTATTTTTCCAGATGCAAGCCGAACCATTCTCCCACGTTAAAAGAAAACACTATTGAAACCGGAATAGTCTACAGTGAAATATTGTTGGAAAAGGAAAAATTAAAATTAGCAAAAGAGCAACTCGATAAAGTTTATAGTTTGTTAAAAATGTATCCTGACTCCAATTTATTTCCTAATTATTATTATGCCATTGGATTTTATTATCAAAAAAAAGGGAATCACAACAAGGCGATTGAACAGTTTGAAAAAGGAATAGAAAATTGTAAGCGACATCATGATGTTTATACTGAGAGGAATATTTTATATTTATTGCAATCTTCTCTAACAAGTCTCAAGAAGTATGATAAGGCAGAAGCTATATTGAATAAGCTGTTAAATAACAAAGATGAATTTGCTCTAAATAGAAAAAATTATCTGTACAGTTTGGGTAATCTTTATGAAGAAACCAATGAATTTAAAAAAGCAACTTTCTACAAAAATGAGTTTATAAAATTTACAGATAGTTTGTATCGATCCGACAAGAAAAAAGAAATGTCAGAGAATGAGGCAAAGTTCAGAAATTTTGAGAGAGAGCTTGAGATAAAACGCTTGGAACAGCAAAAGACTCAAGCAAACCTCAGTGCACAAAGAGCTAGGTTACAATTTTTGACTTTTGCTTTAACTTCATTAACCTTGTTGATTATTTTAATTAGTATATGGTTTAATTATAAAAATCAGAAAAAGTTAGCTCTTGAAAAAGAGTTGATTAATGCAGAGCGATTGGAAGCGTTAAAAAGTTTGAAAGAAGTAGAGGTTATGCAAGCATTAATTGATGGCGAAGAATTTGAGAGAAAGCGAATAGCCAGAGAACTCCACGATGGTATAGGCAGTAAACTATCTGCGTTAAAGATTAAATTATCCTCTATTTTAAATGAAAATAAAGGATTGAATCAATTAAAAGATGTTGATACTTTGTTATCTTCCTCCATAACAGAGTTACGAAACGTATCTTATAATTTGGTGCCTGAAGTATTATTAAAGTTAGGTTTAGAGAACGCTTTGAATGATTTATGTCACCTATTGCAAAGTGATAAAGTTAAAATCGAACTTCAATTTTTCGGAAATGAGACATCGATACCCATATCAAGTCAAATTAACATATATCGAATCATTCAAGAATTATTAAACAATGCCATTAAGCATGCTCAATGTACAGAGATATTAATTTCTTGTAGTCAAAATGATAAATTATTTTTTATTTCTGTTGAAGACAACGGCATTGGTATGGAGGTAAGACCGGTGAACTCCTACACCAGTTTAGGATTGAGGAATGTGAAAAACAGAGTCGAGAGCATGGATGGGAGTTTGAGTTTGGAGAGTAGCAGTTTAGGAACCTTTTATGATATTGAATTAAAGATTTGAATTTATGAAGAAAAAACACAAAATAGCGATATTGGATGACCATCCATTAATTGTGGAAGGGTTGAAAATATTATTGTCTAATTCGGATGAGTTAGTTATAGTGGGAGGGTTTAATTCGAGTGACGAATTGTTTTCCTTTGATGGGTTGGATACAATCGATATTTTGTTATTGGATGTATTTTTTAAAGATGATAACGGAATAGATATTTGTTTGAAAGTAAAAAAGAAATATCCCTGGATTATAATATTAGGAATGAGTAGCCAGTCTGAACGCAGTATTATTTTGCAGATGCTTAAAAATGGCGCTAGTGGTTATTTACTCAAAAGTGCCGGAGTTAATGAATTTGTTTATTGTATAAATAACGCTTTGAAAGGTAGTATAGTATTCAGTAAAGAAGTTGAAAGTTTGATGAATAAAACCACATTTTCTGATTTGAAGACCATTCCCAGGCTAACCAAGAGGGAAAAGGAAATTTTGAAGCTTTTGATTGAAGGTAAATCAACACAAGAGATTTCCGATATTTTATTTTTGAGCTTTTTGACTACTCAAACACATCGTAGAAATCTCTTAAATAAATTCCAGGTTAAAAACGTCGCTGAATTGGTCAACTTTGCTCTTAAAAACGGTTTAATCTAGCACTACTTTTCCTCGTAAGATTTAATAGCATAGCAGTTAGTTCCCCGTTGTATTACATGACGTTGACTGAAGATAAATACGAATAAATAGTGATGAAACAAATTGAGATTAAAACTTTGAGCAATAATCTGATAACGGCTCAAATTTATGGTACTAAAAAGGATTCGGTTTTAATTATTTCTTCGGCAACCGGAGTCAAACAAAATTTTTACAGAAGATTTGCTGATTTTGTATCAGGTCTCGGAATAACAGTAATCACTTTTGATTATTCGGGAATTGGTTTTTCACTTAAAGTTCCGATACAGCAAATAAAAAGTAGTGCCTCCGATTGGGGTAAAAACGATTTAGAAGCTGTTATACGATACACAAAAAAAAAATATCCGGACGCAAAAATTACGTTGTTAGGGCATAGCATAGGCGGACAAATTATCGGTTTGGCTAAGTCCTCTGCTGAAGTTCAAAAAGTAATTTTGATAGCCGCTCAAAGTGGCTATTGGAAGTTATGGAAAGGATTTGATCGAGTACTAATGTGGACCAATTGGCATGTCCTTTTTCCGGCACTTATCAATTTGTTTGGTTATATGCCTTCGAAAAGGATAAGCGGAATGGAAAATTTGCCAAAGTTTGTAGCAAAGCAATGGAGTAGTTGGGGACGCAAACCAAACTATCTTTTTGATGAAGTTTCGGAACAAGATTTATTTTTCAATGATATCACAACAAAAGTGGTTGCCATTAGCATAGAGAATGACTTTTATGCACCCAAAGCAGCGGTTGATTTTTTTACTGAAAGATATAAGAACGCAGTCATTACAAAACTGCATTTAAGCCCCAAAGACTTCAACACGAAAGACATTGGCCATTTCGGAATCTTTCGTGGAAAGTTTGAGAGCAGTTTATGGAAACTTTTATATAACGAAATTGATAAATAATCTTGATAATTTTTGATTTTAGTTTGAACTAATTTTTTTATTCCCTTTGAACAAAATATCTACCAAAGCCACTTTTTACGCTCTTATAATTACCAATTAATAGTGTTACATAATGTGTTTTTAGCCGTTGCGGTTAATTTTTTTGGAAATCTGAAGTTCAATTATTGCGACTATTGATACTATTAAAATTTCAAACAGCAGATAAATCCAACCCCAAAAGGTAATAGGGTTAAAATAGTAAAATGCTAACGTAAGTGACAGTAAACAATAGGCTAGGTTCCCAGAGGCTATTATGTTCAATTTTAAGCTGTAATTCTTCTTGAAGAAAAGAAAGCAGCCCAAATCATAAATTGCAAATCCAATAGGAGGTATAGTCAAAATGAATAGCATTTGTCCGGGAATGCCAAATATTTTTTCTAGTTTGAATAAAATGCTACTCAATAAAAATGCAGAAATCAAGGCTCCGAAACCATCTGCTAAAAAAATGTATTTTGGATTTGAAGTGAAATACTGTATTGTTTTTTTATAGGACATAGGATAGCATTAGTAATTCTTTTACAATTCAGTTATATTATTCTTTAGGAAAATTTTCAATTGACACTTTTTAAATAAACACTTAAAAAAGATTTTAACCAAATTGAAGGTTCCTTACCCTGTGAAATGCAGGTGTGGCAATATTTAAGTCAATTTACACTAGTAGGAAGAAGTTTGTTTACTTGTCATAATAAATTGCTTTTTTTGTAGTTAATATTGCCACTTAAAGCTGCATTAAATAGATTAAGAACAGTTGATTGTCTTAATTTAGATTATTTTATGATTAGTTTTTTTGAATTGATATAGTTTTCGGTCTTCATTTGATAAAAGTATATGCCAGTAGAGAGCCCCTTAGTATCAATTACAATTGAGTTATTACCTTCGGGATAAAAATCATCTGTTAATGTTGAAATATAGTTTCCTAAATTGTTGTACAGCATAATTTGAACTCTGTTAGCTTGTTTTAAATAGAACGGGATGGTTGTAATATTATTCTCTGTAGGATTTGGATAATTTTGACCTAACCAACTCGACTGTACATTATTTTCATGTTCTACAACTTGCAGTGGGTTATGAGTTGTGTAAAAAAATGTTAGACCTCCAAAAAAGTTTTGTTCATCAAAAATTTTTCCAGAAATGAGTAAATTACCATTGTCAAGAGGGGTTAAACTTTTTGGTGAAAATAATGAGTATTCGTTTCCTAGATAATTTTCTGTATCAATGGTATTTCCCCATTCATCGAGTTTCCATAATCTGGCAGATTTGAAAGGACCAATCCAATTTAAAAAGCGATAAGGAACACTGGAAAGTTCCTCGCAATCGGAAAGAATATAAATTTGATTGGAGTTGTCTATATATGAGTCGGCGTAATAGTCTTTTGTGCCGCCATTAGCTTCCCACTCAATTACTCCCTCTTGGTTAAATCTCAAGACCTTAATTTTTTGTTCAACGGAGTAACTCTGCCCTATTGAGATTAGTTTTCCATCTGATAATTTGTGAAGTGCATAAACTGTATTTAATTGTCCCGGTTCATCGTAGATAGTGGTCCATTGTTCAACACCATTGCCATTATATTTAACCAAAAACACATTTTCCTTCCCTGTAATTCTATTTCTTGTGTTTCCGGTAATATAAATTTGTTGTTCATCAATTACCATATCTATTGCCTGTGAATTTTGATTTGGTATGAGTAAACTTGAATTCCATATCAAAGATCCTTGAGGTGATAGTTTTAAGGTCAAAAGGTTGAAATTTGAAGTAAAATTTGTTTGATTGTAATTCCCTGCCAACCCTGACACGATTACAGAATTATCAGTACCAATTTTTATAGTGTTAATGCCATTTATATTTTCACCATCTTGTGGATTTCGATAGTAGTTCCAAATCTCTTCACCTTGGTCTGAGAATTTGGTTATGAATATTGAGTTTACAGTGTCAGACTCATTTTCTTTTGCGGTACCAGAAACATAAATATCATTTTCATTGTCAAGAATAACATTGTTGATGTTTGGAAGATTATATTCTTTTTCTATGCTCCATAAAAGGTTCCCATCGGGGGTGTACTTACTTAATTTTAGGGGGCCAATTTCTTCATTTACTACGTAAGTAACCACCGGTGTTTCCAATAATAATATTTCTCCGGATGAGTTTATTATTATTTCAAGATTAATTTGACTTGCCGGGTTATGTGGGTAAATTTGATTCCAGACCGTATCTCCATTCTCATTATATTTTGCGAAAAAGTGTTTTTGAACGAGTGAACCATTTTCAAATTTAAAATAATTACCGCAGGCATAAGTATTGTTTGCAGCTCCTTTTGCAATATTTGAGATTGTAATGTTAGAGGCGCCGATATTACTAAACTTAGTATTCCATTGCGAAATATTATTATTTTCGTAGGTCAATTTAAATGTTTCATAAACATTGCCTAATGTAGTGTATATCATCCCCATGGTAGTATAAATACTGTTATTGCCATCAATGCCAATATCAAAGAAATCACCAATATTTGAAAAAGGTGAAAATTCAAAAACATAACCAGCTTCATTTAAAAGTGTACCATCAGTACTAAACCTTTTCACTATCAATTTAGAATCCTGAAAGCCATTATAATACCCAATACCAGCAATAACAGGGTGATTTGTAGTATCCAGGAGTAAATCAAATTTTGAAATATCAAGACTTTCATTAGAAGTTTGAATCCAATTTATGTTGCCGTTGACATCGTATGAGATTAAAACAGTCCCATCATCTTGAAATGAGCCTCTATGTATACCCCCAACATAAATATTATCATTGCCAACTAAGATTTTATACGCTTTAGAAATTTCATATGGTGTGTTGTTTGCTATTGCAAAGGAGTAGTTTCTAATCCACAACATATTTCCATCACTATCATATTTTATAGTGCCAAATTCGTCATTATTGTTAACATCAAATGTTCCAGTTATGTATATCTCATTGTTTTTAATGGCAATATCACTTGCTACAGAATTTGTCATTAACAATGGATTATCAGGATTATCAGGCTCTGGATCTACTTCAGCAGTATGTGAATTCTTCCAAAGTTCTAGACCATTACTATCATATTTAATAGTATAATAGCTTTGAAATTGATTGCTATTCAAGCCAAATCCGGTTACTATTATGTTGTTATTTGAATCAATGGCTAATGCTGAGGGTTCATTCCATGAATTTTCAACAGTATTTTCATCAATCACACTCCATATGAGTTCCCCGCTAGAGCTGTATTTGATGACAACATATTGCAGTGAATTGTTTGTGTAAACCATACCTGCAATTATAATGTTGCTATTTGAGTCGGTAGTGATAGCGGTTGGTATGTCTAATGTATTAAGAGTTGAGTCAAAGCTCGACTCCCATATAACAGTACCGTCTAGTGAATTTAATTTAACGGTATATATATCCATATCGTTACCATTCCATTTTACACCTGAAATAATCACATTATTATTGGAATCCATTGTTAAGACTGTTCCTGATTCAACCGTAAAGGTATTTGCGGGTATTCTTGATTCCCAAACAATATTTCCACTATTGTCAATCTTAATTGTTGTTATGTTACCTTCGGGACTAAGGGTATTCGAACTTGCCCCTGTGATGTAAGTATTTCCATTGTTGTCCGTGAATTTAGCCATTGGAATATTCATTCCTTTGGTTGGAAATTCCAAGTACTGGTATTGGTTTGTAGTTTGGGTAGCATTACCTATTGCATTTTGACCGTTTCTGTAATTTATATCATTACTATATTCTCCTTTTTTTTGGCTTTTTTTGAATTTTGATAGAATACCCTGATTAGACGATAATTCATATCCTTTTAGATGCTTATAACCTTGAAGATTATTTTGTCCACGAACATAAATGTTTACAGTCAATACATAAATTAATAGAATAATTTTTTTTGAGTTTAGATTTGTTTTTTTCATAGTATTTTTTCATAGTATTTTTCATAGGCAATCGAGAGGGATTTAAAAAGGATTACCAACTATAAAACCCAACTCTAACAATTATAAACTTCCATTTAAACCCTCTGATTGCATATAATTTTAAAGAGTATTAATCATCCCTTCAATTTTCTAAATCTTGCTTTTTGAAATAGTTTTTCTACTTTTTTATGTTCTTGTCTGATTGTCAAATCTAATGGAGTAACCCCTGTATTGTTATTTGCATAGGGGTTAGCTCCATATTTTAACAGTAACTTAGCAGATTCATAATTTCCGGTCCAACCCGCATAATGTAAAGGTGTCTCATTGATACTGTCCCGAGCATCAACATTGGCACCATTTTCGAGCAGTATTTTCACAATTTTAACGTTATTGTACTCTACTCCCCAATGTAGAGGCGATAATTTATCATTGTTACTTGTATTTACATCAGCTCCAAGCTCTATAAAATATTTAACCAACTTATAGTAACTAAGCTTAGCTACCATATTTAAAGGTGTATCCCCGTTATTGTTTTTAGAATTAACATCGGCACCCAGTTGTATCGCTTTTTTTATTTCTTGTACATTACCATGCAATGATGCTTCCAGTAGGAGGGTATTAGGTGTTTTATTCTCCTGACTGTATATTACGATGTGGTAGCAAAGTAGTATTACAACGAAATGTAAGATTTTTGGTTTCATAGGAAATTTATAATCATAAAATTTAATTTCTCAGCGATATTTCAATTACTTCCCCCTCTTTGGTAATCTCCACGAATTTTTCGATACGATGGTTTTTGGTTTTCAGATATCGCTGTGTTTGATAGTAGGTCGTTGTGCCATAACCATTACTTCCTGTTCCAACAGGAACTTGTTGGTTATAGGCTTTAGTTGTTGACATAAAAGCTTGTAAAAAATATTTGCCCGGTTTCATCTCGCTAAAGGTAAACCTGCCAAACTCATCCGTTTTAGTTTCTAACCGCATTGCATACGCCTGATCGGACATATAAACGGCTGTTTTTTTATTTTCTTTTTTATCTCTCAATTGATACCAATCCATAAAATAAGGGGTGACGGGAAATAAATCAATTTTTAAATTTGCACCGTAGTCTCTGCCGCTGGCTATTGCTATTGATGTTTTGGCAAATAATACCCCTTTAATAGTGCTTTTTCCTTTCGCCAGTTGATTTTTAGCCAGTGCTTCATCAAATTTCGTTTCGGGATAAAGCGCTATTTTTTCATTTTTATTAGCTTTTCTGTTCGCTTCTGCCATTGGACTACAGCTGATGAAAAAAGATGTGGCTACCAAAAGCAGGAGTTTAATTTTTTTATAATATTTCATGATATTTAGGCTTTTTATTCTTTAATAAACCGCAGCGTAGTTACTGTTGAATTATTGTCTAATTTCATTAGATAAGCGCCAGATGGTAATCGGGATACATTTATTTGGTCATCTGAAAATATTGTTCCTGTCTGAATTGATTTACCATCAATTGCCAATATTTCATAATGGAACGCAGTATCAAAACTACTTTTCAGTATGAGAAATTCTTTGGTAGGAACGGGGTAGAGGAAAGTAGAATTTAGAGCCACCTCATTGTTAGTTAAATTGCTGTCGGTTGTAAAGTTCCATACAGCTGACCATAAACTAACATTGCCTGACATGTTTACTCGAACTCTCCAATAATATGTAGTATTTACAGAAAGTCCAGAAAAGGGTACGGTTGTATTATTCACTATACCGGATAATACGATGTTATTAAAGTTACTATCGGTAGCGCATTGGTATTCATAATTTGCTACTCCTGTGATTCCGTTCCAGACAAAGTTCCCTGTTGTTGGCTGATTTATGGTTCCATTAGCCGGTGAAATCAGAATTACACTGGTATCATACGTTATGTTTACTCCAACTACTTTTGAATATACCGGCCCCCAATTGCCGTCACTTGCCTTCGCTCTTACATTTAATAAGTTTACACCTGATGATGGTAATGAAGCGTTGGTGCTTAAGATGGTTTCCATTGCATCACTGAAATTACCATCAAAAGCTACCATCGCCAAACCATTACCTTGGCCCGGGTCAGTATTCCAAAAGTATTCGGCTTGAGTCAATTTCACAAGATTGTTTGTGTTGTTGTTTTCTGATAGACGAAATACTTTTCTGAATACGGTTCCCCAATTTCCATCGTCTGCTTTTACTCTTAATCCTAGGACATGATTGCCAATGGCAGGTAAAGAAGCACTGCTAGTAAAAATCGTTTCTATAGCTTGATTGAAATTTCCATCAAAGGCTAATAGGGCTGTTCCTTGTCCTATGCCCGGATCATTGTCCCAAAAGTATTCAGCTTGCGTAATTTTTAGAGACAGATTTGTGTTATTATTTTGGGAGAGGCGAAAAACTTTTCGATACACTGGGCTCCAATTGCCATCATTGGCTTTGACGCGTAATCCCAAGACGTGATTTCCAACGGAGGGTAAATTAGCATTATTGGTAAAAACAGTTTCCATTGCTTGGTTAAAGTTTCCATCAAACGCTAATAGTGCCGTTCCTTGTCCTACACCCGGATCATTGTCCCAAAAGTATTCGGCTTGCGTAATTTTTAGAGACAAATTCGTGTTGTTATTTTGGGAGAGACGAAAAAATTTTCGATATACCGGGCCCCAGTTGCCATCATTGGCTTTGACGCGCAATCCCAAAACATGATTGCCAACAGCAGGTAAATTGGCAGTACTGTTAAAAACCGTTTCTATAGCTTGATTGAAGTTTCCATCAAAAGCCAAAAGGGATATTCCTTGTCCTTCACCCGGATCATTGTCCCAAAAATACTCGGCCTGTGTAATCTTTACTAAATTATTACTGCTAATGCCATTTACCACTCGAATAACTTTGCGGAATACGGGTGACCAGTTCCCGTTTTCACCTTTTATGCGAACTCCTAAAACGTTACTTCCAGTTGGCGGTAAAGCAGCATTACTATTGATGACTGTTTCCAATGCGCTGTTAAAGTTGCCATCGGCAGCTACGAGCGCTATTCCTTGTCCTTCGCCGGGATCGGTATTCCAAAAAAATTCGGCTTGAATAATTTTTTGGGAATAGCCGTGCCAACAAGCGAGCAAGAGTATAGCCAATAGTTTTAAATTCTTCATATTTCTATTTTAAATATGCATTAACGGTCGAAACCATCCGCTTTAATCTCTAAAGGTGCTCCTGTAGTGGTGATTCCAAAAGGCATGTCGATATTATACACTCGAGAACTTCCGGTAATAGGGAAATAATTATTTAAACTATAAGAACCACCGTAACAGCCGGCATCACCTACAGTTAGGTCTAGGTCATAAAATTCAAAGCTTGGATCGGCACCGTTTTGAGCCAAAGTAGATGTGATGAGTTGTCCTGTTGTGGGGGTAACCGGCGCATCTGTAAGGTTTACTTCGGTACTTGTGTTAGCTATACGAATATTGCTTGTGAAATAGTAATTGTATGAACTACTAAAACCTACAACATTAAAAGTATTAGCTCTATTTACAGATCCATTAGGAGTTGAAAATTGGAATATATTATTTTTTATTGTTGCAAAAGATTCTAACCAGAGATAAGTATTATCACTAAAAACAGTTGAAGTAGAGTTGGATCTAGGTGTTATAATTGTATTATTAATAATTTTTAATTTGTAGAGTGAACTACTAAAAGTGTAATGTATAGAAAAGAAATTCGTTGTAGTTGAGTTGACTCTTGCAATAAAATTATTTATTATGTTCAAAAAAATATCAGATGTGCAAGTAATTCTTGGCGTTTTATTTCCAATAATTGACATAGTATCGTTTGACACTGAGGTGGAATTTGAAATAAAAATACTCTTGGTCTCAGTTTTCAATTCATTTCCAATTACGTTGCCATGTGATAAAAGAATACTACCGTTTTCTAAGATGTTAGAAACAATAGCGGCCTTGAATTGGTTACTGGCATTGATATCTCCGCCATTAAGTAAACAGCCCATTACATTTAATGTGGTTGGCCATCCGGTACCGTTTGCTATGATATTACCAGCCACTAAATGTGCCCCAATAATGGTCACTTTTCGGTTTACCGCAGCAGCTATGGTAACATTACCTTGTATTTTGTAGCGGTTGCCATCTTCGGCAGATAAAAACTCTAAGGCTTTATTGATTGTAAGGTCCTCAATATAGGGATTGCCTCCAATTTTTGGGTGAATGATGATGCGGTCTCCATCAACTGAAGCGGTTATGGCAGCTGAGATGCTGCTAAAGGTTCCTGTAGGACCATTTTCTTGAACTATACGATCAATAGCCCAAATTTTCATTGTTGCTACGAGCAACACAAAAGTTACGATGTTTTTTTTCATTTTTATTTGTATTAAGGTTATTATAATTTTTTCATTTTTCAAAAGAGTGGCACAGCGATTATCAACTAAACATTTAATAATATCACCTAACTAATATTACCCCCGCTGGTACCACTCTTGTTGGGTTAATAAATTTTATTGCATCCAAAGGAATACGTTGTTGCCGCTCCGTCAATACCACCGTTGACATCAAGAATTTTAGTCATTTGAATCTCTTCGGGAACTGTGACTTTGTATTGATTATTTTCAATTGTAATGATGGCTTTTTTTGTTGTTGATTGACAACCATACAACGCACTACCGGTAGTAGTAGCTGTTCCTATTGAACAGTCGATATAAATGTATTTTTCGGTGGGATTTACTAATTCACCAAAAGTGTTGTTATCTACAATGGTATATTCACCTGCACCTCTGTCAAAGAATTCACAAGTAATAGCGCTTCCTGAATATTCACCTAAGTTACCCGCACCAGACGTGGAGCATACAATTACGAATAATTGGCCATCATTGGCAGGAGTCCCGGATTGATTGCTCACTCCTCTGGTAAAAGTATAGGAACCTAATTTCCATTTTCCCGGGCCTAATCCAGTATTTGAGTTACTGTCGTTATCACTACTACATGCAAAGAGTAGAAGGGTTAATGCGAAAAGCGTTAACTTTAAAAATGGCATTTTTTTCATAATTATTTTTATTTAAGAATTTTAGTTAGCTGTTTTTTGTTTTAGCACCAGTTTTTTTTGGTTGGCCACAATCTTTTCCATTATAGCTATTGTTTTTTCATCCAAATTCATGATGCCATTCAACCAAATATCAACTATGGTTAAGAGCTCTTCTTTAGGAGGGACTTTACACGCTTTTTCGAATTCGTTTTTGGGTTTAAACAAGTCCTCCTTGAATCCTTTTAGAAGTGTGGTAATTGCACAATCTTTTTCTACACATTTCCATATTAGATTCATTTCTTCTAAGTCTTTTGCTTCCCATTTTTGATTGGATTGAATTAATTGATGGGCTTTTTCGTATCCCACTTTTCTTGTTAGAAAACTGTATGCGCCCATACCCGGAAATGTATCAAATATAGTTTCCGGAAAACTGCATTTAACCTGTTCCTCAGCTATAATATAGTCGGCAGATAAGGCGCATTCAAAACCACCTCCATAAGCGTTCCCTTCCAATAAGCATATCACGGAACAAGATGTTTCAAACGCTTTGTTAATCATGTGAACGCCTTCAACACACTTGTAAGCATAGTCTTTTAAAGCGGGATAATTATTTTGTTTGATGCAATCAATAAAAAACTCCAAATCACCACCCATATTCCAAACTGTGGGATTGGGAGACTTTATGACCAGAAACTTTATATTTTCATTGATGATTGTTTTTTTTATTTTAGGTAATTCTTCATAAAAATCACAAATCGTTTTATAGGAGTAATGCAGCTCGTGAGGAACTCCAATTTTTAACCAAAGTACACTATTGATCTTGTCGTGAGATAAATCCAAATTTTTTGTATAGTTCATAGATTAGATTGGGTATTGATTTTTGACTAGTGTTTTGGTGATTTATTAATTTTTCGTGATTTTGGTTATAATAACTTTGCCATTCTCCAGTTTGGTTTTTACTAAGTATATTCCTTTTGTCAAATTAGATGTATCCAGCTTGTTGTTAACAGGATTCATTCGATAGATTAAACTTCCGGAAGCATTGTATAACTCAACTTCTTTAACATCATAATTACTCTGAATATTCAAAAAATCATTTGTTGGAATAGGGTAAACGCTTACAAGATTTTGGTGGTTTTCGACAACACCCAAAGAACTTGATTTATTGAAGTCGGCCGTGTCTATTTGAGACGGATCATTAATCGACATGTCCAATTTTATGATAAAGCCTCTTCTGTCTTCAGCATACCAAATGAATGATTGTTTTTGATAGGCGTAACTGCCCTCTGCTTGTGTAACATTGCCATTTTCGGTGCGATGTAGTCTTATTACATTATTGATTATCACATTATCTGGGGTTATTAATGTTCCATAGCCATCAGCATTAATAGTTACATTGCCATTCACTTGAATTGACATACCACCTGAATAATCGGTGTAAGTCCGTTCAAATGTGTCGGATGTCGTTTGTCCGTAGGTTAATGGAAAACTAATTTCATTGATTGGGTTAATGTATTGGTCATTCCAGAGTTCAGTGACCGGGTTATCGGCCCATTGACCCAGGTAAACAACACCGTCATTATCTTTTTTAAAATAGTTGTACTGATTGTTTGAAGGACTGGTGTCATCTTCAGTTAAGAGTAAACAGCACAGGTTGGATTCAGAATAATCGGCATCCATAAAACCCGGATAAAATGGTGTTCCTGTTGGCTCAATAAAGCTCAAGCTATTTGTAGTAACAGCCGGATGCTCAAAATTTACACCGGAGAAATCCCAAACGATATTTTGACCTGATGGGCCAGGCGTATAATCGAGTAGTTCTATATCCAATTTATGTGCTACTAAAATATTATCACCAATTTGAAAGTAATTATTAGATGTTAATACCGGTTGACAGTAGGTTGTACAACTTACAATTAAAAAAAGGATGCAGATTTTCATTATTCTTTAACGATTTTATGATATTCAATTACGTTTTCTGTAGAAACTATTTTAATCAAATAGATGCCATTTTCTAAAGAGCTTATGTCTATGTGCTGTTGGTTGGAAATGTCTTTTATTTTTTTTCCGGACATATCATAAATGCTGAGCGTTGAAACTAAGCTATCAGAATTAGAGACTACGGTAATAAATTCCCTTGCCGGATTTGGAGAGACTATAAAGTCGTTATTTTGATCAAAATTAGGATTGGACAAACTGTTTAGTTCAATTTCATATTTCACTAGTCCTAGATCAGTTGTGTTAATGTAAACTATAGCGGATGTTGGTGTAAATTGACAGGTGGATTCTGAGGCATAAATATATTCTAATTGTCCACTTGTAATCGTGCTCCAACTCGCACCTCCATCTTCAGTGTATTTGATTGTAAGTTCGGATATTGCAGAATCATTGGATATTGCAATTATAACATTAGGGTTTGATGGTGAACAAATAACTTTGTGAGTCACAAGTCCAGTTAGTATTTGACTCCAATTAATACCGTAATTGTTACTTTGATACACTCCGTTTGATGTTCCTAATAAAATCTTATTGTTATCAGATGGATCTTTAAAAATAGAAAAAATAAAACCGTTGGAGTTCAGTAAATCATCAAGACCAGCACTTCGTTCTTCCCAGGTTAATCCGTTATCATTCGTAAAATAGATTTTACTATTTAGGGCAATAATTTTGGTGCCTTCATTAAATTGATCATGCGCTATGGCAAGAACGATGCCTGATTCTGGCAGGTTTATCGGTGTTTGTTGAATATTATCTAAATCCGCTACATTAAAATTAATCAATTCGCTATGCTCAAAATCATTAGAAAAAGAAGCCCAAACAATATTTGTATTATTAGGAGAAGAATCGACGGTATGAAGAAATTGATTTGAAATAGCAGTGAATCCGATATTTTCACCATGATCGTTACTAAAGACCATACTTGCACCTGAAAAACCAAAATTGAAACTGTAGGTTCTGCCAATTCTATTTTTATCAAAAAAATGAGAACTACTAAAATTTACATAATTTGTGATTGGAACTACAGAAATTGGTGTTACAATGTTTGATAGATTGTTAACATGAATAAATCCATTTTGGATACCGTAATACAAATGCGATTCTAAGTTATTTTCTACCACTTCCGTTTTTCCATTATTGCTTGAGAAAGTCGTTTCTATTTTTTGTAAAGTGCCTCCAAAATTTGATGAAAAAAAAGGGTAATTATTATTAGAAATAAAAATTTCATCCGAATTGAAGGGATTGAAAGTGGTTGAATATCCGAAGTAGTAACTGTTTGCATCAGTTTCTCCGTTAGGATGATTATACTGGGTGAACGTTGTAAAATTATCGTCGGTTACTACAATATCTTTTGGGGTATAGAATATACATTTATTAGGATTTTGTTTGTTATAAGTAATGTTTAAAATACCATCTTCAAAATATGATGAGTAATTAGGAATTGCAACTGTCCATGTGTCTCCATTATCCAGTGATCTGTAAAGATTTTTTTCTAGGGTATCGTAACGGCTCCCGAGTAATATTTCGCTTGAATTTATTGGATGGAATTCTAGAGCGTCAAATTCAATACCGGACATTTTTTCAGTCCAGGTTTGCCCTGCGTCATCGGATATCAATAAGCCTCCCCAATCATTAGGATCAAATCCTCCAACTCTACACATAAATAATTTTGAGGGATTTGACGGACTAATTGCTACTGACGACGGAAAAATACCGTTGTTTGTCACATTGTAATATATTTCACTCCAAGAATTGCCTGCATTATTTGAATAGTATACTCTTGCCTCTACCCCAAGTCCTATTTCATACCACTCTTGAACAATTAATATGTTAGGATTAGATTGATAAATGTCATACGATGTAATGTTGATAGTAGTACTACCCACAGGAATTGGCGCATTGTATTGCATGATTAATGTTCCACTATTTATGTCAAGTACATATATACTATTATTATTAAGATCAACTGACCCGCCATGGACAACAAAACTTAATCTATCATTTCCGAGAATTTTAAGTTTCGTAATTTGAGTTAACTTTTCAGGAAAGGTGTAAAAAAGATTCCAACTCTCTCCATTGTTATCCGATTTTAGAATGTGATTGTAAGCTGTTGTTGCAAAAACAACATTTTCAGCTGTAGGGTGGTAGGTAAAATCAAAAAGCCTTCCATATTCTTTAGAGCCTATTGATTCAATCTGTGCGTTAACTGATAGAGAGCCTATCGTTAAGAACAAGAAAAAAATTCTTTTTAACATGACTATTCTTTAATAAATTTTATTGTGCTGTTTGTTTCTTCTGAGGTAACTATATTTACAAAATAAACTCCATTTGTTAGGTTACCTATTTCAATAGCATTTGAATTCCAGTTTTGCTTTTCCATTATTTTTTTTCCTGTAACATCAAATATGGTTATGTCTTTCACAGTTCCTTGTATATTGAAATTCAAAGTGTTTTTAACCGGGTTTGGATAAATGCTAATACTAGTAGCATTAGGATTATTGACCAATAGGTTTTGGGTTACTTTGTAAATACCTCTAACATTATTATTTATTGCTCTGCTGTCGACAATAACATAAGCATCACCCACTGAATCAAAGTTGTAATCTTCAATATAAGGGTTGGTAGGATTTAGTTCTTGAGGTCTGCCTAAATTAATCCAGGTAATTCCTTTATCTTCAGACTTGTAAAGTTCAAAGCCACTGTAAAAAAACATATGGTCCAGATGATTTACCTTAAAGTTGCCAATACCTACATCACTAGTAAAGTAAGGTGCAAATGGTAAATTTACTGGTGCTAATTCCGGTAAAGGATTGTTTATGACTCTAAAAAGTTGCTGACCGTCTAACACAAAGTAAGTGTCATCGCCTTTGGCATAAAAATAACCACTTGGCATAAATGCGAGTGATTCCGGAGCAGTAAAGTTTTGCCACGTTGCACCATTGTCAATGGAATAAATAAATTCTTCAGTACCAATGGCCGTGTCTTGTAAAGTTACGCAGATTCTTCCGCTAGAATCTTTGGAAATATTTTGGACTCTCCGTAAATTAGACTGTGGGTCAAAATCATGCATCATATTCCATGTATTACCATCGTCTTCAGAAACATATAAAACGTCTGTTGAAAAGTTGTGAATGGCAAAAATGGTTCCATCATCTGAAACAAAATAATTTACAAGTCCCAGAAGAGGAAAGGCACCCGGATTATTGAGTAAAGTATAGGTTAATCCTGAGTCAACCGATTTTAAAATTTGATTGGCTTTTGTGGCATAAATAGTATTGTCATTTGTTTTGAATATTCGATTCATCGGGGTAAGATTACCTATTACCTGATTCTCCCAAGGGGATGACTGACCGGTTGCAAATGAAATGGTACTGTTAAAATAGCTCGAGCTGTAAATGCGGTTGTTGTTGTCAAACAGGAAAGTGGTAATTGTTCCTCTTAAACCTTGAATTTGTGGTGTCCAACTGTTTCCATTTGTTAACTTTTGGGCGATGTACTGTTTGTTAAAATTGTAAATGGTATTATTGCTATCCGCTATAATTTCAACAGAAAATTGTTGCGGATTGTTGAATAATGTACTTGACCAAATTTGCCCACCACCATTTACAAACATTTTATGAATACCACTTTCACTACCTAACCAAAGCGATTGAGTAGCGTCATCAAAAAACAAGCAAGTATATTTTTCGTTGTTGTTTGGTAACGGCATAGGGGTCCAATTAATGTAATCATCGGAGTAGATTAAGAAAAGCTGATTTTGAGAAAGGTTTTGTCCCAAAGCATAAACCCTACCGGTGGCACTATCTTCTGCAAAACGATAAACTTGATGTTGGTTGAAATTAGTTTGTTGAAAGGTTTGTCCGTTGTTTTGAGTAATCCAAATACCTCCATTATCTGTTCCAATCAATAATGCATTATCCTGAGTAAGTAATAATTCAGCGGGAATATTTTGAGGATTATCAGTAGGGTCAAATTCAAATATTTGACCGCTTTGACCTCCATTGGTGTAACGTATAATGTAAGGTTGTAGAAAACTACCGAAGCTGCCTCCAAAAAAGTTGTTAGCAGAAGTTACATCGGTTAGTTCGTAAACAGGCTCATGAAATCCTGACACAGGATTGGTTTCCAGAAAAGTCTGATTCCAAGTTTGTCCGAAGTCTGAAGTGTAATAAATACCGCCTCCGAATGAGTCTCCCACAAAGATAGTATTTGAATTTTTTTGACAAGAAATGTTTTGCGGGCTAATAGGTGCTGTACCATCGCCATTGCTCATTTCCTGCCAATTGCCATTTAACGGTTTGTAGAAAAAACGATTGTCTGCGGACAGCATGAAGAATGTTCCGGCGTTATTAACGTCAATGTCTACCGGAGTAACGTTTACCGGTAATTCTTTGTAAAAGGACCACGTTTGCGCATTGAGTGCTACGAAGCAATTGGCGAACAGTGCCAAACTCAATAAGTAATTTTTAATTTTCATAGCATTGTTTTTTTTAAAAATTTTTATTTAGCAACTTTTTATTCAATATTCTCTAATAATTATAGAGAGAAAAAATCAAATTTAATCACCCAAAATTATGACCATAATATGTTGAAATCTATACCTGATAACGTGTAATTACTACTACCTGAAATCAGGTATTTTTTATTACTTCAAGTTGGGCCAATTTCTTTTAAACTCGTATCACTACTTTGTTTTTTTTAGATTATATGAAAAAAGGATAGCAAACTTTGCTATCCTTTTTAACGGTTTTTCTAATTGGAATTAGACTACCCTTTTGAATTAACCCTATGTATTATTCTTTTATAAATTTAGTTGAAAAAACAGCATCGTTATCACCCGTAACTTCAACAATGTATATCCCTTTTGAGAGTTGAGAAACATCTATTGTATTTTCTGTAATCGGGGTAGCGGAAACCCTTTTACCCAACAAATCATATATTGCAATTTCTTTGATAATATTGTTGGTATTAATGTTTATTAGGTTTTGTGCAGGATTAGGGTAAATTGAGATAAGATTATCCAAATCAGCATCGTTAATATCAAGTGTTTGGTTCAATTTATAATAACCCGATTCTGTTGGATCTAAGGCATTATTAATTTTGATGTAAGCATTATTTTGATTATCGAAAAGTACAACTTTGCTACTGTTGTCGTTATCTTGCACATAAGGATGACGTGTTACACCGGGGGTACCCATATTCGTCCAACTTTGCCCTTCATTGGTTGACTTGTAGACGTTGCTATTTAAAATGCAATAATAATTGTAATTGTTGTCAACACTCAAGACTGATATGAATTGAAAGCCGCTAGGGGGTAAAACTTGTACAAACGTATTGGTTGCAGTAGCGAAGTTGAATTTAAAATATTTGCCGCCAATGACAACAAAAGTGCGATCGTTTTTGGATAATAAGTTGTTAAATCCATTTAGGTTGCTGTTGACCATGGTTCTTGAACTCCATGTTACACCTTGATCGGTACTGTAATATACTTTAAATTGTCCAAAAAAGGAGTCTGTTGATTCTACAATCACAAAAATTACACCATTTGCATCTTGGGACACATCTCTGACATAGGCACCAGGGTCATTTGATGTAAAAGTGTTTAGCACAGACCAATTTTGGCCTTCGTTTTGAGACCAATACACTCTCATTCGATTGTTTCTTCCCACGGCAAACAGGCTTCCAGCTTCTCCTGTTCTGAATACATCAATTACACCATTATTGAAATTTGAGGGTGTAATATCGGAGTAAGTTTGACCATTATCGATTGATTTTTTTAAACTTTTTCCTAAAGAGGCAAATATTTTTCCATTAGGTAAAGTATATAATCCATTTACTGCTTGTTGATCAGCACGAAGAGAAGTTTTTGTCCAAGGTGAAGTAAACGTATTGGCTACAGAAACATTGTTAGAGGAACGATTTGCTGCTACCATGGAGTTGTTTTGACCTATGGCATGATATGCAACCAAGCCGTGTAAGCCATTGTTGATGTTGTTCCAGGCACTGGCTGTGCTATTCATTTTTTGCGCCCCTTTGTCTGTTGAAAAACTATACAATCCTCCATTGTTATCGCCAATAATTTCTACCATTATAGGGTTTTGGTTGTTTAAACTATTACTCGCCCAAACATTATCACTATTTGCAAGAGATAATTTATAGATTCCCGACTTGCTGCCCGCCCATAAACTGTTCGTTGCATTTTCGTAATAAATAGTAGTAAAATCTTCGGTTGTATTGGGAAGTGCAGTTGGTGTCCAATTGATGTAATCATCAGAATACAACAACAGCGAGGTATTGGTCAATGTTTCTTTTCCCAGAGCATAAACCCTGCCTGTGTTGGTTTCGGCAAAATCGGTTATCTTATTTTCAAAATAATTGGTTTGTTGAAAGCTATCGCCATTATTTTGGGTGATCCAAATACCGTTACCTTCAGTACCTATTAAAAGTTTAAGATTGCTTGTATAGTAGAGCCCTTCCGGGGTACTATTTTCGTCATTAGTTGGGTCTAAGAAATACATTTCACTGGCATCTGTTCCATATCGAGTTATTATGGGGTAAACAGTAGAACCTTCAATGAAAAAACCACCTCCAAAAAAATTATTATTTCTTTCATTACTAAGGGCCATAATGTCTTCATGTAACCCTGTATTATCCCCTGTGATAAACCATTCACGATTCCAATTCCAACCAAGATTGCTGGTGTAAACAAGTCCGCCAGCATAAGAGTCACCATAAACGAGAAAGTTTTGGCTCTTGTGCACCGAAATACAATTAGCATTCATCACTCCCGAATTGTAGGTAGGAATTTCTGTCCATGTGCCACTAGATAGTGGTTTGTAAAATATTCGTTGATCTTGGGTTAGCATAAACATGGTGCCGGCATTGTTGGAATCAATGTCTTTTGGGATCACGTCAGTAGGAAGACTTTTGTGAAAAGTCCAGTTTTGGGCTTTAAACTCTGAACAATAACCCATTGTCAGGATAATACAAAGTAACAACTTTTTCATAATTTTTTTTTTTTAGTTTTTAATAGCATTTTGTTTATTGTGCCTTTACAGATAACACATAAACAATATCCAAAATTAGAATTGTAAAACTCAGAAAACTATACCTGATTAGGTGTAAATGCTTTTACCTGATAGCAGGTATTAATACTAAAATGGTGAATGCGACCTTTAATTTAATCCGCCCATGATTTCATTTGTTTTAATTCAAATCAGCTTGAAAGGATGTTTGAGAAAATAATTGTCGTTTTTCGAGTTTATTTATGGATTAAAGCATAATTCAATCCAAAAGACAAATCAAAACGGCTATTGTGTAGAAATGAATTAATATTCAATACTTTATTTAGTCATTATACCTGATAACAGGTAAGTTATATTACCTATTTATAGGTATTTTTAAAAGAAATTGTTGCCAGTAATTTTGTGTAATGTTTTTTTATGTTTTTAGAATAATAAGTATAGTCCTTGTACCATATTTGATTTTCTTGAAATATGCTTAACATTTTTTCAATCATCATACATGTGCGTTGTTTTTGTGTATGAGTTATAGCTTATGAATGAGTTTGTAAATTATGCTTTGAGCAAAAAAACAGATCCAAGCTATACTTTGCCTTAGGAAATACATAAGATTTAATTTTAGTATCAAAAGTTTATAAATGGCTTGTTTGCTGTAAGTGTTTACTCAAATAAATTTTTTTCTCATTACATGAAAAAAAAACTCTGAATCAATTGATTTAATTGGGTGAATTGTTTTAGTCTAATGAATTGATGTAAAAAAATAGCTAAAGGCCGTTAATCTCTTAGAAATTCAATTAAAAATTAAAGTAAGTACACATGAAAAATTTAAAAAAAGTATTTCAAATTATTGTCACAACTGTAATGGTTAATGCCAGTGGAATGGCTCAGACCTGGACTGTGGGTGAGGACATTCCACAAGCTTTTAGAGCCAGTAATGTAGCTGCTCATAAAAGTACCTCAACTAATAGTGGTTATTTATTTTTAATATCCGGTAGAGACTCAGAGGGTAACATTACTCCCAGAAACCAGCGGTATGATATTTCAAATAATGTTTGGGAAGATATGGCACCTGCTCCGACGGGAATACTAGGCGCATCGACAGCTATAGTAAAAGACAGCATCTATATTATAGGCGGACTAACCAGTACGCCGGGAACTGCTATTAAAAAGGTTAGGCGATACAGCATTAATCAAAATACATGGGCAGATAAAGCCGATTTTCCGGTTAATATTGTAGATACTGATGCTGTTTCCTATCAAGATAGTTTGATTTATGTAACAGCAGGATACAATAGCAGGGTTAGAGTTTTTAACGCAATTACTAATAAATGGAGGGATGCAACCCCTATGACATCTCCACTTCAAAGTATTGCTTGGGGGGCGCTAACTATTCATGGCAATAAATTGGTATACATGTGTGGCACCAATGCACTTTTTTCACCCAATTATTTTAATACGGTAAGAATAGGTACCATAGACCAAAATAATCGTGCCAACATTACGTGGACAACCGGTACACCATTTCCGGGGCAAACAAGGACTTTTTTTGATGCCCATTCGTGGAATGGTGGTATTATAATGACAGGTGGAAGCACCGACAATACTTTTGATACCAATTCCGATGAATGTTATTTTTATAATGTTGATACAGATGTTTGGACACAATTACCATCGAAACCTACTGCATGGGTTACGGGAAATAGTGCTAGTTTGAATATTGACAATGAGTGGAAATTAATTTGCGCGTCAGGTTATAACAATGGTGGGTATTTGTATAGCACAGAGATTTACACAGAAACGCAACTGAGTAGGGATGAATTTGCCAGTGAACCACAGATTAACTTTTTTCCTAATCCAACTAATGGTTTTTTGCAATTTGATACTTCGGAACTTGTAAAGGAAATTATTTGTTATGATATGCATGGTAAAGCAATTAATCTAAAAATCATCTCCAATAATACTCTTGATGTTTCCAACCTTGCTCAAGGTGTTTATTTAATTAAGGTGATAGGAGAAAATGATAAAATTGTATCTGCAAAGTTTGTTAAAAATTGATAAGGTAAGTATAAACAGCTGATGGAAAAGAATGAGTTGGTCTTTATTTAGCCTTATAACTCGAAATCTATCTATTAATCTATTAAGTCTGCTAGACAGCTTTCCAAAATCAGTTTTACTATAAGAAAGAATCAGTTTTCAAGTTTAAAATAGAAAAGCACCTTAATAAGAAGTGGTGTTTTTCTTTTTTTATTTAGTATCCGAAAGGAACTCATAAGGTTTTTATTGTGGACCCTTTTTTGATTAAGTAAGTCTTAAAATTATATGCAATTGGGGTGTTTTTCTTTCCGGACTTCTGGTATATCAATAGCATACTTATGTAGTCAAAGTTTTACTGGTAAGTGTCTTGATTTTAAATCTAAGTTTTAATTATTATAAACGATAAACAACTGATAAAAATACAAGTAATATGAAACAATATGAGCAAATAGTGGAATGTGAAAATAAACTTTTAGAAGCAATAAAGACCGGTGATATTAAGGTTCTGGATGAATTGCTTCATGAAAATTTGATTTTTAATATTCCAACCGGTCATACTATTACCAAAGAAATGGATATTCAAAATTATCGTTCCGGAATTATGACCGTTAGTGAAATTTTGCCGAGCGAACAAATTATACAGATAACAGGAAATATTTCTACAGTAGCCGTTACTGTCCATTTGAAAGCAAAATATGCAGATCAAGTTATTGATGGAAAGTTCAGATATTTAAGAGTATGGCAATTTTTTGACAATCATTGGAAAGTAATTGCAGGAAGTGGATTTCAAATTCAGTAGAGTATCTTGATGCTCAATTGAAGCAAGTCAATGATAGTGGTTTTGAATAATCCATAGGCTGTAGCTTCCTTGTGTTTTTATGTTCAAATTTTTAGTTTAAGCTCATTTTACCTGATTTCAGGTAATGCGTTTTACCTTTTTAAAGGTATTTTTTTTGACTTCTTTTGACTTTAGGTTTGTGTTTGTAAAAGCCCAAGTATTCCCTGTTGTTTTTACAATTTTTAGCTCAAAATGTTATTGTATCATTTTCAATTAACACGTAATCTTTATTAAATAATTCAACAATATTAATCTAATGACAATTATGAAAAGATTCATTTTTATTTTTTTTATTTCATTTATAAGCCTCAGTAATGGTCAAGAAAATACAAATGGAAATAACAGTCAGCAGAGTAGAGAGATGCAATTTTCTTTCAGACAAAAAATAGGCTTTTCGACTTTGAAATTAGACAATTTTGAACCTATTGAGGGTAACCTGGTGCAATTTGATTTGATGCTGTCAAATAGCATAGCAAAAAAAATCTCATTGGATTATGGCCTTAGGATTTCAAGTTTTAGAGCCAATTTTATTAAAGATGGTCAACAATCCGGTGTAAAAAATATATCATTTGCTTTACCAGTGGGGATAATATATGTTAAAGATTTGAATCAAAATGTGTCTTTCATTTACGGTGTTCACGTATATGGAAGCTATTTGCAAAGTTTAGAAATCGGAAATTTCATTGATGAGGAAGATTTAGGGATAAATTTCGGAATGGATGTACAAGGAGGTGCCGTTTTTAAGTTAAATCCAAAAACTGATTTTGCGATATTGATTGATTTTCAAGGGGACTTGAATAAAATAAAAAAGGATAATTTAAGACTTATGCACTCCAATACGGCTTTAGTGTCCTTTAATTTTAGTTACAAGCTGTAGTTCTTTTCTTTATGGTTTTAATTATCGAAAGAATACTTCCAATTGTTTCTACAAATCATTGGAGTCAGTAATTTTAATTTTATGTTATTATGAAAGCTGTTCCTGAAAAAAGAAATATTTTTTGTTTAATCTTTTTTTTAGTGATGACTGCCAAAGCAGTCAGTCAGAATAAGGAGCAGCAAAAAGCATATGAAGAAACAACCCAAAATTCGTTGCCTATTATGCCTTGTGCGACAAGTGAAAACGAAGCGCTATTAAAGAAAAGGTTTCCAAACAGAGCAACAACGGTTGAATTTGAAAATTGGTTGGCACCTAAAATTGAAGCATTCAGAACCAGAGCACTTAAAAATAAATATGATGCTATTTCCAGCAATACAAATGTTGCAGTTATACCGGTTGTGGTACACATTATTCACAATGGAGATCCCATAGGTGTAAATGAGAATATTGCAGATGCGCAAGTATTGTCTCAAATAGCGGTATTAAATCAGGATTTTAGGCGTGCTCCGGGAACTCCGGGTTTTAATACCAATCCTGTTGGAGCTGATATTGAAATTGAATTTTGTTTGGCCAGTCGTGATCCTAATGGGTTACCAACTACAGGAATTACCAGACATAATTTAGGAAGTGAAAGTTCATGGCAAAAAAGTCAACTTAATTGGAACATCAAGCCTCAAACCCAATGGAATCCTAATGATTATTTGAATATTTGGATTGTTAACAGAATAGCACTCATGTACAATGGAAGCGAGGTGGCAGAGATAGCCGGCTATGCACAATTTCCCTCCAATTCAGGTTTAAACGGTCTAACTCAGGGCATAGGTGAAGACGATACAGATGGCATAGTCATTGGGTATAAGTTTTTCGGTTCTGTCAATATTTATCCTGATGGGGATTATAATACGGTAAGAAATAAGGGAAGAACTGCAACTCATGAAATGGGGCATTTTTTTGGGTTAAGACATATTTGGGGTGATGGCAATTGTACTGTTGATGACTATTGTTCCGATACGCCCAGAGCTGGTAGTCCCAATTACGGTTGTCCTGTTGGGATAGATACATGTCCTATTCCACCGGGGTTAGACATGATTGAAAATTATATGGATTATACCAGTGATGACTGTACCAATGTGTTTACACAAAATCAGAAAGACAGGATGGTAACCGTATTACAAAATGCAAGTAGAAGAGTAAGCTTGTTGTCATCACAGGGTTGTCAGCCCGGTCAGCTATATTTAAATGACGGATCTCTGGAAATCATTGATTTTGATGTCACTTGTAACACTCCTTTTTCTCCTCGAATCAATTTTTCAAATGTCGGGAATAATTTGATTACCTCAGCCCAAATACATTACGGTCTTAATAATGAGAGTTTTATTTACAATTGGTCGGGAAGTTTAGCAGTTGGAGAAAGTACTCTACTTGTTCTGCCGGTGTTATCGGCTTTGCCGGGTAGTAACGTATTAAACGTTACTTTATACACTATAAATGGAGTTAGTGACGATAATGCTCTGAATAATTCAAGATCTAAAAGCTTCGAATATAGTTCATTCAATACACAATCAATCATCATCACAATTGACGTAGATTTTTATCCGGCAGACACCTATTGGACCCTCAAGAATAGCCAGAATGTAGTTGTTGCCAACGGTGGTAATTATTTAGGAGGTACCATTAACAGTCAATATGTTTCGGTTCAAAATAACGAATGTTATGAGTTTACCATTTATGATGTCTCGGGTGATGGTATTTGTTGCATCAATGGAGATGGTAGTTATAGTATTACAACATCGCCACAATCACAAATAATAGCCAGTGGTGGGGAGTTTTTTAATATGGAATCGGTATTTTTTGGAATTAATCAAAATTTGAGTAGTACTGAATCGTCCTTGTCAAGTATAGAGATTTATCCAAATCCAACCTATAATGAATTAATTGTAAAAATTCCCCAGGATATTGATTTGCCCAATCATTTTATAATCTATAATACATTAGGTCAAACCATTGAAAAAGGAATTATTACATCTGCTCAAGATGTAAGAATAAATACATCGACATACAGTAAAGGGGTTTACTATCTCAAAGCGATAAGTCAAGATAAGTCAATCGACTTACGATTCATTAAACAATGATTCTGTTCAATATAAATAGTTATAAAATTATGAAAGACATGCAAAAAATATTTGTAGTAACAATTTGTTCATTTTTTATTTTATTCGGTTGTTCAAAAGACAGTTCTAGACTGCCTTCAACAGGAATAACTGAAACTGATTTAATTGCAATAGAAGATGCTTTAGAAGACCCCAATACTAATTTTGTGAGTTTGATAAATAAAATCAGAGGTAGTGTAGGTACAAATGGATCGGGGAGTAAAGTTGTTTGGAGTAAAAGAAACAATTATAATCTGGGTTTGTTCGTCTCGGCCAATCATGTTTACGGAGTAAGCACCTGGCCTTCATTTAATGAAGAGTTTTTTGATTTATTTTCAATAAACAATGGCGTTTTTGGAGGTTCCATTATGCCGCCAACAAACGGTGCTATAAGTTTAACGAATGAACGGGTTGCCAGTTTTGCGCTTTATCATCCCAGCATTCCTTCGGATGCTACAAATTTTACGGTATTACCTAAGGATGATTTTTATTTGGGTATTATGGATAACCAAAGAATTATAGATGATGGGATGTTTGGAATTTACCCGGATTTTGTACAGACCGATTCCCCATTACAAATGTTCGACCCTAACAATAGAACGCTGGCAGATCAAACGTGGTCAGTTCCAAATATTGGTGATGTAGTTATTGCTATTGGTTATCCTAACGACCGTGTAACCTATCCAAATGGTGCTGTTTCATCCGGTAAAATTTATTCTGATTCAGAAGCTGAGAATATTATTCAATTACTGAATCAAGACATGGATCCTGAGGGTGATATTCCTTACAATCCTCAAGTAGAATTTTTAGCCAATATTAAAGCTGTTTCGGGAATGAGTGGTGGTGGCGTTTTTAATGAAAACGGGCAATTACTTGGTATTATGGTTAGGGCTACAGCGTTGAATGGGCAGCCTATTTTACGTGTAGTCAGAATGAGCTATATCGTTCAAAAACTTACTGTTTTTTTTGATTCGTTACCTCCATCTGAAAAAGCTAAAATTGAGCCTTTCATTAGTGGAGAATTGAATTAGAATATTTTTATTCAACAGTTGTATTAAATCAAATTTCAAGAAGTTTGTTATAAAATAACATCTTAATGGTTATTAAAAGTTAGCTGTAATCAAATGAGAAAATAAATTAGTAAATAAAAAATGAATTCAGAATTATTTCA
Organism: Flavobacterium sedimenticola; assembly: GCF_030053345.1. Lineage (GTDB taxonomy): Bacteria > Bacteroidota > Bacteroidia > Flavobacteriales > Flavobacteriaceae > Flavobacterium > Flavobacterium sedimenticola. Next base: position 42,740 of record NZ_JASGBP010000007.1, read on the forward strand.
AAGAGTTGATAATTACATAGCCGATTTATTGGGGAGTGAGGATATGGTTTTAAAAGAGACAATTGAATCACTTGACATTGCAGGATTGCCTCAACAGAGTGTTTCTGCCAATCAAGGTAAATTTTTGCAAGTATTGATGATAGCTTGTAACGCAAAAAAAGTATTAGAATTAGGCACTTTAGGGGGGTATAGTACCATTTGGATTGCCAGAGCTTTACCTGAAAATGGAAAAATGGTAACTATTGAGGTTGATAGAAATCATGGTGATGTAGCTCAAAAGAATATTGAAAAAGCAGGTCTTTCTGACAAAGTAGAACTAAGAATTGGAAGTGCATTGGATATTTTACCCAATATAATTGCTGAAAATGATGAGCCCTACGATATGATTTTTGTAGACGCGGATAAACCACCTTACGCAGAATACTTTATTTATGCTCTCCAACTTTCTAGGCCAGGAACACTTATTGTTTTTGATAATGTTATTAGAGAGGGAAAAGTTCTTGATTCTAATAGTAATGATGAAAAAGTAAAGGGAGTGCAGAGGCTTAACAAAATGTTGAGTGAAAACAAAAATGTAACCGCTACCATTTTACAAACGGTAGGAACTAAGGAACATGATGGTATTGCCATAGCTGTGGTGAATAGAATTTAGCTTAAAATATATTTTAAGCAATTATTTACAACATAAAATAGCTCGTAATGGAAAATAGAAAACTATTGATAGAGGTTACAGATTGTTTTGACTTTAAAAATAACTATTAAAAACTAATAAAAGATAATGACATCAATACTAAGAATAACGATTAAACAAGGTGTAATTATGGGACTTTGTTTTTGTGTTTATACCATTACCATGTGGTTAACTAAATTAGATTCAACTTATTTGAGAGTAGGACAATATTTTGATGTTGCTATAATCCTATTACCTATAATTATGATATTTTGGGCAATAAGGGAAGCGCTGAACTTATATCAGATAACTGTTTTTCAGAGGATTTTTGTAGCAATATTTGTTGGTGCAGTTTCTTTTTTAATTTATGATCCATTTTTATATCTCTATCATAACTATATAAATCCGGAGTGGTTTACCGCTGTGCTGAACTTGAAAGAGGTTGAGTTAAAAGCATCAGATGTTTCACAAATTGAAATAACAAACACTTTACAAAAAATGTCTAATGCGAATATTAATCAATCCGGAATTTTTAAACTATCAACATTAATACCTTCTGTAATTATTATTCCAACACTTATAGCATTGGTATCTAATATTTTTATTAGAGTTAAGGGTAACAAATAAATTTAGGCAAATTATTCAGCGAAAGACAGTGATTTATAATTTTATATTTTCCATTCACCTTTTGCTATTTGTTTACAGCAAAAGGAAACTATACTTTAGTAACCACAAGAATTACCAAAATGGCCTTTGAATTAAAAAGCGTAGTCCCTTGGGGGCGTAATATGGGAGAATACAAAATAATGTTTGACCTAAGTAATGACGATTTAAATCATAAGATTATTAGTTTTGGTGATGGCCCTGCGAGTTTTAATTACGAAATGACAAAACTGGGAAAAAGCGTTACTTCTTTAGACCCTATTTATCAGTTTGTTAAAGATGAAATACAGCAAAGAATAGCAGAAACTAAGGATACGATACTTGAGCAAATCCATAACAATCGAGATAAGTTCTTGTGGACTACTATTAAAAGTATTCCTGATTTAGAGCACATAAGAATGGAGGCAATGAATGCATTCATTGAAGATTTTGAACTCGGAAAAGTTCAAGGAAGGTATGTTTGTCATGAGTTGCCTATGGTAACTGAATTTAAGGATTTGTCATTTGATTTGGGATTGAGTTCCCATTTTTTGATTTTATATGCAGGACTTGGATTAGATTTTCACCTAAAATCAATATCTGAAATGTTACGTATTTGCAAAGAAATAAGAATATTTCCATTACTTAACTTAAATGGTCATGAATCAGAGGTCTTAAAGGAAATCATTGCCTATTTTGAATCAGATTTTGAAATCAATATTCATAAGGTTGATTATGAATTTCAGAAAGGAGGAAATCGCCTATTGAAGATTACAAGAAGAGTAAAGTAGCTTTTTCCAATCTAATTTTATTTGTTTTATAAACAAGAATTGAGTAAGTCTAACTTCAAAATCGAGTTCTTTTATAATTTTGTCATTTTAAAAACGCACACTACCTGAGTTCAGGTATATTATTTTACCTGATTATATCTATTGCTTATGGTTATTTTTGTTTTTTTTTTTGTAAAAAATAAATTTTTATGAAAACAAGAATTATAAGTATTGTATCTTTTTTAAACCTGATTTTTTTTGCTTTTTATCTTTTCGCATTTACCGCCAAAAAGGATGAAACGGTTATCAATTATAATGATAAAGTTCTGAAAGTTAGAGGCATCGTTATAGTTGATTCCTTGGGAATTGAAAGAGCTATTTTAGGCGCTCATATACCCGAGCCCAACTTTGCTAATGGACATAGAATAGCGGCAAGAGGAAAAGGAGGTTCTATCTCCGGTTTGATGTTATATGATCATGAAGGTCAAGAGCGAGGTGGGTATGTAACTGATGATGGTTTTGGCAATGTTTTTTTAACGTTAGATTCAAAAACAAATCAGCAAGTTTTATTAATTGCAGAACCACAAGGGGGAGCAGCCTTTAAGATGTGGGACAGGGGTGATAATAGTATTCACTTGAATGTGACAAAGGAGGCATCAAATTTAGAAATAATAGAGAAAGGAAAATTAATTCAAATAAAAAGTGATGAAAAATAATAGTATTTGCCATAATTTATTTTTATTTTTCTTGTTGATTTTCATTAATGTAAATGCACAAGATAATGATGGTTTGTATTTATCAAAAATGACCGGTATTAATTCTGTTTCCTATACTGATGTTTATTATACAGGGAGTAAAGACACCGTTCTAGTTTCAAAGTATGATGGAACAATTGAACAAATAGTTAAAGGGAGTCCAAAGAGTAAAAAGGTGGCAAAAATTAACGACGAAATATATGCAATTACTTATAATTTCAAAAGAAAGCATATAGCTGCTAGTACGCTTGAAAATGGAATTGTAATTATTAATAAACAAAATGGAAAGGTCATCAAAAAACTTTCCTTGATCCAGACTTGGGCACTGCGAATTGATTATTCAAATGATTCTAAGTTTTTGTTTGCCAATGATCAACGAGGAAATAGATTTATTTGGGATGTAGATGATAATTACAATCCTATAAAGTTGCCGGAGGTTATGCCAAAAGGAAGTATCTATTCTATTAAGAATAATGTTATTACACTAATAACGAGTAAAAAAATTATTTTGTGGAATTTTTTAAAACGTGAATTAATCAAAGAAATAAATATTAGCGCTTCAAGAATAGCGGATGTTGATCTATTCAATAACTATTTAAATTTAAATTTTAATAGTTGTGATTTTTTTGATGTTGCCAAAGGGAAGTCATTGTTTTCGTTGCAACACCCAAGTTGGATTAGGCCAGTAGAATCTATTGGAGGTGAAGATGCAGCCAGAACTAGTGGTTTTTTGGTCAAGAATGGTTTTTTTGAAGACACACATTATCAAATGGCTTTGACATCAGCCAAATTTGCTAAAAATAGAATTTATACTGCCAGTATTGATAAGTCAATTAGAGTTTGGGATAAGGAAACCGGTACTTTAATTGATAATCTCATTGGACATAAAGGTACCGTAAATAAAATAAAAGTAAATGCTACAGAAAATCAACTTGTCTCGATTGATTTACTCGGAGGTATCAAATTTTGGAATCTTTTGGATTAAGATTCCTTTTAAACACGACATAGATAAGCCTGATCGTAAATGTAAACTGTCTAATTAAAGGCTTAAAACCTATTCAATATTAATCTAGAGATATTTAAAATCAACCATTCTTCAATATACTTTGAGCTATTTTAGGTGCTATTCTATTAATAAATCTTAATAGTTTCGTTTTGCCTATATTGCTCTCTAGTTTTCCTTTTTCAAAATTTTTTAAAAACTCTTCCACCAATTTTTTTGAGCTTATCTTATCTGTTCCTCGGCCTTCTGTCATAGGTGTATCAACTAATGGTGGTATGATTTCAAAGACCTTAATTGTAGTATGTTCTAACTGATAACGAATTGATTTCGTTGCATTGTGTATTGCTGCTTTTGTGGCACAATAAATAGGAGCTGATTTTTTAGGAGCAAATGCCAGACCGGAAGAGATATTGATTATAGCAGCGTTTTGTTTTTCCAATAATAGCGGCAGTAACCCGTAAATGATTTGCATCGGACTGGTTAAGTTTACTCTTATTTCATTTTCAATTTTATCATAACCATACTTTTCCGTCATCCAAGAGTAATTGTATTGAATACCGGCGTTATTTATAATAATATTGATTTTCTTGTAATTGAGGAGGCATTCGTTTATTAAGTTTTTAACAGAGTTATTATCTCCTAAGTCACAGGTTATAATCTCTATTGTAGGGAATTGTTTTTTTAACTCATCCAATTTTGATTCACTTTTTGATGCAACAATTAATTTATTGTTTAGTGAATAAAACGTTCGAACCATTTCAAGACCAATACCCGATGTTCCACCAGTTATTAGAATTACGTTATTAGATAGTTTCATAGCTTACTTTAATTGCTGAAATATAAACCCATACTATAAACAAGATTTGCAGCGGAATCCTAAACCACAAATAGTTTATTCCTTGGCCATCAAAAGTAGCCCTTTGATAGTTAATGTGGCTCATAGCTGCGTACACATTTGCGGGGAGTATGAGTATAAAGAAGAGGATAATTATCCAACCGGTTGTAACGCTAAACTTGGGAATCAAGAGAAATATGCCCAATATTATTTCTAACACTCCGGTTGCATATACAATTTCAGTTTTACCGGGTATTACGGGAGGTATCATCATTGCCATTCCTTTGGAGTAGATAAAATGACCCATCGCTGTAAAAAAGAGCATTGCCGACATGCCTATTTTTGCGGCCAGGTGGAAATTATATTCTTGAGTGAAAAACTTTACTATAAAAAGGGAGGCAAGAGTCACAGCTAATAAAACAAATAAAGGTTTCATGTGTTTTATTTTAATGTAATGTTAATAATTGTTGTTTCTTTTCCATTCAATTCAAAAGCAGACTCATCAAAGGTTGCCGGTCTTAACGATGGTAAAACATTGTTTGAGAATCCATATTTTTCTTTGGGTATACCAAGAAAATTTTTATCGAGTTTATAGTTATTGTTTTCATCTAAAAAAACGGCTACAGCATATTTACCTTTGGGGATGTCATTAAAAATTACACTCAATTCTTTTTGATTATTAACCGAAACTTTTTGTTTGTAAATGGCTTTATCGTTTATTCTAAATGAAGAAGACTGGTTATACCAACCAATGTAAAGGATGCCTTTTTTATTTTCGAGATTATCTATTTTTACAATTTGTTTTGCTTCTTGTCCGAAAAATAAAGTGCTTTTAAAAAAACTAAAAATAAGTGTTAGTAGAATTTTTTTGTCTGTTTTCATTTTATATTCGATTTTTTGAGGCAAATTTAGCGGGCAGTAAAACTTCAGACAATGAACCCAAGTTAATAAATTCTTTTCCTTATTCTGCTTAATGCTTGTGGTGTGATACCGATATAGGAAGCAATATATTTAAGAGGGATGCGTTTTAACAAATTTGGTTGTTCGGTAAATAAATTCAGGTATCGTTCCTCAGCCGTTTGAGTCAGGAACGATAGTTCTCGCTTGGATTTTTTTAAAAATAATTCTTCTGCTGCTTTTCGTCCGATAGTGTTCCCAATTTGAGTTTCATTATAAACTATTTGCAAATCATCAAACGATAAGCGCCAAATAGTGGTTTCAGTTAAAGTTTCTATGCTGTATGTTGCGGGTTGCTTTGTTAAAAACGAGTCATAAGCACTCACAAAGTTGTTTTCAAAAGCAAAAGTAAAGGTTAAATCTTGTAATTTGCTAGGAATGAAAAAGCGGATAACCCCACTTTCGATAAAGGAAAGGTATTTTTCCGTTTGTCCGGCATTTAAGATTATATGTTTTTTTGGGAATGTATGTTTTGAGAGTTTTGAAGAGAAAATTTGCCAATCTTTTTCGGTTATTTTAACGTTCTTTTCGAAGTAAGATCGGACTTGTTCCATGTTCCCTTTTTTTATGTTTTTTAATAACCGTGAGTTACGTTTTACGGTACTTTAAAAATACATTTTATTTTCCAACATATCGGCAGGAAACCACTTCTTTAAGATAATTTTAATACAATTGATTACAATCCGGAGATGAATTATTGGGTTACCCATTCTCTAAAAAGAGCTGTTTTACCTTGGCTGGTTAAAAGTAGTTTTTTATGTCCGCGTATTTTGACTGCCAACGTATTTTTTGAATAACGTTCAACCTTCTCTATGAATGCTCTGTTTACTAGTTCACCACGATTGATTCTGAAGAAGTCATCAGGATTTAATTTAGTTTCAACTTCCTTAAGGGTTAATTCGTTGATTAAATGTTTTTTGCCGGAAGTATCTAATGCAAAGACAACTCCTTCATTAGCTTCAAACATCAAAATATCTTCAACTTCAATAAAATAAAGGCTTTGCTTTTGATATACTGTAAATCTTTTTTTAAACGTCTTTTTAGAGAAATTTTCTTCAATGAGTTGCGAAAGATTGGAGAGTTGTTCATTTTTATTAAATGACGAGTTCCTCAAAAGCATAAATTTTTCCCAAGCTCCCGTAAAACGTTCCTTGGAAAAAGGTTTTAACAGATAAGATATTCCATTACTTTCAAAAGCATCCATCCAAAAATGATCATAAGCCGTTGTGAAAATAATAGGACATTTTACATCAACCTTTTTAAAGATTTCAAAGGCATTACCATCCAGTAATTCAATGTCAGAGATAATTAAATCTACCGTTCTCTCCTTCAGGAAATGTATGGCAGCATTCACGTTATTTATTACAGCCGCCAATTCTGTCTCATCTTTAAGTTCTGCAATAAATCTCTTCAATTTTTTTTGCGCCGGTATTTCATCTTCAATAATTAGTATTTTTATCATGCGATTGAATTATGGGAATGATTACTGAAAAATGGGTATCATTTTTATTAATTTCTATGGGATTGTTGGTAAGTAAATGATATTGCTCTTTAATATTTTGAAGACTACGGCCAGATGTTTGTTTCGTGCTTGTTTTGGAAATAAAGTTATTTTTTACGCTAATGGTTTCATTGACCTCTAATACTATACAAACCGGATTCTTTAAAGTACCTAAGTTATGCTGAATTGCATTCTCAATGAGCAGTTGTAGTGTTAAAGGAACAATAAAGCCATTAGCAGTTCCTTTAATTTGAAGCTGATACGCTAGGCCGTATTTGTGTTCTATTAATTTGAAATATTGCCTTGCAAAAGACAGCTCATCACTCAAAGACACTAATTTCTTGTCAGATACATGTAGAACATATCTGTAAATATCTGCAAATTCATTTAAAAAATCAGAGGCTTTATTTTTATCTTCTTCAATTAATTGGTCTAAAACATTAAGATTATTAAATAGAAAGTGAGGATTGAGTTGGGTTTTTAACTGATGTATTTTACTCTCAGAGAGTGCCTGTAGAGAATTAGACAATTGCTTTTGATAGTTTTTGTTTTTGTTGAAGTAGTAATATGTAAGGATGAAACTACCATAAACAAATCCGTCTAAAAAAAACCTAAATGTTGTTTTCAAAAAAACGTTTTGATTAAAGTTTTGTTCGATATTATCAAATGAATAGGCAATGATTAAGCCTAAAAGTTGCATCGTGAGCGGATACATAACCATTGATGCAACAAAAATTTTCAGTATTTCTTTTGAATATAGCATTTCTGATTTTTGCCATAATTTTATAAATGACATTATAATCAAGAATAGGATACCTGTAGAAATTGGTGTGAAAAAAAAAGCTTCGGGCGTGAAAGTGTATAGGTTAATTTCGTCAATTACTGATATTCTACTGTAAATAGACTGCACATATGAATACAGCATAATGAATAAAATAAAATATCGGTGAACATATATTTTATCAATAAATTTTTTCATTTCGAAATTGATACGTTTCATTTGATATTTTATCCCAAATTTATGCTTTATTTTTTTCAATATTTTGATAGCAATGGTTACAGGTTTTAAACGATTTTGTTTATGGTGAAAGAAATTTGATTATCAGTTTAAGATTAAGTGTTATTCCAAATCTCTTAAATCTAAAGCTTTTCGTAAGATCATTTCAAAAGAAGCTTCTGATGGGCGAGCCATTTTTGATTGATAAATTTTTCCTTCGGGATCAATCATTACAAATCGCGGTATACTTGTTATCTGGTAATTAAAGTTTACTTGTTTGCTATTATTTGCATACCATTGCAACACTTTTTTTGACTTATTTTTAGCCTCTGTAACCCATTTGGATTTGTTTTGGTCTGTACTCAAAGAAACAAAAGCTATTTTATTTTTTTGATATTTAAAGGCTATGTTTTCAAAATACGAGTTTTCATTTGAGCTTAATTCTGACCAAGATTGATAAAAATTAATAATTATCCATTTTCCTTTTAAGTCAGATAATCTAACATTTTTATTTTGTAAATCACTAGCACTAAAATTAAAAGCTAATTTTCCTCTTCCTAATTTCTGTAAGTTTTGATGTAAAAACTTTAAATTATTTCTAAATTTCTGTGAAGTTATGTTTTTACTGTATTTATACAGTTCATCCCTTTCTGAATTTGTATTACTATTTTCTAAAAGAGTTGATAATTTACTATACATTATTTTATCTTTAAACTCACCTTTTGGTAATTTCTGAAATGCCTGAAGAAGCTTAATATCTCCTGCCAATTCACTGGTATCATTCTTCAGAATTCTAAGTTCTAAATATTCGAGATACTTTTCTTTGTCCAACATTTGTAAATCGTTAAGACTTAATCTGTTTTCTAATTCTTCCCATCCGATGTTCCAATTTATTCTTTTTTCCGGATACAAGGCACCAACTTTCTTTGATAACATTTCTTTATAAAGTAAGTTATCTAATATTATTTCTTTTTCTATAATCTCTTTTAAATCATCACGATATGTCAAGTTGTCTTTACTTCTATATTCTTTTATATTTTTTAAATCATTTTGGGCAATGTTAAGTAAATCATTTTGCAAGTTTTGGTATTGATGTAAATCAAATCCTTCTTTTATTTGATACTTAACATAAGGCCATTCGTCAATTTTACTTTTGAAATTGTTTTCCGCAATTCTATTTCCTTTAATTTTGTAGTCAAAACGGCCATTTTGAAATTTTACCGACGCTACAATACTATCGTTAGTTCCCATTACGACTTTAGCAGATCCATAATTTTGAAAAATTAAAATATAATTTGATAACGGTAAAGAATCTTTAAAAATATGTTTGAATTGGCCATTAGAAACTTCAATTTTTGCTACTGTATCTTTGATGGTAGGATGAATTAAATAAGCCATACTGATTGGTAAGTCACTTGTAATGTCCCCCATTATAATGGTGCGGTTGTGTTCAAATTGTTTTTTGGGTGCTAAATAACTAATGGACAATAATAGAATCAGAAGCATACCAATTATACTTCTGATTCTATAATAGTTACTTTTCCAAAAGGCTCTTATAAAGCCTTTATTTTTATACCACAAAAAACCAAAAATTAGTATGACTGTACCAGCAAACAGACTAAAGTATTCGGTATATATTATATAATTATCCAAATCACCACCTTGTATATTTTGTCCCGTATGGCTCAAAACCTGGAACGGATTTGATGGGTGAAATTTTCCGTTGTATTCAAGTATACTTGAAATGATAAATGCCAGAAAACCAATTGATAGTGACCAAATGTAACTTGAGATAAGTACAGAGAGGGTATATTGAATGGCAGTTAAAAACCATGAGGCCAATATAATTTTTAGAAATGCTTTGCCGATGAAGCTCCACGGTATTTCTGTGATTGCATTTGCAGGGAGGTCATTAAACAAAAAGTATGAATACGTAAATAATAGACCAGAAAATATGTAAGTAATGATTAGAAGCGCAGATGAAGAAATCAATATTAAAAATTTACCAAAGTAAATCGAACTTTTCTGTAAAGGCAATAGTTCCATTAATTGCCAGCCACCACTTTTGTGGTCTAGTTGAGCAATCTTACTTGAGTTGTGTATAATTGAAATAGTAAGCGAAAAGAAAGCTATAGCTCTAGCACTTTCAGTAAAAAACATCTCATAAATGTTGAAGTCAACACTTGGCTTGAATACAGTAGGTTCGATTACATTGGAAATGAAAATTGATACTGGAAATAACAATCCAAGAATAGCAGCGATCCAATAAAATCCACTCTTTTTCTTTTTGATAAATTCTCCTTTGAGAAATACAGTAATATTTTGAAAAAAACTTGATATCATTACATTAATTATTGGTTATTTCAAGAAACCATTCTTCTAATCCTCGTTTATTTTTTAAACTATATATGGGAATGTTTTGCTCAGTTAGTTTTTTTATTAATTGCGGGATGTCTTCTTTTTGAATAATTGAAAATGCCACTAATTGTTTTGAAAGAATCTGAGCAGATTGTATATTGTTTAGAATCCAATTGCTAGTATCGACATTTAAATTGGTTTCGATTTCTATTAGAAATGTTGAAAAAGTATTTTCTAACTCTTTTATTGTTCCTTCAAATTTTATTTCACCTCGAGCAATTATCCCCACATGTGTGCAGGTTTTTTCAATTTCACCAAGTAAGTGACTGGAAATGAATATTGTTGTTCCTTTTTCTTGGTTAATCTTCAACAACAATTCTCTCATCTCGATAATTCCAGTAGGGTCGAGACCATTTATCGGTTCATCTAATAGTAATAATTCGGGATCATGAATCATTGCCATAGCAATAGCCAAACGTTGTTTCATTCCAAGAGAATAATTTTTTACTAATTTTTTTTTTGCTTGTAATAAATCAACAGTATTGAGGATATCATCTATCTTATCAAAATCAACTTTTCTTATTGTAGCAATATATTTAAGGTTATCTTCACCGGATAAGTGCTGGTATAATGTTGGACTTTCTATTAATGCACCGATACGATTGAAAATATTTGGTAGTTGATCAGAAATATATTTGTCAAAAACTTTTACTTTTTTGAAATCATCAGGATATAATCCTGCTATTAGGCGCATAGTAGTTGACTTACCCGCACCATTATGACCTATAAAGCCATAAATACTTCCTTTTGGAACTTGAAGATTTAAATTTTTAAGGATAGGTGATTTAACGTTATACGAAAAATTTAAATTTGTTATTTCAATGGAGAACATGTTGTAAAGTTTTATATTTCGGATTGTTTCATTTTGTTCTCTTGTTTCAAATAAACAATTATTAGGACACAAAAATGGATTGTTCTTGGGAATTCTTTGAATAAGTATATACCCATTCTGTATATTTTCTTTGCAATTTTACAGTAATTGAATGCTATTCATTTATTGATTATGACTAAAGCAGTATCAATATGGGCAAATAGTTTCTTAAGAATCTACTATTTTTTTTCTGGAAATGATGCAATTGTATTCCCTTTATCGTCAAAAAAATCAAGTTTTGCGTTATTTTCCTTGTCTACATAAAACATTGCCTTAGGCATACCTTTATTGTCAAAAAGAAATACTCCGTTACTTTCACTGCCTGATTTTCCGAGCATCATTCTTGGGGCTCCACCCAATAGTCCTTGCTCAACATATGTTTTGTATTTTTCATCTGCTGCTTTCGGGTCTTTCTTGCCGAGTTCCTCGAGTTCCTTCATGATTAGTCCGGTTTTAATTTGGGACTCTTTTGTTGGACGATCACTAAACATCAAACCGCTTGTTACTCTTCTGTAATCTCCTTCTTTATAATCTTGAGTTAGTAACTGCATTACCTGGTCACCATCATATTGGTCAAACGTTAGCGATAATCCCGAGCTGTGTCCGTTAGCGCTTTTTTGCCCATCATATATAAATCCACCGCACTCTATACCATCTTCGTTAAAGAAAAGCATTCCTGAACGTTTTTTTCTTTCTTCGTTGGTTGGTCTACCGTTTATTTTGGTTTTACCGTTTGGAAATTTATCAACATTGGTAATAATCATTTTAACGGTACCATCTTTCTCGACTATATTGATTCTTTCGACATCAATCTCACTAAACTTTTGGTTTCCATTTTTATTGAATGCAGCATTTGTTACAAAAACAATCCCTAGTACGGTAGCCACTGCAAATGTTCTTAAAAAAACTAATTCTCGATTCATAAATAATTTTATTAGGATTAAACATTAAATATGAAGCGAAACTAAACTGAAAAGCTTTCAGGTTCATGGGTAAAATAATTACCAAAGGAAAAAAAGTGATGAATGAAGGAAAATTTAAGTTGAATTTGAAATTGCCTTTTTAATTTGGACTTTTCATTATGGTATATCTTCTTAACAGAGATAGATTTTGTCTTTTTATAACCAACTAAAAATTATTAACTGCAGATATTTTTCGAATAGAAATATAGATAGATTACTCGGTATTATTACGAATAATTTCAAACGAATTTGTTGAGATCTTTTAAATTCTTAACTCATTTTAAACCTTAAGAGTTAATTGATATTGTTTTTCGATTAATAAGATGTATTTTCCTTTTACTTTTTTATAGAATAGTTATTTATCCATTAATTTGTTTAGAGCAATCTTTTGATTATTTTGTTAAACAATTTGTCGTTTAAGCCTAATTTTTTCAAAACATTGAAAATGGTCTACTCATGATTTCTATTTGTGGGTTTTTATGGTTCAATACGTGGCCATTTCCAAGCATAACGTATAATCAGACAGAGAAGTGTGACTTCTACAGCAGCACCGAACAACATCTGCATCCAGACCTCGCCAGCCAAGTTGAATAATGTAAAGGGAATATACACTGAGGCAATAATAATATTTGTAAAGCGATTTATTTTTGCCGGCAGGGTAACAGAAAGGAAAATCATGAGTGCCGGAATTGTCAGTGAGACAAGTGCAGTCAAAAGAAATTCTTGTGTAATATCAAATTTATATACGATTCCGCTCTGAATATCTTCTATTTTACTTGGCATGTATAAGTGGAAATAATCTACATAGATATAGAGAAACATTAAACTTGTCCACAGCGTAGCAAGCTTGAGCTTCAAATTGACTTTCAGGTCTTTTAGTTCATTTTGTGTATTCATGAATTATCAACTAAAAATTAAATCCGAAATGTAACCCTGGTTCAGGTGTCCATTTTGGCCACTTATCATCTTTTTCTTTAAATCCATCAGGCATTTCAGTGTAGTATGGACGACCAGCAATACCAATAGATGGTTCTATAAAAAACTTATGCCTAAAGAGTTTAAAGTGATAGCCAATTCTATAAGTATTGAAAATAATGAAACCATTACCCACCATATCACCGTTTTCATTCTTATAAGTTTGCCACATGGGCATTACATGTGATGCTGCGTAAAGACCTTTCCAAAAAAACCTTTGATACGCTAAACCAATTCCATATTCTCTAATATATCCTGGAAATTTCTCTTGGGGCTCTCCGTATGCATCATTATAAAATGGGTTAATGCCAAGTGGCCATGCATGCTTCCAAGTTATTAGTTCAAGAGAAATAACATCTTTTCCAGTGATACGATACCCTAAATTCAGTTGAACAAAGCCTGGAGGGTTTACTTCATCAAAATTACCCAATAAAAATAAAGTACTACCTACGAACCACCTCTTATTACTAAGGTCTTGATTATCATATTGTGCATTTACCTGCAAACTGTTTGCCAACACTATTGCAAGTCCAATCCATAAAATTCTCTTTTGCATTTCTTTTCTTTTTGATATAAAACGATATTGCAAAAGTGAGTTATCAAGCTAAAAAGATTTGTTCACTTAAGTTAAGAAATACTTTTTAGTTCTTTTTTTCAATAATTCTTGCTCTTAGTCGGCTTAGGGATTGAGGCTTGATACCCAAATAACTTGCTAATTGGTGTTGTGGCACACGCTGAACGAGGTCAGGTCTTTTCTGAATTAGATTCAGGTAGCGTTGTTCAGGTGAAGAAGTCTTGAACTCGTCAAAGTCTGTTTGCTTTTTGGCTAACAATTCTTCAGACAACTTTCGGCACATTATTTCAAACTTAGGAAATTTACTGTTTACATCTGCTGACATGTTTTCATCAGCAATCAGAATAATACCGTCTTCAACACAACTAATAAAATATTCAGAAGGTGCTTTATTTATAACACAATGAGGCGTATAGGCATCCAATTCAGTGTAAAAAGCAGTGGTTTTTTCATCTCCGTCTATTATGTAATACGTGCGGATACAGCCCTTTAATACAAAATAGCTGTCATTTGATTTCTGACCTTCTTCGAGTAAAATTGTTCCTTTCTTTACAGTGTGGAACAGGTCTAACGAAAGTAGTACATTCTTCTCCTCTTCAGAAAGGGAAACGTATTTCGATATAAAGTCAAATAGTATATTTTTCATCGTTTTATTTTTTCTGTTCTCTTTTACACTTGTTACCCATTCTTTTTGCTTTTCATTTTCCTAGCGGAACAATAGTCAGCATATGCTTGGCTAAGATAAATTTTTTGAGTGAAAACTAAACTTAAAGTAAAGAAAATCAAGTAATGGCTTTTGATATGTTTTTACCGGTTAGCAGATTTTTTAGAAGAGCCAAACCACTGCCAGATAAACTACTAAAAATAAGAGTTGTATTGCTTGTTAGTTTCATTTAATGATTGGTTTTTAAAGTTCCTTTTTCTTCTAATTCTTTTAAGGCTTCAAGGTATAGTTTGTTAAACGCTTCATTTGAATATGGATTTTGACTTGTTATTAATTCTCTATCTCTTACCGCAAAATTGGCTCCCGGTCTTCCTTTTTTGTACTTCAAACCTAATTTTTTTAGTTGTTTGGAAATTTTTCTGTTTTTGGGTTTGCCTTTCATCACAAAATTTTCAATAAAAAATTCTTCGAAACCCGTTACAGAATTTACCTTATATCCAATAAACGGATTTTCTTGTTTTGGTATAGAAAGTATTAACGCCGGTGCGTGGCAGATCAAACCTATTGCCCTTCCTTTTTTAGAAAAGTCTTTTAAGATTTTTGAAATAGTGGGTTCAAAAAATAAATCTACCATTAACCCTTGTCCTCCCGGAATTACCATTCCTTGGTAGGAGTTTATGTTTTCAAGCGCTTGTTCTAAAGTTAGCGGCTGATTGAATTTCGGATTTTGTTTTACAAATTCAGATGCTTCATTGATTAAGGTATCTTTTTTACCCCAGTATTTAGGTTTGTAACTTTCCTTGTCAATAGAAGATGCTATTCCGTTGGGAGTTGCAAAATCTACTTCATAGCCTAAATTGACAATTTCCTTATAGGCCAAATAGAACTCACTCAAAAACACCCCCGTTTCGGTATACGATTTTCCATTTTTGAGTTTTAATTCTTTTGCTGCACTCATAATAAAGATTACTTTCTTATTTTGAGCTTGTACTATTAAGGTTGACAAGAAAAATAAAATTAATGCGAATTTGAAGTTTTTCATTTTAAATTATTTTTATGGGTTATTAATTTTTTAAGCGAAAACTGATACCTGTTCTAAAAAATAAGCTGGATTTTAAGTCAAAGTCTTGATTTTGTGTAGCTTTAAAATCGCTATTCATAGCTTCAAAATTGCGTATAGGGGCAAAACCAAGTTTAAGATGTCCGAAAATTTGTTTGTAAATTCGATGGGAAGCAGTTGGAGCAACTAAAAGTTGAAAAGTTCGGATATAGTTTATATTGTCATCTCCAAGTTGAAATGGACCAACTCTTGATATGGCCCCATCAACAGAGGCAAAAAGGCCAAATTCAAAATTTTCCGATTCTTTATACAAGAAATTAGCATTGGGATAAACAATTTCAATTTTTACTTTCTTACTGTCGTAATAAAGCGAACCGAGCGGAACAAAGGCATTTCTTTCAAAATCATTGTTCAAAGCACCACCTAATCCAATCTTGAAGTTAGGATTACCATTTATTACATAAGTGGCAAAAACGGCTACTTGTTGGAAGAAATCATTACCATTAAAAGATTGGCTTAGATCACTTCTTATCATTATTCTTGGTATCGTAACAATTTCCCATTTGGTATTTAGTTGCATACGAATAATAGCGGAATAACGAATGTCATGAAGTGTAGTTGGAAAGGAATTATTTTGAGGGAGTGAACTATTATAATCAAAGTTAGAATTACGATAATAGAACGCATTAAATACTTTTACTTTGTTGTTGACTTTAATGTCAGGGGTAGTTACATTAACATCAATAAAATTTGTAGTAACATTTCCATCTACTCTATCAAAACTCGTTTTGGGTAGAATAGAGTAGTTGATATTAATTGGGTCATTGAGCGTCTGTGATTTTGCATCATGTGAAAACAGCGCTATGGCTATGATTAATAAGATTTTTTGCATCATCTTTATAATTTAGATTTTGATGCAAAGAAATGCCCAAATTATCACTTGTGCATTTACATATGTAAAGAAAACTATACTTCGTTAAATTTTCTTCTTATGCGGCTTAGTTGAGTGGGTGTGATACCAAGATAAGAGGCAATGTGGTATTGAGGTATTAATTGTTCGAGTTGCGGATATTCTTTACGAAAAATTAAGTAACGTTCATCAGCATTTAACAGGACAATTTCTATTTCACGTTGTTCTTTATTTACGAAATATAGTTCAGCTAATTGTCTACCTACTCGTTCAAAGTCGGGAAACAGATCATAAAGTTTTGTGATTTCAGCATAATCGGCCACTAAAAGATCGCAGTTAGTTAGTGCTTGTTGAATTATTTTATTGGGTGTCGACTTTATCAAAGAGGAATATCCACCTATCATGCAATGGGGTATAAAAAAGTGTTTATTATACTCAAAACCTTCATTATTTCTATAAAAAGCTCTAATAATTCCTTTTTTCAAAAAACCAACTTGTTTTGCTTGTTCTCCTTCATTTATAAAATACTCACCTTTTACCAGCGTTTTTTCAGTAAATATTTGTTCAATCTTTCTCCAAGTTTCTTCTTGGAGCGGAGAAATTGAATTTAGATATTTATATAATTCCATCAATGTTTTGGGTGTCTTTAAAATGGTTTATCCAGTGTCGCCCCTTGTGATATATACGACTATTAATTACAAATATAAAATTCCTTCTTGGATTTACCGAAACTAGAGCCTAAGGCGACTGACCGTCAGGAAAAATTCGGGAGAAGCGCAAGCTTAGCAGTTGTTACAAACCGCTGTTATAAGCACTGCATTAATTGTTAATAGCAAAAATTCGCACTATTTCTTTCACGTCCAAACTTTTTAAAGCTTCTATTAAGAGTTCCAAATCTTTGACTTCGTAATAATTGTAATAACAAGTTAGATTGTCTTTTTCATTTTCTACTATTCCATATTCATCCAATCCATAATTATCCCACAAAAAATCTTCAACATAATCATTCAATTCGGTGTCTTCAACCGCAACAATGATTTCCATTTTCTCACTCTGGACTAATTTAATGTGAGGAAGTTCAAATATTACTTTTTCGTTCATTTTAAAATGAGTTTTGTGGTATTGCTTATAACTTCGGTGTAAGTATGGAATTCATACTTCTCAAAAAAACAAAACAGATGATGAATTCTCATACTTGTTAAACAGTACGAAACTTTAAAAGGTTTATCATTTAATAGGGGTATTTCGAGAAGGTAGCCAGAGGTATTAGTTTTAGGTAGAAATAAAAACGAGGCCTCTTAGTATTTGTGAGTTGAGTAGTGTAGTTCATTATTTCTTCTTGGGAGCAGGAGGTTTTAATAATATTGTTTTTTCGGGTGTTTTTATTATGGTGTTGATATTTGTCCGAACGGTCTGTCCATCAGTCTTTTTTTTTTTGGGGGGGGGGAGTACGGGATTAAGTGTTATTACATTGTTATTTAATTGTTTATATGGATTAAGTTTGCATAAAAGGACTCACGAAACTACACTTCATTTCTAGCTAGTTTTATACCCTTTGCCATTTCATCGGTACTTTAGATTTAATAAATTTCTAAAATATTTTGCCAGATATAGTTATACTTCTCATTACCTGAGTTATACTGTGCAAATTTAGTTTAGGGTATCCTTCTTTTCGAATGTATAAGAACGGTAAAAAGTCACGGATTAGTGGTGGGCCTTTCTGCTTCTAGCCTCTGATTCCTTGGAAGCCGTTTCGCTCTTTCGCAAATTTATGCCCGCGGGGATGGAGGTATCGGAGCGAAAGTTAGGTTGAGTTAATGCAAGATAATTGTCTATTTGTCCAATTTTTTTTTTTGAAAAAACTTCTAATTTTGTTTACAAATTATGATTATGGCAAAGAATGAGAAACCCATACCGATAAACAAACTAAACCAGTTTTGTGAGGAAAATGCGATTGAATACTTTAAGGTTTCTGGTTTTAATGTAGAAAGCTGTACCATTAATGAGTTTCAGGAAAATCACAGGCATAGCCATTACGAAATTATTTGGCTTAAAAAAGGTAAAGGGATTCACCATATAGATGGACAAAGTTATAATTACAATGGTTCAGTACTGTTTCTCTTATCTCCCGGGCAGGTCCACAAAATTGAGCAGGAACAAAGAGGGGAAGGTTTTGTAATTAAATTTTTACCGGAGCTATTTCAACATCAAAAAGATGTTGAGGAATATTTAATTGATAGTTTATTGTTTGATGCCATCGAAAGCTTTCCTGTTATCAACCTTACTGCTTCACAATACAAAGTTTTTGAGGACTTATTCTATCAAATAACAGTTGAGTTTAATACTTCCGAAATGGGTCAGCAGCAGATTTTATCTTCGTTCTTAAAAATACTCATAACCAATATTTCAAGATTAAAGCGTTCGCAGCAGACGATTAATTTTAAGCCCGAATTAGGATACGAACTCTTTAGGAACTATAAAATAAGTATCGAGAAGAATTATAAAAATGTCCATAGTGTCAATGAGTATGCCGCATTGTTGAAAACAACTCCGAGAACTCTAAATAACTTGGCCAAAAAATTTTCGGATAAAACCGCCGGACAACTGATTTCAGAAAGAATTTTACTCGAAGCAAAACGACAATTGCATCATAATACTTTAAGTGTAAAAGAAATCGCTTTTGAATTGGGTTATGATGACCCCGCATACTTCACTCGTTTTTTCAAAAACAGTTTGGGCATTTCTCCTCAACAATATAAGAGTACCATAACTGTATAATCGGGCTAATAAAATCAATTGAAAGCATTACAATTTAGTAATGCTTTTTTTGTTCCTCTTACCTATGTGCAATAGTGCAAGCAAATTGACTATTTAGCTATTCTTTACAATTATGTGTTACATGAACTTTGCAGAATAATTATAAAATAAATTATTATGCCTTATGTAAATATTCAGGTAACTGACGAAGAAGTTACCAAAGAACAAAAGCAAGAAATCATTGCTAGGGTTACGGAAATTATGTCCATAATCCTTAAAAAAGATCCAAATCTAACACATGTTGTAATCCAGGAGATAGGACTTGATAATTGGGGATGGAAAGGGAAACAGGTTTCAGAAATACGAAAAGAACAATAATCAATAAATTTTTAAAAAATGAGTAAAACTGTAATTGTGACCGGAGCTTCTTCCGGGATTGGCAAAGCTATTGCACAGCTATTTGCTGAAAGAGGATTTAATGTAATTATGAACGCGACTAATGAAGTACAACTGCAAAAGGTCTATCAGGAATTTGGTTCTCCAGAAAATGTTCTGGTAGTGTCGGGTGATATTTCAAAAAGAGAAACCGGAGAAAAATTGGCAAGTGCTGCTATCGAGAAATTTAATTCTATAGATGTTTTGGTTAACAACGCGGGGGTATTTGCACCAAAACCATTTTTGGATGTAGTTGAAGACGATTTAGACCGATTTTATAATATAAATCTTAAAGGAACCTATTTTACAACACAGGCCGTAATCCCTAACATGTTAGTAAACGGTGGTGGCTCTGTGATCAATATAGGAACAGTGCTGGTTGACCACGCCATAGCAGGATTTCCCGCTACGGCACCTGTCACAAGTAAAGGAGGTGTTCACGCTTTGACAAGGCAGTTGGCAGCAGAATTCGGGAAGAATAACATTAGGGTAAATACCATTGCACCAGGCATTATCCGTAGTCCACTACAAGGTAAAATTGGGGTTAACGATGCTGATGGATTAGCCGGTCTACACTTGTTGAACCGAATTGGCGAAGCTTCAGATATTGCTGAAATGACATACCAATTGGCGAAAAGTAATTTTATAACCGGAGAAATCATTAATGTGGATGGAGGCCACGTTGCCGGTCACATGTTTGGATAAAAGTAGTTTAGTTACTAGTTTACTCTTCTTTCAAATATTAAAGGAAGTATTTATGAACAAATAAAGTTTTAATATAAAATTATTTGATATGTATTCAAAAGAATCAATTGCCATTCAGCAAACAATACAAAATTATTTTAACGGTATTTTCAATGGTGATACCATGTTACTTTTAAAGGTATTTCACCCCAACTGTTTATTAATTGGAGACATCAATGGACAACCTTATTTTAAAGATGTCAACCAATATCTAATGGGTGTCAAAGAGCGAAAATCGCCCAGTGAGCTAAGTGAGCCTTTTAGAATGGAAATCTTGAGTATTGAAGTACTTGGGAATAATGCAGTAGCAAAATTGCATGTTCCAATGTTGGGGTTCAATTACTATGATTTTTTATCTCTTTCAAAGATAAATTCAGAATGGGTTATCGTAAATAAGCTCTTCACGAATGTAAATTAATTTCATGGTATTATTATATCAGTCATAAATAATACTTTCTATTACAAATTTCCGAACTATTATTCGACTTTTTATTCAGTTTATAAAAATACTTGGCAATTATGATGAACATGCAACTAGGCGAACTATATTCTGCTTCGGAATAGGCTTTCGTTTTGAGAAGTCGAATTGCATGTAGTCTTCCTTTGCCTTGATAGTTATTAACGATTAACTTAAAAAGATTTGATTTGTACAGTTGTTAGGATTTGGGCGTAATTTTATTGCGCCCATTTCAATACAACAAATTTCAAAATAAAAAGTAATAATACCAAGGATAGTTGTGCAGATGATATTTTCAGATTAAGGTAATTATGAAAAACAAGCTTAAAGCACTTTTGGGAGTGGATTATCCCATTTTACAAGGTCCGATGGGTGGTGGTTTATCAACCGCAACGCTAGTTTCGGAAGTTTCCAACTTAGGTGGTTTGGGGGGCTATGGAGCCTACCAACTTCAGCCCGAAGAAATAAGAAAAGTGATTACAGATATTAAGGCGCATACGACTAAGCCCTACAATATTAACTTGTGGGTTAATGATGTTGACGACAATACTATTGTAGATGATGAAACCTACCATTTAGTAGTTTCAAATTTTAAGCCTTATTTTGATCAATTACATCTCCCTATTCCTGAAAAACCCCAATTTGTCATCAGTAAATTTGAAAGCCAAGTTGAAGTCTTGCTGCAAGAAAATATTCCCGTATTTAGTTTTGTATTTGGTGTTCCCGATCAAGCCATTTTGAAAGAATTCAAAAAAAGAAATATTGTTACAATCGGTGCGGCTACAACCCTTGATGAAGCGTTATTTTTGGAATCTGCCGAAGTGGATATGATAGTAGCTTCGGGCTTTGAAGCAGGTGGTCATCGGCCATCATTTTTAAAACCTGCCGAAAAATCGTTACACGGAACTTTTTCATTAATTCAGCAAATCGCCGGAAAAATCAATTTGCCTGTAATTGCAGCAGGCGGGATAACTAATAGAAAATCTGTTGAAGCTGCTATTAAATTAGGAGCTTCAGGAGTACAAGTCGGCACCGCCTTTTTAGCTTGTCAAGAATCTGGAGCCAGTAACGAATATAGGGATGTCCTCTTTTCAGAAAGGGCAAGATATACGTCGTTGACCAAGAGTTTTACGGGAAGACTGGCAAGGGGAATATCAGGTTCAATTTCAGAAGATGTCCAGATTAATTATACCCTACCGTTTCCGTTACAAACTCACTTTATGTCTACATTAAGAAAGGCCGCTATCGAGCAGGGTAGGCCGGATTTAATTACCTTTTGGGCGGGACAGGGTGTTAGTGAACTCTGTTATAAAAATGTACAACAGGTATTTGAATCTTTAATACTATAGCCATAGCCAATAATTTCTATTTGTCTAGGTACAAAAAAAGTCCCCCGGTTACTGTTTTGGGAATAAAATTTATCGATAGCCTAATAAATCCTTTCAGAAATATATTTTCGTTATTGAAATATCTTCTTCCTCCAACTTCAATATCTTCCCATTTCGGTGCTTTAATTTTCGAGTCGAGATAAACAAAATATCTTGTGAAGTTATAAGATACTGTTTGAGCGAACATTTGGTTTTTCCAAAGGTTAACTGAAATTATTCTAACGGATTTAATTTTTACATCCATTGCAGTCATTATGCTGGCTTTATCGAGATGAAATCCTATGCTTAAAAATTTATGATCAACTTTTATTTGACCACCTAATAGCTTATTGCTATAGGACAAACTGCTCGAAAACGAAGTATTTGTTTTATTGAACGAGTATTTAATTGTCGGCTGTGCACCGGGAATTTTTGACTGAGAGTTAAATTCAGTTTGGCTTTCAGGTGTTGTCGGATTTGGGCGTATTTCCGTGATAGCTGTGGCTAAATACCCAATTCGTAATTTGCTTTTTGAACTGATTAGATAGGTAAAGTCAAATGCTCCGGCGGACTTTACTTTATTGGAAGTTTCAAGTTTCAAAACCGCAGTTGTTCCTATTCTGAACTTATCATTTAAGTCCTGGTTCAGTATAGTACCTAATCGAAGCGTACTTACATTAAAAGCTGTATCAACTTTAAAAACTTGATTACCTCCCATTCCAAGATACATTCTTTCTAATGTTGTTAAGGTATCAATTTTTATATTTTTTATTTGACCTAATACAGGTAGTGTAAATAAAGTAAGGATTGTATGTTGTATATATTTTTTCATAATAACACAGAAAAAAAAGAGGAAGACATTTATGCTTCCTCTTTGACTATTATGATGGGTTATTTTTTTAACCACTTATTGTCTAACGAATAGACTCCGGCACCTGTGAAGAACAGTCCCAGAAATACTATCGCGTCCTCAATCGCGTGAGAAGAAACATCAAACGGGTCGTTGTTTGAGATGTGGAAAATGGTTGCAATAATCATTGTTAGAAATAATGCAATTGAGGCAACCCTTGTAAATATCCCCAGGATGAGCAGAATTCCTCCGAAAAACTCAGCAACAGCGCACAAGAGTCCCCAAAAAGCAGGTAGAAAATCAATACCGATATTTTTCATTGTACCGCCTAAAAATGTCCAGGTTTCAACTCCCCCTGTGAGCTTCGGGAATCCATGTATAATGAATGTTATACCTATTAAAACCCTAATCAGTAGTAGTCCGAAATGAATAGACTCATCATTTGCCTTTAAAAATTGTAATCTCATGGTTATATTCTTTAAAATTATTAGGCAAATATCGGGAGTCAACTCAATTACTCTCTTGGACTTTTACTTCAGTTAGTTGGATTTATGTGAATTTTTTTAATATTGATTTTTTACGGTATCATCTGTATTTCGAATGATATACTATTGAAAAAGCACTTTTCAGCGACTTGATTCAATAATGTTAATACTTTGTCAGAATGGTTGACGATTTTAAAGCGTATCTAAAATTTTCGCTAAAAAATTCTAATAGCCTATTACAGGTAGCTTTAGTTTTTTGTAGAGTTGGTTGATCCTCCATACCAAAAAGATTGTAAAGGAATCAAGAGTAAGGCTTGAGAATATTAGAATCAATAAGTATAGCCTGTTATTCGTAAATTTAATATACTCTTATTTTTCTTGATTTACAACGTTTGGAGTGATTTTAGTCTGTCTAACAAACAACTGACGTAAGCACCACCTGCTTTTCAACATTTTTTCAAATAGCGTTGATTATTAATTGAGAGTTCACGAGAAAGATATCGCAGTTAAAATATGGGTTTACACTATACTTAGTTACATTCAATAAACAGTGAAAGAGTTATGCGTTAAACGTTTACGCTCTTTTGTCTTTTGTAACATTGTTGAATGCTATCAGATTGACCATTTCTCTTATCCGGCTTCTTACTCTATTGCCGTAAAGCGATTCTATTTCTGAAGCTGATAGGTTCGTGGTGATGTGGGTTTGGATTCGGTGGCTGACGAAGAGGTCATAGCGGCTCAACAGTATTTCGGCCATAACATTACATTCATTACCATAGTATTTGAGATTGTTTTCCAATCCTAAATCATCGAAGCAATAGATTTTAGGTTCCGATTTATACAATTGTCCTTTACTGTATTTGTGGATTACTTGGTACCCATCTTGGATGAATTCAAAGCTTATATCGCGGCATGGTTTTACTGAAAATTTGAATTCCGCAGGTGTCAGGTACTTCATTAAGTTCATTAATGAGGTTTTGCCACAACCTATTGGTCCGGAAAGCAAAATGCCCTTGTTGAGGTTAATGCCAAATTGAAAGCATACTTGTTCGTCTTTGAGGAAGTAGGCGATTAGTTTGTAGATAATGGGGTAATCTTCTTCATGTATTTTGAAGTGATTACCATAGAGTTCTTGGCCTTTGGTTTTGAGCCAGCTGATTATTTCGGGGTAGTTTAGGTTTGTGTTCATGGTTTGCAGTTTAATGGGTGTTCTCGATACAATTTTGCGATGCAAAATCACTCGAACTGACGTTTTGTTGTACAATTTTGCTATGTAAAATCACTCGAACTGACGTTTTGTTGTACAATTTTGCTATGTAAAATCACTCGAACTGACGTTTTGTTGTACAATTTTGCTATGTAAAATCACTCGAACTGACGTTTTGTTGTACAATTTTGCTATGTAAAATCACTCGAACTGACGTTTTGTTATTCAATTTTGCTATGTAAAATCACTCGAACTGACGTTTTGTTATTTAATTTTGCTATGCAAAATCACTCGAACTGACGTTTTGTTGTACAATTTTGCTATGTAAAATCACTCGAACTGACGTTTTGTTGTACAATTTTGCTATGTAAAATCACTCGAACTGACGTTTTGTTGTACAATTTTGCTATGTAAAATCACTCGAACTGACGTTTTGTTGTACAATTTTGCTATGTAAAATCACTCGAACTGACGTTTTGTTGTACAATTTTGCTATGTAAAATCACTCGAACTGACGTTTTGTTGTACAATTTTGCTATGTAAAATCACTCGAACTGACGTTTTGTTGTACAATTTTGCTATGTAAAATCACTCGAACTGACGTTTTGTTGTACAATTTTGCTATGTAAAATCACTCGAACTGACGTTTTGTTGTACAATTTTGCTATGTAAAATCACTCGAACTGACGTTTTGTTATAGAGGTTCGGCGTAGTTTTTATTAGTACTTGTGGTAAGGTGTTGGTGGTTTGCTGCGACTCCTTTAAATTTTTCAGCATTTAGCATCCAGTTCTCGGCTGCCGCTTTCCAATTGACCATTTGCGTTTTTCCGCCTACCAACCAGCCTACACTAGAGAAATAGTTGAAGAATTTTTGTGCTTCGATTTCAGGGAAGTTGTTTTCTTGGAAATACGTTATAATTTCTAATAATCCGGGTTCCGTGAAACCTTTCTTTTTTTTGCGCAACTTTTTTTCTTTTGAATTAGTTTCTTCATTATCTAAAAAATTATCATTCCTATTTTTTAAACTTTGCTCAGGCTTACCCAAGTTTGAATTGTTTAAAATGTTTACTTCGTTTGTATTGTTTATAGAAGGTACTACTGCTTGTTTAGCGCTTGTATCATTCTTGTTTACTACTTGTTTTGATAGCGGTTCAGAAAAAGGTTCATTTTTTGAACTTGTTTTCGGCTGCGGTTTTAGGTCTTCGGTGAAGTTGAACATGATGACATGGCTGCCTTTAAATGGGTTGTATGAGGGTTCGTATTTGATGTATCCTAACTCATGCAAGTTTTTAAGGCATTTGTGATAAGTAGCTTTGGAACTAATTTTGCTAATACGCATTACTTCATCCCGGGAAATACTGATTGGATTTTTAAATCGATTGCAGTTCCAGAATTGGAATAAAGAAATGTATAAACTGATATGCGTGGGATTAAGGGTTTTATCTTGGATTACCCTTTCGAAAAAGCCGGTTAGGTGTTTGATGTAGTTCATTTTGGTGAGGTACTAAGTATTAGGACGTGTTCTCGATACGATTTTAGCAAAGCTAAAATCACTCGAACTGACGTTTTGTTATACAATTTTGCCATGCAAAATCACTCGAACTGACGTTTTGTTATACAATTTTGCTATGCAAAATCACTCGAACTGACGGAGTAGTTAGGTTCCCGCTTTTGGACTGGCGGTGATGGTTGGTTCCCGCCGTAAGTAAGGCAGTTCGACACTTCGTCTACGTTCAGTGCAGGCGTAGCTCAGTTTGACAAGTTATTTGAAAAGTGTCGGATTAGCAGCAACTTTGTTTGCCGATAGGAGTTTGTTGATATCGGCGTTGTCGTAGTATAGGATGCCACCGATTTTGGTGTAAGATAATGTTTTGTTGATTCGGAGCGTTTGGAGCGTGCCGGGAGAGATGTTTAACAGCTTGCGGACTTCTTTGGATTTAAGCCATTGCTTTGTTTGTTGGGGATTGGTTTTTAAGAGTTCCTTAAAATCATTAAGTAATAGGATACGGAACTCGTTTAAATCTTCGCGGGTAATAACTTCGATAGCCATAACGTGTGTTTTAGATTGTTATGGCACAAATTTGTGAGGTTTGATTTGTTTTACATCACAAGTGCCTCACAAGTTGTGGTGGAAAAATATTTTTGAATAAAATGTTCTCGATACGATTTTAGCGTTGCTAAAATCACTCGAACTGACGGTTAAAGAGGGAAAGAATTTTTTAATTGTTGGATGAAGAAAGCAGGAGGCATTTCCAATCGCGTGTTAAAAGCTTTTGTGAAGTTTTGGGTGGAGCCGAAGCCGGCTTCTTCAGCAAGTGCTTTGTAGGTGTAATTGCGGTATTTGTTTTCGGTTTTTAATTTTTCGACGATGTAGTCAATTTTTAAATCGGTTATGTACTCGATTGTTTTTTTGCCTCGGTATTTTAAGATAATCTTGGAAGCGTATTTAGGGTTTGTTTTAAGATAACCTGATAATTTGATTAGTGTCATGTCTTTTTCGAGATACCTCTTATTCTTTTCAAATTTTTCCAGATTTTGCAATATGGTTTTTACCAATTCGGGATTGATATCGAATGGTATTTCTCCGGTACATTTTTGAATGGGCTTTGTTGGTTTTTCCTTCTCGGCCATTATTTGTTCAAACTTTTGCTTGTATCGCTTTTTATTTCGTGTGTGTCGCCACACCAAAAATAAAATTGCTCCTGAGAGTGAAGAGATGACCGTATAGTGAATTTTGTTATTAACCATCATAGCATTCTCAATATCTTGCTTGGCGGCTATCAGTTTTTTGGTGTCGTATTCTTTAAAGATTTTTTTAGACAAATACTTGTAATTATGATTGAGTACACTATCTACTTTGAGTAAGCGGTTGATGTATTTTAATTGTAATTCAGCATCTTCTTGTTTTTTGTAATAGTCAATCAGCAGTTCATAGCTTTCTCGAAGGTCGGGTCGGATATAGTTGTATTTTAGAAATGCGTTGTCAACGGTTTTAAAAAACGTTATGGCTTTTTGTTCCTGATGTATTGCCCAATAGCTTTTTCCTATGTAAAAGTGGGCTACTGTTTCGTTTGCGAAGTCTTTTCTTTGTTGCATTATCGGCAGTACTCGTTGTAATTCGGTGATTGCCTTTTTATAATTTTTACGGGAAAAGTGATTTATACCCTCGGAGTGGTTGAAGTATGGTTCCATTTCCTGATTTTCTAATTCTTTCCCATTTTTTAATCCCAGCCTGTTATAATAGGAGGACAACTCTACGTTTCCTGTTTTATTGTAGCACAATCCCAAGGAATGAAGTGTGTTTAAATAGGCTATATCGCTTTCTTCCTCAAAATAACTTAAACACTCCAGAAACAATGAGATTGCTTCGTGGTAAAATCCTAAGTAGTATTTTGTATGTGCAATGGAGAATTTTACCTTGTATTTTACTTTTTTGTTGTTTGTAGACGCAATATACTTATCGGCCAGTATATAGTTGTCTAAGGCTTGCTTAAGTTGCTTTTGACTGTAATGTATTATACCCTTAGTAAGAAAAGCACTGCCAATAATCTCAGGATTTTTGGAATATTTTGCCACTGTAATTGTACTGTCGGCATATTTCATCAGAAATCTTGGATCGTCCAAATACATCATTGCTTTGTATGCTGCTGCCAGTTGTGTCCAGTTTTTCTCTGATTTTGATTTTGCTATCCAAGCCACAGCAAATTTTTTGGCTTCGACGGAGTCGGATTTACTGGTTCCGTTAATTAATTCGCTGTAGTCTTTGTTTGTTAAACCTTCAGCAGGTTTTTGTGCCCACATGCCATTGCACATCATCAACATGATTGCATATTTCAAACCACTGTTTAAGAATGTGTTAGAGAGTTGCATTATACGATTCCATTTTGCCTCAAAATGTAGCTAAATTATTAAAAAAGCCTTATGGTTTAGTTGTTAAAAAGGGATAATCAGTCATACCCATTATGATTCTTTGCAACGCTTTGAAAGCTTGTCATTTAGTTATTTGTACTCTCTGTGTAATTCGGGAATATCATACCCACAATTCGAGAATGCCGTGTTACTGGGTTTGTGAGCCCTTTTTGAAGCCTATAGTTTTGTCCCGAATTCAAAAGGATTTGTTTCTTAAATCCAACCCTGTTCAGATTATCCCGGGAGAAATGAACTGATGTAACAACAATCAGTACCATTTTAAAACATTAACTATTATGAAATTTTTTTATTTATGTATAATACTTTTTTCTCTTTTTATATCGTGTGACTATCCCTCTGAAGTTGCCAGCCAATCTGCTATCAGAGAACGAACAGCAGTAATTATTGATACGGTACCCATAAACAAGGGCAATTTGTATGATGCCGCCGGACAAGTACATCATCAGCTATTAACGGAGTACTATCAAAGCAGTAGTTTGCCTTTTACCTTAAATGGTATCATTACTTCTGCTGAAGGTATAGCAAATGTTACCCCATCTTTTATGGATTTGACCAAAGAAATGCCCTATTCTTTTGTTCACGCCGATCGAGTAGCTACTATTATTTCAGCCCCGCCCGGGTTAGAAGAAGAGATTGTCAATGCTTCTTTAGTTAGTAGTGAAGCCCGAAGCAGTTTTACAGCATTTTTTTATACTTTGCTGCAAAGATGTGAAACGGAGCAGGAGTTTGGGGTTTTGTATGATTTTATAGTTTCTTATGAAGATGCCGTGCAGTTGAGTTCCAGTTTGCCTGATGTTGATAAGAAAACAATACTGATAACTACTTCAATAGCCAGGCATACTGTTTATGCCAGAAAGAAGAAGCCTAAAAAAGATAAAGATCCGGAATGGCAGTACATGGTTGGGAATATTATAGCCGCTTTGGACGGAGCAGACGATAGTATGGCAGACGCTGTAATGAAGGGTTTGGTGACCGGCATTGCCGAAAACCGGTCGTTTTAGTTAGCAGGAGTGACACAATGCCACATTAACAAGGTATTGGCACTTTAAATGGTTGCTCACTGAGCAACCATTTACTTTTCATCGACTCTGTTTATTCTTTCGAGTAAGCTTTGCTTGAGATGGTCTAAGAAATGTGTTTTTTCTATGGTTTTGCGGTTTCTGATTTCTAAATATATCCGATTGAATTGTCCTAATTCGATATTGAAAAACGATTGTATTGCTATTGCGGTTTCTCGTAAAC
The DNA here is from genome assembly GCF_030053345.1 of Flavobacterium sedimenticola. Classification (GTDB taxonomy): domain Bacteria; phylum Bacteroidota; class Bacteroidia; order Flavobacteriales; family Flavobacteriaceae; genus Flavobacterium; species Flavobacterium sedimenticola. The sequence continues at coordinate 72,778 of NZ_JASGBP010000007.1, forward strand.
TCGACTTTCCTTCATTGAATACCCCAACGGTATCCAGGGCATAAATTAATTCGACTAAGGCTGTTTTTGAAGCGGACCACTTTAATTTGTGGTTTGCGGGAATCGTTTGTTTTAGTGATTTAGTCATGGTGTTGAGGTAGTATTGGATTTGCTCGTAGGCCATTATCTGCGCTACTTTGTAATCGTGCGAGGTAGCAAAACTGTAATCTGATTGAAAATAAAAGCTGTCTAAAGTTAGTTTGATATCATGCTTGCCTCTGAGAAAGTACTTTTTGTCGAGACTCCTATTTCCGGATTTATAGTACTTGTAAAATTCGATGTTTTCCTCGTGAAAGCGTTTTAGTTTTTGCTTGTAAGCAGCATAGTGTTTTTTGATTTCTTTTTTAGAATCGCAGGGTTTGGTAATCTCGATGTTATAGACTTCATTAAAGAAAATCAGTTTTGCGGCAAATTGGGGTTTTATTGTTTTAAAGAATTCAATTTCCTGTGTTTTGTTTTCGAAACGGTAATTGGAGAAAAAGGTTTTTAATTTCTCGATTGTTTTGACGGTTGATTTTACACCTAATTCGGATTGCTTAATGATGCAGTTGTTTTCGGCTTTAATGTGTAGTAGTTGTTGTTCGAGTTCAGCCATCAATGATGCAGCGAATGACTTCATAGTTGGTTGGGTTAGGTTTTTAGCAAATCTATAAGGGAGTGCTATTGCCTCCAAAAGTGCTTTTGATTGATTCTCGAATTGAATAGTTGTATTCCCGAATGTTATACTGCCGGATTGATTTTATTTTGTAACTTAACGTATTGGTTTTGAGTTTGTACGTGTTTTAAAAATTACCTCTTTTTGTTATGATTGCATTGTGGCCAACCGCTATTGTTTTTGTTGTTTTTATTTTTATGTTTTGCCACGAAACACGGCTTGATTTTAAACGGTGCCTCGAAATGGACAGACAGGCTGATGAACATGTTTTGAGAGTAATAGACCGGTTTTTGAAAGAAAAAGCTACTGCATAGCTATTAATTCATTTTGAATATTGATTCGTGCCTGTTTTTCATACTTGTTGCTGAAGTACTCTGTTTTGTAGATATTGGGCATTTTTAAGAAATGCTGTAAGGCTTTTTTTCGGCCGGAGTTGTATAGGAAGTCGGGGTAGAGGGTGTATTCTTCTCGAATATTATCTGCATAAGCTTGATAGGTCTCGGGGTTTTGTCCTAGTACTGCCAAGTCGGCATCTATTAACCAATTTGTGTCTGCATCTTCTGAAAGGTGGTGGTTTTTTGTGGCAATGATGAGCTGTGCACACTTGGCAATTTTCTCGGCAGGATATTTAATCTCGGTCAGTCTTTGCATGGCCAGTTTGGCGCTGTCTTCTTCGTTGGAACTGCTTGAAGCCTTGTAAATAATATCGTGATAAAATGCCGCAAACAGGACAGTGTCCCAGTCTTGGATTTTGTCTTTTACTTCATTTAGTTCGGCTACAATGCTCTCCAGATGCGCAATATTGTGGTACTGCCTTTTGGGTTCAGAATACTTTGTAAATATTTCCAACCACATATTGTTGGCCAATTCGTGGTGGTTCGTGTATTGTTTTACAAGATGAAGGAAAATATCGGTGAGCATGACAAATAATGAAAGGCAAATTTAAGGAAACCCTGTAAAATATTTGGTTCTTTAAGCCTTAAAAAGCCATTCGTATCGTTCTTCCAATAAAGTGATGTATTTTTCTTTGTACTCCTGAGACAAAAAAGAGCTGTTTATCCATTGTAATGCAACGGGTTTGTTTTTGAGGAATCGTTTGACCATTCCGTTTAACTGTTTGTCGTTGAGGCCTAGTTTTTTACCTAATCGCTCAAAATGTTCCCATTTTAGTTTTTTCTTTTTGCCTTCGAGTGTTAATGCCAGTTCTTCGGTATCGTCGGGGTTTACTATGGCTACATTCAAGAGGTCGTAGGCCGGAGCCAGAGACCAGGATTCTCCCGAATTGATCATTGAAAAGTTTTTGAGATGCATATCATTATTACCGGTTAAGAAGCTGAATACACTGAGCTCCAGAAAGTATAGGGTATCGAGCAATGTATTGCTCGAGTAGTCTTGCAGTGCTTTGCCTACTTTTTCCATAGAGCTTTTGTATTTATCGACCGCTTCGGTAATTTGGAACATATCGAGCATGTGTATTTTTTCTCCGGTTGTCGTTCTGTCGATGCGTTTGGTGATGTAGGACAACTCGCCCGATTGCAAGCGTATTAAACTTGACATGACTGTATTGATGCCGAAGGCTTCTGCCATTCGCATGGTTAGATGCTCATTTTGGGGCATTTCGGGATAATTTTCGGAAGGCGGTTTGAAGATGAAGTTTCCACCTAAAGCTCCTACTACGGTTAATCGGCCTTTGTTGCCATCTTGCAGGGTTGTGTTTACCAATGATAGCGATAACTTGGGTTGCACCCCGGGAACCGCAACGCTGCGTTCGACTACGTTTTTTGCCAGCGCTGCCATGTCTTTTAAGGTGTGTTCAAAAACAGGCGGTTGTTTGGTGCCAAAAAACGCCAGACTGCAGTGTTCGTGAAAGTCGGTTTCGTTGTTCTCTAAAGGTTTGTAGCAATATAAACACTTATGCATTTTCTTGGGGTATTGGTTGAACACTAACGGCGCCGATACAGTTTTGACAGCAGGCGAGGAGCAGTCCCATGCGGTCGTTTGTATTGATTTTCCAATTTTTGGAAGCGATGTCCAGAAGCCAGCCTTCGGGGATTAACCCTTCAAAAAAGGCAAATAAGCGTTTGTCGGTATAGGGTTTGTGGGTTACCGGCATTGAAAAGGTGAGGAACTGTTTAGGATGGGTTTGGATATATTCGTTATTGTATTGAAAAGTATATTCTCCCTCGTCGGTTTCGGTTAGGGTACCTGCTAAAACTTCTTGATAGTAAATGGCTGCCTGTCTCATGGGTTTTCATTTTTAGACAATTCTTTGGTATTGACCGGTGCCAAGGTATGCCCAAACATTTTGAGTACTTGGTTGGCTTTTTCGAGGTTGAGGTTTTCCTTGCCCTGTTCTATTTTTCGTATTACCGTAAGCGCTACCCCGGCACGCTCGGCAAATGCCTCCTGAGTGAGGTTGACTTCGTTTCTTTTTTCCTTTACAAAAGCGGCTAATGTTTTCATGGTTTCCGATTTGTTGGTTTGCTTTATATGCTTTTGCATATAATTACAAACAAATATATGAAATTATATGTAATTGCATATAATTTTGCTTGAAATAACTTTTTTATATGCAAATACATATAGTTTTGTATAAAAACCAGATTTTATATGTGATTGCATATAGCAGGAAGACTTCACTTTGTCGAAAAAAATGACTAACTTTACAGCACTTTGTTTATCTAATAAAGTGCACGCACGATAGCACGGTTCTACTGAACCGTGCTATCAGTTTTTATAGCAATTTTATTATAAGGTAGCTATATACTCAATAATGTCTAATTTGATTAATTCCCAGTGCTTGCCCCGCAAGCAATCCGGTTCGAAATCATCATCGGCTTCGCTGAAATCGGTGAAGTTATTAATGAGTAATTCTCTGTTGTGCGTATGAGGATAACGTTGTTCGTGGAGGGAGAACATTTCTTCTATAGTATAGTCGTCTTTTAGCTCATGAATGTCCCAGAAATCCTTTTTACGTCCTGAGCGAGATACTACATCAAGCTTCATAGCAATAATTTCTTTCTCTGTTGCCATTCGAATGTTATCTACGACATTTTCCTCCTGAATAAAAGGTTCTGTATAAAACAAATCCAATTTAATGCTGTTGTCTTCACTTTCTCCAATGTAATACGATTTGCCAAAACCAATTTCGGTAAAATTGTTTGTATCGACATAAGGATATGTTTCCCGGAGGAATGTGTCTATAGCGTCAAAATCAACCGTATCATAGTCACTGTCTGTGAATAGGTCAATATCGACGGACATTCTGTGTCCGCGGTACAGACTTAGTGCAGTACCGCCAATCAAACGGAATTCGGCAAAGATATCTGCCTGCATTAAGGTGTCGAGAATTGATTTTAGTTGAGGGTCAACAGTATTATAATGAAGCATGCTTTGATGTGTTCAAGATTTTAGTAACCTCATCATTTCCGTAGAAACGGATAATTTCATTTTTTTCACTCTCATTACCCCGTTCAAATATTCTTTTGATGATGGCTTTTTTTTGTTTTTGCCAATTCAGCTTCTCCATTTTGGTATCCCAGAATAGTATTGGACGAATTTTAGATAAATCAGGATGTGATTTATTCAGTTTGTTTTTTTCCTTTTCAATATCATAATATACCTGAAGAGTCATAAAGTAACCTTCTTCAATTCCTAAAATGTGTTCAATCTTCAAAGCAAGACCGATGTTCATATCCCGTCTTCCTTTGGTAATGGTGGATATGGTTTGTGGGTATTCCTGAATTTGTAACGCCAAACTCCCTTTCTTTATATTTCGCTTTTCGAGTTCGCGCGCTAATACAAAGCCGGGATGAATACCTTTTAGTATGTTGATATTACGTTTCATATTACAAAAGTAAACAAATTTGTTTACATATTAATGTTAAATTAATTATAATGTATATTTGTGACGAAAAGAGTAATTTGAATTGAAATGAAAGAAATAAACAAACTAAAAGGAGAGATCGAAAAAATGGAGGCAGCCATTCCAAAATTATATATTAACTCCACATTTGCTGAGATATTGCAATTGAATAATGCCTCTTCAGTTATTGTTAATGTTCCCGCACATGGTATCAACAACCATCCGGCAGAATTATCGAAAAATGATGATAAAGGATTTACATTAATCATAAATAATACCGTAAGTTATATCAATACCAGTTATGATATAGAACTAATAAATGGTAACCAAAAATTTAGAATTGATGATTTATATATTGGTATGAAATCGACAAAGCTCACTAGAAATGTCGGTGATAAATATTTTACAGGTATTATGTCCTCACAGGCTTCTTTGCGACAATTTTCAACTGAAGATTTTTCGACCAGTCCGTCTTTTTATCGGTTTGTAATCCCCTTTGGGAGCGGTGACCTTAGGTCTTATATTTATTCATCTCCCTATAAAAATGAATCGACAATATTTGCTAAAGGTATGGTTAAGGTTTCTATAGAAGGGCTAGATTTTAGTATTTATGAAACCAAATATGATAAATTAAACTATCTTATCATTGATGCTGACGATAAAATAGATTTTGAAAAGTTTGCTGATATATGTTTTTCAGTAATGGTTGGCTATGGTTTTCTTTCGGGTGATTTTATACAAAATGAGGCTTATTACGTGCGATCTGAAGACAATCAATTTAAAACCATAGACGGCATTTCGTACTCTCAATTACGAGAATCTATAATTACTCATGGAACGACTAACCCAATTCATGTAAGTCCATACAGTTATACACAAGATCCTGCTGTAACCGAAAAATTTGACCTTTTTTTAAAAATATTTGATTGTGAATTGTTTGGTAAATTATGTGCAAAAATAAACTCAGAAAGTGAGTATGCCACCTTGATACTTTTAATTTTAGAGTCAAATAAATCAAGTTTAATTCTGAGACCAGCAGGATATTCTGTAGCATTAGAGAAAATTACAAATATTATTGTTGAAGAAAACGCAGGACTTAAGCCTATACCTGATAAAAAGATTTCCCGAGAATTAATTAAAAAAATGCATTTACTTTTAAATGAGTATGAGGAACAGATTAAGGAGGTTGGAAACGAAGACTCGATGATAATCTTAACCAAAAATATTGATCGATTAAACAGTCCTACTAATCAGGATAAGTTATCTAAACCCTTTAAAATTTATGATATTATACTTACACCCAAAGATATTGAAGCCATTGGTAAAAGAAATAGCTTTCTGCATGCCCGTGCACTTCAGATAGAAGAAGGATCATCAGAATTTTTAGAAATTTTTATGACTGCCTTGCGATTAAATAAACTCGTAAATAAACTTATACTAAAGCATTTGGGTTTTTCGGGTCATATTATTAATCACCTGAAGCACAATGAAAAATTATTCGCAACACCAATTGATGAAGAACTATTTGAATTAATATAGTAAATGCCTGCTTTCTTATAAAGTCAATAAAGAGTAGCCTTTTGATGAAAATGTGCAATTTAACACTGCTGTTAAGTACAAGGAGAGAAAGTAATTATCAATTGTTGGTGCAATTGCCCATAAAATGATATTGATATTCTGCTTTATAAATTTAAAATTAGGTTTTGGCACATTTTACCTTTTTTTGCCAAAGTTTAATTTTAAAATTCTTATAACTCAACCTCTAAATTTTTCGGGTCGAAGCATTGAATAGTGATATCGGCTCTTGTGAATAACAATATCTTAACTCTTTTTGGACTATTTGATTCTTCGAGTTGATGATTATTGCTCCCCGGACTGTTTTACTTTGTTTGAGGGAAGAAGTACAACTCAAGAAAAACCAACAATAGCGCGAAACCGCTGTTAGCGGAGGTTTAATTATCTTTAACTTGCTCGTCAATTAAACTTTTAAAAATGCTTAATTTGTTTTCGGCTTTTATGAGTTTTTCTATTTCAGGATTTGATAAAAATATAATCTTTCTATTTTCACCTGATTCTCTAATTGCCTCAGTATATGTGTTTTTTGTAATATGACCTGATGTAGCTAAAATTCCTAATTCAGCTAATCCGTTTGTGTTTTTTAGTTTATTTTGAAAAACTATAAAGTCATTTTTATTAACTTTTGTTTCAGGTTTATTTTTACATTCAACTAAAATATACTTCCCAAATTTCCCTATAAAACTGTCCTCAATATCATTACGGATTATTAAATCTACTTCATTAAGTGATTGGTCTTTGACACGCTTAAGAACTTGGTTAAATCCAATTGATTGAAACATTAAACTCATGAAATGTTCAAATCTTTCACCTTTTCTGAATGTTTCTTTTTCATTTTTTGCTTCTGAATAGAACTGAAGCAAAGCATTATTTATTTCAGACGGATCTTTATCTAATTTATCATAATATTTTTCGATTGAATTTTTAAGTTTTGGAAGCCACTTATCAAATTCCTCTTTGTCTTGAATATCAACAACTTTACCAGTTAGTATTAGGTCTTTTAATCTCAAAAAGTATTCGTCCTTGAAGGCAGATACAATGATGACATTAGCGAAAGGGTTTACTTCAAATATTTTTTCTGCAATTTCAATCCCGTCAACAGAAAAACCATCCATCCTAATATCAAGAATTGCAAGAGAAAAAAATCTATTCTCTATGGCATCAAGAATTTCTGATTCAGTAGAGTAATGTTCAAAAGAACAGTCTGGTAAAAGTTTGCCTAAACCCTTAGCTAAACCTTCGGCTTGTTCTTTAGCATCATCAATTATTATAACATTTTTTCTCATTGCAGTTTTATTCAATAATTGGTAAATGTATTAAAAATGTCTTAGAAAATCCAATTTTTGTATTTGATAATTGAATGCTGCCATTAAAAAGTTCACATAGATATCTTGCATGATATAATCCTATTCCTGAACCGCCAGTTGTAGAATATCCAAATTCAAAAATTCTTTCATTATCTTTTTCAGGAATACTTTGTCCGTTGTCTGATATTTCGATGTTGAGCTTTTCAGAATCTGTATGTGCAGAAATTTGTATAATAGGCTTCTCTGTTGATTCTAGTGACTTAATTGAGTTTATTATTAAATTGTTAAACATTTGAAGAACAGATTGAAAAGGTAAATTAAGATAAATTTCTTCTTCTGGGTAAACTTTGAAGAGTTTAATTTTCCCGTTATAGAAGTCATTTCTACTTAGCAATTCAACAGCAATAAGTAAATTTCTGTATTCGAATTTTTCATCTTTAGAATATGGAACTAGTTTAGAAAAGTTTTCCATTGTTTCTCTGATAACTTTAAGATTAGTTTTTAAAGATAAAATTTGCTGTTCGGTTATTTCTTCTGCTGTTGTTGTAGATAGAATGCTATCCATACTCTGAATAGAATTTTTAATATCGTGTCTTGCAAAGTTGCCCAGGTATGAAATGTGATTGTCATGTGAAAATGTCAATGCTTCAACAGCTTTTTTAATTTGTCTTAACTCTTCTCTATGTAAATCAATTTTTCTTGCTTGGACTTCTGGATTATGTCGTGATTTTGGAATGTATTTCTTTTTTCTGTTCATAATACTAAAAAAGATTTTTGTTTTAATTGATTTGAGTGCCTGTGAATCTCCGCTAACAATTCGATAGTCGTTATCTTATACTTTTTATCAACCTCTCAGTTGGTTTTATAGCCACTAACGCATTCTAAATTATCAACCTCAAATATATTAAGATTTCTATTATAAAACCTTAAATACGTGTTTTATTTCTTACGATTCCGCCAACTGTCGTTATGAAAGATACCGTTTCTATATTCTTTTAATTTGATGCCAAGGTAAGCTCCAATTATGATAGCCGGAATTACAATTACTATTTCATACCATTCCATAGATTTGATGTTTAAATGGATCAATGTATTGAATAGTATTTCAAAAATGTATGCAATTTGGGTGTAATCGTTATGCTAAAAATGAGTTTTTAAACTTGAAATTTTGAATGATAAATTTACGGATTGCAAATCCGCGCTATCGTGTGTGTATGCAATTTGTGAGTAATCGTTATACTAATAGAATTAAAAAAAAAGATGCCCAAGCATCTTTTAATCATGTAACAGGGAAAAATCATTTAATAAGGTAAAAAAAAAATCGATTAGATTACTATGTGCGACGTCAAAATATTTTATCTAATGATAAAAATGAATGTTATAAATTCATGTCATCCGAACTTAATAAGTTACTTGATAATTTAACAAGTCACGTTTACTAATAACTTTTGCACATACCCCATGAGAATGTGCATTAATCCATTCTTTTCCTATTTTACTATTTAAACTCGAAATTACTTTGGCTCTGTGTTCAAAAGGAATTCTTATGCGATATATACAATCAGAAATAGGAATATTACCTTTAATTACATACATGAGTTTTCCAATACATCTTTTACCTACGCGAGACATTAATAAATCACCTTCCTCTGCATATCTAAGATAATCAATCGTTTTATGCAATGGAAATTCACATTCACAATATTCATTTTTCAAATCTGTTGTATGTAAGTAATTTATTTGCAGTGATTCTAACTGCTTTTTTGAACGAGAACCACGCATTATATCGACATTTAGATCTAAAAGAGAATTGGAAGTCTTTTGATTAGAATTCTTTTTCCAAGAATGGTATTTGTAATCCATTCGATAGATTAAAGCAGATTTTTTGACTAGAATTTTAGACGCTATTGTCCCATTTTCATTGGCTAAATAAATTGGCAAGCTTAACGACGAGCACACTGATTTTCTAATGATAAGTATATGTGTTTTAGCCTCAGTTTTTTTAAAGATTTTGGACGGTAATTCAATAACCCCCGTTAATTTATAATTAGATAATAATTTTTCTCTAAAGATTGAAAATCTTTGACAGGTGAGTAATCCATCTGGCACAATTATTCCTAATTCACCGCCTTCCTTAAGCAGTAACAAATTCTGAGCTAAAAATATTATGTCAGATGTTAATTGACTGTAGCTGTCGAGACATCCCAATAAACTCTCCTCAAGTATTTTTCCATATTCATCGGACTTCTTAATCGTCATATAAGGAGGATTACAAATTGCGACGTCGACCGAACCTAATTCCAACTTTAAATCTTCCCTTAAATGTGACGAAAGACCATTAATAACGAAAAGTTTAATACTAGGGAATTCCTCCTTCAAAGTACTAACATTCATACTGTCAATATCACCACCAATTATATCACTGTGTTTCCATTTTTTCTTTGCAGCGCGAACCAAGGATCCTCCACCTACACCGATTTCTAATACTCGTTTAGGATTTTTAGCTAAAATTTTAGATAATAGCAACTTAGAAAAATTATCGTGGGTATAAAATTGAGCTAAATTATTCATTTATATAGTCAGTTAAATTATATAAAAAACTACTTCCAACACCAGTTGTTCGTTTTTTGTCGCCAAATGATGGGAAATCATAATAAATTTGAATATCAGGATTGTCTATTGCGAACATACAGACTCCCAGAGAGTGAGGTTTAGTTCCAATTGGAGCAACTGTAATTTCGTAGTTATTATTATTCTTTTTAATTTCTTCCAAAATATTGTAAATATTAAAAGGTTCATTAGCAGTAGCTCTTTTAATTAGTAAGTGCGCTTTTGATTGCTCTAAAGCATTTTGATTTTCTGAATAGACATAATATTGCCAACCCGGCTGAAAAGAAGGAAATCCAACAATTGCATAGGTTTTCCTCATTGAAGGGTTGACATCTTCAAACGCTTTACTAAACCGATTGCCTTCGAAACCCATCAACGCTACTAAAAGCTTTTCTTTATTATGATCTGAAACTCGCAAAAATCCTGGAAAAGAATTTACCGTACAAAATTTTTCAGTAAGGTCAAATTTTTTTGTGACATTTTCCATTTTTTGTTGATCGTATTCCTCTGGTTCGGTATATGTTACAAATAATTTTTTCGGTTTAAATTTAGTCTTTAGAAGTGATAAAAAGTAAAATAATAGTGGGTGTTTCAACGAAGTAATGTCAATAAGTATGACCTTTTTGTCAATCCCGATATCTTCCAAATCTTTTTCAAAATCGACTAATAAATCTTTCCCAGAATCCTTCAAATTTTCTTTACGATAAGAAATTTTTTTAGGAGAATTAACTATCGAATATTTTTCAAATTCAATATCGTAATTGATTGAAAAGATATTGCCGGTATAGAACTCCTCTATCAGTGAAATAACTTTTTGAGCTCGAGTTTCCGAGCTGTTTCCTGTAAATACAATATCTACGTTTCTAAAAGTCTCATTGAATCTATCATCTGACCCTAACTCATAATATCTGTTGTATAACATTAGAATAAATCGATTTTGAGTTGCGCATCATTTTCTCTATCATTAATTATTCCCTTAACTAACGCATTTGCGATTTCATTGGCCTTTTTACTGTCACCGTTTATCAAGGCATCCAAGTTTTTTGGATCAATTTTAAGACTTCTAATTTTACGAGGAGAGATTTGAAAATATGGTGCATAGATATGGTTTAAATGATACTCGACATTATTAGAGTCAATAGTAGAGGTTTTAACTTTTGTTTCCTCTCGTATCTGCAACACTGAATATAATTCAGCATTCTTTAAAAAACTTTTACTGTCCTCATTTAACTTGTCAAAATCGGTACTAAAATGGTTTCTTTCTGGTTCACTAAGCAATTTATCACGGTGCAATTTCTCAAATACACTGCCTAGGAGTAAAACAAACCGTTTTAAAAAATTACTATAAGGAGTATAAGTTTCAATATCATTTACTTTGTATCTACTGACGTGGTATGACGCCTGTGTCTGTTCTTCAGCTGTTATAGCACGTGGTTCATCAAATGAAAAACCATTTCTAAAAGCTTGTTTAAAGGCTGATTCACATAATTCTATAAAAAAACGTATGATACCAGAAGAAACTGATTTGTATGTTTGAAATCCATAATATAATTTATCTCTGCTACTTTCCTTACATAATAAATATACCACCCCCATTTTATTATTATGCAACCAATCTGAGTACTTCGATGGTTTACCATCGATCCACTTACGATATTCATCAGCAATATGATTTAGGTCGTAACCTCTCTCAATTAAAACTAAATTCAAACGTAAAATTAACAAGTCATCAGATTCTGTCATAATTTTTGCAGATTCATTAGTGCCTATATTTGCATTTAATTTAAGTTTAATTGAGCCTGCTAAGTCCTCACGCAATAAACTGAGCTCATACTTATAGCTGTATTTTCCAAGATAGAATTTTATATCAAAATAATCAGAATTATTTAAATCTTTTAAGCTATCAACCTTTTGAAGTCGTTTTCTACAGATTTCTATAATGAATTCTTCATATTCATTTTCGGTAAATTGTTCAAAGTTAAAATAATTAAAGTCGTGTGGAGCACTAATAATTTCACTTGTTGCTAGTGTTTCGGAAGTCTTTAACCCTTTATTTCGCATTCCTAAATCGAATATAACTGGATTAGGATGCTTTACTAGCGTATTAATCAATCTTTGTTGATACTCCAATAAATTTTCATACTCATCTACAAAGATGTGTATTGCTTTATCTTCAAAAATTGAAGTACTTAGTAATGATTTTGCTACCGTATTGAGGAGATAACTATTTGGTAAAACTTTAGGTCGCTCTACGGAGTTTAAATTGTTAATGTAGCTGATTAGATGTATTTCTTCCCTTAAGACAAGTTCCAATAACTGATCAAACGAAGTTAAATCTTTTTCAAAAAAAATTGACAATTCAGTAGGAACATCGATAGTTTCTTCTGACCAATTTATAAGCTCTTTTTGTATGTCAATTATAATTTCGATTAACCTTTTAGTAAGGGTAATGTTTAAAAAATGACCAAAAAGTTGTGTCCATTCATCCTCATCAATCCCTTTATGTTGAAAAGCTGGAACAAAATTTGAATCGGCTCTGAAATAAATGCCTATAACTTTCTCTTTTTCAAAAAATGACTTAAAATCTAATCCATTACTAATCGCTTCATTTTTTTTATTTGAGTAAGAATTGTAGAGGAAAAACATAGTTTTGCCCGAGCCTCTTCCCCCTTCTATAACTAGTGACTTACTTTTAAGTAGGCCTTCAAAATTTTTATGATTAGCGTAAAATTCAAACAGCTTAACACCTAACTGCTCTGCTCTGTCTATTGAAAAAGGATTGTTAAACGATGACATCTGTTTGTGTATTAGTTTTTTTGTTTCTAAATAACGGATTCCAATTCTCTGTTTGTTTATAAAATAATGGTAGAGACGAGTCTGGTATATCGTGGTGAAAAGCAATTGCATAATCTAAACCCTGATATCCTAATAAGCTAATTCCGTTTTTATCACAAAGTCCTTCGATAATTGATTTATTTTCTTGTACCTCATCCCTATCGAAATACACAGATGTGCTACCAAAAACCCTAAACTTATTTGCTAATTTCTCGCAATAGGTAATCTTCAACCCGACGGCGGTATTCTTTGTATGAAAATTCAAATAGCCTTCCTCTGTACAAACCAAACAAAGATATTCAATTTCAAGTTTAGGATAAAGACTCTTGATTTTATTTATAGTATATTCTGTATCGTCAATTTTCATTTTGGTTACGTTCCAGAAATCAAATATTTGAGTGCCACTCCCTATAAAGTCGTCAATAATTATAAGGTTATTAGCATTTTTGAGAACTTCACCGGATAAGTTGGTAATATCAAGAATGCGACTTTCTGGAAATCCAAGATCATTTGTCAAGTACCTTGTCATCGCTAAGGAACTTTCGCTAGGATTTTTGTTAGATAACAGAGGGACAATCACAGATTTAGAATAAAATTTATTTCTAAATTTCAAAATGTCGTAATTAGATACCTTAAAGTCATTTTCTAACTCTAACTCTAAAACGTACCTTTTCAATACGATTTCATTAAATCCAAATTCTAATAGTCGAACAATATCTTCCTCTGAATAATAGACAAGTCTATCTAATAACTTGGCTGCACAATATTTTTCATCAGTCGATTTGAAATTATTCAACCACTTATGTAATGTATCATTATCTAATTTAGACCAAAATTTTGATTCGATATAGAAATGCACTTTTTGAAGAGCATATTTCACAAAGTCTTCTTTTTCCTGATCTGACATTGGCTATTTATTGTAAATCTAACGAAAAAAATATTGTCTTGTACTCCTTTTTTGATATGAAACTTTGAGTTACGTTATGGCAAGGGCTTAATAAATATAAAAAGATACCTTTTCAAGCGTCCTTATTTTGTCATATTCATTTAAATTACTCTATACATAAGTAGTATACAAATGACTAACACAAACTCCACAAACGTTTCTACCTAATTCGGCTGCTCTATTTCTTGATTCACCTTCGTCTAAACATTTGACGATGAGTTGTAAATTATCGTCTTTACGATTAATTTTTCCGCAGATACACGAATATTTCGCTGAGCAGTTATCGGGAGTAAATTTCCCTTCAAAAATATGAATTTCCTCAGTGTCATCAAATCTAAAAAAGGAATAAGCTAATTCTTCTTTTTTTTAAGAGCCATATTTTTTTTATAATTTAAAATGGTTTTTCTGGCCAAAAGTCTTTGGGAGAACATTCAAGAATTTTAGCAATATCATTTAAATGTTTGACATTATATTTTGCCTTTTTTGAAGGTGCCTCAATATCTGAAATAAAAGTAGTGCTTTTACCCAAAGAAAGAGACAATGAGACCTGACTCAAGCCTTTGCTTTCTCTCATTTCTTTGACTTTTGTTATAATATACTTTTCTATTTCACTAAGCGACTCATGCATTATACAAAATGAGTTTAAAAAAGATAAAAAAACTAAGGACTATAGTCCTTATTGAATTATTTTTCTTATATTAGCAGCGAATTATTTAAATTTGCGATTCTTCAAATGACAATATTGAAGCATTCGCTTTGAATCTCGTTTTCAAAAACTGGTAATTTTTAAACGCGCGAGATGATAAGTACGATGCTCACGTCGATACTGGCGTGGGCTCACTTATTCGTGCGTCGGGTATACCAGTGCCTTGAAAGCGTTTAAGCTGAGTTCCGCGCCTTTTTTTTCGCGAAGCGAAAAAAGTATTAAGACTGGAGTATTAAGTATTAAGACTTTAACGGTTTCTCCGGCTTATTAGATTCATCATTTTTTTAAGGGATAAGGGACTAGGGATAAGGGAAAAGTTTTTCCTATTATCACTTAATTTCTCTTTGTTTTTCAACTTCTCGTACAGCCTGCGTATGGGGTATTAGTTGAGTTTTTATTTAAGTTGGGTTAGTTGCTATGCCCGGCGCAGGCTTTTTAAAACAGTTATAAACCATTAAACCCTACAGCCTATGAAATAAACAAAACCGCTACACTGCACCCAAGACCCATCAATCCTTCGGCATAGCTCAGGACAGGCTGGCTCAGGGTGGCAATAAACAAAAAAAGGCCCTCCGAATAGCTTGGCGGCGAAGAGAGGGCCTAAAGCAAACAAAACTAATGTTTCATTTAACCAAACCAATATTATGAATAAAATTTCATTATTCAAGGGTAAGCAGGTTATTAGGTATGCCTTTTTTATATGGGTGTATCTTTTCTGTCTTGCCAGTTATGCTTTACCTAAGGGAAGCAAGAGGGCTTTCAGCGGTCAGCTTTTAGCCATTAGCCAAACAATGCAACAGCTAATAACCGGTATAGTAACCGATGCTAACGGAGTGCTTCCGGGTGTTACAGTTTCTATTAAAGGAAAACCTACTAGTACCATTACCGATGATAAAGGGCAGTTTAGTATAGCTGCTGCCGAGGGTGACACGCTGGTGTTTACTTATGTTGGGTATACTACAGTTGCAGTTGCAGTCTCTGTTGACAGTGTTGTAAATGTGACGATGCAGGAGGATGCTACCACGCTTAAAGAAGTGACCGTGAATGCGGGTTACTATACCGTGAAAGAGAAGGAGCGGACGGGGAGTATTTCTAAAATTAGTTCGAAGGATATTGAAAAGCAGCCCGTACTGAACGTATTGGCCGCGATGCAGGGCCGGATGGCGGGTGTAGACATTACACAAACGACAGGCATGCCCGGAGGCGGTTTTGATATTAGGATAAGAGGGTTGAACAGTTTGAGAGCCATAGGTAATGCTCCTATGTATATTATTGATGGTGTGCCCTTTTCATCGGACGCGATTGGTAATGCCCAAACCTCGACCAACCTGCCTACTACAACCAGCCCATTAAATGCCCTTAACCCTAATGACATTGAGAGTATTGAAGTACTAAAGGATGCCGATGCTACTGCTATTTACGGGTCGAGAGGTGCCAATGGCGTGGTACTTATTACTACTAAGAAAGGGAAAGCGGGGAAAACCCAGTTTAGTGCTTCGGCCACCACAGCCACGGGGCAGGTTACCCGAATGGTTGATTTGCTTTCTACGGCAGAGTATATAGCCATGCGAGAGCAGGCTTTTGCCAACGACGGTATCACCAACTATCCGAGCAATGCTTATGATGTGAACGGTACCTGGGACCGCGACCGCTATACCGACTGGCAAAAGGAATTGACCGGTGGTACTGCACAGATGACCACGCTGCAGGCTTCTGTTTCGGGTGGTTCGGCCCAAACCAATTTTTTGATGGGTGCCAACGCTTCGACACAGGGTACCGTATTCCCGGGTGATTTTAGGTATAAAAAGGGCGGTGCTCATGTAAACGTGGGACACGAGGGCGAAGACAAACGGTTTAAAATGGCTTTTTCGGGAAGTTATGATGTGCAGGATAACGATCAGCCGTCAAGGGATTTGACGAGGGTATCGCGAAACTTAGCCCCCAATGCCCCGGCACTATACGATGCTGACGGGAACCTGAACTGGGAAAACAGTACTTGGGAAAATCCATTGGCAGCCCTGAAAGCCAAGGCCTTGGCCAAAACCAACAGTTTTGTTGCCAATACTACGCTATCGTATAAGCTGCCGTATGGATTTACGGCTAAAGGAAGCTTTGGCTTTACCGACCTGAAGCATGAAGAATCCCGAAGTAACCCCTCAACAGTATATGACCCGGTGTATGCTGCTACGGCGCAAACGTCATCGATTTATGTGAATGCCACCAACCGCCGGTCGTGGATAGCGGAGCCCCAGTTGCAATACCAACGCGCGTTGGGCAAGGCCAAGGTTGATGTGTTGGCAGGAGGAACGTTTCAAAACCAGGTGACGGACCGATTGGTGCAGTTGGCCTCGGGGTTTTCAAGTAACAGTTTGTTGTACAACCTGGCCTCGGCCAGTAATTTGAGGGCCTTGAGCGATGATGAGATACGATACCGATACCAAGCATTTTTTGGACGGTTAAACGTTTCGTGGGATGAGAGATACATTGTTAACCTTACCGGCAGGAGGGATGGTTCGAGCCGGTTTGGTCCCGGTAAGCGGTTTGCCAATTTTGGCGCTATAGGGGCGGCTTGGCTTTTCTCGGAAGCGAAGTTGTTGCAACGTAAAATGAAGTTCCTGAGTTTTGGGAAACTACGTGCGAGTTACGGGATTACCGGGAATGACCAAATTGGCGATTACCAGTATCTTGATACGTATCAATCGGCTACAGGGTTGTACGATGGTTCGGTTGGACTGATGCCTATTCGATTGTTTAACCCGAATTTTAGTTGGGAAACGAATGTTAAGCTTGAAACCGCTTTAGAGCTGGGCTTTTTGCAAGACCGCATTTTTGCTACTGCCAGTTGGTATAACAACCGGTCATCGAACCAATTGGTGGGAATGCCTTTGCCTTCGACTACAGGATTTTTGACGATGCAGACCAATTTGGATGCTACGGTTGAAAATACCGGACTTGAGTTGACTTTGAGAACGGTAAATGTGCAAGGGAAGGATTTTGGATGGACGACAAATTTTAATATCTCCTTTATGAAGAATAGACTGGTTTCGTTTCCGGGACTTGCAAGCAGTTCGTACCGCAATCAGTACGTGATAGGGGAGTCGATTAATATACAAAAGCTTTACCATTTGACCGGTGTAAACCCACAGACCGGTGTTTATGAATTTGAGGATGTGAATGGTGACGGGGTTATTACGTTTGCCGATGATGCACAAACGGTAAAGGATTTGAGTCCTGAGTATTTTGGTGGTTTGCAAAACCAAATACGCTATAAGAGGTTTCAATTGGATTTTTTGTTTCAGTTTGTTAAGCAGTTGAATTGGAATGCGGTTTCGCAATATTCTCCACCGGGTGCCTTTGGAAATCAGCCGGCCTCTGCAAACGGAGGATGGCAACAAGCGGGAGACATTTCGAATGTACAGGTGTATACAACAGGAGCTAATGGTGCTGCGGCAACAGCTTACAGCCGGTATGCTTTGAGTGATGCAGCAATTAGCGATGCTTCTTTTATTCGATTAAAAAATATAGCATTGACCTACACGGTACCCACGTATTTGAAAGGACTTCAATGCAGGTTGAATATTCAGGCACAAAACCTTTTGACTTTTACGGCATACCAAGACGGGGATCCCGAGTTTAGGAGTTTTAATTACCTGCCTCCAATGCGGGTTATTAGTTTAGGCGTTGATGTTAAACTTTAAAAAAATGTATTATGAAAAATAAACAAAAAATGACTCGTTATATGATGCCGTATCTGGCAGGTTGTTTCCTTTTGGGGTTGGTTGTTTCCTGTGACTCTTTTGTAGACGTTGCGCAACCGAATTCCCAGTTGACCAGTGCGGCTGTTTTTACCGATTACAATACTGCATCGGCAGCCATGAAGGATGTTTTTGCCAAAATGCGTGATGTTGGATTGATGACCGGTAGACCGGTTGGGTTGTCTCACTTAGCCGGTGTTTATACAGATGAGTTGGTGTCGTACCAGACATCGGCCACCAGCGCCTATCCGTTTTACAGTAATGCTTTGACGGCCACCCATAGCTATGTTCAAGATTTATGGAATAGTGCTTACAGCCAAATTTATGCTGCTAATGCGGTACTTGAAGGAGTAAGCCATTCGTCGGTATTGACGCAGGTACAAAAGAACCAACTCACCGGTGAGGCTCTTTTTGCACGCGCCTTGCTGCATTCGTACCTTGTGGGTGTATATGGAGCCTGTCCTTACATTACTACAACGGATTATCAGCAAAATGTTTCCGTAAGCCGATTGCCTAAAGCACAGGTTTATGGTTTGTGTATTAGTGATTTGGAAGAAGCTGCTGATTTGTTGCCTGAGAATTATATTGGCAGTATGAGATCACGTCCCAATAAGTTTGCTGCCAAGGCATTGTTGGCCCGGCTGTATTTATATAACGGGCAATGGGCAGAAGCCAGTAATGAAGCCTCGGCGGTGATAAACCAAACCGGTTTGTATGTATGGGAGGCTGATTTGAATAAAGTGTTTTTGAAAGCCTGTACCGGTACGATTTGGCAATTTTCGCCTGCCGGTACCACCGGAAACACGCAGGAGGGAGCCCTTTTTGTTTTTAATGCCGGGCCACCCCCTGTGGTTGCCTTAAGCCCTGATTTGTATAATGCCTTTGAGACCGGAGACTTGCGAAGAACTTCCTGGATACGAACCATTACCAGTGGTGTAAATACCTGGCACCATGCGTATAAGTATAAACAAGGGAGCGGTAATGTTGCTACTACCGAGCATTCGATTGTTTTGCGACTTGCTGAGCAATACCTTATTCGGGCAGAGGCAAGAGCCAGACAGGGTGAACTGAGCAACGCCAAGCAGGATTTAGACTTTATTCGTGCTAACGCCGGACTTGCCGGTACCACAGCCGTAACGCAAGCGGAGATAATAGAAGCGGTTATTAAAGAACGCAGGGTGGAACTCTTTACCGAGTTTGGCCACCGCTTTTTTGATTTGCAACGTACCGGAAAACTGGATGCTGTTTTGACCCCTGTGAAAGTCGGATGGAACAGTGACGATAGCCTTTGGCCGGTACCCCAATCGGAGTTATTGATTAATCCCAACCTTTTGCCTCAAAATGCGGGATATTAACAGTAGTATTTTTTTCATTATTTTTTTTGGGTTTGTTTCCTGCTCCTTATGGGGGCAGGTTTCCCCAAAAAAACACCTCGCGGAAAGCGACTATGGTTTGTGGAGCACCTTGGAAATTAAATGTGCTTCAGCGACAGGGGATTGGGTGTGTTATAATTTGGCTTATGAAAGTAAATCGGACACCCTTTTTGTACGTGATAAAAGTGCGAAAAAGCGTTTTGCCTTTCCGAAAGGGACGCATGGTGTTTTTGGGCGGGATAACCGATTTGCCTGTTTGGTGGGAAGTACGCTTAAAGTGCTGAACCTGAAAACAGGATTTATCAAAGCGATTGATAGTGTAAGGAAGTTTCGTTTTTCAAGTGATGGTCATACATTAGTTGTTTTGAAAGAGAACCAACAGCTTGTTCTTGAGCGTAAAGGATTGGCATTTGCCGAGATTGAAAGGGTAACGGGGTTTTATTTTAATCCGTCGGGAACCGGAATGGTTTATACTATTGCCAAAGAAAAGGCTTCATTGCATTATTGCCCGTTTGATGGTATACAGGAGCATTTTGAGAAGCTTGCCTCTGAGAAAGATGTTGTTTTTGAGAACATCGTGTGGCAACAAAACGGCGCTTCCTTTGTGTGTTTGAAAAGGGATACAGGCCCTAAAAAAGAGAACGACGGAGTGCGTTTATACTGTTATAGATTGCTTGATAAGAGGGAATTTGAGTTGCCTATTAAATCGACCGGAGAAGGTAATGTTATTGATGAAAAGATGGTTAGTAAGTTTACTTTATCTCATGATGGCAAGCGAGTGTTCTTTTATCTGAGAGCGGTGCGTTTGTCTGACAACGGAAAGGACGTGGTACAGATTTGGAACGGCAATGACACCTGGATATACAGTCAGACTGAGCGGGAAGCTCATCCTGAAAATCAATTTTGTTATGTGTGGTGGCCGGATGGGGGACAGTTTTTGAAGTTAACGACCGCCGAACGAAGTAATATTATGCTGAGTGGAGACGGACAGTATGCGATAACCTATAACCCGAAAGGGGTTAAAACACAGTTTGAGTTTAATAATAAAATTGAGTGTTTTGTTTTGGATTTGAAGTCGCCCGATGTAGGTTCACATTTACAGGAGAAAATGTGTTTGGCTGACGAAGTGATGCCTTCGTTTGGAGGAAAATATTTTTTATACCGCATTGATGAGGATTGGTTTGTTTATGAACTGTTGACTAAAAAGCATAGCCGAGTATCGGTTAACTTCCAGAGGAAGCTCCATTTATTAAATACCAGAGGAGGAGTAAAACCGGCATTCAGCATTGCAGGTTGGACAGCGCATGATGCTGATTTGCTGGTTTATGATGATTTTGATTTGTGGGCCATCAGTTTGAAGGATTTGGGGGTTAAGCGACTCACTAAGGGAAGGGAAAAGGAAATTATTTTCAGGATTGTTCCTTCGACAGGGCAGACGAAAAAGATTCCGATTTTAGACGGATTCACCTATCCACTGCTGTCTTTAGAGAAAGGATTTTATTTGAAAGCGGTTGGAAGACGTAGTAAAGCGACCGGATATTATGGGTGGCAAGGGACTGCTTATCCTTTACTATTTGAAGATAAAGCCGTGACTGACCTTTGCTTTACTGAAGGTAGTTTGACCTTGTATTGCAAAGTTGAAGACTTTAATGAATCACCCAAATTGGTTGCTTTGGCAAAAAATAGAAAACCGGTTGAAGTTTTTTGCAGTAATCCGCAGCAATCCTCTTATTATTGGGGCAGCTCCAAATTGATTGATTATGAAGTTAACGGTAAGTTGTTGCAGGGCGCCTTGTTTTATCCTGCGAATTACGACGCGCATAAAAAGTATCCGATGGTTGTTTATATTTATGAAGAAATGAGTAATCATGTACATAATTATGTAAATCCCAGTGTTTACAACGGTGGGGGACTTAACCTGAGCGTGTTGACTTCAAAAGGCTATTTTGTATTGTATCCGGACATTGCCTATGAAACGGACTATGTTGGAAAGAGTGCTACGGATTGTACTATAGGCGCTACGCAAAAGGTAATAGAAATGGGTTTGATTGATAAAGACAAGATTGCATTGATGGGGCATTCGTTTGGTGGGTATGAAACAGCGTTTATAGCAACACAAACCGACTTGTTTGCGACAGTGATAGTGGGGGCAGGCGTAACGGATTTGGTAAGTAGTTATTTGTCTGTTGGTTGGAATAACGGGCGTGCTGAGATTTGGCGTTATGAGTCTGACCAATGGCGTATGAGTAAGTCTCTTTACGAGGGTATGGAAGTTTATTTGAAAAACTCACCGATTATGTTTGCAGACCAAGTGAAGGTACCACTGCTTATATGGACGGGTGAGTTAGACCGGCAGGTGCATTATTACCAGAGCATAGCCTTTTATAATGCCTTAAGAAGGTTAGGGAAGAAGCAAATTATGTTGGTGTATCCTGAGAACCGTCACAGGCTTACCAATGACAAAAGTCAAATTGATTTTACAAGGCGTTATGAGCAATGGCTAGACTATTTTCTGAAGGGAGATACCAGCCCTAAGTGGATAGAAAACGGAATTAATTAAAATGAAAAGACAGTTCATTGCCTAATGAACTGTCTTTTTTTAATTGTTTTGTTTCTCAGTGGATTCTCCACAAATCAACAGTACAATCATTTGGATCCATGCCAAAAACTTGAGCACCACCGGTGTTTGTTTCAGTACAAAGTACTAAGGTTGGATCTGCAGAGCATTCATTCTTGTAGATACAATTAGGACCCTGTTTGATGTAACCGGATACTGTTACAGCTTTTGTTTTGGAGGCAGTAGTTGCGAATGCACCCACTGCGGCAACACTGAAAAGTGCTACTGACAAAAACAATTTTGCATTTTTCATAATGTAAAGAATTAAGTTTATAAATGATCTACTTTTTTCTACAGGTGTTCGATCTCATTCCTGATATTGTTTTTGATTACCGATTTGTCTAATTTGTAACCCACCATGGTTTTGTCAAAAACGAAATAGACTGTATTTTTTGCCGCAAACATTGCATTGGGTTTTTTTCCCTTTATGTTGTGTACTTGAAAGCTATACATGTACTCTTTGGTGACTAAATTGTACACATCTACAGGAAGGGATTGTTTCCATAGTTTTAGTGATTCATAGTGCCCGCGAATGTCTGAGTTTACAAACAAGTATTTTCCTGATGTGGTCATTAATCGGTTAACCGTTACCGGTGGAATAGCCATTTTTCGGTCTCCGTTTTTAAGCTTTACTATTTTAATTTTCGCTTTTGTGGTGGTATCTATTGTATTATTTCTGTATTGAATTTTTAACGTATTGTCTGATACAATGAATTGGTTTCGATAGTAGTAGGTGTAAATGATATATCCCAATTCGATATTGTAATTCAATATTCCATCACAATCAAACACACCATCAATTTGCTTTTCCAGTACCTTGTTATTCCAAAATATTTCACTGTTTTGTTTCGATAAATTGATTAATCCTACTATGCTCTCGTTAATCATAGGCTTTCTGCTTCTGATGACGGCTGTTGCAGAATCGATTGGTTCAAATGCCGAAAACTTTTTTTTAGGGATTGACAATTGTGTGGCATTCCATGATGAAATATCTCCCCTAAACAAGCAAGGAACAGTGCCATCGCTGAGAAAGAAGTTTTGATTGAGCACTCGTACGTTTGCCGCGCGGAATGGTAAATCATAGTTATTTAATTCTATTTTGTGCTCTACGGCATTTTTAAGGTCGGAACTAATTGCTAGAATTGCGAGCGGAGCACGGTAGTTTCCCATGTAAATAGTATCGTTTGAATAACCTGCGAAATAGTAGCCTCCGTATTTCAGTTCTAATTTTGCCATCCTTTTGTATAAATGTGGAGGATATCTGCGGACGAAATTATTTTCCTGATGAATGATGTGTTCTGACTTCAAAAACGAGCCGTAAACTATGGCGATGCCTAAGGCTGCAGCCATTACTAGTAAAAGAAGTTTCGATTTTCGCTTCGATGTATTGCTTTGTAAAGGAAGCTGTTGTAATGAAAAAATTATTGCAATTAGTGCCAGTAAACAAAACGCGATGTTGAAATACATGTGTTCTGTCCAGCTCATTTTTTCGAGTACTCCACCACAAGAGCAGGGAACATAAGCACTAAAGTTTAAAATGATGAAAATGTATGCTGTGAACATCATCATCAAAACGAATGATGCATTTAGCGCCAAAAACTGTGTTTTTTTGGACATTAGCAGTAATGCTAAGATAATTTCAATTGTTGGTATGAGCCAAGAGATTAATCCGGCAAACACACTTAGTAACGGAGACTGACCAATTTGAACTGTAAAATTTTCGTAATCTAGGATTTTACTGGTTGCAGCATACACAAATAGTACTATATACATTGCGCATATGGTTTGAATGCAAATTTCACGTATGGTTTTACTAATCTTCATTTTGCAGTGTTTTGTAGTGTAAAATTCTATAAAACAATTTGTTATAGATATTCAAATGCGTATGATAACTATTCTAAAGAGTAGTTTTTCTACTGAGCTCACTAGGTGCGTATCGGTATTTTTTTTTGAAAGCTTTATAAAAATTTAGGTAAGAATTAAAACCACAGAGAAATGAAATTTCTTTTAGCGATATATCGGTTTGAAGAATTAAGTTGTGAGCTTTCTTTAGCCTTTCATTATTGTAGAGTTGGTATATACTTGTATTGAAAAAATGACGGAATCCTTCTTTTAATTTGAATTCGTTAGAGCCAAATCTTCGTGCCAGAACTTTTAACGGAGGAAGTGGTTCCTCGAGATTGTTTAGTATGTAGTCGTAAACGTTTTGGATTATTGCAGAATCTTTTGTGGGCGATGTTGGTTTATTATTTGAATTAAAAGTGTCACCAAGAGAATCCTGAAGTACAGTTGTTAATGAAGTTATTAAAATCTCATTACTCATAAGTAGTTTAGAGATTGTAAAGTGTAATGGGAGTAGTTTTTTATTTCCGGTTATTAAAACTAATTGAATCGTGGAATGATATTCTACATCTTTTAGGATTTCCTGTTTTATGCTTTGCCAGACATCTGCTGATTGTGGTGCTATCATTTCATCAAATACCATTTTGTTCAGCTCGTCAGGACTATAGCTGAGATTTGAAATGACGGAAGCATTAAAGCTTTTGATATTGAAATCTATACCCAGTAAAAAAGTATTTTGGATAACGCTTTGATAGTTATAGTAGGGAATGACATAGCCTGATTTTGCAATCGTATTTTGAAGTGTCAATCCTAAGGTGTTAAGTACGCTACTTAGTTTCTCTATTTCATCATTCGAAGGAGTTGGTTCTATTCTATAAGCCAAATTACCGGTTGCTAATTCGAATAGCATCCGGTAAACATTTTTCATCCGCTGTTGGTAGGATTGGCTTTGCATGCTTAGAAGAATGATGCAACAAAGCTATAGAAGTGTTATTCCCGAATCAAATGTTATGGTGTGTGATTCGGGAATTGAGTACTTAATAAAAATACATAAAAACTGTAATTATATAGATTTCATAAAGATATTTTTGCAAAGTTTTTTTGGATACTAAGTTTTTTGATTCTTAAACATTAATGTCTTTTTTCAATACCGAAATTCTTTCTTGTAAAGCTATGCTCAGTCCACGGTCAAGCATATTTACTATTTCTTTTTCCGCCGATTCTAAATTGCTTAATGCAAGTTCACTCTCATTTTTTAATACATTCATTGCGGCTTTTGTAGCTCGGATTTGTGCTTTGGGGATTAAAGCGGCAGGTTCAAAATTGTTCCAATAGTTTGTAGCTTGAGTTATGTCTTTTTTTGCGAAGGCATAAAAGAAGGCTGCATCGAGCCACACTATATTTCGAATTCCTTTTGGAATTGAATCGACTTCTTTGATATAGTTGAGGAGGTGTTGCTCTGCACTATCAATATTACCCCGATCAAGTTCTGATTGATGTAAAAAACTATGAAGATAAACTCCAAAAGGAGCTTTTAACTTTTTAGCTAGACTTAAAGCTTCATTAAGCTCGTTTTGGTCGATTTCACTTGGTCTTATTCCTGCGTAAGCGTTTGTAATTAATTTTAAAATTAACAATTCAAATCGAGCTGTATCACCTCCTTTGAGTATACGCAGTACCCGTGCGCCGTCTGATGAAAATCCATTAGCTCTTAACGGAATGGCTGTGGATATAAATATGATTAGCGATAGTACAGCCATAATAAGCAATGAATTTGTTATTAATTGACTTTCGATATGCGTTGGTAAAGAGTAGTACAATACATAGGAGAGTAAACTCAGAGTGAGACTGGCAATTGGTCCACCAGCGGCATATACAGAAAATCGTTTGGCGATATTTTCAGTCCCAACCGGCATACAAATTACTAAGCCGCCCGCTGTATTGACATTTTTATTCCACTTAAATCTCCATTTATTATTGTTCTTTTCCCACATAAACGGACCCACGATATAGATTTTGAAATTAAATTTCATCCAGACTCCAGCTAAGGCATGGCCGGCTTCATGAATGGCGATTACCACTAAAAAGATGGGTACAAAGAGCAGCAATAACGTGATGAATGTCAATTTTGACATACCAGAAGAAGCGGCTATTCCCATTTTACCGGCAAAAAAACCAATACCACCAAAGACAATAATAAAGGCTATTGATTTTATTGCTTTTAAAAAGATATCTTTTTTGATTGTCATTATTTGGATGAAAGAATTGTAAAAATAATTTACAGTTTAAAAACATTTACACCAATAGCATATCCATAGATGTTGCCTTTCTTGTCTTTATAAATTCGAATTTTATTACAAGCTCTGCCTAAATCTATTTTCTGCCAAGTAACTCCTCCGTCTATGGTTTCAAATCCGCTATTCATGGTGCCGACAAATCCGTGGTTTTCATCAATAAACCCGATACCGAATTCCCGTGTACCGGCATCTTCGACTAAGTTAATTTCTGTCCATGTTTTGCCGCCATCTGTAGTTTTTGCTATCCGCTGTTGTTTTACATTTGGATCCGGATTGTACGATTGAATGGTCACATATCCAACATCTTTAGTGGGAAACGAAACTTTCCAGGTGGTTTCATAAGGTCGGGTCGATTGATATACTTTTTGCCATGTTTCTCCACCATCAGTGGTTTTTAAAATAAGGGCATTGGATTGTGTAATATCCTCGCTGGTTGCAGCACAAACAATTCCTTCATTTTTGTTGAACATTTTGATGTCAAACAGCATTTTACAATAGTTATTCATACTCTTTGATGTCCAAGTTTCTCCACCATCATGCGACATCATAATATTTGCCGGACTACCTACACGACCTACCGCAAAGAGGTGTGTTTTGTAATCAATTTTTCCGTGATTGATATATTGTTCTTTAACCAAATCGATGGCACATAATCCTTTTACATAAGACCCTTTATAGTTTACCGGTTTCCATGTTTTGCCACCATCTTTGGTGCTGTATAGCGGAATAGTATCGGTTACATTGGGGAAATATTCGGTACCCACAGTTCCTGCAAATCCAACATTCTCATCAACAAAGGCGATGGTTCTGAAGAAAGTTCCTTTTTGTTCCACTTGTTTTTCCCAAGTAGTGCCGCCGTCGGTGGTATGGAAAATTTTCCCATAGCCGTTAACATACCATCCTGTATTTTCATCTATGAAGGTGATATCGTCTTGTTTGCCGGGATATGGTTCGGTGGTTAGTTTTTTCCAAGTTTGTTCTTGTGAAAAACAAGAGCTTACAGCACAAAACAATAAAACAGCTACTTTGATAATGATTTTTGTCATTTTATTTTCTTTTAGATTCAACACTTTGAATTTTTCATTCAAAATTAAAATCTACGGCCATAAAAGGATTGTCAAAAATTGCTAATTTATACTGGTAAATTGCTTTGGAGTGCAGCCATATTTTAGTTTAAATGCTTTGCAAAAAGACGCGCTATCTGCAAAAGAAGTTAGCAGGGCAATTTCCGATAGGCTGTATTTTTGTAATAATAAATTTTGAGCATACGCTAATCGTTGTTGGATGATATATTGATAGGGCGTTATGTTAAAAACGGTTTTGAACAACCTGATAAAATGATATTCTGACAGCTTAGCTTCTTGGGCTATTAATTCGATATTAATTTTTTCAAGAAAACAGTCATCCATGTAGTTTTTAGCCTCATAAATAAAATTAAATAATCGACCATTTGTTTCCTGCTTGACTGATTTTAAAGCATTGAAGCCCTTAAAAATTTGGCTTTGGTCTTTTACAATACATTCGGCTACAGCATAGAATAATTCTTTACTTACTGTAGTTTTTTCATTACGTAAATTTTCAAATTCATTTGACAATTGCTGCAAAGCATAGCCAAAAGAAGTATTATTGGCATTGTATTTTTGTACCATCCATTCTTGTTCAAATAAAAAATCTGAGAAAGCGGTTGTTTTTTGATATTGAAAATCAATAATATCAGTGATCATTTCTTTTGCAATATCAATACAAATTCCATTTACCGGTGAAGTATTGTCTATTAAGACACTTGAAGTGGTGTTCTTGTTGCCGATTACATATTCTCCTTGCTTGACAACAAATTTTTTGTTGTTTAGGGTATAAACTTCATTCCCGGAAGCGACATATTTTGCCGAAAAGTTTTGAAAGGGTACTTTTTGTTCCGTTTGAATAATGCTCGACAGACGCAATTCATTGCCGCTATTGTCAGAAAAGATATTTTTGTTGATTACCATAACAAACCGGAATTACTTGCCCATAAGTATTTGATTTTTAAGTATTGTTACAGTTTTTGTTAAAAACAGAATCCATTTTTTTATAAATGTAGCTTTTGAGTTTAAAACTATTACATTCAAGTACTTTTAAATTGAAGCGATTGCCGGTTATGAAATAAAAAAATGCCAAATTGTAAAATTTGGCATTTTAGATATTTATATTCAGCTAAGGAAATCCCGAGTGATTACTTCTTTTAAAGCAGTTGGTTTTTTGCCGGTTATAGATTCTACATCGTTAGTCACATAATTGACTTCGTTGTTAGCAATAACCTGATAAACATTTGATAGGTATTCGCCAATAAAGGCAGGTGCACCTGCATTTTGCAATACCTCTTTGAATTGGTCCACCGACGGATTCGGATAGATGATTTCTTTATGCAGCACTTCAGATAGTAGTGAGGCAACCTCTTTATAAGAAAGAAGTTCCGGTCCTGTTAATTCGTAGGTTTTTTTGGTATGCCCTTCAGTTGTTAATGTTACTGCGGCTACAGCGGCTATATCTTTAACATCAACAAAACCGGCTTTACCATTGCCTGCCGGCATAAACACGATATTTCTTTCCAGGATGTTTTCGGACTCGTAATTTTTAAAGTTTTGAGCAAAAAAGGATGGTTTTAAAATCGTATAATCAAAGTTGTCGTCTTTTAGCTTTTGTTCAATTTTGGTATGAAAATCCAGTTTAGTACCCATTTTGTCTGCCGCCATTGCCGAAAAATAGACGACTCTGGTGATTTTTTTACTTTTTAAAAAGTCTAAGAACGGATTGATTAGCTCATCCACTTTTAGAGTTAAAGGTGGCCCTAAAAGAAATACCTTATCAATTTCTTTACCGATTTCCGTATAGGTTGTCGCATCCGAAAAGTCAAATCTTCGGATGTCAACTGCTTGGTCCAATATTCGTTGCGCCTCCGCAACATTTCGACTTCCCACTACAAAATCAGCGTTTTTTTTAAGCAGTGCTTCGACTAAGGCTTTTCCGTTGGTACCGGTGGCACCGGTGACAAAAATTTTTCCCATTTTAATGATTTTTTTAATTTACTATAGTTACTTTTGAGAACTCAAAATTAAATAGTAACTATTGTATGTACAAGAGGGGACAGCAGCATTACTAAGGAACAGTTATGTAACTATTATGGAAACTAAAGCGATTGCAACCGATAAAAAATTTCAAAATATTTTTGAACACGCCAATGCAACCAAAAATGGTGTTTGCCCTGTACGCGACATTATTGCCCGAATTAGCGACAAATGGACATTGTTATCTATATATGCTTTGGGAGGGTATGGGAAAATGCGTTTTAATGAACTCAAACATCGCATAGGCGATGTGTCGCAACGGATGCTTACCGTAACCCTGCGCAATTTAGAAAGTGATGGTTTGGTTTTGCGAAAAGTATATCCTGAAGTACCTCCGAGGGTAGAATATGAGTTGACCGATTTGGGATTGAGCTTGATGCATCAAATGGAATACATCATTGATTGGGCCAATACCAATAGTCAGGAAATCATCAAAAGACGGAAGAAAGTCGGTAATAAGAAGTAATTCTCTTAGGATTTAAAAAGCCAAGTCATTTGACTTGGCTTTTTGTTATTTAACCGATAATGCGCTTATCTCTAGCCACATATTTGGCGAAGGCTAACAAGGCACCGGTAACCATCATATTTCTAAAGAAGTTGACCATTTCCAATTCTTTTTCCCGATTTACCTCTCCGGTCATCGTGTCGGAACTTAATTCGTGTCCCATCGCTCTGGGCCAATGAACTAAAAATGCCATCAGGACTACATACAAAGCCATCAGTACATAGGCAAGTTTGTCATATTTGCCGAGGATAGCACTAATGATAAAGGCCAGAATGCAACACAAAGTAAAGTAATTCCAAAAATAAGGAAACGGAATATAGTCGGGTACGAATGCGGCGCCAACTTCAGGCTTCCCTAGGTGTAAACCAACATACAATAGGAACGATAACGGGAAAAGATATCTTCCGAAAGTTAAGATTTTGTCCATAGTTACAAGCTTTAATTAGTTGGAAAAGGAATTAACGGTCTGATTTCAACTGAACTGTTCGGATACTTGAGTATAGGGCAAGTCGTGCTCCATTCTTTTACCTCGTTTACATCATCTGATTGGCAAAGTAAGAATCCGGACACCAACACACTGTTGGCTTCTTTGTAAGGTCCGGTCTTAATCCCCTCGTTGGTTGCTACCAAAGCTTGGTATTCAATAGGCGCCGTGTGCACCAACTTGCCCTGCATCGCGATGCTGCCAATCCAAGCTTGCCATTTCGGCATGTCTTCCACCATGTCTTGTGCGCTTGCCAAGTAACCCTCTTGGCCACTGGCATTTCTGAATAATAAAAGATACGTTGTCATTTTTAAAAATTTTAAGTTATTGAATAGTCAAATTTCACACTTAAAATTTCTGCCAACGATGACAAAAGTCGATGTTTTAGAGCTTGGCTTTTAACCGACTGTACACATCTTTATTAATCCCAAGATAGGAAGCAATGAGCTTGCTCGAGACTCGAGTCATTAGTTTGGGTCTAAATTGCATCAACCATTTGATACGTTCTAATGCCGTAAGTGTCATAAAAGTATTTATCCGATACACTGAGTTGTTATAGGAAGCTTCCAAAATTTGTTTGTATACTTTATCAAATTGCGGAACGGATTCTACCAGTTTCTTAAAACTTTGCCGGTCAATGGCCAACAATTCACAAGGCTCTATAGTTCGAATATTTTCAGTAGCCGGATTTCCGGTGCCAAAACTGGAGAGTTCAGAACACCAGGTGCCCTCGATTACGATGTCTCGTGTTGTCTCGTTAGCCTCTTGGTCATATGTATAGACTTGCAGACAACCTTTGGCAATAAAATAGACATATTGACAAACTTCCCCTTGCGCTACTAATATTTGGTTACGTTTGGTTTTAACGGGTTCAAAATGACTCAATACTAAATCTAAATTGTCAATATCATTACCCAGTCTGTCTATGATATGCTGTCTTAAGATTGCGATCATTTAAAAAAACTATTTAGGAGACACTTCAAATGTACTATTCTATTTGTTTGCTTGTCAAGAATCTTAATAATTAACTATCATTGAAGTCATTTTTGAATAGAATAACCCTATACCTTTTTTAAAACTGAAACTTATACCCAAAATCCGGAAAGAATCCTATTTGGTCTATGCGGTTCACTTGATTGGTTAAACGATTGTAGCGGTTGATGAAAATATTATTGTTGTCGGTTACATTTTGCAGTTCTAAATAGAGTAGGTGAGACTGTTTCTTTTTACTGCTATTAAATTTGAAACCCATTCGCAAATCGAGTCTAAAGTAAGGGTCGTATTGCAGGCTGAACGCTTTGTCATTTTCTTTAATTTCGTAGCCGGCTGCTTGGGAAGCCGCCAAATCGACCGGAGTATAAAAACGACCACCGGCAGCCGTTACTTTACCATCTAAGGAAAAAGTATTTTTTTTACGCTTGCCCATTTTAAATTCTTTACCCCCAAGTGCATTAATTACATACTGGTTATTGAACGGAGAATTTCTTTCCACACCATCGCTTCCCTCATACTTACTTTGAAAGAGCGAGGTGGTAAAAAGCGCATGATAGCCTTTGCTGAAAAACTTTTCAAGGGTTAGCTCAATTCCTTGATTAACCCCTCTGCCTTTACTCACTAATGAGGTTTTATCGGTAGAATAGCCAAAATCAGATCCTTCGGTTAAGGAGGAGTAGCTGCTGTCAAAATTTTCAACTGCGGCTTTGTCAATATACTGATAGTACACTTCCAACTTTCCACGCCATTTATCGGCTAGTTTTATATCATAACCCATCACAAAATGTTGGCTTCTCACCAAGTCGAGGTGGCGGTTGGTTTGCACCAAACTCCCGTTCACATTTTCATTTTGAAACAGGATTGGCGCCGGTACATTTTGATGGTGTATGCCGTAGCCCAAATTAATACTGTTTTTGGCATTGATACTATAGGTTAATGACGTTCTCGGTTCTAAAACAAACTCGTTGGTCACCGAAAACAATTGTCCATGCAAACCGGCATTCAGCACCAATGTTTCCGTTAGTCGGAATTGTCCTTGGGTATAGGGTTGAAATACGGTATAATTACCTTCGGTATTGTAAATCGAATTGAAATCGGGATAGCCATCACCATCAGCATCCTCTTGGCGGTCTCTGTCGTTTAAGCTGTAATCAATAGCAAACCGCTCGAGCAATACTCCGCTTTTCAAAGTAATCTTTTTATTGATTTTGGAATTCAAATAAGAGCTGAAAGTTACTCTGTTTTCGGTATTGTCGCTTGCCGTGAACGGTATTGTTGTTTCGGTTGGGGTATCTAAATTGTATATTCTTTCTTCATCATATTTATTGGAACTTCCCGTTACCGATAGGTTGGTTTTTATAAACGTTTTTTGATTGAAAAACAGTTTGTGGGAAACTCCCAAAACCCCAAAATCAGACCGCAGTTCCTGATTGGCATCTTTGGCCGAAAAGAGATCATCTTCTTCGGCATCTTTGCCCAGAAACTCAATATTAGAAATTCCGGCTATACCGTACACCGCAAAAGTGCCCCATTTTGTTTTGCCGAAATCGGCATTAAAAGCAATGTCGTTGTAGTTAGGAATCGCTGTTCCAGTGCCGGCACCACCCAGATACCCTGCGATACCGTATCGGCCGGCCACCACGAAGGAACCGCCTTTTTTGCCTAACGGACCTTCTGCCATGAACTCGGCACCGGGATAGGCGCCAACGCCCACCATGAACTCATATTTTTCGGTATTCCCTTTTCTGAAATTCAAATCAAACACACCGCTGATGGCATTGCCGTACTCCGCAGGGAAAGCAGAGGTCAAGAAATCGGAGTTCGCCAATAAATTTGGATTTAAAGCTGACACCGGACTGCCGGTAGTACCTAAAGTAGCGAAATGATTAGGACTGGGGACCGGAATACCTTCTATCCGCCATAACATACCTGCCGGCGAGTTTCCTCTTACTACGATGTCATTCCGACTGTCATTAGCCGTGGACACCCCGGCAAAATTAGCGACCAATCGAGCAACATCACTTCGGCCACCGGCATAACGGTTTACTTCTTCCAAACTGAATTGTCTGGCGGAAACCGCTGCCATTTTATTGATGGCTTTAACTTTACCGGCTTCCGCTTTGATAACCACTTCGTCTAAGGCATTAAAATTTTCCGTGAGCACTATGGTTAGGAATACTTCTTTACCCGATGTTACTTCAATATTAGGAACGGTAACAGGCATATAGCCAATGTAGCGCACGGTAATGAGTTGTCTTCCCAAGGGTACATTGTTAATTTGAAAATTTCCGTCAGCATCGCTGGTGGTTTCGGCATTGACAACATTTTCTAGGGTGATGATAGCACCGGGGAGCGGTGTTTCCGATTGTTTATCGGTTATTTTTCCTTTAATAACGCCGTTTTGGCCAAAGGAGATAAGGGTCAATAGGAGCAAAATACTGCTGAGGACTGTTTTCATCTGGTATAGATTTAATGGATTTATAATTTAATTAATGGTTTTCCTTGCAGGGCTAGCCATAGGGTATAGCTCACAAAAGCAAAATAGACGAAGGCAATAACCATTACTTCTCGTTTGCTTCGGGCCAACCAATAGGAGAGTAGGGGAATGATTTGAAGGGCGTGTATGCCGAAAAAGTGTGCTACCCGTAAGTCGCCATGGCGGGTACTCCAATTCACTAACGGCAGTCCTTGGGAGCCGTCTTGACTCCCAATGGTGTGTTTTAAAGCCGCTCCCATCACAAAGCCTTCAAAGGCAAAAAGTACGGTTACCAGCAGGCTGAGTTTTACGGCCAGAATTAAAGTTTCGGGTGCTTCAAATTGGGATTGTTTAAAAAATAAAATAGCAATGTAAAGTGTGTGCAACATCAACACGGTAATGGCCAGTGCCATCAGGCTGAATATCGTTCGGTCAATCGCGGTCTCTTGATTGAAATGCGACATCTTGCCTTGGGCAGCCTGGTAAATAATCAGCACCATTTCTACCGAAAATAAGACTACCATCGACCAACTGTAAATTTCAACTTGCCTTTGATTTTCCAAATACTGTAAATACCATCCCATAGTCCAGCTAAAAACGGTCACGGATATGAAAAACTTAATCGGTTTCATCCAGGCATTTACCCCCATGACTTCCAAAACGCTATACCTGCTTATGATGATGCAAACCAGTGCGCCCAACAAACAAATGGCTCCGTACATCAATAAAACTTCGTTTTTATTTTTCATAATTTCCAATATATTTTTCATGGTAAACAATGTTTTATAATTGAACAACGTTCAATTTTTAGATTAAAAAAATACTACAGTTTTTCAATGATCTTTAAAAATTCATGATAACCATCCATTAAAATGGTTTCGGGTTTTGAGAATTTTACGCCCTTGGTTCTTTGACGAATTTCGAGGCAACACATGCCGTGTACTACTCCCCAAATCATAAAGGATAGTGGTTCGAGTGAATGTCCTTTAAAATGTCCTTTTTCCATACATTGGGCAACTGTATTTTTTAAAGCATTAAAAGTACCGACACCTTCGTTCCATTCCTCCTTTTCAGAATGTTCAATAAACTCCATAGGAGCTTTTACATTAAACATCAAATCGTACATTTCAGAATTCTCAATAGCAAACTTCATATAGAAAATGCCCATCTTTCTCAGTCGATCCATAGGGTCTTCAATAGTGAAGAGTTCAGTGAAGCTACCCCCTAATTCCTGAAAGCCAATTGTGTGAATATCGTGAAGAATAGCATTTTTATCTTTGAAATAAACATAAACCGTTCCAACGCTGTAATCAATCTCATCTGCTATATTTCTTATTGTTGTTTGTTCAATTCCTTTTTCCAAAAAGAGTTTTTTAGCTCCTTGTAGGATAAGGGCTTTCAGGTTTTCTTTATCTCTTGCCTTTCTATCTGCTGTACTCATAATCATATTTACGAGTCAAAGATAATTATTTTTTTGAACAACGTTCATTAGTTTGAATTATTTTTACAGAATATTTTTTTAAGAGGTTTTGACAAGTGTTTGAACTGATAATTTTTGTTTTAGAACAGCCATGTCATCACTGACTCTTTTGTCAACTACCTTGGCATAGTGTTGTGTCGTTCTCAAGCTTTTGTGGCCAAGCATTTTACTAACACTTTCGATGGATACCCCGTTAGCTAGAGTGACACTAGTGGCAAATGTATGGCGCGCCATATGAAATGTTATTTCTTTTTGAATGCCGCAAACATCTCCTATTTCTCTTAAGTAACTATTCATCTTCTGATTGCTGAGAACAGGGAGAATTCTATCTTCATTTAAACATTTAGGATGGTCTGCATATTTTTGAATTAGTTCTTCCGCAATAGGAAGCAAAGGAATCTTTGAACGTGTATCTGTTTTTTGTCGATTCTTAAATATCCATTTGTTGCCATCTATTCCAATTCCTAAATGGTCTTTTCGGAGTTGTTGCACATCAATGTAGGCTAAGCCGGTAAAGCAGCAGAAAATGAATATGTCTCTTACTTGTTCTAACCGAGTATTCATGAATTTTTTGGAATAGATTTTTTGGATTTCTTCTTCGGTCAGAAACTCTTTGTCAACTTCATAAACTTTGCCTTCATATTTACTGAAAGGGTTTTTCTCTATCCAATCATTGTTCAGACAGATATTGATGATTTTCCTAAAGTTTCGAACATACTTAACTGCGGTGTTATTAGCACAGTTTTTTACGCTTCGAAGGTAGAATTCAAATTCTGTTATAAAGGCATAGTCAATTTTTAAGAGCAAAATATCATTATCATCATATTTCCATTTAAGGAAGTTTTTAAGATGATTTAAAGTAACCTCAAACCTTTGTAGTCTTCCCGAGGCATATTGTTTTCCGACTAGTGCTCTCATTTTGTTATTATGATCCTGAAAAACTTCAACAAGAGTTGGGTGATTTTTGTATATTCCTCGTAAAATAGATTTGAAACTCTCAATGGAGACTATTTCGTTCTGATGCATTAAAGACATTTCAGCACTTAAAACTTTAGATCTCATCATGTCGAGATAACTATTAATTGAACGTGCTTCTTCTGAATGACCTTTCATTTTTGCTAGCTCCGGTAGCCATTTTGATTTTTTGATAAACTTTTTAGAACTAAATTCTAATCGCTGACCATTAATTGTTAATCGAACATAGATTGGTAATTTACCATCAGCATTCATTTTCGTGCTTTTAGCATAGAAATGCAAAGTGATTTTTGTTTTCATGGTGGTGACCTTTTAATGATTATTCAATTTAAATTCCTGAGTCATAACAAACAAGAGGTACAGCTTTTGAACGGGTTAGTGAACTGCTTGAAAGTACAGTGTTTGTAAGGCTTAAGAAGATTTAGCGAGACCCTGGATTTGAGAAAATGTTAGGGTCTCGATTTTGCCCCTTAAGCTTTAAGATAGAATGAATAATTTGGAGGTAACAGAAAAACAAAAACCCTGCAAATCCTAAGATTTGCAGGGTTTTGAGACTTTTTGTTTTTTTATTTGTGGGGAGAGCAGGATTCGAACCTGCGAAGACTTAGTCAGCAGATTTACAGTCTGCCCTCGTTGGCCGCTTGAGTATCTCCCCAATGCTTTCGCGACTGCAAATATAGAAACACTTTTGGGGTTCGCAAATAAAATAGTCTAAAATCAGAAAGGTTTTTTTTAAGACTTTGGATATAAGTAAAATAAAAAAATCTCCCGAAGGAGATTTGGTATCAGGGGATATCAAAATTGATTAGTTAGCCTTTAAAAGTTCCTTTATTTTGGCTTCCATGGCATCATGCGGTAAATCGATACCTATGATTTTGCCCTTTTTATCTAAAAGAAATGTGGTTGGTAACAATGAAATTCCATATAGTTTAGCAATAGGATCTTCCATTTCTTTTAAGTTGGATATTTGCGGCCAAGTCAATCCGTCTTTGGCAATGGCTTGTTCCCATTTGGCTCGGTCATCATCCATGGAAATACTGATAATATTCAGTCCTTGGCTATGGTATTTTTGATACAACTTTACAATCTCAGGATTGGCTTTCCGACAAGGCGGACACCAAGAAGCCCAAAAATCTAAAAGCGTTACTTTACCTAAATGGTCTTTTAGTGCAATTTGTTTTCCCTTAGGATCGGGTCCTGAAAAGGCAGGCGCTATTTGATTAACGACGAGGGTTGTCCCGCTGCTGGCTTTTTTTTTAAAGCATCAATGTTTTCTTTGATGGATTTACCCGGTTTGGTTTTTTTCAAGCTTTCGTCTAACGCATTGTAATTGTCTTCAATATCCTTCGGAGTAAACTTCGGATTGCCGGCCATCATTTGCACAATCAATACACTGATAAATGATTTAGGATGCGTTTTAGGATAACCAAAGGTATAATCGGTGATGTCTTTTTGAATGATATCATACTCTTTTCTTAGCTTGTTCAATGCAGCAGTATCATTATTTTTCTGCGCTTCTTCGATTGCGGTTCTGTTTTTCATTTGAAACTCCATTACTTTGCCTTGCAATCTCTTTTGAATTTTTTCCGATTCATTGTTGAATTTGGTAAACTCTTCGTTGCTGTAGGTTCCGCTGATTTTAGATTTTACCAAGCTGTCTTTGTTCACTTCCACATTGATTTCTCCGCCTTCTAAAATGATAGGAAGTTTTCCGTTGACTTTATCTATTTGAATAAAATGAATTTCAGGCTCATTGGTTTTTCCTTTGAATTCAAAAGCGCCATCTACAATTTTCACCGTATCGATAGCGGCAAATCCCATTCCCATCGGACCTTGTTTTTCTAAAAATACCAAGCCGGTTTTCACACCTTTTACTTTTCCGGTAACAATATATTCGCCTTCAGCTAAATTTTTACACGAAAACACAGTAAAAGCTACGGCTACTAAAAGAATTAATTTTTTCATTTTTCTGTTTTAAATTTTAACGTCTGCAAATGTATTTAAATTGCAATACTATACGAGTAAATTTTGGTTTTTTTTACGGTTTATTTTTTGGTAGACGGACATACAAATTGTGTACAAGGTACATTGGTTTGCTTGATGCCGTTCATTCCTTTTTCTACATTTATCATCTGATGAATACCTCGCGATTTAAGAATCGAAGCCATGATTACCGAACGATAACCTCCGGCACAATGCAGGAAGAAAGGTTGATCTTTCGGAATACTTTGAAAATTTTCATTTACCGAATCCAGCGGAATGTTAACTGCATTTTCTACATGTTCAGCCTCATATTCTCCCGGTTTACGCACATCAATTACAAGGCTGTCTGAGGTTCTTTTGGCCGAAAATTCTTCCGGAGAAATAGAAGCAATACTATCGGTTTCAAATCCGGCGTTTACCCAAGCATCTATGCCGCCTTGCAGGTACCCCAAAACATGGTCAAACCCAACGCGGGAAAGTCGGGTAATGGTTTCCTCTTCTCGTCCTTCCGGGGTTACCAATACTAATTTTTGATGTACATCTTTCAGTAATGCACCTACCCATGGGGCGAAATTCCCCTGAATGCCGATAAAAATCGAGTTAGGGATATGGGCTTTCACGAAATCATTTTCATGACGAACATCTAAAACAATAACATCACCTTGGTTGGCAGCGGCTTCAAAAGCGGCAGGCGATAATGCGATGTTGCTTTTTTCGATGATAGTATCCAAACTTTCATACCCTTGAATGTTCATCAGTACGTTTTGAGGAAAATAGGCCGGAGGTGCTCCCAAGCCTTCTAAAAGTTCTTTTATAAATTCTTCCTTGCTCATATCCGCACGCAAGGCATAGTTGGTTTTCTTCTGATTGCCTAAAGTATCCGTAGTTTCTTTGCTCATATTTTTGCCGCAAGCACTTCCGGCACCGTGACTCGGATATACAATTAAGTCATCGTTCAATGGCATGATTTTATGGCGTAATGAATCGTAAAGATAAGAGGCTAATTTTTCCTGAGTTAATTCTTCGGTTAATGCTTGAGCCAAATCAGGTCGGCCCACATCACCTATAAATAGAGTGTCGCCTGTAATAATGCCATGTGGTTTTCCGTTTTCATCGGTCAGCAAGTAACAAGTGCTTTCTAAGGTATGACCCGGAGTGTGAATGGCTTTTACGGTGTAACGGCCTACTTTGAATTCCTGATTATCGGTAGCAATAATGGCTTTAAAATGTGGCGTGGCAGTTGGTCCGTATACTATAGCACCACCACTTTTTTGAGCCAAATCTAAATGACCGGATACAAAATCAGCATGAAAATGCGTTTCAAAAATGTACTTTATTTTGGCGTTATCTTTGGCTGCTTTATCTAAATACGGTTGTACTTCGCGTAGCGGATCAAAAATGGCGGCTTCCCCATTATCTTCTAAATAATAGGCTGCTTGAGCAATGCATCCGGTATATATTTGTTCAATTTTCATAGTAAAATGGTTTGTACAAAAGTAACGATAAGATAAACAATACTATTTTGAATTTGGAATACTTTATGAAAAAACTTCTTTGTAAAAAATAAAGAAAGCCATCACTAAGATAAACAGGGCGAATATTTTCTTGAGCAGTTTTTCATTAATATATTTTTGAACATACAAGCCGATAAATATCCCAATGACAGATAAGCCGGTAAAAGACAATAAAAAAGGCCAGTCGATTGTCATGGTTTGTACATCGCCTAAAAACCCTATCAGTGAATTGAGGGTAATTATCAGCAAAGAAGTACCGATAGCTTTTTTAATAGTCAGTTGTGCCAATCGCATCAGGGCCGGAATAATTAAAAAGCCACCACCGGCACCAATTAAACCGATTAAGACACCTACCAAAAATAATTTTAAAAGGGTGAAAAAAGGATGCTTGGTTTTGGTCACGGTTGTATCAGTATCTTTTTTGAGCATTGCTACTGCGGCCCAAAACATCACCACAGCGAACAATAACATCACCAAAGTGCTTTTCGTGAATTGAAAAGAAGCAAAATAAAATACCGGATCAGGTATGGCCGGCACGATAAACTTTCGGGTAAGATAAACCCCAATGACCGAGGGAACGGCAAATTGTAATGCGGTTTTGGGTGCTACCAATCCTTTTTTGAAATTTTGAAAAGTTCCGAAAGCCGAAGTAGTCCCTACAATAAACAAGGAATAGGCCGTAGCAATTACCGGATTGAGACTCAGCAGATATACCAATATCGGAACTGTTAAGATGGAACCACCACCGCCGGTGATTCCCAATACCAAACCAATACAAAAGGCTCCGATGTAACCAAAAAACTCAAACATTAGGATTGCTTATAATCAAAGTAAAAGTAATGCATTTCTATTTATTATCAGCATTCTCAACCTAGTTGCGTGCAAAAATATGTGTTTTAACATCATATAGTAAATTTCTTCTAACGGCGACAAATAATTTAAGTTTTTTCTTTAAAAATAAAGTAGAAGCGTTAATTAACATTTATAAAAAATATAAAATTTCTGTAATTATGGGGCTTATCAATACATTTGACAAAATTTCAATTAATGCTCAAAAAATTATTTTTTTGGCTGTTGATGGCGTCCACATCAATTGCCCAGTCTCAAGTGCTTATTAATGAATTCGATTCAGATACGCCCAGTACCGATGATAAAGAATTTATAGAAATCAAATCGGCCACTCCTTTCTTTTCCCTGAATGGCTATGTTCTTGTATTTTTTAACGGTACCGGTTCTTTGGCCGACAAGAGTTATTATACGATTAGTCTCAATGGCTTAACTACCGATGCCAATGGTTTGGTTGTGGTAGGAAACAATTTAGTGTCTCCGGTTCCGGAACGTATTTTTAACAATAGCAGCATCCAAAATGGTCCGGATGGGGTAGGTTTGTATTTGGGTTCTACTTCCGATTTTCCTTTAAATACGACTGCGACTACCACTAATTTGGTAGATGCTTTGGTGCATTCCAATAATAATACACAGGCTTCATCGCTGCAAACTTTATTAGGTGTAACTACTCAGGTGAATGAAAACGCAAACAGTCAGGGAACCACACAATCGATTCAGCGTAAAAGCGACGGTACTTGGGAGGTAAAAGCGCCAACCCCGGGAGCGCTTAATGACGGAAGCGGAATTGTTTTTAACGGTATAACCATTACGGTAAACACGGCTCATAAAAATGAGGGCAGTAGCTTTCCGATTACGTTTACCACGCAAACTAATGTGACTTCCGATTTGACTTTTACTTTTACACTTAATAGCGGCTCATTTACGAATGCCGACTTTACCGGAAACACTACTGTTTTGATTCCGTCCGGCACCAACACATTTACCACTACGATTACATTGGTTGACGACACCATTGACGAAGGCGATGAGGTTTTACGCATCAGGTTTGGGACCTTACCTTCGGGTTTTATTCGCTTAAACGATAATATTGATATTCGTGTGGTGGATAATGATTTTACGACACTTCCTTTCGGAACGCCTTTAAATCCGACTTACGGGAACGTGACCAGTACGGCTCCGGCCGGTTACTATGACGCTATTGA
The DNA here is from genome assembly GCF_030053345.1 of Flavobacterium sedimenticola. Taxonomy (GTDB): domain Bacteria; phylum Bacteroidota; class Bacteroidia; order Flavobacteriales; family Flavobacteriaceae; genus Flavobacterium; species Flavobacterium sedimenticola. Next base: position 114,765 of record NZ_JASGBP010000007.1, read on the forward strand.
AGGATTATCGGGCGCGGCATTAAAACAAGCTTTGCAAGGCATTATTGCCAACCCCTCAGTCGTTCGGGCGCACAGTTACGGTGATGTTACCGATATTTTGAAAGTAGCCGATCAGAATCCGCTTAACAGCAACCAGGTTTGGTTAATGTATGTGGAAACTCCCCGAGCCAAATTGGATTTTCAAAGTACGTCCAGTAATGTAGGTTCCTGGAACCGAGAACATATTTATCCGCAATCGCGCGGCGGATTTGCCAATGCAACTTCCGATATTCCCGATGGTATCAATGTTTGGGCGGCTACCGGTCCCGATGATATTGCCGCCGGTCATGGTGATTCGCACCACATTCGTGCCGAAGATGGACCTGAAAATACGTCACGCAGTAATAAAGATTACGGTTTAACCGGATACAATGGGCCTAACGGTACACAAGGCTCTTGGAAAGGCGATGTGGCTCGTTCTATTTTTTACATGGCGGTTCGCTATAATGCTTTGAGTGTGGTGAATGGCGATTTACCGGATAGTACTGTAGGACAGTTGGGTGATTTGGCTTCGTTGTTGACATGGAATGTTACCGATCCGAGAGATGATTTTGAAATGAATCGCAACAATTACATTTACACCTGGCAAATGAATCGCAATCCCTTTATTGATTATCCCAACTTAGCCGATTACATTTGGGGTTCACACGCCGGAGAACCTTGGTTTTCTTCGTTAGCTGTGGCACCTAATGACATGTTGCGTTTTGCTTTATATCCGAATCCGACTTACGGCAGCTTTACCGTGTCGGGGATTCATGAGGCCGGTGTTTTGGAACTTTACAATACTATGGGTGTGAAGGTTTTTGAACAGTCATTTACGGGCGAAAGTCGTTTTGAGGTGAAAGTATCGGCCGGAATTTATTTGGCCAAAGTAATCAGCAACAACCGTTCGGCTGTCCAAAAGATAGTAGTGCAATAGTTTGTTTGGAAAGATAAAAAAAGCCTGTTGATTCCAACAGGCTTTTTTATTTGAAGAAAATGGTAAACGTAGTACCTTTATTCACTTCACTTTGTGTTTCTATGCGACCTCCCATGGCATCAATCTGATTTTTAGAGATAAAAAGGCCAATACCTTTGGCGTCCGGATTGCTGTTGAAGGTTTTGTACATACCGAACAGATTGTCGCCGTTCTTTTTCAAATCAATTCCAATACCGTTATCGGCTATGGTTAAAGCTTTATTTTTTTCATTATATGTAATGGAAATCATCGGCTTTCGGTCGGGATGACTGTAGCGAACGGCATTCGATATAAAATTGTGCAGTATGCTTTCTAAGTAGGCTGCGTTGTAGGTGATTTGAATGTGTGGCGGCACTAAGTTTTCTACGGTAGCCTCTTTATCTTGTATTTGTTTGTTCAGTACAGCAATACTTCTTTCTATAAAATGATGCAGGTTTAAACTTTCGATGGTCAGGTTGATATTGGTTCGGATGTTGACTACTTCATTCAGATTTCGCATCGTTTCGTCGAGCGATTTGGAAACTCTCTTGAGCAAATCGACCATTTCTTCTTGCTCTTCCTGAGTTTTTACGCCTTCCATCAGATTTGAAATCAATTCGATGTTGCTGGTATGCGATCTCAAATTATGCGAAACGATATACGAAAAGTTGAGTAATCGTTTGTTTTGTTCCGAAACCAATTCAAAAGAACGATTGAGCTCTTCTTCCGCTTTTTTCTTATCGGTTATGTCTTCAACGATGGCAATGTGATTTAATACGGTATTATTTTCTTTCCACAATACCGCTACAATCAGATTCACCCAAACAATATTTCCGTTTTTGTGGATGTATCTTTTTTCCATCCAAAAATCTTTAATCGCACCGCTTTTGATTTTTTCCATGTTGTCCAAGTCGGCTTGCAAATCATCAGGATAGGTAATGTCTTGAAAACTCAACTGTAAAAGTTCATCGGTAGTGTAACCCACGATGCGGGCATATTCTTTATTAATCGTGATAAAATGACCGGTGGCCGTGTCAATTTTAGCAATGCCTACCGGAGCCTGATCGACAATGGCACTGAACTCGGCTTCGCGTTTGATGATTTTTTGAGTTTGAATCTCAATTAATTTCTGCAATTCGGCGGGCTTTTTTAAAATACTGGTAATCCACAACCCGGCTATAAAGGAAAGTAATAATCCCAAGGAAATAGAAGTGTAAAGCTGATTTATAATGCTGTTTTGATTTCGGGGAATGAGGTACAATTTCCAATCACCATCGGGGATATGAACCATCAAATAGGATTTCTTTTTCATACTGGTTCGATGCGGCAGAAAAAATTCTTCTTTACCGGTAGTTGGGTTGGTTTTGGAAAATTGAAAGTAATACTTAGTATCGTCAATCGTATTCAAACCGGATTCTCGGATTAACGTCTCCAAATGAATAACCACCGCTGAAAATCCCCAAAATCGGTTGTTTTTATACACCGGTAAACGCCCTACAACACCTAAGCCACCTTGTTTTAATTTGAGTGGCCCGGCAAAGTACATTAATTTTGAGTTCACCGATTTTTGAGCTTCCAATTTTACATAAGGCGTATTGAGAATGTCGTAATCGATAGCGGCTTTGTTCTCTTCGTAAGGGTAAACGTATTTGATAACTCCGTTCGGGACTAATTGAACCGCATCAATGGCTTTGTTTTTATCGACTAATTCCGCCCCAATTTTTTCAAAATTTTCGGGTTTCCCTTCGTCATTAATGGTCATGGCCAATGTTAAGGCACACGTGTAACTGTTTTTTAAAACTTGCTCAAAATTTTGCTGAACGACATTGAGAATGTTTGACATTTCCCTACGTTCATTTTCTTTTACCACTTCATAGCGCAACTTTATCACTACACTTACTAAAGCGAGTGTGATGATGAAAACGACAACACCGGAAGTGGCAGGTCTCTTTAAAAACCAATGCGATATCTTTTTCAAACTGTCTTTGAAGTTCATATAGGGTTGGTTTTATTTTTTCAAAAAGGAATTGCCAGGTTTATGTTTTGACATTTTGAAATTTTACTACTCGTAAAAATACATTATTTCCCAATACAAAAGTTAGCAAAAATATTGCCCAGAAGCTCATCATTAGTAACTTCCCCGGTAATCTCGCCAAAATAATACAAAGCTTGTTTGATGTCGATGGCCATTAAATCTGAGGATAATCCCGATTGTAAGCCAAACTGTACTTTTTGGATTTCTTCTAACGCTTTGAGTAACGAATCATAATGACGTGTATTGGTGACGATGGTTTCGTTATTCCGCAGAGCACCGGTATTAACAAACGAGAGCAATTGGTCTTTTAGGCTCTCAATACCGGTATTGGTTTTGGCTGAAATGGTTTCAAGTTTTACGTTTACTGCTTCAAGTTGCTTACGGATGTTCTCGATTTCTGCTTTTGAAATTAAATCAATCTTATTGATAACTACAATCAAAGGTTTTAGGGGAAACTGATTTTTAATTTTTTCGATTTCAATTATAAATTCTGAACTTGAAACCTGAAACTTTACACTTTCAAACAGATATAGTACTACCTGCGCCTGTTCGATTTTCTCAAAAGTTTTTTTGATGCCGATGCTTTCCACCACGTCTTTGGTTTCGCGTATTCCGGCAGTATCAATAAATCGGAAGCCGATACCGTTAATGACCAATTCGTCTTCTATGGTGTCGCGCGTAGTCCCGGCTATGTCCGAAACAATGGCGCGCTCTTCATTGAGCAAAGCATTGAGCAACGTTGACTTTCCCACGTTGGGCTCGCCAACAATGGCTACGGGAATACCGTTTTTAATTACGTTACCCACGGCAAATGAATCGATTAAGCGTTTGAGCACAAATTCGATTCGGTTTAACAGCTCTTTAAATTGAGTTCGGTCGGCAAATTCTACATCTTCTTCGGCAAAATCCAATTCGAGTTCAATAAGTGACGCAAAATTGAGTAACTCTGCTCTTAATTTGGCTATTTCATTGCTGAAACCGCCACGCATTTGTTGCATGGCAATTTGATGACTGGCTTCGTTATCCGAGGCAATCAAATCGGCCACGGCTTCGGCCTGTGACAAGTCGAGTTTGCCATTCAAAAAAGCCCTTAAGGTAAATTCACCCGCTTGCGCCATCTTACACCCTTTTCGCAATAATAATTGAATGATTTGTTGCTGAATGAAAGTGGAACCGTGACAGGAAATTTCAATCACATCTTCACCGGTATAGGAATGCGGATTTTTAAAAACAGACAGTAATACTTGATCGTATATTTTACCGTCTTCGACAATATGACCTAAATGAATGGTATGGCTTTTTTGTTTCGCAACAGACTTTCCGGAAACCGATTGAAACACAGCATCGGCAATAGCAATCGCTTTTTGTCCCGACATCCGGATGACGGCAATAGCACCTGCACCTGATGGTGATGCTAATGCCACAATAGTATCCTGCGCAATCATAGTATATTAAAATAGTTGGCAGCAAAGTTAAGAAAACTAAAGCAGAAATGATTTTATATTACATGGTCGTTAAATCCGTTAGAATCTGATAATTATCATCTTAAATCGTGATATAAAATGTAACTTTACGTTTTAAAGCTTCTCGGTATGAAAAAATTTTTAGTTCCCTTAGACTTTTCTGAAACTTCAGATAACGCTTTTATATATGCTTTGGAGTTGGCCAAAATACTCAAAGCCGAATTGTTGTTGTTGCACACCTTTGAATTACCGGTCATTGAAAGTCAGATGATGCCAATAAACTATGCCACCATCTACGATAGTATTCAACTGACTAATTTTGATCATTTTAAAGAAAAACTACCACAGTTAAGGGCTATAGCCGAAGCCCATCATTTGGAGCATATAGCTATGAATCATATTTTGATGGATGGCGATTTGTTGGCTTCCATAAAGAAAGTGATTGCGCAGGAAAGTGTAGATATGGTGGTTATGGGAACCAATGGAGCCGAAGGATGGTTTGATAGTTTTATCGGAACCAATACCGGTTCGGTAATCAGTAATGTTTCGGTTCCTGTTTTGAGCGTGCCTATGGGTGCCCAATTTTCGAAAATAGAAAATATAGCGTTTACGACGCGATTCAGAAAAAAAGACATCGAAGCCTTGGTTAAACTATTGCTTTTTGCCAAAAAGATGAAAGCCAAAGTAAAATGCTTGTATGTAAAAACAGCCGACTCCGATGTGACTGCGGAAACGATTAAACGATGGCAGTCGCACTTTGAGGACGAACAACATTTACAGTTTCATATTATTCCGAATGAAAATGTCATCGAAACCATAGAAGACTTTTTGGTAAGTCAGGAAATCGATATTTTGGCGATGCTCACCTACAAGCGCAATTTTTTTGTCGAATTGTTTACGACCACTACAACACAACGATTGTCGTATCATGTGCAAACGCCGATTTTAGCGTTTCACGAATAAAAAAAGCGTCTCATTTCAAATGAGACGCTTTTTCGGTATAAAGGTTAGTTTTTTTAGTTGTTGAGCATCACCGGCATTACTAACATGGTTACGGTTTCGCCTTCATCCAAACCGTCTATCGGAGTTAAAATTCCGGCGCGATTCGGCATCGACATTTCCAACATAATTTCATCCGACTGTAGGTTGGTTAGCATCTCCGATAAGAATCGAGAGTTAAATCCAATTTGCATGTCGTCACCTTGATAATCACAAGTCAAACGCTCTTCGGCCTTGTTGGAGTAATCAATATCTTCAGCCGAAATATTCAATTCGGCACCCGCAATTTTCAAACGAATTTGGTGTGTAGTTTTGTTGGAGAAAATCGCCACACGACGTACAGAGTTCAATAACAAGACGCGGTTAATCATTAATTTGTTCGGGTTTTCTTTCGGGATAACAGCCTCGTAATTCGGATATTTTCCGTCAATCAAACGACAAGTCAATACATAACTGTCGAAAGAAAAAGTAGCGTTAGAGTCGTTGTATTCAATAGTCACATCCGATTCAGAGGTGCCCAAAATACCTTTTAAAATATTCAAAGGTTTTTTCGGCATGATAAAATCAGCTACTTGAGACGCTTTTACATCGGTGCGTGCGTATTTTACTAATTTGTGCGCATCGGTAGCCACAAAGATTAAGCCTTCCGGAGAAAACTGGAAGAACACACCGCTCATAACCGGACGCAAATCGTCGTTTCCGGCGGCAAAAATGGTTTTGCTAATAGCCGTAGCTAATACTTCCGAAGGAACCACCGTAGAAGAAGGATTGTCTAAGCTTACCGATTTTGGGAATTCTTCTCCCGGAGCGTACGCAATAGCATATTTACCCGAATTAGAGCTGATTTCGATAGTACTGTTTTCTTCTACTGTGAAAGTTAGCGGTTGTTCCGGAAATGTTTTTAAAATATCCAACAATAATTTCGCCGGGACAGCCACGCTGCCTTTACTGGTAGAATCGATTTCTAAAGTAGCCGACATGGTGGTCTCTAAATCAGAAGCGGAAACCGTTAAGTTTTTATGGTCTAATTCGAAAAGAAAATTGTCTAATATGGGTAAGGTATTGCTGCTGTTAATTACACTACCTAAAACTTGCAGTTGCTTTAATAAGTACGAACTCGATACTATAAACTTCATTGGTTGTTATTTTTTACAAATATATCTTAAACTAACAGATTTCAAAAAGTTTTTTATTAACATTAGCGGCTGTATTTTCGCTTGCGCAACACCGTAAATACAACGCCGAATAATGCCAGTATTACCAACGGAACGGCTACGGTTATGACTTGCGAATAGGTGTAGTTATCATATACTTTTTGTTTGTCCAATATCGGCAAATCAACTTCCTTGCTGCGAATGTTAATAAGTCCGTTGTCATCCAACAAATAATTCACGCAATTCATCATAAACTCCTTGTTGGCATACACGTTATTGGTCCATTTATCATAACCCAATTCCAAGGGTTGTCCGTTTTTATCCAATTGATTTTTGATGAGGTCACCATCCGAAACCACAATCATTTTGTTGGCTTTCCCCGAATTTTTGAATGTGGTGTCTTGAAACGGTAAGACTCTGTTTTCGTACATCGAGTGAAATTGCCCTTCCAATAAAACCGCAACCGGATAATTCCCTTTTCCGACAAACTCTTTCTGCTCCGGACGCAAGGTTACCATGTTTAAGCTGATTTCGGTCGGCGTTCCTACCAGGCGCGATGCGGAGGTTGAGGAATGCAATAAAACGGTTTTTCGGATGTTGTTACCCAACAATTCAATCGGACTGGCAAAATCAAATTTGATACCGTCCAAGTTGCTCACAATAGGATGGCTGGAAGTAGGATAAACCATGGGTGCATAAAACCAAGGGTATTGCGTATATTGGGTAGCACTGCCTTGTTCGCCGGTCGCTAAAGCAATAGGGGTGTTTTGCAAATCGAATATTAAATCGGGACGGATTCGGATGCCGTATTTAAAGAACATTTCGTTCAGGCCTAAATCTCTGGGAAAAGCCAAATTGGATCCTGTTTCGTTGTACAAACTGTCCATGTCCATTTGTACTTGGTCTACCAACCAAAGCGTTTTTCCGCCGTTAATAATAAACTGGTCGAGGACTTGTTTTTCCGCATCGGAAAAAGCTTCAGTCGGTTTGGCAATAATAGCCAAGTCGTATTTTTTAATGTGTTTGAGTGTACCGGTGGGATTACTCGGAACCGAGTCTAAGGTAAAAGGAGCAATAAAGTAATTTTCTCTGACAGAAGTAATAAAGTTGGCAATGTAACGATCGGGCAACTCGCCGTTTCCGTTGAGAATAATGACTTTCTTTTGTTTTTCTTTAGAAACCGTATTGATAGCATTGGCAAAAGCGTATTCCAAATGTTGCACCGAACTCACCACTTTCTCGGCAGTAGAAGCGCCCATCATATTCTTGAGCAATGGGATTTTGACGCTTCGGTCACCGTAAGTGGCTACAGCCCAAGGAAAAACCACTTCTTGGGTTTGTTGTCCTTTGTCGTTTACCGTTACGTTTACCGGAAGCATGCCGCGTTCTAAGAACGATTGCATGGTTTTATCGCGTTCTTCCTCGTCTTCTAAAGGATTTACAAACTGAAATATGACATTGCTGTTTTGGGCTTTGAACTCTTCTAGTAACTGCTGGGTTTCGGTTTGTAATTTTTTGAATTCTCCCGGAAAATCCCCTTCTAAAAATACATCAATGTATAGAGGTTCTTTTACTTCCCCTACAATATTCAGCGACGTTTTCGATAGGGTATATCGTTTGTCGGCCGTTAAGTCGAAACGCTTGAATGCAAAATGACCGGCAACGTTGAGTACTACCACAAAGAGTAGTGTAAATGCTGTTTTTTTTAAGTTTTGTTGGGCTGTGCTCATTAGGATTTTAAAGATTTTAATTGGTACACAGTAAACGATAAAAACAAGAACGAAACACTCACAAAATATAGGATGTCTCGGGTATCTAGAACGCCTCTCGACATACTTTTAAAATGATAATCCATTCCGATTCGGGCCACAATAGGTTCAAAATCCTTCACGTAATTAGCCAACCCTTCAAAGCCGTAATAAAAAAGAAAGCACAAGAAAACCGAGAGCAAGAAAGCTACGATTTGATTTTCCGAAAGGGTAGAGGTAAAGATGCCTATAGCGGTATACGATGCAATCAAAAACAACAATCCAAAATAGGAGCCCATGGTACTGCCCATGTCGATGTTGCCTTCAGGCAACCCCAAGCCGTAAATCACATATACATAGACCAAAGTGGGCAGTAAGGCCAATACAATAAGGAAAAAAGCACCTAAAAACTTTCCGCTTACAATTTGCCAAACCGATAAAGGTTTGGTAAGTAAAAGTTCAATAGTACCTTGTCTTTTTTCTTCCGAGAAACTCCGCATGGTAACGGCCGGAATCAAAAAAATTAAAATCCATGGGGCTAAAGTGAAAAACGGCGTCATGTCGGCAAAACCGCTTTGCAGGATATTGTATTCGCCATCAAAAACCCAAAGAAACAAGCCGTTGAGTAAAAGAAACAGCGCAATCACCAAATAACCGATGGGGGAGCCGAAAAACGATTTGATTTCGCGTAATGCTATTGATTTCATAGTAAGGTTGTATGTTATAGGTTGTAAAAAAAATGACTTACAACTAAGTTAAACTGACCAATTTGTTTACACTCCACGCTTCGGGTTTGTCGTTAAAGAGTTGCTTGGTAAACGTCCAAACCTCGTCAAACAAAGCCGAACGACGGTAATTTTCAAGGTCCTCTTCCGTTTCCCAAAAACTGTAGGTAAAAAACAATTCCGGGTTGTTTTTGTCCTGATACAATTCTAAGAAACGGTTTCCGGGTGCATTTCGTATTTTTTCTTTAATTAAATTGAAGTTTTCCAAGAATTTCGGAATGTGCTCCTCATGAAAACTCATCTTGACTATTCTGATAAACATGTTGCTTTATTTCAAATCTTAATTTTTAAAATCTATCGTGACCAAATCTCGGTATTGTAATCCCAGAAGCGAGCTGGCCGAACCTACGGTTTCGGGATTGCTTCTGAAAATGGCAATTTCCAAAAAACCGGCTTCATTAAAAATGGCCAACTTTTCGCCTTCATAATCTTTCCAAGTGTACTTATCAGAAATCACGATATCAGAGTATCTGGGTAAAATAGTTTTAATGGTCTGATTTTTAAATTTGATTTCGTACGGTCTGTTTTTTCCCGTTTCTAGAAAAGTTTTTTTGGAAATGTTGGTCACGGCATTGCCAAAATGGTCAATGTAAATTACATAGCCTTTGATTTGCGTATCAGAGGCCAGGGCTTGCAATTCGGTTACCTCTTTAATAGCCGTAATTTCTTTACCAATCACATTGAGCAATCCGCCTTTGGCTAAATGACAAGCTACTTTGACAAATACATCCAAATCGGTTGCCTCTGCCGGTAATCGGTCGTGTATGGTAATAGTTACCAGTTTCTGGGGGACTATCTTTTGAATCAGCATACTCAAAATCCCGTTATCGGCACAAATAAAATATTGGTCGTTCCATTGCATGGCGATGTGCTGGTTATCCCGACTTAACTCAATGTCAACACCAATCAAATGAACCGTTCCTTTCGGAAAACCGGAATAGGCGGCACCTATAATATAGGCTGCTTCGGCAACATTAAACGGATCAATATTATGGGAGATGTCAATAATGGTAGCTTCCGAATATTCGGAAAGTAGCTTACCCTTTAAAGCCCCGACAAAGTGGTCTTTCAATCCGTAATCGGTAGTTAGGGTAATTATTGACATAGATTGTTTATAACTTGATGGAAATTGGGCTCAAAAATAATAAAACCGAAATGGTATTTTGATTAAATTTGGATACAAAGCTAACAATTATCTAGCGAATTATTTTAATTAAATACTGCTGCTTTTGAACGAACGTATTATTGAATTACACGACATTGCACCCAAAGAATTCTGGGGCGCCCAAGATGCTCATCTGGAAACCATCAAAAGATATTATCCGAAACTTAAAATTGTCGCCCGCGGTACTACCTTAAAGGCATTCGGGGAAAAAGAAGAACTCGATGAGTTTGAAAATCGTTTCAACCGTTTGATGTTACATTTTACCCGCTACAATAATATAGACGATAATGTTATTGACCGAGTAATCCAGAGCAATTCTCTGGAAGAACAACGCATGCCCGATCACGACAAAATTTTGGTGCACGGCTTAGGCGGAAAACTCATCAAAGCCATGACGCCCAATCAGCAAAAGTTGGTTGATTTTGTCAATAAAAACGACATGGTGTTTGCCGTTGGTCCGGCCGGAACAGGGAAAACATACACCGGAGTAGCTTTGGCGGTCAAAGCCTTAAAAGAAAAACAAGTCAAAAGAATCATCTTGACTCGACCTGCCGTAGAAGCCGGAGAAAACTTAGGGTTTTTGCCGGGTGACATGAAAGAGAAGCTCGACCCGTATATGCAACCGTTGTACGATGCCTTGCGCGATATGATTCCGCCACAAACCCTGGAAGATTACATTCTCAAAGGCATCATCCAAATTGCACCTTTGGCCTTTATGCGCGGCCGAACTTTGGATAACGCTTTTGTCATCTTAGACGAAGCCCAAAATACCACGCATTCACAAATGAAAATGTTCCTCACGCGCATGGGTAAAAACGCCAAGTTCATCATTACCGGTGATCCGGGTCAGGTCGACTTGCCGCGCCGAACCATTTCGGGTCTCAAGGAAGCCATATTGGTACTCAAAGACATAGAAGGGATCGGAATTATTTATTTGGATGACAAAGACATTGTACGTCACCGATTAGTGAAAAAGGTAATCGATGCCTATAAAAGTATAGAGAACAACGACTATTAAATTTTTCTCTTTTTAATTTTTGGAGCGAATGGCTCGGGAAGTTTCAGTAATGGCAATTCCCGCTGTTCGCTCCAATCTTTTTTGCTTGTGCTTCGACAGGCCCAAAATAATAAGCAAAAAAAGGATTTCCGCTTCCATCGGGGCTAAAAAATAAACGAATTGATTTTCTTTTTTTGCCTAAGAAATTAGAACAGCTTACTTTTGCACGACAACAATTTACCCTGAGCTTGTCGAAGGGCACAACACAACACCATGAATACAATTACTACTACGCACTTCCAGTTTCCTGGACAAAAATCGGTTTATCGCGGTAAAGTCCGTGAGGTCTATAATATCAATGATGAACTTTTAATTATGATTGCCACCGACAGGCTTTCGGCTTTTGATGTCGTGATGCCCAAAGGCATTCCGTACAAAGGGCAAATCTTAAATCAAATTGCGACCAGGTTTATGCAATTAACGGCAGATATTGTGCCGAATTGGTTAATTGCCACACCCGATCCCAATGTAGCAGTAGGACATTTGTGTCAACCGTTCAAGGTTGAAATGGTCATTCGAGGCTACCTTTCGGGCCATGCGGCTCGGGAATATGCCGCCGGGAAAAGAACACTTTGCGGGGTTACCATGCCCGAGGGCTTGCGAGAAAATGATAAATTTCCAGTGCCCATTATAACGCCAACAACCAAAGCCGACAACGGTTCTCACGATGAAGATATTTCGCGGGAATCTATTTTGGAAAAAGGCATCGTTTCGGAGGATGATTATGTGATTTTAGAACAATATACTCGAGCCTTGTACGAGCGCGGTACGGCAATTGCGGCCGGGCGAGGACTTATTCTGGTAGATACCAAATATGAATTCGGCAAAACCAAAGACGGTAAAATCGTATTAATCGATGAAATCCATACCCCGGATTCCTCGCGCTATTTTTATGCCGATGGGTACCAGGAGCGACAAAATAAAGGAGAAGAGCAAAAACAGTTATCCAAAGAGTTTGTGCGTCGTTGGTTGATGGAGAACGGATTTCAAGGAAAAGAAGGACAACCCATTCCCGATATGTCTGAAGAATACATTCAGTCGGTTTCCGAGCGTTATATCGAATTGTATGAAAATATCATCGGAGAGCCTTTCGTTAAAGCCGATATTTCCAATATTCATCAAAGAATTGAACAACATGTGCTGGAATTCTTAAAATCATAAGCAGTAAATCATACTGTAAATCAAACCACGGTCAACCGTGGTTTTTTTTGGCCTAATGTTAAATTTTTGTTATAGTTAACTATTTGGTGCAACGAAAATTAGGTTTTGGTCGTCATACAGGCAATCAATAACTTTTAAATCAAATCATCATGAAGAAAACAATCATTTTCGCAGGCCTAGCTTTAGTAGCTTTTACCAACATTGCTTTAGCAACACACACCACAGCACCAGTCTCTTTGTCTACTGAAGTAGTAGCTTACGATGTAACACCATTGTGTAATGCTATTGTTAAAGGCGACATTGACACCGTAAAGAAATTTATTGAATATGGTGCAGATGTCAACGAGTCAACCAATGGAACTACGCCTTTGATGTTGGCGGCAAGATATAATAAGGTAGAAATCCTTAAATTATTATTGGAAAAAGGTGCAAAACCTGGAGCCAAAGACGAAAGAGGTTACACTGCATTACAGTATGCACAACTTTCAAATGCAGCCGATGCGGTTGCTATTTTAAAACAAGCATAGTGTCTCCAACAAGCGCCGTAGTAATGTCATACGGTGCTTGTTTCTTCAAAAACAAATAGTTAAGATTTTTTAAAAGTTAAAATTTTGTTAAAATTAAGTACTATGCAATACAAGATACTAGTTTTTAGATATATATTTGCATAGAATATTAATAACAATAACAATCATCATCAAATAATCATTATGAAATCAACAATCATTTTTTTAGGACTCGCTGTTTTAAACTTTACTACAGGTATAGCAGCAAATGAATTAAGAACTCAGGATTTAATTCAACAAGAGGTAGTTATGGTAAGTGCCGACAGTGCACAATGCACCAATCTTTTGATGGCTTCTGGAACGGAACAATTCAAAAGTAAATGGGATACTATAGGGGAAGATACCACTATATTCAATCCTAACTCTGTAATCCAATCCACTTATGTTAAAACGGTTACTGATGTAATCAACGAAAACAAATTGGTAACCGAATCATCAAATGATTCGTATCAACCGGTAGTTTTGGAAATGACCTTAGAGGATAAAATTGCTGAAAATAATCAAATTATTGAAAGTGTTGCCGACGCCAATTTTTATCCGTTGGATTACGAAAAAATCAACCGTTCGGATAAAATTACTCAAGTAAAAAACAATTGTGTAGCCGTTCCGGTTGAAATTAAATTATAAGTTTAGGTTAGTTCTTTTACAGTAATGTAAAAGCAAAAAGCATCCCAATCGGGATGCTTTTTTTATTTGAAATACGAAAAAGAAGCGTTGTTCTCAATATTCAGCAAACTTTCATAAATCAGTTTGATAACGTTTTCCACGTCTTCTTTATGAACCATTTCTACTGTAGTGTGCATGTAGCGCAGCGGTAAGGATATTAAGGCCGAAGCCACACCGCCGTTACTGTAGGCAAAAGCATCCGTATCGGTTCCGGTTACTCTGGAAGTGGCGTGACGTTGAAACGGAATTTTTTTGGTTTCGGCAGTATTCACAATCAAATCTCTTAGCGTGTTGTGAACTGCAGGCGCATAAGCAATCACCGGGCCTTTGCCCATTTCTAAATCGCCTTCAATTTTCTTGTCAATCATCGGCGTGGAAGTGTCATGGCAAACATCAGTAACTATGGCAACATTGGGCTTGATGGTTTTGGTAATCATTTCGGCGCCACGTAAACCAACCTCTTCTTGTACCGAATTGGTAACGTATAATCCAAAAGGCAATTTCTTTTTATTTTCTTTCAGCAATCGAGCTACTTCGGCAATCATAAAACCACCCATACGATTGTCAATAGCGCGACACACAAATTTGTTGCCGTTCAAAATCATAAAATCATCCGGGTAGGTAATCACGCAACCGACGTGAACGCCCAGGGCTTCCACCTCTTTTTTACTAGAACAACCACAATCTATAAATATATTATGTAAGGTAGCCGATTCTTCTTTTCCGCGATTCCGGGTATGTATTGCCGGCCAACCAAATACACCTTTTACAATACCTTTGGCGGTGTGAATGTTTACGCGTTTCGAAGGCGCAATTTGATGGTCGGATCCACCGTTTCGAATCACATAAATCAAACCGTTGTCGGTAATGTAGTTCACGTACCAGGAAATTTCATCAGAATGTCCTTCAATCACAACTTTGTACGACGCCTCCGGATTTATGACACCCACTGCCGACCCGTAAGTATCCGTAATAAATGTATCCACATAGGGTTTTAGGTAGTCCATCCACAATTTCTGACCATGAGCCTCGTAACCGGTAGGAGAGGCATTATTCAGATATTTTTCCAGAAATGTTAAAGACGATTTTGTCAGTATAGATTTTACAGCCATAATTTTTTTTCGCTAAAATATAAATTTGGCACTACAGTTGTTAAGGATATTCTATTATTTTTACCTAATAATAACAATCTATGAAATTCAAAAATAACCAATACTCCAAAGGCAAATGTAATCCCTTACTCAATAATTTGCTCTTCATTGTTTTTGTGTTATTGTTTTCTTCCAATCTAAAAGCACAAATCACTACCGATTCCATTCCGAAAAAAGAAATAGATGTTGATGAAAATGACACGGTAATTAAAGATCCAATCTTATTGGAAGAAGTTGTAGTATATAAAGAAAAACTCTCTCCCGAAGAGAAGAAAGCCTTTATGTTGCTCCAAAATCGGGTGTACAAAGTCTATCCTTATGCTCGCGTGGCGGCTGAGCGCCTCATGCTCCTCAACCGAAACATGGAAAAATTAAAGACGAACAAGGAAAAAAAGAAGTATTTCAAAATCGTCGAAGACTATATGGAGAACGAGTTCACAGCCCAACTCAAAAAGTTGTCTCGCAAACAAGGTCAAATTTTGGTCAAATTAATCCACCGCCAAACCGGCTTCACTACCTTCGAACTCATCAAAGATTATAAAAGCGGGTGGAAAGCGTTCTGGTCCAATAACACGGCCAAACTTTTCGACATCAATCTTAAGACCAAATACGAACCTTACGAAGTCAACGAAGATTTTCTCATCGAATCCATACTCGATCGCGCTTTTAATCGCGGCCGATTGGTACCTCAAAAGCCTGCTAATCCTGTCGATATTGATGAACTCACCGAGCATTGGGAGGCCAAAGCCAAGAAAAAATAAGGGGAGCAGCGAATCGCTCGGTTAGTGTCGTTTGGCGTCATTCCCGCTGTCCGCTGTATCTTTTGTTTTGTCCTCCGACTCCCGAAGTTTCGGGACAAGATGACAAAACAAAAGGATGTCGCTGCCATCGGGGCTAAACAGCAATCAACCGGCATACTTGAATCTTTCCAAAAAACTTTCATTTGCAAAAACCACCAAACCAGTCACTTGTAAAAAACTTTGCAAAAAGTCACCTAAAACACTTGCAAATCCTGAAAACTGTATTACTTTTGCACCCGCATTACAACGCAGTTCTTTGATTTTGTTGATAAAAAAATCAACTAAATTATCATCAAAAGTTGTGGGATTGGATAAAACAAATTATCTTAGCAACCCTGATTTTTTGAAAACCAAGTAATTAAAAAATAAATTCAAAAATAATTTTAAAATTACTTGTTAGTTTAAAAAAGATGCTTACTTTTGCACCCGCTAATCGAGA
>NZ_JASGBP010000008.1 GCF_030053345.1 Flavobacterium sedimenticola
TTCCGAACAGAGAAGTTAAGCCCGACTGCGCAGATGGTACTGCAGTAATGTGGGAGAGTATGTCGCCGCCTTTTTTTTTTTGAAACCCTATCCTAACGGATGGGGTTTCTTGTTTTATATGGTTTTGATAAATCAAAACTACCTCAAGCCCACCGGGCTTGCTCCTTTTAATTTCAAAGGTTTGTTATTAGAGCGATGGTTCGCGTGAGGGATGGCAGTGGCATCCTTTTTACTGTTTAAAAGAGTGTCTAAATTAGCATAAAGCTTGTAACAGTAAAAAGATAAAACGGACAGCCCGGTCTCGTTTTTTGGAACGAGACACGCCCAATAAAAAAACCCACTCTTTGGAGCGGGTTTTACTTGTTTATAAGGTATTCTTTTTTGTTATGCTAACATGGTTACCGGATTTTCGAGATAAATCCGTAACGTTTGCAAAAATTGCGCTCCGGTAGCACCATCAACGGTTCTGTGGTCGCAGGCTAAAGTCAGGGTCATGGTGTTGCCCACCACGATTTGACCGTTTTTCACCACCGGTTTTTCTTCGATAGCCCCTACAGAAAGAATAGCCGAATTAGGCTGGTTAATGATGGAGGTAAACGATTGGATACCGAACATGCCTAAGTTGGAAACCGTAAAGGTGCTGCCTTCCATTTCGGCCGGAGTCAGTTTCTTGTTTTTGGCTTTTCCGGCTAAATCTTTAACCGCGGCACCAATTTGGGATAAACTCATTTGATCGGTAAAGTTCAAAACCGGAACAACCAAGCCGTCTTCAACAGCTACAGCTACGCCAATATTTACATGGTGATTGATAATCATCGCATCTTCTCTCCATTGTGAGTTTACTTGCGGGTGTTTTTTCAAAGCCATCGCACAAGCTTTTACCACCATATCATTGAACGATACTTTGGTGTCGGGTACGGTATTTATAACCGCGCGCGATTTCATCGCTTCATCCATACTTACCTCAATAGTTAAGTAGTAATGCGGAGCCGTGAATTTCGATTCGGCCAAACGACGCGCAATGGTTTTACGCATTTGCGAGTTTTTGATTTCCTCGGAGAATTTTTCTCCGGCCGGTACGAATGGTTTAACAACAGTTGTTGGTTGTTGAATGTCGGTTGCCGGTTGAGCTGTTTGACTCGGCGCAGCAGCAACAGATGCCGGAGTGAAGTTTTCTACATCGCTTTTGGTAATCCTTCCGTTTTCACCGGTCCCTTTTACCTGAGCTAAATTGATACCTTTATCCTTAGCGATTTGTTTGGCTAATGGAGAAGCGAATATTCTTCCGGCTGAAGCAGTATCTGCAACGGCAATCGGTGCAGCTGTTGTTGGAGCGGAGGCGCTTTCTGTTGGAGCCGAAGCTGGTGCAACAACTCCTTTTTTGAAGTTTTCTGCCACACCGGCAATGTCAGTTCCGGCAGGCCCTATGATGGCTAAAACGCTGTCTACGGGTGCCGATTGTCCTTCTTGAATACCAATATACAATAAAGTTCCGGCATTGAAAGATTCGAATTCCATCGTGGCTTTATCGGTTTCGATTTCGGCCAGGATATCGCCTTCTTTCACTTCGTCACCTATTTTTTTCAGCCAAGTAGCTACAGTTCCTTCAGTCATCGTATCGCTCAAACGCGGCATGGTTACTACTACAACACCTTTTGGTAAAGAGGTTGCGGGTTGCGGGTTGTTGGTTGCGGGTTCTGTTTGAGCTGGAGCTTCGGTTTGTGCTTCAGTAGTTGTTCCAGAAATTAATCCTGAAATATCTTCACCTTCTTTGCCAATGATGGCTAAAAGCGAATCAACGGCAGCGGTTTCTCCTTCTTGGATACCGATGTATAATAAAGTTCCGGCATTGAACGACTCAAATTCCATGGTCGCTTTGTCGGTTTCAATTTCTGCTAGAATATCACCTTCAGAAACTTTGTCGCCCACTTTTTTTAACCAAGTAGCAACGGTTCCTTCGGTCATCGTGTCGCTTAAACGCGGCATGGTTACTTTTGTTGCCATACTTATAATCTGTGAGGAATGAAAGGATAATTTTCTTGTTCGTAAACCACATCATACAATTGTTGTGCTTCGGGGAACGGAGATTCTTCTGCGAAGGTGGCACACTCTTCTACTAAATCTTTAACACGCTCGTCAATCACTTCAATTTCAGCGTCAGTGGCATATTTTTTCTCTTTGATGATATCGAGAACTTGCGTAATCGGATCTATTTTTTTGTATTCATCCACTTCTTCTTTGGTGCGATACAATTGGGCATCCGACATCGAATGACCTCTGTAACGATAGGTTTTCATTTCGAGGAAAGTAGGTCCGTCGCCACGGCGTGCTCGTTCTATGGCTTCGTGCATGGCTTCGGCCACTTTTACCGGATTCATGCCGTCTACCGGACCGCAAGGCATTTCGTAGCCTAAACCTAATTTCCAGATATCGGTGTGGTTAGCGGTTCTTTCTACCGATGTTCCCATCGCATACCCGTTATTTTCACAGATGAAAACTACGGGTAATTTCCACAACATGGCCATATTGAAGGCTTCGTGTAAGGAACCTTGACGGGCGGCACCATCCCCAAAATAGGTTAGGGTTACACCACCGGTATTAAAATATTTATCGGCGAAAGCCATTCCGGCACCAACAGGAATTTGTGCTCCTACGATACCATGACCTCCGTAAAATCCGTGTTCTTTAGAAAAGATGTGCATGGATCCTCCCATACCTTTGGAAGTTCCGGTTACTTTACCCAGTAACTCGGCCATTACGGCTTTGGGATCTACACCCATACCGATAGGTTGCACGTGGTTTCGGTAGGCTGTAATCATCTTGTCTTTGGATAGGTCCATGGCGTGTAAAGCACCCGCCAGTACAGCTTCTTGACCATTGTACAGGTGAAGAAACCCTCTTACTTTTTGCTGAATATATAACGCAGCCAGTTTGTCTTCAAACTTTCTCCAAAACAGCATGTCTTCATACCATTTTAAGTAAACATCTTTCGTAATTTCTTTCATTTTGATTGTTTGCTAACGTGTTTTTGAATCTTTGTTTTAAGTAAAAGCAAATAGTTTCCTCACACAAATTTGCGTTCCGAACTGTCGGAAGGCAAAAGTAAAACATTCCCCGTAAGAAGTAAAATTTAATAGCAGTAAATTTTACTTTCTACAGGAAGTTTTTGTCGAAGCTGAGCGGTAGTAAATTTTTAATCGAATCGGATTTGTAAACCTCTCCGGTTTCTCCCATAAAATAAATCTCGATACTTTGGTCTTGTTTGAACTCATATTCTGAAATGGATTGGCGACATGCACCGCATGGCGGAATCGGAGATTTGGTTTCGTTGGTATCGGAAGCCGCAGAGATAGCCATTTTTACAATCTTAGCATCGGGATAGATGGCGCCGCTTTGAAAAATAGCGACTCTCTCTGCGCACAAACCCGACGGGTAAGCGGCATTTTCCTGATTAGAACCTAAAACAATTTTGCCGTTATCCAAGAGTATCGCAGCGCCGACTCTGAAATGAGAGTAGGGGGCATAGGCTTTTTTTCGGATGGCAACGGCTTCTTTCATTAAGGATTGAATTTCCAGCGGCAGTTCTTCGGCCGAAGCAAAAACCGTAAAGGAGGTGTTGATGTTTATGTGTTTCATTATTGAGGAAAAAAAATCCAAATTTCAAAAGAGAAATTTGGATGTTGTTTGTTGTACCTATTAACTATTAATATTCTTCGTATTTGTCACCAAAGCTAAACGTGAGCGAAAAGCGCAGGGTGTTTTCAAGCGGGTTTTTCACTTTTGAAGCCGAGAACAAATACGATACATCTACTTTAACTACGTTGTATTTGAATCCGGCACCCAAAGAGAAAAATTGTCGGGCGCCTTTTTCCGGACTTTCGTGGAAATAACCCAAACGCATGGCAAATGATTCTTGGTATAAATACTCAGCACCTAAGGAGTACGTAAACTCTTTGAGTTCTTCGCTAAAACCTCCCGGGGCATCGTTAAACGATTTAAAAATACCGGAAACCCAATTTACCTTGTTATATTCTCGGTTGTTTTGATCTCGTAAATCAATTTCTTCCTGAGTAGTGATTAAGCCATCGCCATCCAAATCGGCACTTTGAGGCGTTGGTACCAACAACTTGGCCAATTCTAAACTTACCGATACTTTGTTGTATTCGTCAAAAATGAAGTCGTACCCACCCCCCAATCGCATGTTAGCCGGCAGGAAGTTGGCACTATTGTCATCAGATGATCCGGCATCGTAATTGATTTTCGGACCTAAATTTTGAAAGTTGAAACCCAATCGCAATCTTCCGTTAAAATCGGCTAGTGCCGTTTCTTCACCTTGGTAAAACCCGGAAATATCTACGGCAAAACTACTGGCCGGTTTGGCATCGCCTTCTCCGGTCGGAATTCTAAGTGCTGAGCGGATGTATCTTCCACTAACTGCCATGGCGAATTTTTCACTCAATTTCAAGGAATAAGACGCGTCTAAAGCCAATTCATTCGGCTTTACAATTTGAGGTTGATCCTCGGCATTTTGTCGGAGCTCAATTTCTCCTAAACCAAAATAACGTAAGCTACCGGCAAATGCACTTCTTTCGTTGATTCTGTTGTAATAGGTAGCTTGACCTAACGAGATGTCGTTAACTAAATCAGTTAGATAGGGAGTATAACTGGCGGTAAAGCCTTGTTTGTCTAACGCAAACGCATATTTGGCCGGATTCCACTGTTGTGAAAAAGCATCTGCAGAAGTAGCCACTCCTTGATCGGCCATACCGGCAGCACGAGCATCGGCAGCGATTAACAAAAACGGAACTCCGGTGGTAATAACTCTACTGTCTTGTTGGGCGTTTATAGAAGGTATAGTGGATAGTAGTAGAAATAAGATTGCAATTTTTTTCATCGTCATTTTTATAAAAGTTAACAAATATAGTATTTTCCTAAAGGATAACAAGTTTTTCTATTTTTTCTGCTTTTTTATTCGATAAAGTGGACTTTACGGTCAGTTTATAAACATAAACGCCCTTCCCGATGCGGTCACCAAAGTCGTCTTTACCGTCCCATGTAATGTCTCTGGAAAGAAAACCATCGGTGGTCACGGTTTGATTTTTAGTCCATACAATTTTACCGGTAATAGTCATCACTTGAACCTGAACTTCCAAGGGTTCAAAAGGTCTGTTGTGTGAAAACCAAAATTCGGTATAATTCACGAAAGGGTTAGGATAGTTTAACACATTACTCAATGCTACCTTGTCATCACCCACCACCACAAATTGAATTTCGGCTGTAATCGGATTATTGTACACATCCCAAGCTTTGAAAGTAATGGTGTGTAATCCCGGCGCTAGGTTTCGGTAAGGGAAGTATACTCTTCCTTTGGTGTAATCATCCAACTCGGTTTCGTAATAATCATTCATGATGTACGGATTGCTTTCGTCGCCGTCTAAGATTCCTACAATGTCATGACCGATTCCACTGGCGGTATTGATGCCGTGCTCGTCTTCCAATATCGCTAAAAAGAAAGGGGATTCGTTGGTAATGCCACCATTGACAAACGTTTCATCATTCATGTATAATCTTACCCGCGGACCGGTGTTGTCTGCTACGGCGTTGGGATTGATGCCTCCGATTTTAATGTCCGTATTGTATCCGGTTTTGTCGAGTAAGATTTGATTTCTCTTCGCATAGAAGCTGATTCTTCCGTTGTCTACCGGTATCCGAATATCGCGAGGTACTACAAACCCAAACTCAAACTTCCCGGCATTGATAGAAGCATTGCCTCTGAAAATGGTTTCTCCTAAATTGGTGAAATTTATCGGCGGACTGTAACTGTCGTTGTTCAATGTGGATCGAACTACGTTTTTATCAAAAACATTAACAGATAACTCTCCGTTATAGGTTGGGAGTAAGTTGTTGTTTTCGTCTAAAACTTCACCGGCTAATTTGACAAATGCTAACGATTTAAAATCGTCAATCGGACCGGTTATCGGCATGTCGTTAACTTTGGTTAAAACCACTTTAGGTTTAGGGATAGCCAGCATTAAGGCCGGATCACCTAAATAGAAAACGACATTGGTGGAACGGTTTGGGCTGTAGTTTTTAGCTAAACGAAGCGCTTCAGCTATCGAGGTGTAGGTGTTGCTGCCGTAAGCAAATAAATATTGGGCCAATCGATCGTTGAAAACCTCGGCATTGCCTTGACCGATGGAACGAACGGTGGTAATCATTGAAATGGCACCGCCTCTTGGATTCCAATAAGTGTATTCGCCGGCCGTTGGGCGGTATGGGTTGTCAAATCGGGAGAAATCACAAGTAATGGTGATGAATAGCGGATATTTGTATCGGTTGGCCAAATTTTGTCCATCGGATTTTTCCCAAATGCGCTCCCCTGATAAACCGTCTTCGCCACCATGTCCTAAATAATTAAACACCAAGGCTCCTTTCTCGAATGCCGAGAAAATTTCTTCCCGAGCTTTCGGATACCGTTTCCCGCCGGCAGAGGTTTCCTGTTGGTACGAGTCTAACAAGATTTTTTTGAAGTTTATAAAGGGTTTCTGTGTCACAATAACATCAGTCAAATTATTTTGTCTGTCTTGTAGCGTACTGTCGGTCGTTTTGTCTGAATCATCAGAGATAGCCACGTAGTTGGTGCGCCAACTGCCATAGGATTTAATGTCGTGGTATTCGATGACTTTGTTGACCATTTCTTCGGCTTGTTGTACTGAGCTCACAATCATTCGCCCTACTGCGATGTCAATTCCACCCACATCAATATTGGAACCCAACGGGCTGTTGAGAAAGTAAAATCCAACGTCAAGTCGGCCTTCGTCGTCATCCATCATACCGTAAAAATCATCAGTGGCAAATGATATTTCGCCTTCGGTGAAGCTGTTGATGGCTTGGTATACCGGAACAATATTGGTGTTGTTGGCCACACGGTCTTTAAAATCATACGAGCCATCGCCGAAAAGATTTAGATATTTTACACGATTGTCCGCAGATGAGGCGTTGTTGTACACATATTTAACAAAGTTTCGGATGGCACCGATGTCTTGTTTTCCGGACGAAAATTCCTGATAGATGCTCTCTAGGGTAACAACTCTGACTTTAAGCCCGGCGTAGTTTCGATGAAAGTTAGCTAACTTCTCGGCTTGAGTTGCCAGAAATTTTGGAGATACTATCAGATAATCTATGTCTTCAAATTGACCTTGTGCATTATTGAATACAGTGCCTTTGATGTTTTGATTATCGACTTTAGTTTTAGACTCTTTTAACGGACTGTAGTAATCAGCCGGGTCAACAGCGATGTATTTTTTGATGGCTCCTAAATCAGATTTGAAGGAAAAATTACTTTGACCGCTGTTTTCAATTTTGGTTACATTATAAATATCGGTAATGTCCCAAACTTGCGTAATGTTGTTTGCGGTAGTAATTTGATACTCGCCAATGCCTGCTAAAGAAGCGGCCATATCGTATTGAAATCTGAATTGTTTGCCGTATCCTTTGAGGTTTCTGGTCGCTTTGATGTTGATAAAGTCTAAAAATCCTCTGGCTGTAGGCACGCCCAAATTGTCATACGTAATAGTCACTTTAAAGTCTTCGGTTCCGGTAACATTAGTGGTAAACGATTTGTCAAAAACGCCTTGCTCACCTGTTGACGGCGGTACAACAATGTTGATTGTTCCGGCCACTTGTCCGTTGGTCTCTATTTTATAGTCAGTGCTGCTGCTGGTAATAGAAGCTACGTGAACCATCAATTGCATTGGCGTAGCAGTTACAACATTGGGTATTTTGAAGTTAAAATCTCTTTGATTGTCAATGCTGAAATCTTCGCCAAACCACATTCGTCCTAATTTTTCCAAATTGTTGTTGTCTTCTTCGTGAAAAAGATAGTCGTTAAAAGTGGTAATACTGACAGTTGCCGCTCCGGAAGGTTGTGTCATGTCGGCGATTCTTTTTCCGTTACTGCCTTGGGCGGTTACATAATAATAGGAGCGATCCCCATAGATGTTATTATTGCTCAAATAGTCTTCATTCCAATTATCAACACCTTCAGCATAAAAAAGAATGTAATCTTGACTATCGAAGATACCATCGTTTTCTCCTATAAACTGTATGGCGTTTTCTTCCAAGTCCATGGGATAAGAAACGGAGTTGAGGAGCGGTAACATTCGTCCGCCGTTGCCGTAAATTTTAATTTTTCGGGGGTCAACATTGGTGTTAAGACCTAAACTTTGCAAAAAGCTTTTGGAGATTTTGTACACGCCTGATTTTTCAACATAAAAACGATACCAACTACCGGTAGCCAAAACAGAGTTGGTGATGGCGGAGACATTGTTTTGCGTGTTTTGTATTCTTTCACTGCTTCGAGAAATGGCGTAGTCAAAAGAGACTAGTTTTTTATAGGTGTTTCCGTCCTTAATAATAGGAGAAAGCGTTATCAATCCGAAATACAAATCTCGGGCAGTTATATTTTTAAAGGATTGACGTATGGAACTAGGAATGTCTTTGGTCGATAACGAGCCTAATTGGCTTTCATCAATGTTTTCAAAAACGAGATTGCTCAGTTGAAGCGCATTATTGTTGGCCGGATTGGTCAACTTGATTTTCAACACATATTGAAGTGTTTTGTTGTAGTTGTTGAATTGAAAATTTTCCGGATTAAATTGGGGTAATGAATAAGATGAATTACCATAGGGATAGGCTTTTTTTTCTGTCCAATTCAGCGTGATTTTTCCCTCCTCTTGTGAAATAGCGCTACATGCAGAGAGTATAAGTAAAACAATAAATATCTTTTTCATAGTCTGTAATAAACGTAAAATTCACCAAAAAAGTATAAGAAAGCAAAATTTTTTTTTTTTTGAAACAAAATACAATAAAACTATTATTTTTGCGTTGTATATGAAATGCGTCTGTAAACGGCGAATTTAGTATTAATTAAAAAAGATGTTGCAATGTAAATGTTAATTCTTATATTGCGCCTCTAAATTTTTACCTACTAAAAAGAATTATGAAAGTAAACAAAATTATTGCTGTAAAATTATTACTGTCACTAGTGATAATGATTGGTTTTACTAGTTGTAGTAAAAAATCCGATTCTAAAGGCGGTTCCAGAGCAACGGGGTGGAAAATCAACGATAAAAAGGGTGGTTTTCAGTATGCCTCTAAGTTTAAAAAACAAGCTACAGGACCGGGTTTGGTGTTGGTTGAAGGTGGAACATTTACAATGGGTAAGGTTCAGGATGATGTGATGCACGATTGGAACAACACGCCTAATCAGCAACACGTGATGTCTTTTTATATGGACGAAACCGAGGTGACCAACATGATGTACATGGAGTATTTGAGTTGGTTAAAAACCGTGTTTCCACCGGATCAGGAAAATTACAAAAACATTTATGAAGGCGCTTCTCCCGACACTTTGGTGTGGAGAAATCGTTTGGGATATAACGAAACGATGACCAACAACTATTTGAGACATCCGGCTTATGCGGAATATCCTGTAGTAGGAGTGAATTGGATTCAAGCCACTGAGTTTGCCAAATGGAGAACAGACCGCGTAAACGAGAAAATTTTAGAAGAACAACGCTACTTGAAAAAAGATGCTAAGGTAACTGATGTGAGTGCTGATAAGGTGTTCAGTACAGAGGCTTATTTGGCTTCACCATCTACCGCTATGGGTGGCGACGAGAAAATTGTGTTGAAAAAAGGACAAAAAGGAGCGCCTGCTAAAAAATCAGCTGATGCCGGAGCCAACAATACAGCAGGAAACAGCCCTAAAAATGTATATGCTCAAAGAACTTCCGGATTAATTTTACCGGAATACCGATTGCCAACTGAAGCAGAATGGGAGTATGCAGCTGCAGCCGATGTTGGGCAAAGAGAATATAATACGTACAAAGGACAGAAAAAATATCCATGGTCAGGAGCCTACACTCGTTCGGGTAAAAGACAGGTGCGAGGCGATCAATTGGCTAACTTCAAGCAAGGTAAAGGGGATTACGGCGGAATTGCCGGTTGGTCTGATGACGGTGCTGATATTACCAATAAAGTGAAATCGTATCCACCAAATGATTTCGGTTTGTATGATATGGCCGGAAACGTTGCCGAATGGGTGGCCGACGTATACAGACCAATTGTGGATGATGAAGCCAATGACTTCAACTATTACAGAGGTAACGTATACATGAAAAACAAGATTGGGGAAGACGGAAAAGTGGAATTAGTTTCTGCTGAGACACAACAGTTTGATACCTTGTCTAACGGTAAAATTGTAGCACGCAATTTCCCTGGTCAAATCGCTCAAGTGCCGGTAGATGATAAAGAAACCTATTTGAGACAAAACTTTGACAAATCAGATAACAGAAACTATCGTGATGGTGATAAACAATCTACCCGTTACTTTAAGTTCGGTTCTGAAGAAGGTGATGAAAAAGGAAAATTGAGAGATGATCAAAGAATGTATGATTCTCCTAAGCACAATGTGTCTACCGACAGCTTAGGGAACATGGTTAAAAAATATGACAAGTCTAACAAAAGAACAACTTTGGTAAACGACAATGTACGTGTTTACAAAGGCGGTTCTTGGAGAGACAGGGCTTATTGGTTAGATCCTGCTCAAAGAAGGTACTTCCCTCAGGATATTGCCACAGATTATATTGGTTTCCGTTGCGCCATGTCGAGAGTAGGTCCTAAATCGGATCACAAAAAATCAGCTCGCAACAAGAAAAGAAAATAATTTTGTTCGATATATGTAAAAGCCCTTTTTAGGGCTTTTATTTTTAGATAAAGAGTAGAAAATGACCCTGCCACAAATTCACAATTTATTTTTACAACATCCTGTCATTTCCATCGATACCCGAAAAATTGAACCGAATTCAATTTTTGTGGCTATTAAAGGAGAACGTTTTGATGCCAATACCTTTGCTGCAGAAGCCTTGCAAAAAGGAGCGGCTTATGTCATTATAGACAACAAAGACTATTGTATTGATGAAAGAACTATTTTGGTTGACAACAGTCTGGAAACCCTGCAAAAGTTAGCGACTTTCCACCGAGAATACCTCAAGCTTCCTATAATAGCATTAACGGGAAGTAATGGCAAAACCACCACCAAGGAGCTAATTCATGCAGTATTATCCCAAAAGTTCAAAACCAAAGCCACAGTTGGGAATTTAAACAATCATATCGGGGTGCCGCTTACCTTGCTTTCGTTTACCCCGGAAACTGAAATTGGTATCGTAGAGATGGGTGCGAATCATCAAAAGGAGATTGATTTTTTATGTAATATAGCCCAACCGGATTATGGTTTTATTACCAATTTCGGGAAAGCGCATCTCGAGGGTTTTGGTGGCGTGGAAGGTGTGATTAAAGGCAAGAGTGAAATGTACGATTATTTAATAGGCTCTCATAAAATGGCTTTTGTCAATTTGGATGATGCCATACAAGACACCAAAACGGCTCATTTTAATCGGTATACCTTTAGTCGGATACATCAAACGGCTGATGTTTTTATAGAGGCCGTTAGCGCCAATCCGTTGGTTCAAATTAAAGCTTATGGAGTCACTATACAATCTCATTTGATTGGATTGTATAACGCCAATAATATTAGTGCCGCGATAACCATCGGGCATTATTTCGGCGTTCCCATAGAAAATATCAAGAGCGCTATCGAAGGTTACCTACCCGAAAATAATCGTTCTCAATTATTGCAAAAAGGAACCAATGAAATCATTTTAGATGCGTACAATGCCAACCCTAGCAGTATGAAAGTTGCTTTGGAAAATTTTATACAATTGAAAAAATCGAACAAGGTGGCCATTCTTGGTGATATGTATGAACTGGGAGCAGAGAGCCTGCAGGAGCATAAAGCTATTGTTGATTTGATGCAGCAGCAAGCCGATTTTGACTGTTATTTTATCGGAAAAGATTTTTTTGCCAATACAACCCGAGATAACCGACTTCATTTTTATGAATCGTTTGAGGACTTTACTCGTTTTTTGGCATCACATTCTTTTGACCATACTGTTTTACTCATTAAAGGTTCCCGTGGGATGGCTTTAGAACGAGTTCTCGAGCATTTAGCCTAAAGAACAAAACGTGTTGTTTTTTGAATTATATTTACTGTAGCATTTCCTTGGATTTTAAAACTCTACACATGAAAAACATACTACTTACGGCTTGTGCATTATTGTTTATGTCGCATTTATCAGCCCAAGATAAAACAACTGTTAAGGCCGATATGCTTTTTGACACCTATCAATATGTGGGTGCCATTGAAGAATATCTCAAATTAGCGGAGAGCAAAAATGCGAACACTTACATCTTTTCCCGCTTGGGTGAAAGTTACTATAATGTTTTTGATGCCGAAAATGCATCCAAATGGTTTGCCAAAGCGATTAAAGGGAAAACAGTCGATGCCGAAACGTATTATCACTATGCTCAAACTCTAAAAGCATTGGGAAAATATCAGGAAGCCAACAAGATAATGGATGTGTTTGCCAAAATGTTGCCCAAGGACGAACGGGCAAAAGAGCATTTGGCCAATCCCGATTACATTCCGAGTTTAACAAGCTCCAAGGCTTTTGATGTAGCCGATACCAATATTAACGCGAAAGACGAGAGTAATTTCGGGGCGTTGTTGACTCAGGATAATCAGCTGTATTTTGCAAGTACCCGAAATGCCTCCAACAGAACGGATAAATGGAACAACCAGCCGTATTTGGATATTTATCGGGTCGGCAGAAATGCCAATGGGACGTTGTCGGAAGCTACGCCGGTTAAAGAACTCAACACAGCCTTTCACGACGGACCGATTACATTGAGCCAAGACGGCAATACGATGTATTTTGCGCGTGACAGTCACAGTGAAGGACAATATGAGAAAAACAAGAAGGCCAATATCAAAATTGGTAGACAAGGGATTTATAAAGCGGTTAAAACGGATGGCAAATGGAATGTAGTCGAAGCACTGCCGTTTAACAGTACCACCTACTCCGTTACCAATCCGAGTTTGAGTGCCGACGGCAAAACCCTTTATTTTGCTTCCGATATGCCTGGGGGTTTTGGGGAATCCGATATTTGGAAGGTAAGTATCACGGGTAACAGCTACGGGAAACCCGAAAATTTAGGGGCTTTGGTCAATACCGCTTCCCGAGAAAATTTCCCTTTTATTGCCGAAAACAATACGCTGTATTTTGCTTCCATGGGTCGTCAAGGCTATGGTGGTTATGATGTGTTTAAAATCGATTTAAACCAAACGACTCAGCCTGAAAACATGGGAAAACCCATTAACAGCGAGAAGGATGATTTCTCATTCAGTTTTAATCAAGAAAAGCGTGTGGGTTATTTTTCGTCTAACCGAAACGGTTCAGATGCTATTTACCAAGCTATCCCGACTTGCCGAGCCAAAGCGATAATTGTGGTGACCAATAGTAAAACGAAAGCGCCTATTGCGGAAGCTTCGGTGGCTATTTTGGATGGTAAAGGAAATGTGATTGCTGCCGAACAATCAGATGCTTCGGGCAGAGTAACGTATGACATTGATTGTAAAGTGGACTACGGCCTTCAGGTTAAAGCCAAAAATTTTGAAGTGGCCGATGCCGCTATAGCTCCGTTGCAGTCCGGAGAAACGATTGTAGAAGTGCCTCTGGTACCGACTTCGGTCATCATTACTGAGACAGAAGTGATTTTGAAATCGATTTATTTTGAATACGATAAGAGCAATATAACAGCGCAAGGAGCGACCGAATTGGATAAATTGGTTAAAGTGATGAAAGAAAATCCGGCCATGGTCATTTTTGTCAAATCGCACACCGATTCTAACGGCTCTGATGCGTATAATTTATCGTTGTCAGAAAGACGAGCACAGTCTACGGTTCAGTATGTCATTTCTAAAGGAATTACTCCGGATCGAATTTCCGGAAAAGGATACGGCAGCACGGAACAAAAAGTAAAATGCGGCAAGAAATGCACTCCCGAACAAGATGCGCAAAACAGACGATCGGAGTTTATGATAGTCAAAAAATAAAAAAACGCCTCCATTCCGGAGGTATTTTTTATGCGGTTAAAAGCCGTAAAGGTCAGGCATAGCCCCGACAGCAGTGGCATCCTCACGAAGTGAGATACAACGGATGGCGGGGCGATGGTTCTGTTGAGATGGTTTGGGGTGCTCCGAAAAATAAAATCCCAAAGGTGATTTGCGTTGCTGGTGGGCTTCAGGTAGGTGAACTTTAGTTCGCATCAGATTGGCATGTTATGCGGGATTACCTTCGGTGATTCCGTTTTGGGGAACCCTGAACAAGAAAACCAAAACACGGTCATGCCGTGTTTACTTTTTTTATTAACCGCCTCGTTCCAAAGCGTGCATTGGATTCGGCTGTAAAATAAAAAAACCGAAACTAATGTTTCGGTTTTCTTGTGGGCGATGAGATTTGAAATTAAAAGGAGGAAGCCCGGTGGGCTTCAGGTAGGCGAACTTTAGTTCACGTCAGATTGGCATGTTATGCGGGATTACCTTCGGTGATTCCGTTTTGGGGAACCCTGAACAAGAAAACCAAAACACGGTCATGCCGTGTTTACTTTTTTTATTAACCGCCTCGTTCCAAAGCGTGCATTGGATTCGGCTGTAAAATAAAAAAACCGAAACTAATGTTTCGGTTTTCTTGTGGGCGATGAGGGATTCGAACCCCCGACCCTCTCGGTGTAAACGAGATGCTCTGAACCAGCTGAGCTAATCGCCCGATTAGTGCTTGATTGCGGTGCAAATATAGGGCAGTTTTTTGATAATGCAAATTAAATTGAAAAAAAATTACAAAATTTCTGCAACGACGAAGGTGCTGCCACCTACATAAATGAGGTCGTTGACAGCTGCCTTTTTTTTACTGTTCTCATAAGCGTTTGAAACAGAATTATATATTTGACCTTTAAGTTTGAATTTCTCGGCGTTTTGTTTTAAAATTTCGGCATCCAATCCGCGCGGAATATTTGGTTTGCAAAAGTAATAGATAGCGTCTTTAGGGAATAACGGCAGTATTTCTTCCAGATTTTTATCGTTAACCACGCCCAAAACGATATGCAATTGATTAAAAATTTCTTTTTTCAGCTGATTCATGACGATGGTTAAGCCGTGCGCATTATGCGCCGTGTCGGCAATAATTTTCGGATGGGTTCCCAATTGTTGCCATCGGCCTTGAAGTCCGGTATTCGAAATAACGTTTAAAAATCCATTTTTAATATGCCTTTCCGTAATTTGAATTTCATTTTTTTGCGTCAGCACGGTTAGGGCTTGCTGAACCGTTTTGCGGTTGTGGATTTGGTAATCGCCTAATAAAGCAGAGGGATAGACATCCCGAATCAAATCAGAGGCAAAGTATATCTCCGCATGTGCTTCTTGCGCTTTCGTCTTAAAAACCGGTTGGGTTTCCGGTCCGTATTCGCCAATCACCACAGGGACCTCGTTTTTGATAATACCGGCCTTTTCAAAAGCAATGGCTTCCAGCGTGTCACCCAAAAACTGGGTGTGATCTAAGCCGATATTGGTGATGACCGAGAGTAGCGGCGTGATGATGTTGGTGGAGTCTAACCGGCCGCCCATGCCTACTTCAATCACATTAATGTCGGTTTTTTGTCGAGCAAAATAATCCAAAGCCAAACCCACAGTCATCTCAAAAAAACTCAAATGGTGTGCTTCAAAGAACGATTGGTTCCGGGCTATGAATTCGCAAACGGCAGCTTCCGATATGGGTTCGCCGTTGATTTTGATGCGCTCGCGGTAATCTTTTAAATGAGGTGACGTATAAAGTCCGACTTTATAGCCGGCTTCCTGAAGTACAGAGGCCAAAAGATGTGAAGTAGAGCCTTTGCCGTTGGTTCCGGCCACATGAATACAACGCAGTTTTTTTTCGGGATTACCCAAATGATTGGCTAACAAAACCGTATTGGAGATGTCTTTCCGATAGGCCGAAGCACCTTGTGTTTGGTACATCGGGAGCTTATTAAACATCCACTGTAGCGTTTCTTCGTAGTTCATAATTTTTGGGAAAAAATATTCAAGAGCTATACTTTTTTAATTTTTTTTTCGTTTATATTGTGAAGCCTATTTGGTTCGTACAAATTTGAAACTATTTTCAGAATTAACAGCCCAAAATTTAATAAATATGATCAGTACCTTTTTACAGTTGCAAGTGGATAGTTTGGCTCAAAACATACCTACAGCAGACGCCACCAATGCCGCTTTAACCAATGAAGTTTCCGTTTTAGAGTTTATTTTTAAAGGAGGGATTTTTTTGATTCCGATTGCTCTTTTATTGTTTTATACGCTTTACATTATTTTTGAGCGTTACATCTACATTCACAAAGCAGCCAAAATCGACAATCATTTGATGTCGGATATCCGTAATCATTTGAACAATGCCAATATTGATATGGCGGTGAATTCGGCAGAAAGAGCCGGAAATGCACAAGGAACAATTATTAAAGAAGGTGTTTTGACCATTGGCCGTCATATCAATGAAATCGAATCCAATATGGAACGCGCCGCCAATATCGAAATTGGTTATATGGAAAAAAAGTTAGGCCAATTAGGTTTGATTGCAGGGATTGCGCCAACAATTGGGTTTATCGGAACCATTTCGGGAGTAATTAAAATTTTCTACAGTATTTCGGTAACCGAAGACATCAGTATTGGAAATATTTCCGGCGGTTTATACGAGAAAATGATTAGTAGTGGAGCCGGTTTGATTGTAGGGATTATTGCCTACGCAGCTTATCACTTGTTCAACGGAAAAATTGATAATTTCTCCTTGGTGATTCAAAAGCAAGTATTAGAGTTTGTCAACATAATTCAACGACCACATGCCAATAAAGCGAAATAAACGATTTCATGCAGAAGTCGCCACATCTTCGTTGAGCGACATTATGTTTTTCCTGTTGTTGTTTTTTCTGATCATTTCTACTTTGGCCAATCCGAATGTAATTCGAATGACCCTGCCGAAATCGAAAACCAACGAAAAAACCAACAAGCAGTTGATTACGCTTTCGGTAACCGAAGAAAAGCGCTTTTTTATTGACAAAGAGGAAGTGATTTTTGACCAATTGGAAACCAAATTACTGGCTAAAATGGATCCCGAAAAGCAACAAACCGTTGTCATTCGAATTCCGGCCACCATGCAGGTGCAAGATTTGGTAGATGTATTGCAAATAGGCGTGAAAAATAAACTCAAATTTGTCATCGCAACCAGTCCTAAATAAATTTTTAATAAATCAAAGATGAAACTAAAAGCGTTAGCCGTCATGGCGTTTTTTACATCCATGACCTTTGCTCAAGATACCGAATTTAACTTTTCGAAAGAAGGATTAACCGATTATATCGTGACTACTTTTGAAGGTTCGGCTAAAGATACTTATAATTTGGCCTTGGCTTGGGTGAAAGAGAACAGCAAAAAAGGCTACAAAGTCGTGACTGCTGTCGAAGGCGAAAAATTAGTGATTGAAGGCGGCAAGGAGAACTTTCTTTGCAGTAAAGCCGGTGGAACGAATGTGTGTACGTATGCCACGTTTACGATTGAAATTAACTTTAAGGACGGCCGATTCAAATTCGAAGCCATCGGACTTACCGAGAAGCCTAACAATGCAACAACTGTTGTGATGCATGACTTAAATGACTTTTCCGAGTATTACAATAAAGACGGCAGTTTAAAAAAGTATAAAGATGACGTGCCGGCCGCATACGAATCACTTTTTAACGAGTTGAATAAAAGTTTAGTTACTTTTATGGATAAGAAAAAGAAAGCTGACGGTTGGTAAAATTGATGCTATAGTAAAATAAAAATCCCATTCATTCGAATGGGATTTTTTTATGTTTTAATTCAAGCTGAAGGTGTAAATTATTTTTCCAACCTGCTTTTCAGGCGCATTGCTATCGGCTTGCCATTTGGTTTGCATGGCTGCAATTCGCGCTTGGTCAAGCAAACATTTTGCAGTATTCGTGGTTCCTTGAACACCCGCCGTTACACTTATAGTGTTTCCGTTTCGGTCTACGGTCACTTGTACAGCAACGCGTCCTTGTTCCTGACACGTGTAATCGGGTTGTGGCTTGCTCAATGCTTTTCGGTTGCCTAATGAATATCCGGAGCCGCTGCCGTTGCCGCCACCACTTCCGCTCCCACTGCCGGAGCCGCTTCCCGAACCGCTTCCGGTTCCGTTACCCGAACCGTTCCCGCCGCCACTGCCGGTACCGCTGCCACTGCCGTAATAACCGCTCGAGTTTAAGTTGCCGTTAGCGTTTCCTTTATTGCCGCCACGCGTATCGTTTCCGTCACCGCCACGATTGCCGTTTAATATACTCGATAATGCATCGTTAGCATTAGGAGAAACTTTCGGTTTTTCGGGTGTGGGTTTGACCTCTTTTTTAGGAACAACCGGTGCTTTGACATTGTCTTTTTTAGGAATGGCCACATTGGTTTCGTCATCGGTATCATCCGAAATCACATCGTCATCGGGAGACGTTGTCGTGGGTGTGACCTTCGTTTGATTGGTCGCATTCAAAACCTCACTTTTGTAATTATTGCCCATGCCGTAATCACTATCGCCAAAGTTCATCTCAATACCGCCACCGCCGCCACCGCCCATCAATTTCATGTTGGCCGGAGGCCAAAAGCGCAAGAAAAAGAGTAACAGTAACAATAAGGCATAAACCACTGTGGTTATGGCTAAAGATTTTTTGTCGTTTTCAGATAATTCGAAACTCATTGCTGTCCTGTTGGTTGTTTATTACAATATAACGCTTAAAAATAGTAAATATTGTAGACAGTTGGCTTAAAAATATATTAAACTAACTGTTTCAAGGCAATTTCAAAAGCGGTAGCACTAATGTTTTTCTTGCTCGAATTCAATCCATGGGCTTTTTCCAAGGCTTTTTTGATGGTTTCCGAGATGTCGTAGAAGATTGCTTCGTCGGTCATCTGCACTTTTTTCTCCATAAAATAAGCGAAAACGCGAGCCATACCGCAGTTGGAGATGAAATCCGGAATCAAACTCACTTTGCTGTCGGTTTCTTCCATAATCGGACCAAAGAAAATTTCTTTGTCGGCAAACGGTACATTGGCGCCACACGAAATGACATCCAGTCCCGAGGCAATCATGGTATCGACTTGGTCTTTGGTCACCAATCTCGAAGCCGCACACGGGGCAAAAATTTCGGCACCCAATTTCCAAATGCTTTCATTAATTTCGGCAAACGGAATCATGTTTTGAGCTACCAATTTGTTACCGTCTTTATTTAAAAATAAACGTTTGATTTCTTCAAATGAAAAACCTTCTTCATTGATGACACCACCGTCTCGGTCGATAATACCTACGACTTTGGCACCCATATCGGCCAAATAAAAAGCGGCGGCCGAACCTACGTTGCCAAAACCCTGTACGATGGCTTTTTTGCCTTGTACATCACCGCCGTATATATCGTAATAATGACGAACGGCCTCGGCTACACCATAACCGGTAATCATATCGGCTACTGTGTATTTGCGCAACACATCGGGAGAAAATTTTGGGTTTTCGATGACCTTAATTACGCCTTGACGCAATTGTCCGATGCGGTTGATTTTGTCGGCTTCTGTCGGTTTGAAATGGCCGTTAAACACCCCTTCTTGCGGATGCCAAACACCACATTCCTCTGTCATTGGAATAACTTCGTGGATTTCGTCCACATTCAAATCGCCTCCGGTACCGTAATAGCTTTTCAATAGTGGCGAAACGGCTTTATACCAACGTTGTAAAACACCTTTTTTACGCGGGTCGTTCGGGTCAAAGTTGATACCCGATTTGGCACCGCCAATGGCCGGTCCGGAAACCGAGAATTTTACTTCCATGGTTTTGGCCAACGACAATACTTCGTTCATGTCCAATCCTTTGCGCATACGGGTTCCGCCACCGGCTGCACCACCGCGAAGGCTGTTAATTACGGTCCATCCTTCGGCATCGGTTTCGTTATCTTTCCAGTGGAATACAATTTCAGGTTGTTTGTTTTCGAATTTTTTTAATAAGTCTTTCATTGTGTATCATCTGAGCTCACTTCAGATTCTTTGTTTTAGTTAGCTTGTAATTTAGTTTGTGGTGCAAATATAGGGATTTGAGAATTATGAATCAGGAATTGCAAATGATGAAATTGGTTTGAAATGCAATAAATTTTGAATTTTCAGGCACGATCAAGGACGAAATATGACGCCACTGCTATGATCTTTTTTCGCCCCGGTAACGCTACTCAAAACATTGATTTCTTTGCGCAATTTTAAAACGCCGAGTAACCCGAAAATCAAGGCTTCTTTGTATTCTAAGGTCTTGGTCTCGGGTACTACTATGGTCATTTCAGACAGATAATTTTGCATACATTCCAACAAAAAAGTATTGTAGGCGCCGCCGCCCGTTACCAACATTTTGCCTTTTCTTTCGGGCAAAGCATAAGCGGTTTGCTTGGCGATGTGTTTGATAAACGTGTGCATTTTGTCTTCAACTGAAAGGTCGTAACTTTCCAACAAAGGCAAGACGATGGTTTTCACAAATTCAAAGCCCAACGATTTCGGATACGGTTTTTGGTAGTACGACAAGTTGTCCAATTCTTCCAACAAGGCCATATCGGTTTCCCCGCTGCGCGCGATTTCCCCTTTGTCGTCATACGGTAAGCCGAGACGATTGGCGTAAAAGTTCAATACGGTATTCACCGGCGAAATGTCAAACGCAATACGCTTCCCGTCTTGTTCAAAAGAGATATTGGAAAATCCGCCTAAATTCAGGCAATAGTCGTAGTCGGCAAATAAAATTCGGTCCCCAATAGGCACCAAAGGCGCACCTTGACCGCCGAGCTTTACATCTTGCACACGAAAATCACACACCACGGTTTGACCTACTATCGTTGCAATTTCTTTTAAGTTGCCGATTTGCAAAGTGAAACCGTTTTGCGGTTGGTGCAAAATCGTGTGGCCGTGACTGCAAACGGCATCGAGATTTTTGATTTTATTTTTTTGGATAAAATCTTTGATGATGTTACCTAAAAGGGTGGTGTAGTCGTGGTTGAGTTGTTTTAATGCCGGTTTGGAAAAATCAACCGCAGTGCGTAATTTGTTTAACCAATCTTCAGTGTACGGGATGGTCTCGCTTTCCAGAATTTCGTAGCTCCATTTTTGGTGATTTACCGCGAAACGGATGTGCGCCAAATCGACGCCATCGAGCGAAGTACCCGACATCACACCGACAACCGTATAACTTTCTTTCAACATTGGCTAAAATTACGAAAACGTTTGAAATTCTAACTTTTAAATCCTATTTTTGCGCACCAAAAGTAAAGAAACAACAAACAATAACCGTTACAATATATGGATTTTAATTTAACCGAAGAGCAGTTAATGATTCAGCAAGCGGCCCGTGATTTTGCACAAGCCGAATTGTTGCCGGGCGTAATAGAAAGAGACGAACATTCGAAGTTTCCCACCGAACAAGTCAAAATGATGGCGGAATTAGGGTTTATGGGAATGATGGTGGATCCGAAATACGGCGGAGCCGGTTTGGACAGCGTTTCTTATGTATTGGCGATGACCGAAATTGCCAAAGTAGATGCTTCGGCTGCCGTAATCATGTCGGTGAACAACTCTTTGGTGTGTGCCGGAATGGAAAAATACTGTTCGGAAGAACAAAAAATGAAATACTTGGTGCCGTTGGCCAAAGGAGAAGTCATTGGTGCGTTCTGTTTGTCGGAGCCGGAAGCCGGAAGTGATGCTTCTTCGCAAAAAACCACCGCCAAAGACATGGGCGATTACTATTTGCTTAACGGAACCAAAAACTGGATTACCAACGGAGGCACCGCATCTACCTATTTGGTAATGGCACAAACCGATGTGGAAAAAGGACACAAAGGAATCAATGCCTTTATCGTAGAAAAAGGTTGGGAAGGTTTTGAAATCGGACCAAAAGAAAAGAAAATGGGTATCCGCGGCAGTGACACGCATTCGTTGATGTTTACCGACGTAAAAGTGCCAAAAGAAAATCGTATCGGACCGGATGGTTTCGGGTTCAACTTTGCCATGAATGTCTTGAACGGCGGTAGAATCGGAATTGCGTCTCAAGCATTAGGTATCGCCACGGGCGCTTACGAATTGGCGTTGAAATACGCTAACGAGAGAAAAGCGTTCGGCAAAGAAATTTTCAAACATCAAGCGATTGCTTTTAAATTGGCCGATATGTATGTGAAAATCACCGCGGCTAAACTATTAATCATGAAAGCTGCTGCTGAAAAAGACGAAGGCAAAGACATTGCACACAGTGGTGCGATGGCTAAGTTATATGCTTCTGAAGTGGCGTTGGAAGTGGCTAACGAAGCCGTACAAATTCACGGAGGAAACGGGTATGTAGCCGAATACCACGTAGAACGAATGATGCGCGATGCTAAAATCACGCAGATTTACGAAGGTACTTCTGAAATACAGAGAATTGTAATTTCCAGAGGATTGGTTTCGTAATCAAAATAAGAATCAAAACAAAAACCCTTTCAATTTTTTTTGGAAGGGTTTTTTATTTCTAAAAATGTATACATTTACGCTATGTATGAAGAACTTAAATATTGGTACCTCCGCGATCACAAGTTGTTTTGGACATTGAGCATGAACCAAATTAAGCAGTTGTGTATCATTACCGGTTTTAAAAAAGCCAAGAAAGGCGATATCATTTATTTCTCTTCTTCGGATGTACCGCGTGTTTTTTTGCTCAAAAAAGGCAAAATCAAAATTGTTTCCGTGGATGAAAACGGGAACGAAACCATCAAAGACATTATCGAAAAAGGCGATCTGTTTGGCGAATTAACGCTGGAAAATGATAAAAACTCAAACGAATATGCCAAAGCACTGACCGATGACATCATCATTTGTAGTTTTCTGTTATCTGACTTTGAAGATTTGTTGTTGCGCAATCCCGGTTTGGCCTTGTCCTATACCAAGTTTGTGGGGTTAAAGTTAAAGCGCATCAAAAATAATTACGCCAATTTGGTGTCTAAAGATGCCAAAACCCGCTTGCTTACTTTTATAAAAGATTGGGCAGAGCGCGACGGCAAACGCGACGGTAACAGAATTATCATTGAAAATTACCTGACCCAAAACGACATCGCCCAAATTATCTGTACATCGCGTCAAACGGCTACCGTTCTGTTAAATGAACTGGAAGAAAACGGCCTGATGCATTACGGTCGAAAAGAAATTATCATCGAAGATATTTCGAAGTTTTAATTTTTTTTGGGTCAAATGTAAACTACCCGACAATTCCGCTTTTTGCTTCGTTATAGCTTTGTGACTGTAAAAACGAAAGCGATGAAAAAAGCACTGTTATCCATTTTATTTCTTTATTTTTTGTCTTGCCAAGAAGAAGGCGTGCTTACACAAAATCAGAATACGGAAACAATAAACCCGGAATCCATGTTATGGTACTACGGCAGTTTTGTGCCTACTTCCGGTATTATGGTTAGTGGTGAAGCCAAAATCTATTTTGAAAATAACCAATTTAAGGTACAATTGGAGAATTTTTCTATTTCCGATGGCCCTGATTTGAAAGTCTATTTGTCTAAATCTGCTGCGCCTACGCAATTTGTAAACCTGGGAAATTTAACCCAACAAACAGTATATACGATTCCAGCTGGAATTCAAGTGAGTGCGTATTCCCATGTTTTAATCCATTGTCAGCAATACAATCATTTGTTTGCCATAGCGGAATTACAGCAAAACTGAAGGCCATGAAAAAAAAGCTATTGATAATAACAGGTGCGCTCCTTGTAAATATTGGGTATGCTCAAGGATGTAGTGATGCCGGAATTTGTTCCATCAACAAAGGATTTCAACAAGAGAAAACGGCCTTTAAAAACAAACTGGAAATTTCCGCAATTTACAGTTTGGGAGAAGCCGATTTGGTTTATGTTTCGCCTTACGTTTCGTATACCAAACGATTCAACGAACAGTATTCGTTTACGGCTAAAGTAACTTTTTCAACTGCCTCGGGAAGTTTTGGCACCCGAAGTCAATTTGGTGATGCGTTTTTAGTTGGGAATTATGCCTTTACAGAAAAGAACCAACGGCAATGGAGTGCTTTGTTGGGGTTGAAGTTTCCTTTTACGGCATCCAACTTAAAAATTAACGGTTATTCCCTGCCGCTGGATTATCAATCGAGCTTGGGAACCATCGATGTATTTGTCGGAGCCAATTATCAGTACAAACAATGGAGTTTCAATGGCGCGCTTCAAATACCAGTCGTTAATTTAAATAAAAATTCTTATTTCAGCGAATATGCGGGTACCGATGATTTTCCGTCAACCAATTTGTTTCACCGCCAACCCGATGCTTTGGTTCGGGCCATCTATTCCATACCGGTGGCAAACCAAAAAATTACTTTCAAACCCAACGTCTTGTTCATCTATCACCTGGGAGAGGACAGCTATGAAAGTATCTTTGGTGAACGCGAAAAGATTAGAGGTTCGGACGGATTGACGATTAACGGAAATTTGTTGACTTCCTGTAAACTTTCTCCTCAAAGTTCAATAGAACTTTCTTTGGCAACCCCTTTTGTCGTCAGAACCATAAGACCGGATGGTTTAACCAGAAGTTTTGTTGCCGGACTACACTATCAGTATTCATTTTAAATTCATTCAAAAATCATGAAACAGTTAATGCAACTATGTTTGGTATTGATCACCTTGAGTATGGGTGCTCAGAATAATCTAAAAAACGGAATAGCCATACAAGGCTATGATCCTGTGGCCTATTTTGAAGACGGTAAAGCCATAGCAGGCAACAAAGAAATCAGCGCCACTTTTGATAATGCGACTTATTTCTTTAGTAAGGAAGCCCATAAAGTGCTTTTTCTTCAAGATCCATCTAAGTTTGTGCCCCAATATGGAGGCTATTGCGCTTATGGGTTGTCTAAGGGTTACAAAGCACCTATTAATCCAAATGCTTTTACAATAGTAAATGATAAATTGTATCTCAATTACAGTCTTGAGATTAAAGCAGAGTGGCTGAAACAACGCGATGAACGTATTTTGAAAGCGAATGAAAACTGGGAAAAAATCAAAAACAAATAATAGATAAATGTAATACAGTAGCTGACCAAAACAGTATTTGAATCAGGTATACTTTTGTCACTAAATTATAAAAATTAAGAAATCATGAAAAAAATAATCGTATTCCTCTTTGTTGCATTAACGGCAACACTGGTATCGGCTCAATCCGTAGCCAAAAGAACGAAAGAACTTAACCTTGAAAAGGGAATCGCGCTTCAAGGTTACGATCCGGTGGCTTATTTTACTCAGAAAAAAGCCGTGAAGGGAAAATCATCAATTGCTGCCACATTTGAAGGCGTTACCTATTATTTTGCTTCCAACGATAACAAGGAAACGTTCAAGAAAAATCCGTCGAGTTATGAACCGCAATACGGTGGATGGTGTGCGTATGCCATGGGTGCAAACGGGGAGAAGGTGGAAGTTGATCCGCAAACTTTTAAAATCGTCAACGGGAAATTGTTTTTATTCTACAATGCGTATTTTAACAACACCCTGAAGTCTTGGAACAAAGATGAGGCTAATCTTAATCGAAAAGCTGATGCGAATTGGAAAAAAATCTTCAACGCAAACTAAAACATCATGAAAAACCAATTTTTTATTTGGATTGTTAAACTCACCGCAGTGGTAATCCTTTTACAAACCCTTTTTTTTAAGTTTTCCGGCGCATCAGAAAGTGTCTATATTTTTCAAACCCTAGGCATCGAACCTTATGGTCGAATTGGTTCGGGTGTAGTCGAATTAATTGCTTCCATTTTAATTTTAATACCGAGAACTACTTTGTTGGGAGCACTTTTAGGATTAGGGACGATGTTGGGTGCTGTTTTTTCGCATATATTTGTGTTAGGTATTGAAATTCAGAACGATGGAGGAACTTTGTTTGTTTTGGCAGCAATCACGCTGTTGTGTTGTTTGATTTTGGTATTCAGAGAACGTGAGAAGCTTTCCGGTTTACTGCAATTAAAATTTTAAAACTATACTGTATCTGAAAACGTATTTTAAATAAAAGCGAAGTATAAACATGCTCATTTCTTCTATCCGAAAAACCCTTGAGGAATTATCTGATGTAGTGTCAATGTTATCCGATGAGGAGTATTGTTGTCCTTGTCAAGAGCTTTCCAATGCGACCATCGGACAACACACGCGCCATATTATAGAATTGTTTCAATGCTTGGAAACACAATACCAATTGGGGACCATCAATTACGATCAACGCAATCGAGATGCCTTAATTCAAACCAATACGGCTTTTGCCTATTCGTGTATCGCAACGATTATGAGCCGTATCGATAAACCCGACAAACCATTGCTTTTACAACACTATATGGACGGTGATACTGTAGTGATTAACACCAATTACCATCGCGAACTTTTGTATAATTTAGAGCATTGTATCCACCATCAGGCTTTAATTAAAGTGGCTTTATTGCAAATTGATTCTGTTAAAGTGGATGACAATTTTGGCGTAGCACGTTCCACCATCGAATACCGTAAACAATGTGCACAGTAAGTTTTGTAAATGCCAATGGTAAAATCATCATAACGTCCAATAGGGATGAAAAGGTCTTGCGGCCCAATGCCATCGAACCCAGAACGTATCAGGTGAATAATAAAAATGTTATTTTCCCTAAAGACAACAAAGCCGGCGGTACTTGGTACGCTATTGACGAGCATTCCACGGTGTTGGTATTACTTAACGGTGCCGAAGAGCGTCATGTTTTTAAAGATAGTTATCGCAAAAGTCGGGGCTTAATAGTGCTCGATTTGATGGGTAGCGAATCGCCTTTGCAAGCTTGGCAAGCCATTAACTTGCACCATATCGAACCGTTTACTCTGGTGTTGTTTGAAAGGCAAAAGTTATATCAATTGCGTTGGAATGAATCGGATAAAAGCAGTATCGAATTAGACGCCAACCAAAGTCATATTTGGTCATCTTCGACTTTATATACTAAAGAAATTCGGGAAAAGCGGGCCCATTGGTTTCATACTTTTTTAGAGATGAAACCCGAAGTCAATGAAGCAGAACTTTTTAATTTTCACCGATACACCGAAGAAGAAAATACCGAACATGGCTTGGTCATCAACCGGAATGACATCTTAAAAACACTGAGCATCACACAAACCATTTTGGAACAAAATAAAGTTGCAATCCGTTATTCAGATTTAATTGCCGAAAAAGAGTATAGCAACGTTTTTATATCTGTATAAGTCTGAAACTTGAAATCTGAAACTTGAAATCTGAAACTTTGAAC
Source organism: Flavobacterium sedimenticola (assembly GCF_030053345.1). Lineage (GTDB taxonomy): Bacteria > Bacteroidota > Bacteroidia > Flavobacteriales > Flavobacteriaceae > Flavobacterium > Flavobacterium sedimenticola. The sequence continues at coordinate 27,328 of NZ_JASGBP010000008.1, forward strand.
CCGTAACCTTGAGACTCTTCCTTCACAAACTCTTCCATTGGGAATATTGGCCGTTTACGATTGTGTATATCCCTATTTATTTTCTTTGGGCGTTTTATGCTTTGAAATCCCGAAGTATTTTCTTTTTCAACACTTGCAATCCAACCATGCGAAACGGTGGATTTTTTATGGATAGCAAAAAGGAAATATACGATTTGATTCCGCCTCAATTTTATCCCAAAACAGATTTTATCGCTGAGCAGTTGCCTTTTGAAGCCGTGGAAGCTATTCTTACTAATTCCAAAATCGAATTTCCGCTCATCGCCAAGCCCGACATAGGTTTGCGTGGTTCTGCTGTGAAAAAAATCGAAAGTATAGAAGATTTAAAAAGGTACCATCGCAAAGTCAATTTTGATTATTTAATACAGGATTTGATTCCGTTTCCCAAGGAAGTCGGCATTTTTTATGTGCGTTATCCACACGAAAAAAACGGAAGAATCACCGGAATCGTAGCCAAAGAATTCCTCATCGTTGAAGGCGATGGACGTGCTACCGTAGAAGAATTAGTAAAAGCCAATCCGCGTTATGAGTTGCAATTAAAAGCATTGCAAAAGGAACATGGTCATAGGTTAAAAGACATTTTGCCCAAAGGCGAAAAACGCAATTTGGTGCCGTATGGCAACCATGCGCGGGGAGCGAAGTTTTTAGATTACAGTCATTTAATTTCACCGCAACTGACAAAGGTGATAGACGACATGTGCTTGCAAATTGATGGTTTTTATTTCGGTCGATTGGATATCATGTATCTCACTTGGGAAGAGCTTGAGCAAGGGAAAAATTTTGCCATCGTTGAATTAAACGGTGCAGCCAGTGAACCAACGCACATTTACGACCCGAAACATTCGCTTTTTTTTGCCTGGAAAGAATTGGCGCGACACATTACATATATGTTTGAAATTAGTGTGGAAAATCACAAACGCGGTTACGATTATCTGCCGCATAAAACGGGCATGGAGCAGTATAGCTTACATTTGGAACAAAGCAACAAGATTGTCAATTTTTAATGCAAAACCTTAAAAACATAGTCATTGGATTTTTAGTGAGTTTCATTGGGTCGATTCCCTTGGGCTACTTGAACGTTGTGGGTTTTCAGGTGTATGAAAAGCTAGGTTTGTCACCTACTATTTTGTATTTGTCGGGCGTGATACTGATAGAGCTTTTTGTGATTTATTGCACCTTAATTTTTGCGGATACTTTGGCTGCTAACAAAAAACTAACCAAGTTTATAGAGGGATTTTCAATCTTATTTATGTTTTTGCTGGCCTATGTTTTTTATTCGAGTGCCAATGCCAAAAGCGATTTTTCGATTCATTTGAAGTATGCGCCTTTCCTATTGGGAATGGCGTTGAGTTGCCTCAATTTTATTCAAATTCCGTTTTGGACGGGCTGGAATCTTTGGCTTTTAAACGGTAAGTATATAAACATTTCGGGTTCAATAAAATATCTTTTTGTTTTGGGTACGATAATCGGAACCTTCTGCGGGATGTTGGCACTAATTCTGTCATTGCATTATTTCGCCTCGAATGTTGCTTTTTTGGCCAAATATTTAATGCAAATCATTATTCCGTTGGTCTTTATAGGATTCGGAATTTTTCAGGGAATTAAATTTGGGAAGAAATATTACGGATGGTTTTCAAATCCTTACTTTTAGTATATTTACGACAATAAAGAAACACATGAAATCGAAGATTCACGAACGCCAAAAAACAATTTAAAGTTGTGAGTAAAAACATCATCATCACCGGAACGTCACGTGGTATTGGCTACGAATTGGCGTTGCAATTGGCCAAAGCCGGACATCAAGTGTTAGCCATATCTCGTAAAACGCCGCAAGCTTTAATCGAAAACGAAAACATTACTTGTTTGTCGGTGGACTTGGGCAAAGAAGAAGCATTGGCTGAGGTTGAAAAGTTTCTTACGCAGGCTTGGAAAAAAGTGGATGTTATTATTCACAATGCCGGTAGTTTGCTCAACCGCCCGTTTTCCCAAACATCCCAAGAAGATTTTGAAATTGTGTACCGTGTGAATGTTTTTGGCGTGGCTAATTTGACGCGAGTGTGCTTACCTTACCTCCAAAAGGGTAGCCACGTGGTAACCATCAGTTCGATGGGCGGCATTCAAGGCAGCATGAAGTTTGCCGGATTAGCGGCGTACAGTTCGAGTAAAGGCGCCGTGATTACGCTTTCGGAATTGTTAGCGGAAGAATACAAAGAGCAGGGCATTGCGTTTAATGTGTTAGCTCTCGGAGCCGTGAATACCGAAATGCTGCAAGAAGCGTTTCCGGGTTATGAAGCGCCTATTTCTGCCGAAGAAATGGCCGATTATATTGCCCATTTCGCCCTAACCGGGAACAAATACCACAACGGAAAAGTTATCCAAGTGTCTTCCTCAACGCCCTAATTTTAACCTGAAACCTTAAACTTGAAACTCGTAATCCTTTGAGCGAAGTCTTAGCCAAATACTTGCCCGAACATGCCGTGTTGCCTTGTTTTGAATTAATCAAAAACAACAATGTGCATTTGAAGATTGTGAATGAACGCCAAACACGTCACGGAGATTATCGCCGAGCCGTAGGCGGAAAGCACGAGATTACGGTGAATGCCAATTTAAATAAATACCGCTTTCTGATTACGTTAGTTCATGAAATGGCACATTTAGTCGCTTACGAAAAATTCGGACGCTCAATTAAACCGCACGGGAACGAATGGAAGCATACGTTTCAACGGTTGATGGTGCCATTTATTCGACCGGAAATTTTTCCGCATTCGGTGTTGCCTTTGGTGGCCAATCATTTCCGGAATCCCACGGCGAGTAGCGATACCGATGCTCGATTGGCTTTTGCATTGAAACAATTTGACGAACGCAAACCCGATATTCATTTTGTACACGAAGTGCCGAGCGGTAGTTATTTCCGGATTAAAAACGGCAGGGTTTTTCAAAAGAAAGGACTTCGCGTAAAGCGTTACGAATGCCTCGAAGTCAAAACCGGACGGTTGTATTTGTTTAACGCCAACGCTGAGGTGGAAATAATTCCGGGTTAAATTTGCAAAAAAAACTCAGCAACTTAGTACCTTAGCAACTCAGTTACTCCAAAAAAAATGAACAACAATTATTACGCAGTACTCATGGCCGGCGGTGTCGGTTCCCGATTTTGGCCGGTAAGCACCACCGATTTTCCGAAACAATTCCATGATATGTTGGGCTCGGGAGAAACCTTGATTCAAAAAACATTCAGTCGCCTGTCAAAGTTGATACCGGTAGAAAACATCTTCATTCTGACCAACGAGCGCTACAACGGTTTGGTATTAGAACAATTGCCGATGGTAAAACAAGAGCAAGTAGTGTTGGAACCCGCGATGCGTAATACGGCGCCGTGTATTTTGTATGCTTCGTTGAAAATTCAGAAAAAAAACCCTAACGCCCTGATGGTAGTGGCGCCGAGCGATCATTGGATTGAAGATGAAGCGGCTTTTACCCACGATTTACAACAGTGTTTTGATTTTTGTGAAAAAGAACCGGCTTTAATGACTTTGGGCATTCAGCCTACATTTCCCAATACCGGATTTGGGTATATCGAGTTTGACAAAAACGATACAAGTCCGATAAAAAAAGTGAATCAGTTTCGCGAAAAGCCCAATTACGAAACCGCCAAAGCTTTTTTGGAAGCGGGTAATTTCTTGTGGAACGGCGGTATTTTTATCTGGAGTGTACAGTCGATTACCGAAGCTTTTTCAATATTTCAGCCCCAAATGAAAGCCTTATTTCAGTTGGGTTTTGATAGCTATAACACGAACAGCGAAAGACAATTTATTCAAGAGCATTATGCCAAAGCCGACAATATTTCGATTGATTATGCTGTGATGGAAAAAGCGGACAATGTGTATGTCTTGCCTGCCACTTTCGATTGGAACGATTTGGGAACTTGGGGTTCGTTACACGAAAAATTAGATAAAGACGATCAAAATAATGCGGTGGTCAATGCCACTGTAATTTTGGAAAATGCGTCTAATAATATTATTCGTTCCGATGCCAAGAAGTTAGTGGTTATTGATGGTTTGGATGATTACATCATTGTGGACAACGAAAATGTATTGATGATTTACCCGAAAAGCAAAGAGCAAGACATCAAAAAAATCACCGCCAAAGCCAACGAATTATAATTCGGAAGTCGAGTTTGCTCATCCAGATACGTTAAAAACTAAGAATTTACGCAGTAAATCTTTTTTTTGTTGTACCTTCCACGGATATTCATTTTTAAAAATTTGATGTGGTATATGGTGGGCTTCAAACTCAAGTTTTCTCTCTTTTTGTTGTTTTTTTCGCAACTTGTATTCAGTCAATTATCAAATTTTACCCTTACCGTTTCACATACCAATGAAACCTGTCCGAATAACGGATCACTCACTTTTTCGGTTTCCAATACAGTTCCGGGTTCTACTGTAGTTTATGCTATTTATCTTTTGCCCAATACCACTACACCCATATCGCTGCAATCGACCAATACGTTGTCGGGACTTAATTCGGGTACTTACAGAATCGTAGCTACACAATCTTTAAATGGGAATACCGGGACACAACAACAAGATGTAATCATAGAAGATGATGTAGATACGTTGACGTACCAAATGACCAGCGCCAACGAGATTTGCGGCTTCGACGGAACCATTACGGTGAATACGATTACAGGAACAGCCGTGAGTTATGAAATATTTTCGGGACCGGTCATTAAGCCATCGCAACCGTCAAATGTTTTTACAAGTCTTACTACCGGAACCTATCAAATTAGGGTTTATGATAATTGCGGTGAAGGCGTAGTGCAAACCTTTACGGTACAATATACCAACCCGGCTATCGTTTTTGATGTCGATGAACCTGCTTTATCCGGTTGCAATTCGGTGAGAGTAGGAGCCGATTTCACATCGCTGCTAGCGTATCCGCAAGGGATTGTTAAGTTTCCTTTGCAGATTACAACCACGGTTTTTCCGCCGTCAGGACCGCCGGTTACATTTAATCAAACGGTTAATTCGGGCATCGGTTTTACGCAAATTATTCCGTTATACAATCCGCAACCGTACAATTATACCTTTACGATTACCGATGGCTGTGGTGTTGTTTATACGTTGAACGGCGTGGTCGATAATTTATCTGTAGAAGCCGGGTATTTGATACTTCCGGACGGTTGTTTGCACAAAAGAGCTGTTTTTTTTAATGTTTCAGCAGTTACTTTAGTCTCAGCTCCGGCGGGTTTTTCGACATCTTTACCGATTAGTTATACCTCTCAAATTATCAATAACATGGTTTCGGCGGGTGGACTCATCGGAGGAACTTATGTCTTTGAGACTATAGATATTTGTGGGATTCCGCAGGTGTTTACCATAGAAATTATAATAACACCGCCACCGCCGCCTTCTCATATTGAATTTAACATCAATTGCATTACGGGTTCTCTCATTATTTACGACATCCAACAGGTAATTATGGTTTCGGGACCGGCTAATTACCCGATTCCTTTACCACATGATTATACCGGTTCAATCAATTCCTCCAATTATATAGGTTTTAATGCCATACCGGTAGGAATGTATACTTTTAATGTGATTGATTTGTGTGGTGAATCGCATGTGTTGGTTATTGCGTTATTACCGCCGCCACAGCCTGTAACCATTGATGTTTTAGAGGGTTGTCAGGAAGGTTTGGGCACTGTTCGAATCAATTGGCAGTTTGTTACAGCGAATATGATTTCAGCTCCGCCGACCTACGGATTTCCGTTGCCACACGATTTGGCATCTTTCATCATGATAAACGGTGTTCTGATTTTGAATTCGCTTCCGGCCGGGGATTATGTGATTCAGGCTACCAATTCTTGTAATACAATTGAAAATATTGCATTTACCATTTTAGGGTATCAGGATGATACGGCTGTCGATATTATTCCGAATTGCGGTTCATTTGATTTAAACCTTATGCATTCGAGCACCAATATCATTGGGACTACATTTTGGTTGCAAAAATTAAATCCTGCCACCGGTATTTGGGGTCATCCGTTTACGGGAAATGCTTATACCGACGGAACAATGCCGACAACTCAAAATTCGGTCTTACTCACCAATAATACAACGAACTATAACTTGGCGTATCAGGGTCATTTCAGAATATTGAAAGTTTTTACGAGCTATGCCTCAAATAGTGAGGGTTCGCAAATGTGTTATAAAGTGATACACGAGTTTGATTACAATGGATTGCCTATGATTACCGATGTATATTCCATTTCATGTGGCGCTACTTTTGAAGTCGTAGTAATGGCTGTGGGTTTTGATCCGCTTCAATACCGAATTACCACCCGAAACGGACAACCTTTTTTGGTTCAAAACGGCAACTCTAATGTCTTTACGGGGCTGATACCGGCGACTTACAATTTTCAGGTGGAAGACGCTTGTGGCAACATATTAAACAGTTTGTTCGAAATTTCGAATCCCAATCCGATGGTCATTACTGCGAATCCGATAAGTTGTAATGGTGAAACCTTGACGTTATCGGTCCCGGATTTTTCTTTTTTTCAGTACCAATGGTGGAAAGATAACGATGCCACAGTGATAGTAGGGAATTCAAGTTCGTTAGTGATTCCTTCTTTTAATGCCGCCCAGCACAACGGCACTTATCATGTGAGTATCAGTTATGGTAACAACCCGGCGTCTTGTTTGAATCAGGTTTTGGATTATACCATTAACGTGTCGGTTACACAACCCAATGCCGGCTTAGATGGTATTTATACCTATTGTGGCAGTCAAGGAACTATCGATTTGTTTTCGCTTTTACAGGGAAGTTTTGATGCCGGTGGCGTTTGGCAGGAAATTACCAATAGCGGAACCGTAAACGGTAATTTTTGGAATTCAGCTTCGGTGGCTTTCGGAACCTATCAGTTCCAATATGCAGTGAGCGGTTCGTGTAATCAAACCGATGATGCTTTTGTGACCGTTACCCTAAACCAAATTCCGGCTACGCCGACAGCTTCAGCTGACAGCATCGTTTGTGATACCGGAACGCTGCATTTATACGCCGTTTCGCAAGCCGGTGTTTCGTATCAATGGACCGGACCAAATGGTTTTTTATCTTCTAACCAAAATCCGGTCATTCCATCGATATCTTCAGCAAATTCGGGAGTCTACACCGTTTCGGCTATGTTGCAAAATTGTCCCTCGGGAGAAGCTTCGGTGACAGTGAATGTAAACAGTTTGCCGGAGTTTACCGTGCAACAAGAGTGTTTGAATCAGGACTACGTCGTGACGGTGTTGCCGTTGGCCAATTCATTTAATCCGTTGAGTGCTTCCTTTGCATGGACCGGCCCCAATAATTTTACGGCCAATCAAAATCCGATTGTCATTACGCAAGGCGATACGGGAGTTTATCAGGTAACGGTCACCGATGAAAACGGGTGTTCAGTGGCTCAATCTACAGAAATTATTCGAACCATTTGTTTTATTCCCAACGTCATTACACCCAACAACGATATGTTAAACGACAGTTTCGACTTAACCGGTTTTGATGTAGATCGCCTTGAAATTTACAATCGATGGGGACGAAAAGTGTATGAAAAAGACAATTATACCAACGAATGGCATGGTCAAAATAGGCAAGGAGAGCGGTTGCCGGACTCTACCTATTATTACATCCTGAATTTCAGAAGCGGAGAAAATAAGGCCGGTTGGATTTTTTTAAGTGCGAATCAGTAACTATACGTCTTCTTTATTTTGCGATTTTCGTATTTTTTTGAACAAATTCGACGAATACACAAAGTCGGTTACCGCTTCATTGTCTGTTTTGAAAATTTCTTTTTTGGTCCCTTCCCAAGCCAAAACGCCTTCTTTTAAAAATACAATTTTATCACCTATTTCCATCACCGAGTTCATGTCATGCGTATTGACTACCGTCGTAATGTTATATTCTACTGTAATCTCATGGATAAGGTTGTCGATTACAATAGCCGTTTTTGGATCGAGACCCGAGTTGGGTTCGTCGCAAAACAAATATTTCGGATTGTTCACAATAGCACGTGCAATGGCGACACGCTTTTGCATACCGCCCGAAATCTCGGAAGGTTTTTTATGATTGGCATCGACTAAATTTACCCGATTAATCACAAAATTGACGCGTTCTTTAATTTCGGCGGCCGATTTATCGGTAAACATTTTTAACGGGAAACCCACATTTTCTTCCACTGTCATACTGTCAAACAAAGCACTGCCCTGAAAAACCATTCCTATTTCGGTTCGTAACGCTCTTTTTTCATCGGGCGTTAAGTGGGAATAAATTCGGCCGTCAAACGAAATGGTGCCCTTGTCGGGCATGTGAATACCCAACAAGCTTTTGAGTAATACCGTTTTTCCGGAACCACTCTGACCGATAATCAAATTGGTTTTTCCGGCATCAAAAACGGTAGAAATGCCTTTCAGTACTTTGGATTCCCCAAATGATTTTTCAACGTCTTTAACTTCTATCATCAGGTCAGCAATAATTGGGTTATGATATAATTGGTTAAAATGATGGTCACCGAAGTCCAAACAAACGAAACCGTACTGGCTTTACCCACTTCCAAAGCACCACCTTTCATATAATACCCGTGAAAAGACGGAATGGTAGCTAACAAAAAGGCAAAGACAAAGGTTTTGATAAAGGCATACGAAATGTGAAACGGAATAAATTCTTGTTGTATTCCGGTAATAAATTCATTGCTCGAAGCGAATCCGCCATACACACTGGCAATCCAGCCGCCCAAAATGCCTAAAAACATACTGATACCAATCACAAATGGATACAGCAACAGCGCCATCAATTTAGGAAACACCAAATAGTTTAAGGAGTTGACACCCATAACTTCCAAAGCATCAATTTGCTCGGTAACCCGCATAGTTCCTATGCTCGAGGTGATAAACGAACCCATTTTTCCGGCCATGATAATCGATATAAAGGTAGGCGCAAATTCTAAGATGACCGACTGTCGTGTGGCAAACCCAATGAGGTATTTCGGAATCAGCGGATTGGTCAAATTCAACGCGGTTTGAATCGAAACAACGCCACCCACAAAGAAAGAGATAAAGCATACAATTCCCAAAGAGTCAATAATTAAGTCGTCAATCTCCTTAAAAATCAATTGCCGCATCACCGACCATTTCGTAGGATTCTTGAAAATTTCCCTCAGCATCAGGAAATACCTTCCGATTTGCGATAAATAGCGAACGAGCATCATAGGCTTAAAATAATGTCAAAAATAAGCAGAAGTTATGACCCGAGAAAAAATAAATTTCTTTATTTTTTTGAACTGGCGAAGCAGTTATAAGTTATAAGTTATAAGTTTTTGGGCGTTTCCTTCGGCAGTCGGCTTTCAGCCTCCTGTCCTTCGGGTCGGGCTTTCCGCAGTACATGGTACTTGCTTCAATCCCTAACGCAACTTTCTCAGAACAACTTCTCTTTCATCTTCTTCCAGCGGTAATTTCGAATGAATTTAGCTTGCTCATCTGTGACTAATAATGGTTTGTTGGCCGATTTCGCTTTCCAAAATCCTTTGATGTAATCGAGGAAAAGCAACGGTTTGCCTTTTCGCATCGCTAATTTTAGAGAAGCAACAGAAGTGATAAAAAATCCGTAACCCAATGTGTAAAAAGCTTCGCCTTGCTTGTAACGCGCCGTTTTGTTGTAACTGGCTCCGGTAGGTTTGAGGTGCTTGACTTTCAAAGATTCATCGGTAACGACTTTCCAGTTGTAAAATTGACAAAGCAATTCATCTACGGTGTCCCAGCCCATAGCCGGTTTCAAACCACCGATTTGTTGGAATGTCGCCTTGCGGTAGGCTTTAAAGGCACCGCGAATATGGTCTTTATCGGTTAAATTTTCCAAAATCCAGTCGCCGTTTTTTTCAATGTAGGCAAAACCGCCGACCATTCCGATTTGAGCATCGGATTGAAAATGTTGGATTATGGTTTCAAAGTAATGGGGAGGGAAAATCAAATCGGCATCGGCTTTTACCAAAATGTCATAGTCGTCATCCAGTGTTTCCAATCCCTTCTGAAACGCCTGAATCACCTTGCTTCCCGGCAAATGTATGGCATCGGAGGTGGTGTTTACCAGTGATATCCAAGAGTGTTTTTCGGCGAAAGCCAAGACAATTTCAGCGGTTTTGTCGGTAGAATGATCATTGACAATTACGGCTTTGGCAGGCAAAACCGTTTGAGCTGCTAACGAATCTAACGTGAACTGCAGGAAGGCTTCTTCGTTATGCGCCGGAATGACGATGTAGTATTTCATTTGACTAATTACCAATCACTAATTACCAATCACTTTCTCACTGCGTAAACCAAATAATATCGGGGGGTGATGTATCGTAATAACGGTCGTAACCCCAGTTTTTTAACCGGATGCGTAAATTTCATTCGGTCTACAATGGTATACCCGGCTTTCTCTAATAACCAATCGAGTTGCCAATCTTCAAATTCATGGTAGTGGCGGTCCCACATGTCGGTTTTGCTACGGTACGCCGGCGAAAACCACAAACGCAACGGAATGGAAATCAATACTTTATCGGCTTTTACGTTTTGTAAAACCGTGTAGGGGTTAAGCAAATGTTCAAAAATCTCAAAGGCAGTAAAGACCTCATAGTTTTCGGTTTGCAAAGCGGTTTGGTCGTTGTCTACATCTTCACCCTTGGTATTGATGACGGTATAGCCATTGTCTTCCATGATTTTGGAAAACGGATTTGGTACGCCCAAATCTAGTATGGTTTCAGTGGTGGCGACGTGTTTTTTTAAAAACTGTAAAGTCAGGTTGAATCGCTTGCTCGGATAGGTCTTCTCGTACATCTTAGAATGGTTTCAGGTTTCAGGTTTCAAGCTGAAAAATCGAGGGTAAAATTAGTGATATAACCTGAAACTTTAAACTTTCAATTTGAAACTACAACTTTTTTATGTTTTACATTTGATAAACAACGGCATTTACATTCATGCCGGCACCTACCGAAGCAAACAAAATGACATCGCCTTTTTGGAGCGAATGTCCTTCCAACTGTCCTTTTACCAATAAATCGTATAAAGTGGGAACCGTAGCTACGCTCGAATTTCCTAATTTATGAATGCTCATGGGCATGATACCTTCCGGTGTCTTTTGTCCGAACAATTTGTAAAAGCGTTGGATGATGGCTTCGTCCATTTTCTCATTGGCTTGGTGGATTAGGACTTTTTTGATGTTGTTAATGCTTATTCCGCTGGCGTCAACACATTCTTTCATGGCTTTCGGTACCTGACTCAGAGCAAACTCGTATATTTTTCGACCGTGCATTTTGATGTAACGCACATCGGGGTCATGTTCTTTGTTGAATGAATTTCCGAAAAATAAGTAGTATGCTTCATCATAGGTAAAAGTAGCTGAGGCATGGGCCAGAATACCGCCGGCTTCTTCTGTGGCTTCAATAACAGTAGCGCCGGCGCCGTCGGAATAAATCATACTGTCACGGTCGTGCATATCCACCACGCGTGATAAGGTTTCGGCCCCAATGACCAAGCATTTTTTGGCCATACCGGCTTTGATAAATGCTTGCGCCTGGATGACTCCTTCTACCCATCCCGGACAACCAAAAAGCATGTCATAGGCCACACATTTCGGATTTTTAATGCGCAAATCGAATTTTACTCGGGTAGCTAAGCTTGGTAATATATCCGTTTGAATGGCGCCTTTTTTAACGTTTCCGAAATTGTGGGCGAAAATGATATAATCTAACGTTTCAGGATCAATACCCGAATCTTCAATGGCTTTTTGGGCAGCGATAGTAGCAATGTCTGAAGTCAACAAATCATCGGTCACATAACGCCGTTCTTCAATTCCGGTGATGTCGTAAAACTTTTCGGTAATGACTTCGTTAGGCAATGGAAAAGGGGTGCCGTCATCATTCAAAAAAACATGTTTGGTAAAGTCGGCATTGGTCACTATTTCGGTCGGGATATAGCATCCGGAACCGGTAATTTTAATGTTCATGTGTAAAGTAATAGTTGTACTAAATTATTGATTTAATAATGATATTTAACATTTTTGTTTGTTAATTGTTAATTTTTGCGAATTCGTTTTTTTTTGCTGTCTTTTTTTAACAAAATATAAATTATTCTCGTTTTTGTAAATAATTTGGATTGTTTTACTTTTGAAAAAAAATATGGAAATGAAAAAACTTTACGTTCTCTTAGTAGCCTTGTTTAGTGCAACAGTAATTTATGCTCAAAATGATTTATGTGCTAATGCCATAGTCTTAACTCCCGGTTCATCTTGTACAACGGTTCAAGGCACGTTTAATGGTGCAACGATATCAACACCTAAACCGAGTTGTGCCATGGATGCATCTCAGGATGTTTGGTATAGTTTTGTTGCTACTGAGAAAATGATGGGTATAGTTTTATTTGGAACCACCGGAATCAGTAACGGGTTTGAAGTCAGAACCGAGAGTTGTGACGGATCCGTAATCATTTGCAGGAATGTTAATAATACAACGGGTTCGGGTGAAAGTCTACTGTATAATAACTTTGAAATAGGAACCACCTATTATATTCGAGTTTTTAATGCTTTTATAGCAACTTCTTCCAATACATTCTCTATTTGTTTGCAAAGTTATCCGGCGCCGGTCAATGACAATTGTGCCAATGCTATTGTTTTGAATACCTCAACCTCTTGTAATGCAGTTGAAGGAACATTTTCCGGTGCGACAATAACTAATGCTGCTCCCGGATGTGCCACGGATGCATCTCAAGATGTTTGGTATAGTTTTGTAGCAACTGAAAAAACAATGGGGATTCATTTATCAGGAACTTCGGGGATAAGTAATGGCTTTGAAGTTTTAACTGGTAATTGCAGCGGATTGTCATTCCTTTGTAGAAATTCCAACAATGCCAGTGGTTCCAGTGAGAGTGTTCTGTTCAATAACTTTGAAATAGGGACAACCTATTTTGTCAGAGTCTTTAATGCTTTTACAACCACATCTATCAATACTTTTACGATTTGTGTGCAAAGCTATCCACAGCCTGCAAATGATAATTGTTCAAATGCTATCACGATTCAGCCCAATAGTAGTTGTACCGCCAATACGGTAGCCTTAAGCGGTTCAACCTTAGATGGTGTGAGTTCTATATTTCTGTGTTCGCCTAATCCATCACAAGATGTCTGGTATAAGTTTACAGCAACCAATGCCACCTTGACCATTTCATTGTCCACTGTTGTCGATGTTAGTAATGGTTATCAAGTTTATGAAGGAGGATGTAACGGAACGTTAGTGTATTGCAGAAATGCAAATGGCAATGGATCTGGCGAAACATATACTTATGGCGCTTATACGGTTGGGAACGAGTATTATGTGCGAGTGGTAAATGAATATTCGACTCCAATAACAACTTCAAGTTTTAATATTTGTGTGGTAGATACGACACTGAGTTCTCCTGAAAATTCGCTTCAAAACGTAGTGGTTTACCCTAATCCGGCAAATGATTTTTTACAAGTAAGTAACGTTGAAATTTTGACCGGTTATGAGTTATACAATCATTTGGGACAAATGATACGAAAGGATAAACTAAATAGTAATCTAATTAATGTACAAGATTTACAAGCCGGTATTTATGTGCTCAAGCTAGCCAACGATTCGGGTTCAATTGTAAAAAGGATTATCAAACAATAACAAAAGAAACGAGAGGTTAACTCCTCTCGTTTTTTATTTTAACTTGCATAATCGTTCCGATACTTAATGCTTGGGTTTTAATTTGTTCGGCCTTTTCTCCTTTGAAGTTTTCGTCTACAGTATTGTAAAAATGACGAAGCCAAATAGCGAACAATTCCGGTGATAAATAGGATTTGGCATTGACGTCTAAATGAATTTGTGTCAGGTTTTTGGTATAGCCGCCGGTACCTAAAATGGCTTGTGACCAAAACGTGACCAAGATGGGCAAATGCGCTTCAAGTTTTATTTTGACGACATCAGTGAAAATGTAACTAATGGAATTGTCCGCCAACAATTTTTTGTAAAACGCATCCACGAGTAAATACAAGTCGTCTTGGGTTTGAAAATCTTTCATTTTTTTTAACGTAAAAATCCCAAACTCTATTCCGACATTTCGGGAGAATTTGGGATTTTCGTATTAGCCATTCATAGGTTACATATACGCTTCAATCGGTGCGCAAGAACAAACCAAGTTTCGGTCGCCATAAGCATCATCTACTCGGCGAACGCTTGGCCAAAATTTGTTATCGGTTAAATAGTCTAACGGATAAGCCGCTTGCTCTCTTGTGTATGGGAATGTCCAAGTGTCTGTAGTTAACATGGCCAACGTATGCGGCGCATTCTTTAATACATTGTTGGCGTCATCAGCGGAAGCAGCGTCAATTTCTTTTCTGATTGAAATCAGCGCATCACAAAAACGATCCAACTCGGCTAAATCTTCTGATTCGGTTGGTTCCACCATCAACGTACCGGCTACCGGGAAAGAAACCGTTGGGGCATGGAAGCCGTAATCCATCAAACGTTTGGCAATATCGGTTACTTCGATACCGTTTTGTTTAAACGAACGGCAATCTAAAATCATCTCGTGAGCCGCACGACCACATTCTCCCGTATACAAAATCGGGTAGTGCGCTTCCAAGCGGGTTTTCATATAATTGGCGTTCAAGATAGCGTGCTCTGTCGATTTTTTCAGCCCTTCGGCACCCAACATGGTGATGTAACCATAGGAAATCAAACAGACTAAAGCCGAACCGTACGGTGCTGCTGAAATGGCAGTGATGGCTTGGTCACCGCCCACTTTAATAATAGGGTTGGTCGGTAAAAACGGAACTAATTTTTCGTTTACACAAATAGGACCCACACCCGGTCCGCCACCGCCGTGAGGAATGGCAAACGTTTTGTGTAAGTTGAGGTGACAAACATCGGCTCCAATGGTGGCCGGATTGGTCAAACCAACCTGAGCATTCATATTGGCACCATCCATATACACTAAACCACCGTTGTCGTGAATGATTTTTGTGATTTCGCAAATAGCACTTTCAAAAACACCATGTGTAGAAGGATAAGTCACCATCAAACACGATAAGTTCGCCGCGTGTTCGATAGCTTTTGCTCTCAAATCTTCGACATCAATATTGCCGTTTTCCATGGTTTTCGTCACAATGATGTGCATGCCGGCCATTGCCGCCGAAGCCGGATTGGTTCCGTGTGCCGAAGCCGGAATCAAACATACATTTCGGTGGTTATCTCCACGGGATAAATGGTAAGCACGGATGGCCATTAAACCGGCGTATTCGCCTTGTGCACCTGAGTTCGGTTGTAATGTAGTGCCGGCAAATCCGGTAATAACATTTAGCTGTTGCTCCAATTTTTTCAGCATGGTGATATACCCTTCGGCTTGCTCTACAGGGGCAAACGGGTGTATACTGTTCCAATTTGCCATAGATAAAGGCAACATTTCGGCTGCGGCATTGAGTTTCATCGTGCAGGAACCCAACGAAATCATCGAATGGTTAAGCGACAAATCTTTGCGTTCTAATTTTTTGATATAACGCATCAACTGGGATTCAGAATGATGGTTGTTGAAGACTTCATGTTGCAGGAATGTGGTGGTTCTTTCTAATGAAGCCGGGAAATTAGTGTTGGTATTCAAGTCCGAAATTACGAATGCTTCTTTGCCGGTTGCTTCTGCAAAAATGGTAATGATTTGATTCAAATCGGCTATCGAAGTCGTTTCGTTTATGGAGATGGAAATGGTTTCTGCATCGGCATAGAAGAAGTTAACTTCATTTTTCTCAGCGATGGCTTTCACTTTAGCGGCATCAGCTTTCACCAAAATGGTGTCAAAGAAAGCCGAGTTGGTTTGGTAAACGCCTAATTTATTTAAAGCTTCCGCCAAAGTTACGGCCGAAGCGTGTACTTTGTTGGCGATGTATTGCAACCCTTTTGGTCCGTGGTATACGGCATACATTCCGGCCATTACCGCCAATAAAACCTGAGCGGTACAAATGTTAGAAGTCGCTTTTTCACGTTTGATATGTTGTTCACGGGTTTGCAAAGCCATACGCAAAGCACGATTGCCGTTGGTGTCGATGGTAACACCGATAATTCTGCCCGGCATAGAGCGTTTGTATTCTTCTTTGGTCGCAAAATAAGCCGCGTGCGGACCACCGTAGCCCATTGGAATACCAAAACGCTGCGTCGTTCCTACCACTACATCGGCACCCATTTCTCCGGGTGGCGTTAATTTGGCTAAGGCCAAAATATCGGCGGCTACCGCTACTTTGATATCAGCCGATTTCGCTTTAGCGATAAATCCGCTGTAATCATTTACCTGACCGTATTTTCCGGGATACTGTAAAATGGCTCCGAAATAGTCATTCGAAAAATCAAAAGTTTCGTGGTTGCCAACCACCAATTCCACACCAATCGGGGTGGAGCGGGTTTGCAAAACCGACAGGGTTTGCGGTAAAATTTCTTCAGAAACGAAGAATTTATTGGCGTTATTCTTTTTTTGATCACGAGTGCGAACATCAAATAATAAAGCCATGGCTTCTGCTGCCGCAGTTCCTTCGTCTAACAACGAAGCATTGGCAATTTCCATTCCGGTTAATTCGATAACCGTAGTTTGGAAATTCAAAATGGCTTCCAAACGGCCTTGTGCAATTTCAGCTTGATACGGCGTATAAGCGGTATACCAACCCGGGTTTTCAAAAATGTTTCGTTGAATAACAGCCGGGACAATGGTTGGGTGATAGCCCAAACCGATATAGGATTTGAATACTTTATTTTTTTTACCCAATTCCTGAATATGTGTCAGGTATTCGTATTCGGTCATCGGAGCGTCCAAATTCAAATCGCTTTTCAAGCGAATGTCATCCGGTATGGTTTCGTAGATGAGTTGGTCAAAATTTTCAACTCCAATGGTTTTGAACATGTGGTTGAGGTCGCTTTCACGCGGACCTATGTGGCGTAATGCAAAGGCGTCTGTTCTCATTAAATTGTTGCTTCTAAAGGTGTTTAGTTGTGTTTTAACCGATGCGGATCGGTTGTGATTTTTAACGCAACAAAAGTAATTATTAAACTCTTATTTTTTGGTTAAAAGGATGTCAATTTTTGATAATTTTTCAACCGAAAAGGGTTGTTGTTAACAGTTTTACTATTTTTGAGGTATGCGGTATGTAAAACAAGTCCTCGATTTTTATATTGGCAGCAGTATTCATGTAGCATTGTCAGTATATGCTTTAGTCCGAATGACCGGATTTTTGTTTGGTATTTCTGAAATTCAGGCTTGTGCGTATTTTGCTTTTTTCGGGACCATATCGGCCTATAATTTTGTTAAGTATGACGCTTTGGTGCGCACTCAAAAAAAAAGAGTGAGTTCTTCCTTGAAAGCCATTGCTTTGTTGAGCTTGGTGTCTTTTTTGGGTGCGGTATTTTATTTTTTGCAATTGGCACAAATTACTAAAATTATCGCGGTGGTATTTTTAATATTGACACTATTATACACGTTGCCATTCTTTCCAAATGCCAAAAATGCCAGAAACTGGGCCGGAGTTAAAATTTACATAGTAGCTGTGTGTTGGGTAGGAGTGACATTGTTTTTACCAATCATCAATGCCGGACTCTCATTTTCAACAGAAGTCTTTATCGTTGGCGTGCAACGTTTTATTTTGATTTTTGTGTTAATCTTGATTTTTGAAATTATAGACCTTAAAGAAGATGATCCGCATTTGCAGACCGTGCCGCAACAAATTGGAGTGAGTAGAACCAAAAAGTTGGGCCTTTTTTTGATGCTGTTTTTTATTGGTTTGGAATTTTTGTTCGTGCATTTCAATCCCACTGTATTTGTTTTGAAAACAGGGATTGCTGTAACCGTCATGCTGTTTCTGCTGCTTGCAAATGAACAAAGATCAAAGTACTATAGTGCTTTTTGGGTAGAGAGTATACCGATAGTCTGGATGATTTTGTTACTCTCACTCGGATAGTTTATGAATAACGTTGTGTTTTTTTTCGGGTGTCAATTTACCGTATTGAGATTCAGTATGCTGACTTTAGCGTGGACACTGTCAATACTCTTCCTTTGGCCTGCATTTCTTGACACTATGGTTGGCGTATTTATCGGTTACACCGTGGCGGCTTTGCTTTTTGCGGGAGTGGTCAATCGGGTGTTGCTGCTTATTATTTTATTGGTGTTTATGGTTCACAAAAAGAGTGTAGTGTATTTTCAAAACACCATGCTGCTGACTGTGGGTTTGTTAAGCACTTGGGTATATAGTTGGTTTCGAGTGATGGATTTATGGTTGTTCTTAGATCATTTCCTAATTATCACATTTAGTGTTTTCTTGTATCACGCTTTCCTGGTTAAAGCAATAAAAATTAACAAATAATAAGGTTCATGGGGTTAAGTTTTTATAAGAATTATTATATAAAATACAGTATTGGTTTAAGACTTTTCTTGATTCTTTAATAGGCTCTAAATACTAAGAAAGTGAATAATATACAGCATTTTTAACTTTAGTTGAACAATAATGTGTTAAATCTTTGTTTTTATTAATTATCCAAAGTTAAAATGGTTAAAGCTTTTGGTTTTGTTTTTTTTCCTCTTAAAAAGCAGTATATTAGCCCTATTAACCAAATCTTTTTATTGCATGAAAAAACTTACTTTTTCTAAATGTTCTCGATGGCAATTGCCCCCGACCTCGAAGAGCATTTTTTCTTTTTTGACCTTTGCTGTATTGTTGATAGGACAAAGCATCAATGCACAAACGGTCTTGATTAATCCCAATGCTGAGGGTGGATTTGAAAACGGATCTACTTTTGCAGCTAACGGATGGACAACGGTGAATGCTACTCCAAATAATTGGAGTGTGGGAACAGTGCCGGGATGGTTCTCGGGTACTGCAGGTGCTTATGTTTCGAATGATGCGGGAATCTCATGGGCTTACACTAACAGTTCTATTTCTCGTCCTTCTTTTTACAGAGATATCACGTTTCCTGCCGGTGCCACTTCCGTCACTTTAAATTTTGATTGGAGAGCAAATGGTAACGACGGTAATTGGGATAACTTATTGGTGTATGTAATGGATACCTCTATAACACCAACCACTGCCGGACCAACCACTACCAACACAACTACTACGGGTTGGACTGGTTATACCAACGGAACAACCGGATATTATTTATTACAGCGCAACGGAACAGCCGTTCCAACCACAACAACTGCGGTAACGTATTCATTTACGGCTGCCCAGTTGGCGTATGTTTCCGGTGCGACCAAACGTTTGGTGTTTGTATGGAAAAATGATGGTAGTGGAGGAACAAATCCACCGGCGTCGTTGGATAATATCTCACTTACTGCAGTGGTTCCTACATGTTTTGCCCCAACAGCCTTAAATGCGGGTTCAGTAACCTTAGCTTCGGCTGTGGTAAACTGGACGGCACCTGCATCAGCTCCATCTCAAGGTTATGAGTATGAGCTCAGAACCAGTGGTGCTGCCGGAAGCGGAGCCACCGGATTGGTATCAAGTGGTGTACATGCTCTTGGAACAGTGTCTGCGAATCTAAATGGGTTATCGGCCAATACAAGTTATACCTATTATATAAGGTCAAGTTGTGGTGCAGGTGACTTTAGTTCATGGGCTTCAGTAACGTTTTTTACCGGTTACTGTATACCTTCGTCAACGTCAAATGCTTCCTACATAAATAATTTCTCCACGACAGGAGGTGCCACCAATATTTCAAATTTAGGCTCAGGGTATACTACCGGCGGATATCAAAATAATTTTGATACGGCTACAGTAAGTCAGTATGCAACAGGAACCATCAACTTTGCCTCTGATATTGTAGGCGGTTCAGTTGGAACCAGCATTTGGGTAGACTGGAATAACGATTTGATTTTTGATAACACCACTGAAAGAGTATTTGTTACTACAGCTTACGGATTTAATCAAACCGGAAGTTTTACTGTGCCTAACGGAACAGCACTTGGAGACTACCGCATGAGAGTCAGAATTGACTTCAATGCCATTGCACCCGATGCTTGTGCTAGTACCAATACCAGAACAGAGGCTGAAGATTACAAACTGACTGTAATTGCACAACCGTCTTGCTTGCCACCATCAGGGTTAACGGCCACGGCCAATTCACCTTTTACAGCAACATTGAATTGGACGGCTTCTACATCAAACCCAACCGATGGGTATGATTATTATGTGTCGACTACAAACGTCGCTCCTACGGCAGGAACCACGCCAACAGGGAATGTAACCGCAGGCAATATTAGTGCTTCCGTGTCTAGTTTGGATCCAACGACTACTTATTATGTATGGGTGAGAAGTAATTGTGGTTCAGGAACCACAAGTATCTGGACCTCTGCAACGGTTTCTTTCACTACACCTTGTAATCCTCCGGTTATTACAGGGACTACTCCGGGCTCGGTTTGCGGACAAGGCACAGTGGCATTAGCGGCTGCTTCCAATGAAGGAACCATCAAGTGGTATGCTGCTGCTACCGGTGGCAATGCGCTGGGAACAGGGAATACTTTTACAACTCCTTCAATCACGAGTACCACCTCTTACTATGCGGAAGCTTCTTCATTGGGAGCGACCCAAACAAGTGGTAAAGCGGCACCGGCACCGGCTGCAACTGCTTCTACTTTCAATAATTGGGGAATTGTTTTCAATGCCACTGCACCGGTACAATTGCAAAGTGTTGCCGTATATTCAACAGCTGTCGGAACAGTAAATATCAAGGTAACAAACGCTGCTTTGACAGAGTTGTATGCTACCGGTGATGTAGCTGTCGTGGCAGGAGGAACTACTACACCTAACATCATACCGTTGAATTTTGCAGTACCTGCCGGCAACGGATATCGTATTTTGATCAAAGCGACGTCAGGTGCTAGTTTAATACGCGATAACGCAGGCGTTACTTTTCCATATAACGGAACTGATGGTGTCCTAAATGTAGTTTCTTCTGAATGGGGAGGAACCACTACGGCCAACTACTACTATTTTTACGATTTAAAATACAGCAGTGTTTGTACTTCAGCAAGAACTGAAGTCGTAGCTACGGTAACTGCTCCGCCGACATTGGCTTTGAGTACTAACAGTACTGCAGCGGTTTGTTCAGGCGATTCGAGTGCTGCTGTTACTATAGCAACCGGTGGTGCTGATTACGATACCTATGTTTGGTCTCCGGCTACCGGAGTGAGCGGAGATGCCACAAACGGATGGGTTTTCAATCCTGCAACGACTACGGTTTATACTTTGACAGCGTCACAATCTTCCGGAGCTTCTTGTGTTGAAACGACCGACTTAACCGTTACTATCAATCCGAACCCGGTTGTCAATGCTTCAGCAACCAATACCGTATTCTGTGAAGGTTCATCAACTACTTTGACTGCGTTAACTGAGACGACTGTTCCGGGAACCATCAATGTAGGAACTGCCACCACTTTAACCGGTGCAACTACACAGCCAACCGCTTTCTGTAACCGTTGGGCACAATATTGGAACCAAACGGTATTCACAGCCGCCGAATTGCAAGCTTTAGGATTGAAAGCAGGTAACATCACGTCTATCGCTTACACTACCACTACTTTAGGTGACGGAGCGAATGTGGGCAACTTTGCGATTCGCATCGGTACAACAACCAACACAACACTTACGTCTTTTGTAACTACAGGATTGTCAACGGTGTACGGGCCAGCAACTTACGCACACAGCGTAGGGGTAAATACGATTGTATTTGACACCCCTTATGTTTGGGATGGTACTTCTAACATAGTTGTTGATATCAGACAAACCGGTGCTGACAGTATCAATAATGCTATTACTTATTACACTGCAACGGCGGGGGCAATGACGATTTCAGCAGTAACCAGTACTACTTTGGCTACGAATAGCATCCAAAATTTGGTAACGGCAGGTTCAGTAACGCCGGCTACTTCTACGCAACGTTTGAATGTAATATTAGCCGGGCAAGTGGGTTCTACCGGAGCCGGTAACTTAACGTGGACTTGGAACCCGGGTGCTTTAACCGGGAACAGTGTCACTGTTAGCCCTTCGGCTTCTGCCACGTATACCGTTAGAGGAACCAACCCGGTAACCGGATGTTATACCGAAGATACTGTTGATATCACTGTAAATCCGTCTCCGGCACCAACCGGTGATGCGGTACAGACTTTTGAAGTAACGGATTTGGCTGATGCCACTGTGGCCGACTTGGTTGCTGTTGGAAACAACATCCAATGGTATGCTTCCGAAGAAGATGCTATAGACGATGTAAACGAATTGGCTTCTACTACGCAATTAGTGAATGGAGCAACCTATTACGCGGTACAAACGTCAGTGGAAGGTTGTCGCAGCATCACGGCTTTGGCGGTGACTGTAACCGTAACTTTAGGAAATGACTCATTCAACTTGGCCGGATTACAATACTATCCGAATCCGGTGACTAATGTGTTGCATGTGGAATACAACGGAACGATTGCTTCTATCGAAATCTTCAATACGTTGGGGCAAAAAATCGCGACGCAAAATGTGAATGCGATTACCACAAGTATCGATATGGCTCGCTTGGCCGCCGGTACGTACTTTGTAAAAGTACAAGCTGAAAATGGTTCAAGAACCCTTAAAATTATGAAAAACTAAATCGAGTTTTTCCTCATAAAGAAAGCCACCGCAAGGTGGCTTTTTTGTTTTAAAAAGATTAGGGCGTTTCCCTTCGAACAGTCGGCTTCCAGCCTCGTGTCCTTTGGGCCGCGCTTTTCGCTTAATCTTTTGTTTTGTGCTTCGACAAGCTCAGCATGACAAAACAAAAGGATACCGCTTCAATCGCTAACGCGCACCCCGGAGTACCAAAAAAACCGAAGCCTTAACTCCGGTTTCTAATTATTCTAACTTGTCTAACGGTCTAAGTAGTCTAAATCAATCCGGCGCGTTTTAACAAAGCTTCCGGTTTCGGTTCTTGCCCACGGAAACGCTTGTACAATTCCATCGGCAATTCGGTACCGCCTTTCGAGAGTACGTTGTCTTTGAATTTGGTGGCGACTTCCGGGTTGAAAATCCCTTTCTCCTGGAAATACGCAAAGGCATCGGCATCTAATACTTCCGCCCATTTATAACTGTAATAGCCCGAAGAATAACCGCCTTGGAAAATATGCGAAAAAGAAGTACTCATACAATTCTCCGCCACATCCGGATACAAAGTAGCAATGGCCATAGCTTGTTTTTCAAAATCTTTTACCTGATCTATCGTTTGTGCTTTGGCGTGATACGCCATGTCTAAAATCCCGAAACTCAATTGGCGTAACGTAGCCATGCCTTCCAAAAAGCTGGCGCTTTCCTTGATTTTATCGACATACTCTTGCGGAATAACTTCACCGGTTTGGTAATGTTGGGCAAACAAGGCCAAGGCTTCCGGTTCGTAACACCAGTTTTCCATAATCTGACTCGGCAATTCCACAAAATCCCAATACACCGAGGTTCCTGATAAACTCGGATACGTCGTATTGGCTAACATCCCGTGCAACGCATGCCCGAATTCGTGAAACAAAGTCGTTACCTCATTAAAGGTTAAAAGGGAAGGTTTGGTTTCGGTAGGTGGTGTAAAATTGCATACAATGGAAACATGAGGTCTTTCGTTGACACCGTTTTTGATGTATTGCGGTTTGAACGACGTCATCCAAGCGCCATTGCGTTTCCCCTTTCTCGGGAAGAAATCGGCATAGAAAACGGCCACCAATTGGCCTTCAAAATCCAATACTTCAAAAGTTTGTACGTCTTTGTGGTAGGTGTCAATATCAAATACTTCTTTGAAGGTAATGCCGAACAATTTTTCTGCCACCGTAAACGCACCGTTTAACACGTTCTCCAATTGGAAATACGGTTTTAATAGCTCATCGTCTAAACTGAATAGTTTTTGTTTCAATTTTTCCGAATAGTACGCGCCGTCCCATTTTTCCAAACTTTCTAATCCGTCTAATTCCTTCGCGAATGCAGTCAGTTCGGCAAATTCTTTTTGGGCTGCCGGTTTGGCTTTTTCCAGTAAATCATTCAAAAACGATTGTACTTTCTCCGGATTTTGTGCCATACGTTCTTCCAATACAAAATGCGCATGCGATTCGTAGCCTAATAATTGGGCTCTTTCGTGACGCAATTTCACAATGTTTTTCACGTTTTCCTGATTGTCGTAATCGTTTTCCTGAAAGGCTTTTTTACCGGCGGCCAGGGCCATTTCTTTGCGCAATTCGCGGTTGTCTATATAGGTTACAAACGGCAAATAACTCGGGAAATCTAAAGTGAACAGCCAGCCGTCTAAATCATCGGCTTTGGCTAAGGAACGGGCCATTTCTTTGGCGCCATCGGGTAACCCTTTTAAATCGGCTTCGTTGGAAATGTGCAATTTGTAACTGTTGGTTTCGGCCAACACATTTTCACCGAAAGTGAGTTTGAGTTTGGCTAAGGTTTTGTCGATTTCACGTAAAATTTCCTTTTTATCTTCCGAAAGCAACGCCCCGTTTCGGGTGAAGCTTTTGTATTTTTTATCGAGTAAAGTGGCTTGTTCCGGCGTTAAATTCAAACGGTCTTTTTGATCGTAAACAGCTTTCACTCTTTGGAATAAATCTTCGTTTAAGGTAATGTCGTTGCCAAAAGCCGTCAATAAAGGCGAAACGTCTTGGGCGATTTTTTGCATTTCGTCGCACGTCTCAGCCGAATTTAAGTTGAAGAAAATAGATGACAATCGGTCTAAGGCTTGTCCGGCAAAATCCAAGGCTTCGATGGTATTTTCAAAGGTTGGCGCTTCCGGATTGTGGGTTATGGCATCGATTTCGGCTCGGGCTTTGGCAATGCTTTCTTCAAACGCCGGTTGGTAATCCTCAATTCTGATTTGGGAGAATGGCGCCGTATTGTGTTTGGTGTGGAATGTTGAGGTTAAGATTTTCATGTGTTTTATGCTAAATGTTTTATAGCCCCGATTCCTTCGGCAGTCACTTCGTTCGTGTGGAGCAAGTATCCTCGAAGAGATACTGTGGAAAGCGGGAAACAGCTCCTAAAAAATATTATTTTTTCAGTTCCTCCGAAGATTTATGCACGGCTTCTTTTAAACTTTCTTTGTAGAAGATGATTTTATCGAGTACGCATTTGTCGTGACTTCCGATGATTTGTGCGGCTAAGATACCGGCATTTTTGGCGCCGTTTAAAGCTACTGTCGCTACAGGAATGCCGCCCGGCATTTGTAAAATTGACAAAACCGAATCCCAACCGTCGATGGAATTGCTCGATTTTACGGGAACGCCAATCACCGGTAACGGACTCATAGAAGCGACCATACCCGGTAAATGGGCGGCACCGCCGGCACCGGCAATAATCACCGAAATGCCGCGGTGGTGGGCATTTTTGCTGAACTCGAATAATTTTTCGGGGGTTCGGTGTGCGGAAACGATGTCGACTTCCGTTTCGATGTCAAATCCGTTTAAGATGTCGATGGCTTCCTGCATAACCGGTAAATCCGATTTCGAACCCATGATGATGGCTACTTTACTCATTTTATTTTTTGTTTCAAGTTTAATGTTTCAAGTTGTTGTAATTTTAACTACCAACTGCGACTGAACACTGATCACTGAACACTGATCACTCTAATACTATTTTTCACTTCTTCCGCAATCTTTCTGGCTTCAATCATATTTTCATTGACGATAGTCACATGTCCCATCTTTCGGAAGGGTCGCGTTTCGCGTTTGCCGTAAATGTGAGGTGTAACACCGTCAATTGCCAAGATTTTTTCGATGTTTTGGTAAACCACCGGTCCGGAATACCCTTCTTCGCCAACCAAATTTACCATAATTCCGGCGACTTTACTCACCGTGCTTCCCAAAGGCAAATTTAAAATCGCGCGCAAATGATTTTCGAACTGCGAGGTGTAACTGGCTTCTATGCTGTAATGACCGGAGTTGTGTGGTCTGGGTGCGACTTCGTTTACCAGAATTTCATCATCTTCGGTTTGGAACATTTCTACGGCTAACAGACCCACATGGTTGAAGGCTTGCGACACTTGTAAGGCGATATCAGTAGCTTTTTGGGCTACTTTCTCATCAATACGTGCCGGACAAATGACGTATTCCACTTGGTTGGCTTCGGGGTGGAATTCCATTTCCACCACCGGATACGTTTTGATTTCACCGGAAACCGATCGCGCCACAATCACTGCCAATTCATTTTTGAAAGGAACCATTTGCTCTGCGATGCATTCTGCTTCCGGTAGATTGTGTAAATCTATGGCCGAGCGTACTATTTTTACTCCGTTACCGTCGTAGCCAAATTGGGCCGCTTTCCAAACAAACGGCATCTCGACTGTGCTCGATGTGACGGCATCTTTTAATGCCTTTAAGTCTACAAATCGTTGATGCGGTGAAGTGGGAATATTATTGGCCACGTAAAAATCCTTCTGTTTGCCTTTATTTTGAATAAGGCGCAGCGTTTTGGACGATGGAAAAACCGGTAAGCCTTCCGATTCCAATTGGTCTAACGCATCCAAATTGACATTTTCGATTTCAATGGTCAATAAGTCGACCCGTTTGCCAAATTGGTATACCGTGTCAAAATCCATGAGACTTCCCACATAAAATTGGGTTGCACCGAATTGTGATGGTGCTTCTTTACTCGAATCGAGAATGTAGGTTTGAATGTCAAATTTTCGGGTTTCAGACAAAATCATTTTGCCTAATTGTCCGCCACCGAGGATACCGAGTTTAAAATCGGACGAGAAATAGTTCATGCTGTGTTGTTGTAGTTGTTGGCACAAAGATAAGTATTCCGTAAAACTATCGCAATCGTTTTAAAAGGTCTTTCACAGCCGAGCGATAACCGGGTGTTTGATTCACAAATTCCCGAGATACTATATGCTTCAATTCTTCGTGTATCCAAGGCTGTTTTTTTC
This sequence comes from Flavobacterium sedimenticola, assembly GCF_030053345.1. Lineage (GTDB taxonomy): Bacteria > Bacteroidota > Bacteroidia > Flavobacteriales > Flavobacteriaceae > Flavobacterium > Flavobacterium sedimenticola. The sequence goes on from NZ_JASGBP010000008.1 coordinate 54,326, forward strand.
CGAAATAATACAGCGCTCTCATGCTGTAGGCGGCGTTCGCGGCTTTATCGGTTTGAATAAGCCAATCCAAGCAGGCTTCAACGATTTGTTCTTCTTGGGTTTCGGTTAGGGTTAAGGTTTTGTTTTGAGCCAAAAACAAGCAAATTTTCGACAATGAACGGATGGCGGAATCCGAGGTAACATTCGACAAGGTATGGCAAAAATCATCCAAAAAAGGCCTGATTAGCTCGAGACGTTCTTCCCATACCAACTCTAAAATCCAACAGGCTTTGTGGTGGTTTTTGTCTTGGGTGTTCAATCCTATTTCCACCAAGTCTTTCAAATACTCGGGATGACTCAAAACAAAATCTTTATGGTCATCGCGACTTTTTCGATGAGCAGTGCTGTTGGCAATCGAATGGTAATAGGCGGTATTCATTTCGTAAATATATCTAATTTGCAAAAAAGTACTAATACTTAGTCCTTAATACTTAATACTTCTTTAAATTTGCAGCTTATTTAAATTCCGAAAATCATGATACACCTTCACGACAAAACTTTTGAACCCTTTATTTCTTCGGAAGAAATTGATTTTGCTATTGCTAACATGGCCAAGCAAATGGATGATGATTTTTTTGATGAAGTACCTGTTTTTATCGGAGTTTTAAACGGCTCTTTTATGGTGTTGAGCGACTTAATGAAAAAATACCGCGGCATGTGTGAAGTGAGTTTCGTTAAAATGGCGTCTTACGAAGGAACGCAAACCACCAATGAAGTAAAAGAACTTATCGGCTTAAATCACAATCTGGAAGGAAGAACCGTGGTGATTGTAGAAGATATTATCGATACCGGAAACACCATCGAAGTACTCAAAACCATGCTCAAAGAAAAGAAGGTAAAGCACTTAAAAATTGCTACCCTGTTTTTCAAACCCGAAGCGTATAAAAAGGAAATTAAAATCGACTATGTCGGCATCCGAATTCCCGACAAATTTATCGTAGGTTATGGTTTGGACTACGACGGTTTGGGAAGAAACTTGCCGGATATTTACCAATTAGCACAATAATTTTGTTGTAGGTTCTAGGTTAAAATTTGGTACACGACCCCCTAACTATGATTTAATCAACAACTCACAACTCACAACACAATAACTTATAACATACAACTTACAACATATAACTTTTACAAAATGATTAATATCGTTCTTTTCGGAAAACCGGGTGCCGGAAAAGGTACTCAAGCTGAATTTTTAAAAGAAAAATACAACCTCACCCATTTGTCTACCGGAGATATTTTCCGATTCAATATTAAAAACAATACCGAATTAGGATTGTTGGCCAAAACCTACATGGACAAAGGCGATCTGGTACCCGATGAAGTAACAATACAAATGTTGCAAAGCGAAGTCGACAAAAACCCGCAATCGGCCGGTTTTTTATTTGACGGTTTTCCCAGAACGATTGCCCAAGCCGAGGCTTTAGACGCTTTTTTGGCTACCAAAAATCAAGAAATTACCGCCACGGTGGCTTTAGAGGCCGATGATAATATCTTGGTGGCTCGTTTGTTGGAACGAGGGAAAACTTCGGGCAGACCCGACGATCAGGACGAAGAAAAAATCCGCAACCGCTATCAGGAATACAATGAAAAAACAGCGCCTTTGATGGATTTTTACAAAGCACAAGGTAAATTTCACGCCGTAAACGGTATCGGAACGATTGAGGAAGTAACGGCAAGATTAACGAACGTATTTGACACTTTATAAGTTTCGAGTTGCGTGTTTGCTACGCCAATTCGCTTTGCTCGGGTCGAGTTGAACCCGCAACCTTACAAAACCAAAACTCGCAGCCAATAACAAATGGAACTACTGATTATTCTTTTTTTAATTCTGCTCAACGGCGTTTTTTCGATGTCGGAAATCGCATTGATTTCGGCGCGCAAAAATCGTTTGGAAACGGCAGCCAAAAAAGGAAATACCAATGCCAAAGTTGCTTTAGAATTGGCTAATGCGCCGAATAAGTTTTTGTCTACAGTACAAATCGGGATTACTCTTATCGGGATTTTAACCGGTATTTATTCGGGAGACAAAATTACCGCCGATGTAAAGCTTTTTGTAGAAGGATATGCAGCGTTAAAACCGTATTCCGAAACATTGGCCGTGGGTATTGTAGTGGTGATTTTAACTTTTTTCTCTTTGGTCTTGGGCGAACTATTGCCCAAAAGAATCGGACTTAATTATCCCGAAGCCATCGCCAAAGCAGTGGCGGTTCCGATGAAAATGATTTCCATAGTAACCATGCCGTTCATTTGGCTGCTTACCGTATCAACCGAGTTTATTTTGGATGTCTTCAAAATCAAACCTACTGCTGATGGTAAAGTCACCGAGGAAGAAATCAAAGCGATCATCAAAGAAGGAACCGAAGGCGGAGAAGTACAGGAAATAGAGCAAGACATTGTAGAGCGCGTGTTTCATATCGGCGATCGCAAAGTGAATTCGCTCATGACACATCGTAAATCTATCGTGTATTTGTCTCTTGATGACACTATCGAAGAAATCAAGGCCAAAGTGTTAGACGAATTGCATTCGGTGTATCCGGTATGCCAGGAAAATTTAGACGATGTGGTCGGTATAGTGTTGCTCAAAGATTTATTCACCGCTTTTGAAAAAGGACCATTCGATTTGAAAAGCATTACTAAAGATCCGGTTTATCTTATCGAACATACTTCAGCCTATAAAGCCTTAGAGAATTTTAAAAAATCGAAAGTGCATTATGCTTTGGTGACCGATGAATACGGTGTTTTTCAAGGGATTATCACGTTGAACGATATTTTGGAAGCCTTGGTGGGCGATGCGGCCGATTTTTACGAAGACGAGTTTAAACTCATTGCTCGGGAAGACGGCACTTGGCTGGTAGACGGCCATTATTCGTTGCACGATTTCCTGACGTATTTCGATATGGATGAACTCATCAACGATTACGACGTCACCACAGTAAGCGGTTTAATTATGACCGAATTGGGAAATATTCCAACGACCGGTGAAAAACTTATCTGGAACAAGTTTGAAATAGAAGTCATCGATATGGATGGCGTTAAGATTGATAAAGTGCTGGTAAAAGCGATAAAAGAATAGTTAGCGGGTCAGTAGGCAGTAAACAGAATTACTGAACACGGGACACGGAATACTAAATACTAGAAATAATGACAGAAGGAAATTTCGTAGATTACGTAAAAATATATGTTTCTTCCGGAAAAGGAGGAAAAGGATCTACGCATTTACATCGCGAAAAATTTATTGAAAAAGGCGGCCCCGATGGGGGAGATGGTGGTCGAGGCGGTCACATTATTATCAAAGGGAATAAAGGACTGTGGACCTTATTTCACTTGAAATTTGCCCGTCATATCAAAGCCGGTCACGGTGGCGACGGTGGTAGCTCTCGCAGTACCGGTCACGACGGAGAAGATAAAATTATCGAAGTTCCGCTGGGAACCGTGGTGCGCGATAAAGAAACCGAAGAGATTTTATTCGAAATTACCGAACATGGTGAGGAACGCATCTTGTTACATGGTGGCAAAGGTGGTTTAGGAAACTGGCATTTTCGCTCGGCAACCAATCAAACGCCACGCTATGCACAACCCGGGATGCCGGCACAAGAACTCGATGTTATTTTAGAGCTCAAGGTTTTAGCCGATGTTGGTTTGGTAGGTTTTCCCAATGCCGGAAAATCAACCTTATTGTCAGTATTGACCTCCGCCAAACCCAAGATTGCCGATTATCCGTTTACAACTTTAAAGCCTAATTTAGGCATCGTGGCCTATCGTGATTTCCAATCGTTTGTAATTGCGGATATTCCGGGAATTATCGAAGGCGCCGCCGAGGGAAAAGGACTCGGACATTACTTTTTACGGCATATAGAGCGCAATTCAACCTTGTTGTTTTTAGTGCCGGCTGATGCCGATGACATCAAAAAAGAATACGAAATTTTGTTAGACGAATTGCGTCGGTACAATCCGGAAATGCTCGACAAAGATCGTTTGTTGGTGATTTCCAAAAGCGATATGCTGGATGATGAATTGAAAGCGGAGATGAAGCAACAGTTGGACAAAGATTTCAAAAACGTTCCTTATATGTTTATTTCATCAGTAGCCCAACAGGGCTTAACCGAATTGAAAGATAAATTGTGGCAGATGCTTAATGTAGATACTGCCGAACCCGAAAACAGTCACGGAATTTAATCGGTTTACGAAAATAAGTTCAGCCATCCTCAGGGTGGCTTTTTCATTTCTAAAAATAAAGTTAAAATTCACTAAAACGATGTAGTTTTATGCAAAGATTCGAATCTCAATTCAAAAAAAAAGTATCTTCGCAAACGTTTATAGAATATTTGATGTAACAAATAAATTTTCAGATAGACTATTAACATTGAAACCAGTAACACTTATAAAATTACAATGAAGAAAATTATTTTATCGTTGATTGCCGCTATTATGCTTGTGCCAACAAGTGTTAAAGCCGACGAAGGAATGTGGTTTTTGATGTTTATCGAAAGATTGAACCACAGAGACATGCAAAAAATGGGCTTGCAATTGACAGCCGAAGAGATTTACAGTATCAACAACCACAGCTTAAAAGATGCTATCGTTCAGTTTAACGGCGGTTGTACTGCAGAAATTATTTCTAAAGACGGTTTGGTATTAACCAATCATCACTGTGGTTATGATGCCATTGCCGAATTGTCAACTGCTGAGAAAAATTTGTTGAAAGACGGTTTTTGGGCTGAAAACAGAAAAGCAGAAATTAAACCTTCAAGTTTATTTGTGCGTTTCTTTGTGCGTATGGACGATTGTACTAAAAGAATTTTGGCTAAAGTAAATGCTTCAATGACTGAAGCCGAGCGTGAAAAAGCCATCAATCAAGAAATTGCCGCTATCGAAAAAGAAAACAACGGAGGCGGAAAATACACCGTTTCGGTGCGTTCGTTCTTCCAAGGTAATGAGTTCTACTATTTCGTATACCAAGATTACAAAGACGTACGTTTGGTAGGAACGCCACCGGAAAGTTTAGGAAAATTTGGAGGTGATACCGATAACTGGGAATGGCCGCGTCATACTGCCGATTTCTCTATGTTCCGAGTTTATGCCGATAAGGATGGAAATCCGGCTGAGTATTCTGAAAACAATGTGCCGTTACAACCGAAACACTATTTGCCGGTTAACATCAGCGGTGTAAAAGAAAATGATTTCGCCATGATTTTGGGTTACCCGGGCAGAACCAACCGTTGGATGCCTGCCGGAGGTATTGAGCAAAACGTTAAGTTTGCTTATCCTGCATGGGTTGAAGGTGCTAAAACCGGTATGGATAACATGAAAAAATACATGGATCAAAGCGACGCTTTGAACTTGGTGTATGCGTCTAAATATGCTTCTACAGCTAACTATTGGAAAAACCGTCAAGGGATGATTGATGCATTAACCAAATTCGGTACCGCTAAAACCAAAGCAGCACAAGAAGCAAAATTCAATACTTGGGCCAACAAGCCGGCCAACAAAGCCAAGTACGGGAATGTAATGACCAACATCAATAAATTTTATGCGTTAACTAACGAAAAGTCAAGACACGATAACTACATGCAACAATTGTTCAGAACCACCTCTTTCGGAACCATCGGAAGAACGTTGGGAAGGCAGTTAGATGCTTACGTGAAAGCCGATGCCGCCAAACGTGTTCAATTGGCTCCGGCTATTGAAGAAATGGCAGTTGAAATGTATAAAGAATTACACATTCCGGCTGAAAGAGACTTATTGGCGGCTCAATTGAAATTGTATGCCAGCAAATCAACCGGATACGCTATTGCTCCGGCCGTAAAAAAGATTGCAGACGACAATAACGGTGACTTCACCAAATATGTAAATGCTGCATTCGATTTGAGTATTTTCACGTCTTTAGACCGAATCAAAGCGTTTTTGGCCGTGCCAAGTCAAGGGATGTTAGATAACGATCCGTTGTATGTGTTGTCGAATGACATGGTTACGCATTTTAATTCAAAATCAGACGAAATTGCCAAAGCGCAAAACGATTTCAGTGCTTCTTTCCGTTTGTTAGTAGAAGGTTTGAGAGAATCTAAAATCGGTACGATTAAATATCCGGATGCGAATTCTACTTTGCGTTTAACATACGGTAAAGTACGTTCATTGCCGGCTGACAAACGCAACGATGCCAAAATCAACAACTATACTACACTTGACGGTCAAGTAAAAAAATACAAAAAAGGAGACCAAGAGTTTGATTTGCCGGTTAAAGTTCTTGAAATGAACAAGAAAAGAGACTACGGAAGATACGCCGATAAAGACGGAAGTCTTCACGTAAATTTCTTGACCGATAATGATATTACGGGTGGTAACTCGGGTTCACCGGTATTGAACGGTAAAGGAGAATTAATTGGTTTGGCTTTCGACGGTAACATCGAAGCAATGGCCGGAGATGTTATTTTTGACAGCAAATTGCAAAGAACAATCAATGTAGATATTCGTTATGTATTGTGGGTGATTGAGAATTTCTCGGGTGCCAAACACATTGTTGACGAAATGACTTTGGTGAAGTAATTACATTCACATAGAAAAGAAAAGCCGACTGCAACAGTCGGCTTTTTTTGTTGGGTTAAATCAAATTTGATTTAATGCATCAATTTCTTTTTAACCGTTATTCCGTTTTCCAAAGTAATTTCGGCTATGTATATTCCGTTAGGATAATTAAAATGGTCTGAAAGTTGTTGGGTTGCAGAAGTTGGGAGATAGCGGTTTATCAGTTTTCCGGATATATCATAAAGACGAACAGTTTGGATGTTTTCACTCGATTCAATCTTGATGATATTGTTGGAAATCGAAGCAAAAGTATGAATCGCTGTTGGATCATCAATGCCCAGCGCATTGGTGACATAAACCAATTCAAATCGGTTGTCAAAAGTTCCGGCAGCAGTAGTAAAAGTATACGGACTTTCTTTTAAGTTGTGGTCAATAGTCAGGAATTTATCTCTCAAATAAATACTTTGATTCCCCGAGAACAATCCGTCTACTGCATCAATGGCAACAGTATAAGTTCCGGCATAAGTGATTCGAATTCCCAGAGGAACAATGTCGTTTTCATCAAACGGTACTGCTCTTCCTTGAATGACTAATGATTTGTTGTTTAAAATAGAGTATAAGTTGACTTCATTATTGGTAAAACTGTATCCGTCGTACAATCGGTCAAACGAATTTGTTGCGCCCTCTTTGTAATTCACCATCATTTGTCTGAAAGTAGAATCGTTATAAAGATTCAGCCAAATTCTGTTGTCTTCAGGAATACTGCTGTTATTGGAAATTCTGAAAAACTGATTGTTAAAATCCGGAACACGCATGCTGTTGTTAAAGAGGATATTTCCGTCAGCAAAAACTTGGGCAAAAAATCCTTGCCCCGCGGCAATTTTACCGTTGGGTTTTAAACCGGTATTGGAAGGATCTGTAGATGGTGCGGTTCCTACTCCGCCGGATAAGTTCCAACTAGCATAATCTAAAACGTTATAGGGTCCGGTTCCGGAATATAGCGTTACATTAGTCCAAAAGAATAAGGTTCCGCCCAATTCCGTATTGCTTGCATGGGTTAAAAATGATGCCGCGTTGATAGCACTTGGATAGGGGTTTGCTAGTAGTACAGTATTACCTGCAACCATTGAGCTCGAATCAAAACTGTCAACAGGTACATTAACCACACCGTTACCCGGTGTTCCGATAAAAGGAAAGTCAACGGTTCCTGTGCCGGTGCTGAATGGAGCGATATTGCTCACTCTGGTGATAAAACCTTGTCCTTGCGAAGTAGAGGCCAAACTCAACCAACTTCCGGCTGAAGTGCCCGACTGCCATCTGTATTTTAAATCAAACTGACTTGGAATTTGACTAAAAACATTCTCCGCTACCGGAGAACCCCAATAAACGTAAGCCCATCGGGTTATAGGTCGTGTAGTTCGGGTCATTTTAATACTTCCCGAATTAATGGCAGCATCATTGATTTGTATCAAATTAGCACTGTTCTTAATGTCTAATAGACCTCCCGTTCTAATGGTAACTTCATCGGTTATAGTAATATTATTATCCGTGTTTACAGTTAAAGCACCTCCTGTTTTGATGGTGATATTTTTTCCGTAAGCATCATAACTGGTTCCCGAAATGACAGGGTCAATGGGCGTGTCCGGAATGATAATACAGCTGCTGGATGTAGGTTTCCCCAGTGGTTTCCAGTTCTCATCATCATCCCACAAATCGTCCGTTCCATTCCAAATTTTAGAATTGTTGACTACTGTAATCACTTGACTTGTAGTGCAGCCATTAGCCAAAGTTGCATTGGCAGTAAAGGTATACATGCTGTTTTCCAATTGTGTAAAGGTTGGTTTAACATAAACATTTACGGCCGGTGTTCCCGAAACATAGGCAATGGTACAAGCCGCATCCGTAAAGGCCGCAACCGGCGTGGAGCTGGTCCAGCTTAAAGCCGTTCCAATTGGGCGATAGCCGTATAGTTTGATGTCGTCTACGGCCAAACCATCACACCATTCACCATAATACCGTACTCTGACTTTTAAATTAGTCTGATTAATGTAGCCCGATAAATCGAATGAAACTGTTTCAAATCGTGTTCCGATTCCAACGTCTTCTGTATACCTTTTTATTTCGGTCCAATTGGTACCGCCATTTGTGGAAACATCTATCGTGACGTAATCGTATGTTAAATACTGACCGTCTTCGTAATAACGCGAATAAAATAATCGCATCGACAAGGTCAGATTAACAAAGCTACTCGAACTCACTGTGGCGGAAGCCATTTGATTGTGAATTGTCACACCGCCAACATCAGAAGTGGTAAAAGCAAAGCCATTTCCGTTAACACCACTCGATATGGCCGGGAACCAAACATTATAATTGGTTACAGGTGTCGGTACGAACGTACTTGTTTTGTTTTGCCATTGTGAATTGGTATTCTCTGTTGTAGAGAGGATGTTGGTATTCGTAAAAGTACCCAATCCACTGCTAAACTTCTCGTCAATCAAATACACTTCTTCCATATCACCGGTAGCTGTAAGGTTGAGGACGAAATCTTCGCCGCATACGGTTGGATTCGTTGGAGAATAGGTTAGCGAAGGTATCGGACTGATAACAGCACTAACGGCAGTTCTGGTTAAAGATTCACAGCCATTGTAAACCGTAACATAATAAGTTGTGGTTGAGTTGATGGAAGGCGTTGTCCAACTTCCTGTTGCTGAAGTTCCGACTAAAGTAGAACCGGTAGGAGTTGAGTACCATCGGTACTGAGTTACTCCTGCCGAAGTACTGGAAGCCCCTAACACAACAGTTCCACTGCCACAAGTCCTTCCATCGGTAACAGTTGAAACTATAGCGCTGCAACTGGCAACAACAGTAAACAAATAATCTTCTGTTTCTCCCGGATAATTGATATTGCCGCAAGAAGTAAAATTGTCAGTCGAATTCGCGTCATAAGGAAACGTAAAATCGCGGCTGTTCAATCGAATTCGAATTCGGTAGTTTCCGACAGGCGTCGAAGCCGGAATGATAAATCCAAAAGTAGTTGAATAAGTGGAAATTCCGCCGGTACTGTACACTTGTTCTCCGGTATCGGTAAAATCTCCGTCTTTGTTCCAATCAACCCAAGCTTTCATAAAAGAGGAATTCAAAGCCTGAACGGAGATGTTAATTCCTTCTCCTTGAGCTTGTCGAGCCAAATTGGTCAGGTTGGTAAAGTCTTGATAGCCTAACGGGCTGGAAGAATAAGTCGAATAATTCGAAACGTCATTTAAAGTACCCACAAAACTCACTTCAGAAAAGTATCCTAGGCTCTGTTGCCCACTGCTTACAGAAGGTGTGCAATAGTTGGAGGTTATCGTGGCTATTGAACCGTTCAACGGGCTTGTGGTGTTGTAAGTTGGTCCGCCGGAACAGGCAGAATTGTAGGCAAATACAAATAGATAGTATGTGGTTGTGGTTGATAAGCCGGAGGCCACAAAAGTAACGTTAGAATCGTTATCCACTACCGTATTTCCGGCACCAACCGTTCCTCCAATGGCGTAATTGGTTCCGTTTATCGGTGATGGCACTGCACCTGTGGTGTTGATAACTACTAAATAATTATCGGGAGCCGGACTCGGTGCCGTAAAGCTTCCGGCAATGGTTGTTCCTGTTGAATTCAAAATCAAAGCCGTTGGTTGTGCCGTTGGCACCACACAAACTATAGGATCGGCAATGGTAATGGTATAATCTTCGGTTTCTCCGTAAGTACCACTCATGGTGCAACTTGATGATGAAGTTATGTTGGTTTGTCTTCCGTATCGGACTCTCATTCGGGTGGTTCCCAATGTGGCACCGACAGGAACAAGAACCGCAATGGTATTGGTAGAATTGGCAATAACACCATTTCCGAACGTGAAATATTCTGTGGCATCAAAAACCTGATTCTGATTAAAATCAATCCAAGCCGCTAATCCGTGTTTTTTATTTCCGATACCGGTGCCTACACTCAAGTTGTAGGTGTTGCCACGGGTAACGGTTGTAGTTTGTGAGCCTGTAGGGGCGAAGTTAGTATAACCGGTAGCCGCACAAGTAGTGCTGTTGTTTAGTGTGTTAAGAGTTACGTTGGCGATATAATCTCCGTTGGTTGTACAATTCAAATTTCCGGTCGGAACACAATAATTAGTGGCTAAGGTAGTGGTGTTTCCACTGAGTGGGGAAGCGGTTAAATACAAAGGACCGCCGGTACAAGAGCCGTTAAAAGAAAAAACAAAGAAATAGTACTGAGTGCTTATGGTAAGCCCTGTTGCTGTAAACGAATTGTTGCCATCAATATCTACTACTGTGTTTCCGGCTCCAATAGTTCCGCCGACTGTATACGTGGTTCCGTTTACCGGAGTAGGGGTGGCTCCTGTGGTATTCACCACGACCAAATAATAGTTGGGAGCAGGCGAGGCGGCTGTAAAAGTACCTAAAACAGTTGTTCCTCCTGCTGTGAGTATCAAAGAAGTCGGTTGTGCTGTAGGAGTTGCACAAGGCAAAATTTGTTGTACGTTGACTTTATAATCCTGAACATCAGTCAAACTATTGGTATTACACGGAGCGGCAGCTCCTTCGGCATTGAAAGCCAATTCAACCCTCAATCGAGAAGCATCGACTACTGCTGTTCCGGGAACGGAAAAAGTATTGCTCAACGTTACGCTTTGGGCCGAAGCTACTGTCGATGTTGTTGATAAGACAGTTTCTGTGGCAACATCAAAAACACCGTTTAAATTCCAATCAATCCATGCTGAAATATTCTTCTGTGAAGTAGTTTGATTCCAAATAGTAACACTAATAGTGTAAGTGTTCGATTGTATTACGTTGGTAGAAACAGTCGGGTAATAATTTACATAGCCATTCCATGCCGAACTGTTCTGGTTAATTGTATTGAGGGTAACATTTGAAATGTAAGATGTGGCCGCTGTGTTTCCTCCTGCGGCACAATAACTCAAACAGCTTGAGCCGTATGCGGTCGTAATGACAACATCGTCAAAGGAAGAGCCGCAATACCCGTTAGAAATTGTCCATCGCAAAGTAGCCGAAGTGCCTAACGCCAAACCTGTTACGGTTGAAGTCGGCGAGTTTGGTGAAGTAATTGTTGCTGTTCCCGATATTACGGTCCAAGTGCCTGTGCCGTTTGCCGGGGTATTTCCCGTTAAGGTGGTTGAAGTGACACAAGCTGTTAAGGTTTGGTCTGCTCCCGCTAAAGCTGTTGTCAAAGTGGGACAAGTAAAAGTGATCACAATAGCCCCTGATTGTCCTGAGCCTCCTGCATTACCTTTGTGTCCGGCTCCTCCGCCACCGCCACCATAGTTTCCGGTAGCATTTCCACCGGCAGTGTTATTTCCGCCGGTGCCACCGGCGCCACCGTAACTGGCTACAGCAGCCCCTCCATTACCCGGTATCGCAGTTGTAGTGGCATTTCCACCGTTATTTCCCGCTCCGCTTGAACCGGCAGCACTACCACCGCCTCCTCCCGAACCCGAACCTCCGGCACTACCACTTCCTAATCCGCTTCCTCCATTACCTCCGGCAAAAACAGCTCCTGCATCACCCAAGCTTGCGGCTACAGTTCCTCCGGTTCCTCCGGTAATTGTCCCGGTACCGCTGGCAGTACCCACAGAGCCTCCGGCTGCTGTTACGGTTACACCGTTTATGGTTACAGAAGTAGTACCACCGGCAGTATTTGCGGCACCGCCTGCTCCTATCGAGGTTGCTGAAATGGTATAAATGGTTCCGGGTACTACGGTGATTGCATTTCTTCTGGCGTAGGCACCGCCACCGCCACCGCCACCAACGTGTCCGTTTGTATTTGCAGAGGATCTTCCTCCGGCACCGCCACCTATAGCCTCAACTTTTATGGATGTTACCCCTTGCGGGCAAGTCCAAGTTTGTGCGCTCCCTGTATAAGTATAAACAGTAGTGGTTTGTGCTGTTGTGGTGTTAATAGTCGCTAACAATACATAAGAAATGATTAGTATTGTTTTGGTGAAAGAACTATTGTTTTGGGTTAAGTAATTGTTTTTCATAAGCCTTCTCAAATTTCAATTCACAATTATTAAATATCTATCAAAATTAAATAATTATTGAATAGATAATCAATATATAGTTAAATTGTTGAAAACTTATTGCGTATATTTTTTGTTTTATAAATTATTATTAATATTAATATAAATCTTCTTTTTTTTACTAAAAAAGCAAAATAAAGTTACATTTTAGTTATAAAACTCAAAAAAGTATCGTTGAAAAGCAGTTGGCTCTCCTTTGAAGTTTACGATAATTAGTTGGTTTTTAATTTTTTACAATTTTTTGACTGAAAGTTTTACTGGAATCCGTGGTAACTTTAACCACATAAGCTCCCTCAGCCATGTTTTCAACTGGGATTTTAATATATTCTTGATTCGAACTGTTGACACTATAGGTATTTATTTTTTGGCCCAACAAGTTGAATAACGAAACCGATAGTATCGTATATGTCTCGCTTTTATTTTTTATATTCAGACTACTGTCGGTGTTTGTAAAGAAAATAATTGGAGTGTTTTCTGCAGCAGTATTCAGACCGAGTGATTGTGTCGAAAAGCGTACCGAAAAGCGGTCGTTGTACTCCCCAACAGGAAGTGAAATTTCAAAATTAGTAGTTCGGATATCGTGATAAATTCCGGTTTGATTGTCGTAGATATAAATATTAGTCGATTCAGCTACATTTTCCAATGTTTCAATCTTAATGGTACTCAAACCTTCCGAAGCCGTTTTGATTCCTAAAGGCAGAATTTGATCGTCATTAAAATCAGGTACCGCCTGAATAGTCATTTTAATATCACTATTGTTCCAATACAAATCTTCATCATTCAGATCAATAATGGGCGCATCATAACCAATATCGAATAAATCGGTAGTGTTTTCATCGGCGCCAACTAAAATTTGTCTGAATTTTTGAGACGGCGATTGGTATTGCAATCTTATTTTTTGACGTAAATCTTCTTCGATTTCTTCGGTTTGAACCGCTTCACCATTTCTGAAAAATATAGATTGAGTACTCGATTTTGCCTTGAAGGCTCTTTGACTGTTTTTAAAAGAAATGGTTCCGCCGGTAACCGGTGTACTTAGGTTAGGGTTATTAGACATCATTGCACTGTTCGAACCGGTACCGATGAAGAAGCCCTGACCTACAGGGATATATTTTTTTGGGGCTCTGGTGCCCTGTGCTCCATTAGCATTAATTAAAGGATCGTTTGAAATGGCCACTACTCCGCCCATCAAAGTAAAAGTAGAGTAACCGCCAATATATTGATTCAAGACATGCGATTGTCCGCCAAAATGATCCCAAAAATACAATGAGCCGTTAAAGATATTGCTTGCCGCTCTACCCGGACCGTCTTTAATGTTGTCTTTGATGAACTCTTCTGCGTCCAAAGCAGAAGGATACGGATTACCGACCAAGTAACTTTGGTTTAAGGCGATATTGAGATTGATGTTTCCATTGTTTGGTTTACCGGCAAATACATAGTTTTGACCCACATTAAAAGGAGGGGTGCCGGTTGGTCCTTTCATGGTAAATCCTTCTCCGGGATTGATGGTTCCTGTAGTGCCTACATACTGCCAGCCGGCATATGAAGTATCAATACTGGTGTATTTATACATCCAACTGGTACTTATTTTTATAGGGAAAGTCAATGCACCGTCAGCAAAATAAACGCCGTTTCCGAAATTAATCGTACTTGGGTTAAATGGATTGGCAGCCGAATCAGTTCCGTCTTTTAAAACAGAGCCTATCGTATAATTGGTTCCGCTTGTAGTTACCGGTGAAGACCAATAGTTGTAATGGAAGCTGCTTTTGTGTCCTTGTTGATCGATTAATATTTTACCGGTTCCTGATGACGGATTGGCTGCCGTTCCGCTTTGAACCAACTGGGCTTCTCCGGTAAAGCGTAAGTCACCGCTCAACAGCAATACGTTATTGCTTACAGTTAATTGAAAATTATCAACGACACTAACACCTTTAGCACCGTTGGAAGTATTCAATGTTAAATTATAGAACGTTTCATTGGTTTTAATACCCACATTAATATTTTGAATTTGATTGGTCGTCGCACCGTTGAAGGTTACAGTTCCGATGCCAGTCACAAAAGTGCCGCTGTTTTTCCAATCTCTGCTGACATACAAATCAGAATTAGATGCGGCCGACATGGTCAAGCTAGCCGAGTTGGCAATAATAACATCACGCGCTCTGGCTATGTTACTGTATAAAGCAGCAAAGCTCGAGGTTGAGGGATCAATAACCGGCATTCTCACAGCACCGGCGGGGATTTGAGCATCAATCGTGGCCGACGGCATTCCTCCGGCCCAATTTTTACAATCAAACCAATCCGTGCTCACTAAACCTGTCCACAAGCCCGGAGTGCCGTTTAATACGGTTACCGTAGCTGAGCCGCTGATGTCCGAGGCTATTGCTGTACAACGCGCATCACTTAGGGCAGTAATCGTGAAGGTTCGGTTAGCGGTAATGCCGTTTACATTAAAGATATATGGATTGGTTGTGATGTTGTTAACGGTAGTAGTGGTAGCACCGTTGCTGTAAGTGATACTCCATGGAGCTGTTCCGGTTAATGCCACACTGAATGTAGCGGGATTTCCTAAACAAATCGTTTGGTCAGGACCAATATTAGCGGTCGGTCTCGGATTAACAGTTACTGTGATGTAGGTAGTTCCATCAGGACCATAACTGGTACAGCCATTCAAATAGGAAGTTACGGCATAGGTTGTGGTAACTGTAGGCGTTACCGATACAGATGAGGTATTACTGATGACCTGTCCGGTGATAGAGTCCACCCATTGTGTGGTCAAATTTGATGGTGTTTCGGGAATTAAAATGTTGTCGATTGCCCATGAACTGTTTACGGTTCCGTTGTATACAAATCGAACTCTCAAATTCGCTTGTCCAATATAATTGCTCAAATCAATGGTTTGATTCGGAAAAGCATTGTACGGACTTCTGGTACTCGGGCCGGTGTAGGAGGCTAATATGATGCTGTAAGTTGTTCCGCCATCTAAAGACAATTCAATGGAGACGGAAGCACCGGCTTGCAGGTTAAATGCATGATTGAAACTTAAAGTAGCGGAAGTTAATCCAAACGTATTGAATATAGGGGTTTGCATAACCGAATTGTAGTTTCCGTTAGCGATGGCAAATTTTCCAATCGAAGCATAATCGATACCCGAATACGTTCCGCCATTGGTAGCACTCAATCGGAACGGGCCCTCAGTGGTATTACTTCCTCCGGCATTCAAACAGTTACCGCATCCGTCAACCAACCAATTATCGGGATTGGCGTTACTAAACGTTCCGCCGTTAGCCAAATAAGAACTGGTGGCAAATCCGCTTTCAGAATATAGAACAGAAGAGCCTCCAATACAAATGGTTTGAGGAGTAGCTGTAACCGGAGAAGGTTTGATATTCGGAATCACATCAATCAACGCTATGTAAGAGTACGCCAAATTACAAGAAGCCCCGTTTTGAACTACGGCTCTGAAAAAGGTAGTTTGCGTAATGTTTGTATAATTTAAAGTGGTAGTGGTGTTGGCAATAGGTGTCCAAGTGGCCCCGCCGTTTGTGGTCGATTCCCAACGAATGATAGTTCCCGTATGACCACTTAAATACACGCTTCCTGAGCCAAAGTGACACACTGTTGTGGTTCTCACTACCGGTGTTACATTAGGTAACGAAATGGAGGCAGTTCCGCCTACACTTTGCTCATTAACGATTACGGCAGCATAATCGGAATTTAAATCGGTATCACAACCGTTGCTGATAACACAGTAATAATCGGAACCGGAATTAGCCGGTGTACTTAAATTGAATGTTAAGGTTGGAGTGGTTACTCCCGAAATGTTTCCTCCGTTTGCTAAAGCTGTGGCGCCTTTGAACCATTGATAAGACAAATTGTCTCCGGAAGCGGTAACCGAAAGCGAGACCAAACTGTTTTCACAAATGGTCTGACTGGCGGCAGGCTGTGAGCTAATCGACATGGGTTGCGGAACCGATACCGCTGTGGTTGTATTGGAACAAGTCGTTACATCGTCCGTAAAAGTAAATGTTACACTACCATAATCCATTCCGGTGGCCAAACCGGTATTGTCAATGGTCGCTTTGGTGATGTCGTTACTAATCCATGTACCTCCGTTACTTGGAGAGAGTTGTATAGTTCCTCCCACACATACACTGTTTGGTGCGGAAACGGCAGGAGCGGCATTAACAGTTACCGTGGTTGTAGCCGAATTTGAACAACCATTGCTGTCAGTGAAGGTGTAAGAGATAATGGTATTTCCGCCAATCAAACCGGTTACTTCTCCGGAAGTAGTAACGGTAGCAACAGCTGGTGAAGCAGAACTCCAACTTCCACCCAAGGTTGAATTGGAGAGTATAGTTGAAGCACCGGCACATACAGTCGTGTTTCCTGTAATGGCATCCACCACAGGAAGCGGATTTACTGTAAAATTAGTAGAAGAAGTTCCCGTTCCCTGGGGCGTGGTCAAAGAAATCGTTCCTGTGGTCGCCCCGACCGGTAAAGTAGCTGTTATTTGAGTAGAACTGTTTTGCACAAAAGTGGCAGCTGTTCCGTTAAAGTTAACAGCAGTAGCGCCTGCAATATAGTTTCCGGTAATTACTACAGCTGTATTGGAACCCACACAACCAGAAGACGGAGTAAATCCTATAACGGTATAATGTATAGTAATTCGGATATAGTCGATGGTAGCCGTTAGGCTGTTGTTTGCATTTACCGAAATCACAGCGCCAAAATTGGCCGCATTAATATCGGCAGGTGTCCAAGTAGTTCCCCAAGTATCAGTGGCAGAACCATAAGTGGCTACCGCAAAAGTAGTACCGTAAGCTGTAGCTGTGGCTTTGTTGTTTCCGGTTACTACACCGCCTTTTACCAAACTTACCAAATTGTCTTTTGTGATTCTTCCTCCGTTCGTGGCGCTGGTTCTGCGGTTTACCGTTACTACGATACCGTTAACAATAGCATTACCGGGTATTGAAAACCCATAGTTGCTTCCTTGTAAGTTGTCTGTGTTTCCGGCAGCTGCAAAAACAGCTGTGGCATAGTTAGTATCTGCGGTATTGGTGATGTTTCCGGGCGTATTCCAATCTACATTGGCACCGGCTATGAAGGTACCACTGGCAGGATTGTTGGGCCCTGCTGTTTGAGCCGACGAAGATTCACTTAGCAAAAGTAAAAGCGCAACAAGGAGTAGGATGTATTTTTTTGAAAAAAATAATTCTAATGTAGATTTATGTTTCGATAGTAAGTAGTTTTTTTTCATAGGGCGATGAATTTTAAACTCGTTAATACTGTATACAAAATTAAACTGCCTACTTCCTGACAGGTATATTTTTAGGTGTTCTACCTCAAAAATCGATGAAGTGCAGTTTTTTGCTTGTATTTTATGATTTTTTTATCATCACTAAGCATAAAAGCCTTAAAAACAGTATTTTATGATAAAAAAAAGGATGTAGTTCAACGATAGTTTTTTACCATTCATGGAGAAAAAGTGAATGCGAAGATTATAATTACTATCAATGCTATTCCTTTTTAGAACTTCATATGCCTGAAAATGGACTCATTTTTAAGTCGAAATAAATTCGATTAAATGTTTATATTTGTTTCTCGCTAAATTTGGCTGTTGTGTATGCAGAAACTGATTTTTCAAATACTAATGATTTGTCCCATACTTCTGTTTTCTCAGTCTGATTTTGAAATTGGGAAAAAGTTGTTTGTGCAAGGGAACTATGCCTCGGCTAAACCCATTTTGGAAAATGTTATCAAAGAAACCCCGAATCATTTGACCGCTTTAGAATATCTGGGTGATATTGAAGGGAATAACAAATCATGGGATAAGGCAATGGAGTACTACGGCAAGTTAATTGCGTTGAAACCCACAGAAGCAAATTATCATTACAAATACGGCGGATGTTTGGGGATGAAGGCCAAAGAGTCGAGTAAATTCAAAGCTTTAGGAATGATTGACGACGTCAAAGGGTGTTTTGAAAAAGCCATCCAACTCAACCCAAATCACATCGAAGCCCGATGGGCATTAATCGAATTGTATCTTCAATTACCGGGTATCGTTGGCGGAAGCGAAAAGAAAGCCCAGCGTTATGCCAACGAATTGGCAAAAATATCTCCGGTCGATTTTTATTTGGCCAAGGGACGTATCGCTGAATATTTTAACCGCTATAAAGAAGCCGAGCGAAATTATAAATTAGCGATTGAGATAGGAGGTTCTAAAACAACCTATCAAAAGTTGGCTAATTTGTACAAACACAAAATGAACCAACCTGAAAAAGCCAAATTACTGTTGGAAACCTATAAAGAAAAAACGAATCCATAATCATGCGAACACATTTTATAGCCATTGGCGGTGCAGCCATGCACAACTTAGCCTTGGCCTTACACCATAAAGGATATCATGTTACCGGTAGCGACGATGCCATTTTTGAACCCTCCAGAACGCGTTTGGAAAAAAGAGGATTGCTGCCAAACGAAATGGGTTGGTTTCCCGAGAAAATTACCTCCGATATCGAAGCTGTTATACTCGGCATGCACGCCAAAGCCGATAATCCCGAATTGCTGAAAGCACAGGAGTTGGGACTCAAAATTTACTCTTATCCCGAGTTTTTATACGAACAATCCAAAAACAAGACCCGAGTGGTTATTGGCGGTTCACACGGCAAGACTACCATTACTTCGATGATTTTACACGTGATGCATTATCATAATATCGAAGTCGATTATATGGTGGGGGCCCAATTGGAAGGTTTTGATACTATGGTGCATCTGACGCACGATAACGATTTTATCGTTTTGGAAGGTGATGAGTATTTGTCGTCACCTATTGATCGCCGGCCGAAATTTCATTTGTACCAACCCAACATCGCTTTGCTCTCCGGAATTGCCTGGGATCATATCAATGTGTTTCCCACATTTGAAAATTATGTAGCGCAATTCGAAATTTTTGTCAATCAAATTACCAAAGGCGGCATTTTAGTGTATAACGAAGAAGATGTAAATGTCAAAAAAGTAGCTGAATCCTCAACGAATACCATACGCCGTATTCCGTATCAAACACCAAGTTATACGGTAAAAGATGGTGTCACCTTGTTGGATACACCCGAAGGACTGATGCCTATTGAAGTATTCGGAGCGCATAATCTCAACAATTTGGCCGGTGCCAAATGGATTTGCCAAAATATGGGTGTCGACGAAGCCGATTTCTACGAAGCCATTGCCAGTTTTAAGGGCGCTTCCAAGCGTTTGGAAAAAATAGCTGAAAGTAAGGATAAAGTGGCATACAAAGATTTTGCCCATTCACCCAGTAAAGTTTCGGCTACGACCAAAGCCGTCAAAAATCAATATCCGGACCGAAAATTGGTAGCCTGTTTAGAGTTGCACACCTACAGTAGTTTGAATGCCGAATTCCTCAAAGAATACGAAGGAGCACTCGATGCAGCTGATGTGGCTGTGGTTTTTTATTCGCCCGATGCGGTAAAAATTAAGCAATTAGAAGAAGTCACTTACGATCAAATTGCACAATCCTTCAAAAGAGACGATTTGATTATTTATACGAATCCCACTGCGTTTAAAGACTTTTTGTTTTCATATGATTTGAACCACTCGGCTTTACTCTTGATGAGTTCGGGAAATTACGGCGGGTTAAACTTTGATGAGGTGAAAGGGTTGATTTCTTAATTTTCAAATTATTTTTGGTATTTAAAATGCCCCACAATAGGATAGCGAAACAAGCAATCTTCTAAGACTTGCCCATTGCCTACATTATGCACCAGCATCGGATTGCCGTTGGGTGATTTTTTGTGTGTCACAATCCCAATATGCGGTAATTTTCCATTAATGAGCCACGTTACCATGTCGCCGGTTTTGTAATCGGCTGCTTTTTGTGTTACGGCCAGCTTTTGTCCTTTTCGGGTAAAAAAGATTTCTAAATTAGGTACTCTTCGATGGTCAATATTGGTGTCGGTTTTTGACATTCCCCATTTTTTAAGATTGGGATATTCCGAGAAATGGGCTTTCATATCTTCATGTACTTCCTTTTGCAAATCGATACCTAGTTTTCGGTAGGTTCGAATCACCACATCAGTGCAAACGCCGGTTTTAGCCGGAACATCGCCATTAGGATAAGGAATCGCCACATAGTTGGGCGTATACACGACCTCGGGATCAATGATGGATAGCGCTGCCACCGAGAGTCGGGTTTCAAAACAATCCGGAAGACTAACCGTTTCGTCTTTTTCTTTTTGACTGCAAGTTAAAAATGTAAGTAAAATTAGCGAAAAACAAAAACATTTCATACTTTTAAGGTTTAGTAACTAACGAATAATCTTTCTTTTTAGTATTTATTTTGGAGCAAAATTTTTCCATAAAACAGTGGTCAGAAGACGATAAGCCGCGCGAAAAGCTTATGCTTAAAGGCAAAGCTGTTTTGAGTGATGCCGAACTCATCGCTATTTTGATTGGATCGGGCAGTCGGAATGAAAGTGCTGTTTCGCTCAGCAAACGAGTCTTGGCCAGTGTTGATCATAATTTGAATGCTTTAGGAAAAGTATCGCTCCAACAATTGATGTCATTTAAAGGGATAGGTGAGGCCAAAGCCGTAACCATAGCGGCAGCTCTGGAATTAGGTCGACGTCGCAGAGCGGAAGACGTTGTCGATTTACAAAAAATAACGTCGAGTAAAGCGGTTTTCGAAATCATGCAACCCATCATTGGCGAATTGCCGCACGAGGAATTTTGGGTGTTGTACCTCAATAACTCTAATAAGGTCATTTACAAAGCACAGCTGTCTAAAGGCGGCATTACCGGTACCGTAGTAGATATCCGATTGCTCTTCAAAACCGCGTTAGAAAAGGGCGCCACTTCGATTATTTTGGCACACAATCATCCTTCGGGAAAATTAATGGCGAGTGATGCCGACAAAGACATTACTAAAAAACTTAAATTTGCCGGAGATCAGCTCGATATCAAAGTACTCGACCATGTTATCATAACCGAGAATGGGTATTGGAGCTTTCAGGACGAAGGGATTTTTTAGCATGAAACACATCACCGATATTTTTTTTGACCTCGATCATACGCTTTGGGATTTTGATGCCAATTCGGTTTTGGCTTTTGATAAAATCTTCAAAAACCATCACCCAACTATTGATACCCGGGTCTTTATTGAAATTTATGCCCCCATCAATCAGGCGTGTTGGAAATTGTACCAAGTAGATAAAATCACACATGAAGAATTGCGTTATCAAAGGCTAAAGCAATCTTTTGATGCTATGAATTACAGTATTTCGGATGAGGCCATTAATCAAATTGCGCACGACTATATCGAATATTTGCCCGAAAACAACCAACTTTTTGACGGCGCGATTGACATTTTGGAATACTTGTCACCGAAATACAATTTACATATCATCACCAATGGTTTTGCTGCCGTTCAGGAAAAGAAAATTAAAAATTCGGGTTTAGCCTCTTATTTTAAAACGATTACCAATTCGGAAATGGCCGGAGTCAAAAAGCCGCATCGGAACATATTTGAATTTGCCTTATCTTTGGCTGAAGTCCAAAAGGAAAACGCGTTGATGGTTGGCGATTGCATCGAAGCCGATGTTCGCGGGGCTCTGGATTTTGGCATGCAAGCCATCTTATTTGACGAGAAAAAAAATCACCCTACAGAGGATATTTTGGTCATTTCTCATTTAACCGAATTAAAAAATATTTTATAAAATGAAGAAGCTTTTATTGTGTTTGTTGTTTTTGTTGCCGTTCGCTGGGTTTGCTCAAAGCATCAATGATTACCAATATGTTATTGTGCCGGCCAAATTTGATTTTTTAAAGGTTGCCGATAAGTACAGATTGAATACTACATCCAAGCTTTTGCTCGAAAAATACGGGTTTAAATCGTTTTTGAGTACCGATACCTTACCGGCCGAGGCCACACAAAATCGCTGCGCTATACTGTATGCTTCACTTTCAGAAGATAATAGTTTTTTTGCTACCAAGATAAAATTGGTATTGAAAGATTGTACTGAAAAAGTTGTTTTTGAAACCGATTTCGGGAGCAGTCGGGAAAAAGATTTCCACGTGGCGTACAATCAAGCATTGCGAGAAGCATTCAAATCCTTCGACCGAATAAATTACAAATATAACGGGAAACAGTATATGGGCAAAAGTGAGACTAAAACAGCCGATCCTGTTGCCGTAACTGGTGTAGCCGAAGTTAAATCGGTTGCCTCCGCTTCAGTTCCCGTTGCCGAGCCGCTTCAAGTTGCGAGTTCCGTGGCATTGTATGCGCAACCCATTACCAACGGATTCCAATTAATCAACACCGAACCTAAAGTGGTGTATAAAATCTATACGACTTCGGTTAAAGATTTCTTTATCGCGACCAAAGGGGAACTACACGGTGTTTTCTTTGCCAAAGGGAATAGCTGGTTTTTTGAATACTATCAAGACAATCAACTTATTTCAGAAAGCGTGGCCGTGAAGTTTTAAATAACCGTTACTAATACCCGTATTTATCCTTCCAGCGGTTTTTGAGAAACGTCCGCATTTCGTTTTCCCGCGCATTGCTTCCGGGTTGGTATAATGCCGTATTTTTAATTTCATCCGGCAGGTATTCCTGTTCCGAAAAGTTATTGGCGTAATTATGAGAATATTGGTATTCTTCGCCATAACCCAGTTCTTTCATCAGTTTGGTCGGTGCGTTGCGCAAATGAATCGGCACCGATAAATCGCCGGTTTGTTTTACCAAAGTCTGGGCTTCACCAATCGCCATATAGCTGGCATTGCTTTTGGGTGATGTCGCCAAATAAATGGCGCACTGACTCAAGATAATGCGGCTTTCTGGATAGCCAATAGCAGACACCGCCTGAAACGTATTATTGGCCATAATGAATGCTGTTGGATTGGCATTGCCGATGTCTTCACTCGACAAAATCAACATCCGTCTCGCAATAAACTTTACGTCTTCGCCACCTTCAATCATGCGAGCCAGCCAATACACCGCACCGTTAGGATCACTGCCGCGTATCGATTTGATAAAAGCCGATACAATATCGTAATGTTGTTCGCCGGTTTTGTCGTACAACACGGTGTTTTGTTGTACCAATTCCAATACTTTGTCGTTGGTGATGGTAATTTGACCTTCAGGGCTGGCGTTTACGACCAGTTCAAAAATATTTAAGAGTTTGCGTCCGTCGCCTCCCGAAAGTCGCAATAACGCCTCGGTTTCCTTTAATTGGATTTTTTTGGCCGACATGACTTTGTCTTCCGTCATGGCGCGGTGGAGCAACGCCAATAAATCGTCTTTGGAAAACGGATTCAGTACATATACCTGACAACGTGACAATAATGCGGGAATCACTTCAAAACTCGGATTCTCGGTGGTGGCGCCAATTAAGGTGACCCAGCCTTTTTCTACGGCCGCCAATAATGAATCTTGTTGCGATTTACTGAAACGGTGGATCTCATCAATAAACAAAATCGGGTTTTTGGCGGTAAACAAACCGCCGCTTTGCTTTGCTTTTTCAATGACATCGCGCACGTCTTTCACACCGCTGTTAATGGCGCTCAATTCGTAAAACGGACGCTGGCTTTGTTTGGCAATAATTTGCGCTAAGGTTGTTTTCCCGGTACCGGGCGACCCCCAAAAAATCATGGACGGAATGATACCGCGCGCTATTTGTTGGGTCAACGAACCGTTTTCGCCCACCAAATGCAATTGGCTGATATAGTCTTCTAAACGTTGCGGCCTGATGCGTTCGGCCAAAGGTGCTTCCATGCTGTAAATTTAGGCTATTTTTTTAATTGTCCCATGGCGCTTGTCGAAATGTTGAAGCCAATCGGTTGGGCATTTTTTAACCCTTTTTCCCGCTTTTGGCGCTACACGGTAGCGCTGTCAATCGGGGCTAAGACAATCTTTTGGATTTTTCGTTCTTGTAACTGACAAATTAGCATTACTTTTAATTTGGCTGTGTTTTTGACAAGTCTATAGCTTTAAAAGAAACTCATGAACGATTACCATCATTTTAAGTTTACGCCTTCGGTTTGGATAGTGCCCGGCTTGTTGCTGATGCTCATTTGGACGGTTTTCTTGGTAGAGCACAGTCTTCCTGTCGATTTGAGTTCACACGGGATATTCCCCAGAACCCTGCCGGGATTGCAAGGCATTGTTTTCAGTCCGTTTTTGCATGGCGATATACATCACATTACCAATAATTCGATTCCGTTGTTTATACTGACCACCGCGCTAATTTATTTTTACCGCGACATATCGTTAAAGGTGTTGTTTTACGGGATATTGCTCTCGGGTTTGATTACTTGGATTATCGGTCGTGATTCGTTTCATATTGGTGCCAGCAGTTTGATTTACGTATTGGTTTCTTTTATTTTTTTTAAAGGCATGATGACGCAATACTATCGTTTGATGGCGTTATCGCTAACGGTAGTGCTGTTATACGGTGGTATGGTTTGGTATGTATTTCCCGAAGTTGATGCCGCCATTTCCTGGGAAGGTCATTTGGCCGGACTCATCACCGGTTTTGCTTTTGCGGTAGTATTTAAAACCCCCGATTACAAAGAGTCGATACAGTACGATTGGGAGAAACCCGATTTTAATCCGGAAAACGATGTGTTTATGAAACATTTTGATGCCCACGGGAATTTTGTCAATACGCCCAAACCGGAAGAGCTTGCTGAAGAAACACCACCTGCCGGCGTTCATTATATTTACCATTATAAAAAAGCGACCGACGATAGCCCATCAGACGAATAGCCGGCTTATTAGCCCCGATTGCAGCGAAAATACAAAGTCCCGCCTGAGCGGGACTTTGTATTGTAACGGAAAGCGGGAATAGGGTAGACTGATAGCTCCCAAACCCTTCGCTTCTTATAAGCGTATGCTTTAATCAGCGGCGTGTCGTTGACGTACCGCTTCGTAGAGAAACGCGCCGCAAGCCACAGAAACGTTGAGCGAACCAATGGTGCCGAATAGGGGTAGTTTGGCTTTTTCGTCTACAATTTTCAGCACCGACGGGTTGATGCCGCGGTCTTCGCTGCCCATGATGATAGCAACAGGTTCTTTTAAGGAAGTGGTGTAAAGGCTGTCCTCGGTTTTTTCGGTAGCCGCTACGGTTTTGATGCCGCTGCCCTGCAGGTAAAATATGGCGTCTTTGATGTGGTCGACTTTGCAAATCGGAACGTTGAAAACCGCACCGGCTGACGTTTTTACGGTATCGCCGTTAACGGGAGCGGATCCGGTTTTTTGTACTATAATCCCATCCACACCCGTGCATTCCGCGGTTCGGATAATGGCGCCGAAGTTTCGGGCATCGCTGAGTTGGTCGAGAATCAGGAACAGTGGTGTTTTGCCACTTTCGATGACGCTTTCGACCAGCGTTTCTAACTTCACAAAGCGGATAGGTGCGATGGTGGCTACGGCACCTTGGTGGTTATTAGGCGTGAGTCGGTTTAATTTTTCGGCCGGAACATAACTAAAGTTAACACTGTTTTTTTTGAGTGTTTTGAGCAGTTCAGTCATCAGTTCGCCATGCGCATCCGATTGCAAAAAAACTTTATCAATTTCTTTACCGGCGTTTACGGCTTCGATGATGGCTCTGATGCCGAAGATTTGATTTTCTTTATCCATGGCGCAAAGATATAAAAAAACCACCAGCGAAAGCCGGTGGTTTTAGGGTTATCAAACGGATAGATTTCTTATAATTCATCTTCTAAGAAACCGGTTCTTTTGTGACCGGCAAACTTGTATACAGTTCCGGGATCCCAATCGAATTCGGCTTCAAAGTAGATACTGTCTACTACGTGACCGCCAAAAGATTCAGCAGCATTTTTCAAAATCTTACCATTGGTAACAGTTACCGTTCCGCCTGTGTAAAGCTCAGGAGAGTCGGGTTGTCCGGCAAAAGTAAGGGCATTGAAATCCAGCGCTTGAACTTTGGTTTTAATTTCCATCCAACTGTCATGGTCATCAATCCAAAAGTTTTCATCATTGGAAGATGCATTGTACGTGGAAAAAAGGTTGTAATCACCACCAAAAGCAGGAGTTACTCCATCCGGTTCAAGAGCAATAATATGCCAATCGCCGGCAAATTTTTGCGTTGCAGTTCCGCCCGGATTGGGATCTCCACCTTCGTCACATGAAGTGAGTGTTAAGGCCAGAAATAGGCTCAGGAATAAACTATTTTTTAAAATTTTCATTTTTCTCATCATTTAAAATTATAAAACAACTTTAGTCATCGTAACCACGAACGTAAATCCGGCATCCCAAGTAGTGGTATACGATAAAGTATTTGCACTTGGGTTAGCAGTTAGACCTGACATTACAGCAACACCTCCAAAGGCACCCACACCAAAGCTGGGGATAGGTGCAAAATTATTGGTTGGAATATCATTGGCAGTAATGGTTACGGGTCCTGCAGCATAGTCAACACCATAAGCCCTTCCAATGGCATAGTAACCGCCGATACCGTCAGACATGCCGTAGGTACCATCGGTATTTCTCCATACCAAAACATATTCCATGTTGGTATATTGCGCACTTGACACACCATTACGAACTACGGTAGACTTGTACAAACCGGCTATACTGGTTGTCAAATCACTGTTTTCATAAACGATAACGGTTCTGGCTACAGCTCCAGAAAACCCGTCTTGATTTACAGCTGAATAGATGATGCGGTAAATATCAACTACATTAGTGTCAACAGTTGTGCCTCCTCTGAAATCGCCGGAAACAGTTGTTGTATAAGGAATATCTACTCCACCTTCAGTGGCTGTAATTCCCGGATCAGTAAAACTACCGCCTTTTTGAACATAAATGACTTCATCTCCAATAAGGGTTAATTCAGGATAGTATGTAACTCTCGATACATCTCCTGTAGAATCTTCTGAACACGAAACAGTCAGAAGACCTGCGACTAAAAATAAAAATATTTTTTTCATATGCTTTTTTTTAATTTACATCCCACCAAACAGGTTGGATAACACCAACCAAACTCGGTGCATTAGGGTTTCTTGTTGTAACTGTACTAGGGAAAACCATTCTTTTAGGGAACTGTCCTCCTGTAGTTCCGTTAACGGAATAGGCAAAAGTACCCGGAACATAAGCTGAATTACTTTGGGGAACCGGTGATACGGATGGATATCCGGTTCTATTGTGTTCAAAGAACATTTCGAAACCGTTTCCAGGGAATCCTGAAATCCATTTTTGAGTAATGATAGCTTTTAATTTGTCGGCAAATGTTCCTGCTGCCGGATACTCATATGCTCCGCCAGACGCGACAAATGTGCTTCCTGTGGTTCCGAAGCCGTACTTGTTGAATGATTCAACAACACCCGCGTCATATTTCGCTTTAGCTCCAACTCCGGAAGCATATCTTTCCAACGCTTCAGCTTGCAAGAACAAACTTTCTTCTTTGCTCATAAAATATACTGCTGTTGTTGGCTCTAAGTGAACTACAGACACAGATGAAGACCCTACAGTGCTGTTGAAATCACCTTGATTTAAAGGATTTCCGGGATTGTAGTATTCTGCCTTTCTGGGATCGTTGTTTTCGGTAAAGAAAGAGAACAAAGTAGTACTGGCTCTTAAATTGGTAGCCACATTTAATTGTCTTCTGTCGCTTTCATACAAAGGATTACTTTTGCTTGGCGCATTTTCAAAACCACCCAGAGCAGCATCGGTATTCAAGAAAGTAACGCCTGAATTTAGTAATGCTGTAATTCCTGCTTGCGCAATAGCCGGTCTAGCTTCGGTTTGTCTCATGTATACTTTGAGTAAAAGAGTGTTGGCAAAAGCAGTCCAATTAGACATGTTACCACCAAAAATTAAATCATCAGTACCCGGAGCATCACCTGAAGATGTTGATAAATCTTTAGATAAAGCATCTTGTAAATCGGAGGCTAATAAGTCATATACCTCTTGACCGGTATTGAAATGCGGAGTCAGGATATTTACATTATTCGCTTCTGTGTAAGGAATTTGGTCGTACATGTCAGCCATGATTTGTGACGCATGCACTTCCATGGTAGTGGCAATAAGGTAATAATTCCAAT
The DNA here is from genome assembly GCF_030053345.1 of Flavobacterium sedimenticola. Taxonomy (GTDB): domain Bacteria; phylum Bacteroidota; class Bacteroidia; order Flavobacteriales; family Flavobacteriaceae; genus Flavobacterium; species Flavobacterium sedimenticola. The sequence goes on from NZ_JASGBP010000008.1 coordinate 83,038, forward strand.
TTTCTTGATTGGCAGCTAACCTTTTTACATTTCGGATATCCCCTAATGCGTCATACATGGCAGTCCATCCACCGGTGTAATCGTCAGTTCCTATAGAGTAATCATCTACCTCTTTGTATTGGTTAGCTGAATTACTTTGTGTCCAATACTGGCTCCAAAAACCTCCTACAAGGGCGTAATACGATCCTTGAGCACCAGCTACTCCGACAATTCCTGCAGGAAGTTGTGTTTTCAAAGAAATACTTCCGGGACTAAGATTGTCCGGATCTCTGTTGATGTCAAAATCTTCATCACTACAAGACGAAAACATTGATAAAGTTGCGATTAATAAAAATATTTTTTTCATAGTTTGTTTTTTAGAATGAAAGCTTCATAATTGCACCATAACTTCTTTGAGAAGGATTAGCTCCAAATTCGCCGAATTCGCTTAACAAATCGTTGCCATAAGTAGTTACCTCAGGGTCAATGTAAGGGTTGTCTGCCGGAGTCCACATAAACAAGTTTCTACCATAAACTCCCAAAGAGAATTTAGTTAAACCAAGTTTTTTAACAAAACTGTCTTTTAAGTTGTAATATAAACTTATATCTCTTAAGCGGATAAATGTTTTGTCTATTAAGTGGTCTTTTTCTATACCCGGGTTGTTGGTTGTATTACCCCAGAAGTTTGTGATGTTTTCAAAACTGATTGGAGTAGTATTTTCAGAGTAAGTACCGTCACCATTATCAATTACTGAGTTAGGAATGATAAATGGATTTCTGTCATTGTAAGTTGTTTCGATACCGTTACCAACGAATCCTGATAAACGTTTGGTGTAAGAATACATTTTACCTCCTTGTTTCCAATCAAATGCAAAATTTAAGGTTACATTTTTGTATTTGATAGAGTTTTGTAATCCCATAACAAAGTCTCTTTGAGAGTTCCCTAAATATTGGAGGTCTTCAGAAACAACATAGTAACCTGTATCAGGGTTTACGACATATTGTCCTGCATCGTTTTTGAGCGGTGCGCGGCCATAATAGGCGCCTAACGGTTGGCCTACTTCAGCAAAGAAAGAGATGCCATAGGCAGAAGCCAATGCTAACTTATCACCTCCCATAACTTTGGTCATTTCATTTTGGTTTTTGGAGAAAGTCCAATTCAAATCCCAAGTGAAGTTATCGGTTTTTACCGGAGTTATTCCTAATACAATCTCAATACCTCTGTTTTGTAAGTCACCGATATTTGCAGTCTGTCTTGTGTATCCGGTAGAGGGGTCAATAGGAGCAGAAGCAATTAAATCTTTAATTTTGTTAATGTAATAAGAGAATTCTAAATTAACTCTTTTCTTAAAAAAACTTGATTCAAAACCAACTTCCCATTCCGTTTTTCGTTCAGGTTTTAACTCAGAATTCCCCAGCAAAGCATCAAGTTCGTAGTAATTAACTCCTCCGAAAGGGGCAGTAATTACACCAAAATTGGCTGCAGCAGAACCACTAACAAGTGAGGATTCTGTTTGATAAGGACCAGTATCATTTGCCACTTCCGACCATGCTGTTCTCAATTTGAAATAATGTGTGCCATTGTCAAGGAGTATAGTACTTAATGAAGCTGCAGGATAGTAGTAAGTTTGATTTTTAACCGGAAGAGTGGAAGTTACATCTCTTCTGGCACTCAACGTTAAGAATACTTTTTCGATATATGATAATTCTGCTTGTGCGTATAGACCAAAAGTTCTTCTTATTGAATTGCCTTGAGCTACTTCTATTCTATTTGGACTATTCGACAATTCATAATAGTTAGGAACATCTAAACCTGTCACACTGGCAAACAGAGAATTAACTTCTCTTTGATTGAAGTTGACACCAATCAACGAGGTAAGTCTTAATTTGTCAGAGAATTTTTTATCATAATTTAAGTTAAAATATGTATCAAACTCTGTATTAGTACTACTACCTTCGGTAACACCACCGGCAACCGGAATTGTTCCGGCCTCATCTTGTGCAGAATTAGGCAGGTAGTTTACAATAGCTCCATAACTTTTAACATTTTCAGTTCTTACGTTACCGCCAATCTGCCAAGTAGCAGAAAATTCATTATTGAGCTTTTTAAACAAATTTACATTACCAAAGAAGTTATGACTCGTTAGCTTGGTTGAATTTTCATTTATTACAAAGTAAGGATTACTTGCGTATGGCGTAAAATAATAGCTAGGGTTATTGAAAGGGTTATTAGTATAATCTTGTAGGTCAACAATACTAACGTCTCTTGGTATTTGCAGCAATTCCTGTATCATAGTTGCTCCTTCACCTGCCTCATCACCTTGTCCGGTATTTACGGCATATTGCTCTCTATTCGTATAGTTTAAGCTTAATCTAATGGCTGATTTTTCATTTTTCAGACCTCCGTTAAAGGTAAGAGCCCTTTTCTGGAATGAATCTGCATTTGTAGGGATAACCCCGTCATTTTGAGTGTTAGTAAATCCAAATGAGAAATCTGAAAAGTCACTACCTCCACTAACATTGACACTGTTGTTGTACATCGTGCCCATTTCAAAAAAGTCTTTGTAATTATCTTCAAGGACTGAATAAGGTTTTATTTGTTGAGAATTGTTGTAAACAGTCCCCCATGGTCTGATTTCTCCGTTGAATGCAGGGCCCCAAGAACCGTTTTCGTTACTTGGACCAGGGCCTGAAGCTAATTGAGAGTAACCAAGACCATTCCATCCTTGGCCAAATCTATTTTGTAAGTGTGGAACACGTGCCACTTCACTCAACTCAATTGTAGTAGTGTAATCAACATTGATTTTAGATTGGTTTTTTCCTTTTTTGGTGGTGATAATAATTACCCCTCGACCTGCTCTTGAACCATATAAAGCAGTTGCTGCAGCACCTTTTAAAAAGGTGATTTTGTCAATGCTGTTGGGATCAAGATCATTGATTGCAGTACCTCCATCATATGACCTCGTTGTTGAGGTGCTTCCAGAAAAGTTTGAATTAATAGGTGTTCCATCAACTACATACAAGGGTTGGTTACTACCTGTAATTGTACCAAATCCTCTCACAATAACTTTAGAAGAGGCACCAGGTTGATTAGGAGCTGAAATATCTACCCCTGCAATTTTACCGGAGAGCGATTCTAAAGGGTTGTTGGTGGTGACGCTGGTAATCTGTTCAGAACCAATCGTTGCGGCCGCATATCCCAACGCTTTTTTCTCTCTTTTGATACCCATGGCAGTAACAACTACGCCTTCAAGTTCAACAGCATCATCTTTAAGGGTAACATTGAGTTGTGTTGTTGAAGCGACAACTTCTTGTGTTTTCATTCCAATAAAGGTGAAAACCAATACCTGAGTTGAGGAAGCCTTGATAGAGTACTTTCCGTCAAAATCAGTCTGTGTTCCCGTGTTAGTTCCCTTAACAAGAACATTCACTCCAGGAATAGGTAAACCAGAGCCGTCTTTGACCACTCCGTTAACCACCCTCTCTTGTGCAAATGAAATTTGCACCAATAACGCTATGAATAGCGTTAAGAATCCATTTAACTTTGTTTTCATTATTTAATTTGGTTATAATTAGTTAATCAAAAGTCTTAAAAAAATCTTAAAAAACCTAATTATGACTCACTAATTTTAGCGTTAAAGTTGTAAAATTTCAGAAGTAAGCTTTCAGGGATAATTGGACAATGGAATTAGACAACTTGACGGTCTGATTTTTTGTACTTCCGTTGGCGTAAACCAAATTGAATAATCCGTTTTTGGATAGAAAACCTAAGCCTAAACCAAGGCCTAAAAGGCTTTCGTCGGAATTCAATGTTCGGTCTTGTAGTAAAGCATAATCGACTACCGAGTGTACATAAACGGTTGGAGACAAAACATAGCGGTATTCTGTCAGGATAGAGGTAAACAGGTTGCCTTGCAAACTATTTTCGTTAAACCCGCGAATGGAATTAATGCCTCCAAAACGATATAGCTCGTTAGTGATGTAATTGTTGCTTTTGAGGTAGCTGTTTTGGCTTTTGATACTGATGATGTTGTTCGGATTCAGGTAAAAATTGTGTTTTATGTTTAAGGATACAAAAAATTGAGTATCCGTTATCAAAGTGGTTTTTCTTGAACCGGTCCCTAATTTGATACTGCTATTGGTTTTTTCCGGAAAAAGAAGATCGTCTGTTTTGAAGTCGGTGTATTCAAAAGTGGTTGTTAGAAATGTGTTTTCAAAGTCGCTTAAAACAGTTGAATTTGTGTTTTGAATGTCGCTCGATTCGGTTGATTGATAGCCCAGATACAATCGGGTGTTGTAGTTAAAAAAATAACCTACTTCTAGGGCGGTTCTGGTGTTTTGAAAGGTGCTGTCTTGTTTAAAAATATTGAGCTCTGTTTTTATTCCTATTGGACTTTTAAAAATATAAGGAACATCAACGGCTAAATTGAATGTTCTTTGGTTTTGGCCGTCACTTTTCCAATACAGCGAAAATCTTTCGCCTGAATTTAAAGCATTGTTCAGTACCAAATCGACATAACCACTCACTACGGTATTTTTATTATCGTCATTTGTGAGTCCGATATAGCCGTCAAAAGTATTGGCTTTTGCTTTTTCCAAATACACAAAAACTTTTGTGGAGTCTTTGGTAAAAAGTATTTCAGGATATTTTATTTGCTTGACAAATCTGAATTTTTCAAAGTCGGTATTAATCTTTTCCAGGTTTCTTTGGTTGAACGTTTTGTTTCGGTATAATCGAAGAATATTCTTTTTGTGTCCTGCCGGAAATTTGTCATATCCGTTGATGACAATGTCGTTGAGGTTGCGTTTTAACTCTTGACTGATTTCCAAATCGGCTACAAGCTGTTTTTTGCGTTTTTCGATGTGAGTTAATTTGACTTTGGTTGTAGCAAAACCATCGCTTTCGCATTTTCGGAGGACGGCTTCTAAAAAAGCGCTTGTTTGATGGTAAGGAAGTGTTACGGTGTCGTTTTTCAGTGAGTAATATTCCGGAATGTTTTTTTGCAAATCTATACCTATATATATGCGCGCATAATTTATTGGCTCGCCAAGGTCAAAAGTAAACGCATAAATGCTGTCATTTTCTATACGATAGCTTGCGGTTTTACAGTCGATATAGCCTGCATTAATCAGCTTTTCATTTGCAATATTGCTTTCGTTGAATACCGATTTGACGTTTTGGTGTTTTTTGATGTAAGTGATGCTGTCAATAACTTTGGTTTCTTGACTGTTTGAACCGGCTATTTTCAGATAAAAATTTTGAGCAGTAATCTTTCCGCCGGCAAGCATAAAAAAGAAGAGAAGAAAGTATTTTTTCAACTTAAATTTTGTTTGTCTCAAAAATAACGTAAAAAAACCTTTTTTATTGCCGATAATCGGGTGGAAAAACAATTTGTTTGAAAATTAATTAATTACGATTTGTTTCAATAAAAATAATTACTACATTTGCAACCCCTAAAAAAGGGGATTTTAATAACATAAAGAAATTTAGTATTTAATTATGCCAACAATTCAACAATTAGTAAGAACAGGAAGAGCTCAGATCACTAAGAAGAGTAAATCGGCTGCTTTAGATTCTTGTCCTCAAAGAAGAGGGGTTTGTACGCGTGTTTACACTACTACACCAAAAAAACCAAACTCAGCGATGCGTAAAGTGGCTCGTGTGCGTTTGACTAATGGTAATGAGGTGAATGCTTACATTCCTGGAGAAGGACACAATCTGCAAGAGCACTCGATAGTATTAGTGAGAGGCGGAAGGGTAAAAGATTTACCGGGAGTTAGATACCACATCGTTCGTGGTGCTTTGGATACGGCTGGAGTTAACGGTCGTTTACAAAGAAGATCTAAGTATGGTGCAAAACGCCCTAAAGACAAAAAGTAATTTAAAAACTTTTAAAGAAAAGACATGAGAAAAAGACAGGCCAAAAAAAGACCTCTTTTACCGGATCCAAGGTTTAACGACCAATTAGTAACACGTTTTGTAAACAACTTAATGTGGGATGGTAAAAAATCAACTGCTTTTAAAGTATTCTATGATGCTATTGATATCGTGGAAACTAAAAAGAATAATGACGAGAAATCGGCATTAGAAGTATGGAAAGATGCATTAACCAATGTAATGCCTCACGTAGAAGTTCGTTCACGTCGTGTGGGTGGAGCTACTTTCCAAATCCCTATGCAAATCAGACCTGACCGTAAAATTTCTATGGCGATGAAATGGATGATCCTTTACGCTCGCAAAAGAAATGAAAAATCAATGGCAGGTAAATTAGCTTCTGAAATCTTAGCTGCGGCTAAAGAAGAAGGTGCGGCTGTTAAAAAGAGAATGGATACTCACAAAATGGCAGAAGCAAATAAAGCGTTCTCTCACTTCAGATTTTAATACGTAAGAAATGGCTAGAGATTTAAAATTTACAAGAAATATTGGAATTGCAGCTCACATTGATGCTGGTAAAACTACCACTACTGAGCGTATCTTATTTTATACCGGAAAATCACACAAAATTGGTGAGGTTCACGATGGGGCAGCTACCATGGACTGGATGGCACAAGAGCAAGAAAGAGGTATTACCATTACTTCTGCAGCAACTACTTGTGAGTGGAATTATCCAACAGTACAAGGGAAATTGACTCCGGATTCAAAACCATACCACTTTAATATTATCGATACCCCGGGACACGTTGACTTTACGGTAGAAGTAAACCGTTCGTTACGTGTATTGGACGGATTGGTTTTCTTGTTCTCTGCGGTTGATGGTGTTGAGCCTCAATCTGAGACGAACTGGAGGTTGGCTGACCAATATAGAGTGCCTCGTATGGGATTCGTGAACAAGATGGACCGTCAAGGAGCTAACTTCTTGAATGTGTGTCAGCAAGTTCGCGATATGTTAAAATCAAATGCAGTGGCTATCACGTTACCTATTGGTGATGAGGCCGATTTCAAAGGAGTAGTTGACTTAGTGAAAAACCAAGCTATTGTTTGGCATGACGCTACGCAAGGAGCTACTTTTGATATCGTTGACATCCCTGCTGACATGGTAGACGAAGTGAAAGCGTACCGTTCTATCTTGATTGAAGCAGTAGCTGAGTACGATGAGAATCTATTGGATAAATACATGGAAGATGAAAACTCTATTACAGAGGAAGAAATCAACAATGCATTAAGAGCGGCTACTATTGATATGGCTATCATTCCGATGATTGCCGGTTCATCATTCAAAAACAAAGGTGTTCAATTTATGTTGGATGCTGTATGTAAATATTTGCCTTCTCCGTTAGACAAAGAAGGTATCGAAGGAATCCATCCTGATGATGCTGACTTGTTGGAAGAAGATCAAACCAAAATCGTTCGTCGTCCTGACGTAAAAGAGCCTTTCGCGGCTTTGGCATTTAAGATTGCTACCGATCCTTATGTTGGTCGTTTGGCGTTCTTCCGTGCTTACTCAGGTCGTTTGGATGCCGGTTCTTACATCTTGAACACCCGTTCAGGTCAAAAAGAGCGTATCTCTCGTATCTATCAAATGCACGCTAACAAGCAAAACCCAATCGAGTATATCGAGGCCGGTGATATCGGAGCTGCTGTTGGATTTAAAGATATCAAGACCGGAGATACCATGTGTGACGAAAAGCACCCAATCATTCTTGAATCTATGAAATTCCCTGATCCGGTAATCGGTATCGCTATCGAGCCTAAAACCAAGGCTGACGTAGATAAAATGGGTATGGCTTTGGCTAAATTAGCAGAAGAAGATCCAACGTTTACCGTTAGAACTGATGAAGCTTCAGGTCAAACCATCATCTCGGGAATGGGTGAGTTACACTTAGACATCTTGGTAGATCGTATGAAACGTGAGTTCAAAGTGGAAGTAAACCAAGGGGAACCACAAGTAGAATACAAAGAAGCGTTTACCAAAGCGGCACAACACAGAGAAGTATACAAAAAGCAATCCGGTGGACGTGGTAAGTTTGGTGACATCGTATTCCGTTTAGAGCCTGCAGACGAAGGGTTTATCGGTTTACAGTTTGTTAATGAGGTAAAAGGAGGTAACGTTCCTAAGGAATATATTCCTGCTGTTGAGAAAGGATTTAAAGAAGCTATGAAGCAAGGTCCTTTAGCCGGTTATGCCGTAGATAGTTTGAAAGTTACTTTGTTGGACGGATCGTACCACCCGGTAGATTCGGATGCACTTTCTTTCGAATTGGCTGCTAAAATGGGTTACAAAGAAGTAGCAAAAGCTGCAGGCGCCGTAATCTTAGAACCAATCATGAAAATCGAAGTAATCACTCCGGAAGAAAACATGGGTGATATCGTAGGAGATTTGAACAGAAGAAGAGGTCAGGTAAATGACATGGGTGACAGAGCCGGTGCTAAAACCATCAAAGCGAATGTGCCACTTTCTGAAATGTTCGGTTATGTTACTACTTTAAGAACATTGTCTTCAGGTAGAGCAACATCAACAATGGAATTCTCTCACTACGAGCAAACTCCTTCCAATATTTCGGATGAAGTAATTAAAAAAGCAAAAGGTAACGCTTAATTTTTAACAAGATGAGTCAAAAAATCAGAATAAAATTGAAGTCTTACGATCATATGTTGGTTGATAAATCAGCTGAGAAAATCGTAAAAACTGTGAAAAGCACAGGTGCTGTTGTAACAGGTCCTATTCCGTTACCTACGCACAAAAAAATATTTACTGTATTGCGTTCTCCGCACGTAAACAAAAAAGCGAGAGAACAGTTTGAGGTAAGTTCATACAAAAGATTATTGGATATCTATAGTTCTTCTTCGAAAACTATCGATGCTTTAATGAAGCTTGAATTGCCAAGCGGCGTTGAAGTAGAAATCAAAGTGTGATCATAAAGAGTATCAAGTATTGAGTATTAAGTATTAAGATTTTGTCTTTGTACTTAATACTTAATTCTTAATACAGATTTTAAAAAAAAAGTAAACAAATAATAATTATAAATAGTTTAATATGTCTGGGTTAATTGGAAAAAAAATCGGCATGACAAGCATTTTCGATGAAAACGGGAAAAACATTCCTTGTACTGTAATCGAAGCTGGGCCTTGTGTCGTTACCCAAGTCAGAACCAAAGAGGTTGACGGGTATGAAGCTCTTCAACTTGGTTTCGATGACAAATCAGAAAAACACGCTACTAAAGCTGATTTAGGTCACTTTAAAAAAGCGGGTACTTCTGCTAAGAAAAAAGTCGTTGAATTCCAAGGATTTGAGGAAGCGTATAAGTTAGGTGATAACATCACCGTAGAGGTATTCAGCGAAGGAGAATTTGTTGATGTACAAGGTGTTTCAAAAGGGAAAGGCTTTCAAGGAGTTGTAAAACGTCACGGTTTTGGTGGTGTTGGACAAGCGACTCACGGTCAGCACAACCGTTTAAGAGCACCGGGATCTGTTGGAGCATCTTCTTATCCATCACGTGTATTCAAAGGAATGCGTATGGCAGGAAGAACGGGTGGTGATAATGTAAAAGTACAAAATCTTAGAGTTTTAAAAGTAGTGGCTGAAAAGAACCTACTTGTGGTAAAAGGAGCAATTCCTGGACACAAAAACTCTTACGTAATCATTCAGAAGTAATGGAAGTAAAAGTTTTAGATATCAACGGAAAAGATACCGGAAGAAAAGTGCAACTTTCTGACTCGGTATTCGGCATTGAGCCAAACAATCACGCAGTATATCTTGATGTTAAGCAATACTTAGCTAATCAAAGACAAGGTACTCACAAAGCCAAAGAGCGCAATGAAGTAACCGGTAGTACGCGCAAGATTAAAAAACAAAAAGGTACAGGAACTGCTCGTGCAGGATCCAAAAAGAGTCCTTTGTTTAAAGGGGGTGGAACGGTTTTCGGTCCAAGACCAAGAAGCTACTCATTCAAATTAAACAAAAGCTTAAAAAGATTAGCGCGCAAGTCGGCTTTCTCATTAAAAGCAAAAGAGTCTAATTTGGTGGTTGTAGAAGACTTCAATTTTGAAACGCCAAACACTAAAAATTTCATTAATGTTTTGAAAGCTTTAGGGTTAGAAAACAAAAAATCGTTGTTTGTGTTGGGTGATATAAATAAAAACGTATATTTGTCGTCACGCAATTTAAAGGCTTCTAGTGTTGTAACTAGTTCAGAATTAAGCACTTATGCCATTTTAAATGCAAATAATTTAGTGCTTTCTGAAGGTTCTTTAGAAGGAATTGTTGAAAATTTAAGCAAATAATCAGGTCATGAGTATCATAATTAAGCCTATAATCACAGAAAAAATCACCAAAGAAGGTGAGGTTTTCAACCGTTTTGGTTTTGTGGTTGACAGAAAAGCAAACAAAGTAGAAATCAAAAAAGCAGTTGAAGCTGCTTACGGTGTTTCTGTGGAGTCTGTGAATACGATGAACTACAGAGCTGATAGAACCACGAAATATACAAAAAGTGGTTTGATTACCGGAAAAACAAGTGCTTACAAAAAAGCAGTTGTACAAGTAAAAGAAGGAGAAACAATAGATTTTTATACTAATATCTAATACAAATGTCAGTTAGAAAATTAAAACCTATTACCCCGGGCCAGCGATTTAGAGTCGTGAATGGTTTTGACGCCATCACAACTGATAAGCCGGAACGCTCATTGTTAGCACCGATAAAAAGCTCAGGAGGTAGAAATAGTCAAGGAAAAATGACCATGCGTTATACAGGCGGTGGTCACAAACAAAGGTATCGTATTATTGATTTCAAAAGAACTAAAGTGGGAATTCCTGCGACAGTGAAATCAATCGAGTATGATCCAAACAGAACAGCGTTTATCGCGTTATTATGGTATGCTGACGGAGAGAAAACATATATTGTTGCTCAAAACGGTTTACAAGTAGGTCAAACTGTAGTGTCAGGAGAAAATGCAGCACCTGAAATCGGAAATACTTTGCCATTGAGCAAAATTCCTCTAGGAACTGTAATTTCTTGTATCGAGTTACGTCCGGGTCAAGGAGCGGTTATCGCTCGTTCTGCCGGTACATTTGCTCAATTAATGGCAAGAGACGGGAAATACGCTACTATTAAAATGCCGTCAGGAGAAACAAGATTAATCTTGTTGACGTGTTCAGCAACTATCGGAGCGGTTTCTAACTCTGATCACCAATTGATTGTATCTGGTAAAGCAGGTAGAAGCAGATGGTTAGGAAGAAGACCAAGAACAAGACCAGTAGCTATGAACCCGGTTGATCACCCAATGGGAGGTGGTGAAGGACGTTCATCTGGAGGTCACCCACGTTCTAGAAAAGGTTTACCAGCTAAAGGGTACAGAACTCGTTCTAAAGTTAACCCGAGCAACAAGTATATTGTAGAACGCAGAAAGAAATAATTAGATAGACATGGCACGTTCATTAAAAAAAGGACCATTCGTTCACTATAAATTAGATAAAAAAGTTCAGGAAAATATTGCCGGTGGTAATAAAGGTGTGGTTAAGACTTGGTCTCGCGCTTCTATGATTACTCCGGATTTCGTAGGACAAACTATCGCAGTTCACAATGGTCGTCAATTTGTTCCGGTGTATGTAACCGAGAACATGGTAGGACACAAATTAGGAGAGTTTTCACCAACAAGATCTTTTAGAGGTCATGCTGGAGCTAAAAATAAAGGTAAAAAATAAGAAGAAATGGGAGTTCGTAAAAGAGAAGCAGCAGACGCAAGAAAAGAGGCTAACAAGTCTTTGGCTTTTGCTAAATTGAATAACTGCCCTACTTCACCTAGAAAAATGCGCTTAGTAGCAGACTTGGTAAGAGGTCAGAAAGTGGAAAGAGCTTTAAATATTTTAAGATTTAGCTCAAAAGAAGCTTCACGCAAATTAGAAAAATTATTATTATCAGCCATCAACAACTGGGAACAGAAAAATGCTGAAGGTAATGTTGCGGAAGCAGGCTTATTCGTTAAAGAAATCCGTGTAGACGGCGGTATGATGTTGAAAAGACTTCGTCCGGCTCCACAAGGAAGAGCACACAGAATTAGAAAACGTTCTAACCACGTAACGATCGTGTTAGGACAATTAGATAACACACAAAGTAATTAATAAACAGTATGGGACAAAAGACAAATCCAATTGGAAATCGCCTTGGTATCATCAGAGGATGGGATTCAAACTGGTATGGTGGAAATGATTACGGTGACAAAATCGCCGAAGATTATAAAATCAGAAAGTACATCCACGCTCGTTTATCAAAAGCTAGTGTGTCAAAAGTAATCATCGAGAGAACTTTGAAACTTGTAACCGTTACTATCACTACGGCTCGTCCAGGTATCATCATTGGTAAAGGCGGTCAAGAGGTAGACAAGTTGAAAGAAGAACTTAAGAAAGTTACTGACAAAGAGGTTCAAATTAACATCTTTGAAATCAAAAGACCGGAGTTAGATGCTTATTTAGTTGCAACTAGCATCGCTCGTCAAATTGAGAGCCGTATTTCATACAGAAGAGCTATTAAAATGGCTATCGCTGCAGCAATGCGTATGAATGCAGAAGGGATCAAAGTTTTGATTTCAGGTCGTTTGAACGGAGCTGAAATGGCACGTTCAGAGCAATTCAAAGAAGGTAGAATTCCTCTATCAACTTTCAGAGCCGATATTGATTATGCTTTGGGTGAAGCGCATACTACTTACGGTAGAATGGGTATCAAAGTATGGATCATGAAAGGTGAGGTGTACGGAAAGAGAGATCTTTCTCCATTAGTAGGCATGGATAAAAAACAAGCCGGACAAGGTGGCGGAAAAAGTGATGCTCCACGTGGTGGAAAATCAAACGGTAAACCGGGCCCTCGTAAAAGAAAGTAAATTTTTAAAGTAAAGAAAAATGTTACAGCCTAAAAGAACAAAATACCGCAAGGTACAGAAGGGTAGAATGAAAGGTGTTTCTCAAAGAGGACACGAGCTTTCTAATGGAATGTTTGGAATTAAGTCAGTACATGAAACTGGAATGTTCTTAACTTCTCGTCAAATCGAAGCGGCTCGTATTGCAGCCACTCGTTATATGAAAAGAGAAGGACAATTATGGATCAAAATTTTCCCGGATAAACCAATCACCAAAAAGCCTCTTGAGGTTCGTATGGGTAAAGGAAAAGGAGCTGTTGAATATTGGGCAGCTGTTGTAAAACCGGGGAAAATCATGTTTGAAGTAGGCGGCGTTCCGCTTTCGGTTGCTAAAGAAGCGTTACGCTTGGCAGCCCAAAAACTTCCGGTAAAAACTAAGTTTGTCGTAGCTAGAGATTTCGAAGCATAATCTAAAAATTAGTATGAAACAATCAGAAATTATCAATCTTTCGGCAGCTGAATTACAAGCAAAACTTGTTGAGTTAAGAAAAGCGTATGCTGATTTGAAATCAGCTCACGCCATTTCCCCAATTGCTAATCCGCTACAAATCAGAAGCGCCAGAAGAGCAGTTGCCAGAGTTGCCTCTGAATTAACTAAAAGAGAGTTACAATAATTGTAAGCTAGCTGAAAAGATGGAAAAAAGAAATTTAAGAAAAGAAAGAATTGGTGTTGTTACGTCAAACAAAATGGATAAGTCTATTGTTGTTTCTCAAGTAACCAGAGTAAAACACCCATTATACGGTAAGTTCGTGTTGAAAACCAAAAAGTTTCACGCACACGACGAAACGAATGACTGTAACATTGGTGATACAGTACGAATCATGGAGACTCGTCCGTTAAGTAAAACCAAATGTTGGAGATTAGTTGAAATCATTGAAAGAGCTAAGTAATTATGGTACAACAGGAATCAAGATTAAAAGTAGCAGATAACACAGGAGCCAAAGAAGTTTTGACTATCCGTGTTTTAGGAGGAACGAAACGTCGTTATGCCTCTGTTGGAGATAAAATTGTAGTATCAATTAAAGATGCAACACCAAACGGAAACGTGAAAAAAGGTGCCGTATCTACTGCAGTTGTTGTACGTACCAAAAAAGAAGTGAGAAGAGCCGATGGTTCTTATATCCGTTTCGATGACAATGCTTGTGTTCTTTTGAATGCGGCAGGTGAAATGAGAGGAACTCGTGTTTTTGGTCCGGTTGCCAGAGAACTTCGTGAAAAACAATTCATGAAAATTGTATCATTAGCACCAGAAGTGCTTTAATTCGTAGTAAGATGATAAAGCTGAAAATAAAATCAGGAGACGTAGTAAAAGTAATTGCCGGTGACCACAAAGGGTCTGAAGGTAAAGTTTTGACCGTTGACCGTGAGAAGAACAAAGCAATCGTTGAAGGAGTAAACATGGTGTCTAAACACACGAAACCAAGTGCTAAAAATCCTCAAGGCGGAATTGTTAAGAAAGAAGCTCCTATTCATGTGTCTAACTTGGCTTTGATTGATCCAAAATCAAAAAAAGCGACTAAAGTTGGCATCAAAACAGAAGGAGATAAGAAAGTGAGATTTTCAAAAAAATCTAATCAAGTATTATAGTTATGGCTTATACACCCAGACTTAAACAAGAATATAAGGACAGAGTAATTGCTGCCCTTAAAGAAGAATTCGGTTATAAAAACGTAATGCAAGTTCCAAAATTGGAAAAAATCGTTTTAAGCCGTGGCGTTGGAGCAGCGGTATCCGATAAGAAATTAGTGGATTACGCTGTGGAAGAGTTAACCAAAGTTACAGGACAAAAAGCTGTAGCTACCATTTCTAAAAAAGACGTAGCGTCTTTCAAATTAAGAAAAGGTATGCCTATTGGTGCTAAAGTTACGCTTAGAGGAGAGAGAATGTATGAGTTCTTAGACAGATTGATTACATCATCTTTACCACGTGTAAGAGATTTTAACGGTATCAAAGCTACCGGTTTTGACGGAAGAGGAAATTACAACCTTGGTGTTACAGAACAAATCATTTTCCCTGAAATTGATATTGATAAAGTGAACAAAATCTCCGGATTGGATATCACTTTTGTAACTTCTGCAAAAACCGATAAAGAGGCAAAGTCACTATTGGCAGAATTAGGTTTACCTTTTAAAAAGAATTAAGACATGGCTAAAGAATCAATGAAAGCCCGTGAGGTGAAAAGAGCTAAAACGGTTGCAAAGTACGCTGAAAAAAGAAAGGCTTTATTAGAAGCCGGTGATTACGAAGCGCTACAAAAATTACCAAGAAATGCTTCTCCGGTTCGTTTACACAACCGTTGTAAATTAACAGGAAGACCTCGAGGATACATGAGACAATTTGGTATTTCGCGTGTTACTTTCCGTGAAATGGCAAACCAAGGATTAATCCCTGGAGTAAAAAAAGCCAGCTGGTAATAGTTGGAATTTCAGCAGATAATTGTACATTTGCCGGATTTTTGCCGGGAACCGTGCGATTATCTGCTTTAAGTTAGAGTTTAATGGCTTCAGGTTCAGCGAAATAGTTTCTCTGAAAACCGTTGCCGAAATTTAATAAATATGTATACAGATCCTATTGCAGATTTTTTGACTAGAATCAGAAATGCAGTGAGAGCCAACCACAAAGTGGTGGAAATTCCTGCTTCTAATTTGAAAAAAGAAATCACAAAAATTTTATTTGACCAAGGATACATCTTGAGTTACAAATTTGATGACAGTACTGTTCAAGGTACCATCAAAATCGCTTTGAAGTATGATAAAGATACCAAAGAGTCCGTAATCAGAGACATCCAAAGAATCAGTAAGCCGGGTTTACGTAAGTATGCCGGTGCTGCTAAATTACCTAGAATCCTTAACGGATTAGGGATTGCTATCGTTTCTACTTCTAAAGGTTTAATGACCGGAAAACAAGCGAAGCAATTAAATGTAGGTGGAGAAGTAATTTGTTACGTATACTAAAAAACAGTTAAGCAATGTCAAGAATAGGTAAAAATCCAATTTCAATTCCTGCAGGTGTAACTGTTGAAGTTAACGAAACTACAGTTACTGTAAAAGGAAAATTAGGTCAACTTTCACAAGATTACTCAGATGTAACCGTTAAAGTTGAAGAAGGTCAAATCATCGTTGAGAGATCTTCTGATTATAAAGATCAAAGAGCAAAACACGGACTTTACAGAGCCTTAATCAACAACATGATTGTAGGAGTGTCTGAAGGTTTTACAAAAGAATTAGAATTGGTAGGAGTAGGTTACAGAGCTTCTAACCAAGGTCAAAAATTAGATTTAGCATTAGGTTTTTCACACAACATCGTTCTGGAAGTAGCTCCTGAAGTAAAATTGGAAACGATTTCTGAAAAAGGGAAAAACCCAATCGTTAAATTAACATCCCACGACAAACAACTTTTAGGTTTAGTTTCTGCTAAAATCAGAGGCTTCCGTAAACCGGAACCTTACAAAGGAAAAGGAGTTAAGTTTGTTGGTGAAGTATTAAGAAGAAAAGCAGGTAAATCAGCGTAAAAATTAGCATTATGTCATTAACAAAAACTGAAAGAAGACAAAGAATTAAATTCAGAATCAGAAAGATTGTTAGCGGTACTGCTGCTAAACCAAGATTATCTGTTTTCAGAAGTAATAAAGAAATCTACGCACAACTTATCGATGATGTGAACGGAGTGACTTTATTAGCCGCTTCATCAAGAGATAAAGAAGCCAATTCAAAAGGAACGAGCGTAGAAGTAGCTGCTGAAGTTGGAAAACTGGTTGCTGAAAAAGCATTAAAAGCAGGTATTACTGAAGTAACTTTCGACAGAGGAGGTTATTTGTACCACGGTCGTATTAAATCATTAGCAGAAGGCGCAAGAGCCGCTGGACTTAAATTCTAATATATTATGTCTAAATACAAAAATGTAGAATTAGTAAAACCGAGCGGTCTTGAATTAAAGGATCGTTTGGTGAGTGTAAATCGTGTTACCAAAGTAACCAAAGGAGGAAGAGCTTTCGGTTTTTCTGCCATTGTAGTAGTTGGTGATGAGAATGGTGTGGTAGGTCACGGATTAGGAAAATCAAAAGACGTATCGGAAGCTATTGCTAAAGCAGTAGAAGATGCTAAGAAAAATTTGGTTAGAATTCCTTTGAGTGGTCAATCAGTACCACACGAACAAAAAGGGAAATTTGGTGGAGCAGCTGTATATTTAATGCCTGCATCTCACGGTACCGGAGTTATTGCCGGTGGTGCGGTACGTGCGGTATTAGAGTCAGTAGGAGTACACGACGTATTGTCTAAATCTCAAGGTTCATCAAACCCTCACAACGTGGTTAAAGCAACTTTTGATGCTTTATTACAAATGAGAAGTGCCGCTACTGTTGCCAAACAAAGAGGTATTTCTTTAGAGAAAGTTTTTAAAGGTTAATTCAAGGAAATTATGGCTAAATTATTAGTAAAACAAGTTAGAAGCAAAATCAACTGTCCTCTTACACAAAAAAGAGGATTAGAGGCTTTAGGTCTTCGTAAAATGGGACAAGTTGTGGAGCATGATTCAAATCCGGCTATCCTTGGAATGATAAATAAAGTTAAACACTTAGTTTCCGTTGAGGAAGTTAAATAATAAATCATCTAGTTATGAATTTAAGTAACTTACAACCGGCTGAAGGTTCAACACACAACCAAAATAAAAGAGTAGGTAGAGGAGAAGGTTCCGGAAAAGGGGGTACTGCGGCACGTGGTCACAAAGGAGCTAAATCTCGTTCAGGTTATTCTAAAAAGATTGGTTTTGAAGGAGGTCAAATGCCACTTCAAAGACGTGTACCTAAGTTTGGTTTCAAAAACATCAACCGTGTGGAATATCAAGGCGTAAACCTTGATACACTACAGGCATTGGTGGATAACGGTCAAGTAACAGATACGGTAGATTTTACAGTATTGGTGGAAAACCGTTTGGCTACTAAAAATGAGGTAGTAAAGATTTTAGGAAGAGGAGAATTAAAAGCTAAATTAAAAGTAACTGCTCACAAATTTACTGCAACTGCAAAAGCGGCTATCGAAGCTGCCGGAGGAGAAGCCGTAACATTATAATCTGAAAAACAATGAAGAAATTTTTTGAATCATTAAATAATGTTTGGAAAATAGAAGAACTTAAGAATAGAATCTTGGTTACGCTTGGTCTATTGTTAGTTTACCGTTTTGGAGCGCACGTTACTTTACCCGGAATTGATGCTACGCAATTAGAAAACTTAGCCGGCCAAACAGACAACGGTATTGGATCAATACTGGATATGTTTACCGGTGGAGCGTTCTCTAAAGCCTCGGTTTTCGCTTTGGGTATCATGCCTTACATCTCGGCTTCAATTGTTGTTCAGTTAATGGGTATTGCTATTCCGTACTTGCAAAAATTGCAAAAAGACGGCGAAAGCGGTAGAAAGAAATTGAATCAAATCACGCGTTGGTTAACCATCGCTATTACTTTGGTACAAGGTCCGGGTTATATCTATAACTTGTACAATACCTTGCCTCAAAATGCATTCCTGTTAGGATTCGATTCTTTCCAATTCCTTTTCTCTTCCGTATTGATTTTGACTACAGGTACTATTTTCGCCATGTGGTTAGGAGAGAAAATTACGGACAAAGGTATTGGTAACGGTATCTCCCTTTTAATTATGGTGGGTATCCTTGCCAGATTACCGCAAGCATTGTTTCAAGAATTTACTTCTAAAGTAACCAACAACAACGGTGGTCCGATGTTGCTAGTACTTGAAATCATTGTTTGGTTATTGGTAATTATAGCCTGTGTACTATTAGTAATGGCGGTTAGAAAAATTCCGGTGCAATACGCACGTCGTACCACAGCCGGGGATTTCGAACAAGATATGATGGGTGGTAACAGACAGTGGATTCCGTTAAAACTGAATTCTGCCGGAGTTATGCCAATCATCTTCGCACAAGCTATTATGTTTATTCCGGCCGCTTTAGCAGGGCTTTCAAAATCTGAAACGTCTCAGTCTATTGCCGGTACATTTAGTAATATGTTTGGTTTTTGGTACAATCTTGTATTTGCATTGTTGATTTTGATTTTTACATTCTTCTACACTGCAATTACAGTTCCGACCAACAAAATGGCCGATGATTTAAAAAGAAGCGGCGGCTTTATCCCGGGTGTGAAACCGGGTGTGGAAACAGCCGATTTCTTAGACAAAATCATGTCGCTTATAACATTCCCTGGCTCGTTATTTTTAGCTTTAATTGCTGTGTTCCCGGCAATTGTGGTTAGTCTTGATGTGCAACAATCTTGGGCAATGTTCTACGGTGGAACTTCACTTATCATCATGGTAGGTGTAGCCATTGATACGATTCAACAAATAAATTCTTATTTATTGAATAAACACTATGACGGATTGATGAAAAGTGGTAAAAATAGAAAAGCAGTAGCTTAATTTTTATGGCAAAACAATCAGCAATAGAACAAGACGGAACCATTATTGAAGCATTGTCCAATGCCATGTTTCGTGTGGAATTAGAAAACGGACACGTAGTAATTGCTCATATCTCAGGAAAGATGCGTATGCATTATATCAAATTGTTACCTGGTGACAAAGTGAAATTGGAAATGAGCCCTTACGATTTGTCTAAAGCAAGAATTACTTATAGATACTAAAGCTACTAATATGAAAGTAAGAGCATCAGTTAAAAAAAGAAGTGCCGAGTGCATTATCGTACGTCGCAAAGGCAGATTGTACGTGATTAATAAAAAGAATCCTAGATTTAAACAAAGACAAGGATAATTATGGCAAGAATAGCAGGGGTAGACATCCCAAAAAACAAAAGAGGAGTTATCGCTTTAACCTACATCTTCGGAATCGGTAAAAGCAGAGCTATTGAGATTTTAGAAAAAGCTCAAGTTAGCCAAGATAAAAAAGTTCAAGAGTGGAATGACGACGAAATCGGAGCGATTCGTGACGCTGTGTCATACTACAAAATTGAAGGTGAGCTTCGTTCAGAAGTGTCACTACACATCAAACGTTTAATGGATATCGGATGTTATAGAGGAATCCGTCACAGAGCTGGTCTTCCGCTAAGAGGACAAAGAACTAAGAACAACTCTAGAACAAGAAAAGGTAAAAGAAAAACTGTTGCTAACAAGAAAAAAGCAACTAAATAATAAATAGTATGGCTAAAACAACTGCAAAAAAACGTAAAGTTATCGTTGAGTCAACAGGTGAAGCTCATATTAATGCAACCTTCAACAACATCATCATTTCGTTAACTAACAAAAAAGGTGAAGTTATCTCTTGGTCTTCTGCCGGTAAAATGGGATTCAGAGGTTCTAAAAAGAACACTCCGTATGCCGCACAAATGGCCGCTGAAGATTGTGGGAAAGTGGCGTTAGAAGCTGGACTTAAAAAAGTAAAAGTGTATGTGAAAGGACCGGGGAACGGGCGTGAGTCTGCTATCCGTTCTATCCACAACTCCGGAATTGAAGTTACCGAAATCATCGACGTAACTCCAATGCCGCACAACGGATGTCGTCCTCCTAAAAGACGAAGAGTATAATTTATAGTATAACCTAGACAGAACCCGGATTATCGAAGGATACGACCTGAATTCATAATCCCTGTCTTAAAACAATGTAAAATGGCAAGATATACTGGTCCTAGTACAAAAATCGCCCGTAAATTCGGCGAAGCAATCTTCGGAGACGATAAAGCCTTCGAAAAAAGAAATTACCCTCCGGGACAACACGGAATGGCAAAAAAACGCGGTAAAAAATCCGAGTATGCCGTTCAGTTGATGGAGAAACAAAAAGCAAAATACACCTATGGTGTTTTAGAGCGTCAATTCCGTAAAATGTACGAGAAAGCAGCTGCCTCTCACGGGGTAACCGGTGAAATCTTGTTACAATTATGCGAAGCGCGTTTAGACAACGTAGTGTACAGAATGGGTATCGCTCCGTCAAGAAGAGCCGCTCGTCAAATTGTTTCGCACCGTCACATTACCGTTAACGGAGAAGTAGTTAACATTCCTTCTTATCACTTAAAAGCCGGTGATAAAGTGGCTGTTCGTGAAAAATCTAAATCTGTTGAAGCTATCGAGCGTTCTTTGGCTAATTCTTCTCACGTATATGAGTGGATTACTTGGAACAACGATACTAAAGAAGGAACTTTCGTTTCTGTACCGCAAAGACTTCAGATTCCTGAAAATATCAAAGAACAATTAATCGTAGAGTTGTACAACAAATAATAATTGACAGTAGTCTAAATTATGGCAATATTTAATTTTCAGAAGCCCGATAAAGTTATCATGATCGATTCCACCGATTTTGAAGGTAAGTTTGAATTCAGACCTTTAGAACCGGGATACGGATTGACCGTTGGTAATGCACTAAGAAGAGTTTTACTTTCTGCGTTAGAAGGTTATGCCATCACTTCGGTTCGTATCGAAGGTGTAGAGCATGAGTTTTCTACCATTTCCGGTGTAGTTGAGGATGTGACTGAAATTATCCTAAATCTAAAACAAGTACGTTTCAAACGTCAAATTGAAGATGTAGATAATGAAACAGTATCCATCTCCATCTCCGGAAAAGACCAAATTACCGCCGGTGATTTTCAAAAATTCATCTCCGGTTTCCAGGTGTTAAACCCGGAATTGGTCATCTGCAACTTAGACAGTAAAGTGAATCTGAACATGGAATTAACCATCGAGAAAGGTCGTGGTTACGTTCCTGCAGAAGAGAACAAAAAACAAAACGCAGCTATCGGTACCATTTTTACAGACTCTATCTTTACTCCGGTAAAAAATGTAAAATACGCTATCGAGAACTTCCGTGTAGAGCAAAAAACCGATTACGAAAAATTAGTTTTCGAAATCAAAACTGACGGTTCTATCAACCCGAAAGATGCTTTAACTGAAGCTGCTAAAGTTTTAATTCACCACTTCATGTTGTTCTCCGATGAGAGAATAACACTAGAGGCTGACGAAATCGCTCAAACAGAATCTTACGACGAAGAATCATTACACATGAGACAACTGTTGAAAACCAAATTGGTCGATATGGACTTGTCAGTAAGAGCCTTAAACTGTTTGAAAGCAGCCGAAGTTGACACACTCGGAGATCTTGTATCTTTCAACAAAAACGACTTAATGAAGTTCCGTAATTTCGGTAAAAAATCACTAACCGAACTAGACGAGTTGGTGGCTAATAAAAACCTGACTTTCGGAATGGACTTGAGCAAATATAAACTAGATAAAGAATAAATTACTTCATATTTTGCTCTCCAAAGCGGATCGTAGCAAGATGAAGGTTAAAAAAAGTACGTCATGAGACACGGAAAAAAAGTAAATCACTTAAGCAGACAAACCGGACACAGAAAGTCTATGTTGGCCAATATGGCTTGTTCTCTTATCGAGCACAAACGTATTATCACCACAGTTGCTAAAGCTAAAGCGCTTAAACAATTCGTTGAGCCTTTAGTAACAAAGTCAAAAGAAGATACTACACACAACAGACGTATCGTTTTCGCTTACATCAGAAACAAGTATGCTGTAACCGAATTGTTCAGAGAAGTTGCTGCGAAAGTAGGTGACCGTCCGGGAGGATACACCCGTATTATCAAGTTAGGAAACCGTTTGGGAGATAACGCTGATATGTGTATGATCGAGTTGGTTGATTTCAACGAACTATACAACGGAGGTAAAAAAGAAGAGAAAAAAGGAAGAACCCGTCGTGCTAAAAAATCGACTACTTCAGCTCCTGTAGCGGCTGCACCTAAAGCAGAAGCGCCGGCGCCGGTAGTAGAAGACGCAGTAGAGGAGACTCCGGTTGCAGAAGTAGTAGAAACTCCGGTTGTTGAGGAAACTCCGGTAGCGGAAGCACCTGCAGAAGAAGCTCCGGAAGCTCCGGCGACCGACGAAGAATCTAAAGAAGAGCAAGCCTAATGGTAGCCCACTCTTAAATATAAAGGATAAACAGTTTTGTTTATCCTTTTTTTTTGTACTGTTTGGAACAGAGCAGAAGTCTAGAAGCGAACGGCTCGGGATTTATCAGCATACCATTTTCCCGCTGTTTGCACTACACGGTAGATGCGTCCATCGGGGCTAAAAGGGAATCTAAGGGAATGTTTATAAACTTTAATAATTCCATTTTAATATGAGTGTTCAATAAATTAATTTTGTCACTAACAAATCAAACTAACAACCCGAAACCCGCAACTCGAAACCTGCAACATAACACATAACACACAACTTACAACACACAACTTACAATATGAAATACACAACAAGACCACAAGCCTTACTACTACTCGCCGACGGTACTATTTTTTACGGTAAATCCATCGGAATCTCCGGAAAAACCTTTGGCGAAGTTTGTTTCAACACCGGAATGACCGGCTACCAGGAAATCTTTACCGATCCGTCTTATTTCGGCCAAATCATGGTCGCCACCAACCCACACATCGGGAATTATGGTGTTAATGCCAACGAAGTCGAAGCCGACAACATCATGATTGCCGGTTTGGTGTGTAAAAATTTCAGTTTTACCCATTCGCGTCCCGATTCGGAAAGCAACCTTTACGACTATTTCGAAAAACAAAACTTAATTTGCCTATCCGATGTAGATACCCGTGCTTTGGTAAGCTACATCCGTGACAATGGTGCCCAAAACGCCGTCATCTGCACCGACGGAACGCCGATTGAAGAATTAAAAACGTTGTTGGCGAAAGTGCCCGATATGAAAGGCTTAGAGTTGGCCTCCAAAGTATCGGTAACCGAACCGTATTTTTTCGGAGATGAAACGGCCACTTATAAAATAGCCGCTTTGGATTTAGGAATCAAAAGAAACATCTTGCGCAACTTGGCCAAACGCGACTGCTACATTAAAGTGTTTCCGTACAACACGCCGTTTGAAGATTTAAAAGCCTTCAATCCCGATGGTTATTTCTTGTCTAACGGACCCGGCGATCCGGAACCGCTGACCGAGGTCATCGAAACCGCCAAACAAATGATTGCGTCGGACAGGCCGGTTTTCGGGATTTGTCTCGGTCACCAAATTATCGGCTTGGCCAACGGGGTGTCGACATACAAAATGTTCAATGGTCACCGCGGCATCAACCATCCGGTAATGAATATCCTAACGGGTAAAGGGGAAATCACCTCGCAAAACCACGGCTTTGCCGTAAACCGTGAAGAATTAGAAAAACATCCTGATTTAGAAATCACGCACTATCACATCAACGACAATACGGTGGCCGGCATGCGCATGAAATCGAAATCGTGTTTCTCGGTGCAATACCATCCGGAAGCCAGTCCCGGACCACACGATGCCGAATATTTGTTCGATGAGTTTGTAGCCAATATTCAAAAAGCCAAAAGCTTACAAACGGTTTAAGCTTGCCTCACTAGCCCCGATTGTAGTGGACATCCTTTTGTTTTGTCATCCTGTCCCGAGGCTTCGGGAGTCGAAGGACAAAACAAAAGAGGGAAACGAAAAGCGGGAATAGGGACAACAAAAATACCCGAACCATTCGCTCCAAGACTTGATACTTCGTCTACGCTCAGTACAGGCGGAGCTCAGTCTGATAAAAGTGACAATACTAAATCGTTTGCGTTAATAACATTCGGCTGAATTGTCAAATTCCTAAAAAAAGATGGAATATATTTGTGATAAATGTAAAAACTAACAACAAAATCTAATAGTATACAATATGAGTATTATTATCAAAGTACACGCAAGACAAATCCTGGACTCCAGAGGAAATCCAACTATTGAAGTAGATGTAGTAACCGAAAACGGCGTTTTGGGTCGTGCTGCAGTACCTAGTGGCGCTTCCACAGGAGAACATGAAGCCGTGGAGTTGCGAGATGGAGGCAAAGCCTACATGGGGAAAGGAGTTTTGAAAGCGGTGGAGAATGTGAATACTAAAATTGCTCCGGAATTAATGGGTGTTTCGGTTTTTGAGCAAAACCACATCGACCAATTGATGATTGATTTAGACGGAACTGCCAATAAATCCAATTTAGGAGCCAATGCCATTTTAGGCGTTTCTTTGGCTGTAGCCAAAGCCGCTGCAAATGAGTTAGGTTTGCCGTTATACCGTTACGTTGGCGGTGTTTCTGCCAATACCTTGCCGGTACCGATGATGAATATTATCAACGGTGGTTCGCACTCCGATGCCCCGATTGCGTTTCAAGAGTTTATGATTATGCCGGTAAAAGCATCAACTTTTACCCACGCCATGCAAATGGGAACGGAGATTTTCCACAACCTGAAAAAAGTATTACACGACCGACATTTGTCGACAGCCGTAGGGGATGAAGGTGGTTTCGCGCCTAACTTAGCCGGCGGAACGGAAGATGCTTTGGATACCATTAAAAAAGCAGTGGAAAATGCAGGCTATAAATTTGGCGACGAAGTAATGATTGCTTTAGACTGTGCCGCATCTGAATTTTATGTAGACGGAAAATACGATTACACCAAATTCGAAGGCGCTACCGGAAAAGTAAGAACTTCCAAAGAACAAGCCGAATATTTGGCTTCTTTGGCGGCAAATTATCCAATTATTTCTATCGAAGACGGGATGTATGAAGACGACTGGGAAGGTTGGAAATATTTAACCGAATTGATAGGCGATAAAGTACAATTAGTAGGCGACGATTTATTTGTAACCAATGTGCAACGTTTGGCTACCGGAATTGAAAAAGGTATTGCCAATTCTATCTTGGTAAAAGTAAACCAAATCGGAACGTTGACTGAAACCATCGCTGCCGTAAATATGGCGCACAATGCCGGTTACACTTCCGTGATGTCACACCGCTCCGGAGAAACCGAAGACAATACGATAGCCGATTTAGCCGTGGCATTAAACTGTGGTCAAATCAAAACCGGTTCGGCATCGCGTTCCGACCGTATGGCCAAATACAACCAGTTGTTGCGTATTGAGGAAGAATTAGCCAACACGGCTTATTTTCCGGGCGTAAAAGCGTTTAAACAAAAGTAATTTCATTCCGATAAGGATGCTGTTGACACCCGATAGGTTTTAACCTGTCGGGTGTTTTTTGTTGATTTCCAGAAAATTGAAGGATAAGGTAAGCGAACTTTTACTATTTTTACACACATAACAACACACTACTTCATAATGAGAAAACACTATTTTTTGATTCTTTCCTTTTTAGGATTATGGCTTACCGCTAAAGCACAAACTACGACCATACTGATTTACGACAACGTACTGTTTTATGATGGTTACGCTGCGTTGGTAAATGAACCTACAGAACCCGATGTCATTCGATTGCGAAATGATTTGTTTACCAAAAAACTCACGCAAGAGGTATTGGATCAAATAGGCAGCACACTGACGCTTAATGTATTGATATCGGCGGCTTGTGATAATTATGACCGTATCGGAAATGTGAATTTGGCGTTAGTGCCCAAAGGAGCTGAGATATACAATCCCAACACTACTAATCGCATAGAGTTGGGCCGATTCATCACACCGTTTATGAATAAAAATATTGAACCCAGTTCGGTTCCGTATACCTTTTCGGTGGATAACGTGGCCAAGATTTTAAAGGATAGTTATCTGAATTCCGTCTACGATTTTTGGATAGAATTAGAGGTTTTCGGAGTGCCGTATGCTGCCAACACTCAGGTGGCCGGATGTGCGGGGCGAAATGATGTTTTTTTCGGGACATTAGAATTCGCCACCAATGATGTTACTACGGTTCCCAATGATACTTTTGTATTGCCGTTAAACTTTAAAAAAGATCTGAACAACTATGCGGCCGGTGCTTCGGATGCTATCGGCACTACAGTACGAACCATTAATTTCAATGTGCCGTCAGCCATCAACAATGCTTCCTTTTACTTAATCACTTCCAATCATGGTGCCAACTCAGGTGGAGAGGAATACAACCGAAGATGGCATTATATCTCTTTCGACGGCAATCAGGTTTTATCCTATCGCCCGGGAGAACCTACCTGTGAGCCGTATCGGATTTACAATACCCAACCCAACGGGATTTACGGTTCTACTCCGAGAACACCGGCACAATGGCAATCTTTTAGTAATTGGTGTCCCGGTTCGGTCATTCCTATTCGTCAAATTAGTTTAGGAAACCTGGCGGCAGGAGATCATTCGTTTGTTATCTCGGTACCCGATGCCGTTTTTGTGGGACAACAAGGTTATATTCCCGTTTCGCTGTATCTTCAGGGACAAAATACTACTTTGGGAACCGAAAATTTCACGGTATTAGATTTTAAATACTACCCCAATCCGGCCAAAAACGAACTCACTATTAGCGCCAACACTGTGATGAAATTGGTGTCGCTTTACGATATGCAAGGCAGGTTATTGGTTTCCAAATCAGTAGAACAAACGCAAACGTCAATTGATGTGGCTGCGTACTCCAATGGAATTTACGTTTTAAAAGTGCGTTCTGACAATGAAGAAATCACCAAAAAAATAGTAAAAGAATAGTTTTAAACTTTCCGATAGCAGTAAAAGAAGTTTCTTGCTAAGAATCTTCTTTTACTGTTTTTATTTTCAATCGAGAATAGTACTTTTGCACATGCAACACAACGTACTTATTTTAGATTTCGGCTCGCAATACACCCAACTGATTGCACGCCGCGTAAGGGAATTAAACATCTTTTGTGAAATTTTCCCTTTTCATCATGTTCCCGATGATTTATCGACCTACAAAGCGGTTATCCTATCCGGTAGTCCTTATTCTGTAAGAGCTGAAGATGCTCCTCATCCTGATTTATCTCAAATTCGAGGCAAAATGCCGTTGTTGGCGGTTTGTTATGGCGCCCAATATTTGGCTCATTTCAACGGCGGCGAAGTGGCTCCGAGTAACATACGCGAGTATGGCCGAGCCAATTTGTCCTTCATTAAAGATGATGAGCCTTTTTTTGAGGAGGTCGCATTGAACAGTCAGGTTTGGATGAGTCACAGTGATACCATCAAACAATTACCCACCAACGGTGTTTTATTGGCCAGTACCAAAGACGTGGCGAATGCAGCGTATCGTATTGAAGGTGAAAAAACCTATGCCATTCAATTTCATCCCGAAGTATATCATTCTACCGACGGGAAGCAAATCTTAGAAAATTTTCTAGTCAAAATAGCCGAAGTACCGCAAAACTTCACTCCTAATGCTTTCGTGGAGGATTGTGTCAAGGAATTGAAAGAAAAAGTGAAGAACGACAGAGTGGTTCTGGGCTTGTCGGGTGGTGTTGATTCGACCGTGGCAGCCGTTTTGTTAAACAAGGCTATCGGTAAAAACCTGTATTGTATTTTCGTTAACAACGGGCTGCTGCGCAAAAACGAGTTTGAAAATGTTTTGCATCAATACAAAGACATGGGCTTGAATGTGAAAGGCGTAGATGCTTCAGAGCGTTTTTTAAGTGCTTTGGCTGGTATTGAAGATCCTGAACAAAAACGCAAAACTATTGGTCGGGTATTTATAGAAGTGTTTGATGATGAAGCCCATCGTATAGAAGATGTTAAATGGTTGGCGCAAGGAACCATTTATCCCGATGTCATCGAATCGGTCTCGGTGAAAGGACCTAGTGCGACCATCAAGTCACATCACAATGTAGGCGGCTTACCCGATTTTATGAAATTGCAAATTGTAGAACCTTTGCGCATGCTTTTTAAAGATGAAGTACGACGGGTGGGTAAAACCTTAGGGATTGATCCGGAACTTTTAGGCCGACATCCTTTCCCGGGCCCGGGCTTATCCATTCGCATTTTGGGGGATATCACGCCGGAGAAGGTAAGAATTCTGCAAGAGGTGGATTTTGTTTTTATAGAAGGATTAAAAGCACATGGCTTATATGATAAAGTTTGGCAAGCCGGAGCCATTTTGTTGCCGGTAAACAGTGTCGGGGTTATGGGTGATGAGCGTACTTATGAAAAAGTAGTTGCACTTAGAGCTGTAGAATCTACCGATGGAATGACCGCCGATTGGGTGCATTTGCCGTATGACTTCTTGATGAAAATCTCCAATGAAATTATTAATAAAGTGAAAGGGGTGAACAGAGTCGTGTATGACATCAGCTCAAAACCACCCGCCACTATAGAATGGGAATAGTTTTTGTTAACACTAAATAGTTAATGAAAAAAAGCGTTTAAAAGGTGGCAATTCAAAAGTTTTGCTACCTTTATACGTCGAATAAATCGCATGTTTATGAAAAACCGAATTATTTTCTCACTGCTTTTTGTTTTGGGAACCGTAGTATCTTCTTCGGCGAAACAAGACAAATACCTCAAGCATACCGTGGCCAAAGGAGAAACAATCACTCTGATAGCCCAGAAATACAAGGTTACTCCATTTGATATTTACAAGCTTAATCCGGATTCCCAAAACGGACTTCAGTTGAATAGTGTTTTGTTAATTCCGCCATCGGCTGCCGAGGCAAAGCCGGCTGTTGCCGCCCAAACACAACCCAAACCATCTCAAAACCCAACGACTCATTTGGTAGTCGCTAAAGAAACATTGTATAGTATTTCCAGACAATATGGTGTGTCGGTTGATGCCTTGAAAGAAGCCAACGCCGAATTGTTGAAAGACGGTTTGAAAATCGGGCAAACCATAAAAATTCCTTCCGGTTCCGGCGCTGTCACTCCGTCTGCTGTCGTTCAAAAAGAAGTAGTGAAAGAAACCCCTAAACCGGTGGTTAGTACCGAAGTCAAAGAAGAGGCTCAGAGAGGAAATGTCGCGTATCATATCATAGAACCGAAGGAAACCAAATACGGTGTTTCTAAGAAGTACGGGATGACCATTCAGGAATTGGAACGTCTCAATCCCGGGATAGTCAATGATTTTCCCATAGGGATGAAGTTGGTGGTTTCGGGTAATGCACCGGCTGCTGCTACGGTGAAACCGGTGGTTTCTGCGAATCCGATTACTGAAAAGCCGAAAGATGTAAATCCGTCTTCGGGCAAAAAATACCTTCAGGAATATGTGGTTAAACCCAAAGAAACCATACAAAGTATCGCCAATGATTTTGGTATCTCGGAATCGGAATTGATTCAGTTAAACCCCGAACTCAAGAAAGGCGTTAAATTGGGTATGATTCTCAGGGTACCGATGATTGAGAAAGCCAATGTCCCCAAAAAGGAGCAAGGTAATTTACTGAAAAAGATTAATACTAATGCGAGGAAACAACTCGCATTACTTTTACCCTTTAATATCAGTAAGATTGAGAGTGATACAGTAAATTCAACTCAAGCCCGGTTGAAAAAAGATAAGTTTCTCAACATGACTCTCGATTTCTATTCGGGGGCTTTGATGGCTATTGATTCGGCCAGAGTGTTGGGACTTAATGTAGATATTACCATTTTGGATTCACAGGAAACCAAAAATACCTCCAGCGTGGCAACTTTGGTGCAACAAAATAATTTAGCTGTGAAAGACGCCGTAATCGGACCGTTTTACCAAGCAAATGTTGAGCGGTTAGCCGAATTATTAGAACCCAACAAAACACCGGTAATTTCTCCTTTGTCAAAAGAGTTAGGGAAGAAGTACACGAACTTATACCAATCGATGCCTTCTGTGGATCAGATGCGAAGTGCCATTTTTCAATTTATGAAAACTAAAGGCGGTAATATTGTAGCGGTTGTCGACGCCAAAAAAGGCAGTGTAAAACAGTACTTGCAAGAAATGCAAAGCGAAACCAAAATCGTAGGTTTAAGCGCCAAAGGTACTTTTGTGGCCGACAGTTTGCGTATCCATCTTCAGAAAGATAAGATGAATTATGTGGTATTGGCTTCCGAAAGCACCGGAATGATTTTAGCAGCAACCAATGCCATGTTAGCGGCGCAAAAGGATTATGCATTGCAATTGGTGATTATGGAGCCAAACGAGACTTTGGATTTCGAGGAGATTTCGTTGACGCGATTAACCAAATTGAAATTGTTGTATCCTTCCTTGTCCCGACCGAATGATACGGAAGAAGCCAATCAGTTTGATGTCAAATACAAAAAACTCAACAAAATTATTCCGAATCAATATGCCATCCGAGGTTTTGATGTGACTTTTGATACCTTGCTCCGTTTGTCTCAAGAAAAGACATTCGAGGAAACCATTCAAACGGATGCTTCCGAACAAATCGAAAACAAATTTGATTATGTTCAGAACGCCACGTATGGCTATTCCAATAACGGAATTTACATATTGAATTACGATATCGATTTAACCATAAAAGAAGCCCAATAATGCCTACCTCTAAAGTAACTTATTTAGGAGATTTAAGAACGTCTTCTGAACACCTTCAATCGGGAAGTGTAATTATCTCGGATGCGCCTCTGGACAACAACGGAAAAGGAGAAGCATTTTCACCAACCGATACTGTAGCGAATGGTTTGGCATCGTGTATGTTTACCGTTATGGGAATTAAAGCGCGCGATTTAGGGGTCGACTTTTCCGGTTCGACGGCCGAAGTTACTAAAGTCATGGCTGCCGAACCCCGAAGGATTTCAGAAATTCATGTGACTTTTCATATGAGTATTTCGGCTGATGATAAAACCAAAACGATCTTGGAAAGAACCGCCTTAACGTGTCCTGTGCATTACAGTTTGCATCCGGATATTAAACGTGAAATCGTGTTTAATTGGAAGTAATTTTGAACGACCAACAAAAACTCCTCATCAAACTCGCTCATAGCAAGATGCCTTTCGGCAAATACGAAGGGTATTATCTTATTGATTTACCCGAGTACTACTTGGTTTGGTATGCTCAAAAAGGATTTCCTAAAGGTGCCTTAGGCGAGCAACTCAAGCTGGTGCAAGAGCTCAAGTTAAATGGTTTAGAGCCGCTCATCCGCAATATCAAAAAGCAATTTCCAAAGTAAATTTGAAAATGAATTCGTTTGAAAAGTTGAAGATGCATTAGTCGCTTCTAATCTACAGAAAAAATAATTTTCAAATCTTCAAATTTTCAAATCTTCAAATTAAATCAGTACTTTTGCCTCGTTTTTTACAACAACAACACAACAACTTACTTGCAATGAATCAAACACAAACAAAATACATTTTTGTTACCGGCGGTGTGACTTCTTCTTTGGGAAAAGGAATCATCGCCGCTTCTTTGGCCAAACTACTTCAGGCCAGAGGCTACCGAACGACTATTCAAAAATTTGACCCGTATATCAATGTCGATCCGGGAACATTGAATCCCTACGAGCATGGGGAATGTTTTGTAACCGATGACGGAGCGGAAACCGATTTGGATTTGGGTCATTATGAACGCTTCCTGAATGTGCCGACTTCACAAGCCAACAACGTAACGACCGGAAGGGTTTATCTTTCGGTCATTGAAAAGGAGCGAAGAGGTGAGTTTTTAGGAAAGACGGTTCAGGTAGTGCCGCATATTACAAACGAGATTAAAGACCGCATGCAGTTGTTGGGGAAAACCGGCGACTACGATATAGTGATTACCGAAATCGGCGGGACGGTCGGCGATATTGAGTCGTTACCGTATATCGAATCGGTTCGACAATTAGTATGGGAATTGGGAGAAAGCAACAGCATAGTGGTGCATTTAACTTTAATTCCGTATTTGGCTGCTGCCGGTGAATTGAAAACAAAACCCACACAACACTCAGTCAAAACTTTAATGGAAAGCGGAATCCAGGCCGATATTTTGGTGTGCCGAACCGAGCACGAATTGTCCGATGAATTGCGTCAAAAATTGGCTTTGTTCTGTAATGTAAAACGCGAAGCGGTTATCCAATCTATTGATGCTTCTACCATCTATGAAGTGCCGAATTTAATGCTGGAAGAAGGATTGGATATAGTTGCTTTAAAGAAATTAAACTTACCCAAAAAAGCGGCTCCCGATTTAAAAAATTGGAATACGTTTTTACATCGTTTGAAACATCCGAAACAAACCGTCAATGTAGGTTTGGTTGGAAAATACGTAGAGTTGCAAGACTCCTATAAATCAATTTTAGAAGCGTTTATCCACGCCGGAGCGGCCAATCAAACCAAGGTAAATGTCATTAGTATTCATTCGGAATATATAGATGAAACTAATGCGGCAGAACAGTTGCAGGGATTGGACGGAATTTTAGTAGCACCCGGTTTTGGTGGCAGAGGGATTGAAGGCAAAATCGAAACCGTTCGCTATGCCCGTGAAAACAACATTCCGTTCTTCGGGATTTGTTTGGGAATGCAAATGGCGGTAATCGAGTATTCGAGAACTGTTTTAGGATTGAAAGACGCTAATTCTACCGAGATGAATGAGGAAACGCAACATCCGGTTATTGCCTTGATGGAAGCGCAAAAAACCATAACCGATAAAGGCGGAACAATGCGTTTAGGGTCTTGGAAGTGCACGCTTGCCGAGGGAAGTTTAGCGCATGCCATCTATGGGAAAAATCAAATCGAAGAACGGCATCGTCATCGTTACGAATACAACAATGACTATCGTAAACAGTTGGAGACCGCCGGTTTAGTCGCTTCGGGAATCAATCCCGATACCGGTTTGGTAGAAATTGTAGAGTTGAAAAACCATCCGTTTTTCATTGGGGTGCAATACCATCCCGAATATAAGAGTACTGTTGCTAATCCGCATCCTATTTTTGTTAGCTTTGTGGCCGCAATGGTAAAACATAAAAAATAATGCATTTGGCTCAACCGGATGGGTTGGAGCGTAATTACACATACAATGGAAAATAAAAAATTTGATTTTAATTCGATTATCGGTTTTGCTTTAATCTTTGTCATTATCTTGTGGATGATGTACAATAACAGAGAACAAGAGCTAAAAGACCAAGCTAAAGCCAAAACAGAACAAGCGGCACAGCAAAAAGCCAAAAAGGAAACCACTAAAGAAGTGGCAAAAACCATCACAGATACTGCTGTAGCCGATTCGGTTAAAATTCAAAAATTAGAAGGTGTCTTGGGAAGTTTTGCCTACTCGGCTACCCTGCCTTCTGCCCAAGAAAATGTTACGGTTCTCGAAAACGAACTCATCAAGCTGACCATTGCCAACAAAGGAGGCTACATCGCCGAAGCTACGCTTAAAAACTACAAAAAATTTGACAAAAACTCCAAAGAATTGGTGGAGTTAATCAAAAACAACAATGCCTATTTTAATTTGCAATTGCAAACTAAGGATAATCGTATTTTAAATACAAAAGACTTGTTTTTTGAGCCAACACTGACCAAAGTCGACGGCAATCAGGTACTTTCCATGAAATTAAAGTCGAGTGCCAACAGTTATTTGGAATATCAATATGTCTTAAAGCCTAATGACTACATGCTCGATTTTGATATTCGTTCTCAAGGTTTGAAAACAGTCTTGAATACTTCAAAACCCGTGGATTTTCAATGGGATTTAAAAACGTATCGCAACGAAAAAAGTATCTCGTATGAGAATCGGTATGCTGAAATTGTATTTGAATATGAAGACGGAAAAGACGATTATGTAGGCCAAGGAAAAGACAAAGAAGAAACAGCCGAGAAAGTAACCTATATTGCATACAAACAACACTTTTTTACTTCTATTCTTTTAACCCAAAAGCCCTTGGAATCGGCCAAGATGAAGTCGCACGATTTGGTGAATGATGAAAAAGTAGATACGACTTTTACTAAAGATTTTAAAACCGCATCGGCTTTGGCTTTTACCAACGGCGAGTTGGATTATAAAATGAATTGGTATTACGGTCCGGCCGATTACCGAATTTTAGATAAATACGACCGCAACTTAGACGAAATTATTCCGTTAGGATGGGGTATTTTCGGATGGATAAACAAGTTTATCTTTGTGCCGTTATTTGGTTTGTTGAGTTCTTTTATGGGATTGGGTATCGCCATCATCATCTTTACAATTTTAATCAAAATTGCGATGTCGCCGATTACTTTTAAATCGTTCTTATCGCAAGCCAAAATGAAAGTATTGCGTCCGGAGATTATGGAAATCGGTGAGAAGTTCAAAAAAGATCCGATGAAAAAGCAACAGGAAACCATGAGTTTGTACAATAAGGCCGGGGTGAATCCGATGGCGGGTTGTATTCCGGCGTTGATTCAAATTCCGTTTATGTATGCTTCCTTCCAGTTCTTCCCGTCAGCTATCGAATTGCGACAAAAAGGATTCCTGTGGGCCGATGACTTATCGTCTTTTGACGAAATTGTGAAGTTGCCTTTCCATATTCCGGTATATGGCGATCATATCAGTTTGTTCCCCATTTTGGCGTCTATTGCTATTTTCTTCTACATGAAAATGACATCCGGTGATCAGGTGATGGCACAACCGCCGCAAGACGGTATGCCGGATATGGGTAAAATCATGAAAATTATGATTTATTTGTCTCCGATTATGATGTTGTTGTTCTTCAATAACTATGGTTCGGGATTGAGTTTGTATAACTTTATATCCAACTTAATTACTATCGGAATCATGTTGGTGATTAAAAAATATTTTATTGATAGTGATAAGATTCATGCTCAAATTCAAGAAAACAAATCCAAGCCTAAAACCGAAAGTAAGTTCCAAAGAAAAATGCGTGAGATGATGGAGCAGGCTGAGGAACAGAAAAAATTACAAGGCAAGAAGAAATAGTTTCTAAAATTAGCATAGTAAAAAACGCTGTTTAAACTAATTAAACAGCGCTTTTTGGTTTCGTTACATGTCTTGAGATGTCTATTTATTGTGATAATGAGAACTGTAATAAGTTGGTACAAAAAAAGCGCAGTACTTGTACTGCGCTTTTTCTTTTTCTAGCAATTTATTAATTCAAGCTTGGTAATAATACTTTGTTAATCACATGTATAACACCATTGCTGCACTGTACATCGGTAGCAATAATGCCGCTTACTCTGTTGTTAGCGTCGGTAATCGAAGCACTGGTGCCGCTGATGTTTATAGTGAAGTTCTGTCCGGCAAAAGTACTTACACTTTGTCCGTTAGTTAATGAAGTCGACAATACATTGGCTCCGGTCACCACGTGGTATTTTAAAGTCGACTCTAATACGTTAGCCGGAATAGCACCTAAACCGGAAAATCCTGTTTCCGCCAAGAAGGCTCCAAACGCGTCATTGGTAGGTGCAAAAACGGTAAACGGAGAACTTGCAGTTCCGGATAAAGTACTTGCAAATCCTGAAGACGGGTTAAAAGTTAATGCCGCTACCAATGTACTGAAAGACGGGTTGGCTATAGCGTGATTTACTACAGTAGGTAGCCCTAAAACACCGTCAACCACATGGATAACCCCATTGGAAGCCTTGATGTCATAAGCAGTTACAGTTCCGCCACCATTGGCACTTCCGCCGTTAATGATAACGCCGTCATTAGTTACATTGATGTACATGCTCAAAGTGTTACTGTTGGAAGCCCCGCCTACAGCTAAGGTTTTTACATAACCGGTACTGATGTCATCGCTGTAAAATTCACCTGCTATAACATGATTTTTAAGAACCTCGGTGAGTACATCTACAGGGACATCATCTAAAGATGCAAATCCGTTTGCTGCTAAAAACGCTTCAAATTTGTCATTCGTAGGAGCAAATACGGTATAGGCGCCCGGACTGTCAAAAGTTTCTGCTAATCCTGTTTTTACTAAAGCCTCGACTAAGATACTAAGGTTTGGACTTCTTTGTGCCACTTCTGCAATAGTTCTTTCTTTTTTCTCATCATCGCTGCAAGAGAATAGGGTAAAAGCCAAAACGGCTACGCTTAAAAGTTTCGTTAGTTTTTTCATGGTATTTTTTTTGTTTAAGATTTTGGCTAAATTAAGATATTTTGTTTAACAAAAATTAAAAAAAATTAAACAAAACGATAAATTATCATTTATTTAACAGTTTTGTTTAAGTATTCTTTTTTCCTGTAAGTGATATATAATCAGTATTTTCGGTTCTTTTTTAAAATTTGAAACGCTTTTTGGTTAAACAAAATTGGTTTGGTTTTTGTTTAGTGTTGCCATACTAAAAAATAGTATTTTGCGTTAATTAGGTATACCTTTGCCTTTTTGTAAAAAACTCAAATAAATAATTTATGAAATATGTTTTTGTACTTTTCTTTTGTACGCTCTCTGCTTTGAGTCAGGATTTTAATAAGTTGGATGAAAACGGGAAAAAACATGGCCTTTGGAAAGGTTTTTACGAAGAATCAAAAAGACCCCGTTACGAAGGAACGTTTGAACACGGTAAAGAAGTTGGGGTTTTTAAATTTTTTGATGACACGAAAGCCGGAACCGTCATTGCTACCCGTGATTTTAGTGCCAACGACAATTCTTGCTACACCATTTTTTACAATCAAAAAAATAATAAGGTGAGCGAAGGAAAAGTGGTCAACAAACTTTTCGAAGGAGAATGGAAATACTATCATGAAGATTCGCCTATCGTAATGACGCTCGAATATTACACCAACGGTAAATTGAATGGTGTTAGAAAAGTGTTTTACAGAAGCGGTGTATTAGCCGAAGAGACGACTTATAAAAACGGAATCAAAGAAGGAGCTTATAAAAGCTATGCCGAGAATGGTGTGGTATTGGAAGAGAGCTACTTTAAAAACGGCTTAAATGAGGGCATGGCTACCTATCGAAATGCTACCAATCAAATTGTTAGTCAGGGACTTTACAAAAACGGTAAAAAAGTTGGGAAGTGGAAGCAGCTCAACAGTAAAGGCAATTTGATTGAAGTCAATATGGACAAGCAAGGCAAGAATTTCAAAAAGCCTATTATGCCGAAGCAGTCTGATGTCAAAGTCGAAGTTAAAGATGAAGAAAAACCAAATTCGAATCTCGACGAAGAACTCAAAAGGAAAATCGGTCGCTAAATAATTTTTACTTACCGGAGCATTAATTTAACTGATACTGCATTAGTGAATTTTGCGGAAATTGCGGTAACTTTGCACACCCAAACTTAATGTGGGTAAAGGAAACAAGGTTAAATTTTTACAATCAAATGAAACGTGTTGTTGTTGGACTTTCCGGTGGTGTCGATTCGAGTGTTGCAGCTTATTTATTAAAAGAACAAGGCTATGAAGTCATTGGTCTTTTTATGAAGAATTGGCACGACGATTCAGTAACTATTTCGAACGAATGTCCTTGGTTGGAAGATAGTAATGATGCCTTGTTAGTGGCTCAAAAATTAGGAATTCCTTTCCAAACGGTTGATTTGAGCGAACAATACAAAGAAAAAATCGTGGATTACATGTTCAACGAATACGAACAAGGACGTACGCCAAATCCTGATGTATTGTGCAATCGTGAAATCAAATTTGATGTTTTCATGAAAATTGCTTTGAGTTTGGGTGCCGATTTTGTGGCGACCGGACATTATTGCCGAAAAGGAACCATTCACAAAGACGGAAAAGAGATATACCAATTGCTTTCCGGTGTCGACGGCAACAAAGACCAGTCCTATTTTCTCTGCCAATTGTCACAAGAACAACTGGCCAAGGCATTATTTCCCATTGGGGAGTTAACCAAGCCACAAGTTCGTGAAATTGCCGCCGAATTGGATTTGGTAACGGCCGAAAAAAGAGATTCCCAAGGGTTGTGTTTTATCGGAAAGGTTCGTTTGCCTGAGTTTTTACAACAGCAATTGCGGCCCAAAGAAGGGTTCATTTACGAAGTGGCTGCCGATAGCGAAATTTACCGCAAAGAAGCGCCGGTTTTTCATTCTTTAGAAGAACAATTAACGTATGAGTCCAACGGAATTTCCTATACCCCGGAAGACGGAAAAGTGGTGGGAAAACACCAAGGCGCACACTATTTTACCATAGGTCAACGAAAAGGCTTGAATGTTGGGGGTACCAAAGAAGCACTTTTCATTATCGCTACCGATGTGAAAGCCAATGCCATTTATACCGGTCAAGGTGCCAATCATCCGGGATTATTCAAAAAAACATTGCGTGTTCAGCCTTCCGAGATTCATTGGATTCGAGAGGATTTAAAACTCAAAGACGGTGAAACTATGGAAGTAATGGCTCGTATTCGTTACCGTCAAGCGCTGCAAAAAGCAACGTTGTATCAGTTTCAAAGCGGATTGTATGTGTCTTTCGATGAACCGCAATCGGCCATTACGGAAGGTCAGTTTGTGGCTTGGAATATCGGTGATGAATTAGTTGGTTCGGGAGTAATTTCATAAATTAGCACTTTACAAATGTAAAGCGCTATGAAACAACTACTACTATATTGCTGTCTTTTTATAGGTTTTTGGGGCTATTCCCAAGAAGATGCATGGGTTTATTTTACGGATAAACCAAATGCACAATACTACCTCGACAACCCGCTTGAAATGCTTTCGCAAAGAGCCCTCGACAGAAGAGCCAATCAAAATATTGCTCTCGACACTAAAGACGTGCCGATTCACCAGCCCTACGTTGATGAAGTGGCGGCTTCACCCGGAATTGAGTTGAAAGCTAAATCCAAATGGTTTAATGCGGTTCATGTCAGAGGGGATTTGTCGGATATCAATAATTTAACCAACCTGACTTTTGTGGATCACATTCAGTATGCCGACAACAGTTTAAATGTTCAGGGCAGAAACGCAAATGCTAATCGAAGTAATGCAGTTGGCAATGTCAATAAAACGCTGGATACTAACATTACGTTTGCTTACGGAAATTCGGGGAATCAAATCCAGATGCTCAATGCGCATCTTTTGCATCAACAAGACTTTACCGGTACAGGTAAAATCATAGCCGTTATGGATGCCGGTTTCCCAAGTGTTGATGTCATTGCGCCTTTTCAAAGAATACGGGATAACAACCAAATTTTAGGAGGTTATAATTTTGTGGACAGAAGTACTAATTTTTATACTCGAAACTCTCACGGTACTATGGTGCTTTCCACTATGGGGGGCTATGTTGCCAACCAATTGGTAGGAACCGCTCCCGATGCACAATATTATTTGTTCATCACCGAAGATATCTATTCTGAAAATCCGGTAGAAGAGAGTTATTGGGTCGAAGCGGCCGAGATGGCCGATAGTTTGGGAGTGGATATTATCAATACTTCCTTGGGTTATTTTGATTACGATAATCCAAACTATAGCTATACTTATGAAGACATGAACGGGACTACTTCATTCATTTCCAGAGGCGCCGATATTGCTTTCAGTCGAGGTATGATTTGTGTGACCAGTGCGGGAAATTCCGGTGCCGGTGCTAATCCGCATATTGCAGTTCCCGCTGATGCACTAACCAATTTGACGGTTGGGGCGGTAAAGTTTGATGAAACCTATGCTACATTCAGTTCCATAGGGCCTTCTTTTGACGGCAGAGTCAAGCCCGATGTAATGGCACAAGGCCAAAGCGCAGTTGTTTCGGGGACTAACGGAGTAATCGGAGTCGCCAGCGGAACATCTTTTTCCGGACCTATTATGGCGGGTGCAGTAGCCAGTTTTTGGCAAGCGGTGCCATGGGCTACCAATCAGGATGTTGTCAATTTTGTCAAACAGTCGGCGGATAGATTCAATAATCCCACGGCTCTTTTCGGGTATGGGATTCCCGATTTTCAGTCGGCGCTCGATATGGCTTTGTTATCCGTAAATCAAAATCAAAAGCAACGATTTGCGCTTTTTCCCAATCCTGCAGTCCAAAGTGTTGCAGTTTCGATGCCAAACGGATTTGACAGCGCTACACTTTCGCTGTACAATGGTTTAGGACAATTGGTTTTGGAAAGTGAAGCAAATTCAAATGAGGCCATAAGTATCGAAAATCTGGCTTCAGGAATTTATTTTTATAAGATCAGAAGTAATTCTTTGGTACAATCAGGAAAGCTAATCAAAAATTAAAATTTTCACAGGACTTTGTATTTTACATGAATAAAATCACCCAACTTTTTAATATTAAATATCCCATCGTCCAAGGCGGAATGATTTGGAACAGCGGATACAAACTCGCCAGTGCTGTCAGTAATGCAGGAGGATTAGGTTTAATTGGAGCCGGCTCTATGTATCCCGATGTTTTGAGAGAACATATCAGAAAATGCAAGGCAGCTACCAACAAGCCTTTTGGGGTCAATGTTC
This sequence comes from Flavobacterium sedimenticola, assembly GCF_030053345.1. Classification (GTDB taxonomy): domain Bacteria; phylum Bacteroidota; class Bacteroidia; order Flavobacteriales; family Flavobacteriaceae; genus Flavobacterium; species Flavobacterium sedimenticola. The sequence continues at coordinate 123,832 of NZ_JASGBP010000008.1, forward strand.
CGATGTTGTATCCTAATATGGAAGAGATTATTCAAATTATTATTGAAGAGGGCGTAAAGATTGTGTTTACCTCTGCCGGAAATCCCAAAACATGGACCGATTATTTGAAGCGACACGGTATAACCGTAGTTCATGTGGTGAGCAGCTCTAAGTTTGCTTTAAAAGCTCAGGAAGCCGGAGTAGATGCTGTAGTAGCAGAAGGATTTGAGGCCGGAGGGCATAATGGGAGAGAAGAGACAACCACCTTAACGTTAATTCCTATGGTTAGAGAGCAAATAACCATTCCGTTGATTGCTGCAGGAGGCATCGCCACCGGAAGAGGAATGTTGGCGGCTATGGTTTTAGGAGCTGATGGTGTCCAAATGGGGTCGCGTTTTGCAGCTTCCATAGAAAGTTCCGCTCATGAAAATTTCAAAAATACCATTATCAAGGTAAAGGAGGGCGATACACAGTTAACATTAAAAGAGTTGGCTCCGGTGCGGCTGATAAAGAATAAGTTTTATGAAGATTTACAAGCTTTGTATGCCAAGTGTCCCTCTCAAGAAGAGCTTAAAACACTTTTGGGAAGAGCCAGAGCTAAAAGAGGAATGTTTGAAGGGGATTTAATTGAAGGTGAGCTCGAAATAGGGCAGATAGCCGGTTTGATTCATGAAATCAAGTCGGTTGAGGATATTATAAGTGAAATTATAGCAGAATTTGAGCGGGTTAAATCGAGTTTGACGGCTTCCCTCTTTTAGTTGTCATAATCACAATTTTCTAATGTTAATAGGTTTGTTGCAATGCATAAACTTATTAACATTTTTTTATTTCTCAATATTAATTAAACTTATTGATAACTTGGCTTTTTTAAAATTAAAATTAGTATTGCATTGTAAAACAATGGTTTAATCGTTTTTTAAATTGTTTAAAAAATGTTAATAATGTTTATTATTTTGTTTATAACATTTTGATAACCTAATTTTTGTCTTTAAAATTATAAGTAATATAGTAGTGATAATTTTATTTCGTCGAATACTGCAGAATTAGTGTTGAATTTGAAATGATTGGAGGAGTGGTTCGACGAATTTGAGTTATTTTAAATTAAACTGCTTATGAGAATAACTACTCTCACCAAAAATTACTTTTTTTATTGTGTTTTAGTGTTTTCGCTGTTAATGTTTAACAGTGTTGCTTATTCTCAATGTCCTACGATTACTAATCCGAATCAGTCTTTTTGTGATTCGCAGTCACCTACAATAGCTAGTTTGCAGGCGGTTGACAATGGAGGTGGTATAAAATGGTTTGCGACAGCTACTTCTACAACTCAACTCAACAGCTCCTCGGTCTTAGTGAACGGTGAAGATTATTTTGTTGATGATAATACCGGGAATTGTGGTGTTCGACAAAGTGTAACGGTTACTATTTACTCTGCACCGACCGGAGCTAATTTCCAAGGTGTTTGTGTGACGAGTTTGAGTCAGGCTACGCCATCCAATCCCCAATTTGTTATAAACGGAACAGGTCTTCAGTGGTATACGGTGCCCACAGGAGGAACACCCATATCCGGTTCAACTATTTTAACAGATAATACCATCTATTACATAAGTCAAACGAATCCGGATACCGGATGTCAAACGTCAAGACTTTCAGTTTTTGTTAATGTTGGATTAGTGCCGGCTCCTACGGGCAATCCCGTCCAAGAATTTTGTAATGTTCCCGGTAACGCTCCAACAGTAGCCGATTTAGTGGCTTCCGGAAATAATAATTGGTATTTAACGTCTGCTTTTGGAATTCCTCTGGATCCTTCTACACCATTGGTAAATGGGCAGTTTTATTATGCCACGACCGTTGATCCGCCCTGTGAAAGCAGTGACAGACTTGAAGTTTTGGTTAATATTTATGAGCCTAATGATGCGGGTTCTGATGGGAACCAATCCATTTGCGTAGACCAAGTCGCCTCAACTGTGCCATTTGACTTGTTTAATTTGTTAGGAGGTTCTCCCGATAACACCGGCACATGGTCTGGACCTATCTCCACGACCAACGGTTCTCAGGGAACTCTTGACGTTTCTTCTATGACTTTAACGGGCAGTCCTTATATTTTCACTTATACGGTAACTTCTGCCTTGTGTGCTCCTGACACTTCAACGGTTACCATAACCATACTGCCATTACCAACGGCGAGTGTGTCGGTGAGTCCGACGACGATTTGTTCGAACAGCAGTGCTACCTTTACCTTGACCGGTACTCCGAATGCTACGGTAACGTATAACATCAACGGCGGAGCGAATCAAACGGTTACCTTAAACGGAGCGGGAACGGCAACCATTAGTGGTACTTACACGGCCAATACGACATTGAATATTGTTAGTGTCGCCAGTGCAGGGACTCCGAGTTGTGTGAATCCGCAAACCAGCAGTGTTACTTTAACGGTGTTGCCATTACCAACGGCGAGTGCGTCGGTAAGTCCGACGACGATTTGTTCGAACAGCAGTGCTACCTTTACCTTGACCGGTACTCCGAATGCTACGGTAACGTATAACATCAACGGCGGAGCGAATCAAACGGTTACCTTAAACGGAGCGGGAAC
>NZ_JASGBP010000009.1 GCF_030053345.1 Flavobacterium sedimenticola
TGGGACGGGACATATAATGGAGTGCCGTTGCCATCAACAGATTACTGGTTTACGGTAGATTATCCGGAACAAGGAGTGATGAAACAGTTTAAGGCACACTTCTCGTTGAAACGATAATGAAACAACTTATAAAACAAAAACACCCGCTTATAACAGCGGGTGTTTTTGTTTGTGGAGATTTTATGGTACAGCCTAATTTTAAGGGCAACGTTTTTGGGATGGTTAGTTCAAGTTATTTATTGTGGCAGGAACCATTTTCGGCAAGAATTATTTTTTTGTAAGTTTTTTGACCTTGTTATCGTTGTATGACTTCTTTTTTTAACATTTCCGAGCAGCAGTTTTAACACTAATTATTTATAGGAATTCTCTACATTTATAATCCCAAAACAAACAAACCTAACTAATGATATTGTCCGCTGTATTTGAGCATGCTCAAAGATTAGATACTCCTTTCTTGGTGGAGTATTATTTTCTCGGTGAAAAAATAGAAGATCCGATTCTTTTTTTTGAAATGAATAAGACCCTTTATGACTCGGTTTTTCCTTCTCCGGAAGAAACCCTCAACATGGTAAATAAGTATATTATTTACAGAGAAACACACAAGCTTGTCATTTCAGAGTATGGTTTTCATTTGATTCATTTGTAGTAAATTACGTTCTAGCTGACTACTCACCGTGAACCTAGCCCCGACAGCAGCTGGCTACCCCCGAGACATCGGGGTAGCGCGAATGGCGGGAGCCGTTGTCAAAGAAAGCCAAAACATGTGCTCCTAAAAACAAAAAACGCCTCAAGTACTTGAAGCGTTTTTTTATAATAAAGTTTGACGATTACGAATTGTAGACCTTCAAAGCCTCTTTAAGAATTGCTACCGAACGGATTAAATCGGCTTTTTTAAGCACATACGCAATACGTACTTCATTTAAACCAACGCCAGGAGTAGAGTAGAAACCGGCAGCCGGGGCGACCATTACGGTTTCGCCGTTGTTGTTGTACGATTCCAATAACCATTGAGCAAAATCATCGGCATTCTTCACCGGTAACTGTGCAATGCAGTAGAAAGCACCTTTAGGGGTAGCTACTTTAACGCCTTCGATTTTTTGCAATTCGGCGATTAACGTATCTCTGCGGTCTTTGTACTCGGCAATCACATCATCGAAATAACTTTGCGGTGTTTCCAAAGCGGCTTCACTGGCAATTTGAGCATAGGTTGGCGGACTCAATCGCGCCTGCGCAAATTTCATAGCCGTAGCCATGACTTCTTTGTTTTTAGACACAAGGCAACCGATACGTGCGCCACACATACTGTATCTTTTGGAAACCGAATCAATCATGATGGCGTGTTGTTCTATACCCGGAACGTTCATCACGGAGTGATGTTTTTCGTTTTCGTCGTAAATAAATTCGCGGTATACTTCATCGGCAATTAAGAACAGATCGTGTTTTTTAACAATTTCCGCCAATTGCATGATTTCTTCTTTCGAGTACAAATAACCGGTAGGATTCCCGGGATTGCAAATTAAAATGGCTTTGGTTTTGGGTGTGATTAATTTTTCGAAAGCGGCAATCGGTGGCAAGGCAAAGCCTTCATCGATGGTGGAAATAACGGGAACCACTTTAACACCGGAGGCCGTGGAGAAACCGTTATAATTGGCATAAAAAGGCTCCGGTATGATAATTTCATCGCCCGAATCCATCGTGCTTCCCATAGCAAACAACAAGGCTTCGGAACCACCCGTCGTGATGATAATATCGGCTACCTCTATCGGTAAACCGTGTGCTTTGTAGTAAGCGGATAATTTGGTTCGGTAACTTTCAAAACCGGCGGAGTGACTGTATTCTAATACTTTGATATCGGCATTTTTAACCGCATTTAAGGCAACATCCGGAGTTTTGATATCAGGTTGTCCTATATTTAGATGGTATACTTTATGGCCTTTCTTTTTGGCGATTTCGGCATAAGGAACCAATTTTCGAATAGGCGACTCGGGCATCTGTTGCCCCTTTAATGAAATTTTTGGCATGACGTTTTAGTTTGAGTTGCAAATTTGCGATTTTTTTGCTTGAAAGCAATCCGTTTGGTGGTTTATAAATTGTTAAATATTGTTTTTTGCGGATAGTTTTTTATTAAATTTATCCAAAATCATCTCGAATGCGGTTGTTATTTACTTTTTGTTTTCTTTTTATTGCTTTTATTCCTTGCCGCAGTCAGTCGGGTTTTCAAATTGACCATAATAAAAGGAAAATCGTAATCCCTTTTAAACTCATCAACAACCTGATTTTTATTCCTATAAAAGTCAACGGAGAAACCTTAACGTTTTTGTTAGATACCGGAGTAGAAGAAACAGTGCTTTTTAGTTTAGACGACAAGGAACAAGTCAGTTTGTATCATTTGGAGAAAATAATGCTCAAAGGATTAGGAGGAAATAATGCGGCGGAAGCATACAAATCGTCTCGAAATAAATTAGAAGTCAACGGATTTACCGACAAGGAGCATGAAATTTATCTTGTCTTAGATCAGGAATTTAATTTTTCGTCACAAGTCGGAATTCCCGTAAACGGCATTATTGGCTATCATTTTTTTAAGAATCATTTAGTTGAAATTGATTATGATCGCAAAAAAGTGACGGTGTATGCTGATAATCACCCCAAGATTGTCAAAAGACTTAATCGTCATTTCACGAAAGAGCCTTTGCTGATAGAAGAAAACAAACCGTATTATTATGCTACCGTGGAGAGTGCCGGAAAACGTTGCGAGGCAAAATTGCTTATTGATACCGGCAACAGTGATGCTATTTGGTTGTTTCTTAACAGAACCAATCAAGTCGAATTGCCTGCCAAGAATATTGATGATTTTTTAGGACGCGGCTTTAGTGGTAATGTATATGGGAAGCGAGGCCGAATCTCTCGTTTTACCTTTGGAAATCACAGTTTTGCTAACGCCATCGGTACGTTTCCGGATTCGACCTCTATAAAGAGTGTTAATTTTGTTAAAGATCGGGTGGGTTCTTTAGGAGGCGAAGTATTATCGCGATTCTCGGTATTCTTCGATTACCCAAATCACCTGATTTTTACTAAGAGCAACCATAACGTCAATCAGCCTTTTAATTTTAATATGAGCGGTATAGAGGTACAGCACGACGGATTGGAATGGGTAAAAGAAACGTATGAAGATCCTGGTGCTAAAGGAGTCACCATCAAGATGGGCACGACCAACGAAGGTCGCTTTCAGGATAATCTTCGCATTAAGTTTGAACTCAAACCGGTATTTAAAATTTATAACGTCAGAGCCGGTTCAACAGCCGAATTAGCTGGTTTGCAGAAAGATGATAAAATACTCAAAATCAACAAGCAAAACGCTCATACCTTAAGTATTGAAAAAATAAATGAACTGCTGAAATCCGAAGAGGGAAAGATCATTGAAATGGAAGTTGACCGCAAAGGGCATGTATACACATTTCGTTTCCAACTCAAAAGCATCATATAAAAAAAAAGCCCCTTATTGAAGGGGCTTTTTTTATTATTGCATCATCGGGCTTTTCGTTTTTTTCTCCAGTAAATTTTCAACCGGTTTTACATACACTTCCCCTTTTATTTTTAAGGCTACTCGGCCATCATCCACATTCACGGCATTGGTTTCTACGGTGATGGTTTTTCGAATCGGCCCCGGATTCATGTTGTATTTTACTTCAATTTTTCCGGTTTTTCCCGGCATAATTGGTTCGGTGGGTTTTGAAGGAACCGTACAACCGCAACTCGATTGTACATTGATGATAATCAACGGCGCATCACCGGTATTGGTAAACTCAAAAACACGAACACCATTATCATCTTCTTTGTTAACTCTGCCGTAATCAATCGTGTTGTCTTTGTCTTTAAACTCTATTTTCGGCCCGGTCTGGGCAAAAAACGCAGTACTAAATACCATAGCGGTGATAAGTATTAGTTTTTTCATAGGTCAAATTTTAATATTTGGTTTAGTAAAAATAAACCGTTTCGGTTAATACACAAAAATTTAATTCTTAATTTTTTCTAAAGTCTATATTTAGCTACTTTTGCAATTCAGTTTACAAAAGGTGTGCCAATACATTCAGGAGCGAAAGGTTCGGGTGTGTCAGCCGTCTTTATTCCCGCTTTACGAGTTACCCCGAGCCCGAAATTTCGGGACGGGGGTAACTTCTGCAATCGGGGCTATGGCAAAATCGTATTGTCCTTTTGTAATCTGAGAAGTCTAACAATCTAAGAAGTCTAACAATCTGAATATGATTCCTTCCCAATTCAATGCCGCAGCCGTAGAAAAAAAATGGTACGACTACTGGATGAAAAATAACTATTTTCACTCCAAACCCGACCATCGTAAACCGTACACCATTACCATCCCGCCACCTAATGTGACCGGAGTTTTACACATGGGCCATATGTTAAACAACACCATTCAGGATGTGTTGATTCGTCGTGCCCGTTTAAAAGGGTTCAATGCGTGCTGGGTACCGGGAACCGACCATGCGTCGATTGCCACCGAGGCAAAGGTAGTAGCCAAGTTGAAAAGCGAAGGCATCAATAAAAACGATTTAACGCGCGAAGAGTTTCTCAAACACGCTTGGGATTGGACCCATAAATATGGGGGCACCATTTTAGAACAGCTAAAGCAATTGGGCTGTTCTTGCGATTGGGAGCGCACCAAGTTTACGATGGATCCCGACATGTCGGCTTCTGTAATCAAATCGTTTGTCGATTTATACAATAAGGGCTATATCTATCGCGGGTATCGCATGGTCAATTGGGATCCGGAGGCCAAAACGACCTTATCGGATGAAGAAGTAATTTATGAAGAACGACAAGGCACACTCTATCATTTGCGCTATGCTATTGAAGGATCTAACGAATTTGTAACGATCGCCACCACGCGTCCTGAAACTATTTTTGGAGATACCGCTATTTGCATTCATCCCGAGGACGAACGCTACACACACCTGCAAGGGAAAAAGGCTATCATTCCTATTTCCAATCGCGTAATACCAATCATTTTTGATGAGTATGTCGACAGGGAATTCGGAACCGGTTGTTTAAAAGTAACGCCGGCACACGATGTAAATGATAAAGTATTGGGGGAAAAACACCACCTTGAAATCATCGACATTTTTAACGAAGACGCTACCCTAAATTCCTTTGGGTTGCATTATGAAGGCAAAGATCGCTTTGTAGCGCGTGAAGAAATCGTGGTAGAGTTGGGGCAGTTAGGTTCGATAGTAAAGACCGAAACTCATATGAATAAGGTAGGAACCTCAGAACGCACCAAAGCCGTTATCGAACCGCGTCTGTCTGACCAATGGTTCTTAAGCATGGAAGAATTGGTAAAACCCGCCATCAAAGCGGTGTTGGAAACCGAAGAAATCAAATTATACCCGTCGCGTTTTAACAATACCTATCGTCATTGGTTAGAAAATATCCGCGATTGGAATATTTCGCGTCAATTGTGGTGGGGCCAACAAATTCCGGCGTATTACTACGGTGACGACAAAGAAGATTTCGTAGTGGCTGAAAATATTGAAACGGCGCTAGAATTAGCAAGAGCTAAAACCAATAACCCGCAACTCGAAATTCATAATCTGAAACAAGATCCTGATGCTCTCGATACTTGGTTCTCCTCTTGGTTGTGGCCTATGGCGGTTTTCGGAGGCGTTTTAGATCCGGAAAATGAAGATTTCAAATATTACTATCCGACCAACGATTTGGTAACCGGACCGGACATTTTATTCTTTTGGGTAGCGCGTATGATTATTGCCGGTTATGAATATACCGGTAAAAAACCGTTTACCAATGTATATTTAACCGGATTGGTGCGCGACAAACAGCGTCGCAAAATGTCGAAGTCGTTAGGCAATTCACCGGAACCCTTAGAATTGATTGAAAAATTCGGTGCCGACGGCGTTAGGGTAGGATTGTTGTTGAGTGCTTCGGCCGGAAACGACATTTTATTTGACGAAGAGTTGTGCAACAACGGGAAGGCGTTTGCCAACAAAATCTGGAATGCCTTCCGTTTGATTAAAGGGTGGGAAGTGGCCGATGTTGCGCAACCGGAAAGCTCCAAAGTAGCCATTGAGTGGTATGAAGCGAAGTTGCAGCAAACGTTAGCTGTTATCGACGATTGTTTTGATAAATACCGCTTATCCGATGCCTTAATGGCGATTTACAAATTGGTTTGGGACGATTTCTGTTCGTGGTTCCTCGAAATGATCAAACCGGGATACCAACAGCCAATCGATCGCGCTACATTTGACAAAGCCATCGCGATGTTGGAAGCCAATTTAAAGTTGCTCCATCCGTTTATGCCGTTCCTGACCGAGGAGATTTGGCAACACATCGCCGAGCGAACACCGGAGCAAGCGCTGATTATTGCCGAATACCCAAAAGCATCTGCTTATGATGAGAAGTTAATAGCCGATTTTGACTTTGCTGCCGAAGTCATTGCCGGGGTACGAACCATCCGCAAGGACAAAAACATAGCCATGAAAGAAGCTATTAATTTAAAAGTGATTAATCACGAAAAGGCTTCCGTTTATTTTGACAGTGTAATTCTGAAGTTAGGAAACATCAGCAGTTTGGAATATGTAACCGATACCGTAGACGGCGCTTTAACGTATCGCGTAAAATCGAACGAATACTTTATTCCGGTTTCCGGAAATATTGATGTTGCTGCTGAAATAGCCAAACTCACAGAAGAGTTAAAATATACCCAAGGGTTCTTGAGAAGCGTTCAAGGCAAACTATCAAATGAGAAATTTGTAGCCGGAGCACCGCCGCAAGTCATCGAAAACGAACGCAAAAAAGAGGCCGATGCTTTGGCTAAAATAGCTACCATCGAGCAAAGTTTAGCCAGTTTACAATAAATCCAATGCCCGTTTTTACAACGGGCATTTTTTTTATTTTTTTCGGAAGACCACATACTCTGTAAAAAAATAGTATTTTTACAACCCAAACAACACTATCATGAGTCAAAAAGTATTGCTCACTTCCAAAGAAGTCAATATCATACTCCATCGTTTGGCTTGTCAGTTAATCGAAAACCACCTCGATTTTTCCAATACCGTTTTAATTGGCATACAACCCAGAGGAACTTTTTTAGCCAATCGGATTAAATCACTACTCGAAAACGAATACCAAGTGACCGATGTGAAATTGGGATATTTGGATATTACTTTTTTCAGAGATGATTTCCGCCGCGGCGAAAAGCAATTGGAAGCCAATAAAACCCAAATCGATTTTTTGGTTGAAGATAAAAAAGTAGTTTTTATTGATGACGTTTTGTTTACCGGTCGCAGTATCAATGCGGCACTCACGGCTATCCAATCCTTTGGACGACCGGCGGAAGTAGAACTGTTAGTGTTAATTGACCGTAGATTTAGTCGTCATTTGCCGATACAACCCGATTACAGAGGCCGCCAAGTGGATGCTATCCAAAATGAAAAAGTAAAAGTATGTTGGAATGAAAAGGATGGAGAAGATGCGGTTTATTTGGTTTGAAGGTTACGAGTTTAAAGTTACGTGTTCTCTAACCCGCAACCCGCAACATTTAATATAAACATACAACACAACACTATATATCAAAATGTCTGAACTGACCGTAAACCATTTACTCGGAATAAAATACCTTCAAAAATCGGATATTGATTTGATTTTTGAAACAGCCGATCACTTCAAGGAAGTTATCAATCGTCCGATTAAAAAAGTGCCTTCGCTGCGCGATGTCACTATCGCCAATATCTTTTTTGAAAACAGCACCCGTACCAAATTGTCTTTTGAATTGGCTCAAAAGCGTTTGTCAGCCGATGTAATTAGTTTTTCGGCGGCACAATCGTCAGTCAAAAAAGGAGAAACGCTAATTGATACCGTAAACAATATTTTGTCGATGAAAGTCGACATGGTGGTGATGCGTCATGCCCATCCGGGTGCGGCATACTTCTTATCTCAAAATGTAAAGGCCAGTATCATCAATGCCGGAGACGGTGCTCATGAGCATCCGACGCAAGGATTACTCGATAGTTATTCTATTAGAGAAAAACTGGGAGAAGTGGGCGGAAAGAAAGTAGTAATCGTGGGTGATATTTTGCATTCCCGGGTAGCCTTATCCAATATTTACGCATTGCAAATGCAAGGTGCGGAAGTAAAAGTGTGTGGTCCGAAAACCTTGATTCCGAAATATATTGAAAGTTTAGGGGTTACCGTGGAATCCAACCTGCGTAAAGCCTTAGAATGGTGTGATGTAGCCAACATGCTTCGTGTGCAAAACGAGCGAATGGATGTGAACTATTTTCCTTCGACTCGTGAATATGCCCAACAATACGGTGTAGATAAAAACCTGCTCAATTCGCTGGATAAAGAAATAGTGATTATGCATCCGGGTCCGATTAATCGTGGGGTGGAAATCACCTCAGAGGTGGCCGATTCCAATCAATCGGTTATTTTGGATCAGGTGGAAAACGGCGTTGCGATTCGGATGGCGGTTATTTATTTGTTAGCGTCAAAGATTCAATCTTAAATAAAAAAGCCTCACAATTGCGAGGCTTTTTTGTTATTCCGTTTTCAAATTTCGAAGTTGTTTCAACTTTTCTTTGAGCAATGCCAGCTCTTCTTTTTTGAATTCGATATTTTTCATCACTTCTTTTACCATAGGGTTATCGGCCTTGGCATTCGCAAAAAACTGAATGTTATTCTCCAACTGGAAAATTTCGCCTTGTACTTCATCAATTTTACGCATTAAGAAAACTTTTTCGTTATCCAACTTTCGCGTATCGTTATTAGCCAATTGGTCTAAACGACTGGCATAACGCGTCATTTCATTTTCTTTTTTACTGGCACTTAATTTTTCAAATAAGGCGTCTAAAATTTTATTGAACTTGCCTTCAATGTGTCGACGTGCAAACGGAACTTTACCGAAGCTTTTCCACATTTCAATGTGTGCTTTGATGGCATCCAAATCGGTTTTGTGATCGCCGACCAATTCAAAAGCTCTCAAGGTTTCCAGATAGGCTTTCTTCTTTTCAAAAGCTTCAATTTCTTCTGCATTGACTTCGCTCTTCTGCTCTTTCAGCTTTTCAAAATATTCATTACAAGCCGCACGGAATTCGGCCCATAATTTATCGGAGAATTTTCGCGGTACATGACCGATAGTTTTCCATTCCTCCTGAATTTGTTTCATCAACGGCGTAGTGGTGGCAAAATCAGTACTGTCTTTAAGTTCGATGGCTTTGGCCACGAGTGCTTGTTTTTTAGACAGATTGTCGTTTTGGTCTTTTTTTATGTCTTTGTAAAAAGAGTTTTTCAAGGCATTAAAACTTCTTACCGCATTTTTAAAGGACGTCCAAGTGTCTTCATTAACTTCGGCCGGAACTTTGCCGGCAGCGAAGAATTGATTGCGTAAAGCTTCTACTTTTTCAATTTGAACCAGCCATGCTGCATGTGAGTTAACTCTCTCCTGTGCTAACACTTCAATTTGGGCAATGATTTCTTTTTTCTTTTCCCAATTGGTATTTTCCACTTCGCGTAGCTTTTCAAATAAACTCTCGCGTTTGTCGTGCATTTGTTTGGTTAATTCGCTGAAGCGGTTCCAGATTTCTTCACGGTGTTCGCGGGATACCGGACCGATATCTTCTTTCCAAATGCGGTGCAAATCCTGTAATTCGCGGAAAGCTTTATTAATGTCTTCCAAATGAATCAGTTCTTCTACACGAGCAATGATTTTTTGCTTTTGCTCCAAGTTGTGTTTGAAATCTAAATCACGGGCTTCGCGGTCTAAATGTAAAAAGTCGTAAAAATTCTCTACATGGAAATGGTAATTATTCCACACGTGATTGTATTTGTCTTTCGGAATCGGACCGGCATTTTTCCACCGCTCCCGAATATCGTTGAAGTGCTTCAAGGCCGAGGCAATGCTTTCTTGGGAGTTAATGAGTTGCTTTAACTCTTCTACTATGGCTAATCGCGTTTCTAGATTCGATTTTAAGCTGTTTTGAAGCGCTTTAAAATGATTGTTTTTCTTGTCGCGATAGTTGTTGTATAATTGATCAAATTTAACCTTTAAGGGTAAATGATAATGGAAATCTTCGGTAGTATCCGGATTTTCGGCATAATATTCGTCTCTTTTTTCATCAATAAAATGATAGTATTTAGAGAGGAATGCTTTTTTAAGTTCTTCCACATGGTCTTTCACCGACATGACTCTTTCAACCACAACTAAATCACCTAAGGCATCTACCAGTTGTTCCATTGATAAAGTCTCGTAGTCGAGCATTGGAATATCATGACGGTCTTTGAGTGATTCATCTTCACTTTCCTCGGCATTCACTTCCTGAATAGCGTTCATTACCGAATCGTTTTCGGTTTCTAAAACCGGAGTGTCATCAGCCACTTGCTCATCAGTTAATGCTACGGTTGTCTCCTGATTTTCTTCCACAGCTTCTTCCACCAAGGCTTCTCTTTCGGCCGCCAGTTCGATTTCGTCCTCGGTCAGTGCTTCGGTTAGCACCGCCACTTCAACCGGCGTTTCTTCTTCCGTTGCTACCGATTCAATAGGAGTAGTTTCTTCTATCACCTCAGTGGTCTCGATAGCTTCCTCAGAGGCCGTTTTTTCTTCTGTTTCGGTAGCAGACACTTCAAAAGACTCGTTTACTACATTTCCATCTGCGTCTTGCAGGTTATCATTCTTTTCTTCTAACATTTTTGTAAATGTTTTAAAAGGTTACACATTTTGAGGGCGAAAGATAATAAAAGAAGCGCTAAACATCAAAGGAAAACACTGTTTTCTGTATATTATCACGTTGAAAAACAAAAAAACGCTGTTGAAGGCCAACAGCGTTTTACGTGATATTTGTGATTTTTGTTTTTAGTTGACCATTACTTTTTTGGTAACCGTTTGAGAACCTGAGGATACTTTTAAAAAGTAAAAGCCTTTTGGTAAATTGCTGATAGAGTAGGTGTTATTGTTTAAAACCGGTGATTTAATTTGTTGCACCACCTGACCGTTAATGGTAATGATATCAATCTCATCAACGGAGATGTTGGTTTCAATATTTACAATATCATTTGCCGGATTAGGATATACAGTTATGTCTTCTGCTAGTATAAAATCGGCATTGGAAAGAAAAACGGTGGGCCATCTGTTTTGCGCTGTTGGTCCGCCCCAGATCACGGTTGCTAAATAAGGATTGTCAATAAACGGATTTCTGTTTCCTTGACCGTAGCTGTTGGATGCATTGCCTAAATAGGTATTGCGATTATCTTCATATTGCGACACCGGATCTTGTGCATTCCATTGCAATAATAAATCCAACATATTGGCATCAGAAGCTACAGGTGTTCCCACAGCTACATAGGTTGGTAAACACTGGTTGCCGTACCGTAAATACATATACATGATGATTCGGGCTACATCGCCTTTCCATTCATCACCGGGATACCAATTAGCCCCAACATTCCCCGAATTTCCCGAGCCTGCGGCATATAATTTATTGCCTCTGGTACCATTGCGTTGCACATCGCAAGCACGAAGCATGTGTGCATCGGCTCCAGGACCGTCCTGACCTAAGTCGGGATTCCCTAACGCTTGCGCAAAGATGTGTTCGCGATTCCATTGTCCGTTAGTACCGCCATTGTTGTCTTTATCACGAGTTCTGTCATTGGTTACATCACCATCGGTGCCATTTTCCCAACCATAAACCAGTAATACATTAGCAGTATTCGTTGGGTCTAAATCTACCTGTTTCAACGCATTCCAAACACCGGGAGTATAAGTTAAAAAATTGGTATGCGTAGTGGTGATTTTGGTTGCTAGTGCATTTTTTAAATTCGTACCGGTCAGTGTCCAGTTGAATCCGTTGTAATACGGACTCGCGGGAGCTCCGGCCTGTGAGAATGCAATGGCAATGTTGAATAATAGTAGGTAGGTAAATTTCTTCATTTGTTTAAATTATATTTCTTTTTTTCGTTCTAACAAAGCCATGTAAAAACCGTCAAATCCGGTGTCTTGCGCTAAAATTTTTGTATCCTTTACAAAGGTAAACGATTTGCCGGTGTCGGTACTTAAAAAACGCTTAATTTGTTCCTGATTTTCAGAGGGTAAAACAGAACAGGTTGCATACACTAACTTACCGCCGGGTTTAACTATTTTGGAGTAGTTTTCTAAAACTTCGGCTTGTACTTTTTTGATATTGTCGATGAATTCGGGTTGTAATTTCCATTTCGAATCCGGATTTCTTTTCAATACGCCTAATCCGCTGCAAGGAGCATCAATGAGGACTCTGTCGGCTTTTTCGTGTAATTTTTTGATGACTTTGGTAGAGTCAATAATGCGGTATTCAATATTAAAGGCACCGTTTCTTTTGGCTCTTAATTTTAATTGCTTGAGTTTACTTTCGTATAAATCCATGGCAATTAGTTGTCCTTTGTTTTGCATCAAAGAGGCCATGTGCAAAGTTTTTCCGCCGGCTCCGGCACAGGTGTCAACCACCCGCATTCCCGGTTGAACATCGAGAAAAGGAGCGACTAATTGCGAAGAAGCATCTTGCACTTCAAACAAGCCTTCTTTGAAAGCATCGGTTAAAAAAACATTGGCTCTTTCTTTCAAGACCAAAGCGTCCGGTTGGTCTTTTAAGAATTCCGTTTCTATATTGATATCCATCAATAGGGCGCGAAGTTTTTCCTTGGTGGTTTTTAGGGTATTGGTTCTTAAAATAACTTGCGCTTGTTGGTTTTGTGCCGCAATCTCTTTTGTCCAAATTTCTTCACCCAACTCTTTAACACCCAACTCATCCATCCAATCCGGAATGGATTCTCTGTATTTTCTGATTTTTGAAAGTTCATCAAATCGTCCTTTGATTTTACGGGCAGGTGTTCCTTCTAATTGGCGCCAATCCGGAATAGGATATCCGCGTAGTACCGCCCAAACAGCAAACAGACGCCATAAATCTTCCCGGTCGTAAGGTTCTTTTACCTCGGCAATTTCGGCATACAATCTTTTCCAACGTACAATTTCATAGATGGTTTCGGCGACAAACTTTCTGTCGGAGCTTCCCCAACGTTTGTCTTTTTTTAAGGCACGAGCCACTACTTTATCGGCGTATTCTCCTTCGTTGAAGATGGCATTTAGAGAGTCGATAGTGGTATATACTAAATTTCGATGTAATCGCATGTTGACAAAAAATAAGCGTGCAAAGATATTCCTTTTTTATTATCGGCACTTAAAATTAACAGAGGAAAAATGGTTTGTAGCATAAATCATTATATTTGAGAGGCTTAATTCTCTTTTTATGCGGTATTTTATTCTTATAATTGTTTGCTTTTTTTCACAGTGTATCTTGGCTCAAACTTACCAAATTGGGCATACTACTATTAATTTTACCGATTCTTCCAGAGGAAATCGAGTAATTGCTACCGAGGTGTATTATCCGGCCGATTTTGCCGGAGACAATGTGCCTTTGGCCAATGATAATGTGGTTTTTCCGACGTTGAGTTTCGGACATGGTTTTGTGATGACTTGGGATGCTTATCAGAATTTTTGGACTTCTTTGGTTCCGAACGGCTATATTATGCTTTTTCCGAAGACTGAAGGATCGATTTCTCCCTCGCACTTGGATTTTGGTAAAGATTTGGCCTTTATTCTCAATCAGATGTTGGTATTGAATAGTAATTCCGCCTCTCTTTTTTATAACAGAGTCAGTACCATGAATGCAGTAATGGGTCATAGTATGGGCGGCGGTGCTTCTTTTTTGGCAGCCCAACTCAACAGTAACATTACAACATTAGTCAATTTTGCTGCCGCAGAAACCAATCCATCGGCGATTACTGCTGCGGGTTTGATTGCAATACCGTCACTTGTTTTTTCGGGAAGTAACGATTGTGTGACACCGCCCAATGCCCATCAAATTCCGATGTACAGTGCTTTAGCAGGGCAGTGTAAAACGTTGATTTCCATCACCGGAGGAAGTCATTGTCAAATGGCTAATAGCAATTTTTTATGCAATTTCGGAGAAAGTTCCTGTTCGCCACAAGCTTCTATCAGCAGAGCTTCTCAACAAGCTATTATCAACAGCTATTTGATTCCTTGGTTGAACTTTCAGTTAAAAGGCGATTGTAACGCCGGAAGTCAATTTGATGCTCAAATCACAGCAGATACGGCCATTACGTTTCAAAAAAATTGCCTACTGTGTCCGTCGTTGAGTGTTGACACTGCTTCGACGGAAAATACAGTTACCATTTATCCTAACCCGACGGATACGGTATTGATGGTTCGGGTCGCCATTTCAACGCGCTGTGACATTATTATTTTTGATGGAACAGGAAAAAAAATAGTGTCGGAAACTTTTACAGAATCAACCAATATTGATACCGCTGATTTTTCTGAAGGAGTGTACTACTATATTGTTTCAAGTGAAAACAAAATAGTAGGACGCGGAAAATTTATAAAATAGGACAATCTTTTTCGATACGTCGCATTTCTATTTTTTCCGGTGCATGAATCACCAACGGGAATTGCTCAATTTTTACCGAACTACTGTCTAAACCAAACCCTTTTTCTTCAGACAAACTTAATTTTTTCATCAGAAAATAGGTGTTCATTACTATCTTTTCGAAGAAAGTCAGGTCGCTGTCATTGGAAAGAAATTTTTCAGACAACACGAATTTGAAGTCACCAATAATATGGTTTTTGTGTAATGATTCATAGCGACTGGTAATATCAACTTCACCGCGTTGTACCATTTCTTTAATGACTTGCTTGAACATTAAGTTGATTTTGGTCGGCTCGCGGAAACCAAGATAAAAATCGATGCGATAGATATCATCTTTAACAATTTCAGTCACTCGGTATTCTTTTTTATAAGGTTCGCTCAAAATATTTACGTGGATGAACCAATACAAATCGGCTCTTTTGGGGCGCTTTTGAAGGATGGAATACATTACCTTTTCTTCAATTTCATCACTTCTTTGAGAGTTGGTCATATATACCAAATGCGTGGCATATTTTGGGATAGACAAATCTACACTCAGCTCTGCCAATACCTTCTTATAATCGTTAATTTTGACTATTTTAGTGTAACTTTTACTGATTTTTTTCGCTAAAAACCAAGTCGACATTATCCCAATTAAGAATATAGCAATAGCCAGGGTTACATAACCGCCTTCCATAAATTTGGTAACATTAGCAATCAAGAAGCTAAGCTCAATTACGGCATAAACGGTGATAATGGCCCCAATAAAATACCATTTGACTCTTTTCATAATCAAATAGAAATTTAATAAAGTGGTGGTCATCATCATCCCTAAAATAATGGAAAGACCATAGGCATGTTCCATGTATTTGGATTCTTTAAAATATAAAATAATACCAACACAGCCTACAAACAATAGCCAGTTAATGGAAGGAATGTATAATTGCCCTTTCACATCAGTAGGATAATTAATGCGGACTTTTGGCCAAAAGTTCAGCCGCATGGCTTCGTTTATTAAGGTAAATGATCCACTGATTAAGGCTTGTGAAGCAATAATGGCTGCAAGAGTAGCTACAATAATACCGATAGGTTGAAACCATTCGGCCATAATTAAATAAAACGGATTCGGGTTGTGATCGTTCAATTGTGATAAGGTACTGCCGTTATGTTGCAATAAATAGGCGCCTTGTCCGAAATAGTTTAATACCAAAGTAGATTTCACAAAAATCCAACTCACTCTGATGTTTCGTCTGCCGCAATGTCCCATATCTGAGTATAATGACTCGGCCCCGGTGGTACAAAGAAACACCGCTCCTAAAATAAAAAAGCCGTGCCCGGAGGCATCAGAAGTCAATAATTTGTATGCATAGTATGGGTTAACAGCCTTTAAAACCTCCATATTTTGAGTAATCTGGATAATACCCAAAACCCCTAACATGGAGAACCAAATCAGCATTACAGGAGAGAAAAATTTGGTTACAATTTTTGCTCCAAACTGTTGAATGGTAAAGAGCACAAATAATATAGCAATCACAATCGGAATAGTAGGAATATCCGGTTTGAATATCAATAATCCTTCTACGGCAGAGGATACCGAGATGGGAGGCGTGATAATACCTTCCGCCAAGAGCAAACTACCCCCTATAATAGCAGGAACAATCAACCATTGAATTTTGGTTCTTTTTACTAAAGAATACAACGAAAAAATACCGCCCTCACCATGGTTGTCCGCATTAAGTGTTATGATAACGTACTTTAAAGTGGTTTGGAGTGTTAGGGTCCAAAGAATACAAGATAATCCGCCCAAAACTAAATCGGAAGTTATTTGATGCTCATCTATGATAGATTTCATTACATACAAAGGCGAGGTACCGATGTCACCGTATATGATTCCCAATGTTAAGAGTAATCCGCCTGCGGTGAGTTTTGAGTGTAAATTTTGATGGCTGTGAGAGCTCATAATAAAATGTTAAAGCTGCAAATTTATATGTTTTTAAAATATCTGATTGAAGTTGAGTCAAATATTTTAAAAAAACAAAAGCACCGCCTAAGCGATGCCTTCCAACAACAAAACTATATACAAACTTAACTTCTTCTGTTTCCACCGGAACCATTTTCTCCTCTGGAACTGTTTCCGCGTTGACTTGAATATTCTCTCGGAGTCGAATTTCCTCTTGGTGCTGCCGAAGTTCTCGGAGCATTCTCTCTGGGAGATTGATAGCTTCCAGAGCCCGAGTTTCCTCTCGGTGTGCTTTCTGCAGCAGCAGTTCTAGGTGATTCGTAACTTCGGGTACCCGAATTACCTCGGGGTGAACTGTAACTTCGGGTATCGGAGTTTCCTCTCGGCGAACTCCCAACGGCTACTCTGGGTGATTCGTAGTTTCTGATACCGGAATTGCCTCTTGGCGAACTCTCAACGGCTGCTCTGGGTGATTCGTAGTTTCTGATACCGGAATTACCTCTCGGTGAATTCTCAACAGCAGCTCTGGGTGATTCGTAATTTCGGGTACCCGAATTTCCTCTTGGCGTACTCTGAACAGTCGTTGTTCTTGGAGATTCATAGTTTCTCACACCTGAATTTCCTCTGGGTGTACTTGTCAAAGCAGTAGTTCTTGGTGTATTGTAATTTCGAGTTCCGTTGGCTACAGATCGAGTATTTCTGCGCTGATCTAACTCATAACGATTCACATAACCACTGTTTCGAACCCCGAAGGAACGATTCGGATAACGTACCTCGTAAGCATTTCCTCTGTAACCGCCACGATAATAGTTGTTGTATGCCACATGACATCTTCGGTAGGTTACATAGTTGTAATGGTGGTGGAAATTAATACTGATTCCGATATGGTTTCGGTATCTGAAAATAGGATAGGGTGTCCAAGCATAATAATAAGCCGGATAGTAACCCCAATACCAAGAAGAATAATACGGACGATAATTGTTAATCCAGAATGTGGTGTAAATTACCGGTGTAAACGAATAAACCGGTTCGTAAATATAATTCGGACCATACATGTAAACATTACCAACAACTTGTACTTGTACGCGGTTGTTTCGGTCGCGCTCCACTTCAACAGTAGCTACATCTTGAAAAGTGTCTCTACCCAATACCGATTGAATCACAATCAAATGGGCATTGCCTTCCACCGTTTCAATCACACGCAAATAATCTACTTTATTGTCTTCATTTAAATCCAAATTGGAAATTTGAAGTTCAGGGTCGTTCAAACGTCTTTCAAAATCGGCCAAATCTCTGGAATCTCCAAAAATCGAAGCTACCGCTCTCAAATCAAGGTTGTCACTAATTTCAGAGTTGTATGCTGAAACCGTAGTTCTGTCTTGAGCAAAGGAACTGACAATGCTCCAAAGCGACAGTGTGGCGAGGGTGATCATTTTTGTTTTCATAATAACTATATTTTAGTATTGGAATAGTTTTTTAAGCCAATATCCAATTACAATGCCACAAATCGTTTTACGGTATTTAAAATGATTTTTTTAACGTATTTTTAGCAAAAAATAGTCCAGTGAAATCTTCTTTTTTGTTTTTTAATGTATTGATAATGTTGGTTTTAGGCTCGTGTAAATCCACTAAGTTTGCTGCTTCTGAAAAATTTACTTCGATAGTCATTGATACCATTTACACCGGTAAGATCAGCATTCGGGCCATCGATTTTAATCGGGATACTTTGTATTATGCCGGCTCCGATAAGAAGTTGGGTTTTGTGTCTTCCAACGCCCAATACGAGAAGCAATTGACATCGTTACCATATAATTTTGAATTTCGAAGTATAGCAATGACTTCTCAATATGTCTATTTCTTATCAATTGGTAATCCCGCGTTGCTGTATCGTTATTCTAAAGACTTTAAGCAAAGCGAATTGGTCTACGAGGAAAAAAATGAGAGAGTTTTTTACGACTGTATGCGCTTTTGGAATGATGCCGAAGGCATAGCCATTGGTGATCCTACAGAAGATTGCTTATCAGTAATTATTACCCGAGATGCCGGCAAATCATGGCACAAACTAGCGTGTTCGCAATTGCCGAAAGCAGCCGATGGCGAAGCGGCTTTTGCGGCCAGCAATACCAATATTGTGATTAAAGGCCATAAAACTTGGGTGGTTTCGGGCGGCAAGAAGTCGCGTGTCTTTTATTCGCCCGATAAAGGAAAGAATTGGCAAGTTTTTGATACACCCATTGTTCAGGGCGAAGCCATGACAGGTATTTTTACTGCTGATTTTTATGATGAAAAGATTGGATTTGTAGCCGGCGGCAATTACGAAAAACCTACGCAAAACTATCAAAACAAAGCCATTACTTATGATGGCGGCCAAACTTGGCAATTAATAGCCGAGAACATTGGTTTTGGTTATGCCTCTTGTGTGCAATTTGTGCCGAATTCAGGCGGGAAACAATTGGTTTGTGTGGGAGCTTCCGGACTGCAGTATTCGTCTGATGGCGGCAAAACTTGGGTTACTTTTGCCACAGATTCAGCCTTGTACACGATTCGCTTTTTAGACGAGAACACGGCTTTTGCGGCCGGAAAAAATAAAATTATCAAAATAGAATTTAAAAAATAAGAGTGCTCAAGAGCACTCTTACATTCTGTTATCTTCCAAATTTTCGATCGCGGTATTGTTGTAGCAGTTTCCGGTTGAAACCTTCCTCAGCTTTTTTCAGTTTCAGAATTTTAAGGGGTGAAATAACCCCTTTCAAACTGGCGATAAATTTCTTTTTAGCCTGATAGAGTTCGTCTTCAGTGCTTTCCATCTGAGCCAAAAGAGTGGCGGCTTCTTTGTCCGATACATTGTCAAACGATTCATCGTCAACCCGATCTAGGTAACCTTTGAGTTTTTGTTTGCGAATTTCATGTTGTTTTTCTTCAAAAGCATTGTACAGTGGCCAGAACTTGGCGGCCTCGTCAGGTGTTAATGCCAATTCATTGGTGATGTACGCCACTTTCATGGCTTTAATCTGTTCTTTCTTTTCGCGCAACAAACGTCCGCCTTGGGCCAAACTGATGAACGATAATAACAGCATAACGACAGTGACTATTTTTTTCATTTTGTAAAGATTAGTTTGTAATGTATTGTTCGATATCGGTATTGTTGAGTAGCACTTCTTCCACAGCTTCGTCTTCCAGATGCAATTCCAGTTTCATTTTATCCAAATCTTCCTGACTCAATAAAGTTGCCATATCTTCATTGGACATGTTCATATGATTGGTAATATACTCTTCATAGGCCACAGCTTCCAGTTCTTGGGTCTTAACAGTGTAATAATTATACAGAAGAACCGAACCCAGGAGAACCACTACTGAGGCAGCTGCGTAATACCAAATCTTTTTGCGGCTGAAAATGGAAATTACTTCTGGTTCTTCTTTGGGGAGTTGCATTAGCACTTTTTCGGAAAACGAATCAAAGTAGCCATCCGGAGTGGTAAACCCCGAATTTAGCTTATTGGTTTCATTTAATTTAAACTTTTTCATATCGATTGGACAAAATTAGGGTCTAAGGGTTTAATGGGTATTCATGTATTCTTCAATTTTTTTGACGGCATGATGGTATGATGCTTTGAGCGCGCCTACTGAAGTACCGAGTATCTCCGACATATCTTCGTATTTGATTTCTTCAAAATATTTCATTTTAAAAACCAATTGTTGCTTTTCGGGCAGTGTGATGATGGCTTTCTGCAACTTTATCTGAATGGCATCTCCTTCAAAATATACATCTGCTACTAAATTTTCAATGATTTTGTTTTGCATTGCCTCGCCGGTTTGCCGGTTACGCTTGGCTTTTTGATGGATAAAGGTGATGGCTTCATTGGTAGCAATGCGATACATCCAGGAAAATAACTTGCTTTCGCCTTTAAAATTATTTAGGTACTGAAATACTTTAATGAATGTGTTTTGCAACACATCATCGGCATCATCATGGTTCAATACAATGTTGCGAATATGACGGTATAAGGGCTTGCTGTAATCCCGCAAGAGTTTTTGAAACGCCTGATCTTGCGTTTTGGGGTCTAACAATTCCCTGATAAAATCGTGTTCCTCTTGCAAAGCAAAAATTTAACGGTTTGGAATAAAGATAGCACAAAAGGTTTAATTCGAAGCGAAAAAAAATTAAGGTATTGCTGCTTCCGGAGCTGTCTCAGGGGTTGAAGTAGCTGTTGGAGTTATAGGCAAACTAAGCGGTACAGCGGGAGCTGCTTTGGGAAAAACCGGTATGTGAATTTCGGTAATCCATTGGGACGGCTGCTTTACATCGTCGATGGTTTTGAGGTAAACTTCCGAATATTTTCCGGCAAAATTTTCTGTATACCCTTTATCGGCAATGTATTTTCGCGCTTTCGCCCATGCTTCCTGTAAATGGGAATAATCGCCTGTTAGGGTTGTTTTGATACACGTAAAAGGCACAATTTCGGCAGAAGTTACATCGCTGCCCGAGCTTATAAAAATTTGCTTTTGCGTAGGCATACACACTGAAAAAGTCACGATGTCGTTAGCGATATCATATCGTTCATAAAGCACAAACGGTTTTCCGGCCATGGGCAATTGATTCTTTTTGAAAAAATGAACCATTTTCGGTAAAAAGATTTTAATATTTTTGGTCACGTTTTTTACTTTACAGGAAACGGTTTGTTTGAGGCAATAACCCGAATTTCTCTGAGAAATACCATTTACTTTGATGCTGTAGGTTTTGATTTCGTAAGCTAAGGTTTTATCGAGGTTGCGCAAACTCTTTTCCATGCCATCTACAATAATGCTGTGGATTCCGCCACTGAAAAAAGTTTTTATTTTGGTTAAAACATCCATTTTTCCTCGGATTTGAACCGTAACTTTAGTGCCGTCCAAAGTATCTGAAAATTTAAAATGCACATCGGCTACAGTGCCGTTCCAATTTGCTTTTTGCGCAATGCTGTCATTTTCTTTTACAAAATGGGTTCGCAGGTCTCCGGTGTCAGAATTGTTTTGCCAACTAAAACGAGCACCGGCACCCATGGTTTTGGCCGGATAGGTAAATTGAATTGGGTTGTCTTTCGACATCCATGAACCAAAAGTTTCCCAATTTTTATAATCATTTACATAATCAAAAACCGTGCTTTTCGGGGTGTGAATAATCCAGCTGCGTGTTACTTTGAAATCGCCTTTCTGTGTCGCTACATAAACGGTTATCCCGATACAGGCCAACAGCAATAACAAGAATATGTATTTCAGGATTCTCATAGGTCGATTTTTAAGTGACACAAAGTTAGCAAAACATTTAATTGTGTTACTAAGAGTTTGATTATATTTGTTAGTGAGCAAACCGCATTCTATGAAAACAAAAAGCGAACTTCGAAGTATATTATTCCGCCATTTAGACGGTATTACGACAGCACCCACAGCTTATGTGTTGCATCAAAAAGGGGTTTTAGCGTATTTACTGGAAAAGCAAACCGCAACTTTAGGTTCTGTGACAGCCGCTTTTAAGGCTAACGAAGGGTATTTGAATGTGGCATTGCGCGTATTGGCATCTCAGGGTTGGTTGACACAGCAAATAGGCCATCAGAACGACGAGGTTATCTTTAGTACCAATGATGCCTCCGAATTGGCTTTTTCGTTGGTGCCGCTTTACAAAGAAGTATTTCAATTGATGCAGTTTACCGAACATTTTCATCCCCGAAAATTTGAGGTCGAACCGTTTGCCCTGCTCAACACCTTATTTAAAAAATACCAAAATAATTTCGGGATTCACCTAGCGGAAGATCCTGCCACCAGAGCCATTCAACAACAGGTTTTGTATCATATTGAAGGAAATCTGGTTGGGCCAACCATAGTCATGTTGGGTATGACCGGCATGTTTCATAAGTATTTTATGGAAACCTCTTTTCGTCCGGAGGAGTTTCATAAAAATCCCGAATGTTTTCAGGAAATATTAGATTTTTTAACGTACTTGGATTGGTTTACCAAAAAGAATAATCATTATCAGTTTACCGAAACCGGTTTGTTTTATGCGAAACGCGCCACGGCATATGGTGTGACGGTTTCCTATATTCCTACGCTTCGTAAGTTGGATGAACTTCTTTTCGGAAACGCTTCCATACTGAGAAATGTGGGCGAACACGAAACTGAATTGCATGTCGATCGCGAGATGAATGTTTGGGGAAGCGGCGGTGCGCATTCGGAGTATTTTAAAATTGTAGATGATATCATTATCGATTTATTCAACCGGCCGATTACAGAACAGCCCAAGGGTATTTTAGATATGGGTTGCGGGAACGGGGCGTTTTTAGAGCATATTTTTGATGTCATTGAGCGCCAAACACTTCGCGGCAAGATGCTAGATGATTACCCGCTTTTTTTGGTTGGTGTGGATTATAACGAAGCAGCACTCAAAGTAACCCGAGCTAACTTAATCAAAGCCGATATTTGGGCTAAAGTAATTTGGGGCGATATCGGCAGACCGCAATTGTTATCGGATACACTTCGTGATGATTATGGTATCGATTTGAAAGAATTGCTCAATGTGAGAACGTTTCTCGACCACAATCGCATCTGGTTTGAACCCGCTGTTAAAACAACCGGAAGAGTAAGTAGTTCTACCGGCGCTTTTGCGCACCGAGGCCAACGTATCAGCAACAATGATGTGGAAGACAATTTACTTGAACATTTGAATAAATGGTCTCCGTTTGTTCAAAAATTCGGGTTACTAATTATCGAATTACATACCATTGCACCCGAATTGACGGCGGCTAATTTGGGTAAAACAGCCGCTACGGCCTATGATGCCACTCATGGTTTTTCGGATCAGTATATCGTGGAAATTGAAGTCCTTCACAAAATTGCCGCCGAAGCCGGATTGTATTCGGACGCTAAGGTGTTTACTAAATTTCCGAATTCCGACTTGGCCACCGTAAGTGTCAACTTATTTAAAGGGAAGTAGAGTTAGTGCTTAATGTAAAATTTGATGACAAATAACAACCCCACAAAAACAAAGAAGCCAATTAAAATTTTATAACTCCCTTTGTACATCTTCTGATGTAACGATTTGTCTCGTCCGTAGGCGAAATACATCGCAATCACAAAAGCAATAAAAAACAGGGCGGCAAAAACCCATTGTCCAGTTGTAAACATTTGCTTGAAATTTTCAACAAAAATAAACATTTGTGCGCTAAAGTTGTACTTTGCAGTACTATTTAATTTTTTACAAAATGCAAAAGCAACTCAACGCGGTTAAAGAGTTTCATACCGCATTCGGATTAGGCGTAAGTCATGAAATGAGAGCCGACCTGGGCGAGCAAAAAAAACTGCTTCGTTTTAATCTTATGAAAGAAGAAAACGAAGAATATTTAGAAGCCGTTCAAAATAATGATATCGTCGAAATCGCCGATGCATTGGGCGACATGCTTTACATTTTATGCGGTACCATTTTAGAACATGGATTGCAACATAAAATTGAGGAAGTCTTTGATGAAATCCAGCGCAGCAATATGAGCAAATTAGGAGAAGACGGACAACCCATTTACCGTGAAGACGGCAAAGTGATGAAAGGGCCTAATTATTTCAAACCCAGTTTTGAAGCCATCTTGAAATAGTCATATCAGACTTTAATATGTCCCCAATTCACACCGTTTTTAATGCGGTTGATGTGCATTTCGCTGATACCGAATTGTTTCGCTAAAATTTTGATTCGGGTTCTGCGGTTCGGATTGTTGAGAATCTTCTTCAAACGAATCACATCGGTTGAGGTTAGTTTTTTACCGTCGGCTTTTAAATTGTGCTCGATTAATTTTCTTTTTGATTGAATAACGGCCGGACTTTTCTTGCGGTGTGCCAACATGTCTTGGTAATTCACCCATTTTAAATTAGAGACTACATCATTGTCTCTCGAATGATCCAAATGGATGACATATTCTTGATCTTCCGCGGTTTTAGGGACAAAAAATTCAGCGACTAACTTGTAAATGAAAATGGATTTATTGACTATTTTACCGTTGTCCTTTCTCATTTTATAGCGCAAGGTTTTATAACCTTCCAAACTGCCGCCTTTTAAAAGTGTGCCGTTTCTCATATCATCAGTAAAACTGATAAGTCTTCCTCTATTGGACACTGCATATCGCATTTGCAACGGATAAGGTATTTCGACTTCACGAAATACTTCGTTGGGATATAATCTAAACATGTTTGTGGTATTTGTGGTGCCTCAAATTTATAAAAAAATTTTCGATTACGGTGATAATATAGGTTCTAAAGCGCCAATTACTGTTTTTAGTTATAGAAACCGACAAGAAACCAAGAAAAATCCGCCAATAAAAAAACTCCGGATACTTCCGGAGTTTGATTTACATAATAAAAACGATTCTGGTTTAGATTTTCACGGTCCACCCAAAAGTGTCTTCGGCTTGCTTGTATTGAATTTTAGTAAGCTTATCTTTCAGTTCCAAAGCATAGGAACTTTCCAACTTTGGCAGTTCATAATAGTGTTCTTTATACTGAAAACCTACAATGGGATTGACTACAGCAGCCGTTCCGGCACCGAAAATTTCTTTCAAACTGCCGTCTTTGGCGGCAGCAACTAATTCGTCTACCAAAACCGAACGCTCTTCTACTTTGATGCCTTCTCTTTTTGCCAAATCAATTAAACTTTTTCGCGTCACACCATCCAAAATTCTTTCACTGGTTGGTGCGGTGTATAACGTATCATTAATTCTGAAGAAAACATTCATCGTTCCGGCTTCTTCTAATTTAGTATGGGTAGCGTCATCAGTCCAGATAATCTGTTGAAAACCTTGTTCTTGGGCCAATTTTTGCGGATAAAATTGGGCCGAATAATTTCCGGCAGCTTTGGCTGCGCCAATACCACCATTGGCCGCGCGACTGTAATGTTCGGCTATAATTACTTTTACCTCGCCCGAATAATAGGAACGGGCAGGTGACAAGATAATCATAAATCGATATTGGGTTGATGGTTGTGCAATCACACCCGAACCAATGGCAATCATAAAAGGTCGTATGTATAAAGTATTGCCGATTCCTTTCTTAACCCAGTCGCGTTCTAAATCGACTATGGTTTTTAAACCGCCGATAAAGATATCCTCGGGAACTTCCGGCATGGCCATACGGACAGCTGATTTATTAAATCGATCTAAATTTTGATCCGGACGGAACAGCCAAACATCGTTATTTTCATCTTTATAGGCTTTCATGCCTTCAAAAATAGCCTGACCGTAATGAAATACTTTGGCAGAAGGGTCGATTAAAAACGGCTCGTAAGGTTTGATAATCGGTTTTTGCCATTTACCTTCTTTGTAATCACAAATCAGCATGTGGTCGGTAAAGGTGTTTCCGAAAGAAAGATTATCGAAATCGACCGAATTAATTTTAGAGGCAGCAGCTCTTACGATATCGATTTCGGAAGGCGATTGTAACATCATTGGATAAGAGATTTAAAAGAAGTAAATACTACAATTAATTGATAATGAAATAGTTGTAAAATCACTTCGTAATTAATAGGTTGTGTTGTTAGTTTTTTGTAAAACTAATAAAAATATAATTGGTTTTGACAGCCTGTAAAAAATCTGAAATCTTTTTCAGGAATTCTTTTTAGGAAGTCTCTTTTTGCCTTAATTTTTCATTAATTCGGGAAATTAATGCGATTAAAATTATGTAAAATTGTTAATTGGTTTACTTTTGTGTTCACTAAAACAATAGAATATGAAAAAACTTAATTTACTCGTGTTAGTACTGATGTTGGCTGTAAGTGGTAACATTATGGCCCAAAGCAAAGCTAAAAAAACGGCTCAATCTTTTAATGCCACTAATTATGCCTTGTTTGGTGAAAAATTCAAAGTAGGCAAAATTTTGACAAAGGAGGAAATGCTCAAAAAGTATAAAAATCTTAAAAAAGGGGATACCATAACAGTTCAATTCGTGTCAACCATAAAATCGGTTTGTAAAAAGAAAGGGTGCTGGATGAAAATGCAATTGGCCGGTGATGACACCTCGTTTGTGAAATTTAAAGACTATGGTTTTTTTGTGCCGTTAAATGCCGATGACAGTGAAGCCATAGTGAGTGGTAAAGCTTTTGTAGATGTGGTTTCTGTAGAAGAATTGAAACACTACGCCAAAGATGCCGGAAAATCGGCTGCTGAAATAGCTAAAATCACCAAACCCGAGATTACGTATTCGTTCTTAGCTTCGGGCGTTTATATCAAAAAATAAATAGAATGAAAAAAGTAGCGGTCATTATTTTGGTTTTGATTTTTTTGATACTGAGCGTCCTTTCTTGTCAAAAGAAAGAAGCCATTAAAGTTGAAAAAAAGGCAGCCAAAGAGCAATGTGATACGGTTGGCGGTAAGAAACTGGAAATGTATCAAATGTCGGAAATGGCGGCTTTGATGGAGCAAATGTATGTAGACAACCAACGTTTAAAAGAGCGCATTCAAAAAGGCGATACTATTGGGCAGTTTCCGCAACATTTTTTAAAGATTCACAAAGCGGTGATGACTGACGAATCGGATAATGATGCCTTTTTTAAAGAGCAAGCGGCTAAGTTTATTAAAGCCCAGGAAATGATTTACAAAGATCCCAAAAACGCCAAAAAGCATTTTAATAACGGTGTTGATGCTTGCATACAGTGCCATCAGCAAAAATGCGGTGGTCCGATTCCAAGAATTAAGAAACTCTACATAAAAGAATAAGTTGAAAAGGGAAATCATTCAAACCCAAGACGGCTCCACAACCATTTATTTGCCCGAATGGAATGAGAGTTATCATTCGAAGCACGGGGCTATTCAAGAAGCGTATCATGTATTTATCCGCAACGGACTTTCTCTTTTTAAAGGAAAGTCCGTTGCCGTTTTAGAAATAGGATTCGGTACCGGATTGAATGCATTTATTACCTTTTTAGAATCGCAACATCAACAGCAAGTCATTGATTATGTCGGTGTAGAAGCCTATCCGGTTGCAATGGATGAGGCTTTGCAGATGAATTATCCCGAAGCCATCAACAAAGGCGAAAAGCACATTTTCAATCGGATGCATCAAACACCATGGGAACAAAAGTGTGATTTGTCTAATCGATTTACACTGACCAAACGATGTCAATTTTTTCAGGATATTCAAGATGTTGAGGCGTTTGATTTGATTTATTTTGACGCATTCGGATACCGAGTGCAACCCGAATTATGGTCGGAGTCGATTTTTGCTAAGATGTTTGCGGCATTACAACCCGGAGGTGTTTTGGTTACGTATGCTTGCCGAACGGCGATAAAAAATGCTATGATTTCGGCAGGATTTTCTGTAGAAAAACTTCCCGGAGCACCGGGAAAAAGAGAAATGCTGCGCGCTGTTAAAGGCATTTGAAAATTTAACATTTTTCCAAACTATTTTTAACGTATCATTTTCAATTTCAAAAAGTATTATTTTTTATTTTTGATAATAGCATTACGTTCTTACTTCAGTACCATTAACAAAACTAAACTTTTATGTCTAAATCAATGTTAGACCACACCAAATCAGTGTTGAAAAAAGTAAGTTTTAATGCCGATTTATTTAGCAAAGAACTTGAAAAGGCTTTCAAGGTATTATTGCCGTATGAACTTGAAGAGTTAAAAGCTTGGCTTTTAAAATTCATACAAGAAAAGCCCGAATTACAACACTGCATAATCAAAATTAAGAACTAATAAAACTAAAGGAGCTTAAACGGCTCCTTTTTTAGTATTTTTAGGTAGGAAAAATTGCCATTAGGCTGTTATATGTAATGGATTAAACATTATCAGTATGGGTCATGAAGTTTACAGTGCCACTAAGCAATCTATTATTAAAGCTTGTCACAACAAAGAACTCTTTTTAAATGAATTGCGTAAAGCAATTAAAATCTTATTACCGCATCAAAAAGAAAACTTATTGAATTGGTTGTTTTTTTATACTGCCGATAAACCGGAACCAGAAAAGTGGTTTTTGGAATTTTTGGATAAAAACAAAATGGTAAGTTAAATCTTAAAAAAAATCATAATAAACGCATTTCATCGATAATTTAAGTACATTAACGATGTTTTTTGACGTATGATGTGGGATGATAACTTTTTTTAATATACTTTTACGAAACGTTCTTACGATAAGATAACCCCAAATCTTAACTATTATGCCTAGAATGATTTACGATTACACCAAATCTGTACTCGAGAGAGTCAGTTTTGATCCGATTCTTTTTGCCAAAGAATTGAAAAAAGCAGTAAAAAATTTGTTGCCCTATGAAATTGAACAATTAAAAAAATGGCTGCAGTACTTTACTAATGAACATCCCGAACTAAAGGATTGTATTTCTGTCGTCAGTTAACGAAAAATAAGGAGCTTTGTTAAAAGCTCCTTATTTTTTTTGTAGCGGACTGATAATTTCAACGTTTTGAAACAGGATGGCTCCTTTTATCACCCCGGATATCGTGCTTCGCAAGGCATCTATGATATGAATTTTTAATTCATTTTTCGGAAAAATCAAACTCACTTCGCGAGCCGGTTTCGGCTCTACAAAGTGCTTTAACTTTTGAGCGTCTTTTTCCGGTAAGTCTAGCGTATGCAGGTACGGAAGTAGTGTAGTACCCAATCCTTCATCGGCCAATTTGATTAAAGTTTCAAAGCTGCCGCTTTCAATTTGGAAACTGCTTTTTTCCTCTTGATTTTGATTTTTACATAAATTTAAAATTCCGTCTCTAAAGCAATGACCGTCTTGTAAAAGCAATATTTCATTCACGTTCAAATCGGAAACTTCAATTTCTTTTTTATGAAACGATTGATGATTGGAAGGAATATAAGCGACAAAAGGCTCGTAGTACAAAACAATCTCTTTTATTTTGTCGTCTTCTAACGGAGTTACCGCGATGGCAGCATCCAAATGCCCGTTTTTGAGTTTGTCAATGATATCAGAGGTGTTTAATTCCTCGATAATCAATTTTACCTTGGGATATTTTTTAATAAAATTGTTCAGAAACATCGGTAAAAGAGTAGGCATAACGGTCGGAATTATTCCTAAACGAAACTCTCCTCCGATAAATCCTTTTTGCTGGTGCACTATATCTTGAATCCGATCGGCTTCGTTGACAATATTTTTGGATTGGTTGACAATTTTCTGCCCGATTTCGGTAAGCTGAATGGGTTTTTTGGTCCGGTCAAAAATTTGAACATCCAATTCTTCTTCAATCTTTTGAATCTGCATGCTCAGCGTAGGTTGTGTTACAAAGCATTTTTCGGCAGCCAAGGTAAAATTTTTATATTCGGCTACTGCCAAAACATATTTGAGTTGTGTGATAGTCATTGTATAATTTGATTTGATGCAAATATAAAAACTATCAATTTAATTTATAGAGTTGAAGGCGGTCTATTTTGCGCTTTATTGGGTCAACGACTTTATTTTTGAGGGCTGAAGTCAGTTTGAGAGCTGAACCATAAGCTAAAAATAAGAGATATAAAACTTTGTTAAAATTTTATCGCAACGGTTGCAGCATATAAGGTATTATAGCTACTTTTACAGCATGAAACTTGTATCGAGACTCATATTAATCATGTTTTTGGCGTTTTTATCAACGCCTACTGTAATCAGTTTGATCGAAAAAAACTGTAATATCTCGATGTTTTATAACTTCACGGAAGAAGAAATCCATAAAGACTTAAAACTAAAAGCTGATTTTGGTCACGAATATGATTTTGTTTTTCAAAACTTTCCGGTAAAAATCAATTCAAAAATTATTTCGGAAAACCGTTCCAAGCACGATAATGTTTTAGAAGAAATTTTTTCTCCGCCGCCCGAGTTCATTTAATACCTGTTGTTTTCAGTTTCGCATATGCGAAACTTTCGTTGTATTAAATTATTTATTGGGATGACAAAAAAAATCAATCTTTTGGCGAACCTTAAATCTGATTTCGCATCAGGCTTAGTGGTTTTCTTAGTGGCTTTGCCCTTGTGTTTAGGCATTGCTTTAGCGTCTGGTGCGCCACTTTTTTCGGGAATTATTTCGGGTATTATAGGCGGGATAGTTGTCGGATATTTAAGCACTTCACACTTGAGTGTAACGGGTCCGGCCGCCGGTTTAACAGCTATAGTTTTAACGGCAATTACCGATTTGGGTGCGTTTAATATATTTCTCACCGCTGTTCTGATAGCGGGACTAATTCAGTTGACATTAGGTTTTTTAAAGGCTGGAACCATCTCCAATTTTTTTCCGAACAATGTTATAGAAGGAATGTTGGCCGGTATTGGTGTGATTATCTTTTTAAAACAAATACCGCATGCTTTTGGCTATGACAATGACTTTGAAGGAGATGAGTCTTTTGTTCAGGCCGATGGTCATAATACCTTTTCGGAATTATTTGCTGTTTTAGACCATGTTCAATTGGGCTCAGTGATAATCACATTTATCTCGTTGGTTATTTTAATTAGCTGGAATAAAATTGACTTTTTGAAAAAGATTAAGTTGGTTCCGGCAGCTTTAATTGCGGTTATTGCAGGTATAGTGGTGAACGAAATTTTCATCCAAACCGGAAGTTTTCTGGCTGTAAAGGAAAATCATTTGGTTAGATTACCGGTGCCTACAACACTTGAAGAGTTTCAAAGCATTATTGTATTGCCCGATTTTACGGCTTTTTCCAATTCGAAAGTTTGGGTAGTAGGTGCTACCATTGCTGTAGTGGCATCTATAGAAACCTTGCTTTGTATTGAAGCTGCAGATCGTATGGATGCACAAAAAAGATACACCGATACCAATGTCGAGTTAAAAGCACAGGGAGTCGGAAACATGGTTAGTGCCCTTTTAGGCGGATTGCCAATGACCTCGGTAGTGGTTAGAACATCGGCCAACAATGCAGCCGGTGCAAAGTCAAAGATGTCGGCTATAATACACGGTTTTCTTTTACTAATTAGTGTGTTAACCATACCCGTTTTGTTGAATAAAATACCACTAGCCACTTTAGCTGCTGTTTTATTGTTAGTGGGATACAAACTGGCTAATCCCAAAACCATAAAGCATTTTTGGAAAAAGGACAAGATTTACCAATTCATTCCTTTCATACTCACTTTTGTAGCAGTAGTACTAACCGATTTATTAAAAGGAGTTGCCTTGGGAATGATAGTGAACATCATTTTTGTATTGATTGGAAATGCTAAACGAGCTTACAAGTTTAGTAGAGAAGAGTATAATGAAGGCGATATAATACGTATCGATTTGGCGCAAGAAGTATCGTTTTTAAACAAAGCGGCTATTAAAGCCACGCTGAAAGAAATACCGGAGAATTCGAGAGTGATTATTAATGCTCAAGATACGGTTTATATTGCCCATGATGTGCTGGATTTAATTAAAGAATTTAAAGAAACCCGAGCCAAAGACGAAAATATCAAAGTCAAGCTTAAAGGATTTAAAAAAGCATACCAACTGGAAAACAGTGAAGAAAATCTGAACAAAGTCACGTTTGAACATTACTATGATGTGGCCAAACGAAAGACATTAAAACGAGAGATTAAAAATAGCTCCCTCACATAGTGATTATTTACAATTTGAAATACGTAACTTTATAACTAATAAATAAAAAATACAATGAGTACAGATTATTATAAAAAAATATTAGAAAACAATCAGAAATGGGTAGAATCCCAATTGGCTATCGACAAAGATTATTTTAAAGATTTAGCCAAAGGCCAACAACCGCCATTGTTGTGGATTGGATGCTCTGATAGCCGTGTGCCTGCGAATGAAATTATCGGGGCTAAACCGGGAGAAGTGTTTGTGCACAGAAATATAGCCAACATGGTAGTTCATAGTGACATGAATATGTTGAGTGTTTTGGATTATGCCGTAAATGTTTTGAAAGTAAAACACGTTATTGTATGCGGTCATTACGGATGTGGCGGTGTAAAAGCAGCTATGGGCAACCAGTCTATCGGATTGATTGATAACTGGATTCGTCACATTAAAGATGTGTATCGTTTGCACGAAGATTATTTAAATTCCATTGCTGATGAAGAAGATCGCTTCAACAAGTTTGTAGAAATCAATGTACAGGAGCAGGTTTTCGATTTGGCTAAAACCTCTATTGTTCAGAATGCATGGAAAAACGGACAGGATTTAACATTACACGGTTGGGCTTACGGATTAAATTCGGGTTATGTAACCGATTTAGGGGTAAACATGACTTCTAATGATAATCTGGATGAAGTATACCGATTGAAGTTTTCAGTTTAATTTTTTAATTAATTCAGAAAAAAAGCAATCTTTTAAAGATTGCTTTTTTTTTAAAAGTTCATAATAACACCCAAATATATAGGCATTCCAAAGGTAATATTGAACGGAAATGTAATGGCCAACGCCATAGGTAAAAACAATCCCGGGTTGGCTTTAGGCGCGACAATTTTCATGGCAGCCGGGACCGCAATATAAGAAGCACTGGCAGCCAGTATGGCTAAAATAAATCGATTGCCGATAGAATCTGTTACATGCTCACTCAGGTAGGCCACCATAGTTCCGTTACACAATGGTATGATAATGGCAAACACTACGGGTGACCAACCGCTTTTAAAAAACACATCCAGTTTTTTGCCGCTGATGATGCCCATATCTAATAAAAAAATTGCTAAAAAACCTTTGAAAATATCGGTAGTAAACGGTTTAATACCCATAGCTTGTTGATCGCTTGCCAAATAGCCAATGAGTAAGCTTCCCAAAATGAGCAATACACTCCCGTTGGTGAATGAGTGACTAATCACAGTGCGCATTTTGGTTTTTACGACCTCTTTTTTGTGATACAAGCGCATTAAAATAACGCCAACAATAATAGCGGGAGCTTCCATTAAAGCCATTATAGCCACCATATGTCCGCTGTAATTGTACTTTTGTATTTCTAAAAAAGACACGGCAGTGACAAAAGTAACTGCGCTTACCGAACCGTAAGCTGCGGCTATAGCACCCGAATTTTCAATGCTGAATTTTCTTTTCAGTAAAAAGAAACTGTAAATCGGAATTACAATGGCAATGCAAACCCCAAACAAGGCCGACCAAATGATTTCCATATCAAAATGACTGTGTGCTAATTCTTGTCCGCCTTTGAAACCTATGGAAAAGAGTAGGTACAAAGAGATAAACTTGGACGAGTTGGGCGGGATTTCCAAATCACTTTTCAATCGGGCAGCCATAATTCCCAACATAAAGAATAATAGCGCCGGGTTAGTCAGATTGTCAAAGAGTAAGTCTAAATTCATGGTTTGTTATTTTGTGGCTCGGGTTAATCGATCATTAATGGATTTTCCTAAATTTTCCTCCGGAAAACGCTCGGCCACGATTAGGTTTAGTTTCATAGTATCTAAGCGATGCATAGCGTCGTATAAGTTCGCCGCTGCTTCTTTATAGTCTCCTTGCTCTGAGAGTATTTCTTGGTGTATGATTTGGGTACCCGAAATCTTTTGCTGAAAAGTAATCACTCCGATTTTTTCCGTTTCAGCGTGTTGAATGAAATCTTTAACGGAATCGACTAAAATGGTTCTGGTTTTTGGGGCATAATGTTTTAACAACATGCCCGGAGCTTCGGGTGCCGATTCCTTATGATTTTTGATGATTACTTTACCAATCACCGCTTCAATTTCTTCCAATGAAATGGCGCCCAAACGATAGAGAACCGGTTCCTGGTTTTCAAACCCGATGATGGTCGACTCAATACCGCTGGTACAATTTCCACCATCCAATATTAAG
Source organism: Flavobacterium sedimenticola (assembly GCF_030053345.1). Classification (GTDB taxonomy): domain Bacteria; phylum Bacteroidota; class Bacteroidia; order Flavobacteriales; family Flavobacteriaceae; genus Flavobacterium; species Flavobacterium sedimenticola. Next base: position 34,191 of record NZ_JASGBP010000009.1, read on the forward strand.
GGCAAGGTGTTTTCAAAGTAACCGGCCACATGGACTGCCCGAGTCGGACTGATGGAACCAAACGGGTTGGCGCTCGGTGCTACCAACGGAAAGGACAACGAGCGCAATAATTCGAGAGTGAGCGGATGATTGGGAACACGAATGGCGACCGTGTCTTTTCCGGCTGTAACCAAGCCGGGAACCACGCTCTTTTTTTTCAACACTAAAGTAAGTGAGCCGGGCCAAAAAGCTTGGGCCAATTGATAGGCCTTTTCCGGGATATCCTTGGCCAATTCCGATACGACGGCAGCAGCGTGAATATGTACAATTAACGGGTTGAATAAAGGTCGTTTTTTGGTGTCAAATATTTTGCGAATGGCTTTTTCACTAAAAGCATTGCCTGCCAAGCCATACACGGTTTCGGTAGGAATGGCTACTAAGTCTTCCTTTTCAAGGATGGCTTTCGCTTTGGATATGTCGTTTGAAATAATACTCATGAGTTAAGGGTTGCAGTAATCACAATACATGGGATCTTCAAAACGAATCCCGCGCGGGTATTTTTTTTCTTCTTCATGCTGACAGGATTTACATTGATACACTACACTCAGTGTGGAACGAGTAGGGGAACCACACATTTCACAGGGTAATCCCGGTTTTACTTCTCCAATATCAAATCCGGGAGTATGGCATTGCGGACAGTGGTTCTTGATTTTAGCAATTAGTTTTTCGGTAGCCTTTTCAATAACCTTCATACGGGTTGGGTTGTAGAGCGCACGCATATCGGTTTCGGCATACACCGAACCGTATTCCGAATGTAATTTTTTAAACCCTGCGATTAATTCGGAATGAGACGTTATTCCTTTAATGATGGAATGGCAGTTGGTTTCACTCGGTTTGAGAATGATGCCGTGTGAGGGAAATTGAACCCTTTCGGCAAATGCTTCCAAAGCCGTTTTGCTTGAAATCAGTTCCCCGTAAAAATTGGTGTCCGTGCTTATTTCCCGTGCTACAATTTCGATATCGTTCCGATAATCTTTCAGCATTACCCATTCGTCATCGGCATGAGCCATAAAAATTGTCGGATGTGCCCCAAATGACCCTTCACTCGCCACAACTAAATCGGCTGTTGTGGCTTGAGCTGCCATGTGGCATTTGTCGCGCAGGGTCTCCAGTACATTTTTTTTTCGTGCAATTTCTCCCGTAAAGGTTCCGAGGGTATCTGTGTCAAATACATCGGAGGTGAAACAGTGCAGGCCAAATTTCCTCTCAAAAAGCGGCGCTATCACTGTTTCTTTCCGATGCTTGGTAGCAATGAGAAGACTTCTTCCGGTAAACATTCTTACTTTTCTAAACGAATGGTAATCGTACTATTAATAACCAAATTAAATTTGTTCGATTTTGCTTCTGCTATCTTCTGTTGGATAGACTCTTTTGTTTGAATAAGTTCTTGAATGCGCTTCTTGGAGTGCTCAATATCCTGATTGAATCGGATATGATTGCTGAAGTCTTCTCGATTGTGATAATCAATTTTATAATTAAACAATGCGGTTAAAACTTTGTCGGCGTCTTCTGCCGAGAAGGTCCCGTCAATTAATTTGTATTCTTCGTGGGTATTCATAATTACTCTTTTTTTGCAATGTTCATCAAAGTATAACCTGAAAGCAGAATTCCTGTGCCTAATAATCCGTTGTGTTGTACTGAGTTTTCGTGCATACACAAATACAATCCGGCAAATAAAAAAAGAAGATTCAGGAGTAGTTTCAAATTATGTACTACAGTGTTGTTGGTGTTATTTTTCATGTGAAATGTTATTGTCCTTGTCCTAAAGAGTAAGCCGGTTTCCCATCGAACTCATAGAGATTTTCTACTTTAATGACATCAATTTTGGCATCCAATGCCCTTGATAATAAATTGATGATATTGTTTTTATACATCACCTTGCCTTGTGTCGGTTTGAAACGACAACGCCAATGATCGGTGCAATACGTTTCTTTAAAACCGTCGGGCCATACTTTGATTCCCCTATTGGTAATCATGGTGAGGTGTTTGTTTTCGGTATTAATTGTTTGTAACAGGGCTGCTAACGCGTCCGGATTTGTGCCATCCCAGTGTACAAACAAGTCTACTCCAACGAGTTCCTTTTTTTTAGCCGGTTTTTTAACATATTTAGGCAGGTTTAACACCACGTCTTTGGCATACGAAACCTCTTTGAGGAGTTTTGGTTTTTGCCCGAGGTTGGCTATTACGGCTTGCGCAAATTCTTTGGTGCCCACTTTTTGTTTGCTGACACCTTCTTTGTAAATGTCGTAGGTATGAGTCCCTTCTTCGATGGTTTTAAGCCATGCGTTTTGCACTTTTTCGGCTACATCGGTTTGCCCGATGTGATTCAGCATCATTATGGCACCCTGTAACAGTCCGGACGGATTGGCCAAATTTTGGCCCGCACGTCTTGGTGCCGATCCATGAATGGCTTCAAACATTGCGCATTCTTCACCGATGTTAGCTGAACCGGCTAACCCTACCGAACCGGCTATTTGAGCAGCCACATCCGACAAGACATCCCCATATAAGTTTAAAGTTACAATCACATCGAATACTTCGGGTGTATCCGCCATTTTGGCCGCTCCGATGTCGATAATCCAATGCTCATTTTCAATTTCAGGATATTCGGCGGCAATTTCATCAAATACTTGGTGGAATAAACCGTCGGTTTGCTTCATGATGTTGTCTTTGGTAAAGCAAGTCACTTTTTTTCGTCCGTATACTTTGGCATATTCAAAAGCATAACGAATAATTTTTTCGCAGCCGGGACGACTGATTAATTTTAAGCATTGTACGACTTCATCGGTTTGTTGGTGCTCAATTCCGGCATACAAGTCTTCTTCATTTTCGCGAATAATTACGATATCCATCTCCGGATGTTTGGTTTCTACGAACGGATGCAAACTCATGCAAGGTCTTACATTAGAGTACAATCCCAAAAATTTGCGCGTGGTCACATTCAAGCTTTTGTAACCGCCGCCTTGTGGTGTCGTAATAGGCGCCTTCAAGAATACTTTGTTTTTGCGGATAATATCCCAAGATTCCGATGCAATGCCTGAAGTATTTCCGGATAAATATACTTTTTCACCCACTTCAATTTCATCAATTTCAATTTGAGCTCCGGCCGCTTTAATGATATCTAACGTGGCCTCCATAATTTCCGGACCAATTCCGTCGCCTTTGGCTACTGTAATTCGCGTCATGCTGTATTTAATTTTTATGGTTTGACGAGGCAAAATTCAAAATTATATTTCATATATTTTTATTTATATTTGTAATGAATAACATAAATATTTTTTATGAATTTTACATTGCATCAGTTGGTGGTTTTTTTAAAAATCACGCAAACCAAGAGCATTACCAAAGCAGCAGAAGAGCTGCATCTGACACAGCCGGCGGTTTCCATTCAATTAAAAAACTTGCAAGATCAATTCGACATCCCGCTGACGGAAGTTATCGGAAGACAATTGTACGTTACCGAGTTCGGAAGAGAAATTGCGGTAGCCGCACAAAAAATTATTGATGAGGTAAGCACCATTAATTATAAAACACTCGCCTACAAAGGTATTTTATCGGGTAAATTAAAGATATCGGTCGTTTCTACCGGTAAGTATGTGATTCCGTATTTTCTTTCCGATTTTATGAAGATGAACAGCGGTATCGAACTGGTCATGGATGTGACCAATAAGACAAAAGTGGTTAAAAGTTTGAAGAATAATGAAGTCGATTTTGCTTTGGTCTCCATTCCGCCCGACGATTTAGCCCTCGAATCGGAGGTGTTAATGGCCAATAAGTTATTCTTGGTCGGTAACAAAGAAACGTTGCCTATTGATACCAAACCGGTTCAATCTGACTTTTTTGCCAAAGTTCCTTTAATTTTCAGGGAAGATGGGTCGGCTACCAAAACCAGTATGGAGAAGTACTTACAACAAAACGGGATAGTTTCCAATATGCGCCTGCAACTCACCTCTAACGAGGCCGTCAAGCAAGCGGTAGTAGCCGGTTTGGGTTATTCTATTATGCCCTTGATTGGGTTGAAAAATGAATTGGAAAAGAATGATATTGTCATTATTCCTGCCGAAGGCTTGCCGATGATAACGAACTGGCGTTTGATTTGGTTGAAAGGGAAGGCAATGAGTCCGGTGGCAGCCGCCTATTTAGAGTTTATACGAGCGACTAAAGAAAGTATTCGTTTGAACTCTTTTTCCTGGATTGACGCCTATTAGTCATCGATATTTTCATTAAATGCCGATGGCAGCATTTTGGGGATAAACTTGATTAAAATCGGTAGGAGTAACCCGCCACCGGGCAATAAAAAAATAGTGAGTGACGGAATGGTTTTGCAAATGTCGAGCATTTGTCGTTTGACTTTCTTTTTCTCTTCTTTGTTTAAATCTTTTACAGTCGACTTTGCCAAGAGTTGCATCAGTTCTTTACTTTCCGTGATTTCTTTGAGCAATCTCGACTTGTTTCGGTTGATTAAAATAGCCACACTTTCGGTGGTTTGTTCGTAAAAATGTTTTACCGGGTTCGAAAAGTTAAAATACGGAATTTCGCTTTTGTATTGTACTATAAATTCGTTAATAAAATGAATGCTTTCCAAAACTACCGCATCACTGATTTGTAAAGTTTCACCCAGTTTGAACAAAAAATAGCGCTCTTCATTTTCTACTTTTTCATCGCTCCACAAACTGATTCCGGCTAAATCGATAACATAGTATTTTTCAAGATTATCCGATAAGTAACTTAAATCTAAATCTTCAATAGTAGTCAGTTTTTTTGAAGAAAATTTATTGTACCGAACCGACGACTCAAAGAGTTTGAGCAGCAAGTCATCGTGCGGGGATATACCGGTTTTGGATTTTAGCGAAAGCGAAATAATGCTGATAACAATATCCTCAATTTTATTGGAGTACTTTTCGGGAATTTCGCCTTTTTCCAAATGTTTTTTGAAGGCCAAAACATCAATAAACAATAATGCATTGGTGATGACGTGTGAAAAGTTCTTACTGAATAAGTCCTCATTGGTTTGCACCCGATCGTGGATAATTTTCTCCAGTTTGCTGGAAGGCGAATGGGATTCTAATACTTTTTTCAACGGATTAAAGCCTTTCGGAATCATTGTATTGTAAAAAGCTACTGCTTCTTGGATGAAATCTTCCGACTGATTGGTTTTCCGTATCAAGCGATACACTTGAAAAAGAGTATTCAACATACCGATTTTCGATATTTCCTGCGGGAATCGATCTTCCGTTTCGATACTGATTGCAGCATCAAAGCCTACAATATGTCCAAAGATAAATCCCGTGGTTCGTGTTCGGATATAGAAATCCGTTTCGTTTTGCGGAAAAGAATGCTCAGACTGACTGAATTCTGTGAAAAATTTATCAATCCAACCGGGAACTGAAGGGTTAATCATTTTAAAGAGACAATTATAAGCACAAAACTAACTTATTTTTGAGAGTTGCAGGTTATGATTTTGTAACCAAATTTAAAATGAATCTCTTGATTTGATGTTTTGAGCGCAAAGTGAGATGATTTCGGCAATTCTGTTGGCCCTTGTTTCGGCTCGTTTGGCTTGGTTTAACCAATACAAATAGCTTTTTCGATAGGAAGGACTAAAGTTGTTGTAATTTTCTAAAGCCATTGGATGTTGCTCAAAAGCCAACTTTAAATCTTCGGGCATCACATGGTTCTCTACGTGGTCCAATGCTTCCCATGAACCGTTTTGTTTGGCAATTTCTATTTTGCGCAAACCACTCTCATGCATTAAATTCTCGGCGATGAGTTTTTCAATATACGTTTTGTTAAGTTTGCTCCAAACGCTTTTGTCTTTACGCGGCGTAAACATTTGACGACGGCGTTCGTCATCCAGTTTCTTTACGGTAGAATCAATCCAGCCATAGCAAATAGCTACCTGAACCGCTTCTTCCCAGCGCATACTTTCTACGCCACTGCCTACTTTATAAAAAATCAAATACACTTTGGTGGCCGATTGGTGATTTTCGTGTAACCAATCGCGCCATTCTTGTGCATTTTTAAAGTACAAATGATCTTTATCTTCCAAAAAAAATTATTTAATAATGGCGGAACACGCTACACGAGCACCGGCATTTCCGGTAGGTTGGGTCACAAAATCATCCGGTTTGTCGTGTACAATCAATCCTTTTCCTAAAATGTCTTTGGTTTCATCGCCGCAACCGATACACCACTCATCTGTGGTGAACAGCACAGTTCCGTTTCCGTCTACGTCGGTGGTAAAGTTCCCGATGTCGCCTTTGTGATACTCGGCATCGCCCCATTTACCGTGTTTTTTGAAGGTAGGATTCCAATGACCGCCGGTAGAAGTAGCATCGGCTGCCGAACAATCTGATTTTTCATGAATGTGAATGGCGTGTACCCCCGGTTTTAACCCGCTTAGTTTGGCGGTGAGGGTTACTTTACCGTTTTTTTCAACAAAAACAGCGGTACCACTCACCTTACTGCCGCTTTTAGCTTCAAAGTTCAATGACAAGGTTTTGGCCGGGTCACCGGCATTGGAACTTTTGCAGGCAAAAAGCAATACTCCGGCTATGGTAATGGTGTAAAAAAACTTTTTCATCGGGTTACAATTTAATTTTTATAAAATTACTCAAAAATGGAGTACTGCCGATACAAAGATGTGTTAAATCATTTCGATTTTTCGCCTACAAAGTAATCGCTTTGCGATTTGAACAATACGTTGAAAGTAGTTAAACTTCCGTAAATTCGGGTAATGTATTGCTGCAGTTCTACTTTTTCAATTTCCTCTAAGTTGCTGGCATTTATTTTTTGTTCCATCACGCGCAAACGATCGCGAAGCATCACAATTTTGTGAAAAAACGTATCAATCGGAACATCTTTAGCGGCTAATCCGGGTTGGCCCGGTTCTAACTTCATGTTGCCGCCTTTCCATTTGTCGCCAATAGCTACGGGTTCGCCCAAGCCATTCCATTTTTTCAATATGGATAGTAAGCTTTGTTCTACCTCGTAAAAACTAACCGTGTCTACTTCATTTTCGGCCGCTTCTATGACGTCGAACTCGCTATTGATGGCGATGGTTTCTAAACCGCCGTCGATAAAAGTTACCCAGTAGTCTTTAGATGAGACGTTGGTTACTACGCCTTTGCCGTATTCGGCATGATTGATTCGGGAGCCTATTCCTAATAATTTCATAAGTATGCATTTTAAGCCACTAAAATAGGCATTTGCGTCTAATAAAAAAAGCCGCTTTGGAGCGGCCAATTCATTACTTATGATTTTATCTGCAAATTGTTAAAGCGCTAATATGATTTCCGTAAACTTGTCTTTGGTTACGGGTTTGATGATAAAGTCGCTCACCGCGCTCATTTTTTTGGCTTTCATGATATCGTGTGGCGAAATAGAGGACGAGCAAATGTAAATGATAATTTTGCTTGTTTTGTGTGTCTCCAACGTGGTAAATTCATCCAAAAACTGCCAGCCATCCATAATCGGCATCGACAAGTCTAAAAAGATAACTTCCGGCAATTTATAGTCAGCATTTAAATTTTCTTTTAAGTAGGTGATGGCTTCTAATCCGTTATGAAAAACTTTAATTTCTTTCACGTGATTCGTTTTTTCAATGATTTTTTTGGTGATGAATACAAATGTATCATCGTCATCAACCAGCGCCAGTAGTTCGATTTTTTTCATGATAGTTAGGGTTTAAACTGTATGTAAAAAGTACTTCCCTTGTCGGGGATGCTGTCAATCCAAATTTTGCCTCCCATGGCTTCCACTTGTGTTTTTGTCATAAATAATCCAAAGCCTTTGGCATCGGGATGCTTGTGGAATACTTTACGGATTTTAAAGATATTGTCTTTGTGTAAGTCTAAATCAATACCGAGTCCGTTGTCGGCTACCGACAAAATCACACCTTCATCGCTGTTTTGAGTTTTAATATCAATAGCGATGTCTCGGTCGGGTGATTTGTATTTTAAGGCGTTGCTGATCAGGTTGGCCAGTATACTTTCGATATAGCGTTGCGGATAGTTTATTTTTTCCGCTTCACTAAAGTCTGTGGTGATTTTGGCATTATACAGTTTGATTTGTCCCTCGAATCCGATTAATATTTTTTCGGTTGTTTCTTTTAAATTGATGATGGTTGATTCGATATCGTTATCTTGTCTTACTTGCAAGGATTCGACCAATTCGTCGAGTATTCCGTTGAGATGGTTTATAACGGGTTTGACTCTGTCGAATACTTCTATTTTTTCTTCCGGGTCATCACAGGTTTCTATATAATCGAGCAGTATTGAAATATTGACCAATGGCGCTCTGAGATTGTGGGAAACGATGTTGCAAAAGTCCACCAATTGTTTGTTTTGGTATTCGGCATTAATGAGCATTTTGGCAATTTTTTCTTCTCCTTTTTTTCTTTCCGATATATCAGAGCGTATGGCTACATATTGATATGGTTTGCCGTGCTCGTTCAAAAAAGGCACTATGGTGGTATCGACCCAATAGGCGGTACCGTCTTTGGCCTTGTTTTTTAATTCGCCTTTCCAAACGTTTCCTTTGGCAATAGTTTTCCATAAATTTTTGATAAATTCCTTGGAATGGTAAGCCGAATTGATGATCCTGTGGTCTTGTCCCAACAACTCCTCACGACTGTATTTGGATATTTTACAGAAGTTATCATTCACGTGGGTGATGATGCCTTTTTGATCGGTAATGGCTACTATGGAGGATTCGTCTAAGGCATACTTGTAATCGGAGATTTCTTTGATTTTTTTGAGTAATTCCTCTTCCGCTTTTTTGCGTTCAGTGATGTCGGAACGAATCGCCACGTACTGGTACGGTTTCCCGTGTTCGTTTAAAAAGGGTACAATAGTAGTATCGACCCAATAGGCGGTACCGTCTTTGGCTCTGTTTTTAAGTTCTCCTTTCCAAATTTTACCTTGTGCAATCGTCCTCCAAAGGTTTTTTATAAACTCTTTAGAATGATACCCTGAATTAATTATCTTGTGATCCTTACCTAGAAGTTCCTCTCGTGAATACTTTGATATTTTACAGAAGTTGTCATTAACATGGTTTATAATTCCCTTTTGGTCAGTGATAGCTATTATGGACGATTCATCAAGCGCATATTTGTAATCGGAGATTTCTTTGATCTTCACGAGAAGCTCATTGTCGTCTCCTTCTTTTTTGCTCATACCTAAGAATACATTGCTTGAATTTTAATACATTTTAACTAAAAAGATTAGAAGAGTATCTCAAATTTACGTAACTTTTTTCATATATTTTTTTTAAAAATGTTAAATTAGTTAACAAGTGTTTTTATTTTTTTAAATATACAGAGCGGTAAGGCAACTCCAAAAAAAAACCATCTGCGTTAGCAGATGGTTCTCAAAAAAACAATTAACTAAACTAAAATTTAGAAACAATAGCTATTCTCCGCCACCAATTTGGCGGTAATAGTTTCTCTTAGGCCAACAATGTTCGGCATGTTGGTATATTTGGTAAAACGACGTAACCCCATAAGCATCATGCGCTGTTCATCGCCTTCGGCAAACGAAATAATGCTTTCTTTTCCTTTTTGAGTGACGATGTCTACGGCTTTGTACAGGTATAATTTGGCCATGGCAATTTGCTCTTTGGCTTTCTCTTCACCTTGTTTTTTGGCCAATTTCTCGGTTCTTAAAATAGTACTTTCGGCTACGTATATTTCAATCAGCATATCTGCCGCTGCGGTCAATAATTGCTGATGTGCGTCTAAATCCATACCGTATTTTTGAACGGCGGCTCCGGCGACCATCAAGAACGCTTTTTTCAATTTGGCTACCATTTCTTTTTCTTCCGAAAACAATTCCGAATAATCCGGTGTTTCGAAGGAAGGGATGCCCATTAATTCTTCTTGCACTTTCATGGCCGGGCCTAATAAATCAACATGCCCTTTCATGGCTTTTTTGATTAGCATCCCAACAGACAACATGCGGTTGATTTCATTGGTACCTTCGTAAATACGGGCAATACGCGCATCACGCCAAGCGCTTTCCATTGGCGTGTCTTCGGAGAATCCCATACCACCGTAAATTTGGATACCTTCGTCAGCACAGTTTTGTACATCTTCCGAAACCGCTACTTTTAAGATAGAACATTCGATGGCGAATTCTTCCACACCTTTTAATTCGGCTTCCTGGTGGCTGGCACCTTCGGCTTCGCGAATTTTGATGCGGTTTTCAATGTCTTTCGCGGCACGATACGTAGCACTTTCTCCGGCGTAAGCGGAAGTGGCCATTTCGGCTAATTTGTAGCGAATGGCACCAAAACTCGAAATCGGGGTATTGAATTGTACTCTTTCATTGGCGTATTGAATGGCATTAGATGTTACACGACGTTGTGCATCCAAACAAGCAGCCGCCAATTTAATACGTCCTACATTTAAGGCATTCATGGCAATTTTAAACCCTTCGCCACGACCGGCCAACATGTTTTCTACCGGCACTTTGGTTTCGTTAAAAAAGACTTGTCGGGTAGAGGAGGCGCGAATCCCGAGTTTGTGTTCTTCTTCGTTCATGCTGATGCCGTTACTCGGATCGTTTTCCACAATGAAACCGGTGATGTTTTTATCGTCTTCAATACGCGCGAAAACAATGAATAACGAACAAAAACCGGCATTGGAAATCCACATTTTTTGTCCGGTGATGCTGTAGTATTTACCGTCTTCGGAGAGTACGGCTTTGGTTTTACCCGAATTCGCATCCGAACCGGCGCCCGGTTCGGTTAAGCAATACGCTCCAAACCATTCGCCCGAAGCCAATTTCGGAACGTATTTTTGTTTTTGAGCTTCGGTTCCGTACAAGGTAATCGGCATGGTACCGATTCCGGTGTGCGCTCCAAACGCTGTTGAAAACGAACCGGTTGCACCCGAGATGTAATCGCACACCAAACAAGTATCCACAAATCCCATTCCCATGCCGCCGTAAGCTTCGGGAACCGCTACACTTAAATAGCCCATTTCTCCTGCCTTGCGCATCATTTCTTCGGTGAAGGCATAGTCTTTATGCTCAAAGCGATCTTTGTTGGGCCAAATTTCTTTGTCTACAAATTCTTTCACCGCATCGCGCATCATGATTTGTTCTTCAGTGAAATCTTCAGGAGTAAAAACATTGTCGCATTTGGTTTCTTTGACCAAAAATTGTCCGCCTCTTGTTATATCTTCCATTTTATATGCTTTTTTAGTTTATTAATTATTTTACAATCTTGTCATTCCGACGAAGGAGGAATCTCATCAAATCCTTCCTGAAAATAGGTGATTCCTCCTTCGTCGGAATGACAAAAAGAGGAAATGTTAGGTTATAATAGTTCATAGATTCCTGCTGCCCCTTGACCGGTTCCGACACACATAGAAACGATACCGTATTTGTCTCCACGACGTTTCATTTCGTCAAACAATTGCACCGATAGCTTGGCTCCGGTACATCCCAGCGGATGGCCCAGAGCAATCGCGCCACCATTCACATTTACGATATCGGGATTAATACCTAGTTCCCTTGTAACGGCTAAGGCTTGGGAAGCAAAGGCTTCGTTTAACTCAATTAAATTAATATCATTTAGTTGTAAACCGGCTTGTTTTAAAGCTTTCGGAATGGCTTTTACCGGTCCGATTCCCATGATTCTCGGTTCCACTCCGGCGGCGGCATAACTTACCATACGAGCGATAGGCGAAAGGTTTAATTCTTTAACCATTTTCTCGCTCATAATGAGTACAAAAGCGGCGCCGTCACTCATTTGAGAAGCATTCCCGGCGGTAACACTTCCATCAGCAGCAAAAACAGGTTTTAATTTTCCTAAGGCAGCGGCATTGGTGTCGGCTCTCGGGCCTTCATCTTTCGTAACCGTATAGGATTTGGTTTCTTTTTTACCGTTTTCGTTGATAAAAGTGTGCTCTACGGTAATCGGTACAATTTGTTTGTCGAATTTCCCTTCGGCTTGTGCCTTAATCGCTTTTAAATGAGAGTTCAAGGCAAACTCATCTTGGTCTTCTCTGGAGACATTGTACTGTTTGGCCACGGCTTCTGCCGTTAATCCCATCCCCCAGTAATAATCTTCATGTCCTTCAGCAGCTACACGATAATCGGGTGTTGGTTTGTAGCCACCCATCGGAATAAAACTCATGCTTTCAGCTCCTCCGGCGATAATACAATCCGCCATTCCGCTTTGGATTTTGGAGGTTGCCATCGCGATGGTTTCTAAACCTGAGGCACAATAGCGATTTACGGTTACGCCCGGTACGTCGGTTACTTTTAATCCCATTAAGGAAATCAAACGCGCTACATTTAAACCTTGTTCGGCTTCCGGCATGGCGTTGCCTACCATGACGTCATCGATACGGGCTTTGTCAAAATCGGGCAGTTCATTCATCATAAACTGAATGGTTTCTGCGGCCAACTCATCGGGTCTTTTGAAGCGGAATACGCCTTTGGGAGCTTTGCCGACGGCAGTTCTGTATGCTTTTACGATATATGCTGTTTTCATATTTTGAGTATTAAGATTGGAGTATTAAGTATTAAGACTTGCCAATCATTTGTTTATGATTTTAACGTTTTTTGGAAGGAGAAATTCATGTTTGAAATTTCTACCAATTGATTAATTATGGGTTGTGCTATTTCCTCTTTTATAAGATTTAGTCGTTTTCAAGTATTAATTGTGTTATTAATTCGAACGTTGAGCCGTTGGCAATTCCTAAAAATTGAATAAATTCTGAGTTGTGATTCCTCCCGGAACCTTCTGCTATATTTGAAGGAATAGATACAGCACATTTCTTAATTTGATGAATTAAATTGAATTTCTCATCATTGGGTAAATGCAGGGAAATTTCATAAACAGCTACCGCAATGTCCATTGCTTTTTGCCATATCTTTAATTTCTCGAAATTGTGCATACTCTTTGTCTTACTACTTAATACTTCTGTCTTACTACTAATTTCTAAGCGGTTTCCCTTTGGTTAACATGTATTGGATACGCTCCAATGTTTTTCTTTCGGTACAAAGCGATAAGAAAGCTTCTCTTTCTATATCTAACAAGTACTGTTCTGAAACTAGTGTTGGTTCCGATAAATCTCCTCCGGCCATGACATAAGCTAATTTGTTGGCGATTTTTTGGTCGTGTTCCGAAATGTATTGTCCGGCTACCATTTGGTCAGTACCTACCAAGAACATTCCGAGGGCTTGCTTACCTAATACTTTGATGTCTTTTCTTTGGATAGGCTGAGTGTAACCGGCTTCGGCCATTAGTAAAGCGTGTTTCTTGGCTTCCGCTATTTGACGGTCTTTATTAACCACCACAATATCTTTCCCTTTTTGCAACACGCCCATGTCAAAGGCTTCATAAGCGGAAGTGGCCACTTTGGCCATGGCTACGGTTAAAAAATATTCCTGCAAGGTGTTTAATTCCACATCATTTTTTCGGTATAAATCAGAGGCTCTTAACGTCATTTCTTTAGAGCCACCACCTCCGGGAATAACACCCACGCCAAATTCCACCAAACCAATATAAGTTTCTGCCGCAGCGACTACTTTATCGGCGTGCATGGTCATTTCGCAACCACCCCCTAAAGTCATGCCGTGTGGTGCCACGATCACCGGAATAGAAGAGTAGCGGCAACGCATCATGGTGTCTTGGAACATTTTGATGGCCATGTTCAATTCATCATATTCTTGTTCGACGGCCATCATGAAGATCATACCGATGTTGGCGCCAACCGAGAAATTAGCGGCTTGATTGCCGATAACCAATCCGTTGTATTGCTTTTCGGCCAAGTCGATAGCTTTGTTGATTCCGGCTAACACATCACCACCAATGGTGTTCATTTTGCTCTGGAATTCAAGGTTTAAGATGCCGTCACCTAAATCATGAATGACAGCACCGCTGTTGCTCCAAACTTTTTTGCTTTCGCGGATATTGTTGAGGATGATAAAGCTGTCTTGTCCGGGAACTTTGGTTTGCGACTTGCTTCGGATGTGGTAATAATAAGTCGCTCCTTCTTTGACGGTGTAGAAACTATTGTGACCCGAAGCAATCATTTCGCCTACCCAAGCGGCGGGTTTTAAACCTTCAGCTTCCATAAGTTCAATCCCTTTTTGCACTCCGATGGCATCCCATATTTCGAACGGTCCGTTTTCCCAACCGAATCCGGCTTTCATGGCGTCGTCTATCTTATAGAAATCGTCGGTAATTTCAGGGACTCTGTTGGCCACATAAGCAAACATCGCTGCGAAGTTCTTTCTGTAAAATTCACCGGCTTTGTCTTTTCCTTTGACCAGTACTTTGAAACGGTCAATCGGTTTGTCGATGGTCTTGGTTAATTCCAGAGTAGCGAATGAGGCTTTCTTAGCGGCTCTGTATTCAAGTGTATTTAAATCGAGAGACAGAATTTCTTTGCCTTCTTTTTTATAGAAGCCTTGCCCCGTTTTGCTCCCCAGCCATTTGTTTTCCATCATTTTGTTGATGAAGTCCGGTAATTTGAATAGTTCGTGTGCTTCGTCGTTCGGACAGTTTTCGTATAAACCATTGGCTACGTGCACCAAGGTGTCTAAACCGACCACATCCACGGTTCGGAAAGTAGCCGATTTGGGACGACCGATAACGGGACCGGTTAATTTATCGACTTCTTCAACGGTTAAATCCATTTCTTTGACTAAGTGGAATAAGCTTTGGATGCCGAAAATACCGATACGGTTCCCGATAAAGGCCGGTGTATCTTTGGCTACGACCGATGTTTTCCCTAAAAACTTGGAACCGTAATCGAACAAGAAGTCCAATACCTCATTACTGGTTTTGGGTCCCGGTATAATTTCGAACAATTTTAAGTAACGCGCCGGATTAAAGAAGTGCGTGCCGCAAAAGTGCGCTTGAAAATCTTCGCTTCGGCCTTCGCTCATGAATTGGATAGGAATCCCCGAGGTGTTAGACGTTACTAAAGTGCCCGGTTTTCGATAGCGGTCTATTTGTTCAAATACTACTTTTTTGATGTCCAGTCTTTCTACCACTACTTCAATAATCCAATCGTAATGGGCTATTTTGGCCATGTCATCGGTCGTGTTTCCGGTCGTGATTCGGGAAGCGAACTTCTGACTGTAAATGGGCGATGGGTTCGACTTTAAGGCATTCGCCAAATGCTCATTGACCAAACGATTGCGAACGGCTTTGCTCTCGAGCGTTAGTCCTTTTTTCTCTTCGGCTTCGGTTAAGGCATTCGGAATGATATCCAAAAGCAACACTTCGACCCCAATGTTGGCAAAATGGCACGCAATTCCCGAACCCATGATTCCGGAACCGATTACGGCCACTTTTTTAATTGTTCGTTTCATTTCTTTGTTGTTGTAAGTTGTATGTCATATGTTCTGTGTTGTAGGCGCTAAGTTGTTTATTGTTTTAGGATTTACAACCTATAACGTAGCACCTACAACTTCTTTAAAAAATCTTCTTCTCTGTAATCAATTCGTTAATGATATCGGCTACTTCTATAAAGTGCTGCAGTTTTTCTTCGGGTACATTTTGTTTGACCACTTCATTAAATTTGAGCACCGTTATTTTCGATTGCTCTCTCATTTGTTTGCCTAGGTCGGTGAGGTAAATTAAAACACCCCGACCATCATCCGGATTTTTTTTGCGAATGATTAATCCTTTATCTTCCAGGGTTTTTAAGGTTCGGGTTAAACTGGTGGCTTCCATGCCCATGCGCGAACTGATGTAGGTAGAAGGCGTACCTTCTTCTTTGTCAATACTCAGTAAGGCAAAACCAATCGCCATAGAACCGTCAAACTTTGAAGCTTCCTCGTTGTACATGCGTGCTACCGCTTGCCATGTTGCCCGGAGGATATAATCTATAGTTTTATCTTTCATACCTAAAAATTACGATATCGATTGCGATTAAAATCCAAAGATACAAAAAATTTATTATGCATGCATACTAATTATAAAAAAGTTTTGGGTGAGGATGAGGGTGAGGATGAGGATGAGGATGAGGATGAGGATGAGGATGAGGATGAGGATGAGGATGGTCTTAGTATTCCGCATTATGTTGGGGGAGTCCTACCGAAAACACACTCTTCGTATAACAAAGCCATAATACTGAGCCGGTAATTTCATGATGGGATAATCCCGGTTTATGTCAAAATGTTTCCCCTTCATTACATTACCATGCGCATGACGTTACCTTGACGCTTACATTTGGCGTATGAAAAATGGAGTTACACGCTTGATTATCAAGCTTAAAAAGAAATTATGCGGCCCGATATTTTTTCTTGTGGGGGCCATGTTTTGTTTTACTTCGGGAACGGCGCAGCGCGATCCTGTGTGGTACTTTGGCAATAGGGCAGGTCTGACCTTTGCTTCAGGAGTTCCGGTGCCGCTCACCGATAATGTTTTTAATACGTACGAAGGGACCACTACCGTTTGCGATGCCAACGGGCAATTGCTGTTTTACTCTAATGGGATGCGCGTGGTTAACCGCAACCACGCTACCATGCCTAACGGAAGCGGTTTAAAAGGCGGCAGCTCGAGTACTCATTCGGCTTTGAGTATTGCCCATCCGGGGGTTCCCGGCAGGTATTATTTGTTTACCGCCGGCGAAGTAGCTTCAGAAGGGATATACTATTCGGAAATCGACATGAGTGCACAAAACGGTTTGGGCGATGTGGTGGTTAAAAATGTTTTGTTATTGGCCCAAAGTTGCGAAAAGCTGGCAGCCGTTCCTCATCCTAACGGTACCGATATTTGGGTACTGGGGCACCAATGGAACAGCAATGCTTTTTATGCTTGGCGGGTAACGGCGGCCGGTGTTTCGGCTCCTGTGATTAGTGCGGTAGGCACGGTCGTAATAGGACCGCAGCCTTATATAGCCGCGGCCGGGCAACTCAAGGTATCGCCCGATGGTCGTAAATTGGTGAATGTGAATACTTCTATCAACACGCAGTTGTTTGATTTTGATACCCAAACCGGTGTAGTGAGTAATCCGCTAACGCTGATGACAGGGTACCAGTTTGGTGCCGAGTTTTCGCCTTCGAGCAATGCGGTTTATGTTAATGAAGCCTCTTACGACAATTCGGCTGTTTTTCAGTTTGATTTGCAAGCCGCCGATATCGTAGGCTCTGCCCTTCAGGTGACGCCGGGTTTGAATAATTTGCAATGGGGTATGCTCGACTTAGCGCCCGATGCCAAAATTTATGTAGCCACGTATGGTTCTAACAGGTTGTCGGTGATTCAGCAACCCGATGTGATTGGCTTGGGATGCACCTTACAGCCGTTAACCACAGCCTTAGCCGGTAGGATTACCTTTTACGGGTTGCCTACTTTTTACCAACCGGGTTTTTATATTACGGCAGTACAGCATAACGGTTCTTGTGCCGGTAATGCTATCGTATTTAATGCGACTACCACCAAGACTCCCGACAGCATGTATTGGGATTTTGGTGACGGCAATTTTTCGACGGCCTGGCAACCGACGCATGTATATGCACAGCCGGGTACCTACACCGTGCGTGTGAAAGCCCGTAGCCAAGATTTTGAGCGCTATTTCAGCACTACAGTTACCGTATTGCCGGGGGTGACGGCTACCGCACCTGCAACGGTAAAAGTATGTGACGATGCCGGTAACGACGGCCTGGCCTTATTTGACTTGTCGCCGTGGCAAAGTGTGGTTTTGGCCAATCAGTCTGCCACCCAGCACACCGTAACGTTTTATACCTCGCAGGCGGATGCCGAAAGCGGTACAGGAGCCTTACCGCTTCAGTTTCAAAATACGGTGAACCCGCAAACCCTTTATGCCCGGGTTACTTCGGCTTCGGGTTGCTATGCTGTTACGTCTTTTGACCTACATGTGGTTCTTAAACCGCAGCTACACTTAGAACCTGTTAATTGGCTGTGTGCCGGCAGTGCTATTGCCTTGACGGTACCTACGGGATTTGACCACTATTTGTGGTCTACCGGTGCCACGACCCCTCATATAGTGGTGACCCAACCGGGGGATTACAGTGTGACGGTAACCCATCTGGACGGTAATTTTGCCTGTGCCACTACAGCCACTACGACGGTATCACTATCGTCGGCCCCGGTAATTACCCATATCAGTGTTCGCGATTGGACCGATCAAAACAACAGTATAGTGGTGACGGTATCGGGCTCGGGCCTCTATGAATACTCGTTGGACGGCATCAGCTACCAGCAGTCCAATACCTTTACCGATTTATTGCCCGGAAAATACGAGGTGTTTGTTCGCGACGTGTACGGCTGTGGCGAAGCCCGAGGCGAAGCGGTTTTGCTGATGTATCCCAAATACTTTACCCCTAACGGCGATGGAATACACGATGTGTGGGCTATACCCAATGCCTATTTAGAACCCGGTATGCGTGTGCGTATTTTTGACCGCTATGGTACGATACTCACTTCATTTTCGGGAGATGGTTACGGATGGGACGGACAGTTTCAGGGACGGATGTTGCCTTCTACCGATTATTGGTTTGTGGTGCAACGGGCCAACGGTACCGAGGAGCGGGGGCATTTTGCCATGCTGCGCTAGGGCTCGAAGGCACTACAGGTTCTCGGTTCTCGATACGCCCTTCGGGCTACTCGAACTGACGGTAATAATGCAGGATGTCACCCTGAGTATTTTGGCGAAGCCAAAATATATCGAAGGGTCGAACTGACGACCCTGGTTTTTTTTTACTACAAGACGCGTCACTTCGAGTGATTTTGCAATCTAAAAACGGTAGTTTTTAGATTGTAAAATGGTATCGAGAAGCTTTTACGCACAATGGTTCTCGGTTCTCGATATGCCCTTCGGGCTACTCGTGCTAATGGTGGCTTTCAGAGAATTTTATTCAACCCTTTATTTTTCTTTAAAAAGTTGGTGAGGACGGCGGCAGATGTTATGCCCAGTAGGGTTACAGCAATGAATTTGAGCAAGGTGGGCATGCCCATTCCTTGGAACAGTAGTTGGAAAGCAATGACCAACAACACATGAAAAAGATAAATACCGTAAGAACAGTTGGAAAAGAACTGTACTACCGCATGGGTACTGTTTCCCCATTTTTTGAAGCCTACTAGGCTGCCCATAATAATACCCACGCATAAAAAAGTCTCTACTAAGGGTTCTGCCATAGCTTCGGAAACCCATTCGTTTAGTGTTTCTCGTATGCAAAATAGGGAGACCCCTACGGCAAAATAAACCCATCCTGTTTTGGGTTGCAGTTGTTCGAGCCAATTATTTTTATTGGCTACCACACCCAAAAGAAACAAACTTAGGTATTGAGGCAGGTGGGCTACTTCTATCGGGATGAGCCAGGTTTCCCAATGGTCTATAGGGTATTTTAACCGAACCCCATAGTTTACCGCAGCCAGTACCATGATAAACACTAAAGGATACCAGGGTTGCCACACCAATTCCCGGCTTTTTAGCAGGGGCTTTTTCAGGGCCATAAAGATAAAGGTATACGCCAACAATGACGCCACAAACCATAAATGCCCCACCGCCAGTGGCGGTTTATGAAAATAGGTATCGTATAGGAATACAAAATAGTTTTCCCGGGTATCTGCCATCATGTAACTGAGGGGAACAAAAACCACGAACATAAAAAACAACAACGGAATGCCTAAGCGACGAAATCTATCTTTAAGAAAAACGGCCGTACTTTTTCGGGCTACGGAAAAATACATAAAGTAACCGGAGACAAAAAAGAAAAACCCCATCATGTAAGCAGCATTGATAAAAAAGAAGGAAGACAGCCACTCCAGTTTAGGGGTGTCTTCCAATAGCCATACCCCGCCGGTGTTTCCATAAGGTTGTCCGGCATGATGGGCCACTACCAAAAAGGTAATGGCTATTTTGATGTTGTCGATGTAGTTGATGCGCGATTTGGTTTCCATATGTTTTTCGATGCGCTTTAAAAATAGTAAAAATACCCCAATGATTTTATCTGTGCCGGATTTTAGTGGAGGGGTTCTCGATACGCCCTCCGGGCTACTCGAACTGACGCCCCTCTTTTTTGAACGAACAGCAGCGTCACTTCGAGTGATTAATAGCTACAAAAATGCCAATTTTTGTAGCTGTAAATCGTATCGAGAAGTACGCCCTATGGGCTACTCGAACTGATGGATTCTCGATGCAATTTTCACTTCGCGAAAATCACTCGAACTGATGGGTTAGCTTAGAGTTGCAACACACAGCAGCTACTAAACAACGTATTAGCTGTAACTCAAAGCGCATCAATAACCATTAATTCCTGATGCAGGGACAAGGCATGTGTTTTTTCCTCCAATACCGTGGTATCGCTCTGTTGACCATGGTATTTGCGGTAGTTTTTAACGTTTTTTGGTTGATAGGGAACCTCAAACCCTTAACGATTGCTGTTTTCAAATCGTTGTGAGTTGAGCCTGCTATACGTTTTCCTGTTTTTGGAATGTTATGGGCTTTTGGATTTATTTGGCGCTACCAATTGAACTTCGGCTTAGTTTCAGTTCAGGAATTTCATGTTAGGGGTATAGGCCACTTCTACAATTAAGCCATCAGGATCATAAAAGTCTACAGTGTAATAGCCTTCCGAATAATTCATTTGTATAGGGCCTCTGATTATTACGGCTTGTTCGGAAACGAGAAACTTTGCCACTTTATCGACTTGTTTTTTTTCTGTTGCTTGAAAACAAATGTGTCTCACCCCCAAACTATTGGTTGTAGTGAGTGGCGGCATTTCTTTTAAATAAACCTCCATGGTTTCTGTGGCGAACGCTGTAGGATTAATTTGGACCCAACCGATGGTATTCAGTATTTCCCTGTAAAACGATACCGAGGTGTCCAAATCGGCTACCCACAATTCGATATGGTTAATACCGGGTTTTGTCTTTTTGAGGATTGGTTTGGCATGAAGATCTTTTTTTAACAAGCTGAATACTTGCAGGTCTCTGTAGGCAAGGGCGCTAATTTGCTCGCCTTCACGTTCAATTCCTTCCCATTTATAGCCGGCTTTTAGGGCCACATTTTGGCTGGGTTCATTTTCTACGGCACATTTAATTACAATGCGATTCATTCCGAATTCGGCAAATACATAGTGCGTAAGTGCTTGCAGGGATTGAATCATGATGCCTTGCTTTTGAAAATCTTTTGACAACCAATAACCGATTTCGGTTTTTTTGTTGATAAAATCGGTGTTTTTACAATTGATGAGGCCACAAAATTGCCCCTCAAATTCAATAACAAAAAAGGGTTCCCATTGCGCTGCAGGTCGGCTGATTACAGACGTAATAAAGTTTAAAGTGTCCTGCTCGGTATGGGTATGTGCCACAAAGGGAAGCCATTTGCCGAGGTATTCTCTTTGGCGCATGATGGTTTTATAAATAACAGCACTGTCTTGTAATTGAATGGGGCGCAGTGTGATGGACTGACTTACGGGTAACATGAATTATTGGTGTATGAATTTTGAAAAATGCTCGCGAAATGTTAGGCCTATAGGCAGTGTTTTGCCGTTAATGGTAACCTGATGTTTTTCGATGACACTTATTTTAGATTTGGGTACGATATAGGATTTGTGGATTCTGATGAATTCGTCTTGCGGTACTAAGCCCACAATTTCATTGTAGGTAAAGAGCGAGAGTATTTTTTTGTCTTTGAGCTGAAATGACCAATAGTTGCCGGCGCCTTCGATGTAGAGTATTTCATCGAGGTTAATTTTGTGCAGTTTGGTACTGCTCTTAATGAGAATGTGATGTTCTTTAGCGGGCTCGGATGTGGTTAAAGTGCTTGTTGAAAGGTTCTCGGGACTTTTACTTTTGAAGACATCCAACGCCTTGGTCACCGATTTTAAAAAGCGCACATAGTTAATGGGTTTCAGTAAGTAGTCAACGGCATCATACTCATAACTTTCGGCCCCAAATTCGGGGTAGGCGGTGGTAAAAATGACCAAAGGTTTTTTAGACAACGATTTGAGCAATTGCAGTCCGGATAGCTCCGGCATGTTAATATCTAAGAAAAGTAAATCGACCTCATTATCAATCAAAAACGAAAGCGCTTTGAAGGGATTGGTAAACGTGGCTTCCAATTGCAACATGGGGGTTTTATCGACATACGATTTGATTAAATCTAAGGCCAACGGTTCGTCATCAATAATAATACACTTCATAGTTTACATGTTTAATTTTAAGATCACTTTGAATTGTTTTTCTTCCTCTGTAATACTCAGTTCATATTGGTTGGGGTAGAGCAGTTCGAGTCTTTTTTTGACATTTTCCAGTCCCACACCGCCATATTGGGTTTCTAATTCGTTTGAGTTTTTGGAGATGCTGTTTTTTACTTCAAACCACAACGCCTGGTCTGTCACTTCCAGCCTGATGATGATGAAGGTTTCATTCCCCATCCGGATACCGTGTTTGAAAGCGTTTTCTACAAAAGGAATCAACAATAGTGGTGCTATTTGGTGTTTTTTAATAGCTCCCTCTATGCTAAACGCAATGTTAGGAAGCACCTCTGTAGACAATCGTTTTTTTTGAAGATTGACAAAGCTCTGCAAGTATTCGATCTCTTTTTCGAGCGCTATTTTATTCACATTGCTTTCGTACAACATGTATCGCATCATGTTGGCTAACTCTTCTATGATACCTGCGGTTTCGGTATCGTTATTTTTATTGGCACTCGAGTAGGCCATGTTTAACACATTGAACAGAAAATGCGGATTAACCTGTGCTTTCAGGAAGTCTAACTCGGCTTTTAAGGTTTCTCTGTTGAGGTCTTCCTTTTGCTTTTCACTTTTTTTCCAAATGCGAAGTAAACCGTAGGAAGCTCCCATGGTAATCACAAAAAGATTGACTATAGAATTACTGAATAATTGACCGGCGTAATCTTGGTCGTGTGTAGAATAAAAGTTAACAAAAAAAGAGAAATCGATTATTGTTTCTACTAAGGAGAACAACACCCACAGAAGGACACTAAGCCAAACGGTTTTGCGAATGGAATACCCCAAAGTCATTTTGGGCAACAAGTAAAGTGAAATAGTGTAGAAGAGACCGGCGTTACATAGGCTGCTGATAAAGATTGCCAATTGAAAATGCGCATGCGTTTGTTTAATAACACCTACCGTCTTCACATTGGTCACAAAAAAGAGATGCAGCGCTATCCAGACAGAGAGGTGAAGGAAGCTATTGAGGTATGTGTTTTTTTTCAAGGCTTACTATTTTGGGTTAAAAGTAATGGGCGTTTTGAACGCTTAAAAAAAAGAATGACGAACTATATGATTTTATTGACCAACGTTCCTTTTTTTATGCCAATTGCATTTTAAATTCTTTTTACAGCGGTTAATCATTTTTTTTAAAGCGTTAGTATAAATGATTTTAAGGGCTTGATTTCCTGAAATACTATTGCAGCATAATTCTAAATATAAAATTATGAAAATTTCATATTGGATGACACAAGCCCTGGTTTATCTCGTGCTGTTGATGAGTCAACACTTGACAGCTCATTCCAAAGGAGCTTATTTTTGGGTAGGAAAATTGGTATTATCCGAAGCGGTGCAATTGGATGTTGCGTTAGAGTATACGGCTTCGGGGACCCCCGTTACCGCTAAGTTTCACAGCGTTACGCAAAGTAGTTTTGATATTAAAGTCAGCCAGGTTTCCATCATCAATCAAGAAATCAGGTTTACCATTCCTTCTTTGATGGCAGCGTACCATGGTGTTTTTGTTAAGGATACCCTTATCAAAGGCGAATTAAAGCAAGGCAGCAATACGCCCTGGACGCTGAATTTCAATAAAGTTAATCGCTTTCCTTTTGCAAAACCATACAGACCCCAAGAACCTACAGGCATTCCTGCCTACTTTGAAAAAGAGGTTCGTTTTGAAAATGCAAAAGCCGGTATTACGTTGGCCGGAACGTTAACCCTGCCTAAAGGCAAAAATGATTTTCCAACAGTAGTATTATTAACCGGATCGGGGCCTAATGACAGAGACCATTCCATTTTCGGACATAAGAATTTTTTAGTCTTGGCCGATTTTCTCACTAAAGCCGGCATCGGCGTATTGCGGGTTGATGACAGAGGCGTAGGAGCATCGGGCGGTAGTTTTGCCTCAGCTTCTGTTTTAGATTTGGCCGATGATGCTTCGGCAGCAGTTGATTTCCTATCGGCTTATCCGGGTATTAATGCCCAAAAGATTGGATTAATAGGACACAGTTTGGGAGCCGAATTGGCCGCTGTAGTGGCCGCTAAAAACCGTAAAGTACACTTTATTGTAATGATGGCCGGCGGGGCGCAACCCTTATCCGAAGTCATTTTGGAACAAACCAAACTGATTTATAAAAATAAAGTGAGTACCGCTGCTTTAGATTTGAATACAGCTTTGTTGGAATTGCTGTTTCAATCGCTTCAAAACAACGACGATTTGGTGAGTGCCAAACTGCAGTTCACAGAAGGGTTGGAAAAATTAAACCCTAAGGCCGCCTTGTTAACCAAAGAAGAATTGCAAATACTCGAATTAGAGTCGCCCCTCACCACCAAAGGATTCAACCATTTTTTTACACCCAATTGGAAAATCGATTTGTTTTACGACTGTACGGTTGACCTGGCCAAAACCACGATACCGGTGTTGGCACTCAACGGCAACCTGGATACCCAAGTGGTTCCCGATAATTTAAAAATAATTGAAAAGGTACTCTCGGCGCGCTCCAACAGCAAGCATAAAACCATTTTGTATGACGGTTTGAATCACCTGTTTCAACCGGCGGATACCGGTTTGCCTGAAGAGTATAAAGACATTGAAATTACCATAGATGAAGCCGTAGTTTCAGATATGATTACCTGGATAAGAAATATTAATTAACAACATTGAACAGCAGATGAAGAAGACAATTGTAGCCGTAGGACAACGCCTGTTATGGGGTGTACTACTATTAGGCGCAGCAGCTTGCCATAACGAAGACGAAAATACAGTGCCGGTACAGGAGGAATGGGTCACCGTACAGGATTATGAGCTTTACACCAGAACCATTGGCACCGCAACGCCCCAAGTGGTTTTGATAACAGGCATTGGCGGCAGTACCGACGATTTTAAAAGCATAGAGCAACGTTTGGGGCGCTTTTGTACGGTAATTAATTATGACCGTGAGGGATTAGGACGTTCTGCGTGGCAAAACAAGCCCAAAGACAGTGAAACCATCGCCCGAGAGCTGAATGCCTTACTGGTTCAAAAGCACATTACAGCCCCTTTTATATTGGTGGCACACTCTATCGGCGGATTGCATGCCCGAACGTTTTTAGCCCTATATCCGGAGAAAGTGAGTGGTTTGGTTTTGATAGACCCGACTCCGGAGGACCTTACAGACACCTTAATAGGTCAATTACCGCCGGAATACCAACAGCCGGCAAGAGACGCCATGCAACAAGAGTTTAACCAACTGTTGGCCTCATTGCCTGAAGGAGGTGTTAAAGAAGAATACAAAGCCATTGAGGAGTGCTACACACAGGCCCGCGCCTTAACCAACAGCACCGCTGTACCGGTTCAAATTATCAGTAGTATGAAAGTTACCGATGGAGCGTCTGAAGCCTCTATTGCTACCGCCAAACAACTGCGGGATGCTTTGCTCAATGAGTTATGTACCGGTGCTCAAAAGCATACATTAACGTATAATTCGGGTCACTTTATTCAAAAAGAGGCTCCCCAACTGGTAGTCGATGCGATTCACTGGGTACTCAACAATCAATAATTTTTTCATGATGGGCCATACAGGGAGGGCACTTTGTAAAGTGTCATCCCGGTGATGGTTTTTAAAACAAAAACAAATGCGAGATATAATAACAATGCTGTGTATGCTGTTGGCTTTATTTTATATAAACAGCGTAGCGGGACAAGAAAAAAGAACCTTTAGTGGTACTTTAAAAGACAGCCAATCGAAGGAAACCCTTTTGTTTGCTACGATTGATTTGGGAAATGGGTATGCGGTTAATACCAATGAATATGGTTTCTTTTCCATATCCGTACCTCCGGGAAGCTATCCGGTAACGGTTTCTTATGTGGGCTATCAAACCCTGCATTTTGAAGTGAATTTGAATCGGGATGTGGTACAGACGATTGAATTAGCCAGAGCAGAAGAGGTTTTGCAAGAGGTAGTCATTCAAAACCATCGGTTGGCCACCCAACTTAAAAGACCGGAGATGAGTATTGCTAAAATGGATGCAGCCACTATAAAGAAAACGCCTGTGGTGTTTGGAGAGGTGGATGTTTTAAAAGCCATTTTGCAATTACCGGGGATCACCAATTCGGGCGAAGGAAGCTCGGGGTTTCACGTCAGAGGTGGATCTGTAGATCAAAATTTGGTGTTGTTGGATGAAGCTACCCTTTATAATTCGTCGCATTTATTCGGCTTTTTCTCGGTGCTCAATAACGATGCCGTAAAAGATATTAAACTATACAAAGGCGCCATACCGGCCCGATTTGGCGGTAGGGTATCATCGGTGATGGATATTTATCAAAAGGAAGGGAATGCCGAGTCTTTTCACCTAAACGGTGGGATAGGGGTCATCTCGAGCCGCCTTTTGGCAGAGGGGCCGATTGTAAGAGGTAAATCGAGTTTTTTATTAGGAGGTCGGGCCTCGTATGCCCATCTCTTTATGAACATGTCCGATACTAAAAACAGTGCCTATTTCTACGATTTGAATACAAAAGTAAGCCATCGTTTTAATGAAGCCAATACGTTGTATGCATCGGGTTATTTCGGCAGAGACTATTTTGCCATCGGGGATGATTTTAAAAATACGTATGGGAATGCCTTATTGAATTTGCGTTGGAATCATTTGTTTTCCGACCGATTGTTTTCGAACCTATCGGTTAATTACAGCGATTACTACTACGGCCTGGAAATTCCGATGGCGGCCTTTGCGTGGCAATCGGGAATATCGAACCTGAATGTGAAGTACGATTTTAAATACTATGCTACCGAGCAATTCAAATTCAATTTCGGAATAAATAAAATAAACTACCGGTTTGACCCCGGTGAGATTAAGCCTACCACAGAGGATTCGGGGGTAAATTACAAGCAATTGCAAAAGAAAAATGCGACAGAGGTTGCGGCTTATTTTGACACAGAACAAAAGTTAACCAATCGTTTGCAATTACACTATGGCTTTAGGCTTAGTTACTTTCAGCGTTTTGGAAAGCAAACCGTAAATACGTACCAGGATAACCTGGCCGTGTTGTATGATGCGGTTTATGACATTTATTATAAAGCCACCCCCATTGGGACCAAAATCTATGGCCGCCATGAAAAAATTATCGACTTTTTTAACTGGGAACCCCGTGCTGCTTTGAGCTATACGTGGGGCGAACAGGCCGTTAAATTGGGGTATAACCGTATGGCGCAGTACGTTCATTTGCTTTCCAATACGCTTACCCCAACACCTTTGGATATTTGGACACCAAGCGACCGCTTTATCAAGCCTCAGTTGGCCGACCAGTTTACACTGGGGTATTATACTACCCTCAAGGAGGAGCGCTACAGTGTAGAGGTGGAGGCCTATTTTAAGCAGGTTAAAAATAGAATGAATTATATTGACGGGGCCGATTTGATTGCCAATGAAGCCATTGAACAGGTGCTCCTCAACGGCGAGGAGCGTGCCTACGGGGTGGAATTTTTAGGGCGTAAAAATACCGGAAAATTAACCGGTTGGCTTTCGTATACGTTATCCAAGGCCGAGCAGCGAACGCCCGGAAGAACCCCTTTGGAGCCCGGTATTAATAATGGAAAATGGTACAATGCCAATCACGACCGAACCCATAATTTGGCGGTAACGGCTAACTATGAGCTATCCCGCCGCTGGTCGTTGGGTTCTAATTTTACCTTTCAAACCGGAAGGGCTACTACCCAGCCCAATGGCTATTACGAATACCTCGGCATCAATGTACCGAGTTATGAGGCCCGTAACGCCGCTCGATTGCCTCACTACCACCGATTGGATTTGGCCGCTACCTACACCCCAAAACCCGATAGTAAAAAGCGCTTTACCAGTGAATGGGTGTTTAGTATATACAATGTGTACAATCAAATGAATGCCAACTCCATCAATTTCCGTCAAAATGCGGATACCGGTGTTAATGAATCGATACAGTTGTCCATTTTCGGAATGGTCCCTTCGGTGACCTATAATTTTAAATTTTAATCATGAAAAAGTTTGTTTTAAAAACAGTTGTGCTCCTGCTGTGTTGTGGTTTTTACAGTTGTGAAAAAGAGGTTATTGTTGATTTGGAAGCTTCCAAACCACGCTTAGTTATCAATGCCCCCTTGGTATGGGCCAAAGGGACCGCAGGCAATGAACAGTCCATTCAATTAAGTTTGACAGCCTCATACTATGAGCCGAGTGTCCCTAAAGTAACCAATGCGACCGTATTAGTAACCGACGAACAGGGGGGCAGTTATGCCTTTTTACAAGAGGGTACACCGGGCACCTATGTGTGTCACAACTTTGTACCGGTGCTCCATCGAAAGTATTTCCTGGAGGTACAGTACAACGGAGCAGTATACCAAGGTGAAGAAATTTTGTACCCGGTAGTCGATTTTGATTCGACCTCGCAAACCAACGATGGCGGGATAAACGGTGATGAGGTGACGGTGAAGGCTTTTTTTACCGATCCTTTGGCCGAGGACAACTATTACCTATCTAAAAAAGTAGCTCCGACCCAAGTGATACCCGAATATTCGAGTTTTACGGATACTTTTTTTGAGGGCAATCAAGTTTTTGATGCCTTTGGTGATGCCGATTTAGCACCGGCCGATGCCGTGACCTTTACGCTATATGGCATATCAAAACGGCATCATGAATACCTGGTTAAACTACTGAATGCCGCGGGAGCTAATCCGTTTCAACCAATACCCGGGGTGGTCAAAGGGAATATGCTGAATGTGACCCAAGCACAAAATTACCCTTTGGGCTATTTTAGTCTCTCGCAAACCGCCACCATTACGCATACGGTAGAATAGGTTATGGATGTTAATGAAAATATTGCCCTGGTTGTTATTGAATTACAGGAAATTCAAGACCCTATTAAAGAGAATATAGGCATTTTAACGCGTTTGTGGCAACAGCATGGGTACACTATAGTTCGCCTTCACAAAGAACCGGAACCCCCTATGGGGGGCACCCTCTTAGAGAATCAAACCCCTTTAAGGCCCAACATAGCCGAGAAAAGCCTTGAACACTTGATACAGCAAAAAAGAACAGCACACCATTTTTCGCGTATGGTAATTGTAGGCGTGGCCGAAGACCGTATTTTGGAGTTGGTGTGGCGCTTTGCGCAAGCGAATGCCTTGTTGGTGTATCAGGTTACCGATGCGCTCTACAGTACAAAGGAGCAAGAAGACTTCTTGCGGGGTGTTTTTAAAAATGTGACCACATCCCAAATACTAACCCTTAGTAAGGGGATACGAGACAAAAAGTAATACACCAAATCATGCGTACCGCTGCTATAGTTTTACACCCTTTTTTGAAAGCCGATTATGCGGTTTTGATTTCCTGGATTGACAGCCCGCGTGTGTTGCTGGAGTTTGCGGGTCCTCATTTTACGTATCCGCTTACCGCAGCCCAACTCGATTTGAATGTGAGCGATACCCGGCGGCATCCCTTTATGGCGGTCGATTCTCATACCGGGGAGAAGGTTGGCTATGCCGAATGCTATTTCCTTGACCAGAGTACCGTGAAGGTGGCCCGTGTTTTTATAGCAGCCCGGTACCGGGGCATGGGCAACGGAACAGCACTGCTGCAAAGCCTATTGCAATTTGCCTGTACCCAATGCAATGCTAAGAGGGTGGTGCTAAATGTTTTTGAGCACAATAAAGCCGCTATGACCTGCTACACCAAGCTGGGTTTTGTGATGCAGCCCAACGTTTTTAAAAGGGTTGATTTTGAAGGCGAAACGTGGCGGTCTGTGGGAATGATGCTACCCCTAAAGTCCCCGGAATGACCTTAGGACGGTGTTGGGTGGGAACAGGTCCGGGGGAACATAATGATTGGTAAAAAAAAAAATCTGTATAGTATATGGAGCCGAACCATCTAAACGGGGCGTAATCGAAAAGCCAAGAGAGTAGAGTTTATTAATTAATTTATTTATTTTATGTTTAAAAAAATTACCCTAAGTCTTTGCTGTTTGGTAGTACATACCTTAACCGCGCAAACCAACAACTGCAGTACCAATCCTTTGGCGTTGCAGTACTATACCGAAGACATTCGGTCGCTGGCTCATGAGTATATGTGGCAAACGCAGCAGGATACTACCGCCATCCAAATTCCGCAGCAGCATTTTGATTTTATTGCGTCAAAACTATCTGCCGTTATGGAATTGAATACGGCGGAGACCGATTCTGTTTTTAACAAGTACTGTGTGCATGACGTACGCGAAATTCCCGAGTTAAAACAATTTATTGTTTTTATAGACAGTACCCAAACCTGGACCCACGCTTGGATGAATGAATTGCAAATTACCGGGAATCCTACTATTGACAATTTTATGAGTGCTCATAATTTTACGGTTATTGATCATGTCGAATTGCCGTATGAGTCGTCTTACGGAAGACACTATGTTACCATAGCGTCCCCAATCGTGGTTAATGCCCGAGGCGTTGTTAATTGGTTTAAGGCGCAAGAAGGTGTTTTGACCGCTGAGCAAAATATTACCTACGGAGGAGCCGGACGGTTGTTTTTTTACCAAGACGGCAATCAGTCTTACCTTTCTTTTATTCACGAATGGTCGGATTGCGGTGATGGTTGCGACAATATGATTCAGTGGATTTATGCGGTTGATCAAAATTGTAGTGCCTCTTTGTTTAATCGTTCCGAATTTCATGTTTGGGACACTTGGCCGGAGGCGCCCGAAACCAATTGCAATATTGCATTGGGCACCCCCGACACTGCTACCGTTCCTTCTTTGGCATTGTATCCGAATCCGGTATATGATGTAGCGACTTTGGAGGTAACCGCCGATTTGGTGGGCACCACGGTAACGGTACACAATACATTGGGACAAACAATCAAAACTTTACCGATAAACAACACAACAGTTACGGTTGACCTTAGTAGCCTACCGGCCGGCGTATATTATCTTTCGACCGATAATAGATCCCGGACGGTTACGTTAGTAAAGCGTTAGTTAGGTTTTGAAAGGAGCTGCCCCGCGAGGGGCAGTTTTTGTTTACAAGCCAAAGTTAGTTGATTACATGCAATAATACTTTTATTGGAATTGTGTCAAAACAATTTTTCCATTCCTGTGCGTTTTATAGTCTTGTAAGGCGGATTGGATTTTTTTTGCATTATATTTTTTTACAGCCGGCATTATAAAATTGGGTTTCCCTATGGTTGTTGTTAAAAAAGAATGCATTTTTAACAACTCCTTTGTTGTTAAAGTATTTAGCCAGTAGTCTACTCCAAATCCTTTGATGGTTATGTTTTTAAAAATAATTTCCGAATTGTGAAAGGACACTTTCTCATTACTTAATAAGCCATAAGTTATCATCATCCCTCCTGGTTTTAGGGTATTTAATAATATATTTGTGATATCACCGCCTACAGCATCCACAATGGAATTAATTCCTTCTGCATTGGTGAGTTTTACTATTCTGTCTGCTAAGTCTTTAGAGTTGCTCTCTAAAACAGCTTTAGCGCCTAATTTTTTTAGATATTCGTCATCATTTTGACTCCAACTTCTAACTACCAAAATGGTGTTTATCTTTTTTAATTGAGCTAATTGAACTATTATTTGAGCAATAGCTGAGTTTCCGGCTGTTACGACTAACCAATCATTTCGCTTCAGTTTTGTTTCTTTTAAAAGCGCGTAGGCAGTAATGGGGTTTAACGCCATTTGACAGGCTTTTTCAAGAGGGAAATCCCCCGGTAATTCAATAATTTTGTCAAGTGGTAAAATAACATATTCTGCCCAAGCACCTTTGTGTCGGAAAGCCACTAATTGCCCTTTGGCGCGTGCTACACCAGGACCTACTTTATCTATAATACCGGTACCTTCCAAGCCTGCTGTTTGCGGAAAAACTGGTTTTTGACGGTATGTTCCTTGAATGAATAATAGGTCGGCCGGATTGATTGGACTTGCCCTAACTTTTATCCTGATTTCGTTGGGTCCGGGTTCAGGAATGCTGATTTTGGTTAGTTGTAAAACAGTATCGGGTGTACCGGTTTCTGAAAACTGTAAAGCATTCATGCTGTTTTGATTGTTTGACATATTAATTTAATTATTTAGTAAAAAAACAAAAGGCTGCATCTCTGATACAGCCTTAATTTTAGTTGCTTTTTGTGATTTTTTGGTCAGCCACTGCTAATCCTAATAATCCACCAATTATCGCTATGTTTTGAATAAAATCAAGGAAGGCGGCTTGAAACATCATACCATCCATATTCCAAAAAGTATGCATGGAAACGGTGACCACCAAAAGGAATATTGCAAGTATCAAGGAGGTCCATTTTACTTTTTGGTTAACTAATAATAATAATGCACCTACAATTTCTATAAAGGTTGCCATTCCTAATAAAATTGTTACCATAGGTATTCCTTTTGAAGCCATCCATGCTGCAGGACCTTCCCAGGCCATTATTTTATGTAATCCGGCAATTAAGAAAGTGATTCCCATTAGTGCACGTGCCACTGTAAAAATGGTGTTTGTTTTTGAATTTTTCATAGTGATTTATATTTAAAAGATAAAATTTGCTCCTAACGCCAACTGATTAGCGCTGGTATTTTTAATAGTAGTCATTCCATTTGAGACAACATTCCATTTGGTTTCTGCTCTAAACCATTCCAAAGCCAGACTTAATGGTCCTAAGTCATATTTAATCATGGGGACATAAATTTGGTTTTTGAGCCTTGAATTGCCTTGAATTGCTTCAACAACATCCCTGTCATTAGGATTATCATACCCATACATAAACCAGGTACTTAATCTTTTGTTGAATTTGTAACCGATTTGACCCCAAGCCCCATTGCCTTGAATATCTCCGAATTGCAACAGATTACCCCAAGATTGTGCTATGGCTTGTCCCCAATAGCTATTGGCTTGAAGCGAAAACTTTTCATAAGTTACTTTGGTTCCAATTTGAACGGCTCTTCCTCTTAAGGTACTGTATGTTTCGGTAGCTACATTATAAATTTCTTTTTCATCATAATGTGCTACAGCGTTGATTTCCCATTTGATTTTTTTAGTATTATTCTCCAGAAAAAGACCAACCTCTGATTGTGGTATTCCAATTTCACCTGCATCTCTACCGCCAGGTTCCCCGGCACCACCCGTCCAACTGCCTCTAAAGACTGCGGCATCTAAACGCCATTTTGTATTGGCATTTTTTCTGTTTAGGTTTTGATAAAGAAAGAGTCCCGGATTTCTAAAGCCAATGCCGCCCGCGGCGCCATAGCCCATAGCAAAATGAGTAACTGAAACAGGAAAATTGGCAACCATAGGAGTCCAAGCTTGTCCAATACGAATTCGTGTACTGTTTTTATATAGTTCAACATATCCGATTCTTAGACGCGGGGTAGGATTTTCGTCCGCAAATCCGCCTTGACCAGCCATCCCACCTAAAAAATCCAGTTCAACTCTACCGGTTGCGGTCCAGTTATCCGGTAAATTAAATGCGGTTGCTTTTAAAATAATCCATGTTTTTCTCAAATCACCGCCAAATTGGTTTTGTTTTTCTTTGGGCTGGATTGGATTGGCCCACATGGTTATGGCACCATCACCCATACCAAAAGTGCCGTCTTGATAAAAACCGGAAGCCGTGATGATACCATTCAAACTCGTTTTAATTATCGGATTATCATTATTTCGTAATGCAGTGGAGTCTGGCGCTTTGATTACCGGGAAATTAAGATCTATTTGAGCAAGACTTCTGCTACTCAATAATAGTATCAATATGGTCTTTACAATAGTTTTAGTTTTCATATTGCTTCTATTTAGATTATACTTTTAATTTAAGCTTTCTACTTTGAAACCGGAACTTTTTAGGTCGTTTACTAATTTTTCTGTGTTTAGGTTTGTTGTTGGAACTGTTAAAATCTTGTCTTTATGACGGATATTAACTTCCCATTGATTTTCACCGATTACTTCATTTAATATAGGAGTTATTTTAGTTACACATCCCATACAATTAATGTTGGTTTTAAATTGCTTTGTTTTCATTGTGTTTATTTTTTAATTATTACTGGTACAAAGTTCTGACAGGTCTGTCGTGTTTTTATTGTGATACTTCTTTTGTGATTTGTAACTTTTACAGATTACTTTTTCAATTTTAACCACAAGCTGTTTGCCACCACACTTACTGAACTTAGTGCCATAGCAGCCCCTGCTATCATAGGATTGAGTAAGAAGCCATTAATAGGATAGAGTATCCCGGCAGCTATAGGGATACCGATGATGTTATAAATAAAAGCCCAAAATAAGTTTTGGTGTATTGTTTTTACAGTTTGCTTTGATACCATGATGGCTTGCGAAACTTTAGTCAAATCCGAGTTAATTATGGTCATGTGGGCTACATCCATAGCAATATCAGAACCTTTGCCCATGGCAATACTTACATTGGCTTGAGCTAAGGCGGCACTATCGTTGATACCGTCACCCACCATGGCAACGATTTTGCCTTTTTCTTGCCAGGCCTTCACTACATTTAGTTTTTCTTCGGGCATGACACCCGAAAGGAAGTGCTTAATTCCTACCGCTTTAGCAACGGTAACAGCAGTGTTTTCATGATCCCCCGTTAGCATTATGGTTTCTATGCCCATAGCTTGTAATTGGGCAATGGCTTCTACGGATGAGGCTTTGATTTTGTCTGCTACAGCTAAAGCCGCAATTACTTGATTTTCATTTGCGAAATAGATAATTGTATGGGATTTAGTTTCCTCTTGGGCGGTAAATTTTTCTATAGCTTCCGAAAAGTCAAGGCTATTCATCCTCATCAACTTTTTATTTCCAATGAAATACGTATGCTCATTTACCACTGCTTTAACCCCCAAACCTGTTATTTCATGAAAATCTGAAACGACTTGCATTTTACCTTGTGAAAACCCTTTAACGATAGCGTTGGCTAATGGGTGTTGCGAATGCGATTCTATACTGAATAATATATCTTTTAGAATTGGTGTTTCTTGTTCCCAATATTGATTTACCAGTGATGGTTTGCCTTCGGTGATGGTTCCTGTTTTATCTAAAATGACAAGATCGATTTTCTTTGCCAACTCCAAGCTTTCAGCATCCTTTATTAATATTCCATTTTCGGCAGCTTTTCCCACGCCTACCATAATGGCTGTTGGTGTCGCTAATCCTAAAGCACATGGACAAGCAATAACTAAAACGGTAACCATCGCTAATAGTCCTTGTGTGATGCCGTTTTCACCTCCTAATACAATCCACGCCAAAAATGTTAAAAGAGCAAAGCCAATAACCACGGGTACAAAAAATCCGGCCACTTTATCTACTAGTTTTTGTACCGGTGCCTTGCTCCCTTGAGCGTTTTGAACCATGTTTATGATTTGTGCTAACAATGTATCACTTCCAATTTTTACTGCGGTGTAATGCAAAGACCCTTTTTGATTGATGGTGCCGGCATAAACCATTTCACCTTCACTTTTTAAAACAGGTACAGGCTCCCCTGAAATCATGCTTTCATCTACATAAGAATTACCGGCAATTACTTTGCCATCAACGGCTATTTTTTCACCGGGTTTTGCCAGTAATAAATCACCTGTTATGATTGTATCAATAGCAACTTCTGATTGGCTTTTGTCCGCATTAATTTTAGTTACTGTTTTGGGTTGTAATCCTATTAATTTTTTGAGGGCAGTTGCCGTATTGCCTTTGGCTTTTTCCTCTAAAAGTTTTCCAAGAAGAATAAATGTGATTACCACCGCAGCAGCTTCAAAATAAACATGTGCGTGTAGCCCTCTGTTATGCCAAAACTCGGGAAGCAGGGTGTTAAAAACACTAAACACATAAGCAATACCTGTGCTCAAAGCCACCAAGGTGTCCATGTTTGCCGTTTTGTGCTTTGTTTGTTTCCAAGCATTGATAAAAAAGCTTCTTCCATAAAATAACAATACCGGGGTTGAGAAAGCCCACATTATTTCATTGGCGTAAGGCATATCCATAAAAAACATTCCTATTATAAAAACCGGAAGCGTAAAGAGGGTAGCGCCCCAAGTGCGTTTTCTTAATTTTTGGTAATGATTGTTTTTTTGGTTTTCAACTTCTTGTTGGGTATCAAGATTTTTATCAATTAGTATGTCGTAGCCTATACTTTGTATGGCTTTCTTAAAGTTTTCCGGCTTTGCCACCCCCGGCAAAAATTCGATACTTGCCGTACTATTGGCATAATTAACCTCAGCTTTGATTACACCGGGTTCAAAACTTAAAATGCTTTCTACACTTACTGCACAAGAAGCACAGGTCATTCCTGTAATGGGGTAGTTTTTCTTTAAAGTAGTGACTTGGTATCCCAAGTCTTTAATAGTGGAGACTAAAACCGCATACTTAAATTTTGATTCGTCCAGTTCAATTTTGGCTAAACTATTGTTTAACTCTACCTGATGACCGACAACACCCTCCAATTTGTCAATGGCGTTGTCGACAATTAGTGCGCAATGTTCACTGTGAACATTTTCTAACCCTACTTTAATTGTTTTTACTGTAGTTTCCATATTTCTAATTTTTGATAGGACAAAGTTCTATTATAATGAGAAATAATGGATTACACTTTTTTGCGGTTAAAGTTGTAACTTTTACAGATGGTCTAAAGGTTTTCTTTTGCTCTCTCTGATCTTCTTAAAATGCGAGGGGGTCAACCCGGTAACTTTTTTGAATTGATTACTCAAATAGGCAACACTACTGTAGCCCAATTGATCGGCAATTTGTTGCAGTGATAACTCATCATACACGATAAGTTCTTTTACTTTTTCAATTTTTTGTGTAATTACATATTTTTCAATAGTCGTTCCCTCTACCTCTGAGAAAACATTACTGATGTAGTTGTATTCGTAAGGTAATTCGCGACTCAGATAATCGGACATGGTAAATTTTTGAAGTTCCGGATCAAAATGAACGTAAGAAATAATTAAACTTTTAATTTTTTCAATTAATTGTTTCTTCTTGTCATCCATCAACTCGAATCCGATGGCATTTAGTTTGGCAGACAATTCATTTAATTTCTTTTCAACAATGGGCTCGGAAGAGATTTCCCCTAGAGTAATACTATAGTAATTGATATCCAGTTCTTTTACAATATTCTCCACCGCCATGACGCATCGTTGGCATACCATGTTTTTAATATAATATTTCATAACAATAAGCTCTAATTTTTTTTATTTCGTTATACAATTGTATTTATGGTTCTGTTTTTCTTTAAGAAATATGTCAGTCCCGCCGCTGATATGATGCCTAAGCGACGGAATCGGTCTTTAAGAAATACGGCCGTACTTTTTCGAGATACGGAAAAATACATGAAGTAACCGGAGACAAAAAAGAAAAACCCCATCATATAAGCGGCATTGATAAAAAAGAACGAGGACAACCACTCCAATTTAGGGGAATCTTCCAAGAGCCATACCCCGCCGGTGTTTCCATAGGCTTGTCCGGCATGATGCGCCACCACCAAAAAGGTAATGGCTATTTTGTTGTTGTCAATGTAGTTGATGCGCGCTTTGTTTTCCATAATGCGACTACTTTAATTCTAAAATTAGTGAATTTACTTTAACAATTTCAGCCATTCCATAATTTTAATAACGCCTTCTACTTGTTGGGGTTCTTTGCGGTAAGCGTGG
This sequence comes from Flavobacterium sedimenticola, assembly GCF_030053345.1. GTDB lineage: Bacteria > Bacteroidota > Bacteroidia > Flavobacteriales > Flavobacteriaceae > Flavobacterium > Flavobacterium sedimenticola. The sequence goes on from NZ_JASGBP010000009.1 coordinate 72,024, forward strand.
TAGTCAAAATATTTTATTGCTGCTATTTCTGCCAAGGGTTGTATGGGTTGCTGCAAATTATGCATAAAACAATCTTGTATCATTATGACATTTTCTTCGCCAAAAGCCCTTGCTTTGATGGTTGTTAAAAAGTGCAGTTCACTTGGTTGGAGGGTTAAGTTTAACTCTTCCTTACTCTCCCTGATTAGCGCCTCAACAGCGGTCTCGTTCAACTCAATTTTACCGCCCGGTAAGTACCAGGCTTTTTTATTTTTACTAAAGGTTAGTAATACTTTATTGTTTTTGATTACGACTAAACCTGAAGTTCGCAGTGTTTTAAGACCGTTATGATTGGGTGTGTCTGCTTTCACTTTCTATTTTTAAAGCTTTATTCATTCTTTCAAATCCTATTTTTGTTTGGTTAAGTACCCCGGCCAAAAACCCTACTAAGACACCGCTAAAGTGTTCTCCTTGGTGAATTGCAGTAGTGTTTTGGTCAATACGTTCCAGATTAAAATAGTGTTCACCATCAAAGATTCCTCTTATCCCAAGCTTTCCTTTCCAACGAAATTCGTTATAGGGGATGTGGGATAGCACAACGGGTTTGAATGTCATTTTTTTTCCATCAGGTGTTGTTATGGTTACGGTGAGCGTTGTCCCTACTTCGGGTTTACCGTTAATTTCTTTGATGAAAGGATTCCATTTCGAATGGCTTTCAAAATCCATCAAAGTGTCCCAAACTTTTTCTATTGGGGCATTTATAATGCAGTGTGTTTTAATTGATTTCATAAAATGCTCTTTTTAGCTATTATTTTTTGACCATTTTGTACTATTGTTACTGCAGTCACATTGTTGTTTTCATTTTTATCAAATATAAACTCAACTCCGACTGTTTTATTAAAAAAATGGGTTTCATCGCTGGCCCATAATTCTAAGGCCGATTGCCCCGGGAAGTTTACAATTAAACTTTTGTTTATTGCAGTCAGTGTAAAGGTAAGTGATGGCGGAATTTTGTATTCTCCGACCAATCTTTGTAGCTGCTCTTCGTTCAGTGTTATCGTTTTGGTTTGGTCTTTTTTTGTTTTTTTCCATCCTGTTTTGGTCACCATCCGATTTTTCAGCAAAGCTTTTACCATAGTTTTTTCGGTGCTGAATTCTATTTTAGCTTCTGCTATTCCTTCAAAATAAAATTCGTTGTCGGAAACCGGAATTAAAGCAATTTTATCTCTCCCCGGTATTTGACTGTAAAGTATGTTGTTCTCCAAAAGGATGCTTCTGGTGATGCCGTCTTCAAACTCATAGTTGCCTACCCAACTTCTTCCTTTTTTTGGGCTAAGCTTTATGGGTTGTATTGCTTTTTGGTATTGGTTGGTAGCCAAAGCCGCTAATTTAACGGTAAGAGCTTCCGGATTGTAAAGGTCATAATTGGTGAGCACTATAATTAAAATACCTTCTGTTGGCAGGTACATGGCATAGGTAAGGAAACCAAATATTCCGCCTCCATGCTCTACCGTCTGAAGCCCGTTAATTTCATTAATAAACCATCCGTATCCGTAATAGGTGGGTTCCCCTGTATTGGTTTTGTAATTAGTGGTTGCTAATGCGAGGGATTTTGGTGTAATTACTTTGTGGTTGTATAGTGCGGTATACCATTTAAGCAGGTCATGCGTTGTACTCATTAGAGCTCCGGCCGCATGGGTTTGTGAAAATGTAACATACTCTGCATTGATATACTCTTTGTTTTTTTGATACCCATGAGCCCTGTTTTTGATTAGTTTGCTTCTGCTCCCAAAATAGGTGTCTTTCATTTCCAGGGGATCAAAAATATTTTTTTGAAGATAGTTTGCATAAGACTCACCGGAAATCTTTTCAATTAGGGCACCCAATATTATATAGCCGGAGTTGCAATAGCTAAATTTTTCTCCCGGTTGAAACGCCAGAGGTTTATTGATAAAAAGGTCGATTGTTTTTGATAGTGGTAAATCCAATCGCCATACATCAGACCAACTGTCTTCACTGGTGAAGTTATTTAATCCCGAGGTATGGTTTAACAGGTGATGAATAGTGATGTCTTTACAATGATTAGGAAAATCGGGAAAATATTTTATTATGGGATCGTTAAGCTGAATTTTATGCTGTTCTACCAGTTGTAATAGGGCTACAGCGGTAAATTGTTTTGTGATTGACCCGATTTCAAATACCATATCGGTTTTCATGGGAACATTGAGCTCTATTTGGGCTAACCCAAATGCTTTTTCATACGTTATTTTTCCTTTCTCAGCTATTAAAACGACACCACCGGGTGGGTTGTTTTGAAAGACTTCCTTTGCTATATTATCGTATACATCATACTTAGCTTGACTTTTTACGGGACTGTGAACAATTACGATACCCACTAACAGGGCTTTTTTTAGAAACTTTTTTATCATGATTACCAATGTAATAAGTTGTTACTGAAGGTTTACGAGGCAAAATTATTTTACCATTTCATAATCCGAAAAAGTTTTACACCAACTAAGCTGTTTTAATGACGAACTGCTGTTTTTAAACGGTTTATCATTTTATATAATCAAAAATGAGGCAACAAGCGCTTACACAGATAGGGCCTGCATTTAAGTTTGCTTTTAATGGGTTCTCGATACAATTTTCACTTCGTGAAAATCACTCGAACTGACAGGTTCTCGATACAATTTTCACTTCGTGAAAATCACTCGAACTGACGGCTACAGTGAACAACGTTTCCCTGAGTATTTTGGCGAAGCCAAAATATATCGAAGGGTCGAACTGACGTCCTTCACTTTTTTAAACGAACAGCAGCGTCACTTCGAGTGATTTATAGCTACAAAAATGCCAATTTTTGTAGCTATAATTCGTATCGAGAAGTACGCCCTACATGCTACTCGAACTGACGCGGGTTTCACCCCAACAACGGCATAGTTTGTGTGGGTTAGGGGCAAACACACCTTTATGAGGGTTACAAGAAAACAACTCCTGTTCGCGCTATTTTTATTAGTGGTTGCCACTGTGCTTACCGTTTCCATTTTGGCAAAACCTCATCCTTATCCTCAACCTCAATCTCATCCTCAACCTCAACCTCATCCTCAAAAGGTAATCTATATACAGCCTTTAGGTAACGTGCCCCCGGAATATTTGACTTTTCTCCAACAATCGGTTCATAGTTTTTATGGGTATCAATGTGTGGTCAAACCTGCCGTTCCTTTAACGCCAAATCTGCTGGCCGCCAGCCAAACCCGTTACGAAGCGAGCAAAATACTCCTTAAATATAACAGCCGGCAAAACCTGTTGCTGGTTACCACCCAAGACATCGCGCACCGCAAGAGCGCCACCCAACCTGAATACGGTATTTTTGGGTTGGACTATCGCCCGGGGACAACCTGTGTGGTATCTACCTTTCGATTGCAGCGGCATGTAAGTCGCGCCAAAATGTTGGAGCGCTTAGAAAAAGTAGCCCTGCACGAAATAGGGCACAACTTAGGCTTACCGCATTGCACCCTCAACAAACACTGCATGATGCAAGCCGCTCAAGGCACCATCAAGCAAGTAGATTTGGAGAAAGTGTGGTTTTGTGAGGCGTGTAGGGCGAAGTTGAGATGAATAAATTTACATTTAGAATATGAGTGACACCCCAAAAAAATCTCCGAATTTACCCTTTCTCCATATCAAATCACTACCACATTGCGGACATTTATGGTCTAGAATTGAGTTTTTCCGTTTTTCAATTCCTAGCTAAAATAATAGGTAAACTTACTATATTTGATAATACTTAATAAATTGTCTCTATATCCAAAAGGTATAGCAAACGTATTGACATGAACCATAAGAATATTACAGTTGCCATTGGAGAAGCCATAAGGGGAGGTAAATACCTAAGCATAACCTATAAAAATAAAGAAGAAAAGGTTAACCATTTTTGGATTTCCGTCTTAGATATAACAGGCAATGATAAGATAGTGGTTGACATGTTCAATGTCATGAAAGACGAGCCATTATTCAAAAAGACTATTTCAATTTCCGGCATCCAATCCGCTGAAATACTCAAGTTTTCCCATTACGATGTGCCACCTACGTTAATTCAAAAATTAGAAGAAGATGAGAGTTTAGAAGTTTATGAATTTGACAGATACAACAATAATATATTGAATTATTATTTAGAATGTCATAAAGCCAATAACGACCCATTTCTTCACAAAACACATTTGATACCTGAAATTGATTTGCAAGAGCTTCAGGAACAAAACCCTTACCAACTATCAAATGAGCAACAAAAACAAATAATCAAAGAAATATACCATAACGATTACAACAAGTATTATGATTATAAACTCGCCCTAAGTGAGTTTTCTATTGATCTAGACTCCAGAGGCAAGTTTGTTGTGGCCTATCGCGAACTGACTTACGACCCGGTTAAGAAAACGATGCTGATAGGGAAAGCTCCCCAGTTCAATCCCAATTTTTACATTAAAGACGTCAAACATTCCTTGTCTTATTATACCGATTTCAGTCCTTCTGATTTTGAAGAAGAGTATATAAAAGACAAGACCGAGCTTATAAATCTATTATCGGATAATTTCAAATTAGGTGAACAACCCAATACCAGACCCGAAATTGTGGTATTAGGCTATTCCAAAATTGATTTAGCGCCCATTTTTGAAGGCATAAATGCCGAACACGAAAATCAAACAATGGAAATTCCGTTAAAAGCATTTTTTAAAAATTCCTCACTATTAGACCGTAAAAACAGAGCAGAACCTCATATTGTTTTGTATGACAATAATGTGAATATCGATCAGTTGCGAACCATTTATAATTCTTTGAAATATCCCGTAACCTATGTGCAGGGACCACCGGGTACCGGAAAAACACAAACCATTTTAAATATAGTGGTAAACTGTCTGACCAATAACAAAACCGTGCTCATCTCTTCCAATAACAATATTCCTATTGATGGGATTAAGGAAAAATTGAATTTGGGAACGTATAACAATAAAGAGATTTTAGTGCCTTTTATTCGCTTAGGGAACAGACAATGCACCCTAGAAGCCCTAAAGACCATTAAAAAATTGTATGAATACAAAACCAACGATGTACCAAAAGAAGCGCTTTTACACAGTCTAAAGGAAAACTCCCGAGAGAAAAACAAACAATTGCTACTTAAATTACAGCATTACGAAGAACGGGCCGATTTAGAACAAAATTTAGGGTTTATTGAAGGATTGCTTTCCAAAGGTAAGTACTGGTTATTGGAGCAGGAGCGGGACAAACTAGTTAACAAAATCAATTCGATACCGATAACCACTGATGAGGATGTAAAAGGTATCTTCGAAATCATTAAGGACAATTATAAATTACTACAGTTTTTTTATTTCGAGTCCTTAAAATACATCAAACGATTAAAAGGGAAAGAGTACCTGGAACTAATTGAAATAGTAAATATTCTGGATGAGAGCGAGCAAGTAAAAGAGTTCAATACTTGGATGAGTAATGATAAAAACCTGGAAAAGTTCACCAAAGTATTCCCTATTATTCTCACTACTAATATTTCTTGCCGACGGTTAGGACAACGCTTTAAGTTTGATTTGTTGACCATGGATGAAGCCGGGCAATGCGAAATCCCCACCAGTTTGATTCCCATCTCCAAATGTAAAAACATGGTCTTGATTGGTGATACCAACCAGTTAAAGCCTATTATTGTTTTTGACAAAGAGAAGAATATAAAGCTAATGAACCAGTTTCAAATCAGTGACGAGTATGATTATTACAACAACTCCATACTTTCTGCCTATAAAAAAATAGATACCATTTCGCGAGAAATTCTCTTGAGTTACCATTACCGTTGCGGGAAGAAAATTATTGATTATTCCAACAAACGTTTTTACGATAAACGATTAAACTTAAAAGCGGTGGGAACGGATGGTAATGTAAAGTTACTCGCGGTAACCAATGCCAATCAAAAAAATAAGAATGGACAATTGGAGGAGGCGATGGCTATTGTAGAGTACATTAAAGACAACTACTTATCCGATGTTTTTATTTTAACGCCCTTCAGGAATCAGGAAGAAGTTATCAATCATTATTTGAATGAAGCCAAAAAAGCAGGAGCCATCGACAATGCTGTAAGTTGTGGAACCATACACAAAGTGCAAGGACAAGAAAACAAAACCATCATCATCTCCACAGCCTTGTCTACCAAAACTTCACCCAAAACCTATGATTGGATTAAAAACAACAGCGAACTATTAAACGTTGGTGTCACCAGAGCCAAAGAAAATTTAATTGTAGTAACCGACTTTGACGCTATAAAAACCTTATCCCAAAAAGACGACGATTTATATGCCTTGATTGCTTATGCCTATCATAATGGCACTACTGAAATCGCCCAAAGTGAAGTCAATAAGCTGACCATTGGATTTTCAAACAATTCCAAGTTCGAAGATGAGTTCTATAAAACCATGCAACATTACTGCTCGTTAAAAGAAACCCGATTCCGAAGAAATGTAAAAGTTGTTGAAGTATTTCAGGAAGAGCGTGACAATCCGTTAGTAAACAAAAAAGAGTTTGATGGCGTTCTTTTTGAAAACAATGAGCCCAGAGTCATCTTTGAAATCAACGGCGCAGAGCATTACCACAATAAAAAGACTATGAAATCCGATACTGTAAAAATGAATTTAGTTCGTAGTAAAAACTTGGAAATACTTTTAATACCTAATCAATACGTTAAGCATTATGAATTTATAAGGGAATTGATCAATAAGTTTAATGGGGATGTGTACCAAAGAACACTTTTTGATAATTATGATGTTATGGTTTAGCAATGACATAAAGTTTAACTTTAGCTCAATTTTTCACACTATTGTCACCCTGAGCTTGTCTAAGGGCTGAGCTGAGCCTGCACTGAGCGCAGTCGAAGGGTCGAAGGGCCTCTCTACCACCAAACCCAATCAATAACTCTACTGTCACCCTGAGCTTGTCGAAGGGCTGAGCTGAGCCTGCTCTGAACCGAGTTTACCCTGAGCGAGTTTACCCTGAGCCGAGTTTACCCTGAGCGAGTTTACCCTGAGCGAGTTTACCCTGAGCCTGCCGAAGGGAAGGGAAGGGAAGGAATAAGAAGTCTCGACGGTTAGACCCAGCACGAAATACAATTATCAGTATAATATGTAAAAAATAAACCATACAATCGGATTTTTTTAGATTATCTGTATTTATTTTTGCATAAATTAAAATAAATATGTATTTTTGAGAATACATAATCGGATATATTTCGATTATTAGATGATAATTTTACATAATTAATTATAGTGGGCATGGATATTAAGCAACAATTATCAGAATACCGAGGGCAACTGATTACGCATCAGATGCTGGTAGCTTTATTAAAGGAATACAGTCGACCTAATGATAAAATAAAGATGTTGAAGGATGAAGGCATACTGCAATCCGTTAAACGTGGTTTTTACATAGCCGGCAGTGCCACAAATATTGCAAGACCTGAGCGGACTTTAATCGCGAACCACCTCTACGGCCCCAGTTATGTGTCTATGGAAGCAGCACTGATGCACTACGGACTAATACCGGAACGCGTTTATGGCATAACATCTATGACTACTAAGTCCTCTAAATCGTTCAGAACCCCTTTGGGGCTTTATACCTATACCTCACTTCCTTTGCCTTATTATTCCTTTGGATTGGAGACAGCTATAGTAAATACCAACCAGCAGGTAATAATGGCAACTCCTGAAAAAGCACTAGCTGACAAGATTGCCACAACACCGGGTATCATACTACGCAGTATGAGTAGCACAAAGAATTACCTTACGGAGGATTTAAGAATAGAATTATCTGATCTGAAAAATTTTGATACCACCGCCATGACCACATGGTTACCGCATGCACCTAAGAAAGACAGCCTCGAAATACTAATAAAAACAATACACAAATTATGATTAAAGAATGGCTAAACAGTTATAACCCTCAAAATAAGGAAGAGGCAGTACATGCCCTGCGTGAGATTATGCAGGAAATTGCGCTGGCTGGGCTTTACCGAGCCGGTTTTTTTGAAAAAGCTGCCTTTTATGGAGGAACGGCTCTAAGAATATTTTACGGACTGGATCGCTTTTCTGAAGACCTTGATTTTTCATTATTGGTACCCGACTCTAATTTTTCTCTCCAAAAATACCAAGAGGGTATTGTTACTGAATTTGCAGCACTTGGCATGCAGGTAAGCGTTTCAGAAAAGCAAAAAGCGGTAGAAAGTAATATCAATTCGGCTTTCTTAAAATCACAAACCATTTGGCGTGAGCTTATTTTGGAGGGGATTATACCACAAAACGGTATTGACCATATTGCCAATGTTAAAATTAAAATTGAAGTCGACAGAGAGCCGCCATTGGGATTTGCCACTGAAGAGAAACTATTGCTAAAACCTTTTTCATTCTACGTAAAGTGCTTCGTGCTGCCGGACCTTTTTGCAGGTAAGATGCATGCATTATTGTTCCGAAAATGGAAAAATAATGTTAAGGGACGTGACTGGTATGATATGGAATGGTATATTAAGAAAGGTACTCCGCTTGATCTCAATCATTTTTTATTACGGGCGCAGGACAGCAAAGACTGGGTTAAGGAAACAATAAGTGAAGCAGAATTCAGAGAACTACTGTCGGCTAAAATTGACATGGTGAATTTTAACTATGTCAAAGCTGATGCGTCGCGATTTATTAAAGACGTTTCCATTTTAGATATTTGGTCACCAAAGTATTTTCATGACCTTTCACAACACCTAAAAATTCAATAAGAATAGTATATTAAGTTTATATAAACAGCATACAAAGTCGAAAAGCAAAGCGGTATTGTAAAATAGTGCGTATTACAATATGCAATAGTGTTGCTTTTTTGATTGTTTAAGTACTATAAAGAATGACTTTTTGCATCCATATAAAATATGCTAAACACAATCGAAAGTAAATTTTCAATAAAACGGCCTTCGTTTTATTTTCGAAAGTAAAAATTACCCTCACTAACCACAAAACCCAATCGTCAACTCCATTGTCACCCTGAGCTTGTCGAAGGGCTGAGCTGAGCCTGCCCTGAGCGCAGTCGAAGGGTCGAATAACTAAGCCTAGTTTACCCTGAGCTGAGTTTACCCTGAGCTGAGTTTACCCTGAGCTGAGTTTACCCTGAGCTTGCCGAAGGGAAGGGAAGGGAAGGGAAGGAAAGGGTCGAAGGGCACCCGCAACCTTAGCTTCTTTGTGAGTCAATTACAAATCAATTACACCTATCATCCTGAGCATACCAAAAAATCAAGGGACCTAATTAACCACAAAACAAAACTAAGACTTTCAGTACCTAAGTGCCTTAACAAAGCAACTCACAATCTAGTGTATATTGTTAGACTTAGCTGAGTTTACCCTGAACCTCTTTGTTAAATCGTTGATTTCAAATGAACAATAACACCAACCTGATTTTCCGGATGAGCACAAGGGTCAATTCGCTGAATTCTTGTTTCTAAACCTGTGAATTTTACTTTTAATAATTTAAAAATTATTCTGTTCTCATTACGTGGAATGAAACCTAACTTGAATTCATTAAAGTAAATTGCAACGGCTCGAGCATCAAATTTATTATCAGTGTCGATTTTTAATTGAAGAATAGTTCCAATTTTCAGTTTTTCAAAGGCTTCCGGTCCATCATAATAAGTAAACCCGGCAATGTCAAAATGACAAAGATGCTCTTTCTCAGGTCTACTCTTTTTTTCTTGTTCTGTTTGAAGTGTCATTTTAGTAGTTTTAATTAACACAACAAAATTCAGAACGGACTGTGCAAAATAAGTACACAGGTGTTTTGCAAAAAAAAAATAATTAGCCTATTAATGCATTTTGATTTAATTTTTCAACCAATTGGATTACCTTAATAAGTTTGTCTTCTTCATCTTGAAAAACACCAAAGATACCATTGTCATTTTGAGCATTAAACGGACTCTGAGTTAGCATCTTTTTATCTAAGATGCCGTTTTTATTGAGGTAATCTATAATCGTCTTTACAAACGTAATTTGGTTAGCATTCAGATTTTCTTCTTGTATGAATGTTGCAAAATGTTGATGGGCTGCTTCAATATCTAATCCTAAAATCTTTCGAACAAACATACCTAATGGCTGTTCATCATACTCAGTAAACAAACGCTCTTTGCTTTCGGCTTCTTGCATTAAAAACTGTTCCAACTGTTCTAACTCTCCCGGCGTAATAGGTATATTTTTATATAGTTTGTCAATAACCAAATGAGTTCTGTTTTTACGGATAAAAGATTCTACCCGGTCCTTATAACTTTGTAGTTTTGTATAACTACCCATTACATCAGCTTCCTTTACATTTGCCTCTATCAATTCATCATCAAAATCAGAATAAATAGGAGCAACTTTATTATCGTCTTTTAGAAACTGTATCAAACTCCTTAATTCTTCCCTCAAGGATTCAAGTTTTTCTAAAGATATTGTTTCCCAGTAGTCTGATGTTTTGATTTTAGTAATTATTTCAAGATGTTGCCCAACAGCCGGAATATTTCTTTTTGTAAAAAGAAGTTCTCCAATGTTTGTTATATTTTGAATAAGAGTCACCTGCTTTTTGGCTTGCTTTAAAATAGCCAGTTGCAACTGATAAATTAATCGATCAAATTGTTTGGCAAATTCATCTTTATCATCAGTGTAAGCTACAAGATGGGATAAATGGGTTTGAATGTCCAGTATGTCCGATTGATTTAGACTATTCCAGTTTTCCCTTTTACTATATTTGATAACATACTCCAGATGTTTTTTTACTTCAAACCTACTATGGTCTAGTGCAGCTATTTTTAGGTGTAGCTTGTCGGTATAGGCTTTGGCCAGGTTTTCATCTGATTCGTTAACTTCCTGATTGTTTTGTATCGTGGTAATAATTTCCAATTGACCCTCAAACAGTTGTTGCGATAGGGGCTTTGATGTGTTACCCTCATAGCCGTTGGGAAATTCTTCAAAAAATTCAAAGTTGCCGCAAATGTCAAATATCAGAAAGAATTCTTTGTCTTGTCCTTTTCCAAAAATATCAGGACATTTTCGGGTACCTCGACCAATCATCTGCCAATATTTGGCATAAGACTTCACTTCTTTGAAAAAAATCAAGTTTAAGACTCTTGGGGCATCTACGCCGGTGTCCATCATATCAACCGAAACAGCAATCTGAGGATCCTTATCATCACCTTTGAAGAAACAGAACTTTTCTAATAAATCTTGTGCTTTGTCCTCGTAGTTGTCTATTACACGAAGAAAACCTCCTCCATATTCAGGGTAGTTTTTATTGAAACGTTCTTCTATAAATACAGCATGGGTATGGTTCTTGGCAAAAATGATAGTTTTCCCTAACTTATCACCACTTTCCACACGTTGACCATAGCGCATCAGGTAATCTAATACGGTGTCAACAGTGTCGTTGTTAAAAAGAAAGCTATTGACTTGTGTTTTCGATATCTCGGTTATGCCGGTATCTTTTTCATCTCCCGGTACCCCAAAGAGTTCTTCATACCTTCTTTTATCACGTTCGCTTAGTTCAGCATATTTAACCCCTTTGCGCGGAAATTTTACCGGAACTTTATAAGCTTTTGGGGGAACCAAATGTTTTTCGGCTACCGCTCTGTCAAGCTCATAAGCAAAGGTGGGCACATCGTCTTCAATTTCAAATAAGCTGTAAGTGTTTTTATCGATATCTTTTTTTGGTGTGGCTGTTAGTCCTATCAAGATGGAGTCAAAATAATCAAATATAGCCTGATATTTTTGATAGACTGAGCGATGGGCTTCGTCTATTATTATAACGTCAAAATGACCAATCCCATAAAAACGTTCTTCTTCATTTTTTAAAGAATCAATTTTATTCAATATAGTGGGGTAGGTGGAAAAGACAACTCGTGTACCCACATCTTCCTTTTCTTTGGTTAAATCTATAGCCGATAGATTAGGCAAGTGCTCCTTGAAGGCATTTTTAGCTTGGGTTACCAAAGCATTTCGGTCTGCCAAAAACAAAATTCTTTTAGCCCAATTGCATTTAGTAAACATATCTACTATAGCCGCAGCTGTTCGGGTTTTACCACTGCCTGTAGCCATTACCAGCAGTGCTTTTCTATGTTTTCCTCTCAGGGTATTGTTTTGGGTGGTAACGAGTGCTTCTGCTACGCGTTTTACCGCTTCTAGTTGGTAATCTCTCTCAATTATAGCAGTATTAACTACAAAATTTCTTAAATCCAGGCGTTCATAACGGCGTCTTATCAGTACTTGTAATTCCTCTTTGGTATAAAAACCTTGAACTAATCGGTCAGGATAAAATTGGTCATCCCAAAGATGGGTTTGAAAACCATTAGTGTAAAAAATTACAGGACGTTGTCCGGTCATTTTTTCCAAGCAGTCGGCATATAATGTAGCCTGATGTTTTCCTTTTCGGGCATCATGTAGGGTACTTTTGGCTTCAACTACAGCCAAGGGTTTACCATTATCATCCCACAATACATAGTCTACATAGCCCATACCTGTAGGATTGGTACTTAAAGGCATTCCGGTAACTTCATACTCAATTTCTTTGCCTTCTCTGAGGTTGTCCCATCCGGCTTCTTTGAGTAATAAATCAATTAGTACTTTTCGAGTTTGATGTTCTGAGGTAAGCTCCGGAACGGCTTGCTCATAAGTAAACTCTTGGCGGCGGAATTCTTTTCGCTCAGCAATAATTTGTTTTTGTGCCTCAAGTTGTTTCTTTAGTAGTTCGTTTTCTTCGGCTAAAAGCAATTGTTTTTTTTCCAGCTTTTTGGCTTCTTCTCTTTCTTTTTCAATAGAGGAAGCTAATTCTTGTAGTTGCTTCTGACTTTTGTCTTTAGTATCTCCGTAAGGAATATAACTTTCCGAGAAAGCGGGTATTTCAGGATTTTTCTCGCTGTAGTATTTACTTAACCAAGAGAGAAATCGAAAGGTGTTTTTTAAGGATTGCAGGGCTTCTAACTGCCGCACATTTTTACCATGTGCTGCATTGTTTCCATACAATCTAACCACATCCATTTCCACCAACATACTGGGTTTTAAAATGGCTTTAAAACTGTCATTGTGAAGTAAAGCCCCTAGTTTGGTGTCGTAAGGTAATTCAAGATCATCATCATTTTGATACAACCAAAAAATGGTTTTCTCCAAAGTACTCCTGCACAATAAAGCAGCATAGCGAGGGGCTGTGAAAGTGTGCTTTTCGGCCTCGGTTATTTCCCTGTAAATTTCAGGAAATTCTGCTTTAAGGAAGATAAAGTTACTTGGCATAGATGTCAGTTAATGCTACTAAAATAATATTTTATTTGATAACTGTCAGCAATTGGCTTTTCTTTTGACTTTTTGATAGACATGTAAATTTATAATACAGACTCTAACTTATTACAAACTGATATTAAAATTTCGAAAACTTCTTCTTTATGATATAAATCTGTAACTAAATTATAACGGTTATCCTCTTTTACAAATTGTGACTGCTCCAAAGTATCAACTATTATTGCAGGTATTTTATTTTCCTTCCTGTCAAAAAAACTTAAAACAAAACCTTTGTTAAAGAAAATATCAATTGCAAAGCTATTATCGCCATAATACCAGTTGTCAATAAAAGCACATGGTTCGTCTATTGTTTCATAATAATCTGAACGAGTGAAAGGGTATATTGATTTCCCGAAAAGTTTTGTTGTAAATAAGTCATAAGTGTATAATTCAGCCTTTCTTTTCCAATTTCCTGCATTGCTTCGAGAAAGGTATATTTTATCACCATTTTTTTTAATCTGAAAGTTACAGCAATGAGGTAAAATAAGTTTGTTTTTTATGAATAGTCCTTTCCAATCGTTTTCGGTATAATTAGCAATTAAAGCATTTAAATCACTTTCTAAAGATTCATAATGTAGTTTATCCAACATACTTTTTAAAACAATACTTTTCTTTTCGTCATTAAAGACTTTTCTCCAATTATCCATTTTTGCTCGAAGTCCGGTTTCAAAATTGCAAAATGTTTTACTGTTACTTATGTCAATCAAATAATATCCTTCGGTCAGTAATGCTCTTTGAAACAAAAAGGTTCGACTTGATTTAAATTCTAAAAAAAGTTCATTTAAAAGAATGGAATAATTAGTAAATGAGTTAAGTATGTAGTCATTGTTTTCTTTTGAGAAGTTTAAAATAAAACCTATCTGTCCGTCAAAATAATGATGGTTTTCAATTGTCTTAATTTGTTTTTCCCAATCTTCTGAAGTTAAAATTAAGTTAGCCTTTATTTTTTCTTCTTCCTGTTGGGCTGTTATGAGGCCTGAAAGTATATCACTAGTAATGATGTAATTGTGAATATCCTCCAAACCCTCACTCAATTGATTTATTGCTCTTATTGCAGCATAAAACTCAACCGGACTTTGAATCAAAGTGTTATTAATTAAATTACGGCAAACCCGAATCCAATTATCATATACTGGTTTGTTAGCTTGATTAATTTCGCCTATTTTGATAAAAAATTTAGTTACGGCATAAAACCTAACTCTTTCCCAATAGGTAATCGATGTTGATTTTATAAAATCCTTAAAATAACCTGATTCATCTGGATAAGCTTGCAAAGCATCTAATATCGATTTAATCTGTTCTACCGATTTATCAAAATCTTTATAAACTTCTTCATATTGATTAAAAAGATAATAACCATCTATGAAGCCCTTGTCTATGTCCTTTTTTTCTACATATAGATTAAGCGTTATATTGGAGAAGAAATTATAAAACTGCTCATCAATATTTTTAATTTCAAGTTTGTCTTTTCCGGTTTCTAACTTCCAAAAAATATCATACCATTCATTATCGAGTTTTGATTTTTCGGTTTCTTTGAGGAAACTTGAAAAATTAGCTTTGAAGTTTTCAAACTCTGTTAACGGTTTTCCTCTGGAATTCATTTTTATATACAGTTCATCTGTTAATTTGAATTTGTCTAGCGGTAAATAATTGAAAGTAATCAAACTGTCATCACTTATGAGTTTGTCAAACAGCGGTTCCTCTAAATCGGAAAATGCCTCCTGGATGATATTCAGCATGTTGAGAATTGCCTTTATCGTTGGATCAGACTTCCAAGATAAGGAAAACCATTTTTCGTTTTCGATACACTTACTTAAAAGCTGATCGTTTTTTATTTTTGACACCCCTTCCAAAACCAACTTTTTACAAAAATCTTGAGAACTGGGTCTGGTTTCATAGCTGAAATTAGAAAGTGTTTGTTTTACTTCTTCGGTCATTTGTCCTTCTTTAGTTGCTATGTACCAGTGCAACAAAAATAAGGTGGTTAATCTTTGTTGCCCATCTAACGGAATCAATTCCTTATTTTCGGTTTTGCCATAAACAAAATCAAGATTCAGTTTTTCCTGCAGTAGTAGTTTGCTTTTAATTTTACCTATAAAATTTCGGGCAATTCTGTTTTCTTCAGCCCTTCCTTGAGCATAATCCCTTTGGATTATTGGTATTTCTATTTTAGTCTGCTCAACAATTCTCCAAAAATTAGTTTTCATTATTTTGTGCTTTTGGTAAATAATCCTTTAAGGTACTTTGTAGTGCATTGAAATACGCTTCCTGGTCTTCAATGTTCCATTGTACGTTTTGTTCCGAATTTTTTGAATAATATTTCAAGAATACATTTTTGGTACCTATTGGTATAAAGGATCCTTTTTCATCCAGTTCTTTTATTTTGTCTTTTTTAATAGGGAAGATGCTGTTATTCAATGACGAGTTGTCGGTTCTGCTTAATAAAGCCATGTTTTGAATGGAGTGTTCAACACTTCCGTTGGTATACTCATTGAAGATTAAGTTTTGAAGGTCTGAAAAATGAAACTCATTTATTGTTTTTGTTTCCAATAATTCATCTATTTTATTGTAAAGCTCAACGTTTCTGTTTTCAAAGTATTTTTTCTGTTCTTCCAGTACCAATCTTCTCTGGGTATCGGTTTTTAAATCTTCCGAATTTTGAGCATGTATGTGTTCAAGGCTCCAATTTTCTTCAGTAAATTTTTCAAACGGAAATTTTATGTAATTACTTTCCATGGTTGTAAGTACATTAAAGAGAAACAACGCATTATTTGTTTCCTCATAACTTTCAAGATAGGATAATTCGTTTAACTCAGTTTTAAATTGAGAAGCTATTTTATTTTGAAGTACTGTTTTAAAATCATCTTTTGTATTATTCTTTGCCAAGTTTACAATTTCAGCTATAGTAAAATTACTTTGGTTTGAATTAATAAGATAACCTATTAAATGGTAGTACACATTATCGTTGTAAAAATCAATAAACTGTCGGTAATAACTTTTGATTTCGTCCCAAAGAAACGCTTTTGTTTTTTCGGATGAATTGACTTCATTTTGAGGAACTAATTTGGATTGGATTAAATCGTTGAAAACATAAAAGGTGTAGAGTTTATCATTTTTATGTTTTAGGTCTATTGAGGTTAAATGGGCATATTTTTCAGCAATAATATCAAATATTAATTCAATATGATTTGAACCTTTAAAAGGCTTTGTCGTTAAAAAACGCCAAAAGTTTTTGTTTTGTAAAGCATTTTCCATTTGGTCCCATTCAAAACCCATTTGGAGTTGATACCTTTTTTTGTTATCATGATTTTTATCCGTAATAAAAAATAGAGCTTTAACCAACTCAGCATTGGTTAGTGGAATTTTACCCATATTAAGACGCGTGAAAATCTCTATAGGATTGTCTGTTTCTTCAGTAACTTCATACCAAATAAACCGGATGTTATTTTCAAGGTCTACATCATTTTGCTTATTTGTATCGAGCAAAGTGCTCAAAAACTTACCTTTATTAATCTGATTTTCTATAAACCAATTTTTGATAGTTATATAGGCCCAACTCATGTGGTAAAAATCAGCATTAGTCTTATCAATAGCTGTGATGTTATGCAAGTTATTTAAGAACTGTTTGCTGCTGACCCCTTCTTTTTCTCGAGTCTCATATTCAATAGTATATAAATTACTAGAACTGAAATTTATTTCCCTCGCATCTTTCAGATAGGTCAATAGGATAAAAATGGTAGTTAATCGTTGCTGTCCGTCAATCACTTCCCAAATACCATTTTTATTAATAACCACTATAGGTTGTAGGCAATAAAATTCGCCTTCCTCTTTGCCGCGTTTGTTTTGAAACTCATAAATGTCATTGAGTAAATCGGTTATCTCCTTATCCGTCCAGCGATAGCCTCTTTGATAGTAAGGGATAAAAAAGTGATTGTTTAAAAAATCCTTTTCACCTATAGCCTTTAATGTAATATTATTATTCATTAATTCTTAATTTACCTGAAATTCATTTACTCTCTGCTTCCAATATTCTTGTATGGCAATTTGTGCGCAATATTCTTGAAATTGAGCTGGGGTTTCTTCATTATCCTGTTCAATATAGCTTAATACTTCTTGCAACTTTTCGGGAAATTCATCAAGTATTTTATGTGCCATTTGAACTTTATTTTCTTTTTGCATATACGTTAATTCAATGGCTTTGTCAATTCTTCCGGGTCTTGAAGATACAAACATTTTTTTACCATCTTTTTCAATAGGATGTCCAATAGCTGAATCAATTTTATCAATATCATTTGTAGTAATGATGGTAAATACACCATCAGATTTATCAACGCCATCAATACAATTTAATAAACAATCAAAAGTAAGAGGAGTAAATTTTGAACCGGCGTCATCACCGTCTTGATTATTGTCATCATCGGTTAACAATCTGCTAAACATGGCATTGCTTTGACAGATGTTTTTTCTACCATGAAATACATTATCAATATCTTCAATTAGAGCAATGCATGGAACATTTAATTGCATGTTTTTCCATGAACTCATCAAGTCATTATTTGACATTTGAGATAATGAAAACACATAAATTGGCATATTTAGGTCTTCTGCAAATGCCCTGACCAATGCAGTTTTTCCGGTTCCGGGAGGTCCATACAATAACCAGCCTCTTTTCCAAGGTATGTTCTTTTCTTTGTACCAATCTTTACTTTTTACCCAAAGCGAAATAATCTCAATGAGTTCTTTAACTTCTTTTGGAAAGAATAAGTTATCTAAGGCTTTACCGTTTGTAGTCATTTGTCTTCCCAAATCGTTGGGTTCAACACCAAGCAAACGATATTGGTTTTGTTTGTACCAGGCATATCCAATTGTTTCTTTTGAAAAATAGGCGTGGTTGTTATTGTCTTTATTAGGTAGATAGAATATGTCAAATCTAGTGGTTGCCTCTTCAGCATCATCAATTTGCCATGATATGCTATTCCTGTATTCTGATGCTTCTTTAATAATTTTATCTATGTCTAAAGTGCCTCTAATGAAAGTTATTGATGAGTACGTTTTGTCATCTTCATTATGGTATCTCCTGTCTTCATTTCCTTTAGCACTATCTTCAGTATGATTAAAAAGAAAAGGCATTCTAAAAAACCACAATACCTTTTTGTCTGACTTGAAAATTATTGAAGTAGAACCAAACTTTTCAAATGGGACTAATCCATACTTACCATTTCTGTAGGTTTCGTTTATGGCTCCATAAGTTTTGTCATAGGTTTGAAATTTATCATAATTTCTAACCAAGTAAGCTATAACGGCATTATGAGCCTCATCTGTTTTAATCTCTACACGCTGAATAGCAATTGACAGGATTTTCCAACCTATCAATTTAATTTTATCCCAAAAGCCGATAATGGCTCCTATAATGGCCCCTCCTTTTAAATACTCAAACATATATTATTTATTAATGCAACTCTCCCTTGAATGCCTGTTGCAACAACCCCTGAAACAAGGCTTCACTTTTTGCTAAAGCTTCTTGGGCTTTTTGTTTTTGAGTTTCTATTACTTGAATACGTTCTGCGAATTGGTTTTGGAGTTCAATGGGTGGATTTAAAATTGGAAATTCTTCGATGTGTTCTTTATTGAGTTGTCTTTTGTCAATACCTCCAACACATACACTTCTTATATAACCTCTGTATTCTTTTGTTGTTAAAATATGTAAAACAAATTCATTGATAATGTCTTTTTTAAGTCTAATCAAATAAACATGACCATTGATATTAGCTTTATCATCTTCACCTAGATACATAGCAGCTCTGCCAAGACTACTGTTTTCTGTATTTATTCTTCCAGTCTTAGTCATTAAAATATCGCCGTGCTTCAAACTACTTTTCAGCATTTTATCATGAGTTAATTGATCTATAAAAGCTATGTCTTCATATACTAATTTATTTTTCCATACATTTTGACTTCTAAAAAATGTAATTCCTTTATCAACATATACTTCACTTCCTCCTTTCGGTGTGTTTCCACTATGGATTTTAGTTGAAATTTCCTTTAATTTATTTACTTTCCATTTTTTAGGATTATTTATAGGATCCCCAAACATCTCCAAAAACAAACTTTGCGTTAATGCATCATATTTTTCAATAAGTTGTTGATTGTATTGGCGCAGTTCATCAGCTTTGTCCAGGATAGCGGCTATTTTTTGTTGGGTAGGGAGGTCGGGTAGAGGAATTTCATAATCAAGTACCCAATTGGTTGATAGATTTAATTGAGCGGCACCTGCTGAATTTCTTATAGCATCATTTTCAAAAATATCACTATTTAGAAAATGATATAAATAATTATCTGAGAGGTTATCTGATTTTGGCTTAATTCTGCAAACACGTTGATTTATATAAGCCGGTAATAACTCTTTTGGAAATTTACCAACCCTCCCAACATTGCCAGTTAATGACATCAAAATATCATTTTCATCAATCTTATAATTATCTAAATTAGACAATTCTGAATAAGGGTATAGTTTAGGATCATTGTCTACAATTTTTCCTTTTTGAACATTTGTAATCCTAATTACTCGTGCGCCATCATTAGTAACATAATTATCACTTTTGAAGGCATAACCATTTGTAATTTTACAAACTTCAGAAATCTTTACTTTTTGCATTAATCTATTTTTGTATTTTCGTCTAAGTTATTAATTCAATTGCTCTTTTAGAGCAGAGGTCTTGAGAAGCTGCCTTCTAACCAGTAGATCGAAGGTTCGAATCCTTCTGAGATTGCAAACCAGGGTCACAGGTTTGAATCCTGTCGAGGTCACGAATAAATCCTATAAAATCAAAAAAATGACTAGCTCGCTTGATCATTTTTTTTGTTTTATAGGATTTTCAAAGCGGAGCTTTGTCAGGATATGTAATCCTGTCGAGGTCACATCCTTTTCATAACCATAGGATTCATAACCCTGAGGTCATGGTTTCGAATCCCTTCCTCTCTGCGAATTCTCCGGGGGTGAGAATCCCTCTTTCTCCGCAGAATCCTTACGAACTAAAGTTCGTGTACCTGAAGCCCACTGGGCTTCCTCCTTTTAATTTCAAATCTCTTTCTCCGCAACTATTCCAACATCTTTTCCAATGCCTCCATAGCTTCTCGACGTTTTTGGTCTAGGGCTTTAATCTCGGCTAACAATACTTGTGGCTTTTCATAAACCACTTCGTCGTATACTATTTCCTTATAGCGGTTAATGCTCAAGTCGTAGTCGTTGGCTACTATGTCACTTTTGGGTATTAAGAACGATTTTTGGGTGCGATCGGTAAAGTCTTCAGCCGAATGTTTTTGGTTAATGGTATGCCAATCCATCAATATGTTAGGAATGTCACATTTGCCTTTTACTTCTTCTAAAATAGATTCCGGTTCGGTAAAACATTGCTCTAAAGCCGCTTCAGTAACCAGTAAATTGCGTTTGTCATCCAGGCTATAGCCATCAGCCTGCATATCATAGAACCAAACGTTATCGGTACCGCCACTGTTGGTTTTGGTAAACAATAATATGGCAGTGCTTACTCCGGCATAAGGTTTAAACACACCACTTGGCATAGAGATAACAGCTTGCAATTGTTGGTTTTCTACTAACTCTTTACGAATGTTTTTATGAGCACCACTGCTGCCAAACAAAACTCCATCGGGTACAATCACCGCGGCACGGCCACCTAATTTTAGCATTCTCAGTATTAGTGCTAAGAATAGCAATTCGGTTTTTTTGGTTTTGGTAACCTGTAGCAGACTGCTTTCTACTTCATCATAATCCAAAGCTCCTTTAAAAGGAGGATTGGCTAAGACCAATGAGAACTGTCCACTAATACCGTTGTTTTCGGCCAAAGCACTACC
Source organism: Flavobacterium sedimenticola (assembly GCF_030053345.1). Lineage (GTDB taxonomy): Bacteria > Bacteroidota > Bacteroidia > Flavobacteriales > Flavobacteriaceae > Flavobacterium > Flavobacterium sedimenticola. The sequence goes on from NZ_JASGBP010000009.1 coordinate 93,248, forward strand.
ACCAATGAGGTTTGGGTTTTCCATGCCATGCAATTGCAGGTTCATAGAAGCAATACGCATCATCGAAGGGTCAATTTCTAACCCGTTAAACATGCTGCTGTTAAAATGGTCTCTGAACTCCTTTTCCAAAAACCAATCGGGTTGGGTGTCCTGTAAATACTGTCCGGCGGCTACTAAGAAACCTGCCGTTCCCAATGAAGGGTCACAGATGGTATCATCTTTCTTAGGTTGGGTGAGTTCTACCATCATACGGATGATATGGCGCGGGGTTCGGAACTGCCCGTTGGTACCTGCTTCAGCTATTTTGCCCAACATGTATTCATATAAATCACCTTTGGTATCACGATTGTCCAGCGGTAGCTTGTCTATTTGCTGCACCACTCGGTCCAACAACTTGGGCGTCTCAATCATAAAAGTCGCCCCTTTAATGTATTCCGAAAACTTTCCGCCATCAGTACCTAAAGTCTTCATAAAGTCAAACACGGTCAAATCGTTCAAATGACGTTGTGGTCTGCGGAACAAGTCAAACATGGTTTCGGGGTCTTTATCTTTAAAGTACGACCAGCGCAATTCTTTTTGACTCTCGGCATAAATCGGTTTTTTATTCGAACCGCCCAACATAGCAATTTCCTTTTCAATTAGGATTTGTTTGTCATCCAGTTGCTTCAAGAAAATAAGGTAAGTAAACTGCTCAATAACCGTAAGAGGGTTAGAGATACCGCCGGTCCAGAAGTCATTCCAGATTTTGTCTATTTGTGATTTTAATTCGCCTGTAATCATAAGTTGTATTTCTTGATTGTAAAATTAATAGGTTAGTGTGCAGATTGAGTGCATAGTGCAGTTAAATATAATTTGGATAATGCTTTTTAACAAACTCCGGCAACCATTCTAATATTTCCATCAATAGAAAAGTATTAGATAAAAAAGGGAGTTTCAATGTAGCCTCATCCGATAAATGGGAATACTCGCTGGTAGATTCTTTAAGTTTTCTAAAAGCCGATTTAATACTTTGAGGTACAGGTTTGTTTAATTTATGTCCATTAGTATCTCTGTCTTCCATAAAACGAGTACACGATTCTAAATTGGGTTTGTTCTTCTTTGTTGCATCAAAGAAAGCGGTTGGAATACAAGGGATAGGGTTGTTAAGTGACTTAAATACAGCCTCTAATAAATCTCGTTGTACATTGAGATTTTTTTTGGCATAATCAGTATTGTTCAAGACGGTAATAATCTCAATTAACAACGGCTCATGAGTTTTGGCCATGATATTTAAATCGAAAGGTGCAAAAGCTTCATCGTAGCTCATTCTGAGTGTTCTGTAATGAGACTGTGCTATTTCATCTTTAATAAACTGAAACATAACTCCTCTGTCTTTTTCAGTCTTTTGAAAAATCCTGGCATTGCCGTCTAATGCCTCAAATCGTTCTATAAAACCGGTATTGACACAGTAGGGGATGTGCTTTTTGTTTTTTTCCGACCATTGCGTAATATCTTTGATGGCTTTAAAAACAAAATTATCTTTTTCAACTTCTTGATCTTCTTCAATTTTTCCTTTTCCGTCAAGAATAACAAACTCAATGGAAGGATTATTTGTAAGCACTTCAAAACCGGTCTCCCAATCCAAACGGTACACTATGTTTAAATTGCTCAATCTTCCAACGCCAACTAGAGATTGACAGTAGTCTTCTTTGTCATCCACTAATAAAACCTTTATAATTGCTGCCATGATTATCTTGGTAAAGAGATTATAAATTCTACATTATGCGGTAAAATTTCATTACCAACATTATTATTCAACATGATTTTTCCTTTGTGATTTTTTATGATTTGTCCTATCAAAAAACCACCAAATCCACTGCCAACATCGGCTTTAGTTGATTTTCCTTTGGCAAGAAAATCTTCGATTGTAAATTGAGGAGGTAGCGATTTTCCGTTATTTCTAACAGACAGTTCTATGAAACTTTTATCCTTTTTACGGATTTCAAGCCAAATAGTTGGATTCATTTTCAGGTCTTTAAAGCCATGTTTAATGGCATTATCAATTAGATTGTGTAATACAATTTTTAACTGACTCTCATCGGCAATTAAATTGGTTACTCCGCCCGATACCTTTATGGTTACATTTGAGTATTCCCCTTTTATTTGATTGAGTATCGCTTTTAAATCAACCTCTTTTTTATGGGGATTAGCAATTGTGATCAATTGAATAGCTTGTTCAAGTATGTAATCAATATCGGTTAAAGAGCGTTCCATACGAGCCAAAGTACTTGCTAAAGTGTATCGTTCAATAGTTTCAGGACCATCATCTTCAAAAATCGGCACTATAGTTTCGGCTAAATCTAAAGTTTGCTGAGTAGTAATTTTAGTGTTTAAAAAGTGTTTTAAAGCCGCAAAATCATTTCCTAAACCGGCGGTAGGTTGTTTTAGGGAATGCTTTAATGTTTTTATAAAGTCAAGTTCCCTGTCTGAAACAGCTTCGTTCTTTCTTTGTATGACCTCATTATTTCTTAATTCCTGCAGTAATAATTCCCTTTGTATTTCCAAGGAAGGTATTTGAACCTCTATTTTGAGTAAATCATTTAAACGTAATAAGGGAACTTGAGACGAACCACTGGTATAGAGATTAAATTGTTTTAATACATAAGGTTGCAACAGTTCTAGGGCTAAGTATTCATCAAATACAATGGATGGGTTGGGTTTAAGCCAATGAATAAAGTTGCCTATTACAAAATTTTCGTTTTCGGGTAAAACATTGGCTTTAACGTTTTGATTGATGGCACTTAGTGCTAAGCCACCTTTGACAAGGCTCAATTTTTCAAGCGCTAATTGGTCTGCATCAATACCAATGGCGTCTGCGGACGGTGTAAAATAAATGCTGTTTTTATTTAAATCGCTATTCCGAATTAATTTATACTCACCACCGGAGTAGAAACTACTCGTTTTATAATTAAGATTTCTCCCCGTCTTTTTATCTGACAACAGATGTCCTAAAGTATAAATTTCATAACCTTCTTTTTTTTCAAAGGGCTTAGTAAATAGATAACTTGTTGGCAGTAAATTATAATAATCAGGTACTATGTTTTCAGGACTAACCTCTATTGAATATTCTTGAACAACATTTTTATCATTAATTGTTTTGGCTACAGTGGATAGTTCAGGTAGCGAAAGATGAGAAGTATTCACAAAAAATAGCTTGTCTTTTGATGTTCGTCTAAAATCAAAAAGGAGTAAAGCCATTTTTACACCGGTATTTTCAATGATACCTGTTGGTAATTCTACTACAGTATCCAAAAAATTAGACTCTGTAATGATTCTTCTTGCTTCTATGTGGCGCTTGTTTGAAGAGGTTAAACTACCTACAGCAACGAGTAACACAGCAATATCCAGTTTCTTTTGTTTGGTTGTTATTTCATTTAAAACTGCTGTAAATTCAATAGGTGTCGGTTCAAACGATCGCATTCCTAATGGTGGAATTATGATTTCGGTTCTTAAAGGTGCGTCTGTAACCTTTGATTCTTTGATAAAATGACTGTTGTATACTGTAGCAAGAAACTCATTAAAGTTTTTAACCTCACGGGAGATATAACTGTCGGCACTATCATCCAATATTTGAAACAAAGAACTACTATTTTCTTTAAGAATTTTAAGTAAATAATAGTTGGCAAAATAGCTGTTAGTGATGATAGTATTATGAAGCTTGCTAAAACAAGTAAGTTGGGCTAATAGGGCAACAAATCCATCATTGAGTATGCCGTAATGGATTCTTTTGGAATGAGATTCCTGTAACAAATACCAATGGCATAATTTATATAATGCCTCTAATTTTGCCTCGTAAGATTTGTTGCTTTCGCCATACTCAGCTATAGGTTCCTGTACAAGGTTTTCGTCGTCCAGTTTGTCTAACAACTCATTAATGCCTTGTTTTAAAGGTTCAAAAGGCAAAATAGAATTTGTTATGCTGTTATTACTGTAATTATGAACCAAATTATTCCTAACTTTTTGAAACAAAAGAGTAGCGAGGTCATTTTTAACCAAGTTAACTTTCCCGTTGTCTCTCGTAAATAAATTGGGATAATTTCCAACTCTTGCAGCAATTTGAGTGGCATGAATAGGCACATTGTCTTTACGAACATAAAGCTGCTGGCTGTTTATTACTTCCGCAATTTCACTGGTAGACATGGGTTTGCCATTTGTTTGGAGCACCTGTTCTATAGCTTCGTGTAAAGTCATTTCTTTTTTAATTACTGTGCAAATTTACAATCTTAGTATGCAGCATAAGTGCACAGTTCCTTAATATAATTGATTTAATTTTTTTATTCGATTAGAAATTGTGGTAACCAATTGCTCTGGGCTTAGTATTCTGACCTTCTCTCCAAAAGACAGTAATCGCATTTCAAGTTCATAGTTTAGAATAACCTCAATTGTAACCTCTAAGGAGCCATCTCCTAGCACTTTTGATTTCTGACTGCCGTGTAAGGGTTTTGTCTGCACATAAGGAGCCTGTTCTTTGTCAAAGTGCAGCACTACTTTTTCTGCCTCCTTTCCCGGTTCTTTGGAAACCCCAATGATTTCGTCAAAAAACTCAAACCAATCGGTTTCATCCTTTTTGTACAAATGATTGGCTTTTTCAATGTTCTTTATTCTATCGAGTGCCAAATTCCATTGAGGAACGTCATTATATTCATTGTAACCAAAAACAAACCAACGGTTGTTGTATTGCTTCAAAAAATAGGGGTGGAAGTAAATTTCATATTCCGCTTTGCCAAAGGGTGCATAGGTAATCTTTAAAACCGTTTTATTAACTATCGCATTAAAGAGCGGGGTAATATATTCATACCCTTTATAATCAATATTGGTCTCAAGTGAAATTACTTTTTGTTCGTGGTTCACCAGTCCAAACTTATCATTCAATAAGGGCCCTAATTCATTAATCCATTCAAATTCAGGACTGCCTTCAAAACGTTGCAGTATGGCAATGGCATTTTTCAATTGTTCCGCTTCAGTATCGTTCAGCGGACTCTTATTAATAGAGAAGTTTTTATCAGCATAACGATAATAAAAACCGTTAGCCCCTTTGTAAGTTTCAATGGGAGCATTATACCCCGATTCGCTTCGCATAAAACTTATGTCTTTGCGCAAAGTTCGTATTTCAACTCCGGAGCTTTTAGGGTCATATTCCAATATAGCATCATTAACCGCTACAAGCAGGTCATCTATACTGTATTCTTTTCCATAATTTTGAAAACAGCGATCAAGTTTGTTGTAGCGTATAATTTGATGTTTAGTAGTAATCATAAGTTGGATAGGAGTATCACCAAACATACCAAAAATCTCTCACTCATGCAATCAATAGTAGTAGGTATTTTCGACTATTTAATTCTTCGAAATATTAATTGGTAATCCAATCTTAAGCCCGAAATTCATATCATCATCAGGGTGCTCATTTAAATTAAGTCTACTCATAAATAATTGTATGGCAACAATATTCTTTTTGTCTTTTGATTTTAAATTAATTAATATTCCGCTTTCCAGCGGGTAAGCCTCCTTATTTAACAATGCATCGTTTTTGGAATATCCAATCTTTGTGAATAGTCCTGCGATATTAATAGGTGCGTAATATAATTCTAAATTAAAATTGGTAAATGTTCCATACTCATAATTTCGATTATTCTTATTAATGTACCCCGTTCTGGTTTTATTAACTTCAATCGGAACACCATTCACATTTTCGGATGAATACGTGAAACTATAATCATTTTTATCATATTCAACAAAATTATTTGATCTTCCTAAGCCAATAGAAGGTCTGATTAACACAAAAGATTTATTTTTCCACAAGAAAAGATAATTCCATCCTATGTTTATACCAAACAAATCACTTCGTATTTCTTGAAATCGATTCTTAAAGCTTATTGTGTTTTCTGCATTTTGATTGTAAATGTCAAAACTTTGTCTTTCATAAAAAGGGCTTACCCCAAAATAGTTGGTCTGTGATGCTGTCCAATATTTTTTAAATGTTGCAATTTCTAGTTTGTTGTTCTCACTTTCGTAATTTTCGAGTTTAGAATAAGCTACTTCATAATCAGTTAAAAGTTTTTCAATTTTGAAATTTTCGGGTATGTCGCAGGTTTTTATAATTTTTTCAACATGATTCTTTTCAATGATAAGGTCATATTTTACTTTATTTTCTTTATTAAGAATATTAACTAAAGCGTCATAGTCTACTATTTCAGGTTTCATCTTATAATACTTACGCAATTTTTTCAGTAAGCGGTCTTTATTTTTTGTGGTAAAGGCTGTAGTATTAAATTCATAAGTCTTGATTTCTGCAATTTTATTCAATAAGTCTTTTTGTTTTCGAAAGGAATCTTTATCAATTGAAACGTGCGGTAAATCAAACAATTCCATAATGATTTCGGCTTCCATTATTCCATAATAAACACTGTCCGCCAATGCTCTGCTTTGAATTTTGTTTTGTATCAGTGCTCTTTGTGTATCAATATCATTTGGAATATCTAAATGCTCAACACTGAAAAACTTAGAGTTCCCGCCTAAACTGAAGAAGAAATTTGTGGTTAATTTACCCTTTTTACTACCATCACTTTCATCAAAAATAAAAGCACCACTATTAACAGAAAACTTTCCATCTAAAGTCATGATAAACGAATTTTTACTATAAAGTTTTCCACTTGCATTGAGCTCTGTGTTGTCCTCTTTATACTCATAACTAATACCTTGCTTGACGTTATCGTCTCCTAGGACCATAAAATTTAATTCACCAATAATAAGAGAATCAAAAGCAGTAGTGCTTAGTGGTTTTTTAACACTTATTGATTTTTTTTCCTGACAGTATCCAATTAAACAATTCGTTAATAAATAAAATATTAGTAATCGTGTTCTCATACCTATTATCGTTTTAAAAGTTACAGTGCCGGGAGTATTCCCAAAGAATACCCGTTGGTCTCTTTCCTATATCGTGTGGTATTTAAACATCGTAAAGACGTTTTTAAAGATACGCAAACCGAGGCTACGGAGGTATAATGCCGACGGAATTTTACACTTTAGCGATTTTCGCGGGCGGTTTATCGATAAAAGCAGCGTCACCACCCCAAAATCGTTTACCCGGTTCCGTAGCTTCGGGAAACGAAGGCATCCCTTGGTGCCCACATTTTGTTTTTGCAAAATAGGTATGCAAAACGTGCACATCCTATTTTTTTTTGAAAAACATGCGCACAAACCTTGCACATACTTTTTAGATTTAAAAAACATGCGCACAAACCATGCACATACTTTTTAGTTTTGAAAAACATGTGCACAATATTTTCGCTTGTTTTTTCGTTTTAATAGTCATGCACTTACCTTGTAACAGATTGATATACAAGGTTTAAATTTGTATGATATGAGAAGAAAATCTGAGGAAATAAAGGGCTTGCTGGGGTTTTCCCAAGACGAAATGGCCAAGCTTTTAAATTTGCACCGCTGTTCGGTATCCCGTTTTGAGTCGGGGAAAGGACATTTTCCACACCATGCCACGGTACTGCTGGGCGCCATGCTCACTTACATCCAATCGCCCGAAGCCGCGGCCGACCGGCCCGCTATGCTGCAGGAGCAAGAGGTACAGCAGGCCGAGAAATTGGAGAAACTGATTAAAGAAAACGAATACCAATACGAGCGGCTGAGCCGCCTGTTGCACAAGGCACAGACCCGCTATTCGCATGCGGAAAAAGCCGCGAAGCTCCTGTATTTCTTGAAAGAACACGCCGAGGTGTTGCCCGAAGTAGCCCCGGAGGTGTTGCAAATGTTGGAGCGTAGGGTAGCGGCTACGCTGCAAAAGCAAGGGAAGGCCGCGGTCCTGGAATTGGAATTGCAGGTCGATTTATTGGTGTACCAAAAAATGCTGCTGGAGCGCAAACGGCACCAAATGGCCGGGAAGCCCAATGCGAATAAGGCATCATAGCTGTGTTTATATTGTGATTTCGTCATGCATTTTGTTAAAATTGTATCAAAATAATACTAAAGTTTTCTTAAAATAGATTTTTCGGCACAGTGTTCGTCCATGGCACTCCATCATTAATTTAAAAAACTTTTAATCATGGAGTATTCAATTTCCAATTTAACGCAGGTTACCGATTGTAACGCGTTATTAGCCTGGGCGGCCCGAGAAAGAGCCGACCTGAATTACAAAAAAATCACCAACGAGCGCGTGACCCAAAAGTACGCCGAGACTTCGGAGGGGCTGGATGCCGAAATCCTGGGGGTTATTGCCGAGATTGCCGCCACCGAGACCATCATTGCCGCCTTGCCCGAAGGGCCTTCTAAGGAAGCCGCGATGGACAAAAAAACCACACTCGAGTACCGCAAGTTTGTATTGGAGAACCGCAAAGAGAATTACGGCACGGTAGCCTTGCTGCAGAAAGAATCGGAGCTGGGACGTGTAGAACGGGAAATGGCCGAGGTTGATGCCTTTGTGATCGCCGTAGAGGCAAGGAAAGCAGCGTTATAAAGGCTGCCTTTTTATGAGAGAGAAGTTGTCCGATGGGCAACTTTTTTTTTTGGGGGTTCTCGATACGCCCTGCGGGCTACTCGAACGGTCGGTTCTCGATACAATTTTCACTTCGTGAAAATCACTCGAACTGACGAGAGTCGTTTTAATTTGTCACGTGATAAATTCCAGCAGCGTCACTTCGAGTGATTTACAGCTACAAAAATTGGCATTTTTGTAGCTGTAAATAGTATCGAGAAGCGCCCTTCGGGCTACTTGAACTGACGGTTAACGGGAATGCAAAAGAGCATGAGACCCCCTAAAAAAAAACACACCTTTTAGGAGTAAAAGGTGTGCTATAGGAAAACGACCGCCGTATTAGTTTAATCGAATGTCAAAATGGCCATCGCTATTGCTGTTGGGAACTGTAACACTGCGTACGGTTAAGTTTTTACGGGCTGTTTCAGGAGAAAAGCCGATAAAATTAAAGTTCTCGTCGTACAACGGTTGGGCATCACTCACCGAGGTTTGCATGCGGAATACCGAAGCCGCTTGCGGCGCGCCCGGGAAGTACATATCGCCAAACCCAAAGTTTACCAGTTCGTATTCGCTCACAAAATTGGTGTATAAGGAACCGGTTTTGTAGGCATCGGCTTCATTAGACCAGACATAGGCAAACGTATTCACATCGAGTATGGCGGCATAGGGTTCGCGGCTGTTAATGTTAAAACGGGCTGTGCCGTTGGGCAACACGGTTATGGTACCGTAATCTTCCATGCCGCCACATAACAAAATTTGATCGTTAGGGAGGTAAAAGAAAAAGAGGAACAATTGATTGTTGCTCACCGTAAAGGCTCCTTGGTTGGGGTTGCCATCGCGTAGGGTAGCCGAATGATACTGTTGGGTAACGGTGTTTCTAAACTCCGGATTGCGGAGAAGCTCCTGCACTTGTTTTTTAAAAACGGCTTTTTGGGCCGCATCGTCTGAGGTGTTTTCCGATTGGCTGCAGCTCAGGAAAAAGAGGGCTACAAAGGACAGTAAAAGAATTCTTGTTTTCATATTTGTATTGGTTTAAAGGTTATTTCGAATGCCACGGTATTACCACCTAAACGGTTGTAACAACCTATAACATAGGTTAAGCGTTACCGTTGGTATTTTTGGGGCGTTGGATTCACACTAGTGTTGCGCTATAAATGGGGAGGGATAGCGTTGTGAAATGGTAGTTAAAGCTCTCACTTTTGGAGGGAAAATGAAAATATTTTAGATGAACAACCTAAAATGGGGGTTGAAAAGTAGAAAAGTGAGACCCGAGAACGTTTAACAGCGATGGAGGCTCTGTAGTATACGGCTCATTTAGAGTGGTTTAGTGTGTTTTGATGTAGTCAAAATGGGTTCTCGATACGTTGCTTCGCAACACTCGAACTGACGACTACAGTGAACAACGTCACCCTGAGTGTTTTGGCGAAGCCAAAACGTATCGAAGGGTCGAACTGACGACCCTGTTTTTTTTACTACTAGACGCGTCACTTCGAGTGATTTTGCAATCTAAAAACGGTAGTTTTTAGGTTGTAAAATGGTATCGAGAAGCCTTCACTTCGAGTGATTTATAAATAGTATCAAGAAGTTTCCTACTTTTACACTATGAAACTATCGTATGTTTATATCCTGGAATGCGCAGATGGCACGTATTACACCGGTGTCACGAGTAACCTAACGAAAAGACTTTTTCGACATGAAACCGGGTTTTATCCTACGTGCTATACTGTTACAAGAAGACCGGTCTCTTTGGTCTTTTATGCGGAATTTACCAATATCTGTATTGCCATTGAAAAAGAAAAACAAATTAAAAAATGGTCTAAAGCCAAAAAGAAGGCGCTGATTAATGGGGACTTCGATGCCTTGCCCAATTTGGCAAAAAAAGATTTTGGGAAATAGCTGTTGGCTCCTGGTTCTCGATACGCCCTTCGGGCTACTCGAACTGACGTCTATATTGCAGGAGGTCACCGGGAGTATTTTGGCGAAGCCAACCCCGAAGTATCGGGAGTATCGAAGGGTTGGTTCTCGATACGTTGCTTCGCAACACTCGAACTGACGACCCTGTTTTTTTTACTACTAGATGCGTCACTTCGAGTGATTTTGCAATCTAAAAACGGTAGTTTTTAGGTTGTAAAATAGTATCGAGAAGCGCTCTACGAGCCACACGAATGGTCTACTTAAAAGTTATGGTAAACGTAGTGCCTTTGCCGATTTCGCTGCTTACGGCTATTTGTCCGCCCATATCGGTCACGTGGTTGTACACCAAGTAGAGTCCGATACCATGGCTGTCTTCGTGTTGGTGAAATTTTTGATGAAGCCCGAATATTTTGTCTTTTACTTTTTCGATGTCAAACCCGCAACCGTTGTCGGCAATGACCAATTGGTGTACACCGTTTTCCATTTGGGTTTTTAGGGTAATCACCAAAGGCACCCCCGGTTGGGTATACTTGACGGCGTTGGTGATAAGGTTGATAAAAATACTCTCGAGATACACTTTGTTGAACGATACGGTATCGAAGGCGTCAAAGTTGAGGTCTACGGTTACTTTGGTTCCGTTGCTTTGCAGCGGAATGAATTGCAGTACTTTTTGAGCCACCTCAGTCAACGACAATTTTTCGACGCTGACAGTCAAATCATCCTGATGGCTGATGTTACTGACGTAGTCGTTGAGCGTTTCTTTTAAACTGGTGGTGGTGAGTTTAAGGATGTTGATAAGATCCAGCGTTTCGGGGTCTTCAATTTTGCTCACATCGAGCAATTCAAAAACCGACAGTAAGTTATTCACCGGGGAACGCAAATCGTGCGAGGCGGTATAGGTAATTTTCTTTAAGTCGTGATTGATTTTGCGAATAGTAGTTAATAGCTTATTGCGCTCTTCCTCGAGCTGTTTGCGCTGGGTGACTTCTTTGGCAATGGCATACACCAAACCGTGCGCTTGGTGGGGCGTAGAGGTCCAGGACAGCCAAACCACATCCCCGCTCTTGGTAAGGTAGCGATTTTCAAAATGCAGTAACGGATTGCCTTTTTTGACCGATTCTCGGGCCTGAGAGGTCCGCTCCAGGTCGTCGGGATGGATAAAAGCATTAATGGGTTGGGCCAACAATTCAGCTTCGGTATAGCCCAATAGGTGGCATACCGCAGGATTTACTTTTTTAAAATAGCCATCGTAACCGGCAATAAAAAAAAGGTCGGCAGAGATATCAAAAAAAACTTCCGTTTTGTATTGATCCGTTAGGGTGGGGTAATCCGTCATTTAAATGAGATTCAGGGAAGTAAATATAGCAATTGTTTTTATTACTCCTACGACGAATTCAAAAAAGGGAACTATTTTAACAATTAAGCGGAAGGGCAACAAAAAACCACTCGAGTAGGCGAGTGGTTTTTGTGTTTTGAATGATGAAAAGAGATTGCCGTCGCATCGTTTGAATAAACCAACTTCGCTTATCGGAATGACATTATTTTGAGGACAATATGGTAGCCGATAATGATGCACTAACCCACAAGCAATCTCTTTTCAAAAAATTCAAGAATATTATACTGTACAGTATAATGCTAAAAGGCGATGACGCCTATGCTGGTATTCACACCGGCTTGTACCACCACATCGGTTTGGGTTACCGGAAGCAATGGCAACAGCGGTGTAAGTGTAACGCTGTAACTTCCCGGAGGCAGCCCGGTAATGGTAAAATTACCCTCGGCATCTACATTACTGGTGTAAATCAGTCCGGTGGTGTTTGAAGTAGCACTTACGGTTACCAAGGCACCGGCCGGGGTGATGCTGCCGGTAATGTTTCCGGAGATGGCGGCTACTACGGTACGCAACACCGGTTTTAATTTATAAGTGCCGTTGCCGGTTTGCACCACCGAGGCATTGGCATCAAAGTCAATCAAGATACTGTTGTCGATATCGGCTTGCAGGGTTTGATTCACCAATAATTTAAGCCCCGATTGTTCGGCACTGGGCGTACTCAGCGGGTAGGTAACTCCGTTCGCCACGATGGTGTTGTTGGTCCCCAATATCAAACGAATTTGGTTGACTCTGGAGTCGGTTAAAGTGCTGGTGGCAATAAGGGTATCTACACCGTTGGTAAAATCTAACAAATTATATATCCCGGCATTGGTATTTAACGTTACCGTTTGTCCGTTTCCTCCGGTTACTTCAACCGCCTGAATATCCACATTAACTTCGCTATACGGACCCGGGTCGTCGGTCAATCGCACTTTGTACGAATAATTTCCTGAAGCAGCATTGTCGCTACTGCACGATGGTAGACCAAATAAAAGGATGGCTACCGCTACTGTTAGAATGATTTTTTTCATAGTTAAAGTGTTTTTAGTTTCAATGGATTTATATCACAAATTTCGGTACTACCCCTTTTGTTTTTGTTACATAATAACACGATATGTTTTCAAAATTCACATTTTGGAGTAGGAACTAATGAAAAAGCGCCCGAAATCACTTTCGGACGCTTTCACACTATGAAAATCGAATACTTTACTTCATCTTGCCATTTACCACAGCGATAACGGCTCCCACTACAGAAGCGATAACAATTGATACGACCACATCGGTGGCTAGCATAGACCAGTTAATGGTGGCGTTGTACATGTTGTAAAAGAAGTTATTGCAAAGCGACATAAACAAGGCAATACCGGCTGCTAACTTTACACCCGGAACACATTTGCTGATGCCTTCGCCTTGGTTAAAGATAAACGACAACATAAAACCAAAGCTCATGCAACCTAAAAAGATAAAAACAAGGTTTTCTTCTCCGGCGCCTTCCGGCTTGGGAAAATAATCTTTTAACAGCATTCCGTACAGAAGCCAGCCCATTAAAAAATCAGTGATACCACCCACGATACCTCCAACAATAAAGTTTTTTACATTCATAATTTATAGTTATTGGTTAATAGTATAAAAATACCATTATATTGAGAATGTAATAATTTATTAAGAAATTAATTATCAACTATTTAATAAATGCAATTGTTGATAACATAATTCCTAAAATCAGCGCTGAAAAAGGTATGCGGCCAGGCCGGGTAACGGGGTGAAGAAACGTGTAAAAACACGGTTAACCATAGATTTTTTGATACAGGTCTTTGTATTTTTCCATGACTATTTTACGCTTCAGTTTAAGGGTAGGCGTGAGGTGTCCGCCATCAATAGACCACACCTCAGGGGTGAGTTCAAAGCGTTTGATTTTTTCCCAATTTCCGAATTTGTCATTAATTTTTTCCACCTCTTTTTCGATGCGGGCCACGACCAACGGATTCGAAGCTATTTCGGACGGAGTATCGCCAATTTGGAGGTTTTTTCGCTTTGCCCATTCTTTGATGAAGTCAAAGCTGGGTTGAATAAAAGCACCGGGCATTTTTTCGCCGGCCCCGATTACCATGATTTGTTCGATGAACAACGACTGTTTCATGGCGTTTTCGATGAGCTGCGGCGCAATATACTTGCCGCCTGAGGTTTTGAACATTTCTTTTTTACGGTCGGTAATTTTCAGAAAACCGTCTGCATCCAGTTCGCCAATGTCTCCCGTATGAAAATACCCGTTTTGGATGACTTCATCGGTGAGTTGTTGGTCTTTGTAATAGCCCATCATGACATTAGGGCCTTTGCACAAGATTTCGCCGTCTTCGGCTATTTTGACTTCTACATTTTGAATTACCCGACCCACGGTCCCGATGCGGAACCCGCCGTTTCGTTGATCGTTAACGGCAATCACGGGCGAGGTTTCGGTTAGTCCGTAGCCTTCCATGACCGGCATACCGGCTGCGGCAAATATGCGTATCAGGCGGTGTTGTAAAGCGGCACTCCCCGAGACCATAACGTTAAGGTTGCCGCCCAAACCGTCTCGCCATTTACTGAAAATGAGTTTGCGCGCCAGGTTGAGCTGCCATTCGTACCACCAACCGTTGGCCCCGTAGGGTTCGTAACGCAAGCCCAAATCGATGGCCCAAAAGAACAATTTCTTTTTTATGCCGGTGAGTTCTTCGCCTTTGGCGATGATTTTATCGTATACTTTTTCTAACAAACGCGGTACTACCGAGAACACGGTAGGCTTTACTTCTTTGATGTTGTCGGAGAGTTTTTCGATGGATTCGGCAAAATAGATGGAGACCGAATAGTATTGGTAAATGTATAAAATCACTCTTTCGAAGATGTGGCAGATGGGTAAAAAACTCAAGGCTACACTGGTGGCTTCTTCAAACGGAATACGCGGGGAACTGTCTAGCACATTCGACACAATGTTGTGGTGTGAAAGCATCACACCTTTGGGTTTTCCGGTGGTGCCCGAAGTGTAAATGATAGTCGCCAATTCTTCGGGCTTTACATTGTTTTTTCGGTCTTCCACCACATCCTGATTGCTTTGGTCTTCGCCCAACTCCAATAAACGTTTCCAATTTTTACATCCCTCGATGTCGTTAAAGCTGTATACTTCTTCCAGCAACGGAATTTCATTTTTAACGGCCATGAGCTTTTCATAAACCACCTCGTCTGAAACAAAGCAATACTTCGACTCGGAGTGGTTCAAAATATAGGCGTAATCTTCGGAGGCTATGGTTGGATAAATAGGCACGGTTTGCGCGCCAACCTGTAAAGCCCCGATATCCATAATGTTCCACTCGGTGCGGTTGTTGGAAGAGATAATCGCAATTTTATCGTTTTTCTGAACCTGCAAACGCAACAACGCCCGGGATATCGCATTGGCTTTATCGAGGTATTCCTGCGTAGAGGTTTTTACCCAAACCCCGTTGTATTTGGTTACCAAACAGGCTTCGAGATTGTTTTTGGAAAGTTGGTAATACGGAAAGTCAAAAAGTCGGGTGATAGGCGTCATGAGTCATATTTTTACGCAAATTAAATAATATTAGCATCACATACAATATTAATTTAAAAAGATAGTAGGTAAATATGTAGTTTTGCAACACAGATATTGTTTTTTATGAAAAAATACCCGCGTATTAACGAATACAAGGTTTTAGGAGCCAGAATTTTACTGGCGTATATTTTCTATTTTGTCGCCCGTATCTTATTTTATGTTTACAACCGAAATCTTATCGCCGTAGACGGTTTTTTTGATTTTGTGGCGCTCTGCTATCACGGTTTGGCGTTTGATACCACGACCATTTTGTATACCAACGGGTTGTTTATCCTGTTGTCTGTTTTTCCGCTACTCATCAATACGAAAAAGGCGTATCAGAAAGTCTTGTTTTATGTGTATTTCGCCACCAATCTTTTGGTGTATTCGGCTAATTTTATCGACTTTATTTATTACCGCTACACCTTCAGCCGAAGTACCAGAGCCTCGCTGGATACGTTAGAGCACGAGAGCAACAAAGCGGCTTTGTTTTTTAACTTCCTGCTCAATTACTGGCATGTGTTTTTGTTGTTTTTTGCGCTGGCCTACATTTGGATTTTAGCCTACAAAAGAATAAAAATCACGCCTCATACCGAAAAGCCTTCGCTAAAGTATTTTGCAACCTCTACGGCCAGTCTTTTGCTGATTGTAACGTTGTGCGTGGGCGGAATTCGCGGCGATTTTAAAAAGAGTACCCGTCCCATTAATTTGTTGGATGCGAGTCGGTATGTTAAAAATGCGGGTCAGGCCGATGTGGTTTTGAATACGCCCTTTGCCATCATCCGTACCTGGAATACCAATACCTTTAAAAAGGTCAATTTGGTACCTAAAGCCACCGTAGACCGCTTATTGGTTCCCATTAAGCAATACCGCAACAATCCGCCTACTAAGCCGAATATTGTGATTTTTATTTTAGAAAGTTTTGCCCGGGAGTACAGCGGTGCGTTTAATAAAAACACCACCATTCCCGATTATGAGGGATACACGCCTTTTGTGGATTCACTGGCACAGCACAGTTTGATTTTCACCAATGCGTACGCCAACGGTTGGAAATCGATACACGGCGTGTCTTCGGTGATTGCCGGCATCCCGTCGTTTAAGGATGCGTTTACCTCGTCGCCGTATCCGAAACAAAAAATAGAATCCTTGGTGTCGACCTTAAAAAGCGAAGGCTATGATACCTCCTTTTTTCATGGAGCCCCCAATGGCTCTATGGGATTTTTAGGCTTTGCCAATATATTGGGGTACGACCATTATTACGGGAAAACCGAGTATAATAACGATGCCGACTTTGACGGGGTTTGGGGTATTTGGGACGAACCGTTCTTTCAGTATTTTAACAAAACCCTGACCCAAAAGAAGCCGCCTTTTATGGCGACGATGTTTTCGGTTTCTTCGCACGAACCCTACAAAGTACCCGAAAAGTATGAAGGAAAATTTCCGAAAGGAAAGGTCAATATCAACCAATGTATCGGGTATACCGATTATGCGTTGAAACGTTTTTTTGCGGAGGCCCAAAAGCAGCCTTGGTACGCCAATACCATTTTTGTTTTGGTAGCCGATCATGGCAATACCATCGCCTACGATGAGTATCGCAAAGAGTTTAACAAACATACCGTTCCCATCTTATTTTTCAGTCCGAATCAAAAGTATACCGGGGTGAATGACGAATGGGCGCAACAAATCGATATTTATCCGACCTTATTGGACATGATGGGCTACCAAAAACCTTTCCGAAGTTGGGGCCGAAGTTTGATTAGTGACAAAACGGTGCCACCTTTTGTGGTAAAATACAGTGCCAATGTGTACCAGTTTATGTGCGGTAATTACATTTGTACGTTTGACGGAAAGAAAGCCGTGGGGTTTTATGATAAAAACGACAAGGGTATGACCCGCAATTTGATTGGCCAACGCAATGCCGAAATGGATAAGATTGAGCTGTATTGCAAGGCGTTTATACAAGATTATATGGAACGCGTTATCGATAAACGATTGACGACAGTGAAATAGCGTCTGAATTGTCATTTCGACCAACGGGAGAAATCACATAATTTTTTTATCATTTTTGAATTAGTCATGAGATTTCTCACTACGTTCGAAATGACAAATACATTCAAAATAAAAAAGCGACTGAAAAGTCGCTTTTTTATTATTTGGATTGCCGCCCTCGCGGCAATGACAATGCTCTTGTTTCTTACAACTTAGACATATTCTGCGCTAACGTTTCAATAAATTTGGTAATCGGGCCTTTAATCATCATGGCCATCATAGGGTTGAATTCGCCTTCAAAAATCAAATGCACCGAGGTGGCGTTATCGGCAACCGAATCTAAATGGGCGGTCAGCGTAAAAGGGATTTTATCGCTGGCAGCAGCCAAATTGACTTGGGAATGCGGTACGCCTTCTTTTAATCGCAATTTGATTTCGGGCATGCCTTTTAATCCGAAATTAAAGATATCATCGCCCAACACCTCAAACTTGGCAATGTTTTCGGGCATCAATTTTTCGTAATTTTTTACATCACACAAGGCGTTGTACAGGTACTCGGCAGATTGTGCTACAGTTACTTTCGGGCTTTCTAAATTCATGCTTCAGGTTTTAAGGTTTCGGGTTTAAGGTTTTGGGTTTAAGGTTTTGGGTTGCACGCGTAACCCGGTACTCGCCATTATATATGCCACGTAGAAGGACTCTTGCGCCATTCTTGTAAAGTGGTCAATTCTTTTTCGGTGATGTAGTTTTTGGCTACGGCCAAATGCAATAAATGCTCATAATCGGCCAAAGTGTGTAAGTCGACATTGGCTTTTTTAAAGTTTTCCGTCGACACGTCAAACCCATAGGTAAAAATAGCGACCATTCCTTTCACATGTGCACCGGCGGCTTTTAGGGCGTCAACGGCCAACAAACTGCTGTTGCCGGTACTGATTAAGTCTTCTACCACGACCACGTTTTGTCCTTTTTGCAAAAAGCCTTCCACCTGATTTTGACGTCCGTGTTTTTTGGGTTCGGGACGCACATACACAAACGGCAAGCCCATGTATTCGGCCACTAACATTCCGATACCAATGGCACCCGTGGCCACTCCGGCAATAACGTCGGGTTTCCCGAATTCTTTTTCGATATGCTTGGCAAATTCTTCGCGCACAAAATTTCGTATCGCCGGAAACGACAAGATTAATCGGTTATCGCAATAAATAGGAGAGTGCCAACCCGAAGCCCAGGTAAAAGGATTTTTTGGATTCAATTTAATTGCATTTATTTGTAAAAGCAATTCGGCTGTTTTTTCGGCTGTATCTTTATTAAAAATCATAGTACAAATGTATAAAGTTTTTGTCAACGATAAACCTCTTTTTTTAACCAATGAGGTGGCTAAGGAAACCGATTTTCAGTTGTTTTTGCTGGAAAGTGTTGATATTGAGCAAGTCATCATCAAAATGTTCCAAAATAAAATTCAAAAAGCCTATTTGTACTATCCGGATGAAAAAGCCATTCTGAAAAAGGTAAAAGAAAAAATTCCGGTGTGCAAAGCCGGCGGCGGATTGGTGTATAACAAAAAAGGAGAGGTGCTTTTCATCTTCAGAAACGGAAAATGGGATTTGCCCAAAGGCGGCATTGAAAAAAATGAAGCCATCGAAAATACCGCCTTGCGCGAAGTTGAAGAAGAAACCGGCGTAAACGGCTTGCTGATTACCCAAAAGTTGCAAAAAACCTATCACGTTTTTAAGCGCAGCGGAAAATATAAATTAAAAGTGACCCATTGGTTTGAGATGAGAACCAATTTTGAAGGGGCATTGCATCCGCAGGCCAACGAAGGCATCGAAAAAGTGGCTTGGCTCAACCCCGAACAAATCAAAGAAGCGTTGAAGAATTCGTATGAGAATATCAAATTGCTTTTTGAGGAGGAGAAACTATTGAAAAACTAGCCTATTTTTCTTTCTTTACGACCACGCTCTCGGGTACCAAAACCGTATAATCGCCACCGTTTCGGATGACATCGCGTACGATGCTCGAACTGATATAGGAGGTCTTAGAGGCAGTCAACAGGAATACCGTTTCAATTTGGGACAATTTCCGATTGGTATGGGCAATGGCTTTTTCGAATTCAAAGTCGGCCGGATTGCGCAATCCGCGCAGGATAAAATCGGCTCCTAATTTTCGACACAAATCGATGGTCAGCCCTTCATAGGTAATCACCGTAACTTTAGGTTCGTCTTTAAAGGCATCTTCGATAAAGCGCTGTCGGTCTTCTAAAGAAAACATGTATTTTTTATCGGCATTGATACCAATGGCTACCACCACTTCATCAAAAAGGGAAACGCCTCTTTTAATAATATCGTAGTGGCCCAAAGTGATGGGGTCAAACGAACCGGGAAATACTGCTTTTCTTTTCATGTTTTAGTTTTAACGTTACGCGTTTCGGGTTTAAAGTTAACGTTTTATAACTCGAAACTCGAAACACGGAACTTTTGAACATTATTTTTTTAACGCCAATTCCAAGGCATTAGTAAACAAATCCGTCAGTGAAATCCCGGCTTCCTTGGCTTGTTGCGGAATCAAACTTTCGGTGGTTAAGCCCGGAATGGTATTCATTTCCAACATATGCGGTTCGCCGTTCACAATGATAAATTCGCTTCTCGAAAAGCCCGACATCTTGAGTACTTCATACGCTTTTTTGGCTACAGCCGAAACCTTCTCCGTCATTTCGGGTGAAATTCGGGCCGGCGTAATTTCTTGAGATTTACCTAAATACTTGGCTTCGTAATCAAAGAAATCATTTTCCGAAACGATTTCCGTTATCGGCAACACAGTTACGGTTCCTTTATAATTAATCACCCCAACCGACACTTCGGTACCGTCTAGGAAACTTTCAATGATGATTTCGTTGTCTTCTTTATAAGCATTCACAATGGCGTAGTCGAGTTCGGCAGCCGTTTTTACTTTAGAGATTCCGAAACTCGAACCCGATTTGTTGGGTTTTACAAAACAAGGCAAGCCAACGGTTTTGAGGATGGCCTCTTCATCAATTTCGTCGCCTTGATTTAAATAGTAAGAAGTGGCTGTTTTAATACCATAAGGTTTTAACACCGATAGCAAATCTCTTTTGTTGAAGGTAAGTGCTGCTTGGTAGTAATCGCACGAGCTCTGCGGGATGCCCAACAATTCAAAATACGCTTGCATCAAACCGTCTTCGCCCGGCGTCCCGTGTATGGCGTTAAACACCACATCGAAGTTTATTTTTTCACCATTCACCATCACCGAGAAATCGTTGCGATCGATAGGAAATTCGTTCTCTTGGTCATCCACATACACCCATTTTTCTTTAAAGATGTGAATGCGGTAGCCTTGGTATTTGGTTTTGTCTAAAAACTGATAGACTACATTGCCGCTTTTAAGTGAAATTTGATATTCGCTCGAATATCCGCCCATGATGATGGCTACTTTTTTCATTGGTAGATGGAGTTAGGTTGGTCTCTGATGAAACAAAATTATTATTTTTTATTGAGATACGACTATGTGGTTTCGATTTTTAGACTTCTTAGAAGGTTAGACTTGCCTGCGGCTTTTAGATTGTTAGGTTTCGTGTGCTTTCTAATTCTCTAAAACCGAAGCCTATCTAACAATCTAAAAGCAAAGCGACTCTAAAAGTCTAAAAAGGCGTGTCTAAAAATCTAAGAGCGAAGCGCATCTTTTTTATATCTTTGCTCAAATTAATTTTTATGAGCCTACGACACTATTTAACCAGTCGGGTTTTCTTTGCCCAAATTCTAGCCGCCATGGCTATTTTTACCGCCTTGGCCTATTTGTTCTTCCACTGGATTACCTACACCACGCACCACGGTCAGGAAATTACAGTGCCCGATTTGGCCAAACTCTCTGCCGAGCAAGCCGAGGAAAAATTAGAGGCCTTAGACTTGGATTACATCATTTTAGATACCGTCGATTTCCGACCGGAGTTTCCCAAACTCAGTATAGTAGAGCAGGAGCCCAAAGCCGGTGCTAAGGTAAAAGAAGGCCGTAAGATTTATATCAAAATAAATGCATCCACCTATACCATGGTCGCTGTTCCCGATTTGATTGAGAAGACGTATCGTCAGGCGGTGCCGACGCTTGAAGCCGTGGGATTAAAAGAAGGTACCATTACCTACAAACCGTATTTGGGAAAAGATATGGTGTTGGAGATGCGTATGAACGGAAAAAAAATAAAAGCCGGAGACAAGGTGTTGAAGTCCTCTAAAATCGATTTGGTTTTGGGTGACGGCAAAGTGGTTTTTGACGATACCACCATCGATTCTACCGCAGTTGATTCTACTGATATCGTGATGCCAAATGAATAACAGTAATGAAATCAACGATTTAGAAGAGGAGTTGTTCGAACACCATCGGTTTGTTTCGCCCAAAGGACAATCGCTTTTGCGGGTCGACAAGTTTTTAATGCAACTCATAGAGAATGCCACCCGAAACAAAATCCAACAAGCAGCCGAAAGAGGCAACATTTGGGTAAATGATGTGCCGGTGAAATCCAATTATCGGGTAAAACCGTTTGATGTGGTGCGTGTGATGCTCGAGCATCCGCCGTTTGAAAATCACATCATTCCCGAAGACATTCCGCTCAATATTGTGTATGAAGACGACGCTTTGTTAGTGATTAACAAACCGCCGGGGCTGGTGGTACATCCCGGTCACGGCAATTATACCGGTACTTTGGTGAATGCTTTGGCTTTTCATTTTGATCATTTGCCGATGAATTCCAGTGAGCGTCCCGGTTTGGTGCACCGTATCGATAAAAACACCTCGGGTTTGTTGGTGATTGCCAAAACGGAAGCAGCCATGAGTCATTTGGCCAAACAGTTTGAAGATAAAACCACCGAGCGCGAATACATTGCTTTGGTTTGGGGCAATGTCAAAGAAGACGAAGGCACCATTACCGGCAACATTGCCCGTCATGTAAAAGACCGCATGCAAATGGCGGTTTTCCCCGATGGCGATGTGGGCAAGCATGCCGTAACCCATTATAAAGTCTTGGAACGATTTGGTTATGTGACGTTGGTTTCCTGTAAATTAGAAACCGGCCGAACCCACCAAATTCGCGTGCACATGAAATACATCGGGCATACCTTGTTTAACGATGCGCGGTATGGCGGTGATTTGATTTTAAAAGGCACCACGTTTACCAAATACAAACAGTTCATCGACAATTGTTTTAAAACCTTGCCTCGTCAGGCCCTGCATGCCAAAACCTTGGGTTTTGAGCATCCGGTAACTAAAGCCTACATGCGTTTTGATACCGAACTTCCGGACGATATGAAAGAGTGCATCGAAAAATGGCGCAATTACGCCAAATCGCACAGCGAAGTAAACGATGAAGCATAAAAAAAGTCCTGAACAATCAGGACTTTATATTTTTAGAACTCGTCTTCAATCGGCTTTTCGGCCATGAAGATATAGTAGATGCCGACCAGTATAAACGGAATACTGAGCCACTGACCGGTGGTTAATAATTTCAGACTTTCTTCAATACCACCCTGACTTTCTTTTACATATTCGACCACAAAACGCACCGACCATAGCAGTACTAAGAAGTACCCAAACAACAAGCCTTGTTTCTCGGCGGTCTTAGTCTTCCAATACAAATAGAATAAGATAAAGAAAACAAAGATATAAGCAAAGGCTTCGTACAATTGTGCCGGATGACGATACGGAATTTGGCTGATGATATCCGCATATTTCGGATCGGTTTGCAGCACATGGAAAGCTTCTTTCGCATTCTTAGCGCCGGTAATTTGGAGTAGGTTATGCGATTTCCAGAACTCGTCGTCCTTTACGAATTTCACTGCATAGAAATGATCCCCGGAAGTCACATGACCGTATATTTCCGAATTGAAAAAGTTACCGATACGCACAAACACGGCACCACTGGCCACCGGAATGACTACCCGGTCTAATACCCAAAGCATCGGGCGGCGGATTACTTTTTTGCTGTAAAAATACATGGCTATAATGATGGCAATGGCAGCACCATGACTGGCTAAGCCTCTGAAACCGGTGAATTCAAATTCGGGATCAAACTTAAAAGGCAACAGGATCTCTACAGGGTTGTTTCGGAAATATTCCCATTCGTAAAAAAATACCTGACCAAAACGGGCACCGAGTAGTGTAGCCACTACCGTCCAGATGAATAGCGTATCCAGTTTTTCAATAGGTTCATTTTCACGATCAAAAATGTGTTTCATCAAATACCAACCCAATCCAAATGCAATAACAAACATTAAGCTGTAATAACGCACGGTAAATGAGCCGATATCAATTCCTTCAGAGGGATTCCAAATCATGATTCAAGTAATTTTGGGGTTTAGTGATAGTGTAAAAGTAATGAAATGTTTGGGAAAGAAAAAGAATTAACGTTTTCTTTAGTGCGAGCACTTCTTGTCGGGCACCGGATCGTAACCGCTTTTGCCCCACGGATGACAACGGGCAATGCGCCTGATGCCCAAGTAGCTTCCGTAAAACAAACCGTGCACTTTTAGTGCTTCGATAAAGTAGGTGGAACAGGTGGGTTGAAAACGACAAGTAGCCGGCCACAAGGGTGACAGTACAATTTTGTAAAACCAAATCACCAGGAGCAGCGGCGCTATTGCAATTTTTTTAAGCATTAGTTGATGCTGAAAGTCGTTCCGTCTTTTCCGTCTTTTAATTGAATCCCTAAGGCAGCCAACTGGTCCCGGATTTGATCCGACAACGCAAAGTTTTTGTTGGCCCGGGCTTCCAATCGCATTTCAATTAACAAGGCAATCACGCCCTCTAACTTTTCGGAGTTATTGGCTTCGGCTTTCTCGTTTTTAATACCTAATACATCAAACGTAAAGGTGTGGAGTGTATCCGAAAGCAATTGCAGGTCTTCGGCAGTCAATGTTTCTTTTTGGTCGTTGACCAAATTTACAAAACGAATGCCTTCAAACAGATTTGCTATTAAGATAGGCGTATTGAAGTCGTCGTTCATGGCGTCGTAACATTGGTTGCGCCATTGACTGATATTTAAAGAGGACGTACTCGATGCTTGCAAGCCTTTTAATACTTCCAAACCATCCATCAATCGGTTGAAGCCTTTTTCGGCCGCTACGATACCGTCGTTGGTAAAATCGAGGATGCTTCGGTAATGCGCCTGCATCATAAAAAAGCGCGCCACATTAGGCGAGAAGGCTTTGCTTAAAAACGGACTGCCGCCATTGTAGATTTCGTTCGGTAAAATATTATTGCCGGTCGATTTCGACATTTTTTTGCCGTTCAATGTCAGCATGTTGGCATGCATCCAATAGTTCACCGGACTGTGGCCCGTGCAGGCTTCGTTTTGTGCAATTTCACACTCGTGATGCGGGAACTTCAAGTCCATACCGCCACCGTGAATGTCAAAGGTTTCGCCTAAATATTTGGTACTCATGGCAGTACATTCCAAATGCCACCCCGGGAAACCCACGCCCCAAGGCGATGGCCATCGCATAATGTGCTCCGGTTCGGCTTTCTTCCACAAGGCAAAATCCTGCGGATTTCTCTTGTCGGTTTGTCCTTCGGTATCACGCGTATTGGCCATCATTTCTTCAATGTTGCGTCCGCTTAACTTGCCGTAATGGTGGTTTTCGTTAAACTTCACCACATCAAAATACACCGAGCCGTTGCTTTCATACGCAAACCCTTTGGCCATAATTTGTTGTACAATTTCAATTTGCTCTATAATATGTCCGGTTGCGGTAGGTTCAATACTCGGCGGTAAAAAATTAAAATGACTCAAAACCTCATGAAAATCCACCGTATAGCGTTGTACAATTTCCATAGGTTCTAACTGCTCCACACGCGCTTTTTTGGCAATCTTATCTTCACCGTCATCCACATCATCTACAATGTGCCCTACATCGGTAATGTTGCGTACATAACGCACTTTATACCCCAAATGCAACAAATAGCGAAAAATCATATCAAACGACATAAAGGTTCGCACATTGCCTAAATGCACGTTGCTGTACACCGTAGGACCACATACATACATGCCGACATTGCCTTCGTGTACCGGTTTAAACAGTTCTTTCTCTCCCGAAAGAGAGTTGTATATTTTGAGGGATTGATTCTTATACAGTTGCATAATTTGTAGCTGTTTCCCGCTTTCCGCTGTATCTTTTTTGTTTTGTCATGCTGAGCCTGACGAAGCACAAAACAAAAAAGGATGCCGCTGCCATCGGGGCTATTAAAAATTGGTTTCTAATCGAATGTAATCTAAAAATTCGCGCTTGGTTTTTTCGTCTTTAAAACGGCCGCCGAATTCCGAAGTCACTGTGCTGCTTTCGATGTCGCGTATGCCTCTCGAATTCACACACAAATGTTTGGCATCAATAATACAAGCCACATCTTCGGTACCCAATACTTTTTGCAGTTCTTGTACAATTTGCATGGTCAAACGCTCCTGCACTTGCGGTCTTTTGGCAAAATAATCTACAATACGGTTCATTTTAGACAAACCCACTACAGTGCCGTTGGAAATGTAAGCCACATGACATCGGCCCACAATTGGCAATAAATGGTGTTCACAAGTAGAGTATAAGGTGATGTTTTTTTCCACCAACATCTCTCCGTATTTGTAGTTGTTTTTAAAGGTAGAAGAACTGGGTTTTTTATTTGGATTTAACCCACCGAAAATTTCTTTGACAAACATCTTGGCCACTCGGTTCGGCGTGCCTTTCAAACTGTCATCGGTTAAGTCCATTCCCAAAGTGGTCAAAATATGTTCTACGTCTTTTTTTATGAGTTCTATTTTTTGATCGTCCGGCAATTCGAAGGCATCATGACGCACCGGATTTTGGGCGCTGGTAGCCACGTGATTTTCACCTAATTCATCATTTGTCATGTCTGTTTTTGTCATCAAATTCGGTATTAATTTGGGTTTTTAAAGTAAAGCCACAAAGATAAATAATTATAATTAATCTCTGCTCAATAGTGTTAATATTTGAAAATATTTCATTTTTAACGTCATTATTTCTTAAAATTATGTAAATTTCAACCCTCAAAAAAATTGTTGTCAGTAATGAAAAAAATTTACTTCTATCTACTGTTAGTTAATTTGTTGTGTATTGGAAAAGCCTTTTCACAAGGAGCAGACTGTTCTTCCTCAGAAGCTTTTTGTGCCGGAGGCTCCGGATTAACCTTCCAGAATTCAACCAATGTACCCAATCTCGGTACAATCGGATGTTTAGCTACCTCGCCCAATGCCGGTTGGTTTTACTTGCAAATCGGGATAGCCGGAAACATCAATTTAACGATACAGCAGACCTCTAATGGCGGCGGCGGCATCGATGTGGATTATGCAGCTTGGGGTCCGTATGCCAACTTAACCAATGCCTGTGTGGCCATTAACAACGGTAACGGAGTGGCTCCCGGGGTAGTACCCGGACAACCGGCTACACAAACTACCGGATGTAGTTATTCCACAGCAGCCATTGAAACCTTAAACATTCCGAATGCTCAGGTAGGACAAATTTATGTGGTATTAATCACCAATTTCTCCAATCAGGCCGGAACGATTTCGTTAACCCAAACCAATGCCGGAGCACCGGGTGCCGGAGCTACCGATTGTAATATTATTTGTCCGCTTTCGCTTGATGATCAGGTAATTTGTGTAGGCGGACAAGCCATTCTAACGGCTACGATTGCCGGGGCAACGACCTACCAATGGTCAGGGCCGAGCGGTCCGATTCCCGGAAACACCCAATCAATCACAGTAACACAACCGGGCACTTATACGGTTGTCGTAAACAAACCGGGTTGTGTGGCCAACGCCACGGCCAGTGCCACGGTTTCGTACTATGCACCGCCACCGATTAATCCACCGGCGAATCTGACCCAATGTGCCAATTTGCCTACCTACAATTTGAATAACGCTATTGCGAATTTATTTACGGGTACCTCTTTGAATCCGAGTGATTTTGAAGTTTTCTTTCACACTACCTCTAACGGTGCGGCGAATGTTGATAATTCCATTCCGAATCCAAGTGCCTATCCGGCACCGACCGGCGGGGTAGGAGCGTGCTCCACCATTTATATTTCGGTAACCGACAATGGACCGACTTCCAGTGGTTGTATCTCTGTTTTCTCGTTTACCATATGTAATATCTCTTGTCAGGTTACTGCCGATCCACCGCCAAACTTAACGTTGTGTGAAAGTAGTTTTGGCAGTGGTACCGCCAACTTTAACTTTGCGCCGCAAACGCCGATTGTTTTGGGCACAAACTCGGCAGCCGATTATACCGTTACCTACCACTTATCACAAAATGATGCGGACAACGATGCCAATGCCATCAGTCCGATTACCTCGGTACCGGGAACAAACGGACAAACCATTTACGTTAGATTGGAAGAGAATGCGAATCCGTTAACGTATGATACCACGTCATTTCAACTAATCGTTAATCCATTGCCAACGGCTACCATTTCAGGAACTACCACAATTTGTTCGGGTACCAATACGGTAATCACTTTTAACGGTACGCCGAATGCCACCGTTACCTATACGGTAGATGGCGGTCCAAATCAACCTATAGTTTTAGATGGTACCGGAACCAATTCAGTTACGACTCCTAATTTAACTGCGAATTCAACATATACCTTAGTGAGTGTTTTAAACAACACGACCAACTGTACCAGAACTTTAACAGGTTCGGCAACAGTTACCGTAAGTGCATTACCAACCGCAACCATTTCAGGAACCACTACCGTTTGTTTAAATGCTGCGAGTCCGTCTATTACATTTACCGGAGCGGGCGGAACGGCACCGTATACGTTTACGTATACCATCAACAATGTGGCGCAACCTCCGGTAACTACAACAGCTGGTAATAGTGTTAGTGTGAGTGTGCCAACGAACACAGCCGGTAATTTTGCTTACAGTTTGGTAAGTGTTCAGAGTTCGGGAACGCCTTCTTGTTCTCAAAACCAAACCGGTACTGCTACTGTAACGGTTAACAGTTTACCTACTGCTTCCATTTCAGGAACCACTTCAGCATGTCTTAATTCGGCAAGTCCGCAAGTTGTTTTAACCGGAGCGGGCGGGACTGCACCATACACCTTTGTGTATGCCATCAACACCGTAACCCAGCCGGCGGTACAATCCAGTGGTACGACATATATTATTAATGTACCTACAGACACTGCCGGAACATTTACCTATAGTTTGGTTAGTGTTCAAGAGGGTAGTGTTAATGCCTGCGGCCAAGCTCAAACGGGTTCCGCTACCGTGACTGTTAACACGGCACCTGTCATCAGTACACCTACGGATT